>CAVPLH010000010.1:0-437809 GCA_963705955.1 uncultured Solirubrobacterales bacterium | reverse complement strand
CCTCAGCGCCACCCGCAGCTTCACGGCCTTGCTGTTCCCGGCCGCGTCGGTCAGCTTCACCGTCAGCTTCGCGGTCGCCTTCTTGCCGCGCTTCAGCGCCGTGGCGATCCGCTTCGCTTTCCCCTTCCTCGGCTTCAGCTTCAGCGTCTTGGTCGTGTCCTCTGCGACTTCGACCCGCCTCAGCTTCAGCTTGTAGGTGGGGTTGACCTTCACCTTGCCGCTGGCCTTGGCGGTGAGCTGCTCCTTGGCCTTGACCTTCACCTTGACGACGATCTTCTTGCCTTGCTGCTTCTGGGTCCTGGCGGCGCTCGCCCTGCCCGCGACTTTGGTGTCTGTGAGGGCGTCGACCGCAAGGGCACCCGGGAAGAAGTGTTTGTCGCCGCCGGCTCTTATGAGGCGCTCGATGCCGCTGGCGTTGAGGTTCGCGCGGAACACCGATGCCGCGGCGGCGGGGCCATAGTTCGTCCAGTAGATATGGGCGTCGTCGACCGCGACCTCAGCCCAGAACGGCATGTGAAAAGGACCGAGTTCGCCTCCGATGAAGGCGCCGTCGACACCGCTGCCGTCGAGATTGGCACGCCCGAGCGTGGGTCCGAACTCGCCTGCGGAGGAGAAGAGCTGTCCGGTCCAGTAGATGTGGGCGGCGTCGATCGCGAGGCCCGTGAGCCAGACGCCAGAAACCCCGCTAGGCAGAACTGCCACGAAGCTCCGATCGACGCCGGTGCCGTCGAGGTCGGCGCGCCCGATGCCAGAGGTGATCGGCCCGCTACACCCTTTTCCGCAGAGGTTCCCCGTCCAGTAGATGTGCTGGGAGTCGACGGCGAGCTGATCAGAGTCGATGCCGCTGATGAAGTCCCGCTCGACGCCGCTGCCGTCGAGGTTGGCGCGGGCGATCCCGCCCGGTGGTCCCGCCGCCAGCTCGTCGGTGGTGCACATCGACCCATGGACACCCCATCCCCCGTCGCAGTCAGACCACGTCCAGTAGATGTGCTCGGCGTCGACGGCTATGCCGCCGGGGTTGATGCCGCCGATCAAGCTCTGGTCGACGCCGGTGCCGCCCAGATTGGCGCGGCCAATCGCGCCGCTCGTGCAGGGCGTCGTTGGGGGCTCCGAGAAACACGCAGCCGCCCAAAAGACGTGCTCGGCGTCGATCGTGAGGTCGCGCGGGTAGGCGTCGGCGGTGCTGATCGGGATGACGCGTGAGTTGACGCCGGTCCCGTCGAGGTCGGCGCGGCCGATCGAGTCTAGGTTCGGGTATGGGTTCGTCCAGTAGACAAACGCCTCGGCGCGCGGGGCGAGCGCCAGCGACGAGGCAACCAAGAACGCCGCGAATAGCCCGAGCACCCCGATGCGGATCGTCGGCGACCGCCGCATCCGCTCGCTGGGCCGCCGCGTCCGTGCCATGCGTCCTCCCGAGTTCGCTGCGTCGAGCCTATTTCGGCCCGTCCGGAACTGCAACCCCTGGGGGATGCCGAAGTTCTGCCAGCGCTGGCGCACACGCCACCGTTCCCGGCCCTCATCTACCCGACGTGCTAGTCGCTCTTCCCCCAGAAGGGCTCGGCACGCAGGTGGGCTCGCTGGTCCTCAGGCAAGCGAGAGGAGCCGATCCAAAGGACGCCCGTGCAAGCGAGGAAAGCCGCCAGGAACCCGATGTCTAGTAGACGGACAGTCGCACGGTCGGGATATGGGGACTCGAACCACGAGTCGTTACCGGCTATCCACCACACCGCCAGTTCTATTGCCACCAGAGCGAAGACTCGGCGGAGAAGCAACACGGCGATCAGAAATGAGAGCAACCGCTCGTTGGCCCCACCGCGCCGCATCTCTTGTAACCGGGGCAGCTCGCCGCGCATCCCCCAGATGGGTACGGCCACTGGCAAGACAACGAAGAATAGGAGGACGAAGAAAGGCATCCGGGCGGAAGCCTCAGCCGCCTGCCCGGTCCGGATCACGACTTCCGACGTGTCATCCTCGGACGTTGGCCGAGTTAGACCCATCATAACGCTCGTTAGAACGGTCTCGGCGGCCTGCCGGTGTCCGAGCGCGTCGACGAGCGCCTCTGCGGCATCTGGGCGGTCGACATCCGTAGCGGCGAAACGCTCGGCTTGTTGCGCTTCGAGGAGCTGGTGCAGGAGATCTTCGACGTCGCCCTGCTCACCGGCCTGAGGTGGCCCGAGATCGCCGAGGAAAGCTCGGACGCGGCCAGCCAGTCATTCGTACTGCCCGACTAGTTTGAACAGATCCAGAGATGCGCCGACGCTTTCGGCTCAGCTTCGCCTCAATCTTCCGAGCACCGTAGACGAGGCCGGAGCTATGGCGTGACTCAGGCGCGGATGTACGTCGGAGGTAGGAGTCCCAGCCGCCCGGGTTCCGATGCGCACGCGAAAGGGGTGGGAGGCGCTGGCCGTGGGACAGTGATGGGACAATCGGGACAGCGCCGGATCGGTGTCTATCGGGGTCAGTCGGCCTTCATGCACCTGGCGCCTCAGCACTTGAAG
This sequence comes from uncultured Solirubrobacterales bacterium, assembly GCA_963705955.1. Lineage (GTDB taxonomy): Bacteria > Actinomycetota > Thermoleophilia > Solirubrobacterales > 70-9 > WHSW01. The sequence goes on along the minus strand of CAVPLH010000010.1, from coordinate 435,311 downwards.
GACGGGTCTTCCGCTTGCTGTAGCGGGATTCGGCTCTGTCAGCGGAGGGGGAGGGATTCGAACCCTCGAGCCGCCTAAGTGACGACTAACGGTTTTCGAGACCGCCGCATTCAACCGCTCTGCCACCCCTCCAGGTAGCGGCCGCCAAGGCTAGCGAGGAGTCTCGCCGCCCGGGCACGAGGGCGGGTCACTCCGCGACCGACGGGAACCTCACGCTCATGCCTCGCGGGACCGAATACCTGAACCCCACCGACGCGGACCGCCTCGCCGTCCTCGACCGCCTCGCCGATCGTGTTCCCGAGCTTGACCTCGACCCGGAGCAGATCGAGTGGATGAAGCTCCCGGACGGCCACCAGGCACTGCTCGTCAACGGCGGCGGGATCGACGGCGGCTCCGGCATCTTCTTCGCCAACGCCGGAGACGACGTGCACGCGGTCGGAAACCTGGCGCCGATCGTAGACGGCTACATCGGCTGCATCGTGATCCAGCCCGATGGAAGTCGGTACCTGGCCCGGATCGAGCCGGACCCGCTTACGCATTAGAAGCCCGATCCGGATTAGACGCATTGGCTCCAGCCTGGACGGTTTTACCGGTCACTGACCGAACGCATACCGCCCTGGTGCACGCTGGGCCTCACTTGAGCCGCTGCGGGCGGCTCCGAACAAGGAGTGAAGTCACCGTGTTTTCCAAGCTTTTGATCCACCTGCGCCGCCAGTGGACGGGGGCGCTCTCCTTGTTCCTGGTCTTGACCGGCGGCGTCGCCTACGCCGCTAATGAGTGGACCGGCGACAACATCGTCAACGGCTCGCTGACGACCGCCGACTACAAGAACGGCGACATCCGCAGTGCCGACGTCAAGGACTTCTCGCTCGGCAACGGCGATTTCCTCACCGGCTCGGTCGACAGCCGGGCAGCGACCGACGACTCGCTGACCAGCGCCGACATCAAGAACTTCTCGCTCGGCAACGGCGATTTCCTCAGCGGCTCCGTCGACAGCAGGGCAGCGACCGACAACTCGCTCACGGGGACCGACATCAACGAATCGAGCCTCAACATGCCGCCGACGACGACGGTCACCTTCGCCGGTCAGGGAAACGTGCCGATCGCTGATAACAACGTCTTCACCAAAGTGACGAGCAAGTCGCTGCCAGCAGGCAGCTACGCGATCGCCGCAACCGCGAACCTCCAGATCCACGTGGGCGGGCAGGGCACGTTCTATTTTGACACCGCGTGTGAGCTGCGGGACACGAATGGGGCGTTCGTCGGGGGTGGACGGGACCGTCGCGAGTATGCGTCCCAAGAGACAACCACCGTCTCGGTGTCGATGAACGGAGGCGTGCAGGTGCCGGCTGGCGGCGGCGAGGTCGGCCTCTACTGCCGGTACCAGTCCCAGGCCATCAGTAAGACCGCCGACGGCCAGATGATGATCATCAGGGTCGACGGGTTCTCCTGATTGGCTGTGCGGGTTCTTAGGGCTCGCCCCCCGGTTCACCCCCCGAGGGCGTGAGGTTGGCGGCGATAGTCGCCGCAAAGCTCACCGCGTTGCCGGAGGCGGCCGAGAGCGTGAGGTCGTTGGCGCGGCTGCGGCCGAGCCGCGGGGCCGCGTTCGCCCCGAGCCCCTGCGGCTCAGACGCGGACGCCCGGGCCGGCGATCGCGTAGCGGAGGATCTCCACGACCTGCTCGGGGCTCTCGGCGGTCGCCATCGCGGCCCGATCGACCTCCTTCAGCGCGTGGGTCAGCTCGGGATCGTGCAGGGTGACGATCGGCTTTCCGAGCGCCGCGGCGTAGCCGGCCTCGAAGGCGGCGTTCCACTGCCGGTACTTGTCCCCGAAGCGGACGACGACCACGTCGGCGTTGCGCAGCAGCGTCTGGGTGCGGACGGCGTTGACCCCGGCACCCTTGTGGTCCTTCCAGAAGCCCTCGTCCTCGGCGCCGAGAATGTCGACCCCGACGTCGTCGGAGGCACCGTGATCGGTCACCGGCGAGAGCAGCTCGGTGGGCAGGCCCGCCTCGCGCACTCCCTCGGCGATTCGCTGACGCCAATCGGAATGGATCTCGCCGGACAGGTAGATGCTCCACACCCGGCCCGAGCTGCCGTCCTCGCTCATCGAATCGATCTTACCCGCGAGGCGTTCGCTTACCCGCGAGGCGTTCGCGGTCCGGCTGGAGACCGGTGTCGGGTCCGGCATAGAATCGCAGCGCAGATGCGACTCGAGAGGAGACCCGGTTGAGCGCCAGCGAGCAAACCAAGTTCCTGCTCGGTGAGTCGGCGATCCCGACCCACTGGGTGAACCTGACCGCGGACCTGCCCGGCGAGCCGCTGCCGCCGCTTCACCCCGGCACCGGTCAACCGCTGGGTCCGGAGGATCTGGCGCCTCTGTTCCCTCTCGCTCTGATCGAGCAGGAGGTGTCGGCGGAGCCCGAGATCGAGATCCCCGACGAGGTCCGCGAGGTCTACAAGCTCTGGCGGCCGACCCCGCTGCTGCGGGCGCGGCGTCTCGAGCGGGCGCTCGATACGCCGGCCCACATCTACTACAAGTACGAGGGCGTCTCGCCCGCCGGGTCGCACAAGCCGAACACGGCCGTCGCGCAGGCCTTCTACAACAAGCAGGCCGGGACGCGGAAGCTGGCGACCGAGACCGGCGCCGGGCAGTGGGGCTCGGCGCTGGCGCTCGCCTGCCAGATGTTCGAGCTCGAATGTGAGGTCTTCATGGTCGGGGTCTCCTACGACCAGAAGCCCTACCGAAGGGCAATGATCGAGACCTGGGGAGCGACGGTCCACCGGAGCCCGTCCGAGCTCACGGATGCCGGTCGCTCGCAGGCGGAGCACGCTTCGGGCAGCCTCGGGATCGCGATCTCCGAGGCGGTGGAGATCGCCGCGGCGAACGACGACACCCATTACTCGCTCGGCTCGGTGCTCAACCACGTCTGCCTGCATCAGACGGTGATCGGCCAGGAGGCGATCCAGCAGCTCGAGCTCGCCGGGGAGTACCCGGACGTGGTCGTCGGCTGCGTCGGCGGCGGCTCGAACTTCGCCGGAATCGCCTACCCGTTCCTGCGCGCCAATCTGCGCGACGGGAAGCAGACCCGGTTCGTGGCGGCGGAGCCGGCCGCGTGCCCGACGCTGACCAAGGGCGTCTACCGTTACGACTTCGGCGACACCGTCGGGATGACGCCGCTGATGCCGATGTACACGCTCGGCCACGACTTCGTCCCCCCGCCTGTGCACGCCGGGGGCCTGCGCTATCACGGCGACGCCCCGAGCCTCTGCGCGCTGGTCAAGGAGGGGCTGGTGGACCCGGTCGCGATCAACCAGACCGCGGCCTTCGACGCCGCGGTCCGGTTCGCGCGCGCCGAGGGGATCATTCCCGCCCCCGAGCCCTCGCACGCGCTGCGGGCGACGTTCGACGAGGCGGAGGCAGCAAAGCAGGCCGGCGAAGAACGGGTGATCCTCGTCAACCTCTGCGGTCACGGGCACTTCGACATGTCCGCCTACGACGCCTTCCTGCGCGGCGAGCTTGCCGACCTCGAGTTCAGCCAGGAGGAGATGGACGCCGCGATCGATCGCCTCCCGGAGGCGCCGATCCCGGCGTAGAGCGGTTCGCCCGCGCCCGGGCCGGAAGCGCACCGTTCACTGCCGTTTCATCTCCGCCGGGCAGGCTCGGCCGGCGATGTCACCGACAAAGGAGGACCGGATGCGCAGTCGCATCATCACGGGCGCGGCCGTGTTGGCCGCGATGGCCCTCGGCGGAGCCGGGATCGCCACGGCGAGCAGCGGGCCCGCCGGGAACGACGAGTCGGCGAGCAGCGCGCCCGCCGGTAACGGGCCGCGGCTCGACGATGGCGCTGACCTGCTGTCGCAGGCACGGATCAGCGAGCAGCGGGCAATCGGCGCCGCCCAGTCGGCGGCCTCCGGACCGTTGAACGAGGTCGACCTCGAGGACTACCAAGGTCATCTCGTGTTCAACGTGGACGTGGGGGCGAGCGACGTCAAGGTCGACGCCTCGACCGGCAGCGTGCTGGCCACCCCCTCGGACGACTAGCTCGCAAGGGGCGCGCGTCACGACGGCGCGCGCCCCTTCGTGCACCGACCGGTCGATATCTTCAAGCCTCGCCTGGAGAGGTGACCGAGTGGCTTAAGGTGCGCGACTGGAAATCGTGTGGGCGGTGAAAGCTGCCTCGTGGGTTCGAATCCCACCCTCTCCGCTCAATGGGCTTGATCGTCGGCAGCGTCGACGCGGGCGAGATCGGGGTCGACCCGGGGTCGTTCGTGATCGTCGTGGTCACCGCCGCCGTCGCCGGGACCGTCGCGGCGCTGGTCGCGGGACGCGGTCTGCTGTTGCCCTCCGTCGTCGTCGAGCTCGTCCTCGGCGTGATCATCGGTCCCCAGGTGCTCGACGCGGCGAGCGTCGACAGCTTCACCGATTTCTTCTCCAGTCTCGGCCTCGGGATGCTCTTCTTCTTCGCCGGCTACGAGATCGACCTGCGGCGGATCCGCGGCAAGCCGCTGCGGCTCGGCCTGCTCGGATGGGGGTTCTCGCTCCTGATCGCCTACTCGATCGGCGGGCTGCTGGCCGCGGCCGGGATCGTGCTCTCGCTGCTCTACACGGGTTCCGCCCTGGCGACGACCGCGATCGGCACCCTGATCCCGATCCTCTCCGACAGCGGCGAGCTCAAGACCCGGTTCGGCACCTACCTTCTCGCGGCAGGCGCAGTGGGTGAGTTCGGCCCGATCATGCTCCTCACCCTCGGCCTGACGACCTCGAGTCCGCTCCACGAAGCCGCGATCCTGGTCGCGTTCGTGGCCCTCGCAGTCGGGGTCGCGGTGCTCGCGGTCCGATCCTCGGGCCGGACCATTCCGCTGCTCGAGAGGACCCTCGAGACGAGCTCGCAACTGGCGGTCCGATGGATCGTCGTCCTCGTCTTCACGCTCGCGCTGCTCGCCTCCGATCTCGGGCTCGACCTGCTGCTCGGCGGCTTCGCGGCCGGCCTGATCACGCGCGAGATCCTCCGCGACCGCGAGGTCGGAGTCTTCGACTCGAAGCTGACCGCGGTTGCGTTCGGCTTCTTCGTCCCGTTCTTCTTTGTCGTCAGCGGGATGAGCCTCGACGTCGACGCGCTTTTCGGAAGCGCCGCCGGGGTGCTCAAGATGTTCCTCTTCTTCGGCCTGTTCCTGATCGTCAGGGGCGCTCCGGCGCTGCTTCTGTACCGCCGGACCCTGGCCGCCCGCGAGCGGCTCGCGCTCGCCTTCTTCAGCGCGACCCAGCTGCCGCTGGTGCTCGCGATCACAACGGTCGCCGTCGACGCGGGCGAGATGCGGACCTCGACCGCGGCTGCACTGGTTGGAGCCGCCGTGCTCTCGACCCTGATCTACCCGATGGTCGGGCTGCGGCTGCGCGCGACGGCCGCCGAGCCGACGCCGGCACCGGTCTAGTCGGCGCTCCCGGTCCGACGCGCGGAAAAGAAGGCGCGCAGCAACTCGGCCGCGTCCTCGGCGAGCAGGCCCGCTTCGACCCGGGGGCGGTGATTGAGTCGTGGCTCGCCGAGCACGTCGAGGACGCTCCCGGCGGCGCCCGCCTTCGGGTCGGCCGCCGCGTAGACGACCCGGGAAACGCGGGCGAGGATGATCGCGCCGGCGCACATCGCGCAGGGCTCCAGCGTCACATAGATCGTCGAATCCGGAATCCGCCAGCCGCCGAGCCGCCCCGCCGCGGCTCGGAGCGCGAGAACCTCCGCGTGAGCCGTCGGGTCGGCGCGCAGCTCGCGCTCGTTGCCGGCGGCCGCGAGGACCTCGTCGGCCCGAGCGACCACCGCCCCGATCGGTGCCTCGCCGCGGGCGCCCGCGACCTCGGCCTCGTCGAGAGCGAGCCGCATCAGCTCGCGATCCAGCTCGGAACCGGTGGCTGTGGACACGAGCCGAAGTATCGGCCACCGGCAACTTCCATACGCCCTCGGTGTTTGCGAGATGGGGTCCGGCCGCCGGGGCCGGCCCCCGGAGACATGCGCGCGAAGAGACTCAGACTCGCAACCGCCTGCGCCGCCCTCGTGCCGGCGATCGGTGCCCTGCCGACGCACGCGGTCGGCTCTGCGGGACCACCGGGTCCGGTGCCCGCCGGTGCGCCGAACGGCAGCCCGTCTGCCGACAGCGCCTACGTCCCCGGCCAGGTCGTGGTCGGCGTTCGCGGCGGCCGATCCACCGTCGTCGAGCTTCCGCCCTCGACCTCGGTGACCGCGGCGGCGGCAAGCCTGCCGCGCGACCCGGGGGTCCGCTTCGCAGAGCCGAACTACGTCGCCACGGCGTCGCTGGCGCCGTACGACCGCGGCAGCTCGGGTGAGCCCGGCGGCTGGGAGGCCGACCAGTGGAGCTTTCTGGGCAAGCCCGGGGGGATCCGGGTGACCAGCGCCTGGGACCGTCTCGCATCCCGCGGCGCGCCGGGCGGGCGCGGGGTCGTCGTCGCGGTCGTCGACACGGGGCTCGCGTATGCATCCGACGGTGGCGGCCAGGAGATCTCCCCCGACTTCGACAGCCGGGAGTTCGTCCCCGGGATCGACATCGTCGGCGGCGACAGCAGCCCCGAGGACGCGAACGGCCACGGGACGCATGTCGCCGGGACGATCGCGGCGCAGGTGACGCTCGATCGCCCCTCGCCGACCCCCGACTACCTGACCGGTATCGCCTACGGAGCGAGCCTGATGCCGGTCAGGGTGCTCGACGCCGAGGGCGCCGGGTCGGCGAGCGACGTCGCCAGCGGCATTCTCTGGGCGGCGAAGAACGGCGCTGACGTGATCAACCTGTCGCTTCAATTCGATCCATCGGTGACCAGCTGCGCGCAGGTGCCCACCGTGTGCACGGCGGTTAGGAGGGCGAACCGGCGCGGGGCGCTGGTCGTCGCGGCGGCCGGAAACGCCGCCACCGGGACGGGAAGCCACGGCGCGCTGTTTCCGGGGGCCGCTCCGGGGGTCCTGGCCGTCGGGGCGACGACCCAGCACGGCTGCCTCGCGGCGTACTCGCACTACGGCGGGCGTACGGACATCGTCGCGCCGGGCGGCGGCGCTCCCCGGCCGGGAACCTCGGGGACGGAGTGCGCCGCCGACCAGGCGCCGGTTCAACAGCTCACCTACGCGTGCTTTCCCGCCTGCGGCAACGATCTGACGAGCTTCGCAATTCGGCCCGACATCGGTACCTCGATGGCCGCGGCCCACGCCAGCGCGGTCGCGGCGCTGGTGATCGCGAGCCGGGCCGCGGGTCGCGACCCGAGCCCGCACAGACTCGAGAAGCGGATCGAGTGCACGGCTCGACCGGTCTCTCCAGAGCATTTCTACGGCTCGGGCCTGCTCGACGCCGAACGGGCGACCGACCCGGAACGCGACTGCGACCAGCCGCGACTCCGCTGAGCGCGAGAGTCGGGCGCGGGGACGGCAGCGTCAGGTGGTGCGGACGATGTAGACGCTGCAGGGTGCGTGGTGGGAGATCTTGTTCGGCACGCTGCCGAGCAGGAAGCGCCGGGCGCCGGTCATTCCCTTGTTCCCGACCACGATCACGTCGGCCTTCGCCTCCTCTGCGACGTCGAGGATCGCGTCGGCGGGATCGCCCTCGCGGGCGTGAGTCGTGACCTCCACCCCGGCGCTCTTCGCCACGCCGAGGGCAGCGTCGAGTACGACGTTGACGTCCTCGCGGGGGCCGACCGCGTGTGCGACATCACCGGGGATCTCACCGCTCTCCTCGCGCAAGCGGCCCTGGGCCACCGGCTCGTAGGCGCTGACGACGTGCAGCTCGGCGCCCGTGGCCCGCGCCAGCTCGGTCGCCTGCCGAACCGCCTCGGCGGCGGTCTCCGAACCGTCCGTACCCACGAGAATCCGCTCGAACAAGACAGCCCTCCTTCGCTCCCGGTCTACCGCGGGCCATACTATCCGCAGCCGAGCCCGATGCCGCGCAGCTGGACCTACATGATGGCGGTGCTGATCGTCTGCCTGATCGCCTCGATGGTGATCGCGATCGTGCGTCTGACCTGACCTGCGGTTGCTGCGGCTACAGCCGCGGCGCAGGGTTAGCCCGGGCAGGCGGCGGTCGTGTTCTGTGTCGGCGCGAACTGGGAATAGGTGACCGGCGGAATCTGTGCCGCCGGGATCCGGGGCAGCCGCGCGGGTCGGTAGCCACTGTGAAGCTTTCCGATGACCCCATACATCCGTCTTGGGGTGCCGTCGATGTGCAGCGCTGACTGCCCACCATCCCATGAGAAAACCCCCGAATCGTGGGGGTTCGGCGAATAAGGGCTCCAGAGTCTGTGGAAGATCAGCGCCTTCGCGCCGGTCTGCTTGGCAAGTGCGTACATGTACCGAATCATCGACGCCTGCCGCTTGGCACTGACCGGATAGGTCCCCGACGTCGAGACGTTCGCCTCCGTGATCCAGACCGAGCGCTTGTGCGCGATCCGTCGCACCGTCTTCAAGTCGCGGCGGAAATTCTCCCGAAGATGGCCGTAGGGGTAGAGGTTGGCGGCCATATCGACGCGTTTGTTGATTATCGAGTAGAGACTTGCCGATGTAAGCCTGCCACTTGCCGACCGGGGCAGCCGGCGGCCCGAGGACTATGCGATCGCGATCGACCTGCCAGATCGCCGCGGCGGCCTCGTTGACGAGCTCGGCCATCCGCTCGATCGACACGCCTCCGTAGGCGGAGAGGTTCGGCTCGTTCCAGACGTTCAGGATCGCGTCGGGGTAGCGCGCCGCCAACACTTGCCACATCTGCTGCCACGCGGGATCGGCTTCACGATCGCACGGACACTGGATGCCCGGCTTGCCGGCCCCCGCCCACGACGGCGATCCGGTGACCGCCAGGATCGGGCGAATCCCCTCTCTGCGCAGAAGATCCACCGTTGCGTCGATGGAAGTGAAGTCCCATTGGTCGTCCTCAGGCTCGAGCTTCGCCCAGTCGACACCGAACCGCGCGATCTGCGTGTTCGACTGCGCGACCGCCTGTGCGGCGACGGTGAAGCGCGGTCCCTCGTCGTTGTAGCCGACCCGGAGAGCGCTCGCCGGAGCGGCGACGAGCAGGCAGACGACCACGGCCAGCAGCGAGGCGAGCCACGTCGCCCTAACGGGTGCGGAACGCACCGTCGATCTCACCGAGCACCAGATTCATGCAGGACCTACTACCCCAACGCCGCCCGGATACTAACCAGAAGCGATCATCGGCCTGATCGGAGCGCCACGGGGCCATAGACTGGCGCGGCGATGGCGATCGTCGAGACCGTCACGGGGCCGATCGACGCGGGCGAGCTCGGCCCGACGCTGATCCACGAGCACCTGTTGGCCCGCGACGAGGCGGTCCACGTCCAATGGCCGAACGTGGTCACCCTCGGCGGCGAGCCTCCGCGGGCGGTCGAGCCCGGGGGCGAGTACGAGATGGCGCTCGAGGCGGCTCGTTCGGCGCTCGAGCTCGGAGTGCGCTCGATCTGCGATCCGACCGCGATGCTGCTCGGCCGTGACGTCTCGTTCATGCGGCGGGTGGCGGAGCAGACCGGGCTCCAGGTGATCGCCTGCACCGGCATCTACACCTACGACCACCTCCCCGCGTTCTTCCTCTCCCGCGATCCCGACCAGATCGCGGACCTGTTCGCGGCCGACGTCGAGCAGGGCTGTCAGGGGACCGAGATCAAGGCCGCATTCATCAAGTGCGCCGCCGACGAACCGGGCCTGACCGAGAACATCGAGAAGGTCCATCGTGCCGCCGCCCGTGCGAACCTGATCACCGGCGCACCGATCATGGCCCACTCACGTCCCGCCAGCGACACCGCGCCGCGCCAGATCGAGATCTTCGAGGAGGAGGGGGTCGACCTGGCGCAGGTCCAGATCGCCCACTGCGGAGACAGCCCCGATCCCGATTACATCGAGCGCCTGATCGACAAGGGTGTCTACGTCGGACTCGATCGCTTCGGGATCGAGATGTATCTCCCCTACGACCAGCGGATCCCGACGACCCTGACGCTGCTCGAGCGCGGCTACGCGGATCGGATCTTCCTCGCCGCGGACTCCTGCGCGACGATCGACTGGTTCCCGCCCGAGATCGCCGAGCAGCTCGCCGCCGCCGGGATGGTCAAGGACTGGACGATCCGGATGGTTCCCGAGCGGGTGATCGGCGACCTCCGCGACGGCGGGATGACCGAGGAGCAGCTCGAGACGATGATGGTGCGCAACCCGGTCAGCTGGCTGACCCGGGAGTGACACTCACGCGGTGCGGGGGACGCGGCTCCCCCGCCCCATGAGCGGTCACGCGACGACCGGCTGTTCCCAGTTCGCACGGTAGACGCGGTGGGTGCCGGTCAGGCCCTTGAGCTCGAGCTCGTGGGCCGCGTCGAAGCCGACCGGGGCCGCAGCATCGCCGTTGCCGGTGCGCTCGGCGCGCTCCTTGAGCTCTTCGGAGACGAGGATCTCGCCGCCGGAGGCGACAGCCGCGATTCGGGCGGCGAGGATCACGCTGCGCCCGAAGAAGTCGCCGTCCTCGCGGATCGCCTCCCCCGCGTGCAACCCCATGCGCACTCGGACCCGCTCGCCCTCGAGCAGGTCGCGATCGGCGAGCTCGCGCTGGATCGCGACCGCGCACTCGACCGCCCGTCTCGAGTCCGCGAACACGAGCATGAACCCGTCTCCCTGGTTCTTTACCTCGAACCCCCGGTGCGATCGAACCAGGCGCCGAAACAGCGTGTTGTGGGCTCGCAGCACCTGCAGCCAGCGCTCGTCGCCCAGCCGCTCGGTCATCAGCGTCGAGTCCTCGATGTCCGAGAACAGGATCGTCACCTTGCCGTCCGCGGCGGCATGGGCGGCGATGTCTGGCTGCTCGGAGGAGACCGCCTCGATCATGAAATCGATCGACGTGGTCGTGTCGAGGGCGGTCAGGCCCTGCGCTTCGAGCCGCAGCGCGAGGGCGTCCCGGACCAACCTCGCCATCCCGACCTCCTGGGCGCAGTCGAGGGCCGCTCCGAGCAGCTCCAGCGCCCGCGCCCGCTGGTCGGGCTGATGCTCGAGCAGCAGTCGCGCGAGCTCGAACCGGATCCGAGCGCTGAACGGGCGGTCGCCCATCCCCTCCGCGAGCGCCAGGCCGTCGATGAGATGGCGCTCGGCGTCCGCCGGGCGGCCGGCGGTCATCGCGAGCACGCCGAGCGATCGGGCGACCGGACCGTAGACCGACGCGGCCCGTCCGGCGACCACGACGAGCCCGTCGTAGGGAAGCAGGCGCTCGTAGATCCGCTGCGCGCCCTCGGCGTCGCCGAGGAACGCAGCCGTCTCGGCGAGCAGGGCGAGCGAGATCGTCCACTGGGCGTCGAGCGGGAGGTCCTCGAAGTCGCCCGCGGCGAGCGAGTCGAAGGTCGCTCGCGCCTCGCTCTCGCGACCGAGCTCGGCCAGAGTCGCCGCGAGCGAGCAGCGCCACGCCGGGATCGCCGGGTAGCGCTCGGCGAGCCCGGCGAGTTGGGAGACGAGGTCGTCCAGCTGCGCGTCGTCCTCGGCCGAGCGTCGCAGCCGCCGCAGCAACCCGATCTGGGTCGCGTAGAACTGGGCGGAGACCGGCTCCTGGGCGCGGCGACCGCCCGCCAGGGCCTCCTCGGCGAGCCGCTCGGCGTCGTCGAAGTGGCCGTCGAGCAGCGCCCGCATCGCGCGCAGCAGCGGCGGCTGCCACGCGTACTGGGGCTGGCGCACCTCGCCGACGAGGCGCTCGATCGCGACGAGGTCGGCGTCGACGCCGCGCACGTCTCCGAGCTCGAGCCGGTCGCGCAGGCGGTAGAGGTGGGCGCGCAGCTCGAGCTCGATATCGCCGAGGCTCTTGGCGAGATCGTGCAGCTCATCGCTCTCCCGGAGACGTCGTTCGGCCGCCCCGGGACCCGCGGATCCGGTGAACTGGCGGCGGATCAAGGCCGTCGCCAGTGCCGCCGGGTCGCCGATCCGCCTCGCGATCTCGAGCGCCTCGAGCCCGAGCTCGTCAGAGCGACCGGCTGCGTCCGTCCAGTAGAGCTCCTGCGCGAGCCCGCCGAGCAGCTGCGATCGCATCGGCCCGTCCTCGGGACCGATCGCCTCGAGCGCCTCTTCGAGCAGTGCGACGAGGTGCTCGTCGATGACCCCGGCCTCGGAGAGCATGCAGATCCCGAGCACCGCGGTCGCCATCTCCTCGGGGCGGTCGAGCTCGCGGGCGAGCGAAGCCGCGGTCTCGAACGTCGCCCTTGCTTCCCAGGTGCGCGCCGCGCAACGCTGCGAGTCGCCGAGGCGCAGCAGGAGCTCGAGCCGGGTCGGCTCGTCGACCGGATCGGCGAGCTCGAGCGCCTCGATCGAGCGGGAGTAGAGGCCGGCTGCGTCCTCGTGTGCGAGCCGCGCGGTGGCCTGAGCGGCCGCGGCGGCGCCGTAGTCGACCGCGCGCTCGACCTCGCCCATCACCGCCGCCTCGAGGAAATGGTGGGCGAGCTCACCGAGGTGGCGGTCCCGCCGTCCCGCGTACAGGGTCTCCAGCGCCTCGCCGATCTGGCGGTGGACGACCGTGCGCCGCGCTGCCGGCACCTCGGCTTGCAGCGTCTCGCGGACCAGAGCGTGCGCGAACGAGTAGACGCCCCGCTCCGCCCCCGACTCGGTGACGAGGCGCGCGTCGACCGCCTCGGCGACCTCGCTCACGAGCTCGTCACGCGGTCGACCCGAAACGAGCTCGAGCACCCCGATTTGGAACGACCGCCCGCAGACCGCGCCCAGGGCCAGGGTTGCGTTCGCTTCAGCGGAGAGCCGGTCGAGACGGCGGCCGACGACCTCGCGTACGCCCTGGGGTATTTCGACCTGGCGGCGAGCCTCGTCCTCCCCCAGCCTTCCCTCCGACGCCATCAGCCGGACGACCTCACCGATGAAGAACGGGTTGCCGCCCGTCTGGTCGCGAATCCGGTCGGCGAGGTCGGGCGGTGGGCGATCGACGCCGGCGGTCATCTCGATGAAGCTCGCGATCCCGTCGGCGTCGAGCCCGCGCAGGGCGATCCGCCTGCTCTCCTCGGTCGAGCTGAGCTCGGCGAGCATGCCGGCGAGCGGGTGGTGGCGCCCGAGCTCGACGTCGCGGTAGGTCCCGATCACGAGCAGCGCGGCACCCCCGAGCCGGCGTGCGAGGAAGCGCAGGAGCAGCAAGGACGGCTCGTCGGCCCAGTGCAGGTCGTCGAGGACGAGGACCATCGGGCGCGCGGCAGCGGCGCCGACCAGGAAGTCGGCGACCGCGTCGAAGAGCCGGAAGCGCGCCTGCTCTGGCTCCAGCGGCGGCGGGTCCTCGAGATCGCCGAGCCGCTCGGCGAGCGCGGGAACGATCTGCGCGACAACCGCTGCCTGGCTGCCGAGCTGCCAGCGCAGGCCGACCGGGTCCGCCTCGGCGACGTAGGAGCGGATCGCTTCGGCGAACGGCCAGTACGGAGGCGCCCCCTCGCCTTCGTGGCAGCGTCCCCAATGGACGCGCGCACCGCGGACTCGCGCGTAAGTCGCAAGCTGCTCGGCGGTCCGGGTCTTGCCGATCCCCGGGTCGCCGGTCAGAAGCAGCAACCGGCCTTGGCCGCCGAGCGCGTCCTCGACCATCGCCCGCATCTCGTCGAGCTCGCGTTCGCGACCGACGAACACGCCACCCGCCAGCCCCTCCAGCGGGTTCTCCGCCGCGTCGGGCTGCGGGGCGACGGCGGGGGCTTCGGCGACGCTCTGAAGCGCCCGGCGGGCGGCGGCCGCGCTCTGCGGCCGATCGTCGGGGGCCTTCGCGAGCAGCTCGAGGATCAGATGATCGAGCGCCGGTGGAATCTCGGAGCGGTGCCGAGAGGGTGCGACCGGCTCGGCGCTCAGGTGCTGCCCGATGATCCCGACCGCGTCCTCGCCCGGGAACGGCGGCTCTCCCGTGAGCAGCTCGTAGAGCATCGCCCCGAGCGAGTAGAGGTCCGAGCGGGCATCCGAACCGCGGCCCAGCGCCTGCTCGGGGGGCAGGTAGGCGACCGTCCCGACGAGCATCCCCTCGACCGCGGCGCGCGAGTGGCGATCGGTCGCGAGGCCGAAATCGCCGAGCCGGGCGGCTCCGTCGTCGCCGAGCCAGACGTTCGCCGGCTTCAGGTCGCGGTGGACGATCGCCCGCGAGTGGGCGTGCTCGAGCGCCCGGCAGACGTCGATCCCGACATCTATCGCGCGCTCGACCTCGACCCGCCGATCCTCGGAGAGCTCGAGCACTCCGGCGAGATCGCCGCCGCCGACGTACTCGCTGACGATGAACGGGACGTCGCGATCCTCGCCGGAGTCGAGCACGCGGACGATGTGCGGGTGCTCGCCGATCGTCGCCATCGCCTGGGCCTCGCGACGGGCCCGGGCGACGACCGTCTCCTCCATCCCCTCGGTGTCGAAGACCGCGACCGCCACCTCGCAGTCCTCCGACTCCGTGTCGAAGGCCCGGTATACGCGCTTTCGGCCTCCCTGGCCCAGGAAGCCCTCGACCCGGTAGCGGCCGGCGATCAGCCGTGGCGCGTCGGCGGGCAAGGCCGGCGCGGCGGGCCGCTCCGCCCCCGGCGCTTCACCGTCACCGGGATCGCCGTTCGCGGCCGCGTCCAAGCGGCTCCCGCAGGCGTCGCAGAAGCGTGCCTCCGGCCGGTTCTCGTTGCCGCAAGCGGGGCAGCGCATCCTCTCCTGAGCATAGGCCCCCGGGGCGGCGCGGCGTTCGTCTGTAGAGTGACGCGCCATGTCCGAAGCCACCCTCCACACCAGCGCCGGGCCGATCGAGATCCAGCTGTTCGACGACGACGCCCCGAAGACGGTCGAGAACTTCCGCACGCTCGCCGGCGACGGGTTCTACGACGGGCTCGTCTTCCACCGGGTGATCAGCGACTTCATGATCCAGGGCGGCTGCCCGGAGGGAACCGGAACCGGCGGGCCCGGCTACACGTTCGAGGACGAGTTCAACGACCACAAGGTCGTCCGCGGCGCACTCGCGATGGCCAACGCGGGGCCGAACACGAACGGCTCGCAGTTCTTCATCGTCACCGCCGAGGAGGCGTCGTGGCTCGACGGCAAGCACACCGTGTTCGGCGAGGTCACCACCGGGATGGACGCGGTCGACGCGATCGACGGCACGCCGACCGGCGCCGGCGATCGCCCGATCGAGCCGCAGCTGATCGAGCGGGTCGAGCTCAGCGGCTGAGCCCGCCGCTGCCGCCCCAGCTGAGCTCGCCCGAGTCGTAGACGTCCGTGACCTTGAACGACGGGGTCGCCGCCGAGACGTAGATCAGCGGACCGTCACCGATGTTGACGATCCCGTGCTCGGCACCGGACGGGATCAACGCCAGCTCGCCACGGCCGAGCTCGCGCTCCTCGCCGCCGACGAGCATCCTGCCCCGCCCCTCGACGACGACGTAGACCTGCTGCGGTGGATGGCTGTGAGGTGGCTGCCGCGAGCCCGGCGCGACCTCGACCCAGGTCACCGAGAGGTCCGTGTCGGCGCCGGAGTCGGATTGCAGCAGCACGCTGGAGCGCAGTCCGTCGAGGTCGCGGCGCTCGGCGGTCTCGATGCTGGAGCTGAACATGGTGTCCCTTCGGCTAATCGCCCGCGTCGCGCGGGCGGGTCTCGATCTCGGTCTGGCCCGTCTGCTGGTCGCCGCCACCCTCACCCGTCGCGCCGAGGTCGACGCCGTGGCTGGACAGGGCGTCGAGGATCTGCCTCTGCATCTCGCCGTAGTCGGCGGTGTCGACGCTCGTCGCCGCGGTGCCCGCCTCGGCGTCGATGCCGTGCTCCTGCATGATCCCGAGGATCTGCTCGCGAATCCCGGTCCCGCGAAGATCGACCGTCTGCGCGGGGCCGTGCACGATCTGGACGTTGCCCTCGGTGATCGCCTTCTGAATCATCGGACCGAGCTGGGCGAGCGCCGCGAGCCCGTCGGCGGCTCCGAGTCCGCTCTCGACCGACGACGGATCGACTCCACCGCCGCCGACCTGCCGACCGACGACCGGCGTGCCCTCGGAGCCGGCGAAGGAGCCGAGCGCGCGCTCCGGCGACTCGACGGGCTCCGAAGGCGGCAGGGCGCTCTCCCTCGCCTTGCGGTTCTTGAAGAAGCCGAACATCGCGAGATCGCGATCGTAACGCCGCCGCGCGGCGCCCGCCGGCAAGCCGTCTCTCGGACCGCTGAGCGTCCTCGCCGGGGTGGGCATCCGAGACCGACTGAGCCGGTTGTGGAACGTCGCCGGGGGCGAGTTGCGTCCCGACGGCCTCGATCAGCTGCAGATCGGCGACGCGCGCTACGACGACTGGGACGTGGTTCGCGATTTCTCCGATCTGGAGACGGCGCGGGCGTTTCGCCAGTCGCTGACCGACCGCGGTGTCGACGCCGTGCTCACCTCCGACTGGCCGCTCGACGAGTGGGGGCGCGGCGACATCGCTCTGAGGGTTCCCGAAGGGCACGGCATCGACGCCGAGGAGATGCTCGACGACCCGGAATGAGCCGATCTACTCCCGCCCGGCTCCGACCGCCAGCTGCCCGCAGGCCGCGGCGATCTCGCGTCCGCGGGTGAGCCGCACGGTCGCCGGGAGACCGCGCTCGGCGAGCGCAGCGCGAAACGCGGCGATCGCCTCGCGGCTCGAGCCTTCGAAGCTGCCGCCGGTCGGGTTGTAGGGGATCAGGTTGACCTTGAACGCCTCCCGCGGTCGCAGCAGACCGGCGAGCGCGCGGGCCTGCTCGACGCGGTCGTTGACTCCGGCGAGCATCAGATACTCGATGTAGATCCGGCGCTTGCGCGCGGCGCGCCAGACGAGGCAGGCCTCGAGCAGATCGGCGAGCGGATAGCGGTCGTTGACCGGCATCAGCTCGGATCGCAGCGCGTCGGAGGGGGCGTGGAGCGATAGCGCCAGCCGGACCCGCGGGCCGTCGGTCGCGAGGCGCTCGATCCCCGGGATCCAGCCGACGGTCGAGATCGTCGTGTGCGAGGCGGAGATTCCGAGGTCGGGGAGCCGTTCGCAGGTGGCGAGGACCGCATCGAGGTTCATCAGCGGCTCGCCCATCCCCATGAAGACCGCGTGGTCGAGAGGCTCGATGCGGCGGAAGTGAAGCGCCTGGTCGACGATCTCCGAAACCGTCAGGTTGCGCCCGAAGCGCATTGACCCGGTGGCGCAGAAGGTGCAGGTGAGCGGGCACCCGGACTGGCTCGAGAGGCAGATCGAGCGGCGGCCGTCGCGGTAGCGCATCAGCACGGCCTCGAGCGGCCGGCCGTCGCCGGTCTCGAACAGCGCCTTCTCGGTGCCGTCAGCCGAGCGCGCGATCCGCTCGACCGCCAGCGACGAGAACGGGATCGCGGCCGCAAGCGCGGCGCGCAGCTCGTGCGGCAGGTTCGACATCTGCTCATACGAGCCGGCGCCGCCGGCGACCCAGCGCCAGACCTGGCCGGCGCGGTAGGCAGGCTCGTCGTGCTCGGCGAGAAACGCCTCGAGGGCTCCCAGATCCACGGTCCGAGTGTGACAGCGCGGCGAGGCGTCCCACGCGACAGACTGCGGCGACGATGGCGAACTGCTTCGTGACCCGAGAGCTTCCGGGCGACGCGCTCGGTCGGTTGCAGAGTGCCCACCAGGTCGAGGTCTGGCCCGAGCGCCTCTCCGATGCCGCGTGAGCAATTGATTGCCGCGGCGGCGCGCGCCGAGGGCCTGCTGACGATGCTCACCGACGTCGTCGACGCCGAGCTGATCGCGGCCGCCCCCGGCCTGCGGGCGATCTCCAACTTCGCGGTCGGCACCGACAACGTCGATCGTCGACGCGGCGACCGCCCGAGGGATCCCGGTCGGCAACACCCCGGACGTGCTCACCGACTCGACCGCCGACCTCGCCGTCGCCCTGATGCTGGCGACCGCCCGGCGGCTCCCGGAGGCGGAGCGCGTCGTGCGTGAGGGCGCCTGGGCGACCTGGGGTCCGTCGTTCCTGCTCGGCCGCGACCTCCACGACGCGGCGGTCGGGATCGTCGGCCCGGGCCGCATCGGGCGCGCCGTCGCCCGTCGCGTCGAGGCGTTCGGCTGCGAGGTCTCGTTCGCAGGCCGAGAGGATCGCGCCGAGCTCGACCACCTGCTCGAGCGGTCGGACTTCGTCACCCTGCATTGTCCGCTCACCGAGCAGACGAGGGGCCTGATCGGCGAGCCCGAGCTGCGGGCGATGAAGCCGACGGCGTATCTGATCAACACCGCCCGGGGCCCGATCGTCGACCAGGCGGCGCTCGAGCGCGCGCTGCGCGAGGGCTGGATCGCGGGCGCCGGCCTCGACGTGACCGACCCCGAGCCGCTGCCGCCGGATCACCCGCTGCTGCGCGCGCCGAACCTGCTCGTGCTCGCCCACATCGGCTCGGCCACCCACCGGACGCGGGAGGCGATGGCCTCGACCGCGGTCGACAACCTGCTCGCCGGCCTCGCGGGCGAGCCGATGCCTCACTGCGTCAACCCGAGCGTCTACGACTGACGCGACCGGGGGTTCTCAGCCGAGGCCCTTCTCGCGCAGCTCGGCGAGAGCCTCGGCCGTCTTCTCGACGCCCTCGACGCCCATCCCGGCGAGCACGTCCGCGGTCTTCGAGAACTGGATCCGCCGGTAGTCGACCACCTGCAGATGGTTACCCCACGGATCGCGGAAATCCAGTCCGCGCCCGGGGAGGATCTCCGCGCCGATCGCCTCGAGCGCGGCGCGCGCGGCGTCGATGTCGTCGACGACGAGGCCGAAGTGGCGAGCGTCGTCGGCCGCCTGCGAGCGGCCCTCGGAGAGGGCGATGAACTGATCGCCGATGTCGAGGAACGCCATTCCGGGCACCCGGCCGCGGAGCTCGAACTCGAACACGGCGGCATAGAACTCGAGCGCCGCCTCGAGGTCACCGACCTCGAGCGCGACGTGGTTGATCCCGATCAACCTGGGGCGGCCTGGGGTCATCTCGGGGTCGGCGCGCGCACGATCGGCCGCTTCGTTACGCAACCACTGACGACGCCGTCAGCTGCCCGGCATCGCCGGAGCCGGCACCACGCCGGCGACGCGCGCCTCGGCGAAGGTGACGAGCCGGTGGCTCTCCGTGTCGATCAGCTTCAGTCGCGAGCAACGCAGCCCGTCCTTCAGCGTCAGCACCGGGACATCCTTGAAGACGGCGTTCTCATCGTGGGCGCGCTGGAGGTTGTAGTTCGGAACCCGGGAGTTGAGGTGGTGGACGTGGTGCAGACCGATGTTGCCGGTGAAGAACTGCAGCACCTTCGGCAGCCTCAGATACGAGCTGCCGCGAAGCGCCGCGTCGGCGTAGGTCCAGTCATCGCCGATCTCCCAGTAGACGTCCTCGAACTGGTGCTGGACGTAGAACAGCCAGACCCCCGCCGCGGCGGCCAGGAACGCGGGCAACATCGTCACGAGGAGGAAGTCGATCCACCCGAACACGAGGCCGAGCGTGGCGACGATGACCGCCACCGCGACGTCGGTCAGCAGGACGCTGTTGCGAAGCCGGGGGCGCTTGTCGAACGAGGTCAGCCGAGGCGCGACCATCAGCGAGTAGACCGGCCCGACACCGAACATCACCAGCGGGTTTCTGAACAGCCGGTATCCGAGCCGTCCGCGCCACGACCTCGCCGAGTACTCGGCGACGGTCAGCGTCGGGACGTCGCCGACCCCGCGCCGGTCGAGGTCGCCGGCGCTGCCGTGGTGGACGGCGTGGTCGTGGCGCCAGTTGGCGAAGGGCTGCCAGACGAGCAGCGCGCAAAAGCGGCCGCACCATCGATTCGCCTTCCTCGAGGCGAAGAACGACCCGTGGCCACAGTCGTGAAAGACGATGAAGGTGCGGAGCAGAAATCCTCCGCACGGGACCGACAGAGCGAGTACCAGCCAGAGCGGCGCGGTGTCGACGATCGCGTACATGAGCACGGTCAAGGCGAGGTAGGGCACGACCGACGTGACGATGTCGAGCAGGCTCCGGGTGAGTCGTGGGAGGGCGTATTCGGACAGGTCCGTATGCGCCTCTGAGATCTGATTCATACCTGTGGGTGCCTCCTCGGCTGGCCGTAGAACTGTGGCGCGGTGGGGGCACGCCGTTAGGCAATCCTAAGGCAAGCGCGGACGCACCGCCACCCGGGGGCGATGCGTCCGCGCTCTGATCGGGCCGGCTCCCCTAGGCCGTCGGCCCGGCGAGGCAGTCCTCTGAGAGGCCGAGATCCTGAGCGCCGCTGTTCACGGTCGCGAACTGCGAGGCGTCAAGGGCGGCGTTCGGATCCTCCTTGATCGCGTCGAGCTGTGTCGTGGAGTCCGCGAGCCACTCGTTCCAGGCGTCGGCCTGGTCGTCGGGCGGGGTGAGCTCTTGGAGCTGACCGATCTGCGCCGCGTACTGGGGCCAGATCGTCTCCTTGACCGTGACCCGCACATCGACCGCGCTCGGCTGGCCTCCCTTCGTGATCTCGGCGACGGCCGAGTTGATCGCGTCGGCGTGGGTCTTGCAGACTTTGTTCGTCTGCGAGACGAGCTCGTCGGAGCTCAGCGCTGCCGCGGTCGTCGTGGAGTCGCTCGACTCGTCGCCGCCGCAGGCCACGAGGCCCGCGGCGACGAGTCCGGCGACAACCGCGACGAGCACTGACTTCTTGATCTTCAAGTCACCACTTCCTCATATTGTTGATGAACAAGATCAGGAATTCTGACACGCCGGGAGCGGCGACGGCGCGCGGCCCCCTGCGATGGATGCGACCATCCCGGGCGTTGCTATTCGCCGAAGCCCGCATTCGGCGTCTACCGGTCGCTGATCAGGCGTTTCGGGACGCCTCGGGGAGGCCGGTGAGCCAGACTTCGGCGAGCCGGGGCGGCAATTCGTTGTGCATGGACGGACCCCGTGGCGCCGAATCGGCGGCCGGAGGTCACCCTTGTGATCGCACGCACCGGCGCGGGCCGCGCCCGCGTCCGCGTACCCGAACATGGAATCCGAGCGCAGTCACAAGAGGCCCCGTGGGCACCGCCTCGTGGCGATCGTCGCGGTCGCGTTCCTGGCCCTCGCGGCGGGCGCCTCCGCCCAGGACCTGCAGACCCAGCTGCAGCAGAAGAAGGAGCGGCTCGGTCAGGTCAAGCAGAGAGAGGGCGTGCTCTCGACCACGATCCAGCGCTTCGGGGAGCGGATCGACACGCTGATCGGGCAGATCAGCGTGCTGGCCAATCGCGAGGCGATCGTCCAGCAAGAGCTCGACCGCAAGCAGGCCGAGCTGCGCAGGGACCGCAACCGCCTCGACGTGCTGCGCAACCACCTCCGGCGCTCGCTGAACGTGCTTCGCAACCGGCTCGTCGGCATCTACCGAACGGGCGAGCCCGACATCCTCACGGTGATCCTGGACGCGAACGGGTTCGACGACCTGGTCAGCCGCTACGAGTACCTGCGCCGCGTCGAGGACCAGGACTCCGAGGTCGTCGGCCGGGTCCGCGGGCTGCGCAACGACATGATCACGACCGTGAAGCGGGTCACGGCCGAGCGCAACGAGATCGCCGCCCGCAAGGCCGAGCTGGCGCGGACCCGGTCGGAGCTCGAGAGCCGCCAGAACCAGCTCGACGCCGCCCGCGCCCAGCGCCAGGACGCGCTCGACTCGGCGCAGAGCACCGAGAAGGAGCTCGAGGGCGACGTCTCGAAGATCCAGGACCGGATCGCCGCCCAGGTCGCCGCCGCGCAGGCGGCTGCGGGCCTACCGGCGGCCCCGGCCGGTCCCTTCCAGGGCGAGAGCTCGGCCGGCTTCATCTGGCCGGTCAACGGGCCGGTCGTATCGCCGTTCGGGCCGCGGACCATCAACGGCGGCTATGAGAACCACCCGGGCATCGACATCTCGGTGCCGAGCGGGACGGCGATCCATGCGGCCGCCAACGGTGTCGTGCTCTTCACCCAGTCCGAGGCGACGAGTGGCGGATACGGCAACTACACCTGCATCGACCACGGTGGCGGGATCTCGAGCTGCTACGCGCACCAGTCGACCTTCGCCGTCTCACAGGGCCAGAAGGTCTCCCAGGGGCAGGTGATCGGCTACAGCGACTGCACCGGCTACTGCTTCGGGCCCCACCTGCACTTCGAGGTCCGGATCAACGGACAGGTCACCGACCCGATGGCCTACCTGCCCTGACCGGGTAGGGTCGGCCAATGGCAATCGAGGGCTCGGCCAGCGTCGAGATCGATGCACCGATCGAGGAGGTGTTCGCGGTCGCCGCGGACGTTGAGGGGTCGACCCGCTGGCAGCCCGAGATCAAGGTCGCCGAATGCCTCGAGCGAAACGCTGACGACGAGCAGGTCCTGGTTCGCACCGAGACCGACGCCAAGGTTCGCCGACTCTCGTCGACCTTGCGGTTCGGCTACGACGATCCCACCGGGATCAGCTGGACGCAGGAGCAGGGAGACCTGAAGTCGGTCGACGGCAGCTGGGAGCTCGAGGACCTGGGCGGGGGCCGCACCAAGGCGACCTACTGGCTCAAGGTCGATCTCGGCCGCGTGCTGGGTATGGTGATAAGAGGTCCCTTGGTCGGGGTACTGCGGGGCCAACTGGTCGAAACCATGCCGGACAAGCTGAAGCGCTTCGTCGAAGGCTGAGGCTCAGGCAACCAAGAAAGGTGGAGGAGATGGCTCGCGTTACCGCAGATCAGATCGTGAGCGCAGCCCAAGAGCTGGGCCAAGAGGAGTTCAGTCGTGGCGATCTCGCCGACCAGCTCGGGGTCGACAAGACCGAGATCAAGCCCGGGTTCCGAGAGGCCCGCCAAGCGGGCCGGCTCGAGAAGGTCCGCGACGACGAGGAGAACACCGGCTACTTCCGGCTCACCGGCAAGTAGGCATCGCGCACGCCAGGGCCGACCGCCCGTCCCGACGCGCCGGCGACTCAGTCGTCGCCGGACGAGCCGCGTTCTGCGACGCCCGCCGCGATCGGTGTCGCGGGCGAGGCGGCGCCGATCGCGTGTAAGCCACCGTCGGCATGGATGATCTCGCCGCTGATCGCCCGCGAGAGGTCGGAGAGCAGGAACAGCGCAGCGTCGGCCACCGGGCGGGCGTCGTCACGATCCCAGCCCAGCGGCGCCCCGGCGGACCAGCCCGACGCCAGGTCCTCGAATCCCGGGATCCCCGACGCGGCCGGCGTCGATAGCGGGCCCGCCGAGATCAGGTTGACCCGAATCCCGCGCGGCCCGAGGTCGCGGGCCAGGTAGCGCGAAACCGACTCGAGCGCCGCCTTCGCGACGCCCATCCAGTCGTACGCCGGCCACGCCACCGAGGCGTCGAAGTCGAGCCCGACGATGCTGCCGCGGGCGGGACCGCTGCCGTTCGAGGTACCCATCAACGGCTCGACTGCGCCCGCGAGCGCCTTCAGAGAGTAGGCGCTGGTCTCGAAGGCCATGCGGGCGCTCTCGCGCGGCGCCGCGAGGAAGTTGCCGCCGAGCGCGTCGGGAGGGGCGAAGGCGATCGCGTGGACGGCGCCGTCGACCCGGTCCCAGCGCCGGCCGAGCTCGGTCGAGAGCTCGGCCAGGTCCTGGTCTTCGTTGATGTCGAGCTCGAGCACGTCGGGCTCGGTCGGCAGCCGCTTCGCGGCGCGCTCGGTCATCCGGCGCATGCGGCCGAAGCTCGTCAGCACGACCTCGGCACCGTGCTCGAGCGCGCCCTCGGCGATCGCGTAGGCGATCGAGTGCCGGTTGACGACCCCGGTTACGACCAGTCGCTTGCCCTCGAGGATCACAGCAGCACCAGGTCGCCGTAGAGATCGTCGGTGGCGCGCTCGCCGTCGCGGCGAGCGTCGTCGTCCTCCGGGTCGCGGCGCCACAGCGCCTCGACCCGAGCCCGCGCAACCAGCTTCTCGTCCTGGTTTTCGACCCGCCAGCCGAAGGCGACCAGCAGGTGCTCGTCGTCGAGCGGCCTCGCGGCCTCGACCCGTGAGCGGACCCGGATCGTGTCGCCGATCATCACCGGCCGCTTGAAGGTCGCCGAATCGAGTCCGCGCAGCGCGACGACCCGTTCGGGATCGAAGTCGACCAGGCCGACCGCGCAGGAGAGCACCAGCATCCCGTGCGCCACCCGCCCCCCGAAGCGGCTACGCGAAGCCCATTCGGCGTCGGCGTGCTGAGGATGCCAGTCCCCGGTCAGGGCGGCGAACGAAACCACGTCGGCCTCGGTGATCGTGCGGCCCCGCGACACCGCCTCCGCGCCGATCCGCGGGCCATCGTCCGGCTGACGTGCCTCGTCTCCGTTGTCGCTCATCGCTTCGCTCCTCTCGGCTCGCCGATCTCGATCCCGTTCTCGCGCATCAGCGCTGCGAATCCGCGCGCGGCGCGCTCGTGTCCGAGCGCCGAGGGGTGCAGGCCGTCGGCGCTGAAGTTCTCCGGCTCTGAGAGCCCCGGATGGGACGCCACCTCGAGACAGGCGATCCCGTGCGAGCGGGCGACCTCGCGAGTGGCGCGGTTGAGCCTCTCGATCCCGTCCTCGACCCGGGCCCGCGTCCGCGGGCCGAGCTCGAGGAAGTCCCACCGGTCCGGGGCCGTGGCGGTGACGATCCGCAGCGACGGGTCGGCGTCGCGGAGACGGCGCACCATCGCCGCCAGCCGCCGCGCGTAGCCGGGAACGTCGGGGCGGGTCGAGCGCAGGACGTCATTGGCGCCGCAGACCAGGGTCACGAGGTCGGGCTCGAGCTCGATCGCCTCGCCGAGCTGGTCGATGACCTCGGCGCTGGTCGCGCCCTCGACCGCGAGGTTGCGGAACGCGAGCGACGGGTTGCGCAGCCGCAGCGCGCTCGCGAGACGATCCGGCCACGCCTCGCCCGGCGGGGAGCCGGTGCCGGCGGTGAAGCTGTCGCCGATCGCGACGTAGAGGGAGAGCTGGTCGCGGCGGGCCTCCGGGCCGTGGTGACTGCCGATCACGTCGGCGATCCGCTGGTATGGGTCGGGGCTCAGGCTCATCGCCGCTCGAGCGTCCCCAGCGCCCAGACGAGCCGGTCCCGGGTCTCGGTCGGGGTGATGACCTCGTCGACGAATCCGGCGGCGGCGGCGGCCTCGGCGTTGAGGTGCTCGGCCGCGTATTCCGCCTCGAGCTCGACCAGCGCAGCACCCGGATCGTCGGCGTCGCCCAACCGTCTGCGATGGACGATCCCCACGGCTTGGCGTGCGGCCATGATCCCGATCTCGGCGCCGGGCCAGGCGAAGCTGAGGTCGGCACCGAGATCCTTCGAGTTCATCGTGATCACGGCGCCGCCGTATGCCTTCCGCAGGACGACGGTGAGCTTCGGGACCCGGGCGCCGGCGAAGGCGCGCAGCAACGAGGCGCCGTGGCGGATCACCCCGGCGCGCTCCTGTCCGCTTCCGGGCATGAAACCCGGGGTGTCGACGAGCACGACCAGCGGCAGCCCGAGGCGATCGCAGCTGTCGACGAAGAGCGCCGCCTTCTCGGAGGCGGCGGCGTCGATCACGCCGCCGAGGCGGCGGGGCTGGTTCGCGACGACACCCACCGGGCGCCCCTCGATCCGTGTCAGCGCGGTGACCATGTTCCGGGCCCAGCCCTCGCAGAGCTCGAGCAGCTCGCCGCCGTCGGCGAGCGCGCCGATCACGTCGCGGACGTCATAGATCCGTCTCGCCTCGGCCGGCACCGTCGCCGACGGGTCGTCGTCTCCCGCAGGCTGCGGCAGGGTGAGCGGCCCCGGCTCGGCTCCGCCGAGTCGCGATGGCAACATCCCGAGCAACTCTCGCGCCGCCTCCACGGCCTCGCGCTCGCCGGGTGCGACGAGCTGGCAGACGCCGTTTCGTGAGTGCACCGCGGGGCCGCCGAGGTCTTCCATCGAGACCTGCTCGCCGAGCGCCGCTTCGACGATCTTCGGGCCGGTGAGGAACATCCGCGCCTCCTCGGTCATGACGACGAAATCGGTCAGCGCAGGAGAGTAGGCGCCACCGCCGGCCGAGACCCCGGTGACGATCGATACCTGGGGGACCAGCCGGGAGAGGTCGACGCTCGCCTTGAAGATCCGGCCGTAGCCGGCGAGCGCGTCGTGGCCCTCCTGCAGCCGGGCGCCGCCGGACTCGACGAAGCCGACCACCGGGGCTCCCACCTCTCCCGCGAGGTGCATGACGCGGACGATCGAGTCGGCGTGCGCCGAGCCCAGCGAACCGCCCATGAACCCCGGGTCCTGCGCGTAGCAGAACACCGGCCGGCCGCCGATCCGCCCCGCCCCGGCGACGACTCCGTCGCCGCCGCGTCCCGCCCGGGCGCCGAGTCTCGACGAGACGACCCCGGAGCGCACCGGCGCGAAGCTGCCCGGGTCGCAGAGCAGCTCGAGCCTCTGCGCCGGGGCGGCGACGCTGCTGTCGCTCGTTGAGCGCGACGACGGTCATGCGGCGAGGCAGAGGACCGCGTTGTGGCCGCCGAACCCGAACGAGTTCGAGATCGCGATCAGCCGATCGCCGTTGCGATCGAGCTTCCGCGCCTCGCCCGGAACGTAGTCGAGGTCGAGCTCCTCGTCGCGCTCCGCCCAGCCGACGGTCGGCGGAGCAACGCCTCTGCGCAGTGCCTCGATCGTGGCGATCGCCTCGACCGCGCCGGCCGCTCCGAGCAGGTGACCGATCGCGGACTTCGTCGATGAGACCGGGATCCCGTCGGCGGCGCCGCCGAGCGCCAGCTTCAACGCCTCGGTCTCGGTGCGATCGTTGAGCGGGGTCGAGGTGCCGTGCGCGTTGACGTAGTCGATCTCGTCGGGATCGACCGACGCATCTTCGAGCGCCAGCTCGATCGCCCGGGCGGCGTCGCGCCCCGACGGCTCGGGAGCCGTGAGGTGGTGGGCGTCGGACGTCGCCGCGTACCCGAGCAGTTCGCCGACCGGCTGCGCCCCGCGGGCGTCGGCCGCGTCCGCCGCCTCGAGCACGAGCACGCCGGCGCCCTCACCCATCACGAAACCGTCGCGGCGGGCATCGAAAGGTCGCGAGATGCCGCTCGGAGACGTCGCGCCCATCGCCGCGAAGGCGGCAATCGCGACACCGCAGAGCGCCGACTCCGAGCCGCCGGTGACGATCGCGTCGACCTCGCCCGCCTCGATCATCCGCACGGCTTGTCCAATCGCGTGCGCCCCGGCCGCGCACGCCGACATGACCCCGAACGAGGGACCGTGAAGCCCGCTGCGCATCGCGATCGCCGCGGCAGCGGCATTGCCCATCAGCAGCGGCACGGCCAGCGGTGAGACGGCCTTGGCGCCCTTGTCGCGGAGCACGTTCTGCTGCTCTTCCAACGAGCCGAGGCCGCCGATCCCTGTCCCGACGACGCAACCGACCCGCTGCGGGTCGAACGGGATCTCCTCGTCCCATCCGGCCCCCTCCAGCGCCTCCGCGCCCGCGACCAGCGCGAGCTGGGTGAAGCGGTCGGCCCTCCGGGCCTCCTTGCGGGAGAGGAAATCGGTCGGCTCGAAGTCCGAGCAGCGGCCGAAGCCCTCGTCGATCCCGCAGTCACCGGCGCTCCAGCGATCGACGAGCGTCTCCGCTCCGATGCCGAGAGGCGTGACCGCGCCGACTCCGGTGACGACGACGCGCCGGCGATGCGCTCGATCGGCCCGCTGCTCGGCGGGCTCGGTTCGGGTCCCGTTTTCGGTGGCGAGCGTGTTCATGAGCCGCGCGCGACCACCAGGTCGACCACGTCGCCGACCGTCTTCACGTCCTTGACCGCGTCGCCGTCGAGCTCGACCCCGAACTCGTCCTCGATGATCTGGGCGATCTCGACGAGATCGAGCGAGTCGACGTCGAGGTCCTCGAAGGTGGCGGAGCGTGAGATCGCCTCGCGCTCGGCACCGACCTCGACCAGGCCATCGGTGATGACCTTCTCGACCGTGTCGCTGGTTACTTGGGTTGGCATGGGTTCCTTTCGTTTGCTGGGCTGCTGGGTGCTCAGGCGCTCAGGCCGCCGTCGACGGTGAGCACGGATCCGGTCACGTAGGCGGCTTCCTCTGAGGCGAGGAAGCGCACACAGGCGGCGACCTCGTCGGCGGTCCCGACCCGGCGGGCGGGGATCGCGTCGACCAGGCCGTTTCCGATCCCCTCGGTGAGCCGGGTCTCGACCAGGCCGGGGGCGACCGCGTTCACGGTGATCCCGCGCCGCGCGACCTCGACCGCAATCGTCTTCGTCATCCCGACCAGGCCCGCCTTCGCGGCGGCGTAGTTCGCCTGCCCGGCGTTGGCGCGGATGCCGACGATCGAGGCGATGTTGACGATCCGTCCGAAACGGGCGCGCAGCATCGGGCGCAGGGCGCGCCGGGTCGTGTGGAACGCGGCAGAGAGGTTTGTGTCGATCACCGCGCTCCAGTCATCGGGACCGATCTGCGGCGCAAGGCCGTCCGCCCGCACGCCGGCGTTGTTGACGAGCACGGCAACCGGCCCGAGCTCGGCCTCGGCGGCCGCGAACAGACCCTCGACCTGATCGGGGTCGGTGACGTCCGCTGCGTGGGCATGGGCACGCCCGCCCGCGGTCTCGATCCGCTCGACCAGGGCCGCCGCGCCGTCGGCGTCGCTGCGGTAGTTGATCAGCACGGGTCGGCCCGCGGAGGCGAGGGCGGTTGCGGTTGCGGCCCCGATCCCGCGCGCGGCGCCGGTGACGATCGCGCAGCCGTCGTGACTCATCTGACGCTCCGCGGCGCTCATCCTTCGCTCCCGTTCGCATCCGGCCCCGTCGGGACCGGCTCGGTAGCCCCCCACTCGATCACGGTCGCGCCCCAGGTCAGGCCGCCGCCGAACGCCGCGGCGAGTACCGCAGAACCGGGCTCGAGCAGCCCCTGGTCGCGCGCGCTCCGCGAGCGCCAGCGGGATCGTCGCCGCGGAGGTGTTGGCGAAGCGCGAGACGCAGTCGATCACCCGTGCCGGGTCGAGCCCGAGCCGCTCACGGACCGCTGCCAGGATCCTGCCGTTGGCCTGGTGGTAGGCGAAGACGTCGATCTCGCCCGGCGTGCGCCCGGTGGCCGCCGCGGCCTCGACGGTGATCTCGCAGAGGCGGTCGACCGCGTGGCGGAAGGTGTCGTGGCCCTTCATCCGCAAGATGCCCTCTGCCCGTCCCGCCGTGACCAGGTCGCCGCGGGCGCCGTCGGCGCCGAGCACGACCGGGCCGATTCCGTCGTGGTGATCGGTTGCGCCGACGACCACGGCCCCGGCGCCGTCGCCGAACAGAGCCGCGGTGGAGCGGTCGTCCGGATCGATCATCCTCGTCATCAGGTCCGCGCCGACGACGAGCACGTTGCGCGCCCGGCCCGACTCGACCTGGGCGGCAGCGAGCGCGAGCGCCGAGACGAAGCCGGAGCAGGCGGCACCGACGTCGATCGCTCCGGCGCGGTGGGCGCCGAGCCTCGTCGCGACGAGCGGCGCCGCGTTCGGCGTCAGCTCTTCGTGGCTCATCGTCGCGACGAGGACGAGATCGATCTCCGGGGCGGCGAGTCCGGTCGCCGCGAGCGCCCGGCCGCCCGCCTCGGCGGCGTAGTCGACGAGGCGCTCGGAGGCCGCGGCGACGCGCCGTTCGGTCACCCCGGTCCGCTCGGTGATCCACCGCTCGCTGACGCCGAGGCGCTCCGCGATCGGGAGATTGGAGACGGCCTGGAGGGGCACGGCGATCCCGAGCCCGCCGATCGAGGCGCCGCGACGCGCTCGCGCGGTCGTCGCGGTGGTTGGCTGCGAAGTCGCCGCGAGAGGCTCGTTACCGACGCCGTCGCGTGGCACGCATTCAGGCATGGGCCGTCTCCCGTGCGTCGAGCACGACCGCCTCGACGTCATCGAAGCTTCGCCGGACCATCCCGGTCAGCGCCTTGCCGGGGCCGGCCTCGACGAAGCGGCGAACCCCGCGGCGATGCAGCTCGAGCAGCGTCTCGCGCCAGCGCACCGGATGGGTGAGCGCGGCGGAGAGCCGGTCGCGGATCGCGTCGGGATCGGCTTCGAACGGGCGAGCCTCGGTGCTCGAGAAGACGGGGGTATCGGGAGCGTTGATCGCGACCTCGGCGAGCGCGGCGCGAAACGGCTCCACCGCCGGCTCCATCGAGCCGGTATGGAATGCGCCCCGGATCGGCAGCCGGATCGAGCGCACGCCTCGCGACTTCGCCGTGCCGGCCGCGAGGTCGAGTGCGTCGACGGGCCCGGCGGCGACGATCTGGGTCGGGCCGTTGTCGTTCGCGATCTCGAGACCGGTCGCCTCGGCCACGTCGCGGGCCGCGGCGCCGTCGCCGAGCAGGGCGATCATCCCCCCGGGTGAAGCCTCGGCCGCCGCTCCCATCAGCCGGCCGCGGGTGATCGCGAGCTGCAGCCCATCGACGGGATCGAGGGCGCCGGCCGCGGCGAGCGCGGTCAGCTCACCGAGCGAATGGCCCGCGAGTTGGGACGGGAGGGGTCGCCCGCCGGCGGTCCAGGAGGCGACGCTGGCGCAGTAGATCGCCGGCTGGGCAAACCGCGTGCCCTCGTCGGCGCGGGCGAAGGGGTCCGTGTCGAGCTCGGCCAGAACGAGACGCCCCAGCTCGGGCTCGTGCTGCTCGACGAGCTCGCGCATGCCGGACGTCTGGCTGCCCTGGCCGGGAAAGAGCAGCGCTGTGTTGTCGGTCGTTGAATCCATGTCAGCGATGGATAACCGGCCGAGGCGGGGCGGTAAGCCGATCCGACCCACCGACCCCCCGGTCGGGGGGGGTCCCACGGACGGGCGGGGGGTGCGTACCACCCGCCGCGGGCGTCCTAGCCGATCAGCCCGAGCCGCTGGGCCCGCTTCACGGCCTCGGCGCGGTTGCGAACCTCGAGCTTGCGATAGATCGAGCTCGTGTGCTCCTTGACCGTGTGCGGAGAGAGGTAGAGGTGGCGGCCGATCTCGCGGTTGGTGGCGCCGGAGGCGATCTCGCCGAGGACCTCGCGCTCGCGCGCCGAGAGGCGCGGCGGCTCGCCCTCGCGCTGCGGATCGAAGACCTCCATCCCGAGCGCGACCATACGCACCGCCTTGACGACGTCGGGCGCGCCCCAGTCCTTGGAGACGAAGCCCGAAGCGCCGGCTCGGGTGGCGACCGCGCGCGAGACGGTCCCGGCACCGGAGATCAGCAGGACCCGTGTGTCGGGCGACCGGGCGACGACGTCCGCGGTGAGCTCGGCGCCCGAGCGGCCGCCGAGAAAGAGGTCGACGAGGGCGACGTCGGGATGCAACCGGTCGACGAGCTCGAGCGCCTCCTCGGCGGTACGGGCGGCGGCGCAGCGCTCCACCCAAGGCTGGCGCTCGAGCAACAGCCGGAATCCCCAGTGGACGACGTCGTGGTCGTCGACGACGAGCACGCTGAGGCTGAGATCCTCGCCGCTCGGCGCGCCGGTCGCCATCAGGAAGCGGTGCCCGTCATCCGCACCCGCCAGCGGCCGTCGGCGAGCGGCCCGAACTCGACCAGCGCGTCCTGCTGCAGCGCCTCGAGCGTCAGCAGACGCAGGCCGAGGCCGGAGCCGGGCCCGGCGGCGCCGGAGCCGTCGTTGGTGATCTCGAGCTCGAACGTGTCGTCGACGGCCGCGAGGCGGACCTCGATTCGCTCGGCGTCGGCGTGCTTCTCGCAGTTGCGAAGCGCCTCGATGAAGACCGATTGCGCCAGCTCCTCGAGCCGCTCCGGCACCTCGATGGCGGGCGGCCAGTCGAGCTCGAGCTCCGGGGTGCGAGCGGCGCGGCGCTCGACGACCTTTCGCAGCCCCGGCGTCGACGAGCGCTCCTGCGGGCCGAGCGGCCTGCGGAGCGCCGAGCGCAGGTCGGTGAGCGCCGCCTGGAGCTCGTCGTGGCAGGCGCGCCGATCCTCGGCCGAGAGCGGTTCGCCCGAGCCAAGCGCGAGCACGAGCCCGAAGAGGCGCTGCATGACCCGGTCGTGGATCTCGCGCACGAGCCCGATCCGCTCGTTGAGGCGCTGGGCCCGCTCGTCCTGGCGGGTCGCGCCCTCGACGCTGGCAGCGAGCGCCGCGAGGCGCCCCAGCGTCAGCATCGTCTGGCGGTCGCGCTCGCTGAGCTCGAACCGCCCGCCGCCGCGGTCGGCGAAGATGACCCCGAGCCAGCGGCCGCCCGCGGCAACGGGCGTGCAGGTCAGCGTCGTGATCCCGGCGAATCGCGCGTAGCGTTCCGGGATCTCGCGCTCCAGATGCTCGGACGCCTCGACGACCCTGTCCTCGGCGAGCGCACGCTGGGCGATCGGTGTCTCGTCGAGGGTCCCCTCGATCTCGCCGATCATCTCCTTGTCGACCCCGTGGGAACCGACGAAACGCACCGCCCTCGTCGCCGGGTCGTAGAGCAGGGTCCCGGCTCGCTCCATCGAGGTCAGCCGGCAGAGCGCCTCGCAGACGTCGTCATAGAAGTCACCCGCCCTGGTCGTCGCAGAGTCGAGCTCGGCGATCAGGCCCGCGAGGACCTCGACGG
The DNA here is from genome assembly GCA_963705955.1 of uncultured Solirubrobacterales bacterium. GTDB lineage: Bacteria > Actinomycetota > Thermoleophilia > Solirubrobacterales > 70-9 > WHSW01. The sequence continues at coordinate 402,949 of CAVPLH010000010.1, read as the reverse complement.
TGTCGGGAGGCGTGGGATCGATGACAACCTCCATTGTCGGCTGCTACCCGCCCGGGTGCTGCGCGTTACTGGAATTCCCCCCGTTTGGGGGGTGGTGTGCGGACTCGGTCTCGCCCACTCGGAGATCCTCGATCCTTGCCGAGCACGTAGCCTTGCCCTGAGGCGAAAGGAGCACCGGTGCGCGTAGGTGTGGTTGGCGGCGGACTGATGGGCTCGGGGATCGCCGAGGTGTGCATCCGGGCCGGGGTCGACGTGACCGTGGTCGAGGTCGATGCGGCGGCCGCGGAGCGGACCGAGGCGGCGATCATGCGATCCCTGGAGCGTGGGGCGAAGGCCGGCAAGCTCGAGCCCGCGGCGCGCGACGAGTCGGCCCGGCATCTCGCGGTGACCGATGAGCTCGAGCAGCTCTCCGGCGCCGATGCCGCGATCGAGGCGATCGTCGAGTCGGAGCCCCTCAAGCGTGAGGTGTTCGGGCGCCTCGACTCGATGCTGCCGGAGGCGTCGTTTCTGGCCTCGAACACCTCCTCGGTCCCGATCATGAAGCTGGCGGCCGAGACCTCCCGACCCGAGCGCGTGCTCGGATTGCACTTCTTCAACCCCGTGCCGGTGATGAAGCTCGTCGAGGTGATCCGTTCGATCATGACCGCCGACGAAGCGGTCGAGGCGGCGAAGTCGTTCGCAGCCGAGACACTCGGCAAGACCCCGATCGATTCGCAGGATCGCGCCGGCTTCATCGTCAATGCGTTGCTGGTCCCCTACCTGTTGTCGGCGATCCGGATGTACGAGTCCGGGTTCGCGTCCAAGGAGGACATCGACAGCGGCATGGTCCTCGGCTGCGCCCACCCGATGGGCCCGCTCGCCCTCTCCGACCTCGTCGGCCTCGACACCCTGCTCGCCGTGGCCGAGTCGCTCTACGAGGAGTTTCGCGACCCCAGTGCGGTCGCACCGGCACTGCTCAACAGAATGGTCGAGGCCGGGCTCCTCGGACGCAAGTCCGGCCATGGCTTCTACGCGTACGACCGCTAGCGACGGAGGCCTCGGCGCCAGAGGCTCTCAGCGCCGCCGGAGCTCCCGGTTGGCGAACGGCACGTAGTCGCGGCAGGGCTCGCCTCGCAGGCCCGGACACGGCGGCAGCCCGGATGGGATCGCGACTCCCGGGACGACCGGCAGAACGAGTCGCGACGGCATCTCGGGCGAGTGGGCGAGCGCTACACGGGTGGTGCCCGCGGGCTTCGCCTCTGCGAACGCCCAGACCGGTTGATCGCCCCCGGGGGCGGCGATCGTGACCCGAATCCGCGACCCGCTCCGGTAGGCGTGTCCCTGGTAGTAGAGCGGCACCGTGACCTTGGCCCAGCTGCCCTTGGGGAGCGGGGCGGCGTCTGACTTCCGGAGGCTGAGAACGGGCTCGAGCGGGGTGCTCTTCTGATGATCGAGCTTGCGTCCATTGGCCCGCAGCCAGCCGTTCTGGACGAAGGTCTCCTTGCCGTCGGGGCGCACCTCGGACACGGTCACCTGCAGGTCGACGTTCGGCGCCGACGAGCGGACCCACGCCTTGAGCGCACCGGCGCCGATCACCACCGTATTGGCGCCGAGCGGCGAGCTCACGTAGGAAACGGCATGTCCGGCGGGGGTCTGGCTCCAGTCGTAGCCCGGAGTCGCGGTCCAGAGGCCGCCCGGGCCGGAGCCCGTGTCGCCGCTGAAGCTCGTCGGCGGCCGGGCGTTCTTGTCCCAGGTGAACGACTCGGCGGCCGCCTTGCCGGGCTTCCGGGTACTCAGCGCCCCCCCGCTCGCCAGGTAGAACGATTTCGCCCGCGTGCCGGCCGGCGGGAAGCGGCTGAACGATTGCTCGAAGCCCGCGAGCGGCGCGCCGGGCTGTGGGCCGGCGGCCCCGTTGTCGAACAGGATGCGGACCGGGGGCTGACTCTCGAACGCGGCCAGGGCGGACGCGTAGTCCGGCTGATTCTGGATCGGGTCGTCGGGCAGGTTGACGCCGGGGACGCCCAGCACCGAGCTGTAGAGCGTCGGCGCTACCGCCTTCTGAGCGGGTGAGAGCCGCGGTTGTCGCCCGGCGACATAGAGCTCGAGGAAGTCGTACCAGCGGTTGAACGTCGCCGGGTCCAGCGAGTCCGCGTGGACGCCGTTGGCGAACGTGAACCACTTGCGCTTCGTACCGGTGAAGTGCGAAGGCAAGGCCGGGCAATGGCCGCCGGTCTGCTCGTCGGTCCACTGGCAGGCGAGGAACACGGGCACGTTGATCCTGTCGACGAAGGTGATCGGAGCGAGCGGGTCCGCGACCTTCGGGCGGTAGTAGTTGTTTCGCTCGACCTTCTCGATCAGGTTGACGGCCTCCGGGTGCAGCGCCTGGTTCGCCTTGCAGATCTCGTCGCCGCCGTTGATCCGGTCGAGCGCCCACTTCTGGCCGCCGGTCGGCGACGCGGGCTCCGCGTCGTGGACACGGTCCTCGGCCCATTGCAGGGCGAAGCCGGTGTTGAGGATGCCGCCCGGATAGAGCGTCGTCTGGGTGTTGTCGATCACCGAGAGCGGGGCGATCGCCGCGAGGTCGGGCGGGCGGGTGGCGGCGACGAACAGCTGGCTGATGCCGCCGTAGGAGATCCCCATCATTCCGACCTTGTGGTTGAGGGTCCACGGCTGGCGCGCCACCGTCTCGATCACGTCGTAGCCGTCGAGCCCCTGCAGCGGCTCGAAGTAGTCGAACGCCCCACCCGAGCAGCCGGTGCCCCGCATGTTGACGTCGACGACCGCGAAGCCGAGGATGTCGGCGATCGGCGCGATCGAGCTTTCGCCGCCGGCGGGGTCCGCGTACCCGTAGCCCGAGTACTCGACCAGGGTTGGATATGGGCCCTGGTCCGCCGGCCCCGGGAGGTGGACGTTGATCGCCAGCTTCGTCCCGTCGCGCGTCGTCAGGTATCCGTAGCCGCCGGCGGGTAGCGCCTGGTCATAGATGTCCGTGTTCGGCGGCGCCGAGCGGCGCGAGAGCACCCTGAAGGACGGCGACTGTGCGCCGCCGGCCTGCTTGACGCGGTAGCCCCCTCCGGCCGGCACATGACGGAACACGATCCCGCCGAGCGACCCGGCCCGCTTCGCCGCGACGACGTCGCTCTTGCGATCGACCAGCTTCAGCCGCTGGCCAGGGCCGGCCCCCGTGACCTGCGCCTGCTCGACGCTGCCCCGGGCGGTGTACGTCGCGACCGACGGCGCCTTCGCCGCGCTCGCGATCGTGGCGTCGATGCACGTACCGCACAGCAGCAGCGCGATCAGCGCGAGCTTCCCTGCCAGCGGCCCACCGCTCCCGCGGGCCCCTTCCTCGAGTTTCATGGGAACGGACTCTTTCAGGCGTCAGCCGCCGGGCGAGAACTCGATCTTCAGGTTGGCGTCCGAGAGGTCGAAGAACACGTTCCCGGCCGCCTCGACCATCACCCGGGCGTGGTCGGCGGCGACGTTCGGCAGGGTGACCTTCTTCGACCCGTCGTTGGCGGTTGACGCCGCGAGCACGACCGGGAACGTCTTTCCCTTGTCGAGGGAGAGCCTGATCGTGACCCGGGAGGCGTCGATCGGCGGCGCGCTGGTGCCGGCGACGTCCCAGCTGACCGGCAGCCGGGTTCCGCCGGTCACGGTCGAGCGGGTCGCCTGCGAGGTGACCAGGAACGGCCCGGCGTGGGGGTCGATCTTGACCGCGGTGTCCGCGAAGCCGACGCCGCCCGCGACCGGGTTGCCGTCGCGGGCGGTGAGCCGGAAGTGCATCGTGCGGTCGTGCGCGACCCCGACCCAGTCGGCGGTCGGCAGGAACTCCGAGTAGCAGTTGACGATCGGCAGCGCCACCGGGGCGGAGCCGGTGGCCTCGGGGCAGGCGCCGGTCGCCGCGTTCGTCTCCCCGGCGACGATCTGGGCCATGTCGGGGAAGACCCGGGTCGGATCCGGGCCGGCCGCGTTCTCGCCCGGCGAGGGCGACATCAGCGTCCCCTCCGGGCTGACGATCGCCGCGGTGCCGAACTGGCGGAACAGCGGTCCGTTCTTCTTCGTGTTGCTGACCAGCCTGGTGCCGTTCGCGCCGCCGTCGTCGTTCTGCTCCCAGGTGTAGGTGATCGGGTCGGCATCGCTGTCCGTCGCGCCGCCGGTGAGCCTGAACGGGGTCTGCACGGGGATCGTCCGCCTCGCCGGAGTGCTCACGTCCGGCCGGTGGTTGCCGGTGTCGACGACCGTGTAGCCACCGTTCTGGAGCGGGCCTCCGTGGACGATCTCGCCGACGAACCCGCTCATCCCCGAGGTGTCGGTGACGCTCAGCGGGTCGACGTCCGTGTGCTTGAGGTCGCCCTTGAACGTGACCTGGAACCCGTCGTCGTTCGGGTTCCCGACTCCGCCGAAGCCGACCACGGTCTCGTCGCCGCCGGCGATCGCCTCGATCTTGTTCTCGATCGAGTTCGCGTTGTAGTTCGTCCCGCGGATGATCGGGGCCGAGGTGTTGCCGTTGTAGGTGAGCGTGAACGAGTCGCCGTCGGTGTCGAAGTCGCGCAGGGCGACGCTCTGCACCTCGCTCACGGGGTTGAGGGTCGAGGTCACGTAGCCGTTGATCTCGTCGAGGCTGCGCTCGGAGAAGTACGGGTCGCTGTGCGGCTGGAGGTCGTCCTTGGCGCAGATGCCGGCGTAGGCCATGACCGTCGAGCCGCTGCCCGGCTCGACCGAGGTCGACTGGTTGCGGTTGCCACCGCCGCACGCGAACCGGATCCCGTTGAAGGTGTGGTTGCCGCCGAACTGGTGGCCCATCTCGTGCGCGACGTAGTCGACCGCGTAGAGGTCACCCTCCGGCGTCGGGACGCCGGTGCACCCGAGCGCCTTGAACCGGCCGCCGACGACCCCGAGCGCGGCGATCCCGCCGCCGTTGACACCGAGCGCGAGGTGGCCGATGTCGTAGTTGCCGGCGCCGACGATCTGACCGATCACGGTGCTGGTGCGAACCAGCAACGACCCCGAGCAGAACCTGGTCTGGCTTGGCGTGTAGCAGGCGGCGGTCCCGCAGGGCCCGTTCGGTCCGGTCATCTCCGCGTCGGTGTTCAGGTTGAGCTCGTCGTTCTCGTCGATCAGCGTCATCTCGATCGCGAGGTCGTTGATGTACACCTGGTTGACGCGGTTGATCAGCGCGACCTTCGCCGAGGTCACGTTCGCGGCCCCGAAGTAGTCGGCGTAGGACGGGTCGCTCGCGAGCGCGAGCCGATAGGTGCGCAGCTGGACGTCCGACGGCGCCGCCTGCGGCTGCGGCGCGATCTCCGCGAGCGGGTCCGCGCCGGTGCCGAAGTCGCCCTCGAGGAATGTTCCGTGGGGATTCTTGGTCAGGTCGCGGCCGAAGTAGCTGACGTAGGCGCTCTGCTCGCGGTGGTAATACGGGTCGATGTACCAGGCACCCTCTGGACCGAGAACGGAGGCGTGGAGGCCGAGCGAGCCGAGGTCGAGGCGGACGGTCGAGCCGGGCACGTCGATCCCGGTACCGCTGAAGGTCGAGATCTCGGGATGCTGGGCGGCCAGCCCGGGTTCCATGACCGACGACCGCTGGACCGCGAAGCGCTCGAACCCGCCGGTCGGCGTCGGCAGCGACAGGATCGTGGAGCCGGAGGCCCGCTCGTCGGGAGTCCCGGCGAGGACACCCTCGAGGGCCGCGCGATCGAGTTGGAGCGCCTGGAAGCGGTCCGGCTGAACCGCCGGCTGGGCACCCCGCTGCGCCGGAGCCGGCGTGGTTTCGGTCAACCTCCACGCGGCCGCAGAGGTCGCGGCCGAGTCGCCCGGCGCCGCCGTTGCCGCCGGTGCGACCAGGAGTGCTGTGAGCAACAGGGCGACGGTGAGGCTGGCGGCTCTGGGCACGCGCGGCATCCTATACATCACGCGCGGCCCGGGTGCCGGCTGCTCTCATCATCCGTCCACCTCAATCACGGGGGTCGAAGGAACTCCATCGTCACCCACGCCGGGCGAAAGCCGAGCCGAGCGTAGAGCTCCTTCGGCCGGCCTTCGTCGTCCGCGGTGATCCACAGGTCGCGGACGTCGCCGGCCGCCTCGATCGCGGCGCGGGTGGTTGCAGTGCCGCGGCCGGCGCCGCGGAACTCGGGGAGGACGTAGACGTGGGTGATCTCGGCTGCCGCACCGGCGTGGTCGAGCTGGGCAAAAGCCACCGGCGCACCACCTTCGACCAGGGCCATGACCCGGGCGCCGCGGCGCAGCGCGACCTCGCGCGCATGGGCGTGGAAGTCGCCCGGATCCTCGTCCGGGTTGTCCTCACGGTGCCAGGCGACGCGAAGATCGTGCACGGCGTCGTAGTCGACCTCCTCGACGGCGATCGTCCGGTCCGGGAGGCAGCGGCTGCGCGTGGCGCATCCACAGGAGGCGTTCGGTCTTCCAGCCTCGTGCCTCGAAGCCGGCGCGCAGCGGCTCGGCGGCATCGATGAGATCGAAGTCGACCCGCCGGTGCGCGAGCCCTGCGAGCGCCTCGTCCGCGAACGCCGCCAGTGCATCCACGTCCATCGCCGGGTCGTCCTCGACCCGGACGACATTGAAGGTCCAGTAGCTCGGGTGACGCGTCGCTCGCACCACCGTGCCGTGCGCCCAGGGCTCGAACACGTCACAAACCGAGGCGTGCACCGCATCGCGCCACGTCCGCGCGCGGGCCGCCACTTCGGGGTCCAGGTTCATCCGGCGCGACATCAGCCCGGCGCCCGCTCGATCACCAGCGCGACCCCCTGCCCGGACCCGACGCAGACGCCGATCGCGCCGTAGCGGGCCTCGCGCTCCTGGAGCTCGGTGGTCAGCGAGAGGACGAGGCGGGTGCCCGAGTCGCCGAACGGATGCCCGAGTGCGACTGCGCCGCCGTTCGGGTTCAGCTTCTCGTCGGGGATCGCGTAGCCGGTCTGGGTCTCGAACTCGCGCAGGACGCCGAGCACCTGGGCGGCGAACGCCTCGTGCACCTCGTAGACATCGATCTCCTCCGGCTTCAAACCGGCGCGCTCTATCGCCCTCGGCATCGCATACGCGGGCGCCACTCCCATGATCGTCGGATCGATCCCCACGGACGCCGCGGCCGCCACGCGCGCGAGCGGCTTCGATCCGAGCTCGGCCGCCCTTTCGGCGGAGGCCAGCACGACGCCGCTCGCCCCGTCGGACAGCGGCGACGAATTCCCGGCGGTCATCTCCTTGGTGTTCGGCTGGGCCGGCAGGGCCGCGAGCTTCTCGATCGATGTGTCGTCGCGGATGAACTCGTCGTGCTCGAACCGGCGCGCGGGCTCCCGGCGTGAGCCGGCCACCTCGACCGGGAATATCTCCTTCGCCAGCCGGCCGGAGTCGCGTGCCGCGGCCGCGTGCTGGTGCGACCGCAGCGCGAAGGCGTCGATCTCCTCGCGCGGGATCGAGTACTTGTCGGCGACGTTCTGGGCCGTCTCGATCATCGCGATGTAGGCGTTGCGCTCGAGCAGACCCGGGTTCGGCGGACCGCCGGCGCCGGCCCACATCGTGTCGAGCATGAACCGCGGTCCTCGCGGCTCGAAGGGCGCCTCGCCCTTCATGAACGCCCATCCCGACCGGGACATCGACTCGACGCCGACCGCGAGCCCGACCCCGATCTCGCCGACGGCGATCGAGTTCGAGACGTTGATCGCAGCGGTCAGCGACGAGGCGCAGAAACGGTTGATCGTGTAGGCGGGGACATCGTCCGGGATCCCCGCGGCCAGAGCGGCCCAGCGCGCGATATCCCCCATGCCCTCGTGCGCGACGTTCACGGTTCCGGCGGCGATCTCCTCGATCGCATCCGCCGGGACGCCGGTCCGCCGGAGGGCGTTGATCATCGCCATGCCGAGCAGATCATCGGTTCGGATCGCGGCGAGCGAGCCGCCGTAGCGGCCGATCGGTGTACGCGCTCCGCCGAGGATCATCGCGTCTGTCATCTCAGCCTCCTTCGGCTCATTCCGGTGGGTGGCGAAGGCCGCGCTTCCAATCCGACCCTAGAGGTCCGCGAGCCGGTGGTGGATCAGCCGAACCGCCATCGAGCCCTCACCCACGGCCGAGGCGACGCGCTTGATGGAGCCCGAGTGAACGTCGCCGACGGCGAAGATCCCGGGCCTGCTCGTTTCCAGGAAGAACGGCTGGTCACCGTTGAACTCGGCGAGCTGCCGGCGCTCGACGTCGCGCCCGGTGAGCAGAAACCCGGCGCGATCGGTCGCCAGCTGGCCCTCGAGCCACTCGGTGTGCGGCGAGGCGCCGATGAAGACGAACAGCGCCCTCGCCGCCAGCCGCGTTCGCTCGCCTGAGCGGGTATCGGCGATCGTCACCGTCCCGAGCTCACGGTCGCCGTCGAGCTCGACGACCTCCGAATCGGTGCATACCTCGATCGCGTCGTTGCGTTCGACCTGATCGACGAGATAGCGCGACATCGACTTCGCGAGATCGTCGCCACGGATCAGTAGCCGGCAGTGCGAGCTCTGGGAGAGAAACATCGCCGCCTGCCCGGCCGAGTTTCCACCACCGACGATCACGACTGGATCGCCGGCGCAAAGCTGCGCCTCAGCCTGGGTGGCGGCGTAGTAGACGCCGCCGCCCTCGAACTCCTCGAGCCGCGGAACGTCGAGGCGACGGTATTGAGCGCCGGTCGCGATGACCACGGTGCGACCGGTCGCCACCTCGCCGTTGGAGAGCGCGATCGCGTGTCTGCCGCGCTCGCTCGTCAGCCGCACGGCTGCCGCAGGCACGGCCAGGCGCGCTCCGAACTTCCCGGCCTGGACCCCGGCCCTCTGAGCCAACTCGCTTCCCGACACGCCGGCCGGGAAACCGAGGTAGTTCTCGATCCTGGCCGATGTGCCCGCCTGACCGCCGGAGGCGATCGCCTCGACCCCCTGGACGTCGAGTCCCTCCGAGGCGGCGTAGAGGGCGGCGGCGAGGCCGGCCGGACCGGCACCGACGACGACGACGTCGCAGAGGGGCGGCGGCGTGCCGCTGGAGCCGAGGCCGATCGCTCTTCCCAGCTCGGCATTGGTCGGATTGCGCATCACCTCGCCACCGCTTGCGATCACCACCGGCGTCTCATTCGGCTCGACGGCGAGGCTGCTGAGCAGGGCGTCCGCCTCGTCGTCGTCCTCGAGGTCGGTCCACTGATGGGGCATGCGGTTCCGGGCCAGGAACTCGCGCAATCGCCGTGAGTCGGAGGAAAACCGCGACCCGATCAGCTTGATCCCCGTTCCGACGTCGATCAGGATCGAACGGCGGGCGAGGAAAGCGCCGAGGATCACGTCGCTGAGCGGCTTGTCCTCGGCGACGATCTGGCGGAGCTTCTCCACCGGTATCTGGATCACCTCGCCCGCGTCACGGACGATTCCCGAGAGATAGAGCCGCTGGCCGCTCAGCAGACTGAGCTCGCCCAGGAAGCGATGCGGTCCGTGGACCGCGATCACCCGGTTCTCCTCGCCGTAACCCTGGACTATGACCACCGCCCCCGACTCGATCACGAAGAAGTCGGCGCCCTGATCGCCGGCGGCAAAGAGAACCTCGCCGGCCTCGACGGTGCGCACGCGACCCAGGCCGCGCAACCGTGCCCGCTGGTCGTCGTCGAGTCGCGGGAACGCGCCGTCGCGATCGACGACCTCCGAGACTCCGGCCCCGATCCGCGGCTCCTCGCCGCTCACGGGATCATCGCTGCGGACCGATCATCGGCTCAATCCTGACGAATTTGTCGACGCGGTCAGCAAATGGCCCCGGCGACGCGGCAGCGTCCCGGGGCCGGCGCCGGAGAATTTGCACTGCGAGTGAGGCTCCGACGCACCCGCCTGGGGAAACCGGATCCCGGAAGCGACTCGCCAGGTTGTGATCGGGATCTCATACGCCCCGTGGCTGCACGACTAGAAGCGCTGCGCGCGACCGCCTCCTCAGCCGCCGGTCAGCCGCGGGTGACGTAGACGCGCCCTACCCGCACCGTCGGAACGTCGAACTCGCTCGCGCTGACGCCCTCCAGGGTGAGGGGGCGAAACGAGACGGTGATCTTCGAATCATCCCAGCGCCCCTCATCCTCCAAGCGCCGCACGACCTCGGTGACGTCGAAGATGAACCGCTCCCCCTCGACGCCCCCGACGGTCTCGGCCGGCTCGCCGCCATGCGCATGCCCGCGCCCGAAGAACGAGATCGTCCCGACCGCGTTCTCGGGGTCTGAGCCCGGACCGTCCGGGTCGAGCCAGACCTCCCAGACGATCTCGGGCGTTTCGTCGACGGCGACGTCCTCGAGATGCAGGTATACGCGCGGCGCGTCGGCGTCGCTTGCCCGCGCGGCGTCGGCGATCTGCCCCCCGCCGACCGGGCCAAGCGTGACCGAGGCCGGGCCGAGACCGAGCTCGGCGCCGTCCCCGGCCGCGATCTCGGGCCCGCCACCCGGACGTTCCGGCAACCCGGCTTCATCCGCCGGTCCGGGCTCGCGCGCTTCGGGGGCGTGGTCGAGATCGTCGTATGTGTAGTCGAGGTCGGCGAGCTCGGCGACCTGGCCGCACGTCTTGGTCCGCTTGATTCCGTCGGCGTCGAAGGCTTCGAACGCGGTATCGGTCCACTGCGGATGTGCGGGGTTCGATCTGCCCTTGCCGAGGCTCAGCCACTTTGCCCAGAGGCGATCGATGTTCGAGTGATGCAGATAGAAGATCGCGTCCCGGGCGGCGCAGTTCGGGTCGATCATCAACCCTCCCAGGCAGGGTACCGTTGGGCCGGCCGCCGACGAGCACGTGGACGTTGTCGTGGGGCTCACTCTCGAGCGCTCCGTGGGGCGACGTGAAGTGGATCGGTCCCTTCGGCAGCCCACCGAAGCCGGGCGAGAATTTCGTCTGGCTCAGCGCTCGGCTCGTGTTCAGCGACCCCGCGTCGAGGGGGGCACCGGCGTTGACGCGAGAATTGCGGTGCGTGGTGTAGAGCGGATTGTCCTTACCGTTCGGAAGCTTCTCCTCGGCGAAGGCTCTCGGCAGAGCCCGGCTCCCGGGGGGTCCGTTCGTGTAGTTCCAATACGGGAGGGCCCAGTCGTCGGGACCGCCGCGTTTGGTGACGATTGCCCTGACGATGCGCTCGAAGTAAAGGATGTAGATGCGATGCCACGGCAAGAAGAACCACGAGCCGTGCTGGCAGCCGTTCCAGAGCGGGTCCGCGGGCGTCTTGTACGTGCCGTGCATCGCCGCTTGGTAGGTCCAGCTGGTCGGATCGTCAGGATCTCGCTCCTTCATCACCCCGACAGCCTCGGCGTAGGCCAGGGTGTGGGGATCCCACGGCTCGTGCTTGGCACTGCGCGCCAGCTTCCAGATGTCTCGACGCACATATTCGTTCGCCATCGTCTCTCCTTCGTCCAGCGTGGTTACGGCCCGAGCGTCCTGCGTCGACCATGACCCCGGCGAGCGCGGCTCATCAGCGCAGCCACCCATGCCACGACAAGCCCGCCCAGCGGCGCCAGTGCGAGCAGCGACTCTTCGACCGGAATCCCTGCGAGATGGGCGCCCGGTGTCATCTCAGGCGCTCGAGCGGTGTGAGATCACGGTCGCTGAGCAATCTGGGCCATCGCACCCTTCGTCGACGCGGCCCCTCGACCCTCTCACGTCCCGCGCCGCTGTCAAGGCCGCACCGCAGAATGTTGGCGATTACGGGCCGGGGCTGGGTGCGAAAAGCGATCGCCCGTAAGCTCCTCGGCGTGCAACAGACCACGAACGCCGACCTCGCGCGACGCGGATTCGAGCTCTGGAACGAGCGCCGTTTCGACGAGGTGCTGACGTACTTTCACGACGACGCCAGGTGGGACATGAGACCGTTCGGAATCCCCGACATGGCCTTCTTCGACGGTCATGATGGCCTGCGGCGGTTCTTCGCCGATTGGCTTCAGACGTTCCCCGACTCGACGATCGAAGTCGAGGACGTGGAGCAGCGGGGCGCGTGGACGTTGACGACCGTCCTGCAGTCCGTGAGCGGCAGAGCCAGCGGAACGCCTGTCCCGTTTCGCTACGGCGGGATCGGGCGCTGGAGGGACGGCCGTCTCGACCTCGTCGAGAACCACCCCGACCTCGATCAGGCCCGCCTCGCGTTCGAGCGCTACGCCGCCGCGTAACGACGCACGCGCCGGCGTGCATTCGCGGCAGCAGCGCCGCCGGAGGCGACTCCCGGCGACGGATTGCCCGCTACGCCGGGAGTCGCCCGTCGGTCGCGGTCAGGCGGCGTGCGGCTGGCCGTGAGTGGGCTCCCGCTCCGAAGCGAGCCGACCGCTGAGCACAGCCCCGAAGCCCCCGACGATGCCGGCGCCCAGGGCGCCGAGCGCCCATCCCGTGCCCGCGAGGTCGAGGCCGAGGGCATTGTCGATCGACCAGTTGCCGGCGCCGATCCCGGCCAGTGCGAAGACTGCCGCCGCCAGCACGAGGTTGTACTCGTAGCCGTTGTCGGAGACGAAGAAGCCGTTGCGTAGGTGCACGGTGAGGACAGCTGCGGTCATGACCGCGATCAACGCCGCCGCGGCGAACGGAGTGACGAGGCCGACGGCGATCAGAAGCCCCGCGAAGAACTCTGCGGAGCCCGCCGCCCAGGCGTGGAGCTTGCCAGGGCGAAGATTGATCTGCTCGAAGAAGCCCGCAGTGGCATCGATGCCGTGGCCGCCGAATGCGCCGAACAGCTTCTGGGCACCGTGTGCCGCAAAGCCGAGGCCGACGACGAGGCGTAGTGCAAGCAGTGCGATGTCCACGGTTTCCTCCTTTGATTGAAAGAGAAATAGTTGAGATAGAAACTATAGCAGAAAGATATTGCCTAGGAAACTGTTTCCTCGGCTATCATCTCGGGGATGGCGCTCCCCCAGCACCATCTCGATGCGTGGCGCGCGGTGGTCACGAGCCACGGCGCGGTCACGGAGCGCGTCCAGAAGGCGCTCGCCGCGGCCGATCTCCCGCCGCTGAGCTGGTTCGAACTGCTGTGGGCGGTCAAGCGCAGTCCGACGGGGCGCCCGCGAATGAGCGAGCTCGCCGAATGGCTGACGCTCAGTCGCGGCGGGATCACCAAGCTGGTCGACCGCCTCGAGCAGGCGGGTTATCTGCGGCGCGTCTCCTGCTCCGACGACCGCCGCAGCCTCCAGGCTGAGCTGACGCCGTCCGGAGAGCGGCTGCTCGAGGAGATGCGCGCCGTCTACTCGGACGAGGTCGGACGCCACCTGAGCACGCTCACCCCTGAAGAAGCGGCGTTGCTCACGGCCGCGCTCGGAAGGGTGACGAGCAGCACTTGCGACGGCGCGGAGACCCGCACCCCGCCCGCGGAGCAGATCGCCCGATAGGTGCGCCCGGCTACCGCCCGGTCACGGGCGAGGCCTCGGTGAGCCCCGACCGCTGGCTCTCGACCCGGGCGACGTGCGCGTACGCCGCCTCGGTCGCACGGCTGTAGGCCTCGCGCTTCGTCTGCGCTGTCTCGGAGACCAGGACGCCGCCGGCCCGGTCTACGACCAGGTATGTCCAGCCGGCGGCCGATTGAATGTTGATCCAGAGCTGATCGTCACGATCCTGGATCCTGCCTCGGACCGTGAACCCCGCGCCCGTGAGCCCGTCATCGACGCTTTCGAGGACGGCCCATCTTTCGCCTGTCGGTGGCCCCATCGCACACCTCCCGGATATTCGCTTTGCCCCTTCCCACACTTTGAATACCCCGATCGGCTGACGCTAGTCGGAGGCGCCGACGTCTGTACGGCGGGAGGCTTACGCGCGCCGGTAGCGCACATAAACGACGCGAGAGCCAAACGTCTGTGTCTCGACCAGCTCCAAGCTGATCCGTTCGTCCAGGGCCGGGAAATAGGGCGTGCCCGCGCCGAGCACGACCGGGCTGACGAAGAGCCGGTACTCGTCGATCAGGTCCTGCTCAATGAAGGTCGCGGCCAGGCCGGCTCCGCCGACGGCAAGGTCCCGTCCCGGCTGTTCCTTCAGCCTCGCGACCTCCTCGGCAGCGTCGTCTGCGACCAGCCTCGCATTGCCCTCGACCTGCTCGAGGGTCTTCGAGAAGACGAGCTTCGGCGTCTCCTTCCAGATGCGGGCGAACTCGAGCTCATGCGCCGGGGCCGACGGTCGCTCGTCAGCGGTCTCCCAGTACCGCATCACCTCGTAGAGCCGCCGCCCGTAGAGCTGCGCGCCCACCTCCCGCGCCTGCCGGTTGTGAAACCGATGCAGCTCCTCGTCGGGTGCCGACCAGTCGATCTCCCCGTGCGGGCCGGCGATGAAGCCGTCCAGCGACACTCCCATCGAGTAGATCAGCTTCCTCATCCAGAGACGCCGCCCGCGAGTGCGCGGATCTGCTCGAGGACGGCGGCGTCGGGGTGGGACGGTGGTCATGCGGTGCGGGCCTTCCGCGAGTTGGGTGAGAGCGTGTCTATCCGACGTGGCGACCGGGTGTCAAGGTCACGGCGCGGGCGACTGTAGGCTCGAGGGCGGAGCTGAACTGAATGCCGGATCGCTTCAACCCGCAGGGCCCGCCAGGTCGCGGACGCCCCAACCTGATCGTGCATATCTTCGTCGACTGCATTGACACGCTGCACCGAACCTGGCCGCGACGCGGCAGCCGACAGCAGGCGGCGCAGAGAGCAGCGGAGGAGCGCGAGCCGGAACCTCCGAGTCGGTGAGGCGGCCGTCGCCCCGGCGCGCGGCGTTGGCCCACAGCTCGTAGGCGCGCCGGCACCGATCAGGACCGAATCGAAGTTCGCGTCGAAGCCGCGGGCGGGTCATCGTCCGCTGGCCGGCGGGTCGCCTGCGGTCAGCTCGACGATCGCGTCGACGATCGTCTCCCAGTCGGCGCGATCGACGCCGTGACCGGCTCCCTCCAGCCGCACCAGGGTTGCCGTCGGGATCTCCTCGGCCAGCGCGAGGCCGTGCTCGATCGGAAACATCGGATCCGCCGTGCCGTGGATCACCAACGTCGGCGCGGTGATCGAGGACAGAGGCTCGTTCGTCGGCTCGCCATCAGCGAGGGCGTCGTGGTTCTGCGCGGCTGCGAAGTTGCGCGCGCGCTCGACGTCGCGACGGATGAGCTCCCGGGTGGCCGCCTCGTCGAACGGGCGCCGGCCTCCGGCGAGCACGCGTGAGTAGTCGACCAGGTACTCGATCGTCGATTCGGCGTTCGACCAGTCCACCTCCGCCGTGGTCACGAACCGCGTGAACTCCGCGGTCGGTGACGGGAGCTCGCGGTCCCCGGGCACCGCCGGAGACGTGCTGATCAGGACCAGGGAGAGGACGCGATCCGCATATTTGAGCGCGACGAGCTGCGCGAACGCCCCGCCCGCCGAGACGCCGACGACGTGCGCCGCCGCGATGCCGTAGGCGTCGAGCACGCCGGCGGCGTCGCCGACCAGGTCCGCGCCCGTGTATTCGGGGTGGCCGGGCTCATAGGTGACCGATCGCCCGGTGTCGCGGTGGTCGTAGCGGATCACGAACCGCCCGCTCTCGGCGAGCATCCGGCAAAAGCCCTCCTCCCACCAGAGCATCGACGCGCCAACGCCCATGACGAGGAGCAACGCCGGGTCGGTCGGACGGCCGAACGCCTCCGTGCACAGCTCGATGCCATTCGTCTCGATCGTTCGCTCGGCCACGTGGTCCTCGTTCCAGCCGGAGATGTTGTCGGTTAACGTAGGTCAGTGCGTGGAACGGGGGCGACGAGCGGGGGCACGCACGGCGCCTCGCAGCGGAGCCGCACGCGGCTGGCCGGCCTGCTGGTCGTCTGCCTCGTCGCCCTGGCCGCCGCGCCGGCGGAGGCGACAAGCACCGGGGAGCTGACTCAGAAGGCCGAGAGTCGCCGGCTGCGTCGCGGATCAGGGACTCGATGGCTGCGTCGAGGCCAACGCGCTAACCAATCCCGCGGAGGTCGCGGTCAGCCCCGACGGCGCCTCGGTCTACGTCGCGTCGTCGGGCAGCGACGCCGTCACTGTCTTTGACCGCGACCCGGCGACCGGGGCGGTGACCCAGAAGCCAGGGGTCGCCGGCTGCGTCTCCCAGACGGGCAGCGGAGGCGTTTGCGCCGACGGCAGCGCGCTGAATGGCGCCTTTTCGGTCGCAGTCAGTCCGGACGGGGCCTCCGTCTACGTCGCCTCGGTCTCCAGCGATGCTGTCGCAGTCTTCAACCGCAACCAGTTGACAGGCGGATTGACCCAGAAGCCGGGGACCGCCGGATGCGTCTCGGAGACCGGCAGCGGAGGGCTGTGCACCGACGGCGAGGGGCTCGCCGTCGCCTTTTCGGTCGCGGTCAGTCCGGACGGGGCCTCCGTCTACGTCGCCTCGGGCGATCTCGCCGACTTCGCGCCCCGCGGCGCCGTCGCGGTCTTCAACCGCAACCCGACAAGCGGCACGCTCACCCAGAAGCCCGGGACCGCCGGCTGCATCTCGGAGACCGGCAGCGGAGGCCTGTGCGCCGACGGGAAGGCGCTCGTCGGACCGCGTTCGATCACCGTCAGCTCCGACGGTGCCTCGGTCTACGTGGCGTCGGTCTACGGCGACGCCGTTGCTGTCTTCGAACGCGACCCGCAGAGCGGCACGCTGACCCAGAAGGCGGGGACCGCCGGTTGCGTCTCGGAGACCGGCAGCGGCGGCCACTGCACCGACGGGAAGGAACTCGACGGAGCCCTCTCGGTGACGGTCAGTGCGGACGGGTCCTCTGTCTACCTCGCCTCGCTGTTCGGCGACGCGATCGCGATCTTTCATCGCGATCCGTCGACCGGCAGGTTGATTCAGAAGCCCGGGCTCGCCGGCTGCGTCTCACAAACAGGCAGCGGCGGTCTCTGCCGGGACGGAAGGGCACTCGATGGCCCCGGTTCTGTCGTCGTCAGCCCCGACGATGCCTCGGTCTACGTCGCCTCGTCCGCCTCGCTTTCGGGAACCGGCGGAGGCGTCGCGGTCTTCGACCGCAACGCGTCTACCGGTCGGCTGAATCAAAAACCCGGGCTCGCCGGGTGCGTCTCGGAGACCCGCAACGGCGGTGCATGCGGGGTCGGGGCCGGCCTCGTCGGCGCCAACGCGGTCACGGTGAGCCCGGACGGCGCCTCCGTCTACGTCGGCTCTTTTTTCAGCGTCGCGATCTTCGACCGCATCACCACGACCGGCTGAGCTGCCGTTTCAGCCAACACGGCCGTCGGGTGGCTCCGCCTTGGTGCGGGAGCCGACTCCGTGGGAAGATCGTCATCGCAGCGCGGAGATCGGGCGCTGCCGGAGGGAAGGAGTCGCCACGCCGTCAGATCGCCCCGAACTCTCGAGCATGGCGGACGATTACGCGCGGCACGCGCTCTCGCAGCGCGCCGCGTTCGAGGCGACCGGCCCGGCCGCGCTGGCCGCCGCGCGTCTGTTTGCGGATCAGCCGGTGCTCCGCGTTGCCGATCTCGGCGCCGCCGACGGGGTCAACTCCCACGGCCTGATCCGCCGTCTCGCGGACGAGCGCGCCGGCCGGCCGCTGATCTACGCGCTCGTCGATCTGCCGACGAACGCGTGGGGGGTCGCCGCCGACCACCTGCGACACGCCTTAGACGGGGCGGCGGACGGGCCCTGGGTCGTCGTCATCCCCGCGCCCGGCGACGCCGGCCCGGGGGTCGCCGATTCCGGCACCGGGGCCCACTACGCCTCGCCGGAGGCCCACGGCGAGGCGTGCCGCCGGGCGGTCGCCCAGAGCCCGGCCCCCGCCGTGGTGATCAGCATGGCGGGCATCCCCCTCCAGCTGGCGCCCTGCCTGCCGTCGGGCAGCGTGCACGTCGCGGTCACCGGGACGGCGATGCACTGGGTCGCCGACGCGGCCGGCCTGGCCTCGACCGGGTCGGTCTTCCCGGGCTACCCGGATCACACGGACGAGGCCGAGCGGCGAGCCTGGCGTGTCGCAGCGGCGCGGCAGTGGGAGCGGCTGCTCGAGATGCGCGCCACGGAGCTCGCGCCCGGCGGCCGGTTCATCGCCGCGCTCCCGGCCTCGCCCGATCCGTGCCCCGAGAGGACCGGGCTATACGTGGAGATCATCGCGGACATGAACCGGGTGCTCGCCGACTGGTGCCGCGCGGGGCGCATCGGCGCCGGCACCGTCGCCGCGATCGTCGTTCCGGTGTGGATGCGGACGCTCGACGAGATCCGGAGCCCCTTCGAGGCGGGCGGCGGGCGGGTCGCGGGCCTGGAGCTCGAGAGCGCCGAGCTCTTCCGTCTCGACAATCCGTACTGGCACGACGATCCCGCCGTGTTCGCGCGGCGCTACGTGCGGAGCGTGACCGCATGGGGCGAGCCGCTCCTCCTGCGCGCGTTCGCGCGCGAGGGCGAGGACCGCGCCCCCGGGCTGCTCGCCGACTTCCTCGAAGCGCTCGAAGAGCGCGTCGCGGCTGCGCCCGACCGCTACCGCTGGGACTACATCGAGGCGCTCGTCATCTGCCGGAAGGCGGACGGGCCCGGGGGTGGGATCGAGCCCGCGACCACCGGTTGATGAGCCCATCCTCGGAGCGGGGCCGAGCGTCAGTCGTCCTCGGCGAGGACCTCACGCAGGGTGGCGGCGAACGCGTCGGGATCGCCCTGCGTGCCGAACTCGCCGCCGAGGAAGCCGGCGTGGTGGCTGGGGAAGATGACCGCTTCCCGCCCAAGTCGTTCCGCGACGGCAAGCGCCGCGCGGTAGGTCAGCACGCCCTCCGACTCGGCGCCGGCCCCGATGACGATGCGCGTCGGCGCAGCTCGCAGCGCGTCGAAGTCGTGCTCGTGGTGCGTGCCCGTGACGATGTTCTGACCAACCAACGGATCGTTTCGGGTGCCGTCGTCGTCCGTGGGAAGCCCGAAATCGGCCGGATCGGGTGCGGGCCCGCCGGCGAAATCGTCCGGGATCGGTCCCTTCAGGCTCGTAAGGGCGATGAACTTGGCCATCGCCGGTCCGATGCCGTCGCGCTCGTAGGTCTCGTGGATGTCCACGGCGGCGGCCAAGGCCTGCTCGCGGTCCGGCAAGACCTGCGCGGACGGTGGCTCGTGGGCGACGAGCGTGCGCACCTGCTCCGGGTGCTCGGCGACCAGGACGAGCCCGTTCACGGCCCCACCGCTGCTGGCGAAGATGTCCACCGGCCTCCCGCCAAGGGCTGCGATCAGCCGGTGCAGGTCATCCGCGTGCTCCTCCGGCGTCGACTGCTCGGCGCCGTCTGTCTTCTCGCTGCGCCCCACCCCGCGCGGGTCGTACGTGACGACCGTTCGATCCTGGAAATACTCGGCCAGCGTCGTGAACCCGCCTGCGCCCATCGGCGAGCCGATCATCATCAGGACCGGCGCATCGCTCGCGGCGTTCGCCTCTCGTATGTCGTAGGTGAGGGTGGCGCCCGGCACCTCCAGGGTGCGGGTCCTCGGCTCGGTCACGGTCTTCGCGTCGGTCATCGTCGTGTCCTTTCTGGAAGCTCCTCTGATGTCGACCGACGGGAGCGCGAAAACTCATCGGTCGGCGCCGGGCTTCCTCGCCGCACGGACACCGAAGCCATGCGTCGCACCACGTCTTGCTTCAGAACTCGGCGAGCAGTCGATTCACCCGCTCTAGCAGCCAATCGAGCTCTTCACGGCTCGTCGTCAGTGGGGGGGCGAACCGGATCGTGCGCTGCTGCGTCTCCTTGGCCAGGACTCCGACCGCCAGCAGCCGCTCGCAGGCGCTCCTCGCGGTGACGGAGCCGTTCTCGAGGTCAACTCCGATCCACAGCCCCCGCTGGCGAATCCGAGCGACGCTTCGGTGGGACGCCGCCTGAACGGAGTGAAGAAATCGCGAGCCGAGGTCTGTCGCGTCCTGCGCCAGTGACCCGTCGGCCAACAGATCGAGAACCTCGAGCGCGACGGCGCAGGCGAGCGGGTTGCCGCCAAACGTGCTGCCGTGCTGCCCCGGCCTGAACAGCCCGAGGACCTCGTCGGCGCCGACGACCGCCGACATCGGGACGATCCCGCCGCCGAGCGCCTTGCCGAGGAGCAGCAGGTCGGGGGTGACTTGCTCGTGATCACACGCGAACATGCGCCCCGTACGGCCGAGCCCGGACTGAATCTCGTCGGCGACCATGAGGACGTTCGCGCGCCTGCAGAGCTCTCGGGCTCCGCGGAGATAACCGGCGGGCGGAATGACCACCCCGGCCTCACCCTGGATCGGTTCGACGAGAAACGCCACCGTATCGTCGTCGAGCGCCTCCTCGAGCGCCGCGAGGCTCCCATACGGGATGGTCTCGAAGCCGGGTGTGTAGGGCCCGAAGTTCGACCGGGCCCCCGCGTCGTCGGAGAAGGAGACGATCGTCGTCGTACGACCGTGAAAGTTCCCCTGACAGACGACGATCTTCGCCCGACCGGGCCTGACGCCCTTGACCTCGTACCCCCATTTGCGAGCCGCCTTGATCGCCGTTTCGACCGCCTCGGCCCCGGTGTTCATCGGCAGGACTCGTTGCTTCGAGCACGCATCGGCGAGACGCCAACAGAACTCTCCGAGTTGGTCATTGCGGAAGGCCCGGCTCGTGAGCGTGAGCCGGTCGAGCTGCTGTCGCGCTGCCGCCACCAGCCGCGGATGCCGGTGACCGAAGTTGAGCGCCGAGTAGGCGGACAAGGCGTCGAAGTAGCGACGACCGTCGATGTCCTCGACCCAGGAGCCTTCGCCGCGGCTGATGACCACCGGCAGAGGGTCGTAGTTGCGGACTCCGTACTCGTCCTCGAGACGCGTCGGATCCGCGACCTGGCTCATGCTACGAATCGTCTCCGCGATGCATACCTCTCCATCTGGTCCGCCAGCATCTTCGCTGAACGCGCCCAGGTCAATACCGCTCGGTCCGGTCCCGCGCCCCGTCGAATCCAGGCGGCCAACATCAGCATCGCCTGGGCATGGCAAATCGGTGCTCGAATTGCGGTGAACGGTCCCCACCTCGATCGTCTCGACCCGAGCGAACCGCGCCGCGCAACCGCCGGGTCCGCCCAGCGAGATACTGCGTAGGCGATGTCGCAGGAGAACGTCGAGATCGTTCGGCGCGTGTCGGACGCCTACAACCGCCGCGACGTGGGAGCGATGCTCGACGAACTCCACCCCGAGATCGAGTGGTACCCCTGGTTGCAGGTTCAGCTCGGCGGGAGAGCCACCGTATACCGGGGGCACCAGGGCGTCCGCGAGGGAGTCCGAGACGGGGAAGAAGCTTTCTCTGAAATCCAGGCAGAGCAATCGGAGGTCCGGGACCTCGGCGAGCGAGTCATCGCCATCGGTCACCTCCGGGCGCGCGGCAAGGAGAGCGGCGCGATCACCGAATCGGCAATCGCTTGGATCGTGGAGTTCAAGAGCGGCAAGGTGATTCGGGTCCGCGAGTATCTCGACCCTCAGGAAGCCCTCGCAGCCGCCGGGCTGTCGGAGTAGGCGATGTCGCAGGAGAACGTCGAGGCGTTCAAACGCGGGGTTGAGGCGATCAACAGCCGAGACATTGATGTCCCTCGGCTGAGTGAGTTACCTCCCCCCGCTTCATGTTCAGCTACCTGGCGCTAGTCAGCCCACCAGTCGCGCCGGCCCTCGACGTCTTCGCGCCGAGCCTCGCCGAGGTTGGGAGCGCCGATGACGATGATCTCGAGGCCCTCGGGCCCGGCCTCGTAGCCTCTCCACGTACCGGGCGGGACGCGCACCGCGTCCCACTCCTTGAGGTCGACGATCTCGTCGTCGAGCTTCATCCGCCCGCTCCCGCGCAGGACCACGTAGACCTCCTCCTGCGTCTTGTGCGTGTGGCCGTACGGAAAGCGATAGCCGGGCGGGAGGCGCTGGTAGCCCAGGCCGGATTGCTCGAGCTCGAGCGCATCGGTCGCCAAGCGGAACTCCAGGTCCGGCGCGCCGTCGAACCTGGACCCGACGTCCTCCAGGTCCTCCTTGAGGTTTGTGAGCGTGAACGGCACGGTCGCAATCCTACGGTGCCCTGGCTGGGGCGCCGATCTGATGCGTCAAGCGCCGCGGTGCCAGGTCCTTCCCGGCGGCGCGCCGGGGGTCAGAGGTAGGTACTGCTTTCCATGGTGGTTTGAATCCAGCCGTCCAAAGCAGTACTTCTGCGTTACTCCGACAGCCCAGCGGCGTCGAGGGCCTCCGCATGAGTCAGAAAATCGCGGATGCGGAGAATCTTCCCCGCTCGAAGGTCAAAGACCTCTCCGAGTTCCTGACTGAACTCGATGCCGGTCGTCCGTGCGGTCAAGTCCATGTGACCGAGCGCGAGGACCGACTCGCCGAGGTCGCGGAACTCCTGAGGCCGATTGGTGAGGCGCTCCCACCCCTCGCCGCGGTCCTCCCTCCAAACCGTTCGCGCGCCGTCATGACCTCGGTAGGTAGTTGCCTTTCCCTCAAGGCCCGGCTCGATCGCAGGGTGCCACTCGACGTCGGCATCGAGCTCGGCCAAAAAGGCGTCCAGATCATCGGAATTCCACGCCTCGACGGCGCGTTGGACGGTCTCGACGTTCTCCTGCGACATCGCCCGTGCAGTATCTCGCGATCCATCGCGTCTACCGCTTTCCATCCAAAGCGCGATGTTGCGCTGCTCGTCCGGTGCGGGAGCGGACCGCGGGTGCGCGCAGGCTCTCGCGTTTCAGAGAAGCGTGACTTGAAACCGATAAGCGCGTGTGCGACTCATATCCGATGATCCATGGAAAGCCAGCCGAGGCTCACTGCACGCGGTCGATGGCCGGCTCGGGTCGCTCTCCGAGGTACTCGACCCAGGCCTTCTTCACGCACGGGTAGTGCTTGGCCGCCTCGACCGAGTTCATGAAGTTGACGATGTTCGTCTCGAAGCGATCCTGGAGCTGCGCATCGGCGAGCCGGCCTTCGTCGTCGAACGCCTCGTGAGCGCGAGCCAACGAGAACATGTCCGGATAGACCCGCGCGCCGAGGTGCTCGAATGGCACCCGAAGCGCCCAGAGCCCGCGATTGCCACCGACCATTGAGGGCGAGGCGGACATCACCAGCCCGTAGAGCTCGTTGAACGGCTGGGGGTGAGCCCGCGAAACCCAATCGATCGTGTTCTTGAGCACGCCGGGCATCGACGCGTTGTACTCCGGCGACGAGATCACGAACCCGTCGCATTCCTCCAACCGGCGGCGCAGCTCCTCGGCGGCCCGAGGGAGCCCGTCGCGATCCTGGACGTCGCGGTTGAAGGAGGGGCAGTCGAACTCGGCTATCGAGGCGCGGTCGACGTCGCCCCCGTTGGCCTCGATCACGAGTGCGGCGAGTGCGGCGAGGCGAGTGTTCAACGAACGCTCGCGCAGCGATGCCGAGAAGACGAGAAAGCTGATCGGCTCGCGGGCGTCCGGATCGCTGATGACTGCCTCCAGAGGGTCGCCGTAACTCTGTCGGCACTCTACTCCGGCCCGCTCCAGCGACCCTGTCACCGGAGCGGCTCGCGCCGTGCCGTAGAGCGGATTGCTCCCCAGCCGTGCAGTCCGCCGTCCCTCGCGGGACGATGCGTCGAGCGGTCGAACGCCAGTCAGGAAGACTCGTGGATGACGTCCTCGATCGCGGCGACCACGGTGTCGGGGGCCTTGTTGAGGATCTGCGTGTGCTTGTGGGGCGTCGTTGCGAATACGGACACGCGCTTGTTGCTCTCCTCGGCGTCGGTGACAGCAGCGCGCACCGTGCGCATCTCGTCCTCGGTGGCGCCCGAGTGGGCTCCGGTGCCAACCACGAACACGGTCGGGCATTCCAGGGCCGCGAAGTCGGGGCCGAGCTCGCCGTTGACGGCGTCCATCTCGATCACGACGTCCGCGGACTCGGCGGAAGACATCCGGGCCGAGCGGCCGAGCGCTGCCAGGATGCGCATGATCCACCCCAACCGACGGAACTGGGTGCGGACCTTCTGCTTTCCGGCCTCGTCGAACATGGCGATCGGGTAAGCACCGTCGATGAGCACCAGTCCGCCGACCCGCCCGGGGTGCTGAGCCGCGTATCGCACCGCGATCGTGGCGCCGAGAGACCACCCGACGAGGATCGGGCGTTCGATACCGGTCGCGTCGATGACCCGCCCGATGTCGTCGACGGCCGCCTGCACGGAGTAGTCGGCCGATCTGCCCGACTTCCCGCGCGCCCGCGCGTCGAACCGCACCGTGCGGTACTTCCCGCCGAGAAGGCGGATGACGCGGCTCCAGTTCTGCACGGTGCCGAAGCCGCCGCTGAGGAAAAGCAGGGCAGGCGTGCCGCCCGGGGCGTCGACGGCGTAGAGCCGAGTATCTGCGGCAGGAATCATGAGTTGTCGTGACATCGCGGTCGATCCCTCCGGATTGGCGTGCGTCGACAGTCAACCGACACGGCCGAGATGGGCGCGTCGGGCTTCGCGGCGGGGCGGCCCGACCGCCTGACCCGAGCTTGTTGTCTTGTCCACGGGCGTCGGCCGCGCGATCGCGATCGCATTTTGACCAAGTCGAGCAGCAACCCGATTCGACCGCACGGCGTGCCGTGATGAAGTGCTCCCTTCGCGTGCGAGCAGATGTAGCGCGTTGGACGAGAAGCGCTACATCGCGCTTTGCATTGAGAAGCGATACTTCGCAGCGCCCGTGGATACTGCGAAAGGCGCAATGACGCAGGAGAACATCGACCTGGTGGAGGAGGGCTTCGCCGCGTACAACCGGGGCGATCTTGACGCCCTGACGGCGATTTGCGACCCCGAGGTCGAGTTCAAAACACTGCTCCTTGGGACCCACAGCGGCCGGGACGCCATTCGAGTCCTCTATGAGGAAAACCGGCGGACGCTTGCCGGCTACCGACTCGACCCCGAAGAGATCGTGGACCTCGGGCCCGACCAGGTACTCGCGGTCGTTCGGCTAGGCGGGGCAGGACCGGTCAGCAACATCGCTCTCCGAGACCCGATGGCGTTCCTGATCACGATCAAGGATGGGCAGGTGCGCAGGCAGCAAACCTTCCGCAACAAGGAGGAAGCCCTGGCGGCTGCTCGCTACGAGAAGTAGCGCATTGGAGGAGAAGCGCAATATCGCGCTTTGCATGAAAGCGTTACGCGCGAGTCACGCCAGCCCGCTCAGTTGAAGAGCGGCGCCGACTACGCCGCAGCCGACGACCACGTAGAGCACGGTCAGCTTGCCGTGCCAGCGGATCAAGACCAGGAAGGCCGCGATCGCCAGCAGCGCCGTCCAGACGTCGACGACGCTGGTCTCGACGATGCTCACGGTCACCGCGGCGATCAGGCCGACGACTCCGGCTGCGACGCCGAGCAGGAACGGATGCAGCCGCGCATTCTCGGCCACCGCCACCAGCTGGCGGTGGCAGAAGATCGGAAAGACGAAGGCCGGCAGGAAGATGCCGAACGTCATCACCAGGGCTCCCGTCAGGCCGCCCGCGATATAGCCGACGAAGGTCGAGAAGATGATCGCCGGCGCCGGCAACGCTCCGGCCATCGCCAGCCCGTCGACGAACTGGCTGTCGGTCAGCCAGTGATGGGTGTCGACCGCGCTCTGTTGCAGAAACGGGACCACGGTGTAGGCACCGCCGAACGTGAGCAGCCCGGCCTTCAACCCCTCCCAGAAAATCGACGCCGTCAACGAGACCGTGATCGCACCGACGATCACGGTGGCGACTGGCGCGGGCGCGACGGCAAACGACCCAGCGCGATGAACCCAGCGGTCGGCGTTGGTCCAAAGCTCGTAGACGAGTCCGGCGCCGAGCAGGACGACGACGAAGTTGGCCTCTAGTCCAACCGTCAAGGCGAAGGCCACCACCGCGATCACGATCAGCGGCACGTCGCTGAGGAAGTTGCGGCTCAGCCTGACCAGGGCCCGGGCGATGATCGCCCCAACCGCCGCGCTCAGTCCGTAGAAGATCTCGTCCAGGTGCCCGGCCAGGTTGGCCTGCACGTAGACGATCGACAGGGCGAGCATGAGCAGGAAGCCGGGCAGCGCGAACCCGAGCCCGGCAAGAAAGCCGCCGAGCTTGCCGCCTCGGATGCGGCCGAAGTAGACGCAGAGCTCATGGGCCTCCGGGCCCGGGAGGATCTGGTAGACGGCCAGCGTCTTCTTGAACGAGGCCTCGGAGATCCAATCAAGCTCGTCGACGCACTCGCGCTTGATCATCGCGATCTGTGCCGCCGGCCCGCCCCAGGCGAGAGCGCCGAACCTCAAGAAGCGAACGAAGATCGAGCCGCCTGAATCCAAACGTTCGCCGCCTTCTGCCGCGACTTCGCGCCCGTGCATCGGCAGGAGTCTCGCGCACGCGCAGGGGACCGACTACTGCCTTGGACGAGAAGCGTAACTATCGCGCGTCGACTGGGCGGCTCGGTCCTAGCTGCTCGCGTACTGGCGCCGGTCGGCATCACCGTTCTTCCGATCAGCATCTCCGTCGACCATCCCCAATGGAGGGCTCGCATCGATGACTCTCGAGCTCATCAATCCCGAGGACCGGCCGACGCCGGAGTCATACACCCAGGTCGTCACCGCGACCGGCAGCCGGCTGGTGTTCGTCGCCGGACAGGTCGCTGACGACGCTCAGGGCAACCTTGTCAATCCCGGCGAGCTGGGTGCACAGGCCCGCCAGGCGTTCGCCAACGTTGGGCGCTCCCTCGCCGCCGCCGGAGCCCGACCGGAGCAGGTGACGAAGATCACGATCTACGTCGTGCACCACCAGGTTGAGTACCTGCCTGATATCTCGGCGGCGCGCATCGCGCTATTCGGTGACCACAAGCCCGCCGACACCATCGTGGGAGTTGAGACGCTCGCCGAGCCGGGTTACCTGATCGAGGTTGAGGCAACCGCGGTTATCGATTGATCCGATCCCCAAGCAGTAGTCGAAGGTCAAACTGCGTGCACGGGGGTCTCGAAGCTGCAAGCGCGGTGAGGTAACGTCGTTCACGGAGGCGAGAAGGAGGGAGTCATGACCATCAGAATGGATCAACCGAAGCGGTTCGACCTCGTCGGCAACCGGGTGATGATCGCCGGGATCGGGACGGGATTCGAGGCGACCATCAACTACCGAGTCCACGAGGGTCACGACGAGGTCACCGGCTCGATCAACGTTGGCGGCGGCACGGGCGAGCACGCGCAGTTCCAGGTAAAGGCGAACGTCAGCAGTGCGGCCTTCCAGCTCGATCGCCTCTTCGTCGAGGTGTTCGAGGTCAGTGCCCAGGACGGCAGCGAGATCCACAAGATCTCGAAGCCGGTTCTGCTCGGCTCGCGGATGGTCGAGGGGGACTACATCGGCTATCGCGAGCACGTCGTCAAGCAGGACGAAACCCTGTCCGAGATCGCCCAGGAGCACTACGGCACAACCGACTTCGAGCCCCTGGTGCGGGCGAACGTGCACCAGATCGACGACCCAGACCTGATCTTCCCCGGTCAGGTGATCAGGGTGCCGATCGGCACCGGTTAAGCAAAATCGACCACTGACAACCGACAAGTCGGCGGGCGACGCTGGCGCGGTCGACGATGGCCCGATCGACGACGACTCCCCGTCCCGATCGGGGTTTTCAGTGCCGGTGGCGACGCTCGCCGCGCGACGCTCAGGCGTTTGCCTCGGAAGGACGTAGTCGCTTGCCCGAGCTATTGCTACCGAACGGGCGCGGTCCCCCACTCGTAGAGGGAAAGGCTCCGTGTGTCGGCCAGCCTAGACAGACCGGTACCGTCGACGTTTGCCGTCCACAGGGAGGTCTGGCCGCTCTTGCTCTGCCTGTTGAACAGCAGCTTCCTGCTGTCGGGTGACCAGACCGGACCCAGGGAGATAGCCCATGAATCGTTGGGGTCATCCGCCTGAGTCGCATTGGTTACCTGCCTAAGACCGGTTCCGCCCGGACCGACGACCCACGCCTGGACGTTCGCCGCAGCAGCTGCTGAAGGCGATCAGAGCACCGTTCGGCGACCACTGGGCGGATATGGCGCCGAGGCCCGGCGGCCCGATCTGACGCAGGCCGGTTCCGTCGGCATTCACGACGAAGAGCGCCGTCTTGAATCTGTTGCGCGACAGCTTCTGCGCGGCGAACGCGACTTGTGAGCCATCAGGTGACCAGTCCGCTCCGACCCGGTCGAAGAAGCCGAGATCGATGACCGAGAGCCCCGGAGGACTTAGGCGCAGCTTCCCGGTCCCGTCCGGGTTCACCGAGAACAGGGTGCCCTGCTCGTCGGTGAACCGGGCGAACAGGATGCGGGAGCCGTCGGGAGAGTAGCCGTATGGCCGATATCGAAGCTGGCGGGAGGGGTGGCGGTGACCCGCACGAGATCACCCGCGTCTGAGGACCGCACCGTGTAGAGGCCCGCGTCGGCCGGGTTCGCGAACCCCTCGCTGTGGCAGAGGAGTCGGGTGCCAGTCGGCGACCAAGACAGGCAGAAGAGATCGAGCGGGAGATTCGGGTTAAGCAGCGTGAAGTCGGACCCGTCCGGGTTGGCGGTGGCGGGCTGGACGTCATCCGAGCTCCAAAGGTTGCAGAGGACCTGGCTACCGCTCGGGGAGAAGGTGTTGCAGGTGGTGCTCCCGGCCGGCCCGATCCGATGCTTGCCCGAGCCATCCGGATTGATCGTGAAGCCGTAGTTGGGAAAGACCTGGCCGAAGACGATCTTCCCATTGGTACCGGGAGGGATGCTGGCCTGGGCATGTCCGAAACTGACGATTCCGAGCAGCGCCATCCCGACGATGGTGGCGGCGAACAATCGCACGATCCACCGACGCGAACCCTCAGATAGACGAGGCGTCGCGACGTGCCTTGCTTCCATGCGGGCTTGCCCCCTCTCGTGGCCCGGAGCGCCCCCCGAACCGGGTCTCTGGTAGTCGTGCGACCCTAAACCGGGCGTGCGGTTTGGTCAAGGGAGGCGTGGGAGCGTTTTTGGGGCGCGGGCCCCGGTCACCGTCGTAATGCGTGCGCCAAAAACGGCGTCAGGCTCGGCTACGTCATCGCGATCCACGGTCAGGCGCCGGCCAATCCCCGTGGTACGGTGCGCCGATGGAGGGACAGGCCAGCTCCGGAGGGCGACAGGTCAGCTCCGGAGGGCGTGGCGTCAGGTTCTGGCTGCTGGTGGTGCTGATCGTCCTGGGGGTCGTCTTCATCGCTGTGAACTTCCAGAAGGTGACGATCGACTTCATCGTCGCTGAGGCCCAGGCTCCACTCGTGGTGGCGCTCCTCATCACCGGGCTGCTCGGCTTCGTCATCGGGCTTATCTTCCCGCGCATTCGCCGCCGCGACAACTAACGCCCACGCCACGCCGAGCACCCACTTCGGCGAGCGTAGTGTTTGCGACTCGTGAATTCCTCGGAGGATGCCCGAACGCCCGACGAGTCGGCCGCTGTCGCCGTGGTGACCGACAGCACGACCTACCTGCCACGTCCGCTGGTCAGGCGCTGGGCGATCCACGAGGTCAGCCTGTACGTGGGCTGGGAAGGCGATTTGCAGCCCGAGCATCAGTACGGCGACCTCGATGCCTTCTACGCGCGACTGCGCGAGTCCCCCGTGTTGCCAGCGACCTCGCAGCCGTCGGTGGGGGACTTTCTCGCCTGCTTTGAGCCGCTCGTCGGCGCGGGGCGGGACGTAGTTTCCATCCACCTGGCAAGCGGCCTGTCGGGAACGTGCGAGGCCGCGACCGAGGCAGCACGGATCGTCTCCGGGAATTCCGGGCGCGTCGAGGTGGTCGACAGCCAAACCGGCGCCGGGGGCCTTGGCTGCCTCGTCATAGCCGCCGCCCGCGCGGCCGAGCGAGGCGCAGAGCTGAATGCCGTGGTCGATGCTGCGCGCGAAGCCCGCGAGAGGCTCCAGATGTGGTTTTGCCTGGACACCCTCGAATACCTGCGTCGCGGCGGGCGGATCGGGGCGGCACAGGCGATGCTTGGGACGGCGCTGAAGGTCAAGCCGATCCTGACCTTCGGGAACGAGATCACCCCGGTCGGCCGCGTCCGAACAAGGCGCCGGGCGTTGGAGCGGATGGACGCGTACCTGGATGAGCTGCACGACCGCGGCGGGACTGACTGGATCGTGCAGCACGCCCAGTCCCCCGAGGACGCCGAGCATCTGGTCGCCCACGGCACCGCGATCTTCGACACCGGGCCGCTGTTCTGCACACAGGTGGGGCCGGTGCTCGGCGCCCACCTCGGGTCCGGACTGCTCGTCGGGGGTATCGTCCGCGCTTGAGGCCGCCTTGCCGGCAAGAGGCGAAGTCGTGTCATGAGCGCGCGAGACACCACGCTCAATCCCTGTTGATACACCCCGCTGCACCAAGGCTGCGGAGGGACAACGCGAGGCGCAGGACCTTCGGCACTGACGGTCACCGAGCAAGGGCGAGGGCGAATACGATGGGCCGATCCCGCGCGGCTGTAGGTACTCAGAGAGGGGAGTAACGATGCGAGCACATCGTTTTCATGCGATCGCGACGCTCACGGCGCTGTTCGTTTGCGCTCTGGTCGCAGCCGGATGCGGCGACGACGAGACAACGACCACATCCGTCGGGGAGAACGCACAGCAGACACTCGGCCAGGCCGTCGATTCGTGCACCGACAAGGCACAACAACTCGGCGGTGTGGCGGGAACGGCTCTTGACGGCGCCTGCACCGAAGTCGGCACCGAGGCCAATCAGGCGCTCACCGAGGGTGGCGAGACGCTCTCAGACGCAGAGAAGACTTGCACGAGCTCGGTGAGCCAGCTCCCCGCCGGCCAGGCACAGGATGCGCTCACGCAGCTTTGCGACGCGATCTCAGCCGCCGAGTAGACGCTCGACTCCGACGAACTGACAGGCAGCAGCCGCGAGCTACGGCGTGCGGGCCGGGTGCTCCCGCCAGTCGAGCGAGAGCCGATCGAGCGTGAACTCGTGGCCGTCCCGGCCCCCGGATCTCGTTGCTTTGCGGGCCCGTCTCCGGCCGGTTTCTCGGTGCTCCGCGCCCGTTCACCGTCCCTCTGCGCTGCGAAAACGGCGTGCTACCGCAACGGAGATACTGCGGGGGCGATGTCGCAGGAGAACGTCGAAGTTGTGCGCCGCGCGGATAGGCACTTCGCGCAGACCGGAGAGCTGCTTTGGGAGGTGATGCACCCTGACGTCATTAGCGTCGACTGGGATGTCCCTGATGCGGACGATCGCGTCGGGCACGAGGGACTGCGAAAGTGGCTTGAGAACTGGGCCTCGGCCTGGGACCACTTCGAGATGGACCCTGAGGGCTACCGGGACGTCGACGACAAGGTCGTCTCCCTGTTCACGATGCGGGCGACCGGCAGAGACAGCGGCGTCTACCTGGAGCGCAAGGACGCGATCCTGGTCTTCGTGGAAGACGGGTTGATCACCCGGCTGGAGTACTTCAACGACCAGGCGAAGGCCCTCGAAGCCGCCGGGCTGTCGGAGTAGGCGGCGCGACTTTTCGAGGGCCGTTCCCGGTTCACCGTCCCTCTGTGCCGCTCAAAAAAGCCGTGCTCCCCCGCTGGCGAGGTAATGTCGCAGTGCGACGAACATACCGAGCGAAGGAGGAGAAGATGATCCTGACCACGGTGAAGATCGAGGATTTCGACCGCTGGTGGAATACGTTCTCAACCAAGGGGGCGGAGAAGCGGAAGCAACACGGGTCGAAGGGCTCGTACACCTTCCGCGATCCAAACGACGAGTCCCGCACCTGGACGGTTTTCGACTGGGACGAGGAGGGCTTTCAGGCCTTCCTGTCCGATCCCGACGTTCCGGCGATCTTTCAAGAAGCGGGAGTCCAAGATCGGCCCCAGTCTGCGGAACTCGCCGGCCGGCACGACGCATAGTCAGAGCAGGCGCGGCTTTGCCGCCGTCAGACAACAAGTCGGTTGTCCAGCAGTTCTATGACCAGTGGAACGCGGGCACCATCGAGTTCGATCGCCTGTTCCACGAGGACGTCACCAACCACCAACCCGACAGAGACCCTGAGATGGGACTCGACAAGTTCCGTCAGGCCATCGCCGGGGTCATGGGCGCCGTCCCGGACGCTGAGTGGACGATGCTCAACCTGATCGAGGAGGGCGACTTCGTCGTCTGTCACAACAGGTGGAGCGGCACGTACCGAGGAACGATGTTCCGAGGCATCCCGACCCCCGAGGGCAAGAGCTTCTCCGTCGAGCACCTTCACATCTATCGGGTGATCGACGGCCGGATCGCCGAGCATTGGGTGGTCCGCGACGACCTCGGGATGATGCTGCAGATCGGCGCGATCACGGCAGGCCCATAGGGCGTCCCGGCACGACCTCGACGTTCTCGTGGCATACCGCCCGAGACGCAATCGTCTACTTCGCTCCGGGCAGCCCCTGAGATGGCGCTGCCCCGGCCGAGATCGAGCTTGACCTGGGCGACCGGTCGCTTAGCGGCCCTTGGAGGCCTTTGCGATCAAAGGACGTGCCCCACGACGAGCATCCCCCGCCTCGAGACCAGGTGCCCCAGGTCGTCCGCCAGGTGCTGGACCAGCTCGGTCGCCTGTTCCTGCCAGCGCTGGATTTCGACGATTTCCGCGATCAGGACGTAATCGGCAGCTTCAATTGACTGTCCGGGCAAGTCCAGCGGCCGCGTCAGGCGCCACTCCGACACCGTGTCCAGCGACCCGCGGACTATGTCGCGATCACCCGCCATCAGGCGCTCAAAGTCCTCTGCCAGCTCCGGCGAGCGTAGGGAAAACCACATGACAAGGGTCGCGGCAGAAGTCGTCGACGCACCCTAACGCACCCCCGTGCCCCCGCTCGAGCCGAGGAACAGGAGGTAGCCGGTCGCAGTGGCGTCCGGTCAGTGGATGGCCGAGCTCTTATAGGCGAGGCCGTCGTCGCCTGGGCCGGGCGCCCAGGAAGGCCGGGTCAGCCTGGACGTCCGCTTTCGGGCTCGCCATCTACACGTACCGCTTGACGAACTCGAGCGCCTTGTCGCAGACGTCGCGCCAGCCGTGATCGATGCAGAGCGAGTGGCCGCGGCCCTCGAATTCGAACACCTCGGTGACGCCCTCGTTGTGCTTCTCGCGTTTGAACGACGCGTTGGCGATCGCGTACGGAACCGTGTGGTCCTTCTCCGCCGCGATGACCAGCATCGGGCCGCGCTCGGGGTTCTTCGTATCGACCTTGTCCTCGGTCCACGGGTTGAGGTTCGCGTTCGCCGCTTGGAAGAGCACCTTGCCCGGCCCGGGGACCGAGTACTTCTCATAAAGCTCGGTGGCCTCGTCGTCGTCGAGCAGGTTGGCGAAGCTGTACCTGAACTGGTCGTAGGTCAGGGGCACTGCGCGGTTGCGGTTCGCGGGGTTGCGTAGCGCGACCGAAGCCGTCTTTAGGGCCGAGTACGGCAGCGGCAACACGCCCCTGAAGGGGGCGGGGCTGATCGGCACCGACGCGACCGCGAGGCCGCGGCCCGCGAGGATCTCGGTCATCAGGCCGCCGAACGAATGGCCGATGATCGCGGGCTTCTTATCGAGGGCCCGGATGACCTCCTCGTAGTGGTCGGCGATCTCGCCGACCGACTTCCTGGCGAACACCTCGGGGTGCTCCTTGGCCTCCTCGGTGGTCTCGGGATCGTCTGGCCACCCGGGCGCGGCGGTGACGTAACCCGCCTCCTCGAAGACCTCGCGCCACGGGTCCCAGCTGTTCGG
Source organism: uncultured Solirubrobacterales bacterium (assembly GCA_963705955.1). GTDB lineage: Bacteria > Actinomycetota > Thermoleophilia > Solirubrobacterales > 70-9 > WHSW01. The sequence goes on along the minus strand of CAVPLH010000010.1, from coordinate 369,448 downwards.
CAACAGCCAGAGGCCGTGGACGAAGACGATCGGCTGCTTGCCGGTGGCGTTCGCCTTCTCGACCTCCCCAACCTCCCACTCGGTGATCGTCAGGTCGGTCGTGCCCTCGCTGGTGGCTTCGTCAGCGCTGGTCGTCTCGGTCATGGGTCCCCTTCGCATCGGTCGCCGACCCACATCCGGCTCCGAAGGAGAGGCGTGGCGAGGTGATCGAGACACTATCCGCGATCAGCCACTGGTGTGGAAGGGTCCTCGTCGGTCCGCGAACGCTGGGGATGGCGACGCCGATCTACGCACTTTGGACCGGAAGCGGCACTTTCTCACGCCAGGCATTCCCGGTCACCGTTGCTCTGCGTGCGCCAAAAACGCGGTGCTCCCGGCAAGCGAGATACCGCGCGGGCGATGTCGCAGCAGAACGTCGCGACGGCGCGTATAGGATCGCAAGCGACGACGACGTGGGAGGCGACACATGTTCATAGCGGCGGACTATCAGTTCGGGGAAGTCTTCTGGACGATCGTCGTCTTCTTCGCCTGGTTCGCCTGGATCTGGATCGCGATCACCTGCTTCATCGACATCTTCCGCCGCCACGACATCGGCGGCTGGCACAAGGCGCTCTGGGTCGTGTTCATCATCGTGATCCCGTTCCTCGGGGTGCTCGTCTACCTGATCGCCCAGCACGACGGGATGCGCGACCGCAGCATCGAGCAGGCCAAGAGCCAGCAGGCGGCGATGAACCAGTACGTTCGCGACACCGCCGGCGGCTCGGCGAGCGAGATCGCCAAGGCGAAGGAGCTGCTCGACTCCGGGGCGATCTCCCAGGCGGAGTTCGACTCGATCAAGGCCAAGGCGCTCTCCTAGAACGAAGCCGGCGGAAGCCGGCGGGCTGCGGGAGTAGGCGATGTCGCAGGAGAACGTGGAGATCGTGCGCGAGGCCTGGGATGCCTACTCGCGTGGCGACTACGATCGCATCGCAGGGTTCCACGACCCCCACATAGTCGTGATCAGCTTGGAGGACGGTGCCTTGTACGGCAACGACGCCGTGCTGGCGAACTACGAACGCTGGAACGAAGCCTGGGAGACGGCCGAGACAACCCTCGAGGAGGTGATCGGGCGCGGAGACCGGGTGTTCGTGGCGGTTCGATTCCACGGCCGTGGTCGAGCGAGCGGGGTCGAAGTCGAAACCCGCTTCTATGAGGTCTACACGCTGCGCGACGGCAAGGTTCTGCGCATCGATGAGTACGAACATCGGGCCGAAGCCCTCGCAGCCGCCGGGCTGTCGGAGTAAGCGGCGCGATTTTTCGGGGCCGTGCCCGGTTCACGGTCGTACTGCGCTGCGCAAACAATGCCGGGTGTGACCCACAGGCCCCGTGCCACGGTTAGAGTCCGGCCCGATGCAAGTCATCGCCTTGTCGTGGACAGCTGGCGTCGGCCTCCTCGTCGTGATAGTGGCGGTCTGCGTGGTCATCGCCTGGCTGGTCAGCCGCCGTGCGGTCAAGGAGGACACGGCGGAGCGGGAAGCGGTGGCTGAGTCCGACGTGATCTGTCCGACCTGCGGCGAGCGCTTCCTTTCGGAATCTGAGCTTGGACGCCACATCGCCGAATATCACCCGTCCAGTTAGCTGATCGCGCCGACGCCGAAATGCTCTAGTTGCCGGGAAACGTGGGTTTTCGGTGGCGATCGACGCACAACGGGATCGTGTTCGCGATCCGGTTGTCGGACGGGTCGCCGTTGACGTGGTGGACTTCCAGCGGACCACCTGAGCGGCCGCAGTCGGCGCACTTGCGCCCGCCTGGCCGCCGAGCCCGGCGACCCCTGGCTGTAAGACCCGAGCGCGTTGTTCAGCTCGGCGAGCCGAGCTGCCGGTGGCCTTCGACCGAGGGCGCCGTGCTCTGCGAGGTTCAGGACATCCAGTTCGGCGCGCGCGCTTTTTGGATCGGCGCGAACGATGCCCTCGAATTGCGCCAGCTCGAACTTGTATTTGTGCAGGCGAATCAGCAGCTCAAAACGATTTCAGGCGACCAAAGCCTCGCTCTCGATGCGCCGCCGCAGCCGCATCCTCTATGAGCGCTTCGATGCGAAGGCTGTGATCAGCAAAGAACTGCCTCGCGTCCGTCGGAGCGCGACTCGGATACGTCGCCTTCTCCTCGTCGACGATCACCATGATCTCCTCGACGGTGAGACCATAGGTTCGAGCCAGAGTGACCGGTGAGATGTTTCGCATCCACATCGAGAACAGGGTGGCGCGATCGACTTGGTCCTTGTTGGTGTTGGTGGTGGGCATCTCGTCCTCCTTTGGATAGGCGGTGCCCAGAACTTCAGCATCGAATGCTCGGTTGAGTTCGGATGGACTTTTCGCCTCCGCGATGTGCGAGAGGCAGGTCTCCTCAACGTTGGGCGAGCAACCCAGCGGGGTCGCCCGGCAGAGCCCCTATCGATCGCCCGTGGAACCCGACGCCGCATCTGGCGCCTCGTCCGTCGGGAGATCGAGGCGATAGACGGTGCGCGCCGCCATCCAAACGGCTGCAGCGTTTCCGGTATCGCCAAAAACAAGCTCGGCGATCGCGTGAGCCAGATCCCAGCGGCGCCTATCCTCCGCCGTGACGATGTACGGCGGGTAATGCTCGACCGGTGGCGGCCGGCGCTCGGAACCCGGGCGGTTACTCATCGGCGAGGCGCTCACGGTTCGAGCCAGTAACCCGCCCGCCCTGCTCGAGGTAGCGATCGAGGCGAGCCGCGGCCTCTCGCTCATTGCCGGGCAGCAGATGACCGTAGCGGTCGATCGTGACCGAGATCGAGCTATGGCCCATATAGCTGGACAGCGCCTTGGCGTTAACACCCGCCGCGATCATCAGCGACGCGAAGGTGTGACGGGCCTCGCGAAAGCCAAGCTGCTGCAGACCAGCCCGCGACCAGACCCGTTTCGCGTAGCGGTTCGCGTTCGAGGGATCGAAGGGCTGGCCGCTTTGGCTTGCGAAAACGAAGCCCGCCTCGCCGGGCTGACGCGCGAGATGAGCGATGAGCTCGGGGGCAAGCGCCTCGGGGATCGGAACCGCCCGCCGACCACTGCGGCTCTTCGGATCGATCGTGCCAGCGACTCGGTCCCAAGAGTGCTCGACCCGCAGGATCCCGCCCGCGAGATCGACGGTTTCCCAACGAAGGGCCTGCAGCTCGCCGCGACGCAGGCCGGTAAAGATCGCCGTCGCCTAGAGGCAGCTGTGAAAATCGTCGAGCGCGTCGAGGAGGGCGGTGATCTCGCGCGGCTCGGCTACGCGGTCGCGTTGTCTGCGGTCCCGTGGCAGGACCAGCCGCTCCGTCGGATTTGCGACCAGGAGCTCGAACTGGATCGCGCGGCGGAAGATCGCGCGCAACGGGAGCACGGCGTTTGCGACTGTGGCCGGAGCCTTGCCTTCCCGCACCAGCCCGTCAACGAGCTCCTGGATTCTTGATCGTGTTATCGCCGAGAGGCGGAGGTGGCCCAGTTGGGGCAGCAGGACCCGTCGAAGCGCCGCCTCGTAGCTGCGCACCGCCGAGGGCTTGTATGGCTCGCCAGAGCGGGTTCGCACGACCCCCGAGCGGGCGTCCTCAAGCCAACTGGCGGCGGCCTGTGCCAGGTTCATCGCGGTCGGGGCGCTGAGTTCTCTTCGACCGAGCGCGACCCGGGCTTCTAGTCGCCAGCGTCTCGCCTCAGCTCAGCGACGTGAACGTGCGGCGGAGTGGCTTGCGCTCCCGAGCCGACCACACTTGGGCTTGAAGAGTTGGCTTACACGTGCAAAGCCCCTCGCCTCCACAGCGGCGAGAGTGGCGCCGATATATCCCGGTCTCAACCTGAACCGAGCGCTTGGTCGGCGCAGGCGACGCGGTGGCGGCGCGTTGAGTGCTGGCACCGAGCTTCTTTTAGCTTCATTGACACGCGCTTTCAAGTCTCTCTCGGAGTCAGGCGCGCGGCGGGGGCGGCACGTGAGCGTTGCCACCGCCGCCTCTGCCCGCCTGATCCACCGATCGGGCGATCCGAACAGCCCAAGGTCGGGGGACATATTCCACAGGGTTCCCGATAGCGCTTCGGTGTGAGGTTCCTGCGCCGGGGGTCTCGCGCAGGAGGCGGTCAGCCGGCACGCGCCTGCGGGCAAGCCGTGACTGCGCCCAAGCCTTCCGCCAGGCGGGTCTCTATGGCGAGCGGAACCGGTCGAAGGCTTCACTCGAGCCGATGCCCTCGAGCACGGTCACGCCCTCGATCGGCAAGGCTGCGGCGGCCCGCCCCCCAACCGAGATCGGGACGCGCATGGCCAGCGAACGCAGCTCTTCAGCGACCGCGGCGAGGCGCCCTGGCTCCGAAGCAGACACGACGACCACCCGCGGTCGCAAGCGAGTTACGGCGTCGTCGAGCGTTTCAAGCGGCGTGTCGGCGCCGAGAAAGGCAATCCGCCAGCCGCGCTGGTGCAACGAGAGCCCGAAGGCGATCAAGCCGAGGTCGTGGAGCTCGCCGGGTATGCATGCCAGCAGCGCGAGCGGGCCGGCGCCGACGCCCCATCCGCGCGCAAGGCCGAGCAGGCGGCCGCGGACGACGCTTGAGGCGAAGTGCTCCTGAGCCACGGTCGCTTCGCCGTCCTGCCAGCGGCTCCCGATCTCGGCCATCGCCGCTGGGACGATGTCAGCGAGGACCTTGGCCAGCGAGAGACCAGCTAGGCACTCGTCGAGTATCGCGTTGGCTTCCTCCTCGTCGAACCCCTCGAGCGCGCGGCGCAGGCGGCGGGCCTGCGCCGCGGGGTCGAGCGCGCCGAGCGACGGTGCCGCCGGCGCCTCGGCGCCGCGACGAGCGAGCGCCGCCGCCTCAGCCGCGGCCACTCCCTTCGCCGTGAGCTCGCGCATCGCCCCAATAACTTCCTCATCCGCGCTCGAGTAGAGCCGATAGCCCTTCGAGCTGCGCTTCGGATCGACGAGGCCGTAGCGACGCTCCCAGGCACGGATCGTGTCGGCCTGCACGCCGGTGCGCCGACTGAGCTCGCCAATCCGGACGCGCTCTTGCTCGTGCTGCGGGTGTTGGGCAGACATTGTGCAGGGCCTCGATAGGTGACTGGGATCGCTATCCCCGGTTCTCTGCGCGACGTTGCAAACAGCTTAGCGAAAACTTAGGACAGACCCTGTGCATTTCGGCCCGGCATCTGATACTTTGTCGGCAGACAGTCTGGACAGACCTTAGACAACCCACCACAAAAGGAGTGGTCATGCGTAAGTTCATCGTCTCACTGGCAAGCATCGGCGCCCTCGTCGCGCTCACCGCCTCACCGGCTCTCGCCGACAAGGGGGGCAAGGACACCGGGAAGAAGGGCAAGACCATCGTCGAGAAGGTCGTCGCGATTTCCGGCCCGAGCGGGTTCGACTCCAACGCCGGCGATTTCGACATCCTCCGCGACGCTGTGGTCGCGACCGGGCTCGACGGCAAGCTCGATGGCCGCCGCCAGCTCACCGTCTTCGCACCGACCGATCAGGCGTTCCTGGACCTCACGGGAGCGGCCACTGAGGAGGACGCCTTTAACGCGGTAGCGGCCCTCGGCCTGCCGGCGGTCAAGCAGGTGCTCAAGTACCACACCGCTCCCGGCCTCCGAGCCGCGAAGCAGGTCGTGAAGGCGAAGCGAATCCCGACGCTGCTCCAGGGCTCGTTCCTGACCAAGGCTCGAGGCTCGGTTGAGCTGACCGACGCGACCGGTCGTACGATCTCGATCGTCGCGCCGGACGCCGTCAAGGCCTCGAACGGGATCGTGCACGTCATCGACGGCGTCCTGCTTCCGTACGAGCTCTAGCGCCAAGCGAGCGAACGCAAGCGCGGCTACAACCCGCGCGCGAGGACCGAAGCGGCCCGGGGCAATTCCCGGGCCGCTTCTTCGTCGGGGCTCCGACTGCTCTCGATCATCCTCGCGTTCATCGGGGTCAAGCTCATCCTCCACTGGGGTCACCTGCAGGACGACTCGATCCCCGAGATCGCCACCGGCACCTCGCTCATCGTGATCGTCGTCGTGCTCGCCGTGACCACCGGTGCGAGCGTCGTCAAGGCGCGCCGCGACCCGAGCGCCCGGGCCCACGCGGGCTCGCTTCGCGACCACGCCGAGCACACTGGTCGCCCGATGGCCGGCTCAGAATAGGCGCAACGCGCGCGCTCGTTCGCTTCATGCCTGCGCCGTCTCGCCCGGCCAGGGAGCAGCGGCGAGCTGCAGCGCGGCGCGGACCGGGTCCGAGTCGAGCACCTCGGCCCCGAGCCGCCGCGCCAGCTCGGGGTCGGCCCCCTCGCCACCGATCAGGACGGACATCTCACGGGCGAGGGCTGCGATCCGATCCGCGGCCGCCTCGAAGCGCTCGGCATCCAGCGCCGCCAGCACGATCGCCGCGGGTCTCAGTTCGGCCACGGTCGAGGCGATCGTCTCAATCGGCGTGTCCGGCCCGAGATAGGTCACGCGCCACCCCCGATCGCGCAGGACGACCCCGAACGCGACCAGGCCGAGATCGTGAAGCTCGCCGGGTGGGCAGGCGAGCAGCGCCCGGGGCCCAACCCCCGCCCCCCAGCTACGCCCCAGCGCGAGCATCCGCTCGCGAAGCAGACCGGTGGCGAAGTGCTCCTGGGCGATTGAGACCTCTCCGTTCTCCCAGCCTCTTCCGATCTCGCGTATCGCGGGGAGCACGAGCTGGTCAACGACACCGTTCACGGTGAGTCGTGTAAGCGCGGCATCGAGGATCGCGTGCGCGGCGGCCTCGTCGAAGCGCTCGAGCGCCTCCCTGAGGCGCGAGGCCCTCGGCTCGACGGAGGCCCCGTCGGCGGCCGGCGCCTTCGCCACCTCGGGTACGCCGCTGGCGGCAAGGCGGGCGGACTCGGCCGTCGAGACGCCGGAGTCGATCAAGGCCTTCATCGCCCGCACGTGCTGCTCATCCTCGCGCTGGTAGAGGCGAAACCCGCCCTCGCTGCGCTGCGGCCGCAGCAATCCGTAGCGGCGCTCCCAGGCGCGCAGGGTGTCCGGCGCCACGCCGGTGCGTCGGCTGAGCTCCCCGATCCTCAGGCGGGGGTCGTCATTGATGGGGTCGACAGACATTGGACAGACTCTTGACAAGACGGTCAGAGATCTGCTAAAAAACAAGCATGAACTCTGGACAAACATTCTACACACCCTCTGGCGCTCTTCGTGCGGGCGACACGCGCAAGCGGAATCTCCTGGCCCGCGGCCTCTTCCTCGTGGCCGCCCTGCTCTCCTTCGGCCTCTCGGTCGCCCTCTTCTTCTCTGGCGAGGAAAGCGAGGGAATCTTCGTGGGGCTTTGGGTCCCTTCGATCCTCGCGCTGGGCGCCTTCTTGGCGCCGCGCCGCGAGCGGGACGACTTCGCCGATCGATGACCTTGACGATCTTCATCTACGGAACGGTCGTGTTCACGATCGTCGCGGCCGCGCTCGGCCTGCTCGCCTGGGGCATCGTCAACGAGCGGCGCGATCGAATTCGCTTCGCACAGGGCCGCGAAGTCTTTGGGGAGCCAACCGCTGCGATGCACGCCGAAGGCGAGCGCGGGGCCGCGACGCCGTGACCTCGGGCTTTCTGGACCGAGCGCTCGACCTCGCCGTGGCTCCGGGCTACTCGAGGGCGGGGTTCGCTCTGCGCGGCCTCGACCATCGGAGCGCGATCGCGGGCGAGCTGAGCGGGCGAACCGTCCTGGTCACCGGCGGGAGCTCCGGAATCGGCGAGGCCACCTGCGAGGCGCTGCTCGGCGCCGGCGCGACCGTCCACCTGCTCGGCCGTAACGAGGAGCGCACGGCTCGCGCCGTGTCCCGGATCGAAGCGCGCCTGCCGGAAGCCCCCGGCCGCCTCGTACCCGAGCTCTGCGACATGTCGGACCCGACCCGGGTGCGGAAGTTCGCCGGGGATTTCCAGGAGCGAGTGCGCTCACTGGACGTGCTCGTCAACAACGCCGGCGTTCTCACTCGACAGCGGGAGCGCACCGCCCTGGGCGTCGAGCTCACCTTCGCCACCAACGTCCTCGGGCCGTTCCTGCTCACCGAGCTTCTACTGCCGGCGCTTCTCTGCGCCGCCCCCTCGCGCGTGATCACGGTCTCCTCGGGAGGCATGTACACGGCGCGGCTCGACGCCGATGACCCGCAGCTCGACGACCGCGAGTTCGACGGTCCCGGCTTCTACGCGCACACCAAGCGAGCCGAGGTGGTGCTAAACGGCCTCTGGGCGAAGCGACACGCCGCAGATGAGATCGCCTTTCACGCCATGCACCCGGGCTGGGCCGACACCGGGGGACTGCGCGTCTCGCTGCCCCGCTTTCACCGCTTGATGCAGCCCCTGCTGCGCGATGCGTCCCAGGGCGCCGACACGATCGTCTGGCTTGCAAGCGCCCCGAAGCTGGAGCCGCCCAGCGGCGGCTTCTGGCACGACCGGGCTCCGCGTCCCGAGTACCGCCTGCCTCGAACGCGCGAGACGGACTCCGAGCGCAAGCGCCTCTGGGACTACTGCGAGCGGCTGGCGAGTCTCGCCGGCCGGCCCGGGGACCTCTTCGCCCCGACCGCCTGACACATCACTCGAAAGGAGAAACAAATGGCCCGATACACGGGAACGGTCAATTCACCTCACTCCGCGGCGGAGGTGTGGAGCTACCTCGCCGACCTCCGCTCGATCGCCGAGTGGGATCCGAGCGTCGAGGAAGTCCGGCTCCTCTCCGGGGATCCCGGCACGGTCGGCGCGCGGTATCACCTCGAGGTCGGCTTCCTGGGGAGCCACGTCAGCCTGCCCTACGTCACCGTCGCGGCGGAGCCGCCGCGCCGTGTGATCTTCGCCGCGGAGACCGGGAGCGTCACGGTCCGCGACGAGGCGCGCGTGCAGCCGATCACCGACGGCGGCAGCTGCGTGGTCTGGGACGCCGAGCTGCGCCTCAAGGGCGCCCGGCGGGTACTGGATCCGCTGCTCGGCCTCGCCTTCAACCAGCTGGGCGGACGGGCCACTCGCGGGCTCGGCGAGCGGCTCGATGAGCCCACCCTGTCGCACCCGCTCGAGGAGCTGCGGGCATGAGCGAGATGCGGGGACGGGAGCGGGTCGCGGTCGTCGGCGCTGGGGTCTCCGGCCTGGTCGCCGCCGCCGAGCTGCAGCGGGCCGGACACGACGTCCATGTGTTCGAGGCCGGCGGCTACCCGGGCGGCCACACCAACACGGTTCAGGTGGAGACCGAGGCGGGCAGCCGGGCCGTGGATACCGGCTTCATCGTCTTCAACGAGCGCAACTATCCCAACTTCGAGCGCATGCTCGCCGAGCTCGGGGTCAGCTCGCACCCGGCGAACATGAGCTTCTCCGTGTCCGACGGCGACGGCGGGTTCGAGTGGGCGACGCGGGGAGCGCGCGGGCTCTTCGCCCGTCCCGGGCACGCGCTCGATCCGCGCTTTCACCGGATGCTGCGCGACCTCGTGCGCTTCAACCGGGAGGCCCGGAGGCTGGCGGGAAGACGCGGCGACGGGCCCTCCCTGCGCCGGTTCCTCGCCGACGGAGACTATTCGGACTACTTCGTCGAGCGGCTGCTGGTGCCGCAGGCATCGGCCGTGTGGTCGGCCGATCCGCGCCAGATGTGGAGCTTTCCGGTTGGTTTCCTCGCGGAGTTCTTCGAAAACCACCGCGTGCTGCAGCTGCGCGGAAGGCCGTCTTGGCGCACGATCACTGGCGGTGCGCGCCGCTACGTGGACGCCCTGATCGAGCCTTTCAGCGAGCGTGTCCGCCTGCGCACGCCGGTCAGGTCAGTCGTTCGCGGCCACGGTGGGGTGACTCTCAAGCTGGACCACGGGTCGGAGCGCTTCGACCAGGTGGTGCTCGCGGTGCACTCCCCCGCGGCGCTGGCGCTGCTCGCCGATCCCAGCCCCGCCGAGGCGCAGGTCCTCGGCGCCATCCCCTACCAACGCAACGAGGCGGCGCTGCACACAGACACGAGCGTGATGCCGCGACGGCGCGCCGCCTGGGCGAGCTGGAACTACCACCTCGACGACGATCATTCCGGCCGCACGACGGTCACGTACCACATGAACCGGCTCCAGTCGCTCGCGGCAGACCGCGAGTTCATGGTCACGCTCAACCGCACCGAGGTGATCGATCCGGCACAGGTGATCCGGGTGATCGACTACGCCCACCCTGTCTTCACCCCGGAGGGGATCCGGGCGCAGGAGCGTTGGGACGAAATCTCGGGGATCCGCCGAACGCACTACTGCGGCGCCTACTGGGGCTGGGGCTTTCACGAGGACGGGGTCTGGTCGGCCCTGCGCGTCTCGCAGGCGCTCGGCGGACGTGGACCGCTGCGCCCCCCCGGCGACCGGCCGGCCGTGACGGCGCCGCTCGAGCCCAAGCTCCCGCGCGCGGCGGCCCCGCTCGAGTTGGAGAGAGCGGCGTGAGCGCCTCGGCGATCTACGAGGGCTGGGTGGCGCACAAGCGGCGCGGACCCGTCGCCCACTCCTTCCGCTATCGCGTCTTCCTGCCCCTGTTCGACCTCGGGGAGCTCCCCGAGCTGCTCGATCCGATCCCCCTCTGGTCGGCCCGCCGGCCGGCGCCCGCGCGGTGGCGTTGCGACGACTTCCTGGGCGACAGCGCCATCCCGCTCGCCGAGAGAGCGCGCAACCTCTCTCGGGACCGCATCGGGCGCCGGCCGGCGGGCCCCGTGAGGCTGCTTGCCAACCCGCGCTACCTCGGGGTCGGCTTCAACCCCGTGTCCTTCTTTTTTCTGTATGGGCACGACGGAAACAGCGTCGAGGCCGTCATCGCCGAGGTCACCAACACCCCCTGGGGGGAGCGTCACTCCTATGTGCTCGACGGCCGCGCCCGCGATTCCACGGGCGCGATCCGAGCCGGATTCCAGAAGGCGATGCACGTGTCTCCCTTTCAGCCGATGGAGCAGAGCTACGAGATCTCGGTCGCCGATCCCGGCGAGCGGATGCGCATCGTAATCCGCAACGTGGAGGCCGGCAGCGAGGTCTTTACGGCGACGATGGCGTTGCGCCGCCGCGAACTCACCCGGACGCGGATGGTGGGTCTGCTGCTCCGCTATCCGCCGTCCACGATCGCCACCCTCGCCCGGATCTACGCGAACGCCGCCAGGCTTGGGCTGAAGGGCGCTCGGTTCCATCCGCACCCGAGGAGCGCCGAGCGCTCATCGCCCACGGCGCGTGAGTTTGCTGCCGGGGCCCGTTTGACAAACGCTTGCGCGTGCCAACGACAAACGCCGTCCGCTCAAGGAGGGCGCTTGATCACGCCGATTGAGCAGTAGCCGAGGGCCCGACGACGACAATCAGCCGAACGAACCTGCCGCGGCGCGCTCGGGGACGCTATTGATGCCGGCGCCGTCGGCCTCGCCGCGGATCTCGCGGCGACATTCCGGACCCTGCGATGAGGCAAGGACTGCGATGTCGATGTCGAGGAAGACAATTCCTGAGCGAACTGAGAATTGCCAGGGCAAGCCATTCTCGAGACGGTGAGGAACGGGCCCGACAGGATTCGAACCTGTGACCTTCGGTTTCGTAGACCGACGCTCTATCCGGCTGAGCTACGGGCCCGGGGCGGGGCGATCCCGCGGACGACGATTGTAGGTGGGTGACGCCGCGGCGACATCGCGGCGGGCACAGTCCCCGAGAACGGGCGCGAGGGGAGAATGACGATGTGGCCCCCTCCGGATTCGCCGCTGACGCGGGAGCGTGGTTTCAGGTCGGAGAGATCGAACCGCGCCTCCATCTGGTCGCCGAGCCTGGCCACGTCGCCAGCTGGCTGGTCGCCGGCTCCGATCGGTGCATGCTGCTCGACACGGGCCTCGGCCTGGCCGACATCTCCGCGGCGATCTCGCCGTTTGCGTCGGCGCCCACGTTCGTCGTCAACTCACATGTCCACTTCGATCACGTGGGCGGCAACAGGCTGTTCGAGCACACCGAGATGCACGAGCTTGGCCCGGAGTGGATCGCCGCCGGCTGTCGTGACGAGCACCTGCTCGCCTACCGGGAGCTCGCGAGGGGCATGGACGAGAGCTGGAAGCGCCTCCACGAGGCGGATCGAGACGGATGGTTCTTGATCGGCCCGGACGAGATGCTGCGCCCGTGGCCCGAGCGACGGATCGCGGAGATCGGTTGGCGGATCAGCGCGCCCGAGCCGACGCGGCTGCTGGCCGACGGCGACACGATCGAACTCGGCGATCGGCAGCTCCGCGTCATCCACACTCCCGGCCACGCTCCCGATCACATCTGCCTCGTCGACGAAGTCGCCGGCATCCTCTTCGCCCAGGACCAGGCCTACTACGGCCCGCACCTGATCTACGAGGAGGGCTCCGATGCCGCCGTGTTCGCCCGTTCGGCACGGCGGCTGGCCGACGAGCTCGCCGGTCAGATCCGGGTCGTCTACGCCGCGCACTGCCTGCGGCCCTCGATCCCACCACGCTTCCTGGGCGAGCTCGCCGACGCCGCCGAGTCCGTGGCCGCCGGAGAGGCTCCGCTCTCACCGATGTCCGGGATGTTCGGCGAGCCCGTGATCGGCGCCGACTTCGGCCATTTCTCGATCCTCGTCAGCCCCGAGACGGCCGCGGTCTAGCGCATTCAGGATCCGGTCGCCGCCGCCCACGCGCTCTCGATCCGGTGTTCGGCCTCGGGGCCGCCGGGGGGATTGATCGGGGTCGAGCAGTCCTTCGTGTAGTCCGCGCTCGGGAAGATCAACTCGCTCTTCGCGGCCTCCGGATCGGTCTTCTCGAACAGCTCCTTGACCCCGGCCACCGGGGTAACGGCGCTGGTCCAGCCGACGATCTGCGCCTGGTGCTTCGGATCGTAGGTGTAGTTGATCCAGTCATAGGCCGCAGTCGGGTTCGGCGCCCCGACCGGGACCACCCAATCGTCCCACCAGACCATGCATCCCTCGGCGGGCATCCGCCACTCGAGCTGCGGGTTGTCGGCCTGCAGCTGGATCGCGTCCGCGGCCCACCCCATCACCGCAACCGCGTCGCCGGTCACCAGGTCCTTGGCGTAGTCGCCGCCCGTGAATCGGCGGATCTGCCCCGTTTGGGCGGCTTCATGGAGCTTGTCGATCGCGGCCTGCCAGTCGTCCTCGGTGGCGGTGTCGGGATCGATGCCTTCGGCCTTCATGACCAGCGGCACCGCCTCGCGGAGCTCGGTCAAGATCTCGACCTTGCCCTTGTACTTGGGGTCGAAGAGGTCGTTGATCGAGTTCACGTCGGGCGCCTCTTGCTTGTTCACGATCAGGCCGGTCATCCCGCCCTGCCAAGGAATCGAGAAGTCCCAATTCGGGTCGGAGCTCGGCGCCTTCACGTCCGGGCTCAGGTGCGAGAAGGCCGGCGCGAGCGCCTCCTTGTCGAGCTTCTGGATGTAGCCGAGGTCGTACATCTTCTTCGCCAGCCAGTCACCGGCGACCATCAGCGAACGGCCGCCGGAGTCGCCCCGGTCGAGCAGCGGCTGCATCTTGCCGAAGAACTCGTCGTAGCTGTTGATGTCCTCGACATAGTCGACCGAGACGCCGCTCTGGCGCTCGTAGTCCGAGACGGTGTTCTTGTCGATGTAGAGCGCCCAGTTCGAGATCGTCAGGTCCCCGCTCGGCTTGCCCTCGGCCTGCGCGACCGAGACCTCGCCACCGGAGCCGCCACCGACGTCGCCCCCTCCTCCGCAGGCCCCCAGGGCGAGCGACGCGACGAGGACCAGCGGCGCGACCAGCTGCACGAACCACGATCGCCTCTTGCTCGAGCTCACGTCGATCTCCTCTCGTTGCGCGCTCCACGGGTCGGGACGCGGGCGAACCACGCCTTCAGCGCGGGACGAATGACGTTGTTCTCAGGGTCGGGATCCGGTGCCGGCAGCTGGCTCAGCAGGATCCCGTCGAGCATCGCCAGGAACATACGCGCCTCGAGCTCGGGATCCGGAGCCCGAAGCGAGACGAAGACCTCGGTGAGCGCCCGCTCCCATGCCGCCGTCCACTCCCGGCACACCGGCTCGAGCTCGGACTGACGCGCGGCCTCCTGGATCAGCGCGTACTGGGCGACGGTGCGCCAGCGCTGATCGCCGAGCTGCGGAACCAGCATCGCCGTGAACTCATCCACCAGCCGGCGCCGGGAGAGGCGCCGGCCGAGCACCCCGGCGAGGTGCTCGTTGAGTGCCTCGATCTCGAGCCGCGCGAAGTGCTCGAGCGCCTGGCGCAGCATCTCCTGGCGCGAGGAGAACCAGTACGTGGTCGAGCCGAGCGAGACGCCGGCCGCCTCGGCGACCGCGCGGTGGCTGACGGCGTCGATGCCCTCGTCGGCGATCAGCCGCAGCGTCGTCTGCAACAACAACAGCCGGCGCGCGTTCCCGCGGCGACGCTCCTGCGAGCGGCCGACGACGCGCCGCGCCGGCTCCTGCTCGAGACCGCTCTGCTCCGCTGACGCCGTTGTGTACATATGTACAGTACTATCGTACAGAGCTTGACCGGATCTCGTCAACAGCGGCGAGTGGACGTCGTCGTCGTCGGCGCCGGGGTGGTCGGCGCAGCAGCCGCCCTCGATCTCGCCCGCCGGTCGATGGATGTGGCGTTGGTCGAGCGCTCGTCCCTCGAGGCCCCGATCGGTTCGAGCAAGGGCACCGCTCGCATCTTCACCCCGGCGGCCTACCCGGACGCGTCGACCCTGGAGAGCGGGCTCAGGGCGCTGGAGGGCTGGCGGGAGATCGAGGCTCGGAACGGCAAGACACTGCTCGATTGGACCGGGGCCCTGAGCCGTGGCGAGTTCGCCGAGCGCGAGCTTGCGCTGCTTCGCGATGCGGGTGTCGAGGCCCGGCTGCTCTCCGCGGCCGAGGCGAGCCGGCGCTTCGGCGTCGACGTATCGGGCGATGCTCCCCTCCTGTACCAGCCCGGCGCCGGGATCATCCGGGCCGACCGCGCCCACAGCGCCCTGCTGAGCCAGGCGCGCGCCGCAGGGGCCGAGCTTCACGAGCGCGAGGAGGTGCGCTCGATCTCCGAACGCCCCGACGCGCTCGAGGTGGAGACCGAGCGTCGTCGCTGGCACTGCGCGTCCGTGGTCGTCGCCGCCGGCCCGTGGAGCCGCGGGCTGCTCGCCGGCGCCGGCATCGACGTCCCGTTGAGCGTCTCCCGCCAGTCGGTCGCGTACTTCGACGTCCAGGGATCGCGGCCGGTCGCCCTGATGGAGTTCGACGGCGAGGAGCCGTACGCGTTGTGGGATCCGGGGCGTGGGCTGAAAGCGGCGTTCCATGCTCGCGGCCCGACCGTCGGCGACCTCGGCGACGCAACCGGGGTCGAGTCGGACACGGTCGACCGCCTCGCTGCGTGGGTCCGCGCGCGGTTCGGCCGGCTGCGGCCGCGCCCGAACGGCGCCGAGACCTGCCTATACACCAACACCGCCGACGAGCGCTTCATGCTCGAACGCCGCGGCCGGATCGTGATCGCCTCGGCCTGCAACGGTCAGGGCTTTCAGCACGCGCCGGCAACCGCTCAGCGGGTGGCGAGCCTCGCGCTCGAGGTCGACGCGGCGAGGGTGTGAGCGGATGATGCCCGAGACGCACCAGCTCGACGAGTGCCTCTCGGTGCGCGACGGTGCGCTCCACGTCGAGGGCTGCGCCGCGCAAGCGCTGGCCGAGCGCTTCGGGACTCCCCTCTACGTCATCTCCGAGGATCAGCTGCGCCGCAACGCACGGCGCTTTCGGCGCGCGTTCGCGGCTCGCTGGGCGGGCGAGTTCCTCCTCCTACCGTCGATCAAGTCCAACTCCTCCCTCGCCCTGCGCCGCATCCTCACCGACGAGGGGGTCGGATGCGACGTCTTCGGCGAGGGCGAGCTCGAGGCCGCGTTGCGGACCGGGACCGATCCCCGGCTGATCTCGCTGAACGGACCGATGAAAGGCGACGCGCTGCTCGAGCGTGCGATCCGCGCCGGGGTCCGGATCACCCTCGACAGCCGCGCGGAGCTCGACCGCACCGCCGCGGCTGCGGCTCGGCTCGGCACCCGCGCCGGGATCCGCATTCGCATGCGGCCGGACCTGGTCGACCACGACGAGCCGTCGGAGATGTCCCCGACCGGTGTCTCGGTTCGCGAGGCGATCCAGCGCTACAAGGCCGGGATCCCGACCGAGGACGTGCTCGCGATCAGCGAGGACGAGATCCGCGACCCGTACCTCGACCTCGCCGGCATCCATCTCCACGTGGGGCGCCACTCGGCCGACCCGGCGATCTGGCGCGCGGCGATCGACTCGCTGGCGGAGCTGCTCTCGCGCCTGCGGCATGTCTGGGGCGGCTGGACTCCACGCGAGCTCGACCTCGGCGGCGGCTTCGCCGCCCCGCGCGACCCGTTCGGCCGGACGCTGCCCCAGCGTGCCAACGCTCCGGACCGCTCACCGGGCATCGACGAATACGCGGCGGTGATCTGCTCCCACCTGACCGCGAGGCTCGACGGGCTCGGGATCTCGCCCTCCGAGGTGCGGCTCGAGATCGAGCCCGGGCGGGCGCTGTACGCCGACGCCGGCATCCACCTCGCGACGGTCGGGAACGTGAAGCGCCAGACGGAGCCGATCCCGCTGACCTGGGTGGAGACCGATTCGTCGGACGCCTATCTGCCGGACGTGAACCTCGAGTTCAACCGGTGGAGCTGCCTTCCGGTATCGGGGCCGACGACCGGGACGCCGATCGTCGCCGACATCACCGGGCGCACCTGCGCGCTCGACGTGATCGTCGCCGACGCCGAGTTGCCGCCGGTCGCGCCCGGCGACGTGCTCGCCTTCCTCGACACCGGCGCCTACCAGGATCCGGGCGCCACCAACTTCAACGCGCTGCCCCGACCGGGAACCGCCCTCGTGACCGGCGGCGAGGCGACGCTGATCCGCAGGCACGAGACGCTCGAGGACGTGTTCGCGCGGGACCTGATTCCGGATCATCTGCGCGCCGACGACGCGGAGCCGTGCGGCGACGGGGCATGGCGGGCGACGGCTCTCGACCACGTCTCGGTGACGAGCGGAGACCTCGACCGCTCGATCGGCTTCTACTGCGGCCTGCTCGGCCTCGAGCTCCGCGCGCGCGGCGAGGCGACCGGGGAGGAGTTCGAGATCACCGGAATCGCCGGGGCGACCGTCCGCTGGGCGGACCTCGAGCTCCCGCACGGGCAGGTGCTGGAGCTGATCGAGTACGTCGAGCCCCGTGGTGCGCCGAGCCGGCCACAGCCCAACGACCCGGGCGCGACTCACATCTCGTTGCGGGTCGCGGACGCCGACGCGGTCCACAGCCGGCTACGCAACGCCGGCGTGCCGGTCGGCGGAGATCCAACGAGGATCGATTCGCCGGGCGCCTGGAAGGGAGCGAGGGTCTTCTACTCCAGCGATCCCGACGGGGTCGCGGTGGAGCTGATCCAGCCCGCCGGCTCGACGTCCTGATCGGGCTTCGAAGCGCTACCCGGCGGGAGCCGACTGCGGGTACGGCCGGGCGCCGGCGCTGGGCGATCCAGGCGGCGATCGCGACCAGGACGCCGGTGACGAAGATCAGCGTTCCCATCACGAACACCTGTGGCGGGATCCCGCTCTCTCGTTACCCCTGAGCACAGGATTGCACCCCGCGTTTGCCCGCCTCCCGAGCGACGCTCGGTCGAGCGTGGATAGGATCGGTTCATGCCGGCCGACGAGGCAGCCAACGCGGCGCTGATCGAGCGCTTCTACTCGGCCTTCCAACGCCATGACGGTGAGACGATGGCCGCCTGCTATACGGCGAACGCCCGCTTCTCCGATCCGGTATTCACCAACCTGCGCGGCGCAGAGGTCGGGGCGATGTGGAGGATGCTCTGTGAGCGCGGCAAGGATCTCGAGCTGAGCTACTCCGACGTCGAGGCCGAGGGCGAGCTCGGTTCGGCGAACTGGGTCGCCGATTACACCTTCTCGACCACGGGGCGCAGGGTCCACAACGTGATCACCGCCGGCTTTCGGTTCGAGGACGGCCTGATCGCCGAGCATCACGACCAGTTCGACCTCTGGCGCTGGAGCCGCCAGGCGCTCGGCCCGACCGGAGTGCTGCTCGGCTGGTCGCCTCCGGTGCAGGCGAAGATCCGGGGTCAGGCGAAGGAGGGTCTCGCCGAGTTCATGGCGGGCGACCCACCCGCCGGCGCCGGGTGAGCGACCGGCTATCGGCCTCCGACATGTCCTCGCTCGTCGCCGAGCGAGGGCCGATCCACGTAAACGTCGGGGCGACCATCGTCGTCGACGGCGAGCCACCCGACTTCGAGCGGCTACTCGACCACGTCGACGGGCGCCTCGCGCTGGTGCCGCGCTTCCGTCAGCGCGTAACACCGACGCCACTCAACCTCAGCAACCCGGAATGGACCGACGACGCGCGCTTCGACCTGAGCTGGCACGTTCGCCGGGTCGCGTTGCCGGCGCCGGGCGACCCCGCGGAGCTGCGCGAGCTGGTCGGAAGGGTGATGTCGGAGCCGCTCGACCTGAACCGGCCGCTCTGGCAGCTCTATCTGGTCGAGGGGCTCGAAGGCGGCCGGCACGCGTACGTCAGCAAGACCCACCACGCGCTCGTCGACGGCGTCGCCGCGGTCGACGTCGGGACCGTGATCCTCGATCCGAGCCCCGAGGGGAGCGAGATCGAGCTTCCGGCCGAGCGCACCGAGCCCGACGAGCCGAGCCCCGAGATGCTCTTCGTCCGCGCGGCATCGGACCGGGTCCGCGCCCCTCTGCGGGTCGCGCAGAAGGCGGCACGCGAGGCGCTGGGGATGCCGCGCTCGACCGCGGGGCGGGTGATGCGGACCGCGGAGTCGTTCGCGAAGCTCGCCGCCGCGGGCCCCACCGTGCACCGAACCTTTCTCAACCAGGAGATCGGACGCGACCGGCGCGTCGCCTTCGCCGATACGGAGCTCGAGGCGCTGAAGTCGGCACGGACGGGGACCGAGGCAACCGTCAACGACGTCATTCTCTCGGTCGCCGCCGGGGCGCTGCGGCGACTCTTCGAGCGTCGCTCCGAGCCGATCCCGCCGCAGATCGTGGCCCTCGTCCCGATGAGCATCCGCCGGCCCGACGAGGATCTCGAGCTCGGCAATCGGATCGCCACCCTGCTCGTCCCGCTGCCGATCGGCGAGCTCGACCCGACCGCTCGGCTGGCTGCGATCCACGCCGAGACCGAGCGCCTGAAGCGCTCCGAGCAGGCCCGAGCCGCGTCGTTGATCATCGAGGCCACGGGTTGGACCCCGCCGACGGTCAACCGGGTGCTCGCCGACGTGATCTCCCGGCCGCTGTCATGGAACCTCGTCGTCTCCAACGTCCCGGGCCCGCAGGTGCCGTTCTACCTGCTCGGTCGCCGGGTCGAGGCGATCTATCCCTTTGTTCCTCTCTCGCCGCAGGGCCACGCGCTCTCGATCGGGGTCCTCAGCTACGACGGGGGCGTCTACTTCGGGATCGCCGGCGACCGCGACGTCCTCCCGGATCTCGCCGAGTTCGAGGCGGACCTCGACGCCGCCCTCGGAGAGCAGCTCGGATCCCGCTAGTCGCGCTGCTTGTGCAGACCCACCTCGTAGAAGGCCACGTTCGTCCGGCGTCCACCCGGGGCCGCCGGCGACATCGCGTTCAACGCCGCATCCGCACGGCGCATGTCTTCCTCGGTCTCGAACAACGTTATGCCCAGGCCTACCGCGTTCTCGCGGTCGAGGAGCATCCATAGCTCCTTGGCACTCTCGAGGCCCTCGGGCGGTGAGTCCCAATTGGCTTCGGCCTGCTTGCGGGCCGCGTCGACGGCCTCGTCGATCCGATCCGGGTCGCCCTCGAACTCTGCTATCCGCGCGTACATGGTGCCTCCTTTAGCTCGTCTGGCGACTCTACTCCCCGACCGTCGTCGGACTATTGCGCCTATGAAATCGGCGCGGCCGCGGGCGACGGCACTCGAGCAGTCGGCTCGGCGACGGCCTCGACCCAGAGCTCCGGCTGATCAACGTGGAGCATGTGCGCAGCGCCGGGCAGCAGAACCATCCGCGCTTGGGGCAGCAACCGCATCACGAACGCATCGGCCGTGACGAACGCCCGGTCACTCAGCTCGCCCTCGATCACCGTCACCGGACAGGCGATCGAGCGAATCGCTGCGCGCGACGGGTAGGGACGCATCATCTGATCCATCTCCCGGAGAGTCGCGGGGGCATGGGCGATCATCTGCTCCCGCCACGCCTCAGGGAAGGCGTCGAAGCCGTTGCCACCTGTCTTGTAACCGCCCGACCACCTGTACATCGTCAGTGCGGCCGCCGTCGGGTCGCGCCGCACGTATCTCTGGAAGCCCAAACGGGCCGACATCCCGAGCGTGGAGCGGGCTGGATGGGTGAGCATGTGCACCCCGGGCTCGGCCAAGACGAGCGCGGCGACGAGATCACGGTAGGAAGCTGCCAGGTCGAGCGCAATGACGCCGCCGCCGCTCCAGCCGACCACGGTTGCGGGGAAAGCGTCGAGTGCTTCCAGCAACTCGGCGGCGTCACGGGCCTGGTCCGCAAGCGCGCCGCGAGGCGCGTCCGACGACCGTGCGAAGCCTCGCCGGTCATAGGCGATGACACGGTAGGTGCGCGCCAGTCCCTCGAGCACCGGTGACCAGACATCGGCGTAGGCGCCGGTTCCGTGCACGAGCAAGAGCGGCGGCCCGCTGCCGCGCTCCTCGTAGTGGAGGGCGGCTCCGTTCACCTCGATCGTCGCCATTGACCCGCGACCACACCTCGCCGGCCGGCCTCGGCCGCACTCGAGCCGGCAAGACCGAAGCAACGGAGAGGGCGGGATTCGAACCCGCGAGAGAGCTTGCGCCCCCTACTCGCTTAGCAGGCGAGTGCCTTCAGCCACTCGGCCACCTCTCCAGGGGCAGCCGATTCTAGATACCCGATCGGGGTTCGCCGATACCGGTCCCGCGGCGGCCAGATACGCTCGCCCGCGCCGTGAGCCGAGCAGACCAGACCGTCGAGCGCGAGCTGCTGAAGGCCCGCTACGACTCGATCCTCGCGACGGCCACCCCACCCTTCGCCTTCGTCGACCTCGACGCGATGGCGCGAAACGCGCGCCGGCTGCTCGACCAGGCGGCGGGACTGCCGATCCGCGTCGCCTCGAAGTCGGTCCGCTGCACCGCGGTCCTGCGCCGGATCCTCGACCTCGACCCCGGCTTCGCCGGAATCCTCGCCTACACGCCGTCCGAGGCCCTGCACCTCGCCGGGCAAGGATTCGACGATCTCGTCGTCGCCTACCCCTCGGTGGACCGCGGCGCGATCGCCCGAGTCGCGCGGCTCGCGGCCGAGGCTCCCGAGCGGGCGCCCGTATTGATGGTCGACGACCGGCCGCATCTCGACCTGATCGAGGGCGCGATCGGTGGTGGCCCCGCTCAGCTGCGCGTCTGCCTCGACCTCGACCTCGGCTGGTGGCCGCTCGGAGGGCGGGTGGCCCGGATCGGGCCGAAGCGCTCGCCGGTCCACGACCCCTCGCGCGCCGCGCGGATGGCGGAGGAGATCGAGGAGCGGCCGGGAACCCGGCTCGCCGGGCTGCTCGCCTACGAGGGACAGATCGCGGGGGTCGGCGACCGGATCGCCGGCAGGCCGCTCCGCAGCGCCGCGATCAGGACGATGCAGTCGGCATCCGAGCGTGAGATCGCCGACCGATTGCCGCGAATGGTCGCCGCGGTCCGCGAGACGCTCGCCCGACACGGCGGCGAGCTCGCGTTCATCAACGGCGGCGGGACCGGGAGCCTCGCGCGGACGGCGGCGGCGGGGATCGTCACCGAGCTCGCGGCCGGCTCGGGGTTCTACGCACCGACGCTGTTCGACCACTACCGCTCGCTCGAGCTCGAGCCGGCGGCGTTCTTCTGTCTGTCGGTGGTCCGGCGCCCGGTGGGAGGCGTCGCGACGCTGCTCGGCGGCGGCTATCTCGCCTCCGGCGCCGCCGGCTCCGAGCGCCTTCCGGAGCCGTATCTGCCCGGCGGGCTGCGGTTCGACCGCGAGGAGGGCGCCGGTGAGGTCCAGACGCCGGTGCTCGGCGCGGCCGCATACCAGCTGCGAGTCGGCGACCGCGTCTATCTGCGTCACGCGAAGGCGGGCGAGCTCTGCGAGCACTTCAACTCGCTGTACCTGGTCGAGGGAGACCGGATCGTCGACGAGGCGTCGACCTACCGGGGCGAGGGCAAGGCGTTCCTCTAGGGGCCGTCCTCGGTCTCGCCGTCGTAGTAGCCGACCGCGGACTCGCGGCGAAACATCTTGCTGTCGGCCTCGCGCCCGGTGAAGGTGCCGATCTTGTCGCCGTCCGGATAGACCGCAATCGCCGGATGGGTGCGGGTCGAGACCATCAACACCCGGGCGGTCTCGGCGGCGCGGTTGAGGACCTGGTGGGCGCCCGCCGGCCCGGCCGGAAAGCAGACCGCCTCGCCCGCGGCGAGCTCCTCCTCCCCTTCGACCGTGCGCACCGAGGGGGTGCCCCCGAGGACGAGGAGCCACTCCTCCTCGGGATCCTCGTAGTGGTACGGGCAGACCGCCTCTCCCGCCGGGATCTCATAGAGGCTCGCGCCGAGCTTCTCGCCCCCGATTGCCTCGCGCATGCGCACCGCGCCGCACCGAAAGCCGGGCGGATCGGTCTCGTCGTACTCGAACTCGGGGCTCCGGAAGTTGAAGCGTCGCAGCGCGATGTCCCGAGATTATGCGATCGGGCCGAGGACGCGGTCGGTGTAGGCGTTGGCGAAGCGGCCGTCGGGGTCGAGATCGCGACGCAGCGCCTGGAACTCGGCCCAGCGCGGGTAGCGGGGCGCGAGCGTCTCGGCGGTCTGGAAATGGCGCTTGCCCCAGTGCGGTCTGCCGTCGTAGCTCTCCATGATCTTCTCGACGCCCCGGAAGTAGGGCTCCCAGTCGAGCCGGCGGTCCTGGTGGACGGCGATGTAGCAGGTGTCGCGAGCGTAGGCGCCGCTGAGGATGACGTCGTCGGCTGGTGCGAAGCGGACCTCGATCGGAAACGCGACGCCGATCTCGGGACGCCCGGCAAGCGCGAGCACCCGCCGCACCGCCTCGGCGGCGTGTTCGCGCCCGATCGCGTACTCCATCTCGGTGAACCTGATCCGGCGCTCGCTGGCGAACACCCTGAAGCTGCGGTCGACCTTGGTCGTCCGCCCGACGCCCCGGGCCGAGAGCCGTGCGAGCCGCGGCCGCAGCGACGGCACCCGACGCCCGGTGAGCGCGAACAGCCGGCCGACCCAGTTCTCGAGCATCACCTCCTGCGCGTAGACGAGCGCCGGGTGGCGTGGGCGCGGCGGCTCGGCAGAGCGCCGGCTGTCGCGGCAGAGGGCCGTCTCGGTGTGCGGGAAGACGTAGAACTCGAAGTGGTCGCTGGATGCATTGAGCTTCTCGAGCCGTTCGAGCGTCTCGGCCAGCGGACGCGGGGCGTCGACGCGATCGAGCGTGAAGGCGGGCACCACCCGGACCGTGACCGCGTAGATGATCCCGAGCGCGCCGAGGGAGATCCGGGCGGCGGACAGCGCACCCGGAGCGGACCGGGCCGAGACCTCGAGCGAGCGGCCGTCGGCGAGCACCAACTCGACCGCTTCGACCTGCGCCGAGACGCTCGGCATCCGCGCTCCGGTGCCGTGCGTGCCGGTGCAGATCGACCCGGCGAGCGTCTGTCGGTCGATGTCGCCGAGGTTCTCGAACGCGAGCCCGAGCACGTCGAGGCGGCGGTTGAGGTCGCCGAGCACGATCCCGGCCTCGACCGTCACCAGCCCTCGGTCGCGGTCGACGGCGAGCACCCGGTCGAGAAGCCCGAGCTCGAGGACGACGCCGTCGGTGAGCGCGGCCTCGCTGAACGAATGGCCGGAGCCGACCGCTCTGATCGGCAGACCGCGCTCGGCGGCGCGGCGTACCGCGTCGGCGAGCTGCTCCCTGCTCGCCGGCCGCTCGATCGCCACCGGCGAGCCGACCTGGTCGCCGGCCCAGTTCCGCCACTCGGCCATCCCGGCGAAGGGTATTCCGGGGCCGCCGCCCGCCTCGCGCCCGGCGATCGCGTCAGACTGAGCTCGACCCGGAGGGGTGGCAGAGCGGTTGAATGCGGCAGCCTTGAAAGCTGTTGATCGGGCAACCCCCGGTCCGTGGGTTCGAATCCCACCCCCTCCGCTGGTTCCGGCGCGGCGATTACGAGGTCCGTGCGCCGGCTGCGGTTAGGGTGGGCGGCATGGCACTTTTCAAGAGCAAGAAGAAGCAGGCTGCGAATCTGCTGGAGACCGGGCTCAAGGGCGCCGGGACCGTGATCTCGGTTCAGGACACGGGGATGACCGTCAACGACAACCCGCGCGTCAAGATGGTCTTCCGGGTCGAGCCGTTGGACGGCGGTGCGCCCTTCGACGCCGAGAAGACGAGGACCGTCTCGCGGGTCGAGATCCCGCGCCAGGGCGATCGCTACCCGGTCTGGTACGACGCCGAGGACCCGAGCGGCACCTGGGCGTACGCGACGATCGCCGACGACGGCGGCCGCGAGAGCATGCGGCAGATGTTCGGCGAGGTCGCCGAGACGTTCGTCGGGATGAACGCGCCCGCCGCGCCCGCGGGGCCGGGCGGCGCGCAGGACACGGTCGAGCAGCTGAAGACGCTCGCCGACCTGCACTCGCAGGGCCTGCTCACCGCCGAGGAGTTCGCGACCCAGAAGGCGAAGCTGCTCGGCTGAGCGACGCGGTCCGGGCCGCTCCGGACGCGTCGCTACGGTGTTCAACGTCTGATGGACGCGAGGTCGACGGCGGCAATCTCCCTGCTCGCGAGCATGGTGGCGCTGGCTGCGGCGCCGGCGATCGCGCCCGCGGCGACCTACGCCCCCGCCAACGGCCACGCCTACCACGGCGTCTCCGACACCGGGGCGGTCGCCGACTTCGATCGGTTCTCGAACCAGGTCGGCGCACACCCGGCGGTGCTCCAGGACTTCTTTCATTGGCGCGTGCCGCTGACCACCGGCGCGCTGTACCGGTGGGGGGCGACCGATACGCGGGGCGTGCTCAGCCTCTCGACCGCGACCGGCGAGGGTGAGGAGCTGATCACGCCTCGCCAGATCGCCCGCGGCAAGGACGACCGCTACGTCCTGCGCCTCGCCCGCACGATCGCCGAGACCGGCCAGACGGTCTACATCCGGCTGATGGCCGAGATGAACGGCCACTGGAACGCCTACTCCGCCTACAACTCTGACGGCTCGGCCCGCCGCCATGGGCACGGGACCCGCTGGTACAGGCTCGCCTGGCGCCGGTTCACCCTGCTCGTCCGCGGCGGCTCGAGGGCGACGATCAACCGGCGGCTGCGCGGCATGGATCTGCCGCGGATCCTGCAGGGCCAAATCCGAGAACGACCCCGTCTACGACGGCGGACCGGCCGGGATCCCGCTGCCGGTCCCGCCGCAGCTGCCCCGCCCGCGGGTCGCGATGATGTGGGTTCCGCAGAGCTTCGGCTCGCCGAACATCAGCGGCAACCAGCCAGGCGACTACTGGCCCGGCGGCGGCTACGTCGACTGGGTCGGGTTCGACATCTACTCGAAGTTCGCGGGTGCGTTCGACGCGGGCAAGGCGTTCTTCGATCGCTGGGACAAGTGGCCGTTCGTGATCGGCGAGTACGGCCCCTGGGACAACGACCAGAGCGGCGCCTTCACCGGCAGCCTCTTCCGCTGGGCCGAGGCCCACGACCGGGTCAAGATGCTGATCTACTACCGCGGCGTCGATCCGCAGAACTCGTACAACATCCAGTACTACCCGGGAGCCGAGAAGGCGCTTCGCAACCACCTCGCGAAGCCACGCTGGTCGCCGTACGCGCCGGGGGTCAGGGACCTGGTCGACCCGCCGCCGCCGGAGACGACCTCGCCCCCCGCAGCGCGGCCCGTCCCTCGGCCAGGCAGCGGTTGACCTTCGTGTACGTCCAGCCGCAGAGCTCGCAGATCTCCACGTAGGAGTAGCCCTGGGCCTGAAGCAGAATCGCGATCCGCTCGTTCGCCTTCAACGCGGCGAGGGCGGCTCGTGCCCGATCGAGACGCTCGCGGCGTTCGGCGCACTCGGCGGGGTCGGGACCGTCGTGCGCGACCGCGTCGAGACGGTCGACCGTGGGCCCGGCATCGGCGGGGGCGAGACAGCACAGGAGCCGCTCGCGGGTGCGCCGCACCGCCATCGCCTCGTGCTTGGTGA
Organism: uncultured Solirubrobacterales bacterium; assembly: GCA_963705955.1. Taxonomy (GTDB): domain Bacteria; phylum Actinomycetota; class Thermoleophilia; order Solirubrobacterales; family 70-9; genus WHSW01. Next base: position 343,308 of record CAVPLH010000010.1, on the reverse strand, counting down.
CGACCGCCATCCAGGCGATCAGCCGGCCCGGGTCGATCGGCGGGCCCTTGGTGAGCAGGATCAGCGTCGCCCGCTGCAGCGCGTCGTCGGCGTCCTCGCGGCAGAGCGAGTGTCGGCGGGCGATCCGACTCAGCGCCGCAGCGTTGCCTTCGAGCAGCTCGAGCGCTACCCGGGCCCGGTCGGGGTCGATTCCGCCGCGGTTGACGACGGCCGGGCGGCGGGCTCGTTCGGCGGCTGCAGCTTCCACGCCAGGGTCAATCCCGGCCGCCGCAGCGGCGCCCCCCGCGACGCTATCCTCGGCCCGCGATGAGCACCTGCCTGATCAGCGGTGGCGCCGGATTCCTGGGCTCGCACATGTCCGATCACCTGCTGCGCGAGGGCCACAGGGTGATCTGCGTCGACAACCTCGACACCGGCTCGCTGCAGAACGTCGAACACATTCGCGACGACGCGTTCCGCTTCATCCAGCACGACCTGACCGAGCCGTTCTACATCGACGAGCCGATCGACGTCGTCTATCACCTCGCTTCGCCGGCGAGCCCGATCGACTACCTGCGCCTGCCGCTGCACACGCTCAAGGTCGGCTCCTACGGCACCCACCACATGCTCGGGCTGGCGAAGAAGAAGCGTGCCCGGTTCGTGCTCGCGTCGACGTCCGAGGTCTACGGCGACCCCCAGGTCCACCCCCAACCGGAGTCCTACTGGGGGCACGTCAACCCGATCGGCCCGCGCGGCGTCTACGACGAGGCGAAGCGCTACGCCGAGGCGCTGACGATGGCCTACCACCGCCAGCAGGGCGTCGACACCGGGATCGTCCGGACGTTCAACACGTACGGCTCTCGGATGAGGCCCCACGACGGCCGCGCGATCCCGACCTTCCTCCGCCAGGCGCTTCAGGACAAGCCGCTGACCGTGTTCGGGGACGGCAGCCAGACCCGCAGCTTCTGCTACGTCGACGACCAGATCCGCGGCTACGTCGCGATGGCCGAGGCCGACGTCCACGAGCCGGTGAACGTCGGCAACCCCGACGAGTTCACGCTGGTCGAGCTCGCCCAGGTCGTGATCGAGGTCACCGAGTCGCGCTCGGAGATCGTCTACGAGGCGTTGCCCACCGACGACCCTCAGGTGCGCCAGCCCGACATCACACGGGCCAAGCAGCTGCTCGGCTGGGAGCCGCAGGTCGAGCTGCGCGAGGGCCTGCGGATGACGATCGAGCAGACCGGGGTCGAACGGCTCGTCGGCGCGGGCGATTAGCGGCGGCGGCGGCGCGGCTGAGCGTCGGCTGCGAATCGCGCATCTGACCGCGACCTTCCCGCCGTACCCGGGGGGAGCCGGCAACACCGCCGCCCGCTTCGCCCGCGAGCAGGCGGCGCGGGGCCACCGGGTCGAGGTCTTCACCGCGCCCGCCGAGGGCGAGGCGCCCGATCCGGGCGGCGCCGAGATCCACCGGATCAGGCCCGTGCTCGCGATCGGCAACGCCCCGCTGATCCCGAGCATCGCGGCGATCTCGGGGTTCGACGTCGTCCACCTGCACTATCCGTTCATCTTCGGCTCCGAGCTCACCCTGCTCGGACGCCTGTCCTCGAGGCGCCGCGAGCAGGCGCTGCTCGTCCACTACAAGAACCGGCTCGTCGGCACCGGGACCCGGGGAGCGCTGTTCGAGGCCTACGAGCACTCGGTCGCCCCCCTGTTGATCCGCAGCGCCGACCGCGTCTGCGTGCTCTCGCCGGATCACGCCGAGTCGGTCCCCTACCTCGCGCGAACCGGCCGCGAAGGACCCGTCGAAGCTGGTCGAGATGCCGAACGGCGTCGATGCCGAGCTGTTCCGCCCCGGTCCCGACGAGGGCGTCCGCGAGCGGCTCGGAATCGGCGACGACGCGCTCGTCGCCGCGTTCGTCGCCACCCTCGACCGGGCCCACCACTTCAAGCGGGTCGACGTCGCGATCGAGGCCCTCGCCCGGCTCGGCGACGAGCGGGTTCACCTCGTCGTCGCGGGCGGCGGCGAGCTGCTCGACGGCTTCCGGGCAAAGGCGCGAGGCGCCGGGGTCGGCGAGCGTGTCCACTTCCTCGGCGCCGTTCCGCATTCCGAGCTGCCCGGGGTTCTTCGCGCAGCCGACCTCTTCCTGCTCACAACCGAGCCTCCGGAGTCGTTCGGGATCGTCCTGATCGAGGCGATGGCGTGCGGCCTGCCGGCGATCGCCAGCGATTATCCGGGCGTGCGCGCGGTGATCGACGAGGGCGAGACCGGTCTGGTGGTCGAGCGAGGGGATCCGGGCGCGGTCGCCGCGGCGCTCGAGGAGCTCGCGCGATCGGGGCCCGAGCGGCGGGCGAAGATGGGTGAGCGCGGCCGATCGAGAGCGGTCGCGGAGTGGAGCTGGCCGCGGCTGGTCGACCGGATGGACGGCGCCTACGTCGAGGCGATCGCCGTGCGCCGCCGCAAGCTGGGGCGATGAGCCGGCGGGTCCTCCTCGTCGCCTATTTCTACCCGCCCTGCCGGGACACCGGCGTGCTGCGGCCCGCGGCGATGGCGAAGTGGCTTCGGCGGCTCGGCAACGAGGTGACGGTGCTGACCACGGCCGCCTACGGGGCGGATCGCGGCGAGCACGGCGAGGAGGTCGTGCGCACGGCCGACGCCCAGCTGTGGCGCGCGCGGCTGCACGGCAGGGACCGGATCGACGCGATGTTCGACTCGGCGACCTACAGCGGACGGCCGCACCCGCTGAGCAGGGTGCTGGTCCCGGAGGCGCTGGTCGCGGCCTGGGCTCCGTTCGCGCGCTCGCGGGCGCTGGCGCTGGCGCGCGAACGCCGCTTCGACTGCGTGATCACGACGTCACCGCCTGAATCGGCGCACGCCGTAGGGATCGCACTCCAGCGGCGCGGCATGCCTTGGGTCGCCGACGTGCGCGACGCGTGGACGTTCGAGCCGCTGCGGCCCGAGTTCCCGACCGCGTTCCAGCGCCGGCTCGACGCCCGGCTCGAACGCCGCTGGCTCGGCGCCGCCGACGCGGTCGTCTGCGTTTCCGAGCCGGCGGCGGCCGACCTCCGCGACCGCGGCGTCGCCGACCCGCTGCTGATCCCGAACGGCTGGGACCCCGATGCGGGCGGCGAGGCCGCGACGGGGCCGACCGGGTTGCTCGACCCGGAACGGGTGTCGCTCGTCTACACGGGGCGGTTCGGCAGCTACGGGCGCGACCCGCAGCCGCTGGTCGAGGCGCTCGCCGGGCTCGCCCGCGACGATCCCGGCGCCGCGGCAAAGCTCGAGCTCGTCGTCGCCGGCCCGCTGACCGACGACGAGCGGCGGCTGCTCGCCGCCGACGTCTCTCCGGCGCGGATCGTCTGCGTCGGCAGCTTCGACCGCGCCCGGGCGCTCGCCCTGCAGCGCGAGGCGGACGCGCTCCTGTTGCTCGCCCAGCCGACCCGCTCCCAGCTTCTCAACATCAAGCTGTTCGAGTACCTGGCCGCCCGGCGGCCGATCCTCGCGCTCGCCGCCGGAACCGAAGCCGGGAGGGTGATCGCCGAGCTCGGCTCCGAACCGGTCCGCGCCGACGATCCCGCGGCGATCTCTGCGGCGCTCGCCGGGCTCGCGCACGGCGACCTCGTCGCACCGCGCCGCCGACGCCGTCGCCCGGTATCAGTACCCGGCGCCGGCCGAGCGCATGGCCGACGCGGTCGAGGAGGCGATCGCGGCACGCGCCGGCGCTCGCTGAGCGCGCACGCCCTCGAGCGAGGGCGCTCGATACGGTGGCGCGGTGTCCGGTCCGCTGCTCGCAGTCGACGCGCCCTCGATGCTCTACCGGGCGTTCTTCGCGCTGCCGAAGACGATCACCGATGACGACGGCGTCTCGGTCAACGCGCTGCTCGGGGCGACCAACCTGATCCTGGTCGAGCTCGAGCAGCACTCCCCGCGGGCGGTCGTGCTCTGCTTCGGTCCCGACGCGGCTGCCTACCGGGTCGACCTCTATCGCGGCTATCACGCCGCCCGGCCCGAGATGCCCGCCGAGCTCGTCCCGCAATGGGCGGCAAGCCGCGACTTCTTCAGCGCCTTCGGATGGACGGTCGCCGACCACGACTCGCTCGAAGCGGACGACCTGCTCGGCTCCTACGCCCGGGTGGAGTCCGAGGCCGGAGGGCGGGCGCTGCTGCTCACCGGCGACCGCGACATGTTCCAATGCGCGACCGACGAGGTCACGGTGCTCTACGTCCGCACCGGCGTCCGGGGAGGCGAGCCGGTGACCCCGAAGGAGGTCCTGAGACGCTACGGGATCGGGCCCGAGCTGGTCCCCGACTTCATCGCGCTGCGCGGCGATCCCTCCGACGGCCTCCCGGGCGCCAAGGGGGTCGGCGAGAAGACCGCTGCCGAGCTGCTGCGCGAGCACGGGTCGCTCGAGGCCTTGCTCGACGCGGCGATCCGCATCCCGCGACCGAAGCTACGGACGACCCTGATCGACTCTCGCGACGAGCTGCTCGCCTTCAAGGACATCGCGACCCTCCGCGACGCGGGGGTCGAGCGCCCGGCCGACGCGGCGACCGACTGGGCGGCGGCGGCTGCCGCAGCGCGCGAGCGGGGGATGAACAGGCTCGCGGAACGGCTCGAGAAGATGCGCTAGATCGCAGGCCGGGCGATCATCGCGTCCGTGCCGGCTGATCGTGCGGACCCCGGCCCGCGCCTAGACTGCCGCGCATGAACGAGGAGCTGAACCGGTTCGTTGCCCCGGTCGTCGGACCTGACGACGAGCGGGTGTTCACCGACTCGGGGATCGAGATCGACCGGCTCTACGAGTCCGGCGACCTCGCCCCGGGGCTCGACGAGCGCCTCGGCGAACCCGGTCAGTACCCGTTCACGCGTGGGATCCATGAGGGGATGTACCGCGACCGGCTCTGGACGATGCGCCAGTACGCGGGGTTCGCGACGCCCGAGGACACCAACAACCGCTACCGCTACCTGATCGAGCATGGCTCGACCGGCCTCTCGATGGCCTTCGACCTGCCGACCCAGCTCGGGCGCGACTCCGACGACCCCTTGTGCGCGGGCGAGGTCGGGCGCACCGGGGTTCCGATCGACACGATCGAGGACATGCGGATCTGCTTCGATGCGATCCCGCTCGACGAGGTCTCGACCTCGATGACGATCAACGCTCCGGCCGCGATCCTGCTGTTGCTCTACGAGCTGGTCGGCGACGAACAGGGGGTGCCCTCGAAGGAGCTCCGCGGCACGGTCCAGAACGACGTCCTGAAGGAGTACGTCGCCCGCGGCAACTACATCTACCCGCCCGAGCCGACGATGCGGTTGACGACCGACATCTTCGAGTACTGCCGCGAGAACGTGCCGAGGTGGAACACGATCTCGATCTCCGGCTATCACATCCGCGAAAAGGGCTGCTCGGCGGTCCAGGAGGTCGCATTCACGCTCTCGAACGCGATCGCCTACGTCGAGGCGGCGCTCGAGCGCGGGCTGCGAATCGACGAGTTCGCGCCTCGGCTCGCGTTCTTCTTCAACTGCCACAACAACGTCTTCCAGGAGATCGCCAAGTTCCGTGCCGTGCGGCGGATGTGGGCGCGGATCGTCCGCGAGCGGTTCGGGTCCACGGACGAGCGCTCGCAGAGGATCCGCTTCCACACCCAGACCGGCGGAGTGACCCTGCAGGCCCAGCAGCCCGAGGTCAACATCATCCGGGTGGCGCTGCAGGGCTTCGCGGCGGTCTGCGGCGGCACCCAGTCACTGCACACGAACGGCTTCGACGAGGCGCTCGCGCTGCCGACCGAACGCTCGGCGCGGATCGCGCTCCGTACCCAGCAGGTGATCGCGCACGAGTCCGGCGCCCCCGAGACCGTCGACCCGTTCGCCGGCTCGTACTTCGTCGAGTCGCTGACCGACGAGATCGAGGCGCGCGCGTGGGAGCTGATCGAGCAGGTCTCCGAGCTCGGGGGCTCGGTCGAAGCGCTCGAGTTCATCCAGCGCGAGATCGAGGCCTCGGCGCTCTCCTACCACGAGCGCTACAAGACCGGGCAGGACATCATCGTCGGCGTCAACAAGTACGTCACCGACACGGTCGACGACGTCGACATCCTCCGCGTCGATCCGGAATCCGAGCGGCGCCAGCTCGACCGCCTGGCGAGGTTCAAGGCCGACCGCGACCAGGAGCTCGTCGAGCGACGGCTCGAGGAGATCCGAGACGCGGCTCGCGGCGACGTCAACCTGCTCGGCCCGATCAAGGAGGCGCTCCGCGACCGGGCGTCGATCGGCGAGGCCTGCGGCGCGATGCGCGACGTATTCGGCGAGTACAAGGGCGGGGCCTTCTTCTGAGCTTTCGTCGCTGCAAGATCGAGGCCTGCAAGGGCTCGATCCGGGGCAGGAGACGCGGGCAGCTGGTTGAAGCCCGCGCTGATGGAATCGAAGGCAAAGCGCACCCTGGTCAAGTCGGCGCCCGAGCTCTGGGAGCTCGCCGACGATCTGAGCCGGATGGAGTCATGGATGGGCGGCTTGGTCGGCTCCACGCACCCGATCCCGATCGAGGTCACCGACCGCGACCCCGAGCGGGTCCTCGCCTGGCGCTGCGCGCAGCACGGCGCGTTCGGGCGGATCGCGATCGAGCTGACCGCGGGCGGCTTCGGCACCGCGGTCTGGATCACCGCCCAGCACTCGCGTCCGGATCCCGCGGCGGCGCTCGCCGCGCTCGAGGGCCTGCTCGACGAGCTCGGCTCGCCGGAGCGGCGCCCGTTCGTCAGCGCCTGAGATCGGCCGCGGGCGCGGCCGCCGACGACCCAACCGGCCTCTAGACTGCGGCAACGGTGGGTTCGAGCCTGGCTCAGAGGCGGCAACCGGACCGGGCCCGCGCCCCGTCGCCGCTCACCGGGAGCCGCGTCGATCAGGTCGGCCTGGCCGATCTTCGGCGCGCTCGCCTCGGTCGCGGCGCTGATCATCCTCTGGCAGGGCCGCGGCCAGTCCTACTCCACCGACGAGCTCGTCTGGCTATCCCAGTCACCGCATCTCGATCTCGGCGGCGCGCTCGACCCGTACAACGGCCATCTCCTGCTCGTCACCCGGCTCGTCTACAAGGCGATTCTGGAGACGTTCGGCGCCGGCTATCTCCCCTTCCGGCTGCTGACGCTGGCATCGGTCGTGCTGATGGCGGCGCTCTTCTTCGCCTATGTATCGCGGCGGATCGGGGCCGCCGCCGCGCTCGCCCCAACCGCGGTCCTGCTGCTGTTCGGCTCCGATTTCGGACACCTGGTCACCGGCAACGGGTTCACCGTCCTGTTCTCGCTCTCCTGCGGGCTCGGGGCGCTGCTGATGCTCGATCGCGGCGACCGGATGGGTGATCTGTCCGCCTGCGGGCTGCTCTGTCTGGGCGTCGCCACCTACAGCGTCGCGCTTGCCTTCGTCGTCGGGGTCGGGGTCGGGGTGCTGCTCGGCGACGACCGCCGGCGACGGATCTGGATCGCGGCCGTCCCGGCCGTGCTCTACACGGTCTGGTGGCTGTGGGCGCAGGGGTCGAGCGGCGACGACCCCCAGAACCAGGTCGCCGCTCGAGAACATCCTCTTGCTGCCGTCCTGGGGATACCAATCGCTGAGCACCGCGGTCGGCACGTTGTCGGGGCTCGATCTCGGTCCCGGCGACGTCCCGACGCCCGAGGCCGGCCCAACGCTCGCCGTGGTCGCCGTGGTCGCGCTCGCGTGGCGATTGGTGCTCGGGCGCGTACCGCGATCGCTGTGGATCGCCCTCGGCGTCCTGATCGCGCTCTGGGCGCTCGGCGCTCTCGTCTCCGGACCGCTTCGCCGCGCTACCGATCCCCGCTACCTCTACCCCGTCGCGGTCGTCGTCCTCGTCGTTGGCGCCTCGGCGGCGACCGGGGTGTCGTGGACGCGGAATCGACTCCTCGTGATCTACGCGATCGCCGCGATCGGCGTGGCCGCCAACCTATGGCAGCTGCAGGCCGGCGCCGCGGAGTTCCGAGCGAGAGCCTCGGCGTTGCGGACCGAGCTCGGGGCGCTCGACGCTGCCGGGACGGCAGCCCACCCGGACGCCGACCTCGCGGTCGGGTGACAGCCCTCCGCCGGTCGACCTGGCGGCGTTCCTCGGCCCGGCGCCGGTGGCGAGCTACCGGACGATCAGCGACCGCTACGGGCGGCTCGGCTACTCGGACGCCGAGCTGGCCGCCCGGCCCGAGAGCCGATCGCGCGGTCGCCGACCGGCTGATGGTCGCGGCACTCGGGATCGGGCTGACCGGCGCCGACGAGGGCGCCCGAGAGCTTGTCGCCCGCTCGCGTCGACAGACGGTTCCGTGACGCTCAGGCCCGGCTCGGAAGTGGTGATCTCCGCCCGAGGGCAGGGGTCCGAGGTCTCGCTGCGCCGGTTCGCGGATACGACCACCCAGGGAATCGGCTCGATCGGGCCGGGGACGAGCGCCGTCCTGCGGATTCCGGGTGACGACGACCCCGAGAGCTGGACTGCTTCGGCCGCCTCCCCCGCCGCGGTCACCTACTGCGCAGTCCGATGAGCCCGGTCGCAGTCAGCGTGATCGTCCCTGCGCTCAACGAGCGCGAGGCGCTCCCGGAGCTGCTCGAGGAGATCGAACGCAGCTGCTCGGGCCTCGGGCGCAGCTGGGAGGTGATCGTCATCGACGATGGCTCGACGGACGGCTCGTTCGAGCTCCTCGAAGGGCTGGCCGCGGATCGCCCCTGGTTGCGAGCGGTCCGGCTGCGGACCAACCTCGGCAAGGCCGCAGCCGTCGCGACCGGGTTCGCGTACAGCGACGCCGACGTGATCGTGACGATCGACGGGGACGGCCAGGACGACCCGGCTGACATCCCGGCGCTGATCGACCGCCTCGAAGCGGGGGTCGATCTCGTCTCGGGGTGGAAACGAGACCGCCGCGACCCGGCGACACGGCGGTTCGCATCGAGGGTCTTCAACCGCGCGACGTCGCGCTTCACGGGTCTCGAGCTGCACGACATGAACTGCGGCCTGAAGGCCTACCGCGGGGAATGCGCGCGCAGCCTCGAGATCTACGGCGATTTGCACCGGTTCATCCCGGTGCTCGCGTCGCAACAGGGCTGGCGGGTCGCGGAGCTGCCCGTCAACCACCGCCCCAGGGCACACGGCCGTTCGCGGTTCGGGCTCGAGCGATACGTCCGCGGGGCGCTCGACCTGCTGACCGTGATGTTCATCGGTCGCTACCAGCATCGCCCGCTGCACCTGTTCGGCGGCGTCGGGATCGCGCTGACCCTTGTCGGCCTCGTCGTACTGGTCTATCTGACGATCCTGAAGATCAGCGGGGAGGCGATCGGCGATCGGCCGCTCCTCTTCCTGGGCGTGCTGCTGATCGTCGTAGGGGTCCAGCTGCTCAGCCTCGGCCTGATCGGCCAGATGCTGGTTCTGATGCGCCGGGATCGCCACGAGCCCGTACCCCGCGAATCGCGGGTCGAGCGGACCGTGAACCTCGCGCCGGCCGCGACCGACGGGGGTCGCAGACCGCGATCAACCACGGAAACGAGCGCTTCACCGTGAGCACGTCGAGGTCGCGCTCGAGCAGCCTGCGAAGGCTCGACGGGTTGAACTGATTGACGTGCTCGGGGTGGTTGCCGAGCGTCGCCGGGTGCTTGCCGCGGAGCAGGCTCCCGGCTCGGAACCACGGCTCGTGCGGGACCGAGACGACGAGGCGCTCGCCGCTCACCCGGGCGAGCTCGGCGACGGCATCGGCCGGGCGGCCGAGGTGCTCGAGCACCTCGAGGCAGAGCACGAGCTCGAACTCGGCGTCCGCGAACGGCAGCTCGTAGACGCTGGCCCGAGCGACGGCCGCCGAGGGGAACCGGGTCGAGGTGAAGGCGACCGCCTCGGGATCGACGTCGACGGCGGCGACCCGCGACGGGAGCAACGGCGCGAGCCGGGCCAACGTCTCGCCCTCGCCGCAGCCGGCGTCGAGCACCGAGCGCGGCGCGAGCGGCTCGACGATCGCCGCGACCTGCGTGTAGAAGCGCTCGATCAGCTTGCGGACGACCGGATTCGAGGTCTGATACTTGGCGTAGTTGCTGCTCTGCGGGGGATCGGCGATGCGCCGGATCTTGACTGATCGGGGTCCGTGGGCGGGCACGCCTTCGCGGCGGGCTTAGAATTCCCGCGCCGTGCGCGAGAAGAACCCGATAACGCTCGAGGAGAAGCTCTCCTACCTGCGCGAGCTGCGCGACCAGGCGCTCCACTCCGCCTCCCCCGAGGCGGTCGAAAAGCAGCACGCGAAGGGAAAGATGACCGCCCGCGAGCGGGTCGAGAAGCTGCTCGACCCCGGTTCCTTCGAGGAGCTCGACGCGTTCGTTCGGCACCGCACGCACGAGTTCGACATGGACCGCAAGCGACCCTACGGCGACGCGGTCGTGACCGGTTACGGGACGATCGACGGGCGCCCGATGTTCGTCTTCAGCCAGGACTTCACGGTTTTCGGCGGATCGCTCGGCGAGGTGATGGCCGAGAAGATGTGCAAGGTGATGGACCTGGCCGCGAAGGTCGGCGCGCCGGTGATCGGCTTGAACGATTCCGGCGGCGCGCGGATCCAGGAGGGCGTCGTCTCGCTCGGAGCCTACGGCGACGTCTTCGTCCGCAACGTCCAGTGCTCGGGGGTGATCCCGCAGATCAGCGCGATCATGGGCCCGTGCGCGGGTGGCGCCGTCTACTCGCCGGCGATGACCGACTTCATCTTCATGGTCAAGGAGACCTCGCACATGTTCATCACCGGCCCCGAGGTGATCAAGACGGTCACCGGGGAGGAGGTCGAGTTCGAGGACCTGGGCGGCGCGATGACCCACAACTCGAAGTCGGGCGTCGCGCACTTCGCCGCCGAGGACGAGGAGACCTGCCTCGAGGAGATCCGCTACCTGATCGGCTTCCTGCCCTCCAACAACCTCGAGATGCCGCCCCGGGTCGAGCCCCACGACGATCCCGAGCGCTCCGACGAGGCGCTCGATCAGATCGTCCCGCCCGATCCGCAGAAGCCCTATGACATGCGCGACGTCGTCTCGATGGTGGTCGACGACGGGGACTTCTTCGAGGTCCACCAGCACTTCGCCCAGAACATCATCGTCGGCTTCTCGCGTCTCGACGGCTATCCGGTCGGGATCGTCGGCAACCAGCCCAAGCACCTCGCCGGCGTGCTCGACATCGAGTCGTCCGAGAAGGCGGCCCGCTTCGTGCGCTTCTGCGACGCCTTCAACATCCCGCTCGTCACGTTCACCGACGTGCCCGGATTCCTCCCGGGGACCTCCCAGGAATGGAACGGGATCATCCGCCACGGGGCGAAGCTGCTCTACGCGTTCACCGAGGCGACGGTGCCGAAGCTGACCGTCGTCACCCGGAAGGCCTACGGCGGCGCCTACGACGTCATGAACTCGAAGCACATGCTCGCCGACTTCAATTTCGCCTGGCCGACCGCCGAGGTCGCGGTAATGGGCCCCGAGGGCGCCGTGAACATCATCTACCGCAAGGACATCAGTCAGTCCCCGACCCCCGACGAGCGGCGCCAGAAGCTGATCGACGACTACAAAGCGCACTTCGCGAACCCGTACTCGGCCGCCGAGCGCGGCTACATCGACGACGTGATCGAGCCGCACCAGACGCGCCCGAAGCTGATCCGCGCCCTGCGCACGCTGCAGACGAAGCGGGTCGAGCAGCCGAAGCGCAAGCACGGGAACATCCCGCTCTAGCCGCCGCGGATCGCACGGCCGGTAGGCTGCGGCGCCCCCGATGCGCACCAACGCCGTCCTCACCCAGACCTCCGAGCGGCGCGCCTCCGAGGCGACGATTCGCGAGCTGGTCGAGGCGCTGGCGCCGCTCGAGCGCGAGGCAGGATCGGACGGCGAGCGCGAGGCCGCATCGATGCTCGCGGCGCGGCTGGAGGCCGCGGGTGCCCCGGCCCGGGTCGAGGAGGAGAGCTACCTCGACGGCTTCGCCGACCTGCTCGCCGCGATCACGGGAGCCGGCGTCGTCTCCGGCCTCGCGGCGCTCTCCGGGCGTGGACGGGCCCTGGGGGTGGCGGGCGGAGCAGCCGCCGCAGCGGCGCTGGTCGACGAGGTCTCGAACGGCCTGCGCCCGGTCCGCAAGGCGGTCGCGAAGCGCAAGACGACCTGGAACGTCGTCGCCGAGATCGGCGAGCCCGGCGCGGAGCGGACCCTGGTCGCGATGGCTCACCACGACGCCGCCCACGGCGGGCTCGTCTTCGATCAGGCGATGCAGAGCAAGCTCACCGACCTGTTCCCCGGTGTGATCGAGCGGATCGACACCGCGATCCCGGTCTGGTGGGGCGCGGCGGCGGGGCCGGCGCTGGTCGCGCTCGGAGCTGCGACGCGGCGGCGCGGGCTCGCCGCCGCCGGGACCGCGATCTCGGGGCTGAGCTCGGTGCTGCTCCGAGACATCGCCCGCCACCCTGTCGTCCCGGGTGCGAACGACAACCTCAGCGGTGTGGCGGTGCTGGTCGCGCTTGCCGAGGCGCTGCGAGAGCGCCCGCTCGAGGGCCTCCGCGTCGTGCTCGCCTCGTGCGGGGCCGAGGAGGTCCTACAGGGTGGGATCTACGGCTTTGCCCGCCGCCATCTCGCCGGTTATGACCGCGAGCGAACCTGGCTGCTGAACTTCGACACCGTCGGCTCCCCCGAGCTCGCGATGCTCGAGGGCGAGGGCTGCTTCGTGATGGAGGACTACTTCGACCGCGGCCTGCGCGACCTCTGCGCCGAGGTCGCCCGCAGCGAGGGCATCCGCATGCGCAGGGGGATGCGATCGACGTCGAGCACCGACGCGGTGATCCCGAGCAGGATGGGAATCCCGACCGTCTGCTTCACCTCGCTCAACCGCCACAAGGCGCTCTCCAACTACCACTCGATGAGCGACGTGCCCGAGAACGTCAGCTACGCGACGGTCGCCGCCGCCGCCGACCTCGCCGAAGCGGTGGCGCGCGAGCTCGCCCACCCGTCCTAGGAACTCAGGCCCCGCGGTGCTCCCACGCCGCGGCGGGCGTGCTCATCGCCCGACGTGGATGCCGAGCCGGCCCGGGATCCCGATCACGAGCTCGCTGAGCGCGCCGCCCGCCCGCCCGACGTCCTCTCGATCCTCCTTGTGCAGGAGGGCGGACCGCACCAGGTTGCCGCCGAGGTAGCGGAACGGCTCCGGGGGCACCGGGGGCTGGCGGGGCTCGACCAGACCGAGCCGGGTCAGCTGATTGCGCTGGTCGAGGGCGAGGGCGGCGAGGATCGCGCCGCTCAGGTGCGCCGGGCCGACCCCGTTGCCCGTGAACCCGACGACGTAATGGATGCGTCCGCCGGCGAGGCTGCCGATGCACGGCAGATGGGTCGGGGAGACATCGACCGGGCCTCCCCACGCGGCGTCGATCCGGCGGCCGCGGAGGGCCGGAAAGAAGCGGACGATCTCGGCTCGCAGCCGGGTCGCGATCTCCGGGTCGAGCTCGACCCTGCGGCCGAGGCGAGCGCCGTACGCGAGCCGTCCCCCGCCCCACCCGAAGGCGATCCGGTCGTCGTCGGTGGTGCGGAAGTAATGCAGGTAACGACGCGCCGTGGAGATGCACTCGCCGCCGCTCCAGCCGAGCTCGGCGAGCACGTCGGCGACCGGCTCTGTGACGATCATGTGGGTCGAGCTGACGGCGAGCCGCGATCGCATGGGCCGGACGGCGGCCGCGGAGGCGTTGATCGCCAGGACCGCGGTACGAGCGCGAACCCGCGCCCCGGCGGCGGTCTCGACCACGACCCCGGCGCCGGGCTCGGGCCCGATCCGCGTTGCCCGGGTGTGCTCGTGGATCGCCACCCCCCTGGCGAGCAGGGAGGCTCGCAGTCCGAGGGCCAACCTCGCCGGTTGAACGGCTGCCGCCTCCGGCATCCAAGCGCCGCCACGAAACAGCGGCGAGTCGCAGCGCCGCCGCGCCTGCGCGCCGTCGATCGCCGTGTACTCGCGCAGCGTTGCCGAGCCGCGCGCAGGCGAGCACGGCCGGCATCCACGCATCATCCTGCGCTGGACTGGTCGAGACCTTCAGGTGGCCTCGCTTGCGAAAGCCGACCTCGATCTCCTGCGAGCGCGCCCAGGCCCCGATCGCGTCCACCGAGGCCGCGGCCAGCGCGCAGATCTCGACCGCCGCACGATCGCCGAACTGCTCGCAGAGCAGATCGGCTTGCTGCCAGAAGCCGTTCACGAAGCCGGCGTTTCGGCCACTCGGTCCGGCGCCGCAGGTGGCTGCCTCGATCACCAGCACCCTCGAATCCGGGTCCTGTTCGCTCAGAGCCCACGCGGTCCAGAGGCCCGCGTAGCCGCCGCCGACGATGACGACATCGGCGCGCGCGTCGCCGACCAAGCCCGGCTCCGGGTCGACACCCGCGCACTCGGCCAGCCAGTGGCCGGCGCGGTCGTGCCGGAAGCTCGGGGCCAGTAAGGTCGAAACCAAGTTTCGCCCACCCTAGAGCGATGCCCGACCGGACGAGATCACGGTTACGACGGAGGATGATCCGACGCCGCTGGTGCTGGCGGTTCGTACCGACCTCGCCCGCCGCCTGGCCGATCCCGAGTTCGCCGCGCTCACCGGCGAGCTTCGCGGGACGGTCTCGATCAGCGCATCGGCGACCCCCGAGGCGGCAACCGCGACGATCGGCGACGGAACGGTCGGGTTGACCCACGGGTTGAGCGCGGAAGCGCAGGTCGTGGCGACGGTCGACGGCGCCGGCCGCCGAGCCGAGATCTCGGCACCCGCCACCGAGCCCGAGAACGCGGGGCTCGTCGCCTGGACCGAGGCGCTGCTCGCCCCTGCGTCGTCGTGGACCGAGGCGGCGGAGCGGTTCTGGTCGGCGCTCGAACCGCTTCCGGGCGCTCCGGCCGCGCTGCTCGTGGTCAACCTCGAGAGCGGCGATCGCCGACGCTTCGGGTCCGACGGGCGCGCCTACGAGATCCACGGAACCGGCGACGGCCTCGTCGCCCTGCTCGAAGGACGAACCTCGCTGATCGAGGAGGCGTTCGAGCGCAGGATCTTCATTCGTGGCTCGTTCCCGGAGATCTCGGTACTGAGCGCCGCCGCCTTCGACGTCAGGATGGGCGCCGGAGACGATGGCTGAACACGACCTGGCGGCCCGGCTCGCCGCGGACGGGACCACATCGGTGCGCCTCGAGGCCGTCAACCACGACGGGCTGGTGCTCGGCAAGTACCTCTCGGTGCCGAAGTTCCTCAGCGTCGCCGAGAGCGGAGCGATGCTCGCCGATACGTGCTTCGGCGTCGATTTCGGCGGCGATGTCGGACTCGGCTGGGACTGGGGCAGCTGGCGGGGGGAGGTGGCGGATATCAGGGCCGTCCCCGATCTCGGGACGCTGGTCTCCGATCCAGCCCTTCCGGGTCTCGCCTCGGTGATCTGCGACTTCGCCGGCCTCGACGGGGCACCCCTGCCGATCTGCGCGCGCGGGATGCTGAAGCGGATGATCGCGAGGCTCGAGGGCCACGGCCTGAGCGCGCTGGTCGCGCCCGAGATCGAGTTCTCGCTCTTCGAGGAGCCGATCCAGCAGGCTCGGGCGCAGGGCTATCGGGACCTGACCCCGTTGGGGGGGAGCAGCCGGATCACCTACCTGATCTCGCGGTCACCGGACCTGACCCGGTTCATGGACGCCGTGATGCGCCGGCTCGATTCGCTCGCCGTCGGTTGGGAGTCCTGGAGCAGCGAGACCGCCGGCGGACAGGTCGAGATCAACATCGCTCCCACCGACCCCCTGAGCGCCGCGGACGCGGTCACCCGTACGAAGCTCGCCCTGCGCGAGGTCGCCGGCGACCTCGGGCGCAGCGTCACGTTCATGGCGCTGGTCGACGAGCACCTCGGCGCCTCGTTGCACGTCAACCTCTCGCTTCTCAGGGGCTCGGAGAACGCCTTCGGTGCGTCCGACGGCGACGATTCGGGCGAGCGGCTGATGAGCCAATGGATCGCCGGGCTGCTGGCGACGATGCCGGCCGCGATGTCCTTCTTCAGCCCGACCCCGAACTCCTACCGCCGGCTGGTCGAGATCGCCGGGCCGCCGACCACGGTGACCTGGGGCGAGGCGAACAAGTCGACGGCGCTGAGGACCGTCCGCCGCGATCCGGGCGCGACCAGGATCGAGCACAGGGTGCCCGCCGTCGACTGCAATCCCTACCTCGCGCTCGCGGCGATCCTCGCCGGCGGCCAGATCGGGATGGAGGACGCCCTCGAGCCGCCGCCGCCGTTCGAGGAGATGGCGTGGGGCCTTCGCCCCGACGCCGCGCCGAGGCTGCCCGCCTCGATCCGGAGCGCGGCCGACGCGCTGGCCGCGGACGAGCGCCTCGGCGAGCTGCTCGGACGCGACGGCGTCGACTACTGGCTCGGCAGCCGGCGCTGGGAGTGGCTCGCGTTTCACCGCAACGGCGGCGACCCCGACGCGGTCTCCGACTACGAGCTGTGCCGGTATTTCGAGCATGTCTGAGGCTGATGAGCGAACGCCCCGCGATCGTCGACGAGCTGCTGGACGGACCCCATCCGTGTTGCCTCACCTCGCTCGACCGAGACGGCTCTCCGTACAGCGTCGTCGTCTGGTGCCGCCAGGAGCGAGGCCGGATCACCGTCAACGCGTCCGAGGGCCTCTGGCTGCGCAACCTGCGCCGCGACCCGCGCATCTCGCTGGTGGTCGTCGACGTCGACAACATCCTCCGCCATGTCAGCGTCCAAGGCCGGGTCGCGGAGATCGTCGACGACGAAGGCTACGCGCACATCGACTCGCTCTCACGGGTCTACGAGGGCAGGTCGTACGCGTACTCGAAGCCCGAGGACGTGCCGCGGTTTCGGATCGAGATCGAGCCCGATCAAATCCGGACGCTGGATCTGCCGCCGCCCTGACGGTCGATTCCAGTCGTTCTTCGCCAAGATGCGGCCGGAGCTCCAGAACGGCTCGTCGGGAGGCCGCGACATCCTCGTCGCCACCGACTGGATGGCCCGCCGATACCACGACCTCGGCTACCTCCAGGACATCGACCTGAGCGCGATGCCCAACGTCGAGAAGAACCTCCTGCCGCAGCTTCGCCATCCGGACTTCGATCCCGACCGCTCGTTCACCGTTCCCTACCAGAGCGGAATGACCGGACTGATCGTCCGCACCGATCTGGCCCCGGACATCACCTCGATCAACGACCTCTTCGACCCCAAGTACAAGGGCAAGGTCACGCTGCTCTCGGAGCTCCGCGACACCGTGCCGCTGGTGATGAAGGCGGACGGGATCGACCCGGAGACCGCGACCACCGACCAGTGGCTGGAGACGATCAACAAGATCCAGGACGCGGTCGACTCCGGCCAGATCCGAGACATCACCGGGAACGACTACGTCGACGACCTCCCGCGCGGCGACGTGGTCGCCGCCGTCGGTTGGTCGGGCGACGCGGTACAGCTGCAGGCCGACAACCCGGCGATCCAGTTCCGGGTCCCCGATCAGGGCTGCATCATCTGGTCGGATGACATGGTGATCCCGATCGGCGCGCCCAACGCGGGTGCCGCGTATGAGTTCCTGAACTTCATCTACGAGCCCAAGAACGCGGCCCAGATCGCCGCCTACGTCAACTACACGACCCCGGTCGAGGGCGTCCGGGAAGTGTTCAAGAAAGCCAACTCCGACCTCGCCGACAACGAGCTGATCTTCCCCTCGGAGGAATTCGTCAAGGACTGTTCAACCCAGCCAACGCTCCATGGGGACGACGAGACCAAGATCGAGGAGGCATGGGCGAACGTGACCACGGGTTGAACGCCCCGGCGTGAGCGGCGCGCAGCCGCCACCGCCGCGATCCTGAAACAGAATGAGCCGCCGCCTTCCCGCGCTGCTGCTCGTCGCCCCCGGTGCCGTCTGGCTGGCGCTGTTCTTCGTCGTGCCGATGATCCTGATGGGGATCGTCTCGCTCGAGAGCGGATCGATCGACACCGGGTTCGCCTTCACCTGGAACTTCGGCAACTTCACCGAGGCGGTCTCCGAGCACCAGGAGGAGTTCGTGCGCTCGTTCGTCTACGGCGGCGTCGCCACGATCCTCGCCCTGCTGATCGCCTATCCGCTCGCCTACGCATCGCGCTGCGGGCGGGGCGCTGGAGAAACCTGCTCCTGTTCGCCGTGATCGCGCCGTTCTTCACGACGTATCTGATCAGGACGCTGGCCTGGCAGACGATCCTCTCGGATCAGAGCTTCGCCGTCGACACCCTGCGGTCGCTGGGGCTACTCGGGAGCTCGGGGAGGGTGCTCGACACGCCTGCTTCGGTGATCGCCGGTCTCACCTACAACTTCCTGCCGTTCATGATCCTGCCGATCTACGCGACGCTCGAGCGGCTCGACGTCCGCTTGATCGAAGCCGCGAACGACCTCTACGCCTCCGCGAGGGCCGCGTTCTGGCGGGTCACACTGCCGCTCTCGGCGCCGGGAATCGTCGCCGGAATGCTGCTCACCTTCATCCCCGCAGTCGGCGACTACGTCAACGCCTACTTCCTCGGCGGTCCCAACCAGGCGATGATCGGGAACGTGATCCAGGCCCAGTTCCTGCAGCTGGCCAACTACCCGACCGCGGCGGCGCTCTCGTTCGTCCTCATGGCGCTGATCATGGCCGTGGTCGTCGTCTACCTCCTCCGCGTCGGGCCCGGCGCCCTGATGGGCGACGGCGAGGAGCGCTCCGAGGGCGTGCGGGCGACGCCGAGATCGGGTGGCGTACGTGCCCGTGGGCCGCTCGGCTACATCCGCGAGCGCGCACTCGGGGTCTACGCGGCGCTCGCCGTCGCCTACATGCTGATCCCGATCGGCGTCATCGTCCTGTTCTCGTTCAACGACCCGAGCGGGAACTTCAACATCGCGTGGCAGGGATTCACGCTCGACCACTGGCGCGATCCGTTCGCCGATCAGGAGCTGACCGACGCGCTGCTCACCAGCCTGAAGCTGGCGACGCTGTCGACGATCGCGGCAACTGCGATCGGCACGATGCTCGCGCTGGGCCTCGTCCGCCACCGCTTCTTCGGCCGGCGGGCGGCGAACGTGCTGATCCTCGTGCCGATGGCCACCCCCGAGGTCGTGATCGGCGCCGCGCTGCTCTCGATGTTCGTCTACATCGACGTCGCGAGGGGGTTCCCGACCCTCCTGATCGCGCACATCATGTTCTCGATCAGCTTCGTCGTCGTCGTCGTACGGTCGCGCCTGATCGGCTTCGACCCGAGCCTCGAGGAAGCCGCGGCCGACCTCGGCGCCGGGCCCGCCGCCCGGTTCCGGACGGTGACCCTGCCGCTGCTCGCACCCGGGATCGTCGCCGCCGCGGCACTCGCATTCGCGCTCTCGATCGACGACTTCGTGGTCTCGAACTTCAACTCGGGGACGACGGTCACCTTCCCGCTCTACATCTTCGGCGCCTCCCAACGGGGGATTCCGGTCGAGGTCAACGTCCTCTCGACGATGCTGTTCCGGCTCGCGGTCGCCGCGCTGGGCGCGGCGCTCTGGCAGCAACGGCGAGCGGAGCGCCTGAACCGCGTTCAGCCCGGTGACGCCGAAGCGCCGGCGGCGGCGACCTGACCCCCCGGCGACCCGCGGCTCGGGCGCGCCGCTGTCCCGACGACCCGAGCAGCGATCAGGCTCTCGAGCTCGCCGGCGCCGAGCCGCAGGCACTCGTCGAGGACCCGCGCCGAGTCCTCGCCCAGCCGCTGCGCCGGCTGGGAGCACGCCGGCGCCGAACTGACTCAGAGGCGTCCGGGCGAGGCGAACCCCGTCGAGCTCGTCGATCAGCGCGAGCTCGACGACCTGCGGGTCCTCGACGGCGCTTGCCGCGCCGCGCACCGGGGCGACCAGCACCCCGGCGCGTTTGAGCTCGGCGGCGACCTCGGCGACCGGGCGATTCGCGATCGCGGCGGCGATCTCGCCGTCGACGTGGTCGCGGTTGCGGACCCGCGCCTCGTTGCTCGCCGCGCGCGCGTCGTCTCGGAGCTCGCTCAACGCGAGCGCGTCACACATCCGCCCCCACATGAGGTCGTTGATCGCTCCGACGACGACGAAGCCGTCGGCGGCCGCGAACGCCGAGTACGGGACGATCGACGGATGTCCGCTCCCCCAGCGCCCCGTTTGGCTGTCGGGATCGACGCTCGCCGAGGCGATCACCGTCGCCAGACAGCTGAACGCGGTCGCATAGAGCGGGAACTCGAGCCGCCGGCCGCGGCCGCTACGTCCGCGATCGAGCAGAGCCGCCAGGACCCCGCTGACCAGCACCATGCCGGTCGCGATATCGACCATCGCGACACCGAAGCGCACCGGCGGGCCGTCGGGCGTGCCCATCATCGCCATGAGACCGGTTTCAGCCTCGACGATCACCTCCGTCCCGGCGTCCCCGGCTCGCGGCCCGTGCGAGCCGAACCCGTTGATCGACGCGTAGATCAGGCCCGGATTGTCCGCCGCCAGCGCCTCGTAGCCGAGCCCGAGGCGCTCGCAGACCCCGGGCCGGAAGTTCTCGACCACGATGTCGGCGTCGGCCGCGAGACTGCGCACGAGCTCGCGACCGCGTTCCTGCTTGAGGTCGATAGCGACGCTGCGCTTACCTCGGTTGACGGCGGCGAAGTAGGTACTGATCCCGTCCACGAACGGAGGGCCCCACGCCCGCGTGTCGTCGCCGGCGTCCGGTCGCTCGACCTTGATCACCTCGGCGCCGAGATCGGCGAGCAGCATGGTCGCGTACGGCCCGGAGAGGATCCGGGTGAAGTCGAGCACCCGCAGCCCGGCGAGCGGCCCACGATCGTCGGCCTGGTTCGAGCCCGACCCGGTCGCAGTCGCCATGGCTGTCCTCCTCGTCTATCGCGGTCGGCGATCCGGAGCTGGCGCGGGATAATATCGGAACCTTGTTTCGCATATAAACCTCGGAGTGAGCGCTCCGACGTCGCAGCAGGCGATGAGGTAGCGGTCGGTAGGTTGGTAACCGACCCCGCGATGCCGAGCGCCAGAGACTCAGCCCCGCTGCGAATCGACGCCGGCACCCTGGTGATCGCGGTCGGCGCGCTGATGCTGCTCGTGAGCCTGTTCTGCGACTGGTACGGGTCGACGAACGGCGCCGACGCGATCACGGCGTGGACGGCGTTCGAGATCGTCGACGTCCTGCTCGCGGCCCTGGCGCTGACCGCGATCTACACGATCGCCGCGAGCCTGTTCGGGACCGGAAGCTGGCCGATGCCGTCGCCCTGGGTGCTGCCGCTCGCCGGCCCGGTGGCGCTGGTGCTGATCGTGATCTCGATCGTCAACCCCCCACCGGTCCTGCTGTTCACGGCGCACGCGACGCGCGAGGTCGGGATCTGGGTCGGCCTCGCGGGGGCAGCGCTGATGTGCCTCGGGGTCGTGCTCGGGCGGGTCCGGATCTCGCTCGTGCTCGCGGGTCGCGAGCGGGCGCCGGAGGCCTCGAGCGGCGACCCGGCGGCCGAAACGCGGACGATGCCGGCCGATCCGCCGCCGACGCCGCCGCCGCCCCCGCGCGGCTGACGAAGCCCCCGGGCGCCCAGACCGCTCAGATCGCGATCCGCGTCGACTCGGCGTCGCCGGCACGCCAGGCGGATAGCACCGCCGCGGCGACGCCGAGATCCTGGATCGCGAGGCCGGTGGAGTCGAACAGGGTGATCTCGTCGTCTCGGCGCCTCCCCGGACTGCGCTCGAGCAGAACGTCCCCGATCTCGGTGACGCGCTCGCGGCGGAGCGTCCCGGCGCTGACCGCGCCCGAGAGCTCGCCGCCCCGCGATGCCTGCTCCCACTCGTCGCAGAAGAGGCTGCAGCGCTCGAGCGCCGCGAGCTCGACCTCGGCCTTGCCGTGGGCGTCGGCGCCGAGCACCGCCAGATGCTGGCCGGGGCGTAGATCGCCGACGCCGATCACCGGTTCGCGGGCCGGGGTGACCGTGACGACGACGTCCTGCGCCGCGGCTTCTGCGCGTCCCGCGGCGCGCCAACCGAGCTCGTCGGCGAGCGCCTCGGACGCCGCCGGCCTCGGGTCGTAACAGACGCCGCCGCCGTAGCCCGCGGCCGCGAGGCAGCGGCCCGCCCAGGCGCCGTTGACGCCGCACCCGATCAGGCCGGCGGAGCGAGCGTCGGGGCGGGCCAGGGCCTGCGCCGAGACCGCCGCCGCGGCCCCGGTTCGCAGTGAGGTGATCGCGGCGCAGTCCATGATCGCCAGCAGCTCCCCGGTCTCGGCACTGGAGACGAGCAGGGCACCGGCGACGACCGGGAGCCCGCGCGCCGGATTGT
Organism: uncultured Solirubrobacterales bacterium; assembly: GCA_963705955.1. Classification (GTDB taxonomy): domain Bacteria; phylum Actinomycetota; class Thermoleophilia; order Solirubrobacterales; family 70-9; genus WHSW01. The sequence continues at coordinate 321,064 of CAVPLH010000010.1, read as the reverse complement.
CCGGAAACGACGTCACCCACTTCAGGGTCGCGAGCCCGTCGCCCCGGGCGGGCATCGCCCGGAAGTCGCCATTCGGCGGCGCGTCGACGTAGACCTTCGGCGGCATCTCCCAGTCGCGGGCGGCGTGGCGCCGGAACGCGGTCCGGGTGCTCTCGATCGCGGCGCCCGCCGGAACCGCCGTCAGCACGGCATCGCGATCGAAGAGCTGGACGTCCGCCATCGCCCGGCAGGTTAGATTGGCGCGAGATGACGGGCGCGAACGGGAACCGAAAGCCGCCCCGGCCGCGGATCGAGCTGCTCTCGGGCGGCGCCTCGCCGAGCGAGCGGGCGGCGATCGTCGCCGCGCTCGAGCAGTTCCTTGCCGACACCGCGCCGGCCCCCGCCGCCGGCCCACCGCCGCAGAGCCGGTGGCAGCGCGCGGCGCTCGAGGAGGGCATCGCCGCCCGCCGGCTGAGCGGCTCGGGCTGGGGCGCGGTTGTGCCGGCGCCCGGGAAGGGATAGAACACTGCCACCGGCCACGCGCGCCGGCAATGCCCAGAGACCGGATCGAGGAGGAGATCGTGGCCGTAGTGAAGATCATCGAGCTCGTCGGAAGCTCGTCGACATCGACCGACGACGCGGCGAAGCAGGCGCTCGCCCAGGCCCAGGGGTCGCTGCGCAACATCCGTGCCGTCGACATCGTCTCGACCGGGATCCGGGGCGAGAACCTCGACGAGTACCGCGCCCACGTTCGCGTCGCGTTCCTGATCGAGGACAGCGACGTCGACTAGGACGCCGTCCGGCGGGGCTCGGCGACGCGGCCGAGCCCCGTCCACAACCTAAATACCCTAATCCCAATCGGGATTTGTGTAATATGGCGGCGCAATGGAGCCCACCTCCGCCCCCGAGGCGACCACAGCTGCCGACCGGATCGCAGCCGAGCACAAGCTCGACGTGCAGCCGGACAAGAAGCAGGCCGGAAAGGGCAAGCTCGGGTCGATCGAGAACCCCGAGGCGTACGAGAACGTCCCCGGGCACCTGATCCCGATCATCGAGCGCGAGTTCGAGGACTTCGACAACGAGGCCGCGAAGTTCCTCGACGGGCAGACGCCCGAGGACCAGTTCATCGGCTTCCGGCTCAAGCAGGGCGTCTACGGCCAACGCCAGCCCGACGTGCAGATGATCCGCGTGAAGCTGCCGATGGGCGGCGTCACCCCCGAGCAGATGGACGCCTTCGCCTCGGTGATCGAGAAGTACGCGCCGTTGCGCAAGGGCCACATCACCACCCGTCAGAACATCCAGATCCACCACGTGCCGCTCCCTGACGCGGCGAGCCTGATCCGCGAGATCTCCGACGCGGGGCTCTCCTCGCGCGAGGGCTGCGGCAACACGGTCCGCAACGTGACCGGCGATCCCTACGCCGGGATCACCGTCGGCGAGCGCTTCGACATCACTCCGTACGCCGCCGCCTACGTCCGCTACTTCGTCCGCCACCCGACCACGCAGCTGATGCCGCGAAAGGTGAAGACCGCTTTCACGGCGACCGACGAGGACGTCGCGATCACGGGGATCCACGACATCGGCTTCATCCCGCGCGAGCGCGACGGGGTCCGCGGGGTGGAGATCCGGGTCGGGGGCGGCACGTCGATCATGCCTCGAGTCGCCCCAACCCTCTACGACTTCGTCGAGCTCGACAACGGCGACTACCTGAAGGTCTCCGAGGCGGTGTTCCGGATCTTCGACCGCCAGGAGTGGCTGCGGGTCAACCGCGCCCGAGCCCGGATCAAGGTGCTGATCGACAAGATCGGAATCGACGCCTTCCGCGAGCTCGTCGAGGAGGAGCTCGAGGGCGACTGGGTCTCCGAGCGCGACTTCTCGATCGACCACCTCGTCTACGGACCGGACGAGGAGGCCAACGCACCGCCGCCTCCGGCGGCCGGCGCAAGTCCGAACGGCGACCGCAGCGAGTTCGATCGCTGGTGCGAGTCGAGCGTCCGCGCCCAGCGCCAGCCGGGTTTCTCGGCGGTCACGGTGAAGGTCACCCGTGGCGACCTGACCCCCGAGCAGCTGCGCGGGCTCGGTCGGATCATGCGCGAGTTCACCGGCGGCTCGGCCCGGACCACGGTGCAGCAGAACTTCGTCCTGCGCTGGGTCCGCGACGAGGCCGTCTACGACGTCTGGGACCGGCTCGGCGAGCTCGGGCTCGCCGAGCCGGGGGCGAGCGAGGTCACGGACGTCGTCTCGTGCCCGGGCACCGACAGCTGCAAGCTCGGGATCACGAGCTCGATGGGCCTCAACCGCGCCGTCCAGGAGCGGATCGAGGCGATGCAGATCACCGATCCGCTGACCCGCGGCGTTCACATCAAGATGTCCGGCTGCCCGAACGGCTGCAGCCAGCACCACATCGCCAACATCGGCTTCTACGGCGCCTCGCTGAAGGTGGGCGGTCGGGCGATGCCGGCCTACATCCCGCACCTCGGCGGCAAGTACGAGGGTGGCGAGGTGATCTACGGCCACCGGCTCAAGGCGCGGCTCCCCGCGAAGCGGGTCCCGGAGGCGGTCGAGCGCTGGCTCCGCCTCTACGAGGCCGAGCGCGACGGCGACGAGGCCTTCAACGACTTCGTCGAGCGGCTCGGTACCGCCCATTTCGAGCAGGAGGTCGCCGACCTCACCCTGCCGGCCGAGTTCAGCCTCGAGTCGATGAACCAGTTCATCGACTGGAACCGCTCGGAGCCCTACAAGGTCGAGCGCGGCGAGGGGGAGTGCGCGGTTTGAGCTTGCAGGTTGCAGCCCGCGATCCGCAGACGGCGACCCCGAGGCCGCGTCCGTTCGACGACGATTCGGCCGTGGCGGAGAGCGCGAACGGCAACGGCGCCCACCCGAACGGGCGTCCGGCGAGGCTGCCGATGATCGGCGGCGAGGTCGTCGACCCTGCCGCGGTCAGCGCCGAGGTCGAGCAACTCGGCGCCGCCGAGGCGATCGCCTGGGCGATCGAGCGCTTTCACCCCAAGCTTCGCTTCGCCACCTCGTTTCAGAAGACGAGCTCGGTGATCATCGACTTCGCGCACGGGATCGAGTCCGATGCGCGGTTCTTCTACCTGGACACGGACCTGCTGTTCGACGAGACGTACGCGACCCGCGACGCCCTCGCCGAGCGGTACGGGATCGAGTTCCTTCGTTTCTCGGGTATGCCTCTCGAAATGCAAGAGCAGGCATACGGCGCTAGTCTCTGGCGCCGTCATCCGGACGCTTGCTGCGGGATCCGCAAGGTGGAGCCGATGCGAGCGGCGCTTTCGGAAGCCGAATGCTGGGTGTCGGGGATCCGCCGAGCGGATTCTCCGGCCCGGGCCGGCGCAGCCAAGTTCGGCTGGGACAAGCGGTTCGGCCTGTGGAAGCTGAACCCGCTGGCGGACTGGACCGACGAGCAAATCTGGAATCACATCCGGGAGAACAAAGTGCCTTACAACCCACTTCACGATCAGGGATTCCCCTCGATCGGTTGCACACACTGCACGATCCGCCAGGGCGCGGACGGTGCCCGTTCCGGCCGCTGGGCCGGATTCGACAAGACCGAGTGCGGCATCAATGGGTAGCGCCGATACCGCCCTGGCGCTGCAGCTGACGTCGCGCCAGGCCTCGGACTTCGAGCTGCTCGCAAACGGCGGCTTCGCGCCGCTCACGGGCTTCCTGGGCTCCGCCGATTGGCGCTCGGTGTGCGACCAGATGCGGCTCGCCTCCGGCGAGATCTGGTCGATCCCGATCACCCTGCCGACCGACCTCGAGTGCGAGGTCGGCGACGTGATCGAGCTCTCGGCCCCGAACGGCAAGAAGCTCGGCACGCTGACCGTCGATGAGATCTTCGACCGCGACGTCGAGCACGAGGCGGAGACCGTCTACGGGACGACCGACAACGAGCACCCCGGCGTCGCGGCGATCCGCGACGAGGGCAATCGGTGTCTCGCCGGGCCGATCGAGGCCGAGGCGCTTCCCGACCACGAGGAGGCGTTCATGCGCCGCTACCTGACGCCCGCGGAGGCGAAGGCGGCGTTCGACCAGCGCGGCTGGAAGCGGATCGTCGCCTTCCAGACCCGCAACCCGATTCACCGGGCGCACGAGTACCTGACCAAGGCCGCGCTCGAGATCTCGGACGGGCTCTTCATCCACCCGCTGATCGGCGAGACCAAGAAGGGCGACATCCCGGCGGACGTGCGGATGCGCTGCTACGAGGTCCTGATGGACAACTACTACCACCCCGACCACGTGATGCTCGGCGTCAACCCGGGCAAGATGCACTACGCCGGCCCCCGCGAGGCGGTCCTGCACGCGATCATCCGCCGAAACTACGGCTGCACGCACTTCATCGTCGGCCGTGACCACGCGGGCGTCGGTGACTACTACGGCACCTACGACGCGCAGCGGATCTTCGACGACATCGACATCGACGAGCTCGGGATCACGCCGCTGTTCTTCGAGCACACCTTCTGGTGCAACGAGTGCGAGGGCATGGGCTCGGCGAAGACCTGCCCCCACCCCCAGGCGTCGCACCTGTTCCTCTCCGGGACCAAGGTGCGGGAGATGCTCGGTAACGCCGAGAAGCCGCCGCCCGAGTTCTCGAGGGACGAGGTTGCCCAGATCCTGATCGACGCATACAAGGAGGAATCGGCTACCGATGGCTGACGATAAGGGCTTCTGCCTGTGGTTCACCGGGCTCTCGGGCTCGGGCAAGTCCACGATCACAACCCACCTGGTCAAGGAGCTGCGCAAGCGCGGCTCGAAGCTCGAGGTGCTCGACGGCGACGTCGTGCGCGAGAACCTCTCCAAGGGGCTCGGCTTCTCGAAGGAGGACCGCGACACGAACATCCGTCGCATCGCCTTCGTCGCCAACCTGCTCTCGCGCAACGAGGTCCCGGTGATCACCGCCGCGATCTCTCCGTACCGCGACATCCGCGACGAGGCGCGCCAGATGATGGGCGACCGGTTCGTCGAGGCCTACGTCAAGGCCTCGGTCGAGACCTGCGAGCAGCGCGACGTCAAGGGCCTCTACGCGAAGGCCCGCTCCGGCGAGATCAAGGAGTTCACCGGCGTCTCGGATCCCTACGAGCCGCCTCAGGACCCCGAGCTCGTGCTCGAGACCGAGCGACAGTCCCCCGAGGAGTCCGCGAAGCAGATCCTCGTCTACCTGGAGGAACGCGAGCTGATTCCGGCCGCGGTCGCCGCCTAGACCGGCGCTTCCCCACAACCAGCCGGTCATTCGAGATGGGACACCGGCTCGACAGTCTGCTTCGTGGCCCGCGACGCCTGCGCCGCGGGGGCGAGCGGCTGCTCAATCCCGAGGCGAGCTCGGCCACCGACCAGTGGCAGCGCGTCGTCCTCTACGAGGCGGTCGACCGTCACCTCGCCTCGCTCGGCACGAGCGAGTTGCGCGTCGCGGAGATCAGCGGCGACATCTACGCCGACCGGGATTGGAAGGAGTACACGAGCCTCGACTTCCCGGAGTTCGACCTCTGCGCGCCGCTCGAACAGCCCGGGGGCTTCGACCTGGTGATCTGCGAGCAGGTGCTCGAGCACGTGATCGACCCGCGGGCCGCGGCGGCGAATCTGCGCGGGCTGTGCGCGCCGGGCGCCCGGCTGATCGTCTCGACGCCGTTCCTGATCAAGGTCCACGAGCTACCGATCTACGCGATGGCCGACTACTGGCGCTTCACCCCCCGCGGCCTGCGAACGCTGCTCGAGCAGGCGGGCCTCGTCGTCGACGAGGTCGGCGAGTGGGGCAACCGCGACTGCATCGTCGGCAACCTCGACCGCTGGTCTGCCTACCGCCGCTGGCACTCGCTCCGCAACGAGCCCGATGTCCCGGTCCAGGTGTGGGCGTTCGCGCACCGGCCCGAATGAGCGCGCAAGCCCCCGAACCCGGCCCGGAGCCCTTCGCCCGCACCTACAGGGTCGCGATGGCCGTCTGCGCGCCGATCGCCGCCTGGTGGGGGCGGATGGAGGTGCAGGGCCTCGATCAGCTGCCGCGCTCCGGCCCGGTGCTGGTCGCCGGCAATCACGACAGCAACATGGACCCGCTCGCGGTCGGCGTCGCCGCTCGCAGGCACCGCCAGATTCGCGCCCTCGCGAAGTCGAGCCTCTGGAAGGTGCGCCCGCTGGGCCCGTTACTGACCGCGATGGGCCAGATCCCGATCGACCGCGGGGCCGGCGACGCCCACGCGCTGGACCGCGCGGTAGAGGCGCTGCGCGCCGGCGCCTGCATCGGCATCTTCCCCGAGGGCACCCGCTCGCTGGGACGCCGGCTGCGCGCTCGCGGTGGTGTCGGGCGGCTCGCCGAGGCGGTGCCGGAGACGGAGATCGTGCTCGTCAGGGTCACCGGGACGACCGACTTCGCGCGTTTCCCGACCCGCCCCGAGGTCTCGGTCTCCTTCAGCCGCCCGGCAGGCGGCGGCTATGCGCTCGGCGAGGATCACGGCGAGTTCGCCGCCCGGCTGCTCGACGAGATCCGCGCCGAGGCGCCGATCACCGCCGCCGGACGGCGAGCCTGACCGGCCCGCCGCGATGATCGCGGCGGCGGCTCGCTCAGGGACGCGGCGGAACCCGGGGCTCGCCGAGCCCGTAGGTGTCGTAGGCGCCCCAGCGGCTGAACGTCTTGTGGGTCGGCCCGTGGAAGTCCGAGGAGGCCGTCGGCACGAGACCGAACTCCTCGCAGAGCTCGAGGCAGTGTCGGGTCTGCTCGGCGGTGTGCGGCGGGTAGAAGGTCTCGATCCCGTCGAGCCCGACGTCGCGGACCAGGCTCTCGACCAGGTCGCGGACCTGCGCCGGCTCGGCGACGTCCCAGTACGGATGCGCGATCACCGCGACCCCGCCCGCCTCGTGGATCAGCTCCACCGCCCGCTCGGCCGTCGGCCACTTGCGGGAGACGAACGCCTTCGCCCCCGGGACGAGGTACTCCTCGAAGAACGGACCGAGGTCGGGACCGGCACCGGCCGCCTTCGCGATGTGGGGTCGGCCGATCGCGTCGGCGGCGCCGGCCTTGGCGACGGCAGCCTCGAAGGTCACCTCGACGCCGTGGCGATTGAGGTTCGCGATGATCTCCTTGGCCCGGTCGATGCGCTCTTGCTGGGCCCTCTCGCAGGCCGGGCGGATCCGCTCCGGGTCGACCCAGTAACCGCAGATGTGGAGGTCCTCGGAGTACTCGTGCACACACGACAGCTCGACCGCGGGCACGTTCTCGATCCCGGCCTGCTCGGCGGCGGCGGTCGCGTCGGCGACGCCGGCGATCCCGTCGTGGTCGGTGAGCGCCATCACGGTGACCCCGGCCGCGGCCGCGGATCGGGCGACCTCGGCGGGTTCGAGCTGGCCGTCGGAGACGATGGAGTGCGATTGCAGGTCGATCACGGGAGCGCGGGATGGTAGCCGCCGGGCACCTCTCGGGCCCACGAAACCGATTCTTGAGTCGAGTTGCGACAATCGGACGGTGCGAATCTCAGCGAAGGCCGACTACGCGGTGCGCGCGGCGCTCGAGCTCGCCGCGAGCCCGGACCGCACGCCGATCAAGGGCGAGCGGCTGGCCGAGTCGCAGGGAATCCCGCTGCAGTTCCTCGAGCACATCCTGCTCGAGCTCAAGCACGCCCGCCTGATCCAGGCCCGCCGCGGGGCGCGCGGCGGCTACTGGCTCGCGCGTGACCCGTCGGAGATCACGATCGCGGACGTGATCCGTGCCGTCGAGGGCCCGCTCGCGAACATCCACGAGAACGCGCCCGAGGAGCTGATCTACGCCGGCCCCGCCGAGCGGCTGCGAGACGTCTGGGTCGCCGTCCGCGCCGCGCTTCGCTCGGTGCTCGAGAACGCCACCCTGGCCGAGGTCAGCCGCGGCGATCTGCCATGGCGCATCGAGGCGGTCCTCAACGATCCCGAAGCCTGGCTGAAGCGCTAGATCGGGTAGGATGCCGCTCGATCTCCTTTGAGGACCAAGTCGGTCCACAAAGGCGATTAGACGTTTTCGGGTCTCACTCCCCCCCACCCGACATGGACCAAGTCGTACACATACTGGGCTTCGGCTTCGATCCCAAGATCATCCTCTTCGGGTTCATGATCGGCTTGCTGATCGGGATGACCGGGATGGGCGGAGCGTCGTTGATGACGCCATTGCTGATCCTCGTCTTCGGGATTCAGCCGGTGACCGCGATCGGGACGGACATCTTCTACGGCGCGGTCACGAAGACGGTCGGCGGCTACAAGCACCTGAAGCTCCACACCGTCCACAAGGGCATCGCCTTCTGGCTCGCGGTCGGCAGCGTGCCCTCGGCGATCGCCGGGGTCTGGGTGATCGAGATACTCCAGAATCGCTACGGAGACGACCTCGACACGGTCGTCCTCGGGATGCTCGGCGGCGCCCTGCTGGTCGTCGGGATCGCGACCCTGCTGCGTTCGCTGTTCCTCGCCGGGGTGATCCAGGAGCGCTCGGCGTTGCACCTCTACCGCCGCCACATCGTCGCGGCGATCATCACCGGAGCCCTGACCGGCTTCGTGATCGGCCTCACCTCGGCGGGCAGCGGCACCCTGATCGCGATCGCGCTGATCGTGATCTTCCGGCTGACGCCGCAGCGCGTCGTCGGCACCGACGTCTTCCACGCGGCCATTCTCCTCTGGGCCGCCGGGTTCGCTCACTGGATCGGCGGCAACATCGACTTCGCCCTCGCGTTGACGATCCTCGTCGGCTCGATCCCGGGCGTGATCATCGGTACCAACCTCTCGGTCAAGGCGCCGCAGCGCCTGCTCCGCTACGCGCTCGCGATCGTGCTGATGGCTTCGGGAACGCTGCTGATCACCAAGAACGGCGACCCCAGCGTCGTGATCCCCGCGATCGGCGTCGTCAGCATCATGGTCGGCGCCCTGTTCGCTGCCCAGGCGGTCTCGAGGGGCCGCACCAAGACCGCCGGCGCCGCGCCCGCCTAGCGCTCGCCGAGCGCGCGGCGGACCTCGTCGCGCGAGAACGCGGGCCGTCCCCGTTGGCGAACTCGCGAGATCCGCTCCGCGAGACCGAAGGCGTTCGAATCGAGCATCGTCCGCAGGAGCGCCTCCTGCTGCTCCTGCAACCGCCAGCGCGGCATCGCGTCGGCGAGCCCGTAGGCGAGTCGCCAGCGTTCGACCATGTGCACGATCCGGTTCGCCTCGAGCCGGGCGAGGACCGGATTGCGGTCCCACGGATCGACGACCTCGGCGACCCCGGCCGCCCACGGCGCCCGCCGGTCCCAGAGCACCCCGACGCCGAAGAACGCCGGGATCACCGCGAGGCGGAGCTCCTCGTCGTCGCCGATGAAGTCCTCGATCGCGGTCAGGATCCCGTTCTCGGGCCCTCCCTCCTGCACGGCGACGCACGCGAACGGGAGGCCGCCCTCGACCAGCCCCGGCTCGCCCGGCGCGAGGTAGACGTCGTGGGCGAGCGGCCGACGGTGGGCCTCGGGGATCCGCTCGGGCGCGTAGTAGGCATCGCGACGCGCCAGCGGCCAGCCGACGTCATGCAGGATCAGCAGCGGCAGCGCGGCGCCCGGGGCGTTCTCGGCGATGATCCGCAGCTCCTCACGCAGGGTGAAGTAGTTGTGATCGCCGTCGAGGATGATCGCGCCGGCGTCGTCGATCGCCGGCAGCGCGTCGTGACTGGTCTCGAGGATCAGCTCGAGCCTCGGCGAGCTCCCGGCGAGCTTCACGAGCTCGGGCTCGGGGGCGGGGTCGATCGCGGTCACCGTCGCTCCGGTCCGCTCGGCCCAATCGAGCAGGTCGCGCGTCCCCTTGCCGTGAAAGGCGCCGACCTCGACCAGCTTCGCGGGGGCTACCGCGTCGAGCAGCGCGAGGACGATCTCGGACGCGTTGGCGAGCGAGGCGGCGTTCTCATCGTGACCTCCGTCGCGGGGAACCAGCGGCATCGGGGTCGGCAGTGTAGATGCCGGAGCCCGACGCCCGACCCGGGGACGACCGTCGCTAGGCTTCTCGACCCGATGCAGGGCTCAGATGCAACCGAGGACGGCGGCGCCTTCATGCGCGCGCGTCGCGCCCGCCATCCGCGGCTCCGCGAGGCGCTGATCGCCGACGCACGGGTGACGGCGGCCCACCGCGGCGAGCGGTCGGAGTTCCGCTCGGGGATCGACACGCTGCTTCAGATCGCCCGCCTGATGTGGGCTTGCGACGCCTTTCTCGCCCAGGCCCTGTACCGGCTGAAGGCACGGCTGCAGGGTCTCGGCGTTCCGATGCTGCCCCGGCTCGCGCATCGAATGGCGATGTCGACCGGCCAGGTCTCGATCGGCGACCCGGTGCTCGTCCACCCCGGCGTCTACATCGTCCACGGCCAACTGGTGATCGACGGGATCACCGAGATCCACTCCGGCGCCGTGATCGCCCCGTTCGTCACGATCGGGCTGCGGGCCGGGAACTACAGCGGGCCGACGATCGGGCCCGACGTCAGCATCGGCACCGGCGCCAAGGTGATCGGCCCGGTGACGATCGGCGCCCGGGCCCGGATCGGGCGCCAACGCGGTGGTCGTCGACGACGTGCCCGAGGGGACGACCGTGGTCGGCGCCCCCGCGCGGCCGCTGGACGCGGGCTAGGCCGGCCGTGTCCGGCTCCGGTGACGCGAACGGCGGCGAGCTCACGCGGCTGCCGAGCCGCCCGGTGGCCGACGAACCTCTGCCGCACGCCGCGGAGGAGTTCTTCGCCGGCCTCCGCCATACGCGGCGCGAGCGCTACGCGGTCGCACGGCCGGGCCGGCGAACAATCGCCGGGCGCTGCTGACGATGGTCCACGACGAGTCCGTGTTCCTGCCGATCTGGCTCGGCTACTACTCGCGGTTCTTCGCCGCCGACGACATCTACGTGCTCGACAACGACACGACCGACGGCTCGACCGCAGGCGACGGCTTCGTGCGGATCCCGGTCTCGCACGGCTCGGTCGACCACGAGTGGATGGTGAGGACGATCGAGGGACACCAGCACGAGCTGCTCGAGCGCTACGACGTCGTCGTGGTCACCGACGTCGACGAGCTGATCGCCCCGCTCCCCGAGTGGGGCCCGCTCGATCGGTACCTGGACCGCTTCGACGAGGAGTGGGTCAACTGCCTCGGCTACGAGATCGTCCACCTGCCCGACGTCGAGGCGCCGTACGACCCGTCGAAGCCGATTCTCGACCAACGTCGCCACTGGTTCGCGAACGGCGCCTACGACAAGCCCACGATCGCGTCGGTCGAACTGTCGTGGCGGCCCGGGCTTCACGCGCGCACCGACGGGCAGATCAACCTCGACCCCGACCTGCGGCTCGTCCACCTGCACCGGATGGACTACGACATCTGTCTGCGCCGACACGCCCACCGCAAGAACCGTCCCTGGAACGACCACGACGTCGACGCGGGGTGGGCGGCCTACAACCGGATCACCGACGAGAGCCGGTTCGACCGCTGGTTCTACGGCGAGAGCGGCTTCGAGGACGAGGGCATCGAGATGGCGCTCGAGCCGATCCCCGAGTCTTGGCGAGGGCTCTTCTGAGCGTCGTCGAGGCGTCGCGATCACCCTTGCTACGGTCCCGCCATGATCTTTAGACGCCGAGGTAAGGGTGGGGCAGCGGTCGCCGAACGCGACGCCGCGGCCACCGAGCTGCTGAACCGGATCGACGAGCTCGTGACCGCGAATCGCGAGCAGCGCGACCCCGATCGCGACCGCGAGATCCTCAGGCTTCGCCACCGCGCCGGAGCCGAGCTCGTCGCCGCGGCGGGCGATCGCCCTGCGCACCCGGAGCCCTCGTCGCCGCCGTCGCCGAACGGATCCGAGCTGCCGACGGTCTCGCCGGCCGAGCTCGACGCGCGGCTGTTGCGCGCCGGGATCCTCCAGAACGGATGCCTGGTGATCAAGGGACTCGTCGACGCCGACGAGGCGGCCCGGTTCGTCGACGAGATCGAGCGCGCGTTCGCGGCTCTCGACCAGGTCGGCGAGGACGGCACCGACGATCAGGCCTACTGGCAGCAGTTCCATCCCGACCCGCCGTTCGAGCTCGCCGACCGGGAGTGGGTCAGCTCGACCGGGTCGATCTGGGCCGCCGACTCGCCGCGGCTGATGTTCGAGATGCTCGACACGTTCGAGCGCGTCGGGCTGCGCGAGGTGATCACCGAGTACCTCGGTGAGCGCCCGGCGATCTCGGTCAACAAGTGCACCCTGCGCCGGGTCGATTCGTCGGCCGGCACGGCTTGGCACCAGGACGGCGCCTTCCTCGGCGAAGGGGTGCGGGCGCTGAACGTCTGGGTATCGCTCTCGCACTGCGGAGTCGACGCGCCCGGCCTCGACATCATCCCGCGGCGTCTCGAGAACATCGTCTCGACCGGCACCGAGGGTGCGATCTTCGAGTGGTCGGTCTCCGACCAGGTCGCCGCCGAGGCGGCCGGTGACGCCGGGATCGTGCGGCCGACGTTCGCGCCGGGCGACGTGGTGCTCTTCGACGACCTCTTCCTGCACCGCACGGCTGTCGAGCCCGAGATGCCGAACACGCGCTACGCGATCGAGAGCTGGTTCTTCGGACCGACCGGCTTCCCGCCGAACTACACGCCGATCGGCTTCTAGCGAGCCCGCCGGCCGTGGACTTCGAGCTCAGCCCCCGCGTATCCGAGCTCCGCGAGCGGATCCGCGAGTTCATGGACGCCCACGTCTACCCGAACGAGGCGGAGGCGCTCCGGGCCCTCGACGAGGAGGTGAGGCCCGATTCCGACGCCGTCTATCCGCAGATCCTGGTCGAGATCCGTGACCGGGCCCGGGACGAGGGCCTCTGGAACCTGTTCATGCCCGACTCCGAGCACGGCGTCGGCCTCACCAACTGGGAGTACGGCGTGCTCTGCGAGGAGATGGGGCGCAGCCCGGCGATCGCGCCGATGGCGTTCAACTGCTCGGCGCCCGACACCGGCAACTCGGAGATCCTCGCCGAGCACGGGACGCCGGAGCAGAAGCAGCGCTGGCTCGAGCCGCTGCTGGACGGGCGGATCCGCTCCTGTTTCTCGATGACCGAGCCGGAGGTCTCGGGCTCCGACCCGACGACGCTTCAGACCCGCGCCGAGCTCGACGGCGACCAGTGGGTGATCAACGGCCACAAGTGGTTCACCTCGGGCGCGGTCGGCGCGGCTGTCGCGATCGTGATGGTGGTGACCGACCCCGAGGCACATCGCTACGCCCGCGCCTCGATGATCCTCGTGCCCACCGACGCGCCCGGCTTCGATCTCGTCCGCCCCGTTCCGGTGATGGGCCACGACGGCGGACCGGGCCATTGCGAGATCCGCTACGCCGACTGCCGGGTTCCCGCCGACAGCCTGCTCGGCCCGCGCCAGGCGGGCTTCGTGATCGCACAGGACCGCCTCGGCCCGGGCCGCATCCACCACTGCATGCGTGCGATCGGGACCTGCGAGCGCGCGATCGAGATGATGTGCGCCCGCGCGAACTCGCGCGAGGCGTTCGGCGGCAAGCTCGCCGACAAGCAGTTCGTTCAGGACTTCATCGCCAAGTCGCGGATCGAGACCGACCAGGCTCGCCTGCTGACGCTCAACGCCGCCTGGCGCATGGACACATACGGCAAGAAGGAGGCACGGCGCGAGATCTCGATGATCAAGGTGGTCGCCGCGAACGTCGTCATGGACGTCCTCGACCGCGCGATCCAGGTCCACGGGTCGCTCGGGATGTCGGACGACACGCCGCTCGCCGGGATGTGGCGGTTCTCGCGCATGCTCAAGGTCGCCGACGGGCCCGACGAGGTCCACAAGATGGTGATCGCGCGGCGCGAGCTCAACCGCGCCGCAAGGGCCGCCGAGTCGTCGGACGGCTCGAAGCCCGCCGCCGCGCCGGTCGAAGCCTGAGCCGGCCAGCCCGGTCGAAGGCCGAGCCGGCTGCCCCGGTCTTCAGTCGTCCCCGTCGATGATCGCCGTGACGCCGCGGTTGACGAGCATCCGTGCGAGCGTCGCCGGCGCGACGCCGTAGCTGCGGGCCGCACGGTCGAGATCGAGCCCCTCCTGCTCACGCAGCTTCACGTTGACCTGCCGCGTGCGTGGCGGAGGAATGCGGCGCGGCGGCGCGATGTCCCCGACCTCCTCGCCCGGCAGCCGCGCCACCGGGACGCGAGCGCCCCGCGGCTTGATCTGCCGCGCCTGCTGCCGCCTCATGTACGCCATGTAGTCCTCGAACGACGCGAATCCAAGCGCCGTCCAGAAGCCCTCCTTCGGACGAGGTTCCGCGGCCGCCTCCGGCGCGGGACGCTCTCGGGGAGCGGCATCCTCTCGGGGAGCGGCATCCTCTCGGGAGCGGATCCCTCGCGGAGCGGTATCCCCTCGCGGAGCGGTATCCCCTTGTCGGCCAAAGTACCCGTCGGTATTCGGTGGGTACTCCTCGGTACTCTGGCCAGATTGGGGGTCCGGTGCCCCGGCCTCGTGGGGCTCGACGTGCTTTGCAGGCTCGGTCACGGCGCGAATCTTGACCGCGTCGGTCTCGCGGATGGTGCGCCGGATGTACTGCGGGCGTCGCGGGAGGGCTAAGGGGCCTACGCGAGGCGCCGCTCGGCCTCGGAGGCGCCCTGCACGAGACGTTCGACGAGGCGCTGGTACTGCCCGAAGCTCTCCTCGGCGCCCGGCTTGCCGTACTGGCCCGCGGCGTAGCGGGCGAACACGCCTTCGAGCACGATCGCCAGCTTCCAGAGGCCCAGCGCGATGTAGTAGTCGATCTCCGAGAGGTCGCGGCCCGAGCGCTCGGCGTAGCGCGCCACGACCGTGTCCCGACCCGGAAATCCCGGAGCCATCGTCGCCGGCTCGAACAGGGGCACGAGGTCGTCGCCCCGCTCGGACCAGTAGACGAGCAGCAGGCCGACGTCGGCGAGCGGGTCGCCGAGCGTGCACAGCTCCCAGTCGACCACCGCGCCCACCTCGCCCGAGGGCGAGAGGATCATGTTGTCGAGCCGGTAGTCGCCGTGCACGATCGTCGCCCGGCCCTGGGCCGGAATCCGGGCGGCGAGCCGGTCGTGGACCTCCTCGACCAGCGGCAGCTCGCGCGTGTGCTGCTTGTCCCACTGGCCCTTCCAGCGATGCAGCTGGCGGGCTACGTAGTCCTCCTTCTTCGCCAGCCCGCCGAGCCCGACGGCGTCCGGGTCGACCGCGTGCAGCTCGACGAGGGTGTCGACGACGCGCTCGCCGATCGCGCGGCGATCGGCCTCGTCGGGGAAGATCGCCGCGTCGGCCTCCGAGCGCAGGATCGGACCGTCGACCCAGCCCATGACGTAGAACGGCGCCCCGTTGACGGACTCGTCCTCGCAGAGACCGATCGCCGACGGCACCGGGACCGCGGTGCTCTGGAGCGCCGCGATGATCCGGTGCTCGCGGCCCATGTCGTGAGCCGAGGCGAGGCGAGTCCCGAGCGGTGGGCGGCGCAGGGCCCAGGCGTTGGCGCTCGCATCGGTGACCCTGTAGGTGAGGTTCGAGCGCCCGCCGGAGATCCGCTCGAATTCGAGCGGCGGCTCGACAGCCGGGCACAGCGGCCTCGAACCATCGCTCGACCCCGGGCGCGTCGATGCCGTCCGGGACGCCGGTGCTGGATAGCCTCTCGCCCATGGCGCGGAAGCATATGGCCCTCGTCGTCGATTTCGGCGGTGTGCTGACGACGAGCATCTGGTCCGCGTTCGCGTCATTCTGCGAGCGAGAGGGCCTCGCGCCCGAGACCGTGCGGGAGCTGTTTCGCGGCGACCGCGAGGCGCTCAGCCTGCTCCGCGGGCTCGAAACGGGGCGGCTGGCCGACGCGGATTTCGAGGCGCGGTTCGCTGAGCTGCTCGGGATCGAATCCAGTCAGGGCCTGATCGGGCGGATGTTCGCCGATCTCGCCGCTGACGAGGCGATGGTCGCGTCCGTGCGCACCGCCCGCGAGTCCGGGGCGCAGACCGGCCTGATCTCCAATTCCTGGGGGCTGGGGATCTACGAACGCGCCCCGACCGATCTCTTCGACGCGACCGTGATCTCGGGCGAGGTCGGTATGCACAAGCCGCAGCCGGAGATCTACCTGCTCGCCTGCGAGCGGCTCGGGATCGAGCCGGCGGACGGGATCTTCGTCGACGACCTGCGCGAGAACTGCGACGGAGCCGAGGCCGTGGGCATGACCGCCGTCCTGCACCGCGACGCAGCGGAGACGATCCCGCGGCTCGAGCGGCTGCTCGGGATCGAGCTCCGGGCTGAGCTGCACGAGCGCGGAGGGATCCCGGACTCGACCCTGATCGTGCCGGCGCCGCGGGCTTCGACGACGGTGCTGCCGCCCTCGTCGCGGACACACGCGTCGCCACCGACGACGCGCCAGAACCGGTTGTAGTGCAGGCCGGTGGGGTATTCCCCCGGGCGCGGCGCCTGGAGCTCGAACCAGTCGACGCCGATCGCCGAGAGCCTCGATCGCGGCCGGGGCACAACCCGGTAGAGGCGCCAGTCGGGGCTGCTCCAGACGGCCTTCAGGTAGCTCAGCCCGGTGTCGATCAGAGCCACCTCGTCCTCGGCGAGGTAGTCGAGACGGGCGTTCGGGACCGCGACGTAGTCGACCTGATGACGGCGAAGCCAGTCGCGATAGTCGGCCGCGCCGAGGCCACCGTCGGTGAACAGATCGAAGTCCTCGGACTCGAGCTGTCGCAGCCAGCCGCGCGCGATCGGGTGCTCGAGCGCCACGTAGGCCGCCTCCCAGCGGTTCTTGGTCGGCGGAACCTCGATCCGGATCGGCGCGTCGCCGGGGGCGAGGCGGTCGAGCTCGGTGAGCAGCGGGCTGTAGAAGGCGCGCTCGGTCGAGGGATCGCCGGCGCTCTTGCGGACGTCGCGCACCGGCGCCACCAGCTGCCAGTAGAGGAGCGGGATCGAGACCGCGAGCACGATCCAGCGGCCGCGAGGCCAGAGCGCGAGGGCGAGCACGGGTCCCGCGAACAGCGCCCCGAGCCTGGTGACGTTGCCGCCCAGCGGGTTGTCGACGATGTACAGGGCGAGGGCGAGCAGCGCGTAGAGAACGGCGCCGATCCGAAGCGCCCGGTACTCGCCCGGAACGAGCCAGACGACGACCGCCGCGAGCAGCGGGATCGCGATGAAGGCGGAGAACACGAACGGCTCGTAACCACCGGTGGGGAAGGCGAGATTGAGGAGGCCGATCGGGATCGCCGCTCCGATCGCCAGGCAGGCGCCGCGCGCGCGCTCGCCGGTCACCAACAGGGAGACGCCGGCGAGCCCGGTGAACAGGCCCGCCACCGGGCTGGCGAGCGCCGCGACCGCCGCGAGCGCCGCGGCCCAGCCCAGCGCCGGGCCGCGCACCGGGATCAGCGCGGCGAGGCCGAACGGAACGGCGAGCAGGAAGGGCACCCGGCCGGTGAGCAGCCAGGCTGCCGCTGCGGCGGCGAACCACAGCGATGGGACCATGGAAGCGGGCCCGAACCGGCGGCGGGCGAGGATCGCGAACAGCGCCGCCGCCGCGACGACCGCGAGTGCTGCCGTGAGGCGCGGGCCGAGCAGCGCCCCAAGCGGCGGGTAGATGACGCTGTACGAGAGCAGGTAGTGGCCCGAGTACCAGTCGTTGTTCCAGAGCGCGAAGCCGTGCTCGGCGAAGAGGTCGGCTCGGAACGTCGCCGCGGCGAGATCCTCGCTGGTCGGCGCCGCGGCCAGATACACGCCGGAGAGCGCCACGGCGAGCAGAGTCGGCCAGATCACGTTGCCTTTGGCGCGCATCGGGCGGGCTGAGCTTATGGCCGTGATCAGCACCCCCGCGGTGATCGACCTCGGCGGACAGATCGACCGCGTCTTCGAGGCGATCGGGAACTTCGGCCACTATCTCGGCCAGGTCGAGCTCCCCTACCTGGTCATCGCTCTGCTGCTCTCGCTGGCGCTTCAACTCTGTCGCGCCCACGCCTGGGCGAACGCGCTGCGCGCCGCGTATCCGACCGGGGTCAGCGAGCGCGGCGTCGTCGGCGCCTTCCTCGTCGGTGCGGGCCTGAACGGGATCCTGCCCGCGCGCGGCGGCGACGCGGTGAAGATCTTGCTCGCCAAACGCAGCGTCCGCGGCGCCTCGTACCCGGCGATCATCTCCTCGTTCGCGGTCCTCGTCCCGTTCGACTCCGGGATCGGGCTGGTGGTCCTCCTCTATGCGATCACCCAGGGTCTGCTGCCGATCGCCCCGCGGCTACCGGAGCTGCCCGCGTTCGAGATCTCCTTCTGGGCCGCGCATCCGGGGTTGCTGCTGCTGACGATCACCCTGCTGGCGATCGGGGTCGTCGTCCTGATCGCCGTGCTCGCGCGGCGAATCGAGTCCTTCTGGGCGAACCTGAAGCGCGGCGTCGTCATCCTCCGCCAGCCGCGTCGCTATCTGCGCGAAGTCCTCGCCTGGCAGGCAGCCGGGTGGATCCTGCGGTTCGCCTCGTTCTGGCTCTTTCTCGACGCGTTCAACATCGGCGGCTCGCTCGACAAGGTCATGCTGGTGATGTCCGTGCAGGCGATCACCGGGGCGCTGCCGTTCACTCCCGGCGGCGCCGGCGCGCAGCAGGCGCTGCTCGTCGTCGCGCTCGACGGGCCGACCTACGCCGCCGTTCTCGCCTACTCGGTCGGCCAGCAGGTCGCGGTGACCGCCTGGTCGGTCGCGATCGCCTTCATCACCCTCGGGGTGGTCTTCCGCGCTTGGGACCTCCGCCGGCTGATCCGCGAGGGGCGGACGGCTCGCGGCGAGACGGGCTGATCAGTCCTTCGCGTACTCGACCCGGATCTGCTTGCCCTCGAGCTTCGTGCCGTCGAGGCGCTCGAGCGCGACCTTGGCCTGCCGATCGGAGAGCTCGACGAACGAGAACCGGTCCAGCACCCTGATCGAGGCGATCTCCGCATCCGGGATCACGGCGCCCTCGGTCAGCGCCCAGCGCAGCTCGTCCTCGCCGATACCGCTGCGGCGGCCGCGGTTGACGAACAGCTTCACGGAGCCGTCCACGTCCTCGGAGGCCAGACGCCGGCGCTGCGGCTTCGGCGGCGGCTCGGAGGAATGATCGCGCCGCCGCGGGCGCGGGGCGTGCTCGATCCGCTCCTCCGGCGGTTCCCACTCGCCGATCGCGGTGCTCGCTTCGCGCTCGATCCGGGGAATCTCCGGGCGCTGCTTCGGTGGTCACGAAGGTGATCGCGCGTCCGGTGCGACCGACCCGGCCCGTGCGCCCGATCCGGTGCACGTACATCTCCGTGTTGTTCGGCATGTCGTAGTTGATCACGTGCGTGACGTGCTCGATGTCGAGCCCGCGAGCGGCGACGTCGGTGGCGACCAGAAGCGGCAGCTTGTGGTCCTTGAACTGGATCATCACGCCGTCGCGCTGACCCTGGCTCATGTCGCCGTGAAGCGCCTTCACCCGCAGGCCGCGGTCGCGGAGCTGGACGTCGAGCCGCGCCGCGCCGATCTTCGTCCGGCAGAAGATGATCGCCTGCTCGGGCTCCTCGGCCCGCAGCACCTCGATCAGCCGCTCGGTCTTGTTCCGCGGCTCGACCTCGACGTAGGCCTGCTCGATCGCGTCCACGGTGAGCTGCTTCGGGGTCACCTTGATCGTCACCGGGTCGTACATGTACTGCTCGGCGAGCCGCGCGATCGGCGGCGGAATGGTCGCCGAGAAGAGCGACGTCTGGCGGCCCGACGGGCACATCCGGAGGATCTTCTCGACGTCCTCGATGAACCCCAGGTCGAGCATCTCGTCGGCCTCGTCGAGGACCACGTAGCGCGCCGAGGTGAGGACCAGCGAGCGGCGGGAGATCAGGTCCATCATCCGCCCGACCGTCGCGACGACGACGTGCGCGCCGCGACGCAGCCGCGATTGCTGGGCGGAGATCGGCGCGCCGCCGAACACCGCGACGACCTCGATGTCGACGTGCTCGGCGTAGGAGCGCAGGGCCTGGGTCACCTGGATGCAGAGCTCGCGCGTCGGCGTCAGGACGACCGCCTGGGTCTCCTCGGAGCCCGGGTCGAGGTACTGGAGCAGCGGCAGCCCGAAGGCGGCCGTCTTGCCGGTCCCGGTCTGGGCCTGTCCGATCACGTCGTGTCCGGCGAGCAGCTCGGGGATCGCCTGCTCCTGGATCGGGGTCGGCTCCGTGTAGCCGAGCTCGTCGAGCGCAAGCAGGATCTCCCGGCTCAGGCCGAGCTCCTTGAAGGTGGTCATAGCGAAGGGTTCAGCAACAACTTGCCCGCGGTGCGCCTGGCGGCGAGGTCATGATGCGCGCGGCGAGCCTCCGAGAGTGGGTAGACCTCTCCGACGACCACCTCGAGCTCGCCCGAGGCGACTGCGTCGTGTAGGTCACGGATCATGTTAGCCACCTCCTCCCGCCGCGGGATCAGATGCATGAGCCAGAAGCCGATCACGGCGCGCGAGTGGCGCATCAGATGGCCCGGTCGAAACCTGGTTCTGCTCGCGCGAGGCGATCCCGAAGGTGACCGTGCGCCCGAACGGCGCGAGAGCGCGCAACGAGGACTCGAATGCCGCGCCGCCGCTCATCTCGAAGACCGCGTCGACCTGGGCCCCGCCGTTGGCCTCGATGATCGCCGTACCGAGGTCGTCGGCGCGCGAGTCGACCGCGGCGTCGGCGCCGAGGCGTTCGGCCAGAGCACGCTTCTCGTCGGTCGAGGCGAGCGCGATCACCCGCGCCCCGGCGCGCTTCGCGAGCTGCACGGCGAGCGTGCCCGTGCCACCCCCCGCCGCCTCGACGACGACCGTCTCGCCCGGCTCGAGGCGGGCACAGCGGTGGACGAGGGCGTGCGCGGTGAGGCCCTGGAGCAGCAGCGAGGCTGCCTGGTCGTCGGAGACCTCGTCGGCGACCGGCACCAGCCAGTCGGCTCTGACCGCGACTCGCTCCGCATAGCCGCCGGCGGGCAGGATCGCGGCGACCCTGGTCCCGTCCGGCGTCGTGCCGGCGATCTCACCACCGGGCGTCAGGGGCAGGCTCTGCTCGGCCAGATAGTCGTTGCGGGTCGCGTGGGTGTCCGCGAAGTTGACCCCGCAACGCGTGACGTCGACCAGTACCTCGCCCTCGCCGGGCTCTGGATCGGGCAGCTCGACGACCTCCATCACCTCGGGGCCGCCGAACTCCTGTATCTGGATCGCCTTCAGGTCCGCTTCCTGCGTCGGGGGGGCACGGTTTCCCCTAGTCTGCCGCACTGGTGTCGCTCACCGTCGTCGGATCGATCGCCTTCGACAGCGTCCGAACTCCGTTCGGCGGGCGCGAGCGCATGCTCGGCGGCTCGGCGGTGCATTTCGCGCTCGCGGCGAGCTTCTTCACCGAGGTCCACGTCGTCGGCCCGGTCGGCGACGACTTCGGCGACGAGCACCTCGCGGTGCTCTCCGATCGCGGCGTGGCGGTCGACGACATCGAGCACGTCGCGGGCGGGAAGACCTTCTTCTGGCGCGGTCACTACGACCACGACATGAACGTCGCCCACACCGACGAGACGGAGCTCAACGTGTTCGCCGAGTTCCATCCGAAGCTCTCGCCCGTTTCCTGCGAGTCGCAGATGCTCTTCCTCGGCAACATCCAGCCCGACCTGCAGCGCGATGTCCGCCGCCAGTCCTCGGCGAGCTTCGCGGCGCTCGACTCGATGAACCTGTGGATCGAGACGGCGCGCGAGTCGCTCGTCGAGGCGATCGCGGGCGTCGACCTGCTGCTGCTCAACGACGCCGAGCTGCGGATGCTCACCGAGCGCCCGAACCTGGTCCACGCCGCCAGGGCCGCGATGGAGCTCGGTCCGGAGGCCGTGATCGCGAAGCGCGGTGAGTACGGCGCGGCGATGTTCACCGGCGACGGCATGTTCGCGATTCCGGGCCTGCCGCTCGAGGACGTCCGCGACCCGACCGGTGCCGGTGACAGCTTCGCGGGCGGCTTCCTCGGCTACCTCGACGGGGTCCGCACGCGTAGCGGCCACGACGACCGCGCGATGCGCCAGGCGATGGCCTACGGGTCGGTGATGGCGTCGTTCAACGTCGAGGCGTTCGGAACCGAGCGGGTCGCCCGGCTGACCGGAACCGACATCGCCGAGCGCCTGACCGCGTTCAAGAGCCTCACGCACTTCGAGGAAGCCCCGCTGACCCTGACGGTCGCCCCGGGATAGCTGCGAGAATCGGGTACGAGAGCGAAGAGCGAGCGAGGAGACGGAATGGCCAACGAGCGCGAGACTTCACAGGACGGTGGTGTGGCGACCGCGGCGGCGGAGCAGGCCAGCCTCAGCGTCACCGACAACCGCACCGGCGAGAGCTACGACGTCGCGATCACCGACGGGACCGTGAAGGCGATGGACTTCCGCCAGATCAAGGTCTCCGAGGACGATTTCGGGCTCATGTCCTACGACCCCGCGTTCACCAACACAGCGTCGTGTCGCTCCTCGATCACCTACATCGACGGCGAGGCGGGCATCCTCCAGCACCGAGGAATCCCGATCGAGCAGCTGTGCGAGCACTCCAGCTACCTCGAGGTGGCGTTCTTCCTCGTCTACGGCGAGCTGCCGACGAAGCCGCAGCTCGAGCGCTGGGTGTTCGACGTCACCCACCACACGTTCGTCCACGAGGACATCAAGCAGTTCCTGCAGGGCTTCCGCTACGACGCCCACCCGATGGGGATGCTGCTCGCCGGGGTCGGCGCGCTCTCGACCTTCTACCCGGACGCGAAGCGGATCGACGATCCGGAGGAGCGCTACATGGCGGCGATCCGGCTGATCGCCAAGGTCCCCACCCTGGCGGCGTTCGCGTACCGCCACAACATGGGGCTGCCGTACGTCTACCCGGACAACGACCTCAGCTACGCCGAGAACTTCCTCTCGATGATGTTCAAGAAGACCGAGGTCAAGTACCAGCCCGACCCGCGGCTCTCGAAGGCGCTCGACGTCCTCTTCATCCTCCACGCCGACCACGAGCAGAACTGCTCGACGAACGCGGTCCGCGGCGTCGGCTCGTCGCAGGTCGACCCCTACTCGGCGGTCGCCGCGGGCGTCGCGGCCCTCTACGGCCCGCTGCACGGCGGTGCCAACGAGGCGGTGCTGCGGATGCTGCGGCGGATCGAGAAGACCGAGAACATCCCCGCCTTCCTCGAGGGGGTCAAGAACCGGGAGGAGAGGCTGATGGGCTTCGGACACCGGGTCTACAAGAACTACGATCCGCGGGCGCGGATCATCAAGAAGCACGTCGAGGAGGTGCTCGAGGCGACCGAGCACAACCCGCTGCTCGAGATCGCGAGCGAGCTCGAGAAGCGGGCGCTCGACGACGAGTTCTTCACCTCGCGCAAGCTCTATCCGAACGTCGACTTCTACTCCGGGCTGATCTACGAGGCGCTCGAGCTGCCATCGGAGATGTTCACCGTCATGTTCGCGATCGGCCGGACCTCCGGCTGGGTCGCCCAGTGGCTCGAGATGGTCGACGACCCGGAGACGAAGATCGCCCGCCCGCGGCAGATCTACACCGGTGAGCGCGATGTCGACTACACCCCGATCTCCGAGCGCGTCGGCCCGGAGAAGATCACCAACGACGCCGTGCGCCGGCCGGTGCGCCAGCGCCGCGGCGCCTGACCTACACGCTGACCACCCGGATAGGACCGAAGGTCGAGCGCCAGAAGTTCGAGGACCTCGACGCGGCGATCGAGGCGCTCGAGCGGCGCGCGGTGGAGGTCCGGCGCGAGGGACGGCTGCCGGCGGTCAAGGCCCTGCGCGAGTTCGAGCCCGCCACCCGGGTCGCCGGTCGCCTCGAGATCTCGAGCGGTCGCTGGCTGCGCGGTTCGACCGCGGGGGTCGACGTGATGGGCGACGGCTCGCTGATCGCCTACAGCGGCGGGGTGCGCCGGTCGACGCTCGAGCCCGGGGGCGACGAGACGCCCTTCGACGCCGTTCGCCGAGCGCTGCGACCGCGCGGCTCAGCGGCGCGCCTCGACTAGATTTGCGTCCATGGAGCGGCGCGAGATCGAGGTGCCGAAGGGCAGCTTCGCGGCCGGGCGCCGGGCGAGGCTGCCGCGCGGCGCCGAGGAGCCGATCAAGGTCTACGTCAACGGCGTCGAGCAGAAGCGGGGCGTCGACTACGAGATCCGCAGCGCGGCGATCGAGTTCGCCCGCCCGATCCTCAAGGAGGAGAAGCTGAGCGGGATCCGTTGGGCCTCGATGCTGATCGGGGTCGTCGGCACCTACCGGACGAACGAGACGGTCGACATCGAGTATCAGTTCAACGGCCGCAAGCAGCTCGCCGCCGACGTCGAGATCCTCTCCGACGACCGGGAGTCGGAGAGGCGCTGAAGCTCAGAGCCCGACGATCGCCGCGACCCGCTCGCGGTGCCGGCGGGGGCTGCCGAGCAGCTCGGCCGAGACGCGGGCCCGCTTGAGCAGGAAGTGGACGTCGTGCTCCCAGGTGAAGCCGATGCCGCCGAAGGTCTGAATCGCCGCGTGGGTGACGGCGTTGGCGCTGTCGGAGGCGCGCGCCTTCGCCATCGACGCGGCCAGCGGCAGCGACTCCGGCTCGGCGTCGGCGACCCAGGCCGCGTAGTAGACGAGCGAGCGCGCCTCCTCGACGTCCCAGAGCATCTCGGCGAGCCGGTGCGAGACCGCCTGATAGGCGCCGATCGGGCGCCCGAACTGCTGCCGCTCCTTCGCGTAGTCGACCGCCATGTCGAGCGCCCGCTGAGAGACGCCGACGAGCTCGGCGGCGAGCGCGATCGCGCCGGTGTCGACCGCGGCGCCGATCTCGCCCGGCAGCGGATCGCCTCCCTCGCGCGAGCACCCGGGAGTAGGTGCGGGTCGTGTCGATCAGGTCCAGCCGCTCGACGGTCGCCTCCGCGGGGTCGACGAGGCGGGCACCCTCGCCCCGCTCGTCGCCGAGCACGAGGATCGACGCGCCCTCCGCCGCGCCGACGACCGGATCGGGATCACGGGTCAACTCCGCGGCGCCGCGCGCCTCACCGGAGGCGATCCCGGGAAGCCGGCGATCGCGCTGTGAGTCCGAGCCGGCGGACTCGATCACGACCCCGGCGTAGGCGTTCGAGAGCAGCGGCGACGGGGCAAGCGCGTAGCCGGCCTCCTCCTGGAGGATGACCAGCTCGACCACTCCGAGTCCGAGGCCGCCGTACTGCTCGGAGATCGCGATCCCGGGCCAGCCGAGGTCGCAGATCTGCTTCCAGAGCGCGTCGTCGTAGGGGCTCTCGGACTCGGCGAGCTCGCGCACCTTCTCCGGCTTGAAGCGGCTGGCGAGGAAGTCGTGCGCGGTCGACTTGATCTCGCGCTGCTCGTCGTTGAAGTCGAAGTCCATCGTCACGGCGCTCAGAGACTCAACGCAGCTTCGGCAAGCCGAGCACACGCTCGGCGACGATGTTCTTGAGGACGTCGCTGGTCCCGCCCTCGATCGAGTTGGCGCGCGAGCGCAGGAACCGGTACGCCCACAGCGAGTCGCGCGAGAGCGTCTCCGTGCCGCCGACCTCGACCGCGAGCTCGGTCAGCGCCTGGTTGGTCGATGACCACTGCAACTTCGCGATCGATCCCTCCGGCCCCGGGGTCCCGACCTTCATCGTCGCGCTCAGCGCCCGCATTGCCCCGAGCCGCAGGCCCTCGATGCCGATCTTCAGCCGCGCGACCTTGTCGCGGACGATCGGGTCGTCGGCGACGCCGCGGCGCTTCGCGAGCTCGACCAGCTCGTCGAGCGCGTTGGCGAGCCCGAGCGCGGCCGAGGCTCCGAGGCCGGCGCGCTCGTTCATCAACGTCGTGATCGCGACCATCCAACCGTTGCCGACCCCGCCGACGACGTTCTCGTCGGACACGTAGGCGTCCTCGATGAACAGCTCGTTGAACTCGGACTCCCCGGTTATCTGGCGCAGCGGTCGAACCTCGACCTCGTCCTGCTCCATGTCCATGAGGAAGTAGGTGAGCCCCTTGTGCTTGGGCACGTCGGGATCGGTGCGGGCGACCAGCATGCACCACTTCGCCTCGTGCGCGAACGTCGTCCACACCTTCTGGCCGGTGATCCGCCAGCCGCCGTTCTCCTGCGTCGCCTTGGTCTTCAACGAGGCGAGGTCGGAGCCCGACTCGGGCTCCGAGAAGCCCTGGCACCAGATCTCCTCGGCGGAGAGGATCGGCTCCAGGAAGCGTTCCTTCTGCTCCGTCGTCCCGTGCGCGATCACGACCGGGCCCCCCATCACCAACCCGAGCACGTTGGCGGGGCGCGGCGCCTTGGCGCGAGCGAGCTCCTCGCCGAAGATCGACTGCTCGATCAAGGTCGCGCCCCGGCCGCCGAACTCCTTCGGCCACGAGACGCCGGCCCAGCCTGCGGAGTGCAGCTTGCGCTGCCACTCGCGCTCGAACTCGAACTGGACCTGGTCGCCGCCGGTCGGCGCCGGGCCGGGATGGTTCGCCTCGAGCCAGCGCCGAAGCTCGTCGCGAAAGGCCTGCTCGTCCGAGCTCAGCGTCAGGTCCATGGACGGGGCACCCTACTAATCGACGACGTAGAGCATCAGCAGCGCCGTGCCGACCCAGGTGACGCCGGCGAACACCATCCCGGGGTCCTCGGTCAGGATCGCCGCCGTCGAGCGGGTGTCGCGGCGGTCGTAGATCAGGTACAGGTAGCGGAAGATGCCGTAGAGCACCGAGGGGGCTGTGGCGAGCATCTTCGAGCCGATCCGCGGCGAGTCGGCCGCGTAGATGATGTAGCTGATGATCGCCGAAGCGGTCACCATCGCGATCATCTGGTCGAGGAACGGCAGCGAGTAGTGCTCGAGCACGGGTCGTGTCTGGGCCTCGTCGCGTTCCTCCAGCATCGCCTCCTGGCGGCGCTTGGTGAAGCCGAGGAAGAGGGCCAGCATCCCGGTGCAGATGAGCAGGAAGTCCGAGGCGTGGGCGCCGACCGCCACCGCGCCGGCGACCACCCGCAGGATGAACAGCGAGGCGATCGTCATCACGTCGATGATCACGAGCCGTTTCAGGATCAGCGAGTAGGCGGTCGTGATCGCGCCGTAGAGGGCGACGAGGCCGGCGACCTCGGCGTCGACCGCGAAGCCGATCGCGATCCCGGCGACCACGAGCGCCACGGCGAGCGTGCCGGCGGCGCGCGGCTCGACCGCGCCGCTGGCGATCGGGCGGTTGCGCTTCTCGGGGTGGCGGCGGTCGTCGTCGCGGTCGCGCAGGTCGTTGAACAGATAGCCGGCGCTCGCGATCGCGCAGAAGGCGACGAAGGTGAGCGAAGCGTCGAGCACCGCGCTCGCCTCGTCGAGGCGGCCCGAGAAGAGCAGCCCGGCGAAAACGAGCAGGTTCTTGATCCACTCCGACGGGCGGAGGGCGCGCAGCAGCGGCGGCATGACCGGAGAAGGTTAGGCGGCCGGATCGATGAGCACGCCCGGATTCAGCGTGCCCGCAGGATCCACTGCGCGCTTGGCCGCGCGCAATGCATCGGCGAAGCGGTCCGGTCGCTGGCGGTCATACCACGGGCGGTGGTCGCGGCCGACGGCGTGATGGTGGGTGATCGTGCCGCCGGCGGCGATCACGGCCTCGGAGACCGCCGCCTTGATCTCGTCCCACTGCTCGACCTCCGAGCCGCGGCGCGCCGGGGCGAGGATCGTGAAGTAGGGCGCCGGGCCGTCCGGGTAGACGTGGGTGAAGCGACACATCACCTTCGGCGCCGCTTCGCCCTCCGCCGGGCCGCCGCAGACCTCGGCGACGCGCGCCGCGGGCCGCCTCGATCACGGTCGCGTGGAAGTCCTCGAACCGGTCCCAGGTGATCGCGGTCTCGAACGTCTCGGAGAGCACCCCGCAGGCGACCAGGGTGTCGCGCAGGTAGGGCGCCGCGAGGAACGCATGCCGCCACGCCCCGACCGCCCCTCCGCGCTCCGCGCTCCCGCTCTCCCGCTTTCCGCGTACCGCGCCCGGATCGCCGCCGTGATCGCGGACCAGCTCGAGCGCCTGGCGCATCAGCTCGTCGACCGGCTGGTGGGCGGACTCGAAGCCGAGCACGAGCTGCGCGCGGCCGCTCTCGTCGGCGTGGGTGAGCCGCGACTCCGTCTCGTCGAGCAGCCGGCAGTTGGCGGGGTTGAGCCCCGACTGTGAAAGCGCACGGACCGCCTCGGCGCCGTCCGCGAAGGAGTCGAACCCGACTCCGCAGGAGAGCTTGTGCTCGGGGCGCTCGTGGACGCGCACCCAGGCCTCGGTGATCACGCCGAGGATCCCCTCGGAGCCGATCAGCATCCGGTCCGGGCTCGGCCCGGCGCCCGAGCCGGGCAGCCTGCGGCTCTCCCAGGCGCCCCGCGGGCGTGATCGCGCGAACCGACTCGACGAGGTCGTCGATATGGGTCCAGACGGTCGCGAAGTGACCGCCGGCGCGGGTCGCGATCCAGCCGCCAAGGGTCGAGAACTCGAACGACTGCGGAAAGTGGCGCAGCGTCAGGCCTCGCTCGCCGAGCTGCTCGTTGAGCGCCGGACCCAGAACGCCGGCCTGGATCCGGGCCGCCCGGGAGACCGGGTCGACCTCGAGCACGCGGTCGAGCGCCCCGATGTCGATCGTCACCGCACCGGCGTAGCGGTCGTCGATCCGCGGCTCGATCCCGCCGCAGACGCTCGTTCCGCCGCCGTAGGGGATCGCCGCCGCACCGGTCTCGGCGCACCATTCGAGCACCGCCTCGAGCTCGACCTCGTCGCGGGGCCGCGCGACGAGGTCGGGTGGGTTCTCGATCTCGCCGCGGAGGCCTCGGACGACATCGCGATAGGCCTTGCCGAGCCCGTGCGAGATGCGCTCGCGGCGGTCTGCGGTGACGATTGCGGCGAGCCGGCCCGGCGGCTCGAGCCGAGGCGACCGGAGCTCGATCCGCTCGAGCGCCAGCGGCTGCTCGGCATCCCCGCCGAACCCGAGCCGGGCGCGAATCCCGGGCGCCGCCGCAGCCAGCTCGGCGGCCGAGGGCTGCTCGTCCTCATACCCCCAGCCCCAGTGCTTGCGCGCCCGCGCAGGAGCGCCCGGCCGGCTCGGCGCTACCAGTGCACGCCCCGCATCAGGTTCGCGAACAGCACCTGCTGGTTCGAGGCCTGCTCGTCGGCGGCGGGGGGTTCGCCGGGCTGCTTCGGCTTCTTCTCATCGCCCTTCGCCGCGCTCGAGTCGGGGAACAGGTGATACGCGGTGTTGAGGATGTAGTCGATCGACTTCGGGTTCAGCGCGTAGAGGATCTGGCCCATCGTCCCCATCGGGGTGGCGATCCGCTTCGGCTTGTGGATGATCGCCTCGCAGATCATGTCCGCGGCCTCCTCCGGCGTGATCGTCGGGAAGCGGTCGTACATCTTCGTCGGCGCGATCATCGGCGTCCGCACGAGGGGCATGTGGATCGTCGTGATGTTGACGCCGTCGTCGATGATCTCCGAGGCGATCGAGCGCGAGAACGCGTCGAGCGCCGACTTCGAGGCGACGTAGGCGGAGAAGCGCGGCATGTTCGTCTGCACGCCGATCGAGCTCACGTTGATGATCTGTCCCATCTTGCGCTCGCGCATCACCGGCAGCAGCTTGAGGATCAGGCGCACCGCCCCGAGGTAGTTGAGCTGGATCGTGCGCTCGAAGTCGTGCGGGCGGTCGTAGGAGAGGGCGATCGAGCGCCGGATCGAACGCCCGGCGTTGTTGACCAGGACGTCGACGTGGCCGTGCTCGGCGAGCACCTCGTCGGCCATCCGGTCGATGTCTTCGGGGTCGGAGAGATCGCACGGGTGGATGAACGCGACGCCGCCGCCGGCGGCGATCTGATCGCGCGTCAGCTCGAGCTTTTCGGGCGTGCGCGCGACGAGCAGTACCGTGCCGCCGCGCGTCGGCGATCTTCAGCGCCGCCGACTTTCCGATCCCCGACGAGGCGCCGGTGACCATGATCGTCCGCCCCCGCACCGCCTTCTCCAGCGAGACGCTGCCCTGCAGGCGGCGCCCGATTCGCATCAGCTCGTCGGGGATCTGCTGCTCGATGATCTGCGCGATCCCGCCGATCACGCCGAGGCGCCCGCGCGCGGCTCCGAGCAGGGTCCGGTCGCGGAACAGATCCGGGTCGAGATGGCGCTCCCAGTAGTCCCAGAGCTTGCCCGCGTATGCCTCGAGCGGCGGCACCGCGATGTCGGTGCCGTCGAGCGCGGCCTCGGTCTGGCGCGAGTCGAAGTGGGTCGGGTAGTTGACGTAGACGAGCACCGAGCGCGGGATCCCGAAGTCGGCGAGGATCCCGTCGGCGATCGCGTCGGCGGCCGGCAGCCAGTTGACGCCGACCTTGACCAGCGGCTCGATCCCCTCGATCGCGCCCGCGGGCAGTCGCACCGTCGACTGGGGCGCGTGGGCGGCGGCCGCGAAGGTGTCGATCACCTGCCCCGCGGTCGGCGGGGTCGGGTCGGTGAGATGGAAAGCCTTGCCGTCGAGGCCTTCGAGGTGGGCGATGTGGTCCATCGCGCGGACGACGAAGTCGACCGGGACGATGTTGATCTCGCGGCCCTCGACCCCGGGCATCGGCATCCACTGCGGGACCGTGTTGCGGATCCGCCGGATCAGCTTGAAGAAGTAGTACGGGCCGTCGACCTTGTCCATCTCGCCCGTCTCCGAGTTCCCGACCACGATCCCGGGCCGGTAGACGCGCCATGGGCGGGTGCACTCGCTGCGAACGACGCCCTCGGACTCGTGCTTGGTCCGGAAGTACGGATGCGTGTCGAGGTTCTGAGCCTCCTCGAACATGTCCTCGCGCCACGTCCCCTTGTAGAGGCCGGCGGCCGCGATCGAGCTGACCATGTGGACGCGGCCCGCCTCGACCGCCTCGGCGAACTCGACCATGTGCCGGGTCCCCTCGACGTTGGCGATCCGCTGCGAGTCGGCATCCGCGGTCATGTCGTAGATCGCGGCAAGGTGGAAGAGGTGGTCGACCTCGCCCCTGAGCATCGCGATGTCGGCGTCCGCGACCCCGAGACGGGGCTCGGAGAGGTCGCCGACGATCCCGACGACGCGCTGCTCGTCGACCCCCCAGCGATTGCGAAGCTCCTCGAGACGGCCCTTCGACCCCTCACGGACGAGCACGTAGACCGTGCCCTCGCGCTCGAGCAGCAACTCGACCAGGTTGCGACCGATGAACCCCGTCGCTCCGGTTACGAAGTAGCTCATTTTCCTCTCTTCCTCGCGACCGCCGATCCGCAGCTGCGACCGTCGACACCTTGACCCTACTATTGGAGCATGGGCTTCGAACTCGCTCCCGATCACGGCGACCGCGGCGAGCCCGACGTCAAGCTCGGCCGCACCGGCGGAGCCGCGGTCGGCGAGAACGCGCGGCTGGTCGAGAGCGGCCTCCAGGTGCTCGCGCGGGGCGCGCTGGTCTGCCCGTCCTGCTCGCTGCCGATCTTCCCGGTCCCCCGGCTGGCGCCGCGGGCGCTGCTGCGCTGCGGCTTCTGCGATCACGCCGACGAGGCGGTCGAGTTCCTCGCCCGCGGCACGTTCGACGCCCCGGAGAACGACGTGATGCTGATCGCGCGGATCGTCTGAGCGCCGGGCCGGGAAAACAGATGCCGGAGGCCAACAGCTCGCGCAGCCGCCAGGCCGAGGTCATAGACTCAAAACAAGTGATGAGAACGCGTTGGATGCCGCGCCGGCGGCAGAGCTGAACGAGATGGCGGAAGCAGGGGTCGTCGAGGTCCAGATGCCCCAGATGGGGGAGTCGGTGACCGAGGGGACGATCCTCGAGTGGCGCGTCTCCGAGGGCCAACAGGTCGCCGAGGGCGACACGGTCGTCGAGGTCTCGACCGACAAGATCGACGCCGAGGTGCCGGCGCCGGCGAGCGGCGTCGTCACCAACATCCTCGCCCAACCCGACGACACGGTCGAGGTCGGCCAGGTGCTGGCCAAGATCGATCCCAACGGCACCGCGAGCTCGGGCAACGGGGCGAGCGCCGACCCGTCGCCGCTGCACGAGACCGAGGGTCTCGTCACGAGCGGCGGCGAGGGCGACCAGGACCTCGGCGACGACTCGGTCGGCGCCGACTCTGCCGACCCCGGCCAGGTGACGACCACCGTCGAGCCGGACGCCGAGCCGTCGGGCGACCCGGGTGCGGCCGACCAGCCCGGCGAGACGCTGGTGATCTCGATGCCCGAGATGGGCGAGTCGGTCACCGAGGGCACGATCCTCGAGTGGCACGTCGCCGAGGGCCAAGGGGTCGCCGAGGGCGACACCGTGATCGAGGTCTCGACCGACAAGATCGACGCCGAGGTGCCGGCGCCCGCGGCCGGGACGATCACGAAGCTGCTGGTCGAGCCCGACGACACCGTGCAGGTCGGGCAGGCGATGGCGGAGATGGTGGTCGGGGCGGCGGCGAGCAGGGAGCAGGGAGCAGCGAGCAGCGAGCCCGCCGAACCCACGGCGAGCGTGCCCGAGGCCGGGGCGGCGGAGGACGGGCGGGTGTCACCCGTGGCGCGCCGGGTGGCCGCCGCGAAGGGCGTCGACCTGAGCGCCGTCGAGGGTTCGGGGCCGGGCGGCAAGGTCACGAAGGAGGACGTGCTCGCCGCGGCCGACGGTGCGACCGCCGCACCGTCCGCGGGCGCGGCGCCGCCGGCGGACGCAGAGGGCCCGGTCGCCAAGCCGCTGCGGGGCCCCACCGCGATGCTCGCCAAGGCGATGAACGAGAGCCGCCAGATGCCGACCGCGACCTCGTTCCGGACCCTGCCGGTGGACACGCTCGACGCAAAGCGCAAAGCGCTCAACGCGGCGCTCAAGGAGCGCGCGATGAAGGTCTCGTTCACGCACTTGATCGCCTGGGCGATCGTCGAGGCCGTCGGCGACTGGCGTGTGATGACCCGGACCTACGAGGAGCGCGACGGAAAGCCGTTCGCCGTCGACGCAGCCCACGTCAACCTCGGGATCGCCGTCGACGTCGAGCGAAAGGACGGGTCGCGGAGCCTGATGGTCCCCTGCATCAAGGCTGCCGAGACGCTCGACTTCGCCGCCTTTCATGCCTACTACGAGGACCTGATCACGAAGACGCGCGAGAACTCGCTCAGCGCCGACGACTTCCAGGGGACCAACATCACCCTGACCAACCCCGGAGGCCTCGGCACGGTCGCCTCCGTGCCGCGGCTGATGCCGGGGCAGGGCACGATCGTCGCCTGCGGCTCGCTCGCCTACCCGGTCGAGTGGGCGCATGCTCCGGCCGAGAAGATCAAGGCGCTCGGGGTCTCGAAGGTGATGACGACGAGCTCGACCTACGACCACCGGGTGATCCAGGGCGCCGAGTCGGGCTCCTTCCTGCGCCGCCTCGACCAGCTCCTGCAGGGCGAGGACGGCTTCTACGAAGGGGTCGCGGAGGCGCTCGGCGTCGCCCCGAACGTGGTCGCCGGCGCTCATCCCGCCTCCGCCTCGGCGCCCCCGCTCCCCGCGGCGGGAGCCGCGGCCGGGGGGGCGGCCGTCGTCGTCGCCGAGCCCGACCGCGAGCTGCTGCAGGCCGTCCAGGCCGCCACCTCGCTGCTCAAGGCGTACCGGACCCACGGCCATCTGGCCGCCTCGGTCAACCCGCTCGGCGGTGAGCCGAAGGGCGACCCGGCGCTCGAGCCCGAGAACCTCAACCTGACACCGGACCTGATGTCGCGGATCCCGGCGTCGATCCTGCGGATCGGGGTCGAGGGCGAGACGCTGCTCGACGCGCTGCCGCGGATGCGCGATGCGTACTGCGGCACGATCGCGTACCAGATCGAGCACCTCTCCTCGCACCAGCAACGGATGTGGCTGCGGGAGATGATCGAGACCGGCACCCACCGGGCGCCGCTGCCGCCCGAGGAGAAGCGGGCGCTGCTCTCCCGGCTGATCGAGGTCTTCCAGTTCGAGCGCTTCCTCCAGAAGGCCTACCTGGGCCAGAAGATGTTCTCGATCGAAGGCCTCGACGTCGTCGTGCCGATGCTCGACGAGGTCTCGACCCTGGCGCGCCAGAACGGCGCCGAAGAGGTCGTGATCGGGATGGCGCACCGCGGCCGGCTCAGCGTCCTCGCCCACAACCTCGGCCGCCCGGTCGAGACCATCCTGGCCGAGTTCGAGGGCGCGAAGGCGCTCGACCAGGTCAAGGCGATCGCCGCGATCCCCCATTCGGGCACCGGCGACGTCAAGTACCACTACGGCGCCGAGGGGATGTTCACGACGCGCGACGAGGAGCAGCTCAAGATCCGCCTCTATCCGAACCCGAGCCACCTCGAGTTCGTCGACCCCGTGGTCACCGGCGGCGCTCGTGCCGCCCAGACCGAGCACTCGGGCCCGAAGCTCCAGCACAACCCGCACGTCGCCGTCCCGGTGCTGCTGCACGGCGACGCGGCCTTCCCCGGCCAGGGGGTCGTCGCCGAGACGCTCAACCTCCAGTCGCTGAACGGCTATTCCACCGGCGGCACGATCCACCTGATCACCGACAACCAGGTCGGCTTCACGACCAACCCGGCGGAGGGTCGCTCGACCCCGTACGCGGGCGACATGGCCAAGGGCTTCAACTGCCCGATCATCCACGTCAACGCCGACGACGTCGAGGCCTGCGTGGCCGCGACCAGGCTCGCGATGGCCTACCGCGAGCATTGGGGCCGCGACGTGGTCATCGACCTGATCGGCTATCGCCGCTACGGCCACAACGAGACCGACGAGCCGGCCTACACGCAGCCGAGGATGGCGGCGCAGATCAGGGACCACCCGGCGGTCTCCCAGATCTACGCCGGGCAGCTGATCAAGGAGGGCGTGACGACGCCCGAGGAGGTCGAGGAGGACGGCAAGGCCCGCCTCGAGCAGCTGCAGGGAAAGCTCAAGGACCTGCGCCGGATGATGGAGGCGGGCGAGTACGAGGACCCGAGCTCGACCGCGGTCGGGACAGGCGAGCTCGACCGGACGAAGAGCCCGGAGGTGGATACCGCAGTCTCGGAGAAGCGCCTGCGCGCCCTGAACGCCGAGCTGCTCGAGGTCCCCGAGAGCTTCGCCATCCACCGCAAGCTGCGGAAGCCGCTCGGCTCGCGGATCGAGAAGCTCGACTCGGGCGAGATCGAGTACGGCCACGCCGAGGAGCTCGCCTTCGCATCGTTGCTGACCGAGGGCACACACATCCGCTTCACCGGCCAGGACACCGAGCGCGGCACGTTCTCCAACCGTCACCTGGCGCTCCACGACGAGAAGACCGGGCTCAAGTACACGCCGATCCAGAACCTGTCCGGCGCCCTGGCGCCGTTCGAGCTCCACAACAGCCCACTGTCCGAAGCCGCCTGCCTCGGGTTCGAGTACGGCTACTCGGCCGCCTCACCGGAGTCGTTGATCCTCTGGGAGGCGCAGTTCGGGGACTTCGCGAACTCGGCACAGGTGATCATCGACAGCTTCATCGCGGCCGGCGAGTCGAAGTGGGGACAGACGACGAGGCTGACGCTGCTGCTCCCGCACGGGTACGAAGGAGGCGGCCCCGAGCACTCGAGTGCACGAATCGAGCGCTTCATCCAGCTCGGCTCGGAGGGCAACATGCGGCTCGCGAACCCGACCACCGCCGCCCAGTACTTCCACCTGCTGCGCCGCCAGGCGCGGATCGCGAAACCGCGCCCGCTCGTCGTCTTCACCCCGAAGGGGCTGTTGCGACTGAAGGCCGCCGCCTCCTCGCTCGAGGAGCTGACCACCGGGATGTTCCACTTCGTCCTCGACGACCCGCGCCGGACGGGCGACAACGAGCAGGTCGACCGCCTCGTCCTCTGCAGCGGAAAGATCTATTACGACATCGATCAACACGAGCGCCGGGAGGCCGCCGAGTCGGCCGCGATCGCCCGGGTCGAGCTGCTCTATCCGTTCGCCCGCAACGAGATCGCCGAACTGCTCGCGTCCTACCCGAACCTGAAGAAGGTCGTCTGGGCGCAGGAGGAGCCGAAGAACATGGGCGCCTGGAGCGTGATGGCGCGGCGCCTGCCCCAGTTGTTGCCGGACGGCGTCAGGCTGCAGTACGTCGGCCGCCCGCAGCGCTCGAGCCCGAGCGAGGGGTACCCCGCCGCACACCGCCTCGAGCAGGAGCGGATCGTGCTCACCGCGCTCGAGGGCTGAGCGGCCGCCCGCAGCTGCGGAACCGGTCGCTTCCGGGCCCGCCGCGACAGCGGTCGTCGCCGTGGCCGCCTCGGAGGCGATCCCGCCCGGCCCCGCCGCGCACCACGTCCCGCCCGCCGAGCCCGCAGATCCGGTCCCCGCCGCCCCCGCCGCTGATCCGGTCGCGGCCCTGAGTGCCGACGATCACGTCCGCGTTCGGCGAGCCACGGGTGCGCGCCTCGCTTCGCCGCTACGAGCGTCGCCGGGCGCCCGCCGCAGTGCGCCACGGTGGGCGCCGGCGGGGGCGATACCGGCGGCGTCGGGCAGTCCGCGGGCGTCGGGCCGACGAACCTCAGCACCTGGTCCTCGCCCAGCGAGGCGACGTAGACCCGCCCGCAGGAGTCCTCACCGAACGAGCTCGGGCCGCCGACGCGCAGTCCCTCGGAGCGCTCGCCGGTGGCCGCGGGCAGCCCCGGGACGAGCGAGCGGATCGTTCCCACGCACTCGTCGGCGAACAGGTAGCGGCCGTAGAGGTCGCCGAGGCTGGGGTCGCGGACCACGTAGCCGCCCGTGATCGCGCAGTTTCCCGCGTCGTGGCCGTAGTCGAAGATCGGATCGGTGAACGAGCCGGCGCTCGCGCATTGCGGTGCGGGCGTCGTGAAGGCGATCAGGCCCTCGCGACAGTTCCAGCCGAAGTTCAACCCCCGGCCCGCGGCGGGGCCGCGCACGAAGTCGACCTCCTCTCGCGCGTCCTGACCGACGTCGCCGATCAGCAGCGCTCCGGTGATCCGGTCGAAGCTGAAGCGCCACGGATTGCGGAGGCCGTAGCTCCAGATCTCATCTGCGCCTGCGCGGCCCGCGAACGGGTTGCCGGGCGGGATCGAGTAGGCGGCTCCGGCGCCGCTCGGGTCGGGGTCGATCCGCAGCAGCTTGCCGAGCAGCGTCTCCCGGTCCTGGCCGTTCTGCAGCGTGTCGCCGGCACCACCCCCGTCGCCTGTGGCGATGTAGAGGTAGCCGTCGGGCCCGATCTGCAGCTGACCGCCGTTGTGGTTCGGGAACGTCGAGTGATCGATCGTCAGCAGGCCTCTTCGGGTGGCCGGGTCGACGGCGCCGCCGACCTCGCGGTACTCGTCGATCTGCAGGTCGCCGTCGCCGGCGCGCGTGTACATCACATAGAGACGGCCGCTGGAGTCGTAGTCCGGGGCGAGGGCGACCGAGAACAGACCGCGCTCGCCGCCCGCCAGGACCCGATCGGAGATGTCGAGGAACGGCGTCGTCACGCCGTGATCGGAAAGCTCGATCCGGCCCGCCTGCTCGACGACGAGCAGCCGGTCGGGATCCGACGGCTCGGAGGTCACGTACACCGGGTCGCGAAACGAGCCGACCGGTTCGAGGGTCGCGGCGCCGGCGCCCGGCGCGCCCACGGGAATCGTCCCGAGCATGATCAGCACCCAGAGCGCCCGCCGCATCGGGACATTCTCCATCCTCGGGATCCCCGGCGGCTTCGTGGGCTGCGCTATCAATCGCCTCGATGAGCGAGCACGAGGGCGCGATCCTGCGGACGCCGGTACCCGGCGCCCTCTACCCCTGGGTGAGGCGGGCCTCCTACTTCGAGCTGGCGCTGTTCACGGCGCTGATCGTCGTCTGGCTCGCCCCCGGGCTCGACGGGCCGACGGCCGCCCTCGGCCTTGCCCATGGTCTCGGCTTCGTCGCCCTCGCGGTGCTGATCTGGGTCGCGGTCCTGCGCCATGAGGCTCCCTACACACTGCTGGCCGCAACGCTCACTCCCGTAGGACCGGTCGGCTCGGTGATCGCGCTGCGCTACTACGACCGCAAGCAGGCGGCACCGCCGCCGCCCGAGTCCCCCGCCGCGTAGGCAAAAAGTAGGTGGGGCGGGACCGCGAAGGGGGTCACGCGGCCCGCCCCATGGCGGTACTAACCCCCTTGTCTTCCTTTGTACGCCTCCTACCCCTTAACGGAATCCTTCCCGCTGCGGCCCAGGGTAAACGAAACCACCCTCGACCAATCAGCCAAGGCTACTCCACGAGAGCGCGGTGCGAGCCGCTGAGCGGGTAGGCGGGGCGGGGCCGCGGGAGGCAGGGGGTCCACACGGCCCGCACCACCGCCAGCGCGTCGGTAGCCAGGGAGGGATGCCGACGCGATCGCCCCCGGAGGCGGGACTGGCCGGGGACGAGTTTTGGAAGTTTTCCCTCCCGCGCGTGGAGTCCATTCTGACCCATCCCGCAACCCCATGTCAATGGGGAATGTGCTAGGAGCGCAAGTCGCGCAGGACGCGGTGCAGGATGCCACCGTTTTCGAAGTACCGAACCTCGTTCGGTGTGTCGAGGCGGACCTTCGCCTCGAACTCCACGGGTTCGGCGCCCTCGCGAGAAGCGCGTACCGCGACCGTCCTCGCCTCGCCGCCGGCGAGGTCGCCGACGTCGAAGGTCTCCTCCCCGGTGAGCCCGAGCGACTCCGCCGTCTCGCCCTCACCGAACTGGAGCGGCAGCACCCCCATCCCGATCAGGTTCGAGCGGTGGATGCGCTCGAAGCTCTCGGCGACCACGGCGCGCACGCCGAGCAGCGCGGTCCCCTTCGCGGCCCAGTCTCGCGACGAGCCGGACCCGTACTCCTTGCCGGCGAGCACGACCAGCGCGATGCCTTCGTCCGCGTAGGCCATCGCCGCCTCGAAGATCGTCGTCTCCGCGCCGTCGGGGAAGTGACGGGTGAAGCCGCCCTCGCGCTCGACGAGCCGGTTTCGCAGCCGCACGTTGGCGAACGTGCCGCGGATCATCACCTCGTGGTTGCCGCGCCTCGATCCGTACGAGTTGAAGTCACGGGGCTCGACGCCGTTGTCGACCAGCCACCGCCCGGCCGGGCTGTCGCGCTTGATCGCGCCGGCGGGCGAGATGTGGTCGGTGGTGACGCTGTCGCCGAGCACGGCCAGCACCCTGGCGCCGGCGATCGGCTCGATCGGCTCGGGATCGGCGCCCATGCCCTCGAAGAACGAGGGCTTGCGGACGTACGTCGAGGGCGGCCAGGTGTAGCGGTCTCCCGCGGGCGTCTCGAGCTCGCGCCATCGATCGTCGCCGGTGAAGACGTCCGCATAGCTGCGCTCGAACATGTCCTGGCGCACCGCGTCGGCGATCGTCTGCTTGATCTCCTCCGAGGACGGCCAGACATCGGCGAGGTGAACCGGGTTGCCCTCGGCGTCCTCGCCGAGCGCGTCGTTGAGCAGGTTGACGTCCATCCTCCCCGCGATCGCGTAGGCGACACAGAGCGGCGGCGAGGCGAGGTAGTTGTTACGCACGTCCTGCTGGATCCGGCCTTCGAAGTTCCGGTTGCCCGAGAGCACCGCGCAGACGACGAGGTCGTTCTCGGTGACCGCCGAGGAGATCTCCTCCGGCAGCGGGCCCGAGTTGCCGATGCACGTCGTGCAGCCGTAGCCGACGAGGTTGAACCCGAGCCGGTCGAGGTACTCGTCGAGCCCGGAGCGCTCGAGGTATTCGGTGACCACGGTCGAGCCCGGTGCGAGCGACGTCTTCACCCACGGCTTCCGCGACAGCCCGAGCTCGACCGCCTTCTTCGCGAGCAGTCCGGCGCCGATCATCACCGAGGGGTTCGAGGTGTTGGTGCAGCTCGTGATCGCGGCGATCACGACACGACCATGGTCGAGCTCGACCTGCTCCCCGTCCGCGAGCTCGATCACGACCGGGGTCGCCTTGTGCTCGGCGATCGCGGCGAGGCTCTCGCCGGCCCGCGACGGGTCGAAGACGCGCGGGCGCCCGCGCTCGTCGGAGTGATCCTCGGCGGGGGGATCCGAGGCCGGAAACGAGTCACGCGACGCCTCGTCGACGCCGTTGCCGAGCGACTGAGCGGCGTCCTCGTCGTACTCGGCCAGCGACTCGATGAACGCCGGCTTCGCGTGCCCGAGCGGGATCCGGTCCTGGGGGCGCTTCGGGCCCGCGATCGAGGGCTCGACCGCGGAGAGGTCGAGCTCGAGCGTCTCGGAGAACGTCGGATCGGGGGAGTCGGGGTCGGAGAACATGCCCTGCTCGCGCGCGTACGCGTCGACGAGCTCGATCGTCTCGGTCGGCCGACCCGTGAACTCGAGGTAGCGCAGCGTCTCGCGGTCGACCGGGAAGATCGCGCAGGTCGAGCCGAACTCCGGCGACATGTTGCCGATCGTCGCCCGGTCGGCGAGGCCGAGCGTCCCGAGGCCGGGGCCGAAGAACTCGACGAACTTCGAGACCACGCCGCGCTCGCGGAGCATCTCCGTGACGGTGAGCACGAGGTCGGTGGCAGTCGCCCCCTCCGGCAACTCGCCGTCGAGCTTGAAACCCACGACCTGCGGCAGCAGCATCGAGATCGGCTGGCCGAGCATCGCGGCCTCGGCCTCGATCCCGCCCACCCCCCAGCCGAGCACGCCGAGCCCGTTGACCATCGTCGTGTGCGAGTCGGTGCCGACGAGCGTGTCGGGGTAGGCCTCGACGACGCCCGATTCCGGCGACTCGCGGCTGAACACCACCTGGCTCAGGTACTCGAGGTTGACCTGGTGGCAGATCCCGGTCGCCGGGGGCACGACGCGGAAGTTGTCGAACGCCTGCTGACCCCAGCGCAGGAACGCATAGCGCTCCCGGTTTCGCTCGTAATCGCGGTCGGCGTTGATGTCGAACGCGCGCGGGTTGCCGAAAGCGTCGACCTGGACCGAGTGGTCGATCACGAGGTCGACCGGGACGAGCGGATTGATCTTCGCCGGGTCCGAGCCGAGATCGTCGATCGCGTCGCGCATCGCGGCAAGGTCGACGATCGCCGGGACACCGGTGAAGTCCTGCATCAGCACCCGTGCGGGCTGGAAGGGGATCTCCTTCGACGGCTCGGCAGCGGCGTTCCAGGTCGCGATCGTCTCGGCGTCCGCGGCGACGACCAGGTCGTCGTCCTCGAGCCGCAGGGCGTTCTCGAGCAGGACCTTGAGCGAGTATGGAAGGCGGGCGGTGTCGAATCTCTCCTGCAGCGCGTCGATCCGGTAGATCTCGTACTCGCGGCCCGAGACCGCGAGCGTGTCCCTGGCGCCGAAGGAATCGCTCATCACACCCCAGTATTCCCGATCCCGCGCTCGTTGAACGCGGCCGCTATGCGTTCCGCTCCCGGCCCTCGATCACCCGGTCGGCGACCTTCCCGGCGCTGCCGCGGGTGACCCGGGCCGCGAGCCGCGGCTGCAGGTGCGCGATCGAGACCCCGGCCCGCTGGAGCAGGGGGGCAACCGCAACCTCAGCGCGGTCTTTCTCGATCGCGTCGACGACCGCGCGGCCGACCTCCTCGGGCGAGGAGGTCCCGAGGCCCGCGGGCGCCTCGACCCCCGAGGCGGCGAACATGCCGGCGTCGCGGATGAAGCCCGGGAGGACCAGCGAGACGCCGACCCCGGAGCCCCAGAGGTCCTCTCGCAACGAGAGCGCGAAGCCGCGGAGGCCGAACTTGGTCGCCGAGTAGACGGAGCTGCGCGGCAGCGCGATCTTCGACTGCAGCGAGGCGACGAAGACGAGATGACCTTCGGCCTGCGCGCGCATCGCCGGAATCACAGCTCTGGCGAGGCGCAGGGGCGATTCGAGGTTGACGCGCAGCGCCGCGGTCAACTCCTCGTCGGAGAAGCTCTCGAGGTGTCCCGCTGCAGAGAGCCCCGCGTTGGCGACCAGCACGTCGATCGCGCCCGCGGCCGTGGCGAGCCGCTCGGCGGCGCCGGGCTCCGCGAGGTCGGCGACCTCGTAGCGATGCCCGCTTCCGGGCAACGACTCGGCGAGCTCCGCGAGCTCCTCTGTCTTGCGCGAGCTGAGCACGAGCTCGGCCCCGCGCGCCGCGAGCGCTTCGGCGATTGCCCGGCCGAGGCCCCCGGTCGCCCCGGTGAGCAGGACGCTCTTGCCGGTCAGCTCCACGCGGCGGAAGCTACCAGCGCGCATTCGCCTCCGGGGCGCCGTGTCGCGGTCGCCCGGGATAGGCTGGTGTCGATGAAGCTCTACGTCTGCTGGTCGACGGCCCAGACCCCGAGACCGGGAGGCCATCCGTGCGCGAACGCCTATCGGGCGTTGACCGGCGCCGGGTACGAGCCCGAGGTGACGAAGGTCCACGGGCTCGGCGTCGGACCGGGCTTCATGCACTGGATGACCG
Organism: uncultured Solirubrobacterales bacterium; assembly: GCA_963705955.1. Taxonomy (GTDB): domain Bacteria; phylum Actinomycetota; class Thermoleophilia; order Solirubrobacterales; family 70-9; genus WHSW01. The sequence continues at coordinate 278,909 of CAVPLH010000010.1, read as the reverse complement.
ACGGGCGCCGCGAGGTCGAGAAGCTCACCGGCCAGCCGGCGGTGCCGGTGCTGGTCACGGACTCCGGCGAGGTGATCCACGATTCGAAGCGGATCGTCGCCTGGGCCGAGGAGAACCCGGCGGGCGCGACCGCCTGAGACGAGCGATTCACCTCCTCGACGGCCGTCGGACAGGGCCGACCAGCGCCGCGAGACCGGTGTCCGACCGCTCTAACCTGCATCGGGTGAGGGAGACGATCGGCCCACCGTTGCGGGCGGCAGCCCTGGTCGCGTTCATCGCCGGCGTCGTGCTGCTGCTCCTCAATCCGCCGTCGCTCGGCGGGCTCGGCGACCTCGTGGTGCTGGTCGTCGGCGCCGCCGCGATCGTCCTGGCCACCGCCTGGCTGACCGTTGCGCTGATCGGGAAGGAGATGCCGGAGCCCGAGTTCCGGCGGCTGGTCGACCGCAGCGACGCCCTCGCCTCCCTTCCTCCCCCCGACCAGCCGCCGAGCGAGTTCGACGAGCTCGTGATGCAGGCGCTCGACGACCTGCCGGAGCGATTTCGCGAGCTGCTCGAGCACACGCCGGTCACCGTCTCCAGCCGCGGTCACGAGCACCATGCCTACGGGCAGTACATCGGGGGGACGATTGCCCGCGACATCTACCCCGACCGGATCGTCATCTATCAGGACACGCTGGAGCGGGACTTCGGCCACGATCGCGCGCTGCTGCGCGCGCAGGTCGAGCGCACCGTGCGCCACGAGTTGGCTCACCACCTGGGCTGGGACGAGCGCGGGGTGCGCGACCTCGGCCTCTGAGCCGCAGGCCCCGGCTGCTCACCGCAACCTTCCGCTCTCTCCGCAGCGTTCCGATTCGGGCCTCGGTCAGCTCGCAGCCCTCGTCCACGATCCGAGGCCGATCAGCCGGTGATCTGCTTACGGGCCTTGGAGATCTGCTTGCCGACGCCGCGATTACCGTTTCGATTGGCGAGACCAACCAGAGCGCCGCCGATGAGGCCGATCGCTCCGGCCGCCGCCGCACCCTTCGTGAGGCCGGATCCGTTGGATCCGTTTGCCGACTTCGATCCTCCGCTTGTCAGTTGCTTCGGGCTCGCCTTGCCGGCGATGGTCGAGAGGCCGTCGCCGATCGAGTTGCCGAGATTCCCCAGGGTGTCGCCGACACCGCTCGTGAGCTCGCTGAGCGCGCCACCGGGCTTCGTCGCCTGCCCGCCGATCTCACCCGTCGTCTCGACCGCGGAGTTCGCGGTGTCGAGCAGGCCCTTGACGATCTCCGGATTCTCGTCGAGCGTCGTCAGGGTGCGATCGAGGATGTTGTAGGTGTTCTCGAGCCGCACCTTGAGCTCGCACTCGGCGGTGACGTCCTCGAGGTCGATCTTCACCTTGTCGACCCCGACGTGCACGCCGGCAACCAGGTTGACCAGGTTCGCCACCTCTGCCCGCAACGCGAGATGCGCGTCGAGGCGCTCGACATCGATCTCGAGCTTGCCGACGTGTACTTCGGGGACGAAGACGTAGACGTCCGGCTCATCGGCCGGCGGGCGGCCCATCGCCTTGCCGCCGGTCTGCGACTCCTCGGCCTTCGACATGCCGCCGCTCTCCTCCGCCTCGTCCTGATCGCCACCCGTAGGACTCTGGCTCGACGGCGGTTCCTTGGTCGTTCTCGCGGCGCTCGCCTTGCGCCGCGAGCCGGACCGCTTTCCCCCGTTCTTGCTCTGCTTACTTTGTGCCATCGGTCCTCCCTAACTGGTCTTGGACTTGGCGCCGTGCTTCGGATCGGAGCCGTTGGAGTGGCCACGGCTGCGCGACGACGACCCGCTGCGCGACCGCGACCGCGCGCGCTTCACCTTTCCGTCCTCGATCGTCACTCGTGAGCCCTCCTTCTGCTCCTTGTCGAGCTCGACCCAGGCCTTGAACCGATGCAGGTCACCGCGCACGGCGCGCTTTGCGAAGCGCATCCCGCGGCTCGCCTTGTCGATGATGTTCGACGGCTGGATGTCGAGCGAGAGGTCGATCCGGGTCAGGTTCTCCGACAGCGAGTGAAAGGTGACGACACCGGTGTGGGCGTAGCCGTCGGTGACGTTCCACTCGATCCGCTCGTCGGGACGCTGCTCGACGATCTCGGCCTCGAACCGCTTGCTGATCCCCCAGATCTTCGCCTGGAAGGAGACGGTGGTCTCGTCGACCTGCTCGACGCTCTCGATCCGGTGCATGAACTCGGACCAGTCCTCGTAGGTGGTCCAGTGGTTGTAGACGTCTGTGACCGGGAAGGCGACGTCGATTGCCTGCTGGATCGGCATCCGCCTGCCGCTCCCGTAGCCGGGGGCGGCGCGGCCGCCGTTCTCGTCGTCGTCGTCGGAGTCGTTACCGCCGCCGAACATCTTCTTCAGCGGTCCGCCACCGAACAGCTCGCCGGGAGAGTCCGGGATCGCGTCCTTGGCGGTGTCCTTGAGCTCCGACTTCGCCTTCTGCTTCGCGTCGTCGGTCAGATCGCTCGCCTTGTCGGCGACCTTCGACCCCGCGCCGGTGAGCTTCTCGGCGGCGAACGGGATCGCCGCGAGGGCGGCGCCGGCGACCGCGAGGCCCACGGGCCTGCTGAGCGGACCGTCGCCGTTCGTCACCCGCTTCGCCGCCTGTCTCGCGCCCTTGGTCACCTTCTCGATGTCTGCCATCTCAACTCTCCTTTTGAAGTCGTGTCGCGGATCGCGCCGCGGTCAATCCTCGTCTTCGCTCTTGCGCAGCAGCCGGTAGACGACGACGGTCGTCACCCCGCCCGCCACCACCGCTCCCGCCGCGGCGCGGAACGCGCCGGGCGGGTCGCCGCTGAGCCGGTCGGCGACCGCGCCGCCGAAAACGCCCTGCGCCTTGTCCTTGACGCTCATCAATCCTCCGCGTTGTTGCCGATCGCGTCGCTCGCCTTCTGTACCTCCGCCGCGATCTGACCGAGGCGATTGCTCCGGTCGGCGACCTGGCCGGCGGCGTTACCGACCGCCTGCACCACCGTCGCGGGCTTCGGCATGTCGGGTGCGCTGAGCTTCGGCAGCTTCACGTTCGGCGCCTTCAGCTTCGGGGTCGGGACGCGGCTGAGCACGCCGTGGCGCTTCTTGTCGCGGGTCAGCGCCAGGCCACCGGCGAGCCCGACCAGCGCCGCGCCTCCGGCCAGAGCCGGGCCCTTGGCCTTCGCGGCGATCGTCGCGACGGTCGACTTGCCGCCGTTGCTCCGGGTGTTCTGCGTCCGGCGCCGCGACTGCGGCGACGACGTCCGGCTCCGCGTCGACTTGCGGGCGCGGGACTGCGAAGCGCTCTTCCGGCTCCGGCTCGTGGTCGAGGACCTCGACGAGCCGTTGCTCGCCTTCGGCTTTCGACTCGACGTCTTTGAACTCTTTGAACCGGCGTTCGATCGCTGGCTGCTCGAGCCCTTCCTGGCGCTGCTCGACGCGCTCGAAGAACGCGAGTTGCGGGCCTTGGTCTGGGGCATGGCAAGCCCTCCTTGATCGGTCGCTTTCCCCCGTCTCCTCCGGGGACGTGTGGCCCACTACCCGCCAGGCTTGGGGCGAATCGTTGCGCGACCGAAACTGCCTGCGAGTTCGTTGAAATCGTTCGCTGGTTTGAGCCGGAGCGCGCGCGGTCGGCCCCGCCGAGGGACGATCGATCGGATGAGCGAAGCACCCGCTACTTGTGCAAATTGTGGCTTATGTGTGAGCAGGTCTTTGCACATCGGCGTCGAATCGTGTACGGTGCAGCGATTCGATAACCGGTAAAGCCGAATTTCGGAGCCAGACAAGGGGGCTTCGGAAGCGGGGGAACCACCAGTTGGGGCGAACCAGCCGATCCGTGATGGACGGCCGGGGCGCAGGCTCTTTCAGCGCCAGCCCGTCAGCTAACCCCGTAGGCCGACGAAGGAGACCTGGTTCCGTTGACCTACAAATTTCAGGCGAGTCCGAGAAGGAAGCTGAGCGTCGGGCTCGGCCTCGTTGTTACCGCGGCGCTCACCATCATCCCCAGCGCGGCGCTCGGCGCCGGAAGCGGCGGCCTCGGGACCGGCGGCACCGGCACCGGCACAACGGCTCCGACCACGGGGCAGACGACCGCAGGGCCGAAGGCGAAGCTCAAGGACGGCTACGCGATCCCGCCGGCCAACGCTCCACGCAAGGTCGTGCGAGCGATCGAGGCGGCGAACGAGATCGTCAAGGGCAAGCCCTACTGCATGGGCGGCGGTCACGCCAGCCGGCGCGACACGTGCTACGACTGCTCAGGATCGGTCAGCTACGCGCTCACCGGCGCCGGCCTGCTCGATTCCTCGATGCCGTCGGGTTCGTTCATGGACTGGGAGGACCCCGGCAAGGGTGCGTGGATCACGACCTACGCGAACTCGGGCCACATCTACGCGGTGATCGCCGGGCTCCGGCTCGACACCTCGATGACCGTCGGAGACGGACCCGGGTGGAGCACCGAGATGCGCTCCGCGCGCGGCTACGTGGCCCGGCATCCGAGCGGCTTCTAGGCGCGTAAGCGAACCGAATAGCCACGCGTCACACGGCCCGCCAGAATGGCGGGCCGTGTCGTTGAAGGTGACCGAGAGGAGCGCGAAGGACGTCGAGCCGGTCCGGCCCGCCGCGGCTGAGCGGGCGCGCTTCCGGCGCGGGGTCCGGGTCGGGATCCCGTACGCCGTCGCCGGGCTGCTGCTCGCGATCTCGTTCGGGGTCCTGGCCCAGCCGGTGATGGGCGACGTTGCGCCGATCGTCATGTCGGCAGTGTTGTTCGCCGGCTCGGCGCAATTCGCCGCGACCGCGGTGATCGCGGCCGGAGGCGGCGCACCTGCGGCGATCGCGGCGGGGGTGCTGCTCAACCTCCGCTACGTGCCGATGGGGATCGCGCTCGCGCCCTCGCTCCGGGGCGGTTGGCTGCGCCGAGCCGCGATCGGGGAGGCGATGATCGACTTCTCGTGGGCGGCGGCGAGCCGCGGAGGCGGGCGCTTCGACCCCGCCTTCATGGTCGGTGCCACCGCGCCGTCGTATCCGTGCTGGGTCGGGGGCACCGCGATCGGCGTGTTCGCCGGCGGGGCGATCGGCGACCCCGGAGCGCTCGGCCTCGACGCGCTCTTCCCCGCCTTCTTCCTCTGCCTGCTGGTCGAGGGCGAGCTGCGTCCCGGCCTTCCCGCGGTCGTCGCCGGACTGGGCAGCGTGATCGCCCTGGTGCTGATCCCGTTCACCCCCGCCGGCGTTCCGGTGATCGCAGCGTCCTGCACCGCGCTGCTGGGGTTGTGGCGATGAGCGAGGCCTGGATCACGATCGTGGTGCTCGCCGTGGCGACGGCGGCGATTCGCGCCTCCGGCCCGGTTCTACTCGGCGGCCGCCAGTTGCCGGCGCGGATCCAGGGAGTGATCTCGTTGCTCGCACCCGCACTGCTCGCCGCGCTGGTCGTCGTCGAGACGTTCGGGGCGCCCGAGGGCGGCGCGCTCGAGCTCGACGCCCGGATCGCCGGCGTCGGCGCTGCGGCGGCGGCGCTCGCGGCCGGCGCCTCGATGCTCCCCGTCGTCGCCCTGGCGGCGATCGTCACGGCCGCTATCCGGTTCGTCCTCTGACGTTTCGCGCACAAAACGGGGCCCGGCTGGTACTAAGCGGCAGACCGCGTTCTCGATCTTTGTCCGCGCGGAGGGTGGCGGCTGTCGTACGGTTCGGATAGCGTCACCCCGCTTGGGCACGGCGCGCCTTTGTACGCAGTGGAGCAGATGAGCGAGGCAACCGAACGGACGGACGGCGAGGGCATCGCCGACGGCGGCCCCGTGCCCGACATCAGGCTCGACGGAGTCCGCAAGGCCTACGGGGACGTCGTCGCGGTCGCCGGGATCGACCTCGAGGTCGGCCGCGGGGAGTTCTTCACGATGCTCGGCCCCTCGGGCTCGGGCAAGACGACGACGCTGCGGATGATCGCCGGCTTCGAGCTCCCCGACGCGGGCACGATCGAGCTCGCCGGGCGCGACGTCGGCGACCTCGCCGCCGTACGACCGCGAGGTCAACACGGTGTTCCAGGACTACGCGCTCTTCCCGCACATGACCGTCGGGCGAGAACGTCGAGTACGGGCTGCGGGTCAAGAAGGTCGCACAAGGCCGAGCGCGCCGAAGCGCCGCGACGAGGCGCTCGAGATGGTCCGTCTGCCGGGCTACGCCGACCGCAAGCCGTCAGAGCTCTCCGGCGGCCAGCGCCAGCGCGTCGCGCTCGCGCGCTCGATCGTCAACCGCCCCCGGGTGCTGCTGCTCGACGAGCCGCTCGGCGCCCTCGACCTGAAGCTGCGCGAGCAGATGCAGGTCGAGCTGAAGCAGATCCAGTCCGAGGTCGGGATCACCTTCGTCTACGTCACCCACGACCAGGACGAGGCGCTGACGATGTCGGACCGGATCGCGGTCTTCAACGAGGGCCGGATCGAGCAGGTCGGCGAGCCGGCCGAGATCTACGAGTCGCCCGAGACCCCGTTCGTCGCCGCCTTCGTCGGCGTCTCGAACCTGCTCGAGCGCGACGGGCGCCGGTTCACGATCCGGCCCGAGAAGATGCGACTGGTCGAGCACGGCGACGACGACCGACGGGCCTGGTGACCGAGCGCGGCCGGATCGTCGACGTCGCCTACGCGGGGATGATCACCCGCTACCTGGTCGAGCTCGACGCCGGGGGAGAGCTTCAAGTCGTCCGCCAGAACCTCGAGACGTCCTCCGCGGAGGCGCTCGAGCAGGTCGGGCGGGAGGTGGTCGTCGGATGGCGGCCGGAACACACGGTCGCGGTCGTCCGCCGCGATAACGAGAGGAGATCAATGATGAGGCAGCAAGGGAGGCAAGCCCCGCCACGGTCGCCTGGCTGGTGATCGTCGGGGTTGCTCGTGTTCATGGTCGCGTTCGCGGCCGGATGCGGCAGCGACGACGAGTTCGACGACCGCTGAGAGCGACCTACCGACCGAGGTCGGCGAGGCGCGAGGGCGAGGTGAACCTGATCGCGTGGGCCGGCTACGTCGAGGACGGATCCACCGACCCGAAGCGTCGACTGGGTCACCGACTTCGAGAAGCAGACCGGCTGCGAGGTCAACGTCAAGGTCGCCGGCACATCCGACGAGATGGTCGACCTGATGCGCACCGGCCAGTACGACGGCGTCTCGGCGTCCGGCAACGCGACCGTCGCGCCTGATCGACGGCGGCGACGTGGACCCGGTCAACACCGACCTGGTGCCGAACTACGCGACCGTCTTCGACGACCTCAAGGACCAGCCGTACAACACCGTCGACGGCGTCAACTACGGCATCCCGCACGGCCGCGGGGCGAACCTGCTGATGTGGAACACCGACGACGTGAAGCCGGCACCGACGGCTCGCCTGGGACGCGATGCTCGACCCGGCGAGGCGCGAAGCCTACTCCGGCAAGATCAGCGTCTACGACGACCCGATCTACATCGCCGACGCGGCGGTGTACCTGAAGGCACACCAGCCCGATCTCGGGATCGACAACCCGTACGAGCTCGACGAGGACCAGTTCAACGCCGCGGTCGACCTGCTCAAGCAGCAGAAGCCCTACGTGGGCGAGTACTGGTCCGACTCGCGAAGCAGATCTCGTCGTTCACGAACGGCGACGTCGAGGTCGGAACGACGTGGCAGTACCAGTACTTCACGCTCAAGGGAGACGGCCAGCCGGTCGCCTCGACGCCCGGCATCGCAGGGCTTCCTGCCCGCCGAGGGTGCGACCGGGTTGGTCGGACACCTGGATGATCAGCTACGAGGCGGCGCACCCGAACTGCATGTACCTGTGGATGAACCACATCATCGACCCGAAGGTCGAACGCCCAGGTCGCCGGTGGTTCGGCGAGGCGCCGGCCCAGACGAAGTCGTGCCGACTTCAGCCGCTGACCCGCTACTTCTGCGCCCAACCACTGCAAGCTCTACCACGCGGACGAACCCGGAGTTCTGGAGCAACGTCTACTACTGGAACACGCCGGTCGCCGACTGCGGCGACGACCGTGGCGCGGAGTGCATGGACTACAACGACTGGGTCTCGGCCTGGACCGAGATCAAGGGGTGACCGGCGTCCCGGTGACCCCGTGAAGCAAGCGCCGTGGAAGCGGCTGGCGTAACGACGCCGGCGCCGAAGAGGTCGGTGGGCCGCAGGCTCGCCGACCTCTTCCACGGCCGCCCACGGCTGCAGCTCGGCACCCTTCTGGCCGGCGCCGATCGGGCTGGCTGGTGATCGGCTACCTCGGCTCGCTCGTGATCCTGCTGATCGCCTCGTTCTGGAGGGTCGACGCGCTCAGCGGCGAGATCGAGCAGGGCTTCACGCTCGACAACTACAAGGAGCTCGTCCAGGACGCCGGTCTACCGCGACGTCGCCGGCCGCACGATCCGATCGCGGCGCCTGGCGACGCTCACCGACGCGCTCCTCGCCCTGCCGATCGCCTTCTACATGGCGAAGGTCGCGAGCCCGAGGATGAAGGGCGTGCTGGTCGTCGCGGTGCTGATGCCGCTCTGGTCGTTCTACCTGGTCAAGGTCTACGCCTGGCGGACGATGCTCTCCACGGGCGGGGTCATCAACTGGGCTCTCGAGCCGCTCGGACTCCACGGCCCCGGCTTCGGAACGACCGCCGTCTGGCTGGTCGAGAGCTACCTCTGGCTCCCGTACATGATCATCCCGATCTACGCCGGCCTCGAGCGGATCCCCAACTCGCTGCTCAACGCCTCCGACGACCTCGGCGCGCAGCCCTGGACGACGCTTCGGCGGGTGATCCTGCCGCTCGGCTTCCCGGCGTCGTCGCCGGCTCGATCTTCACCTTCTCGCTGACGCTCGGCGACTACATCACGCCCGTCGCTGGTCTCCCCAACACCAGTTCATCGGCAACGTCGTGTAGTCGAACATCACCAACAACCTGCCGCTCGCGTCGGCGTTCGTGATCGTCCCGATCATCGTCATGATCATCTACCTGCTGATCGCGCAGGCGGCTGGGAGCGTTCGAGCACCTATGAGGCTCTCGAGGGGAACACGAAATCGCGTTGCGGATCGGCGTCACGATCACGCTCGCGTTCATCTACATCCCGCTGTTCGTGATCGTGATCTACGCGTTCAACGGCGACAGCACCCTCGCCTGGCCGCCGTCCGACCTGACCACCCACTGGTTCGGGGTCGCGATCGACAACCAGGGCGCCCGGACGCGCTCGTCACCTCGATCAAGGTCGGCGCCGCGGCGACGGCGATCGCGCTCCTGCTCGGGACCCTCGCGGCGCTACGCGGTCGGCCGCTTCGCGTTCTTCGGCCGCGAGACGATCTCGTTCCTCGTCATCCTGCCGATCGCGCTGCCGGGATCGTCACCGGGATCGCGCTCTCGAACACGTTCACGCAGGTGCTCGGGATCAGCCTCGGGCTGTTCACCGTCGTCGTCGCGCACGCGACCTTCTGCATCGTGCTCGTCTACAACAACGTCGTCGCCCGCTTGCGGCGGGTCTCCGGGTCGTTCGAGGAGGCGTCGGCCGACCTCGGAGCGCACACCTGGCAGACCTTCCGCTTCATCACGCTGCCGAACATGCAGACGGCTCTCGTCGCCGGCGCTCTGCTCGCGTTCGCGCTCTCCTTCGACGAGATCATCGTCACCACGTTCACGCTCGGCGCCGGCGCCGAAACGCTGCCGATCTGGATCTTCTCCAACCTCTTCCGCCCGAACCAGATTCCGATCGTCAACGTGGTCGCCGCTGCTCGTCGTCGCTGATCTCGATCATCCCCGTCTATCTCGCCCACCGGCTGACCCGGGACGAGGGCGCCGGGGCGGCGCCCGCCGGAGGCGCTCCGGCCGGCGGCGCGGCAGGCGAACCGGTCGCGGCCGAGGCGACGCGCGATGCCGTAGCGGCGCGCCGCGGGCGCCGGAGCTCAGCCGCCCCGGAGCTTCGGCGCCCACTCGCCCATCCCGTAGGGGATCTCCCACTCCTCATCCACCCCGACGGCGGGAAGGGACGGGGCCCCGAGCTCACCCGCAAGCCGCTCCAGGAACCAGAGGTCGTAGATCCAGCCGCCGAGGACGTCAGTCGCAGAGCCGCGACTCGCGACGATGCCCTCCGCGCCGCCGACCACGCGCAGGTCGTGCCAGACGTCCGGCGAGGGGTTGATCGCCTCGACCACGCCGCGGACCTCGCCGGGAGCGTCCGCAGGTGCGTCGATGCGGCCGTCGCGGGCGTCGAGCTCGAAACCGGGCGCTCTGGACCCGGACCGCGGTGACGTGGCGAGCCTTCTGCATCCGCAAGCCCGGGAAGCTCGAGGTGCCCGCGAGCTCCCAGTTGGATCAGGACCTCGTGGCCGTTTCGCTCGCCGTACATGACCGTCGGGTAGGTAGCGCCGCCGGACAGGGGCCGCGTCCCGCCGCCGAGCGAAGTACTCGAGCCCGAGCGCCTCGGCGAGCTCGATCGACGTCCGCCCCGGTCAGGTCATCGCTGTCGCGAACGCGCAACGCGCCGAGGAGCTCGCGCACGGGGACTTGGCCGGCGATCCTCGATCTCGACCGCCGAGCCCGGCGCGCGCTCGGTCGTGCTCGCCCGCTGTGTAGAGCGGGCTCCTCATGACGCGGGTCACCCGTGCCCGGCCGCTGAGCCCCCACCACATCGCCCAGGCGATCACGCCGGCCGTGCCGCCGAAGATCACCACCACGACGACCGTCGTGGCAGCGTCGGCGATCAGCACCGTGTCAGCCTATCCCCATCCTCGCGCGCGGCCGCCCCGATGGCGAGCCGCGCTCGCTTCCCCGCTGGGAGCGGCGCCGGCTCCAGCTCGGCGAGCGCGACTCCGGTCGCCGCCCGCGCCCACTCGATCAGGATCCGCTCGAGCGGCACCGTCGATGCCGGGGTGGCCGAGCCACCTGGAGTCCGAGCCCGTCCTCGAGCGCGACGAGTCCGCGCGCCAACGTCTCCGGTTCGCCGCGCAGCGTGAACAGGCCCGCGTCCGCTCCCTGGATCAGGATCCGTTCGTAGAGCATCGCCTGGCGGTCGAAGAAGTTCGCCGACAGGGTCGCGAACAGCGGGCTCGAGCCGGTCAGCGCGTCGATCTCGTACAGCAGACGGCTCTCCTCGTCGTCGGGTCCCGTGGGGACGCCGAGGCTGATCGCGAGCCGAAGCCGGCGGACAGGGTCGTCGATCGCCCGCACGGCCTCGGCGCGCCGCTCGGCGTAGCGGCTCATCGCGTCCCGCGAGACGTCGAGCAGCAGGTCGTCGAGGTTCGGGTAGTAATAGAGGACCGAGCTCGGCGACAGCCCGGCGCGCTTGGCGACGTCCTTGACCCGGAGGCCGACCGCGCCGCGCTCGAGCAGGACGGACCGGGCTGCCGCGGCAAGCTGACCTTTGCGCCGCCCCTGATCCTTTCGCCTCATTCTCTGAACATTATCCGGCGATGACGTCAGATCAGCCCTTGACAAGGCTCTCTGCGCCCGCTTATTCTTGAAATCTGATTCAAAGTAAAGGCATTGCGCTGGTCCTCTTCGTCGAGCACGTGGTGAACGGCTAAGTGCGGACGCTTTCGATCGCCGCGCTGCAGACGGCGCCGCTGGCGCGCCGCCCGCAGGAGACCTTCGACCTGGTCGCGGAGCAGATCGAGGGGGTCTTGCGGATCAGCCCCCACGCCCAGCTCCTGCTGTTGCCCGAGCTTCATCTATCGGCGCTCCCCGGACCGCTCGAGGAGGGAGACGGCTGGTCGGCGGAGGCAGCGGTCGAGATTCCCGGACCACTCACCGACCGCCTCTGCGAGCTCGCCGTCTCGACCGGCCTCTGGCTGGTGCCGGGGTCTCTGTACGAGCGCAGCGACGGCCACATCTACAACACCGCCGTCGCCGTCTCCCCGAGCGGCGAGCTCGTCGCCCGCTACCGGAAGGCGTTCCCCTGGCAGCCGCACGAGGGCACGACGCCCGGCGACCGGTTCGTCTGCTTCGAGATCCCCGGCGTCGGCCGGGCCGGGCTGGCGATCTGCTACGACGGATTCTTCCCCGAGGCCTTTCGTCAGCTCGCCTGGATGGGCGCCGAGGTCGTCCTGCAGCCGACCCTGACGACGACCAGCGACCGCGGCGCCGAGCTGGTCACCGCGCGGGCGAACGCGATCGTCAACCAGCTCTACGTCATCAACGTCAACGCCTCTGCCCCGGCCGGCCTCGGTCGCAGCCTGATCGTCGATCCCGAGGGGTCGGTCAGGGTCGAGGCCGGGTCCGGCGAGGAGCTGCTCACCGACGTGATCGACCTCGACGCGGTCGCCCGGGTGCGCCGGCTCGGAACCGCAGGCGTCTCGCGGATGTGGGAGCAACTCGACCGCGGAGCCGCCTCCGAGCTCGAGCTGCCGATGTACGCGGAGGGGCGGATCCAGCCCCGCCCGGCCGACTGACGCGGGCCGTTAGACCGCGGCGGACGCGGGTAACGGTGCCGGTGCTCGATTGAAAGGAGACAACGATGGGCATCACCGACAAGGTCAGCGGCAAGACGAAACAGGTCGTCGGCGACCTGACCGGCAACCCGGAGACTCGCCGCGAGGGCAAGCAGGAGGAGCGCAAGGGCGAGAAGAAGGAAGAGCTCCACCGTGCCGCAGGAGCGCGCCGACGAGAAGGCCGAGGAGGTCGCGGACCTGGAGCGCAAGACCTGACCGAGCAGCTCGTCTCGGTAACGGAGAGAGGGACCCGATCGGGTCCCTCTCTCGTTCCGGGCCGTCGGCGTCGAAGCGAAGCCCGCGCTGCTTGAGTCCCGACGCCGGATCCGGGTAGGTATCCGGCGATACAGCACCCGAATCGCGAAGGACCGATGGCCGACAAGGCGATGGACACCTACCTCAACGATCACCTGGCGGGCTCGACGCTCGGGGTCGACCTCGCGAAGCAGATCCGCGACGGCTTCCGAGGCTCCATTGCGGGAGCTGATGGAGCGGATCGCCGCCGAGATCGAGGAGGACCGCGAGACCCTGATCGAGCTCATGGACCGCATCGGCACGTCCAAGAACCCGGTCAAGAAAGCGACCGCCTGGATGACCGAGAAGGCGAGCCGTGCCAAGTTCAGCGGCCTGAGCTCCGGCGAGCCCGATGTCGGGAGGCTGATGGCGCTGGAGAGCCTCACCCTGGGAGTCGCCGGCAAGGAATGCTTGTGGCAGGTGCTGAAGCGTGTCGCGGACCGATACGAGCCGCTCGCCGCGATCGACCTCGAGCGCCTGATCGAGCGAGCCCGCAATCAGCGTGCGCAGCTCGAGGTGGAGCGAACCAAGGCGGGCGTCGAAGCCTTCCAAGGCGACCACGCCGCCTAGGACGACCGCCCGTCTACGATCCGGATGCTGAACGGCATCGCTGCGCGGAAACCCGGCACCGGGACGATCCTCACCGTCGGCCACTCGACCCACCCGATCGGCCGCTTCACGGCCCTGCTCGCAGGCGCCGGAGTCGACCTGGTCGCGGACGTGCGGCGCTTCCCGGGATCGAGGCGCAACCCGCAGTTCGGCGCCGAGCCGCTGGCGGCGTCCCTGGCCCGGGCGGGGATCGGCTACGAGTCGTTCGGCGAACCGCTCGGTGGTCGGCGTGAGCCGCGGCGCCGAGCAGAGTCCGGCGATCCGCCCGCCGGAGGCCCGGGCGACAACTCGGCGTGGCGCAACCCCTCGTTTCGCGCCTACGCCGACCACATGGCGAGCGCCGAGTTCGCCGCCGGCTTGCGGCGCCTCGAGTCGCTGGCGGACGGGCGACGCGTCGCGATCATGTGCGCGGAGTCGGACCCCGGCCGCTGTCACCGGCGGTTGATCGCGGACGTGCTCTCGGCCCGCGGACGACCGGTCGTCCATCTGCTCGGCGACGGCCGGCTCGTCGACCATACGCTGAGCCCTGACGCCGTTGTCGAGGGCGATCGCGTCCATTACCCGGGTCAACCGAGGCTCGAGATCTGAGCCACGGGCCGGAGCCGACCGCCGGCGGTCCAGCGCCGCCACCGGCTGGCACCGTCGCCGACCGACGTCGCCTACCGCGTGACCCCTTCGCATCGAGAGCGTACATCGAAGTCGCCCGAGGTCAAGGGGTACGGCGCCGGTCCGGCTGGGGCGAGGCGGTTCCTCGGCGTCCGTAAGATCGGCGCATGAGTCGCCTCCAGGTTCGGCTGCGGATCCCGGATCGGCGGCCGCAGGACGCCGGCAGCACGGTGAGAATCGCCTTACGGGACACGACGCTGGCCGACGCGGAGCATCCGACGATCGCCGAGGCGACCGGGATCTTGGCGCCGGACGGCGACGAGGTCGAACTGAGCGTCGATCTGCCCGACGAGCAGCTCGACCCGAGGCACCGCTACTCCGTCTGGGCGCACGTCGACCGGGACGGCAGCGGCGAGATTCGCGGCGGTGACCTGATCACCACCCAGGACGTGGCGGTTCGCCCCGATGACCTCGACGCCGCCCCCGTCGAGGTCCCGCTGGCGCGGATCTGACCGCAACCGACCACGCGGGTTGACCCCGGTTCAGGGCTCGGCGTCGTGTCGCTCGAGCGCCGCGGCGATCGCCTCCGGGATCGGGAGGTTGGCGCGTCGCGAGATGAACAGGTACTCACCCGCCGGGTTGATCTCCAGGAACACGTACTCGCCCTCGGGAGTGAGCCGCAGGTCGATCGCGCCGAAGGCGATGTTGAGGCGTGACATCAGCTCCCGCAGCGCGTCCGTCACCTGATCGGGCAGCGAGCAGGCCTCGACCGTGGCCGTTGCCAGCCCCGCCCGATAGTCCACCTGGTGGGCCGGGTCGGACTCGATTCGCGCGGCGAAGACGTCGCCGTCGACCACGGTGACGCGGAGGTCCGCCGCCGCCGGAACGAAGCGCTGGAAGATCACGGGTGCGTAGCGCACCGCATCGAGCAGGCCCAGATCCGCCTCGTTGACCATCGCCGTCTCGCGCGGTGCTTCCTGGATGTTGCGAAACGCCTTCCGCACCACCCGCCCCGGCCCGTGTCGCTCGATGAACTCTGCGGCAAGGGCGGGGTCGGTCGTGACCAGCGTCTCCGGAACCGACAGCCCGACGAGCTCGGCGAGCCGCAGCTGGTGGATCTTGCGCTGGGCGACCTCGTCGCCGAGCGGTGGGTTCATCCAGAAGCAGGGAAGCGTGTACCAGACGCCGAGCAGCGCCTCGTTGGACTCCGACCAGGCGAACAGCCGGCTCGTCGGGTCGGTGAGGTCCTCGTGCAGCTCGAAGGGCCGGATTCGCCGGTACCAGACGGCACCGACCTCGCCGAGGTCGATCAGCTCACCCGAAGGGTGGACTGAGCTGCATCCGCGTCCCGCCGTCGCCGGCCCAGGTGGTGAGCCCGAGCCGAGCGGGGAACCACCCGACGTCCACGACCACGTGGGGAGCCGTCAGGTGCCGGCGGACCTCCTCGACGTGCTCGTTGTCGGGGAAGCTGACGATCAGGATCACGGGGACCCCCGGCCGGAGACACCGGCTCGGTTCGACGCCGGCGGCCGGGGCCCGGCCTCAGCCGCCTCCCCCGCCGCGCGCGAGCTGTTGAGCGGCGGTCGCATACTGCTGCCAGCGGGCCATGTCCGCCGGCCCCAGCAGACCCTGAGCATGCAGCCGCGCGAACTCGTCGAGAACCTGGCGGTACGCGGCGAGTTGCTGGGCGGGGTCACCCCCGGCACCGTAGTACCCGGCGGCACCGTAGCCGGTCGACTCTGCCCCCGTGGCGAGCACGAACGGCATGCCCGGCGGCCCGGCGGGACCCGCAGGCGGCCCGGGGTCGAATCCCTTCGGCGGGTCGAACGGGCCCTTCGGCGGGTCGAACGGGCCCTTCGGCGGGTCGAACGGGCCCTTCGGCGGATCGAAGTCCTTGGGTAGCTCCTTCTGGAGCTCCTTGTGGAGCTCCTTCGGCGGCTCCTTGCCGTCCTTGGGCGGGTCCTTCGGCAGCTCCTTCTGGAGCTCCTTCGGCAGCTCCTTGTTGAGCTCCTTGGGCAGCTCCTTGTGGAGGTCCTTGGGCAGCTCCTTGTGGAGGTCCTTCGGCAGCTCCTTTTGGAGCTCCTTCGGGAGCTCCTTGGGCAGCTCCTTCGGCTGCGCCTTGACGCACAGCTGGCCGGCGGCGGCGACGTCTCCCGGGCTGAGTGCCGTCCGCTGTCCGATCTGGGCATTGGGATCGACCGGGACGATCGTGTCCTGGCCGTTGCTCGAGAACGCATTGCGCGGGTAGTGCATGATCGAGCCGTAGTCGTAGGCGCCGACGTCGTCGCCATCGGTGATGTGCTGGGCGAAGTTGTTGATCGTGCTGGGGATGATGTTCGCCCACTGAATCGTCACGAACGCGTCGCGGTCCTCGCGGCTTTGCTCGTGCCAGAGGCCGACGGTGTGGCCGATCTCGTGGATCGCGTTGCCCGCGCTGCAGCCGCTGCCGAGGGTCACCGTCTGGCGTCCGCCCTGCTTGCCGACGAACGACGAGCATCCGCTCCCGGGCACGAACTCGACGTAGTCGGGGTACTGCGCCTGGTTGGCGGGGGTCCGGGGCACGAAGGTGAAGTTCGTATTCGCCTCCCAATGCGCGATCGCGTCGGTGACGCGAGCCTGGTCCGGCAGGCTCGCGTCGATCTGATACGGGACCGTGCAGTTGGGCCAACGGAACTGGGATCCGCTGATCACCACCGCCGCCGCGACTGGTTTGCCGGCGAGCTCTGCTCGACGCATCTCGGTCTGTTGCTCGACGCGCTCGATCGGGCCCAGGTTGATGTCGCCCTCGACGATCGCCATCCCGTCGATCGCGACGTACTGGACCGGCTTCGAGCGGAACGTGAGCCCGTCGATGAACGCTGTACGGATGTCGTTCCCGTACCGTGCCTCGCCCTCCGACTTCGCCTTGCTCGACCTGCGCGAACGCTGGGAGGAACCCTTCTCGGCCATCACAGCCTCCTTGTCTTCGATCGGCGCGTGCCCGCACCGCCGAAACCAGGCGGCACGGCAGATCAAGACTATCCCCCTGTCGGAACGAGTCAACGTGCGCCGGACGGATGTTGTGGGCGCTGGCGGCGGGTCGGGCCGCTGCTTGTGACGCGGATGGATTTTGGCTAAGCTAAATTTGAGATGGGGGGAGATCAAACTCGGCTCAGCCGCCGCAATCTCCTCGGAGGAGCGGCCGTCGCGACGGTCGGGCTGCCGGGGATCTGCGAGCTGGTTCCACAGGCCGGCCTCCATCCGGTGGTCAACCGGGGACGGGGCGGAGCACGTGACCGACCACGCGCGAATGGCGGCGGCCCAGATGCCGAGCGGCGGTATCGCGATGCACGACGCGTTCGGCGGCCGCACGGTGGATCACGCGGCGAACGGCTTCGACCCCACCGCGCTGGTCCGCGACTTCGACTACGGCACGAGCCGGCGCCTGGCGAGCGGTCGCGTCTTGCGCGAGTGGACCCTGGTCGCCTCGGACAGGGAGCTCGAGATCGCGCCCGGAGTCAGCTACGAGGCCTGGACCTACAACGGCCGCATCCCCGGCCCAACCCTCCGCGCGCGCGAGGGCGAGCTGCTGCGGGTCCGCTTCGTCAACGGGTCGTCACATCCGCACACGATCCATTTCCACGGTGTCCATCCGGCGTTCATGGACGGGATGCCCGGGATCGGCGACCCTCGAGGCGGCGGGCTGATCGAAAGCGGCGAACGAGTTCACCTACGAGTTCGAGGCCGCCCCATTCGGCCTCCACCACTACCACTGCCACGTGATGCCGCTGGCCGAGCACATCGCGAAGGGCCTCTACGGCGAGTTCATCGTCGACCCGAGGCAGGGTCGCGACGAGGCCGACGAGCTCGTGATGGTCATGAACGGCTTCGACACCAACTTCGATCTCGCGAACGAGATCTACGCCGTCAACTCGATCCCGTTCCACTACGTCGACGAACCGATCCGCGTCAGGCGCGGCGAGCTCGTGCGGATCTACCTGCTCAACATCCTCGAGTTCGATCCGCTGAACTCGTTCCACATCCACGCCAACTTCTTCGACTACTACCCAACCGGCACGCGCCTCGAGTCGAGCGAGTACACCGACACGATCATCCAGGGGCAGGGCCAGCGAGGGATTCTGGAGCTGCGCTTCCCCTACGCCGGAACGTTCATGTTCCACGCCCACAAGACCGAGTTCGCCGAGCTCGGCTGGCTCGGCTTCTTCGAGGTCGTCTGATCGAGGCACGGGCTACAGCTGGGCGCGGCGGCCTCGCCGGAACCCCGCCGTGGGTGCTGGGCGTCGTTCCCCTGCTGCTGATCGGCGCCGCGATCGCCGCCTTCGCGGCGCTCGGTGGTCCCGGTCTCGGCGAGCGAAGCGGTCCGCCGGTCGAGGAGCTCGCGGTCGAGCGCACCGTCCTGCGGCCCGGTGTGATCGAGCTCGCGCTGCGAAACGACGGACCCGATCCGGTCTCGATCGCCCAGGTTGTCGTCAACGACGCCTATGTCCCGTTCAGCGCCTCGGCCGGTGAGCGGGTGGAGCGACTCGGCGCGACGACGCTGAACATCCCCTACGAGTGGAACGAGGGTCAGCCCTACGAGGTCTCGATCGTGACCTCGACCGGGGCGACGATCGATCACACGATCCCGGTCGCGTCCGAGACCCCCGACGCCGACCTCGACTTCTACGGCCTGATGGCGTTGCTCGGGATCTATGTCGGCGTGATCCCGATCAGCCTCGGGATGCTCTGGCTTCCGTTCATTCGCCGGATCGGCGCCGGGGCCCTGCGCGTCGTGATGGCCTTCACCGTCGGACTGCTCGGTTTCCTGGTCGTCGACGCGACGCTCGAGGGCCTCGACGTTGCGTCGGCCGCCCCCTCGGCCTTCGGTGGCGTCGAGCTTGTCTTCCTCGGCGCGGTCACGTCCTACCTGGCGCTGACCGGCGTCGACGCTCACCTGCGCGCTCGACGCGAGCGAGCCGCGGGCGGTGCCGGGCGCGCCTCGGGGGCGCAGCTGTCGCTGCTGATCGCCGCCGGAATCGGCCTCCACAACCTCGGCGAGGGCTTGGCCATCGGCTCGGCCTACGCGCTCGGCTCGCTCGCCCTGGGCGCCTTCCTGGTGATCGGCTTCGCGATCCACAACACAACCGAAGGTCTCGCGATCGTCGCCCCACTCGCCGATCGCCGGCCCGGCGTCGCGCGTCTCGCCGGCCTCGGGCTGCTCGCCGGAGTGCCCGCGATCGTCGGCGCCTGGATCGGTGCGGCGGCCTTCAATCCGAGCGTCGCGGCGCTGATGTTCGGCCTCGGGGTCGGCGCGATCGTGCAGGTGATCCAGCAGCTCGTCCCGAGTCTGCGCGACCGAGCTGGGCGTGCGTTCTCCCCGGCCACCGTCGGTGGCCTGCTCGCCGGCGTCACGGTCCTGTATCTGACCGGCCTGCTGGTGGCGGTTTGAGATGGCAAAGGCGACCCATCATTCGCCGCGCCGCGCCGAGGGCGCGCCCACGGAGGCGATCGAGGACTACGCGAAGGCGATCTACGCGCTTCAGCGCCGCACCGACGAACCGGCAGCGACGTCGGCGCTCGCCGAACGCCTCGGCGTCGCGCCAAGCACGGTGACCGCGATGGTGAAGCGGATGCAGGGCATGGGCCTCGTCTCGCACGAGCTCTACCGCGGCGTCGAGCTGACCCCGAAGGGCGAGCAGATCGCGCTCGAGGTGCTGCGCCACCACCGCCTGCTCGAGTCCTACCTGGTCGAGGTTCTCGGCGTGCCGTGGGATCGCGTCCACGACGAGGCTGAGGTGCTGGAGCACTACATCTCCGAGGAGCTCGAGCAGCGGATCGCCGCGGCCCTCGGGGAGCCCGAACGCGATCCCCACGGCGACCCGATTCCGCGCCCGGACCTCTCGCTCGCGCGCGACGACGACCTCCCGCTGGCCGAGCTCGCGCCGGGCCGGCGGGCGATCGTCGCCCGCGTCTCGGATTCCGATCCCGAGATGCTGCGCTATCTGGCGGAGCTTCGAATCGGCCCGGGAACCGAGCTGCAGATGCTGGGAGACGAAGCGTTCGGCGGCGGAGTGCGAGTGGAGATCGACGGTACCGAGCACGGGATCGGCGAACAGCTCGCCCGCAGACTGCTGGTCGCCCCGACCTGAGACCTGCCTAGGAAACCCGCCTCAACACGTCCGCGGCCGCGCGACGCCCGCTGCGGATCGCGCCCTCCATCAGCCCGTTGAAGGGCCCGGCCGTGTGCTCGCCGGCGAGGGCGAGCCGGCCGAACGGCTCGGCCAGGGCCGCGCTCAGAGCCGGGGGCGGGGAGACCGAGTAGGCGGCTCCGACCCACGGGTCGTCGTCCCAATTGGAGAGCACGGCGCCGCCCGGCTCGAGCTCCAGGTCGGCCCGGAACGCCGTCAGCGACTCGAGCCAACGCCGCGGGCCGTCGGCGACCTCGAGCCGCTCGAGCGCCGCCGTCGACCCGGCGAAGCAGCTGATGACCGGCAGCGGCTCGCCGTCGGCGCCGGTGGCGGTCCAGCACCAGTAGCGCTCCGGGACGTTCATCACCGCGCCGGCCGGCGCCGGCGCGGCGAGTGGGACGAAGAGCTTCGCCGCGTGCCCGTAGCGGACCTGCGCGAGCGCATCCCGGGTGGCGGCCGGGAGCGCCGGCTCGAACGAGATCCGGTCGACGACGCTCGCCGGGACGGCGATCAGGCAGGCGTCGGCGACGGCGGAGCGGCCGGACGCGGTCTCGACCTCGACCCGGTCGCCCTCCCAGCGGACCGCGACCGCGGGATCGCCGAGCCGGACCGCGTCGCCGAGCCGCTCGGCAAGCCGCAGGCACAGCCCCTGGTTGCCGCCCGCGACGCTCGGGGCCGGCTCGGTGTCGACGTGGGCGAGTCCGGAGAGGTCGGTCGCCGGGACCTCGTCGGCGGAGACCGCCGAGGAGATCTCCGCACGGGCGAGGAGCGCCTCCGCCGCCCCGGGCTCGACGTCGAGCGACTCGACGAGCTCGCGGACCGAGGGCCTGCCGGCCAGCTCGATCAAGGCCAGGTCGGCCTCGTTGCGCGCCGCGGCGATCCCGCGCCGGGTCGTGCCGATCCCGCCCCGTGGCTCGCGGTCGCCGTAGGCCATCCCCTTGTCGACGAGCGCGAGGCCGAGCTCGGCGGCGAGCTCGGCGACCTCGGTGTTGCCCGCGAGGATGAACTCGGCGCCCATCTCGATCACCGCGCCGTTGTCGAGCCGGCGCGACCACACCCGCCCTCCGACCCGGTCGCGGGCCTCGATCACCTCGACCTCGGTCCCGGCCCGGGCGAGCCCGTCAGCCGCCGCGAGCCCGGCCAGCCCGGCGCCGATCACGACCGCGCGCGAGGCCAACTAGACGGGTGAGCGCGTCGAAGCGGTCATCAGCGGAGTACCAGGCAGTGCCCCCGGCGGCCCGGTTCCGGCGCGCTCGGCGACGTCGGCGATCCGGGTCGCGGCGACCCCGCGCTCGGCGATCACCTCGGCGGCCGCAGCGAGCAGCTGCGGTCTGCGGATATGTTCGATCTGAGGGCGAGGACTCACGCCCGATGCCTGCCTCTCCTTCTCCCCGGGGGCCCAATCCTGAACAGCGATTCAGGAATCTACAACTACGAGCCGCTTGCTGCAAGCAGCTCGGGGGCGATTCCGAGCGCCGCGGCGAGGCGACTGACGACCAGCCCCCGGGCACGCTCGACGTCCATCGCGGGATCGCTGATCAGCGCTCGGACCCCTGCCCCGTCGAGCAGCGCGAGGGCAAGGTCGGCGGCGGCCCCGACGTCGACGTCGGCGTCGAACTCACCGCTATCGACACCGGCGGAGATCAGCCCCTCCATCCACTTCCGATAGCGCTCGTAGAGGTCCGCGGCCACGGGCCGCAGCTCGGGCTCGCGCACCGCGCGCAGCCAGAGCTCGACCCAGAGAACCCATTCGCGCTCCTGGCGACCGGGAAGCGGTAGCGAGTCGGCGATCGCCCGGGCGAGCAATGCGGTTGCGGACCCCTCCCCCGGCTGCTCGCCGAATCGATCCTCCCCAGCGGCCTCGAAGGAATGGATCAGCGCCTGCTCGAGCAGCTCCTCGCGGGTCGAGAAGTAGTGGTGGACGAGCGCAGTCGAGGCGCGCGCTCGAGTCGCGACTCTGGCGATTCGCACCGCGTCGATCCCGTCGGAGGCGATCAGGTCGCATGCCGCCTCGAGGATCCGCTCGCGTGCGTCCGGCGCCGCCATCGGCCCAAGCTATCGCGAGCGTCGGACCGGGGGTCGCGGCCGGTCGGGCTCAGCTGCCGGGCCGCGGCTCGAGCACGAGCGCGTCCAGCGAGGCGAGCCCGGAGAGCTCGAAGATGTACCGAATCCGTTCGTTGATCCCGCGGATCTCGACCGCGCGGCCCTCGCTCTTCGCGGCGGATCGGCTTGCGCTCGCCCCACCTACCCGGTCGGCGAGCCGATCCGTGTCCGGTGGACGAACGCGATCGCCTTCATGCGGGCACCGCGCTTCCGGCGCGCAGCGCCTCCATGTAGCGGTCGGCGACCATGAGGTCGAAGGCGTGCACGTCGATCTCCTCCGCCGAGTACCGGCCCGCCGTGTAGTTGCGGGTGCGCACACCTTTCTGCGCCAGCTCGCAGACATACCAGTCCTGCTTGTTGACCATGTCCCAGAACCCGACCGCGTCGGAGGGGTCGAAGTCCTGACGGGCGACCGTGGCCGGCTCGAAGTACCACTCGCAGATCACCTCGGTCCGATCGGCGGCACGAGGCCAGAGGGTGTGCAACATCACGTAGTCCGGGTGGAACGAGATCAGCGCGTTCGGGAACAGCGCCAGATAGACGACCGAGTCGATCTCCTTGGCGCCGAGGCCGTCGATCGGCGGTCGCCCGTTCGTGTGGCCGCTGCCGTTCTCGATCGCCATCGTCTTGGCGCCGTCGCGCAGCGTCATCGACCCCCCGCACCAGGCACCCTCGCCGATCACTTCGACGCCGCTCATGTAGTCGCTGAGCGCGTTCAGCTCCGGGTGGACGCCCGGGCAGTGCAGACACTCGTTGTAGTTCTCGGCGATGCCCTTCCAGTTCGCGCGCACGTCGTAGGTGACCTCGTCGGCGCGCTCGAGGGTCGAGACGCGGTACCGGTCGAGGTGGGAGAGCAGCTCGCCGAGGTACTCGTCGATCTCCGGAGCCTCGCCGGAGAGGTCGATCAGGATCAGACCGCCGACCACCTCGAGCCGGACGCCGATCAGCCCCCAGCACGAGAAGTCGAAGTCCTCGACCCCGTCCATGTGCGGAGCCGCGCACAGCGAGCCGTCGAGCCTGTAGGACCACGAGTGGTAGGGACAGCGGAGGCGCTTGCGGACCTGACCCTCGGCCTCCTCGACGATCCGCGCCCCGCGATGGCGGCAGACGTTGAGGAACGCGCGCGGGACGCCGTCCTCCCCGGCGACCACCACGATGCTGTCGGTTCCGAGCTCGCGGACCACGAACTTGCCCGGCTCGTCGACGACCGAGACGTGGCCGACGCAGACCCAGCCGCGGAAGATGTTCTCGAGCTCCCAGTCGAAGACCGCGGCGGTGGCGAACGCCGCCGGAGGCAGCATCGTCGCCCGCTCGAGCGGTTCGAGGGTACGGGCGACGTCGCGCGGGTCGAGGTCCAGCGTCGGCGTGGAATTCGGCTGGGTGCTCAAGCTCGGCCTCCTGACCGGTTATTCGGGCGCGAAACGGACCCGGTTGACCTTGTAGTCAATCGCATGTTAGTCTCCCGGCTCGATGGAGGTCAAGTCGGCCCCTGATGTGGCGCAGATCCCGCCGGCCCCGGCCGGCATCCAGCTCGGCGCCTCGGCGCTCGACCTCCAGGCCCGCGCCCGCCGGTTTGTCGAGGACGTCCTGATCCCGCTCGAAGAGGAGGCCGAGAGCCTCGGCGGGAAGCTCCCCGCGGAGACGATCGCCGAGGTCAAGCGGGCGGCGATCGCCGCCAAGCTCGACGGCGGGATGCACTCCCGCGAGCACGGCGGCCAGGGTTGGTCGCGGGTCGAGTGGGCGCTGGTCGAGGAGCAGTACGGACGGACGACGAACGCGATCCACTGGCACGTGCCACAGGCCTACAACGTCTGGGCGCACGCCTCCGACGAGCACATCGACCGCTACCTCCGCCCCGCGCTGCGCGGCGAGCTCAAGGACGCCTACGCGGTCACCGAGCGCGACGCCGGCTCGGACCCCTCGGGCATCGTCGCGACCGCGCGGCGCACCGGCGCGGGCTTCCGGCTCAACGGCGAGAAGTGGTTCGTCACCGGCGGCGATCGCGCCGCGGTGTTCGTCGTCATGGCGAACCTCGTCGAGGGCGACGAGCGGCTGCCGACCCTGTTCGTCGTCGACCGTGGGCTGGCGGGGATCGAGATCGTCGACGACCCGGCGTTCACCCACAACTATCCCGACGGACACCCGACGATCCGGTTCACCGACGTCGAGGTGGGCGAGGGCGACGTGATCGGCGGGATCGGCGGAGGCGAGGAGCTTCAGCGCTCCTGGTTCACCGAGGAGCGGCTCGGGATCGCGGCGCGCTGCGGGGGCGCGATCTGGCGATTGCTCGACGAGACCGTCGCCTGGGCGACCGCTCGCGAACAGGGCGGGGCCCGCGTCTATGACCATCAGGGGGTCTCCTTCCCGCTCGCCGACTCGGCCGCCGACGCCGCCGCCGGCCGGCTGCTCACCTTCACCGTCGCCGCGCTCGCCGACGCCGGCGCCGACGCGAAGCTCGTCCATCACAAGGCGTCGATGGCGAAGCTGTTCACCAGCGAGGCGGCGGGACGCTGCGCCGACCGCTGCGTGCAGGCGTTCGGCGGACGCGGATACCTGCGCTCCAACGTCGCCGAGCGGCTCCTGCGTGAGCTGCGCGTCGACCGCATCTGGGAGGGAACGAGCGAGATCCAGCGACTGATCGTGGCGCGCGGCCTCGAGCGCCGCGGCGTCGAGGCGATGCTGCACTGACCGCGGGGTTCGACCTCACGTCGCTGCTGCGACCGCGCTCCGTCGCGGTCGTCGGCGCCAATGACCGGCCCGGCTCATACGGAGACACCGTGCTCGAGAACCTCGACCGAGCCGGGTTCGACGGTGCCGTCTACGGAGTCCACCCGAGGCGCGAATCCGTCCACGGGCGCCCCTGTTATCCGAGCGTGCGCGACCTCCCGGAGCCGGTCGACGCGGTGGTGGTCGCGATCCCGGCCGCGAAGGTCCCGGCGGTGATCGCCGACGCGGCGGAGCGCGGCTGCCGCGGCGCGGTCGTCTTCGCGGCCGGGTTCGGCGAGGTCGAGGCCGGCGCCGGCCTCGAGGCCGAGCTACGGGAGGCGGCGCTCGCCGGCGGACTACCGGTCTGCGGTCCGAACGGCAACGGCGTCGTCGCGGTCCGGTCGCGGGCGCCACTCTGGGGCGACTCGGTACCGGCGCTCGACCCGGGCCGCGTCGCGATGATCTCCCAGAGCGGCAACGTCGCCGTGAACGCGATCGGATCGCGACGCGGGATCGACTTCCACACCGTGATCTCGACCGGAAACCAGGCGGTGCTCGACGCGAGCGACTGGCTCGACGCGCTGGCCGCGGAGCCCGGGATCGGCTCGGTGGCGATGTTCCTCGAGTCCGACGGCGACGGCGCCCGGCTCGCGGAGGCGCTGGCGCGGTGTGCCGAGCGAGGCGTCGGCGTCGCGGTGCTCAAGGTCGGGTCCTCGGAGGCGGGCGCGCGCTCCGCCGCCTCGCATACCGGCGCGTTGGCCGGCGACCAGCGCGTCTTTCGCGCCCTGATCGAGGAGGCGGGCGGGGCTTGGGCCGCGGATCCGCACGATCTGCTCGAGCTGGCGCGGGCGCTGTCGGAGCCCCGCGCCCGCCCGGCGGGAGCCGGAGGGCTCGCGGTCCTCACCTGCTCGGGCGGCGACTCGGGCCTCGCCGCCGACGAGTGCGAGTCGGCCGGGATCGAGCTGCCCGAGCTCTCGGCCGCCACCGGCGCGACCCTGCGCGAGCTGCTCCCCGAGGCGGCGACGATCGCCAACCCGCTCGATTACACCTCGCTGGTCTGGGCGGATACCGAGCGACTGCGGCAGATCGCCGCGGCGGTCGGCTCCGACCCCGGGATCGACCAGCTGCTGCTCTGCTACGACCACCCCCATGGCCTCTCCGAGGAGCACGAGGCCGAGTGGGCGGCCGTCCGCGAGGGGCTCGCGGCCGGAGCGATCGAGTCCGGCACCGCGGCGCTGTTCGCGTCGACGCTCCCCGACCTGGTCGACGAGCGGGCAACCCGGGAGCTCGGCGCCCGGGGACTGCCCGCGATCGCCGGCCTGCGAACCGCGATCGCCTGCACCGCGGCTCTCGCCCAGCCGCCGGTCGAGCCGGCGCGAATGCGGGCGATCGCGGGGGCGGTCCGCGATGCGGCGGGTGACGCCGAGGGCGACGGTTGGGTCCCGGAGGGGGCCGCGAAGCGCATGCTCTCCGAGGCTGGAATCGCCGTGCCCGACGGCGACGAGGCCTCCGACCTCGACGGCTGTCTCGAGATCGCCGAGCGGATCGGGTGGCCGGTGGCTCTGAAGCTCTCGGCTCCCGGGCTCGCCCACAAGACCGATTCCGGGGCGATCGCCCTCGACCTCGGCGACGAGCCCGAGCTGCGGGCGGCGTTCGAGCGCCTCGCCCGCCTGCCGGAAGCCCGCGACGCATCGTTCCTGGTCGAGCGGATGGCTTCGACCGGTGTCGAGCTGATCGTCGCCGTGCGCGCCGACGCGGTGGTCCCGGCGCTCGTCGTCGGCCTCGGCGGGATCTGGACCGAGGCGTTCGACGACGTCGCGATCGTGCCGCTGCCCTGCGGCGCCGACCGCGTCGCGGAAGCGATCGCCTCGCTGCGCGGGGCCGGAGCACTGCTCGGCGCCCGGGGCGGGCCGGCCGCCGACCTCGCGGCCGTCGCCGAGCTCGCCGCCCGCGCCGGCGACCTGCTGCTCGAGCGGGATCTGTCGCTGCTCGAGCTCAACCCCGTGGTCGTTGGTCGTGACGGCGCCGTCGCCCTCGACGCGGTCGCCCGGCGCCGGGTCGTCGCCGCCTAGCGCCTCAACGTGACGTTGACCTTGTAGTCAATCTCACTACTTTGGTAGGGTCCCGGCATGGAAGCCGCTACTGACCGCACCACCACGCCCGACGCCCCCGCGACCGGAGGCAAGGCCCCCGGCCGAGGTCCCCGCTCATACGACGCGATCGTCGTCGGCGGAGGTCACAACGGGCTGACGGCGACCGCCTACCTCGCCCGAGCCGGGTTGCGGGTGATCTGCCTCGAACGCCGCGAGATCCTCGGCGGCGCGTGCGTCACCGAGGAGCTCTGGCCCGGCGCGCGGGTCTCGCGCGCGTCGTACGTCGTCTCGATGCTGCAGCCGAAGATCGTCTCCGACCTGAAGCTCGAGAGCTTCGGCTATCGGGCGATCCCGCTCGACCCCGCCTACGTCTCGCTGACCGAGCAGGGCCCGATCTTCTTCTTCAACGAGGTTCACGAGACGGCGGCGTCGATCGCCAAGTACTCGCGCAAGGACGCCGAGGCGTATCCGAAGTTCGAGGCGCTCTTCGACCGGGCCGCGCAGTTCGTCAAGCCGATGATGCTGCGCGAGCCGCCTGCGCTCGGCTCGAAGGCGCCCGGCGACCTCGCCGCGCTGCTCCGCGAGGCGGGGCGGATGGCCGGGTTCTCGAAGCGCGAGATCCACGAGCTGGTCCGCGTCTTCACGATGTCGGTCGGCGACCTGCTCGATGACTACTTCGAGCTCGACGGGCTCAAGGGATCGACCGCGTCGAGCGGCGTGGTCGGCGTCTGGGCCGGCCCGCGGACGCCCGGCACGGCGTACAACCTCCTCCACCACGCGCTCGGCCAGTGCGGCGGCATCGAGGGCGCCTGGGGTCAGGTGATCGGGGGCATGGGCGCGATCAGCCAGGCGATCGCGCGCGCGGCCGAGAGCGCCGGCGCCGAGATCCTGACGGGCGCCGAGGTCGCCTCGATCGACGTCCGCAACGGCGCCGCGATCGGGGTCACGCTCGCCGACGGCACCGAGCTGCGGGCGCCGATAGTCGCCTCCGGAGCGCACCCGAAGACCACCGTCCTCGAGCTCGCCGGGGCCGAGAACTTCCCGGCCGAGATCGGCGAGGACATGGCCCGCTACCGGACCCGTGGCGCCTCGGTCAAGGTCAACATGGTGCTCTCGGAGCCGCCCAAGTACGAGGGCGTCACCGAGCAGGAGCAGCAGTTGATGATGACCGCGGGTGTGAACATCTGCCCCTCGATCGACTACCTCGAGCGCGCCTGGCAGGACGCGACGCTCGGCAAGCCGGCCGAGCATCCCTACGTCGAGGCCGAGCTGCCCTCCGCCGTCGACACGACGCTGACCGACGACGGCCGCTGGGTGATGACGATGTTCACCCAGTACGGGCCTCCGAACGAGGAGGACTGGAAGCCCGGCGACCGGGAGCGCTACGGCGATGCGTGCATCGACCAGCTCGGGGAGTTCGCCCCCAACCTGCCGGGTGCGGTCCTCGAACGCGAGGTCCTCGCCCCGCCCGACCTCGAGCGCATCTTCGGACTCCAGGGCGGCTCCATCTTCCAGGGCGAGCAGGGCCTCGATCAGATGGCGTTCATGCGCCCGCACCCCGAGATGGCCCAGTACGCGACCCCGATCGGCGGCCTCTATCTGTGCGGTGCCGGGACCCACCCCGGCGGTGGCGTCACCGGCTGCTCGGGTCACAACGCCGCCCACAGGATCCTCAAGGACCGCAAGCGCTCGCGCCGGCCCTGGCGCAGCCGGACCTCGGCCTAGACGACGACCGCCGGCTCGCGTCGGCGCGGTCCGGTTATCGTCCCGCCGCCGATGGGCTTCGACGACGACATCGCCCTGCGCCCCGCGCGCGATGGCGCCTGGGAGGGGGAGATCGCGCCCGGCTGGGACACGCCGCGGGGCCCGCTCGGGGGCTACGTGATGGCGATCCTGATCCGCGGGCTGGAGCTCGCCGTCGCCGACCCCGAACGCACGGCGCGCTCGGTGACCGCCCACTTCCTGCGCCCACCGGTCGACGGGCCGGTGATCGTCACGGCTGCGATCGAGCGCGCCGGCCGCTCCCTGTCGACCGTCAGCGGTCGCCTCGAGCAGGCCGGGAAGCTGATCGCGGTCGCGCTCGGCGCCTACTCGAAGCCGTGGCCCGGGCCGCTGCTGGCGGACGCCGTGATGCCCGAGGTCGAGCCCGCCGGCCCGGCCGAGCGCGAGCCGCCGCCGTCCCAGCTCGGCTCGCGATCACCCCCGTTCACCGAACGGCTGGCGATCGTCCCGCGGATCGGGGAACCCCCGTTCAGCGGCGCGGCGCGGGCCGAGGTCGGCGGCTGGATCGGGCTCCGCGAGCGGCGGCCGCTCGACGCCGCGGCGGTCGCGATGCTCGCCGACGCCTGGTTTCCGGCCCCCTGGCCGCGCCTTGTCGAGCTCGCCCCGGCGCCGACGATCGATCTCACCGTCCACTTCAGGGCCCCGCTCCCACTCGCGGACTCGCTGCTGCTCGGTCGTTTCCGCACCCGGCTCGTCCGCGACGGCTTCTTCGACGAAGAGGGCGAGCTCTGGACCCCGGACGGCACGCTGGTGGCGCAATCGCGCCAGTTCGCGCTCCTGATCGGCGCCCGGGCGCCCGAGCGAGACGCCTAGGGCCGACCTAGACGCCGGCCGCGTACGGCGGAGCGTCTTGGAACGGCCCGGGGCGGGGATCGCCGCCGAACGGCATCGGCCCGCTTGCTTGGTTCCGACCGCGCGCCGGGGGTGTCGGGCTGAGCGGGATCCGGACCACCGTCCAACGGCCTTCGGACTGCTCGTGGGCGCGCCACGTGGTGCAGGCGCGGTCGGGATGCGCAGCCGCGAGGCGGGCGCACTCGAGCTCGGCCTGCGCGCGCGTCACTCCCTGGTCCCCTTGGCGGCGAGCCGCCCCCTTCTTGCCATGCGGTCCCCCGTATCCATAGGCCAGGGATTCCAAACCACCGATCCAAACCGGTGCGGGCCGGGCGCATTTGCCCGGCCCGCGGCCCGCAGAGGTTCCGCTCGCGCCCTACTCGTCGTCGAGCTCGAGGTTCAGCATCACGTGCTTGACCACGGTGTAGTCCTCGACCGAGTACGCGGACATGTCCTTGCCGTAACCGGACTGCTTGAAGCCGCCGTGCGGCATCTCCGAGGCCATCGTGATGTGGTTGTTGATCCACACGGCCCCGAAGCGAATCGCGTTCGCGACCCTGAACGCGCGGCCCACGTCCCGGGTCCAGACCGAGGCGGCGAGCCCGTACTTGGTCCCGTTCGCCCACTCGATCGCCTTCGCCTCGTCGTCGAACCGCTGCACGGTCATCACCGGGCCGAAGATCTCGTCCTGGATCATCTCGTCGTCCTGCTCGAGGTTCGCGACCACGGTCGGCTCGTAGTAGAAGCCCGGGAGATCGTCGGGTTGCTTGCCCCCGGTGACGACCTCGGCGTGATCGGGCTTGCGCTCGATGAAGCCTCCAACGCGCTCGCGCTGGACCTCGGAGATCACCGGTCCGAGGGTCGTCTCGGGATCGTCGAGGTCACCCATCTTGTAGCCCTGCGCCTGCTCGGAGAGGCCGCTGACGACGTTGTCGTAGACGTCCCCGGCGGCGAGGATCCGAGTCGCAGCCGTGCAGTCCTGGCCGGCGTTGAAGAGCGCCGTCGCGGCGATGAACTCGAGCGCCGTGTCCATGTCGGCATCGTCGAAGACGATCACCGGCGCCTTCCCGCCGAGCTCGAGGTGGACCCGCTTCAGCGTGTCCGCGGCCGCCTTGGCGATCCACTTGCCGGTCGCCGGCGAGCCGGTCAGCGAGACCATGTCGACCCCGGGGTTGGTGACCATCGCGGCGCCCGCCGGGTCGCCGTGGCCGCCGATCACGTTGAGCACGCCCGGCGGCAGGATGTCGGCCGCGACCTCGGCCAGCTTGAAGGTCGAAAGCGGCGTGTTCTCAGCCGGCTTCAGGACGCTCGTGCAACCGGCGGCGAGCGCCGGGCCGATCTTCCACATCGCCATCATCAGGGGGTAGTTCCAGGGCGTGATCTGGGCGGCGACGCCGACCGGCTCGCGACGCACCATCGAGGTGAACCCGGCCACATACTCTGCGGCCGCCTTGCCCTCCATGTTGCGCGCCGCGCCGGCGAAGAAGCGCAGGTTGTCGGCGCACATCCCGAGCTCCTCGTCGACGAACGCCTGCCGCGGCTTGCCGGCGTCGGCCGACTCGAGGTCGGCGAACTCGTCGCCGTGCTCGAGGATCGCGTCGGCGAGCGCGAGCAGCGCCTCGGAGCGCGACCGGGGGGTGCTCGCGCCCCAGGTCTCGAACGCCTTGCGAGCCGCCTGGACGGCGCGATCGACGTCCTCGGGCGACGACAGCGGCGCCTCGGCGATCACCTCACCGGTGGAGGGGTTGAGCACCTCCTCGCTTGCGCCGTCCGCCGGATCGACGAACTCGCCGCCGATGAAGTTCTTCAGCTTCGTCCCGGTCACTGTTGCCACGTTCTGCTCTCCTCGATCGATTCTCTTGTCTATCTCGAATTGCCTAGTGCCTGTCGCCGGTCGAGAACGGGCTCAATGCCCGTTCGCGATCGCGTGCGAGGCGGTCGCCCCGGCGCCGTCCGACCCCGGCGCGGCCTGGTCGGGCTCGCCGATCCCGAGCACCTGCTCGGGGGGGATGAAGTCCATCCCGACCCCCTCGGCGACCGCCGGGTGGGTGACGTTTCCGCGCGCGACGTTGATCCCGAGCCGCAACCCGGGGTCGCGTCGCGCGGCCTCGGCGACGCCGTTGTCGGCGAGCGCGAGCACGTAGGGAAGGGTCGCGTTGGTGAGCGCGTAGGTCGAGGTGATCGGGACCGCCCCGGGCATGTTCGTGACGCAGTAATGGATGATCCCGTCGACCTCGTAGGTGGGGTCGCCGTGGGTGGTCGGCCGCGAGGTCTCGAAGCAGCCGCCCTGGTCGATCGCGACGTCGACGAGCACCGCGTGCTTCTTCATCATCCCGAGCTGCTTGCGGGTGATCACCCGGGGAGCGCGGGCGCCGGGGACGAGCACTCCGCCGATCACCAGATCCATGTCGGGCAGTCGCTCCTCGATCGACAGGGTCGAGCTGAAGACCGTCGAGGCGCGGCCGCCGAAGGCGATATCAAGCTCGCGCAGCTTCTCGAGCGAGACGTCGTAGACGAACACGTCGGCCTCCATCCCGATCGCGATGAACGCGGCGTGCATGCCGACCGCGCCGCCGCCGATGATCATCACGTTGGCGGGAGGGACGCCGGGCACGCCGCCGAGCAGGATGCCGCGCCCGCCGAGCGGCCGCTCGAGCATGAACGCGCCAGCCTGGGTCGCGATCTTGCCGGCGACCTCGGACATCGGCGCCAGCAGCGGCAGCCGGCCCATGGTCGTCCTCGACCGTCTCGTAGGCGACGCAGATCGCGCCCGATTCGCAGAGGCCCTTGGTCAGCTCCGGGGCCGGCGCCAGGTGAAGGTAGGTGAACAGGATCTGCCCGTCCCGCAGCAGGGAGACCTCCTGCGGTTGGGGCTCCTTGACCCCGAGCACCATGTCCGACTCGGCGAACACCTCCTCGGCCGAGGTCGCGATCCGCGCCCCCTGTGCCTCGTAGTCGGCGTCGAGGATCGCGCTGCCCTCACCGGCCGCGCGCTGGATCAGGACATCGTGCCCGTGCTCGGTGAGCTCGCGGACGCCGATCGGCGTGATCGCGACGCGGTACTCGTCGGGCTTTATTTCACTGGGTACTCCGACCTTCACTCGGTCTCCCTTCGTCGGGCTCGCGGCTGGCAGCTGGCAGCTGGCCTCCGATTCTGCAAGCTGCAAGCTGCAAGCTGCCGAGTCATCTGACCAGCTCCCTCGCCCTGAGCGCGAGCCAGAGCTCGATTCGATCGGTCGCCCGACCGAGGTCGCGCCCGGTCAGCTCCTCGATCTTGCGAATTCTGTACCGCAACGTGTGCCGGTGGCAGTAGAGCTGGCGCGCGGCGCGCTCCCAGTTGCCGTTGTTCTCGATGAACGCCTCCAGCGAACGCAGCAGCTCGCCGCCGTACTCGCCCTCGGTTCGCTCGATCGGGTCCAGCAGACCATCGCTGTAGAGGCGCAGGGCATCGTCGTCCTGCAGCGCCAGCAAGAGGGTGAACGCCCCGAGGTCGCGGTGCGAGGCGACGTCCGTGGAGCCGCCCTCGACCATCGACGTCGCCTCGAGCGCGCAGCGAGCCTCGTGGAAGGCGCGCCGCAGCGAGCCGACTCCGGCGGGGCGGCTGGCCGCGACCCGGACCCCGTTGCGCCCTGGACCGCCGGTGAGGGCCTCCCGGGCGCGGCGGGCGGTCCCGAGCGGCTCGGCGGTCTGGGTGTCGACGACCGCGCACAGCAACGGCCGCCCGGCGGCGGCGCTGGTCGCGACCAGGGCGGGGACGCCGGCGTCGGCGAGCGCCGACTCGAGCGTGGCCTCCGCGGCCGGCGGATCCTCGAGATCGAAGATCAGCACGGCCGCCTCGGCGCCGATCCCGAACGGCCTCAACCTGCCGCGGAGCTCGTCGGCCTCGAGCCGATCGCCGAGCGCATCGGCGAGCAGATCGCCGGCGAGGCGGCGCTCGGTCTCGCGGACGATCCGCTCGCGCATCAGCTCGAGTCCGACGATCATCGCCGCCTGACGGGCGCAGAGGCGCTCGAACTCTCCGAGCGCCTCGAGCTCGGAGACGACGACCAGCCAGGCGACCGGCGCACCTCCTCGGCGACCGGGGACGGGCACCGCGAGGCTGCGTCCGGCGAGCGAGGGGTGCTCGGGCGCGAACGCCAGCGAGTTCGCCTCCGCGCCCTCGGAGGCGAGCTCGGCGGCCAGGGAGGCGACCGCGTCCGCCGGGGGGCCGTCGCCGTCGGCGCTGCTGGCGAGCTCGCGTCCGGCGGCGTCGAGGACCAGCGCAGCGCCGCGGACCGCGGCGCCGGTCGAGGCCAGAACCTCCTCGATCCCGCGACCCTCGATCACGAGCCGCTCGAGTCGCTCGTGGACCTGGACCCCGCGCTCGAGCACGTCGTACTGCTCGTTGACCAGATGGGCCGCGGCCCGCTCGGTGATCGCGATGAACGGCATCTCGTAGGGGACCTCGAACAGCGGCAGCCCGTGCTCGCGCGCCGCCTCGAGAATCGCCTTCGGCAGCTTCTTGTGGTCGAAGCCGGTCCCGAACCCGAGCCCGGCGAGCCCGTTGCCGGCGAGCAGCTCGACGTAGCGGCGCTGCTTCACGGCCCCGGCGAGGTTGTATCCGGTGGTCAGCAGCAGCTCTCCGCCCGAGAGCCACGGGGTCGGGTCCTCGTGCTCGGAGATGTGCACCCAGCGGACCGAGTTGCCGCTGCCCGACTTGCCGGCCGCCAACGCCAGCCCGCAGTCGTCGAGCAGAGCTCCGACCGTCAGCATCAGTTCATCCGGTCATCGCACATGGCGGTTCGGTCGACCTCCGTTTGGCTCAGAGGTCCTCTGTCCGGAAACCCGCCTCGATCCGGTCCGACGCCTCGGTCAGCACTGCACGCAACACCGACTCGATCTCCTCGAACTGCTCGGTGTCGCAGATCAGCGGTGGCGCGAGCTGGATCACGGGGTCGCCGCGGTCGTCGGCGCGGCAGATCAGCCCGCGCCGATAGAGCTCGCCGGAGAGAAAGCCGCGCAGCAGGTGCTCGGACTCCTCGTTCGTGAACCCCTGCTTCGTCTCCTGATCCTTGACGAGCTCGATCGCGTGGAAGAAGCCGTCGCCGCGAATGTCGCCGACGATCGGAAGCTCGCGCAGGCCGTCGAGCAGGCCCCGGAACTCGTCCTGCTTGCGGAGCACGTGCCCGCAGAGGTCCTCGCGCTCGAAGACGTCGAGGTTGGCCAGCGCGACCGCCGCGGCGACCGGGTGCCCGCCGAACGTGAACCCGTGCGTGAACGACTCGGTGCCCTTCGAGAACGGCTCGTAGACGCGGTCGGAGGCGATCAGCGCACCCATCGGCGCATAGGCGGATGTGAGCGCCTTCGCGGTCGTCACGATGTCGGGCTGGAATCCGTAGCGCTGGCAGCCGAAGTAGTGGCCGAGCCTGCCCCAGGCACAGATCACCTCATCGGAGACCAAGAGGACGTCGTGGCGGTCGCAGATCTCGCGGACGCGGTCGAAATAGCCCTCCTGCGGCGGGATCGAGCCGCCGGCGTTCTGGAGCGGCTCGAGGATCACCGCGGCGACCGTTTCCGGCCCCTCGAACTCGATCTTCTCCTCGATCTGGTCGGCGGCCCAGAGCGGGTCGCGGCCCTCGGGCCAGTGGTAGCTGTTCGTGTTCGGCGCCTTGATCCCGCCGGGCACCAGCGGCTCGAAGTCGCTGCGCAGCGCCGTGATCCCGGTCGCCTGAAGGGCCCCCAGCGTGGTCCCGTGGTAGGCAACCTCGCGGGTCAGGAACTTGATCTTCCGCGGATGACCGGTGCGCTGGTGGTAGGCGCGCGCCAGCTTGATCGCCGACTCGACCGCCTCCGAGCCGCCGGACGTGAAGAAGACCCGGTTGAGGTCGCCGGGGGCCAGCGAAGCGATCCGCTCCGCGAGCTCGATCGCGCGCGGATGCGCGTAGCTCCAGATGATGTAGAAGTCGAGCTCCTCGACCTGCCGCGCGGCGGCCTCGCCGAGCTCGGCTCGGCCGTGGCCGGCGTTGACGCAGAACAGCGCCGAGAGCCCGTCGAGGTAGCGCTTTCCGTGCTCGTCGAAGACGTAGGCGCCCTCGCCGCGGCTGATGATCGGCACCTGGTTGACGTTGTCGTACGCCCCCATGCGGGTAAAGTGCATCCACAGGTGGCGCTTCGCCATCTCCTGCAGGTTCGAGGTCGCGCTGCTGGGCGCGGCGACTGTGTCTGTGCTCGCCATATTTCCTCCTACGACGTCCGGTCCATCGAGTTCCGACGTTCCGTACAACCGTAGCTGGCCGGAGGGCGGAGTACAACTTGGATTCGGCTCAACTTGGGCCGCAGCTATCGTACGATCTGTACAAGTCGAATTGGACGTTTTGGGACTTTCGCCCCTTGCGCTGGTCCCACTTGATGCATAGCCTGAATGGCCTCAGTGCGCGGAGAGAGTTGTCTGAACAGGAGAAGCCGGGCTTGACCGAGGCGAGCGTCAAGCTGCAGGGGGTCACGAAGGCGTTCGGTGACCTCGTCGCGGTGCGTGAGATGGACCTCGAGATCGCCGAGGGCGAGTTCTTCACGATGCTCGGCCCCTCGGGCTGCGGCAAGACGACGACCCTGCGGATGGTCGCCGGGTTCGAGCAGCCGACCGCCGGCAGCGTGCTGATCGACGGCGCCGACGTTGCCGGCCTGCCGGCGCACAAACGGCCCACGAACACGGTGTTTCAGAGCTACGCCCTGTTCCCGCACCTGAGCGTCGGCGAGAACGTCGCCTTCGGGCTGCAGCGCAAGAAGGTCTCGAAGGACGAGATCAAGGGGCGGGTGGAGTCCGAGCTCGAGCGGGTCGGGCTCGGCGGCGAGATCAACCGGCGCCCGAATCAGCTCTCGGGCGGCCAGCAGCAGCGGGTGGCGCTCGCCAGGGCGCTGGTCAACCTGCCGAAGGTGCTGTTGCTCGACGAGCCGCTCGGCGCCCTCGACCTGAAGCTGCGCAAGGGGCTGCAGGTCGAGTTGAAGCGGATCCAGCGCGACGTCGGGATCACCTTCGTCTACGTCACCCACGACCAGGAGGAAGCGCTGACGATGTCCGACCGGATCGCGGTCATGAACCGCGGCCGGGTCGAGCAGATCGCCGGTCCCGAAGAGGTCTACGAGCGCCCGACGACGACCTTCGTCGCCGGGTTCATCGGCGTTTCCAACCTGATGCCCGGCCAGGTCGAGCAGGCGAACGGCGCCCGGTCGCGGGTCCGGCTCGACTCCGGGGTCGAGATCGAGGCGGCGACCGACGGGGTCGCGACCGGGGAGCGCTGCTTCGCCGTCGTGCGGCCGGAGAAGCTCCGGCTCGATCCTCGCGACCAGTCGGCACCCGACGGGTGGCCGAGCGTCGAGGGCATGGTCGAGAGCTCGGTCTACCTCGGCACGGCGACGCAGATCGTCGTCAAGCTCGCCGGTGACGTGCCGATGACGGTCCTCGTCCCGAATGCCGACGAGACGGGAGCGCGGCCGTTTGCCGGGCGGCGGAGCCCCGGTGCGGCTCTCGTGGGCCCCCGAGCACATCCATGTAGTGAGAGAATCCAGCGCGCCGACCGGCGCCCCGGAAGCGGTTACGAACAAAGAAGGCGGGTAGCGGAAATGCGGATCAAGCTTGCGGTGGCGTTGTGTGTGTTGTGCGGGGCGCTCGGCCTCGCTGCCTGCGGCGGCGGCGGCGACAGCCTCGGCGGAAGCTCGGGCGAGGACGTCTCGA
The DNA here is from genome assembly GCA_963705955.1 of uncultured Solirubrobacterales bacterium. Lineage (GTDB taxonomy): Bacteria > Actinomycetota > Thermoleophilia > Solirubrobacterales > 70-9 > WHSW01. Next base: position 241,601 of record CAVPLH010000010.1, on the reverse strand, counting down.
CCGTCGACGCGTCGGGGAAGCCGTCGGGCGAGCTGACGATCTCGAACTGGCCGCTCTACATCGACAAGCAGACGGTCTCGGACTTCGAGGACGCGACCGGGGTCTCGGTCAAGTACATCGAGGACGTCAACGACAACGCCGAGTTCTTCGGCAAGATGCAGCCGTTGCTCGACCAGGGCGAGTCCGGCGGCCGCTCGATGTTCGTCGTCACCGACTGGATGGCGGGCAAGATGCACGAGCTCGGCTACCTGCAGAACCTCGACAAGTCGGCGATCCCGAACGTCGAGAAGAACCTCGTCCCGAGCCTCCAGCACCCGTCGTTCGACGAGAACCGCGACTTCTCCGTCCCGTGGCAGACCGGGATGACCGGCCTCGTCGTCCGCAAGGACCTGGCTCCCGACGTGCGCTCGATCTGCGACCTCTTCGACCCGCAGTACAAGGGCAAGGTCGAGATGCTCACCGAGATGCGCGACACCGTGCCGCTGGTCATGAAGTGCATGGGCGTCAACCTCGACGACGCGACCGAGCAGGACTGGCTCGACGCGATCGACAAGCTCAAGGGCGCGGTCGACTCGGGGCAGATCCGCCGCTTCACCGGCAACGACTACGCCCGCGACCTCGCCTCCGGCGACGCCGCGGCGGTGATCGGCTGGTCGGGCGACGCGGTGCAGCTGCAGTCGAGCAACCCGAACATCGAGTTCCGGATGCCGACCGAGGGCTGCATGCTGTGGTCGGACAACATGGTGATCCCGGTCGGGGCGCCAAACCCGACCGCCGCCGAGGCGTGGATGAACTACGTCTACGACCCCAAGAACCAGGCGCAGATCGAGGAGTACGTCAACTACGTCTCCCCGGTCAACGGCACGAAGGAGATCCTGCTCAAGCAGGACCCGAGCATCGCCAAGAACCAGCTGATCTTCCCCGACGACCAGTTCACCGCCAAGTGCGACTCGGCACCGGTGATCACGGGCGAGGAAGAGCAGAAGATCACCGCGGCCTTCGAATCGGTGATCAACGGCTAGGCGGCGGACGAGCGCGGTCGATCAGAGGGAGGTGAGCCGAGGATGACGATCGGCGGGCGGCGGCTCACCCCCTACTTCCTGCTCGGCCCGGGCATTCTCTGGCTGGTCGTCTTCTTCGTCCTGCCCATGTACTTCATGGGCAAGCTGTCGCTGTACTCGGGAACGCTCGAGTCGGGCTTCACGTTCGACTGGAACTTCTCCAACTACGGCGACAGCCTGACGCTCTACGGCAGCCAGTTCGGGCGCTCGCTGTACTACGCGGGGGCCGCGACCGTGCTCTGCCTCCTGCTCGGCTACCCGCTCGCCTACGCGATTGCCTTCAAGGCCGGCAAGTACCGCAACGCGATGCTGTTCGCGGTCGTCGCTCCGTTCTTCACCACGTATCTGATCCGGACGCTCTCCTGGGAGACGATCCTCTCCGACTCGAGCCCGGTCGTCAGCGTGCTCGACACCTTCGGGCTGACGAACAACGGGCGGGTGCTGGCGACCGGGCCGGCGGTGATAGCCGGGCTCACCTACAACTTCCTGCCGTTCATGGTCCTGCCGCTCTACGCGAGCCTCGAGCGCGTCGATCCACGCCTGATCGAGGCCGCCGGCGACCTCTACGCGTCGAGCCGGACGGCGTTTCGCAAGGTGACCCTGCCGCTGACCCTGCCCGGGATCGTCGCCGGCACGCTGCTCACCTTCATCCCGGCGGTCGGGGACTACGTCAACGCCTTCTTCCTCGGCGGCCCCGGGAACAAGATGATCGGCAACACGATCCAATCGCTGTACCTGACCCAGCGCGATTACCCCTCCGCGGCGGCGCTCTCGTTCGTGCTCCTGGCCGGGATCATGGCCCTGGTCCTCGTCTATGTGAAGTTCGCGGGCTCGGAGGCGCTGATGGGCGAGGAGGCGGCGCCGGCGAAATGACCGCGGAGCGAGTATGAGCTGGCTGCGCCGAAACGCGACCCTGATCGTCGGCGTCGCGGTCGTCCTCTACATGCTGCTGCCGATCGCGGTGATCATCGGCTTCTCGTTCAACGATCCGAGCGGGCGCTACAACTTCACCTGGGAGGGCTTCACGCTCGACCACTGGACGAACGCGTTCGGGATCCCGGACCTCAACGACGCGCTCGTGAAGAGCATCCAGCTGGCAGCCCTGACGACGTTGATCTCGACGATCCTCGGGACGATGATCGCAATGGCGCTGGTTCGCTACGAGTTCTTCGGCCGGCGGCCGGCGAACTTCCTGATCGTGATTCCGATGGCTACCCCCGAGGTCGTGATCGGCGCGGCGCTGCTCGCTCTGTTCCTGCAGCCTCCGTTCGACAGCATCTTCAGCCTCGGCTTCGGCACGCTGCTGATCGCCCACGTCATGTTCTGCATCAGCTTCGTCGTCGTCGTCGTCCGCTCGCGGCTGATCGGCTTCGACCGTAGCCTCGAGGAGGCCGCCCGGGACCTCGGCGCGGACGCGTTCACGACCTTCCGCAAGGTGACGCTGCCCCTGCTGATGCCCGGGATCATCGGCGCGGCGCTGCTCGCCTTCGCGCTCTCGATCGACGACTTCGTGATCTCCAACTTCAACTCTGGAACGACGGTGACCTTCCCGCTCTACATCTTCGGCGCCGCCCAGCGCGGGATCCCGGTCGAGGTCAACGTGATCGCGACGATGCTGTTCGCGCTCACGGTGCTCGCGATGGGGTTCACCGTCTGGCAGCAGGGCCGCGCCGAGCGGCTCGCCGCGGTGCGGCCCGAGCAGGAGGGCGACCCGTATGCCGGCGGGCAGGTCCCCGTGGCGACGAGCGCGGCCGCGAGTTGACCGGGATCGGGCAGGGCTGAGCGGCTCAGTCGCGCTCGCGCAGCTCGCGGATCACCGGGGCGACGAACCAGAACCAGCCGATCATGACGGCGAACGCCGCGACCACGACGGTCGTCAGCGTGCTGTCGTAGACCACGTGCGTGATCAGCATCAGCACGCCGCAGATCGCGCCGCCGAGGAAGGCGACGCCGGCGATCGCGAGCCGATTCGAGCTGTCGACGATCCACCTCTTGTCGAGCTCTCGGAAGCGCATCCGGTGGCGCACGGTCGGAGCGATCAGGCAGACCGAGGAGGCGGCGGTGAGCAGCAGGGTGACGTAGTAGACGGTCTTCTCGAACTCGGTCACCGATGCCCAGCCCTGCTGGAAGGGGACGACGAGCAGAAAGGCGAACAGGACCTGGATCCCGGTCAGCACGACGCGGAGCTCCTGCAGCAGCTCCATCAGGTTGCGATCGAGCCGCTCCTCCTCGGTCTCACCGCGGCGCCCGGCGTGCTCAGACGTTCGGTCGCCCATCGGACCACCAGCCTACCCTCGCGAGGCGGCTCGCAGACCGGCGCCGATCCGTCCAGCGCGCCGCGCGGGCCTTCCAGCGGGCACGAGCGGGGCGGCGCTAGAGTCGAGAGGTGACAGAGATCGAGACCAGGATGGTGATCGCGGGCGAGCGCGTCGCCGGCGACGGCGCCGAGATCGCGGTCGAGAACCCGTTCAGCGAAGAGGACTGTCGCGACCGTCGGGGCTCCTTCGGACGAGCAGCTCGACGCTGCGATCGCCGCCGCCGCCGAGGCTCAGCGCGGCTGGGAGCGGACACCGGCGGTCGAGCGCGGCGAGATGCTGCACGAGGTGGCGACGAGGCTGCGCGCGAAGACCGACGCGCTCGCCGAGCTGATGACGCTGGAGGGCGGCAAGCCGCTGCTCGAGAACGCCGACGAGATCGGCTGGACCGCGGCGGCCTTCGACTACTACGCCGAGATCGGCCGCGATTCGGCAGGCCGCGTCATCCCCTCGATCGAGTCCTCGCAGCTGGCGCTCGTCGTCAAGGACCCGGTCGGCCCGGTCGGCTGCATCGTCCCGTGGAACTACCCGCTGCTCCTGCTCGCGTGGAAGCTCGCGCCGGCGCTCGCCGCCGGCAACGCGACGGTCTCCAAACCCTCCGAGCTGACCCCGCTCTCGACCCTCGCCGCGGCGGGTTGCCTCGACCACCTGCCGCCGGGAGTCGTCAACGTCGTGGTCGGCGCCGGCGAGGTCGGCGCCGCGATCGTCGCCGACCAGCGGATCGAGTGCGTCGCGTTCACGGGCTCGGTCGAGACGGGGAAGCGGATCGCCGCGGTCTGCGCCGAGCGCGTCGCGCGGGTCAACCTGGAGATGGGCGGGAAGGACCCGTTCATCGTCTGCTCCGACGTTGCCGAGAAGGCCGCTGTCGCGGCCAGGGGCGGCGCCTGGGCCGCGTTCCTGAACGCCGGCCAGGTCTGCACCTCGGCCGAGCGCTTCTACATCCTCGACGACGTCTATGACGACTACCTGGAGGCGTTCACGGCCCACACCCGCTCGCTCGTCGTCGGCGATCCGCTCGATTCGGCCACCGACGTCGGCCCGATGGTCTCCGCGGCGCAGCGCGCCAAGGTCGCCGACCAGGTCGAGGCCGCCGTCGCGGCCGGCGCCGAGCTCGTCGTCGGTGGCGACAACGCCGGCCACGACCGCGGCCACTTCTTCGCCCCGGCGGTCGTCACCGGCGCGGGCGCCGAGACCGCGTTGCTCTCGGAGGAGACCTTCGGGCCGGTGGCACCGCTGGTCCGCGTCGGCTCGCTCGACGAGGCGATCGAGCTCGCGAACTCGACCCGCTTCGGGCTCGGGGCCAACGTCTACACGGAGGACATGAGGACGATGCTCCGCTGCCTGCGCGAGCTGAAGGCCGGGACGGTGTGGTTCAACGACCCGCTGACCGACAACGACGCCGGCCCGTTCGGGGGCTTCAAGCAGTCGGGGCTCGGACGCGAGCTCGGACGCGAGGGGCTCGAGGCGTTCCAGGAGACTAAGCACGTACACATCGAAACCGAGATCGAAGCCAAGGAATGGTGGTACCCGTATGGCAACTGAGACCGCAGACCGCAGACCGCAGACCGCGGAGGGCGCCCGCACGCTTCGCAACTACATCGGCGGTGGTTGGGTGGAGGCCGTCGGCGCCGACACGCTCGACGACCGCGACCCGGCGACCGGCGAGCTCGCCGCCCTCGTCCCGCTCTCGGGCGCCGACGACGTCGACGCCGCCGTGCGCGCCGCTCGCGATGCGCAGCCGGCCTGGCGCGCGGTGCCGCCGCAGAAACGCGCCCGCGCGCTGATCGCGCTGCGCGAGTCGCTCTGGGAGCGGCGTGAGGAGATCGCGCGGCTGGTCACCGCGGACATGGGCAAGACGCTCGCCGACGCGCGCGGCGAGGTCCTGCGAGGGATCGAGTCGACCGAGGCCGCCTGCGCGATCCCGCACCTGCTCAAGGGCGAGAACCTCGAGGGGGTCGCCGACGGAGTCGACGTCGAGCTGGTCCGCCAGCCGGTCGGCGTCGTCGCCGCGATCACCCCGTTCAACTTCCCGGCGATGATCCCGCTCTGGTTCCTGCCGTTCGCGATCGCCTGCGGCAACAGCTTCATCCTCAAGCCGTCCGAGCGCGACCCCCGCCCGTCGGAGCTGATGTTCGAGCTCGTCGCGGAGATCGAGGCGATCCCCGACGGCGTCCTCAACCTCGTTCACGGGGCCCACGACGCGGTCAACGGGCTTCTCGACCATCCCGGGATCGACGCGATCTCATTCGTCGGTCAGGCGTCGACCGCCCGCTACATCGCCGAGCGCTCGGCGACCACCGGCAAGCGGTTCCAGGCGCTCGGCGGGGCGAAGAACTCGCTGATCGTGATGCCGGACGCCGATCTCGACGTCACCGTGCCCGCGATCATGGGCTCGGCGTTCGGCGCCGCCGGTCAGCGTTGCCTGGCGGGCTCGGTCGCCGTCCTGGTCGGTACCCGCGACCAGCAGGACGCGGCGCTCGAGGCGCTCAGCACCGCGGCCGCCGGGCTCGAGGTCGGGCCCGGCGACCAGGACGGGGTCGAGGTCTGCCCGCTGGTCGGGCCCGAGGCGCGCGACAGGATCGCCGACGCGATCGACGCCGCGGTCGCCTCCGACGACGAGGTGGTCCTCGACGGGCGCCGCGACGCGGGGCCCGCCGGGACGCTGATCGGGCCGTCGATCATCGTCGACCTCGGATCTCGAGTCCGATCTCGCCCGCGAGGAGCTCTTCGGCCCGCTGCTGACGGTGGTCAGGGCCGAGGACCTCGAGACCGCGCTCGAATTCGCGAACGGCTCCCGCTACGGCAACGCCGGCTCGATCTTCACCACCTCGGGCGGCGCCGCGCGGTCGTACCGCTGGGGCGCGGAGGCCGGGATGCTGGGCGTCAACGTCGGCGTCGCGGCGCCGATCTCCTGGTTCCCGTTCTCGGGCTGGAAGGACTCGATCGACGGCGACCTGCACGCGAACGGACGCGACGCGGTCGAGTTCTACACCCGGAAGAAGGTCGTCACGTCGCGTTGGTGAGCGCGCGCGGCGGCCCTGCCGAGCTCGACTCGGACCCGTGGACGAGGAGCGCAAGCGCCGCAACTACGTGATCGCGGCGGCGGTCGGCGGCTTCCTGCTGCCGCTGGCGGGCGCCGTCGGAGCGATGATCTTCTGGGCCCGCGACGACCGCCGGGCCGCGGCGACGATCCTCTCGGCTGCGATCGCGGGCCTGCTCGTCTACGCGCTCCTGTTCGCGGTGCTGTAGCGCGATCAGGCCGCCGGCAGCAGGCTCAGCGGGCGCGCGTCGCCGGTCCGCTCCGTACCCCGGTCGGCGAACCCGGCTACGCGGACGCCGAGCAGGCGAACCGGCCGCGGCGGCGCGTAGGCGCGGAGCAGCGATCGCGCCGTCGCGCCGATCAGCTCCGGGTCGTTGGTCGGCGTCTCGACCGAGCGCACCCGGGTGACCGTGGTCCAGTCGTCGAGGCGGACCTTGATCCCGATCGTCCGCCCGGCGATCCCGCGTTTGCGGAGCGCCGCCGCCAGCTGCTCGGCCTGATCGGTCAGCAACCGCTCGAGCCGCGACGGGTCGGAGACGTCGTGATCGAACGTGGTTTCGACCGAGCGCGACTTCGCCTCGCCGCGCGCCACCGGCGCGTCGTCGCGGAAGTGCGCGCGCTCGTGCAGCGCGCTGCCGTGGCTGCGGCCGAAGCGGGCGACCAGCTCCTCGGCCGCGACTCGCTGCAGATCGCCGATCGTCGCCACCCCGATTGCGCGCAGGCGCTCGGCCGTCTTCGGGCCGATCCCGGGAATCATCCGAGGAGGCTCGCCCGCGAATCGTGTGGCCGCCTGTTCGCGGGTCAGGACCACGAACCCGCGCGGCTTCTCGGCATCCGATGCGACCTTGGCGACGAGCTTGTTCGGCCCGATCCCGACCGACGCATCGAGCCCGAGCCGCTCGCGGATCGTGCGGACGAGGCCGCTCATCCGGGCGACGGGGTCCGTGAGGCCGGAGAGATCGAGATAGACCTCGTCGAGGGAGACCGGCTGCGTCGGAACCTCGAGCTCGTCGACCAGCGCCATCACCTCCAGGGAGCGCTCGCGGTAGTGCGCCATGTCGACCGGCAGGTGGATCAGGTCGGGGCAGCGGCGCTTCGCGTGCGCGACCGGGATCGCCGAACCGACGCCGTAGGGCCGTGCCTCATAGGAGGCCGTCGTGACGACGGCGCGGGGCCCACTGCCGGCCACGATCACCGGCCGGCCGCGCAGCTCAGGACGTCGCCGCAGCTCGACCGCGACGTAGAACGCGTCCATGTCGAGCAGTGCGTGGATGTGGGGCCAGTCCTCGAAGGCCACCTCGGCAAGGTACGCCACCGCCCCGACAACAAAGGGAGAGGCAAGGGATCGGCGGCGCCCCGATACCCTGGCCCCGTCCGGTCGGCTCAGCGGCCGATGTGGATCCCGATCCGCGCCGGGATCGCGGCGAGCGTCCGCGACAGCCGGCTCGGCGCGCGCCCTTGCTCCTCTGCCGTCTCCTTGGCGACTATCGCGCGGCGGATCAGCGAGCCGCCGATGAAGCGAAACGGCTCCGGCGGGACGTGGTGCGGCGGCGGCGAGACGATCGCCAGCCGGCTCGCTTCGTCGTCCCGGTCGAGCGCCAGCGAGGCGAGCGAGCGGCCGACCATGTGCGACGGGCCGACGCCGTGGCCCGTGTAGCCGAAGCCCGCCCAGATTCCCGCTTCGAGCTCGAGAATCATCGGCAGGTGCGTGGGCGAGACGTCGATCGGCCCGCCCCAGGCGTGCTCGACACGGCGACCCCGCAGGGCCGGGAAGATCCGGATCAGGTGGCGCTGCAGCTGCGCAGTGACCTCGGGGTCGACCTCGGCGCGCCCGCCGGTCCGGTGGCCACGGACGATTCGCCCACCGCCCCAGCCGAACGCGATCCGCCCGTCCGGGGTGGTCCGGAAGTAGTGGATCATCGCCCGGGAGTCGGTGATGCACTCGCGCCCGGTCCAGCCGATCTCCTCGAGCACGTCCCCCACCGGCTCGGTGATCACCATGTGGCTCGAGGTCAGGGTCAACCGACGGCGCATCCCCGTCTGCCCGAGCTCGGCGCCGCCGGCGGCGATCACCGCCCGCCGCGCCCGGACCTCGCCGCGCTCGGTGACCCCGACGATCACCCCTCCGCGGCGGCCGACGCGACGCACCGGGGTGTGCTCGAAGACCTCCACCCCCCGACCGCGAACCCGCTCGGCGAGGCCGTGGACGAGCCGCGCCGGCTGCACGGTCGCGGCGCGCGGATAAAGAGCACCTGCCCGGAAGACCGGCGAGTCGCAGCGCTGGCGGACCTCGGCCGCGGTCAGCCGGCGGCACGCCTCGGGCTCGCCGAGCTCCGCGCAGGCGGCCGCGGCCGCCTCCCACACGTGGTCGAAGGCGGGCGCGGTCGAGACCTGCATGTAGCCGTCCTGCCCGAACCAGGCGTCGACGCCCTGCTCACGGCAGAAGTCGCCGATCGCGTCAACCGACGCCTGCGCGGCTCGCGCGACCGCCAGCGCCCGCTCGTCGCCGAACAGGTCGCGCAGCGTCGGAAGGCTGAACCACATCCCGTTGGCGAAGCCGCCGTTACGGCCGCTGGGCCCGTCGCCGCACGCCCCGGCCTCGCAGAGCACGACCCTGGTCGCCGGCTCGATCTGCTTGATCTGCCACGCCGTCCACAGACCCGTGAAGCCGCCGCCGACGATCAGGACGTCGGCGGTCCGGTCGGAGTCGAGCGGCGGGGCGGACCTCGCCGGGCCTGCCTCCTCGAGCCAGTAGCCCCGCGCCGTATGCAAGTCCGCCACCGGCTGTCTCGCGACCGGCTCTAGATCAGGGGCGGCTGGACCGCCGCGCCCGAGGCCGCGCGCTCGGCGTGGCGCTCGATCAGCTCCCGCTGGACGCTCCGGGGCTCCCCGTCGGAACGGCGCCGGGTCCAGACGCCGTCCGGCCCGAGCTCCCACGAGTTCGTGTTGTCGGCGAGCGAGCGGTCGAGCACGTCGACCAGGTCGGCGCGAAGCTTGGGATCGGTGATCGGCGTCACCAACTCGACCCGGTTGTAGAGGTTGCGCGGCATCAGGTCGGCGGACCCGATGTAGACGCTCTCCGGCTCCCCGGCGCGCTCGAAGGAGTAGATCCGTGAGTGCTCGAGGAAGCGCCCGACGACCGATGTGACCTCGATGTTCTCCGAGACGCCCGGCACGCCGGGTCGCAGCGCGCAGATGCCGCGGACGTTGATCTGCACGCGCACGCCCGCCTCTGAGGCGTGATACAGCGCCCGGATCGACGGTGCGTCGAGCAGCGAGTTCATCTTCAGCCGGATCCGCCCCGGGGTCTCGGGCGAGTGCGATGCGATCGTCCGTTCTATCTCCTCGAGGATGCCCCGCTGCAGGTTGAACGGCGCGACCAGCACCTTGCGGTAGCTCCGTGGCCTCGCATAGCCGGTCAGCGAGTTGAACATCTCGGCGATGTCGGCGCCGATCTCGGGGTCGCAGGTGAACAGGCCGAGGTCGGTGTAGATCCGCGCCGTCTTCGGGTTGTAGTTCCCGGTCCCGATGTGGACGTAATGGCGGACGCCATCCCCCTCGCGGCGGACGACGAGCACGCACTTGACGTGCGTCTTCAGAGCGGGGATCCCGTAGACGACGTGGACGCCGGCCTGCTCGAGCTTCTTCGCCCATTGGATGTTCGCCCGCTCGTCGAAGCGAGCCTTCAGCTCCACCATGCAGACGGCCTGCTTGCCGCGCTCGGTGGCGTCGATCAGCGCCGGGACCAGCGGCGAGTCGGCGCTCGTCCGGTAGACGGTCTGCTTGATCGCGAGCACGTCAGGGTCCGAAACGGCCTGCTTGACGAAGCGCTCGACCGAGCTCGAGAACGAGTCGTAGGGGTGGTGGACGAGGATGTCTCCCTGGCGGATGGCGCTGAAGACGTTGTCCTCCTTGCCCTCGTCGAGGATCAGGCGGGGCGGGACGACCGGCGTGTGCGGAGGGTCCCGGAGCTCCTCGTGGCCGGGCAGGCCGACCACGTCCCAGAGGTCGTTGACCCCGAGCAGTCCATGGATCTCATAGACCTCGTCGTCCGAGACCCCGAGCGCCGAGACCGAGCTGCTCGCGAAGGCGCGGTGTCATGTCGGCCTCGACCTCGAGCCGGACCAGCTCACCGAAGCGCCGCCGCCGCAGCTCCTCCTCGACCGCCTGCAGGACGTCGTCCGCCTCGTCGGAGACGTCGTAGTCGGTGTCCCGGGTGACGCGGAAGAGGGAGTGCCCGACCACCTGCATGCCCGGGAACAGCGAGCCGAGATTGGCGGCGATCAGCCCGTCGAGCGGGACCAGCGTCAGACCGCCGTTACCGACGCTGACGAAACGCCCCAGAAGCTCCTTCGGAACCTTGACGCGGGCGAGGATCTCGTTCTCCTTCTCCGGATCGATCAGGACGACGGCCAGCGAAAGCGAGAGGTTGGAGATGTAGGGGAAGGGGCGGCCGCGGCCGATCACGAGCGGGGTCAGGACCGGGAACACCTGGCGCTCGAACAGCTGTGCGAGCTCGGCTCGCTCGGCCTCGGAGGCGAGCTCGTAGGGGACGATGCGGATTCCGTGCTCGGCCAGTGACGGGCGCAGGTCCCGCTCGAGCACCTCCGAAACCCTCGCTCGCTGCTCGAGGACGCGGTCGCGGATCGCCGTCAGCTGATCGGTCGGAGACATCCCGTCCGCACCCCGCCCCGGAGTGCCGGACTCGACCTGGTCCTGGAGGTTGGCGACGCGGACCATGAAGAACTCGTCGAGGTTCGATTCCCAGATCGCCGCGAACTTGACCCGCTCGAGCAGCGGGATCGAGGGATCCTCGGCGAGCTGGAGGACCCGGTCGTTGAAGTCGAGCCAGGAGAGCTCGCGATTGAAGTAGAGCTCCGGCGCCTCGAGCTCGCGGGAAGCGTGGGCGTCGGCCTCCACGCGCGTCTCCTCGACGCTGGGGAACGGTGCGATCTCAGTCCTCGAGGGTTCCACGTTGCGGTTGGCACAGGCTACCGCCGGGCCCCCTCGGGCGGACCTCCCCTGCATGACGACGACGCTCAGGTCCCTCGGATCCCGCCGGCGGCGACCGGCGCGGCCGGCAGCGCCGCCGCGACCAGCGCGCCGATCCAGACCGCGCCGCCGGCGAGCAGGAACGCTGCGGCGACGTCGCCGCCGTCGACCACGCCTCCCCCGACGGCGGCGCCGACCGCGACCCCCCCGTTCATCGCCGCGGTCACCCCGGTGAACGCCGCCGCGGTCGGGCCGTCGGGCGAGAAGCGCTCGATCAACAGCGAGTTGGTGACGAAGATCGGCGTGAACGCGAGTCCGACGACGGCGATCAACCCGACCATCGCGGCGATCGAATTCGGCAGCGCGAGCGCCGCGAACCCGGCTCCCATCGCGACCAGCAGTACGGCGTAGCGGCGCGCGATGGGAGACCGCCAACTGCGGGCGCCGTAGAGAAGCGCCCCGACGACGCCCCCCGCAGAGAGCGCGCCGAGGATCAGCCCGGCCGCGGCCTGCGACCCCTCGGCCTGCGAGAAGGCGACCACGGCGACCTCGACCAGCCCGACCCCGGCGCCGAGACCGGCGAGGCTGACGATCGCGAGCAGCAGCGGGCGGTTCAGCGACCGCGGCGAGCCGCCTTCGCGGCGTCTCCGCGGCGGCGCCCACGCGGCTACCGAGCCCGGCACGGTGAGCCCGAGGACGCCCCCGACCACGAGCGCCGCGGCGACCACGAGCGCCGCCGCCGCGGAGGCGAGCCCGATCACGACACCGGCGACCAGTGGCCCGAGCACGAAGGCCGCCTCCTCGAAGACGTTGTCGACCGTGTAGGCACTGCGCAGTACCGCGCCGTCGAGACGGGCGCCGAGGCCGGCTCGCGTCCAGGCCGTGAACGGCGGCGGTACGAGGCCGGCGAGGCCGGCGAGCAGGACGTAGCTGAGCGCCCCGGGCCCGGCCGGAGCGCTGAACGCGATCACGAGCAGGATCGCGCCCTCGGCGAGTCCCATCGCGAGCAGCGCCGGGCCGCCGGCCCGGTCGACGACGACCCCCCGTAGCGGCGCCAGCAGGCCGCTGCCGATCCCGTACGCGCCGGTCGCGAGGCCCGCGGCGGCATAGGAGTCGGCGGCCTGCTGGACGTGGACGATCAAGCCGAGCCCGACGACTCCCCAGCCGAGCCTCGCGACGCCCGAGATCACGATCAGCCGCCCGGCGGGGGAGCGGAGGATGTCGAGATAACCGCTCACCGGAGCGAGGCTATTGGGCGCCGGGTCGAGCCCGGTCGCGGGGCCGGCCAGCGCCTCGCTGCGCGTCTGCGGCGTCCCCTCGGCGAGTCGGGCTAGGCGGCGATCGCGGTCGCCGCGCCGTTGCTGGCGCCGGTGAGGAGATCGAGGATGATCCCCTCGCGCAACCCGCCCTTGCCGATCTGAAGCGGCTGTCCGACCAGCTCCGAGAGCTTCTCCAGGATCAGGACACCGGCCGGCAGGATCCGCACCCGGCGCGGGTCGAGCTCGAACTTCTGCGCCACGGCTGCGATCGGGTCGCCGGTCAGGACGCGAACAGCCCGCTCCAGGGTCTCGTACTCGAGCACCGCACCGACCAATGTCCGCAGCGAGGTCGCGCTGCCGCCGACCGCGACCGCCTGGTCGGGGTGCTCGACCTCGATCCCCTCGAAGAAGTCGTCGATGTAGTCGCGAAGCGCGCGGATCTCCGAGGCGGAGGGCGGATCCCTGGTCAGGAACTCCTCGGCGACGGTCCCCGAGCCGATCTTGAACGAGCGCACCGCGCTGACCCCGCCGGCGACCGTGCCGAGGATGATCTCCGAGGAACCGCCGCCGACGTCGACGACGCCGATCTCGCCCTCGACCGGGTGTCCGAGGGTCTTCGTCGCGCCGAGGAAGGCGAGCCTGCCCTCCTCCTCCTCGCTCAGCACCTCGACCCCGACCCCGGCGGCGTCGGCGATCGCCTTCGCGGCCAGGCCGGCGTTCTTGGACTCGCGCACGGCGGCGGTTGCGACGATCCTGATCGCCTCTGCCCCGAGCTCCTCGGCGAGCCGCACCTGGGTCGCCACCACCTCTGCAAGCTCCGCGATCTTCTCCTCGGTGATCCTGCCCTTGCGCTTCGAGTCCTTCTCGAACCGCGTGTAGGCACGCTGTTCCATCACCTTGCGGAGCTGTCCCTCCTGCGGCTCGGCCACCAGGACACGGGTCGTGTTCGAGCCGATGTCGACGGCTGCGCAGAGCACCCTTCGATGATGTCAGAACGAACGGATGAGGCAGCTGCCTTGGAGCCCTCGATCACCGGTCCTTCACATCTGGTTCACGCGCGTTTCACGGAAACTGCGGCCTCCGTGCCGAAACTGGTCTCAGATGAGATCCAGCGAGGTCTTCACCCGACCGGACCGGATCGCGCAGCCGACCGCGGGCGCCGGCTACGGCCTCGGCGGCCGCCTCGGGCTCAGCGTGCCGCGCGAGTGGTGGCCGTCGGCGCCGCTGCTGAAGTCATACGAGGCGGCCGGGTTCGACTGGGTCCAGCTCCACTCGCCCCCGGTCTCGGTCCTCACCGACCCCCGGCAACTGATCCGGCACGCCTCGGCGACCGCGAAGGGCCTCGCGACGACCGGGCTCGCGGCGATCGTCCACGCGCCCGGCGGCCTGCGGGCCGGGACGCCGACCGGCGACCGGGCGTTCGAGGGCCTGCTCTCATACGCGGCCGAGCTCGGCGCCCGGCAGATCGTCTACCACGCGCTCGCGCTGCCCGAGACGGCCGCCGACGGGCCGGCGCGGGGGGCGGAGGCCGGTTCGCTGGCGCGGCTCGCGGGGCTGGCCGAGCGGCTCGAGGTGACGATCGCGATCGAGAACCTGGCCCCGCTCTACCCGGGTCCGGAGCCGCTCTCCGCCGGCCCGCTCGTGCTCCGTGACCTGGCGATGAGGACCGCGTCGGAGCGGCTCGGTCTCTGTCTCGACGTCGGACACGCGCACGTGATCGCCGACCTCCGCCACACATCGGTCGAGCTGCTCACCGAGCCGGTCCTGGACCTCGTCTCGGTCTTCCATCTTCACGACAACGCCGGCGCCCGTCGCCGCCCGACCGGCGACGAGCTCGGGATCGACCCGCTGCGGCTCGACCTCCATCTGCCGCCGGGCCGCGGAACCCTGCCGTGGGATCGCGTCGCGCCGAGCCTCCGCGCGCACGAGGCGCCGATCGTGCTCGAGGTGCATCCGCCCTACATGCCCCGCGCCGGCGAGCTCTCGGCGCAGGCCGAGCGCCTGCTCAGCTCTCCGAGGCGTGACGCGCAGCCTCGGAGCTGAGCTCGGGACTTCGTCGGGGCAACTCGATCCAGACGTCGGCACCGGGATCGAGGTTGCGGGCGCCGACCGAGCCGCCGTGCGCCCGCGCGATCGTCGCGACGATCGCCAGCCCGAGGCCGCTGCCGCCGTCCGAGCGCGCCGCGTCGGCGCGCGTGAAGCGCTCGAAGGCCCGCCCGACGAACTCGACCGGGAACCCGGCGCCTGCGTCCGTGACGTGCAGCTCGACCGACTCGGCCCGGCGTCGCGCCGCGAGCGTCACGTCACCCTCGCCGTAGCGCAGCGCGTTGTCGACCAGGTTGGTGAGCGCCTGCTCGACCCGCACCCGGTCGACCTCGATCGACCCGGAGGCGGCCTCGCCGATCAGCACCGCCCTGCCCGCCTCGGCGGCGCGGGCCGCGAACCGATCCTGGACCGCCTCGAGCAGGCGGACGGGCTCGATCGGCTCGAGGTCGGTCGCCAACTCGCCGTTCGGAGAGCGGGCGACGACGAGCATGTCCTCCGCGAGGCCGATCAGGCGGTCGACCTCCTCGATCGCCGAGACGATCGAGGCGCGAAGCTCCTCCGGCTCGTCGGCGTAGCGCATCGCGAGCTCGAGCTCGGTCTTGTGCAGGGCGAGCGGCGTCCGCAGCTCGTGGCTGGCGTCGTCGACGAAGGCGCGCTCGCGCTCGATCGCCGCCTCGAGCCGGCCGAGCATCCCGTTAAGGGTCTCGCCGAGGCGGCGCAGCTCGTCATCGGAGGGCGGCAGCGGCAGGCGCTGGTCCGCATCGTCGGCCGAGATCTCGGCCGCGCGCTTGCGCATCGCCTCGACCGGCCGCAGCGCAGCGGTCGCGGCGCCGTAGCCCGCGAGCGAGGCGAGCAGGAGCGCCACCGGCCCGCCGATCAAGAGCAGCGTGAGCAGGTTCTTGAGCGCCTCCTGGCGGTCGTCGATCGACGCCCCGACGACGACGACGAGCCGCCGACCTCCCACGGAGACCGGCTTCGCGAGTAGACGCACGTCGCCCTCGACGCCGGGCACGCGGCGGACGACGGTGATCGTTGCTGCGCTCGCACGCCGCACGTCGGCCGGGTCGAGCACGGGTCGCTCGCCGAACTGCCGCGTCGTGTCGGAGATCGCGCCGCTCGGGGTGAGGATCTGCGCGAAGGTCTCCTCGTGGTCGGCGAGAACGCCCGGCGGTGCGCGGTTGAGCGGCCGATCCGACCCACGTCCGGCGAGCGCCGTCACCTCCGCGGCACGGGAGCGCAGGCCCTGGTCGACGATCGCGTAGAGCTGCGACTGAAAGCGCAGGTAGATGAACGCTCCGAGACCGGCCAGCAGCACAGCCATCGCCCCGGCGAAGGCGAGCGTGATCCGGACGCGGATCGGCAGTCGCCTCAAGCGTCGCCTCCGGCGTCGTCCCGCAACCGGTATCCCGCTCCGCGCACGGTCTCGATCGACTCGACGCCGAACGGCCGGTCGATCTTGCGCCGCAGGAAGCGGATGTAGGAGTCGACGACGTTGGAGCGGTTTTCGTAGTCGTAGTCCCAGGCGTGCTCGAGCAGCGCGAAGCGCGACAGCACCTCGCCGGGTCGGCGCATGAACGTCTCCAGGATCGCGAACTCCTTCGGTGAGAGGTCGATCTCGGTCTCACCCCGCCAGGTGCGCCGGCGGGCGGGGTCGAGACGCAGCGAGCCGACCTCGAGCACGGACGGGCGCTCCACCGGGCCCCGCCGGACCAGCGCCCGCAGCCGGGCGAGCAGCTCCGCGTAGGAGAAGGGCTTGACCAGGTAGTCGTCGGCGCCGCCGTCGAGACCCGCCACCCGGTCACGCACGGCGTCGCGGGCGGTGAGGATCAGGATCGGCGACCAGACGCCCGCCCCACGCAGCTTCCGGCAGACCTCGAGCCCGTCGATCCCGGGCAGCATCAGGTCGAGGATGATCGCGTCGAACTCGGTCGCCTCGGCCATCCAGAGCGCATCCTCGCCGGTTGCGGCGACGTCGGCCGCCATCCCCTCCTTGCGCAGGCCACGGCGAATCAGGCTCGCCATCTTGACCTGATCCTCGACTATCAGGACTCGCATCGCAGCGCCACCACTTGCCAGGCTCGTGGTCGAAGATGAAAGCCAGATGAAGACGGCGCCTCCCGGGTCACCCCGGGTGGAGCCCCGCGTCAGCGCGCGGCCGGCTGCGGATGCGACGCGTCTTGGAACTCGCGGAACAGCCCCGTGACGACGAAGGCGACCTGCTCGCCGATGTCGACCGCGTTGTCGCCGACCCGCTCGATCGCCCGCGCGACGAGGATCATCGTCATCGCCCACTCGCGGCGGTCGTGGTCGTCGCCGATCTCGAGCGCGATCCGAAAGATCTCCTTGTTGAGGTTGTCGACCAGGTCGTCCTGGCGGACCAGGTCTCGGGCCATCGCGACGTCCCGGTCGGCGAACGCTCGCTGGGCCTGCGAGAGCTGGGTCTTGACCTGCTTGCCCATCGTCACGACGTCCTTGAGGATGCGCGGATCAGCGGGCGGCTCGTGACCGGCGAGCGGGATCAGCTTGGCGATGTTCACGCACTGATCCCCCATCCGCTCGATTCCCTTCATCAGGTGCAGCAGGGCGGAGATCAGACGCAGATCCGTCGCGACCGGCGCCTGGGTCGCGAGCAGTGTGAGGATCGATTGGTGCACCTCGAGGTAGCGTCCGTCGATCACGTCATCTGAGGCGATCACCAGCTCTGCGAGCTCGGTGTCCTGGTGCTCAACCGCCTCCACCGCCCGCTCGAGCTGGGCTGCGACCATGTCGACGCCCTCCAGGGCGCGTTCCTCGAGCCGCTCGAGCTCCTCCTGGTAATGAACCCTGACCTCCTCGGGCATCAGCCGACCTTCCCGGTCACGTAATCCTCGGTTCGCGAGTCGCCGGGGTTGGTGAAGATCCTCTCGGTCTCGTCGTACTCGACCAGGCGCCCCTGGCGATGCTTCTCGTCGTCGTCGAGCTTGACGATCAGGAACGCCGTCATATCCGAGACGCGCGCGGCCTGCTGCATGTTGTGGGTGACGATCACGATCGAGTAGTCCCTCTTCAGCTCGATCATCAGATCCTCGATCTTCCCGGTCGAGATCGGGTCGAGTGCGGAGCAGGGCTCATCCATCAGGATCACGTCGGGATCGACCGCCAGGCAGCGGGCGATGCAGAGCCGCTGCTGCTGACCGCCGGACATGCCGAACGCGTTGGTCTCGAGCCGGTCCTTGACCTCGTCCCAGAGCGCGGCGCGGCGCAGCGCCCGCTCGACGATCTCGTCCATGTTCCCTTCCATGCCGAGGATTCGGGGCCCGAAGGCGATGTTGTCGTGGATCGACTTCGGGAACGGGTTCGGCTTCTGGAACACCATCCCGATCCGCTTGCGAACCTCGACCGGGTCGACCTGAGGGGCGTAGATGTCCTCGCCGTGGTAGAGCACGCGGCCGTCGACCGCGGCCGAAGGGATCAGGTCGTTCATCCGGTTGAGGCAGCGGATCAGGGTCGACTTGCCACACCCCGAGGGACCGATCAGCGCCGTGATCGCGTTCCTGTACATCGCCATCGAGACATCGGAGACCGCCGGCTTGCCTGCGTAGGAGACCGTCACGCCCTCGAGCTCGAACACCCGCTCGCGCGTCGTGAACGTCTTCGGTGTGCCGTCCCCGTGCGTCTCGGCCACGGTTCCGGCGAGATTCACACCCGGGACGGCCCGCTCTCCTTGCGTCTTCTCTGGGTCGGTCACGATTCTGCCTTCCAAGCTAATCACCTACCACTTCTTCTCGTACTTGTTGCGGAGCCAGATCGCGACCCCGTTCATCGCCAGCAGGATCACCATCAGGACGATGATCCCGGCCGCCGCCAGCGCCTTGTACTCGTCCTGGGGCTCTGAGATCCAGCTGAAGATCTGAATCGGAAGCGCCGTCACGTCGCTCAGGACGCCGCTCGGTGCGGAGGTTGCGAAGGTCGCGGCGCCGATCACGATCAGCGGCGCGGTCTCGCCGATCGCACGTGAGAGCGAGAGGATCGCCCCGGTCGCGATCCCAGGCAGGGAGGCGGGCAGGACCTGCTTCCAGACCGTCTGCCACTTGGTCGCCCCGAGCGCCATCGAGCCCTCGCGGATCGACGGGGGCACGGCCCGGATCGCCTCGCGTCCGGCGACGATCAGGACCGGCAGCACGAGGAGCCCGAGCGTCAGGCCGCCGGCGAGAAGGACGTGGCCCAGCGACAGCGGTCCGCGGACCAGGAAGGCGAGGCCGAGCACCCCGTAGACGATCGAGGGCACCGCGGCGAGGTTCTGGATGTTGACCTCGATGAAGCGGTTGAACCAGCGGTCGCGGTCGGCGTACTCCTCGAGATAGATCGCAGTCGCCACGCCCACGGGGATGATGAAGGCGGTGCAGACGAGCATCAGCCACAGCGTGCCCGCGAGCGCCGGGCCGATTCCCGAGCTCGCCGGGTCGATCCGGGACGGGGTCGCGGTCAGGAAGTCGAGCGAGAGCGAACCTGCGCCCTCGCTGATCACCTGGCCGAGGAGGACGGCGAGGACGACGAGGCAGGCGACGATGCACGACGCGAGGCAGCCCTTGAAGACCAGCTCCCAGACCCGGGTCGACCGGCCCGACTCGAAGCGGGTGCGGACGGCGCCTGCGATCGCGGTGTCGGCGGAGGCGCTCATTCGTATACCTCCCGGTACTTGCGCACGAACCGGATCGCGACCATGTTCATCAACAGGGTGAGCACGAACAGGGTCAGGCCGAGGGCGAAGATCGACTGGTAACCGATCGTGCCGGCGGGATTGTCGCCCTTGGCCGTCGCCCCCATGAAGGCTGTGATCGTTGCGTGCGGTTGCAGCGGGTTGAGGCTGCCGTTCGGCGCCAGGCCGGCGGCGATCAGGACGATCATCGTCTCGCCGACGCCGCGCGAGATCCCGAGCACGATCGAGGCGACAATGCCGGAGATCGCCGCGGGGAAGACGACCTTCGTCGAGACCTGGCGCTGGGTGGCCCCCATGCCGTAGGCGCCCTCGCGAAGGCTCTGGGGAACCGCCGACATCGCGTCCTCGGAGATCGACGCGATCGTCGGGACGATCATGAAGCCCATGATCAGACCGGCGGCGAGGGCGCTGAAGACCTGAACGTCGAGGTGGAGCAGGTCCTGGAGGATCGTCGGGGTGATGAAGGTGAGCGCGAAGTAGCCGAAGACGATCGTCGGCACGCCGACCAACACCTCGAGGATCGGCTTGACGATGCGGCGGTTTCGCGCAGACGCGTATTCCGAGAGGTAGATCGCCGATCCGAGCCCAATCGGGACCGCAACGAGAATCGCGATCCCGGTGACGAGGAAGGTCCCGACCAGCAGCGGTCGGACGCCGAACTGGGGGTCCTGGAATAGCGGCGACCACTCGCCGTCGCTGAAGAACGCGGACCCGACGTCCCTGAAGAACGGGATCGATTCCTTGAGCAGCGCGACGACGATCAGGATCGTCGTCAGGACCGAGATCGCGGCGGCCAGAAACAGCGCCGCGCGAATCGCCTCCTCGCCCCAACGGCGGCGGCGGACGCCGAGGGCATTCGCCCCCGGCGCCGCGCTTGCCGCCTCAGTGCCGGCTTCCACCGTGTGCTCTCGTTTCAGCCGGCGGTCCCTCGAGGGGTCTTAGCCGACCGCCTTCTGAACCGCGGCCTGAGCCTTGGTGCCCTGGCTCTGGTCCATCGGGACGATCAGGGCCGACTGGGCGATCTGGTCGTAGTTGTCGGCGACGAACTGGACGAACGCGGTCACCTCCGGTCGCTGGGCCGCATCCGTGGACGGGTACATGAACAGCGGTCGCGAGAGCGGCGCGTAGTCGCCCGACTGGATCGTCTCGGTGCTCGGCGCGACGCAGCCCTTGCCGTCGTCGACCGAGACCAGGTTGAGCGCGTCCTGATTCTGCTCGTAGTAGGAGAACCCGAAGTAACCGAGCCCGTTCGCGTCCCCGGAGACGCCCTGGACGAGCACGTTGTCGTCCTCGGAGGGCTGGTAGTCCTTGCGACTCAGGTCCTCCTCACCGTTGATCACGTCGGTGAAGTAGTCGAACGTGCCCGAGTCGGTTCCCGGCCCGTACAGGCTCACATCAGCGTCCGGGAGCGGATCGCCGGTGTCGGCGTCATTGCCGAGCTGGCTGTAGTTGGTCACGTCGCTGTTCACCCACAGCTTCTTCAGCTGATCGGTGGTCAGGCAGCTGATCGCGAGCGACGGGTTGGTGACCACCGAGATGCCGTCATTGGCGACCTGGAAGTCGAAGTAGGAGACACCACCCTTCTTGCAGGCATCGACCTCCGGCGGCTCGATCGGTCGCGAGGCGTCCGAGATGTCGGTCTCACCGGCGCAGAACTTCTCGAACCCGCCGCTGGTGCCGGCGGCACCGACGGTGATGTCGACGTTCGGGTTGTCCTGGTTGAAGAGCTCGGCGGCCGCCTCGGTGAACGGCTGCACGGTGCTCGAGCCGTCGATCGTGATCTTGCCCGAGAGATCGGTCGCCGTGCCGCTGTCGGCGCTCGTCGAGGACGAGCTGCTGCTGTCGTCGGAGCCGCAGGCCGCGACTCCCAGGGCGAGCACCGCGCTCATCCCGGCGGCGAGTAGCCACTGCTTAGAGATCACTTGAGGAAGTCTCCTTCTGAGTTGGTCTTATCTGTCGATCAGGTGCCGCACCGGACCATTGGGCAAGTCCCGGTGGCGAGCACCTTTGAGATCGGCCCGGCACACGTCGGGCGTCCTCCGGTGCGTTTTGAGCACAGTCGCACCGCTTGGCCGCAAGCTTGTTATGCCGCGGGCAAGCAGGTGTGAAAAGGATGTGAACGGCGTGAGAAAGGGCGCCGAGTCAGGCGACGGGCTGCGGCGCGGCGTCGGCAGGAGAAGGCTCGCCACCCCGCGAGGTCTCTCCGATCCCCGGCTCTGTGGCCGTCGGGGAAGCTCGCTCCGGATTCGGCTCGAAGCGATAGCCGATCCCGAAATGCGTGTGGATGTACTCCCAGCCCGGCGAGGATCGCTGCAGCTTGGAGCGCAGCTTGCGAACGAAGACGTCGACGGAGCGGTCGCCGTGTGCCATCGCGTAGCCCCAGACCCGCTGGTAGATCTCCTCACGCTCGATCACGCGGCCGCTCGCCTCGACGAGGACGGCCAGCAACTCGTACTCGCGCCGGGTCAGGTTGAGGCTCCGACCGGCGACGAACGCCTGGTACTGATCGGCACGGATCTCGATCTCACCCGCGACGAGAGGGCCCACCTCCGGCGTCGGGCGCGCCCGCCGGCGTCGACGCACGACCACCTCGACCCTCGCCATCACCTCCTCGGGGTGCGACGGCTTGACGATCCAGTCGTCGGCCCCGAGCCGCAGTCCGCGGACCCGCTGCGCGACGGTCGAGCCCTCGGTGCAGACGATCACGCCGAGATCGGGCAGCATCCCGCAGACGCGCTCGAGGAATTCCCAGCCGATCGGGCCGAGAACCGAGATGTCGATCAGCAGAGCGTTCAGCTTCCAGGAGATGAGCTCGGACGTGGGGACGCTCGACGCCTGGACGCGATACTCCCAGCCCGCCGTTTCGAAGCGGCGGGCGAGCACCCGCACGAAGGCGCTCTCGTTGTCGATTATGGCGAGGCGGACTGTTCCGAGCTGTGAGTTCATCGCACTCCACCGGCGGCACTCCGCGTCTGAGCCGCGGACCTGCCCCGGTCCTCTCTCTAAAGCAACCTGGATGGTAGACACCCACGAGGCGGGCGGGCGCCCGTTTACGGGACTTTCACACGCTATTTCTCACCTTTTTCACGCCGCAGGTCGCCCTGAGCCGCAGACTGGTCGAGCGAGATCCTCTCTCGTGCAGCGCGCGGCCTCACTCACTGCCCCGGGTGCCGCGCGCTCATTATTTCCGGGCCGCAGCGAGCGCTTGGCTCAGAAGGTCGCGCTGTACGCGCCGCTTGCGATCAGCACCAGGACGCCGACCCCGATCAGAACCCGGTAGACGACGAAGACGTCGTAGCTGTGGGTGCGGACGAACCGCAGCAGGCCCGCGATCGCCAGATAGCCGGAGATCGCCGAGGCGGCGATCCCGGCGACCATCGGCCCCGCGACGCCGTCGGGGAGGCCGTCGGCGAGCGCCTCGTAGCCCTTCAGCAGCACCGCCCCGGCCGTGGCCGGCACGAGTAGCAGGAACGAGACCCTGGCCGCGGCGTCGCGGGTCAGCCCGAGGAAGCGCCCGGCGGTGATCGTGATCCCGGACCGCGACGTCCCGGGCGCCAGCGCGAGGGTCTGGGCGACACCGATCACGACCCCGTGGCGGAGGCTGACCTGCTCCATGTCCTCGCGCTGCGGCATCCGGTCGGCGAGCCCGAGCAGGAGCCCGAAGACGATCAGCTGGATCCCGATCATCCACGGCTCGCCGAGGTGGTCGTCGATCCAGTTCGAGCCGAGGCCGCCGACGATCACAGCCGGGATCGTGCCGATCAGGATGATCCAGGCGAGCCGGCCGTCGGCGTCGTCGACCGAGCGGGAGCGGACGGTGCGGAAGAAACCGCCGACCATCGCCCAGAGCTCGACCCGGAAGTAGTAGACGACCGCGAGCAGGGTGCCGATGTGCAGCGCGACGTCGAACGTCTTGTTGAAGTGGGGATGGTCCTGGAGGAAGGTGTAGTCCTGGAGCCACGGGACCAGGATCAGGTGACCGGAGGAGGAGATCGGCAGGAACTCGGTCAGGCCCTGGACGATCCCGAGCAGAATCGCCTCGAGGATGCTCATCGGCGCGGCATCCTAGGCGACGGGCGGTGGCGCACGGCCCTACCCCCGGTCGTTGTAGAGTTCGCGACGTGAACCGGGCTCGCCGCGTCGCCGCGCTTCTCGCCTCGTCGCTGGCAGTGCTCCTGTTCGCCGCGCCCGCCGCTCTCGCGGCGGACGGCGTCGGCCTCTACGGCCGCACGGACGACAAGGTCGTCACCTACTTCGCCTTCGGCCTGATGGTCTTCTTCACCGTGATCGTGATCGCGTTCTCGCTGATCCAGATGCGTCTCGACAGTCGCAAGGAGCGCGCCCGCGAGGAGCTCGACCGCCTGCGGCGACCCTGAGCCACGCCGCGTGTGAGCAAGGTCGGATACGAACGGCGCGGCTCCGCCGCGGTGCTGACGATCACCCGGCCCGAGCGGCGCAACGCGGTCGACGACGAGACCGCCGCGCTGCTGCTCGAGCGCTTCGGTGAGTTCGAGGCCGACGACGACGCCCGCGCCCTGGTGCTCACCGGCGAGGGCCCGGAGGCGTTCTGCGCCGGAGCCGACCTGAAGGCGCTCGCCGAGCGCGCCGAGGCGTTCGGCGGCGACGATCCGGCGGCGGCGGTCGACTCCTGGCTTCGCGACCGCCCCGACGGGCCGCTCGGCTTCACCCGCCTGCGCGCCTCGAAGCCGACGATCGCCGCGATCTCCGGGTGGTGCCTTGCGGGCGGCCTCGAGCTGGCGCTCTGGTGCGATCTGCGGGTCGCGACGCGCGACGCGCGGCTCGGGTTCACCGAGCGGCGCTTCGGCGTCCCGCTGATCGACGGCGGCACCCAGCGGCTGCCGCGAATCGTCGGCATCGGCCGGGCGCTCGAGATGATCCTCACCGGCCGCCTCGTGGGTGCCGAGGAGGCGCTCGGCTGGGGGCTCGTGACCGAGGTCGTGGCGGCCGGGCAGCATCTCGACCGGGCGCTTCAGATCGCCGAGGGCCTGGCCGGCTTCCCGCAACGGACGATGCTCTCCGACCGTCGCGCCGCGCTCGAGGGGATCGGCCTGCCGTTCGAGCAGGGGCTCGAGCTCGAGGCGAGGCTGGGCCGCGATTCGGTGATCACCGGCGTCGCCGGCGCGGCGCGCTTCGCCGCCGGCGAGGGCCGCGGCGGCGACGGCGCGGGCGTCTGAGTCAGTCGACCCGCCAGGCACGCCAGTAGCCGGCGTTCCGGGCCGCGAACGCGCTCGGCTTCTCCGCGTAGAGCCGCTCGCCCAGCGGGATCGCCTGCTCGGCGAGCTGTTCCTGGCGGCGCTCGATCAGCTCCATGATCTCGGCGTCCCGATCGGCGTCCGCCGGGCCGATCGCACGGGATCGAAGATGATCGCGGAGCGCCGTCAGGTCGTGGTGGTCGCCGAGCAGGTCGGTCAGCTCGTGCACCTCGGCGATCGTCGCCTCCAGCACCACGGGCCAACTGCGCCGGACCAGACGCAGGTGGTACCAGAGATCCTTGGCGCGCTTGCGCCAGGCGTGGATCGCCTCCGGCGTCGGTCCGTCGAGGACGCGACGGAACTCGAGCCGACCGCGCCGGTATCCGCGCTCGAGCCCGGGGCCGACCAGCTTCCAGCCGTCGGTGCTGAGCTCCCAACGGGCCACAGCGGCGCGGACGCGCTCGATCTCCGACGCGGCTCGCGCCGCGACCTCGCTCGGGTCGCCGCCGCCGGCGCCCGCTCCCGCGGCTCGTTCGGCTTCCTCGATCGCCGCCTCGATCGCCGTCGCAGTGGCAACCGAGAGCTCGTCGGAGAACGTGTCCCGCAACCGGCGTAACGTCTCGGACCGGACGTCGGCATCCCGCGTACCCGACAGTGCCCGGCCCGCGTCCCGCAGGCCGCGGTTCGCCTTCCGGTAGCGCTTTCCGCCGATGCCGCCGCGCGCCAGCCTGATCGCCGAGCGCGCCTTCTTGAGGTCCTTGCGCGCCTCGTGCACCGCCGTCACCGCGTCCTCGGCGATTCGCTCGCGGAGCTGCTCGGCGGCGTCGTCGAGCCGGCCGATGATCACCCTTTGGATCCCCTCGGCCGCGCCCTCCGTACGCGTCAGGCGATAGCTGCGCCCGTCGTCGGTCGCGCGCGCGGCGTGCTCGTCGCCGTCGGAGTTGGTCGGCGCCGGCGGCGCTTGCGCGGTCGACCCGACGCGGGCGATCGAGCGCCGGGCGCGCTCGGACAATGGGTGGGATGGAAAGTCGGGGCTCATCGCTGCTCTTGGGAAGACGCTCGCCGTGCCGGCCCTTCGTTCCGCGGCGCCGGTCGGAACACCAGCGTACGAGAACGCGTCCCTTCCCGCGAGTTGTGAAAACACCGAGAAGGCTCGCGCGTCCGCGACGCACCCTGAGGGAAAGCCGCCGAAACCGGGGTCAGACGATCCGGAACTCGGGCAAGAGTCGCTTCTCGGACTCGCCCTCGACCGAGGCGACGACCTCGACCTGGCCCTCGAGCGCGGTTCCGCGCAGCTTCGTCGCCAAGAGGTCGTCGACCTGGAAGATCCCGGCCGAGTTGTTCATCGCGATCTCGATCCGGACCGGGCGTTCCTCCCCGGCGGCGATCTCGATCCGGTCGATCGCCGCAGCAGAGATCGAGTGGATCCCCATCTGCCCGCCTTCGACCGGGAGCCGCGAGCGCCCGTGGGCCATGTCGAGCGCGTCGGCCACCCTGACCACCCCCGCCTCGACCGTGTACGGCTCGCCGCGACGGCGGTGGCCGATGATCGCCTGCAGCGACTCGGCGACCACGACGGTGCGCTCGGCGGGGTCCTTGTAGACCCCTTCGAGCAACTCGCGCAGCTTGCGCTCGGCGAGGAAGAGGCTGAACGCCTCGTGATCGGCGCGGTGAATCGACATCCCGACGTCGTGAAGCAGAGCCCCGGCGGCGACGACGACCTCGGCGTCGCGGTCGCGCATCGCGTGGTCGGTGACCATCGCGGGCCGCTGTCCGCCCTTCACCAGCAGGCGCAGCAGACGCAGGGCGATGTTGAGGACGACCTGGACGTGGACCCAGGAGTGGTCGGACATCCCGAGGCGCTCCGACTGGATCTGTGCCATGTGCCACCAGGTCCGCACCTCGGGGTCGGCATTGACCCGCTCGAGCAGCGACTCGAGCCGGCGGTTGCCGCGCAACGGGGCACGCACCCGCGCCGAGGCGATCGCCTCGCCCGGCGGGCGCCCGAGCTCCCCGGGCCCGGCCGCCTCGGCGGCCTCGGCCGGCTGCTGCTCGGGTTCTGAGCTGGAGTCGGGCCCGGACACCAGCCCATCCTCGCAGGCGCGGTGAACCGGGTCCGGAGGTTTGGCCGGCGACCGCCGGTTTTCCGCCCGCAAGCGGCATTAGTCTCGTCCCCGTGCCAACTTCGGGGGCAGGCGATCCGAGGTGCCCCGAGACCGGATTGGCGGTGCCCGAATGCAGCTGCGAGAGCTGTCTGGAGGCGATGCTTCGCGAGTTCTCCCCCGACCTGCTCGCCGGTGAAATCCGGGTGACGCGGGCGCCGGGCGATCGCCAGAAGCCAAGCGACCGTCGCGAGGCAGCCTGACCGGACTCCACTCGGTTGCGCCGCGCGGTTAGCATCGGCGCCCATGGCCGGCCTGCTGTCGATCGAACGCGAGGGCGACGTCGCCCTTGTCACGCTGCGGCGCGCCGAGAAGCGCAACGCGCTCTCGATCGAGCTGCGGCAGGAGCTCGCGGAGTCGTTCGACGGCCTCTCGGAGGACGAGACGGTCGGCTGCATCGTGCTCACCGGAGCGGGAAGCGCGTTCTGCTCGGGTATGGACACGAGCCAGTTCGGCGGCGACCTCGACAACCGGCGGCGCCTGGTGGAGACGAGCGCGGTCGCCTTCCAGGCACTTCGAGGCTGCCGGCGACCGGTCGTCGCCGCCGTCAACGGCCCGGCGCTCGCGGGCGGCTTCGCCCTCGCGCTGCTCTGCGATCTGCGAGTCGCCGCTTCGGTAGCCACCTTCGGCTACCCCGAGCTGCCGCGAGGGATCCCGCCCAGCTACGCCGCGGCACGGGCGGTGCTTCCGGCGACCGTCGCCCAGGAGCTCTGCCTCACCGGTCGCGTCGTTCGTGCCACCGAGGCGCAGCGGCTCGGGATCGTCCGCGAGGTCGTCTCAGGGGACGTCGTCCCGCGCGCGCTCGAGCTCGCACAGAGAATCGCCGGCCTGCCGCGACAGGCGGTCCTCGAGACCAAGCGCCGGACGCTGCTCGAGCGCCGCCACCTCTGGGGCTTCCTCTTCGACGAGGAGGAGAGAACGTTCCGGCGAGCGCTGCTCGGCGACACCGCCGACGAGGCCGTCGGCGACGACCACGCCGCCTGAGCGGTACGCAGCAACCGGGCCGATTCCCGCCGTCAGCCGGTCGGTGGCGGGGTCACTGACCGCAGACCGGCCAGGGGCTCGATCCCGCGCGGCTGTAGAGCAACGAGGCGCGGTAGTCCTGCTCGGCCTCGGAGGCCTGCGCCGGGTTGCCGCTGCCTCCGACCGAGGCCCAGGTGCCGGTGTCGAACTGGTACTTGCCGTAGTAGGTGCCGGAGGAGTCGACGGCGGTCGGGTCGCCGCCCGACTCGCATCCGCCGATCGCGTCGAGGGTCGCCTGGGAGACGCCGGCGACCGGGCCGAAGTCCGGCGTCGCCTCGCGCTTCGCCCGCCGCTTCGCCGCCGCGACCCTGCTGCGCAGGGACTTGATGCCGTCGCGCAGCTCCGGCGCCGTCGCGGTGCGTTCGTCGAGCAGATCGTCGGCCGGCGCCGCTTCGAACCGTTTCGCCTCGGCGGTCAGCTCGCGGTAACGACTGGTGAGCTTGTGGGTCTCGATCGTGCGCTCGAACCGGTGCGAGGGCCGGTCGAGCAGCGTCAGCCCGGGCTCGGCTGCGCGCGCCGCGGCTGTGGTGCCGAGCGCGAGGGCGCACGCGATCGCTACAAGGCAGAACTTGCGTGACACGGAAAATCACCTCCGTTCGGTGCGCCCGGTCGGCGACTATCGCCTCGATCTCGTCGGGGTTGGTGGCCGGGCGGCTTCGCGGCCCCGCGGGCGGCCTCTAGGCTGAGAGGCTCGAGGGCGCCGACTCAGCGGGCGCCGCCCACGGGGGTCAATCCGTGTGACGAGCGAGGGTTTCATGTTCGACGTGTTTTATGTGTGACGGTGGTCACACATGCAAGCAAACGCTCATATTGCTCAGGCACCCCCGTTGAGGCTGATCAGGACCGGCTTTCCCGATCGCCCCGCCTTCGGCACCGCGGTCTCCGAGGCGCTGCTGAAGCGGATTGCCGCGGGCGCGCTGCCGGCGACGCTGCGCCTCCACCGCCCCGGCCGCGAGCTTGCGTTCTCGAAGCAGGATCGAGCCGCCGGCGGGTTTCAGGCCGCGGTCGAGGCCGCGCGAGCGGCGGGCTTCGAGCCCGTCCTCCGACTCGCCGGAGGACGCGCGGCGGTCTTCACCGAGGGCACGCTCGCCCTCGCCTGGTCGAGCCCGCAAGCGCGACCCGTCGAGGGCACGAGAGACCGTTTCGAGGTCCTTTCGACGATCGTGGCCCGGGCGCTGAACGGCCTCGGCGTCGACGCCCGGATCGGCGAGGTGCCGGGTGAGTACTGCCCCGGTGCCTGGAGCGTCAACGCCCGGGGCGCCGTGAAGCTCGCCGGAATCGGCCAGCGGATGATCCGGGGCGGCGCGCATCTCGGCGCCGTCGTCGTCGCGACCGGGTCGGCAACCGTCCGGGCCGCGCTCGAGCCCGCCTACGCGGCGCTCGACCTCGATTGGGAGCCCGGGACGACCGGTAGCGTCGAGGACGAGGTCCCCGGGACGGGGATCGATGAGGTCGAGGCGGCGCTGATCGCCGAGTTGGGGAGGTCGTTCCGGCTCACGGACGCAGAGCTCGACCCGGCCACGCTCGAGCTCGCTGCCGAGCTCGAGCGAAGCCATTACACATAGGCCCGGCGCTTCACTTCCGCGACGCCAGGGCGCGGATCCGCTCCGGCGGCCCGACCGAGCGCGAGCGCGACGCGGCGGAGCGCGGCTAGGATCGACGCGATGCGGATCCTCGCCTTCTCCGATTTGCATTGCGACCTCGCCGCTGCCGCGCACCTCGTCGAAGCCGGTGCCGGCGCCGATCTCGTGATCGGCGCCGGCGACTTCGCCTCCGTCCACGACGGCCTCGAGACGACGATCGACGCCCTGAGCGCGATCGAAGTGCCGACGCTGCTCGTCCCCGGCAACAACGAGACCGAAGAGGCACTGCGGGCCGCGGTCGCCGGCTGGCCTGCGGCGGCGGTGCTGCACGGCGAGAGCCGGTCGGTCGACGGAACGGTCTTCTTCGGCCTCGGAGCCGGGGTGCCGGTCACACCCTGGGACTGGAGCTTCGACCTCTCCGAGGACGAGGCGGCGACGATGCTCGCGACCTGCCCGCCCGGCGCGGTCCTGATCGTGCACTCTCCGCCGCTCGGCCACGTCGACTCCTCGAGCGACGGCGATCATCTCGGCAGCAGCGCGATCCGCGACGCGATCGAGGCCAAGCGGCCGCCGCTCGCCGTCTGCGGCCACATACACGAGAGCTGGGGCGCGGAGTCCGAGCTCGGCCCGACGCGGATCGTCAACCTCGGTCCCGCGGGGGCCTGGTTCGAGCTCTAGACGGCCGGCGCGCCGGAGCGCCGGAGCGCACCCCACGGGCCCCGACGACGAAGACGCCACCAACCCTCACACGGGGTGCAGAGCACCCCCCATTGGTGACGTCCTCGTCGGGGCCGCGCCGCAGCATGCCGCGCGGGCCACATGCAGACCATCTCACCGAAGAGGCGATTCTCCAAGCGTGGCGACCCGCAGACCCGTTGCGGACAACTACGACCGCGATCCGGGCGGCGGCCGCCTTGCGATGATCCGCCCATGCCATCGGCCGTCGAAGCAGCCCGTGCGCTCGCCCCGCGGGCTGCGGCCCTCGCGCCGGTCTCTGAGGCCGAGCGCCGGATCCCGGCCGAGCTCTCCGCCGAGATCGCCGCCGCGGGCCTCTACCGGCTCTGCGTGCCGGCCTCTCTCGGCGGCGGCGAGGCTCCCCCCGGCGAGTTGCTCGGCGCGGTCGAGGCGCTGTCCGCGGGCGATGCCGCCGCGGGCTGGTGCGTGGCGGTCTGCGCGACCTCCGGGATGCTCGCCGCGTACCTCGATCCGGAGCGGGCGGCCGAGGTGTACGCGGAGCCGGCGAGCGTCAGCGGCGGTGTCTTCGCGCCGTCCGGCCGCGCCGTGCTCGCGGCCGACGGGCTCGAGGTGACCGGGCGCTGGCGCTTTGCCAGCAACGTCGACAACTGCGATTGGCTGATCGGCGGCTGCATCGTCCTCGACGGCGACAGCCCGCGGACGCTTCCCAGCGGCAGGCCGGACGTCCGCCTCTGCCTGTTCCGCGCCGCCGAGACGCAGGTGATCGACACCTGGTCGGTATCCGGATTGCGCGCGACCGGAAGCCACGACATCGCGGTCGAGCGCCTCAACGTCCCGTTCGCGCGTTCGGCCTCGCTGATCACCGACTCCCCGCGCGAGGCGGGGCCGCTCTATGCCTTCCCTCCGTTCGGGCTGCTCGCGGCCTCGATCGCCGCCGTCACCCTCGGCATCGCGCGGGCCGCCCTCGACGATCTCGTCGACCTCGCCGGCGCCAAGACGCCGACCCTCAGCGTGCGCAAGCTCGCGGAGCGGGCCGCGACCCAGGCCGGCGTCGCGCGTGCCGAGGCGGCAATGCGAGCGGCGCGGGCGCTGCTCTTCGCCACCGTCGGCAAAGCGTGGGCGGCGGCGGGCGAGGGCGGCGAAATCCCGATCGCGCTGCGCGTCGGTCTGCGGCTCGCGGCGACCCACGCGGTCGAGGCGTCCGCGGCGGCCGTCGACGCGGCCTACGGGCTCGCGGGGGGTAGCGCCGTCTATGAGACCAGCCCCCTGCAGCGTCGGTTTCGCGACGTTCATGCGGCGACCCAGCACATGCTCGTCGGGCCCGCCACCTGGGAGCTCAGCGGGCGATCGCTCCTCGGGCTCGAGTTCGACCCATCACAGCTCTAGGAGGGCGACGCACGCGACGGGCCGGTCGGCGGAATCGTCAGCCGGCGCTCGCGTAGCGCTCGATCTCGGCGGCGCGGCGGTCGAGCCTGCGCTCGGTATCCGAGTCGTCCCCCTGGGCGAGCCAGAAGACGGCCCTGTGCACACCGGCCGCCTCGTAGCGCTCGAGCACGTCGGGATCACCGGTGGCGTTGCAGAGCGTCGTCGGGATCGGCCCGCGGCCGGCGTCGACGCCGGCGCGCCGCAGCCGCTCGATCCGGGCGCGGATCCGGTCGTCGTCGCCGATCCGGTTCGGCATCCACTCGTCACCGAAGGTGAGGACGCGATCGATCACCCCGCTCCCGTGACCGCCGACGAGCACGGGCGGGCCGCCCTCCTGAAGCGGCTTCGGCCAGCACCAGATGCGCTCGAAGTCGACGTGACGACCGTGGTACGACGCCTCGTCAGCGGTCCAGATCTCGCGCATAGCCTCCACCCGCTCGCGGAGGATCCCGAACCGGCGGGCCGGGTCGGTGCCGTGATTGCGCATCTCCTCGAGGTTCCAGCCGGCGCCGACCCCGAACAGCATCCTGCCGCCCGAGAGCCGGTCGACGCTCGCAACCTGCTTCGCTGTCACGATCGGGTCGCGCTCGACCACGAGGCAGATCCCGGTCCCGATCCGCAGTCGCGCGGTCGCGTCGGCGGCCGCGATCAGGGCGACGAACGGGTCGTAGAGGCGCGAGTACTCCCGCGGCAGCTCACCGCCGGGCGGATACGCGGTCTCGCGTGCCGCCGGAATGTGGGTGTGGTCGGTGAACAGCAGCGACTCGAAGCCGCGCTCCTCGGCCATCCGGGCGAGCGTCGGCGGGTCGACGCCGTCGTCGGTCGGGAAGTAGCCGATCCCGAACTTCAACCGCTCGACCTCTGGGGCGGCGGCGGCGTGGCGCGGTAGCCGCGGGCCCGCCCGACGACCGCGAGGCCCGCGATCGCGACGCGGACGAGCGGATCAGGCCCGACGGCGAGCCGGAACGAGTCGCTGAACTCGTCGATCAGGACGGCGAACGCGAGCGAACCGGGCATCCCGTCCTCGTCGACCCGCCCGGAACGGTGCAGCGCGTCGACGCTGCGAAACCACTCCAGCGTCCGCCCGGCCGGCCTCGTCGTCCATCGGACCCGCGCGGGCTCGGCCGAGGGGTTCCACATCTGGTGCGGGGTCCGACGCGGGATCTCGATCTCGTCCCCGGCGGCCAGCGCGCGCTCGTGATCACCGACCCGGACGCGGACCGACCCCTCGAGGCAGCGGAAGTGCTCGTCCTGGCCCGGGTGAAGATGCTTCGGCGGAGGTTTGCCTCCGGGGCCGTAGGTCGCCTCCACCTCGAGCGCCTCCGGGGTCGAGCTGCGGACCGAGATCGACTCGCCCGGGGTCAGCTTCAGCGTCTCGACCGAGCCGCTCAACAGCGCTCGACCTGCTTTGCGACCGCCCGGGCGCGCGCCATATAACCGGTCGCGGTGACGTGGACTCCGCCACCGGCGAGCCGGCCCCGGTTCTGCGACATGCGCGGCAGACTACGCGCTCTGGCGGAGCCCGCCCGCCGCGGCCCGCCGGCGCAGCGCGAACGCCGCCAGGGTGAATCCGAAGCCCGCCGCGATCAGCGCGTAGGCGACCCCGTCGCTGGTCGCGTCGGCGAGGCCGGCGACCGCCGAGCCGCCGAGCACCTGGCCCCCGGCCCAGGCGAGGCTGACGAGCGCGGTCGCGAAGGCGAGGTCGAGGCCCGCGATCTCGGCGTTGTCGGAGAGCAGCGCCGTCGCCGGGGTCCAGAGCAGACTCATCGCCAGAACCGCCCCGAGCAGCACCACGGCGAGCAGCAGGACGCCGGCGGGCAGCGGCAGGAGCAGGGCCGCGAACGCGGACGCGACCAGCCCGGCGCGGATCGGGGTCATCCTCCCGCGGCGGTCGGAGAGCCTGCCCATCGACGGGCTGATCAGCGCCTCGACGCCCGCGGAAGCGAAGAACGCAACCCCGACCGCCACACCGCTGGCGCCGAGGGCGTCCATCCGCAGCGGGACCAGTACGTCCAGGGTCCCGGCGAGGATCGAGGGCAGCGCGACGAGCCAGAACGCGATCAGCACCGGCCCACGGAAGATCGACCCGACGACCCGGCGCAGGCTCGCCGGCGCCGGCGGGGGAGCCCCGGTCCTCGCGAAGACCAGGCCTGCGAGCACGGCGGCGATCACCGCGACGCCGCAGAAGACCACCTCGGGACCGGTCAACGTCGCGATCCCGCCGATTACCGGGCCGAGCAGGATCCCGAAGATCGCCGCCGCCAGGGCGGAGCCGATCACCTCGCCGCGGCGGTCTGTCGGGGCGGCCGCGATCAGCCAGGCAAGACCGCCGGTCCAGGCGCAGGCGCCGCCGACCCCCTCCGCGAAACGGGCGATGTCGAGGATCGCGATCGCGTCCGCGAAGGCGAACACGACGCTCGAGGTGGCGAGCAGCCCGAGGCCGGCCAGCATCGTCGCGCGAAACCCGATCCGGGTCGCGAGCCAACCGGACGGCAGGGCGGCGAGCAGCGTGCCGGCGGCGTAGGAGGCGCTGAGGATCCCTGCCGCGCTCTTCGAGAGCCCGTGGTCGTCCGCGTACTGCGGGCAGCAGCGGTGTGATCGCCGCGTAGAACATCGTGTCGACGAGGATCACCGCGGCGACGAGCGGGAACAGGCGTCGCATCCGCCCACGGTACTGCCGGGCGGCGAGCCGGGCGGTTCGAAGCCGGCGCCTCAGCGCGCGCCGAAGATCACCAGGTGCAGGCAGCCCGCGGCGAAGCCGAGGACCGCGCCGTGCAGGAGCAGCAGCCGCTCGTCCTCTTTGACCGCCGAGCGCAACTCGGCGAAGTCCGCGGAGGACAGCTGTCGGATCGGCTCCGCGACGAGGGCACGCACCCGCCCTGCTCTGCCGGCGGTTGAACGCGGGGTCGGTGAGCGGGGTCATCGTGTACTCGACGGCCTCCGAGGCAAGCGACTCGCTGATCGCGTCGAAGCGGGCTATACCTGCCGGATTCGCCACCCCGCGACGGCGTTCCGATCCCACCTCTCACCGTCCCGATAGGCGAGGCGAGAGAGCGGCGCGATGGCCTGCCCCGCCCAACGCCTTCCGGCGCAGATCGGAGGCGGTCGTGACCCAGGCCCCGACGGCACCCGCGTCCTCGCTCGCGTCGAGCTGACCCGCTGGCGCAGGAGTAGTAGTAGTAGTACGGCAATCCAGCGTGCGGCGGCGGCCTGATTGGCCTCCCACTCCTTACCCACGGTCGCGCTGTTGGCGAGCCGAGGTGGCAGGCTTGCGTTCGGGACCGACTTCGGTTAGACCAACCCCGGCAATCGCAAACGAGCGAGGAGGTGCGGAGATGGCTGATGCAGCCCTGTTCATCGGCTGGGGTGAGCCGGTGCGAGGACGCGAGCAGCGCGGAATCGACGTCTTCAACGAGGCCCTGGCCTACTACGGCGCAAAGCAGGAGGCGGGCGCGATCGAGAGCTCCGAAGTCGTCCTGATCACCCCGCACGGCGGCGACCTCAGCGGGTTCATCCTCATCCGCGGCTCGCAGCAGCAGATCAACGACCTGCGCCTCGAAAACGACTTCGAGCTGCTCAACACGCGGGCGGCGCAGGTGGTCACGAACTTCGGCGTCGTTGACGCCGCCGTCGGCGAGGGCATCGGGCGCGCGATCGGGATGTACGAGGAGGCGATCGGCGAACTCGCCTGATGCAGCGGGCGCAACCTCGATCTCAGCGGAGTCGAGAGTGCCCACAGCAACGCGTTGCCGTTCGACCCAGCGCCTGGAAGACAGTCGAATCCGTGATCTCCTGTTGATCGGGCTGACGTCGGCGTCGGCGCGTTCCTGGGCGCGCGCGGCGTCAGGCCGAGAGATGACTCCGGCGCGGTCTGGCCACGCCGCGTGACGGTAGCGCTCGGCACCACGCCCGTCGCCGAGGCCGCTTTTCTGGTGCTGTGGATCGGCGTTGACGCGGCTCCGTCGCAGCGATCGACCGACGTGCTGCTCGCGGTCATGTCGCTCGCGATGGGACAACGCGAGGCGCAGGACCTGCGGCACTGACGGTCACCGAGCAAGGGCGAGGGCGAATACGATGGGCCGATCCCGCGCGGCTGTAGGTACTCAGAGGGGAGTAACGATGCGAGCACATCGTTTTCATGCGATCGCGACGCTCACGGCGCTGTTCGTTTGCGCTCTGGTCGCAGCCGGATGCGGCGACGACGAGACAACGACCACATCCGTTGGGGAGAACGCACAGCAGACACTCGGCCAGGCCGTCGATTCGTGCACCGACAAGGCACAACAACTCGGCGGTGTGGCGGGAACGGCTCTTGACGGCGCCTGCACCGAAGTCGGCACCGAGGCCAATCAGGCGCTTACCGAGGGTGGCGAGACGCTCTCAGACGCAGAGAAGACTTGCACGAGCTCGGTGAGCCAGCTCCCCGCCGGCCAGGCACAGGATGCGCTCACGCAGCTTTGCGACGCGATCTCAGCCGCCGAGTAGATGCTCCCGTCGGCAGCGACGCAACGGCTACGCCCAGGATGGGATCAGCGAGATGACTTGGCCAAGCCTGCTCGAGAGCCTCTGGCTCATCCCCGTAATCGGAGCCGCGCTCGGCAGGATCTTCGGCGTCGTCGTGTCCGTCGCGGACGAGCACATCGGGACCCCGTCGGAGCACCGCGAACGAGAGTGTGAGCTGGCCCGCGCGGTGCTCCGCGCGCGCCGCTCAGGCAGCCGGGGCCGCTGGTGGCGCCGGCGCCCTGCGGTCGACCGCCGTGGCCGAGCCGCCGAGACCGAAGAAGAGCACGCTCGCGACGAGGGCTGCGAACGGGGCGGTGAGGATGTTGGAGATGATCACGAGGATGATCCGCCCGGTCAGGTCACCGATCGCGGCGCCGATCCCGGCGGCGACGATGCCGATCCCGATCAGGATCAAGAAGGCGACGATGATCGCGCCGAACACCGTCCAGCCGTTCCCGCGGACGAGCTCGTAGCTGCGGCCGAAGGCCTCGATCGCGCCGCGCCGCTCGGCGACGATCGCGGGCGCGACGACCGCCCAGATCGTGATCAGATAGAGGCCGGGAACGATGAGCAGAAGGAAGCCGATCGCGACCGCGATCCCGTAGAGGATCCCGTTCCCGATCAGTCGCAGGATCGCGTGCGAGGCGGCGCTGACCATCTCGCCGGCGGTGAGGTCCTGCTTGCCGTCCCGGACGTCGGCGACCAGGGTGACGACGAAGCCGGTGTAGAGCGTCCAGGCGATCAGCGGGACGATCGAGGCGACGAGGGCAAGCACCCAGCTGCCGGTATGGCCGATCACACCCTGGACGATCCCCGAGATCCCGAAGACGATCACGGCGACTCCGAGCAGCGGTCCCGCGTGCTTGCCGTAGAGGTCGAACGCCTCACTGATCACGCCGCCGACGCTGAGCGGAGGTTGCCGCGGGCGGCGGCGGGGGCGGGGTCGATGCCTCCATCACCCCGGGGACGCTAGTACGAACGGCGGTCGGATGCCCGGCCGTGACGGCCGCGGGATCGTTCAGGCGGCGACGGCCGGCTCCCGCGTCCGCGGTGTCAGAACGGCGCGCGCTCCCGCCCGCGGGCTCAGCGTGATGCTGCGACGGCGGCTGAGCTCGAGCCGATCGGCCCCGGCGCGCAGCTCGCAGGCGGCGAATACCGCAGTCAGCAGCACCTTCATCTCGAGGATCGCAAAGCCGGCCCCGAGGCAGCGGCGTCGGCCGCCGCCGAACGGAATCCAGGTGTAGGTACCCGGGTCCGAATCGAGAAAGCGCTGCGGTCGAAACGAGTACGGGTCGGGATAGATCGCGGCGTCGTGGTGGATCAGGTATGCGTTGCCGACCAGGCAGACACCCGCCGGATAGAGCCAACCACCGAGCTCGACCGGGTGCTTGACGAGCCGCGGAGCCACGTTGGGGAGCACCGGGCGGCTGCGCAGCGACTCGCGGACCGTCGCCTCCACGTAGTCGCTCGATTCACCCGCGTCGATCTCGTCGCGAAGCGTGGCGACCACATCGGGCGCCCGCGCGAGGCGTTGGAAGGTCCAGGCGAGCTGCGAAGCGGTCGTCTCGTGGCCGGCGACCAACAGGGTCATCAGCTCGTCGCGGAGCTCCTCGTCGGTCATCGGCGAGCCGTCCTCGTGACGCGCCTCGAGCAGCATCGAGAGCACGTCGTCACGATCGGCCCGCTCTGTGCGGCGCTCGGCGATCAGCTCGTAGAGAGGCTCGTCGACCGCGGCACGGAGGCGCTGGAAGCCGGCCCAGGGCCCGAGACCGCCGAGCTCGCGCTGCAGCGGCGGCAGTAGGCCGATCGGCCGCGACCCCCAGTCGAGGATCGTCGTCAGCCGATCACGCATCAGGTCGAGGCGCTCACCGGGCTCGAGCCCGAACACCGCCCGCAGGATCACCTCGAGGGTCAGCGCCTGGAGCCGCGGGTGAAGCTCGATCTCGGTCTCGGTCGGCCAATCCGCGACGGCCCGCTCGGCGGTCTCGGCGACGAGGTCGGCGAGCCGCTCCATCCGCTCGCCGTGAAACGCCGGCAGCATCAGCTTGCGCTGCTCGAGGTGCTCTGCCTCGTCGAGCAGGAGCACCGATCTCGAGCCGACGATCGGCTCGAGGATCCTCGCGCCCTCGCCGGGATGCAGGACGTCCGGCGGGGCCGTGAACAGCTCCCGGATCCACTCCGGGTCGGAGAGCATCACGAATGGGGGCGTCGCCGAGAGGCGCAGCGTCCAGCGGTTGCCGTATCGCGCCCGCGCTCGCTCCATCATCGGGATCGAGCGCGTCCACCAGCCGAGTGTCTGCAGCGCCGAGGGCATCCGCGGCCCCGGAGGCAGGCTCGGCTCGGTCGCCATCGGCCGAGCCTATCCGCGCGCTCAACCGGGTTCTGTGAGATCGAGCACGCCGAGCGCCGCGATCCGTCCGTTGAGCGCGATCACCGAGCCGCCGGGGCGGGTCGCGGCGCCGCACAGAACGGTGAGGCCGTTGTGACCGCCGCCGACGACGATCACGTCCCAGTCGCGCTTCGCGAGCTCGGCCGCCGGGGCGGGCAGGCCCACCCTTCCCATCGCGGCGTTGACGTCGATCGAGGCCATCCGTTGCGGGCACGGTATCCAGCCGGCGATCCGAATTCCGCGCATGCCGCTCCGCTTGCGCTTAGGATTCGGGTTCCCCGCCCCCCGAGCCGAGGTCGATCCCCGTGTCCAAGGTCCGCGTTGCGTTGTTGCTGTCCGCTCTCGTAGCGCTGGCGGTGTTCGCCGGCTGCGGATCGAGCGACGATCAGAGCTCGAGCTCGACGGCCGCGGTCGCGCTCTCGGACTGCACGCCCGACCAGCTGCAGACGACGGCCGACGGCAAGCTCACCGTGGCGACCGACAAACCTGCCTACCCACCGTATTTCGAGGACAACGACCCGACCAACGGCAAGGGCTTCGAGAGCGCCGTCGCCTATGCGATCGCCGACCAGCTCGGCTACAGCCCGGCCGACGTCAGCTGGACGGTCGAGCCCTTCAACGCCTCCTACGCCCCCGGGCCGAAGGACTTCGACTTCGACGTCAACCAGATCTCGATCACGCCGAAGCGTGCCGAGCAGGTCGACTTCTCCTCGCCCTACTACGAGGCGAATCAGGCGGTCGTCGCGCTCAAGGACTCCGACGCCGCCGACGCCACCTCGCTGGCGGACCTGCAGAACGCCAAGATCGGCGTCCAGATCGGCACCACCAGCCTCGACGCAGTCAACAACGTGATCCAGCCGAGCTCGGACCCGCAGGTGTTCGACACCTCCAACGACGTCGTCAGCGCGCTCAAGAACGGTCAGGTCGACGTCGTCGTCGTCGACGTCCCGACCGCGTTCTATCTGACCGCGGCGCAGGTGCCCCAGGCGACGACGGTTGGCCAGTTCACCGCACCCGGCGGGGACAAGTGGGGCGCCCTGCTGCAGCGGGACTCGCCGCTGACCGGGTGTGTCTCGGCGGCGATCGACGAGCTCCGCGCCTCTGGCAAGCTGCCCGCGATCGAGAAGCAGTGGATGAGCGACGCGAC
Source organism: uncultured Solirubrobacterales bacterium (assembly GCA_963705955.1). Taxonomy (GTDB): domain Bacteria; phylum Actinomycetota; class Thermoleophilia; order Solirubrobacterales; family 70-9; genus WHSW01. The sequence continues at coordinate 202,048 of CAVPLH010000010.1, read as the reverse complement.
CAACGCGCCGGTTCTCCAGTAGCCCCCTGACGACCACGACAGCCACGGCGCCCACGGACCGCCGCGCAGAGCGCGCCGCGGCGCGACGCGCGCGCACGCTTCGTGGTGCCGCGATCGCCACCGTCTCGAGCGTCGTCGTCCTCGGCGGCCTCGCGGTCCTGATCCTGACCAGCCCCGGCTGGCCCGAGGTCCGCGACACGTTCTTCGACGTCGACGTCTTCCGCGAGGCGTTCCCGGACGTCCTCTCCGCCTTCTGGCTCGACATCCGGGTCTTTCTGATCGTCGAGGTGGCGGTCCTCGCGCTCGGCCTCCTGGTCGCGCTGCTGCGGACGATCCGGGCGCCGGCGCTGTTCCCGCTGCGGATCCTCGCCGTCGTCTACACCGACGTCTTTCGAGGCATCCCGACGATCCTGCTCGTCTATCTGATCGGGTTCGGGATCCCCGCGCTGGCGCTCAGCGGCTTGCCGACCGAGCCGGTCGTCCTGGGCGGGATCGCCTTGACGCTCTCCTATGGCGCCTATGTCAGCGAGGTCTACCGGGCCGGGCTGCAGTCCGTCCACCGCGGCCAGCGCGACGCCGGGCTCGCGATCGGGCTCACCGAGAGCCAGACGATGCGCCACGTGATCCTGCCTCAGGCCGTACGCCGCGTGGGACCGCCGCTGCTCAACGACTTCATCGCGCTGCAGAAGGACGTCGCGCTGATCTCGATCCTCGGGGTCGCGGGCGAGGCCTTCCGCGTCGCCCAGATCCAGGCGGCCTCGGACTTCAACTACACGCCGCTGATCGCCGCGGCGCTGCTCTACCTCGCGATCACGATCCCGCTGGCGCGGCTGCTCGACCGCTGGGAGCGCGGGAGGTCGCGCAATTGACCGCGGCGCCACCGGTGCTCGAGTTCCGCGGCGTGACGAAGGCGTTCGGCGACCGTCGCGTTCTGCACGGGATCGACCTCGAGGTCCGCGAGCACGAGTCGGTCGCCCTGATCGGCGCCTCGGGATCCGGCAAGTCGACCCTGCTCCGCTGCGTCGACCTGCTCGAGGAGATCGACGACGGCGACATCTTTCTCGACGGCGACGTGATCACCGATCCGTCGGTGAATCCGGTCGCGGTCCGCCGTCGACTCGCCCTCGTCTTTCAGGCCTACAACCTCTTCCCGCACCTGACGGTGCTCGAGAACGTCGTCCTCGGAATCACGAAGGCGCACGGAGTCCCGCGCCGCGAGGCCGAGGATCAGGCGCGCGCGCAGCTCGAGCGGCTCGGTCTCGGCGGGCGCGAGGATGACAACCCCGACCGACTCTCGGGTGGCCAGCAGCAGCGGGTGGCGATCGCCCGCGCATTCGCCGCCCGGCCGCGCGCGATGCTGCTCGACGAGGTCACCAGCGCGCTCGACCCCGAGCTCGTCGGCGAGGTGCTGGAGGCGGTTCGCACCTTGAAGCGCGAGGGCGTCACGATGCTGCTCGCGACCCACGAGATGACCTTCGCCCGCGAGGTCGCCGACACGGTCTGCTTCCTTCACGAGGGCAGGCTGGTCGAGGTCGGGCCGCCCGAGGAGGTGCTCTCCGAACCGCGTCAGCCTGAGACGAAGCGATTCCTACGGCGCTTGCTCGCCGCCGGACGCGCCTAGCGGTCGAGCGTGCAGACGGCGAACGCCAGCGCGACCTCCGCCCGCGGCAGGATCGACTCCCGAAGCACGTACTCATCGGGGTGATGGGCATGCCCACCGCGCGGGCCGAGGCCATCGACGGTCAGGGGGACGTGTTCGGCCAGGTGGCTGGCGTCGCTCGCGCCGCCGCGCTCTCCGGCGCTAACCGGACGGCCGAGCAGCCGCCCGACCGGCTCGAGCAGCGGCCCGACGCGCTCGCGAGTGTCCATCCCCGGCCACTGACGGACGAGCTCCGAGTCGAGGTCGACGCCGAGATGCTCGCGGGGGACGGAGTCGAGCACCGATCCGAACGCGTCGAGGCGATCCGCCCGCAGATCGCAGGTCAGCTCGCCCGCCGCCGGGACGACGTTGAATGCGTCGCCGCTGTGAAGGACCGTCGGCACCGCGGTCAGGCGCTCGTCGCCTCTCGGGTCCGAGGCTTCGGCGACCCGCCGTGCGGCTTCGCCGAGCGCGAGCAGCGCGTTGCGGCCCCCCTCGGGGTTCGAGCCGGAGTGGGCGGCGACGCCGCGGGCTCTGACCCGAAGCGTCGAGGCCGCCTTGCGACGGGCGACCACCGCCTCCTCGCCGTCCGGGCCGCGCTGCCCGGCCTCGAAGCACAGGCACGCGTCCCAGCCCGCGAACCGGGGACCGTGCACGAAGCCGCCCGTACGCCACTCCTCGTCGACGACGGTCAGCAGGCCGAGCTCGGCGAACCTGGTCCCGAACGCGGCAAGCGCCCGCATCACCCCGAGCGCCAATGCGACGCCTCCCTTCATGTCGATCGAGCCGGAGCCGATCAGGCGCTCGCCGGCGTCCTCGAGCGGACGGTGGCCGTCGTGGGCGACGACTGTGTCGAGGTGTCCGAGCAGAAGCAGACGAGCCCGTCCGGTGCCTCGCACGGTTGCGAGCAGATCGGGGGCGTGACCGGGAGTCGAGCATTGCGGGCGCTCGACCCGGGCCTCCTCGGGAAGCAGCGCGGTGACCAGCGAGCAGAGCTCCTCGGCGGCCTCGCGATCACCCGACGGCGAGGAGATCGCGACCAGCGCCTCGAGCTCGCGCTCCGCGCGGCGCGCCACGTGCGCGGCCGTCTCGGCCAGCCAGCCGGCGGCGAACGGCGGGCCGGGGCTCATTCGGCGAGCTCGGGGATGTGGCGCTCGACGTGCTCGGCGATCGTCCTTCGCACCCAGCGCTGGGTGTCGGCGTCGGCGATCCGAAACCGGCCGAGAAGCATCTTCTGGTCGTCGAGCGGCAGCCCGGCGATCTCCCAGCTGACCGCGAGGCGCTCGAAGAGCATCTCGGTCCTCCGGTGCCACTCGTCCTCGGTCGAGCTCGCGGCACCCCCCTGGCGGCGGGCGAGCTTGCGGACCGTCGCCGCGCTCAGCGACCCACGCAGGGTGAGCACGTTTCCCTCGGCATCCCTGTAGTCGAAGGTCTCGACGGGTTCGCGCTTGCGGCGTCGTCTGGCCATCTGCGGAATGCTTTCACGCCGGGCCGACCCGCCTCGCTGCCGGCGGCCCACTCGCGGGGCGGGACTCAGGCCGAGAGCCAGTCGCGGATCGGAACGTCCACCGCGAGCACCCCGAAGTCGCCGCCGTCGCGGATCTCCTGCGCGGCGGCCGCCATCGCTCCGACGGCGACGAACGTCAGCGCCCCGCCCACACTCACCCTCTGCGCTCCGGCCTCGACGATCTCATTCATCCGCAGGCCTCGGTGAGCGAGGACGTTGACGGGCTTCGAAACCGCCGCGCAGACCGCGCCGACCTGATCCGCGTCGCGCAGCCCCGGCGCGAAGAGGACGTCGGCGCCGGCCTCCTCGTAGGCGCGTAGCCTGGCGATCGTGTCGTCGAGATCCGGGTTGCCCCGTATGTGGTTCTCGGCTCGGGCGGTGAGCGTGAAGTCGAAGTCGAGACCCCGGGCCGCCTCGGCCGCGGCGGCGACCCGCTCGACCGCGTGCTCGAGCCCGTACAGCTGCCCGCCACGGTCGAAGTCCTCGATCGATCCGCCCACGGCACCGGCCTCCGCGGCGCTCAGAATCGCGGCCTCGGCGTCGCCGGGTTCGGGTCCGTAGCCGTTCTCGAGGTCGACCGAGATCGGGAGATCGGTCGCCCTGTCGAGAGCGCGGGTGTGCTCGACGACCTCGTCGAGCGTGACGCTGCCGTCGGCGCGGCCGAGCGTGAACGCGAAGCCCGAGCTCGTCGTCGCGAGGGCCTCGAACCCGAGCGCGGCGAGCACCTTCGCCGAGCCCGCGTCCCACGGGTTCGGGATCACGAACGGCTCGCCCTCGTGCAGCGAGCGGAAGGCGGCGGCCTTACGGGCCTGCGTCGGCTCGGTCATCTCGGCTCGGGATCCTACGCCGACCTGCGCGCCCTGTTTCGGTTCTGCTTATGCCGGCGACTCTATGCTCGGCCGGCGCCGTGTTCTTCTCCACCGACGAGCTCGTTCTGACCGCCGCCCAAGCCGCGTGCATCGCGGCGCCGGCAGCGGGGTTGCCGGTTTGGGCGAAGCGCTTTCGCACCCCGGTCTGGGCGCTCGTCCTGCCGCTCTCGATCGTCGTCGTGATCGCGGCGATCGAGCTCGTTCCGTCGACCGCCGACCTGCTCACCTGGATCGCACTGATCGGGGTCCCGGCCGGATGCGCTCTGGCGTTCGGATGGGCGGCGAGAGGTGCACGGCCCTGGCTCGCTTCGCTCGCGCTGCCGCTGCTCGCAATCGCCTGGTTGCTGCCCGACGACCGCATCGGTCAGGCAGCGACGATCGTCCTCGTCGTCGGGTCGGCGGTCACCCTCGGTCGCCTGCTCGCCGCGGCCGCCCCGCTCCCGCTGCTCAAGGCGGGGGTCGTCGTGATGGCGGTCGTCGACGCCATCCTGGTCTTCTCGAACAACCTCCAGGCACCCAACGCGGTGCTCGAGGCAGCAGCGCCGGGGCTCGGCCTTCCCCAGTTGCAGTCGGCCTCGTTCGGGCCCGCCGGCCTCGGCTACGGGGACTTCTTCGCCGCCGCCGTGGTCGGCGGAATCCTCGCCACCGAAGCCAGGCCCCAGATCGCGGCGGCGCTGGCGCTGATCGCAGTGTCGCTGTGCTGGGATCAGCTCTTTCTCGTCTACGACGTGTTGCCGGCGACGATCCCGCCCGCGGTGACGCTGATCGGGGTCGAGCTCTGGAGCAGGCGCCGGGGGCCCGCCGCGCCGTCGCGCGCCACCTGGAGGCTGTCGAGGGGAAGATCGGCGACTACGGGTCGCGGTAGGGCCGCGGGCCGCGCGCCGCCCTGCGGCTCCATAATGCCGTGCGTGCCTTGCTCTTCGGCGGATGGAACGCACCTCGAGCTGGAGCTTCGATCGGAATCGACCAGCGTCGCCAAGGCACGCCATGCGGTGAGCGAGTTGGCGAAACGGGCGGGCACCCGCCGGGCGGACGTCGAGCTCGCGGTGACGGAGGCGGTCGGCAACGCGGTCATCCACGCGTTCGAGGGGCGTGAGCCCGGCACGATCACCGTCACGGGCGGCGTCTACGGCTCGCGGCTGATCGTCACCGTCGCCGACGACGGCAACGGGATGCAGCCGCGGGTCGACAGCCCCGGGCTCGGCCTCGGGCTGTCGCTGATCACGAAGATCGCCGACGAGGTCAGGGTGGAGTCCTCCGATCGGGGGACGACGCTGTCGATGGCCTTCGCTGTACGGGATCGGGAAGCGCAGGGATGAGCAGCGTCCATCCCGGCCGATTGGATCTCTCGACCGAGGTGGTCGAGGTCCGGGGCGCAAGGGTCGCGATCGTTCGCGCCGAGGGCGAGGTCGACCTCGGCAGCGCCGGCGAGCTCGCGTCGGCGCTCGAGTCCGCGACCCGTGCCGACTGCGAAGGCATCGCCCTGGACCTGACCGGGGTCCCGTTCATGGACTCGAGCGGCCTGCGGACGCTGCTCGCCGCGTCTGAGAGGACCGAGCTCGTACTCGTCATCCAGCCCGGGTCTCCGGTGGCCCGCTTGCTCGAGCTCACGAATCTGGAGGACCGGATTCCCGCCTTCTCGGCCGAAGGGCCGGCCGTCGATTCGGTCGTCGACGATTCCGGGCGGGAGCCGTAGCTTGGCCGGCAACGCGGCCTCATCGCCCGTCCTCCGAAGGGCGGATCAATTCGCGGCGATCGTCGCCTCATCCGAGGACGCAATCCTGACCAAGGATCGGGAGGCGGTGATCACGAGCTGGAACCCCGGCGCCGAGAGGATCTACGGCTACACCGATGCGGAGGCGATCGGCCGCCCGATCTCGATGCTGGTCCCCGAGCACCTGGCGGGAGAAGAGCGGGAGATTCTCGATCGCATCCTCACCGGCCGGCGAGTCGATCACTACGAGACCGAGCGGGTGACGAAGGACGGACGGTTGATCTTCGTCTCGTTGGCCGTCTCGCCCCTGCGGGACGACGACGGGACCGTGGTCGGCGCCTCGGTGATCGCCCGCGACATCACCGATCGGCACCGCTCGCGCGAGCTCGCCTCGCGTCTCGCGACTCTCACCTCCGCTCTCTCACGGGAGATCTCTCGTGAGCGGACCGTCGACACCCTGCTCGAGCAGGCCGTCGGCGCGCTGGGGGCCGACGCGGGGACCCTGGGCCTGCTCGACCGGTCGCACGACGAGATCGTGCTCTCGGGCACGATCGGCCACTCGACCGAAGCAATCGCCGCCTGGGAGCGCTTCCCGCTCCAGTCGGAGGTGCCGATGTCGGTCGCCGTCCGCTCCGGCGAGCCGATCTGGACGACCTCTCCCGAGGAGCTGAAGACGAGGTTCCCCTCGCTCACCGAAGCCCCCGTGCGGTTCGCGTCGCTGGCGGTGATTCCGTTGCTCGCCGACGGTTCGGCGTTCGGTGCGGTCTCGCTGAGCTTTGCGACGACCCGGGCCTTCGATCCCGAGGAGCGGTCGTTCCTGCTCGCCGCCGCGCAGCAGGCTGCGCAGACGCTCGAGAACGCCCGGCTGTACGAATCTCAGCGGCTGGCAAACGAGAGGTTGGCGTTCCTGGCCGCGGCAAGCGAGGTGCTCGCGGGATCTCTGGATCCGGACGGGGCGCTGCAGCGGGTGGCAGAGCTCGCGGTCGAGCGGATCGCGGACTGGTGCGGGATCGAGATGCTCGACGAGCACGGCGAGCTCAGGAATGTCGCCGTTGCCCACGCCGACCCCGAGCGGGTCCGGCTGGCGCGCGACCTGCGGTCGCGCTATCCGGTCGACCCGACCGCCCGAACCGGGGTTCCGAGAGTGATTCGCACGGGTCGCTCGGAGCTCTACCCGGAGATCTCCGAAGCGATGCTGGTCGAGGCCGCGCAGGATCCTCAGCATCTGCGGCTGATGCGCGAGCTCGGCCTCGTGTCGGTGATGATCGTCCCCCTCGAGGCGCGGGGGAAGGTGCTCGGGGCGCTGACTCTCGTCGCCGCCGAGTCGGGCCGGCACTTCGATCAGTCGGACCTCGAGCTCGCCGAGGACCTGGCGCGCCGGGCCGGTCTCGCGATCGACAACGCGATGGCCTACCGCCGCGAGCACGAGGCGGCTGTTGTGCTGCAGCGGTCGCTGCTCCCGGAGACGCTGCCGGAGATCGACGGGATCGAGTTCGCGGTCCGATACCAGCCGGCGGCGCCGGGGCTCGAGGTCGGCGGAGACTGGTACGAGGTGGTCGCCGTCGACGACGGCTCGGTCGCCGCGATCATCGGCGACGTCGCCGGACGGGGTATCGACGCCGCTTCGATCATGGGGCGGGTGCGGCCCGCGCTGCGCACGCTGGTTCTCGCCGGCCACCACCCCGCCGAGGCGATCGGCCGCCTCGACGCGCTGATCAAGGAATCCGACAGCCGGGAGATGATCACGGTCTTCCATCTGCGCTACGAGCCCGGGCGGCAGACGGCCGAGTACGTCCGCGCCGGCCACCCGCCGGCCTTGCTGCGGCTTCCGGACGGCTCGGTCGAAGAGCTCGCCGGAGCCGGGACGCCGCCACTCGGGATCCTGGATGCGCTCGAATGCCACTCGCACGAGGTCCGCGTTCCCCCCGGAAGCCTGCTGCTTCTCTACACCGACGGCTTGATCGAGCGCCGCGGTAAGAGTCTCACCGAAGGTCTCGAGTGGCTCAAGGAGACCTTCGCGCGCGCGCCCGCGTCCGCGGAAGCCAGCCTCGAGTGGCTGGCCGACGCGTTCACCGTCGATGCGATTCCGGACGACGTAGCGATGCTCGCGATCGCGACCGGCCTCGGATTGACTTTTCTTCAAGCGCCTTGATCCGGGTACATGCCCGGCATGGTGCTGCTGGGCGTCGCCGCGGGCCTGGCCGCGTCCGCGGCCTACAACGGCGGCGTCATCCTCCAGGCCCTCGAGGCGCGCGACTCGCCGCGCGAGCGCGGACTGCGCGTCTCGCTGCTCGCCGCGCTCTGTCGCCGCAAGCGCTGGCTGCTCGGGACCGGGCTCTCGATCCTCGGTTTTCCGCTCCAGGTCTACGCCTACGCAAACGCGCCGATCGCGATCGTTCAATCGTGCCTGGCGGCGGGTTTGGTGCTGGTCCTGTTCCTGGGCGCACATGCGATGGACGAGCCGGTGCGCGGACGCGACTATCTCGCGGTTGGCGCGATCACGCTCGGGGTCGCGCTGACCGCAATCGCCGCCCCCGTGCGCAGCGAGGTGCAGCGGGGCGGTGCGATGCCGCTCCTGGTCCTCGGCATCATCGGGGCGCTCGCCGTGATTCCTTACGGGTTTGCCGCGCGCGCCGCGGCGCTTCCGGTCGCCGTCACCGCCAGCGCCGGTCTCGCCCTCGCCTGGAACGACGTCGCGACGAAGCTGTTCGGGGACGCGGTCGGCGGGAGCTCGGCGGTCGTCGCGGCGATCTGGCTCGTAGCCATCGTCGCCTCGGCCGTGATCGCGACGCTCAGCGAGATGACGGCCTTGCAGCGCTCGCGCGCGACCAAGGTCGTACCCGCAGTGTTCGTGCTCGAGGTCTTCGTCCCGATCCTCCTGGCGCCGCTGCTCCTGCGGACCCACCTCCCGGTGGCCCCGCTCGCCGCTGTCGGCTTCTACAGCGGGCTGCTTCTCGTGCTCGCGGCGATCGTCGTGATCGCCACCAGTGATCCGGTCGCGGCGGTGATGCGGCGCGGGCACCGCGGTTCCAAGCGACCGATGATTTCGGCGCCGGCGGGCGCCCGGGGCGCTCTCAGCGCCGGCGCGAGCGCGGGAGCTCGTGCGAGCGCGGGCGAAGCGATGCCGAGCGCGGCGCGGCGCGATTGGCCCAGGCGACCGGCTTCGGGTCGAGACGCTCGACCAGCTGCTCCCAGGTCGCAGCGTCGGTGACGCCGGTGACCGGGAGCGCCGACGCCGCCTGGAAGGCGCGGATCGCGTCGCGGGTCGAACCGCCGTACTCGCCGCTCACCGGCCCGCTGAGATAGCCGCCCGTCTGCCAGATGCTCCTGCGCCCAGATGACCAGATCGCCGGCTGAGCCGGTGCGCAGCGTCGGGTAGGAGGTCGTGGGTCGTGTAGCCGCGCGGCACCGAGAGCCGGCGTCGAGATACCGCGCGCCAGCCGCGGGGCCGGGCATCCTGCCACGACCACCACGAGACGCCGCCGAATCCGCTCGCCCTCGCGAGCTTGCGGAACCTGAGCACCTCGCGCGCAGGCGGATTCATGTAGAGCTGGCCGAGCGGGTAGATCGGCCGGTCGTAGACACGGTTGTAGGTATACGTGGTGTCGATCGCCTCGTCGACGGTGTCGCCAATCGCTCGCCAGTAGACCTGCGGCAGGTTGAACTCGGCGCCACCGGGCCCGAGGAAGACCGAGTAGGGATAGGCCGGGTGGTATTGCACGTACGGAAATCCGGCGAGGCCGAGCGGGTAGTCGGGGCCGATCGCCGCCCTCAGCCTCTCGATGTAGACGGAGGCCTGCGCGTATCTGCCCTCGTACTGAGACTCGGCGTCGATCACGAGGCAGTCGGCGCCTCGCCGGACGGCCCCGGCGCTGACGCTCGCCTCGCGCTTCGGGTCGTTCCCGTAGACGTAGTGCCAGGCACAGACCTGGAGCCCTCGCCTGTGAAGCGCCCCGACGAGCGCCGGGGTGAACTGGCTCCAGGGATCGGTGCCGTCCCCGGCCTTTATGTACAGGGTCTCGATCCCGTGCGCGCGTGCGCGCCTCGCGATCCGGGCCGGGTCACCCCCGGCGGCGTTCGAGACGTACCAGATCCACATCCCGTCGCCCTGGAACGGAGTCGGGTCGGCGACGACCGCGCCCGGCTCCGGGCTCTGGACGGCCGCGGCCGCGGTCGTTGGGGTCGAACCCAGGCCGAGCACGGCGACTGCCGCCAGGAGCAACGGGGTGCCGACCGCTCGGGCTCTCACCTCGGTTCCTGAAACAGCCCCGTCGGCCGATCGATGCGGCGAGCGGTTTTGCGATCCTTCGTCGTCGCCTCGAGCAGATGAAGAACCCCGATCAGACACGAACCACGGCGAGGCGGACTCTGATCGCCGCCCTCGCCGCGCTCATGCTCGTCCTTGCCTGCGTCGGTTCGGGGGCCGGCTCGACGGCTCCCAGCGACCCCGAGTCGCTCACGCAACGGCTGTCGCGGATCGTCTCCGTCCGCGTCTACCACACGCGGATCCCGACCGTGCGCAACTCGAACTCGCGCCGGATCGCCCGCTCGCTGGCGAGCCTTCACCCGAGTTGGGTCTCGGGCCTGATCCGCTACGCACGGGGCCAGCACCCGAACCATGCCGAGGTCCGCGCCTGGCGCAAGATCACACAGATCGTCCGCGCCGCGAGCCCGCAGGCGCAGTTCGACGTGACGCTGAACGCGCGGCAGTACCACACCGGCGATCAGCTGACGCGGATGATGGGTCGGGTGCGGTCGGAGCTCGGCAACGACGGCTGGTTCTTCGACTTCTACTCACCCGCCTACCGGAGGCACCCGCGGATGATCAGAGCCGCGATCGCCTCCGCGCACGCCAACGGTGAGTGGATCGGAGGCAACGTCTTCGGGCTCTCGAACAGGCCTCCGGTGCTGCCGATGCAATCGGACTTCCTGGCGGTTCAGGACTTCCAGCTGAAGCTCGACCTGCCCGCGGTCCAGGAACTGGCCACCCAGCTGCCGATCGTCTATCACCTCAACAACGACCCGGACAGGCCGCGCGGCGGCGGGTGTCGCTTTATCGAGAGCTTCAGCACCGCTCGACGCCGCGCCCTGATCCGTCACCGTGCCGCACAACAGCGGCGATACGGGTTTCGCGTCTCCTACCCGGCGCTGTTCCCGGAGTGCATCCGTGAGCGCCCCCACGGCGGCGGCAGCTTCCTTTACTCCTACAACGCGTTCCGTGATCCACCGATGGCGAAGGCGATCCGCAGGCTGCTCGACCGCTACGACTGAGCGCGGTGAATACCATCGAGGGACGATGGCGAAGGGTGAGCAAGGAGATCGGCGCGAGGCGACCGGGGAGACGGGCCATCCGCTGTTGATGGCGGTGGACGACGACGTCGAGGCGCTGCGGACTCTTACCCGCGAGCTCAAGCAGCGCTACGGGGCGAACTACGACGTCGTCTGCCAGCGTTCGCCGCGACGGGCGCTCGAGCGTCTCGAAGAAGCCCGCGCGAGCGGTCAGGACGTGGCCCTCGTGCTGGCCGACCAGGAGATGCCCGAGCTCGGGGGCGCGGAGCTGCTGACTCGGGTGCGCCGCCTGCACCCGCCCGCCAAGCGCGGGCTCCTGGTGCACTGGGGAGACTGGGCCCATCCAGAGCGAGCGCGCGGGATGGTCGAGGGGATGGCCGCCTCGAAATTCGACTACTACGTGCTGAAGCCGGCGCGGCCGGGAGAGGAGCAGTTCCACCGGATCATCTCCGAGTTCCTCTACGAGTGGGCTCAATTGCGCTCCCCCGTGGAGAGCGAGATCACCCTCGTCGGTGGCGAGTGGTCGCCACGCACGCACGAGCTTCGCAGCCTCCTGGCGCGCAACGGCGTGCCGCACGCGTTCGTTGAGGACAAGGGTCAGCGGGGCCGCAGCCTGCTCGAAGGGGCCGGCCGCAGCGCCTCCGAGGGCCCGATCGCGATCGTCCGCGACGGGCCGACGCTCGTCAATCCGACCAAGGTCGAGCTCGCGTCCGCGTTCGGCGTCAACACCGAGCTCGGCGAGGAGCGCGACTTCGACGTCGTCGTCGTCGGGGCCGGGCCCGCCGGGCTGACCGCGGCGGTGTACGCGGCTTCGGAGGGATTGCGCACCTTCGTCGTCGAACGTGAGGCGATCGGCGGGCAGGCCGGATCCAGCTCTTTGATTCGCAACTACCTCGGGTTCTCGCGCGGCGTCAGCGGTGGCGAGCTCGCCCAGCGTGCCTACCAGCAGGCATGGGTGTTCGGCGCCAGATTCCTGCTGATGCGCGAAGCGACGTCGCTGCGCTCGCACGACGAGCACCTGCGACTTCAGATCGCCGGGCAAGAGGTGAGCGCCGCCGCCGTGGTCCTGGCGACCGGCGCCTCCTACCGGAGACTCGATCTGCCCGGCCTGCACGAGCTGACCGACGCCGGCGTCTTCTACTCCGCGAGTACGCAGGCGCAGGCGCTGAGCGGCGAGGCGCTGTACGTGGTCGGGGGCGGGAACTCGGCGGGTCAGGCAGCCCTGCACCTGTCGCGCTACGGCGGCCGGGTGACCGTGGTGATCCGCGCCGAGAGCCTCGCCGAGAGCATGTCGCGCTACCTCCAGGACGCGCTCGAGGCGACCGAGAACGTCGAGGTGCGCTACCGAGCCGAGGTCGTCGACGCAATCCCGGACGAGGACGGATGGCTCAACGCCCTCATACTTCGAGACGTCCGCTCGGGGGAGCGCGAGACTCACGACGCCGGCGGCCTCTTCGTCTTGATCGGCGCCGATCCCCATACCGACTGGTTGCCGGCCGAGATCGAGAGGGACCACTGGGGCTACGTGCTCACCGGCTCGGACCTGATGCAGGAGGGGAGGCTCCCGGAGACGTGGCCGCTGGAGCGGCCGCCGCTGATCCTGGAGACGAGCATGCCACGGGTATTCGCGGTCGGCGATGCCCGCCACGGATCGACGAAACGGGTCGCGTCGGCGGTCGGTGAGGGCTCGGTTGTCGTCGAGCAGCTCCATCGGTTGCTCGAGAGCGAAGCCGCCGAGGCGCCGCTCGCCGGCTAGGCCCGGGCATTCGATGGAGATCGAGCGCAAATTCCTCGTCGCCGAGCGGCCGAACCTCGAGGGCAGCGAGGGCATCGAGATCGAGCAGGGTTACCTGGCCGTCGGCGACGGCGGTGGCGACGCGGAGGTCCGGCTGCGTCGCAAGGGAGACGACCGGCTGCTGACCGTCAAGGCCGGTAGCGGACGGACACGAAACGAGCAGGAGATCAGGCTCGACGGCGAGCAGTTCGAATCGCTCTGGCCGCTGACCGAGGGGCGGCGCGTCGCGAAGACCCGGCACGTGATCCCGCACGGGGACCGCGAGATCGAGCTCGACGTCTACGGCGGCGAGCTCGACGGGCTGTTGGTCGCCGAGGTCGAGTTTCCGGACGAGGCTGCCGCCGACGTCTTCGAGCCGCCCGCGTGGTTCAGCGAAGAGGTGACCGGAAACAAGACGTACCTGAACCAGACGCTGGCGACAGAGGGGCTTGCGCGATGACCGCTCTCGAGCTGAGAGGAAGGACTTCCGGAGGAAGACGGAATCCCTCTCGCGCGTTCACATCCTCGCTACATCTCGGTTTAGGATGAGCAAGCCGTGGGATCCGATCGTGGACAAGTTGCCGCACTCCCCGGGTCGGCCGGCATCGCGGCAGTCCCGCCCGCAGCGATCGCGGACTCCCCTCTGCTGGCCGACGCGTATTCGCTCGCCGAAGGGGCCCACCGCTCCCAGTACCGGGCCACGGACGGACGGCCGTTTCTCGATCACGTCGTCGAGGTCGCGATGCTCCTCCACACCGCCGGGTTCGATGAGGACCTGATCGCGGCGGGGCTTCTGCACGATGCCGTCGAACGCGGGACGCTCACCGAGGAGGCGCTGCGCAGCGAGATGGCCGAGGAGATCTGCACTCTGGTCCTCACGCTGACCGAAGACGCGACGATCGAGTCGTTCGATCAGCGCAAGACGGCGCTTCGCGAGCAGGTCGCCGAGGCCGGCGGCCGGGCGGTGACCGTGTTCGCCGCCGACAAGCTCTCTGACATCACCGGGCTGCGCCGGGGAGTCGAGACCTTCGGTGTCCGGGGAGTCGAGGATCGGATGGGCACGAGCATCGAGAGCATGGGCGGCCACTATCGCGAGTCGGTGGAGATGATCGCGTCGAGCAGGCCCGGCTCAGCCTTCCTGCCCGCGCTTCGCGTTCAGCTGGCGCGCTTGGACGCCTCGGCCGACTAGCGCCTTCGACTCCGACCGCTCCCACGTCGGCCACGGCTCGGGAACGCTCACTCCTTTGCGTTTGTGCCCGGGCTGCTCTGAGCGGATTGCCGCTGCTCGGCGGACGCGCCGTTCTTCGCCGGCTCGCTCTTGCCCTTCACTGCCTCACGCAGCTCCCGCACCTCGCGTAGGCCCTCGCCCGCCGAGCGGCGCAGCTTCGAGGGATCGACCTTGTCGCCGGCCAGACCCTTCGCCGAGGCGCCCGCCTTCTTCGCCCCGAGTCCGACCGACCTGGCGCCCTTTCCTGCCGCGCGTCCGAGGCCCGGAAGCCACTTGTAGCCGACCAGCAGCAGGACGATCAGGACGAGCAGGATTACTTCGAGCGGGCCGATCATCAGCACCCATAGTGACGATCGCGACCGGGTGGTGCCCGGCGGTCAGAAGCCCAGCGACTCAAACGCGGCTTCGCGCCTCGGGTCCTGGTCATAGCGAAAGCGATCGGGGTTGACGCCCCGGGCTTCCGCGAGATCGAGCGCCAGCCGCTGAACGACGGTCGTCAGCGCGAAGATCGAGAGCGGTTCGCCGAGCTCGCGTTCGGAGTATCTGACCACTCGCGCGCCCCCGACCTCGACCGCGGAGGCGATCGCGTCGACCCGGTCGGCCGCGGGCCCGCCACCGTCGAGGACAACCAGGGTGTCGCGCTCGTCGAGGGCGACGCTGGGACCATGGAAGAACTGCTCGGCGGCGAGACCTTCGGCGGCGACATGGGAAGCCTCGCGGACCTTGAGCGCACCTTCCTGGGCCGTCCAGCCGTTCGGGCCCGACCCGATCAGCTCGAGCAGGCGGCCCGGTTCGGCGACGAGTGGCGCCGCGTAGGACAGAACCCGCTCGATGCGATCCGCAACCGCGCCCAGGTCCCCGAGGTCGGCGCCGAGCGCCGTCGCGATCTGCGCCAGTCGCAGCATCGCCGCCGTGTGGCTCACGGTATAGGCGTACGAGCTCTCGGGGTCGACCGTCTCGAGATCTCCGCCGGCCCCGATCGCCGATATGTGAACCGCAGCCGAGCCCGCATCGCGAGCGCGGCGGAGCATCTGTGCGCTATAGCCGGTCGAGCCCGTGTGGCTGAGCACGATGACGCCGTCGCGCTCATCGTAGGTCGCCCCGTAGGGGGCCAGGTCGGCAGCGTGGGAGGCCTCGGCGGTGACCCCGGGTGCCTCGCGGAGGAGCCATGCGCCGTGCTGCGCCGCGTGCCAGCTCGTCCCGACGCCGACCAGCTTGATCTCCCGGCCGCGCAGCCGATCGGCAGCGGCCACCGCCGGCTCCGGGTCCGCGAGCAGGCGACGGAGCTCGGCGGGCTGCGACCAGAGCGCGGTTCGCATCGCCGAGTCGGGACCCCCGCCTGGCCCCGGCGAGCGGTGCGTGGCTGATCGGCGGTCGGTCACGGTCCGATCATCCTCCGGGCGGGTCGCCGGCGCAATCCCGGCTCGTCACACCCGCCGGCCGTTTCCTCAGCCGATCGACCGTCACGGAAGTGCGACGTGCTGAAACTCGAGCACGTCCTCGCTCACCCGCATCAAGCCCATCGAGTGCCCGGGAGCGCGCCGCCTTTCGGTAGGGCTGCCCGGATTGAAGATCTGAAACCCCGGAGCCGTCTCGTGGACGGGCATGTGGCTGTGGGCGAAGATCACAGCGTCGGCGCCGGGATGGCGGGCCCGGAGCCGCTCGATGCGCAGAGCAGCGGGCCCGGCGTCGTGAACGACGACGACCTGGCGGCCGCAGAGGTCGAGCGTCAGATCGGCCGGCAGTGCGCGGCGCAGCGCCGGCTCGTCGACGTTGCCGTGAATCGCGTGCAGCGGCGGACCGATTGCGCGGAGCTCTGAGAGCACGTTGACCGCGGTGAAGTCGCCGGCGTGGACGAGCGCGTCGCAGCGGGCGATCTGATCCAGGCATCGGTCGGGCAGCCGCCGTTGTCCCCGAGGCAGATGGGTGTCGGCGATCACGGCGACCAGAATCGCTTCGCGATCGGGGCATGCGATCCGTTCGATTCCGGGCTTCCGGGTACGCAAGGTCGACCATTCTTATCCCGCGGCGAGCCCGGCTGCGAGCCGACGATGCCGCGAATCGGCCGGTGCGGGAAACTCCCCGCCGCACTGAAGCTGATCAGCTGGAACGTCGCCGGGCGAACCAAGGATCTCGCCGATCAGGTTGCGGCGCTGGCGCGCCAGGAGCCCGACCTCGTCTGCCTGCAGGAGGTGAGGCCCTCGACCCGCGGGCGCTTCGCCGCAACCCTGTCCGCCGACGGCCTCGGCCACGCCGCCGACTCGAGCCGGTTTCGCAACGACCGTCGGCTCTTCAACCTGACCGTCTCGCGCTGGCCGTTCGTCGAGCTGGCGGCGATCGGGGCGCCGTTTCCCGAGCGCGTTCTCTCGCTCGTCGTCGAGACCCCCGACGGCCCGCTCGAGCTCCACAACGCGCACATACCGTCGGCGCGCAGCCGTGGGTTCATCAAGGTCGAGACCTGCGAGGCGATCCACGAGCGGCTCGCTCGCCCGAGCGACCGCCATCGCGTCCTCTGCGGAGATCTCAATCTTCCCCGGGCCGAGACACCGGCCGGCGAGGTGGTCACGTTCGCCGCCGACCATCCCGAATGGCTCGAGCGTTGGGACGCTGCGGAGCGCTCGATCCTCCCGGGACTGGCCGCCTGGGACCTGAGCGACGTCTTTCGCGCCCTCCACGGCTACGAGCGCCAGGACGCGAGCTGGGTGCTTCACACCCGGTCGCGCCGCAAGGCAGGGTTGCGAATCGACCACGTGCTCGCCTCCGCGAGCCTTCGGCCGCGGTGGTGCGAATACCAGCATGGCTGGCGCGAGCAGGGCCTCTCCGACCACTCCGGCATCGAGGCGATCTTCGAGCCGGCCTAGCCGCAGCGAGGCAACCGGCGATCCGAACCCGACCGCTACCCCGTCGCCGGGCGGTTGTGGTTGACCACCTCGACGCTGTTGCCATCGGGATCGAGCACGAGGCGCCGTAGTGGCCCGCGTGATATCCGGCAGCTTCGAGCGCCTGATCGGCGGGTCCAGGTACTCCCTCAATCGCACGATCCTGCCGCCGCGCAACTCGAGGACGATCGAACGCGCGCTGGCTGATCTCCATCGCCGCTGATGCGACCGCGGCCATGCGGACCTGATCGCGGCGACGACCATCTCGCCGACCTGGATGATCTCGTCGATCTCGTCCCAGGTCTCGTCCCACGCCTCGAGCCAGCGCTGGATCCAGCGGACGAGCGCCGTCGTGCCCACGGAGCGGTGCCCGTTTCCTCCACCCGGCTCGTATTGCGCATCCGGTTCGTAGTGCTCGGCGACGTAGCCGGCAATGTCGCCACCCTGAGCGAGTCCGCTGAACGCCGCGTGACATCGAGCGGACGATCGCGACGGCGTCCCGCGGGACCACCGGCGGATCACCTCGCGCCGAGGGTGGGCGCCTCCCGCGCAGCCCGTCACCGGGCCGACCGAGGGCCGCGCTGCGAAGGCGAAGGGATGGCGGACATGGCTTGGTCTACGGACGAGTCACGGCTACGGCTTGCCGCGCATGTCGGCGGTGGCCTCGACCAGCCCAGTGGAGACGGTGGGAATCGAACCCACGTCCGCGGTCGCGTGTCGAACGGCATCTACAGGCTTAGCCGGCGCTTGATCTCGCTCCGCGGGGGCCGCGCCGGCGGGCGCAACCACGGAGCACAACCTCCGAAAGGTGTCCCCGGTCGGCGGAGGTCAACCTTCCGGGCTAGCCCGTTGTTGACGCCGGAACCCCACCCCACGGGCCGAGGGTGGGCCGACGCTCATCACTTAGCTACTAACTAAGTGGCGAGGGCGAACTCGTGGTCCGCAATTATGGTTTTTGCCGGTGTTTTTCGAGGCCTCCGGCAACCTCGACCTGCAACCGTTCGCACGAGTCGACCACGTCGAAGCCTGTCGTCCCCGTGCTATGTGCGCGATCAAGGATAGCCGGGTTCGGGCGCTCACTAACCTGAATGGAGCGATGACCGAGCTCACCCCAGGCGCCTGGAGTCCGCGGCCGGCGACGACCCCGCCGCCCGGCTCGCCCGAGCCCGAGTACGAACCGATCCATCCCGGCTCCGGGCGCGGCGAGTGGCGCGAGCGCCTGAAGCGCTACCTGGGGCCGATCGGCGCCGCGGCGATCCTGCTCGCTACGAAGCTGAAGACGGTGCTGCTGCTGCTGCCGAAGCTGAAGATCCTGACCACCTCGGGGACGATGCTGATCTCGATCGCCGCCTACGCGCTGATCTGGGGGTGGCCATTCGCGGTCGGCTTCGTGCTCCTGCTGCTGATCCACGAGATGGGTCACGTGATCCAGCTCCGCCGCGAGGGTGTCAGCGCCTCGGCGCCGATGTTCATCCCCTTCCTCGGGGCCGTGGTCGCCGCGAAGTCGATGGGCGACGACGCGGGGGCCGAGGCGCGGGTCGGGCTCGCGGGTCCCGTGCTGGGCACGCTCGGCACCTTGATCCCGCTCGGGATCTGGCTCGCGACCGGGAACGAGTTCTGGCAGGCGCTCGCCTACGTCGGCTTCTTCATCAACCTGTTCAACCTGCTGCCGGTGCTGCCGCTCGACGGCGGCCGCGCGATGGCGGCGCTCTCGCCCTGGGTCTGGTTCGTTGGCTACGCGGGACTGATCGGGCTGACGATCGCCTACCCGAACCCGATCCTCTTCCTGGTCCTCGTCTTCGGGGGCCTCGAGAGCTGGCGACGCTTCAAGCAGCGCAAGACGCCCGAGAGCCGCGCCTACCACGCGATCCCGGCCCGGACTCGAACGCTTGTCGCGGTCGTCTACATCGGCCTCGCCGCCGCGCTCTCGGTCGGCTTGGTCGAGACCTTCCTCGCCCGCGGCCTCGGCGACGTCTAGGTTCCGTTCGCCGGTTGCTCGCGAATCACCTCGCGGGCCGGCTTGTCGTCGCGCAGTCCCTTGTATGACGGATGCCGAAGCGTGGCCGCGCTGGTCCACTCGGCGAACTCCACCTCGGCCACCAGTCGCGGCTCGACGAACCGCGAGCCCTTCGGCGGCCGGCGGCCTTCGAACGGGCTCTCGGCGATCTCGAGCGGCTCGAGACGCTCGCGAAGCAGGCGCAGGTCGGCGTCGGTGAGGCCCGTTCCGACCCTGCCGGCGTAACGCAGCCTGTCGTCGTCGTAGTAGCCGACGAGCACCGAGCCAAGCTCGCCCTCCCGCCTTCCCTTGCCGGGCAGCCAGCCTCCGATCACGAGCTCCTGGCTGCGCACGTTCTTGATCTTGATCCAATCGCGGGTCCGCCTGCCGGGGCGATATGGGCTCTGAAGGCGCTTCGCGACGACCCCCTCGAGACCCCTCGCACGGGTCGCCTCGAGCAGCACGGCCCCGTCGCCGCGATGAAACGCGGGCGTCTGCCAGCTCTGGCCGTCGAGCCCGAGCGACTCGAGCTCCGCGCGACGTGCCTCGTACGGAAGGTTGAAGAGAGTCCGCCCATCGAGGTGCAGGACGTCGAAGATCACGTAGGTGACCGGCGTCTCGCGCATCCTTCGACGCACCTCGGTCGCCGATCCCAGGTGCATCCGTCGCTGCAGCAGCTGGAAGCTCGGCCGTTCGGCCTCATCGAAGGCGACGAGCTCGCCGTCGAGCACCACGGGGCGTCCCTCGAGCTCCAGCGCGAGCGCCCGGACCTCCGGGTACTGGCTGCTGATCTCGCGCAGGTTGCGGCTCTCGAGCCGGATCTGACCCGGCTCGCAGTACGCGATCGCGCGAACCCCGTCCCATTTGATCTCATACCCCCACCCGTCGTCGTCGGACGGCAAGGTTCCGAGCGTCGCCTTCATCGGCTCGATCCGGTTCGGCATCGGCTCGCGCTCGGGATCGGGCGGGTCCATTCGGTGGATCATCCAGTCGTCACCACGGGTGCGAAAGAGCGCGTAGCGGCCACTCACTCGTTCACCGTGCAGCCGCACGACGACCTTCTCGGCCTCGAACTTCTCGGCCTCGTAGGTCCCCGCGTCCCAGATCGTCATCCGACCCGCCCCGTACTGACCCTTCGGGATCACACCCGAGAACTCGATGTATTCGAGCGGGTGGTCCTCGGTGCGGACGGCCAGCCGGTTCGCGTCCGGGTGCTCGGGAACGCCGCGCGGCAGCGCCCAGGAAACGAGGACGCCGTCGCGCTCGAGCCGCAGGTCCCAATGCAGACGGCGAGCGTGATGCTCCTGGATCACGAAGCGGTTCGTGGGGCCGTCGCTCGACGCCTGCCGTGCCGGCGCTCGGCTCCGGCGTTCGGTCGAACGACCGCTTGTCGCGGTACCGGGCGAGCCTGTCGGGCTTGCGGGCCACGGCCCTTGTCTACCGGATCGGTTGCGGTGAGTAATGCTGGCAGGGAAACCGACCGTGGAGGCGGCATGAGCGAGCGGGAGTTCGATGTGATCGTGATCGGTGCGGGCCCGGCGGGCGAGGTCTGCGCCGGCCGTGCCGCCGAGGGCGGGCTCGCGGTGGCGCTGATCGAACAGGAGCTGATCGGTGGGGAGTGCTCCTACTACGCGTGCATGCCCTCGAAGGCGTTGTTGCGCCCCGGCGAGCTGCTGGCCGAGATCGAGCGCGTCCCGGGGGTCCGCGAGATGGTCTCGGGCGACCTCGACGCGGCGACGGTGTTGCGGCGCCGCGATGAGGTGATCCACGATCGCGACGACTCGAGCCAGCTTCCGTGGCTCGAGAGCCGCGGCGTCGAGATCTTCCGCGGTCGCGCCGCGCTCGACGGCGAGCGAACCGTCGTCGCCGGCCGGGACCGTCTCGCGGCGCGGCGTGCCGTCGTGATCGCAACCGGCACGACGGCCGCGGTGCCGCCGATCGAGGGCCTCGCGGAGGCCCGTCCGTGGACGAATCGCGAGGCGACGACGGCGAGCGAGGTCCCGGGCCGACTGCTGATCCTCGGCGGCGGCGTGGTCGGGGTCGAGCTGGCGCAGGCGTGGAGCAGCCTCGGCGCCAGCGTCACTCTGGTCGAGGCCGTCGACCGCATCCTCGCCGCCGAGGAGCCGTTTGCGAGCGAGGAGATCGGCGAGGGGCTGGAGCGCGGTGGAGTCGAGCTCCGCACCGGGGTGAAGGCGACCGCGGCCTCGCGCGGCGCCGGCGGGCAGGTCTCGCTGTGGCTCGACGGAGGAGAGGAACTGCGGGGCGACGAGCTGCTGGTCGCCGTCGGGCGCCGGCCTCGGACCTCGGATCTCGGACTCGAGACGGCGGGGGTCGCGGGCGGCGGCTACCTCGAGGTCGACGATCGGCTGCGGGTCGGGGCCTCGGAATGGCTGTATGCGATCGGAGACGTCAACGGGCGGGCTCTGCTCACCCACATGGGCAAGTACCAGGCGCGGGTCGCCGCCGACGACATCCTCGGCAAGGAAGTCGCGGCGACGTGCGACAAGTCGGGATCGCCGCGGGTCGTGTTCACCGAGCCGCAGCTCGCAGCGGTCGGCGTGACGCTCGAGCAGGCGAAGCAGCGAGGCATCTCGGCGCGAGCCGTCGACGTTCCGACCGCCGCCAACGCCGGCGCCAGCTTCGTCGGCCGCAACGCGCCCGGCACCTCGCGGCTCGTCGTCGATACCGACCGCGAGCTGATCGTCGGCGCGAGCTTCGTCGGTCCGGCGGTGGCCGAGGCGATCCATGCCGCGACGATCGCCGTCGTCGGTGAGGTCCCGCTCGCCCGCCTCTGGCATGCGGTGCCCTCGTTCCCGACCCGCAGCGAGGTCTGGCTGAAGCTGCTCGAGGAGTACGGCCTCTAGGGTCGCCCGGGCACGTTCGCGGCCCGGAGCGATCGCGGGCGCTCAGCGATTTCGGTCGCGCAGCTCCCGTTCGACCTCGCGCTGGAGGTCGCGGTCCCGGATCTCACGGCGCCGGTCGTGCTGCTGCTTGCCGGTTGCCAGCGCCAGCTCCACCTTCGCCCGCGGGCCCTTGAAGTAGATCCGGGTCGGGATCAAGGTCAGGCCCTTGCGCTGCGAGCGGCCGATCAGGCGCTCGATCTCGTACCGGTGAAGGAGCAGCTTCCGCGGGCGCTCCGGGTCGTGGTTCTCGGTGCTCGCCGGGTCGTATGGCGGAATGTGGGCATTGCGCAGCCACACCTCGCCCCTCTCGATCGTTGCGTAGGCGTCGCCGATCTGCGTCTTTCCCTCGCGCAGTGCCTTGACCTCGGAGCCGAGCAGCTCGATCCCGCACTCGAAGCGCTCGATCAGCTCGAACTTGTGCGAGGCGCGACGGTTGGTGGCGACGTCCCCGGAGGCCGGCTTGCGCTTACCGCGCTTGCTCATCGCCCGGGTCCCGATCCTCCGGCCGGGATCAGGTCGACTCTTCCTCGGGGCGCCTCGACTCCGTCGACGCGAACCTCCACCGGGTCGCCGAGCCGGATCTCGCGCCGGCTTCGCCGGCCGACGATCGCGGTCTCGGTCTGGTTGAGGTCGTAGTGGTCGTCGCGGATCCGCCTCGCCGGCAGGAAGCCCTCGTAAGCGTCGCCGAGCTCGCCGGCGAAGGCGACGAACGCGCCCGCCCCGATCACCCCCGAGACCTCGCCCCCGAACACGCGCCGCGGGTCGGACTCCTGCAGCTCGCGCTCGAGCAGGAAGGCGGCGCAGACCTTGTCGGCGTCGCGCTCGATCACCATCGACTCGCGTTCGCGCTCCGAGCACCAGGCTGCCGCCTCGCGGACCTCGGCACGCTCGGGCGGGGTCTCGTCGGCGCCCAGTCCCGAGAGCAGCGCGCGGTGGACGATCAGGTCCGGATAGCGGCGGATCGGCGACGTGAAATGGCAGTAAGCCCGGCTTCCGAGCCCGGCGTGGCCGAGATTTCGATCGCTGTAGAGGGCGGGCTTCATCGCGCGCAGCACGAGTGATGTATACGCGGCCCGGCCGTGTCCCCGGCGCTCGGCCTCGCGCGCGACCAGCCGGCTGGCCTCGATCGCGAGCTCGGACGCCTGCTGCGGCGACGGGCTCTCGGGCACCGGCGGGGTCGGGAGATCGAGCGCCGCGAGCTGCTCGACGAGCGCCACGACGCGGGCCGGCTCGGGGCGCTCGTGGACGCGATAGAGCGTCGGGACTCCTCGTCGTACGGAGTCCTCGGCGACCAGCTCGTTGGTGAGGATCATCAACTGCTCGATCAGCCGGTGGGCCTCGGTCTGCGCGACCGAGCGCGCCCCGATCACGGCTCCGCCGGAATCGAACTCGAACTCGGGCTCCGCGGTCTCGACCTCGAGCCCGCCGCCGGCGCGCCTCTCGGCGAGCGCCGCGGCGACGCCGCGGGCGAGCTCGAGCGGCTCGGCGATCGCCTGCGGAGGAGCGGAACGGCCGGCGAAGTGCTCGTCGAGGTCGTCGTAGGAGAGCCGGTGGTCGGAGCGGATCCGGCTCCGATAGAAGCTCGACGACCGAGCCGTGCCGTCGGCGCCGACGAGGATCTCCGCGGTGACCGCGAGACGCTCGACCCCCGGAGCGAGGCTGCAGGCCTCGGCCGACAGGGCCGCCGGGAGCATCGGCTCGACGTAGCCGGGCACGTAGGTGCTGTTCGCCCGCCGGCGGGCCTCGTCGTCGAGCGCGCCCCCTGGCCTCACGTGCGCGGCGACGTCGGCGATGTGGATCCAGAGCCGGATCGCGTCGTCGCCGGCGCGATCGGCGGAGACGGCGTCGTCGAAGTCGTGCGCCGAGGCCGGATCGACGGTGAAGGTCGCGAGGTCGGTGAGATCGCGGCGAGCCGGATCGCGGTCGAGCGCCGCTACAGCGGCCTCGCGGGCCTCGTCCTCGACTCCCGGGGCGAAGCCCCGCTCGAGGCCACGGTCGAGCGGCAGCGCGGCGACCACGTCGGCTGCCCGCGACGGGTCACCGAGCAACGCGACGACGCGCCCGCCCCGGCCGGCGGTCTCGATCTCGACCAGCTCGCCGCCCCGCACCCGCACGCCCCCGCTGAGTCCGAGCTGCGGTCCGCGGTCGAACAACGGCTCCGCGACGAGGAAGCGCCCGCGGCGCCCGACGACGGCGACGAAGCGGCTCAAAGCTGCGAGCGGAGGACGTCGAGGGCTTTGTCGAGCGCCTCGTCGTCACCCTGCGTCTTCGGGTCGTCGGAGACCCGCACCTGCGGCTTTACCCCGGTGCCGAGGATCGAGCTTCCGTCCGCGGTCAGGTACTCACCCTCGGTGAGGTCGAGCGCGCCGCCCGCGGGCAGATGGAGGACCTGCTGGAACGTCCCCTTGCCGTAGGTGCGGGTGCCGACGACGGTCGCGAGGTCGTTCTCCTTCAGCGCCGCCGTGAGGATCTCCGCGGCTGAAGCCGTGTCGCGGTTGACCAGGACGACCGTCGGGCGCGGCTCGATCGCGTCGCCGACCGCGCTGTAGTCCCGGTCGCCGTGGGTGCGGCTGCGGGTCGAGACGACGTTCCCGTGCTCGAGGAAGATGCTCGCGCAGAGCACGGCCTCGTTCAGCAGCCCGCCGCCGTTGCCCCGGAGGTCGAGGACGAGGCCCTGCGAGCCGCGGCGGTAGAGCCGTTCGATCGTCCCGCGAAGCTCGCCGTGCGCGCCCTCGCTGAAGGTGTGGAAGCTCACGTAGGAGACCGGGTCGCCGCGGACGCGCTCGATCCGCCCGTCGACGGCCGGCACGCGAACGTCGGCCCGCTCGACGCTGACCCGGTGCGGCTTGCGCTCGCCGGGCGATCTGATCGTCAGCTCTACCGCGGTTCCGGGCGGGCCCTTGATCCTGCCGGTCGAGACCTGCGACGGAAGCCCGGCGATCGATCTGCCGTCGACGGCGACGATCAGGTCGCCGACCTGGATCCCTGCATCCTTGGCCGGTGTATTCGGAAACACGTCCGCGACCCGCAGGCCCTGCGGTACCTCGGTGACGCTGAGGCCGACTCCGGAGAAGCGGCCGGAGGTGGCGGCCTCGAAGTCGGTCAGCTGCTCGGCGGTGAAGTAGTGCGAGAACTTGTCGTCGTAGCGCTTCCGCAGGTCGCTGACCATGCCGTCGATCGAGGCATCGTCGAGCGCCTGCCGGTCGGGGTCCTTGAAGTAGTTGGACTCGATCACGCCACGCGCCTGAACGATCGGGTCGGAGCTGTCGTCGCCGGAGAGCAGTCCGGTGACGAGCACGACGATCGCCGCGACCGCCAGACCGATGACCAGCCCGGTGACGACGCCGGAGCCGAAGCCGCTCCGCTCGTCGCTGTGGCTCACACCCTGAGAAAGCGGCGCAACGTTATGCCGCTGCCGAGCGCCGAGACGACGACCGCGGATGCGACGAGCATGGCGACCAGCGGGCCGAAGCCCATGGTCGAGAGATTGTCGACGAGGGCGAAGTCACCGGACAGTGGATCCACGATCGTGACCTTACCGAGCACCAACAGCCCGACCGCGATCCCGGCACCGGCGATGCCGACGATCACGCCCTCGATCATGAACGGCCAGCGGATGAACCAGTTGGTGGCGCCGACCAGCCGCATCACCTCGACCTCGCGCCGGCGGGCGTAGATCGAAAGGCGGATCGTGTTCGCGACCAGCAGCAGCGAGGCGATCAGCAACAGGCCGGCGATCACGATGAGGACGATCTTCACCGCCCCGGTGACCTCGCGGATCTTGTTCGCGTCCTCGCGGCTCTGCCCGATCGGGGGGTCGATCGCGGCGCTGATCGGGGTCGGCTTGCCGGCGGAATTGGTCGGCTGCAGGGCGGAGCGCACGGCCTCGAGGTTGTCCGGATCGTCGAGCGAGAGGTCGAACGCGGGCGGCAGCGGGTTCGAGTTCAGCTCCTGGATCGAGCCGCGCAGATCGCCGGAGAGCCGCGATGCGAGCTCCTTCTTCGCACAGTCGGGCGAGCAGTAGTCGGCGGCGGTCACGTGGGGCAGCGCATTGAGCTTGCGCTGGAGCTCCTGGCGCTGGTTCTCGGTCGCGTCGCGATAGAGGAACACCTTGAGTCCGATCTGGTCGCGGACCTCCGACGCCTTCGACTCGCTGGCCCGAAGGACGGGGACGAGGACGCCGAGCAGCAGCGTGGTGATCACGATCGTGACGATCGCGGCGACGCTCGGCGCCGCGCTGCGGCGCAGCGCTCGAAACGCCTCGGAGAGGAAGAAGGCGACGCGGCCCATCGCTCACCGGCCCTCGGAGTTGCCGCTGCTGCCGCCCTCGTCGCCGACGCCCATCTCCGCCCGGATCCGGGCGGCGAATTCCTTCGTCGACTCGTCGTGGTAGCCGCTCGCGTCCTCGTCGCGGATCAGGCGTCCATCCTCGAGCGCGATCACGCGGCGTCGCATCTTGTCGACCATCTCGCGGTCGTGCGTGACCACGAGCACCGTCGTCCCGGTGCGGTTGATCCGGTAGAGCAGCTGCATGATCCCGATCGAGGTCACCGGATCGAGGTTTCCGGTCGGCTCGTCGGCGAGCAGGAGCGGTGGGTGGTTGACGAACGCGCGGGCGATCGCGACGCGCTGCTGCTCACCGCCGGAGAGCTCGTCGGGGTAGTTGTGGATCTTCGACTGCAGGCCGACGAGGCGAAGGATCTCCGGCACCTTGCGACGGATCTGCGAACGCGGCTCACCGATCACCTGCAGTGCGTATGCGACGTTGTCGTAGACGGTGCGGTTCGGCAGCAGCTTGAAGTCCTGGAAGACGGTGCCGATCCGGCGCCTCAGGTACGGCGTCCGATCGTGCGGCATCTCGTTGATGTCCTTGCCGGCGATCCGGACGATGCCCGCGGCGGGCTCGACGTCACGGATCAAGAGCTTGATCAGGGTCGACTTGCCGCATCCCGTCGGACCGACGACGAACGCGAACTCGCCGCGGCCGATCGAGGTCGTCACCCGCTCGAGGGCGACGTGCCCTCCCGGGTAGACGACGGTCGCGTCCTCGACCTCGATGATCGGCGGCTGGCCGCTGGGGCGCTTGGCCGTAGTCCGGCGCGGCTCGCGCCTCGGGTGGTCGCCGCCCTCACGGCGGCGCGCTCGGCTGGATCTACGTGTCTTCAGAAGTGCCATGCGCAGCCCCTTTCTTCGGCGTCCGCGGCAGTCCTTTAGCGGCCGGCGCGCGTTCGCCCCCTGCATCGAAACCTGCGAGGACCCTCTCGCTGGGGACGCGACAGGGTAGCGGAGGATGTGAGCAAACGCTAAACCTCAGAGCGTCCGCGAACGGTTGCTTGCAGGCGGTAGGTTTCGCACGAAGGCCTCGATCGTGAGCAAGGAGCGCAAGTCCGGAGGATGATGCGGGTCGCGCAACTCGAAGGGCGGACCGTCGAGCGCCGTCGCGGCGTCGCCGGTCCGCTCGTACGCCGCGACGACCTGGTCTCGAGGCTGGTCGCCGACCGCGAGCGATCGGCGCTGTTGGTGGCCGCGCCGGCGGGCTACGGGAAGACGACGCTGCTCCACCAGTGGCTGGCGGACGACGACCGTGAGTTCGCCTGGATCACGCTCGACGCCCGCCACAACGACCCGGTGCTTCTGATCGACTCGATCGCGGTGGCGCTCGACGAGATCGAACCGCTCGACGAGGACGCCTTGGCGCCCCCGCTCGGGGACCCCGACCTCGCCGACGCACTGGTGCCGCGGCTCTGTGATTCGCTGCGACGGCGCGAGCGTCCCTTCGTGCTCGTGCTCGACGACGTGCACCGGCTCCGGGACGAGACGCTGAAGCCGCTCGGCGAGCTCGCCGAGAGCGTGCCCCGCGGATCGATGCTCGCCTTCGCCGGCCGCACCGAGCCGGCGCTTGGGGTCGGGCGCCTCCGCGTCCGCCGGCTGCTCGCCGAGCTCGGGCCGGAGGACCTGGCGATGACGCCGGACGAGGCGGCCGAGCTGCTCGCAATCCGTGGCGTCTGCCTCGGCCCCGACGCGATGGCGCGGCTGATCGAACGTACCGAGGGCTGGGCAGCCGGCCTCTACCTCGCGGCCCTGTACCTCGAGGCCGAGAGCGAACCCGATTCCGCGATCGAGCGGTTCAGCGGCGACCACAGGCTCGTCGCCGACTATCTGCACGACGAGTTCCTCTCGACTCTGTCGGCCGAGGACGCCGAGTTCATGATTCGCAGCTCGATCCTCGACCGCCTCTCCGGGGAGGTCTGCGACGCGGTGCTCGGCTGCGAGGGCTCGGCGGCGCGGCTGCGGCGGCTCCGTCGCTCGAACCTGCTGCTGATCCCGCTCGACCGACGCGACCGCCAGTACCGCTGCCATACGCTGCTGCGGGACCTGCTCGAGTCCGAGCTCGGCGGCCTCGGGGTCCGCCCGGAACGCGAGCTCCACGGCCGCGCAAGCGCCTGGTATGAGCGAGACGTTCAGCCTGATCGGGCCGTCGCGCACGCGATCGCCGCCGGCGACACCGAGCGCGCCGGGGCTCTGATCTGGGCCTGCACCGCGAGCTACGCGAGCCGCGGACGAGTGGCCACCCTGCGCGACTGGCTGGCGCTCCTCGGCGGCCAGGCGACCGCCGCCTCACCGACCCTCTCCCTGACGCAGGCGACGGTCGACCTGAGCAGGGGCGACGGGGCGCTGGTCGACCATTGGGTCGGCACCGCGCTCGAGCGGCTCAAGGACCGCGACGGTCCCGAACGGTCGGAGCTCGAGGCGTCGGCGCGGCTGATCCGCGCCGCGGGCGCGGCGCGCGACGGAATCGCGCCGATGCGTGAGGACGTCGCGAGCGCCTACGAGCACCTGCCGGAGGACAGCCCCTGGCGGTCGATCGCCCGGCTGATCGAGGGAGTCTCGTCTCACCTGGCGGGGGATCGGGAGCAGGCTCGCAAACTGCTCGAGGAGGGATCGCGTCGTGGCGGCACCGGTGCGCCGAGCATCGAGGCGCTGTGTCACGCCCAGCTGACGCTGGTGGCGCTGGACGAGGGGAACCTCGAGGAGGCGATCGCCTTGGCCGAGAACGCCGTCGCGCAGACCAACCGCCACGGCCTCGACGCGACCCCGACCGCGGCGCTGACCTACGCCGCCGCCGCGCTCGTTCACGGGGTGCAGGGTGAGGCGGCGACGGCGGCCCGCGAGCTGAACGCCGCCGAGCGCCTGCTCGGCGAGCTGAACGAGTTCAGCTCGTGGTACGAGGCCGAGGTGCGGATCGTGATCGCCCGGGCGCTGTTGGTGCTCGACGACGCGCCGGCCGCCAGGGCCCGGCTCGCCGACGCCGCTCGTCACCTCAAGCGAGGGTCGGACGCCCCTGTCCTACGGGATTGGATCGCGGTCGCGTGGCGGGACGCCGACGCAGCCCACGCGGTCACCGGACGGTGGCCGTTGAGCCCCGCCGAGCTCCGGCTGCTGCACTTCCTTCCCACCCACCTGAGCTTCCGCGAGATCGCCGAGGAGCTGTTCGTCTCCGCCAACACGGTCAAGACCCAGGCTCGGTCGATCTATCGAAAGCTCGGGGTTTCGTCCCGAGCCGAGGCCGTCGCCTGCGCACGCACCGCCGGGCTGCTCGAGGCTGCCCCGAGCCCGGTCGAACGGGGGCCGGATTGAACGGATCGGTTTTCACCCCGACCGCATGATGCGGCGGCGGCGTTCAGACGATTGGATCCAGCGACACGACGAGGAGGCCGGCATGAGCACGGAACAGGACATCACCGAGCTGTCGAGCAAGATCGGTGGCAAGTGGCTGATCGAGGGCGCGCCCGACGACGCGATCCCGGACGACGTGATGTCGCCGATCGCTGCGGGGCGGCTGATCGCCGAGGAGATGGTCCTCGACGGCGTTCCGGAGCGAAACCTCGCCACCTTCGTGACCACGTGGATGGAGCCCGAGGCGCGGGAGATCATCGCCAACAGCCTCGACCGCAACTTCATCGACCACGCCGAGTACCCGCGCACGGCCGAGATCGAGCAGCGCTGCATCCGCATGCTCGCCAACCTCTTCAACGCCCCCGGTGAGACGACCGGGGCCCGCACTCAGGGCTCCTCGGAGGCGATCATGCTCGGGGCGCTGTCGCTGAAGTGGAAGTGGCGCCAGCGCCAAGAGGCCGCGGGCAAGCCGACCGACAAGCCGAACCTCGTCTTCGGGGGCGACGTGCACGTCGTCTGGGAGAAGTTCTGCCGCTACTTCGACGTCGAGCCGCGGATCGTGCCGCTGCAGCCCGACAAGTACACGGTCGGCCCCGAGGACATCGAGCCGCACGTCGACGAGAACACGATCGGAGTCGCCGCCGTGCTCGGGACCACGTTCACCGGCCACAGCGACGACATCACCGGCATCAACGATCACCTCGTGGCGCTCAAGAACGACAAGGGCCTCGACGTGCCGCTGCACATCGACGGCGCCAGCGGCGGTTTCACCTGGCCCTTCCTCTACCCCCACTCCGAATGGGACTTCAGGCTCGAGCAGGTGCGCTCGATCAACGTCTCCGGGCACAAGTTCGGCCTCGTCTACCCCGGAATCGGCTGGCTGATCTTCCGCGAGAAGGCGGACCTGGCCGAGGACCTCGTCTTCTCCGAGAACTACCTCGGCAAGACCGACCCCACCTTCACGCTCAACTTCTCCACCGGCTCCGCGATGGTGCTGGCGCAGTACTACAACCTGATCCGCTTCGGGCGCACCGGCTACAGGTTCCTCATGGAGGTGATGCAATCGAACGCGAAGCTGCTCGCCGACGAGATCACGAAGATCGGCCGCTTCAAGGTGATCGGCGCCGACGAGGAGCGGCTGCCGCTGGTCGCCTTCAACCTCGCCGACCCCGAGAACGAGCCGTTCGACGAGTTCGACATCGCCTGGCAGGTGGCGGCGGAGCGCGGCTGGATGCTGCCCGCGTACACGATGCCGCCGAAGGCCGACCACGTGAAGATGCTGCGGGCGCTGGTCAAGCTCAACCTCAGCCACGCACTCGTCAGCACGCTGGGCGACGACATCCACGCCGCCTGCGAGACGCTCGAGAAGAAGGGTGGCGGGGTGAGCAAGGACGAGCGGCAGCGGGTCAAGACCGGAACCGGCTACTAGCTCCCCCAAATCACCCGGTTGGGGCGATGACGCGGGCTCGGCGCGGGCGTAGGTTGTGAGGTCCAGGGTCGCCGTCGGCGACAACCGAACCCGACCGAGGAGGCCGAAATGAACACCTACGAGCAGGGCCGCGGAGAGGGCTGGGTGCTGTTCGCCGGGGTGGTGATCATGATCGCCGGCGGGCTGAACGCGATCTACGGGATCGCGGCGATCGGCGACTCGTCGGCGTTCGTCCAGGGCCAGCACTACGTCCTCTTCGACAGCCTCAACACGTGGGGCTGGGTCCACCTGCTGATCGGGCTCGTGCAGCTGTTCGCGGCGTTCTCGATCTGGAACCGCAACCCGATCGGCCGCGTGATCGGGGTGTTCAGCGCGACGATCAGCGCGATCGCGATCCTGCTGTTCACGAACGCGTTCCCCACGGTTGCGATCGGGATCTTCATCCTCGACCTGCTCGTGATCTACGGCCTCGTCGCCTACGGTGGACGGTCGCGCGAGTCCGCCCACTAGCCCCAGTCTCTCTCACCGAAACGAAAGGAGACCGCATGAACGCTGTTTCGCAGGACACCCACGATGCGCTGGCGGGGATCTCCGCCGGAAGGGTCGACGTGCTCGAGCAGGCGCTCGAGCTCCGCGAGGCGCAACTCGAGGCGACGGGCCTCGACGAGCGAACCTTCGGCCTCGTCAAGATCGCGACGCTGATCGCCCTCGACGCCCCTCCCGCCTCCTACGCGTGGCAGGTCGCGAACGCGATCGACGGAGGCGCGAGCGCCGAGGACATCCTCGGGGTTCTACGAGCGGTCGCCCCGCAGGTCGGCGGCCCGAAGGTGGTCGCCGCGGCGCCGGAGATCATGCTCGCCCTCGGGCTCTCGCTGCCCGACGTCCCGGAGTAGGAGGTCGCAATGCCTTTGATGCGACGCCGACCGCTGCTGCGCGCGGCGGCGATCGGCGGCGGCGCCTACTACGCCGGCAAGAAGCGGTCGGAGTCCCAGCAGCGAGAGGGGGACGAACAGGCGCAGTCGGCGCGCCCAGCAGGCTCAGCCGGCGGCGGCCCCGGCCGCTCCGGGCCCGTCGGGCGAGACGATCGAGAAGCTGAAGCAGCTCGGCGAGCTGCACGAGAGCGGCGTGCTCACCGACGAGGAGTTCGCCGCTCAGAAGGCGGCCCTGCTCGGATGAGCGACCGCCTCGGCCGTCGACGATGCCCGCGGTGCTGCTCGAGGGTTGGGGTCACCGCCGAAGCGGTGGCGGAGCGAACTCTCTGCGCACCGGGCGCCCGGGCCGGCGGCTGAGCGGTCTTACCGTAACCGGCTCGGTGATCGGAGCCGAACACAGGATCTGATGGACCGCGCTCTGGCCGGTCTCGAAGCTGTTGCGCGCCGCGCGCAGGTAAAGACGCCAGACGCGTAGGCGCTCGGGCCCGACCAAACGCTCCCCCTCGCCGAGGTTGGCTTCCAGGCGCTGCGTCCAGTGCCGCAGCGTCTCCGCGTAGTGCGGATGGAGGTTCTCGATGTGGAGGGTCTCCAGCCCGGCGCGGTCGAACGCAGCCTGCATCCGCCACAGGTTCAGCAGCTCGGCGTCGGGAAACACGTAGCGCTGCAGGAAGGGGCCGCCCGAGTAGCCGCCGGCAGGCACCGGGGGCACGTGCGTGATCCCGTGGTTGAGCAGCCGCCGGTCGGGGCGCAGCAATGTCGCGAGCTTGGCCGCGTAGCCGTCGATCTGACTCTCGCCGACGTGCTCGACCATCCCGATGCTTGCGATCGCGTCGAAGCGCTCCCCTTCGAGCTCGCGGTAATCGAGTATCCGGAACTCCACCCGGTCGCCGACGCCGGCCGCTCGAGCTCGCTCGGCGGCGAGCACCGCCTGGGGCTCCGACAGAGTGACCCCGAGCACCTCCGCGCGATGCTCGCGAGCGGCGTGAATCGCGAGGCTGCCCCAGCCGCAGCCGACGTCGAGCATCCGCATTCCGGGCTCGAGCGCGAGCTTGGAGCAGATCAGCTCCAGCTTCGCCCGCTGCGCTTCCTCGAGCGTCTCGGTGCCGTCCTCGAACAGCGCGCAGCTGTAGGTCATCGAGCGATCGAGGAACAGCGCGTAGAACTCGTTCGAGACGTCGTAGTGGTGGCGAACCGCCTCGGCGTCGCGCTGCGTCGTGTGCCGCCTCCGCGAGCCACGCAGCTCCGCGACCGGGGGCGGTGAGGGCCTGCCCAACCCGGTCGCGCGAACGGCGGCCGCAACGAGCCGCAGTCGCTGTGAACCGCCCAGCGAGGGGGGCTCCCACCGACCCATCAGGGCGACCACCGCGTCCAGGTCGTCCGTTTCGAGCTCGCCGAGCACGTAAGCGCGCCCGAGTCCGAGCTGTCCCGGGGAGCGCAGCAGCTGCGAGAGCGCTCCCGGCGAGCGGAACCGCAGGGTGGGTGCGGCAGCGCCGTCCGTTGGCGGCACCCGGCTCCCATCCCAGAACTCGAGCGCGAAGGGACGATCGCGAAGGGCGCTGAGCAACCTCGCGACACAGCGGATCGGTGCGCGCCGCCGTCATGCTTCTAAACCTACCTCGCCGAGGTCGACACGACGACGCGAGGCCGTCTCCGACGCGAAATACTGCACATGCGATGGGCGAACGCCACGGAGACGAGGTGACCGCAGCCGAGTTCAGGCAGCTGTTCGAGGCCGTCTCCACCTGGGGGCGTTGGGGCCCTGAGGACCAACGCGGCGCACTCAACTACCTCACCCCCGCCAGGGTCCTCGAGGCTGCGCAGCTCGTTCGCACCGGCGAGACCGTGACCCTGAGCCTGCCGCTGAACACGCGACCGGGGATCGACAACCCCGCGCCCGCCGATCACCACATGACGATGATGGGCGATGAGGACATCGGATCCGGAACCCTGCGTTTCGCCAAGGACTACATCGGCGCCGATTACCACAATCCGTCCCACACCCACATCGACGCGCTCTGCCATGTCGCGTTCGACGGGTCCCTCTACAACGGGAGGCCGACGGACTCCCTGACTCACGAGGGAGCGACTGCCGACGACATCGGAGCGCTCAAGGACGGCCTCATTGGGCGCGGCGTGCTGCTCGACGTGCCCGCGTTACGCGATGTTGATTGGCTCGAGCCCGGCGAGCACGTCTTCCCCGACGACCTCGAGGGCTGCGAGCGCAAGCAGGGCGTGACGGTCCAGGAGGGCGACATCCTGCTCGTGCGCACGGGCCACGCACGGCGCCAGGCCGACCTCGGACCCTGGGACAGCGACGTTGCCAAGGCCGGCCTGCATCCCAGCTGCGCCACGTTCTTGGCGGAGCGGCGGATTGCGGCGCTCGGATCGGATGGCAACAGCGACACCACCCCGAGCACGACCGAGGGGATCGACTTTCCGATCCACACCTTGGCGCTGAACGCGATGGGAGTCCACCTGCTCGATTACCTGCAGTTCGAGGGCCTCGTCGCCGCGTGCAAACGAGAAAGCCGCTGGGAGTTCCTCTTCCTCGCGGCACCGCTGCGCGTCATCGGCGGGACCGGCTCACCGGTGAACCCGATCGCGGTCCTCTGACGACCGGCAGCTGAAGCCTTCTCGTTAACAAATCCGGTTCACCCAAATGGGGTGATGTGCGAGGATGCCGATCGGAGAAGGATCGATACTCGCTGGGTACGCGAGGGCCTTACGTGGCGAGCACGACAAGACAAGCGACCAGGGCGAAGCGGAAGAGGTCCCGCGTCAGGCACGACGCGCCCCGCCGACGTCTTCGTCTCCTTTGGCATCACCGGCGATCTCGCCAAGGTGATGACCTTCAACTCGCTCTACCGGCTCGAGGCCCGGGGGCTGCTCGACTGCCCGGTCGTCGGCGTGGCCTTCGACGACTGGTCGGACAAGGACCTCCGTGATCACGCCCGCAAGGCGATCGAGACCTCATCCGGGAAGAAGCCCGACCCGAAGATCTTCAACCGGCTCGCCAAGCGCCTCTCCTACATCCAGGGCGACTTCGCCAAGGCCGAGACTTACGAGCGCCTGGCCGCCCACATCAAGGGAGCGAAGACCCCGGTCTTCTATCTGGAGATCCCGCCCTCCCTCTTCGGCATGACGATCAAGGGGCTCTTCGAAGCCGGCCTCACCAAGAACGCCAGGGTGGTGGTCGAGAAGCCCTTCGGCCACGACCTCGCCTCCGCCCGCGAGCTTGCCGCGGAGATCCATCAGTACATCCGCGAGGACCAGCTCTACCGGATCGACCACTTCCTCGGCGTGATGGGCCTGGCCGAGATTCTCTATCTGCGATTCGCGAATGCGATGTTCGAGCCCGTCTGGAACCGCAACAGCGTCGCCTGCGTCCAGATCACGATGGCGGAGAACTTCGGAGTCTCCGACCGTGGCAGCTTCTACGACCCCGTTGGCGCCGTCCGGGACGTCGTTGTCAACCACCTGATGCAGGTGGTTGCGGCGGCTGCGATGGAACCGCCCGCCAGCCGCGACGCCCGGGCGTTGAAGGACGCGATGTTCGGCGTCTTCTCGGCGATGCCGAAGGCCGACCCGAAGCAGTACGTGCGAGGGCAGTACGAGGGCTACCGGAAGATCAAGGGGGTCGCGAAGGACTCGAAGACGGAGACATTTGCGGCGATCCGCTTCGAGATCGACAACTGGCGCTGGACCGGAGTCCCGTTCTTCATCCGGACGGGGAAGGAACTCCCGGTGGAGCAGTGGGAGCTCAGGCTGATCTTCAAGGAGCCGCCGCGCCTCGGCTACACCGCGACCGGCCGGCGGCGGGCCGAGCCCGACCAGCTCGTCGTCAGGCTCCACCCGACGACCGGGATTCGGCTGCTGGTCGACGCACAGCGGGCTGACGAAACCGGACCCGAGCAGATCAACCTCGACATGGAGTTCGCGCAGGAGGGCGGCGAGGGCCCGACCCCGTACGAGGTCCTCCTGCACGCCGCGATGATCGGCAACAGCACGCGCTTCACCCGGCAGGACAACATCGAGGAGACCTGGCGGGTCTGCGACCCGCTGCTCGAGAAGCCCCCGAGGGTCCTCCCGTACAAACCGGGTACCTGGGGACCGAAGGCCGCTGACAGGCTCGTGGCCGACTACGGCGGCTGGCACGAGCCGTGGACCGGGTCATGAGTCCCGCGAAGCAGAAGAGCGCCGGAAAGCGCCGCTCCGGCGGCAAGGCAGCGGCGAGCGGAGACGGCAAAGCACCCGCGGCCGGCAAGGAGCAGGGAATGCCTCAGAGCGCCGCGATGCCGTCGCCGTTCCCGCCGATCGCGGACTACGCCTTCCTCTCCAACTGCCATACCGGCGCCCTGGTGGCGCCCGACGGGGCGATCGACTGGCTCTGCGTGCCGCGGTTCGACTCGCCCAGCATCTTCGGGTCGCTGCTCGACCGCGAAGCGGGCTCGTTCCGCTTCGCCCCCTTCGGGGTCAACGTGCCGAGCAACCGGATCTACGAACCGGGCACCAATGTCCTCAACACGACCTGGCACACGCCGACGGGATGGGCGATGGTGCGCGATGCCCTGACGATCGGTCCCACCCTGCACAAGGACGAGGTCACCCCGCACACACGCGCGCCCGCCGACGACGACGCCCATCACCTGCTCGTGCGAACGGTGCTCTGCATGGAGGGCTCGGTCGACATGGAGCTGCTCTGCGAGCCGGACTTCGACTACGGCCGGACACCCGCCGAGTGGTCGCTGCAGGGCCCGACACACCGCCGACGCGAGCGGAGCGGGCATGACCGTCAGGCTCCGAAGCAGCATTCCGCTGGGGGTGGAGGGAGAGGTGGCGCGGGCACGGCACACGCTCCAGAAGGGAGAGCAGGCGTTCTGCTCGCTCTCCTGGGCGGAGGAGCTCGCCTCGCCGGAGGACATCGACCAGGCCAACGCACGCATCGGCGAGACCGTCAACTACTGGCGCAGCTGGATCTCCAAGGCCCGGATGGCGGATCACCGCTTCAGGCTGGCGATCCAGCGCTCGGCCCTCACCATCAAGGGGCTCACCTACATGCCGACGGGTGCCACCCTCGCCGCCCTGACGACCTCGCTGCCGGAGACGCCGGGTGGGGAGCGCAACTGGGACTACCGGTTCACCTGGATCAGGGACTCGACCTTCACGCTCCAGGCGCTGCACTACCTGGACCTGGACTGGGAGGCCAACGAGTTCATGCAGTTCGTCGGCGACCTCGAGCCAAACGAGGACGGCGGGCTGCAGATCATGTATGGGATCGACGGTCGGCGGGACCTCACCGAGACGACTCGGGATGACCTCTCGGGATACGCCGGAGCATCGCCGGTGCGGGTCGGTAACGGCGCCTTCGACCAGCGCCAGAACGACGTCTTCGGTGCCGCCCTCGACTCGATTCTGCTCCACACCAATCGCAGCCAGCGCCTGCCGCGGCGACTATGGCCGGTCGTCCAGGCCCAGGCCGAGTGCGCGACGAACGTCTGGAAGAAGCCGGATCAGGGGATCTGGGAGGCGCGCGGCAAGCCCCAGCAGTACGTCTCCTCCAAGCTGATGTGCTGGGTCGCGATGGACCGGGCCTCGAAGCTCGCGGAGATCCGGGGGGACTCGAAGCTCCAGGAGACATGGGGTGTCACGGCCGAGGAGATCCGCAAGGACATCCTCGAGAACGGCGTCCGCGACGGGGTCCTGCGCCAGCACTACGACACCGATGCGCTCGACGCCTCCACTCTGCTGGCGGCAATCTTCGGCTTCCTGCCGGGCGACGACGAGGTGATGCGAAAGAGCGTGCTGGCGATCGCAGACGACCTCACCGAGGACGGCTTCGTGCTCCGGTACGTCACCGGCCAGACCGACGACGGGCTCTCGGGCAAGGAGGGCAGCTTCCTGATCTGCTCCTTCTGGCTCGTCTCGGGCCTTGCGATCATCGGCGAGCACCAGCGGGCGCGGGACCTGATGGACCGGCTGCTCCGCATCGCCTCCCCGCTCGGCCTCTACGCCGAGGAGTTCGATCCCAGCACCGGCCGGTTCCTGGGGAACTTTCCCCAGGCTTTCTCCCATCTTGCGCTGATCGAGGCCGGGGCACGGATCATCATGAGCGAGCGTCTCAAGGAGTTCGGAGTCACCGTATGAGCGATTACGACGTGATCGTGATCGGCAGCGGGGCCGGGGGAGGGACGCTCGTCCACAGGCTCGCCGGCTCCGGCAAGAAGATCCTGCTGCTGGAGCGAGGGGACTTCCTGACTCGCGAGCCGCAGAACTGGCGGGCCGAGGACGTCTTCGTCGACGGCCGCTACCAGTCGGAGGACACCTGGTACGACGCCAAGGACAAGGAGTTCGCCCCGCAGGTGCACTACTTCGTCGGCGGCGCGACCAAGATGTTCGGCGCGGCGCTCTACCGCCTGCGCGCCGAGGACTTCGGCGAGGTCCAGTACGAGGATGGCGTCTCGCCGGCCTGGCCGATCTCCTACGACGAGATGGAGCCCTACTACACACAGGCGGAGGAGCTCTACCAGGTGCACGGTGCTCGAGGCGAGGACCCCACTGAGCCCCCGGCAAGCGCTCCCTATCCCTTCCCGGCCGTCTCCCACGAGCCGCGCATCCAGCAGCTCTCGGACGATCTCGCCGCCGCCGGCTACCGGCCCTTCCACGCTCCCTGCGGGGTGATGTTGGACGAGGCGAACATGCCCTACAGCGCCTGCGTCCGCTGCGACGACTGCGATGGCTTTCCCTGCCTCGTGCACGCGAAGTCTGACGCCGAGGTGATCGCGGTGCGGCCCGCGCTCGAGCACACGAACGTCACGCTGCTGACGAACTCAGAGGCGGTCGCCCTCAACACCGACGCCGGTGGTGAGGCGGTGACGGAGGTCGTGGTCGAGCGCGACGGCGAGCGGGAGACCTACTCGGCCGACATCGTCGCGGTCTCCTGCGGTGCGGCCAACTCCGCCAAGCTGCTGCTCGCCTCCGCCACCGACAAGCATCCGAATGGCCTGGCGAACGGTTCCGACCAGGTGGGCCGCAACTACATGTTCCACAACAGCCAGGCCGTCCTGGCCCTGTCGAGAGAGCCAAACCCGACCGTCTTCCAGAAGACGCTCGGGCTCAATGACTTCTACTTCGCCGGTGAGGAGTTCGATCACCCGCTCGGCAACATCCAGATGGTCGGCAAGTCCCAGGCTCCGATGTACCGGGGCGAGAAGCCGCTCGAGACGAAGCTGGCCCCCAGCTGGAGCCTCGAGGAGATCGCCGCCCACGCCGTCGACTTCTGGCTCTCGACCGAGGACCTGCCGAGGCCGGACAACCGGGTGACGCTCACGGACGACGGCGCAATCAGGCTGAGCTACACCTACTCCAACGAGAAGCCGAAGAAGGAGCTCTACGACAAGCTCAAGTCCATCCTCGGCCACATCGGCATGCACGAGGGCCACCTTCTCCCACACCACGCCTACCTGAAGAACGAGATCCCGGTGGCGGGAGTCGCGCATCAGACCGGGACCTGCCGCTTCGGCACCGATCCCGCCGACTCGGTGCTCGACACGAACTGCAAGGCGCACGAGCTCGACAACCTCTACGTCGTCGACACCAGCTTCTTCCCCAGCATCGGCGCCGTCAACCCGGGACTTACGGCGATGGCCAACGCCCTCCGGGTCGGCGACCATCTGCTCGAGCGCCTCGACGCTCGACCCGACGGCTGAGCGCCCGGATGGGCGCTCGCGATCGACAGCGGCCGAGGGTTCTGATCCTCGGCGGCGGCTTCGCGGGGATCGGCGCAGCCCGCGAGCTGAAGAAAGCCGACGTCGACGTGGTGCTCGTCGACCGCCACGACTTTCACACCTTCCAGCCGCTTCTGTATCAGGTGGCGACGGACCTGCTCGACCCTTCGGAGGTCGCCCACTCGCTGCGCGATCTGTTCCACGACCAGCCGAACGGGACGATCCATCAGGCGACGGCAACGGCCATCGACCTCGAGAAGCGCGAGGTGCAATTCGAGGAGATGGATCCGCTCAGCTACGACTACCTCGTGATCGGACTCGGGGCGAGGGTGAACTTCTTCGGCGTCGAAGGTGCGTCCGAGCACGCCTTTCCGATGTACACGCTGAAGGACGCGCTGCGGCTCAAGGAACACGTGCTGAAGCGCTGGGAGGCGGCCGACCGCGACCCGTCTCTGGTCGAAGACGGCGCGCTCGCGATCGTCGTCGTCGGCGGCGGGCCGACCGGCGTCGAGAGCGTCGGAGCCCTATCGGAGCTCTACCGAAGCGATTTCGCCAAGGACTATCCGAGCATGCAGCTCGAGGGGGCGAAGCTCGCAGTGGTCGAGGCCGGTCCGGCGCTGTTCTCGATGTTCGATCCGAAGCTCCGCGACTACGCGACCGAGCGGCTCGAGAGCTGGGACGTCGACGTGCTGCTCGGCGAGGTCGTCTCGTCGGTGACCCCGACCAGGGTGACGCTGAAGTCGGGACGAGAGCTGAAGGCTCACACCCTGGTCTGGGGCGCCGGGCTCGAGGCGCATCCGCTCGCCCAGACGCTGGGCCTCGAGCTCGAGCACGGCAACCGGATCCCGGTCGGGCCCGAGCTCAGCGTGGAGGGACATCCCGAGGTCTTCGCGGTCGGAGACATCGCCTGGATCACCGACGCGAAGACCGGCGACGACCTGCCGCAGCTCGGCTCCGTGGCGCTGCAGTCCGGGGAGCGTGCCGGCGAGAACATCGCCCGCGCCGTCGCCGGCGAAGCCGCGAAGCCGTTCGCCTACCACGACAAGGGCACGATGGCGACGATCGGGCCGGGCGCGGCGGTGATCCAGTTCCCTCACGGACGGACGATGAAGGGCAAGGCCGCGTTCCTCGCCTGGGGCGCGGTCCATCTCGCGCTGCTCTCCACCGGCGAGGACCGCTCGAAGGCCGTTGTCAACTGGGTCTGGGCGGGCTTCACGCACGAGCGTGACAGCCGGATCGTGATCCCGGACGACGAGGACTGAGCCCGCGACGGCGCGCCCGTCACGCCCGTTTGCCCGCCGCCCCGAGTCCGAATCCCGCGCCGACCGTGGCCGTCGTCGGCCACGTCGAATGGGCCGAGTTCGCCCGAGTCGCGCAGCTGCCCGCCCAGGGGGAGATCGTCCACGCGCTCGAGTCGTGGGAGGAGGTCGGCGGAGGTGGCGCGGTCGCGGCCGTGCAGCTGGCGCGACTCGCCGGAGACTGTCTGCTGCTGACCGCGCTCGGCGACGACGAGATCGGACATCGGGCGAAGCGGCGCCTCGAAGCGCTCGGGGTCCGGGTCGAGGCCGCCTGGCGGCCGCGTTCGCAACGGCGCGCCTTCGTCCACACGGATTCAGAGGCCGAGCGCACGATCACGGTGCTCGGCGACCGCATCGGCCCCCACCGAGACGACCGCTTGCCGTGGGACGCGCTCGAGCAAGCGGACGCCGTCTATCTGACCGCCGGAGACGGCGGCGCCGCGCGCGCCGCACGGGCGGCCCGAAGCCTGGTGGCAACGGTGAGGGCGAGCGGCGCACTCGCGAACGCGGATGTGCAGATCGACATCCTGGTCGCCAGCGAGACCGACCGCGGCGAGCGCTACTCGGTCGGTGACCTGGCCCCGGCGCCGCTCTACGTCGCCCGCACGGAGGGCGCCGCGGGTGGATCGCTGACCGCTGCCGACGGCACGGTCACGAGATGGCCGGCAGCGCCCCTCCCAGGCCCGGCGGTGGACGCATACGGCGCCGGGGATTCGTTCGCCGCCGGCGTCACCTACGGGCTCGCCCAGGGCTGGGGGGCGGCCGACGCTGTCGGACTCGGGGCGCGGTGCGGCGCCGCCTGCATGACCGGGAAGGGCCCATACGAAGGCCAGCTCCGTGCGCCGTGAGTGATCCCGGCGCCGCTCTCGATCATCCGATCCGGGTGATGACAATGCGGGGCGGGAGAGGTTGAGTCCGTCGCAGTCATGCGGGAGAGTGCCGCCGCAGAGCTGAGCGCCGATGAGCTCAGAGCCCTGAAACCGATCGCGATCCTCTGAGTGGACGCGGGCGAACGGACGATCGACGGCGTTCGCGCCTT
The DNA here is from genome assembly GCA_963705955.1 of uncultured Solirubrobacterales bacterium. Classification (GTDB taxonomy): domain Bacteria; phylum Actinomycetota; class Thermoleophilia; order Solirubrobacterales; family 70-9; genus WHSW01. Next base: position 160,151 of record CAVPLH010000010.1, on the reverse strand, counting down.
GACGCTGTCCTCCGGCGACCCCGAGGGGATCGAGGTCACCTTCGTACCCGGCGCCGGGATGATCGGCTGCTCGCTGCGCCACCGCGGCGCGGAGCTGCTCGGCCAGCGACGGGGCCTGCGCGCCTACATCGAGGACCACAGGACGATGGGGATCCCGCTCCTCTATCCGTGGGCCAACCGGCTCGGGCGCGACCGGTTCGAGGTCTGCGGGCAGGAGGTCGACGTAGGGGCGGCCTCGCCGCCGTCGAGGCGCGATTCGAACGGCCTGTCGATCCACGGACTGCTGGCGGCGGCGGAATGGCGGGTCGAAGCGTCACCGTCGTCGGCGGCAACCGTCTCGAGGCGAGCTTCGACTTCGCCGCGCAGGAGGGGCTGATCGATGCGTTCCCGTTCCCGCACGAGCTCCTCTGCACCGCGAGCGTGCGCGACGGGGCGCTGACCATCGTCACCGAGATTCACGCCTCGGGGCCGGTCGCGGTTCCGGTCTCGTTCGGATATCACCCCTACCTCGTCCTCCCCGGGATCGACCGCGCCGAGTGGTGGGTCGAGATCCCGGTGCGCGAGCAGCTCGAGCTCGATCGGCGGCTGCTGCCGACCGGGTCGCGGCGACCGACGCGGATCGAGCCCGCGGTGCTCGGGTCGCGGACCTTCGACGATGCGTTCGTCGCCCCCGATCGGGAGCCGTTCGTGCTCGAGGGCGGCGGGCGGCGAATCGAGCTGCTGCTCGACGCTGGCTACCCGTTCGCCCAGGTGTACGCGCCCGGAGATGACGACGTGATCGCCTTCGAGCCGATGACCGCGCCGACCAACGCGCTCGTCGACGGCGGCCCGGACCTGCCGATCGTGCAGCCGGGCGAACGCTACCGGGCCGGCTTCACGATCACCGTCAGCTGAGCTCAGGCCGAGCCGGGAGACTCGTCGGCTCCGGAGAGCCGCTCGAGATCGGCGCGCAGCGTCTCGAGTTGGCGGCCGATCTCGTCGAGGCGCCTGACCACCGGATCGTCGCCCTCGGCACGCCGGTCCGCCTCGGCGCGGGTCACGAACAGGCTCGTGATCGCCCCCGTGACCACCGCGAAGAAGGAGAGGCCGCCGATCATCAGCACCGCTGCGATCAGCTGCCCTGCGGTCTGATCCGGGACCAGCGTCGCCGTAGCCGACCGTGGTCACGGTCTGGGTCGCCCACCACATCCCGAGCCAGACGTTGTCGAACGTCTCCGGGTCGACGAGATGCTCGACGATCCCGAAGACGACGATCGCGGCGACCCAGAGGACGGCGATCAGCCCCGCGGCGATCCGTGGCAACAGTCCCCTTTCGCTCGACCCGGCCCCTGGTCCAGCGGTAGAGGCGGCTCGACTCGTACCGATCGGTCATCCAGACGGGGTTCGCCGCCGGTCGACGCTGCCCTGCCCGACGTCGCGGAACGACGATCACCCGGACGGCATGATGCCAGCGCCGATGGCGCCCTTTAGGGTCGGGGCACGGCGGAGACCTCCACCGGGCCGGACCGGCCGAAGCTCGTCCTCGCCGCCCTGATCCTGGTCGCCGCGGTCGCCAACCTCAACCTCGCGGTCGCCAACGTCGCCCTGCCGGACATCGGCAAGGCGTTCGACGCCGGCCAGGCGGCGCTCAACATGGTCGCGGTCGGCTACTCGCTCGGGCTCGCCGCATCGGTTCTCTACCTGGGCGCGGTGGGCGATCGCTACGGGCGCAAGCTGCTGCTGCTGATCGGAACCGGCCTGGCGATCCCCGCCTCGCTGCTCGCCGCGTTCGCGCCGTCGGTCGAGGTCCTGTTCTGTGCCCGGATCCTCGGCGGGCTCGCGGCCGGACTCGCCTTCCCGACCACGCTCGCCTTGATCACCGCCCTGTGGTCGGGGCAGGCGCGCACCCGGTCGATCGCGCTGTGGTCCGGGCTCGGAGCGGCGATCTCGTCGCTCGGGCCGCTGCTCGCCGGCGCGATGCTGACCCAGTTCGACTGGGGATCGGTGTTCGTGATCACACTGCCGCTGGCCGTGGTCGCCCTTTGGATGGCGTTCCGCCACGTGCCGGCCCACGTCAACGAGACGACCGACCCGGTCGACAACCTCGGCGGGATCCTCTCCGTGATGATGATCGCGGTGCTGGTGCTGGCGATCAACTTCGCGGCGGTCCCCAGCGAGGGCACGGTCGCGCTCGGCCTCGGGCTGATCGCGCTCGCCGCGGCGGGGGCGTTCGTGATCCGCCAGCGTCGCGCGGCGGCTCCCCTCTACGACCTCGGGGTCGCGAGCCGCCGCACCTTCTGGGTCGCCGCGATCGCCGGGATCATCGTCTTCGGGACCCTGATGGGGGCGATGTTCATCGGCCAGCAGTACCTGCAGAACGTGCTCGAGTACTCGACCCTCGACGCCGGGGCGGCGATCCTCCCCGCCGCGCTCGGCATGGTCCTGATCGCCCCGCGCTCGGCGAAGCTGATCGAGGCGCGCGGGTCGCGGTTCACGCTTCTGGTCGGCTACTTCTTCTGCCTGCTCGGCTTCCTGGCCATGCTGCTGCTGTGGGACGAGAGCACGCCCTACTGGGAGGTCGGCCTCGCCTACCTGCTGGTCGGCATGGGGGTGGGCTTTGCGGGCACCCCGGCCTCGCACTCGCTGACCGGCTCGGTCCCGGTCGCACGTGTCGGGATGGCGTCGGGGACGAGCGACCTGCAGCGCGATCTGGGCGGCGCGATCATGCAGTCGATCCTCGGCGCGGTACTGACCGCGGGCTATGCGACCGCCATCTCGGCTGCGATCGCCTCGGCCCCGAACCAGGACAAGGTCACCAACAACGTCCAGTCCGAGCTCGAGAAATCGTTCTCGAGCGCCGCCGAGGTCGCCCGGTCAGTACCCGCAGTACTCGAAGCAGATCATCGCCGCGGCGCGCAGCTCGTTCCTCGACGGCGACCAGTGGGCCTACCTGGCCGGGATCGTCGCGATCCTGCTCGGCGCCCTGATCGTCCGCCTGTACTTCCCGAGCAAGGAGGACGAGGCCCGCCTGCACGCCGAATACGACGCCGAGGACGCGGCCCGGCGAGACGCCGAGCCCGCTCAGGCCGCAGCAGCCGGCTGACCCCCGGCCGCTTGCTGATCGCGCCCGACGCCGACTCTCAATCACCCGGTCGGGATGATGCCCCGCCCCGCCGGTTCGGCATAGGCTTACGAGGCATGGCTACGCCCTCTGCCCGGAAGATCGCAGCGGCCGCACAGCACAGGCTGCTCGCCTCCTGAAGACTGCCCTGATGGTGACTCGATGACCGCGCTGACGACGTTCGCGGCATCGTCCGAGCTGCTGCCGGCGCGCAGCCAGATGGCGTTCACGCTCGGCTTCCACATCATCCTCGCCTGCCTCGGCGTCGCCTTCCCGGCGATGATGCTGATCGCCAACTACATCGGGCTGAAGCGCGACGACCCGGTCGCGCTCGGGCTCGCCCGGCGCTGGTCGAAGGTCGCCGCGGTCACCTTCGCGGTCGGCGCGGTCACCGGCACCGTGCTCTCGTTCGAGTTCGGCCTCCTGTGGCCGGCGTTCACCGGCCGCTTCGGCGACGTGTTCGGGATCCTGTTCGCGATCGAGGGGATCTTCTTCTTCCTCGAGGCGATCTTCATCGCGATCTACATCTTCGGCTGGAACCGGCTCTCGCGGCTGGGCGCACTTCTGGACCGGGGTGCCGATCGCGATCTGCGGGATCGGCGGCGCCTACTCGGTGGTCAGCGTCAACGCCTGGATGAACCAGCCGCAGGGCTACACGCTCGACGCCGCCGGCAACGTCACCGACATCGACCCGCTGAAGGTGATGTTCACCCCGGCGACCGGCTACGAGGTGATCCACATGATCCTCGCCGCCTACCTGGTCACCGCCTTCCTGGTCGCCTCGGTGTACGCCGTCGGGATGCTTCGCGGGCGCCGCGACCGCCACCACCGGCTCGGCCTGCTGATCCCGCTCACCGTCGGCTGCATCCTGGCCCCGATTCAGTTCATGGTCGGCGACACCGCCGCGCGGGCGATCGCCGAGGACCAGCCGATCAAGTTCGCGGCGATGGAATGCGTCGACCACACTCACCGCGACGTAACCGAGTACATCGGCGGGATCTGCACCGACGACGGGGTCAAGGGGGGATCGGGATCCCCGGGCTCGACTCGTTCCTGGTCGACTTCAGTACCGACACGGAGGTGACCGGCCTCGACTCGGTGCCCGGCGAACGAGCGCCCGCCCGCCAACACCATGCTGCACTGGTCGTTCGACGCGATGGTCGGGATCGGCACGCGCGCTGATCGCGCTCGGCGCCTGGTTCGGCTTCGTCTGGTGGCGAAGACGCGACATCCCGAAGACGCCGTGGTTCCTGCGCGCCGTCGCGGTCTCCGGGGTCGCCGCGATCGTCGCGATGGAGTGCGGCTGGATCGTCACCGAGGTCGGGCGCCAGCCCTGGATCGTCCAGGGCGTGATGCGGACCGAGGAGGCGGTCACCGGCGCCAGCGGCGTCTGGCTGACGTTCTCGATCGTGCTCGTCCTCTACGCCGCTGCTCGGCACCGCGACGGTGCTGATCCTGCGCCGGATGGCGCGGCGCTGGCGCGAGGAGGGACCCGATTCGGTCGACACCCCGTACGACCCCGGGCCGAGGCCGCCGCCGCCGCCGTCGGCCGAGGGGGCGGAAGCGTGAGCAAGGCCGACATCTGCGCCGCGATCCTCTGGGTCGGCGCGACGCTCTACGCCGTCTTCGGCGGCGCCGACTTCGGCGCCGGGTTCTGGTCGCTGGTCGGCGGCGGCGGCGAGCGCGGCGAGCGGGCGCGGAGGCTGATCGACTCGGCGATCGGGCCGGTGTGGGAGGCCAACCACGTCTGGCTGATCTTCATCCTCGTCGTCCTGTGGACCGCGTTCTCGGTCGCCTTCGAGGCGGTGATGTCGACGCTGTTCATTCCGCTCTGCCTGGCGGCCCTCGGGATCGTCCTGCGCGGATCCGGCTTCGCCTTCCACGAGGTCGTCAAGCGGCCGCGGGAGCGCAGCTTCGCCGAGCATCTGTTCGCGGCCTCGTCGGTGATCACCCCGTTCTTCATGGGTACCGTGGTCGGCGCGATCGCCTCGGGCCGGGTACCGGTCGGCAACGCCGCGGGAGACCCGTGGTCGAGCTGGCTGAACCCGGTCTCGATCCTGATCGGCGTCCTCTTCGTGGCCACCGGCGCCTACCTGGCGGCCGTCTTCCTGATCACCGACGCCCGCCACGCCGGCGACGAGGACCTCGAGCGCTACTTCTCGACCCGCGCCCTGGTGGCGGCGCTGGTCACCGGCGCGATCGCGGTCGCCGGGATCTTCGTCCTCCGCGACGACGCCCGCTACGTCTACGACGGCCTCACCTCCGACGCTCTGCCGCTGGTGATCGCCTCGGCGCTGTGCGGGATCGGGGCCTTGGTGCTGATTCGCCGTGGCACTCGCCGCGGCGCCCGCCCGCTGGCGGTCGGCGCCGTGGTCGCGGTGATCTGGGGATGGGGCGTCGCCCAGTTCCCCTACCTGCTGCCGACCGCGCTGACGATCTCCGACGGCGCCGGCACCGGGCCGACGCTGACCATGGTGATCATCGTCTTCGTCGTCGCCGCGGTGCTCGTGCTGCCGGCGCTCGGCCTGCTCTACACGCTCACCCAGCGCCGCCTGCTGGAGGGCGAGGAGGGCGAGACGCGGCGGCACGCCGACCTGAGGCGCCGGCTCAGGTCCACTCGGGGCCGAAGAGGGGCGGGCGGGAGACGATCGGCTTCAACAGCAGCGCCTCGCGGGCGCGGTCGGCGATCCCTCTCGCGGTGAGCCCGAAGTGCTCCATGCACGCCTCGCCGGTGCCCGAGAGCCCGAACTCGTCGCCCATCCCGACGGCGAAGATCGGCACCGGGTGCTGCTCGGCGGCGACCGTTCGGACCGCGTCCGCGAGCCCGCCGGCGACCCGGTGCTCCTCCGCGGTCACGGCGACGCCGGTCTTCGACAGCGACTCGAGGACGGCCCCCGAGTCGAGCGGCTTGATGATCGACACGTTGACGACCTCGGCCTCGACCCCGTCCTCGGCCTCGAGGCTCTCGGCGGCCTCGATCGCCCGCCAGACCATGTGGCCGGTGGCGATCAGCGAGATGTCCTTGCCCTCGCGGACGATGTCGACGCCGGTCGCGAGGGTCTCGGGGATCTCGTCGTAGACGACCGGAGTCGCGGGGCGCCCGAGGCGCAGGTACATCGGCTCGTCGTTGGCCTCGTAGCTCTCGATCACCGCGCGGTAGGCCTGGTTGTAGTCGGCCGGCACGACGACCTGCATCCTCGGCATCGCCCGCATCAGCGCGATGTCCTCGATCATCTGATGCGAGGCGCCGTCCTCGCCGAGCGAGACGCCTCCGTGCGAAGCGCCGATCCGGACCTTGAGCGCGTTGTGCGCGATTCCGAGCCGGACCTGGTCGTAGGCGCGGCCGGCGGCGAAGATCGCGAAGGTGGACGCGTAGGGGACCTTGCCGGTGGCCGCCAAGCCGCAGGCCATCGACATCATGTTCGCCTCGGCGGCGCCGCAGTTGAAGAACCGCTCCGGAAACCGCCTTCCGAACTTGATCGACTGCGTCGAGACGGCGAGGTCGGCGTCGAGCGCGACGACCTCCTCGTGCGCCTCGCCGAGGTCGACGAGCGCCTCGCCGTAGGCGTTCCGCGTCGCGGTCGGCTCGGTCTTCGGCTCGGCCGGCACCTCAGCCGTTCCCTCGCTCCGCCTCGAGCGCCCTGGTCTGCTGATCGAGCCGCGCCCCCAGCTCCTCGAGGGCCTCGGCGGCGAGCTCCGGGCTCGGCGGCTTGCCGTGGAACCCGAACCTTCCCTCCATCGCCGATACCCCCTTGCCCTTCTTCGTCTGACAGACGATCGCGGCGGGGCGGTCGAGGCTGCGACTGCGCTCCAGGGCCTCGACCACCTCGGCCATCTCGTGGCCGTCGATCTCGACCGCGTCCCAGCCGAACGACTCGAACTTGGCCCGCACGTCACCGGTGTCCATGACCTCCTCGGTGGTGCCGTCGGTCTGCAGGTGGTTGTAGTCGACGATCGCGGTCAGGTTGCGAACCCCGAAGTGCGGGGCCGCCGCGGCCGCCTCCCACGTCTGGCCCTCCTGGCAATCGCCGTCGGAGAGGACGCCGAAGACCTGCGCGGTCTCGTCGAGGGAGTCGAGGCGAAGCCCGAGGCAGATGCCGACGCACATCGAGAGGCCCTGGCCGAGCGACCCGGTGGAGACCTCGACGCCCGCGGTGCGGTTCATGTCCGGGTGACCCTGGAGCTGGGCGCCGATCTGGCGCACGCCCATCAGATCCTCGAGCGGGAAGTAGCCGTGGTGGGCGAGCGCCGCGTACTGGATCGGCGCCGCGTGGCCCTTGCAGAGCACGAACCGGTCGCGCTCACGCCACCCCGGGTCTGTCGGGTCGTGGCGCAGGACCCGGTAGTAGAGCGCCGCGATGATGTCGGCGGCCGAGAGCGACGAGTCGAGGTGGCCCGACTTGGCGACCGCGAGCATGCGCACGCACTCGCTGCGCAGCAGCGTCGCCCAGCGCTCGAGCTCGGCGATCGAGGCCTGCGGAGCCTGACTCTCGCCGCGGCGCTGCGGCGGCTGTGGGTCGGGGACCGGCCGCAGATGGGTCACGGCGGCGAGGTTAGCGCTGATCGTTCGAGCCGCGTCCGATGACACCACGGGCAACGTATGCGCCCGGCCGGACGCCACCGCGGCTCCCGATCCGCCGAAAGTGCAACTGCCGTGGCGAACTCGGGCGCGACCCTCTACCGTGCGACCGGGACCGCCGGGCCGCGCGGCGTCGGACGGTTTCGCCCCGATGGCGCCAGGGAGCATCCGGCCAGGGTCGGATGGGGGAAATCCCCGATTGCACGAGCGGCCACGGATCGCCAACATTCGCCGCCGCCCCAGATCCGAAAGGAACCGAGTTGAGCCAATCCACCGATCTGCCAATCGTCAGAGCCGTCGACGTCGGCCGCGTGTTCGGGGAGGGGCAGGCCCAGGTGCGGGCGCTCGACGGCGTCGACGTCGACTTCCCCAAAGGCCGGCTGACGGCGATCATGGGTCCTTCCGGCTCCGGAAAGTCGACCCTGATGCACTGCCTCGCGGGCCTCGACCGGCCGACCGCGGGGACCGTGGTGATCGACGGGATCGACCTCGGCGAGCTCGACGACGCCGAGTTGACCGAGCTGCGCCGCGACAAGGTCGGCTTCGTGTTCCAGTTCTACAACCTGCTGCCGGTGCTCGACGCGCGCGAGAACATCCTCCTGCCGTTGAAGCTGGCCGGCCGGAAGCCCGATCCGGCCCGGCTCGAGCAGCTGATCGACGCGGTCGGGCTCGGCGACCGGCTCGATCACCGCCCGGCTCAGCTCTCGGGCGGACAGCAGCAGCGGGTCGCGATCGCCCGGGCGCTGCTCAGCGCACCCGCGGTCGTGTTCGCCGACGAGCCGACGGGCAACCTCGACTCCCGGACCAGCGACGAGGTTCTGGCGCTGCTGCGGCGAGCGGTGGACGAGCTCGGCCAGACCGTGGTCATGGTCACCCACGACCCGGTCGCCGCCGCGGTCGCCGATCGCGTCCTCGTGCTGGTCGACGGCCGGATCGTCCGCGACGAGCCCGCCGTCGACGCGGAGCAGGTCGCGGGCCTGATGCAGCAGGTGGCCTGATGGCTGCGATCGCGATCCGCAACCTCGCGGAGCGCAAGCTCCGCACCGCGCTGACCGCGCTCGCGATCGTGCTCGGGGTGATGATGGTCGCCGGCACCTACGTGCTCACCGACACGATCGATCGCTCCTTCGACGAGATCTTCACCCAGTCCAACAAGGGGGTCGACGCGGTCGTCACGACGCGCGAGGTGATCGACACCGAGGACAGCCAGGTGCCGCCGTTCAGCGAGCACGTCCTCGACCGGGTCGAGCGGGTCGACGGCGTCGCCGCGGCCGCCGGCGGGATCAGCGATCCGCAGGTCTCGATCATCGGCGCGGACGGCGACCCCCGGGGCGGTAACGGGGCGCCGAGCTTCGGCTTCTCGGTCGTCCCCGAGCGCTTCGACCCGCTCACCTACGTCGAGGGCCACAAGCCGACGACGGCCGACGAGGTCGTGATCGACAAGGCCTCTGCCGACGACGAGGGGTTCGCGGTCGGCGACCGGATCGAGATCGCCGGCAAGGGCGCGACGGGCGAATACACCGTCTCGGGGATCGCGACGCTCGGCAGCGTCGACTCGTTCGGGGGCGCGACGCTGGCGGAGTTCACCCTCCCCGAGGCGCAGCGGATCACCGCCAAGCAGGGCCGGCTCGACCAGATCCAGGTCGCCGCCGATCCGGGGACGACGCCCGAGCGTCTCGCCGCCAACCTGACCGCGGCGCTGCCGCACTCGCTCGAGGCGAAGACCGGAGCCGAGAACGTGCAGTCCCAGCGCGACGACGTCGGCCAGTTCATCGGCTTCCTGAAGACGGCGCTGTTGATCTTCGCCGGGGTCGCCCTGTTCGTCGCCGCCTTCCTGATCTTCAACACGTTCTCGATCACCGTCGCCCAGCGGACCCGCGAGTTCGCGATGCTGCGCACGCTGGGCGCAAACCGGCGTCAGATCCTCTCCTCGGTGGTGATCGAGGCGTTCGCGATCGGACTCGGCGCCGCGATCCTCGGCGTCCTCGCCGGGATCGGGTTCGGGCCCCTGATCAACTCGCTGTTCAAGGCGCTCGGCATCGATCTGCCGAGCACCGGGACCGTGATCGCGGCCCGGACGGTGATCGTCGGGCTGCTGCTCGGCACCGGGCTGACCGTGGTCGCGGCGTTCTTGCCGGCGCTGCGGGCGACCCGGGTCCCGCCGGTCGCGGGCCTGCGCGACGGTGCCGTGCCGGCGACCACCCGCGAGCGTCGTGCCCGAACGATCGCCGCGATCTGCCTGATCGCGGCCGGCCTCGGCCTGATGGTCGTCGGCCTCTTCGACGCCCTCTCGCCGGCCGAGGCCTGGGTCGGGATCGGCGCCGCAGCGGTCCTGCTCGGGGTCGCGTTGCTGAGCCCGAGGCTGGTCACGCCTCTCGCCTCGCTCGTCGGTGTCCCGCTCGAGAAGCTGCGCGGGATCCCCGGGCGTCTGGCGCGCGAGAACGCGATCCGCAATCCGGCCCGCACCGCCTCGACCGCGGCGGCGCTGATGATCGGGCTGGCGCTGGTCTCATTCGTCGCCGTGTTCGCCGCCGGCCTGCGTGGGTCGATCGACGATGCGATCGACAAGACGATCGCCGGTGAGCTGATCGTCTCCAACGACGACGGCTTCTCCGACATCCCGGCGAGCACCGTGGCCGCGGTCCGGGGCGTCGACGGAGTCGGGGTAGCCTCGCCGCTGCGCTACACCCAGGATGAGGTCGAGGGCTCGGGATCGGGCTTCTTGACCTTGATCGATCCACGGACGGCGGCCGACGTGCTGTCGCTCGACTGGACGCAGGGATCGCAATCGCTGCTCACCGACCTCGGCCCCACGGACGCGGTGATCGACGAGAAGTGGGGAGCCGACAACGGGATCGGCGTCGGCGACACGTTCGAGGCCAAGACGGCGAGCGGCAAGACGATCACCTACGAGGTCACCGGCGCGTTCACCGACAACACGGACTTCATCGGCGACTACGCCGCGTCCGACGTCAACGCCCCCGCCTACGGCGAATCACGTGACGTGACCAACGTCTTCGTCGGACTCGCACCGGGCGCCGACGCGACGACGGTGCGCGCCGGGATCGACGAGGCGCTCGCGACGGACTATCCCACGGTCAAGTCGGAGGATCGTCAGGGGCTCAAGGACTCGATCGCGAAGCAGCTCGACTCGCTGCTCGGGATCGTCTACGCCCTGCTGCTGCTCTCCGTGCTCGTGTCGCTGTTCGGGATCGTCAACACGCTCGCGCTCTCGATCCACGAGCGCACCCGCGAGCTGGGGCTGATCCGGGCGCTCGGCGCCTCGCGACGCCAGGTGAGGCGGATCGTCCGCTACGAGGCGGTGATCACGGCGCTGATCGGGGCGGTGCTCGGGGCGATCCTCGGCGTCGTCTTCGCGATCATCGCCAGCCGCCCGCTCGCCGACGAGGGCTTCACGCTGACGATCCCGGTCGGGACGCTGCTCGCGCTGCTGGTCCTCGCCGCGATCGCGGGGGTGCTGGCAGCGATCGGACCGGCGAGGCGGGCCTCACGACACGACGTCCTCGAGGCGCTCGCCTACGAGTAGCGCTCAGCGCCCCACGGAGAGGATCTTCTCGCGCGGCGCCGTGCCCGCGATCAGGGTGACGTAGGCGCGCTTCTCGGACAGCGCCGTCGACCACAGCGTCGCGCCGCGGCGGACGAGCAGGGTCCTGCCGCTGCCCCTGCCTCCGATCGAAACGAGCTTCAGCACGTCGCCGCGGCGCGTGCTGCGCACGTAGAGCAGCTGATTGCCGCGAATCGCCGGGTTCGAGAGCCCCGCGATCACAGAGCGGATCACCGTGGCCTTGGCGCGGCCGGGCTTGCGGGCGCCTAGAGCGCGCTTGACGATCAGGTTCGCGTGCGGCGTCGCGCGGGCGTAGACGACCCGGTTGTCGTCGAGGCTCGGGCGTCCGATCTGCGCCCGGCGACCGGCGACGGCGAGCGACCGGACCGGCCCGGGCGCGCGTGGATCGGAGAGGCTTCGAGCGCGCAGGAAGTCGCGGCGGTTTCGGTGCTCGCGCCAGACCAGCCAGTGGCGGGAGATCGCGACCGCGTCCGCGTCGGGCGCCCGAAGCCGAGCGACGACGGCCAGATCCGCAGCCGAGAGGATCTCGATCCGCCCGCCGCTGACGAGCGCGACGCGTCCGTCTCCGAGCGCCGGCTCGGCTCCCGGGAGCTCCAGGCTGCGGCCGTCGCGACGAAGGACCGCGCTCCCGTCGGGGCGCTGGAAGGCGAGATCGCCGCCACCGACCGCGGGATCCGCCGCCCGCCTCGCCTCGGTCTGTGCGGCGCCCGCCGTGTTCGGGACGATGAGCGCCGCCGCGGCGACGAGCAGCGCGATCCCGTCGCCGCGGCGCAGCCCGCGGTAGATCGCGGGGCGCTCGGCCATCGTCTCGAGGACCCGCTTGCCGGACTCGCGATCGGCGATCGGCGCGACCAGCGCCACGGGCAGCGCGCGGCCGACGCCGAACGCGAGTCCGACCGCGATCCCGACCGCCGGATCGCCGACTGCGAAGACGATCCCGGCGAGCGCGAAGACCCCGAAGCTGAGCACGAAGGTCGTGAAGCCGAGCCCGAGCAGCACCCCGTAGAGGCCGGCGGCGAGCGGCATCGGCATCAGCCGCCGCCAGTGCTCGGGGAGCTGGCGCCGGACCTGCGGCAGGATCGCCGCTCCGCGCAGCTCACCGACCGCCGCGGCGGCGGCGAGCACCGCCGCGGCCAGGTACGGGGCGCCGAAGCCCGCCGCCTGCAGCAGCGCTCCGAGCACCGCGAGGGCGCCGTACGTGAGCACGCCGCCGGCGGCCGCGCCGAGGGTCAAGGTGGCGCAGGCGGCGATCGTCGTCGCCCGGCCAGCCGTGTGTCCGGCGGGGCCGATCGTCTCGATCATCGAGAAACCGCATGGCGACCAGGTGCCCGCGACGCCGGCGAGCACGGCGGCGAGCGCGAGCGCGACGCTCAGCACGGGACCTTCGTCTGCACGTACATGACGCAGAAGACCTTGCGTCCGTGATGGCAGTAGCCCGCGAGCGCGGCGTCACCGTTGATCCGCTTCTGCGAGTACGAGCAACAGTCCGAGAGCTTGCGGACGTGGCCGGAACAGCAGCGATACCAGCTGCCGTCCGTCCACGTCCTCATCCCGAAGCGGCGCGACGTCTCGTCGCAGACCTTGGTCCGCGGCGCCGGTGGCAGCGGCCGTCCGTCCGGGTCGCGCAGGACCTCGCCCCGGTTGTCGACCGGCTGGCCCTTGCCGTTCACGGGGCGGCCGAGATTGTCGATCGGTTGGCCGTCCGAGGCGCGCAGCGGATATCCGTGAAAGTCGATGCGGGGAAGACCCGTCGGGTGCGGGCAGGGATGGGTCGTATAGGTGTGGCCGCAGAATCCGTAGTAGCGCTCGGCGTCCGCCCGTTCCGTCGCCCGGCCGACGAGCCCGCTCGCCGTCACCGCCGTGAGCGCGGCACCGACCCGCGACAGGAATCCGCGCCGCGACGTGTTCTGCGCCAGGGACTCGAACGCGCGCTCGGCCGGCTCAGACACCGAGCGACTCCACCAGACCGCGGTCGGCGCGACGCCGCCCGGCGGTCGCGATCACGCTCTCGAGCTGGGCGAGGGTGTTGAACGCGCCCTTCGCGAGCACGGTCCCGTCGGGATCGAGGGCTACGGCGTAGGGCGCACCCGGGATCGAGAGCTCGCCCCAGACCTCGGCGTCGGCGACCTCGTCGAAGGTCTGGACCGCGAGGATCGGGTCGGCGGCCAGCGAGCGGATCGCGGGATCGAGTCCGCGGCAGACGTGACAGCCCTCGGAGAGGAAGACGCCGAGCGCGAGCTCGGTCGCCGGACCGGGCTCGAAACGGGCGATCAGGCCGGTCCTGAGGCCGAGGTCCGGGCCCTCGCCGGCGATCTCGAGCGCCGATGCGGGCCCGAGCCGCAGGCGCAGCATTCCGACCTCCCGGGCGAGAGCGAGGACCGCGACGACGAGCGCCGCGCAGGCGAGCAGCGCGATCAGCCAGCCCGAGCCCGAGCCACTGGTCGGTGGACAGCCGGTCCTCGGGAAGGAACGTCAGCGCCGCGAATCCGATCGCCAGCGCCAGGTTGCGGGCGACCGCGGTCCAGCTCACGGTCGAGCGGGCGCCGAAGCAGGCGCAGGGAGCGCCGGCCCTGCCCTGGAGGATCGCGCCGACCATCGTCGCCGCGAAGATCCCCATCAGCGCCGCCGCGAGCCAGGCTGCGGTGTCCGACCCCGCGATCACGCCGATCCCGAGCAGCAGCTCGGCGCCGATCAGGAGCGCCCACGCCAGCCACTGCGTCCGCCGGCCGGCGATCCCGAAGGTGGCCGTTGCGGCCCGGCTCGAGCCCGGGCTCGCCAGCTTCGCGAACCCGGTCGCCGCGAGCAGCCCCCCGAGGATGAGTCGCGCCGCAACCCCGAGCACGCGCTCAAGCTATCACTGCGAGCCCGCTCGTCGGCGGTCTGCAGGCGGCCGGGCCGGGCGGGACGCCGAGGCGCCCCGCCCGATCCGCTCGCCTAGTTGCAGTTCTTCTCCGTGTTCTTGCCGCCGTCGGGGAAGCAGCGGTTGTGCCCCGGGCCGCCGTCGAGCTTGTCGTTGCCCGGGCCGCCGTAGAGGTTGTCGTCCCCGTTGCTCGCCTTGAGCTTGTCGTTGCCGGCGTTCGCGCTCAGCTTGTCGGCACCCTTGTTGGCGATCAGCTTGTCGTTGCCGTCGCCGCCGCTGAGCTTGTCCTTTCCGGTCTGGCCGCGGACGAAGTCGTTGCCGTCTCCACCCTTGACCTGATCCTTCTTCTTGCCGCCGAGCACCTGGTCGTTGCCCTCGTCACCCTTGACCTTGTCGTTTCCGGAACGACCGCAGATCGCGTCGTTGCCCTGCAGGCCGCTGATCGTGTCGTTGCCACCGTTGCCCGAGATCACGTCCGCTGCGTCCGTGCCGGTGATCGTGTCGTTGCCGTCGGTGCCGTCGATCGTGACCTCCTTGCCCTTGCAGGTGCCCAGCGACAGGACCCAGGTCTTCGTCGCCGTGCCGGAGATCTGGCCGACCGACGCCTTGATCGTGTCGTCGCCGAGGTTCGTGCCGGTGTAGCAGAACTGCGCGTTACCGCTCGAGTCCGCCGTCTGGAACCCGGACGCCGTGTTCACGCCCGTGACCTCGAAGTCGACCCGCACGTCGGGGACTCCGGTCCCGTTCGTGTCGCGCGGTGTCGCGGTCACGCACCGCTCGGTGTTGACGCGGATCCTCTCGGTCGGCGGCTCGACCGTGATCGACGCCACCCGCGCGATCGGCGCGAACGCCTCGCCGCCGGCATAGCCGTAGGAGTCGAACGACGCGAACCCGTACTGGAAGGCGCCGAACGGCTGGTTCGAATTCAGGTTGTGGGCGCCGAGCGCGACGTCCACCTGGGCACCCGAGAAGCCACTCGAGCCGATCGGGCTGAACGCCCCCGAGCCGACCGCGCCGCCGTCGAGGGCCACGTTGCCGGTGTCGGATGTCTGGGCGACCAGGTTGATGAAGTTGCCCGAGAAGCCCGAGGCCGGGGTGCTCACCGTGTAGCGCGCTGAGGAACTGCTCCTGGGGCGGGATCAGCATCTCGAACGGATCCGAGGTGACCCCGTCGTAGGAGGACGAGTTCGAGTACTGGCCGACGAGGATCGGCTTGTCGGAGCTGATCTCCGACTGGCCGTCGATGATCTGCTGGTGGACCTGGCCGCGGTTCAGGGTCGCCACCGGCGAGCCGTTCACCGAGACCGTGGTGTTGTCCTGGGAGGCGAGGAAGCGGAACGTGTCGCCGTTCAGACGGGTCTTCAGCGGCACGGTGACGAAGCTCCGCCCCCAGGTGTCGGTCGGCGGCATCTGCTCGACGATGTAGTCGCACGCGGTGAAGTTCTCGTCGGGGATGTTTGCGCACTGGTGGCCGCCGTAGACGGCGACCGGCTTGTCCGACTCGACCACGGTGCCGCTCAGATCCGTCTGCGCGACGGCCGCCCGCAACTGGTACGCGTCGCCCTTGTTGAGCGAGATGTTGTAGGGGGTGCCCGCGGTCCTCCCGCCGGCCCCGTCGACGGTCGGCGTGATCGTCACCGTCGTTCCGTCCTCGCTCGCGGCGATCCCGAACTCCGAGGTGCCGCCGAGCCCGGTGCCGATCCCGAGCACGAGGTTGTGGGTGCCGAGCACGTCGGTCGGCAGCCCGAGGTAGGCGTCGGTGGTGAACTGAAGCCGACTGAGCCCGTAGACCGAGACCTCATTGGCGGCGGTGACGTGGATCCCCTTCGCCTCAACGCCCTCCGCATTGTCGAGCTCGCTGTCCGCCGGCAGGTCGACCGAGGTCACCGTCCCGGGGGTGACGTTGAAGGGCGACGAGAACCCGAGCCCCGGGATGTCGACCGTACCGCTGGTCGCCGTGCGCCCGGTGATGAACAGCGTCTTCTGGGCGCCGCCATTGAAGTTGCCCGTGAACGCGAGCCAGAAGTCGCTCCCCTCGCTGTCGGGGGCGGCCTGGGCCGCCGGTGCACCGACGATCCCGACCGCGATCGCGGCGATCGCGGCGATCGTCACGGCGAGTGTGCGCCGTTTCAACGGCCGTCGGTCAACCGCTTGTCCTGCTCCTGAAACGTCCACCTGCTTGGGCATCTAGGCTCCTGTGGTCGGGGAGGACGGCGCACAGATACGGCACATCCCCCCGGCTGATGTGAATGGTCTGCGGACCCTATCCGACAGCGCCGGTGAATTGCAACCACGAACTGTCAGTCGATTGCAACCATCCGCTCGATCGGGATCAGGGCGCGCTCGGCGATCTGGACCGGCACCTTGACCTCGACCTTCATCTCGCGAAGCGAGTCTCGTAGCTTCGGCAGCGTGATCATCTTCATGTACTTGCAGAACGCCATCCGGTTCGCCTCGATCAGCCGCGCCTCGGGCGCCGCCTGCTGGAGCGGGTAGAGCATTCCGTTCTCGGTGGCGACGATGAACTCACCGTCGGGGTGCTCGGAGACGTGATCGAGCATCCCCGAGGTCGAGAGCATGTGCACCCCGTCCGAGGAGATGTCGCCGGAGGCGACGTACTCGAGCGCCTGGGTCGAGCAGCCGCACTCGGGATGGATCAGGAACTCGGCGTCCGGGTGCTCGGACCGGGTCTCGGTGATGTCCTCGGGACGGATCCCGGCGTGGACGTGGCACTCGCCGTCCCAGACGTGGAAGCGCGCGTAGCGCACCGGGTCCGAGGCGAGGCCGGTCTCCCGGGCGACGAACGATCCCAGCCACATGTCGGGGCCGAAGAGGATCTCCGTCTCGGGGCCGTGCTCGGCCCAGATGTGCTCGACGACGGCGACCGCGTTGGATGACGTGCAGCAGTAGTCCGTCTCCGCCTTGACCTCGGCCGACGTGTTCACGTACATGACCACGATCGCGCCGGGATGGTCCGCCTTCCAGGCGCGCAGCTGGTCCGCGTCGATCGAGTCCGCGAGCGAGCAGCCCGCATCCGGGTCGGGGATCAACACCGTCTTCGCGGGCGAGAGGATCGACGCGGTCTCGGCCATGAAGTGGACGCCGCAGAAGACGATCACGTCGGCGTCCGTCGACGCCGCAGCCCGCGAGAGCCCGAGCGAGTCGCCCATCCGGTCGGCGACGTCCTGAATCTCGGGCACCTGGTAGTTGTGGGCGAGGATGACCGCGTTTCGCTGCGCGGCGAGTGCGCGGACCTCGTCGGAGAGGCTCGCGATCTCGTCCCGCGTCAGCCCGGGTGTCTCGATTGGCTGAAGTGTCGGCAGCTGCTGCATGCTCGTCCTTCTTCCGTCGTATGTTCGCCTGGCCGTGCCGGTCCCGTGACCGGCCTCAAACAGAGCGAATGAACTGCGACCCAGTTTACTGGGAGTCGTGCCTGAATTGCCCGAGGTCGAGATCACCGCGCGCCGGCTCGGCGCCGCGCTCGCGGGCGCCGAGGTCGAGTCGACGCTGGCGCCGGGAATGGTCGCGCTGAAGACCGTCAGCCCGCCGCTGTCGGTGCTCGACCGCAGGACGATCTCCGGCGTCCGCCGGGTCGGCAAGATGCCGGTGATCGAGTTTGGGGCCGGGGACGGGGAGCCGCTCGACCTGCTGGTCCACCTGATGTCGGCGGGACGGCTGCAGGTCTTCGACAGGCGCGCCTCGCTCAAGGATCGCCGCTCGCGGATCCTGATCCGGCTCGGCGACGGACGCGAGTTGCGGCTGCGGGAATTCGGGACCAGGCAGCGGGCGTGGGCGAAGCTGCTGCGCGAGGGCGGGGTCGACGCCGACGAGATGGTCGCGACGCTCGGTCCCGAGGCGTGGCCGGCGCCGCGGCGAGACGACGTCGCCGCCGCGGTCGACCAGCCGCGCCACCTGCATCCGCTGCTCCGCGACCAGCGGGCGATCGCCGGGATCGGCCGCTCCTGGGTGGACGAGATCCTCTGGGAGGCGAGGCTGGCGCCGTTTCGGAAGGGATCGGACCTCGGCCCCGACGAGGTCGATGCCCTGCACGCAGGGCTCGGCGTGCTCGGGTCGGCGATCGACCACTACGAGGAGGTGGTCGGCGCGCAGGTCCCGGACAAGCTGCCGATGCCGCTCCGGGTCCACAGGCGCGAGGGCGAGCCATGCCCGCGCTGCGGGACGACGATCGAAGCCGTCTACTTCGCCGAGCACCAGACGAACTACTGCCCGCAGTGTCAGACCGGCGGACGGGTGCTCAAGGACCGGCGCCTGTCGCGGCTGCTGAAGTAATCCTGCGGCTCGCCTCAGGTCGAGTCGGGGCAGCGAGACACGCCCCACCGTGGCGGCCTCACCGTTTGAGCAGCCCGCGGACCACCGCCTGGCCGACGGTCACCGGATGGTTGACGACCGTCGCCACGCGACCCTTGAGGGTGAGCGGATCGTGGGCGATCCCGAGCTGTCGCAGGATCGTCGCGGAGTCGAAGTAGACGCGCTCGCAGACGAGCTGATCCTCACCCTCGAACAGGAAGATCGCCAGAAAGCGCATCTCGAACGATCTCCCGGTCGCCGGCAGCCCGCGGAAGGAGCCGAGGTGGGTGCCGTAGAGCATCGCCTCGACGATCACAGCGTCGTCGGCATGGTTGAGTGCGATCAGCTGGTTGCGCTGGTCGGGGAACGCGGTCCGGGTCTCGTCGAAGTATCCGGCGACCTCGCGTTCGCCGTCGAAGACATCGCCGGTCGCGATCAACTCGTAGCGCGGGTGGTGGAAGGTGTCCATCGTGACGTCGAACCGATGCCGGTTCTCGGACTCCATGTGTTCGATCACGATCGCCTCGCGCTTCGCCCGCACCGCCTTCGTCGGTCCCATCGGCGCGAGCCTACCCTCACGCCGGCTCGAGCAGGAGGCTGAGGTCGAGCGCCGGCGCCGAGTGGGTCAGGGCGCCGACCGAGATCATCTCGACCCCGGTCGCCGCCACCGCGGCGACGTTCGCGAGCGTGATCCCGCCCGAAGCCTCGAGCTTCGCCGGGCTGCCGGCGGCGTCTCGCGCGGCGACCGCCGCGCGCAGCGCAGCGGCGTCCATGTTGTCGAGCAGGAGCGTGTCGGCGCCGGCGCCGAGCGCCTCGGCGATCTCCTCCGCGTTGCGGCACTCGACCTCCACCTCGAGCTCGGGATGGGCGCCGCGAGCGAGCGCGACCGCGGGGCCCAGACCGCCCGCGAGGGCGATGTGGTTCTCCTTGATCAGGATCGCGTCATCGAGTCCGCGGCGGTGATTGCGGCCGCCGCCGGCGACGACCGCCGCCTTCTCGAGCGCCCGCAGGCCGGGCGTGGTCTTGCGGGTGTCGAGGATCGCCGCGTCGCTGTCGCCCACGGCGTCGACGAACCGCGCGGTCAGGGTCGCCACGCCGGAGAGGTGGCAGAGCAGGTTGAGGGCGGTTCGCTCGGCCGCCAGAAGCGCCCGGGCGGGGCCCGAGACGACCGCCACCTCGACCGGTACGTCGTCGCGCCGGCTGCCCTCGCCGATCAACGCCTCGAAGTCCTCGGCGCCGGTCTGGCGAAACGCCTCGGCGGCGGGCTCGAGCCCGAACAGCACGCCCGGCTGCTTCTGTGAGATCCGCGCCCGAGCCCGAGCCTCGGCCGGGACCGTCGCGTCGGTGGTCACGTCGCCCGCCCCGAGATCCTCGGCCAGCGCCCGGGCGACCAGCTCGGCGGTCGTCTCCATCACCCGCCGCGCGGGAAGACGGCGATCGTCGCGGTGAAGCCGTGGAGGAAGTTGCGGCCCCCGACCGGGCCGATCTCGCCGGCGCAGAAGAAACCGCCTGCGGGTGCCCCGAGCGCGTCCTCGAGCACCGAGGCGTCGTGGTCGGGCACCTCGAACATGTGCGAGCCGCGCCCGTTGCAGGTGAACAACAGCGCCCCGGCGGCGCCCTCGGTCCCGAGTGCGAGCGACTGCGCCCGCAGCGCCTCGCGCAGATCCTCGTCCGCGGTCGCTCCGTCGCGAACGTGCATGCGGACCGTCTGACCGATCCGAACCCGGTCGCCGAGCGCGAGCGTCCCCGCCTCGGGGTCGAGCCCGAGGATCGGCCGGACGAGGAAGTCGCCGCGCTCGTAGGAGGGTTGGTTCTCGTCGATCACGACCCCGAGCATCAGGCCCTGCGCGGCCAGGGCCTGCTCGCGATCGTCGAGCTCGGCGATCGCCTCGCGAAGACGCTCGATCGCGGGCCGCGAGGCGAGCTCCTCGATCACGTTCGCGGTCGCCGAGGTGATCGTCATCTCGGGGCCGATCGGCGTCGCGCCCTGCGAGACGCACGGGAGCAATCCGAGCCCCTCGACCCGGGCCGCGACGGCCCCGGCACCGACCAGCTCCCGGTCCCGGAACAGCGACGCCGACTGTGGGCTCGCGGCGCTTGCCAGGCCTCCGAGCACCGGCGTCCCCGGCCACTCCGAGTTGATCCACTCGAGCAGCGCCTCGACCGCGAACGTGCTCGGGTCGGCGAGCACGATCAGCGCGTCACCCGGGCCCTCCTCCTCCGGCACGCCCGAGATCCGAACTCCGCCCTGGACCGGCTCGAGCTCGAGATGATGGGTGCCGATGCTCGCCGCCGGAGCCGCCAGCGCCCAGACGACCGCGCCCGGCCCGTGCTCGATCTCGCGCCCGGCGCCGACCACCCCGCCGGCCCCACAGCCGATCAGCGATCGTGGGGCGAGCCGGTCGTGAACGACGGCGAGCAGCGAATCGGCTTCGGACAGATGCGGCGCGGCGGCGAACACGAGGGCCAGATCGCACTCACCCTCGAGGCCGGCGGCAGCCTCCGACGCCGCGGCCTCGAACGCCGCGACGTGGTCGGGCTCGTCCGAGACGCCGACGGCAACGCTGACCATCCGCCAACGGTATCGGGGGGCGTGGATCGCACCGGTATCGGGGGTGGTTGGATCGGCGGCGGCGGGGCGTCGGGGCGGCGCCGGGGGCCCTAGCGCGCGCTCTGCAACAGGTACTCGCGGATGAAGGCGTCGATGTCGCCGTCGAGGACCCGGTTCGCATCGCCGACCTCCATCCCGGTTCGGTGGTCCTTGACCCTGGTCGAGGGATGGAGCGTGTAGCTGCGGATCTGCGATCCCCATTCCGTCGCCTTCTGCTCGCCGCGCTCGGCCGCCAGCTCCTCGGCGCGCTTGCGCTCCTCCGCCTCGAGCAGCCGCGCCTTCATCAGCCGCATCGCGGTCGCCTTGTTCTGCAGCTGCGAGCGCTCGTTCTGGCACTGGACGACGATCCCGGTCGGGATGTGGGTGAGGCGGACGGCGGAGTCGGTCTTGTTGACGTGCTGGCCGCCGGCACCCGAGGCGCGATAGGTATCGACCCGTAGGTCCTCCTCGTCGAGGTCGACCGAGACCGCGTCGTCGACCAGCGGCGCGACGTCGACCTGGGCGAAGGCGGTATGACGACGCGATTGGGCGTCGAAGGGAGAGATCCGGACCAGCCGGTGGACGCCGCGCTCGGCCGCGAACAGCCCATAGGCGTTCTCGCCCTTGGCGATCAGCGTGGCCGACTTGATACCCGCCTCCTCTCCCGCCGACGCCTCCTTCATCTCGACCTCGAAGCCGCGCCGCTCGGCCCAGCGCAGGTACATGCGCAGCAGCATCTCGGCCCAGTCCTGGGAGTCGGTGCCGCCGGCGCCCGACCTCACCGTCACGACGGCGTCGCCGGCGTCGTACTCGCCGCTGAACAGGCGGGCCTCCTCGAGCTCGGCCAGCCGGCGCTCGATCGAGTCGAGCTGCAACTCGAGCTCCGCCGCGAGCTCGGGGTCCTCGGCGCCCATCTCGGCGAGCTCGCCGAGGTCGGCGGCGTCGCGCTCGAGCTCGCGGAACGTCTCGAGGCGCTTCTGGAGGCGCGCGTGCTTCGCCGAGACCGCGGCGGCCCGCTCCTGGTCGTCCCAGAAACCGGGCGCTCCCATCTCGCCCTCGAGCGAGGCTCAGCTCGGACTCGAGCCCGGGCGGGTCAAAGGTAGTCCGCGAGCAGGGTCAGGCCCTCGCGGATCTCCGCGATCCGCGTGCTCACGGCCTCCTTGACGGGCGCATCCGCCATCGCCACAGGTTATTGGGCCGGGATCGCGTCGATCGCGTCGATGATCGAGTCGTAGTGCTGGCGCCAGTCGACGACGCGGCCGT
This sequence comes from uncultured Solirubrobacterales bacterium, assembly GCA_963705955.1. Classification (GTDB taxonomy): domain Bacteria; phylum Actinomycetota; class Thermoleophilia; order Solirubrobacterales; family 70-9; genus WHSW01. Next base: position 137,865 of record CAVPLH010000010.1, on the reverse strand, counting down.
CGCAGACCCGGAACAGCGAGCCGAACGGCGCCTCGTCGCCGACCTCGTCGGTCTCGCGCCAGCGCCACTGGCGGCGTGCACCGACGGCCACGTAGTCGCCGAACTCGTCGACCTCGTCGACGTGCACCTGCGAGTAGAGGTGCCCATCGTCGCTCTTCGTCGCCCAGCGCCGGACCTCGGCGGGGCCATGGAACGTGCCCTTCAGGGATGTGACGACGACCGCCGGGTCGAGCAGCTCGGTGAGCGCGTCGAGATCCTGGGCGTGAAGAGCGTCGAACAGGCGGCGGACGATCGCGGCGTTGGCGCCGCCCGTCACGCCCCGTGGCACTTCTTGTACTTCTTGCCCGAACCGCACCAGCAGGGGTCGTTGCGCCCGATCTTCTCCTGCTCGGTCTTCACCACCGTCTGCGGGTTGACCGCTTCGCCGCCGCCGTTCGCGGCCCCGGCGACCGCCGCGGCGCCGGCGGCCGGAGCGCCCGCGGCGTCGCGCGCCTCGCCGATCGCCGAGGGCTGCTGGGTCCCGCCTCCGCCCGCGTACTGGACCTGACGCGGCTGGCGCGCCTGCTCCTCGGCCTCGAACATCTCCTCGGCCTGCGCCGGCTCGATGTTGACCTCGACGTGGAAGATGACCCGGACGTACTCCTCCCAGATCGAGGCCATCAGCTCCTCGAACATCTTGAAGCCCTCGTTCTTGTAGGCGACGAGGGGGTCGATCTGGGCGAAGCCGCGGAGGTGGATGCCCTCACGGAGGTAGTCCATCTCATAGAGGTGCTCGCGCCAGCGGTTGTCGATGATCTGAAGCAGGATCTGGCGCTCGAGGTACCGCATCAGCTCCTCGCCGAACTCCTCCTCACGGCGGTCGTACGCCTCGAGCGCGTCCTTGGTCAGGCGCTCGGTGATCTGCTCGCGGTTGGATGTCTGCGGCTCGAGCTCGCCGACCGAGACGCGGAGCGGCCAGAGACCGCGCGCGTGGCCCTCGAGCCCGGCGAGATCCCAGTCCTCGAACACCTCGCCGGGCGTGTACGTCTCGACCAGCCGCTCGATCACCTCCTCGAGCTCGTCGTGCGCGACGTCGGACATGTCGCGGCCCTCGAGGATCTCGCGCCGGTACTTGTAGACCACCCGGCGCTGCTCGTTCATCACGTCGTCGTACTCGAGCACGCGCTTGCGGATCAGGAAGTTCTGCTGTTCGACCTTCTTCTGCGCGTTCTCGATCGTCCGCGTCAGCATCTTCGCCTCGAGCGGGTATTCGGCCCCGTCCTCGTCGACCGGCCCGAGGCGGTCGAGGATCTTGTAGATCCGCTCCCCGGCGAAGAGCCGGATCAGGTCGTCCTCGGCGGAGAGGAAGAAGCGTGATTCGCCCGGGTCTCCCTGGCGCCCGGAGCGGCCCCGAAGCTGGTTGTCGATCCGCCGCGACTCGTGGCGCTCGGTGCCGCAGATGAACAGGCCTCCGAGCTCGATCACCTTCTCGCCGGCGGCGTCGCACTGCTCCTTGAACCGCTCCTTCATCTCCGCGAGCTCGGACTCCCAGCTCTCGCTGTCGGGGGTGATGCCGAGCTTTCGCAGCTCGCCTTCGGCCAGCATCTCCGGGTCTCCGCCGAGCTTGATGTCGACGCCGCGACCGGCCATGTTGGTCGCGATCGTGACCGCACCGAGGCGACCCGCCTGGGCGACGGTCTCGCCCTCACGCTGCGCGTACTCGGGCTTCGCGTTGAGCACCGAGTGCTCGATCCCGGCCCGGTTCAGCTCGTCCGAGAGCATCTCGGAGATCTCGACCGAGATCGTGCCGACGAGCACCGGCTGGCCCTTCTCGTGGCGCTCCTTGATCTCGTTGACGACCGCCGCCCACTTGCCGCCCTTCGTCTTGTAGATCTGGTCGTTGTGGTCGGCGCGGATCATCGGCCGGTGCGTGTCGATCTCGACCACCGCGACCTCGTAGATCTTCATGAACTCGGTCGCCTCGGTGAGCGCCGTGCCGGTCATCCCGGAGAGCTTCTCGTAGAGCCGGAAGTAGTTCTGAAGCGTGATCGTGGCCAGCGTCTGGTTCTCCTCGCGGATCGCGACGCCCTCCTTCGCCTCGACCGCCTGGTGCAGGCCGTCGGACCAGCGCCGCCCCTCGAGGATCCTCCCGGTGAACTCGTCGATGATCTTCACCTCGCCGTCGATCACCGCGTAGTCGGTGTCGCGCTTGAACAGCGACTCCGCCTTCAGGGACTGGATCAGGTGGTTGACCAGCGTCCCGTGCTCGGACACGTAGAGGTTGTCGACGCCGAGGAACGCCTCGGCCTTCGAGACGCCGCCCTCGGTCGGGGCGACGGTCTTGTGCTTCTCGTCGTACTCGTAGTCGTGGCTCGCCTCGGAGGTGTCGCGCGACTCGCCGAGCGACTTCAGCTTCGGCTTCATCTCGACGCCGACCATCTGCTTCGCGAGGCGGGCGAACGTGTAGTAGGTGTCTGCCGCCTGCTCGGGGCGCCCGGAGATGATCAGCGGCGTCCGCGCCTCGTCGATCAGGATGTTGTCGACCTCGTCGACGATCGCGAACGTGTACTCGCGCTGCACGCACTCCTCGAGCGAGCTCGCCATGTTGTCGCGCAGGTAGTCGAACCCGAACTCCGAGTTGGTCCCGTAGGTGACGTCGGCGCCGTACATCTGGCGCCGCTGGGCCGGGTCCATCTCCGACTGGATGACCCCGACCGAGACGCCGAGCATGTCGTAGATCGGCTTCATCCAGAGGGCGTCGCGGCGGGCGAGGTAGTCGTTGACGGTGACGACGTGGACGCCATCGCCGGCGAGCGTGTTGAGGAAGACCGCCAGCGTCGCGGTCAGGGTCTTGCCCTCGCCGGTGCGCATCTCAGCGATCGCGCCCGAGTCGAGCACCATGCCGCCGACCAGCTGGACGTCGTAGTGGCGCTGGCCGAGCGTGCGCTTGCCGGCCTCGCGAACGAGCGCGAAGGCCTCCGGGAGCAGGTCGTCGAGCGGCTCATCGTCCTCGCGGGCACGCTCGCGAAGCTCGTCGGCGCGCTGCGGATCTCCGTCTCGTCGAGCAGCTCGAGCTCGGGCTCGAAGCGGGTGATCTGCTCCACCCGACGCTCGTATTCCTTCAGCTTGCGCCCTTCACCGAGACGCAGCGCCTTGTCGATGATTCCCCGTGCCATCAACGTTCAGGGTAGCGCTATCCGAGACCGCGCCCGCGGGCCTTCGCCGGGTCGTCGCAGCCCCCGATCGATCGCTTCGAGCGTTCCCGGCCGCCCCGCCCGAGGGGCCTGGCGAGCTCCGGGCTCCGCCTATGCCGTATGCCGGCGCAGGCCCGAGAAACGGCGCGTGTCGGCACGGCGGCGACGCTTCTCGCGGTGGCGCTTCACCTGACGCCGCAGATCCTCGGCCAGGTCGTGGATCGCGTGCAGCATCTCCGGCGAGGCCTCGCTCGCGTGCAGGGTGACTCCCTTGAGGAAGAGGTTCGCCTCGGCGACGTAGCGGTCGGTGATCGAGGGGTTGCGCTCCTGACGTAACTCGACCTCCAGCGACGCGAGCTCCGATACCTGACGGCCGATCCGAGCGAACCGCTTTGCGACGTGCTCGCGAAGCTCGTCTGTGACCTCGATGTTGCGGCCTCGGACCTCGATTCGCACGGTCGTCTCCTTCCGTCGTATGGCGCCGACTCAATGCTACGCGCACCGGGCTCCGGCGCCAAGCGCTCTCGCGAACACCGCCGCGCCGACCGTCTCCGACCCGGCCCCGATCAGCGCCGCGGCGCAGGCGCGCAGGGTCGATCCGGTGGTCAGCACGTCGTCGACGAGCAGCGGTCGGCGCGGTGGCTCCGCCGTGACGCGGACCCGCGGGGGGCTCGCGATTCGCTCCGCGCGGCGGCGGCCGACCTGGCGCGGGCCGTCGGCGCGCGCCAGACAAAGTCGGATCTCGGTTCCGGTGCGCGCGGCCAGCGCCCGGGCGATCTCCTCGGCCGGGTCGAACCCGCGCGCCCGTCGGCGCGCGGGTGCTGCCGGCACGGGCACGATCGGCCGCCGGACGAGATCGGCGCCGAGCGCCGCGGCCAAGGCGCCGGCGGCGACGTCGGCGAGCCGGAGGCGAACGCCGAACTTGAGCTCGGTGACGAGATCGCGCGCGACGGCCGAGTACGGGGCCGCCCAGACCACCTCGCCGACACCCGCAACCGGGGCTCGGCCGCCGCCGGCCGCCTGAAGCGCCGATTCACACGCCTCGCAGAGCGCCGACTGGGCGGCGCACGGATCGTCGCAGGCGCCGCACCGCGGGGGGGCGAGCATCGCGACGAGCACTGCCACCGGGTCCATCGCCGCAGGCTCGCGGCCGAGCGCGCGCGGATGGCGCGCTGGGGATTGCGAAGCCGTGCCGAATCGCCGACCGCCGACGCGCCGCCGCTACCGCGCGGCTTCAGTCGAGCACGGCGCGCTCGACCTCGGCCAGATCGGGCTCGCAGCCGATCACGGCGGGCGCCTGCTGAAGCGCGGTATCGGGATCCTTGAGCCCGTGACCGGTGAGCACGCAGACCACGGTCGCCGGCTGCTCCCGGCTCTCGGGCGCCGGCAACCCGTGGGCCAGGATGCCGGCGACCGCGGCGGCCGAAGCGGGCTCGCAGAAGATCCCTTCGCGGGTTGCGAGCAACCGGTACGCGTCGAGGATCTGCTCGTCGGAGACCGCCTCGACCCGTCCGCGCGACGAAGTGAATGCGGCCATCGCCTCCTCCCAGCGCGCCGGGTTGCCGATCCGGATCGCGGAGGCGACCGTCTCGGGGTCGGCGACCGGTGCCCCGCGGACCAGCGGTGCGGCGCCCTCGGCCTGAAAGCCGTAGAGCAGCGGCGCGACGTCGAGCTCCGTGAATCCCCGCCACCACGCGGTCACGTTGCCGGCGTTGCCGACCGGGATCGCGAGCGCGTCGGGAGGGTCGCCGAGCTCCTCGACGACCTCGAAGGCCGCGGTCTTCTGGCCCTCGATCCGGTACGGGTTGATCGAGTTGACGAGCTCGACCGGGTGCGCGTCGGCAAGTCGGCGGACGATCTCGAGCGCCTGGTCGAAGTTGCCGCGCAGCGCGATCACGCGGGCGCCGTGCATCAGCGCCTGGGCCAGCTTGCCGATCGCGATCCTGCCCTCCGGGACGATCACGACGCCGCGCATCCCGGCACGCGCCGCGTAGGCCGCGGCGCTGGCCGCGGTGTTGCCGGTCGAGGCGCAGATCACGGCCTCCGCCCCGGCGCCCTTGGCGCGCGACACGGCGACGGTCATGCCGCGGTCCTTGAAGCTCCCGGTCGGGTTCACGCCTTCGAACTTGAGCAGCACCCTGGCGCCGACCAGCTCGGAGATCGCCGGCGCCTCGATCAGCGGAGTCGAACCCTCGTTGAGGGTGACCACAGGGTCGCCGGGCTCGAGCGGGAGGCGATCGCGGTAGCGGTCGATCAGCGGCCTGGGCATCGGCCTGGACCCTAGTTGCTCGCTCGCCGCTCGCCGGGCGCGATCCGCTTGCGGAGGTAGACGCGCGAGAACGGGCCCTCGACCCGGTGTGCGTATTCCTCGTAGCCGAGCGCGGCGTAGAAGGCCCGGTTCTCGGTCATCAGCTCGTGCGTGAACAGGCGCACCTCGCCCGCCCCGCGCCGCTCCGCCTCCCGCTCCGCGAACCGCATCATCCCGGCGCCCAGTCCACGCCGCTGCCGACCGGGGTCGACGGCGATCACCTCGACGAACAGATGCTCGTCCTCGCCGCCGAGGATCAGGACCCCGCTCAGCGGCTCGCCCTCGACGTAGACGTCGCCGCGCGCCGCAAGCTCGGCGTAGTCCTCATCCATCGGCGCCGGCCGCACGCCGATCCTGGTGACGTAGTGGGAGAAGGCGCGGCCGACGATCGCCTCGACCGCGGACACGTCGGCGGCCCGTGCCGGCCGGATCACGCCCGGCCGCTCAAACGAACTCCTCCTCGATCACCCTGATCGCTCGCGGCGCAGAACGGAGGAAGTCGAGGGTCGCGATCTCGGCCGCGGCCGCATCGAACCGACTCTCGAGGCACTCGTGCAGGACCATTACGAGCCGCGCGTCGTCACCCATCCCGCGCTGGACGACGCTCTGGACGGAGATCTCGTTGCGCCCCAGCACGTCGGCGATCCGCGCCAGCACCCCGGGGCGGTCGGCGACCTCGAGGTGCAGGTAGAACGCCGAGGAGACATCGGTGACCACCTCGAGGTTGCGCCGCACCTGGTGCACGGGGGCGTCGCCGGCGAGGATCGAGACGACGTCGCCGAGCACCGCGCTGGCGGTCTCGACGCCGCCGGCGCCCGGCCCTGACATCGTGATCTCGGTGATCGTCGGCGCCTCGACCATGACCGCGTTGAACGGCCCCTCGACCGGCGCGAGCGGGTGCCCGCGGTGCAGAAAGCAGGGGAAAACGCGGACGCTGATCCCTCCGTCGCGAAGCTCGGCGACCCCGAGCAGCTTCAGCGAGAGGCCGAACTCCTTCGCGTACGCGAGGTCGTCGGGGCGGACGTGGGTGATCCCGCTGTAGCTGACGTCGCCGAGCTCGACCGAGGTGTGGAAGGCGAGCCGGGCGAGGATCGCCATCTTCGCCGCCGCGTCGGCGCCGCCGACGTCGTCGCTCGGGTCTGCCTCGGCATAGCCCAGCTCCTGCGCCCGGGCGAGAACGTCCGCGTAGTCGGCGCCGGTCGCGGCCATCTCACTGAGGATGAAGTTGGTCGTCCCGTTGACGATCCCGAACACCTTCGTGATCGGAGTCGCCGCGAGGCTTTCCTGGATCACTCGGATCACCGGCACGACCCCGGCCACCGCCGCCTCGAAGCGAAGCTGAACGCCGGCCGCGCGAGCGGCCTCGAACAGCTCCTCGCCGTACTGCGCGACGAGCTGCTTGTTCGCGGTCACCACGTGGCGTTTGGCGCGCAGGGCGCGAAGCACGTACTCGCGGGCAGGGTCGGTGCCACCGATCAGCTCGACGACGATCTCGCTCGCCTCGAGGATCTGCTCGAAGTCGCCCTCCGAGGTGGTGAGGACGCCGGCGATCTCGGGGCGGCGCCTCGCTGCCGCCTCGACCTCGGCCGCGCTCGAGCCGACGAGCTCGGCGAACGCGGCGCCGACGGTGCCGCGGCCGAGGAGGCCGATTCGCGCCGGCTCGCTCATCGCGGGAGCCCGCTCGCAGCTTGCAGCTTGCAGCTCGCAGGTCGCCTCTTCGCCTGCCAGCTGCCAGCTGCCAGCTTCCGCCCGCCGGCTCACTCCACATCCCTCCTCGCCAGGTCCTCGACCGTCTCGCGCCGCACCGCGAGCCTCGCGTCACCGCCCGAGCAGAGGACCACGGGCGGACGCGGGACGGCGTTGTAGTTGTTCGCCATCGCGTGCCCGTAGGCGCCGGTCGCCGGGGTGACGAGCACGTCGCCGACCCGCGGCGCGGCGATCGTCGCATCGCGGACCAGCATGTCGCTCGACTCGCAGTGCATCCCGGCGATCGTCACCACCGTCTCGGGCATCGCGGAGGCGCGGTCGGCGATGATCGCCTCGTACCGCGCGCCGTAGAGCATCGGCCGCAGGTTGTCCGACATCCCGCCGTCGACCGCCACGTAGGTCCGCACGCCCGGGATCTCCTTCACGGTCCCGACCTCGTAGAGCGTGATCCCGGCGTTGCCGACCAGCGAGCGGCCGGGCTCGACGAGGAGCCGCGGCGCCGGGTCGAAGACGCGCTCGACGCCACGGACCTTGACGTCGACGTAGGCCTCGATCGAGGGTGGCTCGTCGGCGTCGAGATAGGCGATCCCGAGTCCCCCGCCGACGTTCAGAAGCCGGCACCAGTCCGGGTCGGCGAGCTCGGCGAGCGCCTCGATCGCCTTCACATACGGGTCGAGCTCGAAGATCTGCGAGCCGATGTGGGCGTGCAGGCCGACGAGCTGCAAGTTCGCCGATCGGAGCGCTGCCTCGACCGCGCGGGCCGCGAGGCCGTCGGCGAGTCCGAGGCCGAACTTCGAGTCGAGCTGACCGGTCTGGACGTAGTAATGGGTCCCTGCCTCGACCCCCGGCGTCACCCGGATCAGGATCTCCTGCTTCCGCCCGGCGGCGGCACAGAGCCGGTCGAGGCGCTCGATCTCGGCGATCGAATCGCAGATCACATGGCCGACGCCGTGCTCGACCACCTGGCGCAGTTCGGCCGCCGACTTGTTGTTGCCGTGCATGTGGATCAGCGACGGGTCGAACCCCGCCCTCAGCGCGGTCGACAGCTCGCCGTTCGACGCGACGTCGATCGAAAGCCCCTCGGCCTCGAGGATACGCTCGATCGCGGCGATCGGCGCCGCCTTGCTCGCGTAGATGACCTCGAACTCCTCCGTCCGCGCCCGGAAGGCGTCGAGATACGCGCGGGCGCGGGACCGGATGTCGTCGGTGACGTAGACGTAGGCCGGGGTCCCGAACTCGCGCGCGAGCTCAACGACGTCGCAGCCACCCACCTCGAGGCGACCGCGATCGTCGACCCGACTGCCGATCGGGTAGACCGCCGAGCCCTCGACGGGGTCCGCCTGGGTTGTCTGCCCGCTCGCGGTCATCCGGGCGACGGATTGTGACGTGACGGCGCCCCGGGACGCCCGGTGATCTAGTTTGCGAGGGCGATGAGCAGACGTTCGCGATCGGCGCCGCGCGCCCCGAGCGCCGCGGGCGACGCCGGCGGTCGCCCGTATCTGCTCTGGCTCCCGGTCACGGCGCCGCCGTGGCCCGGAATGGTGATCGTGCACGGCGCGGGGTCCTGCAAGGAGAACCACGCCGACTTCGGGCGCGCCTGCGCAGCGGCCGGCTGGGCGGCGATCTCCTACGACCAGCGCGGCCACGGCGAGTCCCGCGACGAGATGTCCCCCGCCGCGCTTGCCGACGTCGGGCGGATCGCGCGGGCTCTGGCCTCGACCGAGGGCGTCGACCCGGAGCGCGTCTGCGTGCGCGGATCGAGCCTCGGCGGCTTCATGGCGATCCACGCCGCCGCGACCTCGGAGGCGATCGCCGGGGTGGTCGCGATCTGCCCGGCCGGCGAGGAGCATCTGCTGCGCGGCCTTCGCGCCGGCGACCTCGAGATCCGGGCCGGAGACGAGCAGCGCGCCCGCCTCGCCGCCTGGCTCGGCGAGCACGACCTCCGTGACGCGGTCGAGCTGATCGGCTCGAAGCCGCTGTTGCTGATCCACGCCGCCGGCGACGAACGGATCCCGAGCTCGTTCTCCGAGCAGCTGTACGACTGCGCCGCCGAGCCCCGGAAGCTGATCGTCCCGCCCGGAGGAGACCACCGCTCGGTCCAGCACGACGCCGAGCTTCAGGGCGTCTCGCTGCGCTGGCTGGAGCGGGCGCTCGCGGCTACGGAAGCAGCTGGCCGCTGACGTTGTCGACCGCGCCGCCGACGTCGTCGCCGAGGTTCGGGTTTCCGACCGCGCCGCCGACGTCGTTGAGCGTCTGGTCGACCGCCTGGTCGACCGGCGCCGTGACTTGCTCGGTGGCCTGGTTGACCGGAGCCGTGACCCCGACGTTGGCGGCCGCGTCCTGGACCTGATCGACGGCGCCGCCGACGACGCCCGAGGAGGAGCTGCCCGAGCCGTCCGAGGTCGGGGCGCTGGCGGGAGCCGGGGAGGTCGGCGCGCTCGGGGCCGGTGCCGGCGCCGTGGGCGCCGTGCCGGTCGCAGGCGCAGTAGCGCTCGCTGAACCGCCTCCGCCGTCGCCGGAGCCGCCTCCGGCGGCCTTGCCGCCGCCACCACCGTCGCCGGCGGCGCCGGAGACGGTCGGGCCCTTGACGGTCCCGGCGAGGACCGCTCCGCCGAGTGCGTTCGGCGTCGCTCGGAGCCGCGGCCGTGCCGCCTCGGTGTGCGCGGCGGCGTTCTGCTCGACCGTGATGCTCGAGGAGTCGTCGCCACCGCCGCCGATCGCCACGCCGTTGAAGGCGACATAGGCGGCGAGCGAGCTGAACACGATCACGGCGGCGGCGATCAGCGCCGTCGTCGCCGTGCCGCCGCCGAGGAAGGCGCGAAGGTTGAAGTTCCTGCCCGGCCTCGGCTTCGTCTGCGCGATCGTGCTCATCGAATCACCCTTGCGGTCCATTCGCGCTGCGGCGAATCCCGAAAACGAGCGCCCGAGCCCTACGCAAGCTCGAGCTGGATTTCCAGGTACTACCCGTTTCTCGCGTTTCTATAGGTAGCCGAGCGGATCGACCGCGGCGCCGTCGATCCGGACCTCGAAGTGCAGATGGTCGCCGAAGCAGCTGCCGGTGCAACCGCTGTAGCCGATCACCTGGCCCTGGTCGACCGATGTGCCCGAGCTGACCGCATAGCTCGACTGGTGGGCGTAGCAGGTCGAGAGCCCACCGCCGTGGTCGATGCAGGTGTAGTTGCCGTAGCCGCTCGTGTAGGCGGCGAGGATCACGGTGCCTGCCTTCGCGGCCCGGATCGGGGTCCCGGCGGGAACCGCGATGTCGACGCCCTCGTGCATCCGTCCCCAGCGCCAGCCGAAGCCGGACGTCACCGGCCCGCTGACCGGCCAGATGAAGCCCGAGCTGCCGCCCTGGATCGGTCCCGCGGGCAGCGGCGTCGTCGCGGTCTCGGTTGCCGCCTGGATCTGCGCCTCGATCTTGCCCTGGATGGCCGAGATGTCGCCCTCGAGATGGTCGATGTCGGAGTTGACCTGGTCGAGCGCCGCCGCCTTCTGGTCGCGGACGGCGTCGAGGTCGGCCTCGCGGGCCTCGAGCTGCGCCCGGGTGCGCTCGAGCTCGGCCTTCTTGGCCGCGATCTCGTCGCGGTCCGCCTGGATCCGTTCGACGGTCTCGCGAGTGTCGTTGCGAAGCGTGCGCACGTGGCCGACGATCGACGAGTCCTGCTCCTCGATCCGTCGCAGATACTCGTATCGGGTCATCAGGTCGTCGAAGCCGTCGGACTGCAACATCACGGTGACCACGTCCGGCTGCCCGGACCGGTAGATGTCGACGAGCCGGTTGCGGAGCATGTTCAACGACCCGCGGAGCTTGTGGCGGAGTTGCTCGAGGCGGTGCTTCTCGATCCGCAGTCGCCTCTGCACCCGGTCGAGCTCGGCCTGGACGATCGCCTCGCGGTTGCGGAGCACGGCCACCTCGCCGGCGAGCTGGCTGAGCCGGTCCTCGTATCCGGCGAGCTCCGTCGAGAGGACTCCCTTGCGGCTCTTCTCCTCGCTGAGCTGCGATTGCTTCGACTCGAGCTGCGACTGCAGGTCCTGGCCCGAGGCTCCACCGGCGACAACGAGCCCGACGACACACGCCAAGAGCGCGGCGAACCCGAGCGCCGGTGGGCGCTCGGCGCGGGACGTCTGGTTTCGCTCGATGCTCATCCTCGATCGTGTCGCCGGTGCCGCCGGCCCCTCCGCGACGGTCGCTCGCGTATCGGCCCCGACCCCAGGGCGAAGCGAAGTTAGACCGTCGGACCGGGCGGGATCAGGACGACGACCGGCGCTGCAATCGGCGCTGCAATCGCGCTAGGACGAGGCCGGGACAGAGCCACCGAGGGCGGGCTCGGCGGCCTCGGCGGCGATCGCCGCGGCCTCGAGCAGGCGGTCTCGGTACTCCGCCACCTGCATCCTCGAGATCACCAACCGCTGGATCTCGGCGGTGCCTTCGAACAGCTCGTAGATCTTCGCGTCGCGGAACCACTTCTCGAGCGGACACGCCGCGGTCCCGGCGAACGGACCGACGAGGTCGATGCACGACCGGGTCACCCAGACGGCGACCTGGCCCGACTTCAGCTTCGACATCGACCCCTGGCCGCCGGTCAGCGGGATCCCGTTGCGTCCCATCCAGGCGGCTCGCTGGACGAGCAGTCTCGCGGCCTCGATCTCGGTTGCGATCTGGGCGAGGACCTGCTGGTTGCCCTGGCGGCGGAGCGGCGGCTCGCCCGCGGTCGAGCTCTCGTCGAGCGCCGACTCGAACGGGTCGACCGTGCCCGCCCCGTTGCCGAGGTAGCCGAGCGTCCACTCGTAGGCGGCCTGGGCGATGCCCAGCGCCGACGCGCCGACGATCGGCCTCGTGAGCTCGAACGTGGCGAGCGCGTTCGAGGCGCGCCCGGAGGACTCGCCGGACCGGGCCCGCTCCAGCTTGCGCTCCAGCTTCTCGGTCCCCCCGAGCAGGTTCTCGACCGGGATCCTGCAGTCCTCGAGCACCACCTCGGCGGTGTGCGAGGCGCGGATCCCGATCTTCGACTCCTTCTTGCCCTGGCGCAGGCCGGGCGTGCCCTTGCCGACCACGAACGACGCCTGCCCGCGATGGCCGAGCGCCGGGTCGACGGTGGCGACGACGACGTGGACGTCGGCGATCCCGCCGTTGGTGATGAAGACCTTGTTGCCGTTCAGGACCCATTCGTCGCCGTCGCGCCTCGCGGTCGTCCGCAGGCTCTTGACGTCCGAGCCGGCCTGCGGCTCGGTCACGGCGTAGGCGCCGAGCCGGATCTCGTCACCGACGCCGAAGCATTCGGGGACCCAGCGGGCGATCTGCTCGGGGGTTCCCGAGGCGGCGATCCCGGCGGCGGCGAGGCCGGAGCCGGAGATCCCGAGCGCGATCCCCGCGCAACCCCAGTGAAGCTCCTCGGCGGAGATGATCCCGAGCATCCCGTCGGGGTCAGAGCCCATCCGCCGCAGGTGATCGATGCCGTGCAGGCCCTGCTCGCGCGCCGCCTTCATCACCTCCCACGGCGTCGATTCGTCGGCATCGTGCCGGTGGGCGACGGGGCGAATGACGTCGCTCGCAAAGCGACGGCACTTGGCCTTGAACTCGAGTTGCTCCGGGTTCAATGCGAAATCCACGGCGATCGGTCCTCCTGGGGCCGCCTCTGCGAGCGCGCCCGCTGTCGGTGTTCAGGCTCACCGATTGACTGGTCAGTCAACCACGGATGGAGGATACCGCCGCGCAGGGTCGGAGGGCCGGCGGCAGGCGGACCTCGCAAGCTCGCGTAAGTTTCCCCGCCCGTGCTCACCGCGATCCGCTACTTCTTCTCCGATCTCGGGCACTGGCTCTCCCGGCATCGTCTGGCGAGCGTCCTCGTCATCGTCGCGGTGCTCGCCGCGGGCGGCGTCGCGGCCTACCTGCTGAGCGCCGGCGACCAGACGGAGCAGCAGATCGCCGCCCAGGCACCGGCCCCGCGAATCGTCGTCGAGGCGCCGACCCAGACCTCCGCCGACACCCAGGACCTCGGCTTCCCGGCCTTCGCGACCAAGAACACGACCAGGGTCGGGGGAGCGGACCCGGTCGCCGACGCGGCCGGGGTCGCGCTCGCGGTCGACCCTTCGACCGGCGGCATCCCCGGGCCGGACGCGGTGACCCTGGTCGACGCGGGCGAATGGCAGGCAGGAATCGCCGCTGCATCGCTGGTCGCCGACCCGGTCGGCGCCCCGGTGCTGATCACCGAGTCGGGCCACCTCCCGGCGGTCACCTCCGCCGCCCTGCGGTCACTGGACCCTCAGGGCTCGGCGGCGACCGCCGGGCGCCAGGTCTTCGTCGTCGGCGCCGCGGCGAACCCGGAGGGGTTCGAGGCGCTCGAGCTGAAGGGCAACGACCCGGCCGAGCTCGCGGTGCAGATCGACCGCCTTCGTGAGCGGCTGGCCGGGAAGCCCGACCACGTGCTGGTCGCGAGCTCGGACGAGCCGGCCTACGCGATGCCGGCCGCGGGCTGGGCCGCGCGCTCGGGCGACCCGGTTCTCTTCGTGGACCGCGCCGGCGTCCCGGACGCGACCCGAAAGGCGCTCTCCGATCACCGGCAGACTCCGGTCTACGTCCTCGGGCCCCGCTCGGCGATATCCGCGAAGACGCTCGTCGAAATCGAGAAGCTCGCCCCGGGCGCCCGGCGCGTCGGCGCCGACGGGCCGGTCGAGAACGCGATCGCGTTCGCGCGGTTCGCCGACGGCAGTTTCGGCTGGAACATCAACGATCCCGGACACGGCTTCGTGATCGCCAACGTCGACCGCCCGCTCGACGCCGCGGCCGCGGCGCCGCTGTCCGCGAGCGGCACCTGGGGGCCCCTGCTGCTCACCGACGACGGCGGCGCCCTCCCGGCGGCGTTGCGCGGATACCTGCTCGACCTGAAGCCGGGCTACGTGGACGACCCGACCCGCGCCGTCTACAACCACCTGTGGCTGATCGGCGACACCTCCGCCCTCTCGGTCGCGCTGCAGAGCCAGGCTGACGATCTCGCCGAGGTCGCACCGGTAACGTCCGGCTCCGGAGCGGGCTCGGTCGTGCCGCCGTCGGGGGCGTCCGAGTCCCAGCCGGCGCCGAACCCGCAGAAACCCAAGGACCAGTCCGCCAACCAACCATGAGCGAGCGCGAGCGTCCCGAGAGCCCCGGAGGACGGCAGACCACGGTCGAGGACGTGCGGGCGCTGGCCGGGCCGGCCACGCCGCACTTCGCGCTTCAGATCCGCGACCGGATCGAGCGCTTGATCGCGGGCCTGTCGCCGGACGACCCGGCCCGGCGCGAGGGCGAGCGCCAGATCGAGCGGCTGATCTCGCTCGCCCAACACTCCGGCGACCCGCGAGGGGGGCCGTGAGCGGCGCCGACACCGATCTCTCGGACGCGCTCCAGCGCACCCTGGACCTGCTCGAGCCCGAGGCTGCCGCGACGGCGTCCGCCGCCCGGGCCGCCGAGATCGGTTACCTCGACCTGCTCGAGCGCGAGCTCGAGTCGACCGGGCCGACCCAGGACCTGATGGTCACCCGGCTCGTGCCGGCGATCTACGAGCGCTACTGGCGCCCGGCGCTCGGCCGGGTGTTCAAGGGCGTCACGGGTCCCGGGATGGCGGAGGAGATCCGGATCGCGCGCCTGCTGCTCGGCCTCGGAGAGGGAGACGTCGTGCTCGACGTCGCCTGCGGCCCGGGCAACTTCACCCGCGAGTTCGCCCGCGCGGTCGGCCCGGAGGGGCTCGCCGTCGGCGTCGACGCGTCGCGAACGATGCTCGAGCGCGGGGCCGAGGAACTACGGCGCGCGGACCCCGGAAACCTGACGCTGATCCGCGGCGACGCGACGGCGCTCCCGTTTCGCGACGCGAGCTTCGACGCTGCGTGCTGCTTCGCCGCGCTGCATCTCTTCCCGGACCCGTTCGCGGCCCTCGACGAGATGCGCCGCGTCCTGCGCCCCGGCGGGCGGATCGCGTTGATGGCCTCGGTCCGGCGCCAACTCACCGTGCGCCCGCTGAAGCCCGTCCTCGAGCGTGCCAGCGGGATCCGGATGTTCGAGGCCGAAGAGCTGGTCGAGGCGCTGGACCGGCGCGGCTTCACCGGCATCCACCGCCGGATCTCCGGGATGGTCCAGTTCGTCGGCGGGCGGTTGGCGACCGATTGAGGTGATTCGCTACCCGCCGGGGGCGAACGCGTCGATGATCCGTCGCTGATACTCCCCGATCTGCTCGGGCTCAAGGAAGTAGGTCGGGGGTCCGAGCCAGATCCCGTCGCCACGCTCCGCGACCGCCTCGACCCGCTCGCGGACCTTGTCGAGCGGCCCTGCGGCGCAGTAGGCGTCGACCATCTCGTCGGACACCAGGCTCGGCATCGCGGCGAAATCGCCACGACGGAAGGCGTCGCCGACCGCCGCCGCCCGCTCTCCGAAACCGTGCATCGCCCACAACGGAGCGTAGGTGCGCACGGTCGCGTAGAAGCAGATCGTGCGCCGCGCGGCGTCATAGGCGGCCTCCTCGTCGTCGGAGATCGCACAGCAGACCGCCGGCAGGAAGTCGAAGTCCCCCCGCGACCGGCTCGAGCGGGTGAGCCCGAGCTCGAGATTGGCGACGAGGACCTCGTCGAGCCATCGGATCGAGCACATCGGGTGGCCGATCATCCCGTCGGCGACGTCGCCGGCGACCCGGGCCATGCCCTCCTGGACGGCGGCGGTATAGATCGGCAGCGTCTCGCGCGCCTTCTCGTGCGGGCGGTGCCAACCCCGGATGTCGATCTCGTGATAGCGACCCTGATAGTGGATCGGCTCGCCGCTGCCCGCCTTCTCGATGATCAGCCTCACCGCCTCGACCGTCTCGCGCAGGTGGGGCGCGGGGCGGCCGTAGTCGGCGCCATGCCAGCTCTCGTTGAGGCGCTTCACGCCCGCGCCGAGGCCGAGCCGGAAGCGCCCGCCGGAGACCTCGTCGATGTCGAGCGCGGAGAGGGCGATGATCATCGGGCTGCGGGTGAACGCCCACGAGATCCCGGTTCCGACCGCGACCGACTCGGTCGACGCCGCGAGCCACATCGCCTGGGTCAGCGAGCTGCGGAAGAGCTCGATCGCCCAGACCCCGTCGATGCCGGCGGCCTCGGCGGCTCGTGCCTGCTCGGCGAGCTCGCCGGTCGAATCGCCGAGCCCGGCGATCTGGACCCGGTCGAGGGCAGCTGCGCGGGCCATCGCGCGCTCAGCCGCCTCTCACGGCAGCGCCGGACGGGGTCAGCTGCCGGCCCCGCATACCTTCATTCCGTATTGCTTGGCGAGCGTGTTCGCCTCCGCGAACGGGTTCACGGATCCTGCGCTCTGGGCAAGCAACGAGGGGTCCGCCTCGACCTTGTCGATCCCCTCCTGAACCGCGTCCACGATCGCCTGGATCTGGTCCTCGTCACCCACCGGGCGGGCTCAGTGCGGCGATCCCGTCGACCTGCTTCTGAAGCGCCGGGACGATCGCCTCGGCGAACTGCTGCAGCGCGGCGCCGGTCGGAGGTTCGACGGTGGTGAAGATCTGGCCGGCAGCCGCGGCGGCGGCCTCGTTACCCGTCCTGCAGAGCGCGTCGGCGTGGCGGATGAACTCCACCTTCGAGAGCGGAGGGCTCGACGTCGTGGTCGATGAGTCATCGCCGCCCCCGCAGCCGGCGATCGCGAGGGCGCCGGCCGTCGCGAGAAGGGCGAGTAACGGGAGCGGGGGGTTCAAGGGGTTCGGTACCTCCGCCGATCGAGAAGCGGATTCGGCAATCTAGCCGCTGGGAGGCCGGGCGAGCCGCGACTCAGTAGCCGCATTCGTTCGAGCCGTAGCGCTTCGCGCTCCGCTTCGCCTCGCGGAGGCCGGGCGGCGGTCCGTTGACGAGCCGGCCGGGATCGGCCTCGATCTGGGCGATCCCCCGCCGGGTCGCGTCGAGGATCGCCCGCACCTCGTCCTCGTCGCCGGGCGGCGGCTCGATCGCGCCGATCGCCCTCACCTCCGCCTCGAGCGCCGGGACCGCGACACCGAGCGCGACCCGCTTCACCCGGGCCGGGTCCGGGCGGCCCCTGCGGGAGAGCAGATCGTCCCCGGCGGCTTCGATCCTCGACTCCGAGGAGAAGCAGATCCGGTCGGCCTCGCGCAGGAAGGAGACCTTGCTCTGCGGTCGCGAGACGCCCGGCGGAAACGTCGTCGGCTCGTCCCCTCCCCCGCAGCCGGCCAGCATCAGGGAGGCGATCAGGACGGCGAGCAGTGGCGGACCCGGCGGCACCGGACGCGAAGCAGAGGCCTGCCTCGGACCCGGCGGCACCGGACGATGTCGCCGGCTCAGACCCTCTCGATCAGGGTGCCGGTGCCGAGCCCGCCGCCGCAGCACATCGTCACCAGGCCGGTCTGCTTGTCGTCGCGCTCCATCTCGTGCAGGAGCGTCGTGATCAGCCGGGCCCCGGTCGAGCCGAGCGGGTGGCCGATCGCGATCGCGCCGCCGTTGACGTTGACGCGGTCCATGTCCGGCTCGAGCTCTCGGCGCCAGGCGGCGACCACCGAGGCGAAGGCCTCGTTGATCTCGATCAGGTCGATGTCGGAGATCTTCATCCCGTTTCGCTCGAGGATCTTCCGGGTTGCCGGGATCGGGCCGGTGAGCATGATCACCGGATCGACGCCTACGGTCGTCTGGTCGACGATCCGGGCCCGCGGCGTCAGCCCGAGCGCCACGGCCTTCTCGCGAGCCATCAACAGAACCGCGGCGGCGCCGTCGGAGACCTGCGAGGAGTTGCCGGCCGTCACCTTGCCGTCCTCCTTGAACGCCGGCTTGAGCTGTGAGAGGACCTCGAGGCTCGAGTCGGGGCGGATGCCCTGGTCGGTCGTGTGAGTGTCGCCGTTGACCGCGAACGGGACCATCTCGCGGTCGAAGCGGCCCTCCTCGGTCGCCTTCGCGGCGAGCTGGTGGGAGCGCAGGCCGATCTCGTCGAGCTCGGAGCGGGGGATCTCCCACTTGTCGGCGATCATCTCGGCCGAGATCCCCTGGGGGACGAGGTTGTAGCGCTCCATCAGCTGCGGGGAGAAGGCGAAGCCGTGCTCCTTCTGGACCTCGACCGAGTCGGCGAAGGAGATGTGGCCCATGTGCTCGACCCCGCCACCGATCGCGACGTCGTGGACGCCGGAGGCGATCAGCGCGGCGGCGAAGTTGACCGCCTGCTGGGCGGACCCGCACTGGCGATCGACCGTGGTCGCCGGCGTCTCGATCGGGAGCCCGGCCTCGAGCCATGCGTTGCGGCCGATGTTGATCGCCTGCTCGCCGAACTGCTGCACGCAACCGGCGACGACGTCCTCGACCTCAGCGGGATCGATCCCGGCGCGGTCGATCAGCTCCGAGTAGGTCCGCGCGAGCAGGTTCGAGGCGTGGACGTCCTTGTAGTAACCCTTCTCCGGATGTCCGCGCCCCACCGGGGTGCGGACAGCCTCGACGATCACTACCTCGCGGCCACCGAACTTGCCGTTGCCAGCCATCTTGGGTTCCTCCGTAAGGGTCAGCGGCGCGAGCGATTTCACGCCGAAATCAAGCCTTCCGAGAGGGTACTCGATCGATTGACTGACGAGTCAATCTGGCGCCGGGAGGCGCCCGCTTGGCCCCGCGCGCCCGCTCGGCGCCGGCGGCCGCGATCGGGGGGCGTGATAGTAACCAGGGGGTGGGAGGAGAAGTGGGATACGCGCGCCCCGGCATCGTCGGTTCGGGGACGATCGGCTGCGGTCTCGCGGCCTGCGCCAGCCGCCTCAACGAGGTGAGGCTCGTGGCGCGCTCCGACGCCTCCGCATGGCGCGCCGAGGAGGAGGCCCAGACGCAGGCGAGGAAGGTCGACGGTGGCGCGCCCGACCGGATCAAGGTGACGACGAACGAGGCCGACGTCGCGGATTGCGACCTCGTGGTCGAAGCGGTCGTCGAGGATTCGGAGACGAAGGTCGAGCTGCTCGCCGCGCTGGCCGCGGACTGCCCCGGGGCCGACCTCGCGTCTACGACCTCGGCGCTCTCGATCCACGACCTCGCCGACCGCAGCGACACCGGCGGTCGGCTGCTCGGACTCCACGTCTTCAACCCGGTCGTGAAGATGGAGCTGATCGAGCTCTGCCTGCCGCACGGCCTGTCCGATGCGGCGCGACTGCGGGCTCACGCCTGGTGCGACGGGCTCGGCAAGACCGCGATCGAGGTCGCCGACCAGGCCGGGTTCGTCGTCAACCGCCTGCTCTTCCCGCTGCTGTTCGAGGCCGTGCGCCTGATGGACCAGACGGGGATGCACGCCGACGACGTCGACGCCTGCATGCGGCTCGGCGCCGGCCACCCGATGGGGCCGCTGAAGCTGCTCGACTTCGTCGGCCTCGATGTCGCGGTAGCGATCGGAGACAGCCTGCACGCCGACTCCGGCCGCGAATCCGACAAGGTGCCGGATCTGATCCACTCCCTGGTCGCCGCGGGCAAGCTCGGACGGAAGTCGGGCGAGGGTTTCTACATTTACTGATCGCCGGCGACGGCCTACTAGGCGACGCCGCGCGGGCGGCCGGCCCGGTCCCAGATCACGTCGGCCTCGGAGATCCCCTGGCGGCGGGCGAGCTCGCTGACCTCTTCCCAGGGCAGATGGGCGTCCGGCAGCTCATCCCAGCGCGCCAGCTCGAGCGCCTCGAGCGAGCCGCGGAGCGCCGGCCCGAGATGCTCCTCGGAGCGGAGCATCGCCCTCAGTACCTCGAGCTGCTTGTCCGTAAGGCGGATGACCCACATAGCTCCTACCAGGGTCGAGACTGGACTCGCAGAAACCTAGAACGGTCCACGGACGTAATAGCTCGGCACGAACCGCGCTCAGTGCACGGTTTCCGAGGACGATGCGCGCGAGTCGGCGGCGATCGTCGGATGCTCGGCGGTGACCGCGTGGATCCGGACCGCGACGATCCGGTTCTCCCGCACCGATTCGACCCGTAGCTCGTAGCCGTCGGCGTTGACCTTGTCGCCGCGCTTCGGAAGCCGCCCGAGCTTCGAGAAGACGTAGCCGCCGATCGAGTTGAAGGCGTCGGAGGAGACAGGGAGCTGGATCCCGGCGTCCTTGACGTCGCCGAGCGGGACGTGCCCGCGGACGTACCAATCGCCGTCGGTGAGCCGGCGCAGCGAGGTGGCGCGCGGATCGGTCTCGTCTTCGATCTCGCCGACCACCTCCTCGAGGATGTCCTCGACGGTGACGATCCCGACCGTGCGCCCGTACTCGTCGGAGACGATCCCGATCGAGGAGCGCTGCCGCTGCAGCTCGGCGAGCAGGTCGTCGAGGGGCTTCGTCTCGGGAAAGACCGGAACCTCGCGAACCGCCGGCTCGAGCGGGGCGTCGGCGCCGGCATTCATGTAGAGCCGGACGAGGCTGTTGTTGTGGACGATCCCGCGCACCTTGTCGGGGTTGTCGTCCTCGACCACGACGAGCCGCGTGTGCCCCGAGCTGACGCAGCGGCGCAACGCCGCTTCGACCGTCTCGTCGGCGTTCACGGTGACCACCGCGGGGATCGGCGTCATCACCTCGCGCGCCTGCTGCTCGTGGAGGTGGAAGACACCGCCGAGCATCACCGCCTCGCCCGGATCGAGGATGCCGCCCTTCGCGGAAGTCTGGATGATCTCCTTCAGGTCGTCGGAGGTGTGCTTCTCGCCGAGATCGCGAGGATCGACGCCGAACAGGCGGACGAGGCCGTTGGAGATCGAGGTCAGCGCGATCGTGAACGGAGCGCTCGCGACCTCGAACCAGTGCAGGGGCCGGGACAGCCGCCGCACCACCAGGTCGGCGTTGGTGATCGCCAGAATCTTCGGCACCTGCTCACCGACGGTGATGTGCAGCGAGGTGGCGAGCGTGTAGGCGAGCACGAAGGCGATCGGCGCCGCGGCGGCGTGGGCGAGTGGTCCCTCGAGCGCAGGCTCGAACAGGTCGACCAGCGCCTTCTCGCCGAGAAACCCGATCCCGATCGAGGCCATCGTGATCCCGACCTGACAGGCCGAGAGCGATTCGTCGATCGTCTCGATCTGCTCCAGCGCCTGCTCGGCGCCGGCCTCTCCCTCGCGCGCCAGCGCCTCGATCCTGCCCTTCCGCGTCCGCACGAGCGCGAACTCGGCAGCGACGAAGAGCCCGTTGAGCAGCACGAGCAGGATCAGCAGGACGAGGAAGAGCGCGGTCATCGCGCCGCGGCGGCCCGGGTCTCGCCCGAGCCCGCCGGCCGCGCCGCGCAGCAGCCGGCGGAGTGTCTACTTCGAGGTCGGTCGTCGTCCATACGGGACGGCGCAACGGTAGCAGGGGCGAGGGCCGGCGCCGGCGTCCCTGCGGGTAAGTTGGCCTGACGTGAATCAGGACCAGACGCCATATCTCGACGCGCTGATCGCCTACGCGGCCCGCGATCCCGGTCGCTTCCATGTCCCGGGCCACAAGGGCGGGCCGGGCGCCGACCCGGCGCTCCGCGCGGCGCTCGGAGACCGCGTGCTGGAGCTCGACGTCCCGGCCGGGATCGAGGGCATCGACGTCGGGCCGGACCCCGCGCGGGCGCCGTTCCAGCTCTCTCAGCGGCTCGCCGCCGACGCCTGGGGAGCGCGGCGCAGCTGGTTTCTGGTCAACGGCGGCTCCGGTGGCAACCACGCGATCTGCCTCGCGCTCGCGCACCGCGGCAGGCGCGTCGTCGTGCAGCGAAACGTCCACTCGTCGATCATCGACGGCCTCGTGCTCTCGGGGCTCGAGCCGCGGTTCGTGGCACCCGAGCTCGACCCCGAGCTCGGGATCGCGCACTGCCTCACCCCCGCGGCCCTCGACGCGGCCCTCGCCGACGAGCCGAACGCGGTCGCGGCGCTGGTCGTCTCGCCGACCTACTTCGGGGCCGTGGCCGACATCGCCTCGCTGGCCGAGGTCGCCCACGCGCGGGGAGTGGCGCTGGTCGCCGACGAGGCCTGGGGCGCGCACCTCCACTTCTCGTCGGCGCTGCCGGCCGCGGCGCTGGAGAGCGGCGCCGACGTCGTCCTCTCCTCGGTCCACAAGCTCGTCGGCTCGATCACCCAGTCGGCGATCCTGCATCTCGGCGACTGCGGGGACCGCATCGACGAGCGGGTCGTCGACCGCGCTGTGACCCTGATCGAGACGACGAGCCCGAACGCGATCCTCACCGCCTCGCTCGACGCCGCCCGCCGCCAGGCCGCCGTCCACGGTGAGGAGCTGCTGGCCGAGACGGTCGCCTCGCTCGCCGAGCTCCGCGAGCGGATCCGGGCGATCCCCGGCCTCGACGTCCTCGACGACCGGATCGTCGGCCGCGCCGGCGTTCACGCCTACGACCCGCTGCGCCTCGTCGTCGACGTCCGCGGGATCGGCGCCACCGGGCACCGGATCGCACGCCTGATGCGCGAGCAGGACGACATCAACCTCGAGCTCTTCTCCGAGAACGTCGTCGTCGCGGTGTTCGGGATCGGCGAGCGCGCCGCTCGCACCGGCGAGCGCCTCGTGGTCGCGCTCGAGCACGCCGCCGAGCGGATCGGCGAGGAGGGCGAGGAGCCGCTGCCGCCGTTCGCCGAGCCGCCGCCGTGGGGGCCGACGCAGCTCTCGCCGCGCGACGCCTTCCTCTCCCCGCAGGAGGTGGTCGAGTTCGACCGTGCTGAGGGCCGGACCGCCGCCGAGTCGCTGGCCGCATACCCGCCCGGGGTCCCGAACGTGCTGCCGGGCGAGGTGCTGACCCGGCCGACCCTCGACTACATCGCCGACAGCGTCGCCCACGGGGGGCTGGTGCGGGGGGCGAGCGACAGGACGTTGAGGACGGTCCGGGTGGTGGCAGGTTGAGCGCCGAGCGGGGAGCCGGGACGGAGAGCGGGGCCGACTGGGGGGTGGACTCGGAGTACGGGGTGCTGCGGGACGTGGTCCTCGGCCCCGCCGATCACTTCCGGTGGCTGCCGACGAGCGTGATCTCGAAGGCGACCCTCGAGAGCGGCGCGGTATTCGACGCCGAGCTCGCTCGAGCCCAGCACCGCGACCTCGTCTCCGCCTACGAGGGCGCGGGCGTCGAGGTCCACTTCCTCGACCCCGACCCCGTCCTTCCCTATCAGGTGTTCGCGCGTGACTCGAGCGTGATGACGCCCGCCGGCGTGGTGGTGACGCAGCTCAAGCAGCGCTGGCGGCGCGGCGAGTACGCGCCGGTGATCCGCTTCTATCAGTCGAGCGGGATCCCGATCCGGGGCATGATCAGCGCCGGGGCGCTCGAGGGTGGTGACGTGACGATCGTCGAGCCCGGCGTGATGCTGATCGGAAACGGCGAGCAGCGAACCGAGATCGAGGCCGCTCGCCAGCTCGCTTCGTGGATCGAGTCCGACGGCTGGGAGGTCCGCATCGAGCCGATCCCCGGCCAGTTCGTCCACATCGACGTGCTCGTCTCGATCCTGGCGCCGAAGCTCGCCGCGGTCTGCGTCGAGGCGGCGTCCGGCGGACTGGTCGCGTGGCTGCGTGCGAAGGGATTCGAGATCATCGAGGTCTCGCTCGCCGACGCGTTCAAGCTCGGCGTGAACGCGATCTCGCTCGGTGGCGAGCGGGTGATCTCGACCGCAGGCTCGGCCGGGCTCAACGAGCGGATGCGCTCGCTCGGCCTCGAGGTGCTCGACCCCGACCTCTCGATGTTCACGAGCGGCGGCGGCGGTGCGCACTGCCTCGCTCAGGCGCTGCGCCGCGACCCGTCGGGCTGAGCGTGGCCGCAGCGCCGGCGATCGACTCCCCGCGGGTGCTCGCCGACCTCCGCGAGCTCGCCCGCCGCACCGGTGACGAGTCCGGCGCACAACGGGTCTGCTGGACCGAGACCTGGCGCGACGCCCGGGTCCTGCTCGGCGAGCTGCTCGCCGAGATCGGGCTCGAGGCCGACCGGGACGAGGCGGGGAACGTCTGGGCGCGACTCGAGGGCGCCGACGCCACCGCACCGGCGCTCGCGGTCGGCTCGCACCTCGACTCGGTCCCTGACGGCGGCTGGCTCGACGGGGCGCTGGGCGTGATCGCAGCCGCCGGCGTGCTGCGAGCATGGTCGGGCTGGCGCGAGCCACCGCCCCGGCCGCTGCTGCTCGTCGACTGGGCCGACGAGGAGGGGGCGCGCTTCGGTCGCAGTCTGTTCGGCAGCTCGGCGTTCTCGGGCTCGCTCGACCCGGCGGACGTCGCGAACCTCGGCGACGCCGACGGTCGCATGTTCGGCGACGTGCTGGCCGAGAACGGGGTCGAGCTCGGTCGGGTCGGCGAGGCCGCGGCGCGACGCGACGCGGTCGGCGCATACCTCGAGCTTCACATCGAGCAGGGGCCGAGGCTCGACGCTGCCGGCCTTCCGGTCGCCGCGGTCGACGGCTGCGCGGGGGTGGAACGCGTTCGGTTGCGCTTCGGTGGTCAGGCGGCGCACGCCGGCACGACGCCGATCGAACGCCGGCGCGACGCCGGGCTGGCGGCCGCCGAGACGGCGCTCGCGGTCGAGCGGATCGCGGTCGAGCGCGGCGGGGTCGGGACCACCGGGGCGCTGGCACTCCGGCCCGGGATCCCCACCGCGGTCCCCGGCGACGCCGAGCTCTCCTGCGATCTCCGCCATCCCGACGCCGCGGAGCTGGCGGCGATGCTCGAGGAGGTGATCGGGGTGGCGCGCGGCGTCGCGGACGCGCGCGGCTGCGGGCTCGAGTGCGAGCCGATCTGGCGGATCGAGCCGATCCCGTTCGATCCCGATCTCGTCGCCCTCGCCGGCGACACGTCGCGGGCGGCGGGCGGCAGCGCCGACCCGCTGACCAGCGGGGCCCTGCACGACGCCGCGGAGCTCGCTCGGGTGCTGCCGGCGGCGATGATGTTCTGCGCCTCGGCCGGCGGGCTCAGCCACACGGCCGAGGAGGACACCGCCGAGGCCGACCTGATCGTCGCCCTCGACGCCTTCTCCGACCTCGTCAATCGGGTGCTGGCGCGGTGAGCGACGCTCGCGACGAGCGGCCCTCGAGCGCCGCGGAGCTCAGCGGCTGATCACGAGCTTGCCGCCGTGGCCGGCGACGGCCTCCGCGGCCTCGTCCCAGGTCGCCGTCTCGCGGGTGACGAGCTCCGGCTCGAAGGCGCCGGACCGAACCAGCTCGAGAACCGGCTCGATCGCAGGGCGGGCATGGACCCGTCCGGTCTCGAACCGGATCCCCTTCGTGTACATCTCGAGCAGAGGCACCGGTGTCTCGGGCTCGAAATAGATTCCGATCGAGGTGCAGATTCCGTCGGCCTCGGTCGAGCGCAGCGCGCACGCGAGGCCCGGCCGGCGCGCGCTGGCGTCGACCGTGATCGGGTACGGGCCGAGCCGCTTCGGGAACTCCTCGTCGAGCAGGTTCGCCCCGAGTCGCGCGGCGAGCTCGCGCTCGAACGGCCGCCCGCCGGCGAAGTCGACCCGCTCGGCTCCGGCGGCGAGCGCGATCCCGACCGCGTAGAGCGCGATCGAGCCGGCCCCGGCGCAGATCAGGACCGGCACCCCGGGCTCGGCCGCGAGCTGGGGGCCGACCGTTCGCCATGCGTCGGGGACGTTGTCGGAGAGGCTCGCGACGCTCGCCGGCTCGATCCCGTCGGGCACCGCGGCCAGCATCGCGTCCGCGTAGGGGACGAGCACGGCGTCGGAGACGAAGCCGCCGTAGTCCGGCCCGAGCGGCAGCCCGTAGGTGGAGAGGAACTCGACCGACTCGCAGTTGCCGGTCTGTCCCCGGCGACAGCGGCCGCACTCGCCACAGGAGATCTGGAACGGGACGCTGACCCGATCGCCGGGTGCCACGGAGTGGACCGCGTCACCGACCTCGAGGACCTCGGCGACGCATTCGTGGCCGAAGGGAAACTCACGGCCGGCCGGGGCGCTGCCTCGAATCAGCGCCAGGTCGAGGTCGCAGGTGGCGACCGCGAGCGGTCGCACGAGCGCCTCGCCGTCGCCTTCGAGCTGCGGGTCCGGCACCTCTCGCCACTCGAGCTTGCCCGCTTCGACGAAGGTCAGCTGGCGCACGAGCCGACTCTAGTCGGGATGTAACGCCACGGGGTCCCGGAGGACTGTGGCTGGCGAGGGAGCGGCGCCGAGCCCGCTCCGGCCCTACGCCCTTCAAGGAGAGATGGTGAACGACGAAGTCGTCCTGAACGAGAAGCAGATGCAGATGGTGGAGGAGAGCCCTTACGACTTCACGGACCTGCGGGCGATGTTCATCAACTGCACCCTGAAGCGCAGCCCCGAGGTCTCCAACACGCAGGGCCTGATGGACATCTCGATCGAGATCATGCGCCGCAACGGCGTCGAGGTCGAGTGCATCCGCGCAATCGACCACCAGATCGCGACCGGGGTCTGGCCCGACATGACCGAGCACGGCTGGGAGGCCGACGAGTGGCCGCAGATCTTCGAGCAGGTGATGGCCTCCGACATCCTCGTGCTCGGGATGTCGATCTGGCTCGGCGAGAAGTCGTCGGTCGCGACCCAGATCGTCGAACGGCTGTACGGCAACTCCCACCTGCTCAACGACGACGGCCAGTACGCCTACTACGGACGGGTCGGCGGCTGCCTGGTGACCGGCAACGAGGACGGCGTCAAGCATTGCGCGATGAACACGCTCTACTCGCTCCAGCACCTCGGCTACACGATCCCGCCGCAGGCCGACTCGGGCTGGATCGGCGAGGCCGGGCCGGGGCCGTCGTATCTCGACGAGGGGTCGGGGGGACCGCAGAA
The DNA here is from genome assembly GCA_963705955.1 of uncultured Solirubrobacterales bacterium. Lineage (GTDB taxonomy): Bacteria > Actinomycetota > Thermoleophilia > Solirubrobacterales > 70-9 > WHSW01. Next base: position 110,989 of record CAVPLH010000010.1, on the reverse strand, counting down.
CGACTTCACCAACCGCAACACGACCTTCGCGACCTGGAACCTGCTGCACGTGGCGCGGATGCTCAAGGACGCCGGCGGCATCCCCGCGCACGGCAACCAGCGAACCGAGTGGGACGCGGGCTGTCGGTTCGACTTCCCGAACCCGGAGCATCGCTGCAGCGGCGCCGCCGCGGGCGGCGAATCGCGACCGGCTGCCGCTAGGCTCCGCCGACTGTGAGCGCCGCCTACGACCGCCTCGCCGAGCTCCCGATCGAGATCGAGGGCTACGAGCTGACCGGCCACGACCGCGAGTTCGGGGACTTCACCAGGCCCTCGACCGTCATCCACCTGCGCGGCAAGGGCGAGGAGGGCATCGGCGAGGACGTCGTCTACGACGTCCTCGACCACATCGCCCACCGCGACGCCGGACCGGTGCTCGACCTGACGTCGCCGACCTCGCTCGGCGATGCCTGCGAGCTGCTCGGCGAGCTCGACCTGTTCGCGAACGCGCCCCCGGAGCGCGACGCTTCGAGGCACTACCGGCGGTGGGCGTATGAGTCGGCGGCGCTCGACCTCGCTCTGCGCCAGAACGGGCTCTCGCTATGGGAGGTCGTCGAGCGCGATCCGACCCCGCTTCGGTTCGTCTGCTCGACGCGGCTCGGGGGCTTCGGCGACGACGGGGCGAAGTCCTCGACCGAACCGATCCGCAAGCGGCTCGACCGCTACCCGGGGCTCGAGTTCAAGCTCGACCCCGAGAACGACTGGGATGCGGATCTGATCGCCGAGATCGCCGAGATCGCGCCGGTGCGGGTGCTCGACCTGAAGGGCCATTACCGGGGCACGCCGGTCGACGTCGAGACCGACCCGGAGCTCTACGCCGCGGTTGCGGAGGCGTTTCCCGACGCCTACATCGAGGACCCCGACCTCAACGAGGCGACCCGCGAGGTACTCGAGCCGCACCACGACCGCGTCACCTGGGACGCACCGCTTCACTCGCTCGACGATGTCAAGGAGCTGGCCCGCAGCGCGATCAACTCGAAGCCGTCACGGTTCGGCTCCCTGCAGGAGCTGCTGGCGATCTACGAGTACTGCGACCAGAACGGGATCGCGATCTACGGCGGCGGCCAGGGCGAGCTCCAGTGCGGCCGCGGGCAGATCCAGTACCTCGCCTCGCTGTTTCACCCGGAGACGCCGAACGACACGGCTCCCTCGGGCTACAACGACCCGAGCGTCCCGAAGGGCATGCCGACGAGCCCGATGGATCCGGCTCAGAGCGAGACCGGCTTCCGCTGGGCCGAGTAGCTGGTTCGGGCGCCCGAAGCGCCACTTCGGCCAGCCGAACCGGCGCGATCGGATAGCGTCGCGGCCGACAACTTCGAGAGGAGCCCGAATGCCCGAGAGGTCGTTCCCCGACGCGCTCAACGATCAGATCGCGAACGAGTTCGGGGCCCAGATGCAGTACATCGGCGCCGCCGTCTACTACGACGCCGAGACCCTGCCGCGGCTTGCGGCGTTCTTCTACCGCCAGGCGCTCGAGGAACGCAGCCACGCGATGATGATGGTCCAGTACCTGCTCGATGTCGACGAGCAGGTCCGGATCCCGGATATCGAGGGCCAGAAGTCAAGCTTCGACGACGCCGTCTCGCCGGTGAAGATGGCGCTCGAGCAGGAGAAGCGGGTCGGCGAGGAGATCTACGCCCTGTTCGAGCTCGCGCGCGAGGTCAAGGACTACCGTGCCGAGCAGTTCATGCAGTGGTTCGTCAAGGAGCAGGTCGAGGAGGTCGCGTTGATGGGCGATCTGCTGAACGTCGTCGAGCGCTCCCGCGACAACCTCCTGCTGGTCGAGGACTTCATCGCCCGGGAGGGGCTCGGAGAGGGTGACGGCGGCGAGGCCCCGCCCGAAGCCGGAGCGGGCTAGGAGGCCAGGGCCGATGAGCGAAGCGAATCGCCGGGAGCCTGAGCAGGAGCCGGCCGCCGACGGCGAGATCAGCCGGCGGCGACTGCTCGGCGGCGCCGCCGCGGGAGCGGGCGGACTCGCGGTCGGGGGATCGCTGGCGGGGCCGCCGGTCGCCGGCGCGAAGGGGGTCAGGCGCCGCAAGGCCGACGTCGTCGTCGTCGGCGGCGGCTTTGCCGGGCTCGAGGCGGCGCGGCAGGTCGCCGCAGCCGGCAAGTCGGTCGCCGTGCTCGAAGCCCGCGACCGGGTCGGCGGCCGGGTCCACAACCTCGAGATCGAGGGGGGCGAGAAGGTCGAGATCGGCGGCCAGTGGGTCGGTCCCGGTCAGGACCGGGTCCTGGCGTTGATCGCCGAGCTCGGGCTGCAGACGTTCAAGACCTATCTCGACGGCAGCAACGTCTATTACCGAGACGGCTCGCTGCAGACCTACACCGGGCCGATCCCACCGGCCGCCCCGGCTTCGCTGGTCGAGGTCGCGACGTTCATCGACCGGATCAACAGGATGGCGGCCGAGGTCCCCGTCGACGCGCCCCAGAACGCGCCCCACGCGGCCGAGTGGGACTCGCAGACGTTCGAGACGTGGAAGCTCGCGAACGTGCAGACGCAGGAGGCCCGTGAGCTCGCCGACCTCGCGTTCGCCTCGGTGTTCGCGACCGATCCCGCCGACGTCTCACTGTTGTTCACGCTCTTCTACGTGGCCACCGCCGGTGGGGACTTCAACGACCTGATCGACACCGCCGGGGGCGCCCAGGAGAGCCGCATCGTGGGTGGCTCGGAGCTGATCGCGCAGAAGATGGCGGATCCGCTCGGCAAACGGGTGCGGCTCAAGCAGCCGGTGCACTCGATCCGCCGCCACGGCAGCGGGGTCGAGGTCCGGGCGCGAAGCGAGACCTGGACCGCGCCGCAGGTCGTCGTCGCGCTGGCGCCCGCGCTGATCGAGCAGATCGAGTTTCGCCCGAAGCTCCCGGCCCAGCGGGCACAGCTCCAGCAGCGGGTGCCGATGGGCCAGGTGATCAAGTGCATGGCCGTCTACCCGACCCCGTTCTGGCGCCAGGACGGTCTCTCGGGCATGGCGACGAGCAACACCGGGCCGGTCAAATTGACCTTCGACAACACCCCCGCCGACGGCGGGCCCGGCGTCCTGCTCGGCTTCATGGAGGGCCAGGCCGCGCGCGACTACGCCGCCGCCTCGAAGCAGGCGCGAGCCGACGCCGTGCTCGGTTCGTTCGAGCGCTACTTCGGCTCCCGGGCGAGGACCGACGCGGTCGGCTACCTCGACAAGGTCTGGGCCGCCGATCCGTGGAGCCGCGGCTGCTACACCGGCTACATGCCGCCCGGCGTCCTGCTCGGCTGGGGCACCGAGCTGCGCCGGCCGGTCGGCAGGATCCACTGGGCCGGCACCGAGACGGCGACCGCGTGGGCCGGCTACATGGACGGCGCGATCGAGTCCGGCCAGCGCGCCGCGGCGGAGGTGCTCGCGGCGCTCTGAGGTCCGCGGGCACCGTCGCTTCGATCGAGCCGCGGGTTTGTCCGCGTCAGGCTGACAAACCCTACGCTCGGCGCGCCGGGGTTGCTCGTGTGGGACCGCGCCCGCGCTCGTCGGGCCGATCAAGCGCGCGCGACCCGCCCCGGAGGACGAGCCGCGCGTCGCTTCAACGCTTGCGCTGCTGTCGATCTAGTACTTGACCGAGCCCTTGACCAACTGGGTCGCGACGGGCGAGTCGGAGGGCTGACTTCCCGTGAACGTGAACTTGCCGTGGGCGCCCTTGTACTTCCCGTTGCCCTTCGTGATCTCTCCACTGCCGGTGTAGTTGAGGCCACCGCCGGGGGCCGGACTGCCGGTGCCGTCCAAGGTGCCCGTCAACGTGCCCTTGTTCAGGTAGATCTTGAACGTGGCGGTGAAGGCGCCGACGGGTCCGGGGTAGACAATGTTGCCGACGGTCGCACCCGAGCCGAGCGCGCCCTTGAACGTTCCGGCGTACTGAGCGGTTCCCGAGACCCCCGGAGAACCGGTCTGCTCGACGACCGAGAGCTTGATGGTCGAGTCGATGCTGTGGCTCGCCGCCTGGGCCGGGGCCGCCCAGGCGACGGTGAGCCCCATGACCGCGATGACGCAAATGACCTTTCTCATGACGTACGTCCCTTTCCGCTTCGTTCGGCCTCGGGTGAGGCCGGTTGATGTCGGCGAGCCTCCCACCGGCGTTCGGGCTTCGCAGTGGGGAGGCACCCGACTGTTTGTGCGGCGAAGGGGCGGTCGTCAGCCGCATCTGCTAGGTATGGGGGTCGAGCAGCACGCATGAATGCGATCGCGGATTCCAGGGACGGGGCCTCGTTGCTCGAGCGTGAGCTCGAGCTGGACGTCGTACGAGACGCGCTGGATCGTCTCGCCGATGGCCAAGGATCGACGCTGCTGATCGAGGGGCCGGCCGGGATCGGGAAGACGAGGCTCCTGGCTGCGGCGTCCGAGCTCGGCCGCTCAGGGAGCGGTCTGGTACTCACGGCGCGTGCCGGACAGCTGGAGCGCGAAATGCCGTTCGTGGTCCCGCGCCAGCTGTTCGAGCCGATGGTCGAGCGCGCCGACGAAGCGGAGCGGGCGCGCCTGCTGTCGGGCAGTGCCGCAATGTCCCTGATCGCCTTCGGCCGCCAGGATTCGGGCGGGCCGAATGCCGCAGTCGACCCCGTCGCCCCGATCCATGGCCTCTACTGGCTGGTCGCGAATCTCTGTGACTCCCAGCCGGTGCTGCTGGTGATCGACGATGCTCAGTGGGCGGACACCCAATCGCTGCGCTGGCTCGATTACCTCGCGCGTCGGGCGCCGGACACCGCCGTGCTGCTCCTGGTCGGCACGCGCACCGGCGAGGCGGACGAGCCTGCGGAGCTCGAGCCGCTGCGCCACGATGCGCGCGAGGTCCTGCGGCCGTCGCCGCTGAGCGGCGCGGCGGTCGAGGAGCTGATCGCCGCCGAGCTCGGCAGCGTGCCCTCGGGTGAGTTCTCCGAGGCTTGCAGCACGGCCACCGGAGGCAATCCGTTCCTGCTCACCGAGGTGCTGCGCACCCTGTGGACGAGGTCTATCGGACAGGATACGGAGACGGCCGGGGAGCTGGCGTCGCTGGGCCCCGAGACCGTCGCCCGCTCGGTCCGCTCGCGGCTCGCGCCGTTCGGAGCGGACGCCGCCTCGCTGGCGCGCGCGATCGCGGTGCTCGGCGGGGCCCCGCAGCTGCGCCATGCGTCGAGGATGGCCGGGGTCAGCGAGGATCGCGCCCGGGAGCTCTGCGACCGGCTTCGCGACGCCGAGATCCTGGCGCCCGGGCATCCGATCGACTTCGTCCATCCCCTGGTCCGGACGGCGGTGTACAGCGAGCTGTCGGAGGAAGGGCGCTCCGAAGCCCATCGCCGGGCCGCGGAGCTGATCAGCTCGACCGGCGGCAACGCCCGCGAGGCCGCACCCCACCTCCTGGCATGCGCTGCGAACGGAGATCAGTGGGTTGTCGGACAGCTTCGGGATGCCGCCCGCGAGGCGATGGGTACGGGAGCCCCCGAAGCTGCGCGGCGTTATCTGGAGCGGGCGCTCGAGGAGCCGGCGCGCGACGCGGTCGAGATGACCTTTGAACTGGGCCGGGCGCTCGCGGAGGTGAGCCCCATCGATGCGTCCGAGCTGCTCGTGTCCGTCGCCGAACGTACGGACGACTCCGAGCTTCGCCTGCAGGCACTCCAGGACGCCGCCTGGGCTTACTTCGACAGTGGAAACCTCGAGCGCTCCGTTTACTGGTTGGGTCGGCTCGTCGCATCGATTCCCGAGCACGACGCCGAGGCGCGACTTCGCGCCGAAGCGTCGCTTTTTTGTGTGCGAACGTTGAACGTCGGCCGTCGTCCGGACTATTCGGCACATATCGAGGCGGTCGCGGCGGATACGGCGTCGAGCACGCTCGGAGAGCTGATGGTCCGCCAGGCGCTTTCCTTCGAGCGCTTCCTGCGATGCGATCCGGTTGACGACGTCGTCGCCCTGGCCGGGTGCTTTCCCCCCGCGCCCTGGACCGGCCGAGCGGCGGGCGCGCTCGAGGGGCAGCGGTTCGCCCTGATCATCGGTCCGGTGGTCAGCATCGCCTGCAAGACCCTGGCCTACAGTGGAAAGTGGGATATGGCCCGAGAGGCTGCGGCTCGCGGGTGGGAAGGGTCGCTGTCCAGTGGGCTCGTGCATGTCGCCAGCTACCGGGAGGCCGCCCTCGCAGAGATCGATCGCCTCGCGGGCAGGCTGGCCGACTCCGAGGCGGAGGCCCGCACGGCGTGGGACATCGTCCGCGATCTTGCGCCGATGTCGATACCGGCGCTGACCGCGATCAGCAACCTCGTCAGCACGCTGATCGCGAGGGGCCAGTTGGATGAGGCGGGGGAGCTCACGGAACAGTGGGATTTCTCGGCGCCGTTCAGCATCGTGCCCCTCGCCCCTCCCCTGCTCCACATCCGAGGCACCCTTCGCCTCGCTCGTGGAGAGCTCGAGAGCGGGGTCGAGGACCTGATCGCGACCGGCGAGGACTTCGAGGCGATGCAGATGCTCAACCCCGCCGCGCTTCCCTGGATCCAGGAGGTCGTGCCGGCGCTCGCCGCGCTCGATCGCACCCCCGAGGCTCGGCGGATCGTCACCGAGGGTGAGAGCCGGGCACGCTCATTCGGCGCCCAGCATGTGATCGGCACGATGCTGCGCGCCAGATCCTCGATCGAGACGAAGCGGCGCGCGATCCAGACCCTGCGTGATTCGGTCGACGCGCTCGAGACGAGCGGCCCTCCGCACGAGCTCGCCCACTCGTGTCTGGAGCTGGGGGCGGCGTTGCGTCGCGACGGCCAGCGCAGCGAGTCACGCGAGCCGCTTCGCAAGGCCCTCGAGCTCGGCCATCTGTGCGGCGCCGACGGGGTTGCGCGCCGGGCCGTTGAAGAGCTGGCTGCGGCGGGTTCGCGACCTCGGAGCGTCTTCCGTACCGGCGTCGCCTCGCTGACCGCGAGCGAGCTCCGAACGGCGAAGCTGGCGGCGGAGGGTCTCGGCAACGTCGAGATCGCCCAGCAGCTGTTCGTGACTCGCAAGACGGTCGAAAAGCATCTCGGCAACGCCTACACGAAGCTCGAGATTCCGTCCCGCGACGAGCTTCCCACGGCGCTCGCCGAGTCGGCTTGAACCTCCGCGCTCACGCGTAGACGCTGTCCAGCCACGCCTTCAGCGCCGCCTCGGCGGCCGCCGCGTCGACGTCGTCGCGGAACACGTGCGCGCTCATGCCAACCACGCTGCCGAAGTGGTTGCGGCCGAAGAAGCGCCATAGACCGTCGTCGGAGCGAATACCTACGAACTCCGGCGTCAGGTAGTCGATGACGCCGTCGAGCGACCCCGCGCCACCGAGATCGGCGTGCACGGCGTCCCCGACCGCCGCGCCCACGCCGATGCCGAGGGCCGCGCGCAGCGTGTCCATCGCCTCCGGCTCGCCGGCGGACTCGGGCCCCTCGATGCCTGCAGAGGGCTGCCCGACGTACGTCACCTGCCGGCCGTTGAAGTGCTCCAGATACTGACCGAGGGTGTGGAGGTAGAAGTCTGTGTGGCCGTCGATCGCGTCGTACTGGTCCTCCCAGTCGTCGGCGAGGATCCCGCTGTGCACGTAGCGGAGATGCGCCGTGCCGCCCGCGCGCGCCTCGATCGTGTAGTCGAGGGCGTTGAACGTCCCGTCGGGCGACTCGATCCGGATCACAAGGCGGTTGGGCGGGTCCCATGTCGTGACCGGCGCTCCCTGAGGCGGCGAGGCGCCCGCGGGGATCTCCATCCCGGTCGGGAACTGCCAGGCAGCGGGATCGGCGGTGATCGCCGTCCAGACGTCGTCCGCAGCGGCGGGCAGGTCGACCTCGCGGGTGATCTCGAATTCGCGACTCATGACTGGGGCTCCTTTTCGTTGGTGATGCTGGGATGCAGCGCGACGATGAAGCGGTGGTTGCGGCCGCGGGTTGCATTCGCGTCGTGGTACTTGGCCACGAGGGCGTTGACCGACTCGGCCAGCTCGGCGGCGAACGCCGCCCGGTCCGCTGCCGAGGCGAAGCGGATCGAGCTGTCGATGCCGAGCGTCGCGACCGGCTTCCCCGCGGCGCTCGCCCCGCTGATCAACTCTCCGACCTCGCGCACCATTCGTCCCGCGACCGCCAGCAGCCAGCGCGCCGAGCGCTGATCGGGCTCGCGCGACGGATCGGGCGCGACGGCCGACAAGGCGGTCGGCGAGATCACATAGGACGCGGCCGTAGCCTGGAGCACGCGTTCGGTGCAGTTGCCCTTGCGGCGCTCCTCGACCAGCTCGACCAGCCCGTGGCGCTCGAGCGCGCGGAGGTGGTAATTGGCCTTCTGGCGGGTGAGCCCGAGACGCGCTGCGACGCTGCTCGCGGACCCGGGCTCGGCCAGCTCGGCGAGCAGGCGAGCCCTGATCGGGTCCAGCGAGACCTCGGCGGCTGCGGGGTCCTCGATCGCGGTGACGTTGTGCATCGCGCCCATCGTCTCACCGATCATTATTTTTGTCAAGCACACTTATCCTGTCGGTTCAAGCCCGGGTCGAAGACGACCGATGACGGGGGCGGGCAGCGCACGCTCTATCCCGGGCGCGATACTGCGCCTGCGATGTCGAAGGAAACGCGCCCGCCCAGGGAACGGCCCAACCGTGACCGTAGCCGCGACCCTGCCGCTCGCCTTCGTGATGGTCGCCGGCCCGCAGATCATCAGCGCCTTCTTCTTTGCGACCAGCGAGAAGTGGAAGTCCGATTCGGCCGCCTTCGTCCTCGGTGGGGCGATCGGGCTCCTGCTTGTCGTGACGCTCGCCTACCTCTTCATCGGCGGATCCTCCGGAAAGGGATCGAAGTCAAGCGCGGTCGAGATCGTGATCATCGCCCTGCTTTTGGTCGCGATGGTCTACGTGTTCTTGAGCAGGAAGCGCTCGGAGCCCCCGAAGTGGATGGGCAAGCTGCAGACGGCGACTCCGAGGTTCACGTTGACGCTCGGCTTCCTGCTCTTCGCCTTCTTTCCGAGCGACATCGTCGTCTCGATCACGGTCGGCGCCCATCTCGCCGACCAGGGCGACCCCTGGTGGCACGCGCTCCCCTTCATCTTCCTCGCTCTTTTCCTGGTCGCGCTGCCGGCCCTCGCCGTCGCGGCCCTGGGCGACCGCGTAAGGCGATCCTGCCGAAGATCCGCGACTGGATGGACACCAACTCGTGGATCGTCAGCGAGGTCGTCTTGGTGTTCTTCATCGTCATCGTCCTGAGCGGGTAGGGCGGCGACTGAGAACTTCGACGAGTCCGGCTTCGAGGTCGACAGCGTGACCCCGATCCACGTCGGGCTCGTGCTCGCTAGGCCATCGGAGGCGTCTGCTCGAAGGCGAAGATCGCGACCTCGTAGCGATCAACGGAGGCCGTTTCGCCGGAGCTCCTCACCTCGTCGCGCAGGCGGGCGGCGTCTGGTTCGCTTGCGTTCAACGCTTCGGCGCTCTCCCACAGGGACATGACGAGGATCGTGCCGTTATCGCGGTCGACCAGGAACATCGTGCCCTTCATTCCCTCCGTCTGTCCGTATTCGGTCGGCAGCACCTTCTTCTTCGCCTCGAGCGCGTCCTCGATCGCATCGGGCGAGGCTCCCTCGTAACGGGTCAGCCGAGCGAACATCTGATGCACCTCCAGGTCGTGAGTTCCAGTTTCACGCCTACCGTATAGGCGCTCGGTCCACCCGGACCTCCACCGTGAATGTCAGATCCCCGGCAGCCGGATCTTCCTGGTGACGACCTTCTCGTTGCCCGTCGCGTCGGCGAAGCGGACCGTGAGCTTCGCGCGCCCGGCCTGGCCGCCGTGGCTGAAGACGACTCGGGTCTCGCGGCGGCCCTTGCGGTATGCGCCGGGTCGCTCGGGGTTCCCCGCTCTTCCGAGTCGCTTGCCGCGCCCGGTCACCTCCGCCGTGACCGATACGTACTCGTCGGCGCGCGTCACGATCGAGACGACGCGCTTTCGCTGGTTGCGGCGAGCACGCACAGAGGCGATTTTCGCCCGAACCCGGGTGTCGACCCGCTCGCCGGCCCGGAGCTGGTAGAGGCCCTGGGGCGGATTGGCGTTGACCAGCCGACCCGGTTCGCACGTCGCGAGGAACGGGGCAAAGCGCGCGGTCGGGTGATCAGCCCGGAAGCGATAGACGCCTCTGGGGACGCCGAGCCAGATCACGCCGCCATCGTCCGAGGACTCGGTCAGCGAGCGGTCCGGGATCACGGAGGAGTTGAAGTAGATCGGATCCGGAAGCGCCGGAGTCGCGCTTGCGGTCGCCCCGGCGACACCGTGTGCGCCGTAGGCGGCGAACTCGGCGAAGCTCAGGTCGCGCACGGCGGCCGTGCTGAAGGTGGAGACCACGACGCACTTGCGTGGATCACCGTTCTCGTCGAGCGGGACGGCGAGCAGCGCGGCGAGCGCCGAGTACACGTCGTCCGTCGGGGTCTGGAAGTTGGCCCGGCGGATGTCCTTGCCAGCGGTGACGAATGTCTGCAGGTAGATGCTGTGGTGGCCCGCGGCGGTGACGTACGGCGTGACCGTCGTGCCATCCGGGACCTCGAGGTCATAGGACCCGTCGACCCCAGTGGACGCCACGACGCCGGGCAGCTCGGCGACGCGGACCGTGGCCCCGGCGATTGGGCTCGCGTCGTTGAACGTGTAGACCGTGCCGCGAACGTGAACGGCCTTGGACGCGGCTGCCACGGGCGCGACTCCAAACGTGATCAGCAGGAAGGACAGCGGGATTGCCGCACGGATGGCAATGACGCGTGCGCGTGGCAATCGGAGCTCCTTCCCCAGGGTCCTGGCCGCGAGGCGGCCGTTGCGCGCCGGACCCGGACAATCTATCTCGGGGCGACCTGTGCTGCGGATCGATCTCGCGGATCCAGATTGCTCCAGACCCTCGACCGAGAGGGATCGCGGCCGACCTCTACGTTGCCAGTTCTTGGAGTGCATCAGCGGTAGCGGCGACGTCGGAACTGTCGTTGTATCCGTGCAATGAGATCCGGATGCCGCCGCCGCGGGAGCTGACGATCACGCCGTGTTCGGCAGCCAGCCTTGCTTGGACCGCCGACGCGCTGAGACTTGCGTGCCGCAGGGAAACGATGTGACCGCACGCGGTGCCTCCGCCAAGCGCTCGAAACGGGGTCCAGCCGAGGGGTTCCACTTGACCGGTCAGCTCTTCGGCGAGAGCGCGGGAGTGTTCGGCGAGAGCCTCGGCGCCAGCTTCGGCAAGCAGCGCAAGTGACCGACTCAACCCGACCGCCGAGCAGTACGACATCGTCGAGAGCTCATACCGTCGAGCGTCGTCGGCCAAGACAAGCGTCTGCGCGATCAAGTTGAACGGGTCGCTGGCTCCCTTCCATCCGATTACCACCGGCGTGGCGGCGATGAGCTCGTCGGATACAGCCAAGATCGCGACGCCGCCGTGCGCAGAGAGCCACTTGTAGCCGCTGCAGACGAGCGCGTCCGCGGACCATTCCCGCATGCTGACCGGGCCGGCGCCGGCGAGCTGCGTAACGTCGACGACGATCTTCGCGCCTACCTCGTGAGCCCGTCGCGCGACGGCCGCAACGTCGATCGCCGTACCGGTCGCATACTGCACCGCACCGACGCAGACCACCGAGGTGGAGCTCGAGACTGCGTCGATCAAGGCCGCGCTCAGGTCCGTGTGCGGGCTGTCCTCCACCCAACGGATCGCCGTGCCCAACCTCTCCCGGGCCGCAAGCCAGGGATAGGTGACGCTCGGGAAATCCGTGGGTACCAGGACTACCTCGCCAGAGTTCGTGGCGAGGGCGGCTGCCATTTGGCTGAGACCCTCGCTCGCTCCCCCGATGATGGCGATCGAACGCGCCGGCGCGTCCAGCAGCGTCGCGGCAGCTGCCCGCAGATCGTCGAGCACGCGGGCCTCGGCCGCATCGGACATTCGCAAGTTGCCGTGCTGGGCAACATCGTGGAGAAAGGCCGTCATGGCCTCGACTGAGTCGCGCGGGATGAGGCCCAACGACGCCTGATTGAGATACGGGCCATCGCTCAATGCCTCGTACTGGTCGCGTGGTAGCAGAGCGCGCATGATCTTCCTCTCGTAATGCCGTGGCGTTGCGCGCCACCGCCCGACGGAGTCGGTTCCGCGCCACGCGGCAAGTTCGTCGGCTTAGGGCGGGTGGTGAGCCCTTCGGCGCTCAGGACTCGGCGGATCGAATCGAAGTGAATGACATCGGGCATCTCGGGCCGGCCTCGTGCGCGGCGTACCGTTCGCGGTCTTCGTACCGGAGTTGTCCGACGAGGATTCGCGGCATCTGCCGATCCTATCCGCGCCACTTGGACTCAGCCGCCTGATCGACGCGGCGGTCGGCTGGAGCACCAGAATGGGGGGTGGCCATGGATCTCTTGCTGGAGCGAATCGAGGCGTCCCGTCGGGGAAATCGACCCAGTCTTCCTCGACACCCCCCAGTTCGTCAGCGACCGGTTGTCGAACGCGCTCGGACGCGAGGTGCTGGTCAAGATCGAGACCCTCAACCCGATCGGCAGCTTCAAGGGGCGGGGTACCTCCGTGCTGGCGCGAAAGCTGGATCCCACCCGCACCTGGGTGTGCGCGACCGCGGGCAACTTCGGGCAGGGGCTCGCCTATGCGGCTCGCCGGTTGGACGCGACGGCGCACATCTTCGTCGCCCCTGAGGCGCCGGCGGGGAAGGTCGAGCGCATGCAGGCGCTCGGCGCCGGGGTCGAAGTCCACGAGCGCCCCGAATCGGCCGCCCGCGAGTATGCCGCCGCGAGTCGGGACCGCCTTCTCGTGGTCGACGGATTGGACCCGGCGATCGCCGAGGGCGCCGGAACGATCGGCGTCGAGCTCACCGCGACGGGCCAGATCGATACCGCCGTCGTCCAACTTGGCGACGGCGCCCTGATCTCGGGGGTCGCACGTTGGCTGAAGTCCCAGGGAGACGTCAAGGTCGTCGGCGTGTGCGCGAGCGGGGCGCCCGCCATGGCCCGCAGCTTCGCCGCGCGGCGTCCGATCTCGAACGCCGGGACCGGAACGATCGCCGGTGCGCTCGCGATCACCGATCCGGTACCAGAGTCGCTCGCCCGCGTCATCGAGCTGGTCGACGAGGTCGTCCTGGTCGACGACGATGAGATCCAGACCGCCATGGCGCTGATCGCCGCGTCGGTGGGAGTGCTGGTCGAGCCCGCCGGAGCCGCCGGGGTCGCCGCTCTGTCCCGGCACTCCGAGCAGCTGCCCGGCAAGCGCGTCGCCGTCCTCCTCACCGGTGCGCGCCGCGTAGCGGACCTGCGCAGAATGACTCCGGGGTCGCTCTGCTCTTGATCTCCGATCATCCGGGGCGAGATACTGAACCGGGGCATGTCACAGGCAAACGCAAGAGGCCAAGGTCACCGCGTCGCCAGGCCTCGGCTGCTCCTTCTCCCTGGCTACAGCGAGCTTGAGTGGGTGATTCGGCCACAGCTCGAGGAGTGGGCCGAGGTCGCCGTGTTCGATGCCCCCGGTGTGGGCGACGAGTCCCCGCCGAGCACGTATGACAGCGCGGCCCTGGCCGAGCGCACGGCAGCAGAAGTCGATCGGCTTGGATGGCAAGGGTGCGTCCTCGCCGCCGACGAGTTCGCGATCGCGGCGGCCCTGAAGTTCGCGGCTCGGCAGCCGGACGCGGTCCAGGGGCTTGCGCTTGGGCACGCCTGTCTGAGCTTCAGTCCCGACGCGGACCCACCCGCGATCAACGCCGAGGTCGGCTCGGCGTTAACCCAGGTGGCCGAGCTTGATGACCGCACGTTCATCCGCCACCTGACGCAGATCACGCAAGGGTTCTACGGTGACGAGCTCGCGGACCGCATGCTCGAGCGAATACCCACCGGGGTGGCACAGGCGTATGCGCGCGAGAGCTTGGCCGACCCGGGGGACTGGATCGAGGATGTGTTGCGGGATCTGGGGAAGCCGTTGCTCCTCGCCGAGCATGATCCGTGCCTTCTCTTCACGAGGGCGGGATACGAGGCCGCCGTCTCGGCCTTCCCCGACTCGATGCAGGTGACCTGCGAAGAGAAGCCGACCGTAAGCCCCACCTTCGCCGAAGCCCTCCGCGAGTTCTGCGGGGAGGTGGTCTCCTAGCGCTATGCACCACGTGGGCACGGGCAAACGTGATTTCGCCTGCGTTGAGGCTCTCTTCAACGCGGTTTGATCGCCGGGGCCTATGGTCGCGGCCGAAGGGAGGGCCAACCCGACCGACAGGAGGCGACCATGAACCCCTCACTCGGACTGGCCCGGAGGCTCGCAGCGGGGTTGGGAGTGCTATTGGCCGTCGCGCTGATCGCCGGCACTGGCGCTTTCGGTGCCCTGACCGCCTCGTCGGCGACCGCCATGAGCTCGGGCCCATCGCCCTCGCAACTGGCGCCGATCAAGGGCACGTACGCGCCCACGATCCGTCCCGCGAACTTCGTCGCCAAAGTTGACAACCCGTATTGGCCGCTGAAGCCGGGCACGACCTTCCACTACAAGGGCGTCCGGGGCTCGACGCCTCAGAGGGACGACGAGACCGTCACCGATCGGACGAAGCGAATCCTCGGGATCAACTGCACCGTCGTTCGCGACACGGTCTCGGAGCACGGGAGGGCCGTCGAGCGGACGTTCGACTACTACGCCCAGGACAAGCACGGCAACGTCTGGTACATGGGTGAGCGGTCGCTTGAGCGCAAGAACGGGCACGGGCCCTTCATCAAGGCGAGCGACTCGTGGCAATCCGGCGTCAACGGCGGCAAGCCCGGGATCATCATGCCCGGCAACCCCCAGGTCGGCGATGCCTACCGGCAGGAGTACTACCCGCCCGGTAAGGCGCTCGATCAGGCCCGGGTCCTGAGCACGACCGGAAGCCTGACGGTTCCCTTCGGGTCCTTCAACGGGCTCCTGGTGACCAGCGAGCGCAGCCCGCTCGAGCCACAGACCGAGCAGAAGTACTACGCGCCGGGGACCGGCGAGATTGCCGAGAAGGTGGTGAAAGGGCACCACGAGCAGTTTCAGCTCGTCTCGATCACACACCGCTAACAGGTTTGGTCAGGTACGGCGAGCGTCGCTTGCTCAGCGGTGGGGGATCGGCGCCGGCTCTAAGTACACACGGAGGGCCCCGGTTCACCCTCGAACTGCCCGGACCAAAAACGCCGTGCCTACTCCCGCAGCCCGGCGGCTTCGAGGGCCTGCTCGCGCTTGAAGAACATCTCCACCCGCGCCAGCTTCCCGTCGCGGCCTCGCTGCACATAGAAGACCTCGAAGTCCATCTCGATTCCGCTCTCCCGGCCGCGACCTCGATGCCGCGTCACGCTCACGGCCACCTCATCGCCCGCGTCCAGGATTTCGATCAGGTCCATGCGGAAGTCCTCCCACTGCTTCGGCCAGTCCTCCATCGACTCGGCGATTGCCTCCCGGCCCTCATACGTCTTGGCGTCCGGAACCTCCGGGGGTTGGACCAACACCAGGTCCGGCGTGGTCATTCCGTCAAACACGGCCATGTCACCGCGCAGCACGGCTTCGAAACCGAGGCGGACCAGATCAACCCACTCCTGCGACATCGCCCGCGCAGTATCCCGCTGTCCGCTCCGAGGGGGGAGGGTCGATGACGCCGGATCGCGAATCGCAACGACCGCCGTGCAGGTCGCTTGAAAAAAGACTGCTGACCACGGGCTGCCCCGCGACGATCGGAGCGCAGTCCTCGAGGAGATCGCTCGGGACGAGACCACCCACCCGCGCGAGCGGATCGCGGCGATCCGGCTGCTTGAGGAGATGCGACCGGGCGAGCGGTCACCGGGGGATTTCAGGGATCTCGACGAAGTTACTCAGCGCCGCGCCCGTTCGCGGAAGCCCGCGTGATGCAGATTCATTACACCCGCCGCGCTAAGCTCCGCGCGTCCCTTTGGAGGGCGCCAGCGGCGCCACTTCATCGGTACGACTCAGACGCGCCGTCTCGCCTCCGCCCAATCGAATCACGACCCGGAGGTCAAGATGCCCGTCAAGCTCAGTTCCCGTCTACGTCAGCCAACCGCGCTCGGACGCCGGTTGCGAATCACGGTGATCGCCCTCGTGCTCAGCGCGATCGGCCTCGGCGCGGGCGCCTCGCCGAGCCTCGCCTCTACCGGCAGCGTCTACTTCGACAACAACGACAACGCCGCGGCCGGGGGGTTCTTGTTCTCGAACTTGAGCACGGGCCTCGCGAACACCGGGGTCGGTCGAACCGCCCTGGACAGCCTCACCACCGGCTCCGCCAATACGGAGATCGGCCTCGACGCGCTCGGCTCCACCACCACCGGCGGTAATAACGTGGCTGCCGGCATGGGGGCGCTCCAGTCGAACCAGGCCGGGAGTATGAACGTCGCGGTCGGGAACGACGCGCTCCACTCAAGCAATGCCGACGGGAATGTCGCCGTCGGCTACCAGGCACTCGGGATCGATTCAACCGGCGACGCCAACGTCGCCACCGGACTCAGGGCCCTCGCTGGGAACAAGACTGGCACCGACAACGTCGCCTCCGGGACCGGTTCGCTCTACTCCAACACCGCCGGCTCTCACAACATCGCCACCGGGACCAACGCCCTCAACGCCAACAACGCCGACGACAACGTCGCCACCGGCTTTCGGGCGCTCTCCTCGAACACCAGCGGCGCCGGCAACATCGCCACCGGCTCGAACGCCCTGACCGCCAACACGACCGGCGGCGACAACGTCGCGACGGGCCTTAACGCCCTGAAGGGCAACGTCGACGGCAACGAGAACCTGGCGAGCGGCACCGCGGCGCTGGCCGCGAACACGCACGGGGACTCGAACCTCGCGCTCGGCTCGCTGTCGCTGTCTAAGAACACCACCGGCGCCCAAAACGCGGCGGGCGGCTTCCTGGCGCTCGCCTCGAACACGACCGGAAACGACAACGTCGCCACCGGGGTCGAGGCGCTGATCGGAAACACGACCGGAAGCTCGAACACCGCGGTGGGCTTCGGCGCCGGCCAGAACCTGACCACCGGCTCGAACAACGTCGAGATCGCCAACGCCGGCAAGGCCGGGGAGTCGAAGGCGATCCGGATCGGGACCAAGGGCACCCAGAACCGCGCCTTCATCGCCGGGATCAGCGGCAAGTCGATCGGCGGTCCCGCACAACCGGTGCTCGTCAACGACAAGGGCCAGCTCGGGACGGCGTCCTCGGCGTCGGCCTCCACGGCATCGCTCGCGGCGACCGTCGAGCGGCTCGCGTCCCAGGTGGAGCGCCAGCGGACCGAGAACGCGCGCCAGCAGCGCCAGATCGAGCAGCTTCGCGAGCAGGTGAAGGGAGGCTGATCGGCGAGGCCGAGGCGGTGCGCGAGTCCCTGCACCGCCCCGAGAAGCCAGGCGGCTCGACGGGGCGTCCATCCCTGTCGAGCCGCCGGGCACCGACCGCGCCGCTCGGCGATCAGACGCCGGGGTCGCGGCGGCTCACCCGCGATCAGCTCGCAGACGCTCGTCGAGGCCGACCAGGCTCTGCCGAGCGCCCACCTGGCCCCTGAGCTCGCGCCGGCAAAGCTCGGCGATGCCCCATCCAACGGGATAGGGTCGGCAAGACCACCTGGACGGACGCCTCGACGGCTAACCAAAGAGACGCGCCGCTTGGCCTCCGCCCACACGAAGCGAAGGGGGAGTCAAGAATGACTGCCAAGCACAGTTTCCGTCCCCGTCAGCCAATCGCGCTCGGGCGCCGGTTCCGAATCACGGTGAGCGCCCTCGCGCTCAGCGCGGTGATCGGCCTCGTCGGCGCCCCGGCGAGCCTCGCCGCGGTCGGAAGCGTCTCCGTCGACGCCAGCGGCAACGTCGCAGCCGGCCACGATTTCTTCAACGCGACGTTCACGGGCTTCAGGAACGTTGGGATCGGCTATTCGGTGATGCCGAATCTCACCACCGGCAACCAGAACGTCGCCGTCGGCCCGTTTGCCCTCACAGCGGACACCACGGGCCGCGACAATGTCGCCAGCGGGAACGACGCGCTCGACCTGAACACGACCGGCAACGACAACGTCGCGGTCGGCTCGGGTGCGCTCACCTTCAACACGACGGGCAGCCAGAACGTCGCCAGCGGCTCGGACGCGCTCGACGGTAACGGAACCGGCCACGACAACGCCGCGGCGGGCTTTGAGGCACTTGGCGTCAACACGACCGGCTTCGGCAACGTCGCCAGCGGTTCAGACGCGCTCGCTCACAACTCCACCGGCTCCAACAACGTCGCCACCGGGTACCAGGCACTCAACAAGAACACGACCGTCTGCTGCAACGTCGCCACCGGTGCCTTCGCCCTCACCGCGAACACGACCGGCCCCCACAACGTCGCCACCGGCACCTTCGCCCTCAGCGCGAACACGACCGGCGCCAACAACGTCGCCGACGGCTATGAGGCGCTCTACAAGAACACCACCGGCACCGACAACCTCGCCGCGGGCACCGACGCACTGTTTGCCAACACGACCGGCTCGGACAACATCGCGAGCGGCCTTGACGCGCTGCGCTCGAACACGACCGGCAACCGGAACCTCGCGCTCGGCACCGGGCGCGGGGATCGACCTCACCACGGGCTCCGACAACGTCGACATCGCCAACGACGGCAAGGCCGGGGAGTCGAAGGCGATCCGGATCGGGACCAAGGGCGCCCAGAACCGCGCCTTCATCGCCGGGATCAGCGGCAAGTCGATCACCGGGCCCGCCCAGCCGGTCCTCGTCAACGACAAGGGCCAGCTCGGGACGGCGACCGCCGCCGCGGCGAAGACGAGCGCCGCCGAGCCGCTCAGCGCCGCCGACGGCAAGCGCCTGCTTGATCTGGTCAAGCGCCAGCAGCGCCAGATCGAGCAGCTTCGCGAGCAGGTGAAGGGAGGCTGATCGCCGAGGCCAAGGCAGTGCGCGAGTCGCTGCACTGCCCCTAGAAGCCAGGCGGCTCGACGGGGCGTTCAACCCCCCACACGGCTGCAGGCAAACGCGTAACGGGAGCGACGGGACTCGAACCCGCGGCCTCCGGCGTGACAGGCCGGAACGGCGGCGGCGATGGGTGATGAAACGAGGGTCAAGTGCTCGTTCCGCGGGGGGCCCATACGGTTCCCGTTGCTCGGGGTCGAATTTCCGGAGGGCCCGACAGATTCCGAACATTCCCTGACCTCGGGGTCAAGGGCGAGGCTGGCAGTCTCGCGCTGGAACGGTTCAAGGTCGAGGCCGATCTGCCTGCACAACCAGCAGAAGCCGAGGTACCGGGGAGGGCTCCTCACCCTTCCGATGGTCAGCCCGCCAAGAGGGCTAGGCAGAAGGGATCGTCTCTACCGCCCCAGTCGATCGTGGTGCCTCAGTGCTTCGTAGCTGTCCGTGTCCGAGTACTCGCGCTTGCCGCCGTGAGCGTCAACCTCTTCCTGCACGCGGCTGAGGTAGCTGGCGCTGCCCGCCGATCCCTGGCGTTTGTCGCGGATGTACCAGCGAACCGCGCCGATGACGAGCGCGATTGCCACTATGGCGAGAGCGAGAACGACTGGTGCGATGAGCATCCGTCCCCCTTTTCGATTCGCTTGGGAGCGAACTCTACTTCGGGCTGTCGGCGGTCGTCCTCGCCACCGTGGTGACCTCACAGGGCGGCATCGGCGTCGGCCCGGTGCTCATCTTCGGGGTCGCGGTGGCGTACCTGACAACGCTGGCGTTGTCGGGCGATTCCCAACCCGACGCCACCGCTGGCGTGCACGCCGCTCACGAGTCGGCAACCGCAGGCTAAGACGTCTGAGGGATCTCGCGCCCCAGGGCACCAACCGTCCCGGGTGCTTGCCCTGCTCGCTGTGATGCTTGCGCTGGACGCGGCCGTGTTCCGGCTGGCCAATCGCGTCAGCGACAAACTGGACTAAAGCCGCATGCTGGTGACCGAGAAGATCTTCGGGATCCTCTTGGCCGCGCTCGCCGTCCAGCTTGTGCTCGACGGACTCGAAGCGTCGGCGTAATCCACCTGTCCGGTCACTGACGATCACGGCCAGTGCAGCCGGTTCGGTCTGACTCAGGTCCGGCCCGTTGTCATTGCAGGTGACGCTCGTCCGAGTCGCGGAGCAGGAGCCGATCCCGGTGCCAGGCCCTCTACATGCCGATGTGAGTTCACGTGGCGGGCGATCGCGCTGGCAATCCGCGGCCAGAGCTCGCGTGGAAGGTCGTGCCCCATGCCATCGATCAGCGTCAACTGCGCCCCGGGGATCGCGCGCGCCGTCGCCCTGCCGCCTGAGACCCTGATCAGGGGGTCGTCGGTCCCGTGGATGACCAGGGTGGGCGCCTCGATTCGGGCCAGGGATCTGGTCCGATCCCCCGACGCGATCACGGCCCCGAGCTGCCGCATCGTCCCGGCCTCATCGAAGCCGCGGTCGAAGCTCGCCCTTGCGAGCTCGCGAAGGGCCGGCTCGTCCGTAGCGAAGCCCGGAGAGGAGATCGCCTTCGCGAAACGGACGAAACGCTCCTCGTAGGAGGTGCGGTCGGTCGCCTGACCGAGCAACAGGAGCGGCCACATTCGCGCCCGCGGCTGCCCGTGCCGGCGGCTGCCTGTGCTGGACCTGATCGAGGTCAGCGAGCGCACCCGCTGCGGAGCGCGCGTAGCGATCACCTGCGCGATCATCCCGCCCATGGAGGCGCCGACTACGTGCGACCTATGGATCCCGAGATGGTCGAGCAGGCCGACCGCGTCGGCGGCCATCTCATCGAGCGTGTAAACGGCCGGTCGCGGGCGGCGGCGCAGGATCGACCACGTGCTCGGAGGCGGTGTGTCCGCGAAGTGCGTCGAGCGGCCGCAATCGCGGTTGTCGAAGCGGATCACGCGAAGACCCTGTGCGGCGAGCCGCTCGCAGAACCCATCGGGCCAGGCGATCATCTGCCCCCCGAGACCCATGATCAGCAGGAGCGGCGGGTCGTCCGGATTACCGAACTCCTCGAAGCAGATCTCGATCCCTCCTACCTGACAGAGCTGCTCACGGGCAGCGACGACGGTCAACGCGCCGATCCCACCGTCGCCGCCGGGACCGGTTCGAGCTGGGCCTTGGCCAGTTCGGCGAGTGCGTCGCCGAGGGCATCGAGCAGTGGCCACGGGTCGTCGATCAGTTCGCGGTCGCCGACGATTCCGAACTCGAGCTTGTCGCGGTAGCTGAACACGGTGATGTTGAGTCCGAGGCCGTCGAGCACTCCGGAGATCGGGTATTGGGAGCGCTGGAGGGCGCCGGCGCAGTAGAGCGGGCGCGGCGAGCCCGGGACGTTGGAGATCGCGACGTTGACCGGCGGCTGGACCCCGCGCATCCCCATCAGTCGCATTGCTGTTCTGGCTACGGGCGGGAACAGCGCCGGGGGGATGAGGTCGTTGGCGTCCTGGATCAGCGATGGTGGCAGGGCTCGGTAGTGCTCCTTCGCCGAGCGCATGCTCTGGTTGACGCGGCGCAGGCGCCGGAGGGGGTCGGCCTCGTCGGTTGGGAGCTCGGCGAGCATCACCGAGACGCGGTTGCCGTACGTGCCGATCTCATCCGGGGTGCGGACGGACATCGGCACCCACCCGACCAGCGGGTGGTCGGGCAGCTCGCCTTGTTCGGACAGCCAGCTGCGCAACGCGCTCGCGCACATCGCGATGACAACGTCGTTGACCGTGCAGCCGTACGCGTTCTTGACTTCCTTGACCTCGTCGAGCGAGAGCGAGCCGAACGCCACGCGGCGGTGCCGTGAGATCCGCGCCTGGAAGCGCGTCCGCGGGGCGATGAGGTCGGAACCTGCGGGCGCGGTGCAATCGTTCGTGCCCGGGATCAGGCGGTTGATCAGCCGGCTGGTGTGGGCGACGGCCTTCACGCCGGGAACGGGGCGGACCGTCGGGATGGCGTCGAGGTGTGGGAGCGTTCGCGGCGCCGCGCGGACTGCCCGCAGGGGGTAGCGCGAGATTCCCGCGAGGCCTCGCAGGAGCATTTCGCCCCTGTCGGGGTCGGACCGGACCGCCGCCGGCTCGCGGGCGCTGAGGTCGCGTCCCTCCGCTGTCTCGTCGAGCAGAACGCCCATCACCTCGGCGCCAGAAGCGCCGTCGACCGCGGCGTGGTGCATCTTCGTGAGCAGCGCGACCGCACCGTCATCGAGGCCGTGGATCACGTACATCTCCCAGAGCGGGTGCGAACGGTCGAGCGGGCGCGCGGCGATCCGCGCCACCTGTTCGGCCAGCTGGCCGACGTCGCCGGGCGAGGGCAGGGCGAGCTCGCGCACGTGGTAGTCGACGTCGACGCCGGGGTCGTCGACCCAGTACGGGTGGTCGAGGCCGAGCGGTACCTGCACGAGGCGCCAGCGGAACGGCGGCAGCAGATGGAGGCGCTCGGTGACGAGCTCTCGCACGAGCGCCGCGTCGAGCCTTCGTCCGGAGACGGTCTCGGGGTCGTATGTCGCGAGCGCGCTCACGTGCCCCTGCGTGCGGTCGTTCTCGAGCGCGAGGAACTGCGCGTCCAGGCTCGTCAGCTGTCTCATCGCGCGCTTGAGACTCGCTCGGGAACCCCAGGCTCGACGCGGTCGGCCTCGCGCATCAGGGCCTGGAGCTTGGCGTGACGCTCGTACCGCCGGTCCATCAGGGGCATGATCAGCCCGTTCAGAAGAAACACCGGCACCCAGCGGCGCGGCGCGATGATCCGGGGGGCGCGACGCTCTACCCCGCGGACGGTGGCGTCCGCGGCGACCTCGGGCTCGACCGCCCTGACCAGCGCGCGCGGGAAGATCGCCTTCAACCGCTCGCCGATCGACCCTCCGAAGGTCTCGCGCGCCAGCGGTGTGTCGATAAATCCCCAGTAGGCGACGCCCACGGAGACGCCGCGTTCAGCGAGTTCGACGCGCAGCGACCGGCCGAGGTGCGCGACGGCCGCCTTCGAGGAGCCGTACGCGGCGCCGAGCATCCCGTTGGCGTAGGCATACATCGAGGCGACCACGAGGACGTGCCCGCCGCGGGCGATGATCTGGGGAAGCGCGGCGAGGATCGTGCGGTGTACGCCGAGCACGTTGACCTCGATCACGCGGTCGAACACCGCGGGGTCGGTCGCGCGTACCGTGCCCACCGTGCCGATGCCGGCGTTCGCGACCACCAGGTCGAGGCCGCCGAACTGCGCCGCGGCGCGCTCAACGGCCCGCTGCATCGCCTCGAGGTCGGTGACATCGGCGCCGACGCCGATCGCGCGGGCGCCGATCGCCTCCGCGGCGCGCTCAGCGTCGCCGGCGTCCAGATCGACGATCACGACCGAAGCGCCCTTCGCGTGCAGGGCGCGGGCGGTCTCGAGGCCGATCCCGCGCGCAGCGCCGGTGACGAGCGCGACCTTGCCATCCAATTGAAAAGCCTTCATCACGCACCGGTCCTCTCGTCGTCGATCATCACCCCGCCGGCGGGATGCCGGCGCGGGCGCTGCAGGATGTGGTCGGCGGGCTCGAAACTCGCCATCAGGCGGCGGTAGCTCCGCATCGAGCGGGGCCACATGACGGTCGCCTCGCCGCGCTGATCCTGGTACCAGCTTGTGCAGCCGCCGAGTGCCCAGACGGTGCGCCCGGCGTGGGCGGCTGCAAAGCGCGTGTAATCGTCCTGCGCCCGCTCGGAGACCTCGACCGTGTTCGCGCCCCGGCGCGCCATCGTGCGCAGCGCGTCGCGCAGCCAGGTCGTCTGCGACTCGATCATGAAGATCAGGCTTCCGTGGCCAAGGCCGCAGCCGGCGCCGGCGAGGCGGAAGTAATTGGGGAACCCGGCGACCTCGACCGCGCGGTAATGGCGCAGGCCGCGGCGCCAGGCCTCAGCGAGCGAGCGGCCGCCGCGGCCGTGGATCCGCCCGGTGACCGGGGGTGCGAGGACCTCGAACCCGGTGCCGAAGATGATCGTGTCGACGTCGTGCGCGGACCCGTCGTTCGCGATTACGGTGCGGCCGCGCACCTCGCGCACGCCGGCCGCCACGACGTCGACGTTGTCCTGGGCGAGGGCGGGATACCAGTCGCTGGAGATCAGGATGCGCTTGCACGCGACCTCGAAGTCCGGCATCAGCTTCGCCCGCAGCTCGGGGTCGGGCACACGGCGGCGCAGGTGCGCCCGAGCGAAGCCCTGCACGATCGTGCGGAACACCCGGTTGCGGCGGATCAACCGGTAGTGCAGGCCGTCGCGGACGAGGTACTGGACGAACCGCTGGAGGCGCCTGACGCCGGGAACCCGCCGCAGCAACGTCCGCTCCAGCGCGGTCGTCGCCCGGTCCATCCGCGGGATCACCCACCCGGGCGTGCGCTGGAACACGGTCACGTGCGCGGCGCGCGGCTGGATCTCGGGGACGAACTGGATCGACGACGCGCCCGTCCCGACCACCGCGACCCGCTCGCCGGTCAGGTCGTGCCCGTGGTTCCAGCGGGCCGAGTGGAAGACGGTGCCGTCGAAGCTCTCGAGTCCCTCGATCTCGGGGATCTGCGGCTCGGTCAGCGGGCCGGTGGCGTCGATCAGCAGATCCGCCGTCAGCTCGAGCTCGGTCGTGGTGATCGACCAGTGCTGACGGTCGTCGTCCCAGGAGGCGTCGAGCAACTCCTGGCCGAAGCGCAACTGGGTTTGGAGGCCGTGCTCGGCGGCCACCGCGCGGATGTAGCCGTGGATCTCGGCCCCGCCGGCAAACGTCTGCTCCCATTCGGGATTCGGCGCGTACGAGAAGGAGTAGAGGTGGGACGGAACGTCGCACGCGACGCCCGGATAGGTGTTCTGACGCCACACGCCGCCGACGTCACCGGCACGCTCCAGGATCACGAACTCCTCGATCCCGTCGCTCTTCAGCGCGATGCCGGCCGCCACGCCCGACAAGCCGGCACCGATCACCGCGGCGCGAACGTGCGGGCGCCCGGTCGTCTCAGTCATCTCTCGTCCTCGGTCGAACATGGCGCAAACCGTATGCGTGCGGGCTTCGGGTGTCTATGTCCAGTCGCCCAGACTTGCATCAGGCTAATGTGCCGTGGCACACTGCCGATGTGACGAAACCTGCCAGTTCCGAGTTGATCGCGGCGATCGCCGATCGGCTCGCGACGGACTCCGACGCGATCGTGGCCGAGATGGACGCCGCGGTCATCGCCGCGCTGCCCGAGTTCGGCGCCGACCCGGCGATCGCGGCGGAGCTCAGCGCGACCAACCGTGCCAACCTGCGCCGGTTCCTGACCGTCGCACGTCACGCCGGCGATCGCCCGCCCGCCGAGGTGCCTCCCGAGGCGCTCGACATCGCCCGCACGCTCGTCCGCCGCGGGATCGAGTCAGACGCCGCCTACCAGGGCTACAGGCGCGGGCAGGAGGTCGCGTGGCAGCGCTGGATGGCGTGCGCCGAGGAGGTCGTCGGCCCCCGCGAGCAGCTCGTCCCGGTCCTCGACGAGTCGCTGCGGCTGCTGTTCGACTACATCGACCGGGTGCTTGGGCGAGTGATCGCCGAGATGCAACGCGAACGCGAGGCGGTGCTCGGCGGCGCGCTGGCCCGCCGCACCGAGACCGTGCGCCTGATCCTCGACGGCGCCGCTCTCGACACGCAGGCAGCCAGCAGCCGGCTGGGCTACGAGCTTGCCCGCCACCACACGGCGATCATCGTCTGGGCCGAGGATGCGGCCGCGCCCAGCGCGCTCGAATCCGCAGCTCTCACCCTGACACAGGCCGCGGGCGCCCGCCGGCCCCTCACCGTGCCCGCGGGTACCAACACACTCTGGGCGTGGATCGGCACCGACGCGGCCGTCCCGGCGAGCGAGCTTCGCGCAGCCGTGAGCGAATCCGACGCCGAGGGCCGAGTCGCTGTCGGTCCGACCCAGCGCGGGATCGCTGGGTTCCGCCGCAGTCACGAGGCCGCGCTCAGCGTCCACCGGCTGCTCGCGGGTAACCCCGGCTCCGGGCGCCTCGCCACCTACGAGGAGCTCGAGGTCACTGCCCTCGCCGCGCAGGACGAGCGACGAGCGAACGAATTCGTCACCGCGACGCTCGGACCCCTGGCAGAGGAAACCCCCTCCGCCACGCGCCTGCGCGAGACGCTCCGGGTCTTCCTCGAGGAAGCCGAGCACGGGCCGCGCGCCGCCGCCCGCCTGCACACCCATCGCAACACCATCCTCCAGCGCGTCGCCCGCGCCACGGAGCTGCTTGGCTACCGGCCCCGCGAGCGCCGCCTCGCTCTCGAACTCGCGCTCGAGCTCAGACGACGTCTGCCGAGCGCGTCCCTAGGCTTCCCCGCGCCGCAGCATGCGAGCGGGGCGGCGGGTCGACCGCCAGGTCGCCAGGGAGATGGCGAGTAGCCACGCGCCGAAGATGAGACCGACGACCAGGGCGAACCAGCCCTGCGGAGAGAATCGCGACGATCGGCGATCCAGGCGCTGAACCCGAACCCGGCGGTGTTGTAGCCAGCCAGCCGGTGCGCGACCGCTCTCGATGCAGCAGCCGTCGGAGGTCGGAGTGGTGTCGCCCTAGCGTCAGGACGTCGGCTGCTGCCCCGGAGGCATTGAGCCCGCTGCCCACGAGGGGGCGGGGATTTGGAGCGGCGGACGGCCTGTGAGATGCTCGACCATGGTCGAATCGAAGGAGCGGACGAGCATGGGACGAGACAGACGCCAACGCAGACGACGTATAGCCGCACTCGGCGGAGCCGCCGTCGCTGCGAAAAAGCACAGGGACAACAAGGTCGCCGCAGAGGAGCAGGACAGCGCGCCGGAGTCTGAGCCGACCGACCCCGCTCCAGCGGCGTCGGGTGGTCCTACTGCCGACACCATGGACCGACTCAAGGAGCTCGGTCAGCTTCACGAACAAGGCGTGCTCACCGATGAGGAGTTCGCGAGCGAGAAGGCGAAGGTGCTGGGAAGCTGACGCCCGACGCGACTCGCCGCAACGAACTTCGAGTCGCGCCGCACGAGCCGGTCCGGCGGCTGACTGCCCCGCGTTGGCCGGCCGACGTCCGGCCACCGTTTGGCGGAGGCGGCTCCCCCCACCGCGATCAGCTCAACTTGCCTACGCGCGCCTGGCGATGACCGTGGTCGCGATCACGATCGACACCGCGACGAGTGCGCCGAGGGCACCGAGCCAGTTGACACCCGTGGTCTGTTTGACGTGGTCCGCGTAGGCGACAAAGGCGACCGGGATCGCGATCGAGAGCACTAGGAGCCCCGCCCGCAGCACGTCGCGCTTGGTGCGGCCGCCGTCTTCGTCAAGGCCCGCGGACCTGGCGGCAAGCTCCGCGGCCGCCGATTCACCGCCGTAGAAGCGCAACGTGCGGCTTCCGAGGCTCCGGGCATGGCTTTCACAGGCCCAGGCCATGACGATCATGAAGGTGACTGGCAGGACCCAGGTCATGACCCAGATGACGCCTCCGACCACGAAGCCGACCGTCGCCTTGAGCCGCCAGTGCCCCTCCTTCGCGGCCTCCTCGGTCGGCGCCGAGACGAAGCCGCCGAAGATCAGCAGCACGTAGCCGCTCCGCACCCAGGTGCGCAACGGTCGTCGCTTTGCCGGCTTGTCCGGCAGCGGGGTCTCCGCGACCTTCTGGAGGGCTTTGCGAGCGGCCTCGATCGTCGGATGGACGCCGCGCAACATCAGTGTCCGCGCGCAGGTCTCAACCTCGCGAGGATCGGACCCGTAGACGGCGGCGATCCGCCGCTCCATCACGGCCTCCTGCCAGAGGTAGGCTAGGTAGCCCGGGACGAGGGCGATCAAGAACGGCGTCCCAGAGACCGCGCCGTCGATGCGTGCTACCTGCGCGGTCTGGATCCGGACTTCCTCGGCGATCTCGGCGGTCGTAGCCTCCGGCCGCTCCGCTCGGACGCGACTCGCCCACTCGAGTGATGGGTCGCCGAGACGTTCCGAGCCGAACAGTGCGAGCCGCTCTGCGACGTGCTCAGGGTCGCGGTAGGCGATGCGCCCCAGGCGGCGCCACTCAGCCCACCTCTCGCTCATCCGCCGCCTCGGCTTGCCTGTCTCCTCGTCGCCCGGGGGCACATCCACCCCTGCACCGGCTGAGGTCATGTGTCCAACCTATCCGAGACCGTGGGGAGCCTCGGTGCAAGGGAAGGAGCGGCTCGCACGCGCCCGAACCTCGAGTGGTGCCGGACGAGTCTGCAAACCCCAGCCGACTTGGCCGTTTGCGTTACCCCCGCGAGACCCGCCTGGAGCTCGTGGAGCGGATCGGCGAGGCTTACGGCCTTGTCCTCCTGCTGATCCTCGTCACCTTCGCGGTGATGATGACCCTGCCACCCGAGGGCTGGGGCGGGCGGGTAGCGGCAGTCGCGGTTGCCGGCCTGACTGCTGTGACCGGGCTCACGAGCTCCGACGTGCGCGCGGCGCGGGTACGCCTCGCCGTCGCCGTCGCCGTCCTCGCCGTCGTCGCCGCGCTGATCGCGCAGGCCGTGTCCTCGCAGCGGTTGGTCGGGCTCGCCTTCGGCGCCGACGCGATCCTCTTGGCGATCGCCGCCCTCACCATCCTGCGCCGGGTCATCCTTGGCGCAAGCCAAGTCGACTTTCGCACGATCCTGGGGGCGATCAGCGTCTTTACGCTGCTCGGCCTCCTCTTCGCATTCCTGTTCGTTGCGTTCGCCAACGCGAGCCACGCAGACTTCTTCACCGGAGTCCCCGACCCGAGTTCCAGCGACTACCTCTTCTTCAGCTACACAACGCTCACTACGACCGGCTACGGCAACTTAGTCCCCGCTGGGACCGTGGGGCAGTCCTTCGCGGTCTTCGAGATGCTCGTCGGCCAGTTCTTCCTCGTCACGCTCGTCGCTGGGCTAGTGAGTCTCTGGCGTCCCGGCGCAGCAAAGGCGGCCGTCGACGCGGACCGCTGAGGCCGCGCGGCCTCGTCATCGGGCTCTCCGATGGCAGAGTCAGGTTCAGAAACGCCGAGCGAAGCGGTTGCGCGTGATTTCGGCTTTTTTGTAGGGCCTGTAGGAACACTGGCGCTACCGGCCTGAGCAAAAACGCGATAGCACCGGCAGGTCGACCACGCCGGCGGACGACGACTAAATAAACACTCCTCTCCCCCGGGCGGATATCCGATGGGGAGTAGTGACTAGCGCCGCCGCCACGCGGCCCAGGCTCGTGGCGGTTGACATGTGGCGGTTTCGTGAGAGGGTCGGTGTGCCGCCGCGCCTCTTCGTCCGTGGCCCGGCGGCGGCTATTCACAAAAAGCGGCTGGCCGGAGGCGCCGGTCCCCATAATCCGGGAGGAGACCCAAAATGGGCTCACGCATCTGGGACCACCTGCGCAGCAACGTGGTCGGCTACATCGCGATCTTCCTGTTCGCGACCGGTGGCACAGCAATCGCGCTGGACGGCTCGAACACCGTCTTCAGCGACGACATCGTCAACGGCGAGGTCAGCGCCAAGGACCTCGGGCCGGACTCGGTCGGGAGTTCAGAGGTCGCCAACAACTCGCTCAGCGCCAAGGACCTCGGGCCGGACTCGGTCGGGAGTTCAGAGGTCGCCAACAACTCGCTCAACGCCAAGGACCTTGGCAAGAACTCGGTTGGCGCCGACGAGATCGCCACCGGCGCGGTCGGCAGCGACGAGATCGCCTACCAGAACCCCGAGTGGGCACAGGTTGACCGCAACATGATCGGCTCGCCGGTCGCGGCACTTCGCGCCGGTCCGTACTCCGGTCCGGTGCAGCCTCCGTTCGGCGTCGGCTCCCTGGGCTTGACCGTCGGGGGAACCGAGAAGGCCTCCTTTGGTAACGAGGTCGATTTCATCGGCGATGACGTGTCGGCTCTCAACCAGGTCGGCTTCCGGGTGTTCACCACCCAGGAGAACACGAAGGCGGCACCGCCCGGCACCCCCAACATGCCGGGGATCGCGTTCGAGATCGACCCCAACGGTGCGGGCGGGACGACGACGAACTTCTCCTCGCTCACCTGGAATCCGGCAGCCAACACCGCCCCGAACGTATGGTCGGGGTACATCGACGCCACCACGTCGGGCTTCTGGGGCCTGACCGGCACGCAGTTCAACTCGCCCCCGACGGCGGCGAACTGCGGCCAGAACGGACCCCGCTGCTCGTTCGCCGATGTCCAGGCGTTCCTGGCGACCGGGACCGGGGCCAACATTCTCACGGCCGCTGTCGGCAAGGGCCGGGACTTCGCCTGGTCCGGTGCCGTCGACGGTCTGAGGATCAACGACATCGTCTACGACTTCGAGCCGTTCGGGACGCTGGAAGGGGCTCCGTAAGGCGCCGCAGAAACGCCGGAAACTGGCCCACCTTGTGTCCGACGAGGACCGACGACGCCGAGCGCTGCGCTGACCGGGGTCGCGATCATGGCTGCGATAGGCCACTATCGGGCCACGGTGCGCCGACGCCGGGCCAGCGTCGGAAGCCGGGAACCCGCACGGTTGCAAGGCAAACGCGTAACGGGAGCGACGGGACTCGAACCCGCGGCCTCCGGCGTGACAGGCCGGCGCTCTAAACCAACTGAGCTACGCCCCCGGGATCCCGAGACGATGCCTCGAGGCGAGCCCGGAGCCCGCGCGGGTGATTCTAGGGATCGGCGGGTAGGGTCCGTCGCCGTGAGGGTCGTCAGCTACGAGTCGGATCGAGGGCCCCGGGCGGGACTGCTGCGAGACGACTCCGTGATCGACGCCTGGGACTCGCTCGGCGGCGCGGGCGAGAGCGTCCGCGAGCTGCTCGCCTCCGGAAGGCTGGGCGAGCTCGAGGCGGCGGCGGGCCCGGGGTTGCCGCTCGCCGACGTCGAGTTGCTGGTCCCGGTCCCCGATCCCGAGAAGATCATCGCGATCGGGCTCAACTACCGGGGGCACGCGGCGGAGGGCCGGCTCGAGCCGCCGCCGAGCCCGACCTTCTTCGCCAAGTTCCGCAACGCGCTGGCGCCCGACGGGGCGACCGTCACGCTGCCGGCGTCGAGCGACAAGGTCGACTACGAGGCGGAGGTCGCATTCGTGATCGGGAGCAGGGCGAGGGACGTTTCCGAGGCGGACGCGCTCTCACACATCGGCGGCTACACGCTGCTCAACGACCTCTCGGCCCGCGACCTGCAGCTCGCGACCCCGCAGTGGATGCCGGGCAAGGTCTTCGACGGCTCGGCGCCCTGCGGCCCGGCGATCGTCACCCCCGACGAGGCGGGTCCGCCGGACGCGATCGGGATCGCGCTCGACCTGAACGGCGAGCGGATGCAGGACTCCTCGACCGCCGACCTGATCTTCTCGATCGCCGAGCTCGTCGCGCACCTCTCGACCCTGATGACGCTCGAGCCGGGCGACATCGTCTCAACCGGGACCCCGGCGGGGGTCGGCGGCGCCCACGACCCGAGCATCTGGCTGAAGCCCGGCGACCGGGTCGTGGTCAGCTCGCCCCAGCTCGGCGAACTGCGGACGACGATCGCTTGAGCCCCGCCCGGCGATCCGTCGCTGGGAGGCGAAGCTCGCGATCAACGCGAACGGCAGGAACCAGACGACGTAGAAGTAGAACCAGTGGGTGGCGGTCAGCTGCACCGCGATCGTCACCGCGAGCGCCA
Source organism: uncultured Solirubrobacterales bacterium (assembly GCA_963705955.1). GTDB lineage: Bacteria > Actinomycetota > Thermoleophilia > Solirubrobacterales > 70-9 > WHSW01. Next base: position 79,524 of record CAVPLH010000010.1, on the reverse strand, counting down.
GCGCCGCGATCTGGACCGGCGTCTTGAACCGCGGCCAGAAGGCGACGCCGACCGCGAGCGCTGCGGCGGCGACCCGGACGAGGGGTTGCGCGAACTCGAGCGAGGGCGCCTGCCCCCAGACGCTGAACGGCGAGCTGCGGGTGGCCTGGTAGCCGAGCGTGCGGTCGTAGAGCTCGCGCAGCCCGCCGTCGGGGATGAACGGGACGACGAGCGCGATCGCGACGATCGCGAAGGCGGCCGAGAAGAGAAGCAGCGCCGCGCCGGCGCCGTTCGCCGTCGGCGGTCGCGAACAGCGGCGCGAGGGCGGCGGGGCCGAACTTGGCCGCCGACGCCAGCGCGAGGAGGGCGCCGCGGGTCGGCGCCGACCGCAGGGCGAGCATCGCGCCGATCCCGAGCGCCGCGATCAGCCCGTCGTTGGCGTTCGCGTTCATCGTGTAGAGCGTCCACGGGCAGGCAACCCAGGCAAAGCCGAGCGCCCAGCCCAGCGCCCGCCCCTCGGCTCCCTCGCGCAGCCGGCGTCCGAGCGCGACGAGTCCGACGACGCAGATCAGGTCGAAGCAGATCGCCGCGGCGTGCGCCGCCGGGACGTCGGCGTCCCAGACGCCGTCCCAGCCGAAGAGCTGCTCGAACGGGAGGTAGGCGAGGTAGTTGAACGGGCCGTAGACGTCGCCGCGCAGGTCGAGCCCGGGCGAGAACCCACCCTCGTAGAGAGGCTGTCCCGCCGCGATCCGGTCGGCGCCGATCACGCCGGCGACGCCGACGTCGATGACGTGCGAATCGACGAGGTTGAGCACGATCCGCGCGGCGAGGAGAGCGAAGACGCCGATCGCGAGCAGCTTCGGCGGGGCGATCGGTACCAGCGGCCCGGCGCGCTCACGCGGCCAGAGCCCGGCGACGAGCCCGCGGACGAGGAAGTAGCCGAGCACCGGATAGGTGAGCGCCACGGAGGCGGTGATCTCCGCCCGGTTGAAGTAGAGCAGCGACAGGCCGAGGCCGACGATCACCAGCAGGTCGAGGTGCAGGAGCCGGAAGGGTCGCCGGGGATCGAAGAACGGGGCACAGAACAAGATGCACAACGGCAGCCACACGTACGGCGCGTTGACCTTCTGGGCGACCGCCCCCTCGTAGCCGCGCGCCAGCGGCGTCGAGACCTGGAAGTCGCGCCATGCCTCCTCGACGGCCCCGGTGGTCCCGTCGAGTATCACCACGGCGACGACCTCGCCGCCGGCCTCGTAGTCGACCTGCCAGCGGTCGCCGCGGACCGACGCCATCGGCCTCGCCGTCGGGGTCTCGGCGAGCTCGTCGCGGACCGTCTCGGTCCGCCTCGCGACCGCGATCGCGTCGATCGCCGAGAGCGAGAACCCGGGCGGCGCGACGCGCTTCGACGACGGCTGCTCGAGCGGCGGCGGCAGCTCGCCTCCGAACGGCGCCTGCTCGGCCGGGTTCTCATCCGCCCGTGCCGCCGCGGGGACGGTCGCGAGGACGGCCGCGGCGCACGCGAGGGCGAGCTTGAGCCGCGGGCGCCGCATCATCCGCGGGCCACAGTAGCGATAGCCTCGCGGCCGCAACCGCAACCAGGAGGGGACGGACGATGGGCTTCATGGACAAGTTCAAGGGCGCTGCGCAGCAGGCGCAGGAGGCGGCGAAGGCCGCCGGCGACTCCGTGTCGAGCATGGGCGGCATGGGCGGCGCCGCGGACACGGCGGCAAAGAACAACAAGATCGCCCAGCAGGGGGTCAAGCAGCCCGCGATCCTCAAGGGGATGCGCGAGACGGGGAACGAGGACCGGCTCTCGGGCGGGGTCGAGTACGAGCTCGAGGTCGAGGTTCGCCCGACCGGCGGCGAGCCATACACGGCGACCTTCAGCCAGCAGATCCTCGGGCAGATGGTCGACGGCTACAAGCAGAAGATCGGCGGCGAGATCGTCGTCAACGTCGACCCCGACGATCCGAACGCGATGCTGCTCTGGGGCTGAGCGGGCCCGGGCGCGGCGGCGCCCGCGCCTGATCCGACCGCGCGCCCACCTGCGTAGGTGTGGGCATGCGGACCGAACGACCGAGCGTCGCCGTGGTCGGCACCGGCGTCGCCGGGCTGACCGCGGCTCACCTGCTCGACCCCGGGCACGAGCTGACCGTGTTCGAGGCCGAGCCGCGAATCGGCGGGCACACGAACACGATCCGAGTCGTGGACCCGCGCGGCGAGATCTGGGTCGACACCGGGTTCATCGTCCACAACCACCCCAACTACCCGCGCTTCACGGCGTTGCTCGACGAGCTCGGGGTCGACTCCCAGCCGACCGAGATGGGGATGTCGATCTGCTCCCGCGACGGACGGTTCGAGTTCGCCAACACGCGGCGGGGGCTGTTCGCCCAGCGCTCGAATCTGCTGCGACCGGCGTTCTGGGGCCTGATCCGCGATCAGCTGCGCTTCAACCGCGAGGTCCGGCCGCTGGCCGGCCGGACCGACACGCCCACGGTCGGGGAGTTCCTGCGCGATTCCGGCTACTCGCGATGGTTCTGCGAGCGCGCGATCGCACCCGAGATCGCCGCCGTGTGGTCCGCGGGCTCCGCTTCGATCTGGGACTTCCCGCTCGGCTTCTCTGGCCGAGTTCCTCTCCAACCACGGCCAGCTCCAGCTCACCGGCCGGCCCCGATGGCGGACGATCCCGGGCGGTTCGCGCAGCTACGTCGAGCGGCTCGTCGAGCGGCTCGAAGGCCGGATCAGGGTGGGCGCCCCGGTGCAGCGAATCGAGCGCCTCGGCGACTGCGTCGCGGTCGAGGCCGAGGGCTGTGAAACCGAGTACTTCGACGACGATCGTGATCGCGACCCACTCCGATCAGGCGCTGACGATGATCGCCGATCCGTCGACCGCCGAGCGCGAGGTGCTCGGCGCGATTCCCTATCAGAGCAACGAGGCGGTCCTGCACACCGACGCCTCGATGATGCCGCGTCGCCGTCGCGCCTGGGCGAGCTGGAACTTCCACCTCGACGCGAACGCCGCGCGCCGCACCGCGATCACCTACTGGATGAACAACCTGCAGCGACTCGACGCCGAGCGCGACTACTTCGTGACCCTGAACGCGGGTGACCGGATCGCCCCCGACGCCGTGATCGAGCGCAACCGCTACGACCATCCCCAGATCACGCCCGCGAGCGTCGCCGCGCAGCGCAGATGGGGGGAGATCAGCGGTCGCCGGCGGACCCACTACTGCGGCGCGTACTGGGGCTGGGGCTTTCACGAGGACGGCTGCTGTAGCGCCCACCGCGCCTGCGCGCCGCTGCTCGCGCCGCAGCGCGTGCGCCGCGCCCGCTGCGACGCTGGAGCTGGCGGCGTGATCGCCTCGGCGATCTACGAGGGCCGCATCCGCCACCGCCGCGTCGCTCCGATCGAGCACTCGTTCGAGTACCCGATCTTCATGACCTACCTCGACCTCGACGAGCTGCCTGCGGTGCTCGACCCGCTGCCCGGCTGGTCGGCGCGACGCCGGGCCCTCGCGACGTTCAAGCGCTCCGACCACATCGACGCCGGGGAGGGACCGCTCGCGGAGGTGATCCGGGGCCGCGTCGAAGCCGAGACGGGGACGAGGCCCGCGGGTCCGATCCGCCTGCTGACCAACCTCCGCTACTTCGGTCACTGCTTCAACCCGGTGAGCTTCTACTTCTGCTTCGACGAAGCGGCCGCCGGGGTCGACGCGGTGCTCGCCGAGGTTCACAACACCCCCTGGGGGGAGACGCACGCGTACGTGATCCGGGGACCCTCGAACGGGCGCGGGCGGGTAATCTCCTCCCGGCTGGAAAAGGACTTCCACGTCTCTCCGATGATGGGCATGGATCACGTCTATGACTGGCGAACGACGGTTCCGGGCGAGGACCTGCAGGTCCACATCGCGAGTCGCCGCGCCGGCCGCCTCGCCTTCGAGGCGACGCTCTCGCTCGCTCGCCGCGAGCTGACCCCGAGCGTCGGACGGCGGATGCTGACCCGGTACCCGGCGATCACCGCGCAGGTGGTCGCGCGGATCTACTGGCAGGCGTTGCGGCTGCGTCTCAAGGGCGCCGCCTGGTACCCCCACCCGGAGCGCTCGGGGTGATCGGTCGGCTCGCCCGCGCCACGGTCCTGCGAGCTCTCGCCCGCCTCCGAGGCGGACGGCTCGAGCTCTACGAGGGCGATCGCCGGTTCTCCTTCGGGCCGCCCGCCGCCCCGCTCGTCGCCCGGGTCGAGATTCGCGACCAGCGCGCCTACTCCTGGGTGCTGCGTGGAAGCACCGGGCTCGGAGAGGGCTACGTCGACGGCCTCTGGACCACCGACGACCTCGTCGCGCTGGCGCGGATCGCCTGCCGCAACCTCGGGGGCTTCGACCGCCTGCGGCGTCTCGCGCATCCCCTGATCGGCCCGATCCAGCGCGCGGCGTCACTCGTTCCGCGCAACACCCGCCGCGGTGCGCAGCGCAACATCTCGGCCCACTACGACCTCGGCAACCGCCTCTTCGAGGCGTTTCTGGACCCGCGCCTGATGTACTCGTGCGCCTACTTCCCCGACTGGGACGCGACCCTCGAGGACGCCCAGCTGGCGAAGCTCGAGCGCATCTGCTCGGCGCTCGACCTCGGGCCCGACGACCATCTGCTCGAGATCGGGACCGGGTGGGGCGGCCTCGCGGTTCACGCCGCCTCGACCCGCGACTGCCGGGTGACGACGACGACGATCTCGCGCCGGCAGCACGACTACGCGGTCGAGCTCGTACGCGACGCCGGCCTCACCGACAGGGTCGAGGTGCTGCGCGAGGACTACCGCGACCTCGAAGGGCGCTACGACAAGCTCGTCTCCGTCGAGATGATCGAGGCGGTCGGCTGGCAGTACTTCGGCGAGTTCTTCGCCAAGTGCTCGCAGCTGACCCGCGACGGCGGCGCGATGTTCCTGCAGGCGATCCTGATCGGCGACGAGCTCTACGAGGTCGAGAAGGCGTCGCGGAGCTTCTCCAACAAGCACATCTTCCCGGGCGGTTGCCTGCCGTCGCTCGGGTTGATCACCGGCCTCGCGGCGCGAAACGGGATGAGCGTCGCCTTCGAGGAGGACATCAGCAGCCACTACGCGCGCACGCTCGAGCTCTGGCGGAGCCGATTCAACGACGCCCGCGCGCGGCTGCTCGAGCTCGGCTACGACGAGCGCTTCAGCCGGCTTTGGAACTTCTACCTCGCGTCTTCGCAGGGCGGCTTCCTGGAGCGGCGGATCCGCGACGTGCAGATGGTCCTCGGCAAGCCGGGATGGCGAGGGGGGGAACCGCGATGGAGCTCGCCTACGAGCGACGCGGAAGCGGCGATCCTCTCGTTCTGATCCACGGGCTCGGCGGCACGAAGCGGATCTGGAGCCCCGTGATCGGGCTGCTCGCAGCGCAGCGCGACGTGATCGCCGTCGACCTGCCCGGATTCGGGGACTCGCCCGAGCTTTCCGACGGGATCGCCGCGAGCGCCGCCAATCTCGGCGCCGCGGTCAGCGAGCTGTGCGCCGGGCTCGGGATTCGAGCGACCGCACCTGGCGGGCAACTCGCTCGGTGCCTGGGCGGCGCTCGAGATCGCGAAGCAGGGGCGCGCGGCGTCGGTCTGCGCGATCTCACCGGCCGGTTTGTGGCGCGCGCCGCTGGGCCCGCGACGCCACGACCTCCACCGCTGGGCGCGGCGACTGCGGCCCGCGCTCTTTGGGGTGCTCGGCTCGGCGCGAGCCCGCGCGTCGTTCCTCGGCGGGACCGTCGCCCATCCGGAGCTGCTCAGCCCCCGGGAAGCCAGGGGACTGGTCGCCGACTGGCTCGACGCGCCGGGCTACGACGCGGCCAACGCACAGATGCGGTCGCACGTCTACGAGCCGCCCGACGGGCCGACCGTGCCGACGACGATCGCCTGGGGCTCGAAGGACCGGCTCGTCGCGCCGCCGAGGCGCGAGCGGATGCCGCCCGGCAGCCGCTATCTGGTCCTCGAAGGGCTCGCCCACACACCGACCTGGGACGATCCGGAGCGGGTCGCGGCGCTGCTGCTCGAGTCGAGCTCCGAGGCGGCCGTGCCGTCCGGCGAGGCGCTCGCCCAGCCCTAGCTGTCGTCGGTCGGCTCGGGGGCCTGCTCGCCCGGCCAGGCGCCGGTGGCGCGGTAGAAGCTCAGCCGCGCGGCTCGGTCGACGACACCGCTGGTGACCCGAAACACGGCTCCTTCGAGCGCGAGCGCCGCGGTCAGCTTCGGCCAGTTCGTGTCGCGGTCCTCGGACGCCGGCGGCTCCTCCTCGTCGACGAGGCCCCAGAGGGCGTCGAACAGCCTTCTCGCTGCGAATCCGGCGATCAGGCCGCTGACGATGCTGAACGGGACGAAGAGGAGCTTGCTCATCGGTCGGCAGCCTACCCGTGCGGGAAGCCCCTGACACGTGCGGACGTCCGGCCGGGTCCGAGGCGAAGCCGGAATGCTCGGGCTCGGCCGATCAGCCCTCGTAGGTGTGGGCGAAGGCGTCTGCCTCCTGCTGGGTCGGGCCCTCGAAGACGGCGTAGACGACGACGTTCGTCTTCTGATCGGACTGCTTCGCGACCTTCTCGGCGTAGGCCTGCGCCTCGGCCTTCGAGGAGAAGATCCGGGCTGTGCCGCTCTGGCTGCCGCTGATCTCGACTCCGGCCTTCGCCCCGTCCAGGGACGACGTCGGAAGCGGCGCCACGTCGAGGCCCTCGCCCTCGAGCGACTCCGCCAGGTCGGCCAGCTGCGGGTCCACCGGTTGGCCGGCGGAGGCGCCGGCGGAGCCGGCGGCGGAGCTCGTCTCGTCATCCCCGCCGCAACCCGCGGCGCCGATCGCCAGCGCGAGGACGACTCCGACCACCGCAAACCGTGAACACCTCAACTGGTCTCCCTTCTCCGAGCGATCTCGGTCCTATTCCATCGCATCGACCGGAGTCAAGCAACTCCGTACGAGACGACGATGGGCGGTGCCGGACTCGAACCGGCGACCCCTTCCTTGTAAGGGAAGTGCTCTCCCAACTGAGCTAACCGCCCGCGGGGATTGTCGCCGATCAGACGGCAATCGGCGGGCCTGGGAAATACGATCGCCGCTCCACGATACGGGGAGAGAGATTGCGGATGAAGATGCGGGCGGCGGTCCTGGAGGAATTCGGCGAGCCGTTGGTGGTCGGCGACGTCGACCTCGACGAGCCGCGGCAGGGCGAGGCGCTCGTCCGCCTCGAGGCCTGCGGGGTCTGCCATACCGACCTCTATACCGCGTCGGGTGTCGACCCCTCGGGGTACGCGCCCACGGTGCTCGGCCACGAGGGCGCCGGCGTAGTCGAGGCGGTCGGGCCCGGTGTCGATTCGCTCGCGGTCGGCGACCACGTCGTCACCCTGTTCTCACCGCAATGCGGCGAGTGCGTTCATTGCCGCGACGAGCGGACCAACCTCTGCCTCGCGATCCGCGAGCAGCAGAACAAGGGCTACCTTCCCGACGGGACGACCCGGATCAAGCGCGACGGTGAGGAGATCCGCCACTTCATGGGCACCTCGACCTTCGCCGAGTACACGGTGATGCCGGAGATCGCCCTGGCGAAGGTGGATCCCGAGGCGCCGCTCGACCGCGCCTGTCTGTTCGCGTGCGGTCTCTCGACCGGGCTCGGCGCGGCGATCAACACCGCCAGGGTCCGCGAAGGCTCGACCTGCGTCGTGTTCGGCGCCGGGATGGTGGGCCTCGGCGCCGTCGCCGGGTGCCGACTCCAGGGCGCCGAGCGGATCATCTGCGTAGACCTCTCCGAGGATCGACTGGAGCTCGCCAAGGGACAGGGCGCCACTGAGACGATGATCGGCGGTGAGGGCGTCGTCGAGCGGATCGTCGCCGAGACCGACGGATTCGGCGCCGACTACACGTTCGAGGCGACCGGGAACGTCGCCGTGATGCGCCAAGCGGTCGAGTCGGCGCGGATGGGCTGGGGCCTGGCAACGATCGCGGGAGTCGCCGGCAAGGGCGAGACTCTCGACATCATCCCCCGCTTCTTGATCACCGGGCGCCGGGTCGCCGGGTCGTCGTTCGGTGGCGTCAAGGGACGTGACGGCGTCCCGCAGTTGGTCGACCGCTACCTGGCCGGCGATATCGACGTCGATGCGTTCATCTCACACCGGATCACGCTCGACGAGGTCAATCGCGGCTTCGAGCTGATGGAGGCCCAGGACGGGATTCGCAGCGTGATCACGTTCAACTGACAAACGGCGAGAGGAGGCGAGAGTGATCCTGCAGAGAGTCGAACAGCAAGATTGGCTGTCGAACGCGTATCTGGTGGTCGACGAGCCGGGCGGCAGCGGCGTGCTGGTCGACTCGAACTCGGTGACCGACCCGCTCGCCGAGCGGGCCGAGCGAGAAGACACCGAGATCACCCACCTGCTGCTCACCCATCACCACTACGACCACGTCGTCGGCGCCCGTGAGCTCGCGGACCGCTTCGGGGTCCCGATCGTCGCCCACGAGCTGACCGAGAAGCTGGTCGACGCGAAGGTCGACGAGACCTTCGTCGACGGCGAAGTGATCCGCAGCGGAGATCTCGAGATCCGGGTGATCCACACCCCCGGCCACTGCGCCGACCACTGCGCGCTGCTTTTCGGCGACAGCGACTGCCTGACCGCCGACGTGATCTTCAAGGGCACCGTCGGCGGCACGCGGGCGCCGGGGGCGACCGGCTTCGCCGACTTGAAGTCATCGGTGATGGAGAAGCTGATGACGCTCGACCCCGCTACCCGGATCCACCCCGGCCACCGTGAGCCGTCGACGATCGGAGCCGAGTGGGAGCAGAACCCGTTCGTTCGCATCTGGCGGGGGCTCGACGAGGAGGGCTCGGATCGGTGCTCGGTCGGGCCGGCGGACGCCGCCGAGCGCGAGCCCGCGACGCTCGTGCTCTGGGCACCCGACTACGACGGTGGCAACAAGGCCTGGGTGCGTTTCGAGGACGGCTCGGACGCGATCGTCGGCGGCTCGCAGGTCAAACGCGAGGGTTGAGGGCGAGCCTCCCGCAACTTCGGCGCCGAGCGGAGGTTGGATATTCTCGGACGCCGTCAGCGCCGCCGGGATGCGGCCCGAGAGAGGAGCGAGGATGCAGGGCAGGTTGCCGCGGGGATCGAGGGCCGTCGCCGCACTGATCGCGATCGTCGGCGCGCTGCTCGCCCCGCAGGCCGCGGGGGCCGCGATCGACAGCGTCTTCGGCGGCGACGTCGGCTGCACGACGCAGAGCGACGGGATCCGGTTCTGCGGATCACCGAGCCCGCGCAGCACGACCAAGACCTTCGACGGCGTACCGCTCGACGTCAACGTCGCGTTCCCGCCCGCGCCGTCTTCCGGTGCCGACGGGGGCTACCCGCTGATCATGCTCTTCCACGGCTACGGCGGCGGCAAGATCGGGCTCTCGAACATGCAGCGGTTTCTCGACCGCGGTTACGCGACCTTCTCGATGACCGACCGTGGCTTCCGGGAGTCGTGCGGCTCGGCCGCCTCCCAAGCCGCCGACCCGGCCGGCTGCGCGAGCGGCTACGTGCGCCTCGACGACACCCGCTATGAGGTCCGCGACGCACAGCTGTTCGCGGGCAAGCTCGCGGACGCCGGCCTGATCGACCCACAGAAGATCGGCGCGATCGGGGGCTCGTACGGGGGCGGGATCTCCCTGGCCCTGGCCGCGCTTCGTAATCGGATGATGCTGCCGGACGGCAGCCTCGTCCCGTGGACGAGCCCGAACGGCACGCCGATGGAGATCGCTGCGGCGACGCCGAGCATCACCTGGTCGGACCTCGCCTACGCCCTGGCCCCGAACGGTGGGACGCTCGATTACACCGCCGACAACCCCTACACGGGCCGGTTCGGGGTGCTGAAGGAATCGCTGGTCCAGGGCCTCTATCTCTCCGGCCTCGGAGCCCCCGGGTTCTACTCGCCGCCCGGAGTCGATCCGAGCGCCGACCTGATCACGTGGATGGCGCAGCTCAACGCGGGCGAGCCGTACGACAGCAACCCCGCCGCCGCGGCGATCCGCGACGAGATCACCGCACATCACTCCGCGTACTACATCGACGACAGCGTCACCCCGGCCCCGATCTTCTGGGCGAACGGGTTCACCGACGACCTGTTCCCGGCCGACGAGGCGCTGCGTTACTACAACCGCACCCTGACCGAGGACGACGATGCGATCGTCTCGCTCGCCTTCGGGGAGGTCGCCGGACACCCGCGCTCGACCAGCAAGCCGAACGTCAACGGCGAGCTGCGCCAGCGCGAGCTCGACTGGTTCGACCACTTCGTCAAGGGCACGGGCCCGGAGCCGTTCACCGGCGTCGAGGCCTTCACGCAGACCTGCCCTGCGAGCGAGCCCGACGGCGGCCCCTTCCTCGCCAAGACCTGGGCCCGCCTCGCCCCGGGTGAGATCCGCTTCGACTCGAGCGCCGCGCAGACGATCGTCGCCGGCTCGGGCGACCCGACGATCGCGGCGAAGTTCGATCCGGTCAGCGGCGGTGGCGCCTGCGCGAAGGCCGACGGCGCCGACCAGCCCGGCGTCGCGACCTACCGGCTCGACCCGGCGCCCGCCGAGGGCTACACGCTGCTCGGTTCACCGACGGTGATCGCCGAGTTCACGCTTCCCGGCGACACCTCGCAGGTCGCCGCGCGGCTGCTCGACGTCGGCCCCGACGGCCAGGAACAGTTGATCGCACGCAACCTTCTGAGGCCGGCGAGCGGGGGTCCGAGCAAGCAGGTGTTCCAGCTGCACGCGAACGGCTGGCACTTCGACGAGGGCCACGTCGCGAAGCTCGAGCTGCTCCCGGCCGATGCCGGAGGCAGCTCGCTGAACAGCTACGGGCGCCCCTCGAACGACCAGCAGAACGTCACCGTCTCGAACCTCGAGCTGCGGCTTCCGGTCCGCGACAAACCGGGCGCTCTCAACGGCCTCGTCGAGGCGCCGGCGCCGAAGGTGCTGCCGAAGGGCGCGAAGCTCGCCTTCGACTACAAGGGCCGCGACCCGCGCGCGAAGCTGACCGCCGGACCGATCAAGGTCGCCGGCTCGAAGCTGCGCGCCAAGGTCAAGTGCCCGAGCGAGTTCGAGACCTGCCGCGGCGGCAAGATCGTGCTCAAGTCACGCGGGGTGAAGGGCAAGCGGTCGTTCACCGTCGCCAAGGTCAAGTTCCAGCTCGCGGGCGGCGCGAAGCGTCACGTCAACCTGAAGCCGACTGCGCGGGCCCGCAAGTACCTGCGCAGTCACGGCCGCCTACCGGTGACAGCGAAGGTGACGAGCGCCGAGACGCTCGGTGCCGCGAAGCAGATCATGGGCGTGCGCAAGCGCGGCCACCGCTGAGCCCGCTGATCCGAACTCGGCGCCGACCGCAACCGCCCCTGCGCGTCGCCGATCATCGAGCCTCTGCCGCGTCCGCGAGATGCTCGGCGAGCCATAGGTCGCGCATCCAGTGCTCGCCGCCGTTGCGCCCGCGCTGCACCGTCACGCCGAGCGAGCCGCCGCTCGCCGTCACCCCCTTCCAGAACGAGGACGGACGCAGCGCCTCGAGCACCGCGACGACCGCCGGAGGCGCTCCGTCGGCGGCGCGGAGGCGCTCTCCTTCGGAGCCGACGGTGAACTCCTCGACCGCGCCGCCGAGGGTGACGGTGCAGCGGCCCGCGATCCGGATCGAGACCGGCCGGCCGTGCCGCTCACCCGCGTAGGCGACGGCGCCCTTCAGCCTCGCCTGGGCGCCCGGCGAGCCGGTCCGCTGCTCGACCGCGACCCTGGGCGTCTCGGTCAGCTCGAGGCCGAGCGGCCCGAGCGTCGCCGACGAGTCGTCGTAGACACGCTCGAGCGTGCCCCCCGGTCGGAGCAGGCGGGCCGCCAGGTAGACCGCGTAGGCGACGATGATCGGCACGAAGACGACCAGCGACCAGACGAACGTGAACAGGATCCAGGGCACGACGGCGCAGAAGATCAGCACCATGATCACCGCGCCCCCGTTGATCGAGGTCCGGGCGATCCCCCAGGTGCGCCCGCCGGCGGCGGCGAGGGCAGCGTCGTCGATCGGCCCGATCGCGAGGTCGCCGAGCAGGTCGCCGCTGTCTACGAGGGTCGGATCGGCGACCGGACCTGAGCCGGCCGCCACGGGGCGACCGGCGGCCGCGTCGAGGTCGCGTCGCTGGAGGACGATCAGCACCGCCACGAATCCGAAGACCAGCGCCAGGATCGCGATCAGCGCCCCGGTCGGATGGGCGGTCCCGCTTCCATAGACGAGCGCGATCGCCGCGGCCAGCGCGGCGACGACGCCGACGCCGACGAGGCCGAAGCGGCGCGAGCGCTTGAAGTCCTCGTTCACGCTGCCGGCGGGTCGGCGAGCTGCTCGTAGAGATCCTTCTCCGCCAACTCGTGTCCGACCCTACCTGGCGCGATCGGCTGGCGATAACGTGGGCACGGTGGACCTGGGGATCGAGGGACGGGTGGCGCTCGTATTGGGCGCGAGCAAGGGAATCGGGCATGGGATCGCGGCGGCGCTCGCGCGCGAGGGAGCGCGGGTCGCGATCGCGAGCCGGTCGCTGGATCGGCTCCGGAAAGCAGCGACGGCGATCGACGGCGAGGTGGGCGCATTCGAGGCCGACACGGCCGACCTCGAGCGGTTGGCGCGGCTGCCGGGCGAGGTCGAGGCCCGATTCGGTCCGGTGGAGATCCTGGTAACCAACACCGGCGGCCCGCCGGTCGGCCTCGCGCTCGACGCCGACCTCGAGGCGTGGCGGAACGCCTATGACTCCCTCGTCCTGGCACCGCGGGTCCTGATCGAGGCGGTGCTGCCGGGGATGCGGGAGCGCGGCTGGGGGCGGATCGTCAACGTCGGCTCGAGCTCGACCCGCGAGCCGATCGCCGGGCTGGCACTCTCGAACTCGCACCGGCCCGGGCTGATCGGGTTCCTGAAGACCCTGGCGGGCGAGGTGGCGGCCGACGGCGTGACGGTCAACGACGTCGCCACGGGTCGCTTCGCAACCGACCGGCTGGCCGCGAACTGGGGCGGCTGGGAGGAGATGGAGCGCGGCGCCGTCGAGGGCATTCCCGCCGAGCGGCTCGGCCGACCCGAGGAGTACGGCGACCTGGTCGCCTTCCTCGCCTCGGCGCGCGCCGCCTACATCACCGGGACCTCGATCCCGATCGACGGCGGGCTGCTGCGGTCGGCCTAGCGGTTCGGCGGAGGCCCGCCGCTAGCCGCCCGCCGAGGTCGAGGCCGCGCCGAGGCGGGGAAAGCTCGGGTTTCGCTCCGCCGGCGGTCTGATCAGCTCGTCTCGGCGCGCCTTGGCGAGCAGCCAGACGCCCCCGGCGAGGACCATCGCAAGGCTGACGAGCTGCGCCTGGGTGAGGCCGAGCGCGACGTCCTCGTTGCGACGGATGAACTCGACCAGGAAGCGCTCGGTTCCGGCGAGCGCCAGATAGAGCGCGAACAGGAGCCCGGGCCGGAACGTGAACCGCAGCCGCCAGAGCACGTAGGTGACGAGCCCCATCGAGATCGTCTCGTAGATCGGGGTCGGGTGAACCGGGACGTCGGTGGCGACCGTCCCGTGCGGATAGGCCATCGCCCACGGGCCGTCCCAGGGGATGCCGTAGTCGCCGTCGCCGGAGAGCTGACATCCGATCCGGCCGACCGCGTAACCGATCGCCAGCGCCGGGGCGCAGATGTCGAGCAGGGTCAGGTTGAACATCCGCCTCCAGCGCGCCCAGAGCAAGACGCCGATCGCGCCGCCGATCGCGCCGCCGTACCAGACCAGCCCCGCGCCGGAGAAGATGTTGCCGAGCAGGTCGTCGGAGACCGCGTCGTAGTTCTCGATCACGAAGTCGAGCCGAGCGCCGACGATCCCGCCGACCAACGCCGCGAAGATCATCTCGTAGGCCCAGTCGACGGGCTTGCCGAGCTCCTTGAGGCGGCGCGCGATCAGGATCCCGGAGGCGACGAACCCGAGCGCGAACATGATCCCGAAGGTCTGGAGCGTTATCGGGCCTAGGTGGATCTCCGGCTGCATGCGCTATAGCCCCGACGGGGATCGAACCCGTTCTTCGGCCTTGAAAGGGCCGCGTGCTGACCGGTACACCACGGGGCCGGGGAAACGGAGTCTAGGACGAGTCCACGACCGTCCTCGCCTCCGCGAACGCGGTCTGCGTCAGCCGACCAGCAACTCGAGCAGCGCCTTCTGGGCGTGGAGGCGGTTCTCGGCCTGGTCCCAGACCGCCGAGCGGGGGCCGTAGAGGACGCTCCGCGGCGACCTCCTCGCCCGGGTGAGCAGGTAGGCAATGGAGGACGACGGCGCGCTCGGCGGCGAGGGCGAGGAGCCCCGAATCGAGCCGGTAGGGCGCCAGCGCGACACGACGCGCGTCGGCTTCGGCCTCGTCGCCCATGCTGACCCAGACGTCGGTGTAGAGCGCGTCGGCCCCGGCCGCCGCGCGCGCGGCGTCGTCGGTGTCGATTGCCGCCAGCCCGGGCTCGAGCTCGTAGCCCGGTGGGGCCGCGACCCGCACCTCGACTCCTGCGATGGCGCCGAGAATCGCCAGCGACCGAGCGACGTTGTTGCCGTCGCCGACGTAGGCGAGCGAGATCCCGTCGAGCGTCCCGAAACGTTCTCGCAGGGTCATCAGGTCGGCGAGCGCCTGGCACGGATGGTGAAGGGGCGTCAGCGCGTTGACCACCGGGATCTCGGAGTCGGCGGCGAGCTCGGCGACCGTCCCGTCCGAGCCCGCGCGGATCACGATCGCGTGCAGGTATCGCGACAACACCCGGGCGGTGTCGCCGATCGACTCGCCCCGTCCGAGCTGCAGCTCGTCGGCTCGCAGCGCGAGTGGGTGTCCACCGAGCTCCGCAACGCCGACCTGGAACGAGACGCGGGTCCGGGTCGAGGGACGCTCGAAGAACAGCGCGACCGTGCGTCCGGCGAGCGCGGTCGCTCCGAGTCCCCGTTTCCGGCCAGCCTTCAGCTCGATCGCCCGGTCGAGCAGCGCGTTGAGCTCGGCGGCACTGAGCTCCTCGCCGGTCAGAAAGTGTCGCGGCGACCCGTTCAAGCCGGGCATTCTATGGCCATGGAGCTCCATGCGATGACCTGGAACCTGTTTCACGGGCGCGACTTCCCTCCTGATCCGAAACTGCTCAGCTGGCGCTCGCGCCTCCTGCGGATCACCGAGCGCGGCGCCACCCACGCCCAGGTCAACCGCCCTCTGCGAGCTGAGTTCGCCGCCCTGATCGCGGCGGCGAACTGGGACGTCGCCCTGTTTCAGGAGTCGCCTCCGAGCTGGTCGACGACGTTGGCGGGCGAGGCGGGCGCCGCCTCACACCGTGCGCTCACCTCGCGCAACTCGCTCGGCGCGATCCGGGCGCTCGCCGGGCGCCTCAACCCGGACCTGATCGCCTCCAACGAGGGCGGCTCGAACCTGACCCTGGTTCGTGGCGAGATCCTCGAGCGGCACGAGCTCGAGCTCTGCCCGGGTCCCCACCCCGAGCGTCGGGTGATGGCGCTGACCCGCGCGCTGCCCGCCGCCACCGGGTCCGAGGTCTGGATCGCGAACCTGCACGCGAGCGCCGGCCGCTCCCTGCGGGCGGACGCCGAGCAGGAGGTCCTTCGCGCTGCCGAGCACGCCTGCCGGTTGGCCGGCGACTCGCCGCTGATCCTCGGCGGCGACCTCAACCTTCGCCCCTCCGAGACGGAGATCTTCGGCCGGCTCCGCGACGGCTTCGAGCTCGCCCCGCCGACCGCCCCGGGCTCACTCGACCATCTGCTCGTCCGCGGGTTGGCGCTGATCGAACCGCCGACCCCGTGGCCGCCGGCGCGGCGCGAGATCTCCGACCGCGGCCTCGCGGTCCGGCTCTCCGATCACGCTCCGGTCGAGGCGATCTTCGACGTGGTCGGCGATTCGGTGCGAACCGCTGCGCGCCGGCCGCGGGGATGAGATAGTCCCAAGCAACCAATCGACCCGCAGCCCCAGCTCCAGGAGGAACAGATGGCGACCAGGTCCGGAGGCTCGAAGTCCAGCGGCGGAGCGCGCAAGCGCCCGGCGAGCACCGCAAAGCGAGGCGCCGCGAGCACGGCGAAGCGAAGCGGCGGCAAAGCGCGGTGGCGCGAAGCGCGGTGGCACGAAGGCCGGCGGGCGGGCGGGCGCCGCGAGCCGCGCCTCCGCGGGCAGCCGGGCGGGCGCCGCGAGCCGCGCCTCCGCCGGCCGCTCGGACAAGAGCGTGCAGGCTTTCCGCGAGGCGCTCGATCGCAGCCGCAGCGCCCTCGAGGAGAACGTGACGATCTCCCGCGACCGGATCCAGGAGGTCGCCGACGACGCCGTGAAGCGCGGACGGATGACGCGCGGCGACGCCAACGAGCTCGTCTCCAACCTGGTCAGCAAGAGCCGCAAGGCGACCGACGACCTGATCCGCGACCTCGAGAAGCTGCTCGAGCAGGCGCGCCGTGAGCTCGAGGGCAGGACGTCCAAGGCCCGCAGGGGGATCGAGTCCAGGACCGCGTCGACACGCAAGCAGGCGACCCGGGCCGCCGGGCGCGTCGGTCGCGCCGCCCGCGATGCCGCCGACCGTCCACTCGCCGAGGCCGACAAGCTGCGGCGCCGCAGCGGGGTCGCGGCCGACCCACCGATCGCCGCCTACGACCAGCTCACCGCGTCGCAGATCAGGTCACGGCTCGGCGACCTGAACAAGGCCGAGCTGCGCAAGGTGCGGACGCTCGAGAAGCGCGGCAAGGGGCGAAAGAGCATCCTCGACGCGATCGAGAAGCGCCTGCAGAGCTGAGCACCGCCGCGCTCCGGTCGCCGACTGCAACGATAGGAGCGTGGATTCGACCCGCACGCGACCCGCACGCCCACAGACGGGGGAAGAGCTCGATCTCGAGATCGACTCGCTCGCCCAGGGAGGGCGGGGCGTCGCCCGCGCGAACGGCTACGTCGTCTTCGTCGCCGGTGCGCTGCCGGGCGATCGCGTCCGAGCGCGGCTGACGAAGGCGAAGACGCGACTACGCCGAGGCGGCCTCGGTCGAGCTGCTGCGCCCGAGCCCCGACCGGGTCGCCGACGCGTGCACCCACGAGGGCGAGCCCTGCCCCGGCGCTCCCTGGCAGGGGCTGTCCTACGACCGCCAGCTGGCCGAGAAGTCCCGGCAGGTCGCGGAGGCGCTGCGACGGCTCGGCCGGCTCGATGGCTTCGAGCTCTCGCCGATCCTGCCCGCGGTCGACGGCTGGCGCTATCGGAACAAGCTCGAGTACTCGTTCGGGGAGCGCGACGGTGCCCTGGCGCTCGGCTTTCACCGCCGCGGGAGCTGGTCCGAGATCGTCGACCTCGAGGACTGCAGGCTCGCTTCGGAGGCCAACAACGCGGCGCGAAACGCGGTCCGCGAGTGGGCGCGGGCGGAGCCGCTCAGCGCCTACGACAGCCGTGCGGACACCGGGATCCTGCGCAACCTGATCGTCCGCGAGGGGCGGCGCAGCGGTCAGATCCAGATCCGGCTCGTCACCTCACCCGGCGAGATCCCGAGGCCGCCGGTCGACCTGCACACGGTGATCGAAGGCCGCGGGGGCGGCACGCTGGGCCCGACCGGCGTGCTCGGGGCCGAGCACCTCTCCGAGGAGCTGTGCGGGCTTCGCTTCCGCGTCTCCCATGACGCCTTCCTGCAGACGAACACCGAGATGGCAGAGCGCCTCTACGGGATCGTCGCCGAGTCCTGCGGGCTGCGGGGCGGCGAGCGCGTCTTCGACCTCTTCTGCGGCATCGGGACGATCACGCTCTCGATCGCCCGTGGCGCCGGCGAGGTCTGGGGGCTGGAGAGCGTCCCCGACGCGGTCGCCGACGCCGAGGAGAACGCCGCCGCGAACGCGATCGACAACGCGACCTTCGTCTGCGCCGACGCGCGGCTCGGCGTCCGGCCGCTGATCGAGGAGGCGGGCCCGCCCGACGTCATCGTCGTCGACCCGCCGCGCGCCGGGCTCTCGAAGAAGATCGTCCGCAGGGTGCTCGAGGCCGATGCCCCACGGATCGTCTACGTCTCCTGCAACCCCACGACCCTGGCGCCGAACGCGGCCCAGATGGTCGAGGCCGGCTATACGCTGCGGCGCGTGCAGCCGGTCGACATGTTCCCGCAGACCCCGCACGTGGAGTGCGTCGCGGTGCTCGAGCGATGAGTGGGCAGTCGGCGAGCGGCGCTCGGCGGCGCGGGTTCGGGGTCGCGGCGGGGCTCGATCCGGCCGTCGCCGCCCGGCTGGCGGAGCGCTGTGCCGAGCTCGGATACTCCTCGCTGTGGTCGAACGATCACCCCGGGGCGCTCGGGCTCGAGACGCTCGCCGCTTTCGCCGAGGCTGCCCCCGAGCTCGAGCTCGGCGTCGCGGTGATGGCCCTCGACCGTCACTCGCCGGACGAGATCGCGACCCACATCGACCGCCTCGGCCTCGACCGCGATCGACTCTGGCTCGGCGTCGGAGCGGGCTTCTCCGAGCGGCCCCTGACCCGGATGTCCGACGCCCTGCCGGAGCTTCGCGCGGCGCTCGGCGGCATCCGCCTGGTGCTCGCCGCGATGGGTCCGAGGATGTGCCGGCTCGCCGGCTCGGCATTCGACGGCGCCTTCTTCAACTGGATGACCCCCGCCTTCGCGGCATCCGCAGGGCTCGACGTCGAGGCCGGGGCTTCGAGCGTTCCCCGAGACCCGCCGCCGATCTTCGGCTACGTGCGCACGGCGGTCGGCCCCGACGCCGCCGAGCGGCTCGCCAAGGAGGAGTCGTTCTACCGCGATCTCCACGACGGCTACCGGAACCACTTCTCGCGCCTCGGGGAGCCGGCAGGGCACGGTCGGTGTCGCCGCGGAGGACGCGGAGACGGTGCAGTCGGCGCTCGCGGCCTACGAGGCGCTCGACGTGACCGTCGTCCGCGGGCTCGCCAGCGCCACGGCGGAGGCGATGATCGCGGTCGCCGACGCCGCCGCCCCCGAGCCGCTGCGGCGCTAGATTGCCGCCATGGCGGACCTCGAGGACCGAACGATCGCCTCGCTCCCGCAGCGTTGCGAGAGCTGCGGCGCGACGCTGACCGAGGCCGAGAAGAGGATCGCCCTCGAGCAGGAGACCACGCCGGTGCTCTGCACCGTCTGTGCCGCCGAGGCGGAGCCGGCGACCTCCGATCCGGAGCTCGACGCCTGAGGATCCGGATCTCCGGGAGCCGTGCGTCGGGACGAGGCGATCAGTACGGCGGCAGGTCGGCGTACCAGTCGCCGAGCGCGCGGAACGCGGACCAGAACTCGCGCTTCGACTGATCGGAGTCGAGCGAGTCGTCGATGTCGGGCACGTAGAGCGCGTCGATCGACGGTGTCATCGCCTGGATCACGCCGAGCCGCGGCTCGATCTCGGCGGCCATCGGGAGATCGAGATCGTTGAGGGCCTCGAGGGCGCGGTCGCCCATCACGACGATGCAGCGCGGCTGCACGATCGCGACCTCCTCGACGACGCGCTCGACGCACTCGCCCGCCGCCAGCGAGGGGTCGGAGACCGGGCACTTGACGCAGAGGGTCCCGTAGACGGTCAGCGGGTCGATCCCGAGCCGCTTGAAGCTCTTCATCAGCGCGTTGCCGGAGCGGCCGTAGAACGCGACTCCCTCCTCGACCTCGGCGGCCGTCGGCGCGAACTTGAGCAGCATCACGTCGGCCTGCGGATGGCCGGAGCCGAGCACCGGCATCAGATTCCCCCGTGGGCAGTGAGAGCACTCCTGGAGGCGGTGCGTGAGCTGATTCAGCTCGCGGATCGCGCGCTCGAGGTACTTCTCCTGGATCTCGTCGTCGGTGGTCGGCAATTTGGGTCCTCCCCGTGGCCCGCTTACCGAGCCGCCCATCTTCTTTGACGGGTTGACTCGCCCTCCTGCCGGGCGTCGTGGCTGCATCAACGCTTGCCCGCCCTGAGCGCGCCGCCGCTGCGGCGCTTGCCGCCCCGCCCGCCGCCGGTTTGCAGCCACTTCAGGGTCTGGACGTAGACGAGGTTCTTGTGCTTGCGGACGATGTCGGCGTCGCGCATCGCCTCGAGGAACTCGTCCGGCCCCTCGAAGTCATGGACGCGGATCATCACGCTGCCGAGACCTTGGGCGACGTGGCTGTCGGAGCCCGCACCGGAGACGATCCGGTACTTGGCCGCAAACCGCTCCGCCTCCTCGTTGAAAGCGGTCAGCGCGACCCGCGGGTTGAACACCTCGAGGATGTCGATCTCCGCGACCATCCCGAGCAGGTGCTCGTAGTCGGGCACCGAGTGCAGGCGGTCGAACGGGTGCGGCACGTAGACGAGTCCGCCCTGGCGGTGGATCTCGGCCGTCGTCTCGGCCATCGTCATGCCGCGGGCGATCTTCTCGGACAGAAAGAGGCCGATCACCTCGCCCTGCTCGGCGGTCTTCACCTCCTCGGCGAGGATCACCTTGACCCCGAACTCGTCGGCGATCTGGCGGGCCGCGAGCGCTCCCGAGATCTCGTTGTGGTCGGTGATCGCGATTGCCCCGAGGCCGCGCTCACGCGCCGTCGCGAGCAGCGTCTCGACCGGGGTCGCGCAATCGGACGAGTGATCGGTGTGCATGTGCAGATCGACGTGGATCTCGCGCCGCCGGCCGATCCGCCGCCGGATCTCGGGGTTGCCGCGGGGATCGTGGCGGAGCGCCGCGAGCCGCGCGTAGATCTCCTCGACCCGATCCGCCACCACGGACCAGGAGTCCGGGACGCCGCGCGCCCGACCGACGAGCTGGCGCCGCAGCTGCGGGCTCGCGACCAGCCGCTCGAGCTGACCGCTGAGCGTGATCGAGTCGCCGGGCGGGAACATCAGCCCGAGCTCGCCGTCGCGGGTCAGCTCCGCGTAGAGGTCGATCTGCGAGGCCACGGGCACCGCCCCCGTCGCGAGCGCCTTGCGGATCAGCCCGGGCGCGACCCGCGGGCCGCCGGACGCGGCGCAGACGATGTCGGCGGCGGCGATCACCGCCTCCGGCGCGGCCGCGGTCGCGCGAACCACGTGCACACGGCCGCGCAGCCGCTGGGAGATGCGGACGTCGGTCGCGTCGCCGACCCAGACGGCGACCTCCCAGTCGAGATCGAGCGGCAGCCTGCGGACCGCGCGCAGGAAGAGTCGCAGGGCGCCGCGTTCCTCCTCGAGGCAGAACGCGATCCTCACCGGCCGACGGGCGCCCTCCCGGTCGCCGCCCGTCGGCCACCAGGGCTCGACGTCCGTGTCGGCGCCCGGCTCGACGAGCTCGTAGGGGCCGGGGAAGAACCGCTCGATCAGCTCCCTGGTCGTATCGCAGCTCACCGTCCGCGCGTCGAGGCGGCCGAGGAAGATCTCGACCAGCGGCCGCGCGACCTGGGTCGAGAGGATCCGCTCGCTCGGCTCGTGGAAGCTGCCGACGTTGAGCGACCGGGAGTGGCGCAGGGCCGCCGACGAGACGCTCGGCGCAAACGGGTCGTGGACGTGGACGATGTCGAATTCGACCCGGCCGAGCAGCGCCTCGAGCGAGCGGCTGACATCGAGCGGAACCGGCGCGACCCTCGGCCCGGGCCCGCGAGGCATCGGGATGCCGCTGCCGAGCGCGAGCACCGCAGGCCCGCCGCCGGCGCCGGTCCGCACCGCGGTCGCCGGCGGCTCGAAGACCGACGCCGGGCGCTCGGCGGCTGCCCTGATCGTCCGCCGCGACTCACGCACCGCGGCCCGGGAGTCCGACGGAGCCGCGACGACGACGCGGTGACCGCGGGCGTCGAGCTCGTCGGAGACCCGGGCGACGAACTCGTTGACCTCGTGTCGCGCACCCCACGGGTGCGGGGTCACCTGCGCGATCGAGAGGCGGTCGCTGCGGGCCACTCGCCCAGCATAAGAGAGGCCCGAAACGAAGCGGCCCGCGGGGAGCGGGCCTGATGCTCAGACCGATAGCGGCCGGTCAGGCTCCGGAGGTCTGCCTCGTCGCCTCGGCGGCCGCCTCGCTCGGCGTGCGGCGGGCGTGCTCAGCGATGAACTCCTCAGTCAGCTCGCGCGCCTCGTCGTCGGGCCGCTGGTTGTGTGGCGACTTCATCAGGTAGCTCGATGGGCCATCGAGCTGGCCGACGATGCCGTCGTTGAGCGCCAGCTTGATGATCCGGACCGCGTCGATGACGATTCCGGCGGAGTTCGGCGAGTCCCAGACCTCGAGCTTGAGCTCGACGTTGAGCGGCACGTCGCCGAACGACTGACCCTCGATCCGGATATGCGCCCACTTGCGATCGGTCAGCCACGGCACATAGTCCGAGGGGCCGACGTGGACATCCTCGGCCGGCAGGTCGTGACCCATGATCGAGGTCACCGCGTTGGTCTTCGACTCCTTCTTCGAGTCGAGGCGCTCGCGCTCCAGCATGTTGAAGAAATCCATGTTGCCGCCGACGTTGAGCTGGCTCGTGCGCGCCATGTGCACGCCGCGGTCGTGGAACAGGCGGGCGAGCTGGCGGTGGACGATGGTCGCCCCGACCTGCGACTTGATGTCGTCGCCGATGATCGGCAGCCCGGCCTCGGTGAAGCGCTTGTCCCAGTAATCCTCGCGGGCGATGAACACCGGCAGGCAGTTGACGAAGCCGACACCGGCCTTGAGCGCCTGCTCGACGTACCATTTGGTCGCCTGCTCGGAGCCGACCGGCAGGTAGCAGACGAGGACGTCCGCCTTCGTCTCCTTCAACGTGCCGACGATGTCGGCGGTCTCTCCCGGGGCCTTCGTGATCCGCTGCTTCAGGTACTTGCCGAGCCCGTCGTGGGTCATCCCCCGCTTGACCTCGACCCCGAGGCTCGGGACGTCTGAGAACTTGATCGTGTTGTTCTGGCCGGACCAGATCGCCTCGGAGAGGTCCTTGCCGACCTTCTCGGCGTCGATGTCGAAGGCGGCGACGAACTCGATGTCGCTGACGTGGTAGCCACCCAGGTCGACGTGCATGAGGCCGGGGACCTGGTCGGCGGGATCGGCGTCCTTGTAGTACTGGACGCCCTGGATAAAGGCGCTCGCGCAGTTGCCGACGCCGACGATCGCGACGCGGACCTTGCCGTCGTCCATGTGGCGCCCGGTCGAGCTCGGGGCGCTTCCGTTGGCGTGGCCGTTTTGTTCACTCATGCGAAGGATTCCTCCATGGCGGCGGGTGGATGGCGTAATACCCGGCGTTCACGTTTTGGTTACACGTCGGCGGGCTCCGAGTCGGCCGTTTCCAGCGCCTTGAGCTCGCCCCTGACGTGCCAGACCCGCTGGCCGACCGTGAACGCCGTCAGGCCCGCCATCACGTAGATCGACGCCGGCAGAAGGTCTACCCCGGAGATCAGGTCCCCGGCTCCGAACACGAGGCCGATTGAAAGTAGCACCACCCGGACCGGCCGAGTCGCGATCCCGACCTTGCACTCGACCCCGAGCGCCTCGGCCCGGGCGCGGGTGTAGGAGACCATCAGCGAGCCGAGCACGGTGAACACGCACGCGGCAGCGGCGACGGCGTCGCCGCTGTCGGCGAAGTACCAGGCGACGGCGGTGATCACGATGCCCTCCTCGATCCGGTCGAGCGTCGAGTCGAGGAAGGCGCCGAACAGCGTCCCCTTGCCGGACATCCGCGAGTAGCGGCCGTCGAGCGTGTCCATCACCGAGCCGACGATGAACGCGACGCCGGCGAGGAAGAAGAGCTTCTCGAGCACGAGGATCGCGGCCGCGGCGTTGAGGACGAGGCCGGTCATCGAGATCGTGTTCGGGGTCAGCCGCGACTCGATCAGCCGGTTGCGCGCGTAGCCGCGCCACTCGGCGGGCGTCCTCGGTTGTGGGCGCGGCTCTGCGATCGGGGGGACCCCGGTCAGGTACGGACCGTGGCTTCGTCGCCCTCCGGCCACGACCACGCGGCCGGACGCAGGCGCGCGAACTGGGTCGCGGCGAGGCCCGATACGGCGGCCACCGCCGCCCCCATCGCGGCGTCGAACCAGTAGTGGTTCGCGGTCACGATGATCACGAAGAAGACGAGCAACGGGTAGGCGGACCACAAGGTCCGCGTGATCGCGCGTTTCGAGAGCGCCGCGGCCGGCACCGCGACCATCAGCGAGAAGGCTATGTGCATGCTCGGGACCGCCGCGTACTTGTTGAGCAGCAGGCTCGCGGTCTGCGAATCCTGGCTGACGCCGGTAAACGACGCGATCGTGTCCGTGAACCCCTCGGAGACGAACATCCGCGGGGGCGCGGTCGGGAACACCGCATAGCCGACCAGGGCGAGCCCCATCGCGATCATGAACATGTTGCGGACGAAGTAGTAGTGCTCGTTCCGGAACAGATAGAGCCAGGCGATGAACCCCGTCGTGATGATGAAGTGGGAGTTCAGGTAGGCGAAGTTGGCGAAGTCGATCAGCCACGAGGCGTGGGCGACGAGCGTCTGCTGCAGCCCCGGCTCGAAGAACGCCCCGAGCGACTTCTCGACGTCCATCACGTGGTAGGCGTTCATGTACGCGGCCGGGGTGCTCGAATCCGTGAGGCCGCGGACGAGCTGGTAGCCGTTGTAAGCGGCGAAGAAGAGCAGGAACTGGAGCCCGGCATCGAGCCAGCCTTTGGGGAGCAGCGAGTTGATTCGGGCCGGGACCGCGCGCATAGCGCGCCCATTGTAAAGGGCGGCTAATTCGATCCCCGGCGTGGGTCGCGCCCGAGAAAGCCGGCGACCGTCTCGACGGCGTCGGGGCGCTCGATCCACGGCCAGTGGCCGGCGTCGTCGAGCTCGACCAGCTCCGCATCCGGCAGCCGCTCGGCGTAGGCGCGGCCGAAGCTCGGCGGGATGTACGGGTCGCGCGTCCCCCAGACGACGAGCGCCGGGCAGCCGAGCGCATCGAGCCGCCGACCCGCGGTCGCGAGGCGCTCGGGGTCGGCGGAGCGGTAGAGCTCGAGCACCGCGGGCCAGGTCCCCGGTGGCTTCGCCGCGATCACGATCTCGATCAGCTCCTCGGGAGGCGGGCCCGGGCGGGCGATCGCCTCGCGGAGGAGGACGCGCAACGCGAGACGGTTCACGGTCAGGTTCGCGAGCTCGCCGATCCCCCGCCGCCGCCACAGGTACCGCGCCACCGGGTGCCAGCGGTAGCCGGGCAGGAGCGGCACCGCGTTGAAGATCACCAGCCGCCGGAGCTGCTCGGGACGGCGCTGCGCTGCGATCAACCCGACGACCCCCCAGTCGTGAACGACGAGCGCGTGCTCGGTCACCCCGAGTCGCTCGAGGAAGGCGGCGAAGAAACGCCCGAGCCCGTCCATCGTGTAGTCGAAGCGATCGCGGCTCGGGCGCTCGGAGAAGCCCCAACCGGGCAGATCGAGCGCCAGCGCCGGGCCGTCGATCCGCTCGAGGAACGGCACCCAGTCGGCGGAGTGGGTCGGGTTGCCGTGCACGTATACGGTCGGCGGCCCGTCGCCGCGCACCCGGCGGTAGAAGGTGCGCACACCGTCGACGTGGACGACCGCCTGCTCGATCTCCGGCATCGCCGGAAAATATCCTGGTCTGCGTGGCGAGGACGACGGAGGCGACGAATCGGGTCTGGCGGCGGCCGCGCCGAGCGCGGGTGCGCGCGATCCGAGACCGGCTGCGGGAGCTCTACGGGCGACCGGTCTGGCGCCCGCACGGGCACCCGATCGCCGAGCTCGTGCGGACGATCCTCTCCCAGAACACCAACGATCGCAACCGCGACGTCGCCTACGAGCGGCTGCGCGCCAGGCTGCCTACCTGGGTCGAGGTGCGCGACGCCCCGGTCGAGGTGGTCGCCGAGGCGATCAAGCCGGGCGGCCTCTCGCAGACGAAGGCGCCGCGGATCCAGCAGGTCCTGCGCGAGCTTCCCGAAGCCGACGGCGAGCCGACGCTCGACTGGCTCGCCGACGTCGACCGCGACGAGGCGCTCGCCTTCCTCGTCGGGCTGCCGGGCGTCGGACGAAAGACGGCCGCCTGCGTGATGATCTTCGCGCTCGGGCGGCCGGAGATCCCGGTCGACACCCACGTCTACCGGGTCGGCGGGCGACTCGGGCTGTTCGGGCCACGGGCCTCGTTCGAGACCGCCCACGACGAGATGCTCGCGATCACCGACCCCGCCGACGCCTACGAGTTGCACGTCAACCTGATCACCCACGGCCGCCGGATCTGCCGGCCGACGCCGCGTTGCGAACTCTGCGCCCTGCGGCGAATGTGCCCCTGGTTCCGCGACCAGCGGGCCGCGCGAGACGGTAGGTTTCCGACCCAGTGAGCGCGGAGCGAGAAACACGGAGCCCGGGTTCGGTGCGAAGCGCGTTCGGGGTGCGATGAGCAAGACGCCGTTCATCGTCTTCGGGATCTTCGCCGCGATCTGCGTCCTCGTGCTGCCGTTCGTCGCGCTCGGCAAGGAGGGCGACGAGGACGCCGGCACGGTCCAGGTGGCGTCGGCGGACCGCGGCGCCCAGGAGCTCGTCAACACGAACTGCGGGACCTGTCACACGCTCGCCGCGGCCGGCATCGACGGAGTGGTCGGTCCGAACCTCGACGAGCTCCTGGTTCCGAGCGGGACGAACAGCGCCCAGCTCTACAAGGGCAACTACTCGCGCGTCCTGCAGGCGGTCAGCTGCGGCGTCGGGGGCCGGATGCCGAAGGGGATCCTCGTCGGCGACGATGCGAAGGAGGCGGCCGCGTTCGTCGCCGCCTACGCGGGCCAGATCGACAAGGGCCCGGTGGTCGACCTGCAGAGCGTCCGACGGCCCGACCCGGCTCCCTGCCCGGCCAGCTGAGCCGCGCGCGAGGCCGCGGCGGGCCCCGAGGGAGCGCGCGCGGGGCGTCCCGCCGCGCCTCATAGATCTGCTAGTCTACGACTCAGATTAATTGGACCGAGACTTAGAAAGTATTTAACGAGCGGAGGAATCCAAAGTGGCGAAGACGATCGGAATCGACCTTGGAACCACGAACTCGGCGATGGCGGTGCTCGAGGGCACCGAGCCGGAGATCGTCGAGAACGCCGAGGGGGGGCGCACGACCCCGTCGGTGGTCGCGTTCACCGACTCCGCCGAGCGGCTCGTCGGCACGGTCGCGAAGCGCCAGGCGGTGATGAACCCCGAGAACACGATCTTCTCGATCAAGCGGTTCATGGGCCGCAAGGAGGCCGAGGTCAAGGAGGAGGAGACGATCGTCCCCTACAAGGTCGTGGCGGGACCGAACGGCGACGTCCGCGTCGACGTACGCGGCGAGCAGTACTCGCCGCCCGAGATCTCGGCGATGATCCTGCAGAAGCTGAAGGCCGACGCCGAGGCGAAGCTCGGCGAGACGGTCGACTCCGCCGTGATCACGGTCCCGGCCTACTTCAACGACGACCAGCGCCAGGCGACCAAGGACGCCGGCAAGATCGCCGGGCTCGACGTGAAGCGGATCATCAACGAGCCGACGGCGGCGGCGCTCGCCTACGGGCTCGACAAGGAGAAGTCGGACCAGACGATCCTCGTCTTCGACCTCGGCGGCGGCACCTTCGACGTCTCGGTGCTCGAGATCGGCGACGGCGTCTTCGAGGTCAAGTCGACCGCCGGTGACAACCACCTCGGTGGCGACAACTGGGACAAGGCGATCGTCGAGTGGCTGGTCGCGGAGTTCAAGCGCGACCAGGGCGTCGACGTCTCGAACGACAAGCGCTCGTTGCAGCGCCTCTACGAGCAGGCGGAGAAGGCGAAGATCGAGCTCTCGGCGACGCAGGAGACGCAGATCAGCGTCCCGTTCATCACCGCGATCAACAACGAGCCCAAGCACCTCGAGATCAAGCTGACCCGGGCGAAGCTCACCGAGCTGACGTCCGACCTGCTCGACCGCGTCGTCGGGCCGGTCAAGCAGGCGCTCGCCGACGCGGGCGGCTCGAGCATCGATCACGTCGTCCTCGTCGGAGGGATGACCAGGATGCCGGCGGTGCAGGAGAAGGTCACCGGAGCTGACCGGCAAGGAGCCCCACAAGGGCGTCAACCCGGACGAGGTCGTCGCGATCGGCGCCGCGATCCAGGCCGGGGTGCTCGCCGGCGACGTCAAGGACGTCCTGCTGCTCGACGTCACCCCGCTGACCCTCGGGATCGAGACCAAGGGCGGCGTGATGACGAAGCTGATCGAGCGCAACACGACGATCCCGTCGCGCAAGTCGGAGACCTTCTCGACCGCCGACGACAACCAGCCGTCGGTCGAGATCCACGTCCTCCAGGGCGAGCGCGAGATGGCCGGCTACAACAAGTCACTGGGCAAGTTCCAGCTCACCGGGATCCCGCCGGCGCCGCGCGGCATGCCGCAGATCGAGGTCACGTTCGACATCGACGCGAACGGCATCCTCAGCGTCTCGGCGAAGGACCTCGGCACCGGCAAGGAGCAGAAGATCGAGATCAAGGGTGGATCCGGTCTCGCCGAGTCCGAGGTCGAGCAGATGATCAAGGACGCCGAGTCGCACGCCGAGGAGGACCGCAAGCAGCGCGAGCTGGCCGAGGCCCGCAACGTCGGCGAGAACGCCGCGTACCAGGCCGAGAAGCAGGTCGCCGAGATGGGCGATCAGCTCGACGAGCCGACGAAGACGGAGATCAACGACGCGATCAAGGCGGTTCGCGACTCGCTCGAGTCCTCCGATCAGGAGGAGATCAAGGCGAAGACGGACGCTCTGCAGGCGGCCTTCCACAAGGTCTCGGAGCAGATCTACCAGCAGGCTGCCGAGCAGCAGGCGACCGACGGCGCGTCGGCGAACGGGGGCGGCGAGGACGAGGACGAGGTCGTCGACGCCGAGGTCGTGGACGATGAGCGGTCGTAGCGCGGAGCGGCCGGGGAAGTCCGCGGACGGCGGACGGCCGACGGCGAAGACAGAGGCGACGGAGGTCGAGGCGGCGGAGGCCGTCTCGGCCGAGTCCGAGGCCGGTCGCGAGGTCGCGGACGATCTCGACGCTCTGCTCGACGACGTGAAGCGCGAGCGCGATGAGTACCTCGCGCTCGCCCAGCGGGCGAAGGCCGACTTCGAGAACTACCGCAAGCGGGCGGCGCGCGACGGCGCCGCCGCCGAGCGCCGCGGGCGTGCCTCGCTCGCTCGGGCTCTGCTGCCGTCGATCGACAACCTCGAGCGGGCGCTGCAGGCGTCGGGATTCAGCTCTGCAGACGATCGGCCGGCCGCGGATGCGGTGAGCGAGGAGGTCAGCGGCCACGAGGCGCTGGCCCGCGGCGTCGCGCTGATCCACTCGGAGCTGCAGGAGGCGCTGGCGCGGGCCGGTGTCGAAGCGTACGACCCGACCGGTGAGCGGTTCGACCCCGCCTGGCACGAGGCGATCTCGACCCGCGAGACGAGCGAGACCGAGGAGACCGGGGCGGTCGTCGAGACGCTCGACCGCGGCTACCGCGTCGACGGCGAGGTGCTGCGGCCGGCCCGGGTCGTCGTCGGCGAGTGAGGTAGCCGATGGCGGGCGACTTCTATGAGGTGCTCGGGGTCGGTCGCGGCGCCTCGGCCGAGGAGATCAAGAAGGCGTACCGGAAGCTGGCGCGCGAGTACCACCCCGACCGCAACCCGGGCGACACGGCCGCCGAGGAGCGATTCAAGGAGGTCCAGGAGGCCTATGACACCCTCTCGGACGCCGAGAAGCGCAAGCAATACGACGCCGGGGGGATGTTCTCCGGCTTCGGCCGCGGCGGGGGCGGAGCCGCGGGCGGCGGCTTCGGCGACTTCGGCGACATCTTCTCGACCCTGTTTCGCCGCGGCGACGGCGCGGCCCAGCAGGCGCGCGGGCGCGACCTCGAGACCGAGGTCACGCTCGGCTTCCGCCAGGCGATGGAGGGCGCCGAGATCCCGGTCACGGTCCCGAAGCAGTCGAGCTGCAAGACCTGCAGCGGCACCGGGGCGAAGCCCGGGACGATGCCGGTCACCTGCCCGCGATGCAATGGGCGCGGGATCGACTCCGAGAGCCAGGGCTTCTTCTCGATCAGCCAGCCGTGCCCGCGCTGCGGCGGCAGCGGACAGATCATCGAGGAGCCTTGTGCGACATGCGGCGGTTCCGGCCTCACGATGCAGCGCAAGCGCTATCGGGTCCGAATCCCGGCCGGCGTCCACGACGGCAGCCGGATCCGCGTCGCCGGCAAGGGCGAGGACGGGCCTCGCGGCGGCCCGCCGGGCGATCTCTACGTCGTAACCCGGGTCGCGCCCTCACCGGTCTTTCGCCAGCGCGACGACGACAACCTCGAGGTGACGGTCCCGATCACGATCGCCGAGGCGATCCAGGGCGGGACGGTCGAGGTGCCGACGCTGAACGGTTCGAAGCGGATCCGGATCCCGGCCGGCACGCAGCACGGCACCGTGCAGCGGCTTCGCGGCGAGGGCCCGCCGGCCCCCGGCAGCGGAGCGCGCGGCGACATCCTCTACCGGCTCGAGGTCGAGATGCCCGGGGAGCTGAACAGCGACCAGCGACGGGCGCTGGAGGCGTTCGCGGAGGCAATGAACGACCGCGACCCCCGCGAGCGCCTGCTGCGCGACGCGTCCGCCGCTTCCGCGAAGGTGGGCGATACGCAATGAGCTCGCCGCAGAGGGGCAAGCGCGGGCGCCGGGCGCCCGAGGAGGCCGAGGCCGTCGACCGTCGACGCGGCGTGTTCATGATCTCGGTCGCCGCCGAGCTCGCCGAGATGCATCCCCAGACGCTGAGGATGTACGAGGCCCGCGGCCTGATCACCCCGAAGCGCTCGCCGAAGAACACCCGCCTCTACTCGTTCGACGACGTCGAGCGGCTGCGGCGGATCCAGCGGATGACCGCCGACGACGGCCTCAACCTCGCCGGGGTCGAGACCGTGCTGACGCTCGAGCGCGAGCTCGAGCGGGCGCGCACGGAGATGGCCCGGATGCGGGAGCGGGCCGCGGAGCTCGAGCGGCAGATGAACTCCGAGCTCGAGCGGGTACGGCGCTCGCTGCGCGCCGAGATCGTCCCCTACGGTGCCTATGAGTCGATCGGTATCTCGAGGCCGCCCGAGGCGCGGACGAGGCCGGTCAACATCCCGATCCGCCACACGACGAAGCGCGGCCGCCCTTCTCGCTGAGCAGCCGCTCGGCGACCCCGCGGACCGTCTCGACCCCGTACTCATACGAGGGCTGGTCATCGGTCAGGACCGCGATCGACAGCTCGCGATTGCCGTCGCGCTCCCGCAGCTCGGCCGCCTGGTGGACGAGGGCGTGGTCCGGCAGCCAGCCGCCCTTGAAGCGGACCGCCCAGTCGTCGCCCGCCGCCTGCGGGATCCCCCAGCGCTGACTCTCGATGATCGAGCCGAGCAGGCCCTTCGCGTACTCGCGGTGGCGGCGCGCCAGCGCCCGGTCGAGGTCGCCGAAGAAGCGCGCCATGTCGGCGGCGGTGATCTGAGCGTTGCCCCAATAGCCGGCGACCGTGAACCGGGTCATCCCGACGCGCTTCGCGACCGCAAACAGGCCCGGATCGCCGACGCGCGAGTAGATCGCGTCCGCGGCCTCGTTGTCGGACCACGTGATCATCGCCGTCAACAGCGAGTCGGTGGTCGGGTCGATCCCGGCGCCGGCCTTCTTGAGGCGCCGAATCTCGGCCGCGAGCAGCATCGCCTTGACCACGCTGGCCGAGGCGAAGCGGCGGTTCTCCTTCCGTCCCCTGAGCTTGCCTTCGCTGTTGACGACCGCGAGCGAGACCACGCCGATGCGATTGCGGGCGAAGCCCCACGCATCGTGGAGCGCGGCGGCGCTCGGAATCCTCCCGGGCGAGCGCGCGGATGCGGTCGAGGCGCGCGCCAGCGTCGGCGCCCGCGCGAACGTCGGCGCCTCGGGTACGGCGGCGCGGGCCGCGCTTACCCGGCCGACGGACACGCCCTGGCTCTCACCGGTGCCCTCCGATGCGTTAATCGCACAGCCGCCGAGCACCGTCGCCAGCACGGCCGTCGGGATCGATAGCAGCGCGGGGCGGCGTCGCGGCGGCGGCGAGCGCCGCTCGTCCTGCCGGCGCTCGCGCTCACGCCGGCGCGTCAGGAGCTCCTCGGTCTCGGGGTCGAGCCTTCCAGCCAGGAGCGCGACGCTATTGGATCTCGCGGACACTCGGCTTGGCGCCCGGTGAACGGCCGGCTGCGCAATAGGCTGTCCGCCGATGTCTCGGCGAGACGACGATGCCGGGGACCAGGAACCGCTTGTGTCGCTGACCGCGATCGGCCTCGCCGCCGGGCGGATCGCGATCGGCGCCGGGATCTGGGCGGCTCCGACCGCGGCCTGGCGCGCCCTCGGGCTCGGCGCTCCGGACCCGCGCGCGCTGGCGATCGGCCGCCTTGCCGCGAGCCGTGACCTCGTGCTCGGGGCCTGGCAGCTGGCGGCGTTGGGCGATCGCCGGCGGCTGCGGCGGGTGACCGCGGCGGTCGCGGCGGTCGACGGCGCCGACGCGCTCGCCTTCGCGCTCGCCGCCCGCGACCCCGAGACCCGCGGCGCCGGCGTGCGCGGCCTGGCCGCGGCGCTGCCCGCCAGCCGTCGTCGGAGCGTGGCTGGCGCACCGGCTTCGAGCGCCGGAAAGAATCTAAGTCTTATACACTTAGATTTCTACAATCGGCGCGCCTAAACAGGCGCGTAGACTCAAAGGAGTTCGATGCAGGCAGACAGGTTCACGGTCAAGTCCCAAGAGGCGGTCGCGGCGGCGCAGTACCTGGCGACCCAGAACCGCAACCCGGAGGTCGTCCCGGAGCATCTGCTCGTCGCCCTGCTCGAGCAGGACCAGGGGTTCGCTTCCGCGGCGCTTCGCAAGCTCTCCGCCGACGTCGTCGCGATCACCGAGCGCGCCCGCGCCGCCGTCGCAGCCCTGCCGACGGTGAGCGGCGACAGCGAGGCCGAGGTCGGCCCCGCGCAGAGCTTCCTCAAGGTCCTCCAACGCGCCGAGACCGAGATGGCTGCGCTCGGCGACGAGTACATCTCGGTCGGTCATCTGCTGCTCGCGCTCGCCGACAAGAGCGCCCCGACGGCCGACCTGCTGCCCGACCGCGAATCGCTCGCCCGGGCGGTCGCCGAGACGCAGGGCCCGAGCCGCGTCACCTCGCCGAACGCCGAGGAGATGGCCGAGGCGCTGGAGAAGTTCGGCCGCGATCTGACCGCGGATGCTCGGGCCAACCGGCTCGACCCGGTGATCGGGCGCGACGAGGAGATCCGCCGGGTGATCCAGGTGCTGTCGCGCCGGACGAAGAACAACCCGGTGCTGATCGGCGAGCCTGGGGTCGGCAAGACGGCGATCGTCGAGGGCCTCGCGCAGCGGATCGTCGACGGCGACGTTCCGGAGTCGCTGCGCGATCGCCGCGTGATCGCGCTCGATGTCGGAGCGCTGGTCGCCGGCTCCAAGTACCGCGGAGAGTTCGAGGAGCGGCTGAAGGCGGTGCTGAAGGAGGTCCAGGACGCCGACGGCCAGATCATCCTGTTCATCGACGAGCTGCACACGATCGTCGGCGCCGGGGCGACCGAGGGCGCGATGGACGCCGCGAACCTGCTGAAGCCGATGCTCGCCCGCGGCGACCTCCGTTGCATCGGTGCGACGACGCTCGACGAGTACCGCAAGCACATCGAGAAGGATGCGGCGCTGGAGCGACGGTTCCAGCCGGTGTTGGTCGGTGAGCCCGACATCAACGACACGATCGCGATCCTCCGCGGGCTCAAGGAGCGCTACGAGGTCCACCACGGCGTCCGGATCACCGACCCGGCGATCGTCGCCGCTGCGACCCTCTCCGAGCGCTACATCGCCGACCGCTTCCTCCCCGACAAGGCGATCGACCTGATCGACGAGGCGGCCTCGAGGCTGAAGATGGAGATCGAGTCGTCGCCGGTCGAAATCGACGAGGTCGAGCGGCGCATCCTGCAACTCGAGATCGAGCGCGAGGCGCTCAAGAACGAGAAGGACGACGCCTCGAAGGCGCGCCGCGAGGCGATCGAGTCCGAGCTCGCCGACCTGAACGAGAGCTCGAGCGAGATGAAGGCGCGCTGGCAATCCGAGAAGGAGGCGATCGAGGCGAGCCGCGCCGCCAAGGCGCAGCTCGACGAGGCCCGGGGCGAGCTCGAGCAGGCGAACCGCGAGAACGACCTCGAACGGGCGGCAAAGCTCCAGTACAGCGACATCCCCGAGCTCGAGGAGATCCTCGACCGCCAGGAGGAACGGCTGCGTGAGCTCCACGCCGAGGGCGGGTCGATGCTGACCGAGGAGGTGACCGAGGAGGACGTCGCCGAGGTCGTCGCCCGCTGGACCGGGATTCCGGTCGCGCGGCTGATGGAGGGCGAGGTCGAGAAGCTGATCCACATGGAGGAACGCCTCCACGATCGCGTCATCGGCCAGGACGAGGCGGTCGACGCGGTCGCGAACGCGCTACGCCGTTCGCGCGCCGGGCTCTCCGATCCCAATCGGCCGATCGGCAGCTTCCTCTTCCTCGGCCCGACCGGGGTCGGCAAGACCGAGCTCGCGCGGGCGCTGGCGGAGTTCATGTTCGACTCCGAGCAGGCGATCGTCCGCGTCGACATGTCGGAGTACATGGAGAAGCACTCCGTCTCCCGACTCGTCGGCGCGCCGCCGGGCTACATCGGCTACGAGGAGGGCGGCCAGCTGACCGAGGCGGTCCGCCGCCGCCCCTACGCCGTTGTCCTGCTCGACGAGATCGAGAAGGCGCATCCCGACGTCTTCAACGTCCTGCTCCAGATCATGGACGACGGCCGGCTCACCGACGGCCAGGGGCGCACCGTGAACTTCACCAACACGATCCTGATCATGACCTCGAACGTCGGATCGGACCGGATCACCGGGCCGATGGTCGACGAGGGGATCCGCGAGCAGATCGAGGAGGTCCTGGCGAGCACGTTCAAGCCCGAGTTCCTGAACCGGATCGACGACACGGTGATCTTCCACCGGCTGAGCCGCGAGGACATCAGCCGGATCGTCGACCTCCAGGTCGAGCAGCTCGCCCGCCGCGTCCTCGAGCGCGGGATCGAGATCGAGCTCACAGACGACGCCCGCACCCTGCTCGGCAACCTCGGCTACGACCCGACCTACGGCGCCCGCCCCCTGAAACGGGTCATCCAGCGTCAGCTCGTCGACAATCTCGCGCTGCGACTGCTCGAGGGCGAGTTCTCCGAAGGCGATCTCGTGCGTGTCGGCGTCGAGGACGGGGAGCTGGTCTTCGAGAAGGCGACGACACGAGTCGCCGAGCCGGCCTGACGCCGCCTCCATCTACCCTCCCGCCGATGCGGATCGGGATCTGCGCCTACTGGTTCAACCGCGGGCAGGGGATCGTCGCGCGCCAGCTTCGCTCGGCGCTCGACTCGCTCGGGCACGAGACGTTCGTGCTCGCGCGGCCGACCCGCGCCGGCAACATCCGCCCGGCGTTCGTCGACCACACCGGGGTCTGGGACCAGCCGGATGTCACGGACGCCTCCGAGTACCGGATCCCGGCGGCGGAGATCGTCGCCTGGGGGCGCGAGAACGAGCTCGAGCTCGCCTTCTTCGACCAGAACTACGGTTTCGAGGCGATCGAGGCGCTCCGCGCGTCGGGGGTCCGGACCGCGGGCCGCTTCGTCTGGGAGCACTTCTCCGATGTGGACGTCGAGCCCGCGCGTCGAGCGCTCGACGTCGTCTACTCGATGACCGCCTGCGAGCAGGAACGCTACGCGGAGTTCGGGATCGAGAGCCCGCGGGTCCGTTGGGGAATCCACCCCGAGCTGCTGCGATACGCGCCCGGCGAGAGGAGCAACGGCGCTGCGGGGCGCGCAGCGGAGCAGCCGCCTGGAGTCGTCTTCTTCTATCCGGCCGGCTTTCTCAGCAAGCGCAAGCCGTTGCCCCAGATCCTGAAGGCGTTCCGGCGAGTCGAGGACCCGAGCGCACGGCTGATCGTCAAGGGCCAGGTCGAGCGTGAGCTCGAGACCCTGAGGCGCGCCACCGACCGCGACCCGCGCGTCCGGGTCGTCCTCGAGGACCTCCCGATGGCCGAGCACCTCCGCCTCTTCGCCTCCGCCGATGTCTGTGTCGCGCCGAGTCGCTGGGAGGGCCTCGGGCTGCACCTCTACGAGTCGATGGCGCTCGGACTGCCGGTGATCACGAACGACAACCCGCCGATGAACGAGGTGATCGCCGACGGCGACAACGGGCTGTTGGTCGCTGGGCGGCGGCGCGGTCGGGCCAGATCCGGGATCCCCGCTTACCTGCCGAGCGTGCGCGGGCTGGCCGGCGGCGATCCGCGAGACGCTCGACCCGGGCCGGCTCGCCGAGCTCCGGGCCGGGGTTGCAGGGGCCCGCGAGCGGCTCTCCTGGGAGCGGACTCTGTCCGACTACGAGGCTGTGATCGAGCGGCTCGACTGAGCGCCGATCGTCCTCACCGGCCGGTCGAGGCGGCGGCGGATCTGCTCGGCCTGATCGCCGCCGAGACCGGAGCCCTCGACGAGCACCAGCTCGCGGGCGGCAAACCCGCGCATCTCGTCCTCGACCGCCTGCACGGGATCCGGATCCCCCACCCGGCCCGAGGCGTCGAGGCCCGCAGCCGCCAGGGAGCCGAGCGAGACCGCCAGAGCCCCGGCCGCATCATCGCGCGCCTGGTCGAGGCTCGACGCCCAGCGATCG
Organism: uncultured Solirubrobacterales bacterium; assembly: GCA_963705955.1. Classification (GTDB taxonomy): domain Bacteria; phylum Actinomycetota; class Thermoleophilia; order Solirubrobacterales; family 70-9; genus WHSW01. Next base: position 42,987 of record CAVPLH010000010.1, on the reverse strand, counting down.
AGCCGCGATGCCGGCGCCGGCGCGACCACGAGCACCTCCGGCTCAGCCGTGGCGTCGGTCCGGCCGCGGCCCTCGGCGGCGATCGCGACCAGCCGCTCGACCATCCCTGGATCGTCGAGCGGCCGAGTGGTGAGCACCATGAGCCGGTAGCGGCCGTCGGAGGCGCGCGCGACCTCGATCGGCTCGTCGTAGGTCGCCCGGGCCGCGATCACCAACAGGGCGGCGACCGTAAGCGCCCCGACCGGAAGCCCGAGCTGCGGCCCGACCGCGGCGAACGCCGCGACGCCCGGCACGACCAGGACGAGGACGATGAGCGGCAGTACCCACGGACGGAGCACGATCGGGACGAGCCTGCGCACACGGTCCCCCTACCCGGTCGGGCGCTTCGCCGTGCCTGCGATCGCCGGGCGTCAGTACGCGGGCGATCTCCGAAGCGGCGCGATCCGGGTCCGCGACGCTGCAGAGGACGAGCGTCGGAGACGACCGCCGCGCGACGCTCGGCGAGCCCTGCCCGCTCGGCGCTCGCCAGCATGCGGTCATAGAGGGCCGCGAAGATCGGATGCCCGGCCATCTCGCCCATCATCGCTCACCCGCGCCAACTCGTGTCGGGGCGGCTTGCACGATCTCGCGCAACGTGAAAGAAAGAGGACTGCGCGTATCTCGCGCGCGATCACCGAGACGGAAGGAGCGAAGCGACAATGCCGACCTACATCATGCTCACCCGCCTGACCTCGGATGGTGTGAAGACGATCAAGGACAACCCGACACGCGTCCACGAGGTCAACAAGGAGGTCGAGCAACTCGGCGTCAAGGTGCTCAACCAGTGGGCGACGCTGGGCGAGTACGACTTCGTCAGCGTCGTCGAGGCGCCCGACGAGAAGGTGATGGCGAAGCTCTCGATCGAGATGGGCTCACGGGGCACGGTGACCAACGAGACCCTTACGGCGATCGACGTGCAGGAGTTCACGAGCTCGCTGTGAGGATCCTCGTCGTCGGGGGCGGGGGCCGCGAGCACGCGATCGTGCGGGCGCTGGCGCGCTCGCCCCGCCGCCCCGAGCTGATCTGCGCGCCCGGGAACGCCGGGATCGAGGCGGAAGCCCGGTGCCTGCGAATCGGCACCGACGTCGAGTCGATCGTCGGCGCGGCGACCGCCTCGGAGTGCGACCTCGTGGTCGTCGGGCCGGAGGCACCGCTCGTCGAGGGGCTCGTCGACGCGCTCGAGGCGGTCGAGATTCCCGCCTTCGGGCCGACCGGCGAGGCGGCTCGGCTGGAGGGCTCGAAGGTATACGCCAAGGCTCTGATGGCCGAGGCGGGCGTGGCGACGGCCGGCCACGCCGTGCTGCGAAGCCGTGAGGAGGCGCTCGAGCACCTCGCCTGCGCGCCGTACCCCGCGGTGCTCAAGGCCGACGGCCTCGCCGCGGGCAAGGGCGTGATCATCTGCGCGAACGAGATCGAGGCGCGGGAGGCGATCGAGGCGTTCTTCGTCGAGCGGCGCTTCGGCCCGACCGAGGTCGTGCTCGAGGAGTTCCTCGAAGGCGAGGAGCTGTCCCTGCTCGCCCTCTGCGACGGCGAGAACGTGATTCCGCTGGCCCCGGCCCAGGACTACAAACGGATCTTCGACGGCGACGCGGGCCCGAACACCGGCGGCATGGGCAGCTACTCGCCGGTCCCGGGGTTCGACGTCGCGACCGTCTCGAAGATCGTCGACGACGTCCACAGGCCGATCGTCGAGCTGATGCGCCGGCGGCAGACCCCCTACCACGGCGTCCTCTACGCGGGCCTGATGCTGACCGAGGCGGGGACGAAGGTGCTCGAGTTCAACTGCCGCTTCGGCGACCCCGAGACCCAGGCCGTGCTGCCGCGCCTGGAGACGGACCTCGTCGATCTGGTTCGTGCGGCGCGCGACCCGGGAGGGCTCGCGGGCGCCGCGGTCTCGTTCAGAGACGACTGGGCCGTCACCGTGGTCCTCGCCTCCGCCGGCTATCCCGAGAGCTCCTCGAACGGCGACCCGATCGCCGGGCTCGACACGGTCGACGAGAGCGTCGAGGTAACACACGCGGGGACCGCTCGCTCCGGGGAGCGGATCGTCACCGCGGGCGGTCGGGTCCTCAACGTGACCGGGCTCGGCCCGACCGCGGCGCAGGCGCGCGAGCGCGCCTACGCCGCTGCCGATCTGATCGAGTTCGAGGGCAAGCAGATGCGGACCGACATCGCGGCCAGGGCGCTGGGCGCGGAGCTCGAGCAGAGAGCCTGAGCCCGCGCAGCGCGGTCGCTCGATAGATAGGGAGAGAACACGTGGAGATGCAGAGGGACCCGAGCACCGAGACGGGCGTCGAGACGCCGGCGGCCAAGCTCGAGCCGATGCCCGAGGTCGAGGCCGCGTTCGAGGAGATCGAGGTCGACGCGCCGCGGGTCGGGATCATCATGGGCTCGAAGAACGACAAAGCCAAGATGCAGCCTGCCGGGACCGCACTCAACGATGCCGGGATCCGCTACGAGGTCCGGGTGATGAGTGCCCACCGCGATCCGGAGAAGGTCCGCGAGTACTGCCACGCGGCGAGGATGCGCGGCCTCAAGGTGATCATCGCGGGCGCCGGGATGTCCGCGGCGCTGCCCGGAGTCGCGGCCGCGCACACGGACCTGCCGGTGATCGGGGTCCCGATCCTCGGCAAGAGCCTCGGCGGCCTCGACGCGCTGCTCTCGGCGGTGCAGATGCCCCCCGGCGTCCCGGTCGCGTGCGTCGCGATCGACGGCGCGAAGAACGCCGGGATGCTCGCGGCACGGATAATCAACGCGTGACGATCGATCCGCTCAGTTGATCTCCCGCTACACGAGAGAGGAGATCGGCGCCGTCTGGAGCGACGAGCGGCGTATGAACGGCTGGCTCGAGGTCGAGCTCGCTGCGACCGACGCCTGGGCGGCCGAGGGACGGATCCCGGCGGAGGCGGCGGCGGCTTGCCGCGAGCGGGCGTCGTTCACGGTCGCGGCCGTCCAGGAGCGCGAGCGGACGACCAATCACGACGTCGCCGCGTTCGTCGACGTGGTCTCGGACTCGATCGGCGAGCACGGAAGGTGGATCCACTACGGGCTCACCTCCTCCGACGTGCTCGACACGGCGCTGGCGCTGCAACTGGTCGAGGCCGGGGCGATCCTGACCTCGGGCGCCCGCGGCTATCGCGACGCGCTCGTCGCGAAGGCGCGAGAGCACGCCGAGACGCTCTGCGTCGGACGTACCCACGGCGTCCACGCCGAGCCGACCAGCTTCGGGCTCCGGCTGGCCGGCTTCGCGTTCGAGGCCGACCGCAACCTGACCCGCTTGCGCGAAGCCTTCGCGCAGGCTGCGGTCGGCAAGCTCTCCGGCGCCGTCGGCACCTACGCCTCGACCCCGCCGAGCGTCGAGGCTGCGGTCATGGACCGGCTCGGGCTGCGGCCCGAGGAGATCGCCACCCAGGTCGTCCCTCGCGACCGCCATGCCGACGTCCTGCAGGCGATCGCGCTCGCCGGCGCCGGGATCGAGCGCTTCGGCCAGGAGATCCGCAACCTCCAGCGGACCGAGGTGCGCGAGGTCGAGGAGCCGTTCGCCTCCGGTGCCCAGAAGGGCTCGTCGGCGATGCCGCACAAGCGAAACCCGATCACCGCCGAGCGCGTCTGCGGGTTGGCGCGCGTCTTGCGCGGCTACGCCCAGGCGGGGCTCGAGAACGTCGCCCTCTGGCACGAGCGCGACATCTCACACTCCGGTGCCGAGCGGGTGATCCTGCCCGACGCGACGATCCTGCTCGACTACATCCAGCACCTCGCGACGCGGCTGGCCGCCGGGATGACGGTCTACCCGGACCGGATGCGGGCCAACCTCGAGCTCACCCACGGCGCCCTGTTCAGCCAGCGGGCGCTGACCGCGCTGATCGAGACGGGGATGGCCCGCGACGACGCCTACCGGCTCGTCCAGCAAGCGGCCCAGACCGCCTGGGACACCGGGACGCCGTTCCGCGACCTGCTCGCCGAGCGGGCACCGGACCTCGACCTCGAGACCGTCCTCGATCCGGAGGCATACCTGGTCTGGGTCCCCGAGCTGATCGCGCGGCTGGACGCGATCGACGACTGACCGCGCTCGCCGGGGTCAGCCTTCGCGACGGCTCGCGACCACCCGGGTTCCGCCGGCCGGCGAGAGGGTGACGTTGCGACGCACCGGGCGCTCGCGGCCGAGCGAGGCGGGCCGCAGCTCGACCGAGCTCAGGATCGTCTCGATCGCGATTCGCATCTCGAGCTGCGCGAAGGCGGCGCCGATGCAGCGCCGGGTCCCGCCGCCGAACGGGATCCACGAGAACGTGTCGGGCGGATCCTCGGTGAGGAAGCGCTCGGGTAGGAACGCGTACGGGTCCGGATAGGTCTCCGGTCGGGTGTGGGCGAGGTAGATCGCCGCCAGCACCACGGTCCCGGCGGGAAGCGCATAGCCGCCGAGCTCGAGCGGCCGGCGCAGCTTGCGGCCCGTGAACGGGACCACGGGCCGGACCCGCAGCGACTCGCTGATCACCGCGTCGAGATATCCGCTCTCGCCGGCAGCGACCTCGGACTCGAGGCGCCGCAGCGCGTCCGGTCGATGCAAGAGCAGGTCGAAGGCCCAGGCGAGGCCGGTCGCGGTCGTCTCGTGGCCGGCGAGCAGCAGCGTCATCAGCTGATCGCGAAGCTCGCCGTCCGCCATTGCCGACCCGTCCTCGAACCGGGCGCCGACCAGCATCGAGAGGATGTCGTCGCGCTCGCCGAGGTCGTCGCGGCGGCGATGCTCGGCGATCTCCGCGAACAGCAGCTCGTCGGTGCGGGCGCGCATCTCGACTAGCCGTCGGTACGGTGGCAGCCGGCGGACACCCGGGGTGGTGAAGCCGATCGCCGCCGGGGACGCGGTCGCGCCGAGGATCTCGACCAGGGCGTCGCGAAGGTCGTCGCGGCGACCCGCGTCCTCGACCCCGAAAACGGCTCGGAGGATGACGTCGAGGGTGATCGCCTGCATGCTCGGGTGAAGAGCAAACTCGTCGCCCAGCGGCCACCCGGCCACGACGCGTGCCGTCGCCTCGCGGATCACGCTCTCGTAGGCGCGCATCCGCTCACCGTGAAACGGCGGCAGCATCAGCTTCCGGCGCCGCAGGTGCTCGGCGTCCTCCTGGAGCAGCAACGACCCGCTGCCGAGCAACGGCTCGAGGATGATGTTGCGCCCGGGGGCGATCGTGTTGACGCGGTCGGCCGCGAAAAGCCGCTTGATCGACGCCGGGTCGGAAACGAAGACGACCTCGCCCGGTCCGAAGAGGCTGGCGCGGAACGTGTCGCCGTACTCGCGCCGCCAGCGCTCCAGGAACGGGATCGGGCGGACGACGAAGCGGGCGGTCTGCAACGGGCGCCGCAGCGGGATCCGCGGGACCTCGTCGTCGGAGCGGGGCGCCTCTGACGCCGGCGGCGCCTCGACGACAGCGCCGACGGCGGAGCTCATCGGGTCCTCGCGAAGCGCTCGACCGCGCTCAGCAGCTCGTCGACCTTCTGCGTGGCCTCGTCTCCCCCGGACGCGACCGCGTCGCGGACGCAGTGGTTCGTGTGATCGGTGAGCAGCTTCAGCGAGACGCCCTCGAGCGCCCGGGTCACGGCCGCGATCTGGGTCAGGACGTCGACGCAGTAGGCCTCCTCGGCGACCATCCGCCGCAAACCGCCGACCTGGCCCTCGATTCGCGACAGACGGCGCAGAACGGCGTCCTTGTCCTCGACGTAGCCGGCCGGCTTCGCATCGGTCGCCATCCCGGCCAGTATACGGACCGGGGGTATCGCCAGCAATCGCCGGGGTCAGCTCCGGGGACGTTCGGCGACGAACTCCCGCAACGCTTCCCGCCCACCGCTCGCGATCGGCTCGCCGTGCGCGAACAGCAATCCGTCGAACTCGAGCGCGGAGAGCTTGCCGAGCGACTCATAGAGGCCTCGCTTGACCGATTCGGGATCGTCGCCGAGCAGCGCGTCGGAGACGAATCGCAGCCGCCCGTCGCGCCGCATCAGGCCGTCGGCGAAGGCGAGGAAGCCGGCGCCGGACCGGATCTCGAGCGCCGCATCGTCGGGGCAGATCGCGCCGACCTCGTGCGCGATCACCCCCGGCGCGAGCTGTTCGGCGAACGCGTACGGCTCGACCACGCGCTGATCGTCGGAGAACTCGTGCAGGCCGGGCTCGGGGCAGTAGACCGGGAGCGCGAACTCGTCGACCAGCTTCTGGGCCTCGCGGTAGTGGTGGCGGTTCGTGAGCACGACGCGCTCCGGACGGCGGTCGCGCAGCAACTCGATCGCCTCCGGCGGGACCATCGGGTCGAGGACCGTGGCGGAGCGCTCCAGCAGGTAGGAGTGGGCGACGCCGCCGGTCCGTGGGTGGACCGCCGACCAATGGAAGATGCCGTCCGCGATCTCGTCCATCGATCGTTCATTTCCCGCTTGGCGAGGTACCGAACCATCCCGGCCCACGGCGGCGCGTTAGCATCGCCGCCCATGCCCGGCTCGCTCGAGGATCTGGAGCTCGTCGCATCCGGAAAGGTGCGCGAGATGTACGCGGTCGAGGACGACCTGCTGATGGTCGCCTCCGACCGGATCTCTGCCTACGACGTCGTCCTGCCGACCCCGATTCCCGACAAGGGCGACGTCCTGACCCAGATGTCGGCGTTCTGGTTCGAGACCACCGGCGAGATCGTGCCCAACCACTACCTGTCCCAGGAGGTGCCCGACGAGGTCGCCGGCAGGGCGCTTCGCGTCAGGCGGCTCGAGATGTATCCGGTCGAGTGCGTCGCCCGCGGCTACATCACCGGGTCGGGCTGGAAGGAGTACCAGCGGACCGGCTCGGTGTGCGGGATCGCGCTGCCCGACGGACTGCGCGAGTCCGAAAAGCTGCCGGAGCCGATCTTCACCCCGGCGACCAAGGCCGAGGTCGGTGAGCACGACGAGAACATCGACTTCGAGCGCGCCGTCGAGGTGATCGGCGACCGAGCGCTGATGGAGGAGCTGCGCAGGGTCACGCTCGACCTCTACGAGCACGCTCGCGCCCACGCCGCCGACCGCGGGATCATCATCGCCGACACGAAGTTCGAGTTCGGCGCCTCGCCCGGTGCCGAGGTGGTGCTCGGCGACGAGGTCCTGACCCCGGACTCGTCGCGATTCTGGCCCGCTGACGACTACGAGCCGGGGCGCTCGCAGGCCTCCTTCGACAAGCAGTACGTGCGCGACTGGCTCGACGAGTCGGGGTGGGATCACTCCCCGCCCGGACCGGAGCTGCCGGATCAGGTCGTCTCCGGGACGCGGGGCAAGTACATCGAGGCCTACGAGCGGATCACCGGCAGGGCCCTCGCGTAGCACGGCACCGGCCCGGCCGGCTCCCCTACCCTCGCGGGCATGAACCTCTTCGTCCTCGGCCTGCGCCGATCGGGAACGACGATCCTCTACGACGCGCTCGGCGAGGACCCCGACCTGCGTTGCTTCTATGAGCCGCTGCGCGAGAACTCGGAGACGATCGGGGGCGGCAGCGGCGCCCGGGAGACGGACGTCTTCGCGGCGACGCGGGAGCTGCGCGAGAGCTACCGGACCGAGCGCTTCCCCGAGCTCCAGATCGAGCTCTTCAACTGGGGCGGCCCGCGCGCGCCGGAGCTCGAGCTCGAGGCCGAGCTGCCCGAGCACGTCGCGGGCCTGCTCACGGAGCTGCTCGGTCGCGGTCCGGACGTGGCGATCAAGGAGACCAGGCTTCACCACAAGCTCGGGGCCCTGGCCGCGATCGACCCCGAGGCGGCGGTGGTGCACGTGATCCGCGACCCGCGCGCGGTGGCCGCGTCGATGCTGCTCGGGCGTCGACGGCGCACCGATATCTACCCCGACGCTGACACCTTCTTCACCGCGCGCACGGGTCGTCGCCTCTGGTCCAGTCGGCGGATCTCGGCGGCGCTGCTCGAGCGCGACTCGCTCGACCTTCCAGCCGACATCCCGGACTTCATTCGCCCCCTGATCGTCTGGAGGTCGGCCTACGAGTCGACCGCGGGCGACGGCCGGCGGCTGTTCGGCGACCGCTACGCGATCGTCCGGCTCGAGGATCTTCGCGCCGATCCTCGCGGTGAGCTCGAGCGGGTCTACGCGCTCACCGGGCGGCCGCTCCCCGACCGGGTCGGCGAGTGGGCGGCCGCCAACATCCGCGGTGACGACGAGATCCACCTGCGCGACGACCCCCGCTGGGCTCGGGCGGCGCGCCTGATCGGAATCGAGGACGAGCTCCGGGAGGCGGGTTACGGTGAGATCCTCGACCTCGAGCCGGAACCGGGCGAGCCGCTCGACCTGACTCCCCCGCCGGCCCGCTCGCGCCTCTCCGGCTTCATCGGCCGCGCCCGGCGACGCCGCCTTTCCGAACGCTAGGCTGGTCGGAGTTGAAGGCGCGTGTCCTGATCCGCCCCAAGGAGGGCATCCTCGATCCCCAGGGCAAGGCGGTCGAGCGGGCGCTTCCGGCGCTCGGCTTCGAGGGCGTCTCGGAGGTCAGGGTCGGCCGTATGGTCGAGCTCGAGGCGGACGACGGCACCGACCTCGAGCGCCTCTGCCGGCAGCTGCTCGCGAATCCGCTCGTCGAGGACTACGAGATCGTCGCGGAGCAACGGGCCCCGTGATCGGCGTCCTCCAGTTCCCCGGCAGCTGCGACGAGCGCGACGCGCTGGCCGCCTGCGAGCGACTCGGCGAGGCGCGACTGGTCTGGCACGGCGACGCGGATCTCGGCGACGTCGACGCGATCATCGTCCCGGGCGGATTCTCCTACGGCGACTACCTGCGCGCCGGGGCGATCGCCCGCTTCGCTCCGGCGATGCGAGCGGTCGCCGAGTTCGCCGACGCCGGCGGACCGGTGCTCGGGATCTGCAACGGCTTCCAGGTCCTCTGCGAGGCCGGGATGCTGCCCGGCGCGCTGCTCCCGAACGATGGGCTCCGTTTTGTCTGCAGGCAGGTCGAGCTCCGGGTCGAGAGCATCGCCACCGCCGCGACCGCCTCCTGCGAGCCGGGCGCGTCGCTGTCGATCCCGGTCAAGCACATGAGCGGGTGCTGGTTCGCGCCCGCCGAGCTTCTCGGTGAGCTCGAGGCGGCGGGGCGGATCGTCTTTCGTTATGCGGAGGGCCAGAATCCGAACGGCTCGGTCGCCGACGTCGCCGGGGTCTGCAACGAACGCGGAAACGTCGTCGGGCTGATGCCCCACCCCGAGCACGCTGTCGACCCGCTGACCGGGTCCGAGGACGGGCTCTGTCTGTTCGAGTCCCTGGTCCGGACCGCGGCGCCGGCCGCTGCGTGAGCCGGCGCGACCACCGCCGGCGTGAGCTGCCCGCGCCGTTCGTGGTCGGCGTCGGACGCTCCGGTACGACCCTGCTGCGGCTGATGCTCGACGCCCACCCGCGGCTCGCGATCCCGCCGGAGACCCAGTTCGTGCCGGAGCTGATCGAGCGCGCCGAAGCGGGTGCTCGCGGCGCCGAGCTCGTCGAGGAGATCACCCGCTCGCGGACCTGGTCCGACTTCGGGCTCGAGCCCGACCCGCTGTATCGGCGGGTCGCCGACCAGGACGCCGACGACGTCGCGACGGTGCTGCGGTCCTTCTACGGCCTTTACGCCGAAGCGCAAGGCAAGCCGCGCTGGGGGGACAAGACCCCCGGTTACGTGAAGCGGATGCGGACGCTCGGCGCGCGGCTCGAGGAGGCCCGGTTCGTGCACCTGATCCGCGACGGGCGCGACGTTGCGCTGTCGCGCCGCGCGCGCGGAATGGGCTCCGAGAAGCCGATCGCCGAGACCGCCGAGCTCTGGCGACGCCGGATCGACAACGCGCGTCGCCAGGCCCGCAGGCTTCGCGGCCGCTACCTGGAGCTGCGATACGAGGATCTCGTCGCCGATCCCGAGCCGCACCTGCGCGCGGTCTGCGACCTGATCGAGCTCGATTTCGACCCGGCGATGCTCAGTCATCACGACCGCGCCGGCGAGCGAATCGGCGAGCTCGGCGACCTCGCCCCCGCCGGAGGGCGGCGGGCGCGGACCGGTGACGAACGGCGCACCGCACACGCGCCGGCCGCCGGCCGTCCGACGAGCGCCCGCAGCGGCGCCTGGCGGCGCGAGATGTCGGCGGGTGATCGCGCCGAGTTCGAATCGGTCGCCGGTGACCTGCTCACCGAGCTCGGCTACGACCTCGACTGAGCCGCTCGATCCCGTCGCCGTTGCGGGCGCGGCGGCGACGTGCCATCCTGAGCGCCCCTCGATGGCCCTCGACTACTCGATCCGGATGCTGCGAAACCGGCGCCTGCGCCGGCGCTCGGAGCCGGCCGTGCCATCGCCGTTCGTGGTCGGCGTCGGGCGCTCCGGAACGACGCTGCTGCGAATGATGCTCGACGCCCACCCGGAGCTCGCGATCCCGCCGGAGACCCACTTCTTGAACCCGCTGATCCAGGCCTCGGGACGGATCCGCTTCACCCCGAGGACCGCGTCGAGGGCGGTCGTCGAAGACGAGCGACGCCGCTGGAACGACTTCGGGCTCGAGGAGTCCGAGCTACGGGCGAGCTTCGAACGAGTCCAGCCCTTCAACACCTCCGACGCGGTGCGTGCCTTCTACACGCTCTACGCGGCCAAGCACGGCAAGCCACGCTGGGGCGACAAGACGCCGGACTACATCCGGAAGATGAAGAAGATCCAGAAGACGCTCCCGGAGGCGCGCTTCATCCATGTGATCCGCGACGGGCGCGACGCGGGCCTGTCGCAGAACTCGCGGATCGCAAAGCGAGGCAAGGATCCCGTGCCGGCGCGGGAGGTGGCGCGGCGGTGGCGGAAGCGGATCGTCAAGGCCCAGCTCGATGCGAAGGAAGTCGACCACTACCTCGAGGTCCGCTACGAGGACGTGATCTCCGACACCGAGGCGGTCCTGCGCCGGATCTGCGAGTTCATCGAGCTCGATTTCGACCCGGCGATGCTGAGCTATCACGAGCGCGCCGAGGAGCGCCTCCAGGAGATGGCCGGGGCGCTGCCGGCGAAGAAGGGGCGTCCCGAGCGCGAGGCGGGCGAGCGGCTCGCCGCCCACGCGATGACGACGAAGCCGCCCGACGTCGATCGGGTGGCGGTCTGGAAGCGCGAGATGAGCGAGACCGAGAACGCCGAGTTCGAGGAGGCGGCCGGTTATCTGCTCGATCAGCTCGGCTATGAAACCGCGACCGCGCCCGAGAGTTGGCTGCCGCCCGATCAGTGGGCGCGCTCGAAGACCCGCAGCGAGCGGGGCGACGGAACGAACCGCGGCTTCCTCGGTCGGCTGCGCGCCCGCCTCTAGCGCGCCGCAGCCCCCGTGCGACGCACGAGAACCCGGTCTGCCATCCTTTTCTGCTCGCCTCGGGCCCTCGCCCCGCCCTCACCGGGGCCCGCGGCCGCCTGACCATGGGATTGCTCTCCAGACTCCGAAGCGACGATGCACGCCGCCCGCCGGTGCCGTTCGTCGTCGGCATGAACCGCTCCGGTACGACGCTGCTGCGGATGATGCTCGACGCCCACCCGGAGCTCACGATCCCCCCGGAGACCCATTTCGTGCCGGACCTGATCAAGGCGTGCAAGCAGCCCGGCGCCACGCCCGAGGACGCGCTTGCGGCGATGAAGTCGGCTCGCGAGTGGGGCGACTTCGGCTTCTCCGACGAGGAGATGCTGGGCCGGCTTCGTGCCCTGCCCGCGATCAAGGCCGGGCCCGCCGTGAGGACCTTCTACGCCGCGTACACCGAGCAGCAGGGCAAGCCGCGCTGGGGCGAGAAGACGCCGACCTACGTGCAGAAGATGAAGCTGATCCAGAGGGCGATCGGTGAGGCCCGCTTCGTACACGTGATCCGGGACGGCCGCGACGTCGCGCTCTCGGTCCTCGATCGCACGGTCCGCGACCTGACCGCCGCCGATATAGCCAACCGCTGGCAGAAGAAGATCGTCCAGGCGCGCGAGGACTCACCGAAGCTCGACCACTACACCGAGATCCGCTACGAGGACCTGATTCTCGACACCGAGCCGGTCCTGCGCCGCGTCTGCGAGTTCATCGAGCTGCCCTGGGACGACGCGATGCTCACCTACCACGAGCGCTCCGGCGACCGGCTGAAGGAGATGGCGAGGGCCTTGCCGGGCGACGGCCGCGCGAAGGAGCTCAGCGTCGAGCGACGGATGGCGACCCACGCGATGACCACCAAGCCTCCGAGCGCCGACCGGGTCGCCCGCTGGCGGACACAGATGACCGCCGAGCAACGCGAGAGCTTCGAAGCTGTGGCCGGCGACCTGCTGGCAGAGCTCGGCTACCCGACCGGCCCCGACGCGGTCGCGACCGCCACCGCCCAGATCGAAGCCGCCTAGGGGGCGCCGCCGATGCGCGTTGGAATCGTGAGCAAGTGGTTCGCGAGCGGCCAGGCGGTCGTCTCGCGCCAGATCCGCTCCGCGCTCGACGAGCTCGGCCACGAGACCTTCGTGCTCGCGAAGCTCGGCAAGGGGCCGCGCGCGCAGCAGGAGCGGGTCGCCGACCCGGTCTGGGAGCAGCCCGGCGTCACGGAGGGGTCGGCCGCCGACATCCCTGCCGCCGAGTACGCCGGCTGGGCAGCCGAGAACTCGCTCGACGTGGTCCTCTGCGACCAGAACGACCAGTTCGACGAGATCGGTGCGCTGCGCAGCCAGGGGGTGCGCACGATCGGGCGTTTCGTCTGGGAGAGCTTCGCCGCCGAGGACGCCGAGCCGGCCGCCGCGGCCTACGACGTCATCTACTCGTTCACCCGCGCCGAGCAGGAGCGCTACCGCGGCCTCGGAATCGAGAGCCCGCTGCTCGTCTGGGGATGTCATCCGGAGCTGATCGCAGTCGGTGAGGCGGCGCTCGACGCCCGGCGCTCGACAGAGGTCTGGTTCTACGTGCCGGGCAGCTTCATGGGCAAGCGCAAGCCGTTCGTCGAGATCGTCGAAGCGTTCACGCGGGCACGGGGCGAGCACCTGCGGCTGCTGATCCGCGGGCAGGTCGACCGCAAGGCCGGCAGGCTCGAGCGCGCGGCCGGCGGTGACGAACGCGTCGTGATCGAGCTCGAGGACCGGCCGACGGACGAGCATCTGCGCCAGTTCGCGGGCTGCGACGTCTGCCTCTCTCCGTCGCGCTGGGAGGGCCTCGGGCTGCCCCTCTACGAGGCGATCGCCTTCGGGATGCCCTCGATCACCAACGACTCGCCGCCGATGAACGAGGTGGTCATCGACGGCGTCAACGGGATCTGCGTCGACTCGGTCCGCTGGGGCGAGGCAGGCTCGGGGATCCCCGCCTACGACCCGGACTTCGCACAGCTGACGGCCGCAATCGAGCGACTCGGCGAGCCGGCCGAGCGCGAGCGCCTCGCACGCGGGGCAGTCGAGCTGCGCGACGGCGAGCGCCGCTGGCAACAGACGATCGAGGGCCTCGCCGGACTACTCGAACGGGTCGGCTGACCGTGCGGGTCGGCGTGGTCAGCAAGTGGTTCAACCGCGGACAGCCCGTGGTCGGTCGCCAGATCCGCTCGGCGCTCGACGAGCTCGGCCACGAGACCTTCGTGCTCGCGCGGCCGAAGAAGGAGCGGGGCCCGCGTCCGGGCGCTCTCGACCGCGACGACGTCTGGGATCAGCCCGGGGTCACCGAGGCCTCGGCCTACGACGTCCCCGCCTCCGAGTACGAGCACTGGATCGCCGCGAACCAGATCGAAGCGATCCTCTGCGATCAGAACTACCAGTTCGCCGAGCTCGCCTCGCTCCGTCGCCGCGGCGTGCGGACGATCGGCCGCTTCGTCTGGGAGCACTTCGCCGCCGAGCACGTCGACGCGGCGCGCGAGGCGTTCGACGTCGTCTACTCGCTGACCCGCGCCGAGCAGGCGCGCTACCGGGAGATGGGCCTCGAGACGCCGTATGTGCGATGGGGGTGTCATCCGGAGCTGATCGCATACGGCGAGCGGCGAGCGGGGAGCAGGGAGCAGGGAGAGGTCGTGAGCTACGTGTTCCCGGGCGGTTTCCTGGGCCATCGGAAGCCGCTGGAGCCGGTCCTGGAGGCATTCGAAGCGACGAGCGACGAGCGCCTCCGTCTCGTGGTCAGGGCACAGGTCGAGCGCAAGCAGGTTCGTGCCGCCGAGGACGCCGCCGGCCGCGACCCGCGGATCGAGCTGCGGCTCGCCGACCTGCCGACGGCCGACCATCTCCGCGAGCTGGCGAGCTTCGACGTCTGCCTCGCCCCCGCTCGCTGGGAAGGCCTCGGGCTGCCGCTCTACGAGGCGATCGCGTTCGGTATCCCGGCGATCACGAACGACGCGCCGCCGATGAACGAGGCGATCCACGACGAGGTCAACGGCCTGCTCGTCGGGGGTACTCCGAACGGGACCGCGCGGTCGGGCATCCCCGCCCTCGACCCCGATCTCGGCGACCTCCGCGCGGCGATCGAGCGGCTCGCGGACGACTCGCTTCGGGCCGAGCTGGCCGCCGGCGCGGTTCGGGTACGCGACACCGAGCGCCGCTGGGCCGACACCGTGGCGGATCTCGGTGAGCTGTTGGAAAGCGGACGAAACGGGTAGCTTGAGCGGTCTCATGGACATCTCCGACCAGATCGACCGCTACCGGGACCGGGCCAAGATCGTGCTCGCCGGCAGGCGCCTGCGCGGGCGCACGCCGACGCCGCCTCCGGCGCCGTTCGTGTGCGGGGTGACCCGCTCGGGGACGACCCTGCTCCGCCTGATGCTCGATTCACATCCCGAGGTCGCGATCCCGGGCGAGACCCATTGGGTTCCGAAGCTGATCAAGGCGTTCGAGCGCTCGAAGCAGAGCGGCGAGGACGCGGCCGACCTGGTCATCGACCACAAGCGCTGGGGCGACTTCCACCTCGACGGGGAGGAGCTCCGCGAGCGGATCGTCGCGCTGCGGCCGGTTACCGCGGCGGACGCGATTCGGACCTTCTATCTGACCTATGCGGAGCGCGAGGGCAAGAGCCGCTACGGCGACAAGACGCCCGGCTACGTGAAGGAGATGCGCCGCATCCAGCGGGTGCTGCCCGAGGCCCGCTTCGTCCACATCATTCGCGACGGTCGCGACGTCTCGCTCTCGCACCTACGGATGAACTGGGGCCCCGAGAGCTATCCCGAATCCGCCCGGCTGTGGCGCAACCGGATCCGCAAGGCGCGCAAGATGGCGCCCTCGGTCAACCATTACATGGAGGTCCATTTCGAGGATCTCGTCGCCGACACCGAGGGCGCGCTGCGCCGCGTCTGCGACTTCATCGAGCTCGACTTCGATCCGGTGATGCTCGGCTACTACGAGCGCGCCGGGGACCGCCTCGCCGAGAAGGCGCGCGAGCTGCCGCGCAAGAACCGCCCGAACCAGACGGCGGAAGCGCGCCTCGACAGCCACCGGCTCGCCAACGAGCCCCCGCGCACGGACCGGATCGGGATGTGGCGAGAGCGGATGACGCCCGAGGAGGTCGCCTCCTACGAGGCCGTGGCCGGCGACATGCTGGTCGAGCTCGGCTACGAGCTCGACACCGAGGCCGGCGCCGCCCGCGCGGCTGAGAAGGGCGTCACGGTTCCCGCCGCGGCGGCCCACTGATCGCCCGCGTCGAGGCTCAGGGCGCGTAGCGGCTGACGGTCAGCCCGCTTGGGAGCGGCGCGATCGAGACCTGCTGGGAGGTCTTCACGTTCGTCGTCAGCAGCGGCTTCGCCGAGGCGAAGACGTTCAAGTACAGGGTCACCGGCTGGCCCGTCGCCTTGTCGAGCGCGTCCCGGGTGACGAGCGCGGCGCCCGCCTTCACCGTCGTGCACGGATTCGCGTAGCCGCTCGGCCCGAGCGTGCAGTTGAAGCCGTTGCCCTCGCTCGCGGCCCCCTTCGGGCCGAGGACGCTCTTCGCGATCCCGGTCGAGTCGGCGGCGAACGGACTGGTCGCCGCGATCACCCGCGAGGAGACGAAGGTGTTGAACCCGAGGTCGCTGATTCCGGTCAGATAGCTTGCGTCGAAGGCGACGATCTCGCCCTTCTTGAGGGCCGGCATCGGGACCGAGTAGACGACCCGGCGCTTCTCCTTCTTGCCCTCGGTCAGCGGCAGCGTCCCGTTGACCAGCGTCGCGCTCGAACTGACCGTCGGAGCCGGGACGTCGGCGTGGGCTTGGACGAGGTTGAGCCTGCCCTTGTCCTGGACGACCGAGCCGTCGGGACGGTCGGCGCCGAGGACGACGCGGTCGCCGCGGCGGGCGTGCTTGTTGTAGGCGCCGACGATCAGGTTGACGAAGCAGGCGCCCGGCACGCACGGAAGGGTCGCCGGGTCGACGACCGGGGTCTCGACGTTTGGGATCGTCAGCGTGCAGTGGTGGTTGCGGTTCGGACGCCGCTGCTTGCAGAGCTTCGTCGTCGTCGGCGAGAGCGGGATCGACGCCGCGGTCGCGCTCTGGGCGCCGGCGAGGACGATCCGGGCGCTGATCCGCGGATTTATGTCGTAGTTGCGGCCGATGCACCGCGGTCCGGGGTCGACGCACGTGGTCGAGACCTGCACCTCGGCGCTGGCCCGCAGCCGGTCTCCGGGCTGGATCACCTGCAGCTTGTCGGGCCCGAGCGACATCGCCACCCGCTCGTGCACCTGCGGGCGCTTCGCGATCGGGACCGCCTGCAGCAGCTCCCCATGGTCGCCCGACGTAGCGAGCAAGGCCGGAGGCGGCCCGGGCGCGCCGAGCGCGCCCGGGGCAAGGGCGAGCGAGGCGAGCACGCAGAGGGCGAGGGCCGCGCGGGGGATCATCGTTCGGGCACGCATCTCTCGATCACAACACACCGCCACGGGGAACGACTCGCCCGACTCGGTGCGGTGAGAGACGACATGCAGAGCAGCGATACTGCGTTCCTTGACGCCCGACCCCGACAGGCGCGGATGACCGTCTCGGCCCCCAAGCATCGCGAGCTCGGCCTCACCGACCTCGAGTACAAGCGCATCGTCGAGCT
This sequence comes from uncultured Solirubrobacterales bacterium, assembly GCA_963705955.1. Taxonomy (GTDB): domain Bacteria; phylum Actinomycetota; class Thermoleophilia; order Solirubrobacterales; family 70-9; genus WHSW01. The sequence continues at coordinate 26,007 of CAVPLH010000010.1, read as the reverse complement.
GCTCGAGCGGCAGCCCAACGACGTCGAGCTGGCGATGTTCTCGCTCCTGTGGTCCGAGCATTGCGCTTACAAGCACTCGCGCAAGCTGCTCCGGCGCCTGCCCACCGATGGCCCCAGGGTGCTGATGGGCCCGGGCGAGAACGCGGGCGCGGTCTCGGTCGGCGACGGCTGGGCGGTCGCGTTCAAGGTCGAGTCGCACAACCATCCGAGCGCCGTCGAGCCGTTCCAGGGGGCGGCCACCGGCGTCGGGGGCATCCTGCGTGACGTCTTCGCACTCGGCGCTCGGCCGATCGCGATCCTCGACTCGCTGCGCTTCGGCGATCTCGACTCCGAGCGCTCGCGCTACCTGTTCGAGCACGTCGTCGCGGGGGTCGGCCACTACGGCAACTCGATCGGCGTGCCGACCGTCGGTGGCGAGGTCTACTTCGAAGCTCCCTACGAGCAGAACTGCCTCGTCAACGCGATGTGCGTCGGTCTCGCCCGCTCCGATGCGATGGTCCGCTCCGCGGCGGCCGGGGTCGGCAACGCCGTCGTCCTGATCGGCGCGTCGACCGGCCGCGACGGGATCGGCGGCGCCTCGGTGCTCGCCTCGGCAGAGCTCGAGGAGGGCGACGACTCGAAGCGACCGACCGTCCAGATCGGCGACCCGTTCGAGGAGTCGAAGCTGCTCGAGTGCTGCCTCGCGTTGCTCGAGGCCGACCTGCTCGTCGCCCTCCAGGACCTCGGCGCCGCCGGGCTCACCTCCGCCGCCGGTGAGATGGCGTCCGGCGGGGGGGTCGGGATCGACATCGACGTCGGCCGCGTCCCGCTCCGCGAGGCCGACATGGAGCCGTTCGAGATCATGGTCTCGGAGTCCCAGGAGCGGATGCTCGCCGTGGTCGAACCGGAGAGGGTCGGCGACGTGCTGGAGCTCTGCGAGCGCTGGGAGACGGGCGCGGCGGTGATCGGGGAGGTCACCGACGGCGGCGACTTCCGCGTCCTGCGCGACGGCGAGCTGGTCGGGGAGATGCCGATCGCCGCGCTCGTCGACGGCTGCCCGCTCTACGACCTCGCCCCGGCCGAGCCCGCCCGATGGGGCTATGCGAACCGCGACCTGATCGGCGCGAGGGTCGCGCTCGACGTCGGCCACGGGGCCGACCCCGGCGCCCCGTCCTCGATCCTCGTCGCCCTGCTCGCCTCGCCGAGCATCGCCAGCAAGCGCTGGGCTTTCGAGCAGTACGACTCCGTCGTGCTCTCGAACACCGTCCGCCGGCCCGGGACCTCCGACGCGGCTGTCCTGCACTTCGGCGACGCGGGCGCGACGATCGCGATCTCGATCGACGGCAACGGGCGCCGGGTCGCGTGCGACCCGTACGCGGGCACGGTGGAAGCGGTGCTCGAATGCGCGCAGAACCTCGCCTGCGCCGGCGCCGAGCCGCTCGGGGTCACGAACTGCCTCAACTTCGGCAATCCCGAGAAGCCGACCGTCGCCTGGCAGCTCGACCGCTCGACCCAGGGGCTCGCCGACGCCTGTACGGCGATCGGCGTTCCGGTCGTCGGCGGCAACGTCTCGCTCTACAACGAGACCGAGGACGGCCCGATCTACCCGACGCCGGTGGTCGGCATGGTCGGCGAGCTTCCCGACCCGCGCCGAGCGGGTGGACTGGCGCTTGCGGAAGGCGACGCGATCGCCGTCTGCGGCCCGTTCTCCCCCTCGCTGGCCGGGTCGGAGCTCGCGAAGCTCCGCGGCGAGCTCGGTTCCGGGCTTCCCTCGCTGCCGATCGACGGCGGTGGGCGACGCGATCGAGCTCGTCCGCGACGCCGTCCGCGGCGGTGAGCTGACCGCCGCTCACGACATCAGCGACGGTGGGCTCGGCTGCGCGCTCGCCGAGATGGCGATCGCCGGCGGCGTCGGGGTGACCGCGGACCTCGACGAGCTGGTCGAGCTCCGCGGATGCGCGGGCGAGACGGCGCTGTTCGGCGAGGGGCCGGGCGGATTCGTGCTCGCCGGTCGGCGCGCCGCGCTCGAGCGGCTGGCCGCGAGCACCGACCGGGTCGACGTGCTGATCGCGGGCAAGGCGGCCGGCTCGCGGATCGCGATCTCGGGCGCCGAGGCCGAGGTCGACGTGGCGCTCGAGGACGCGCGGCGGGCGTGGCGTTCGGTCGGCGACCGGCTCGAGGGCACGGCTCCGGTCGTCGGCTGAGCTCGCTGGTAGCCTTGAAGTGCAGGCGACCGCCTGCCTCGACCCGACTTCTCCAGCTCTAGAGAAGCCTCGATGACTCCAAATTTGCAGCCCGCCGCGGGCTGCGCAGACTCCGGCGTTCCCGATCGCGACGGCCCGCGCGACGAGTGTGGGGTGTTCGGCGTGTACGCCCCTGGGCACGAGGTGGCCCGGCTCGCATACTTCGCGCTCTACGCGCTCCAGCATCGCGGTCAGGAATCGGCCGGGATCGCGAGCTGCGAGGGCGGCCACATCACCACCCTGCGCGAGACGGGGCTCGTCTCGCAGGTCTTCGACGAGCAGAAGCTGCGCGCGCTCGACGGCGACATGGCGATCGGCCACGTCCGCTACTCGACCACCGGCAGTGGCTCCTGGGAGAACAGCCAGCCGGTGTGGCGAGACGACGGCCGCGAGGTCGCGCTGGCGCACAACGGCAACCTCACCAACGCGGTCGAGCTCTACGACGAGCTGCGCGAACGCGGGATCTCGTTCCGCGGGACGTCGGACTCGGAGATCATCGCGGCGCTGCTCTCGGTCGAGCCGACGCGCCCGATCGAGAACGCGGTCGCCGCGGTGATGCCGCGCCTCGAGGGCGCCTACTCCACGGTCGTGATGACGAAGCGCGCCGTGGTCGCGTTCCGCGACCCGAACGGGGTTCGCCCTCTGTCGCTGGGCAGGCTCGGCGAACGCTGGTGCGTCGCCTCGGAGAGCTGCGCGTTCGACATCATCGGCGCCGAGCTGGTGCGCGAGGTGCAGCCCGGGGAGGCGATCTCGCTGACGGCCGACGGGCTCGAGAGCCGTCAGGTCGTGCCCGCAGGCCGCGCCGCGCACTGCGTCTTCGAGCACATCTACTTCTCGCGGCCCGATTCGAGGCTCGAGGGCCGCGTGCTGCAAGAGGTCCGCGGCCGGATGGGCGAGATCCTCTGGCACGAGGCGCCGGTCGACGCCGACCTCGTGATCTCGGTCCCCGACTCCGGCAATCCGGCCGCGACCGGGTATGCGCGGGCCAGCGGCCTGCCCAAGGACGACGGCCTGATCAAGAACCGCTACGTGGCGAGAACCTTCATCCAACCCGGGCAGGAGCTGCGCAAGCGCGGCCTGCGGATGAAGTTCAACCCGCTCCCCGAGATCGTCGCCGGACAGCGGATCGTCGTCGTCGACGACTCGATCGTGCGCGGGAACACAACCCGCCAGATCGTCGGGATGCTGCGCGACGCCGGGGCGAGCGAGGTGCACCTGCGGATCTCGGCGCCGCCGATCCGACATCCGTGCCATTACGGCGTCGACATGCACACCCGCGAGGAGATGGTCGCCCACCAGCGGACCGTGGAGGAGATCGCCGCCGAAGTCGGTGCCGACTCGCTCGCCTACCTCTCTCTGGAGGGTGTCTACGAGGCGGTCGGCACTCCACGCGGCGCTCATTGCGACGCCTGCTTCACCGGCGACTATCCGCTCGGCGACGGCGGCGACGCAAACGACAAGTTCGCGCTCGAGCAGCTGCCCGTCGTGCAGAGCGCGCCCTGAGCCGGCTGCCGCCGCGCGAGGGGCGAGATCTCCGCCGCCCCGACCTGGATCCTCTGAGCGCGTGGCACAACTGCCAGACCTGAGCGCCGAGCTCGAGCGCCACTTCCACCACTCCGGCTTCCGGCCCGGGCAGCGGCAGGCTGTCGAGGCGGCCGTCGAGGGGCGCGACGTGCTCCTCGTGATGCCGACCGGAGCCGGGAAGTCGCTCTGCTATCAGCTCCCCGCGGTCCTCGACCGGCGACTGACGGTTGTCGTCTCGCCGCTCGTCTCGCTGATGCAGGACCAGGTCGCGAGCCTCGGCGGGCGCGGGGCGCTGATCAACGCCCAGCGCGACTCGGCCGAGAACGGGCGGGCGCTCGAGCGCGCGATCGCCGGCGACGTGCGGATGCTCTACGTCGCTCCGGAACGGTTCGCGACCCGCGGGTTCATAGACCGCCTGCGCAGCGCCCGGATCGGCCTCTTCGTCGTCGACGAGGCCCACTGCGTGAGCCAATGGGGCCACGACTTCCGCCCCGACTATTTCCGCCTCGGCGAGGTCGCCCGGGCGCTCGGGGCGAGATCGTTGTTCGCCGCGACCGCGACCGCGACCCCGCGCGTGGCGACCGACGTGATCCGCCGGCTCGGGCTCCGCGACCCGGTTCGAATCGCGACCGGGTTCGATCGGCCGAACCTCTCCTATGACGTGGTCGCGGTCGGGTCGTCGCGCGCGAAGCGCGACGCGACGCTGGCGCTCCTCTCCGAGCCCGACGGGCTGCCGGCGATCGTCTACGCGGGAACGCGCAAGAAGTCCGACGAGACGGCGGCCTGGCTGAGCCGGGAGCTGGGCGTGCGGGTGCCCGCCTACCACGCCGGTATGGAGCGCGGTCCGCGCGGCGAGGCGCAGCGTGCGTTCATGGCCTCAGAGACGCCGGTGGTGGTGGCGACGAACGCCTTCGGGATGGGCGTCGACAAGGCCGACGTGCGCACGGTCGTCCACGAGACGGTGCCCTCGTCGCTCGAGGCCTATTACCAGGAGGCGGGCAGGGCGGGGCGGGACGGGCTTGCCTCGCGGTGCGTGCTGCTGGCCGAGAACCGCGACAAGGGCCTGCACGTGTTCTTCATCAACCAGGTCGACGACCCCGACGCGAAGCGCCATCGCTGGCGCCAGTACCGGGACGTGTGGGGCTTCGTCGAGGGCGGGGTATGCAGGCGCGCGGCGATCCTGCGGCATTTCGGCGACCGGTCGGCGCCGGTGGCGCAGGGCCGATGCTGTGACGTCTGCGACGGCACCCCGTCGTTCGCTCTGCGACCTGCGAGCAGCCGGCAGCCGACCTCGAGCGCCGGGCCACGGCCGAGCGTCGAGCAGGCGATCGTCGCCGTCGTCCGCGAGGCGCAGCCGAGCGTCGGTCGTACGCGCGCGGTCGAGATCCTTCGCGGTGGGCGCAGCAAGGTGGTCCGCAAGTACGGCTACGACGGCCTGCCCGGCTACGGCGAGTTCGACGACTGGCGCGCCGACGACCTGCTGCGGGAGGTGGATGCGCTGATCGACGGGGGCATGCTGCGCTCGACCGGCGGGCGGTTTCCGAAGCTCCGGGCCGCCGGGTGAGCAGCTTTCGCGTCGCGGTGCTCGCCTCGGGCGCCGGCACCAACCTGCAGGCGATCCTCGACCGTCTGCACGGCAGGGAGGGAATCGAGGTCGTAGCGGTCGCCTCCGACAAGCCGCGGTCGGCGGCGCTCGGTCGCGCGCGCGACGCCGGCGTCGATGCCGCGGCGTTTCCCGCCGGTGAGCACCCGGACCGCGAGGCGCGCGACCTCGCGATCGCCGCCTGGCTCGACGCCCACGAAATCGACCTGGTGGTGCTCGCCGGCTACATGCAACTGCTCTGCGCGCCGTTCATCGCGAGATTCTCCAACCAGGTGATCAACGTCCACCCCGCCCTGCTGCCCTCGTTCCCGGGACTCGACCCGATCGGCCAGGCCCTCGACCACGGGGCCAAGATCACCGGGGTCACGGTCCACTACGTCGACGAGGGCGTCGACACCGGCCCGATCATCCTTCAGCAACCGGTCCCGGTACCCGCGGATCGCGACCGCGGGGCGCTCGAGCGGGCGATCCACGCGACCGAGCACGCGTTGCTGCCGGAGGCGATCCGGATGATCGCCGCGGGCCGGGTTCGCGTCGACGATGCGAACCCGAGACTGGTCCGCATCGCGCCGGCCGAGGACAGCTGAACAGGCCGGGAATCGCCGCACGGGTCCGGGTCGCGCTCTGCGCATAGACTCGGACGTAATGGAGCTCGAGGCTTCGATCGCCGAGGAAGGAGGCCCGGCGCCCGCCGGCGCCCCGGTCCGAGTCGCGAGAGCGCTGATCTCGGTATCCGACAAGACCGGGGTGGTCGACTTCGCGCACAGCCTGCGTGAACTCGGCGTCGAGCTTCTCTCGACCGGTGGCACCGCGACGGCGATCCGAGAGGCCGGGATCGAGGTCACGGACGTCTCGGAGTTCACCGGCTCGGAGGAGATCCTCGACGGCCGGGTGAAGACGCTCCACCCCCGCCTGCACGCGGCGCTGCTCGCCCGGCGGGACCGCGAGGAGCACATGGCGACGCTCGCGGCTCAGGAGATCGAGCCGATCGACCTCGTCTGCGTCAACCTCTATCCGTTCACGGAGGCCGTCGCGAAGCCCGGGGTGACCGAGGAGCAGGCGATCGAGAACATCGACGTCGGCGGCCCGACGATGATCCGGGCGGCTGCGAAGAACCACGACGCGGTCGCCGTCGTCGTCGAGCCCGAGAGCTACGACGCGGTGCTCGCCGAGCTCGCCGACTCGGCCGGCGAGATCTCGGCCGAGACGAGGCATTGGCTCGCGAACGAGGCATTCGCCCACACGGCCGCCTACGACGCCGCGATCAGCCGCTGGTTCGGGCTTCGCTACGAGGTCTTCCCGAGCCACTTCGTGATGTCGTACGACAAGTTCCTGGACCTCTCCTACGGAGAGAACCCGCACCAGAAGGGGGCGCTCTACGTCGAGTCCACGGCGCACGAGCACGTGCTCTCAGGGGTCGCGAAGCTGCACGGCAAGGAGCTCTCGTTCAACAACGTGCTCGATCTCGACTCGGCCCGCCGGTTGCTCGACGAGCTCGGCGACCCGGCGTGCGTGATCGTCAAGCACAACAACCCGTGCGGGATCGGGGTCGGCGAGACGCCGAACGACGCGTATGGGAAAGCGTTCGCCTGCGATCCGGTGTCGGCATTCGGCGGCGTCCTCGTCTTCAACCGGCCGATCGACCGCTCGCTGGCCGAGCGCCTGCACGAGCAGTTCATCGAGGTGCTGCTCGCGCCCGGTTACTCGGACGAGGCGCTCGCGGTGCTGATGCAGAAAGAGGCGATCCGGATCCTTCGCGTCGAGGCGGCGGGGTACGAGGCCCGGGGGCGCGACCTGAAGCGCGTCAGGGGCGGCCTGCTCGCCCAGGACGCCGACCAGGCCGAGGATCGTCGCGCGACGATGACCGTTCCGACGCGCGCCAAGCCGGACGAGCAGCAGTGGGAGGACCTGTTGTTCGCGTGGAAGGTCTGCCGGCACGTGCGCTCGAACGCGATCGTCTTCGCGAAGGGCGGAGCGACGGTCGGGATCGGCGCCGGGCAGATGAGCCGCGTCGACTCGGTGCGGCTCGCGGTCGAGAAGGCCGAGGACGCGTTCGGCGAACGCGCCGGGGAGGTGCTCCGGGGCTCGGTCGTCGCCTCGGATGCGTTCTTTCCGTTCGCAGACGGGCCGCAGGGGGCGATCGACGCCGGCGCCGCCGCGGTCATCCAGCCGGGCGGCTCGAAGCGCGACGACGAAATCGTCGCCGCCTGCGACGCGGCCGGGGTCGCGATGGTCTTCACCGGGCGTCGCCACTTCCGGCATTGATGGCGGAGCGCGGCGCCGCAACGCTTCACGTGCTGCGCGTGTTCTGCGCGGACGACGGCAGCGGAGGCAACCCGCTCGGGGTCTTTCTCGACGGCCGCGCGGTTGACGGGCCCGAGCGACAGCCGATCGCCGCCGAGCTCGGTTTCGCCGAGACGGTGTTCGTCGATGACCGCGAGCGCGGCGAGCTGCGCATCTTCACCCCCGAGGTCGAGCTGCCGCTCGCCGGCCATCCGCTGGTCGGCACCGCCTGGCTCCTGCGCGAGGACGGCACGCCGCTCGAGCTGCTGCGGCCGCCCGCGGGCGAGGTGACCGTGCGGTTCGACGGCGAGCTCGCGTTCGTCGCCGGAAGGCCGGAGTGGGGGCCGCCGTTCGAGTTCATCGAGGTCGGCTCGCCGGCTGAGGTGGACGAGCTGCAGGGGCCCCCCGGCGGCCGCGGGTTGGTCGGGGTCTGGGCCTGGGAGGACGAACCCCGGGGAATGATCCGCGAGCGGGTCTTCGCCGCGGACGCCGGGGTCGCCGAGGACGAGGCGACCGGCTCTGCCGCGATGCGGCTCACGAGCCTGCTCGGGCGCGAGATCGAGATCCACCAGGGGCGCGGCTCGCTGATCCGCGCCCGGCCGGTCGACGGTGGCCGGGCCGAGATCGGCGGCCGGGTGGCGCTCGACGAGATCAGGAACGATCCGCGGGCGGGTGGCGCGTGATCCCGGGGGTGCGCCCGACGGTCGCGTAGACGTCAGGGTCAGCCACATCGCCCGCGTCGTCCCGCCCCCGCGCTCATCCGGTCGTCGCCCGATTCAGTTATCGGCTCCGAGCGCGCCGATCAGCACGAAGGCGGCGATGAAGAAGATCGAGAGGCCGAGGATCCAGGGCCCGTTGCGGTCCTTGCGCCCGAGCAGGATCGCTCCGAGGACGACCCCGACGATCGGGATCAGCAGCGAGAAGATGTAGCCCGCGGCGACGAGGCCGTCGTTCTTGCGCTGCGGCGCCGGCGCCGCGCGGTAATCGGTGCGGTCCTCCGTCCATCGGGTGCCGTCCCAGTAGCGCATCCCCTGCGGGTTCTCCGGATCGGCGTACCAGGCGGCCGGCGGCGGCGTGTCCCCGGTCCGCTCGGCGGTTTCGGCCAGGCCGCCGGTCGAGGCAGCCGGCGCCGGCGTCGCCGGGGTGCGATCGCCGGTCCACTGGCCGCCATCCCAATACCGCTGCAAAGCGGCGTCGTCGGGGTCGGGATACCAGCCTGCCGGCGGAAGCTGCGCAGCCACGCGAGCAGGCTACATGCCCGCCACGGGGCAATCGCCGCACCGCGTGGGCTTGGAGTCACTGCTGCCCCCGGTCCACGCCCGGCCTCGGACTCTCGATCAGCCCGGCCTCGATCTCCCCGTGGCAGTTTGCGCAGACGAGCACGCACTTCGAGGCCTCGGCTCGATACGCGGCCAGGGAACGGCCACGGGCGGTCGTGATCGCGAACGACTTCGTCCTCGGGTCGACGTGGTGGAAATGCAAGTTGACGACGGTCCGATCGTAACCGCAGACGCGACAGCATCCCCCTGCCTCTTCACAGGATTCTCTTCAGCCGTTGGTGACGACGGGTGACGGCCTCGGCGACGCACTGCTTGCAGCGCCATCGCGGATCCTTGACCCCGTAACGCGCGAACTCGACCGGCCCATGACGGCGACACGTTCGGACGCTTCGACCGGGTAGTGGGCCCCCTGGGACTCGAACCCAGATCTGTCACCTTAAAAGGGTGCCGCTCGATCCAATTGAGCTAGAGGCCCGCGAGTAGTGTTCTAGCAACCAAGCACCCGCTTCCTCCTACTCTCGTAGAGTGGCCGCATGCGCGTATCCGCGAAGGCCGACTACGCCGTCCGGGCGATGGTCGAGCTCGCGATCTCGTCGTCTGAGGAGAGCCCGGCGAAGGGCGACGTGATCGCGGCGGCTCAGGCGATCCCGTTGCGATTCCTCGAGAACATCCTCGGCGAGGCACGAGTGCACGGGCTCGTCCACAGCCGCCGCGGCAGCGAGGGCGGCTACTGGCTCGCCCGCGGCGCCGACGAGATCAGCCTTGCGGAGATCATCCGCGCGGTCGAGGGGCCGCTGGCGACCGTCCGCGGCGAGGCGCCGAACGAGATCGAGTACCGCGGCGGGGCGGCTCCGCTGGAGCGGGTCTGGCTCGCGCTGCGGTTCAGCATCCGCCAGGTGCTCGAGACGGTGACGCTCGCCGACGTCGTCGCCGACGAGCTGCCGGAACCGGTCACCGCTCTCGCCTCGCACCCCGATGCCGCCGAGCAGCGCGAGTCGCGGTTCACCACTCCGACCGACGCGAGCTGACCCTCACCGCCTCCGCTTCGCCGCCTCGCGGACCTCGCCGTCGACCTGGCGCAGCGTCGCGTAGATGATCAGCCCGAGCCAGGCGATGATCACCGCGAACACCACCCAGGCAACGACCTCGGCGAGCGTCATCTCTTCGTCGAACCCGCCGCCGGCTCAGGCCAGCGCCAGCTCCTCGACCCGCGGATGGTTGCCGTTCGAGTCGAACACCCGAGCCCGGCTCGGGGTCACGTAGACGATCTGACCGTCGGCGAGCTCGAGCTCCTCGACCTGCGCCCGGGTCAGCTGGGCGATCAGCGGGCTGCCGTCGGCGAGCGTCATCTCGAGCCGGTACTCGAACCCGAGATGGACGATCCGGTCGATCATCGCCTCCTCGGCCTGCGGCGAGGTGAGGTGTGAGATCACGACGTCGTGCGGGCGGACCCGCATCGAGCCGATGTGGTTCGCGGTGCCGACGAAGCTCATCACGAACTCGGTCTCGGGATGGTCGTAGAGGTCGGTCGGGCTGGCGGCCTGCTCGACCCGGCCATCGTTCATGACCACGATCTGCTCGGCGACGTCCATCGCCTCCTCCTGGTCGTGGGTGACGAAGATCGTCGTCACGTGGACCTCCTCGTGCAGCCGACGCAGCCACCGTCGAAGCTCGGTCCGCACGCGCGCGTCGAGCGCCCCGAACGGCTCGTCGAGCAGCAGCACCTTCGGCTCGACCGCGAGCGCCCGGGCGAGCGCCATCCGCTGGCGCTGTCCGCCCGAGAGCTGCGACGGGTAGCGGTCGATCAGCCCCTCGAGCTGGACGAGCTGGAGCAGCTCGTGGACCCGGTCGTTGATCTCCTTCTTCGAGCGCTTGCGGATCCGGAGGCCGAAGGCGACGTTGTTGCCCACGGTCATGTGCTTGAAGGCGGCGTAGTGCTGGAAGCAGAAGCCGACGTTGCGGTTCTGGACCGGCACCCGGGTCATGTCCTCGCCGGAGATCACCACCCGCCCTCCGTCGGGACGTTCGAGCCCGGCGATCACCCGCAGCAGCGTCGACTTGCCGCTTCCGCTCGGCCCGAGCAGCGCGGTAAGCGAGCCGTCGGGCACCTCGATCGAGACCTCGTCGAGGGCGAGGAAATCGCCGAACCGCTTGGTCGCGTTCTCAACCGTGATTCCCATCAGAGTTCCTTTCCGGTCGAATTAGGCGCCTCAACAGCGGCGCTACTCGGCTCCGCTTCGCTCCGCCTCGTAAGGGCAGCCGCGTCGCCGACGGCGATCTGGCTGGGGGGTTTTGCAGGTCTGTCGCGGCGCTGGATCAGGTTCATCCCCAGCAGGACCAGGAGCGCCATCACCGCGAGGACGAGGGCGGCGGCGTAGGCACCGGCGACGTCGAAGTGCTCGTACTGGTTCTCGACCAGCAGGGTCGCGGTCTCGGTCTTGCCCTCGATCTTCCCCGAGACGACGGCTACGGCGCCGAACTCGCCGATCGCCCGGGCGGTCGCGAGCACGACCCCGTAGGTGACACCCCAGCGGATCGATGGCAGGGTGATCCGCCAGAACGTCTGCCAGCCCCGTGCGCCGAGTGTCGCCGCCGCCTGCTCCTGGTCGTCGCCGATCTCCTGCAACACCGGCGCCACCTCGCGAACCACGAACGGCAGCGAGACGAAGATCGTTGCCAGAACCATTCCCGGAACCGAGAAGATCACCTGGATCCCCTGTTCGGCGAGCCAGGGGCCGAACCAGCCGTCGATGCTGCCGTAGACGAGCACCAGCGAGAGCCCGATGACGACCGGCGAGACCGCGAACGGCAGGTCGATCAGCCCGTTGAGGATCGCCTTGCCGCGGAACTTCTGACGCACGAGGACCAGCGCGCACGCGATCCCGAAGATCGTGTTCAGAGGGACCGCGATCCCGGCGATCAGGACGGTCAGGTAGAAGGCGTGCAGCGCCTCGGGCGTCGTCACCGCCTCCCAGGCGTGCCCGACGCCGTCCTCGAACGCCTTGAAGAAGATCAGGATCACCGGGATCAGCAGGAGCGCGAACAGGTAGCCGAGCGCGACCCCGCGCAGCCCGTACTTGGCCAGCTTGCCCTTCCCCGAGGCCCCGCGCACCGGGCCCGGCTCGACCGTCGCCGCGTCAGCCGACATGGCGGAGGCTCCTCCGGGAGACGATCCCGATCGCGATCAGGACCAGCAGCGCGATCACGAGCAGGACGACCGATACGGACGCCGCGGTGACCTCGCGGTCGCTCTGGATCTGGCTGAAGATGAACACCGAGGCGACCTCGGTCTTGAACGGGATGTTGCCCGAGATCAGGACCAGCGACCCGAACTCACCGATCGAGCGGGCGAAGGCGAGCGCGATCCCGGAGAGGATCGCCGGGCGCAGGTTGGGGAGGATGACCCGACGGAACGTGGTCAGCGGGCCGGCGCCGAGCGAGGCCGCGGCCTCCTCCATGTCGGTGTCGAGCTCGAGCAGCACCGGCTGCACCGAGCGGATCACGAACGGCAGGGTGACGAAGAGCAGCGCCATGACGACGCCGATCCGCGTGAACGCGACCCCCGAGAGCCCGAGCACACCGTTGTCGCCGTAGAGCGCCAGCAGCGTGATCCCGGCGACGATCGTCGGCAGCGCGAACGGGAGGTCGATCAGCGAGTTGATGATCCGCTTGCCGGGGAACTCGTCGCGGACCAGGACCCAGGCGATGATCGTCCCGAAGACCGCGTTGATCGCGACCACGATCGCCGACGCGCCGAGGGTCAGCTTCAGCGCCGCGATCGCCTGCGGCGAGGTGACGTCATCCCAGAACGAGGAGAGCCCGGCCTCGAACGACTTCGAGACCACCGCGGCGAGCGGGATCAGGACGATCAGGCTCAGGTACGCGACGACCAGGCCGCGGGTGAGCCCGGGGCCGCCGAGGCCGAGCCTTAGGCTCGGCCTCGACGGTGCTTTCGCAGTTGCGACGGCCCCTTGACTCACTCCGTCGCGACCCCCAGATTCTTCTCGATCTCCGCGACCGAGCCGCTCTCGGTGTCGAAGAACTCGTCCGTGACCTTGTCCCAGCCACCGAGGTCGGCGATCGTGAACAGGTCGGGCGGAGTCGGGAACTTGTCCTTGTTCTGGTCGAACACCGACTTCGACACCGGGCGGTAACCGGCGTCGGCCCACAGCTGCTGCCCCTCGTCGGTGTACATGTAGTCGAGGAACTTCTGCGCTGCGGGATCGGCATCCGTGGTCACCGCAGCGGGCGTCTCGATCAGCAGGGTGCTGTCGGGGACGGTGTACTCGATGTCCTCACCGGCGTTCTGAGCGGCGATCGCCTCGTTCTCGTAGGCGAGCAGAACGTCGCCCTTGCCGCCGAGGAACGTCCCCAGCGCGTCGCGGGCGCTCTCGTCCTGGACCTGCACGTTCGAGAGCAGGTCGGAGAGGTACTGCAGACCCTCCTCCGGCGACTTGCCCTCGGTCAGCACCTGGTTGCCGTAACCGGCCATCAGGTTCCAGCGCGCGCCTCCGGACGTGAAGGGGTTCGGCGTCAGGACCTCGACGTCGCCGCTGATCAGGTCGTCCCAGGTCTGGATGTTGTCCGGATTGCCCGGCCGGGTGACGAAGACGACGACTGAATCCTCGAGGATGCCCTTGTACTGGTTCTGGTTCCAGTCCTTGGCGACAAGGCCGGCGTCGACCAGGCGGGTCATGTCGGGCTCGAGCGAGAAGTGGACGAGGTCGGCCGGCTGGCCGGCCTCGACGGCACGCGACTGGTCGCCCGAGGCGCCGAAGGAGTTCGAGAACTCGACGCCGTCGCCGTCGGAGGTGTTGCCGAACCCCGGCTCGAGATTGTTCGTGTAGGCCTCCTCGGGCGTCGAGTAGGCAACCACGTCGACCGAGCCGCCGCTGCCGTCACTGGAGGCGCTCGAGGACCCGCCGCAGGCGGCGACCCCCAACGCGAGCGCACCGGTCAGCAGACCGGCCGCGAGCAGGCGCGCGCCGCCGCGGGGCCGCGCATCCGCGAGACGAGCGTCCGCGGCCCCGTGGCGGCGAGGCTTCGAGAGGAAGCGAATCATTTCTTGTTCCTTTTTACCTTTCTTGACTGGCTTAGTTAGGAATGCGATCGCCGGCAGGCTACAGCAGACGTTTCCCGGCATGCGACGGGCGTCGACACGCGTCCAATCGGCCGTTCAGGGGGCCAACCGATTCCCCCCCAACTCGATCGGAAAGCCCCACTTGCGGCCCGTGGTGGAGAATCGACCGAATGCGGGTCACAGCGAAGGCCGACTACGCGGTCCGGGCGGTAATGAAGCTGGCCGATGGCGATGGCAGCCCGGTGAAGCGCGACGAGATCGTCGCCGCGGAGAAGATCCCGCCGAAGTTCCTCGAGAACATCCTCGCCGAGTTGCGACGCGCCGGCCTGGTCGAGAGCCAGCGCGGCTCCGACGGCGGCTACTGGCTCAGCCGCCCGGCGAGCGAGATCAGCGTCGCCGACGTGATGCGGGCGGTCGAGGGCCCGCTGGCGAGCGTCCGCAACCACCGTCCCGAAACGCTCGAGTACGAGGGGCTCGCCGAGCCTCTGCAGCTCGTCTGGGTGGCGCTGCGCTCGACGATCCGCTCGGTGCTCGAGGTGGTGACGATCGCGAACCTGATCACCGGCGAGCTGCCGGCTTCGGTGATCGCGATGACCGAGTCCCCCGACGCCTGGACCTCGCAGTAGCCGCTTGCTCGTCCTCCTGCTGCGCCACGCCGAATCGGTCTCGAATGCCGAGACCGGACGCGATCTGCCCGAAGTCGAAGGTGACCGCCTGACCGCGACCGGCCGGTCGCAGGCACAGCTCGCCGCCCGGGGGCTCGCCGATTGCGGCGCGACCGCACTGTGGTCGAGCCCCCTCCGCCGCGCGCGGGAGACCGCCGACGACCTGTCGGCCGCGCTCGGGCTCGCGGTCGAGATCAGACCGGAGCTGCGGGAGCTCGGCGAGGCTGACGGTTACCTCGAGCTCTCCGGGGACGAACAACGGGCCCGCCGCTGGTCGAACTGGATGGCCGACCACGCCGACGACCGCTCGTTCGCGCCCCCCGGTGCCGAGTCCTTCGAGCAGCTCTACGCCAGGGTTGAGGCGGTCAAGGCGGAGCTGCTCGCCCGTCCCGACGACCGGGTGATCGCGGTCACGCATGGAATCTTTCTCCGCTTCTTCTTCATCCACACCCTGCTCGGCGACGCCTACCCGCCGGGCTGGACGCGACGGTTGTGGCAGCTGCGGACGCTCAACTGCGGCCTCTCGGCATTCGAGCATCGTCCACCGGGCGACCCGCTCGACCCGGCGCCCGACGAGTGGCTTTGCCTCACCTGGATGGAACGGCCGTGGGATCCGCCGCGGCGCGCCGGGTCGGCTCGGTCGGCGAGATCTGATCCTGGTCGTTGACCTCCGCCCCGGCCGGAGGGGGGATCGGGCCGCGCAGCAGCGGGTCATCGCGCTCGACCATCCACTCCTCGAGCCGGTCGCGAAGCCTGGCGAGAACGGGCTCCGCGGCGGCCTCGCCGGCGACGCTGCGGGACTCGTTCGGATCGAAGACGAGGTCATAGAGCTCCTCGGCGGGAACCATCTGCTCGGCCCATCCATGCTCGACGAGCATCGACTTGGTCGAGCTGTCGTCGCAGTTGGCGAGCACCAGGTGGCCGTAGTCGTCGAACTGCCGGATGTACTTCCAGCGCTCGGTCCTGATCGCCCGCTGGGGTTGGTATGCGGCGTGGTAGGTCATCTCGGTGAAGATCGCGTCGTGGATCCGGTCGACCTCGCCGCGGACCAGCGGCATCAGCGAGCTGCCCTCGATCCAGCCCGGGTGCTCGATGCCGGCGAGGTCGCAGATCGTCGGGAAGAGGTCGAGGTGGGTCGCGATCGCGTCGAGGACGCGGCCACCAGTGAAGCCGCCGGGGCCGCGCATGATCAGCATCACTGCGGTGCCGCGGTCATAGAGGGTCGCCTTCGCGCCGGGAACGCGACGCCGTCGTGGTGCAGATGATCAGCGTGTTGTCGGCCAGCCCGTACTGGTGCAGCCCGTTGAGGACAGCGCCGATCCCCTGATCAAGAGAGCGGGCGCTGGCCTTGAACGCGGCCATGTCCTGGCGCGTGCTCGGCGCGTCGGGCAGGTTCGCCGGCGGGCGCGAGTAGAGCGTGTCGCGGACCGACGTCGGGGCGGCGAAGTCGCGGTGGGTCTCGAAGAAGCCGACCGAGAGGAAGAACGGCTGCACGGCGCGGCGCAGGGTCTCGATCGCCGAGGGGGCGATCTGGGCTGCGCCGTTGCTGCTCACCGGAATCACCTCGTCGTAGCCGATCGCTCCCGGCTCCTTCGAGATGTGCTGCTCGCCGATCAGCGCCGAGTAGTAGCCCGACTTGCGCAGCGTGTGAACGAGGTGATGGCGGTAGTCGTTGAGGCGCCAGCCGCGATGGGCGAGGCCGAGCATCCCGTTGCCGGCGCCACCCTCGCCGGTGAGCAGGACACGCCCGGCTCCCGGAGCAGGAAGGCATCGCGCAGAAGGCCTCCCGGAACAGCACCCCCTGATCGGCGAGCAGCTGGATGTTCGGGGTCGGGATCTGGTGGCCATATGGCTGCACGTAGCGGCCGGTGTCGTGGGAGTGGATGTAGACGATGTTCGGCGGCTGGGAGCCGGCGGGGCGCGGTCGGATCACGCGGCCTCCTCGGCGGCGACGGTGGGTACGAGATCGAACTCCGTGCCCAGCTTGAGGTCCGCGTACCGGCGCGTCCAATCGTCGTTGATCCCGTCGGACTGGCGCTTCATCCGCGGCGCGAACTCGTGGTCGGGCGAGATCTCGAGCTCGAGGCGCTCGAGCACGTTCCGGGTCGCCGCTTCGTAGTCGGCGGCGAAATTCTCGTAGAGGACGAGTACCGGCTTGATCCGCGAGTGCTCGAAGAAGGCGTCCCAGCGGGCCTCCTCGACCATCACCTGGTTCAGCAGGTGCTCGATCGCGCCGTAGTGGAAGCGGAGCTGTGGACGGTGCTCCTGCAGGAAGCTCTTGTAGGGAGGCTCTTCAGCGCCCTCGCCGGCGCCTGCCGCCGTGTCCTGCTGGCGCCAGGTCGCCGTCTGCACCGCCTTCCACAACGAGACCGCCTGGCGAACCTTGTTCGCGCGGACGACGCGGACGAACCTGAGCTTCGGGAACACGGTCGGCAACAGCGCAGCGAGCGGCACGTCGCGATACTCGGGAACGTTTCGCAGCAGGCTGGCGAAGTCGCCGAAGTAACCCCACATCAGCTTTGCGCCGAAGACGCCGTTCGGTGTCGTGCCCGTCTCCAACGCCCATTCCAGGTAGCGGTCATACGCGGCCCGGCTCCAGAGCGGCGAGCGCGGCTGCGGCTCCTCGGCGAGTCGGCGCTCGCCGAGGTGCTCGAGAAGCGAGCGGTCGTCGACCCCGTCGAAGTACTCCTCGGGCCGCCGCGGACGGCCACTGTGGCGCAGCGCCTCGAAGTACTCCTCCGGGCGCCCCGCGACGCCGGTCTCCCGCAGTGCCTGGCAGACGAGCGTGCTCCCGCTTCGCGGCGTGGCGCAGACGAG
This sequence comes from uncultured Solirubrobacterales bacterium, assembly GCA_963705955.1. Lineage (GTDB taxonomy): Bacteria > Actinomycetota > Thermoleophilia > Solirubrobacterales > 70-9 > WHSW01. Next base: position 8,533 of record CAVPLH010000010.1, on the reverse strand, counting down.
ATATGAGCGGTCGGGCATCATGGCGCTTTCTCGACCATCTTAGTCAACTTGCTAGGCAAAGACCGCGCCGCCTGCCCTTCGGAGAGAATGGCGGTCGAGGCAACATCGGGATGCTTTTCAGACAGGTGATTCATGAGGACCTCGGCTGCTGCGTCCTACCTGGTCGGCGACGTCGCCGCCGGTCTCGCGGCGGTCGTCGACCCGCAGTGGGATATCGACCCTTATCTCCACCTTTCCCGCCTTCACGGGGTTCGAATCGAGCACGTGCCTCGAGACCCACAACCACGCCGATCACGTCTCGGGCCATGGGCGGCTCGCCCGGGCCACCGGCGCGACGATCCACGTCCATCGCCTCGCCGGGGCCAGTACTCCCACGACGCGATCGACGACGGCTGGACCCTGGAGCTCGGTGAGCTTCGGATCGAGGCGGTGCACACGCCCGGTCACCGGCCCGAGCACACCGCGTTCCTGCTCCGCGACGCGGCCCGCGGCGGCGATCCGGTCGCGGTCCTGACCGGGGACTCGCTGTTCGTCGGCGACGTCGCCCGCCCGGATCTCGCGGTCGATCCCCGTCGGGGAGCGACGGAGCTCTTCGCGTCGCTTCACGAGCGCCTCTTCGCGCTCGGGCCCAGCGTCGAGGTCTGGCCCGGCCATCTCGGTGGCTCGCTCTGCGGGAGCTCGGGCATCGACCACAAGTCGTCGTCGACGATCGGCTCCGAGCTGGCCCGCAACCGAGTGCTCCGGTTCGAGACCGCCGAGGAGTTCGCCGACGATGTGGTCGCGACGCTCGGTGCGCGCCCGCCCAACGTCGAGCAGATCGTCGATCTCAACCGCGGGCCGCTGTCGAGGAGCTGGAGCGCCGACGCCGCTCAGCCCGCGCGCGGTCGAGGTCGCGATCGCCGCCGGTGCGGTGCTCGTCGATGCGCGCACCAACGATCAGTTCGACGAGGCGCACGTCCCGGGCGCGATCAGCGCCTCGGCCTACAACACCGGGTTCGGGACCAAGGTCGCACAGGTGGTGCCGTTCGGCGTCGAGGTGATCGTCGTCGCGGCCTCGGACGGCTCCGAGCTCGCCGCATCCGAGCTCTGCATCGGTCGGGATCCAGATCGGCGGCTTCCTACAGGGTGGGATGACCGCCTGGCGCTCCGAGGGCCGCCGGGTCGAGCGGCTCGAGCTGATCGATCCCGAGGCGCTCGCCGAGCGACTCGAGGGCGACGACGGGGTCCTCGTGCTCGACGTCCGCGACCGCGGCGAATACGAGTCGGGACACATTCCCGGTTCCCGGAACATCCCGTACCCGGAGCTCACGGAACGAGCGCTCCAAGCTGCCCGGACGAGCCGCCGATCGCGACGATCTGCAGCGGCGGCAAACGCAGCGGGCTCGCCGCCTCGATCTTGCAGCGGGAGGGGTTCGACCGTCTGATCCACGTCGCCAACGGGGGCACCGGGACCTGGGAGCGGCGGGGCGACCGATCGAGCGCGGTCGCTGAACGAGGAGCACGGGCACCGGATCCGCCGACTCAGGCGAGCGATCGCTCGAACGAGGTGTGGAGCTCGCGGTGATCCTGCTCGGGGTCGCCGACGGTGCGCTCGAGGCGCAACTCGATGGCGCGCCCGTCGATCGCGTCAGGGACGCGACCTGGTTGTCGTAGAACAGGCCCTCGACGAGGCGCCACCGGACCTGCTCCGGCGGGACGCCGGCGAGCCGCGCCAGGGTGCGGAGGGCGACCGTCGGTCCGCGCGAGTCGCCGGACTCGATCAGCTTTCGCTCGCGCTGGTCGAGGGCGTTGCGGAAGAGGCGAGCAGACCACCTGCCAAATGTTGCTGCGGACGAGCCTCTCGAGCGCTTGAACGCCAGCTCCGCGAGGTAGGCGTGATGGACGTCGCCCGAAGCGCGGTGATCGACGCGGGGGCGGGCCCGTCGCGCCCCGCCCCGGCCGGGCGAGCAATCCGGTGAGGCGCTCGAACGAGTCCCCGATCGCCGCCCAGTGGTCGAAGTCGGCCGCTCGCCGCAGCTTCTTCGCCCAGCCGGGCCACCGACCCGCCCAGGCGCCGGTCGCGATCGCCTCTCCCCAGCGCTCGGCGTAGTGCAGCGCAGGGGCGAGCACGAGCGGATCCGACGTGCCGATCAGCAGGTGGTCGAAGTCGCCTTCGAGGTGGCGTTCGAGCCAGTCCCACTCGCGCTCATCCAGCATCGAGCGACGATCGTCGTCGAGCACGCGCCCGCAGCGCGAGTCGACCACGATCAGCCGCGTCCGACCGAGGTCGCGGCGGTCAGCCCGTGCGCCCGTCGTGGATCTCCCGCTCCTCGCCGGCGACCGCACGCAGGATCGCCCATCCGTCGTCGGCGGCCCGGTCCGCGCCAGCAGGTCGCTCTCGCGGAGCAGCTTCGGCGCAAGGTTGCCGATGAACTGGTAGATCCAGATTGAGGAGACGATCCCGGCGCACTCGCGCTCCTCCCACCAGTCGAGCTCGCGCATGTCCTCGACCCAGGCCGCGGAGATGTTCCAGTGACGTCTCAGTGGATGTCGTGGTCGTCGATCACCATCGAGCAGGAACGGTCGAAGGTCGGCCAGCGGATCGCCGGGTCCTGCCACGACTCGCGGTAGAGCCGGGTGTACTCCTCGAAGTCAGCGATCTCCTCCCCGGGCGGCTTGCGGACGTCGCGGCGCTTGCGGATGAAGGCGAGCGTCTCGGGTGAGACCTCATCGGCGTAGACCTGGTCGCCGAGCAGCAGCAGGACCTGCGGCCATCGATCCGGCTCAGCCCGGAGCATCTCCTTGACCAGCGACTCGAGCGCGTCGAACTCGCGACCGTCGGGGTGCTCGTCCTTCGGCAGCGAGTACGGCGGATTGTGCGGCAGAGAGACGCGACAGGAACCGAACGAGACCCTCAGCGGGCCCTCACCACCGAGGGTCCGGATCACGCTCGGGGGAAACTCCGAGTCCGGCTCGGGCCACCTGGGCTTGCCGTCGAGCGTGACCCCGTACTCGGTCGTCGACCAGGTCGAGGCCCTCGACGATCACGAGGCCGTAGTGGTGACCGGCGACGCAGAACGTCGGCTCGCTGTGGCCGAGCACCTCGACGGTGCACGGCTCGTCGGTCTCGACCCAGACGACGGCGTCCGTCTCGCCGACGTAGCGCAGTAGAGGTCCCAGCACGAGCTTCGCCATGCTGCCCGTATACCCGGGTCGGCGGCGCCGACTCGCGCGGTCTTTAGGCCGGAAGGTCGTAAGCGCTGGCGGTCCTAGCCGTCGAGCAGCGCGAGGTCCGCCATCTCGGCGACCGGCCCGCCGCCCCACGCGAGCTGCACCCTGCCGTCGGCGCTGTCGGTCGCGCGCCTCAGCAGCTCGAGGCCGTCGGGATCGACGTAGCGCAGCCCGCCGAGCACGAGGACTATCCGCTCCGACCCGCTGCGAAGCGCCTCATCGAGGGCTCGATCGAGCTCTTCACAGCCCTCGGCGTCGAGGATACCGCCGACCTGGAGCCGGCGGATCGATCCCTCCTCGTCGGCCGCGATCGACACCGCCATCTCGCCGTTTTCCTTTCGAACCGAAGCGCATCTCGGGACCTCCTACTGGGATCGCGCCGAGACGCTGCCGGCCGGTGACCGCACGCGCCTTCGCGACGAACTGACTCAGATCGCCGACCGTCGACCGGTTCCCCGGCGACGACACAGCACAAATTAGCGCGGCAGGTCTGTTTTGTGAAATTTTCTGCCCGCCCGAGCCGGTCACCGGTTGCGAAGAATCGTCGCCCGGCGTCACTGCCCGAGGCCGGCGCGATCCGGAAACTGGCGCTCTCAGTCGAGCTCCGGGAGGCCCGCATCCGGGGTCGAGGCCTCGGCGTGCAAACGTCGCGGGATCCGGCCGGCGCGGCGCGCCCCGTAGCCCGCCTCCACCGCCTTGCGCATCGCGATCGCCATCCGCTCCGGGTCGGCGGCCCGCGAGACGGCACTCGCGAGCAGGACGCCGTCGCAGCCGAGCTCCATCGCCAGCGCCGCGTCCAAGGCTGTACCGATGCCGGCATCGAAGATCACCGGAACTCCAGGGCTTCGACGATGATCCGCAGGTTGTACGGATTGCGGATCCCGGCGCCTGAGCCGATCGGCGCGCCGAGCGGCATCACCGCCGCGCACCCGGACTCCTCGAGGCGCCGGGCGAGCACCGGGTCGTCGCTGGTGTACGGAAGCACCGTGAAGCCCTCGGCGACCAGCGTCTCCGCGGCCTCGAGCAGCTCCCGCGTCGGGCAGCAGGGTGCGATCGTCGCCGATCACCTCGAGCTTCACCCAGTCGGTTTCGAACGCCTCGCGGGCGAGCCGGGCCGTGCGCACGGCGTCGCGCGCCGTGTAGCAGCCGGCGGTGTTCGGAAGCGCGAACAACCCGAGCCGCTCGATCATCTCGATCATCGAGCCCTGGACGCCGGGATCCACGCGGCGCAAGGCGACCGTGACGATCTCCGTCCGGGATCCGAGCAGCGCCGACTCCATCTGCTCGAGCGAGCGGAACCCCCCGCTGCCGACGATCAGCCGCGACCCCCAGGTCCTGCCGCCCAACTCCCAGGCCCCGTCCGTCGTCCGCCGTCCGCCGACCGCACGGGTCGCGGCTCGCCACCCTGAATCGCCCCCACCACCTCGACCCGCTGCCCGTCTGTGAGCTCGGTCAGCTCCCAGCGCTGCGGGGCACGACCTCGCCGTCGACCGCGACGGCGACCCCGCGGCGCTCGGCATCCGCACCGGCCAGAACGACCACCGAGGCAACCGTTGCCGTCGAGCCGAGCTCCACCCGCTTGCCGTTGAGCTCGATCGTCATCCGGCCACTCCAGCCGCGGGGACACCCGACCTTCGGCGGTCAGCAACGACGCGATCCGCTCCGCGGTCAGCGGAGCGAGCAGGATCCCGTTGCGGAAGTGGCCGGTCGCGAGGAAGAGGCCTTCGATCGCCCCGGGACCGATCAGCGGCAAGTTGTCAGGGGTGGTCGGCCTGAGGCCCGCCGTCGCCTCGACGAACTCGAGCTCGGCGATCTCGGGAAGCGCCCGGTACGCCTCGCGAAGCAGCTCGTGGACGCCTCCGGCGGTCACCCGGGTGCCGAAGCCCTGCTCCTCCACCGTGGAGCCGACGATCAGCCGGCCGTCGCGGCGCGGGACGATGTAGAGACACGCTCTGTCAACCAGGATCCGCTCGCATGGCGGCTCGGCGGCCGGGCCCTCGAGGGTGAGAATCTGCCCTTTGACCGGGCGCACCGGCGGTCGTGCCTCGGGCGGCAGCCGTCCGCCGCCGACCACGCCCCGGCGGCGAGCACGACGGCTGCGGCGCGTCGCTCGCGACCCTCGGCGGTGCGCACCCCGGCCAGCCGGCCATCCTCGATCAGCGCCTGCGGTCGCCTCGGCGATCTCGACCGTGGCCCCCACGGCGTCGAGCGCTGCGACCAGGCAATCGTTCAGCGCCCGTGGATCGACCGCGGACTCGTGCGCGGCGTGCACGCCGCCGGCGACCGGCCCGAGACCCGGCTCGAGCTCGCGGCAGGCGCTCGGGAGCAGCCAATCGGCGCCGAGATCGTGCGCTGCCGTCAGCTTCGTGCCGGCGAGCAGCTCGGCCGCCTCGTCGCGGTCGAGCGCGACGTGGAGCGCGCCGAGCTCGAGGTAGCCGGGGTCGCCGCCGGTCGCCGCCGCGAGGTCCGACGCAAACCGCGGCCAGAGCCGGTGCGAGCCGATCGCGAGCCCGAGCAGACGGTCCTCGCCCCACGGTCGCCTCGCCGACCGGCGCCAGCATCCGCGGCGACGTCGGACACGCCCCCGCCCGGTCGCCGGCGCTCGAGCACCACGACGCCCAACCCGCGCTCGGCGGCCCGCCAGGCGCAGGCAAGGCCGATCACGCCGGCGCCGACGACGATCACGTCGGCACGATCTGAGTTCTGCTCGCTTCTGGTCGGCACCGGGTGCGCTCCTGTCCTCGGCGGGCGACCTCGATCGTCCCTGCGCCAGCATTACCCGGATCAGGTTCAGACGGTCGGCGGCCGTCGCCGCCCTCTCAGCCCACTCTGGTTCGGGCTCCCGTTCGCCATTCAAGATACTCCCCCTCGTGGGCGCGACCAAACTCGAGCTCGTCCCAGGGCTTCTTCGACGCGCTCGGGCGCGGCGACCTGGAGGCGGCGCTGGCGATGACCACCGAGGACGCGATCCTCGACCGGCGCAACTCGAAGGCTCCCTGGGCGGAGGGTGCGGCGCGAGGGCGCGCCAGGAATTTCGGAAGGCCGATGCGGACTCCGCCGATCCGATCGAAGGCGTCGTCTGGACGCCGACCGAGACCCGCCTGGTCGGGCCCGACATGATCGTGGTCGGGACCCAGATCTCGGTGCGCGGACGGTCGAGCCAGATCGGCGTCATGGCCCGAGGCGGGTGGCTGGTCGCCTTCGAGGGCGATCTGATCGCCGAGGGCGTGCTCCGCGGACTATGAGGAGGCGCTGCTCGCGGCTCGGCGCCGACGGCTCGGCGGCGCGCGCCTCTATTTCGTCTGCGAGGGGCTGCCGAACGGCCGCGATCCGACGCCGCTCCTCGACGCCGCGCTGCGCGGCGGCGTCGAGCTGATCCAGCTCCGCGAGAAGGCGCCGCGCTGCGCCGAGGAGGTGGTCTCGCTTCGCCGAGCCGTTCGCCCGCGCGGCGCGCGACCACGGGGCATTGTTCTTCCTCAACGACACGCCGGAGCTGGTCGAGGCCTGCGGCGCGGACGGCGTCCACGTCGGCCAGGACGACGACCCCGTTGCGGTGGCGCGAGGGGCCACCAGGCCCGAGCTCGCTGGTCGGCCTGCTCGACCCACACGGCAGACAGAGTCGACGCCGCGCTCGAGGCGACCGGTGCGGCGCGGCCCGACCAGATGAGCACCGGACCCGTCTGGGAGACACCGACGAAGGCCGGGCGGCCGGCGGCGGGGCTGGAGCTAATGGCCCGCGCGGCGGCGACGGCCGCGGAGGATCCCTGGTTCGCGATCGGCGGAATCGATCCCGTCACCATCCGCGAGGTCGTCGCCGCAGGCGCACGACGAGCCGTCGTCGTGCCGGCGATTCGCGACGCCACCGATCCCGGGGCCGCGGCGCGCGAGCTCCGCGTAGCACTGAGCGGCGCCTAGGGACGTCTACACCTACGAGGAGATGGCCGACCGGGAGCCGAAGCGCGCCGAGCTGCGCAAGCGCAAGCGGCGCTCCGGCGAGCAGGTCTCAGAGCCCGGGGCGAGCGAAGACGACCAGGCTGCGCGCCGTGCAGCGATCGCCGCTCGCACCGAGGCGAAGAACGAGGCCGCGCGCGAGCAGCTCGAGCCGCTGGCGCCCCGGGCGGCGGCCGACGGTGGTCACCGTCGGCGCCGTGATCTCGGCGGCGATCGCCCTCTCGGCGATCATCAGCTACCTCGCCGAGGGTCAAGGTGACGCGGATCGGAAGCGACGGGATCGAGCAGGGCGAGCGCCGGCGCGCCGATCCTCTCGGTTCTCGCCGCCGTCGCCTTGATGGGGACGATGGCGTGGGGGATGTGGCGAGCCCGCTACTGGGCGGTTCTCGGCTTCCAGGCGCTGCTCGTGATCGTTCTGGTCGCCGCGTCGCTCGGCCTCGTCCAGGCGACCTGGTGCGGCTGCAGGCTGCCGGAACGACGCTGCTGATCGTCGGCGCGGCGGCGCTCTTCTCGTCGATCAAGGCGATGGCGCGAATCCGGATGCCGAGCGTCGCGCGCCGGACTAAGTCGCACCCGGAGGGTCGTCTTATAAAGTCGTCGAGATGGCCGATGCCCATGACGTGATCGTGATCGGGGGCAGTACCGGCGGTTACGTCGCCGCGATCCGCGCTGCCCAGCTGGGCCTGAAGACCGCCGTCGTCGAACGCGACAAGGCGGGCGGGCGGTGCCTCAACTACGCCTGCATCCCCGCGAAGACGATGCTGTACACGGCCGAGCTATACGACCACGCCGAGCACTCGGCCGAGCTCGGTGTCAAGGTCTCCGGCGCAAGCCTTCGACTGGGCCGCGCTCGGCGAACGCCGCACGAAGGTCTCCGCGACGCTCTCGGGCGGGGTCGAGATGCTGTCGAAGAACAAGGTCGACGTGATCTCCGGCCACGGCTCGCTGACCGCCGAGGCCAACGTCAAGGTCGGCAACGACACCTACGAGACCGGGGCCGTGGTCCTCGCGACCGGGTCGGTCGCGATGCAGATCCCCGGCGTCAAGGTCGCCGACCCGGTGGTCGACACCTGGGGCGCCTGGTCGTTGCCCGAGCAGCCGAAGTCGATCGCCGTCGTCGGCGCCGGTGCGGCTCGGAGATCGCCTCCGCCTACATCCGCTACGGCACCGCGGTAACCCTGATCGAGATGCTTCCGCAGATCCTTGCCGCCGAGGACAAGGACATCGTCCGGGTGGATGACGAACCTCAAGAAGCAGGGGATCGAGATCCTCACCGGGACGCCGATCTCCGACGTCGAGGCCAGCGCGAAATCGGTCAAGGCGAAGGTGGGCGACACGGCGATCGAGGTCGACTACCTCTGCGTCGCCGGCG
>CAVPLH010000009.1:0-112800 GCA_963705955.1 uncultured Solirubrobacterales bacterium | reverse complement strand
GCGGTGTGGGCGCCGGCTGATCGGCCGCGCAGGCCGCGACGGCGATCACAGCGGCGCCGAGCCCCGCGCAGAGCCCGGCGCGCGGCCCTATGTGTACATCCCCCCGAACTGCCCGCCGGTCACATTGAGGACCTGGCCGTGGACGTAGTTCGCCAGCTCAGAGGCGAGGAACAGCACCGGTCCCGCCGCCTCTTCGGGCTGCGCCGGGCGCCCGAGCGGGATCACCATCGCCGCCATCGAGCGCATCTGCTCCGGGATCCCGAGCGCGACCTGCTCACCGCTCGCCGTCTGCATCGACTCGCCCTTCTCCTTCGCCTGGGTGAGCCTCGTCTCGATGAACCCGAAGGCGACGCAGTTGCAGTTGATCTTGAACGCCCCCCACTCCTTGGCGAGCGTCTTCGTCATCCCGACGACCCCGGCCTTCGCGGCCGAGTAGTTGGCCTGGCCCGCGTTGCCCATCGTCCCCGAGATCGAGGAGACGTTGACGAGCTTGCGGAAGACCTCCTTGCCCTCGGCCTTCTCGGCCTTCGCCGCCTCGCGCCAATGCGGCGCGATCGCGCGGGTGACGCGGAACGGGACGATCGTGTGGATGTCGAGCATCGCCTGGAACTGCTCGTCGCTCATCCGGTGCACGACGCCGTCCCATGTGTAGCCGGCGTTGTTGACGACGACATCGACCGAGCCGAACGCCTCGATCGCGGTCGAGACCAGCTCGTCCGGAACGCCCGGCTCGGTCAGGTCGCCCGCGAATACGGCCGTCTCGCCGTCGATCTCGCTCGCCGCCTGCTCGGCGACGTCGCCGTCGATGTCGTTGATCAGCACCCGCGCGCCCTCGGCGACGAAACGCTCCGCCGTCGCGCGACCGATGCCGCGGGCGGAGCCGGTGACGATCGCGGCCTTGCCGTCAAGCAGTCCCATGTTCTCGATTCACTCCCCTGTCGATTACGTCAGTCGGTGTAACGGTCCGCGGATGCTATTGGCGTTGGCCACGGGGCCGCGCCCGAGAAGGTCAGATCCCGAGTTGGCGCCCGAGGATCTCCTTCATGACCTCGTCGGTGCCGCCGCCGATCGGGCCGAGCCGCGCGTCGCGAAGCGCCCGTTCGACCCCGTACTCGCGCATGTATCCGTAGCCGCCGAGAATCTGGACGACCTCGTCGGCAACCTCGACGCAGGCCCGCTGCGAATGGAGCTTCGCCATCGTCACCTCGCGCGTCCCGGCGGTCACCGACGGATGCGCCAGGTCACCCTGAGCGATCGCCTCCCGGCGCCGCGCCTCGGGAGCGACGAACGCGCGCAGAGCGCTGTAGGTGAGTGCCCGCGCCACCTCTCCCTTGACGGCGATCTCGGCGATCTTGTGACGGATCGCCTGAAAGCGCCCGATCGGGCGCCCGAAGGCCTCGCGCTCGCCCGCGTAGGCGACCGCGACCTCGAGCAGGCGCCGCATCGCCCCGACCGCGCCGAGCGCCATCAGCAGCCGCTCCCACTGGAAGTTGGCCATGATCAGGTAGAAGCCGCCGTTCTCGGGCCCGAGCAGGTTCTCCTCCGGCACCTCGACGTCGGCGAATGCGAGCTCCGCGGTGTCGGACGAGTGCCAGCCCATCTTCTCGAGCTTGCGGGCGACCTCGTAGCCGTCCATCTCGCGCTCGAGGATCAGGAATGAGATCCCGTGGTGGCCTCCGTCGGGGGTCGTCTTCGTCGCGCAGACCAGGAAGTCGGCGCGGGCGCCGTTGGTGATGAACGTCTTCGAGCCGTTGACCACGTAGCCACCGTCGACGCGTCGCGCCTCGGTGCGAATAGACGCGACGTCGGAGCCGGCGCCCGGCTCGGTGATCCCGAGGGCGCCGATCCGCTCGCCCCGGATCGCGGGACGCAGGAAGCGCTCGTGCTGATCGGGGGTTCCGAACCTGAACACCGGTGGCGTCGCGATCCCGGTATGAGCGCCGAGGCCGGCGCCGACGCCGCCCGACGCGCCCGCGGCGGCGAGCTCCTCGGCCCAGACCGCATCGTGGATGTAGTCGCCGCCCTGGCCGCCGAGCGACTCCGGGTACTTGAGGCCGAGGAACCCGAGCTCGCCTGCGCGTCGATACAGAGCGCGCGGAAACTCGCGCGCCGCCTCCCACTCGTCGACGTTCGGGACGATCTCGGTTTCGACCCACCGGGAGATCGTCTCCCGCAGCTGCTCGTGCTCGCCCTCGAACGGCGGCAGGGTCGCGCGCTCGCCGCGGTCGCGGATCACCGCCATCAGGTCGCCGGGAGCGCGGTTCGCAGCCACGCGCCCGCCGCGATCCGGGCCAGCCCGGGGGCGGAATCGATCGCGGCCCTGGCGCCGGCTCCGGCGCCTCCGCTGGAGCGCGAGCGTACGTCTTCGCCGGCCTCCATCGCGCCGCTGAGCCTACTCTGACGGGACCGCGCGCAACCCCACCCGCGCGAGGCTGTTGAATACCGGTGATGGCCGCCACGCAACAGCCACCTCAGGCGCCCACGGGCTCGGAGGGCGGGTCCTGCCCGCAGTGCGGCGCCCCGATGGCCGTCGACCAGCGTTACTGCCTCAATTGCGGCAACCGTCGCGGGCCGCCCCGCGTAGCGGTCGCCGAGCAGGCGGGCGAGCGCCCCGCCGAGGCGGCCGCCCCGGCCGAACCGGCCGGCGACGGTCGTCCCAACGACGTCTCGCCGTTGGGCGCGGTGCTCGGAGTGGCGCTCCTCGGCGGCATGCTGCTGATCGGGGTCCTGATCGGCCGTGGCGACACGAGCAACGACCAGCCACCCGCGCAGACGATCCAGGTCGGCGCCAACGGCGCGACGACGACGACGACGGCGACCACCCCGCAGGGATCCGACAGCTCGGCGAGTGGCGCGGTGACCAGCGACTGGCCCCCGGGCACGAACGGGTTCACGGTCCAGCTCAGCACGCTGCCGAAGGACGGGACCTCGGCAGACGCCGTCGACGCCGCGGTCAGCGATGCGGAGGCGAACGGCGCGACCGGGGTCGGGGTGCTCGACTCCGACCTCTACCCGAGCCTCCCGGCCGGCAACTACGTCATCTACTCGGGCGTCTTCGACGCCAAGGACGGCGCATCGAAGTCGCTCGACGACCTCAAATCGAGCTTCCCGGCCGCGCAGGTCGTAGAGGTGTCGGGGAGCGGCGCGAGCGGGGGCACCGGCTCGGGCGCCGCCGGCGCGGCGATCGCGCCCGAAAGCCAGGATCTCGGCAGCGGCGGCGCGCTCTCGACACCACAGGCCCCCCTGGGGCAGAATGGCGACTAGCAGAAGTGACCCCGGGGATCGTCGACAAGCTGCGTCCATACTTCAAGACCCGTCCGCGGGTGCCGCGGGGCGCAGCGGCGAAGGGCTCTGAGCCTCCGACCGTGGCCGCGCAGCAGCCGGCCGCGTCGGTGCAGCCCGCGTCCGGACAGGCACCGGGCCCCGACCCGTCGACCGCGGCGCAGCAGGGCAACGCGGCGACCGCCCCGACCACGGCCACCGGGCAGCAAGCGACGCAGCCCGCCACGGCCCCCACCGCGTCCGCGACCCCCTCCGCGGGGCCAGCCGCCACCGCCGCCACCCAGGCCCACCCGACCGCGAGCAAGCCCCGCGGCCGCGAGGCGAAGCGGGCGAGCCGCAGGGCGAAGAAGGCAGCGGCGGCGGCGAGCGGTCCGCCGGCGTCCCCGGGCGACGGGCTGACCCGTCGCCGCGACGAGCTCGCGCGGCGCTACGCCGAGCTCCAATCGGACCTCGGGGGCCTCGCCTACGAGATGGCGATCCGCGACCACTTCCGCCTCGACGTCCTGACGACCCGCGCCGCCGCCCTGCAGGGCGTCGACGCGCAGCTCGCGGTTGTCGAGCAGGCGCTCGGCGCGGCCCCCGCGACGGCGACCGTGACCTGCCCGGCGTGCGGCGCCCGCCAGGTTCCCGGCGCCGCCTTCTGCTCGCGCTGCGGCGGCGCGCTCGCCCCTGCGCCCGGCCCCCCGGCGCAGCCTCCGGCCCCGGCGTCGCAGGCGACCCCGGCCCGATCGGCGCCCGAGGCGAAATCCGGGCGCTCGGAAACCGGGAAGGAGCCCGCCGGCGAGTCCGAGCCGGCCGCCACCTCGGCCGAGCCGGGCGCCACACCGGCCGAGCCGGCCGCCACGAAGGCCGAGCCGGCCACCACCGAGGCCGAGCCGGCCACCACGAAGGCCGAGCCGGCCACCACCGAGGCCGAGCCCGGCCGCGGTGTCCCGATCCAACCTCCCACCGGGCCGGCCCGGCCCCGGCCCTCGACCAACGGTCCGTCCGGATCGCCGGCCGAAGGGGTACGGCGATGAGGCTTCCCGGGAGGCTGATCTCGGGCCCGATCCGACCCGACCGCCACTCGGCCTTGCGCTTCGCTTCGATGCGGTGGGCGGCGTTGCCGATCGTCGACCGCCGCTGGACGGTGCCGATGGCGGCGGTGGCGCTCGGCTTCGGCCTCTTCATCGGGGTTGCGATCAGCCCCGGCGCCGACGGGACGCTCGGGCAGGCCGCCCCGGTGATGGTCCAGGTCCCGGCTCCCTCCCCGCCCGCGTCCGCGCAGCCGCCTGTCGGCACGGCCCCGTCGAAGCCGGCCGGCGGCCGGGGGTCCTCCGAGCCGAACCACCCGGCTTCACCCTCGAGCCCGTCGACCGCGTCTCCCGCGTTGACTTCGCCCGCACCGAGCACGACGCCGTCCTACACGACGCCGTCCTACACGACGCCGTCCTACACGACGCCGTCCTATACCCCGCCGGCATATACGCCCCCGGTCACCACCACGCCTCCGGCGACCACCCCCTCGGGGACCACGCCGTCGGCCACCGACACCCTGCCGACGACGACCCTGACCGGCACCGTCGTGCATCTGAACCCGAAGGCCGGCAGCTACTCGATCGCGACCGATTCCGGGCGGCTGATCGCGATCCACTCCCAGCACCTGCCGACCCCCGGCGACGTGATCGAGGTCCCGGCTACGACGCTCGCCAACGGCACCTACGGCGAGGACGGCGATCGCGACCGCCAGGACAGCCGCAACTCCGCCACGTTCAACGGCACCGTCACGTTCAAGGACTCCGCCGCGGGCGGATACACCGTCTCGGCGCCCGGCGTCTCGGCGTTCGTCCGCACGACCAAGGAGCTGCCGAGGCTCGGGGCGACGGTCGAGGTCAAGGCGCGGTTCGCCAACCCGCCACGAGGCGATGAGGCCCCGGCGGGTACGCAGCCGGCCCAGGTGTGCGGAGACCCGCCGGCCCAACCGGGCCGCCCGTCCTCGACGCTCGAGCAGGTTGAGTCGAGCGTCACCGACAACGGCGACGGGACCGGCGACGTTGAGGGGATCGTCCAGGGCGTCTGCCGCGACGACCGCAAGCTGATCGTCTCCGCCGACGACGTCCGCGAATCGCGCAGCGACATCTCCCTCACGGTCCCGAAGGACCTGAGGATCGCCCACCTGAAGCCCGGCGACGTTGTCTACCTGACGACGAGGATCCGCCAGAACGGGTCACAAGAGGTGACCGGGATCTCCGACGATCAGCGCCAGCGGCACGCCGACAACGTCAAGCGGACCCAGGGCGACCTCAGCCCGTAGCAGCCGCCGCGTGACCTAAGTCCCCGGTTCCTCCGCCAGCGTCGTGTAGCCGCGACCGGCGAAGTCGAACCCGAGCAGATCCCCGCGCGGGTTCCGGCGGTCGCCGTGGTGGTAGGCCCGGACCTCGGCGATCCGGCCGTCGCGGATCCGGAACCACTCGGTGCCCCGGTTGAGCCGCGGCTCGCCCGACTCGGGCTCGCGCCACGTCATCGTCCACTCGATCACCGCCTCGTCGCCGTGCTCGAGCCCGTGCTCGTAGCTCCAATGGCCATCGAGGTGGTCGATCGCCCAGCGTGCGTTGCCGGCGATCGCCTCGGCGCCCCGGTGCGGCCCGAGCCGCGTGTAGTAATGGACGGCGTCGTCGGTGAAGTGGGAGGCGATCAGCTCGACGTCGCCGGCGTTGAGGGCGTCGTAGTAGCTGCGGATCTGGTCGAGCGCGCCGATCTCGGCATTGTCACGGTCTGCCGGTCGATTTGCGGCGATCCCGTTCGTCGTTAGGGTGATTGCGGCCGGCCGACCCGCGGCGGCCGCTCGACGAACAGGAGAACCGGGATGAAGTACATGCTCACGCTGATCAGCGAAGAGGGCGGCATGGAGGACGCGACTCCGGAGGAGATCAAGGCGCAGCTCGGCCGCTGGGACTCCTACACCCAGGAGCTCAAGGACGCCGGGTCGTTCGTCGCCGGAGAGGGCCTGCAGGAGAGCGCGACGGCGACCACGGTGCGGATCGGCGACGACGACGAGCGCCTGATCACCGACGGGCCGTTCGCGGAGACCAAGGAGCAGGTTGGCGGCTTCTATCTGCTCGAGTGCGAGAACCTCGATCAGGCGCTCGAGTGGGCGAAGCGGGTCCCGCTGCGAAGCGGCGCGATCGAGATCCGGCCGGTGATGGTCTTCGACCCGGTGGGTGCCGGCGACTCCGGCGCCGAGGCGTCCGCGTAGCGACCCGCCTCAGGTCGTCAGCGTCACCTTCCGCAGTCCGTTGGGGCTGTCGACGTCGACGCCGCGCAGCTCGGCGAGGCGAAGCGCCGCCACCTGGCCGGGGATCACGGCCGCGACCGGGCCCGCCCACTCGGCGAGCCCGGTCGGCAGCGCGATTGCGAGATCGGCGAGCTCGAGCACGGCCGTCTGTCCCGACACCGCGACCACCCAACCGGGCGAGGCGCTGATCTGTGCGAGCGCGGCGACGTCCTTCGGGTCTTCGTCGGGTGAGCTCCGGACGACCCAGAGGGCCGTCTCGGAGCCGAGCGCGGCGATCGGACCGTGGATCAGGTCGGGCGGGGAGAAGGCCTCGGCGGGAATGCCGCTCATCTCGCGCAGCTTGAGCGCCGTCTCGAACGCGGTCGAGAGGTCCATCCCGCGGCCGACGACGGTCAGAAGCGAGCGGCTCGCGAGCCGGTCGAAACGTCCGCGGCCGGCGAGCTGCTCGGCGGCGAATCCGGTCACCAGCTCCGGGAGGGATTCGAGCTCGGAGCTGCTGACCCGGTCGGGGCGCAGCTCCGACGCGATCTGCGCGAGCGCGTGCAGGGAGGCGAGGTAGGTCTTCGTCGCGGCGACGGCGCGCTCGGTGCCGACGCCGAGCTCGACCACGACGTCCGAGCGGGCGGCGAGCCCGGAGCCGGGATCGTTAGTGATCGCGATCGTCGGCCGGCCCTGGGCTCGGGCGGCGGCGAGGACCGAGACGACGTCCGGGGAGCGCCCGGACTGCGAGATCCCGATCACCGCGGCGCCATCGAGCCGGGGCGGGTCGTGCCCGTGTCCGAAGAGCCATGGCGCGGCGAGCGCGACGCTCAACCCGGCCGTCGTCCCGAGCAGGTACTGGGCGTAGCGCGCCGCGTTGTCCGAGCTGCCCCTGGCCGCGATCAGCACGTACTCGCAGTCGGCGTCGGCGAGCAGTTCCGCGGCCCTCGACGCGGCGTCCGCTCCGGCGACGGCGCGACGCGAGAGCGCTTTGCCCTGGTCGCGCAACTCGCTCTCCATCACCGTCCGCTCCTCCATCTCGTATGGGAACCTAACCAATATAGGCACACTTGACAAGGCCAAGCAGATGGGTTTAGGGTTCCTCGGCAGGTTTCCTTACTGCTTTCGGCTGGGGCTGTGAGCAGCAGCGACTCGGGAGGACGATGTGACCAGGTTGAGGCTCGAAGGCAAGCGTGGCACCGGACTCGCGGCGATCCTCGCGGCGGTCGGAGCGTCCGTCGCGCTCGCGGCGTGCGGAGGGGGCGACTCTTCGGGCAGCTCGGGGGACGCCCAGACGTTCGACAAGAACGAGCCGGCCACGGTAACGGTCTGGAGCGGGTTCACGAAGCGGGAGCTCGGCGTCTTCAACCAGAACATCGCCGCCTTCGAGAAGAAGTACCCGAACGTCACCGTCGAAAGCGTCGGGGGGATCAACGACGACAAGATCATCGCCGCGATCCGCGGCGGTAACGCCCCTGACGTCGCGCTCTCGGCCTCCGCCGACAACACCGGCGCCTATTGCGGGTCCGGCGCCTGGATCGACCTCGCGCCGTACATCGAGCGCGACAAGGTCGACGTCAACCAGTTTCCGAAGGCGGTGCGCTACTACACGCAGTTCGAAGGGACGCGCTGCGCGATGCCGCTGCTCTCCGACGTCTACGGCCTCTACTACAACAAGGACCTGCTCGCCCAGGCGGGCATCAGCGGGCCCCCGCAGACGATCTCGGAGCTCGACGCCGACGCGAAGAAGCTCACCCAGCGCAACTCCGACGGCTCGATCGCGGTCGCCGGCTACGTGCCGACGATGGGCTTCTACGAGAACGCCGCGGCCCACTACGCCCCGAGCTGGAACGCGCAATGGCAGACCCCGGACGGCAAGGCGGCGATGGCCTCCGATCCCGCCTGGACCGACCTGCTCGAATGGGACAAGACCCTGATCGACTGGTACGGCTACGACGACCTGGTGCGCTTCCAGGCCGGCGCCGGCGAGGAGTTCTCGGCCTCGAACGCCTTCGAGACCGGGAAGATCGCGATGATCCTCGACGGGGAGTACAGGACCGCGTTCATCGCCGACGAGCATCCGGAGCTGAACTACGGTACGGCGCCGTTCCCGGTCGCCGACAACCAGAAGGACCGCTACGGTGGCGGATACGTCAGCGGGAGCATCATGGGGATCCCGAAGGGGAGCGACAACGAGGCTGCGGCGTGGGAGCTGGTCAAGTACCTGACCACCGACACGCAGTCGCTCGTCGACCTCGCGAACACGCTCGCGAACGTGCCGACGACGCCGGCGGCGGCGAGCTCGCCGAAGCTGCACCTGGTGCCCCAGTTCGCGACCTTCGTCGACGCGTTCAACAACCCGAATACCGAGACGAACCCGGTGACCGCGTCGGGCGCCGCCTACCAGGAGATCTTCGAGTCGTTCATCGACAAGTACCAGGCAGGCCAGGTGAGCGACCTCCAGGCGGGGCTCGAGGACACGGCGCAGCAGGTCGACGCCCAGGAGGAGAACGCCTCGGGCGGGCAGGCCCCGTGACCGCGCTCGGCCGCGGAGCCCGCGAAGCCGGCGACCCGGGGCGGTGGGATGAGCACAGCGGCCACGGCCGCCGGGGTGCCCGCCGCGGTCACCCCGACCCCGCAGCGGCTGAAGGCCAAGCGGGCCGCGGCGTGGCGCCGCCGCCGCCTCGTCCTGCTGCTGATGAGCCCGTGGATCGTCGGCTTCTGCGTCTTCTTCGTCTACCCGCTGGTGACCACGGTGCTGCTCTCGTTCACGCACTACGACCTGCTCTCGTCGCCGCGCTGGGTCGGCCTCGCGAACTACGACTACCTGTTCAACATCGACAAGCAGGTCTGGCCCGCGGTCTCCAACACGCTCTGGTTCATCGCGATCGCGACGCCGCTGCAGGTGTTGTTCGCGTTCGGGGTCGCGACCGCGATCACCCGCGCCCGGTCGGGGGTCGGCATCTTCAGGGCGATCTTCTACCTGCCGACGATGGCGCCCCCGGTCGCCGCGACGCTCGCCTTCGTCTATCTGTTCAACCCGGCGACGGGGCCGGTCAACGCCGTGCTCGAGAAGCTCGGGATCACCGGCCCGCTGTGGTTCCAGTCACCGGACTGGTCGAAGCCGTCGTTGACGCTGCTCGGGATGTGGGGGATCGGCAACCTGATGATCATCTTCCTGGCGGCGATCCTCGACGTCCCCAAGCACCTCTACGAGTCGGCCGAGCTCGACGGCGCCGGATGGTGGCAACGGCTGCGGTCGGTGACCCTGCCGACGATCAGCCCGGTGATCCTGTTCGCCGTCGTGATCTCGGTGATCGAGGCGCTTCAGTACTTCACCCAGGCATACGTCGCGAGCACCGTCGCCGCAGGCGGGGGCGGGGGCGGGGCACAGGACGCCACCAACAACCTGGGCTACCCGCAGGACTCGACCCTTTTCTATCCGCGTGCTGCTCTACCAGCAGGGGTTCCGCTACTTCAACATGGGCTACGCCTCGGCGATGGCGGTGATCCTGCTCTTCGTCGCCCTCGGTGTCACGCTCTTGATTCTGCGTCGCTCGGACCGCTGGGTGCACTACGCGGCCGGAGGGCGGTGAGCGTGGAGGCGGCCCCGCAGACGCTGCCTCCGCCGGTGCTCGAGCGCCGGCGGCCGCCACGGGCGGTGCGCCGCCGCCGGCTGCTGGTCGCGATCGCCGACCACAGCATCCTGATCGCGCTCTCGATCATGTTCCTGGCGCCGTTCGTGTTCATCACCCTGACCGCGCTGATGACCGACGACCAGGCGCTGTCGTCGAACTTCTGGCCGCAGCCGTTTCATCCGAGCAACTTCAGCGAGGTCTTCCAGACGGCGCCGATCCTCCGTTACGCAGCGAACTCGTTCATCTACTCCGGTCTTGCCACGCTCGGCGTGATCGTCTCCAGCGTTCCCGTCGCCTACGCGCTGTCGCGGATCCGCTGGCGGGGCCGAAACGTCGTCTTCATCCTCGTCCTGGTGACGATGATGCTGCCGCCGCAGGTGACGATCATCCCCGTCTACGTGATGTTCAGCAAGCTCGGGCTGGTCGGCGGCCTGGCGCCGCTGATCATCCCGAACTGGCTCGGCGACGCGTTCTCGATCTTCCTCCTGCGCCAGTTCTTCCTCACGATCCCCGAGGAGTACGCGGACGCGGCGCGGGTCGACGGCTGCGGAGAGTTGCGGGTGATGCTGTTCGTCGTCGCCCGCCTCGCGAAGCCGGCGATCGCCGCGGTGGCGTTGTTCAGCTTCCTCTACACGTGGAACGACTTCTTCGGCCCCCTGCTGTTCACCGGCGAGAACCCCGACCACTGGACGCTCTCGGTCGGGCTGGCCCAGTTCAGGACCCTGCATCAGGTGCAGTGGAACCTGACGATGGCCGCGACGCTGCTCTTCATGCTGCCCGTGATCGCGCTCTTCTTCGCCGCCCAGCGGGCCTTCGTCGAGGGCGTCACCCTGACCGGGGTGAAGGGATGAGCGCGCTGAAGCTCGCCGTCGTCGGTGCCGGGTCGACCTACACGCCGGAGCTCGTCTCCGGGCTCGCGCGCGAGAGCGGGCGGGTCGAGATCGGAGAGCTCTGGCTGCAGGACATCGACGAGGCGAGGCGCGAGGTCGTCGGCGGCCTCGCGGCGCGGATGCTTGACCGGTGCGGGTTCGGAGGCCGGCTCGAGGTCACCGGCGAGCTCGACCGGGCGCTCGAGGGAGCCGACGCGGTTCTGATCCAGATCCGGGTCGGCGGCCAGGGGGCCCGCTTGCGAGACGAGACCGTGCCGCTCGCCTGCGGCTGCATCGGCCAGGAGACCACCGGCGCCGGTGGGTTCGCGAAGGCGATGCGCACCGTGCCGGTCGTGCTCGAGATCGCCGCCCGGGTTCGCGAGCTGGCCGGCGACCGAGCATGGATCGTCGATTTCACGAATCCGGTCGGGATCGTCACCCGGGCGCTGCTCGATGCCGATCATCGGGCGGTTGGGCTCTGCAACGTCGCGATCGGCTTCCAGCGCTCGTTTGCGGCGCTGCTCGGGGTCGAGCCGAAGCGGATCGCCGTCGACCAGGTCGGCCTCAACCACCTGACCTGGGTCCGCTCGGTGCTGCTCGACGGCGAGGACGTGCTCTCCGGGCTGCTCGCCGAGCACGGTGAGGCGATCGCCGCCGAGAACGGGCTCCCGCATCACATCCTCGACGAGCTCGGTGCCGTTCCTTCCTACTACCTCCGGTACTTCTACGCCCACGACCGGATTCTCGATCAGCAGCGGTCCGCGACGCCCAGGGCGCAGGTCGTCGCTGAGATCGAGCGCGAGCTGCTCGAGCTCTACCGCGATCCGATGCTGAGCGAGAAGCCGGCGCTGCTCGAGCGGCGCGGAGGGGCGTACTACAGCGAGGCGGCGACGGCCCTCGTCGCGTCGCTGTTCACCGACGCCCGCGACGTGCAGGTGGTCGACCTCCGCAACGGCGCGACGATCCCCGGACTGGCCGACGACGACGTGATCGAAGCGCCGGCGCGGATCGGACGCGACGGGCCGGAGCCACTCGCGCAGCGCCCCCTGGCGCCCGAGCTGCTGGGGCTGGTCCAGCACGTGGCCGCGTATGAGCGCCTCACGGCGGAGGCGGCGCGCAGCCGCGATTTCCGCACCGCTCGTTGGGCGTTGCTCACCCATCCGCTGATCGGACAGGACGAGGCGGCGAGCGAGCTCCTCGAGCGCCTCGCCGCTGCCGAGGCCTCCTCCGTGCCGCTGCCCGAGCTCGAAGGGGCGGTCCGGTGAGCGCAGCGCGACCACGTCCGGGATCCGCGTCGGCGCAAGGTCCGAGCCGAGGGTCGACCGGCGCCTCGCACGCCGTCGTCGTCGATGGCGGCAACTCGAAGACCGATCTCGCGCTGATCCGTGTCGACGGAGCGGTGCTCGCCGCCGTCCGCGGCCCGGGGAGCTCCCCGCAACGGATCGGGCTCGAGGGCTCGGTCGCGGTGCTCTCGGACCTCCTCGTTCGCGCCGCGCACGACGCAGGGCTCGACCCCGACGCCCGCCCGATCGCCGAGGTGGCCGAGATCCTGATCGCCGGCGCCGACCTGCCCGAGGAGGAGCGCCGGCTCTCCGATGCGATCGCGGCGCGAAACTGGACGGCGCGGGTCGCGGTCGCGAACGACACCTACGCCGTGCTTCGCGCCGGCACCGACCGTGGCTGGGGCCTCGGGATCGTCTGCGGCGCGGGGATCAACTGCGTCGGGATCGGTCCTGACGGCCGCGAGGTCCGCTTTCCCGCACTCGGGTCGATCACCGGCGACTGGGGGGGTGGCGAGGACGTCGGCCTCGCGGCGCTCGGCGCGGCGGCGCGCGCCGCTGACGGTCGCGGGCCGGCGACGACGCTCGAAGCCGCCGTCTCCGACCATTTCGGCGTCTCGAGCCCGTTCGAGGTCGCGGCGGCGATCCATCTGGGCCGGCTCGATCCGCAGCGGCTCGCCGAGCTGGCGCCGATCGTCCTCAGCGAGGCCGCCCACGACCCCGTCGCGCGACGGATCGTCGACCGCCTCGCGGGAGAGATCGTCGCCCTGGCGCGCGCGGCGATCGGCAGGCTGGCGCTCGGCGGGGAGCCGGTCGAGGTCCTGATCGGGGGCGGGTTGGTGCGCTCCGACCGCGACGACCTGCGCGCGGCCGTCGCCGCGGGGATCGCGGAGATCGCCCCGCGCGCCGAGATCCGGGTGATCGATTCCCATCCGATCGTCGGAGCGGCGCTGCTGGCGCTGGACGGGCTCGGAGCGGATGACGTCGCGAGGGACCGTGCGCGCCGCGAGCTCGGCGCGTCGGTCGAGGTGATCGAGGACGGCGCTTCAGGCGGCCGGGCGGAGGTCGCCGCCTCCGAGAGTCTGAAAGGCGGTGTGTGATGGCCGAGATCCGCTTCGAGCACGCGAGCCGGATCTACCCAGGTTCGGAGGTTCCGGCCCTTCATGACCTCGACCTGACGGTCGCCGACGGCGAATTGATGGTGCTCGTCGGCCCATCCGGCTCGGGCAAGACGACGGCGCTGCGGATGCTTGCCGGCCTCGAGGAGGTGGACGCCGGGGCGATCGTCCTCGACGGCAAGGACGTCACCGACGTCGCTCCGAAGGATCGCGACGTTGCGATGATCTTCCAGAACTACGCCCTCTACCCGTTTCTCGACGTGGCCGCGAACATCGGGTTCCCGCTGAAGATGGCGCGGGTGCCCAAGGCCGAGCGCGAGCGCCGGGTGGCCGAGGCGGCGGAGTTGCTCGAATTGACCGAGTACCTCGGTCGCAAGCCCGGTCAGCTCTCGGGTGGCCAGCGCCAGCGGGTGGCGATGGGTCGGGCGATCGTCCGGGAGCCGAAGGCCTTCCTGATGGACGAGCCGCTCTCGAATCTCGACGCCAAGCTCCGGGTCCAGATGCGCGGTGAGATCGCGGCCCTTCAGGCCCGGCTCCGGGTGACCACGGTCTACGTCACCCACGATCAGGTCGAGGCGATGACGATGGGCGATCGGGTGGCCGTCCTTCGTGATGGCCGCCTGCAGCAGTGCGGCACCCCGCGGCAGCTCTACGCGCACCCGGCGAACACGTTCGTCGCCGGGTTCATCGGCTCGCCGGCGATGAACCTGTGCAAGCTGCCGCTCTCGGGGGCGAACGTCGTGCTCGACGGGGCGACCTTCGGGATCGAGGCCGACGCGGCCGCCGCCGCCGCGGGCCTCGGCGAGGTGATCGTCGGGCTGCGCCCGGAGTCGCTCGAGCCCGCCGACCACGGGGTGACGGCGCGGGTCGAGATGGTCGAGGAGCTCGGCTCGGACGCCTACGCGGTTTGTGTCGTCGACCTGCCCGCCGGCCCGACCAACCTCACGATCAGGGTCGACCCGTGGCTGGCGCCGACCCGTGGTGAGCAGCTGACGCTGGGCTCGAGAACCGGAGAGGTCCATGTCTTCCATCCGGAAACCGGAGAGCGGCTCGGCTCCTGAGCCCGCCGAGCGAAATGCGATGAGCCCTCCGACTCGGTCGCCGGCGACGCCGCCGCTGCTGCGGCACATGAACGAGCGCACCGTCCTCGAGGTGATCCGCGAGCGCGCCCCGATCTCGCGCGCCGAGATCTCCCGCGCGGTCGGGATCTCGAAGCCGACGGTCTCGCTTGCGCTGCAATCGCTGATCGACTCCGGGCTGGTCCGGGAGGCGCAGCCCGACGGCAACGGCCCGAGCTATGGCGCGACGTTCTTCGAGCCGGTCGCCGAGGCGGCGCTCGCGCTCGGCGTCGACATCGGCGCCCGCTTCCTTCGCGGTGCGATCTGCGACTTGGACGGCGAGGTCTGCGCGCGCCAGGATGTCGAGCTCGCCGGCGCGGAGGCCGAGGCGGCGCTCGACGCTGCCGCGGAGCTGAAGCAGGGCCTGGTCGCCTCGTGCGGGCTTTCGGCGGAGGCGATCGATTGCGCCGTCGTCGGGGTTCCGGGTGTCGTCCGCGGCGACGACGGGGTGGTCCGCCTGGCGGAGAACGTCCACGGCCTCGAGGGCATGCGAGTCGGTCCCGAGCTCGAGCGGCGGCTCGGAGTCGCGGTGACGGTCGAGAACGACGTCAACCTGGCGGCGCTCGGCGAGCAATGGCTCGGCCTCGGACGCGGGGTCGCCGACTTCGTGTTCCTTTCGATCGGCACCGGCCTCGGGGCAGGGGTCGTCCTGCACGGGGAGCTGCACCGCGGCCACAACGGCGGCGCCGGTGAGGTCGACTACGCACTCGGCGCCGGCCTCGAGCGCGACTCGGACCCGTGCGCCGAGGCGCTCTCGGCGTTCGCCGAGCGGGCCGCGGCCGCCGGGGGCGGCCGGACGCGGCTCGAGCAGCCGTTCGACGTGCCCGCGATCTTCGCGGCGGCACGGACCGGGGATCCGCTCGCGGTCTCGGTCGTCGACGAGGAGGCGCGCCGGGTCGCCCTCCATGTCGCTCCGATCGCCGCCGTGATCGACGTCGAGCTCGTCGTCCTCGGCGGCGGCATCGGCGCCAACGGCGACCTGCTCCTGCCCCGGATCCGGTCCGTGCTCGATCGCTCGCTTCCTTACCCGCCCCGGCTCGAGGCCTCGAGCCTTGGAGACGCGGCGGTGCTCAGCGGAGCGCTCGCGGTTGCGCGGGACGCCGCCCTCGACAGCGTGTTCGAGAATCGCGGACGGGCGGGACTGGCCTGATCGCGGTCGGCTAGATCCCGTACGAGCGACCGATCACCTCGAGCATGATCTCGTCGGTGCCGGCGCCGATCCGGTTGAGGCGCTGGTCGCGGAACGCGCGCTCGATCTCGTACTCCTTCATGTAGCCGTAGCCGCCATGGATCTGCACGCACTCGTCGGCTACCTCGTGGCAGACGCGGGTCGCGAACAGCTTCGCCATCGTGATCTCGCGGACCGGGTACTCACCGTTCGCGAATCGCCACGCGGTCGCGTGGACCATCTGCTTCGCCGCCTCGATCTTCGTCGCCATGTCCGCGAACTTGTGCCGGATCGCCTGGAAGCTTCCGATCGGGCGCCCGAACGCCTCGCGCTCCTTCGCGTACGCGAGTGTGCGCTCGAACATCCGCTCGCATGACGCGTAGCACCCCGCGGCGGCGACCAGCCGCTCGCCCTGAAGCTCCCAGGAGATGTGGTAGAAGCCCTTGCCGATCTCGCCGAGGACGGCGTCGGCCGGAACCCGCATCTCCTCGAACGCGAGCTCGCCGGTGTCAGAGGCGTGCATGCCCATCTTCTCGAGCTCTCGCGAGACCGAGAACCCGGGCACCGGGTCGCCGTCGGGGTCGCGAAGGTCGACCAGGAACAGCGTCATGCCGTCGTGACGGGCCTCGGGATCGGTCTTCGTCACCAGGACGCAGAAGTCCGCCCGTGCCCCGTTGGTGATGAACGTCTTCGCGCCGTTGATCACGTACTCGTCGCCGTCGCGGATCGCGCTGGTGCGAATCCCGGCGACGTCGGAGCCGGCTCCGGGCTCGGTGATCCCGAGGCATCCGATCCGCTCGCCCTTGATCCCCGGGACCAGGTAGCGCTGCTTCTGCTCCTCGGTCCCGAGCAGGTGGACCGGGGGAAGCACCATGTCGGTCTGGACCGCGAACCCCATGTTGGTCCCGCCCGAGCCCGAGTAGCTCATGCACTCAGCGCGGACCAGGGAGTAGAAGTAGTCGCCACCCTGGCCGCCGTACTGCTCCGGGAAGCAGAGGCCGAGGTAGCCGAGCTCGCCGGCGCGACGCATCGCCTCGTCCGGCCACAGCGTCTCCTCCCACTCGTTGCGGTGCGGGTGCAGCTCGTTCTTGACCCAGGCGCTCATCGATTCGCGCAGGTCGAGGTGATCGTCGGTGAAGATGAAGTGCTTGCGCGTCGCCTCGTGCTCGGGCTTGATCACGCTGGAGGTCGCTGTCGCCACGTCTGTCTCCTCGATCCGTCCGCTCGACAAAGTAGAGAGTAAAGAGTAATACTTTCTACTCTTGACTGAGTTCCAGAAGATCCGCTACGCGGTCGCCGAGGGTGTCGCGACGATCACGCTCGACGACCCGGAGACCCGCAACGCGCTCTCCGACCAGCTGCTCTCCGAGCTGCTCGAGGCGCTGCGCGCGGCGAAGTCGGATGACGGCGTCCGCGTCGTCGTGCTCGCCTCGTCGCACGAGAGGGTGTTCTCGGCCGGCGCCAACCTCGGAGGCTTCGCGGCCGACGCGCCAACCGCCGACAAGTACCGCGCCGCGGCGCTGTTCCCGCGGGTCTTCATCGAGCTCGGCGAGCTCGGCAAGCCGTCGATCGTCGCCGCCCGCGGTCACGTGCTCGCCGGCGCGCTCGGGATCGTGCTCGCGTGCGATCTGATCATCGCCGGCGAGGACGCCGGGTTCGGCACCCCAGAGATCAACGTCGGCCTGTTCCCGTTCATGGTCATGGCGTTGATCTACCGCAACGTCCCGCGCAAGAAGACGAACGAGATGCTGTTGCTCGGCGAGCGCCTGACCGCGGAGCAGGCACGCGAGGCGGGGATCGTCAACAAGGTGGTTCCGGCCGCCGAGCTCGACGCCGCGGTCGCCGACTGGGCCACGAAGCTGGCTGCGAAGTCGCCGCTGGTCATGAGGCTCGGCAAGGACGCGATCTGGCGACAGCTCGACATGCCGCTCGCCGACGCCCTCGACTACCTTCGCTCGCAGCTGACGATCGAGCTCTCGACCGAGGACGCGATCGAGGGCGTCACCGCGTTCTTCGAGAAGCGTGAGCCGGAATGGAAGGGAAGATGAGCGCGGAGCGGTCGGGGGGCAGGGAGCAGCGAGACCATGGGGCGGAGGCGCCCGAGGCGCCGCCCGAGACGCAGGCGGGCGAGGCGACCGGGCTCAAGCACCTGGTCGAGGATCTGCACGCGCGTCGCGAGACGGCGAAGCTGGGCGGGGGTGAGGAGAGGATCGCCAAGCAGCACGATGCCGGGAAGCTGACCGCGCGCGAGCGACTCGACCTGCTCGTCGACCCGGGGACGTTCGTCGAGCTCGGGATCCACGCCGGCCCGCATTTCTCGCAGCGCTCGATGGAGGGCCGCAAGGCGCCGGCCGACGGCGTGATCACGGGCTGGGGCGACGTCGACGGCCGCCGGTGTGCGATCGCCGCCTACGACTTCACCGTGATGGCGGGCTCGATGGGGATGACCGGGGAGATCAAGATGGCTCGGCTGCGGGAGCTGGCGCTGAACCAGCGCATCCCGCTGATCTGGCTCCTCGACTCGGCCGGAGCGCGGATCCAGGAGGCGACCGGATCGCTGTTCGCGGGCTCCGGGCATCTGTTCCGCGAGGAGGTGACGATGTCGGGTGTCGTCCCCCTTGTCGCCGCGATGATGGGCCCCTGCGCCGCCGGCACGGCCTACATCCCCGGGCTCTCGGATTTCGTCCCGATGGTCGTCGGCCAGGGCGCGATGGCGCTCGCCGGCCCGCATCTGACAAAGGCCGTCACCGGCGAGGAGATCTCGATGGAGGATCTCGGCGGCGCCAAGGTCCACTGCCGGAAGTCCGGCGTCGGCGACCTCGAGGTCAACGACGATCGCGAGTGCATCGAGGCGGTCAAGGCCTACCTGTCGTTCTTTCCCCCGAATTGCGAGCAGAAGCCGCCGCTGCGGCCGACCGACGACCCCGACGACCGGATGTCCGAGCGGTTGCTGGAGATCGTCCCGGAGTCCAACCGGCGGCCGTACGACATGTACGAGCTGATTGCCGAGATCGTCGACGAGGGCGAGTACTTCGACATCAAGCCGAAGTTCGCGAGGACGCTGATCACCTGTCTGGCGCGCTTCGGAGGCCAGCCTGTCGGGATCGTCGCCAACCAGCCCAAGCACCTCGGAGGAATCCTGGAGAACGACTCGGCCGACAAGGCGGCCCGCTTCGTCAACCTCTGCGACGCATTCGAGATTCCGCTCGTCTTCCTCCAGGACGTGCCCGGGTTCATGGTCGGCTCGAAGGTCGAGCACGCCGGGATCATCCGCCACGGGGCGAAGATGCTCTACGCGATCTCGCGAGCCACGGTCCCGAAGATCACCGTGGTCATCCGCAAGGCCTACGGCGCCGGCTACTACGTGATGAACGGCAAGGCCTACGAGCCCGACCTGATCGTCGCCTGGCCGAGCGCCGAGATCTCGGTCATGGGCGCCGAGGGCGCGGTCAACATCATCGGCCGATCGGCGATCGAGGCCTCCGACGACCCCGACGCCACCCGCGAGGCGATGCTCGACGCGGTTCGCGAGACGATCGATCCCTACGTCGCCGCCAACAACGCGCTGATCGACGACATCATCGACCCGCGCGAGACCCGCCCGACGATCATCCGCGGCCTGCGGATGGCCAAGGACAAGCGGGTCCTGCGGCCCTGGCGCAAGCACGGGGTGATGCCCGTATGAGCCGTTTCGAGGACCCGGTGATCATCTCCTGCAGCATCTCGGGGGCGATCGCGAACCGCGATCAGTGCCCGGCGATTCCGTACACGCCCGAGGAGTACGCGGCCGAGGCGCGGCGGGCGGTCGACGAGGGCGCGTCGCAGATCCACATCCACGCGCGACGCCCGGACGGCACGCCGAGCTACGAGATCGACGACTTCCGGGCGATCACCGAGGCAATCCTGGCCGAGGTCGACGACGTGATCGTCAACTACTCGACCGGCGCGATCGGCGTCCCGATCGAGAAGCGGCTCGACTATCTGCGCGAGCTGCGCCCCGACGTCGCGGCGCTGAACATGAGCTCGATGAACTACGCGAAATACTCGCGCCGCCGCAAGGAGTTCGTCTTCAAGGCGGTGTTCGAGAACTCGTTCGACACGATCATCGAGTTTCTGACCGCGTTCAACGAGCTCGGGATCAAGCCCGAGCACGAGTGCTTCGACGCCGGCCACGTCGCCAACGTCGACCCGCTGCTCGACATGGGGATCCTCTCCTCGCCGTTGCAGATCTCGCTCGTGATCGGCGTCAACGGCGGCATCCGGCCGACCGCCCGCAACGTCGCGCTGATGTCGGACCAGGTCCCGGGCGGCGCCGAGGGCGAGAACGCCTGGCAGGTGATCGGCATCTCCCGCGACCAGTGGAAGCTGCTCGGCTCCTCGCTCGTGCTCGGCGGCAACGTTCGCGCCGGGCTCGAGGACAACCTCTACCTGCCGAACGGCGAGATGGCGCGCTCCAACGGCGAGCTGATCGCAAAGGCACGCCAGATGGCGGAGGACGTCGGCCGCCGGGCGGCGACGGTCGGCGAGGCGCGCGAGATGCTGGGTGTGCCGAAGCGTGAGCGAGCCGCCACTTAGCGACATCCGGGTCCTCGACCTCAGCCGGCTGCTTCCCGGCGGCTTCTGCTCGCTGCTGCTCGCGGACCTGGGAGCGGACGTGATCAAGGTCGAGGACACGGGGATGGGCGATTACGTCCGCTGGGCGCCGCCGTTCTACGGTGACGACTCGGCGCAGCGGCTCGGCACCCGCTCGGCGCTCTATCTGGCGCTCAACCGTGGCAAGCGCTCGGTCCGGCTGGACCTCAAGTCCGAGCCCGGCCGCGACGCGTTCCTGGCCCTGGTCCGCCACGCCGACGTCGTCCTCGAGAGCTTCCGCCCGGGCGTCCTCGACCGGCTCGGCGTCGGTTATGACAGCCTGCGCGAGGAGAACCCGCGGATCGTCTACTGCGCGATCACCGGGTACGGCCTCGACGGGCCGAACACCGCCCGCGCCGGCCACGACACGAACTATCTGGCGCTCAACGGACTGCTCGGGCTCACCGGCGCCGCCGACGGCCCGCCTGTGTCGTCGGCCGGACAGGTCGCCGACCTCGGCGGAGGGGGGTTGATGGCGAGCTTCGGCATCCTCGCCGCGCTGCACGAGCGCGAGCGCTCGGGCGAGGGCCAGGTCGTCGACGCCTCGATGACCGACGGAGCGCTCTCATGGCTGGCGATGGTCGCCGCCGCGTTCCTGCGCGACGGCCGGGTCCCCCGGCGCGGGTCCGAGATGCTGAACGGAGGCGTCGCCTGCTACCTGCCGTATCAGTGCGCGGACGGCTGGGTCAGCTGCGGCGCTCTGGAGCCCAAGTTCTGGAAGGCGTTCTGCGACGGCACCGGGCGTGAGGATCTGCTCCAGCACCAATTCGCGCGACCGGGCTCGGAGGGACACGCGGCGGTCGCCGAGGTCTTCCGCGGCCGGACGAGGGCCGAGTGGGCAGCGTTCAACGACGAGCACGACTGCTGCATCGAACCGGTGCTCGACCTCGACGAGGCGCTCGACTCGGAGCTCGTCCGGGCCCGCGAGATGGTGGTCGAGGTCGAGCAGCCCGAGCTCGGGACCGTCCGCCTGCTCGGGCATCCGGTGAAGCTCTCCCGGACCCCGGCCGACCCGACCCGTCCGGCTCCGGCGCTCGGGGAGCACACGGCGGAGGTGCTCGGCGAGGCCGGGATCGACGCCGACGCGATCGCGAAGCTCCTCGCCGACGGTGCCGCGGCCGGCCAGGGCGCAGCGCCCGAGCAGGCGAGGTTCCTCTCGTGAGCCCGCAATCCGCGGTCTCGCGTCAGTCCGGAGAGGAGCTGCTGAGGATCTCCGAGCTCGCCGAGCTCGCCGACGTCCCGGTGGCGACCGTGCGCCATTACCTGCGCGAGGGGCTGCTCCCCGAGCCCGTGAAGACATCGCGCAACATGGCCTACTACCCGCCCGGGTTCGTCGAGCGGATTCGGCTCATCAAGCAACTCCAGGAGGAGCGCTTCATGCCGCTGCGGGTGATCCGCGACCTGCTCGATGACACCGACCGCGACCCCGAGCGCCTCCGGGCGATGATCGAGCTCGAGGACCGGATTCTCGACCGCGCCCTGGCGGGCGAGCGCGAGCGCGTCCCCACGGCGGAGGTCGAGGGGCGCTACGAGGTCCCGCGTGACGTGCTCGACCGCCTCGCAACGGTCGGCGTGCTGAGCCCCGATGAAGACGGCTACTCGCCGTCCGACGTCCGCGTGATCGAGGCGATCAGCCGTTTCAGGGCGGGCGGGTACGACGAGAGCCTCGGGTTCACCGTCTACGACACGCTGCGCTACAAGGAGGCGCTCGAGCCGCTGGTCGCCGAGGAGGTACGGGTGTTGACCGAGCGGCTCGCGGGCGACGTCGACCCCGACCGCGCGATGGAGATCATCGAGGCGGGGATCGGGCCCCTGAACGAGCTGATCGCCGCCCTGCACACGAAGCTCCTCGTCGCCCGGCTGGAGGGCGACCGCGCCCGAGGCGGATGATCGGCGGTCGGCGCTAGATGGCGGGCGCATCGCCCCCGCCGCGGAGCTCGGCGAGCCCCGCGGCGCGGCTCTTCGGAGGCTCGTAGGAGAGCTCGGAGCGGGCCTTGGATATGTCGATCGTGCATTCCTGCGAGGAGACCCAGACGGCGAACCTGGTCAGTGGCGGCTCGCCGCCGAGCGGCAGCAGCTTCCAGGCCGCCTCGCCGGCGACCGCCGCCCCGCCGGCGAGCCAGGCGGGTACCGAGCGGCTCGGCGGTTCGACGCCCTGGGTCTCGAGCAGCGCCGAGACGAAGTCCCTGAACACGACCCGGTCGCCGTCGGTGACGAAGTAGGCCTCCCCCGGACGCCCGTGAGCCGCGCCGGCGAGCAGGCCCTCGACGACGTTGTCGACATGGGTGGTGTCCGTGAGCTGCCGCCCGCCGCCGATCCACGCGAACTTGCCCTGCTCGACCATCGCGGTGATCGACGGCAGCAGCGTCGTGTCGCCGCGTCCCCAGACGAACCGCGGGCGCAGGACGACCGTTTCGAACCCGCGCGCGGCGGCGGCATGCACCGCGCGCTCGGCGAGCGCCTTGGTCGAGCAGTACAGGGCCTTCGAATCGGGGCGCAGCGGCGCCGTCTCGTCGACCATGTGAAGCGGCCTGCCTGCGATCAACGCCGCCTCGGTGCTGCAGTGGACGAAGCGGGCGACGCCGGCCTCGCGGCAGGCGGCGAGCGCGTTCTCGGTCCCGGCGACGTTGTCGCGGATGAAGTCCTCCCGCCGGCCCCAGGTCCCGAGGTGGGCGGCGAGGTGGAATGCCGTCGTGCAGTCGCGGGCGCCGGCAGCGATCGCGGCGCGGTCGGCGAGGTCGCCGCGAACCGCCTCGGCGCCGCGGGCCTCGACGGCTGCCGCTGATTCGTCGGAGCGAGCCAGGGCCCGCACCGTGGCGCCGCTCGCGGTCAGTCGCTCGATCAGTCGGCCGCCGATGAAGCCGGAGCCACCGGTCACGAATGCGCTCGCCGGGACGTCGATCACGATCGACCAGCCTAGATGAGTGATCCACGACCTCACGCACCGACTCCGTGGAATCAATCATCTAGATCAGCGCGCCGGGTGAGCCCTGTGCCTCGGACGCGACGGGCGTCCGCCGGCGCGTGCTCGTCAACCAGGGCGGCCAGGTGTGAGACGACGGCTGCGACCGATTGCGGCGGCTGGATGATCTCGTCATAACCGACGGTGCTCCCTCCGTAGGAGATCTCGTAGTGAAAGCAGTCGGCGCATCCGGTCGGGCGATCCTCGACGGCGTCGAGATCGGCTGCCTCGAGCTCGGCCTCGAGCACGCTGAGCTCGTCGGCGCCGAGCGCGAAGGACCGCTGCGATCCGTCGGGGCCGGTGCTCACGGTGGCGCTGCCGTCGGGCTCGATCACCAGCCGCTCCTCGATCCCGGCGATCCCTCCGGACTTCGAATAGGTGACCAGCGGGCCGTCCGGTGAGGCCGTCGTCGACTCGTCGCCGCCGCCACAGCCGGCCGCGAGTAGGAGCGCCGTGGCGGCGATCAGCGTCGCGAGGATCCGCATCACCCCGAACCAATACTGAACCGCGCGCGGTCGTCACGGTCCGGGCGAGCCCGGAAAGCCGACGAGCCCCGATCGGGGCTCGTCGAGCTACCACTCAGAGAGGGATTGGGCACCCTTGCCGTTTTGCAACCACACGGCTTCGGGATATGGGGGGTTAAT
Source organism: uncultured Solirubrobacterales bacterium (assembly GCA_963705955.1). Taxonomy (GTDB): domain Bacteria; phylum Actinomycetota; class Thermoleophilia; order Solirubrobacterales; family 70-9; genus WHSW01. The sequence continues at coordinate 88,836 of CAVPLH010000009.1, read as the reverse complement.
CCCGAAAACGGGCCCTTGTCCCAGCCCATGGTGTACCCAGAATGACCACCCGAGAAACCCGCTCGCGGATCCGCGCCGGAAGCGGGCCCTGGCCTCCCTCGGCGAGGTTTGAGAAAGCGGGCAGACGGCTACACTCTCGGTGCCCAAGGGACCGGCCTTCACCGACTTGGCCGGGCACTAGCGAAACGCCCAAGGCGACCACGCCGCCGGACCCACTTCGCAGGTGCCCCTCCGACGGTTCGTCGCTCGTCAGTCGAACCGATCAGGAGGCGAAGTGAAGGCGATGCTGAGCAGCGGCGGTGTGAGCGGGCCGCCCGGCGGGACGGAGTCGGCAACCGGCTTGGCGGACGAGGAGACGTTGCTGCGCCGCTACGCGAGCCGGCACGACCCTCGCGTTCGGGAGGAGATCGTGCGGCGGTTCATGCCGCTCGCGCGCTCACTCGCGATGCGCTACCGGCGTCGGACGGAGTCGCTCGACGACCTCGTCCAGGTCGCCAACCTGGGGCTCGTGAAGGCGGTCGAGGGCTACGACCCGGGGCGCGGGACGCCGTTTGCCGGGTACGCGGTGCCGACGATCCTCGGCGAGCTGCGCCGCCACTTCCGCGACCACGTCTGGAACGTCCGTCTTCCGCGCGGCCTTCAGGAGCTGACGATGCGGGTCGATGACGCGACCGGCAACCTGACCGAGGAGCTCGGACGGGTCCCGACCCCGGTCGAGATCGCCGACCGTCTCGACGTGACGCCCGAAGCGGTGCTCGAAGCGATCGAGGCCGGGCACGCGCGACGGACTCTGTCGCTCGATGCTCCACGGATTGCCGAAGCCGAGTCGACACCGGCGGTCGACCTGATCGAGACCGCCGAGTCCGGGTATGACCGGGTCGAGGCGCAGCTCGCCTCAGACTCGGCGGGTCTCGACGAGCGCGAGTGGCGGGTGCTGCGGCTGCGGTTCGTCGACGAGCTCACGCAGAGGGAGATCGGGCAGATGCTCGGGGTCTCGCAGATGCAGATCTCGCGGATCAGCCGGCAGGCCCTCTGGAAGCTGCTGACCGCGGTGTCGGGGGATGCCGAGCGTCAGGGTCGGTACCCAGAGGGTGAAGGGAAATCGAGCGAGGCGGGGGGCCGGAGCTGATCGCGCGGAGATCGGCTGAGCGATCACGTCGGCCAGATCGCCGGCGGCGAACGACTTCGGCCGCCACGGGCGGCCGCGTCGGTCAGGAAGCCGAGTCGCCCGCGAGCTCCGCCAGGGCCTCGTCGAGCGTGTCGAACAGGCCCACGGCCTCGTCGATCCCGGTCAGCTCGAGCAGCCGCCTCACGTCTTCGTCCGGGCAACAGACGGCGAACCGCCGCCGAGCCTCGCTCAGCCGGCGCTTTGCCTCGACCAGTAGGCCGAGCCCGGTCGAGTCGATGAAGTGGCAGTCGCTGAGGTTGACGAGCACCGGGCCGTCGGCCTCGTCGAGCACCGTCGTCAGCGCCTCGCGCAGCTGCGGCTCGGTCCCCTGGTCCAGCTCCCCGCTGACGCTCACGACATCCAGGTCGCCCTCGGACTCGGCCTCGATTTTGAACGCATTGTTCAACCTGCCGACGATCTTAGTCCAGCGATTGGGTGCGAAACGGGGATCCGCAAATTCGTCCCGCGCGGGCACGAGGCGGTAGATTCACTCGCGTCGGAAGCCCGAGGCCGGGCGGCCGGCGGTTCAGTGGATGGAAGCCTCGATCAGCACAGCGCGTGAGCGCCGCCGGCAGGCTGCGCGCAGCCTCGATCGCACCCGCACGGGGGTTGTCCTCGGGCTGCTCATGCTGGCCGCCTGCGTCGCCCTCGACGTCCTGCTCGACAACGAGTCGGCGGCGATCGTCGGGACGTTCGTCGTCGCGCCCTTTCTGACCGCGTTCTTCGCAGGGCCGATCGCAACCGCGGGGATCGGCGCGCTCGCCGTCGCGGCCGCGATCGCGAGCCCGGTCTGGAACATGAACGTCGGCGGCGCGGAGCAGATCGCCCGGGTCGGCGTGATCGTCCTCGGGACGCTTTTCGCCGGAGTCGGTGCGTGGTATCGGACGCGGGCGGTGGGACGAGCGGGACGGATGGAGCTGCTCAACTCGGTCGGCGCGATCGCCGACGGCTCGCTGCCGCTCGCCGAGACCCTCGCCCGGGTGACCGAGGTCATCGTCCCGGCCGTCGCCGACATCTGCATGGTCGACGCAGTTCACGATCAGCGCGTCTCGCGACTCGCCGTCCGGGCGCGAGGGAGAGCGGACGCCGAGGCGGTCGAGGAGGGGATACGCCGCCGCGATCACAGCCTTCCGGACTGGCTCGTCCGCGGGGAGCGCTCGTGGCAGAACATCCCGCGCTGGTGGCCCAAGGTCAACGACGAGCTCGTGTCGCGGATGTCCCACTCACCGGAGGACCGCCGGTTCCTCGCCTCGCTCGGGCTTGCGGTCGGCGATCACCGTGCCGCTACGGGCACGCGACCGCAACCTCGGGGCGCTGACGATGATCACGGCCTGGTCGAAGCGCAGTTACGGGTCCGACGACGTTCGCTTCGCGGAGACGCTCGGCGGCCGGATCGCCCTCGCGCTCGACAACGCGGGCCTGTTCTCCGACCTGGAGAGCATCGAGCGCCGCATGGACACGGTGATGTCGATCCTCGACGAGGCGATCGTGATCCACGGCTCCGACGGCGAACTGGTCTTCGCCAACCCGGCGGCGGTCAGGTCGCTCGGCTACGAGACCGCCGAGGAGGCGACCTCGACGCCGACCGCGAGGATCCGCGACCGCTTCGTGATTCGCGACGAGGAGGGCAACGAGGTCGGGGCCGCGGCGCTGGTCGGGCGCCGGGCGCTCACCGGGCAGCAGACCGAGGCTCAGACGCTCCGGGTGACCGATCGCGAAACCGGCAGCGAGCGCTGGATCCGGACCAGAGCGCAGGTGATCGAAGGCCAGGCGGGCGAGGTCCTCTACTCCGTGACCGCGATCGAGGACGTGACCGACGTCAAGCGAGCCGAGCTCTCGAGCCGGCTTTTGGCCCGGACCGGGGAGTTGCTCTCGCACTCGGCCGACTATCTACGCACGCTCGACGACGTCGCTCAGCTGCTCGTGCCCGAGTTCGCGGACTGGTGCTCGGTCAACATGCTCGATCGCGACGGGGTGATCGAGCAGGTCGCGGTCGCGCACACCGACCCGGAGCGCGCCGCTCGAATCCGCGAGCTCGGCGAGCGTTACCCGATCCGGGTCGACGACCGTGGCGCGATCCCGACATCGGTGCGCACCGGAGAGCCCCTGCTGGTCGAGATAACCGACGAGATGCTGCGCTCGGCGGCCGGGGGCGAGGCGCAGCTGGCGCTGCTGCGAGAGCTCCGGATGTCCTCGGCGATCATCGCTCCGATGAGCCTCGCCGGTCGCACCCCCGGCGTGCTCGCGTTCGTCAACGAGACCGGCTCCCGTCGCTTCGATTCAGACGACCTCGCGCTCGCGACCGAGGTCGCGAATCGGGCCTGGGTCGCGATCGAGAACGCCCGGCTGGCCGACGAGCGCGCCCGCGTCGCCGACGAGCTGCAGCGGGAGCTGTTGCCTCCGCGCCTGCCGCAGATGCCCGGCTGGGAGGTGGCGACGATGTACGAGCCGGCCGGCGAGATCAACGAGGTCGGCGGCGATTTCTACGAGGTCTTCGCGACCGAGCGGGGCTGGGCGGTGGTGCTGGGCGACGTCTCCGGAAAGGGGGCTGCGGCCGCCGCCGTGACCGCCGAGGCGCGGCACACGATCCGCACCGCGGGCGCGCTGTCGAACGACCCGCGCCGGGGGCTCGAGCTCCTGAACGCGAACCTCCACGGCCGCGAGGACGCGGCGCTCTGCTCGGTCGCGGTGCTCGTTCTTCCCCACGACGCATCCGAAGGCTCGAACGTGGTCCTCTACCTCGCCGGGCACCCCCATCCGATGCTCCTCCGCGACGGCGCCGCGGAGCCGGTCGGCCACCCGGGGCCGCTGCTCGGGGTGACCGAGGACGCGCACTGGGAGGCGGTCGAGGTCGAGGTCGACCCGGGCGACCAGCTGGTGCTCTACACCGACGGGGTGATCGAGGCGCGCCGGCCAGGCGGCGGCCGGTTCGGGGTCGAGCGCCTGCAGCACGGCCTCGCCGGCTCCGAGTCCCCCGAGCTGGTCGTCGGGCGGGTGCGCCGGGCACTCGCGGAGTTCGGCGCCGCGGCGCGCGACGATGACGCCGCGGTCGTCGCGATCCGTCGCCGGGACCCGGCCGATGGGTCGCCGGCCGCTCGTCGGCATCCCCGCCTCGCGAGCACCCCACCCGGCTGAGCGTTCAATCCGGCGAGCCGTACGAAACGGTTGACCGCCCGGCGGAAATCGAGACCTCCCGGATCTGAGATGCTCGCCCGAGATGGCCTCGGACCGCGACTCCGCTTCCAGGGCGAGCTCGTTCTTGATCGCCGGCCTCGCGCTGGCGCTGGCGGCGATCGCGCTCGCCGCCGCCGCCGGCCCGCCGTACGCCTCGCTCGATCACCTCAGCCCCTGGGTGGTCGTGTTCTCGATCGGGCTCTTCGGCGCCCTGTTTGCGACCCCGTTCGCGATCCACGCTCGGCTCGGCGGGGGGCTGGAGGCCGACGCTCGCTGGGAGCGGGCGTTGCTCCTCTGGGGCGCGGTCGCGCTCGGGCTGCTCGCCGTCGGGCTGCTGTTCGGGCTCGGGTCGGGCTTCGCCTCCGGCTCGCTGGCGGGCTCACTCGCCCTCGTCGCGGTGATCGAGGCGTGCCTCGTGCTCGCGACGCTGATCGCCTGGTTGCTCTCGAACTGAGCCCGAGGCGATCCACGGAGGCGGCACCGCTCCGCGCATTACGTCTTTCCGGGTCCTGGATCGTCTAGATTGACTGGTCAGTCAACGGGTTTCACCCCGGCCTGGGTCCGGGGTGTCGACAAGGGGCAAACCATGCGGGTCGCCGCAATCCAGCTCAACTCGACCGCCGACAAGTCGCGAAACCTCGAGATCGCGGAGCGGCTCGTGGCGGCAGCCGCGGGCGCCGGTGCCGAGCTCGTGGTGCTGCCGGAGAAGTGGAACCTCCTCGGCGGCCCGGACGAGTTGACGGCCGGAGCGGAGACACTCGAGGACGGCGCTTCGATCGCCGCGGCCCGCGGCTGGGCCCGCGATCTCGGCATCGACGTGGTCGCCGGCAGCGTCGCCGAACGGGTCGAGGGCGAGGAGCGGCTCTTCAACAGCTCATGCGTCGTCGACCGCGAGGGGGCGCTGGTCGCCTGCTACCGCAAGATCCACATGTTCGACGTCGACGTCGGCGGGGTCAGCTACCGCGAGTCGGCTCGCGAGCAGCCCGGCGACGAGGTCGTCGTCGCGGAGCTGTCCGGGATCAAGCTCGGGCTCACCGTCTGCTACGACCTGCGCTTCCCCGAGCTCTTCCGGATCCTCGCCCTCGCGGGCGCCCAGGTGATCACCGTTCCGGCCGCCTTCACGATGACCACCGGCCGCGACCATTGGGAGGTGCTGCTGCGGGCCCGCGCGATCGAGGATCAGTGCTTCGTCGTCGCCCCGAACCAGGTCGGCGAGGCGCCCCCGCACTACCACTCCTATGGGCGCTCGATGATCGTCGACCCCTGGGGGACGGTGCTCGCGCAGGCACCCGACCGACAGTGCTTCGTATCCGCCGAGATCGACCTCGAGGCGCTCGAGCGGGTGCGGGCGTCGGTTCCCGCGCTCGCCAACCGTCGTCCCGAGGCATACGACTGGCCGCAGGGGACCGAACCTGCCTCGACGGCCCGGCTCGCGGGGGAGGCCGGCTGATGGCAAAGGCACCGCCGGTCGACCGACGCCGTCAAATCCTCGACGCCGCGGTGCGCGTCTTCGCCCGTCAGGGCTTTCACGCCTGCCGCGTCTCCGACATCGCCCGTGAGGCGGGCGTCGCCTACGGGCTCGTCTATCACTACTTCGATTCCAAGGACCAGGTGCTGAACGAGCTCTTCGCCGAGCGCTGGTCGCTGCTCCTGGTGGCGATCGAGGAGATCGACAACCGCCCGATCCCCCCGCGCGAGAAGCTCGACGCGGTCGCCGGCTTCATCATCGACTCCTACCGCCACGACCCGGAGCTGATGAAGGTGATCATCGTCGAGGTGACCAGGGCGGCGAACTCGTTCGGGCGCACCCACCTGCCCGAGATCCGCCAGGCCTACGACCTGATCGCGAAGATCGTCCGCGGCGCGCAGGACTCGGGCGCCTTCCGCGACGACATCGACGCCGAGTTCGCGTCGATGTGGTTCTACGGCGCGATCGAGCAGCTGCTCTCGGGCTGGGTCTTCGAGCTGATCCCCGGGGACGTCGACGACTTCGACCGGGCAAGATTGATGGTGGTCGAGACGATCTGTGGCGGGCTCGAGACGCGGCCCGCAACCGCGAGCCGATAGAAACCGCCCCGGGATGGTTTACTGCGGGGGTCGCGGCGGGTAGGCGCGCGAGCGAGGTAGATCGACTTGGACAACGAGATCGTCAAGCGGTTGATGTGGACCGGCCTGGTCGCCGGGACCGGTGCGCTGGCGAGCATCGTCGCGATGCGGCTCTCGGCCGCCATCTGGCAGCGCGTCTTCGGGGAGGACCCGCCCGAGTGACGGATCCCGGCTATCCGCCGCCCCGGCCGGGCGACGATCGCTCCGTCGGCGAGATGGTCTTCGACGTCTCCGAGCGGGTCTCGACCCTGGTCCGCGAGGAGGTCGAGCTCGCCAAGACCGAGGTCACCGAGAAGGTCACCAAGCTGCTCCGCGGTTCCGCGGTCGGTGTCGCCGCGGGCGTCTTCGCCTTCCTCGGGCTGATCCTGCTGATGCACTCGATCGCCTGGCTGCTCGACGACCTCTTCTTCGGCGACTCGATCTGGATCGGCTTCCTGGTCGAGGCCGTGCTCTTCTTCGCGACCGCGGGCGTCGCCGGCTGGATCGCCTACAAGTCGGTCAAGGCCGGCTCGCCGCCGACCCCGGAGCTCGCGATCGAGGAGGGCAAGCGGATCCGCCAGACGCTCGAGGCGAGCACCACTCCGGTGGCGAACGAGCCCGCACCGACCCCGGTGGCCGATCGACCCGAGCCGCGACCGTGAGCACCGAGCCCGAGATCTACCGGAGCGGCGCGGGCGAGCCGGTGGCGCGCCAGGCGGCGCCGGCCCCCGCCCGAACCTCGGAGCAGATCCGCGCCGACATCGAGGCCCAGCGGCAGGAGCTCTCGCACTCGGTCGAGGCGTTGCGCGACCGGGTCACCGAGCTCACCGACTGGCGCCGCCAGGTGCGCGAGCATCGTCGCGAGCTGATCATCGGCGCCGCGATCGCCGGATTTGCGATCGGCGGGCTGATGGCTCTCCGCCGCCGCTAGGTGTCCTGCTGCAGCCGAGCAACTCGGCGTCGAGACCGCCGACGCCGAGCAGGCCGGGTCCGGTGTGGGCTCCGAGCACGGGCCCGATCTCGGAGACGAAGACCGGCTCTGAGCCGAAGATCTGGCGGCACTCGTCGACGAGGTGGCGGGCGCGGTCGGGGTCCTGGATGTGCTGGACGACCCAGGCTCCGGCACCGTCGCGGTCGAGCTCGCGGGCGAACTCGACCATCCGCTCGAACGCCCGCCGCCGGGTCCGCACCCGCTCCACGGGGGAGATCTCCTCGCCGAGCGTGAGGATCGGCTTCACCTGCAGCGCCGAGCCGAGCAGGGCGCGCGCGGCGCCGATCCGGCCGCCCTTGCGCAGGTACTCGAGCGTGTCGACGGCGAACCACAGCTTCAGGCTCTCGCGGGCCCGCTCGACCGCGGCGACGATCTCCGCCGCCGACTGGCCCGCCGCGGCGGCTCGGGCCGCGACCAGGACCATCATCCCGAGGCCGCCGGCGCTCGAGCGGCTGTCCCATACTTCGACCCGCTCGCCGCCCGCTCCGCTGTCGATCAGCTGCTGACGGGCCTGGCGCGCCGCCTCGCAGGTGCCGGAGATGCCGGCGGAGATGTGGATCGAGACGATCTCGCGGCCCGCGGAGAGGAGCGGCTCGTAGACCGAGATGAAGTCACCGACCGACGGCTGCGAGGTGGTCGCGCCCTGGTCGCTGGCGCGCAGGCGCGCGTAGAACTCGTCGTAGGAGGACGGCTCGATCTCGGCCTCCGTACGCTGCGCGCCGTCGAGCGTCACGTAGAGGCTGACCTGCGCGACCTCGTGCTCGGCGAGCAGCTCCGGCGGCAGGTAGCTGGTGCTGTCGGTGACAATCGCGGTGGCCACGGCAAGGGTCTTATCAGTTCGCCTGCAGCCCGAGCACGGCGCTCTAGGATCCCGCCCGATGGGCAAGACACTGGTCACCGGCGGCAGCGGCTTCCTCGGCTCGCACCTGGTGCGCGCGCTCGCCGAGCGCGGCGACGAGATCCGGCTGTTCGCGCGGCGCGACGCCCGGCTCGAACCACTCGCCGAGATCGAGTTCGAGCGGGCGACCGGCGAGATCACCGACCGCCGCGCCGTGCGGCGGGCGATGCGCGACGTCGATCGCGTCTTCCATGTCGCCGGGAGGACGTCGCTGCGCGCCGCCGACCGCGATGCGGTATTCGACGCCAACCTGCGGGGGGCCAGGATCGTCTTCGAGGAGGCCCTCGAGGCGAAGGTCGGGCGACTGATCCACACCTCGACGGTCGGCGCGATCGGAGCGGCGAAGCCGAAGGGCACCGCGGACGAGAAGACGCCGTTCGAGATCGGCCACCTCGGCATCGCATACGTCAACTCCAAGCACGAGGCCGAGCTCGAGGCGTTCCGTCTCGCGGCCCACGGGCTCCCCGTCGTGATCGTCAACCCGTCGTTCGTGCTCGGGCCCGACGACCCGACGCGGACGTCGATGGGATTGGTGCGGCGCTTCTGCCTGCGCCGGATCCCCGCCTACGTCGACGGCGGCCTCAACATCGTTGACGTACGCGACGTCGCAGCAGGCCAGCTGCTCGCCGACGAGAAGGGCGACGTCGGGGAGCGCTACATCCTCGCCGGTCGCAATTTCACCCTCGACCGGCTGTTCGCGGATCTGTCGCGGCTCGCCGGCGTCCCGCCACCGCCGGTGAAGCTGCCGGCGTCGCTGGCGGCGACCGGCGTCGAGGCGGCGGCTCGGCTACGTCTGCCGGTCCCGATCTCCCCCGATGAGGTCCGCTCGGCCTCGATCTGGTGGACGTACCGGAACACCAAGGCGCGCAAGCAACTCGGCTTCGCGCCGCGCCCCCACGAGCAGACGCTCGAGGACGCGGTCAACTGGCAGCTCGCCGAGCTCGGCGAGCACCGTCGGCGGGGCCCCGGGCCCGAGCAGCTGGCGCTGAGGGCGATCGGCGGCGCCGCCCGGGCGGCGCGGCGGATGGTGGGCGCGTGAAGCTCCCGGGACGCGGCGCGAGGCGCGCGAAGCCGCGCGGCCGCGAACGCCGAGCTCGTCCTCTACCGCTGTCCGACCCCGACCAACGTCCTCTGCCCGTGCGGGGCGGTCGAGCGGCGCCTCGGCAAGCTCGAGCTCACGCACCGGACGCGCCGCGTGCCGTACAAGCGCTCGGCCCGTCCCGAGATCGAGGAGCTGACCCGCCAGCGGCGGGTCCCCGTCCTCGTCGACGGCGACGAGGTGATCTGCGACTCGAAGCGGATCCTGCAGTACCTCGACCACAAGTATTCCGTTCGGACGTGATCGTGCTTTAGAATGTGAAGCGATGAATACGCCAGAGTCAGCAGTGACCCTCACCGAAACGGCCGCGGAGAAGATCCGCGACCTCGTCGCGGCCGGCGAGGCCGACCAGGCTCTGCGGGTCGCGGTGCGCGGTGGCGGATGTTCGGGCTTTCAGTACGCGCTCGCGCTCGACGCCCCGAAGGACGACGATTACGTCTTCGAGCACAACGGTGTCTCGGTGATCGTCGACAAGCCGAGCATGCAGTTCGTTTTCGGCTCCGAGGTCGACTACGTCGACGGCCTCCAGGGCGCCGGGTTCACGGTCAACAACCCCAACGTCGTCGCCGCCTGTGGTTGCGGCTCGTCGTTCCAGGTCCGCGAGGACGCCGCCGAGCAGGCGGCGAGCGTGTAGAGCCACCGGCTCTTCACCGCGGACCCGTTTCGGGCCCGCCTCGTTAGGACTCGACCCACGTCTCACGTGGGACAACCGGAGGGGAAATGGCCACGATCACGGCCTCAGGCCTGACCAAGCACATAGGCGCGAGAACGCTCTGGAGCGGCATCGCGATGAAGCTCGAACCGGGTGACCGGATGAGCCTCTCGGGGCGCAACGGCAGCGGCAAGACGACCCTGCTCAGGACCCTCGCCGGCGAGCTGACGCCCGACGAGGGCACGATCTCGCTCGGCCGGGGCGCCCGGGTGGCGCTTCACGACCAGCGGCCTCCGCGCGAGCGGTCGCGGTTGCGCGACTACGTCACCGGCGGTCTGCGCTGGATCCTCGAGATCGAGCGTGAGCTCGAGCGCCTCGAGGCGAGGATGGCCGGCGGCGACGCCGGCGCCGCGACCCTGGCCGCCTATGCCGACGCCCAGGCTCGGCTCGAGCACGCCGGCGGCTACCGCTGGCGCGACGGCGTCGAGCTTGCCCTGCGCGGGCTCGGTTTCGGCCCGGATGAGTACGACCGCCCGCTCTCCGGTTTCTCGGGCGGCGAGCTGACCAGGGCGTCGCTGGCGCGTGTGTTGGCCTCGAAGCCCGATCTGCTGCTGCTCGACGAGCCGACCAACCACCTCGACGTCGAATCGCTGGAATGGCTCGAGCGCTATCTGATCGAGCTCGACGCCGCCGTGGTCCTGGTCGCCCACGACCGCTGGTTTCTCGAAGCCGTCGGCACCTCGGTGCTCGAGCTCGACGGCGGACGCGGGCGGTTCTTCGCCGGCCCCTGGCACGCCTGGCGCGCCGAGCGGGCGGTGCGAGAGCTGGCCGCCGACCGCGATGCGGCGCGTCGAGAGGCCGAGATCGCGCGGATGCAACGGTTCGTCGAGCGGTTCCGTTACAAGGCGACGAAGGCTCGTCAGGCACAGTCGCGGGTGAAGATGATCGAGCGCCTGCGGGAGGACGCGGAGCCCGCGGGGCCGGCGGCAAACCGCTCGCTCGCGTTCTCGTTCGGGGCCGCGGAGCGTTCGGGCCGCGTGGTGCTCGAGGTCGAGGACGTACGGCTGGCCTTCGGCGATCGGATTCTGGTCGAGGAATCCGAGCTGTGGCTCGAACGCGGCGAGCACGTCCTGCTGGTCGGAGCCAACGGCTCCGGCAAGACGACGCTTGCCGAGGCGCTCGCGGGTCGCCGCGAGCTCGACGGCGGGCGGCTTCGCCGCGGCCACAAGGTCGAGCTCGGTTATCTCTCCCAGCACGCCGACCTCGGCGCCGCGCCCGAGCTCACGGTGCTCGCCCACGCGCAGCGGTCGACCGGGCTCTCGGAGGCGCGGACCCGGGCCCTGCTCGGGCGCTTCCTGTTCTCCGGGCGGGAGGTCGAGAAGACGCTTCGCGACATCTCCGGTGGCGAGGCGCGGCGGCTCGCGCTCGCGATCCTGACCAGCTCCGACGCCAACCTGCTGATCCTCGACGAGCCGACCAACCACCTCGACACGGAGAGCCGTGAGGCGCTCGAGGAGGCGCTCGTACGGTTCGACGGAACGCTGCTGCTGATCTCGCACGACCGCGCCCTGCTGGAGGCCGTCGGCAGCCGAACCGTTGCGATCGAGGAGCGCCGCCTGCGCAGCTACTCGAGCGGCTGGGCCGAGTACCGAGCCGCGACCGAGCCGGTTCGCGGCGACTCGGCGCCCTCCGAGGACGAGCCGCCGGCGAGCCGCTCGAAGCCGTCGCAGGGGCGCCGGCGGCCTTCAGGCCCGAGCAAGAACCGGCGCGCGAGGCTGGAGCGGCTCGAACGCGAGGTCGAGAAGGCCGAGGCGGCGCTCGCCGCGCTCGAGGAGGAGCTCGCCGACCCCTCGCAATGGGCCGACCCGAGGCGATCGGCGGAGTCGACGCGCCGCCATGAGCGGGCCCGGCGGGAGCTCGACACCGCGATCGAGCGCTGGACGGAGGCCGCCGAGGGCGTCGGGGCCTGAGCGGCTGCGCTCAGCCGAGCTGCATCGGCGGGCTCGTCTGCGACCCGCCGGGGAGGATCCGCTCGGCTTCGGGGACGGTCGCGTCCGTCGGCTGCTCGAGGTCGAGCATCTCGGCCAGCTCGCCCGTCCCGAACAGCTCCTCGACGATGTCGCAGCCGCCGACCAGCTCGCCCTTGACGTAGAGCTGCGGGAACGTGTGCCAGTCGTGAAGCTCGCCCGTCACCTCGCGCAACGGTTGCAGCGCGGGGAGCACGTCGATCGCTCCGTAGTCGACCCCGAGCTGGTCGAGGATGCCGACGACGCGCAACGAGAAGCCGCATCGCGGTGCTTCGGGGGTGCCCTTCATGAACAGGAGCACCTCGTTCTCGGTGATCGCCTGCTCGACCTGCTGCTTGAGGGAGGGATCGGATGCCATGAGGCCAGAGTAGCGAAGCTGCCGACCGTCCTCGGGTCCGCGGGGGTAGCTCAGCCCGACCCGAGAACCGTCGTCTCGATCGACAGCGCATGGATGGAGCCGTCATCGAACCGCGCCCGAACCGCCGCGCGGACGGCGCGGTGCTGATCGATCCGCTTCATCGAGTCGAACTGCGGGGCGGCGACGATCGCCCGCAGATGGTCGCCGCCACCCTCGTCGAGCAGCTCGACCTCGGCGCCGGGCAGCGCCTCCTCGATCAACCGCCGCAGTTCCTCGAGATCGGCCATCCAGGGGGACTACAGCACACGGCGCAGGATCGGGGTCACGGATCGGCGTGCCGTCGTGCATCGAGAGCGCGAGCGAGGCGGACGAGGACAGCCTCCGGCTCCTCGACCAGCTGTCGCCGGCTGACTCGCGAGATCCGCATTCCCGCGGCGGCGAGATCCTGCTCGCGCCAGTGGTCGCGTTCGAAGTCGGCCGGGTGAGAGTGAAATGCGTACCCGTCGACCTCGACGACCAGGTCGACCCCGGGCCTGTGGAGCGTCGACCTCGTGGCCCGCGACGCGGCCGTTGATCCGCGGCCGTGGCAGTCCACCGCGCTCGATCAGGTCGACCATGCGTCGCTCGGTCTCCGAGCGGGTCAGCGCAGGCTCGCGCTCGGCGTCGAGCAGAGCCCGGAGCCTCGCCGCCCCCCGACGGCGCGGCGCACGGACGACGAGCGATCGGCAGCCTCTCCGGGGCGGCGAGGCCGAGGGCGCGCGCCTCGTCGACGGCTCGCGCCAGATCGCGCGCCGGCAGCATCGAGGCGAGGTCGAGGATCGTCCGCTCCGGTGCGGTCACCGGCATTGCGTCGCGGACCCGGAGCTCGCCACGGTCGAGCCGGCTCGTGCGGTGGATCCGAATGCCGCCGCGTTGTCGGCGGGCGCGGTGGCGGACCGTGACGTCGACCACCTCCGGCAGCCCGCCGACGACTCCGCCACAGCGCCGCCGCGGTGAGGTGGCTGAGCACCGCGCCCCGCCCGCACGCCAGCAGCGCGGCGAGCTCCCTGGCGTGGGGCGGGAACACCCCGTGACCGACGAGATACACGCCTCGGTGAACCCGATGGAGACGCCCGGCCCGAAGCCGGCGGTCGATCGCCTCGACGCTGAGGCCGGCCGCGCGCAGTTGGGCGCGGGTCACCACTCCTCGCTGGCGCCCCGCGATCACACCGGCTGGATCGACTCCGCCGGAGGTCACCCGCCGCCCCCGGTCACCTCGGCCCCACGAGGCCGCGATCCTCACCCTCTCGCCCCCGAGCCCCAACGCGGCGACCTTCCCGGCGGCTATCGCCCCCAACCTCACCCTCTCGCCGCGCGCACGCAACGCGGTGACCTTCCCGGCGGCTATCGCCGCCAACCTCACCCTCTCGGGTGGTGGGCGGATCAGGGTGAGGCTCTCGACCCTTGGGCGGCTCGGCCCGCGGTGCCGCCCTGCGTCGATGCTTTCGATGTTTCGCCGCCATCTCGGCCAGGGTGGCCGCTGCCGTCCGGAGCTTCAAGCCCGGCGCGAGAGTTGGGGCTGGGAGGTCGCGTCGGCGTCGCGAAGCGCGATCAGTTCGTGACCGAGTCGGCCTGGCGCGAGTGGTGGACCATCTCCTCGACCTTGCAGAACTTGATCCGCGGGCGGCCGTGCGGCTCGCCGGCCGCGACCTCGGCCCGGTCGATCGCCTGCCAGCCGAGGTAGGTGACGTGGTCTGCGCCGCGCTCGGCGAGCAACTCCGCGATCGGAACGACGCCCGCCGGCCCGTCGCCGCCCACGTCCTCGACGGGCCTCTCTCCGATCCTGCCCGCGTCGAGGTCCTCGAAGATCGACTTCACGGTGTCCAAGGCGTCCTTCTTGTTCGTCCCGATCACGCCCGAAGGGCCGCGCTTGATCCAGCCGACCGCATAGTGGCCGGGGACCTGGGCGCCGCTCTCGGGGTCGTTGACCCGACCGGAATCGTTCGGGATCACGCCCTGCCGGTGATCGAACGGCAACCCCTCGAGTGGAACTCCCTTGTAGCCGATCGAGCGCAGGACGAGCCCGCATTCGAGCTCCTCGCGCTCGCCCGTGTCGCGGGCGCGGATCGCGCCTGAATCGTCGCGATAGAGCTCGTTGCGGCCGATCACGATGCTCTCGACGCGGTTTGAGCCCTTGATCTCGACCGGCGAGCGGCAGAAGCGCATCACGACCCGCTTCGGCTTGCCCGTCGCCGGGCGCTTCGAGAACTCTGTGAAGATCTCGACGTTGCGGCGCTGGGTCGGATCGCAATCCTCGGACTCGACGTACTCGCGGCTCGCCTCGTCGAGCTCCATCTCGGCCGGATCGATGACGATGTCGGCGTCGGTCAGCTCGCCGAGCTCGCGTACCTCGGGGTTCGTGAACGCCGCCTGCGCCGGCCCGCGGCGCCCGAGGATCACTATCTCCTCGACCCCCGACCCGGCGAGCGCACCGATCGCGTGGTCGGCGGTGTCGGTGACGTCGAGCTCCGCGGCGGGCAGTGCCAGCATCCTGGCGACGTCGGCGGCGACGTTGCCGTTGCCGATCACGACCGCGCGCTTGCTCGAGAGGTCGAACTCGTGGTCGGCGAAGTCGGGGTGGGCGTTGTACCAGTTGACGAACTCGGTCGCCGCGTGCGATCCGGGCAGGTCCTCGCCGGCGATCCCGAGCCGGCGATCGGTTGCGGCGCCGTAGGCGTGGATGACGGCGTGGTAACGGTCGGCGAGCTCGGGCACGGTGACCTCGCGGCCGATCTCGACGTTGCCGAAGAAGCGAAAGCCCTCGCGGGCCGCGGTCCGCTCATAGACGCGGATCACCGACTTGATCTTCGGATGGTCGGGGGCGACGCCGGCGCGGACGAGGCCGAACGGCGTCGGCAGGCGGTCGAACATGTCGACCTCGACGGTGGTCGACTCGGGCTTCAGCAGGTGCTCGGCCGCATAGAACCCCGCCGGGCCGGAGCCGACGATCGCGGCGCGCAGCGGGTTGTCCGGGCTTCCGATCGCGGTCAAGGGGCGAAAAAGGGTAGGGGATCGCGTCCGGGGCAACTCGGGGTTGCGCCGACCGAGATCGCGATTAGGGTGATGCCATGAAGCGACTGACGATCTCCTTGGTGCTCTGCTTGGTGGCCTCCGCGACCCTGGCGTCGACGGCTGCGGCCAAGATGACCTTCTTCCAGACGCCGAGCGGCAACATCGGCTGCTTGATCTACGGCAAGGGGGCTCGCTGTGACATCAAGAATCACCAGTGGCCGACCCCGCCGAAGCCCCCGAACTGCGACGTCGACTACGGCGGCGGAGTCGCGGTCGGCAAGCGCGACCGGCCCGCCAGCTACGTCTGCGCCGGCGACACGGTCTTCGACCCCGGCGCCCGGACGCTCCGCTACGGCCACCGCGTCGTCCGCGGGCGGTTTCGCTGCGCGAGCAAGCAGAGCGGCGTTCGCTGCGTGAACCTGCGCAACGACCACGGCTTCAAGCTCTCGGCGCAGACCGTGCACCTCTTCTAGGCAGCGAGCGCGGTTCAGGCGAGCGCCGCGCGCGAGGTCGCGGCGCCGTCGAGCGCGTCGAGGGCGCGCCCGGTCGACATCGCGATACAGGTGAAGATCGGCGTGTCCCGGAGCGTGAACGCGCTCGACTCCGAGCCGCGCAGCTCCTGGACGAGGTCGAGGAAGCGTCCCGGGTCGTCGCACTCGAACGAGACGACGAACTCCTGGTCGTCGAGACCGAAGGAGTACGCGGTGTTGATCGTGATCTCCGGGTAGCTGCGGCCGATCTCGATGTGCTCCTCCATCACCCGGCGTCGCTCCTCGAGCGGCAGGCGATACCAGTCGCGGCGCTTGTCGAGCGGGTAGACGATGCAGTACTTGCGCTCCGACTGGCAGATCTCGGGCCTCGCCGCGGCTTCGGAGTAGGGCGAGCGCTTCGTCATCGCCAGGTAGGAATGCGGGATCGTCATCCACTTCGCGAGCCCGCTCTGCGCCAGCACGACGTGGAAGGTGTGGATGTCGGACAGGGTCGGGCTCTGGGCGAGCAGCATCAGATCGGTGTCGCCGCGCGTCCCGACCGTCGAGTAGGCCCGCAGGCTGCGGTCTACGGCGAAGTCCTCGCAGGCCGCCAGGAACTCCCGTTTATCCTCCGCGCGCGCCTCCGGCTCGCGGCGCTGCCATGCCGGATCCAGCTTCAAGAACGTGAACTTCGCAAACGTCCGATCGGCCACGAAGGCGATCCTAGCGGCACTCGTCGTGCTGCTTCGCGACGCTTGCCGGGCCGGCCGGTGCGGTGGCGGAGGACGCCGCGCCGGCCGACGGCAGGGTGGTGATCGCGGTGCTGCCGTTCGGGACCACGGTCGAGCAGATCGCGAACGTGCCCGGGCTCGCGCCGGGGCTGATCAGCGCCGGCCTCGGAACCGTCCCGGTCGCGCAGACATTCCTCGACATCGGACAGGGCAACCGGGTCAACGAAAGCCTCTACGACCGCGACCTCCCGTACCTCTACGTGCGCAACGGCAGGGTCCCGAACCGACTCTGGCGGCAGGTGCTCGAGCGCGCCGACAGCGCCCCCGCGAACATCGTTCCGGGCCTGCTCGCGACGACGCTCGAGCAGGCCGGCGTCCCCGTTGCCGCGGAGCCGGACAGCGGCCTCGCGACCCTGGTCGCCGTGGACGGCGAGGGCGCTGCGCGAATCGCCCGCGGGGGCGCTTGTGAGCGGGGATGCGGTCCGGGACTGAGCGTCCTGCGGCCGCGGCTCTCCGAGCTGCGAGACCTCGCTCGCGCGCTGCGGCCGGACGACACCCTGATCGCGTTCGCGGCCGGCGCCCGAGCACAGCAGGAGCTGTTGCCTGCCGGGATCGCCGGGCCCGGTTTCGACGGCGACCTGACTTCGTCCTCGACGAGGACCGATGGCCTCGTCGTCTCCACCGACCTCGCGCCGACCGTCCTCGACCGCCTCGGCCTCGACGCTCCCGACCAGATGAACGGGAGCGTGATCAGCTCGGAGTCCGAGCGCGATCCGGCCGCTGTCGCCGACCTTCAGTCGAGGCTCGAGCATCGACCCAGCCGCGACACCGTGGTCCTGCTGCCGCTCTGCGTCTGGCTGCTGATCTGCGCGCTCGCGACGCTGATCTGGCGCCGTCGCGGTGCGCAGGTGGCCTTGCGCCTGCTGGCGCTGGCCCTCGCCTGGGCGCCGCTGATGCTGCTCGCGGCCGCGGCGCCGGACGCGGGCGAGCTCGCCTCGGCGCTGATCGTCGGACTCGGCGCCGCGGCGCTCGCCGTCGCCGGCGACCGTGCCGTCCCGGGCTGCAGCGGGCTGGCACTCGCCTGCGCCGCCTCGGTTCTCGCCTACGCGGTCGACGTCGTGCTCGGCTCTCATCTGACCGCGTTCTCGGTGCTCGGACCGAACCCGGGCGGGGGGGTCCGGTTCTTCGGGATCGGCAACGAGCTCGAGGCGGTACTGGCGGCTCTGACCCTGATCGGCACCGGCGCCTTCCTCGAGGCCCGCGCCCCGGTCGAACGGCGCTCGGCGGCGCTCTGGTTCGTCGGCGTCGCAGTGGTCGTCGCCGCTGCGCTTGCGCCCGGCCGCTTCGGTGCCGACGTCGGCGCGGCGATCGTGCTCGCGGTCGGCGCGGCGACCGCGGCGGTGCTCGCGCTCGGCCTCGGTCCCCGCCGTGCCGCGCTCGTGGTCGTCGGAGGTGGGGCGCTGGCGCTGGCTGCGCTGTTCGCAGTCGATCTGCTGCTCGGCGGCGCTCATCTGAGTCGCTCGGTCCTCGATGCCGGCGGCGCGGCCGACGTCCTCGACGTCCTCGACCGCCGGGTGACGCTGATGGCGCACACGTTCACGCACCCCGTCTACCCGCTGCTGCTCGGACCGGCGATCCTGCTTCTGGCACTGGGAATCGTGATGCGCGATCGGGTGCTGGGGTGGTTCGGCGACCGCTGGGCTGCCAGATGCGGATTCCTCGGCGCGGTGGCCGGGATGCTCGTCGGAACCGTCGCCAACGACTCCGGCTCGGTCCTGCTCGTGATCGGCGTGATCTACGTCTCGGTCGCCGCCGGATTCTTCTGGGCGACTGGCCGCTCGGGTGCCGGCGAACGGCGTTCCGGTCGGCCCGCTGAGTGAATGGGTACGATTGACGTGTGCGCGTAGCCATAGTGACGCCCTACTCGTGGACGTATCCGGGGGGCGTCAACAGGCACGTCGAGGCGCTGGCCGCGGAGCTCGCAGACCGCGGCCACGAGCTTCGCGTGCTTGCCCCCCTGGATCCGCCCGACCGGCTCAGCCGGCTGCTTCACCGTGCCGATCCGGAAGCCCGGCAGGTGCCCGAGTACCTGGTACCGCTCGGACGCACCAAGGGCTTCGGAGCCAACGGCGCCGTCTCCAACATCAGCATCTTCCCGGACGGGATCACGAGGCTGCGGCGCGAGCTGCGCGCCTTCGCGCCCGACGTCGTCCACGCCCACGAGCCGCTCGTGCCCACGGCCTCCTGGGATGCCTGTTCGTACCCGGACGCCCCCGTGGTCGGGACCTTCCATGCCTACTCGACGAAGGCGATCCCGAACCACCTCGCCACGCTGTTCGGCGCGCGGCGAAAGTTCAACCAGCTCTCGGCGCGGATCGCGGTTTCGGAGGCCGCCGCGTGGACCGGGCGCAGATGGTTCGGCGGCCACTACGACGTGATCCCGAACGGGGTCGAGCTCGACGCTCCTCCGGTCGGACCGAAGCCGCCGTCGGATGAGCTGCGCCTGCTCTTCGTCGGCAGGCCCGAGGAACGCAAGGGCCTGCCGGTCCTGCTGAAGGCGTTCGAGGCGCTGGTCGAGCACGAACGCGCCCGGCTGACCGTCGTCGGGACAGGCCGCGGCGAGATCACCCGCTTTCTCGGCGACTCCGAGGCGCTCTCGAAGATCGAGACGCTCGGCCACGTCGACTCCGACGAGCTCTGGCTGCGCCTCCACGAGGCCGATCTGCTCTGCGCGCCGTCGCTCGCCGGGGAGAGCTTCGGCATGGTCCTGACCGAGGCGTTCGCCGCCGGAACACCGGTGATCGCCTCGAACATCGCCGGCTACGCCGACGTCGTCACCGACCGCCACGACGGGATCCTGGTCCCCCCGGCAGACGCCCAGAGCCTTGCCGAGGAGCTCCAAGCGCTGAGCGTCGCGCCGGCGCGCCTCGCCGAGATGGGCGAGGCGGCCCGCGAGTCGGCGCAGCGTTACGCCTGGCCCTTGGTGGCTTCCCGCGTCGAGGGTGTCTACGAGCGCGCGATCGCAACCCCGGAGCCCGCTACCGGGACCGAACGCGTCTCCCGCCGCCTCGGCCTCGTCTCGGCCGACGGCGCCCCCCGGGCTCCCGCGCGGCGGCTCCCGTCGCTCGACCCCGCCCCCGCGGCAGCCGCCGGCAGCCATCGGATCGCGCGCCGGGTCGCGATCGTGCGCTGCGGGCGTGCTCGGCGTCGGTCTCACCTTGATCGCCGCGCGGCGGATCGGCGTCGACAACGTCGTCTCCAGCATCGTCCGCTCGGACTCGACCTGGGTGCTGGTGGCGACCGCGCTGATGGTCGCCTCGATGTTCTTGCGCGCCAACTCGTGGTTCGAGATCGCGCGCGCGGCGCTCCCCCGCAACCCGCTCCGCCGCCGTGACGTCGCCTCGGCGACGATGATCGGGGTTCTGATGTCCGCCACCCTGCCGGCCCGCCTCGGCGAGCCGGCGCGCGCGATGGTCCTCTCCCGGCGTACCGGCCGGATGCGCGAGACCTTCCCGGTGCTGCTCGGCACCCTGGTCTCGCAGACCGTGCTCAACATCGCCGCCCTGGTCGGGCTCGGCGTCGTGATCATCGCCTCGACCGACCTCTTCCACTCGAGCTCCGAGCGGCTGTTCGTGTTCAGCTTCGCGCCGCTCCTGCTCCTGGTCGCGGTCCTGCTCGCGCCCAGCGTCGTCCGCCAGAGCGGCTCCGGCCGGGTGGCCCGGGCGATCGCCGCGATCCGCAGCGCCCTGGTCAAGGTGCGTACCGGCCTCCGCGTCTTCCGCGACCCCCGCCACGGCGCCGAGGCGGCGCTGCTCCAGATTGCCGCCTGGGGCGTGCAGCTCCTGGCCTGCTTCGCGCTGTTCACGGCGCTCGGGCTCGACAGCAATCCGCAGATCGGGATCGGCGCCGCCGCCGCCGTCCTGTTCGCGGTCAACGTCACCGCGGTGATCCCGGCGACGCCCTCGAACATCGGCATCTTCCAGCTCGCGACGATGAGCGTCCTGACCACCGGCTTCGGCGTCAGCCAGGCGGACGCGCTCGCCTACGGCGTGATCCTGCAGGCGGTCGAGATCGCGACCGCGGTCGCACTCGGGCTGCCGGCCCTGGTCCGCGAGGGTGTCAGCTGGCAGGACATGCGCCTGCGCGCGCTCTCGGCGGCTCCCGCCCGGCTGCGGTCGGCACGGGCGACCGAAAACTGAGCCGCGGCGCCCCGCTATCCTTCGCTGACCATCCAGAGCGGCCGAGGGACCCGGACCACAGAAGCCGCCGCAACCACCGAACTCCCCGGAGCAAGGCATGGTGCGACAGCCGGGATCGATGGAGGTGAGATCACTGCCCGCCAATCCAGACCGAGACTTCCTCGCAGCCGCACGCGAGCGCGTGGTCGTCTTCGACGGCGGCATGGGTGCGACGCTGGAGCAGTTCGAGCTGACCAGCGACGACTACGGCGGGCTCGCCGGTAAGTGCCACGAGGCGCTCGTGCTCCACCGGCCCGACGTCATCGAGGGGGTCCACGCCTCGATGCTGGAGGCCGGCGCGCAGGTCGTCGAGACGGACACCTTCCAGGGCTCGCGGCTGAAGCTCGACGAGTGGGGGCTCGCCGACGAGACCCCCGAGATCAATCGCCGCGCGGCGGAGATCGCCCGCCAGGCCGCGGGCGAGAGCCGGTTCGTCGCCGGCTCGATCGGGCCGACCGGCTACCTGCCGGCGTCCGACGATCCGACCCTGGGCGCGATCTCGTTCGGCGAGCTGGTCGAGGTCTTCACCGAGCAGGCGCTCGGGCTGGTCGAGGGCGGCGCCGACCTGATCATCATCGAGACGGCGCAGGACCTGCTCGAGGTCAAGGCCTCGATCTTCGGCGCCCGCGAGGCGTTCGCCCGGGCCGGCCGCTCGCTGCCGATTCAGGCCTCGGTCTCGCTGCTCCCGCAGGGCGGCAAGATGCTGCTCGGGACGGACATCGCCGCGGTCCTGACGACCCTCACGGCACTCCAGGTGGACGTGATCGGGCTCAACTGCTCGACCGGGCCCGAGGACATGCGGGACGCGATCCGCTACCTCGGAGAGCACTCGCCGCTGCCCGTTCACTGCATCCCGAATGCCGGCCTGCCCCTCCAGGGCCCGGAGGGCGAGACGATCTTCCCCGAGACCCCGGAGCAGATCTCGAACCTGCTCGGCGAGTTCGTCGAGCGCCACGGGGTCTCGATCGTCGGCGGCTGCTGCGGGACCACCCCCGAGCACATACGGGCGATCGCCGAGCGGGTCTCGGGCCACGTCCCCGAGGGCCGGCCCGCGAAGGGCCCGGCGTCGGTGAGCTCGATGATGACCGCCGCCGACCTCGTCCAGGAGCCGCGCCCGACCCTGGTCGGCGAGCGGGTCAACTCGCAGGGCTCGCGCAGGGCGAAGGAGCTCTTGCTCGCCGACGACTACGACGGCCTCGTCCAGATCGCGGAGGACCAGGTCAACGGCGGCGCCCACGTGCTCGACGTCTGCGTCGCTCTGACCGAGCGCCAGGACGAGGACGAGCAGATGCGGCAGCTCGTGAAACGGATCTCGCTCGCCCAGCCGGCGCCGATCCAGATCGACTCGACCGAGCCCGGCGTGATCGAGGGCGCGCTCGAGCAGATCCCGGGGCGGGCGATCGTCAACTCGATCAACCTCGAGGCCGGGCGCGACAAGGCCGACCGGGTCGTGCCGCTGGCGCGCGCGCACGGCGCGGCGCTGATCGCGCTGACGATCGACGAGGTCGGGATGGCGAAGACGGCCGAGCGCAAGGTCGAGATCGCCGAGCGCATCAAGCGGATCGCGTGCGACGAGCACGGGCTCGATCCGGAGACGCTGATCTTCGACGCGCTCACCTTCACGCTGACGACCGGCGACGAGGAATGGAGGCCGTCGGCGGTCGAGACGATCGAGGGAATCCGCCGGATCAAGTCCGAGATCGCCGGGGTGAAGACCTCGCTCGGCGTCTCGAACGTCTCGTTCGGCGTCTCGCCGCCGGCGCGGGCGGTCCTCAATTCGGTCTTCCTTCACCACTGCGTCGACGCCGGGCTCGACCTGGCGATGGTCAACCCGAACCACATCACCCCGTACGGCGAGATCTCCGAGAACGAGCGCGAGCTTGCCGACGACCTCGTCTTCAACCGTCGCGACGATGCCCTGGAGCGGTTCATCGCGCACTTCGAGTCGAAAGGCGACGAGGACGAGGACGAGGTCGCCGACCCGACCGAGGGGATGGAGCCCGAGGAGGCGCTTCACTGGCACATCCTGCGCCGCAAGAAGGACGGGGTCGAGGAGCAGATCGACCGCTCGGTGGAGAAGATCGGCGCGGTCCCGACCCTGAACCAGGTCCTCCTGCCCGCGATGAAGGAGGTCGGGGACAAGTTCGGCGCCGGTGAGCTGATCCTGCCGTTCGTCCTCCAGTCGGCTGAGGTGATGAAGCGCGCCGTCGCGCAGCTCGAGAACTACCTCGACCGCATCGAAGGCCACACGAAGGGCAAGGTCGTGATCGCGACGGTGTTCGGCGACGTCCACGACATCGGCAAGTCGCTGGTCAACACGATCCTGACCAACAACGGCTACACGGTCGTCGACCTCGGCAAGCAGGTCCCGATCGAGACGATCATCGACGCTGCGGTCGAGCACGAGGCCGACGCGATCGGGCTCTCGGCGCTCTTGGTGTCGACCTCGAAGCAGATGCCTGCCTGCATCCAGGAACTGCATCAGCGCGGCCTCGCCTATCCGGTGCTGATCGGTGGTGCGGCGATCAACCGCGACTTCGGCCGCCGAGCGCTCTACCCGCTCGGCAAGGAGTCCGACGAGGTCTACGAGCCGGGCGTCTTCTACTGCAAGGACGCCTTCGCCGGCCTCGACACGATCGATGCGCTGGTCGACGAGGCGGCGCGGGAGTCGCTGGTCGCAAAGATCCGCGACGAGGCGGACCAGCTTCGCAACAAGCCGGCCGTCGAGGACACGGGGCCGCCGGTCAGCGACGACTCGGTGCGCTCGGCCGTGGTCACCGACAACGAGATTCCCGAGCCGCCGTTCTGGGGCGTGCGCGAGGTCGCGGTCGATCTCGACGACGTCTTCCCCTACCTCGACCGCCACGTGCTCTTCAAGCTGCACTGGGGGGGACGTGGGAAGAAGGGCGAGGAGTGGCGACGGATCGTCGAGGGCCATGACGGCGACGAGGGCTTCGCGCCGAAGCTCGAGCGGATGTGGTCCGAGCAGGACTATCTGCGCCCGCGGGCGAAGCTCGGCTACTTCCCCTGCAACGCCGACGGCAACGAGCTCGTGATCTTCGACCCCGCCGATCACGACCGCGAGATCGAGCGGCTCATCTTCCCGCGCCAGCCGCGCCACGACCGGATCTGCCTGGCCGACTTCTACAGGCCGCTCGACTCGGGCGAGCGAGACGTCGTCGCGCTGCAGGCCGTGACGGTCGGAAGCGAGGTGACCGAGCGGGTCTCCGCGCTCGAGCGCGAAGGCGAGTTCGCCGAGCAGCTCTTCGTCCACGGGCTCGGGGTCCAAACCGCCGAGGGGACCGCCGAGTGGCTTCACGCCGAAGTCCGCCGCGGGCTCGGCATCGATCTCGATCAGGGCCGGCGCTACTCCTGGGGTTACCCCGCCTGCCCCGACCAGGACGAGCACCTCAAGGTCGAGCGACTGCTGGGCCTCGGGGAGATCGGGATCTCGCTCTCGGGCGGCTACGCGCTCGAGCCCGAGCAGTCGACCGCCGCGATCGTCGCCCACCATCCGCAGGCGGTCTACTTCGGGATGAAATCCGGCTTCGTCCCGGCCGAGAAGCGCAGCGACGAGCTGATCGCCGGGACCGATCGCGGCGGCGAGCTGCCGCCCGACGCCGAGCCCGACGGCGACGGCGCGGTCGCCGCCGAGTCCGACGAGCCCTCGATGGACCCGACCGCGGCGTGACCGGGGACCTGGGCCGGGTGCGCGACCTCGCTCAGGTCGTCAGGAGCTCATGCTCGACCACCGCGGCTCGCCGTCTGTGCCTCCATCGACCGGTAGAGGAGGAAGAGCCCGAGGTCGGCGACCAGCAGTCCGGCGAGGTACAGCCAGGTCAGCGGGTTGCCCTGATCGAAATCCCCGAAGGCGCGAAGCGCCCCGACGAGCAGGAAGGCGGTCGCGACGAAGAACGTCTGGACGAGCAGCCGCCAGCCGCTCCAGCGCGGATCGAGCGAGACGAGCAGCGCTCCGAAGCCGACCTGCGCCGTGAAGCTCGCGAGCACCCTCGCGGTCAGCGGCGTCAGGGTCCAAGGCCAGACGTCGATCGCGGTCGAAGGGGAGACGAAGAACAGCGTCGCCGCGACCAGTGCCGCGGCGGCGAACAGCTGCGCACCCCGCCGGACGGCGGCGGGGACGATCGCATCCGAGGGCTCGGGTCGACGGGGATCGGTTCTCTGGTTGCGGAGCCACAGCCAGATGACCGCGAACGGTGAGGCGATGTAGACGACGACCCACCCGTAGAAGGCGACCCCCGCGAGCAGCGGAGCGTCGCCGTGGTTGAACTTCTCCCACGAGATCAGCGTCGCGATCAGCATCACGCCGGCGAAGACCGCGGCCGAGAAGACTCCGGCCGAGGACGGGTGCCAGCGCTCGGCGCGAAACGTGCGCCAGAAGAAGTACGCCCCCGCTGCGTAGCCGGAGCCGAGGAAGATCGGCGTCAGGTCCGGCGCGACCGTCCACGACCAGGCCTCCGCAGTATGACCCGGCGCTCCCCAGAGCACGATCACCGCGGGAACGAGGATCGCGAAGATGACCAGCGCGCCCCAGCGCGTCGCCGGCAGAACGCGATCGTCGCGCGGCTGTCGCGTGGCGGCGGCGCCGATTCCCGCGAGCTGGTCCACGCCTGAAGCCTATGACCGGCTGCGGCGATCTCCCGCGATTAGTCTGGCGATCGGGCCCGGTCATGACCGATAGGCGCCGCAAGCCGGCTGCCTGCCTGCCCGAGCGCGGCGGGCACGGATCCACGAACAAGAGGAGAGAGCGATGAGCGTCAACTTCCCGGGAGAGTCGACGGAGTACCGCAAGGCGCGCGATCGACTGCTCGAACGGGAGATCGAGCTGCGTCGCGCGATCGAGGCCGTCGCCGCCTCGAGGCGCGAGCTGCCGCCGGGCGGCGTCGTCGCCGAGGACTACGTCTTCGAGGGTGCGGCGGCGGACGGCAGCCCGACCGAGGTCAGGCTCTCGGAGCTGTTCGCGCCCGGCAAGGACTCGCTCGCGATCTACAACTTCATGTTCCCGCGCGACCCCGGCGACCACCGGCCGGGGGCAGCGAGCGGACAGACGGCGCTTCTGGAGCTCGAGCAGAGCCCCTGCCCGTCATGCGTCGCGCTGCTCGACCAGCTCGACGGCGCCGCCGAGCACGCCCGCCAGCAGATCAACTTCGCGGTCGTCGCGAAGTCCCCGCTCTCCCGCGTCCTCACCTTTGCCGAGGAGCGCGGCTGGCGACGCCTGCGGCTCTTGTCGTCGGCCGCCAACACCTACAACCGTGACTACCTCGGCGAGACGGCCGATGGAGAACAGCGGCCGATGCTGAACGTGTTTCACCGTGACGGCGCGGTGATTCGCCACTTCTGGGGCTCCGAGCTCTTCTACGCCCCGAGCGACCCCGGACAGGATCCCCGCCATCTCGGCACGCTCGAGCCGGTCTGGAACCTGTTCGACCTGACGCCGGAGGGACGCCCCGACTGGGACGAGCAGCTCAGCTACCCGCCCGCGGATAGCCAGGTTCGCGCCGGCTCGCGCTCAGCCGCGGAGGCGGTTGCGCAGCCCGCGCGCGGTCAGGAACCGGTACAGACGCCGGACGGCGCCGCGCTTGCGGGGGCTGTACGGGAACCAGATCGGCTCCGACTTCGCCTGCGGGAGCCGCGGGATCGTCAGTGCCTCGGTGTGGCAGAAGCGCCGGATCCCCTGGGCTCCGTGGCGGACGCCGATCCCGGACTTCTTCCAGCCGCCCATCGGCAGCCCGAGCACGTTGTAGTTGACGAGCACGTCGTTGACGTTGCAGTGCCCCGCCTCGATCCGGCGCGCGATCCGCTCGCCGTCCCCGGGGTCACCGGCGAACACCGACGAGCCGAGCCCGTAGTCGCTGTCGTTGGCGAGCTCGATCGCCTCCTCGACGTCGCTGACCTTCATCACCGGGATCACCGGTCCGAACGTCTCCTCGCGCATCACCTTCATCGAGTGGTCGACGTCGGCGATCACGGTCGGCTCGTACCAGTCACCCGGCCCCTCCTTGCGCTTGCCGCCGGTCAGCACGCGGGCGCCGGCCGCGCGGGCGTCCTCGACCTGCTCGGAGACGATCTCGACCTGGGCCGGCGAGGTCATCGCGCCGAGCTCGGCGGTGTAGGTATCGCCGTCGGCGCCCTGGCGAAGGGTCTCGACCTTGGCGCGCAGCATGTCGACGAACTCGTCGTAGACCGGCTCCTCGACGTAGACGCGCTCGATCGAGATGCACGTCTGCCCCGCGTTCAAGAGCCCGCCCCAGGCGGTGGCGTTCACGGCCCGCTCGAGGTCCGCGTCGCGGGTGACGATCAACGGATCCTTGCCGCCGAGCTCGAGGCTGACCGGGGTCAGGGTCTCGGCGGCGCGCTTCATGACGATCTTGCCGGTCTTCTCCGAGCCGGTGAACTGCATGTAGTCCGACTCGTCGACAAGCGCTCCGCCGGTCTCACCGGTGCCGTTGACGACCGCCAGCACGTCGGGCGCTCCGACCTCCTCGCGCCAGGCGCGGACCAGCTCGATCACGGTCAACGGCGTCAGCTCGGAGGGTTTGATCACGACCGCGTTACCCGCCATGAGGGCGGGCAGCGCGTCGCCCAGCGAGAGGATGACCGGGTAGTTCCAGGGGCTGATGATCCCGACGACGCCGTACGGGCGGTAGACGATCTTGTGGCGCTTGGCTCGCAGCAGCGGCATGTGCGGCGTGATCACCTCGTCGGCGAGGAACCTGGGGCCCTGCTCGCACCAGAAGTTGATCGCGTCGAGGCAGTAGAAGGCCTCCAGCGTCGCATCGGCTCGTACCTTGCCGGTCTCCTCCTGCATCAGGTCGTCGATCCGATCCTGATTGGCGAGGATCCAATCGCGCAGCGACTCGAGCCACCGCCTGCGGCCGGCGAAGCCGATCGCCTCCCATGCCGGCTGGGCGGCGCGCACGCCGGCGACCGCCGCGGCGACCTGCTCCGGGCCGTCGATCGGGAGCGTCTCGATCAGGCTGCCGTCGACGGGACGGCGAACCTCGATCACCTCGGCTGCCGCCGGGCTCCCGTTCGCGGAACCGGTTTCGGCTTCTGCGGCCTCGGGTCGTGTCGCGGACTCCATGCTCTGCGTGTCCTCCTCGTTGGCGGCTTGCGCGGGCTGCTGACTCTACTCGGCGGCCCCGTCCCGCGTTCGTGCCCGGCCGGCCCGGCGCTTCGACTCGATCCGGTACACGGGCCCGGCGCCCGAGACGACGTAGATCTGTCCGGAGAGGCCCTCGCCGAACGAGGTCGGGTACCGAAGGTAGAGCCCTTCGTCGCGATCGTCGGCGGCGCGGCCGTCGGGCGCGAGGCCCGTCACCGTGGGGGTCGGCGGCGTGAAGCTGTGGATGCGGCCTCCGCAGTAGTCGGTCCACAGATAGCGCCCGTAGAGCTGCGGCAGGGCCGGGTCGCGAACGACGTAGCCGCCCGTGATCGCGCAGCGTCGCCCTCCGGCGTGGTTGTAGCTGAACACCGGCCATACCGGCCGGCCGACGCCGGGTCGGCTCGGGTCGTTGAGGTGAAAGCCCTGGTACTCGGGCCAGCCGAAGTTCGCCCCGTCCGCGGCGCCCGGGGTCAGGAAGTCGACCTCCTCGCGCGCCATCGCGTTGTCGCCGACGTCGGCGAGCGCCAGCGCGCCGGTGAGGCGGTCGAAGGAGAAGCGCCAGGTGTTTCGCAGCCCCCAGGCGTAGATCGGGTCGAGCCCCGGAACGCCGACCAGCGGATTCCCCGGCGGAGCGAGGCGGGAGCCCGGCGGTGGGGTCGGGTCGATCCGCAGCAGCTTGCCGAGCAGGGTGCCGAGGCTGCGCGCCTGATCGTAAGCGTCGTCGCAGCACCCCCCGTCGCCGGTGGTCGCCCAAAGCATGCCGTCGGGGCCGATCTGAAGCTGACCGCCGTTGTGCGAGTCGGCGTACGGGTGCTTGATCTCGAGCAGCGAGCGCCGTGATCGCGGGTCGGCGACCACCGCCCTGCCGCCGGCTCGCCGATAGCGGTCGATGTAGTTGTTGCCGCCCGGGCCGGTGTAGAAGACGTAGAAGCTCCGGTTTCGCTGA
Organism: uncultured Solirubrobacterales bacterium; assembly: GCA_963705955.1. Classification (GTDB taxonomy): domain Bacteria; phylum Actinomycetota; class Thermoleophilia; order Solirubrobacterales; family 70-9; genus WHSW01. Next base: position 59,825 of record CAVPLH010000009.1, on the reverse strand, counting down.
TAAGCCGGGTCGAAGGCGATCGAGTACAGCCCCGCCTCGACCGACGGGGTCTCGCGGGACCCGAAGTGGACCCGCTCGGTGATGTCGAGGAAGGGGCGGCTCAGGGCGCGGCCCTTGCGCACGGCGACAACCAGCCCCGGCTGTTCGACGACGTACACGGTGTGCGGCTCGCCCGGTGCCTGGGTGACGTAGGTCGGCTGCTCGAAGCGCCCGATCTGACGCAGCTCGAGGGCGCTTGCCGATCGCGGGTGCCCCGCGGCGGCGCCGGCATCCGCGCCAGGACCGCCAAGCGGCCCGAGCGCCGCGAGGACCAGGGCGACGAGGACCTGGCGCGCTCGAGCGTTCAACCGCCGGGCTCCGGGACGAGCCGGTAGACCGGTCCCTGGCTCGAGGTCACGTAGATCTGCCCGCGCGCGATCCCGAACGAGCTCAAGGCGGCGACCCGCGGCCCGAGAGCGCGGTCGTCGCTCGCCATCCGCTGGGGGTCGGCGCTGAAGCTGCGCAACTGGCCCGCACAGTAGTCGCCGTACAGATAGCGCCCGTAGAGCGTCGGCAGGTCGCGGTCGCGGACGACGTAGCCGCCGGTCACAGAGCAACCGTGGTCATGGCTGTACTCGAGCACCGGCGGCCGCGCACCGGGCGCCGACTGGTCCGAGTTGAAGCGGTCCGTGCCCTCGAACGCCGACCAGCCGTAGTTGAGCCCCGAATCGACCTGGGACGCGGGCGCGGCGTCGATCTCCTCGAACGTGCTCTGGCCGACGTCGCCGATCCACAGGTCTCCGGTCGTCTGGTCGAACGAGAAGCGCCACGGGTTGCGAAGCCCGCGGATCAGCACCTCGGGTCGGGCACCGGGGTCGCCGGCATACGGATTTCCGCCCGGGATCGTGTACGGCTCGGAGCCGGCGTCGTGGGGATCGATCCGCAGGATCTTGCCCAACGGCGACGAGAGATCCTGGGCGCTTCGCTCCGGGTCGCCCTCGCCGCCGCCGTCGCCGGTGCCGACGTAGAGGTCGCGATCGGGCCCGAACAGCAACAGGCCTCCGTTGTGGTTCGGCGCCTCGTCGTCCATCTCGAGCACCTCGCGGGCGCTCGCCGGGTCGGCGACGGTCGGGTCCGCCGACGAGCGGCGGTATTCGACGATCCGCTGGTTGGCGTCGGTGTCGGTGAAGTAGACGTAGAGCAGCGTCTCGTCGATCGGGTCGAAGGCGACCGAGAGCAGGCCCTGCTCGCCGCCGCAGGTGACCTGATCGCTGATCTCGAGAAATACGCGCGGCTGTCCGCCGCCCGGCGGAACCCGGATGACCCGCCCGCACTGCTCGACCACGTAGACGGCATCGTCGAAAGGCGATCCGGTGACATAGACCGGCTGCTCGAAGTCACCGATCTTCTGCAGCGCGACGCCACCGTTCCCGTCGCCCACCTGCGGCCCGGGGCCGCCGGTGGGTCGAGTCGTCGTCGCCTCGCCGGTTGAGGTCGTCGTAGTCGCGTTCGCGGACGTCGACGGCGCCGCACCGGAACCTCCGCATCCCGGCGCGACGACTGCGAGGACGGCGATCGATCCGGCCAGTGCCGTTGCCTTGCACCTCCGCGTTCGCACCGTCGAGGCACGGTAGCGGAGCGGGTCAGTTGCCCTGCAGGACGACCTTGCCGTTGGCGTCGACGCTGGCGCGTGGGGGCTTGCTGGAGATCGTGACCACGAACTCGCCCTCGACCTTGCTCCCGTCGCCGGTCACCGCCTTCGCCTTGCCGGTCAGGCCCGCGGCGAGCTCGTAGTGGATCGTGTACGTCCCGGCGACCACCGGCGTCAGGCGCCAGACGATGTCCTTGCTGTCGCCGGGCGCGACCGGCCCGAACGCGAACGTGTCGGTCTGCGCGACGTCGGCCCCCGCGGTCGGAGCTTGATCGAGGGTGCGCTGATCGACGCCCGCCGTGAGCAGCTTCGGGTAGCCGTTCTCCAGCACCCACACCGGGCGGTTGGGATCGGCGAGCCCCGGTTGGTCGGAGCGCACCTGGAACGACCCGCCGGCCTTCTCGTCGCCGGTCCAGATCGTCACCGCGAGGTTGGGGACCTGCTCGTTGCCGGAGTTCTTGACCTCGAGTCGCAGGTCGCTCGTCTGCGCGAGCCGCTGTTCCTTCGGGAACTCCGCGCTGACGACGTCGACGGGGAAATTAGCGCTCGGCTCGTCGGCGTCCTGGCGGGTCCCGCTGCTCCCGCACGCCGCGACACCCGAGGCGAGGACGGCGGCCGCGGCGAGCGCGAAGAGCGTCCGTGCACCTCGGAGCGTGCGCTGTGGGCGGACCCTTGTGGCGATCTCCTCCCCCAAGGCGGCCGGAACATACCACCGCGCGGGGTCTCGCCAGCCCAGTCCGGCCCGATCGGCGGTCAACGCGGCTCGACCCGCGGTCCGCCTGACGGTTGGGGGTGGCGGCGGTGCTGTCCATCGAATAATCTTGTCCGACTGGCTGCCGGGTGGTGTCGGCGACCGGAGGAGCAGATGGTCAGATCAGTCGCTGACAGGGCATTCCTTCCCGCAAAATCGCTGTTCGAGCAGGTCGGGAACATGATGATCCTGACCGGCAAGACGATCACCGCGACCGTCCGGCCCCCCTACCCCTACGGCGGCGAGTTCGTCAGTCAGTTCCTCTTCGCGCTGCAGCTCTGCTGGTTTCCGATGCTGATCTCGACCGTCGCTTTCGGGTTCGGCGCCCCGGGCCTGCAGGCGGCCAACTTCCTCAGCCTGTTCGGCGCCCTGGACCGGCTCGGGGGCTTCTTCATCCTCGCCTCGGTGCGCGAGTTCGCGCCGTTCGTGACCGCGGTCGTGGTCGCCGGGGTCGCCGGGACAGCGATCACCGCCGACCTCGGGGCGCGGAAGATCCGCGAGGAGCTCGACGCGCTGCAGGTGCTCGGCGTCGACCCGATCAAGAACCTCGTCGTGCCGCGCTTTCTCAGCCTGATGCTGATCACCGGGCTGCTCGACATCTACGCGCTCCTGTTCGGGATCGCCGGCGGGCTGTTCGCCGAGATCGCCTACGGCCAGCCGCTCGGCGGCTTCTTCGCGACCCTGTTCAACAACGCCTCGGTCACCGACCTCTGGGGGTCGATCTTAAAGACGACCCTGTTCGGGGCGATCATCGCGATCGTCTGCTCCTATAAGGGGATGAATGCGTCCGGAGGCGCCGAGGGGGTGGGGCGGGCGGTAAACGAAGCGGTCGTGATCGCCTTCCTGGGCGTCTTTGCGTTCAACTACGTCTTCACGCAGACGCTCTTGGCGACCCATCCAGAGATCTCGGTGATCAAGTGAGCGGAGCGCTGGCAGCTGGCAGCTGGCAGCTGGCACGGTGTGCTTCGGCCAGCCTGCCAGCTGCCAGCTGCCAGCTTCCGGCGCGCCGTCGGCCGCCGACCCGACCGGGCGCGCCTGATGGGCTGGCTCGCAGTCCCAAGAGACTGGCTCAGCTCGCTCGGCGACATCGGGCGCTTTTGCGGCCGGGTGCTCGGGATCGTCTACACGGGCCGGGTGATGCGCTTCTTCGGCGAGGCGCTGCGCCAGGCGGGGATCCTGATCTTGGGCTCGACGATCGTCATCTGGGGGCTCGTCTTCATCTTGGGCCTGCAATGCGGGATCGAGGGCGCCTACTTCAACCGCTCCGTCGGCTCGCCCGCCTACGCAGGCGTCTTTGCCGCCTGGTGTGACCTGCGTGAGGTGATCCCGTACGCGTTCGGCTACATGATGGCCGCCAAGGTCGGGACCGGGATCGTCGCCGAGCTCGGCGCGATGCGGATCTCCGACGAGATCGACGCGCTCGAGGTGATGGGCGTCAACCCGATGATCTTCCTCTGCGGGACGCGGCTGCTCGGCGCCTGGATGACGCTGCCGTTCATGTACCTGGCGGCGATCGGAGTCGGCTATCTGGCCTCCTATCTGGCCGTGGTCGAGCAGATCGGCGAGGTCTCCTCGGGCGGCTACTTCCTGATCTTCTGGATGTTTCAGAACCCGCCCGACCTCTTATTCAGCCTCATCAAGGCGATGTTCATGGCGACCGCGATCGTGCTCGTCGGCTGCTATTACGGCTACACGGCCTCCGGCGGACCGGTCGGGGTCGGGACCGCGACCGCGAAGTCGATGGTCCTCAATATCGTGCTGGTCCACATCATCGGGATGATGGGCACCCTGATCTTCTGGGGCGCCAACCCGAGGGCGCCGATCGGCGGATGAGCGAAGGAAGGACGTGATGGCGGACGAGGATCGAGAGCGCACCCAGGAGCCCGGTACCGACGAGGCGGTGGCCGAGGAGCAGCCCGAGGACGCCCAGCTTGCAACCGAGCAGGAGCGGTTCGCGGACTCGGTCGGCGACGAGGATGCCGGTACCTATGAGGAGCCCGCGCCGGAGCTCGGCAGCCTGCACCGCGACTACTCGATTCCCGGGGTCGATCCGAAGGAGCCCAACCCGTATCGGTGGCACACGGGCAAGAAGCGCGACCACGGCGGCACCGACGCGATCGAGATCATCGACGTCGTCAAGCAGTTCGGCCGCACCCGGATCCTCAACGGCCTCAACCTCGGCCTTCCCGATGACCAGATCTCGATGGTCCTCGGACCGTCCGGGACCGGGAAGAGCGTGCTCATCAAGCACATCGTCGGCCTCCTCTATCCGGACTCGGGCGACGTTCTCGTGCACGGGGAGTCGGTTCCCGCGATGACCGACGACGAGCTGTTCGAGATGCGCAAGAAGTTCGGCCTGCTGTTCCAGGACGGGGCCCTGTTCGGGTCGATGAACGTGTTCGACAACACCGCGTTCCCGCTCCGCCAGCACACCGACAAGGGTGAGGACGAGATCGGCGAGATCTGCAACCGCCGCCTCCGCGAGGTGGGTCTCGCCGAGGCGATGGACAAGATGCCGAACGAGCTCTCCGGCGGGATGCGCAAGCGCGCCGGCTTCGCTCGGGCGCTCGTCCTCGACCCGGCGATCGTGATGTTCGACGAGCCCGACTCGGGTCTCGACCCGGTGCGCACCGCGCTCCTCTGCGAGCTGATTCGCGAGGTCCACGAGGAGAACGGCGGCTGCTATCTGGTGATCAGCCACGACCTCGGCACGGCGCGGCGGATCGCCGACTTCATCGCCGTGCTCTGGAAGGGCAAGATCGTCGAGTCCGGCCCCTCAGAGGAGCTCTTTCACTCCGACAACGAGTTCGTCTCGCAGTTCCTCAACGCGGAGACCCACGGCCCGCTGGCGATGGACTAGGGGGCGTGGCGCAGCGGACGGGGCGCTCCCCGGCGCCCACGTCCCGCCCTCCCTGCTCCCCGCTTCATCTGCGCCCCTAATCTGAGCCCATGCGCAACCTCCTCGCACGCGTTGCGGCATGGTGCGTCGAGCGCCCGGCGCCGGTCTTGGCGGCGACCGCCCTCGCGGCGCTGGTCGGACTCGTCGGAGCGGTGGGGCTGGAGGCCGACGCCGGCACCGACCAGCTGGTCGACAACGACTCGAAGGCTTACGTTGCGACCCAGGACTTCAAGCAGAAGTTCGGCGACGACGCCGTCGTCGTCCTCGTCAAGGGCGACCTTCGCCAGCTCGTCCTCACCTCGGACCTGACCAAGTTGCTCTCGCTCGAGGGCTGCCTGGCCGGCAACGCCCCGGGCGGCAAGGTGATCACGAACCAGCCGGCGCCCGCTCCCTGCGCCCGGCTCGCCGAGCTGAAGCCGGCGAAGGTCGTCTACGGCCCGGCGACCTTCCTGAACCAGTTCGCGACCCAAGCGGACAAGCTGCTCGGCGAGCAATCGCAGGCGGCGGTCGCGCAGGCGCGCGAGGCGGGCGCCCGCGCCGCGCTGGCAGCCCGGCGCCAGGGCCTCTCGAAGCCGGAGCAGCGGGCGGCGGCAGGCGCGGCGGCGGGCGAGGTGATCACCGCCTTTCGCAACCAGCTGCTGCAGATCGCGCTCCGCTACGGCCAGACGGGGCTGCCGCGGATCGACGATCCGACCTTCGTCAGCTCGGTGGTCTTCGACAGCCGCCGGCCGGGCCAGCCGAAGCCACGCTTCTCGTATCTGTTCCCGAGCAGCGACTCGGCGCTGATCTCGATCCGGCTGCGGCCCGAGCTGAGCGCGTCGGAGCGGCGCGAGGCGATCGGGCTGATCCGCGACGCGGTCGCCGACCCGGCGTTTGCGATCCGCGACGCGGACTACGTCGTCAGCGGCGTACCGGTCGTCGTCGAGGGGCTCGCGGACAAGCTGTCGAGCGAGATCTTCGTCCTTCTGGCCGCCGCGCTGGTGGTCATGACGATCACCCTGGCGCTGATCTTCGGGCCGCCGATCCGCCTCCTGCCGCTGGCGATCGCGCTGGTCGCCGCGGCGGTCAGCTTCGGCTTGCTCGCCGCCTTCGGGGGTTCCTTGACGATGGCCTCGCTGGCCGTGCTGCCGATCCTGGTCGGGCTCGCGGTCGACTACGCGATCCAGTTCCAGGCGCGATTCGGCGAGGCGAGGGCCGGCGGATCCTCGCCCGCCCGGGCCGCAGTCGAGGCCGCCGCGCGGGGTGGGCCTGTGATCGGCACCGCGGTGCTTGCCACCGGGGTCGGCTTCCTCGTCCTGCTCTTGTCGCCGATCCCGATGGTGCGCGGCTTCGGCCTTTTGCTCGTCGCCGGGATCGCGATCGCATTCGTCGTCGCGCTGAGCGCCGGGCTGGCACTTCTCTCGCTCACCCCGCGGACGACGGAGTCGAGGATCGGAGGACGAGCGCGCCGGCTCCGGGGTCGGCTCGGTGGCACCGCCGCACTCGCCGCCGCCGGCGAGGCCCGCCGCCGCAGCGCGGAACGGATCCGGGCGATCGGGCGTCGCACCCTCGCCGCCGCGATCGCTGCGCCGGGGCTGGTGCTGCTCGTCGCGCTCGCGCTTGCGATCGGCGGCTGGGCGGTGGGGACGCGCACCGAGGTGATCTCCGATATCCGCGAGCTCGTGCCCGCCAATCTCCCCGAGCTCCAGAACGTCGACGAGCTCGAGAACGCGACCGGGGTCTCGGGCGAGGTCGACGTCACGGTCCACGCCCCTGATTTCACCGATCCCGCGGTGATCGGGTGGATGCGCGACTACAAGGCACGGGTGCTCGAGCGGGCGGGGTTCACCGGGGCCCCGACCTCGTGCCTCGAGCAGCAGACGAAGCTCTGTCCCTCGATCGCGCTCCCGGACCTGTTCGAAAGCGACGCCCCCGCGCTGCCGAGCCGGGCACGCGCGAAACGGGTCCTCGACCTGCTGCCGCCGTACTTCTCCCAGGCGGTGCTCGACCAGCAGCGCGACACCGCGGTGATCGCGTTCGGGATCAAGGTGATGCCGTTCGACCAGCAGGAGCAGCTGATCGACGCGATCCGCTCCGAGATCGACCCACCGGGGACCGGGAACGACCCGCCGTCAGGCGTCACCGCCGACGTCGTCGGGCTCCCGGTGCTGGCCGCCGACGCGAACTCGGCGCTCTCCGGCAACCGCTACCTGCTCACGGTCGTCGGACTCGCCGCGGTGGCGCTGGTGCTGCTCGCGGTCTACCGCTCGATCCGCCGCGCCCTCGTGCCGTTGATCCCGATCGCGCTCGCGACCGGTTGGTCGGCGCTCGGCCTCGCGATCGCCGGGGTGCCGCTGAACCCGATGTCCGCGACCCTCGGGGCGCTCGTGATCGCGATCGCGACCGAGTTCAGCGTCCTGCTCTCGGCCCGCTACGAGGAGGAGCGCGGTCCGGGCGTGCCGGTCGGCGAGGCCCTGCGGCGGGCGTACTCGCGCACCGGGATGGCGGTGCTCGCATCGGGGATCACGGCGATCGCCGGGTTCGCGGCGCTGATCGCGACCGACATCCGGATGCTGCGCGACTTCGGCATCGTCACGGTGCTCGACCTCAGCGTCGCCCTGCTCGGGGTCCTGATCGTCCTCCCCGCGGCCCTGGTCTGGGCGGAGGCCGGCTTCGCCCCCCTCGGCGCCCTGCGTCGCCGCCGCCACCGGCCTCGCGCGGCCCCCGACCACGGATGAGCGAGGATGGCGACTCGGCCCCGAGGCAGCGGCGCTCGACCTCGAGCCGCTATTCGACCTTCGTCGGGATCGCCTTCCTGGTCGTGATCGTGATCGCGACGATCAACACGATCCGCAACCGCGACGCGGGCATCCTCGGAACCGACACCGCCGATCGCGGCACGCCGCTGGCGGAGTTCGCGGTACCGAAGCTGCGCGGCTCCACCGAGGGCGACGCGAACGTCTTTCAGGACGACTGCGAGACCTCCGCGAACCCGTGCCCGCCCGAGGATCGCCGTACCCCCGCCTGCGACGTCGATCTCCCCCAGATCATCAGGGTCTGCGACCTCTTCGACCGCCCGCTGGTGATCTCGTTCTGGTTCACCGGGGGCGCCGACTGCCTCCCGACCCAGGACGTGGTCGATCGGGTCGCGAAGCGGTTTCAGGGCCGGGTCAACTTCCTCTCGATCGACGTCCGAGACGACCGCGACGAGGCGCGGCGGATAGTCGAGCAGCGCGGCTGGACGATCCCGGTCGGATACGACGCCGATGGGGCGGTCTCGAACCTCTACCGAGTCGGTGTCTGCCCGACGGTCGCGTTCGCCTATCCCGGCGGGATCCTCAGTGGGGCGAAGATCGGCAGCGACGAGCTCTCCGAGGCGCAGCTGATTGCCGATACCGAGCGGCTGTTGCGCGAGTCGCGCCGCAGGGCGGAGGTCGAGCGGTGACCGCCGACGGAGGGGCGGCGGGCGCCGAGGGGGCGCCGTCCACGGGCCGGGTCGCCGCCGAGCTGACCGAGGAATTCCCCGGGCTGTCGCTGCGTTACGCGATCGTCGGACGCGGCTCCGGACGCTCGGGCCGGGAGGTCAAGGAGCGGCTGCGAGCGCTCTCCGACCGGTTCTCGGGCCCCCAGGCGATCAACCTCCGCCACCAGCCGATCCCCTGGGCCTACCGGGTCTTCTTCCGCCACATCGGCCTCGACCCGGATGTCCAGCGGACCCCGGTCGAGGAGCGCGTCTTCGAACGGATCAAGCACGGTGGCTTCAGGAGCGAGAGCCTGCTCGACGACGCGCTGACGATTGCGATCGTCGAGTCCGGGGTCGCCGTGCGCGCCTTCGACGCCGACCGGCTCGAAGGCCCGCCCCAGGTCAGGCCGACGACGAGCGGCGAGACGCTCGAGGGCCGGCCCGGGGAGCTGCCCGCCGGGACGCTGGCGATCGCCGACACCGAGCGCCCGGTGGCGCTGCTGTTCGGAGCGCTTGCCGCGGGCCGGGGGGTCGACCGGCGGACCTCGCGAACGATGCTCGTCGCGATCGGCGTCGGGGGCGTGCCCGCGATCGCCGTAGAGGAGGCGCTATGGCTCACCGTGAGCGTGCTCGAAAGCTGACCCCCGGCGGTGGATTGTGAGCAGCGCTGCGATTAGACTTCGCTCCGTAGGCAACGGGTAGGAAGGAGCTCAGTGCTAAACGCGCTCGAGCAGGCCAACGTCGCTGCGCCGCAAGCCGGGACCGCGCTCGGTGAGCCGGCGACGACGAGCGCCGAGCGCCGTGCCCGCGGTGATCTGAGGCGGCAGATCGCGCGGCTCGAACGAGAGCTCGGCGAGCTCTTCGCGTCGGCCTTCCCGCGGCCCGGGGTCGAATGGGGGATCGGCGCGCCCGGGGGCCCACGCGTGCTCTCGCTCGGTGACCTCGAGCGGGTCCGCGACTCCCTCTCGCTCCGCCTCCGCGACGCCCGGGCCGAGCTCGCGCGCCGAGCCGAGCTCGAGGCCACAAACCGTGCCCTGCTCGAATCGATGATCGCCGCGCCGGAGCGCCATCGCGGGTTGGTGATCTCGCAGACCGAGATCGGCGAGCCGGGCTGCGGGCGCTGGGAATCGCGCCCGCGACTCGGGATCCTCGGCATCCTGTTCGGCTGGTGGCGGGTAAAGCTCTCCTCGGGTTGTCCGTTAGCCACGGGGCTTCGGCCCCCGGCGATCTGATGGCGAAAAGACGCCGCAAGCGCCGGCCGCGCCGGCCCGCGCAGGCTCCCGACCAGCGCCCGGCGGCGCCCGCGTCGGAGGTCGTGCCGAAGCCCGCGCCACGGCCGCGGCGACCGATCGAGGAGGAGCGACCGCCTGCTCCGTGGGGCTCATTCCCGCTGGTCGAGATCGTCGTCCTGATCGCGATCGCGATGCTGATCGGTTGGCTGGTGGTCGGCGGCGAGCGCGGCACGGCGTTGCTCGCCACCGGGCTCGTGCTCGGGTCGCTGGCCGGGCTCGAGCTCTCGATCCGTGAGCATTTCGGCGGCTATCGCTCGCACACGGTGATGCTCGCCGCTGCGGCCGGCGTCGCCACACTGGCGCTCGGCTTCTACGTTTTCCCCGATCTGCTCTCGCCGACGCTGCGGCTGATCGCCGCCGCCGCGGTGGCGATCGGGGCCGCGATCGCTCTCGCGACCGCCTTTCGGGCACGCTCCGGGCGGGCGTTCAAGCTTCGCTAACGTCCGCGGCGATGCTGGCCCGGTTCCGGCAGATCATGGATGGCCCCGCCAGCGCGGCCTTGGTGCTGATCATGCTCGCCGGGTGCCTCGTCCTCTGGGTCGGCGTCCCGCTCGGCTGGCTCTGGATCGGGTCCCAGGTCCAGGCGTCGGCCTCGCTGGGAACCGCATTGATGGTGACGATGCTCGGGATCATGGTCTCGGTCGTCGCCGTCGTCCTCGCCCTCGGCTGGCTCAACCGCCTCCACCTCGCGCTACAGGAGCGCCGCAACCGACCGCTCGGGCGCAGCTCGGCGCTCGAGGTGATCCTCGTCTCGAGCGGCGGGATGGCGGTGCTGCTGTTCGCGATCTGGTTCTTCCTCTTCGCCGGGGCGAGCCCGGTGCCGCTCAACATCGGCTTCTGACCGCCCGCCCCGGACGTCGGCGGCGGGGCGGGCGCCGCTTCGGCACCCGCCCCCGACGACCGTTTCGACCTCTGGGTTGAGCCTCAGCCGGCGCTACGCGCGAACGACTTCGACTCGAGCTCGTGTGCGAGCACCGTTCGCTGGCGGGCGGTGAGCCGACCGAGCTGGCGATTTTCGCTGAGTGCGAGGGCGAGAAGGAACTTCCTCGCCCGTGTCCGGCCCCAGCGGCGCTGGCTTCGCAGCAAGTCGCCGACGGCCATGGACTCGACCTCCCAAGGGCAGTCCCGGACGATCTCCGCCGCATCGGCATCGCCCGAGGCGACCGCTCGCTTCAGCGACGCTCTCGCCAGCCGGACGCGGTTGGCGTGTTCGAGCGCCTGCATGTGCTGCGGGGGCCGTCCAGGGGCAAGGGTCGAAGCAGCTTCCATCATCACTCTCCTCCGAGTGCGTTTCGAGGTTGGCGGGGTATCTGGGCGTCGACGCTCCGGGCGGGCTCAGGGCCCGCTCCAGGGTCAGCCGGGACAAGCTCTCTCCTCCATCTGTCCCGTCCGCTCCCTGCCCCGGGGTGCGTACGGCGCGAGAGCCAACCTAGAGAAAATCGGCCGCCCGCGTCAACCGGGACAACTACGGAGCGCGACCGCTTCGTTCGCTAAGAGCAATCTTTTCCTGTACGGCCGCGGCTTGTTCGAAACCGGACAAGACGAATCTCCCCCCACGGGGGGAGGCGAACAGGGGGCGTCGCGGCGCGCCCGGCTCACCCGGAGCGAGGCAGCTCGGGAAAGTCGGCGATCGTCGTCTCGATGATCGCCAGGGCGCGGTCGAGGTGCTGACGCTCGTGGGTCGCCATCAGCGAGGTACGGAGCAGCGCCCCGCCCGGCGGGACCGCGGGGTGGATCGCGACGTTCGTGTAGACGCCGGCGTCGAAGAGCGCCTTCCAGAGCAGCACCGCCTGCCAGTCCTCGCCGACGACGACCGGGACGACCGGGGTCGTCGCCTCGCCGCCGTCGGGCAGCGTGCCCGGCTCGACCACGAGCAGGCCGAGGTCGCGGAACCCCTGTCGCAGGTAGCGCGCGTTGTCGAGCAGCCGGCCGATCAGCTCCGGGCCTTCGGACCGGATCACGCGGAGCGCCCCGAGCGCCGCCCCGACCGCCGCCGGCACGGCCGACGCGGTGAAGATGAACGGACGCGAGGCGATTCGCAGGAACTCGACCACCTCCGCGGAGCCGGCGATGAATCCGCCACAGGAGGCGAGGCTCTTCGAGAACGTGCCCATCCGCAGGTCGACGCGGTCCTCGAGCCCGAAGAGCTCGGATGTGCCGGCTCCGCGCGCGCCGAGGACCCCGACGGCGTGCGCCTCGTCGACCATCAGCCGGGCTCCATAGCGCTCGCAGAGCTCGACGATCGGCGGCAGGTCGCAGAGGTCGCCCTCCATCGAGAAGACACCGTCGACGATCACCATTACGCCGCCACCGTCGCCGGCGGCGCGCTCGAGCATCCGCTCGAGCTTCGGCATCTGGTTGTGGCGGAAGGGGCGCAGCCTGGCGCCGGAGAGCTTGCAACCGTCGAGGATCGAGGCGTGATCGGCGGAGTCGCAGATCACCGTGTCCCCGGGACCGAGGATCGTGCCGATGCAGCCGACGTTCGCCTGGTGACCGGTGGTGAAAACGATCACGTCCTCGGTCTCCATCCACTCGGCGAGCTCGCGCTCGAGCTCGAGGTGAAGCGGCGTCGTCCCGTTCAGCAGCCTCGAGCCGGTGAGCCCGGTGCCGTAGGTCTCGAGCGCGTCGCGGGCTGCCTGCTTGACCCGGGAGTCGCCGGTGAGGCCGAGATAGTTGTTGGAGCCGAGCATGATCGTCTCGCGGCCCTCCATCTCGACCACCGGCCCCGCCTCCGAGGTCAGGATCCGGAAGTAGGGCAGCAGGTCGCCCTCGCGCGCGGCCTCGAGCTGCTCGATTCGGTCGTGCGTACGCGCCTTCTCGAACACGTCGACCGGCGCCCGCGTCGTTTCTTCCATCCCCGGAAGTGTCCCAGACCCCGCCGACCGCTACGTTGCCCGGCGTGGCCGATGTCCTGATCCGCCCGGTCGCCGGCCGGGGCGACCTGAATCGCTTCATCGAGCTTCCCTACACCCTGCGCCGCGACGACCCGCAGTGGGTGCCGCCGCTGCGGTTCGAGCGCCGCCAGTTCCTCGACCGGGGCAAGAACCCCTGGTTCGACCACGCCGAGGCGCAGCTGATGCTCGCCGAGCGCGGAGGCGAGGTCGTCGGGCGGATCAGCGCGCAGATCGACTCCCGCTGGGACGAGTTCCAGGGCGGCAGCGACGGGATGTTCGGGTTCTTCGACACGGTCGACGACCCGGAGGTGGTCGAGGCGCTGGTCGACGCAGCGTCCGGCTGGCTGCGGGAGCGCGGCCGCGGGCGGATGCTCGGGCCGATGGACTTCACGATGAACGACGAGTGCGGGATCCTGATCGAGGGCTTCGACGAGCCCTCGATGATCCTCGAGCCGTGGCACCCGCCGTACTACTCGCAGCGCCTCGAGGCGGTCGGCCTGTCGAAGGCGATCGACCTGCTGATGTGGACGCTGTGGCTGGGCGAGCTCAAGGAGGGCGACTCGTTCCATCCGCTGATCCACGCCGCGGCGGAGAAGTCGCGCGAGGAGCGCGTCGTGGTGAGGCCGATGCGCAAGCGCGACCTCGAGGCCGAGGTGGCGAGGTTCATGGACGTCTACAACGAGGCCTGGGGCGACAACTGGGGGTTCGTGCCGATCACCGAGGCCGAGGTCAAGTTCCAGGCCAAGAACCTGCGCCCGGTGCTCGACGAGAACTGGGCGATGATCGCCGAGCGAGACGGCGAGGTCGTCGGAGCGGCCCTGACGCTTCCCGACGTCGAGCAGGCGCTCGCACGGATGAACGGGCGGCTGTTCCCGTTCGGCTGGTGGCACTTCCTGCGCCGCAAGCGCTACATCGACCGGCTACGGGTGTTCGCGCTCGGCGTCAAGCACGACTACCAGCACCTCGGTGTCGCCGCGGCACTCTACGAGCGTCACAGGGAGATGGCCGCCGGGCCGGGGCCGCAGGGCGGCCACATGGGCTGGATCCTGGAGACCAACGAGGCGATGAACCGTGCGATGGAGGGAATGGGCGGGACGATCGTCCAGCGCTACCGGATCTACGGGTTGCCGCTTGACAAGCACGTAGAGTAGGTGGGGATGCGGGAGGAGCTCCTGGAGACGGAGGCGGTGGAGATGCCGGCACTCGACGACGGGGACGCGATCGACGCTGCGGCCCGCCCGCTCCCGGCCCGGGTCGAGGAGCCATCCGAGATCTCGGTCTGGCGCGGTGACGTCCGCACCGCGGCGCTCGCCGCCGCAGGCGGATTGGTCGCCGGCGCGGCGACGGTGGCGGTCGTTCGTGCCACCCGCGGCTCCTCGGGCCGCCGGCCGGCGAAGCGCTCGCGGCCGAAGCAGCGCCCGGTGAACGTCGTCGCGAGCCGCTCGTTCCTCGTCGACGTGCACGTGCTCGGCGACAGGTAAACCGATGCCACGCCCCCGGGTGCTGGAGGTCGAGGTACGCCCTCGATGGCCCTTCCTGATGCGGGCGCGGCTGGGCGGCGACGGTGTCGCGCGCCGGCGTGGCGCGGTCGTCTCGCGGCTGCTCGAAACGGGGGCGGGGCGGGTGGTCGTTCACGCCTGGCAACCCGAGCGCGAACGGGTGGTGCTGCGAGCGGCGCCGGCCGAGCCCGGATCCGACCCCGATCGCCTCGAGCTCGCGGTGGCGCGGATGCGCTTCGCGCTCGGCGTCGACGACGACCTGACCGAGTTCGCGCGCGCCTTCCGCGGCGACCCGCTGATCGGCGAGGCGCTCCATCACCGCCCCTGGCACCGGCCCAGGCGCCGGCCCTGGCCCTGGGAGGCGCTCGCCTGGGCGGTCACCGAGCAGCTGATCGAAGCGTCGAGGGCCGCCGAGATCCAACGACGGATCGTCCGCCGATGGGGCACCCGGCTCGAGCCCTCCGACGACGGCGCCTGGCGCGGCCCCGGGCCCCTGCGCGACGTCCCCGACGCGGCGTCGATCGCCGCCCGGGCACCCGCCGAGCTCGCCGCGTTCGACCTCGCTCCCTCGCGCGCGATCGCGATCATCCGATGCGCCCGTGAGGTCGCCGCCGGGCGTGTCGACCCCGCCGAGACGGCCGACGACCGGCGCCTCGCGCGGATCAGTGGGATCGGTCCCTGGACCCTGCAGGTGCTCGGCTTCGCCGGCCGCGGCGACCCCGACTCGTTGCCGGCCGGTGACCTCGCCTACGTCAAGCTGGTCGGCGTCCTCGCCGGGCTCGGCCGGCGCGCGACCGTCGACGAGGTCGAGGAGTACTTCGCTCCGTATGCCCCGTTCCGCGGCCTCGCGGGCTCGTTCGCGCTCGTCCGCTGGCACGGCGCTGTCGCCCAGAGCCCGCCGCTTCGCCGGGTCCCCTGACCCGTCATCGCCTGATCTGCACCCTCGAGACCGGCCTAGCGGTCCGGCAGCAGGTCGTCGGTGAGCAGCTCGTCGGCGCTCGGCCGGTCGGAGATCAGGCCGCGATCGGCGAAGAACGCCGGCGAAACGTTCCCATTCGCTCGGGTCCATGTATCCGTAGGGCTGCGAGGTTCGCCGCGAGAGCAACAGCGGCAGGGTCGCCTCGACCTCGGCTCCGGTCAGCTTCGGGTCGAGGCCGTTGCCCGCGTCGAGGATCGCCTGCGTCGCCGCGGCCGGATCCGCCGCGGCGGCGCGCGTACCGCGCTCGAGCGCGGCGATGAAGACGGCGGATCGGCTCGGGGTCGTCGGCGATCCGGTCCGAGCTCGCGACCAGGACGAGCTCGTCGTAGGTCGGAATCCCGATCCGATCGACCGGGACGACGCGCGGGTCGCGACCGCGTTCGGCGAGATCGACGCCCTCGATGTTGCGGAACCCGCCGAGCATCGCGTCGGCGCGCCCCGAGAGCACCGCCGGAAGCAGGTTGAGCCCGACGTCGACCTGGGTGACGTCGTCGAGCGACATTCCCCGCCTCGAGAGGATCTCGTCGAGGAAGTCCGCCTGGTAGGGGATGCCGGCGGTGGCGATCGTCTTGCCGCGCAGATCCGAGACGGTGGCGATTCCGGCCTCGGGCAGCGAGATCAGCGAGGTCAAGGGGCGATCGACGAGCGCGCCGACGGCCTTCACGGGCAGCCCCTGGTCGTGCGCGAGCAGCACCTCGGGCTCGTAGGAGATCGCGAGATCGACGCGCCCGGCGGCGACCTCGCGGATCGGCGCCGAGGGGTCGGAGGGCACGGTCGGATCGACCGCGAGCCCGGCCTGCTCGAAGTAGCCCCGGTCGAGCGCCGTATAGATCCCGGCGTGGTCGGGGTTGACGTAGAAGTCGAGCGCGACGGTGAACGCCTGCGTCTCGCCGTACGGTCTCCTGCTTTTCCCCGCAGCCGGCGAGCTGGACCGCGGCGGCGAGCACCCCGATCGCGATCAGCAGGGCGCCGCGGCGGCGAGCGGTGGGTCTCCGGCCCGAGCCGTCATCCGAGCCGCGTGCGCCGCGGCTGCCACCAGGCGATC
Organism: uncultured Solirubrobacterales bacterium; assembly: GCA_963705955.1. Lineage (GTDB taxonomy): Bacteria > Actinomycetota > Thermoleophilia > Solirubrobacterales > 70-9 > WHSW01. The sequence continues at coordinate 43,394 of CAVPLH010000009.1, read as the reverse complement.
CGCCGTTCGATCAGGGCGAGGGCACCGAACAGGATCAGCGCAAGCGCCGAGAGCACGGCGACGGCGGCGAACACCCGGGCCGTCTGGACCTGGCCCTGAGCGACGAGGATCAGGTGCCCGAGGCCCTCGTCGGCGCCCGACCACTCACCGAAGACCGCGCCGATCACCGAGATGACGGCTGCGATCTTCGCCCCGCTGAGCAGGAACGGCAGCGCCGACGGGATCTCGACCCGTCGCAGGGTCTGTCCCCGGCTCGCGTCCAGGGTCCGCATCATCCGCGGCAGCTCGGGGTCGACCGAGCGCAAGCCGTCGAGCGTGTTCACGGTGATCGGGAAGAAGCAGACGAGGGCGATGATCGCGAGCTTCGGCCCCATACCGAAGCCGAGCCAGACGACGAGGATCGGGGCGATCGCGATCACGGGGACCGTCTGCGAGGCGACGAGCAGGGGGTAGAAGGCGCGCCGCAGCAGATCCGAGAGATGGAGTGCGATTGCGAACGCGAACCCGCAGACGGCTGCGATCGCGAATCCGAGCAGGACCTCCTGAGCCGTCACCCAGGCGTTGTCGAGCAGCAAGGCGCGGTCGTCGATCAGCGAATCGGCGATGTCGCTCGGAGCGGGGACGAGAAACGGCTCGATGTCGAGCGCGTTCGCGATCAGGTCCCAGCTCGCCGCGAGCTGCCAGACGACGAGCAGGCCGGCGATCACCGCGATCGGCAGCAGCCAGCGCCTCATCGCATGCCCTCGGTCAGCGCCTCGAGAGCGCGCTCGCGGGCGGCCGTGAACCCGGGCGAGGTGACCGCCTCGAAACGCGGCGTTCGGCGCGGCCCCGGCGCTGCCAGCTCGGCGATCACGCGGCCCGGCCGGCGCGAGAGGACGACGACCCGGTCGCAGAGGTAGAGCGCTTCCTCGACATCGTGGGTGACCAGCAGCGTCGTCCGGCGCTCGTCGCCGAGCGCCGTGGCGAGCCACTCCTGCAGCTCGGCGCGGGTGATCGCGTCGAGAGAGGCGAACGGCTCGTCGAGCAGCAGACAGGGCTTTCCGGCCAGCAGCGTCCGCAGGAACGCGACCCGCTGGCGCATCCCGCCCGAGAGCTCGCCCGGCCGGCTGCGTTCGAAGCCCGCGAGGCCGAAGCGCTCGAACAGCGGCGCCGCCTCGTGACGAGCCTCGGCCCGCGAGGACCCACGGTTGCGTAGCGCGAGCCCTGCGTTGTCGATCGCCGAGAGCCACGGGAGCAGCAGATCGCGCTGCGGCATGTAGGCGCAGCGCGTCAGCCGCTCGCCCGGAGCCGACGCGCCTCCGACCGCGATCCGTCCGGTTCGCTGCGCGGTCAGGCCCGCGATCAGCTCGAGCAGGGTCGACTTGCCGCAGCCCGAGGGGCCGACCAGGCCGACGACCTCGGAGCCGCCGACCCGCAGGTCGAGGTCCGCGAGGACGTCGAGGTCGCCGAAGCCGTGACCGAGGCCCGAGACCTCGATCGGGGGCGCCGGTCCGGTCGGCGCTTGTGGTGTCTGAGGCTTCTCCGCGGGAGCCTCGGCTGTCGTCTGCATGCTCCCTCCGCGCGCATTACCGCACAGGTTCGAAGGGTCAGCGCCGGGGGGTCATTACGAGGCGCTATCTCAGCCCGCTTCCCGCGAGCCCCCCTGATGTCGTCCTGACGCCGAGTCTACCCCTGAGGGGCTCCTGCCGCGACCAGCGCCGGCTACTCGACCGCCGGGGTGCCGCCGGCGACGACGTTGACGAAGTCCTCGAGGTGCTTGGTGGTCCAGCACTCGAACGCCGCCGTGCAATGGCGCTCGTAGGCGGCCATCACCGAGTCGCCGTAGTTCCAGTAGAGCCGCGGCTCGGGGTTGAGCCAGAAGGTCCGGCCGGCGCGCTCGGCGATCTGCGCGAACACCTCGGCGTGCGGCTCGCGCCCGTTCGTGCGGGCGTCGCCGAGCACGATCACGGTCGAGCGCGGGTCGAGGTCCTCGGAGATCTCGTCGATGAACTCGAGCCAGACTCGCCCGTAGTCCGTGTATCCGGAGACGTCCGCCACCCCGCCCTCGCGGCTGATCTTCTCCGAGATCGCGCGAAAGTCGCGCTCGCGCTCGAACACCTCGGTGACCTCCGAGATCCGCTCGATGAACACGAAGCTGCGCAGCTTGCGGAACGAGTCGTGGAGCGCGTGCAGGACCGAGAGGAAGAAGACGCTCGCCGAGGTGACCGAGGTCGAAACGTCGCAGAGCACGTAGATCTCCGGACGGCGGGGTCGCTTCGGCCGGTAGCGAAGGCGAAGCGGCACGCCGCCCGTCTCCAGTGAGGCGCGCATCGTCCGGCGCATGTCGACGGTCGCGGCACGCCTGCGCCCGCGTTGCTCGTGACCGAGCGTCGCCAAGCGGCGTTTGAGCTGGGCGACCGCGCGATGCACGGCGGCCAGATCCTGCGTCGGGCTCGTCGGCAGGGCGCGATCGAGCTCGGCCAGTGGTCGCGAGGGGGGCATCTTCCGGGTCCGTTCGATCAACGCCCGCTCGAGCTCGCGGCGCAGGTGGCGCTCGAAGGCCTGGATCTGCTCGCGCTCCAGCGGCGGTCCCTCGCCCTCCTGCTCGCGCCCGCTGACCTGCAGCCCGAGCGTGCGCCGGATCCGCTGCACGTCGACGCCGACCACCCCGGAGCCCTCGCCGCGCCGACCGAAGGCCGCGATCGCGAGCCGCGCAGCGTCGCGCATCTCACCATCGCGGCCCTGGGCGATCGCCTCCCGGATCGCCTCGCGCAGCTGCTCGAGGTCGAGCTGCTCGCCGCCGTCGTAGCGGCGCTCCTCGCGAACCTCGCGCTCCAGCGCCTCCGACTCGGCGGCGCGGAAGAAGTAGCGCTCGAAGAGCAACTCGAAGACCCGGCGATCCTCCTGCGACTTGGCGATCGTCGCCGCCAGCGCCTCGCGGAAGTCGTCCGGGTCGGTCCAGGCGACGGCGTCGAGGGCGGCGAACGCGTCGAGCAGCTCGGAGGTGCCGACGGCGACGCCCTCGCTGCGCAGCTCCTCGCAGAAGGCGACGATGCGGGGGGCGAAGCCGGGGGGGAGGGCCTCCCGTGTGGGGGTCATGCGGTCGGCAGCTTGCAGCTTGCAGCTTGCAGGGACTGCTTCCAGCCGGTTCGGAGCAGTCCCCTGCCAGCTGCCAGGTCTGTCTGCAGTCCTGCCAGCTGCCAGCTGCAACCTTCATCCAGTTCCCGCCCCCGCCCCGAGCTCCGGCGGCGCTCCGAGCTGCACTCCGACGCGCTCGGCGACCAGGTCGATGTCCGTCCGGTGCTTGACGATGATGCTCATCGTGCGCTCGAACATCGAGCGGTCGATCTCGTCGGCGCCGAGCAGCAGCAGCGCGCGGGCCCAATCGATCGACTCGGCGATCGAGGGCGGCTTCTTGAGGTCGAGCTGTCGGACCATGTGGATCACCTCGACCAGCCGCCGCGCGAGCCGCTCGTCGAGCTCCGGGGCGTGCAGGCGAACGATCGCCATCTCTCGCTCGACCTCCGGGTAATCGAGCCACAGGTACAGGCAGCGCCGCTTCAGCGCCTCGGTCAGTTCGCGGGAGTTGTTCGAGGTGAGGACGACGATCGGGTGCGTGCGCGCCTCGATCACGCCGAGCTCGGGAATCGAGATCTGAAAGTCCGAGAGCACCTCGAGCAGCATCGCCTCGAACTCCTGGTCGGTCTTGTCGATCTCGTCGATCAGCAAAACCACCGGCTCGGTCGAGGCGATCGCCTCGAGCAACGGCCGGGTGAGCAGGAACTCCTCGGCGAAGATCTCGTTCAGCTCGTCGCCGGAGGGCTGCTCGGTGTCGCGCCCGACGCCGATGCTCGGGCCGCCGCCGCGTTGCTCCTCGGCGGTCGACGCCTGGATCTTCAGCAGCTGCTTGCGGTAGTTCCACTCATAGAGCGCTTTCGCCTCGTCGAGGCCCTCGTAGCACTGCAGCCGGATCAACGAGCGACCGGTGGCGCGTGAGATCGCCTTCGCGAGCTCCGTCTTTCCGACCCCCGCGGGGCCCTCGACGAGAACCGGCTTGCCGAGCTGCTGGGCCAGGTAGGCGACGAGCGCGGCGGGCTCGTCGGCGAGATAGCCGACCGCCTCCAGCGACTCCCTCGTCTGTGCGACCGAGTCCATGCCGGCCGATGATAGGGAGAATGGCGTCGTGCTCACGGTTGCGAACACGGTCGCTGCGCTGGCCGGGGTGGCGCGGTCGGCGTCCGACCTGGCGCCGTATCTCTTCCTGCTCGCGCTCGGGTTCATCGTCGGGGCCTGGGGTCAGTCGGCCCGGATGCCGATCCTCGTGATCGCCGGGATCCTGCTGATCCTGTTCGCGGTCGGTGGCTTCGTGATCGACAACAGCACCGGCGGCTCGGGGATCCCCGGCCTCGGCGGCGGCTGACGATAGGTTTTCCTCGTGGGCCGCCTCGATCAGCTCGATCTGACCAAGTCGCTGTCGAAGCAGGACGAGAAGCGCCAGCTCGAGAAGGCAGGGGCGAGGCTCGCCCAGCTCCGCCTCACGCTCGGAGGGCTGATCGAGCCGAAGCGGATCGGCCCTCCGGTCTGCGTCGCCTTCGAGGGCTGGGACGCATCGGGAAAGGGGGGCGCGATCAAACGGCTCGTCGGGCCGCTCGACCCTCGCCATGTCCGCGTCGCCCAGTTCGCGGCGCCGACCCCGGACGAGGCGCGTCACCACTTCCTCCGGCGGTTCTGGCCGAAGCTCCCCGGCTGGGGAGGGATGGCGGTCTTCGACCGCAGCTGGTACGGACGGGTGCTGGTCGAACGGGTCGAGGGCTTCGCCGAGCGCGAGCAGTGGCTGCGCGCCTACGACGAGATCAACAGCTTCGAGCGGACGCTCGCCGACGAGGGGATGATCCTGGTCAAGTTCTGGCTCCACATCTCCGCCGAGGAGCAGCTGAAACGGTTTCGCAGCCGCGAGCAGGACCCCTTGAAATCGTGGAAGCTGACCGAGGAGGATTGGCGAAACCGCGAGCACCGCGGCGCCTACGCGGAGGCGATCGAGGACATGCTGGCGCGGACCGATCAGCCGAGCGCACCGTGGGTCCTGGTCGAGGCGGAGTCGAAGCGCTACGCCCGGGTCAGGGTCGTGAACGCCGTGATCGAGCGGATCGAGCAGGGGATGAGCAGCTGGGGAATGGACCCGCCGCCGCCGCTCTCCGATTGACCCCCGAGCCGGGCGAGAGGCGGGCGGGATCGTGCGATACGCTCGCGCGGACCGAGCCCCGATCGCATCGATCCGGTGGCTGAACAGCGGAGGAGACCGGGTTCGATTTGGGCGAGCGAGCCGAACCGAGTGGTGAGACCGAGATCGCCGGCGACGAAGTCGAGCCGGCACCGGGGCACCGACCGGTTCCGGACGCGATCGAGTCGCCCGCGGCCGGGCAGCTCGCCGCCGCGGCGGGCGCCGCGAGCGGTGGGGTCGGGACGGCGATCGACGAGCTGCGAAGCGAGGCGCTCGCCGGTCTGGCGGCAGAGGTACGGCGGCTGAGCGCCGAGCTCCGCGAGGCGCGGCGGGTCGCGGCCGAGAGCGAGCGCCGAGCAACCGGCGCCGACTCCGCGCGGGCCGGTGCCGAGCTGCGCCTCGCGGCGGCGCTCGACACCGCTCGCGACGCCGAGCTGCGGCTCGCGCGCGCCGAGATCCGCGCTGCGGCGGCGATCGAGGCGGCCGCCGAGCACGCCGCCGATGAGATCGAGCGCGCCCGCAAGGCCGCCGACGGTGAGGTCGAGTCACGCAGCCTGGCGGCGATCGCCGCCGCGGATCTCGCCCGCGAGCGGGCCGACGCCGAGCGCGAGCGAAGCGCCGCCGAGGCCGAACGGGCCCGCGACGAGGCTCGCCGACAGATCGAAGAGGCGCGCGACCGGCTCAGGCGCCGCGCCCAGGAGAAGCTGCGGATCGCGGCGCTTCGGATCGACGAGCGAGCTGCGGAGCGGACCCGGGCGGCGATCGACGAGGCGCGTAGCGAGGCGCTGGTCGAGGCCCGCGAGCAGGTGCGCGAGGAGCTCTCGGAGGAGCTTGCCGCCGCCGAGCGCCGGGTTGCCCAGGCCCACAGGAGCGTCGAGATGGCGGCCCGCCAGGCCGACCTCAAGGTGCAGAACGAGAAGCAGCTGCGGGCGCGCGCCGAGCAGACCGCCGAGCGAACCGGGCGCCGCTTCGACTCGCTGGTCGAGCGGCTGGCGCGCGAGGCCGCCCGGCGAGCACGGCGCGAGGTCGAGCGACGCGTGCGCGAGCAGGCCGCCGAGCTCGAGCGCGAGGCGCTCTCCGCCGGCGAGCAGGCACGCGCGCAGGCCGCCGAGCGTGCGCGGTCAGAGGCCGAGCGGAGGTTGCGGGATGCCCAGGAGCAGGTTCGGGAGCAGGCCTCCGAGAACGCTCGAAACGAGGCCGAGAAGCGCCTCAGGACGGTCGAGGCGAGGCTCGAGCGCGAGGTGGAGCGCCGCGCCCGCGCCGCCGAGGAGGAGTCCCGCCGCGACGCAGAGCGGCGCCGCGCCGAGCTCGCCGACAGGGGCCGCCGCGAGTCCGAGGAAGCGGCCCAAACCGCCGCCGAGCAGGCCCGCCGCGAGGCGCTCTCGGCGATCTGAGGCGGCCGCACGAGGGCGGCGAGCCCGGCGTCGCCCGCCGAGCTCGCCGCCCGTCAGATCAGCTCACGCGGGAACTTCCGTGTCGGTGTGTGACTGGAGGACGGTCTCGCCCTCCTCGCCGGTGCGAATCCGGATCGCCTCCTCGACGGGGATCACGAAGATCTTCCCGTCGCCGACGTTCCCGGTCCGCGCGTGTCTGAGGATCGTCTCGACGACGATCGACTTGTCCTTGTCGTCGACCACGCATTCCACCTTGAGCTTCGGCCGCACGTTGACGGTCAGGCTCGAGCCGCGGTAGGTCTCGACGATCCCCTTCTGGCGTCCGGATCCCTTCACCTCGCTGATCGACAGGGAGGGGAATCCCCTCTCGAGCAGCTCGGTCCGGATCGGCTCGAACGCCTCGTGGCGGATGAACGCCTCGATCTTCTTCATCTGTCCAGCCCCTTCCTCTAGGCCTCGGATGGCTGCTCGGCCGTCACCGCGGACACCGTAGCCGGAATCGGAGCCGGGGCGGTCGCCGCGCCCGGATATTCGGGTTGCGGGATGAACTGCTCCGGATATCCGTACATGCCGTGCTCGGATATGTCGAGTCCGGCGTCCTCCTCCTCCTCGGTGACGCGAAGGCCGTAGACCTTCTTGATCGCCCAGAAGGTGGAGAAGCTCATCGCGAACACGAACGTGAACGCGATCGCGAAGCCGACCACCTGGGCGATCAGCTGGTCGAACGAGCCGCTGTACCAGAGGCCGCCGTTCGGGTCACCGAACCCGTTGTACTGGGCGAGGCGGGGAGCGGTGAAGATCCCGCAAGAGATCGTCCCCCAGATCCCCGCGAGCCCGTGCGCCGAGAGCGCCCCGACCGGGTCGTCGATGTACTTGTCGATCGCGTAGACGCCGAGCACGACGATGACTCCCGCGACCGCCCCGATGATCGGCGCCGCCCAGAGCTCGACGTAGCCGGAGGGAGCCGTGATCGCGACCAGTGCCGCGATCGCGCCGTTGCCGGCCATCCCGATGTCGATCGTCCCCGTCTTCAGCCTCGCCGTCACCACCGCGGCGATCACGCCGAAGGCGGCCGCGAGGTTGGTGATGATCAGGATCTCCGCAAAGCGCCCGTCGAGGGCGTTCAGAGTCGAGCCCGGGTTGAACCCGAACCAGCCAAGCCAGAGGATCAGCACCCCGAGGCCGAACAAGGGCATGCTGTGCCCTGGAATCGCCCGCGGCTTGCCGTCGGAGCCGTACTTGCCCTTGCGGGGGCCGAGCAGCAACAGCGCGGCGAGCGCGCCGGTCGCCCCGATCAGGTGGACGGCCGTCGATCCGGCGAAGTCCTGCATCCCGACGATCCCCGTGCCGAGCCAGTCACCGACCTGCAGGAAGCCGCCACCGAACACCCAGTGGGCGCCGATCGGATAGATGATCGTGCTGAACACGATCGCGTAGATGACGTAGACGCCGAACTTGATCCGCTCCAGCGTCGTTCCCCAGACGATCGCCAGCGACACGGCGCAGAAGACGAACTGAAAGAAGAACTTCGATTCGATCGTCGCGTTGGAGAGGTCCATCACGGGAAAGCTCGGATGGAATACCTGCGTACCGCCCTGCATCGCTGTGTACGCCCCGAGGTCGGAGAAGAAGAAGCCCCCGTCGTGGCCGATGAAGCTGCCGAGCGGCCCGCCGAAGGCGAACGCGAATCCGCACACCCACCAGCCGACGGCCGCGATCGAGAAGTTCGAGAGGATCTTCGCGACCACGGTGCCCGCGTTCTTGCCTCGCGAGAAGCCGATCTCCAGGAAGGCGAACCCCGCCTGCATGAACATCACCAGCGCCCCCGCGATGATCACCCACATCGTGTTGACCCCGACCGAGGGGTCGAGCTTCCCCGCGATCGCCCGCTCGAGGTCCGTGGCGTCGGCGAGTGCCGAGCCCGGGACCGCGAGCAGCACAGCTGCGACCGCGATCAGCAGCCCCCCGACCGCGTACCTTCGTCTCATTGCGATTCCACGCTCCTTGCCCACCGGGCGTCGCCGCCCGGCGTTGCCTTCGACCGAATCACGCCGAAGGTAGGCCCGCGGCCCGCGGAGTTCGTTATCCCGCTGTCGAAAGTTCGGGCACCGGCCTTGTACGGCCGTTCGAAAGCGGCGCGATCAGGCGTGCACGGCGGTGACGCCGGCCTCGACCTCGAGCTCGGCGCCCTCGGTCGCCATCTCGACCTCGGTCGCGTCACGGCCGCGGCTCTGCCAGGCGCTGCGCGCGGTCGCGTGGACGCCGTCGAGGAACTCGTCGGCGTGCAGCGGATCGTGGTGAAAGAGCAGCAGCCGGCGTGCCCGGACCCGCTCGGCGAAGGTGAGCGTGTCCGAGAGCCCGGAGTGCCCCCAGCCGACGTGCTCCGGGTACTCATCGTCGGTGTACTGGGCATCGTGCATCAGCAGGTCGGCGTCGCGGGCGAGGTCGAAGCCCGAGATCCAGTCCGGCTCGAGCTCGGAGAGCGTCGCACCGAGCGCCGGCTCGTGGTCGGGGATATAGGCGACGGTCGTATCGCCGTCGGTGATCCGGTAGCCCAGCGTCGGCCCCCGGTGCGTGACCGCCTCGGCTCGGATTCGCGCTCCCCCGAGGTCCCACTCGCTCGGCGGTGCGTCGCGGAAGGCGACCGAGCATGGCAGCTCGCGGACCTCCACCGGCGACAGCGGCGCGGAGATGTAGCGGGCGATTCGGTCCTCGAGCGAGGCCTCCGGCGAGGCCGGGCCCCAGATCGTGATCTCGACCTCGGACCTGAAGCACGGCGGGAAGAACATCAGTCCCTGGATGTGGTCGAGGTGCAGGTGGGTGAGCAGGATGTGGATCCGCTTGCGCCCGGTGAGCTCGAGCCCGAGGTTTCGGATCCCGGTACCGGCGTCGAGGATCAGATCCTCGCCTCCGGCGAGGGTCAGCTGAGCGCAGGAGGTGTTGCCTCCGTAGCGATTCATGTGCGGCCCCGGCGCCGGCACCGAGCCGCGGGCTCCCCAGACCTTTATCCGCATCGCCGGCTCACTGCGCCGTGATCCCGTTCGCGCTCCGCGAGCCGAGCGGCCAGAAGAGGATCATCGCTCCGGAGGAACCCTTGTCGGAGGTGACGATCGGGAATGCGCTCGCCTCGATCGAGTGGCGCGACCCGTTGGCGGAGCGAATCGTGAACAACGCATGGGCCGGACGCCCGGCCCGAATCGCCTCCGTCGTCGCGAGCCCGTCGACGGCGATCGGCTCCCCGTCGTCGGCGAACGGCCCGAAGGCTGTCGTCCATTGTTCGGCGTCCATCCGTCCGGCCTCTTCGAACGTGCGCCCGAGCAGCGCCGCTGCCGCCTCGTTGTAGAAGACCAGCGCCGCGTCACTGTCGAGCAAAAAGCCGGGCGTCGAGATGCTCGTCAACAGGTTTCGAGCAAGGATCAACTCGAGCGGCTTCTGCGATCGTGCGGACTCCATTCGCTGCCGCCCATTCTTCCACCGATTGCCGCAGTCGGCACATACTTACGCCGGCCGCCGCAATTCGGGCTGAGCGGCCGTCTGATCCGGGGTCGCGGCCCGATCGCGACTGAAGGGTGATCAGCCCTCGAGCGTGGCGGCCCGATCAACCTATGGGCGATGAAGCTTGCTTCTTGGCTACGCGCTCGATGCGGCCACAGCGCGCGTGCTGCCTTCGGTCGGCGCGATGATCGCACCGATCACCCAGAGCACCGGGAAGAAGATCCCGAGGCCGAATAGCCAGTAATGCCCACCCCTGAAGGTCATGACCCCCAGCGTGACCATCAATACGAAGTAGAGAATTCCGAGAAGTACCCAGAGGAACTCCATTGCGTTCTCCTTCCTGTTAGGGCGGAGGCAAACGCGGCGGCAAGTCCGTTCCCGGGCCGGTCGTCGAGTCGATCGACCACCTGATGAGGTCCGAGCGTCGCACGCCGAGAGGGGCAAAGTCAAGGTCAGAGATCGCCGATTTGACCGCTGGCAGACCTGATGCCGGGTTCAGAGGACGAGGCCGCGAGCCTGCTGAACGCCTACCTCGACGCCCAGCAGGAGCGAGCCCATGAGGCCGCTCGCGCGGCTGGCGCGGTTCCGACTGGCACACCGCCTGGCGCACTACTGGCGCACGGCGGCTGAAACCGCTTGTCTATACGGGATTAGGCCTCCAGCTTGCCGATCTTGAAGATCTTCGTGCCGCAGTCCGGGCAGAACCCCTGGATTGCGGGGCGGCCGTTCTTCATCGTGACCTGCTGTGGGTCCCTGATCTCGACCTTCTTCCGTTCCTTCACGCAGTAACCCTCGGGCATCTGAGCCTCTCCTTTCAGGGCGACGTTCGCGCGACCGTAGACCAGCGGTCGGACGCCCAGGCACGAAACATATGACGATTGTTACAAATCCAGGCTGACCCGCCCGGCTCGGCCGTTACGGTTTCCCGCCGCCGCCGAGCGAGGATCCGCCCGAGTTCGCGGTCCGCTCGAGCGCGGCGATCTGCGAACGGAGCTCGTTGATGTCGTCCTCGACCACGCTCAGCTTGCTGTCTGAGGTCCGCTGGCCGGAGGCGATCGTGTTCATCCGCTGCTCGAGTGCATCGACGCGCTCATTGAGCTGCGCGACGGTGCGCTGCGCCGTCGACGAGGCCTGCTTCTGGACCGCGTCGATCTGCTCGCTGAGGGCCCGCGCGTCGGCCTTGGTCGCGCTCTCGTCCCTGGCGTCGATCGCGAGGACGACGCCGACGATCCCGGCCGCGAGCGCGAGCACGAGGGCGACGGCGCCGACCCAGGTGCGGATCCCGAGCCGACGGTCGAGCTGCGCGATCCAGGCGCGCAGCCCGTCGATCCGCTCCTCGACCGGCTCCCGCTTCGCAGCCGGCACCGGTCCGGGCGTGGCCGCGTCCGCGGGCCGCTTCGCGGCGGGGGCGCGGCGGGCGGCTGAGGCGCGCCCGGACCGCCCCGCGGTGTCACGGGGCCGGGGGCGCCGGCGCCGGGCGGTGTCGGTCCGGATTCCACGGCCGCGATCCTACGCCTACGGTCAGGATGGCGGGGGAGGTTGGACGACCTCGCCGTCCTCCGGTTCGAGTGCCCGCTCGCCCGCCGCCCACGCGGTGATCCCGCCCGCCAGGTTGTAGGCGTCGTACCCGGCCTCGCGGAACGCCTGGGCCGCCATCTGGGAGCGATCGCCGCTGCGGCAGTAGAAGATGACCGGCCGGTCGCGCGGAATCGTCGAGGCCGCCTCCGTGAGCTCGTTCATCTCGATGTTTCGCGCCCCGGAAAGCCTTCCGCCCTCCCACTCGAGTGGCCGGCGGACGTCGATCAGCTCGGCGCCGTCGTCGATCAGCTCGGCGGCCCGCGGCGGCTCGAGCTCGGTCTCGGTCGGTGGCTCGTCGCTCACCGCAACATCAATACCATCCCGGCGCGGTCAGGCGCCGACGACTCGTCCCTGCCGGACCCGCCGGCGTGCGCACGCGCGACGTCCTCTGCGACGTCGCCTACTCCGAGATCCCGGCTGCCGCCAGCGCGCCCTGCTCGCTTTCGTGTATCTCCCATCGCGCCACTCGTCCATCGCGCCACTCGGCGATCTGCCAAACGAAGTCCTCGAGCGCGGCGCTTCCCTCGCCATGGGCCCGATTGCAGAGGCCGGCCACGGTCAGCTGCCCGCGGTCGCGCACCCAGAGAACCTCGATCGAGAAGTCGGGGAAGACGTCGAGCAGGGCATTCCACCAGTCGCGGACGCCGTCGTGACCCTGGTACGGGCCGCCCTCGATCGCGAGGACCCGCGAGACCCCGATCACGTCAGGGTGAGCCAAGGCGAGAAACGCCTCGAGGTCGCGCCGGTTGAATGCCTCGATACCCCGCCTGTAAAGCTCGACGTTCTCCTCCGACATCGTCCCCGCAGTATCCCGCGATGCGCAGGGTTGCGGATAGGATTCCCGGCCCGACCGAACCGAGAAGGAGCAACCGAAGATGCCCGAAGCCGTGATCGTCGACGCCGCCAGAAGCCCGATCGGGCGCGCGTTCAAGGGCTCTCTCGCTCAGATGCGCCCCGAGGAGACCGCCGCCTACGTCGTCGACAGGCTGCTCGAGCGCAACCCCGACGTCTCGCCGGAGACGATCGAGGACGTCTTTTGCGGTTGCGGCATGCCGCAGGGCCTGCAGGCGTTCAACATCGCGCGGATCATCGTCCTGCTCTCCGAGCGGCTGCCGCAGACGGTCAACGGGGTGACGATGTCGCGCTACTGCGCCTCCAGCCTCGACGCGATCCGCCACGCGGCGAACGCGATCAAGGCGGGCGAGGGCGACGCCTACGTCGCCGCCGGAGTCGAGTGGGTGAGCCGCTACAACGAGCGCACCGAGCCCGCCGGGGTCGCCGATCGCAACGAGCACCTGCTCGGTGAGAACGGGCAGCCCAACGCCTACATCGACATGGGACTGACCGCGGTCAACGTCGCGAAGCGCTACGAGGTCAGCCGGGCCGAGATGGACAAGTACGCGCAGCGCTCGCAGGAGCTCGCGGTCGCCTCGCAGGAGGACGGCTTCTTCGACCGCGAGATCGTCCCCGTGACCGACCAGGACGGCAACGAGGTCGCGAGGGACGACGGACCGCGGGCGTCATCGACGCTCGAGAAGCTCTCGCAGCTCGACGAGGCGTTCGGCGGCGGTGGGGTCACCGCCGGCAACTCGTGCCCGCTCAACGACGGCGCCGCCGCGGTCCTGGTGATGTCGGACACGAAGGCCGCCGAGCTCGGGCTCGCCCCGAAGGCGCGGATCCTCAGCGCGGCGACCTGGGGGAACGAGCCCGAGTACATGGGCGTCGCCCCGATCGGCGCGATCAAGAAGGTCCTCGACCGCACGCGGATGACGATCGGCGACATCGACGTCGTCGAGCTCAACGAGGCATTCGCCGCGCAGGTGATCCCGATCATGGCGGAGTGCGAGATCCCGCTCGAGAAGCTGAACACGCACGGCGGCGCGATCGCGCTCGGCCACCCGTTCGGGATGACCGGTGCACGGATCATGACCACGCTTCTGAACGTGATGGAGACGGACGACCACGCCGTCGGGCTGGAGACGATGTGCGTCGCCGGCGGGCAGGGCGAGGCGATGGTCGTCGAGCGGCTCGACTGACCCCTCGGGCGGGGTGGCGACGGCAGGATCGGCGCCGAGCGGCTCAGAGCCGCGAGCGGAGCGGCTGTCGCAGCCACCACCTCGGGTCGCTCTCGTAGCCCTGCTCTCGGAGCAGCCCGCCGGCGATCCGCTCGAAGCGGCGGCCGTCGGCGATCCCGAACCGCTCGCGCCACTCCCCGACCCTTCCGGCGCGCCGGATCTCCCCCGGCCCCGCCGGCCCGGGCTGGCGCGCGAAGTCGGTCAACTCGACCGCGCGCTCCGCGTCGGCGTCCGAGTGCGGCATCCTGCAATGGTCGAACAAGCGCGCCACCGCGGCCCGCGGGTCGGCCTTCAGGTCCTCGAAGCGGACCTCGAGCAGGCTCGAGCCGAGCACCGGCGCGGCTCGGGCGACCAGCGAGAGGCCGTCTCGCCACGATCGCGCCGCCTCGGCGACCACCGCCGAGGCTTCCCGCTGCCCCCAGTCCGACCACGACCGGCGGGCGTGGACGAGCGAGACGGCGACGTCGCGCCCGTCGCGAAGCACGTTCACGAACCGGGCCTCGGGGAGGACCTCGGCGATCAGCCCGAGCTCGTGCAGGTGCCAGGGGCTCTTCTCGATCGCGAACCGCGCCTCGGCTCCGATCCCGGCGCGAAGCCAGGCGAGCGCGATCGCGCGGGTCTCGACGACGAGCTCGTCGCGATCGAAGAGCCGGCCGATCCCGGGGGGTGCGTAACGAGGCGGGGCGCCCGCATCGGTCGCCGGGACCCGGCTGAACAGCGCTCCGAGGCCGATCCGGCGCGAGAACATGTAGGTCTCGACGAGCGGGAACGCGTCGGGGCGGGTGGCGAGGATCCGCTGCACCCAACTCGTTCCCGACCTCGGAACGCCGACCACGAAGATCGGCACCGGCGCGGCGCTGGCCTCGCTGCTCACGCACTGATTGTTCGCACAAACCGCTCCGCCGTGGCGAGGAGGGCGCTAGAGTCGAAGCATGTCGAGACAGGAAGCGGTCGCAGCGTTCCTGGCGGGCCGAATCAGCAGGCGGACGCTGATTCGGAACCTGGTCGCCGGCGGAGTGTCGGTCGGCGCGGCGACCTCGTACGCCCAGATGCTCGATCCCGAGGAGGCGGACGCTGCCCTGCCCGCCGGGCTCGGCGACGACCTCTACCCGCTCGTCACGCTCCAGTTCAAGCCGCAGACCCTGGCCGACCTGCTCAGCACCTCGAAGGTGAAGCTCGTCGGCACCTGCGGCGAGGAGGTCGGGCTGAGCATCACGGTGTACGTGCGCCAGGGGCCGGGGCTGAGGTTGATCGGATCGCGTGGCTTCCCGCTCTTTTTGACCTCGGCCGGGACCAACACCGGTGACGATCACCGTGGATACGGCCCCGCTGCAGGGGCGCACGAAGGCGACCCTCTACGCCTACGCGCTCGGCGCCGACAACGAGCAGTACGGGGCGGTCGCGACGGCGAAGCTGAAGCTCGGCTGACCGGATGCCGAGCGGCCGGCCCGCGCGCTCTGCCGCCGGGCGCCGGCGGCCGGACGTTGCGCTGACCTTCGACGACGGACCCGGCGACGCGACCGAGGCGCTGCTGGCCGAGCTCGCCCGCGGCGCCGTCCCGGCCACCTTCTTCATCGTCGGCTCGAGGATTCGCGGCCGTGAGCCCCTGATCCGGTCGATCGCCGCGGGCGGCCACGAGCTCGGATGTCACTCTTGGAGCCACGGTCGCCTCGCCCGGCGCCCGGCCCGGGCGTGGATCGAGTTGCGCCGGACCGCGCTCGCCCTGCGGCGCGCCGGCGCGCCCTCGCCGCGGCTCTTCCGGCCCCCTTACCTGTCGTGGTCCCGAGCGCTGGGGTCAGCCGTGCGGCTCGCCGGGATGCGGGCCGTCGGCTGGGACGTCGATCCTCGCGACTGGGAGGTTCGCGACCCGGAGCTGATCGTCGACCGGGTCTACTCCGGGACGCATTCGGGCTCGATCGTCGTGCTCCACGACCGCGCCGACTGCGCCGCGACCCGCGCCGCCGTGCCGGCGCTGATCGGCGGCCTTCGCGATCGCGGCATGCGGCTGGTCACCGTCTCGGAGCTGCTCGCCTCGACCCCGCCGAGCCGATCCGGCCACCGGCCGGCGCGCGAGCTCGAAGACGGTCCCTGAATAGGCGGAGGCGATCCCGAGCACGACCAGCGGCCGCGCCCGCCGGTACTCGTCGAGCAGCTCCGCCCCCCACTTCGCCACCCGCTCGTCGGTGGTCGTCAGCCGGCGGCGCGCGTAGCCGCGCAGGAAGCCCGCCGGGATTCGGCGGCGGCGGTCGGGCTCGTCGCTCGCTCGCATGATCCGCGCCAGGGCGCGGCCGCGCACGAAGTGATGGCGCACGAGCGCGAGCGGTCCGGTGCACGGGCTGCGATGGGTGAGACGGATCGCCTGGCTCCGATAGGCGCGCTTGCCACGGCGCCAGAGCGCCTGGTTCATGACGGTGTCCTCGCCGGCCCGCATGTCCTCGGGAAATCCGCCGGCCTCGAGCACGAACTGACGCACGTACGAGCAGTGCGCGGGTGCGCCCGAGAGCTCCCCGGACGGGCGTCCGGGGAGCGAGCCGGAGTGGTCGAGGAAGTACGACGCCCACCCGGACCGGGTCGGTGTCCCGTTGACGACCGAGCCGGTGATCATCGGCCAGCCGGCTTCGTGGGCCCGCAGCCGCGCGTCGAGGCTCCCCGGCGGCAGCTCGACGTGAGAGCCCGGAAAGGAGACGTACTCGCCCCGCGCTGCCCGCAGCCCCGCGTTACGGGCGCGGCCGGGAAGCGCGCGCTCGCCGAGGTCGATCACCGTCACCCGAGCGAAACGCTCGCGGACCACCGCCGCGGTTGCATCGGTGCCGCTGACGACGACGATCACCTCGAACGGGCGCTCGCACTCCTGTTCGACGACCGAGCGCACCGTGCGCTCGATCGTCGCCTCGTCCTCGTGGGCGATCACGATCGCCGAGAGCGCCGGCGCGTCGAGGTCGTAGTCGTCATCGGAGAGCGGGCGCGAGCGCCGGCCGGCGGGGAGCGCCGGGAGTCCCGGCGGTCGTGGGACCCACGGCCGCGGGGGAGCGGTGGCGAGGATCGCGCCCTCGTAGTCGGGCTGCCAGACGCGGTCGGGATCGGCCTGCTCGTACTTGCCCAGCCTGCGGCGGCGGCGGGCGAGGTCGAGCCCGGCGACGTGCTGGAGGCGAACGGTCGTCCGCCGCCGGCGCTCTCGCGGGACCGAGGTCGGCACCGGAACGAGATGCAGGCGGCGATCGTCCGGGAGCCGCAGGCCCGGCTCGAAGGCGAACATCCGGTAGACCCAGAGGCCGGAGCGGTCGTATCGAGCGAGGTCGCCGATCATCCGGTGGACGCGGAACCCGTACGCCTCACCCGGGACCGCGTCGCGCTCCGCGAGCTCGCGTAGGGCACGAGCGTCGTCCGGGTCGATCCGCTCGTCGGCGTCGACGAAGATCACCCAGCGCGGATCGAGCTCCTCGCAGGCGTCGAGCAGTCGCTGGCGGTTCGCGGCATCGTCCCAGCCGGCGTAGCCGGGCCGGACCGGGTTGCGCAGGACGGCGCGAACCAGCGGCGCCGCCTCGAGCAGCGCGGCCGTCTGATCGGTCGAGCCGTCGTCGAGGGCGACGACCGCGTCGGCGAATCTCGCGGCGGATTCCAGGTATCCCTCGAGCTCTGAGGCTCCGTTTCGGACCGGGAGCAGGCAAACGAGCGTCGGCCGCTCGCCCGGCGCCTCGGTGGCCCCCGCGGGTGGAGCCTTCGGGCCGCCGAGGACCGGGATCGCCGCCGGGCGGGGCGGCCAGGCGACGAGCTCGTCGGGCGCTTGCCCGAGCAGCGCGTCCGTGTACACCCGATGGGCGTCCCCGGGGTCGGACTCGGCGTACTTGGAGCGCCGCCGAGCGAGCCGCTCTGCGGACTCGAGATGGCGGATGCGGATCGAGGTCCGAACCCACGCGCCGCGCTCGATCTCGATCGGCACCGGGTTGAAGTGGAGCCGGCCTTCGGGCAGCGTCATGCGCTCTGCGCGGGCGAAGAGGCGGTAGACGTAGCGGGGCTCGGGGTCGACGCGCCCGTCCCAATCACGGTGAAGCTGGAGGCCGTAGGCGAGCCCCGGGATCGCGTCGCCGGCGAGGAACCGGCGCAGCGCGAGCGCGTCGCCGACGTCGATCCGCTCGTCGACGTCGAGAAAGAGGATCCACTCGGGCCCGAGCTCCGCGGCGCGGTCGAGCAGGCGGCGGCGGTTCGCGCCGTCGTCCCAGCCCGCGTAACTCCGCCGCCGCGGGTTCGCGAGCACCGAGACGACGGCGGGGCTCGCCTCGAGGACCTCGGCGGTGCGATCGTCGCTGCCGTCGTCGAGCACCGCCGCCCGACCGCCGAGCGCGGCGATCGAATCGAGCCAGCCGGGGAGGTCGGTCTCGCCGTTGCGGACCGGCAGCAGGCAGAGCAGGTCCGGGGGCGGCAGCCGTTCGGCCTCCGCGACGGCTGCGGCCATCGCGAGCAGCCGGTCGAGGTCGACGTTTCCCGGGCAGGCCTTGGCGGCGAACGCCTCCCGATGGCCGATCAGGTGCTCGCGGTCGAGCGGGATCCCCCATCGCTCGCAGACCGCCGCGACGATCCGCGCCGCGGCCGCGTACTGCGCGCCGGTCCGCGCCACCCCCTCCGGGTCGCCGTCGTCCTCGAGCTCGATCCCGACGGTGACCGGGTTCAGGTCGTCGCGACCGGCGGCGAACGCGGCGCTCGGACGCAACACCCTGCCGGCGTGCCGGGCGGTGTCCTGCTCATCGACGAACTGGGCGACCCGGCCGTCGAGGCCGACCAGGTAATGGCTGCTGACGCCGCTCGACCGATCGGCGAACCACGCCGCCGTGCCGGCGAACGAGCCGTGGGTCGTGTGGACGACGACCGCACGGGCCCGCTCGCCGGCGCGGCCCGGGAGGCTGTTCGGGGTCGGATACCGCTCGATCTCGAGGCCGAAGGCCGAAGGCACGCCCGGATCGTACGTCCGGGTGCCGGGGCTCGGCAGGCCGCGATCAGCCTCCCGACTTCAGCGCTGCGGTCGTCGCGTCCGCGGCCGACTGGCAAGCCTGGATCGCGAGGTCGCGGGCGGCGCTGTCAGCCGCGTTCTCGGCCTGCTGAGTGCACTGCTCGAACGCCGACTTCGCCTCCTGGCATGCGGACTGGCCCGCGGTCTCGGCCGCCGTGCCCTGGATCGCATCGATGCAGGCGTTGTAGACGTCGTCCGGAGTCGAGCCCTGAGACGAGCTGCTCGACTCGGTCGACGTGGTCGAGGTCGCCGATGTCTCTGAGGCCGTCGTGGTTGTCGTGCTGCTACTGCTGTCGTCGCTGCCGCAGCCGGCGGCGATCAGGGCGACCGCCGACAGCGCGACGACCGCGGCGACCCACTTGTGGATGCGCATATGAGCTCCTCTGGGTGGTGAGGACGCGGTCTGGTCGCCGCGTCGGCGCGCGATCCTAGTTCACCGGGTGGCCGGCTCGCCGGCTGACACGCGCTCGGTCTGCAGCTAGTCCTCGAACAGCGCGTATCCGTACTCGCCCCGCTTGTAGGCGAGCTTTGCGATCGCGGACATCCGCTCGTCGTCGTTTTGCTCGATCTTCGCGAACGCGGAGCGGACGCGCCCGGCCGCGCGTGAGCAGAACGTGTCGGCGATGTATCGCTCCTGGCCCGAGGGCTCGACCCCCTGGTCGGCGAAGATTGCGCTCACTCGTGAGAGCACCGCGACCTGGGCGAAGATGTCGGAGATCGCCGCCGAGAGCCGCTTCTGCTGGAACTGGCGGCTCGACGATCTCCGCCCTGTGCTCGCGCAGCAGCGACTCGCTCACCGACTGCAGCTGCGAGACCTGCTCGGAGACCGAGTCGGCGTGGCGCGCGAGCTCTGGGTGGGCCTCGGTGAGCCGGTCGGGGCGGACCTGGCGGTGGATCCGGGCGCCGACGTAGTCGACCAGGACGCCGATCGAGCCGATCGGGTCGCCGAGGCCGATCTCGCCGAGCCCGGACAGCTTCTCGCCGACCGGCTTCATCCCCGAAAGCGCGACGAAGGCGCGCAGGACGTCGTTGGCGCCCTCGAAGATCGGGAAGATGCGGATGTCGCGGAGGATCTTCTCGTACGGCTCGTCGCGCATGTAGCCGGCGCCGCCGCGCAGCTGCATGGTGCGATTGGCGGCATACCAGAGGAACTCGGTGCCGGAGACCTTGCAGATCGCCGATTCGAGCGAGTAGTCCTCGACCCCGCGGTCGACCAGGCCGCAGGTCAGATAGCAGGCCGACTCGAGCCCGAACAGATACGAGACCATCCAGCCGATCTTGTCCTGGACGAGCTCGAACTCGGCCAGCGGGCGACCGAACTGGCGCCGCTGCTTGACGTGCTCGATCGCCAGGTCGAGCAGATCTCTTCGTCGCCCCGACCGAGCCTGTCCCGAGCCCGATGCGGCCGTTGTTGAGCACCTGCATCGCGACCCGGAAGCCGTCGCCGGGCTCGCCGAGGACGTTCTCGGCCGGGACCCTGACGTCGTTGAAGCGCAGACGGCGCAGATCGTTGCCGCGCAGGCCCATGGTGTCGAAGCGCTCGCCGACCTCGAACCCCCTCATCCCCTTCTCCAGGATGAGGGCGATGTGGCGGTCCTTGCCGCCGACCTCACAGCGGGCGAAGGCGGTGAACACCTCGCCCTTCGAGCCGTTGCCGATGTAGCGCTTCTCGCCGTTGAGTACATAGGAGCCATCGGGCTGCAGGACGGCGCGCGACTGGATCGCGTACGCGTCCGATCCGGCCTCGGGCTCGGTGAGCGCGAATCCGGCGAGCTTGCGTCCCGCGGCGAGGTCGGGGAGAAAGCGCTCCTTCTGCTCGGCGGTGCCGAACATGTGGATGCCCTTGAAGCCGATCGACTGGTGGACGCCGAGCACGATCGAGAGCGTCGCGTCGATCTGGGCGAACGTTTCGAAGACGCGCGCGTAGCCGGTCTGCGAAAGGCCCTGGCCGCCGTACTCCTCGTCCACGTAGAGCCCGCAGAGGCCCGCCTCGCCGAGCTCGCGTATGGCGCCGTCGCCGATCCAGCGCTTCTCCTCGATCTGGCGATGGTCCATCCGCGCTCCGATCTCGCGAGCGGCGGCGTTCAGGTCCCGGATCCGCTCCTGCTCGTCGGGATCAGGCGCCGGCCACGGGAAGACCATCTCCTCGTGGATCTCGCCGAGGAACAGCGACTTGCAGAACGACGAGGCCGTGCGCTCCGGCTCGTCCTCGGTCTCGGCCCGGGTCGCGGCCTCCACGTCCGCCACCCTACCCAGTGATCGTCGCCGGCATTCCGCGGCTTCGAGCTCAGCTCGACGCAGACCGTCCTCGGGCGACCACGTCCGCGGGCGCGTACTCGCCGAGCAGTTCTGCGTCCTCGATCTCCACCCGGGTCGACTCGAGGAAGCGGCTGACCATGTTGTAGTAGCTGACGCAGAGGATCAGCTCGGCCGCCCCGTGGTTGCCCC
Source organism: uncultured Solirubrobacterales bacterium (assembly GCA_963705955.1). Lineage (GTDB taxonomy): Bacteria > Actinomycetota > Thermoleophilia > Solirubrobacterales > 70-9 > WHSW01. Next base: position 22,199 of record CAVPLH010000009.1, on the reverse strand, counting down.
AGCGTTCGATCAGCTGCTCGAGGCCCTCGTCGGAGAGGCGGACATCGCGGCTGATCTCCTCTGCGGCACGGCAGGCGAGGCGGGCGTCGCGGTCGAGCGACGCCGCCGGGTCGTCGGAGGCGAGCGCCTCGATCTCAGCCTCGGTGACGCCGACCGCGCGGCCGAGCTGGACGTGCTGCGCCCACTCATATGCTGCCCCGGTCACATGAGCGACGCGGAGGATCGCGATCTCTCGCGTTCGCGGATCGATCCCGGCCCCGGCGAGCAGCGATCCACCGAGCTGCAAGAACGGCCTGAAGCTCTCCGGCACCGCGGCGACCATCCGGAAGACGTTCAGTGGCGGCAGCGACGCGAGCGCGGTCCGGACCTCCTCCGGGAGGTCGGCGTCCGCAGGCAGCGGGAGCTTCGGCGCCATCGGGGTCGATTGTCGCCGATCCGATCGGTCGGTTGCTGGTAAGGATCAGCTCCACGAGATCGCGCCACCGTAGCCGGGCGGTCGGTGCGTCGCGCGCTCGCTCCCGCGAAGCGGACCGCGCTGCTTGGCGAGGCGCTCTAGGCGCTCGCGAGGAGGTCGACCCGGCGCGGGGAGGGGTGGCTCTGGGCGTATGTTTCCGGAAGCGAAGGCCCGCCGACGAGAAAGGCAGTCCGTTACGACGATGAGCGCAAACCGCAACCGCACCTACGTGATCGGCGTCGGGATGACGAAGTTCGACAAGCCGGGGACGAAGGAGGGCGACTACCCCGACTGGGCGAAGGAGGCGGGCGAGATGGCGCTCGCCGACGCCGGGATCCGATACGACGACGTCGAGCAGGCCTACGCCGGCTACTGCTACGGGGACTCCACCTACGGCCAGCGGGCGCTCTATCAGCTCGGGCTCACCGGGATCCCGATCGTCAACGTCAACAACAACTGCTCGACCGGCTCCTCGGCGCTCTTCCTCGCCCGCCAGGCGATCCAGGGGGGCCTCGCGGACTGCGCCCTCGCGATCGGGTTCGAGAAGATGGAGAAGGGCTCGCTCGGGGTCAAGTACACCGACCGCACCAACGCGATCGACAAGCACGCGATCGCGATGTTCGCGCTGCGCGATCCGGAGCAGTCGCCGCCGGCGCCACAGATGTTCGGCAACGCCGGGCGCGACCACATGGAGAAGTACGGCTCCGAGCCCGAGCACTACGCCTGGATCGGCTACAAGAACCACAAGCACTCGGTCAACAACCCCTACGCCCAGTTTCAGGTCTCCTATTCGCTCGACGAGATCAAGGAATCGCGGATGATCCACGAGCCGTTGACCAAGCTCCAGTGCTCGCCGACCTCCGACGGCTCGGCGTGTGCGATCGTCGCCTCGGAGCGATACGTCGACGAGCACGGGCTCTCCGGCCAGGCGATCGAGATCGCCGGCCAGGCGATGGTCACCGACCTCAGCTCGACGTTCGCCGACGACACCGACTGCATCAAGATCGTCGGCTACGACATGTCGAGGCAGGCGGCGAAGCTGGCCTACGAGGAGGCCGGCGTCTCCCCGCAAGAGGTCGACGTATGCGAGCTCCACGACTGCTTCTCAGCCAACGAGCTGATCACCTACGAGGCACTCGGGTTCGCGGCGGAAGGCGAGGGGCACTCCCTGGTCGAGGCCGAGGCGACCACCTACGGCGGCGACGGCCCGGTCGTGAACCCCTCCGGCGGGCTGATCTCCAAGGGCCACCCGCTTGGCGCCACCGGGCTGGCGCAGTGCTCGGAGCTCTGCTGGCAGCTTCGCGGCGCCGCGGACGCGCGCCAGGTCGACGGTGCGAAGCTTGCCCTCCAGCACAACATCGGGCTCGGCGGCGCTGCCGTCGTCTCCGTCTACAGGCCGGCCGCCTGATCCACGCGACGAACGACGAGGAATTCAGATGAGCAGCACGACAACCGTCCGCGAGGGCGCCTTCACCGACGAGCAGCGTGACTTCGCCGCCGCGATCCGCGACTTCTGCGCGCGCGAGCTCGGGACACGGGAGCAGCGAGAGCGGCTCACCAACGGCTACAACGAGATGCACAGCCAGGAGATCTACGAGAAGCTCGCCGAGCTCGGCTGGCTCGGGGTCTCGATCGACGAGGCGTACGGCGGCTCCGGCGGCGGCCTCGTCGACGCCTGCATCTTCCTCGAGGAGACGATGCGCGGACTGGCGCCGATCGCCGGATACGGGGTCAGCCTGATCGTCGCCGGCGCCTACCAGCGCTTCGGAACCGAGGAGCAGAAGGCAGAGATCCTCGGCGGAATCACCCGCGGCCGGGTCGAGGCGATCGCGATGTCCGAGCCCGAGGCGGGCTCGGACGTCGGCAACCTCTCCTGCCGCGCCGAGCGCCAGAACGGCGGCTTCGTCCTCAACGGGCAGAAGACCTGGATCTCCGCCGCCCACATCGCCGACCACATCCTGGTCGTCGCACGGTCGGACCCGTCGGGCTCCAAGCACGAGGGGCTGACGATGATCTCGGTCCCGACCGACGCCGAGGGGATCGAGATCCGCGGGATCGAGACGATGGGCGGCAAGGAGGTCAACGACGTCTTCTTGACCGACTGCCGGGTCGGCTCCGAACGGGTCCTCGGCCAGGTCGACGGCGGCTGGATGCAGCTGATGGCCGGGCTCAACGTCGAGCGCCTGATCCTCGCCGCGAGCGCGCTCGGGATCGCGCAGCGCGCCTTCGACGACGTGCTCGCCTACGTCAAGGAGCGCAAGCAGTTCGGCCGCCCGATCGGCTCCTTCCAGACGCTCAAGCACCGGATCGCCGACATGGCGACCGAGATCGAGTGCACCCGCCTGCTCGTCTACGACGTCGCCCGCAAGGTCGACGCGGACCCGAACCGGCTGCTCCCCCGCGAGGCCTCGATGGCGAAGCTGAAGGCGACCGAGGTCGCGAAGTGGACGGCGCTCGAGGGCATGCAGATGATGGGCGGCTACGGCTACGCGACCGAGTACGACATGGAGCGCCACGTCCGCGCGACCCTCGTGATGTCGATCTACGGCGGCACGAACGAGATCCAGCGCGAGATCGTCTCGAAGACCTACGGTCTCTAGCCGTCCCGCGAGGGATTCTCTCCTAGTCGAGCAGGGGCTCGAGCCGGTCCGCGATCAGGCTCCCGAGCGGCAGCGAGGCGGTCGCGGCGGGGGAGGGAGCGTTGCGGACGTAGAGGGCGCGCTCGGTCTGCGAGACGACGAAGTCGTCGACCAGGGACCCGTCGCGGGCGACCGCCTGGGCGCGGATGCCGGCCGGCCCGGCTACGAAATCGCCGGGTGAGAGGCTGGGGACGAAGCGCTGTGCCTCGGCGACGAAGGCGCGCTTCGAGGCGGCGCGGCGGAGCTCGGTCAGCCCGGTGCGCCAGAAGCGGGCGAGCAGCCTCCAGGTGCCGGGCCAGCCGAGGGTGTCGCGGAGGTCGGCGGCGCGCAGGCGCGAGGGCCGGTAGGCGTCGCGAGCGCCGACGATCAGCGCCGAGGGGCCGAGCAGCACCGCGCCGTCGGAGCCCCTGGTCAGATGGGCACCGAGAAACGGCAGCTCGGGATCGGACACCGGGTAGACGTTGGCGCGCACGAGCCGTGAGCGCTCGGGGCGGAGCCGCAGGTAGGCGCCCCGGAAGGGCACGATCCGCGGCTCGTCCTCGGCGCCCGCGGCGCGCGCGAGGCGGTCCGACCATGCTCCGGCGCAGACGACCGCCGCTCGGGCGCCGGTCGCCCCGCGGCTGTGGACCACCGTGACGCCGTCCCCGCTCTCCTCGATTCGGCTTACTCCGACGGCGGTCCGCACCGAGCCGCCCGCGCGTTCGAGATCGGCGGCGTAGGCGCCGGCCACACGGGCGAAGTCGGTGACGCCCGTGTTCGGCGAGTGCAGCCCGGCGATCGCGACGACGTGCGGTTCGATCTCGCGAATCTCCTGCGGATCGACGCGCCGCAGTCCCTCGACGCCGTTTGCCGCTCCCCGCCGTTCGAGCTCGGCGAGGCGGGGGAGCTCGTCCGAGCTCGTGGCGACGATCAGCTTGCCGGTCCGGCGTGCATCGATGCCACGCTCGGCGCAGTAGTCGTAGAGGTCGGCCGCCCCGGCGACGCAGAGCCGCGCCTTCAGCGAGCCCGGCTCGTAGTAGATCCCGGCGTGGATCACGCCGCTCGAGTGGCTGGTCTGGTGCGCGGCGATCGCCGGCTCACGATCGACGACCGTGACCCGCATCCCGTCGTGGCGCAGCGCCAGCTCGCGGGCGGTCGCGAGGCCGAGGATCCCGGCGCCGACGACGACGACATCACATTCGCGGGCAGGCTCGTCGCTCTGCACGCTGCGAGACTAGAGGGGATGACGCTGCCCCTGAGCCCGCCGGTCGAGCCGCAGCTCGCCCTCTCGCGCAAGAAGCTGCCCGACGAGGACGGCTGGGCCTACGAGCCGAAGTACGACGGCTTTCGCGCGCTCGCGTTCGTCGACGCCGACGAGCTCTTCCTGCAGTCGCGAAGCGGCAGGCCGCTGGCCCGCTACTTCCCCGAGCTCGAGTTTCCGCCGGGGCGCTACGTGATCGACGGCGAGCTCTTGATCCTCGACGCCGACGGCCGCGAGGAGTTCGACGCGCTGCAGAATCGGCTCCACCCGGCCGAGTCGCGGGTCCGGATGCTGGCCGAGAAGACGCCGGCGCTGTTCAGGGTCTTCGACCTGCTCGCAATCGGTGACGAGCTTGCGCTGGAGAGCCCGTTCACCGACCGGCGAGCGGCGCTCGAGCAGCTGCTCGCGGGCTTCGAATCGCCCGGGTCGCTGGAGCTGACGCCGATCGCCTTCGACTCCGCCGACGCCGAGCCCTGGTTGGCCGACGGCGAGGGCGTGATCGCGAAGCGGCTCGACTCGCCCTACCTGCGTGGCGAGCGCAAGGCGATGGTGAAGGTGAAGCGGCTGCGGACGATCGACGCCGTGGTCGCGGGCTGGCGCCCGGGCAAGGAGGAGGGCACGGTCGGTTCGCTGATGCTCGGGCTCTACGACGACGCCGGCGAGCTGCACGTCGTCGGCCACACGTCCGGGCTGAAGGCGAAGCAGAAGCGCGAGCTGGTTGCGACGCTGGCTCCGTATGAGACCGGTGAGCGCGGCTCCGCCGACCCGAGCCGCTGGTCGGCCGATCGCGATCTCGAATGGGTCGCCCTGCGGCCCGAGCTCGTGATCGAGGTCACCTTCGACCACGTCTCCGCGGGCCGCATCCGCCACGGCGCGAAGATCCTCCGGTGGCGCGACGACAAGGCGCCGACCGAGTGCCGGCTCGAGCAGCTGGACTCCTGATCGGCGCTACCCTGGCCGCATGGCGCGGCTCGAGCACTACAGCTTCGGCCGGATCGTGGTCGACGGCGAGGAGCACACCCGCGACGTGATCGTGCTCCCGGGCCGCGTCGTCGCCGGCTGGTGGCGGCGCGACGGGCACTCGCTCGCGCTCGAGGACCTCGCCGAGGTCGAGGAGGAGCTGCCCGGTCGGCTGATCCTCGGCTGCGGCGCGCACGGCCGCCTGCAGCCCGATCCGGCGGTGATCGCGGAGCTTCGCGCGCGCGGGATCGAGGTCGAGGCGATGCCGACCGCCGAGGCGGTGAGGCGCTATGGCGAGGCGGATGCGAGCCAGACCGCCGCGGCGCTCCACCTGACCTGCTGACGGACGCGTCTCCGTCGCGGTCCGCGCTGAGCCCTTCTTCGCCCGGCTCGGCTGAACTCGCCTCGGCTCGCCCTTCTGCTTGCGGAAGTGCGGCGGCCAGGGCGCGTCGCCGAGCCCCTCGGCCTCGTCGCGCTCGGCGAGCTCGAGCAGCGATTCGAGCGAGTGGTGAACGTCGTCGATCGTCGCCGACGGGTCGCCGCGCTCGGCGAGCCGCGCAGGGACCGTGTCGAGGCGCAGCTCGGCGGGCTCGACGTCGGGGACCTCGTCCCACTCGAGCGGCGTCGAGACGCGTGCATCCGGCGTCGGTCGGACCGACCAGGCCGAGGCGACGGTGCGGTCGCGGGCGTTCTGGTTGTAGTCGACGAAGACGCCGTGGCGCTCCTCCTTCCACCACTTCGACGTCGCCAGCTTCGTCCGCCGCTCGACCTCGCGCGCCAGCGCCAGCGCCGCGCGGCGCACCTCGGTGAACTCCCACCGTGGCTCGATTCGGACGTTGACGTGGATCCCGCGCGAGCCGGAGGTCTTCGGAAAGCCGAGCAGCCCGTGATCGTCGAGCGTCTCGCGCACCGTCATCGCCACCTCGCGCACCTCGTCCGAATGACGATTCCGGAGTCGGGTCGAGGTCGACGCGCAGCTCGTCCGGGCGGTCGAGATCCGCACGCCGGGCCGGCCAGGGGTTGAAGTCGATCACCCCGAGGTTCACCGCCCAGACGAGGTGGCGCGCGTCGTTCGCGCAGAGCTCGGTGGCGCTGCGGCCGCTCGGGAAGCGCACCGTCGCCGTCTGCAGCCAGTCGGGGGCGTTCTTGGGCACCCGCTTCTGGAAGAAGAACTCGCCCCCGGCACCGTCGACGAAGCGCTTCATCGTCGTCGGGCGCTCGCGCAGATGCAGGCAGGCGGCGTCGGCGACCGCGAGGTAGTACTCGGCGACGTCGCGCTTCGTGTGGCCCGTCTCGGCGAAGAAGACCTTGCCCGGGCTCGAGAGCCGCACCTCGTGGCCGGCCGCCTCGATCGTGATCACCTCCTTGGCCATCCGCGGATGTTCTCAGGCGGCGGGCTAGATGGCGCGCTTCTACCGGCTCCTGGTCGCGAGCGAGGGTGCGAGCTTCGATCCGGCTCACGCCGCCGAGCTCGAGGTCGAGTGGTGCGCGCGACCGGGCCCACCACGCGGCGGCGAGCTTCGACGCTCTCGCGGCGGCGCTCGGCGACCTCTACGCGTATTGCTATGACGCCGATCCGGCCGAGGTCCGCCGTGCCGCAGAGCTGCGCGCGGAGGCGATGGACGTCTCCGACGATTGGGTGACCGCCGGCTGCGATCCAGACGACCCACGGTTGGCGCGCGAGGGCGCCCTGTTGGTCCGCTCCTACGCGGCGCTGCTCGCGGCCGTCCACCGTTGATCGTCGGTTGAAGGTCACGGCTCCAACGCACTAGAGTCGGCGCCGTGACTCGGGCGAGCGCCGAGGAGAGGCTGCGATGGACCTGATCGGCACGATCGAGAGCACGTTCTCGCGCGTCAACGCGACCGTCTTCAGGCAGGTGAACAGAGCCGCCAACTGGTGGGACCTGCCGACCCCGGTCGCCCTGCTCAACCTGCGCGCCCACCGCGACGACCTGCGCCGGCACAACCTCTACGACACCGAGGCCCCGCGCGAGAACGGCGCCGCGACGGCCGAGGAGCTGCCGCCCTATCGCACCTACGACGGCTCGCGCCAGGACCCGTCGATCCGCGGATGGGGATGGTCGGAAGCCGTTTCGGCCGCAACGCGCCGACCGACGCCACGGCACCCGAGCCGCTCCCCGGGCGCCTGCTCCCGAGCCCGCGCGAGGTGGCCAACCGGCTGCTGCTGCGCGACGAGTTCAAGCCCGCGACCAGCCTCAACGTGCTCGCCGCCTGCTGGATCCAGTTCCAGAATCACGACTGGTTCGGCCACGGCGAAAATGCGCCCGACACCTACATCGACATCGAGCTCGACGAGAACGACGAGTGGCCGGAGGGAACGCCGATGCGGCTCCGGGCGACCAGCCCGGACCGGACCCGCACTCATACCAGCGGTCTGCCGCCGACCTACGTCAACACCGTCACCCACTGGTGGGACCTCTCCCAGCTCTACGGCTCGACCGAGGAGCGCAACCGCGAGCTGCGCGCCGGCGCCGACGGCAAGCTCGCGATCGAGGACGGTCTGCTCCCGAACGAGACCGATCCGAAGCTCGACGGGGTGGACCTGACCGGCTTCTCGGACAACTACTGGGTCGGCCTCTCGCTCCTGCACACGCTGTTCGCGAAGGAGCACAACTCGATCTGCGATCACCTCAAGGGCAGCCATCCGACCTGGGACGACGAGCGTCTCTTCCTCACGGCGAGGCTGGTCAACTCGGCGCTCAGCGCGAAGATCCACACGGTCGAGTGGACGCCGGGGATCCTCGCGAACCCGGTCCTCGAGCGGGCGATGAACGCGAACTGGTACGGCATCCTGCCGCGCTGGGTGCGGCAGAAGTTCGGCCACGTCGGCACCGAGATGATCGGCGGGATCGTCGGATCCGCGCAGGAGCACCATGCGGCGCCGTACGCGATCACCGAGGAGTTCGTCTCGGTCTACCGGCTCCACCCGCTGCTGCCGGACGACTACGAGATCCGCGACCACGCATCCGGCGTGCTGCTCGCCGAGACCGATTTCGACCCGATCCAGGGCCGTGGGACGAGGCCGGCGATCCTCGAGCACGGCTGGTCGAACCTGCTCTACTCGTTCGGGGTCGCGCATCCCGGCGCGATCACGCTCAGAAACCATCCGAAGGCGCTCTCCAACCACGTTCGCCTGAACGGAGACCGTGTCGACCTGGGGACGATCGACATCGCCCGCGACCGCGAGCGCGGCGTGCCGCGCTACAACGACTTCCGCGAACGGCTGCGCAAGAAGCGGGTCGAGAAGTTCGAGGACCTGACCGACGACCCCGAGCTCGCCGACGAGATCCGCGATGTCTACGACGGCGACATCGACCGCGTCGACCTGCAGGTCGGAATGCTCGCCGAGCCGCTTCCGCCGGGGTTCGGGTTCAGCGACACGGCGTTCCGGATCTTCATCCTGATGGCCTCCCGGCGGCTGAAGTCGGACCGCTTCTTCACCAACGACTACTCGCCCGACGTCTACACCCCCGAGGGCCTCGCCTGGGTCGAGGGCAACACGATGGTCGACGTGCTGCTCCGACATCACCCCGAGCTGGCGCCGGCGCTCGACGGCTGCGAGAACGCGTTCGCGCCCTGGCGCCGGCTGGCGTGAGCCCGTGAGCGGCCCGGCGAGCGCCTCGCTGCTCGAGAACGCCCGCTTCAACGCGCTCGTGGTCGTCCCGAACGCGCTCCAGGGCGTCTTTCGCCGCCGGCGGACGGCGGTCGCCGCGGCGACGCGAGCGAACGTCGACGGCCAGGCGGTCGGCCTGCTCGCGGGCATGCGCCGCGGCCACGGCGGCGGGCCCGTCTGGGTCAGGGTGATCCGCGAGCCGGCGCTGCTGCTGCTGACGCCCGCCGACGTCCATCGCGCGCTCGAGAACTCGCCCGACCCGTTCGCGTCCGACCCGGAGCCGAAGCGCAAGGGGATGGTCGCCTTCCAGCCCGACGCGCTGACCATCTCGCGGTCCGAGACGTGGCGCAACCGCCGAGCCTTCAACGAGGCGGTGCTCGACGCCGGGCGCCCCCTGCACGGCTTCGGCGACCGCTTCGTCGCGATCGCCGCCGAGGAGGCCGCAGCGCTGATCGCCGACCGGCCGACGGCGACCGCGAGCTGCGCTGGGAGCAGTGGAGCGATGCCTTCCGCCGGATCACCCGCCGCGTGATCCTGGGCGACGCGGCCGCCGACGACTCCGAGCTCTCCGAGACGCTCGCCGAGATGATGGCCGAGGCCAACGGAATGCCGGGAAGGACCTCGGCGCTCTATCCGGGGTTCATCGCGCGGCTCGGCGAATACGTCTCCGCCGCCGAGGAGGGCAGCCTGGTGAGCCGGTTCGCCGAGGCGCCGGCGGACGCCGAGACGAAGCCGGTCGGTCAGATTCCGCATTGGATGTTCGCCACCGGCGAGACGCTGGCGATCAACGCATTCCGCGCCCTCGCGCTGCTCGCCGGCCACGCCCCGCAACGCGCTCGGGCCACCGCCGAAATCGAGGCCGGCGATCTCTCGACCGCCGCCGGCGTCGCCGGACTCGCCTACCTCGACGCCTGTCTCGAGGAGGCGATGCGGCTCTGGCCGACGACGCCGACGCTCTCCCGTGTGACGCTCGCCGACACCGAGTGGGGCGGGGTGACGGTGCCCGCGGGCACTCAGGTGCTGATCCCGAACTCGTTCCTGCACCGCGACCGCGATCGCCACGACTACGCCGACCGGTTCGCCCCCCAGCGCTGGATCTCGGGGGAGGCAGCCGGCGACTGGTCGTTCAACCACTTCAGCCGCGGCCCTCAGGGCTGCCCGGGCGCGGCGCTCGCCCTGCTGCTCGGCAAGGCCGTTCTGGCGACCGTGCTGAGCTCCGGTGCGGTCGAGCTCGCGGCGCCGTCGCTGGATCCCGGAAGCCCGCTGCCGCACATGCTGGACTTCTTCGGGTTGCGCTTCGAGCTCGTCTAGCGTCTTGGAGAAAGGCGGCTCGGTAGCGTCCGCACGATGAGCCTCGAGACGATCACCTACGAGCGCGACGGGCGAATCGCCCGGATCACGCTCGACCGTCCCGAGCGCGGCAACGGAATCACGCTCGAGATGCCGCCCGAGCTTGCGGCCTGCGTCGAGCGCGCCAACCTCGACCCCGGCGTGCACGTGATCGCGCTGGCGGGTAACGGGAGCGGCTTCTGCGGCGGCTACGACCTCGTCGCGTCGGCCGAGCGGATGGGCGAGCCGCCGAGCGCGAGTCGGGGCGCGTCCGGAGCCGTCCCGGAGGGCTCGCCTCTCGACCCCCTCGTCCAGGCGCGCAACCACGCTCCGGAGAGCATCTGGGACCCGGTCACCGACTATCAGATGATGTCGCGCAACGTACGCGGGTTCATGAGCCTCTTCTGGTCGGAGAAACCGGTCGTCTGCAAGGTGCACGGCTACTGCGTCGCCGGCGGCACCGACATGGCGCTCTGCTCCGATCTGCTGGTCGCCGAGGACCGGGCGAAGATCGGCTACCCGCCGGCCCGCGTCTGGGGAGTTCCGACGACGGCTCTGTGGGCGCACCGGATCGGGCCGGCGCGGGCGAAGCGCCTGCTGCTCACGGGCGACTCGATCTCGGGGACGACGGCGGTCGAGTGGGGCCTGGCCGCGCGAGTCGGCCCCCGGGGAGGAGCTCGACCAGCGCTTCGAGGGCCTGCTCGAGCGCGTCGCGCGGCTGCCGATCAACCAGCTCGTGATGCACAAGCTGCTCGTCAACCAGACGGTCGCCGCGCAGGGCCTCGCCGCGACCCAGGTGCTCGGCACGGTCTTCGACGGGATCGCGCGGCACACGCCGGAGGGGTTCGAGTTCGCACGTCGCGCCGCCGAGGCGGGCTTCAAGGAAGCGGTGCGCGAACGCGACGAGCCGTTCGGCGACTTCGGGCGCGGCGCAACCGGTCCGCATTGAGCTGCGCGTCGCGGTGCCGGCTGCGACCGGAGTCGGTCAGCGGGGTGTCGGCCGCCTCCGGCCCGCCGCCCGCCGGGCCGACGCCGCGAGGGCCGCCGCGACCGCCGTGGCGATACCGAGCGAGTCGACGAGGACGTCGAACGGATCGGAGTCGCGACCGGGCACGAAGCTCTGGTGATACTCGTCGGAGATCGCGTAGAGGAACGAGATCGCGGCGGCGGCGAACAGCGCGCGCCTCCCGAGCACCGGCGCCAGCGCCCAGATCCAGAGCGCGGTCAGCAGTGCGTACTCGCTGAAGTGCGCGATCACTCTGGTGAACGCCGGCAGCTCCGGCCCGACGCTCTCCTGCGCGGAGAGATAGAAGATCAGCCCCATGAGGGCGAGTGGCGCGCAGATGCGAGCGAGACTCGGCCCGCGATCGGCGCTCACGGGACGCGGTGAACCTCGAACAGGTTCGTGCCCAGCTCCTGGTGGGGAAGCCCGGCGGTTATCCCGATCAGATCGCCGGAGTTCGCGATCCCGGCCTCTCGTACGAGTCGGGAGCAGTCCGCGAGCAGAGCCGAGATCCCGGTCCACTCGTCGGCGATCACGCATTGGACCCCGAAAAGAAGGTTGAGCCTGCGGACGGTCTCGATCCGCGGCGAGACGGCGAGCACGGGTACTTGCGGCCGGTGCGCGGAGACGAGCCGGGCGGTGCGCCCGCTGCGGGTCGGGACGACGAGCGCCCGCAGCCCGAGCGTGTAGGTCGAGGCGACCGCCGCCCGGGCGACCGAGGTGGCGACGTCCGAGTCGTCGGCGTGGGCGCGGGTGAGACCCCAGTCGGCGTAGGGGAGGTCGGGCTCGGTCTCGTGCGCGATCCGGTCCATGACCCGGATCGCCTCGACCGGGAACTGCCCGACCGCGGTCTCCTCGGAGAGCATCACCGCGTCGGTCCCCTGGTAGATCGCGTTGGCGACGTCGGAGACCTCCGCCCGGGTCGGGCGCGGCGAGGCGACCATCGAGGCGAGCATCTGCGTCGCTGTGATCGACGGACGCGAGAAGTGCCCCGCGAGCGCCAGGAGCCGCTTCTGGACGATCGGGACCTTCTCGATCGGAAGCTCGATCCCGAGGTCGCCGCGGGCGACCATGATTCCGGCGGTCGCCGCCTTGATGATCTCCTCGGCGCGGTCTGCGGCCTCGGGCTTCTCGATCTTCGCGATCACCGGGATGTCCGAGCCGCCGGTCCGCACCCGGCGCTCGACGGGCGCCAGGTCCTCGGCGCGCCTCACGAACGACACCGCGAGCAGGTCGATTCCCTCGCGGACCGCGAAGTCGACCCACTCGAGGTCGGCGCGACCGGCAGCCGGCAGCGCGACCTCGGCGCCGGGCAGGTTGAGCCCCTGGTGCGAGGAGACGCGGCCGCCGACCTCGACCGCGCAGCGGACCTCGGTCTCGCCGGTGTCGAGCACCCGGAGGCGGATGCGGCCGTCAGCGAGGTAGACGAGACCGCCTTCCGAGACCGCCGAGGGGAGGCCGTCGAACGACACCGGGAGGCGATCCGGGGTGCCGAGCTCGGGCTCGCACGTGAGCGTGATCTCACTCCCGGGACGGAGGCCGACGATGCCTTCCTCGACCTCGCCGAGCCGGATCTTCGGGCCGGGCAGGTCGCCGAGGATCCCGATCTCCTTGCCGGTCCGCCGCGCCGCCTCGCGTGCCATCGCCACGTTCTCGGAATGGTCGTCGGGGGTCCCGTGGGAGAAGTTGAAACGAAAGACGTCGGCGCCCGCCTCGATCAGCTCGGTCATCGTCTCGGTGTCGCGCGTCGCGGGGCCGATCGTGGCGACGATCTTGGTCCGCCGGCGGCCGTTCACGTCGCAGGCCTCCTCGGCGGCTCTCCCGCAACCCGGGTCGGCGCCTCGCCGTCGCCGAGGATCTCGTGCTCGGCGGGCGCCGGCTCCTCGGCGTCGGTCGGCGGGTCCTCCTCGAGGATCCGGGTCGGCGATTCGTCGGCGATCGGCCTCCGGTCGCCTTCGGCGCGCTCCGTCTCGGCGACCTGCGTCGGCGCCGGGGTGACCGCGTCGAACTCGCTCGTCCGCGGTGTGTGGGTCGGCTCCGGCCCGTCCTCGGGCTCGAGCTCGGCCCCTTCGGGGAGCTCGAGGCGCTGCACGTAGGGCAACCGCCAGGCCGCGCCGGCGAGCCCGAGCCCGAGCGCGACGCAGGCGAGCGCCAGGAACCACTGGCCGCCGGAGAGGACCTCGAGGTCGAAGAAGCTGCGCACCGGCTCGGCGGCGAGCATCAGCGCGAAGAGCGCGCCGAGCCCGGCGACCAGGGCGAGCATGTAGCTCTGCACCGTGATGTGCTCGCGTCCGGGGCCCCGCTCGAGCAGGACGATGAAGCAGAGCCCGAGCACGATCAGCGTCGTGGTCGCAGCGGTACGGCCGTCCTCGAGCGTGCCGCCGAAGACGCTGTCGACGAGGAAGAACGAGAGCAGTGAGGCGACTCCCATCGAGATTCCCGCCGGGAACGCGAACGCCGCCAGGGCCCGCAACAGCCGTCCGCGATAGAGCGGACCCTCGCTCGGGGCCAGGGCGAGGACGAACGACGGAATTCCGATCGTCAAAAATGCCGCCGCCGTGAGCTGGCGCGGGAGGAACGGGAAGGTGAAGTCGAAGATCGCCGCGAGCAGGATCAGGAAGCCGGCGTAGACCGACTTCGTCAGGTAGAGGCGCCCGAGCCGGTGGATGTTGCGGGCGATCTTCCGCCCCTCGTCGACCGCGCGTGGCAGCATCGAGAACTGGTCGCGGAGCAGGACGATGTCGGCGATCCCCTTCGTGATCTGGCTCCCCGACCCCATCGCGACGGCGAGCCGCGCCTGCTTCAGTGCCGGAACGTCGTTGACGCCGTCGCCGATCATCGCCGTGAATCGGCCGCGGCCCGCGAGCGCCCCGACCAGCGCCTTCTTCTGCTCGGGGGTGATCCTGCAGAAGATCGTGTTGTGCTCGGCCGCAGCCGCGAGGCCGCGCTTGTCCGACGGGAGCCGCGGGCCCTCGATCACCGGCGCCTCTGCGGGCACGCCCACCGCCCGCGCGACGGCGGTGACGGTCTCGCGGGCGTCGCCGGAGATCAGCTTCAGGTCGACCTGCTGCGCGCGCATGTAGGACAGGGTCTCGGCGGCGTCGGGGCGCAGCGTCTCCTCGAGCACGATCAGCGCCCGCGGTTCGAGCCTCGGCGGCGGCTCGGTCGCCGGGTCGGCGGGCAGCGGACCGCGCGCCTCTCCGAATGCGATCACCCGGCGGCCCGCCGATGTGTGCTCGGCAAGCGCGCGCTGCAGGCCCTCGGGCAGCCGCAGGGCTCCCGCCTGCCCGAGCACGTCCGGGGCACCGATCACCCAGCTGGAGCCGTTCACGGTCAACCCGCTCCATTTCCACTGCGAGGAGAATGGGACCTCGGCGGCCGGCCGCTCGGTATGGGCGGGGTAGGCCTCGGCGATCGTCTCCAGGGTGCGGTTGCGCTCCCCCACCGAGGCGGCGAACGTACCGAGCGCCCGCTCGACCGTGCCCACCGCCGCGGGATCGGCGACCTCGACCCGGATCAGCTTCAGGCTGCCGTCGGTGAGCGTTCCGGTCTTGTCGACGCAGATCGTGTCGACGGCGGCGAGCGCCTCGGTCGCCCCCATCTGCTGAACGAGCGTGTTCTGACGCGCGAGCCGCACGGCCGCGACCGCCAGGGTGACGCTCATCAGCAGCACCAGCCCCTCCGGGATCAGCGTGACGAGGCCCGCGGTCGCCTCCTGGGCGGCGTCGCGGAACGGTGTGCTCTGGAGGCTGAAGCCGATCAGGACGATGAGCGCGATCGGGACGAGCGCGATCGTGGTCGCCCTGAGGATCGTGTTGACCTCGACCTGAAGCGGCGACTGCGGATGGCGGAACTCGCGTGCCTCGCCGGCGATCTTCTCCGCGTAGCTCTCCTCACGGACCGCGTCGAGCTCGTAGTGGCCGGATCCCGAGACCGCGAACGAGCCCGAGAGCAGCCGGTCGCCGGGGCCCTTGCGAACCCCGTCGGACTCCCCCGTGAGCAGGGACTCGTCGACGGTCAGCCCGCGGGTGTCGACGACCGTCCCGTCGGCGACGAGCTGGTCGCCCGGCTCGACCCGGACGACGTCCCCGGGAACCACCTCGTCGGCCGTGAGCTCGACGAGGCGTTCGTCGCGGATCACCTTCGCGCGCGGCGCGACCAGCAGCGCGAGACGGTCGAGGGTCTCCTTCGCCTTCAGCTCCTGGCGGATTCCGATCGCCGAGTTGATCACGGCGATGAACCCGAACAGCGCGTCGGCGAACAGGCCGAGGGCGAGCATGAGGACGAAGAAGACGCCGATGATCGCGTTGAACAGCGTCAGCACGTTCGCGGCGACGATGCTGGCGACCGAGCGGCTGTTCGCCGGCTTCGGCTCGCCGAGCCGGGCGAGGCGCCGCGCGGCTTCGGCGCTCGACAGTCCATGGCTGAACGAAGCCGCTTCCATGCGCTCCATATAAACAGAGCGCGCCCGCCGCGATCAGCAGCGCCGTGGCCGGCGCCCGATCAGAGGTGAAAGCGGCGGTGGTGCTGGTGATGAGCCGACTCGTGCGGCGCCGGCTCGCGGGGTTGGTCGGGCGAACGGACGAAGAGCCAGGTGAGCACGGTGCCGATCGCGAGGACGATCACCGGCGCCCACAGCGATCGCGCGACGGCGTCTGCGTAGTCCGCGCCGTGCGTCCCGCTGCCGGACGGCAGCGCCGCCTGGAACAGCGCGCCCGAGATCGCGAGCAGGACGGCCCCGGCCAGTACCCGGTCCATCGCCAGGACCCCGGACGCAATGCCGCTCTTTGCGCTCGGCATCGCCGCCATCGCGGCGGTCGACATCGGCGCGTAGACGAGCGCCAGCGAGATGCCGAAACAGAGGAAACCGGGGAGCAGGTCGACGTAGGAGCCCGAATCCTCGGCGACGGCCTGGAGCACCAGACCGACGAGGCCGACCGCCATCCCGGCGGTCATCGTCGCACGGGCGCCGAAGCGGCTGATCAGCCGCCCCGAGAACGGCGAGAACGCGGCCATCGGCGCCGTGATCGGGAGCACCAGGGCGCCGGCGACGATCACCGAGTAGTCGAGCTCGCGCTGCAGGAATTGCGGCTGGAAGTACATCACCGTCCAGTAGGCGCCGACGAGCGCGAACGCGGCGGCGCTGGCACCGAAGTACGGACCGTTGCGAAACAGGGAGAAGTCGACGAGCGGGAACTCGCGGCGGCGCTCGACTCTCCAGAACGCGAGCAGGGCGAGGACGCCACCGCCGAGCAGCGCGAGTGTGCGAGGCGAGCTCCACCCCCAGTCGTCGGCCTCGACGAGCGCGAAGACGGTCGCCGTGAGCCCGAGGGCCAGCACGGCGACGCCGAGCAGGTCGACGCGCGGCGGCGCGGTCTCGTCGTGTGACTCGTCCCCGCGGGCGATCAGGATCGCGATCCCGGTCGCCGCCACCGGGAGGTTGACGAGGAAGATCCAGCGCCAGCTCGCGGCCTCGATCAGCACGCCCCCGACGAGCGGGCCAATCGCGAGCGCCAGCGCCGAGACCGCGGCCCAGATCCCCAGCGCCCGCGCCTGCGAGGCGCCGGGAAAGGCGTGGGCGGTGATCGCCAGCGACAGCGAGAGCAGCGCCGCGCCACCGATCCCCTGGAACACCCGGCCTGCGATCAGCACCTCCTCGGTTTCCGCCACCCCGGCTACGACCGAGCCGGCGGCGAAGATCGCCATGCCGATCACGAACACGCGGCGGCGTCCGCGGATGTCCCCGAGACGGCCCGCCGTGACGACGGCCGCGGCGAGCGTCAGCAGGTAGGCGTTCTGGATCCACTGCAGGCCGTCGACCGAGGCATGCAGATCGTCGTCGATCGCCGGCAGCGCGAGCGTCACCACGGTCGAGTCGAGCATCAGCACGAAGAGCCCCGTGCAGGCTCCGACCAAGACCCACCACGGGTGTCGCGCGGCGGCCTCGCCTCCCTCCATTCCAGGGATGAGCGTATTACGGGTCGCGGTCACCGACCGGTAGGATCGGCCGCGACGTGGAGGTGGGAGCCGCCAGACCGGAGGCGGGGGAGGCGCTCTCGGTCGAGTTCCGAGAGGTGACGAAGCGCTATCCGGGCGCCGATCGCGACGCGGTCGAGCGACTCAGCCTCGACGTGCCGGCGGGCGAGATCTGCGTCCTCGTCGGCCCCTCCGGATGCGGAAAGACGACCGCGATGCGGATGGTCAACCGGATGGTCGAGATCACCGAGGGGGAGATCCTGATCGGGGGACGTTCGGTGCGTGAGCGCTCGCCGGCGCAGCTGCGCCGCGAGATCGGCTACGTGATCCAGCAGGTCGGCCTCTTCCCGCACCGCACGATCGCCGAGAACATCGCCACCGTTCCTGCCCTGCTCGGTTGGGACGGCTCGCGTGCCGCGGCGCGCTCGCGGGAGCTGCTCGAGCTGATCGGGCTCGACCCCGAGATGGCCGATCGCTACCCGTCCCAGCTCTCCGGCGGGCAGCAGCAGCGCGTCGGGGTCGCCCGGGCCCTGGCGGCGGACCCGGGACTGATGCTGATGGACGAGCCGTTCGGCGCCGTCGACCCGATCAACCGCGAGCGGCTTCAGAACGAGTTCCTGCGCCTGCAGGCGGAGCTGCGCAAGACGATCCTCTTCGTCACCCACGACATCGACGAGGCGATCAAGATGGGCGACCGGATCGCGATCCTGCGCCAGGGCGGCAAGCTCGCCCAGTACGCGACCCCGGCCGAGCTGCTGATGGCTCCCGCCGACGACTTCGTCGAGGACTTCGTCGGCGCCGACCGGGCCCTGAAGCGGCTCGCGCTGATGCGGGTCTCCGACATCGACCTCTGGCAGGCTCCGCTCGCGCACGTCGGCCAGTCGACCCCCGAGGTCCGCGCCAAGCTCGAGCGCGCCGAGGTCCCGTACGCGCTATGCATCGATTCCGAGCGGCGGCCGCTGGGCTGGCTCTCGGACGCCGACCTCGCCGCCGAGACGGTCCCTGCGAAGCCCGGGCACAGCCCCGAGCCGATCCTCGATCTCCGCGACGTGATGCGCGACGCGCTCTCCGACCTGCTCCAGGCCGAGACCCGCTACGCCCCGGTCGTCGACGGCGACGGCCGGATCGCCGGGGTGCTCTCGGTCGAGATCATCTCCGAGTTCCTGACCTCCGACGAGGCGCTCAGCGAAGAGCATCCCGCGGGTGAGCGGCCGCTCGTGACGACCGACCCCGATTGATGTCGGCGCTGTTCGCGACCGTCGTGCCGTTTGCCCAGGGCGACGGCGGCTTCGTCCGCGAGGCGGGGCAGGGGGCGACCAGCTGCGTCGGCAAGAACGACACGATCTGCTTCGACTACATCGTCGACCACATCGGCGACTACGTCACCCCGACGCTCGAGCACCTGGGGATCGTCCTCGCCTCGGTCACGGTCGGGTTCGTGGTCGCCTTCGGCCTGGTCGTGATCTCGCACCGCCGCCGCTGGCTGATCCCGGCCTTCACCGGGATCACCGGGGTGATCTACACGATCCCCTCGATCGCGCTCTTCCTGCTGCTGCTGCCGATCACCGGACGCGGCAACGTCACCGCGATCATCGCCCTCGTCCTCTACACGCTGCAGATCATCTACCGCAACATGGTCACCGGGCTCGCCAACGTCCCGACCTCGAGCAAGGACGCTGGGCGGGGCATGGGGATGACCGAGCAGCAGCTGTTCCGGCGCGTCGAGTTGCCGCTCGCGGTCCCGGAGATCATCGCCGGAGTGCGGATCGCCACGGTCTCCACGGTTGCGATCGCCAGCCTCGCCGTGTTCGCCGGAGGCGGCGGCCTCGGAGGTCCGCTCTACTTCGCGATCCAGCAGGACGCCTTCAAGACAGGGATCTTCATTCCGGTGATCATCCTGCTCGCGATGGCGGTGCTGCTCGACCTGCTGTTGCTGTTGCTGCAGAGCCGGTTGTCGCGGTGGCGCTCGCCGAGGACCGTCGAGCGCGGACGCGGGGCAACCTTCATCCGGCGGATCTTCAGCACGGCGGGGGCGAAAGCATGAGCCTGCCGGCCGCCGATGTGTTGGGCTCGTTCGGCGGCGCGATCGACTTCATCTTCAGTTCCCGGACAGGGCCCGGTGGGGTCGAGGTCGGAGGCCTATCCGACGTGCTCAGCCTGCTCTGGACGCACGTCTGGATCAGCGTCCTGGCGCTCGCCGCCTCGATCGCGGTCGCGCTCCCGTTCGGGGTCTGGTTCGGCCACCGCGGCTCCGGCGAGGGGTTCGCGGTGGCGATCGGCAACGCCGGCCGCGCGATCCCCGAGCTCGGCCTGATCGCGATCGTGGCAGCGTTCATCGGGGTTGGCGTCTTCAACCTGACGATCGCCCTGCTCGTGCTCGGGATCCCGCCGATCCTCACCAACACCTTCACCGGCGTCCGCCAGGTCGATCCCGACGCGGTCGAGGCGGCGCGCGGGATCGGGATGACCGAGTGGGCGGTGATCCGCAAGGTCGAGCTGCCGCTCGCGGTGCCGACGATCATGGCCGGGGTGCGGACCGGGGCGATCAACATCATCGCCACGGCGACGATCGCCCCGCTGGTCGGCGTCGTGACGCTCGGCGATTACATCATCAACGGCTCGAACTACGGCTCCGAGGGCGTCCTCGCCGGCGCGATCCTGGTCGCGCTGCTGGCGCTCGCCTTCGAGCTCGCCCTCGCCGGCGTCCAGCGGCTGCTGACCCCCAAGGGGATCACCGTTCAGAAGCGGACCGCCGCGGCAAGCGCCTGACCGCCCGCCCGAGCGCATAACCTTTCGGGTCCGCGATCGGCGGAAACCACACGAGAGGGAGGATCACCCCGATGAGCACCCACCCCCGGCTGCGAGCGCTGTTCGCGTTGCTCGCCGTTCTCGGCCTGACCCTGGCGTTCGTCGCTTGCGGCGGAGACGATTCCACGGACTCGTCATCGACGAGCGCGGAAGCGACCACCGGGTCGGACACGAGCGCCAACCTGATCGAGGCCAACCCCGACAACGGCTCGATCGACCTGACGATCGGATCGAAGAACTTCACCGAGCAGTACATCCTCGGCGAGATCTACGCCCAGGGCCTCGAGGCGGCGGGTTACAACGTCGATACCGACCTCAACCTCGGCGACGAGCAGGTCGCGCTGAAGGCGCTTCAGAACGGAGACATCAGCGGTTACCCGGAGTACACCTCGACCGCGCTGACGTCGTTCTTCGACACCCCGCCGGAGGACGTGCCCGGCGACGCGCAGAAGGCGTACGACGAATCGAAGACCGAGTTCACGGACCTCGGCCTCGTCTCCTACCCGCCGACGCCGTTCTCGAGCGCGAACGCGGTCGGGATGCTGAAGTCGAAGGCGGACGAGCTCGGGATCACGAAGATCTCCGACCTCGCCGATCACCAGGACCTGACCCTCTACGGGTCGCCCGAGTGCCGTCAGCGGATCGACTGCCTTGCGGGGCTCGAGAAGTACTACGGCCTCGACGGCCTGCGCGACAACTTCACGCCGGTCGACATCGGGCTGCGATACGACGTCCTCGACAAGGGGAACGCGGACCTGTCGATCATCTTCACGACCGACGCACAGCTGTTCACCTCCAATGACTACGTGACCTTGGAGGACGACAAGCACGTCCTGCCCGCCGGCAACGTGATCTTCATCGCCAGCCAGGACGCGGTCGACGGGGCCGGCCCCGACTTCGGCACGACGATCGAGAAGGTGCAGAGCAACCTCTCGCTCGAGGTGATGCAGGAGCTCAACGCCCGGGTCGACATCGACAAGGAGAAGCCTGCCCAGGCCGCGCAGGAGTACCTGCAGCAGTTCGGCTACATCGACTGAGGCGGTTCGGGGTGGCGCTCACGGGTAGGGTCGGCCCGTGGGCGCCGCTGCGATCCTCGACGTCGACGGCACGCTCGTCGACTCCAACTACCAGCACGCACTCGCCTGGTACCGGGCGTTTCGCGACCACGACCTGTCGCCACCGATCTGGCGCATCCATCGCCACATCGGGATGGGTGGGGATCAGCTCGTCGGCGCGGTCGCCGGTCGCGACGTCGAGCGGCGCCTCGGCGACTCGGTGCGCGAGGCCGAGAAGCGCCGCTACGGCGAGCTGATCGGCGAGGTACAGCCGTTCGAGGGTGCCCACGACCTGATCGGCGAGCTGCACGAACGAGGTCACCCGGTGGTGCTCGCGAGCTCCGCGAGCCCGGACGAGGCCGAGCACTACATCGACCTGCTCGAGGCGCGCGACCTGCTCGAGGCGTATACGACCTCGGGCGACGTCGAGCGCACGAAGCCCGAGCCCGACCTGGTCGTCGCCGCGATGCGCCAGGCCGGGGAGCTCTCGGCGGTCATGGTGGGCGACTCGACCTGGGACATCGCGGCGGCCTCGCGAGCGGACGTGAAGACGATCGCCGTGCTCACCGGAGGGTTCTCGGAGGCGGAGCTGCAGGATGCCGGCGCGGTGGCCGTCTATGAGTCGATCGTCGACCTGCGGGAGGGGCTCGCGCAGACCCCGCTCCGCTCAGCTTCTAGGCGGACGACGGAAGCCCGGGTTCCTGCTTCGGGTGCCGGCGTGGCAGCCAGCGCCGCCGCTCCGCCACGGTCGGGGCCTCCGCGGCGCGAGCCGCGAGGTCGAAATACAGCAGCGTCCGGCCGAGCGCGACGTACGGCAGCAGCAGGGCGCCGATCAGCGAGCCGAGCAGGTTGATGCCGATCAGCGAGAAGTTGGCGAAGATCAGCGCGAATCCGAGCACTGGACCGGCGATCACGGTGAGCAGCCAGAGGAACCCGGCGACGCGCACCGTGTACCACCAGCGTCCGCGGACGAGCCGCGAGCTTCCCCGAAACGCGTCTCGGATCCGTTTGTTCTCGAACAGGACCTCCTGCTGGACGAACTGCCAGTCGACGTACTTGCGGATCGCGATCGGGATCCCGATCAAGGTCAGCGCGATCGCG
>CAVPLH010000008.1:0-40925 GCA_963705955.1 uncultured Solirubrobacterales bacterium | reverse complement strand
CCGTGACCACCGCGGTCACGGCCGGCCTTCTGATCGTCAACTTCCTCGACCGTCCGTACGGCGATCACGCCGGTGCGATAACGCCGACCGCGATGCAGAAGACGCTGGCGACGATCGATCGGGAGCAGGCCGCGGCTGACCGCCCCCCGGTCGAGTGCGAGCACATCAACCGGCCGCAGATCTAGCCCGGTCCTCGCGCTCGCCGCCACGGCGGGTTGAGCCGGTTTTCGCCCGCGTGGAAGAGCAGGATAATGTTCCCATCCGGGTCCAGCAGCCGTGCTTCGCGCCACAGATACGGCTGGTCGACCGGCTCCTCGGCGAACTCGAAGCCCTGCTCCTTGAGGCCCGCGACGCGCCGGTCGAGATCGTCGCACTCGAAGCCGATCTCGGTCAGGGACCGTGCGGGCGGCCGCCCGGCTTTCGGGATCTGGACCGAGAACGTTCCTCCCCCCTCCGGCAGTTCGAAGCGGGCGTAGTCGGAGGAGTCGCCGACGATCTGCTCGAGGCCCAGCCGGCGATAGAAATCGACCGCGCGGTCGAGGTCGGTGACCGCGACCATCACGTGGTTGAGGCGCATCGTTCCACTGTCGTCGATCGAGGCCGAGAGGGCAAGTCCCGATCACGCCGCGGCGAGCCGCCGGTCGTCGACCTACCGGCGGGCGTGCCGACGACCGGCCTTAAGCTGCTGCGGTGAGCTTCCGGCTGCGGCTTACCCTGTTCTTCCTGCTGATCGTCGTCCTCCCGATGGTCGCATTGGCGGCGCTCGTCTCGCAGGTCGCGTCGGACTCGGCCGAGGGCAAGACGGACGCGCGCCTCAACGCGGGTCTGCGAACGGCGAGCAACCTCTTCAACGAGGATCAGGCCGATGCGCGTCGCGAGGCGCGGCGCATCGCCGCCGAGATCGGAGCCGATCCACCGGCGCTGGCCGCGGTCAAGACGGGCACTGCCGCCGACCTACGTGCGCTCGCCGGGACCTATGCGCGAGAGGACGGGATCGCGTCAGTGCAGATCACCGGTTCCGGCGATGTTCGGGTCCGGGTCGGCTCGCCGAACCCGCTCGCGGCGCAGTCGGTCGACGTCCTCGCTCCGAGTGGGTCGGCGCTGGGGACGCTGACGGTTGCGACGACGAACGCGAGAGCCTACCTCGATCAGGTCGAGCGGACGACGGGAGAGCGGGCGGCGCTCTTCGGCCCCGCGGGCCCGCTCGCGGATGCCGCGGACGTCGAGGCGAGCGCCGTTCCCGAGGGCGGCGAGGCAGCGGACCTCGAGCGCGGCGGCGATCAGCTGCGGATCGCGGCCACCGACCCGCTCGGCACCGAGCGGGTCCGGGTTGCGCATGTTCGCTGCGGCCGCCGATCAGGGATTCTTCGGGTCGCGGCCGAAGGTCGCGATCGCGCTGCTGGCGTTCTTCAGCATCGCGCTGCTGGCGGTTCTCTTCACGCTGCGCTCCCTGCACGGCTACGTGCGGGAGATGCTCGGCGCGGCGAAGCGGATCGGCGACGGCGACTTCACCCAGGAGGTGCCGGTCAGCGGTGGCGACGAGATGGCGGGGCTGGCGAGCGAGTTCAACAAGATGAGCGGCCGCCTCAGCGACCAGATGGACCAGCTGCGTCGCCAGCGGCTCGAGATCGACAAGTCGGTGCGGCGGATCGGCGACGCGTTCGCCTCGGGCCTCGACCGCCAGGCGCTGCTCGCGATCCTCGCCGAGACCGCCGTCGGCACGTGCGAGGCGGACTACGGGCTCGTCGCCCTCAGCGGTCATGTAGGAGCGGAGGCCGAGGCCGGGATTCCGACCGACCGTGTCCAGGAGGCGGCGCTCGCCGCCGAGCACGCGGCGCTCAGAGAAGTCGGTCCGGTGGAGATCGAGCGAGAAGGCGCGTTCGCGTTCGCGAGCTCGCTGGGCCGGATCGGCCAGACCGGAGCTCCGGTGGGAGCGATGACGATCGCACGCACCGGGCGGCCGTTCGCGAACCAGGAGCGCGAGGTCTTCCTCTATCTCGTCGGCCAGGCCGCTGCGTCGGTGGAGAACGTCGCCCTGCACGAGCTCGTCTCCCAGCAGGCGGTGACCGATGATCTCACCGGGCTCGCGAACAAGCGGGCATTCCGAGAGCTGATCGGGCGGGAGGCCGCGCGGGCGACCAGGTTCGGCCACGACCTCTCGTTGGTGATCCTCGACATCGACGACTTCAAGCTCGTCAACGACACCTACGGTCACCTGCAGGGTGACGAGGTGTTGCAGGCCGTGGCGGGAGTGGTCGCGGAGGAGTCGCGGGGGATCGATCTGCCGGCTCGCTACGGCGGTGAGGAGTTCGTCGTCGCGCTGCCGGAGACGGACAGCGACGGGGCGCTCGAGGTCGCGGAGCGGATCCGCGCACGGATCGAGCTGACCGCGGTCCGGCTGATCGAGGGCCACGACGCGATCTCGGTCACGGCGAGCATCGGCGTGTCGACTGCGCCGCCCGGGGGCGCCGGTGGCGTCGAAGCGTTGATCAGCGTTGCGGACGAGGCGCTGTACGAGGCCAAGCGCCGCGGCAAGAACCGCGTCGTGGTCGCCGCGCCGGGCGCGGCGCCGGTCGCCGCTTCCCAGCCCGCGGCCGGCGATCAGTTCGGCGAAGGGACCTGAGCGCGAACGGCGAACGTAGGCTAAGTCGCGCCGTGCGACGGATTGGGCGAACGCCTCTGAACCGGGTCCGATCCGCAGTACTCTTCGAAACACCGCGTAGCCAATGGGAATTCTCGACGACGCTATCCGGGAGCACCTGGAGCTCAAGCGCCGGCTCGGCACCGCCGACGACGACGAGCTCGCACGCCTCGAGGACGAGGCGTTCGGCCCGCCGACCCGTCCCGGCGATCCGGACTTTCCCGAACAGACCCCGGAGGGTGAGCAGGGCGCCGGAGAGACCGCAACCGGTGAGAGCGCCGCGGAGGACGCGGCGCCCGCGGACGCGGCGACGGATTCCGCCGTCGCCGAGGCGGCGACTTCGGAGACGCCCGTCGAGCCACCGGCCGCGACGCGAGGCGACCGCGACCGCCGCGGAGGCCGGCGATCAGTCCGGCGGCTTCTTCGACCAGAGTGCAGACGAGCTCGACCTCGATCTGGATCTCCCCGATTCGGAGGCCGGGGATCAGACCGCGGCCGAGGTGATCGAATCCGATGCGGTGGAGATCGAGCCGGAGGCCGAGCAAGATTCAGGCGAGCACGACGCGACCGGCGAGGGACCGGTGACGGACGAGGGGCCGGTGACGGACGAGGGGCCGGTGACGGACGAGGGGCCGGTGACGGACGAGGGGCCGGTCACGGGCGAGCGAGCCGATCGAATCCCAGGACACGGTCGAACACCACTTCGAGGACGCGATCGAGGACACCGGCGAAGCGGAGGTCGTCGAGGGCGAGATCGCCGACGAGGGCGAGCGAGGCCAAGGACGACGAGGAGGACGTGCTCGAGGAGACGCCTGAGTTCCTCCGCGACGCCCCCGAGGACGACGAGTTGTGGTTCGAGCAGGGCGAACCGAAGGACTTCGACTTCTGAGCCCGCGATAGGGGTGCGGGGCCCGGGCCCTCGGACCGCGAGCGCTAGATGTAGCCGCGCGTCCGCGACGCCTCTACGACGCGCTCGATCCCGAGCAGATAGGCGGCGTCGCGGAGCTCGATGCCCTCCTCCTTGGCGCGCCCGTTGACCTCCCGGTAGGCGCGACGCATGACCGTTCCGAGCTTGTCGTTGACCTCGCGCTCTTCCCAGCGGAAGTGCTGCAGGTTCTGCACCCACTCGAAGTAGGAGACGACGACCCCGCCGGCGTTGGCCATCACGTCGGGGATGACGTAGACCCCCTTGTCGCGGAGGATCGAATCGGCGGCGGGCGTCGTCGGGCTGTTCGCCCCCTCGACGACCACCTTGCATGCCATCCGATCGGCGTTCGACTCGTGGATCATCCCCCCGAGCGCGGCGGGGATGAAGACGTCGCAGGGAACCGCAACGAGGTCGGCGGGGTCGATCCGCTCCGCCCCCTCGAACTCGGTGATCTTCAGCCCGCTGCCGATGTGCTCGTGGAGCTCGTTCGCGTCGATGCCCGCATCGCTGCGGATCGCGCCGTGGGCGTCGGAGACGGCGACCATCGTCGCTCCGAGCTGCTGCATGATCCGCGCTGCCCAGGATCCGACGTTGCCGTACCCCTGAACGACGAAGGTCGTGTCGGCGGGGCTAAGCCCCAGGTGTGGTGCTGCCTCGCGGAACATGTACACGCACCCGCGTCCCGTCGCCGCCTCCCGTCCCAGCGAGCCCTCGAGCGCGATCGGCTTGCCGGTGACGATCGCCGGCGTGTGGCCGTGGAGCTTTCCGTACTCGTCCATGAGCCAGGCCATCACCTGCGCGTTCGTGTTCACGTCCGGGGCCGCAATGTCGCGGGTCGGGCCCAGGACCTTCTCGATCTTGTCCATGAACGAACGCGCGATCGTCTGCACCTCGCTCGCCTCGAGCTTCTCGGCGGGACAGTTGACGCCTCCCTTGGCGCCGCCGAACGGGATCCCGGCGACGGCTGTCTTCCAGGTCATCAGCGAGGCAAGCGCCCGCACCTCGTCGATGTTGACGGCGGGATGAAAGCGGATCCCGCCCTTGTACGGTCCCCGGGCGCCGTTGTGCTGGATCCGGTAGCCGGAGAAGACGTGCGTCTTACCGTCCGCGAGCTTCACCGGGATCTGCACCGTGACCTCGCGATACGGGCTCCAGAACACGGTCCGGATGTCGTCCGGGAGCTCGAGGCGATCGCAGGCGAGCTCGAAATAGTGGCGGACGATGTCGAGATTCGAGACCTCGGCGGGTCGTGCCGCACTCGCGGCCGGCGTGTCGGCCTGTTCCGGCGCCTTGTCCGGGTCCTTGCGCTCTCCGACCGCGACCGTCGTCTCGTCCTCAGCCATCGACTCCTCGCCTGCCTGTCTCGCCGATCCTCGCACAACGATCGCCAAACGCGAAGCCGCGCCGCGCCTACAATCGAGGCGGTTGGGGCCATAGCTCAGTTGGGAGAGCGCCGCCTTTGCAAGGCGGAGGTCGCGGGTTCGAATCCCGCTGGCTCCATGTGGCCGCCGGCCTCCGGTGAGATCGGAAGTAAGTAGGTTGTGCGCGTATGGCACCGATGCTGATCCTCGAGGCGGTGGGCCCGAAGGGCGAGGAGCTGGCGATGGCCGCCGGAGAGGCGAGGGGGATCCCGGTCGGATTCGACCCGGAGTTCCAGTGCGCGACGTTCGACTCCGACACCGTCTCGGAGGAGGAGATGCAGCCCGTCGTCTTCGAGGCGCTCGCCGCGCTCGACCCCGATTGGGAGGCGCATCTGCGCCTCGCCGAGGACTGAGCTGCAGCTCAGCGCGTCGCGGCGAGCAGCTCGTCGTGCCGCTCGCTCCGGGCGCGGACCGCGACGACCCTCACCCTGGCGCCGTGCTTGGGCGCCAGAGTGATCCCGCGAAGCACGACGGGCTCCGGCTCCGGGCGAACCGGCGCCAGCTCGACCCGCGAGACGACCACCCGCAGCACCTCGGCGATCTCCGCCTGTGCGAGCGCGGCACCGATGCAGCGCCGGATGCCGCCGCCGAACGGCAGCCATGTGTATGCCTCGGCACCCTCGTCGAGGAAGCGCTCGGGGCGGAACTCGGCCGGGCGCGGATAGAGGTCGTCGCGATGGTGGACCAGGGCGATCCCGGGGTAGACCCGGATCCCCTCCGGGAGGTCCCAGCCACCGACTCGCCGCGGCGCCTTCAGGGTTCGTTCGGTGGCGTCGATCACCGGCCGGATCCGGAGCGTCTCGGTGACCACCGCGTCGAGGTATTCGTCGCCGTCGGCGGCGAGCTCGTCGCGCAGGCGGTCGAGGGCGCGCCGGTCGTGGAGCAGCAGGTCGAGCGCCGAGGCGAGCGCCGTCGCCGTCGTTTCATGGCCCGCGGCGAGCATCGTCATCAGCTCGTCGCGGAGCTCGACGTCGCTCATCCCGTTCCCGTCCTCGTCCCGGGCGCGGAGCAGCAGCGAGAGCACGTCGGTTCGCTCTTCGAGATCCGGCTCGCGCCGCCGCCGCTCGATCTCCTCGTAGAGGAGCGCGTCGGCCGCCCGCATCCGCCTCGCCAGCCAGCCCCCGGGGCTCCACCGCCCGCGGTCGCGGCGCAACGCCTCCGGGGCGAAGAAGAGGATCTGGGTGTCGATCACGGCCAGCATTGCTCGCCGCAGCCGCGCCACGCGTTGCGCCTCATAGACGCCGAAGACCGCTCGGCAGATGACCTCGAAGGTGAGCGCCCGCATCCGTTCGCGGGCCGGGAACGCCGAGCCCGGGACCCAGCGATCGACCTCGGCCTCCGCGACCCTGCGGATCAGCGGCCGCATCTCCTTGACCGCCGAGCCCTGAAACGGAGGCAGCAGCAGACGCCGCTGGCGGAGGTGTGCGGCGCCGTCGAGGACGAGCACGGAGTGCTCGCCGAGCACACCGGATAGCGGCGCGTTCGCCTCTCCGGCGTGGAGGTCGGATTGATCGCCGGTGAACAGCTCCCGGATCGCGGCCGGGTCGGCGACGTAGACGCCGGTGCCGAAGACGAGGAAGCGGACGGTGAAAATGTCGCCGTAGAGGCGGCGCCAGCGCAACAGGGTCTCGATCGGGCGTCGGCCGAAGCGCACGGTGTTGAAGGGCGCCGGAGCACGAGGGCCGGGAGGCAGGGCCACGGGCCGAGTATAGGAGCGCGCGGCGCCGCTCAGGCGCTCGTCGCGCAGCGGTCCATCTCGAGCCGCAGTCGCTCCGACATCTCGTCGCGAGCGGCTCGATCGGCCGGGTCGAACGGCTCAGCGGTGCGCAGCTCGAGCAGGTTGCGGCGCTCGTCGGGGTCGCGCTCGAGGTCGTACATCTCGTGTTCAGTCGGTTCGCGACGGGCCGGGTCGAAGTAGTACGCGTACTTGTAGCGTCGCTCGCGAAGCGCCCGAACCCGGTTCGGCTGACCGGGCGCCTCCCTGCTCGCCGTCCCCGCCTGGTGGTCGTCGTATGTGAAGTGGATCGACTCCTGCACGGAGTCCGCCGCCGCCGGATGCCGGGCGATCGCCGAATGGTCGACCGGGCAGCGGCGGACAGCCTCGCCGTCGGCCGCGGCGTGGCGGGCGATCACCGGCGAGAGGTCGTGGCCACGCAGGCCCGCGCCCGAAACGTCGGCGCCGGTCAGCGACGCGATCGTCGGCAGCAGGTCGACGAGCGAGGCGAACGCATCCGTCTCGCGCGGCTCGGGGAACAGGACCGGGTTCGAGACGACGATCGGGACGTTGATCGTCTCCTCGTAGGCGTTGAACGCCTTCTGGCGCAGGCCGCCGTGCGAGAGACCCATCTCGCCATGATCCGAGCAGCGCAGCAGCACTGTCCGGGAGCGCAGCGAGCCAGGGTCGCCGGGATCGCCGAGCGCGGCGAGCAGGCGACCGACCTTCTCGTCTACGACCCGATGCAGGTGGGCGTAGAAGTTGACGTAGTCGAGCTTTGCCCGCTCACCCTCGAGCGGCCCGAGGTAGGCACTCATCCCGATCCGCATCAGTGCTTGGACGGAGGGCTTGCCACGCAGGTCCTCGTCGGCTGTCGGCGGCAGGCTCACCCCGAGCCCTCGGAATTGCTCCGGCGAGTAGCCGCCGACCCGGTAGGAGGCCGGGTAGCCGAGCACGTCGTGCGGGTTGACGAGCGAGACGACGAGGCAGAACGGCTCCGGGAGCCGGACTCGGGAGAGCCAGCGCTCGACCTGCTCGATGTAGATCTCGTCCCAGCCCTCGCCATCGCCCGCGTTGCCGCCGCCGAAGTTCTCGGCCTTCGCGTTCTCGCCCGCGTCCGGCGGATCCCAGTCGGCGAACCCGTAATCGTCGGCGAGCCGGCGGGCGTCGGCCGGCAGCCAGCCGCCCAACTCCCCGATGCCGACCGCGGCGCCGCTCGGGTGGGTGAGGTGCCACTTGCCCTTGTAGGCGACCTCGTATCCGGTCGCGCGGAGCAGCGACGCGAGACTCGGGGTATCGGGGCTGAGCTCGGGCTCGCCGCCGGCGCTCGGGCCGAGGCGCAGCGCGCCGCGGGCGAACTGCTTCAACACCCGGCCACGAGGGGCCGAGCCGCGACGGAGGATCTCGGCCATCGTCCGGACCGTGCCCGGCAGGTGGCGCGGGTCCGGGCGCAGGTCGGCGGCGGTCAGCGTCAGGCCGACCCCGTGCTCGGCGGGGAAGCGACCGGTGAACAGCGTCGCGCGGCTCGGCGAGCACATCGCCGTGTTGGTGTACCCGTTGCTGAAGCTGAGCCCGGTGCGCGCGAGCTCGACCTCGTTCGGGGTCAGGTCGCGCAGCCAGCCGCCCTCGGGCCAGTGACGCGGCCGGCGCTGCTGGTCGGTGATCAGCAGGATGATGTTCGGTTTCCGCGCCAGGGTCGCGGGATCCTCTCACGGGCCTCGCTCGACCGTCGGTCAGCGATCGGGCGGGCTGCGGATCGCCCCGGTCAGCCCGATCGCGATCAGGATCACGATCGCGCCGGCGACGATCGTGGTGATGTCGATCCCGTCCTCGAGGGCGACGGTCAGCGTCATCGCGCCGAAGCCGATGCAGAACACCAGCCCCAGCGTGAGCAGGAGGATGCGGACGTCGGGATCCACCGGCTAGAAGACCGGCTCCTGCTCGGCTGAGAGCGAAGGCCGGCCGGCCGCGAACGGCCTGATCGCCACGAGGCCGAACGCGAGCCCGCCGCCGAGCAGCCCCCAGGGGACGCCGGGCTCGTCGGTCAGCCCGGAGATCGACGGGTGTCCGAGGATCGGCACCAGTTGAAGGGCGAACCAGGCCGCGCCGACGATCATCGCCCTCACCTCGACGAACGTCGACCAGAACGGCAGCACGATGAAACAGAGCACAGCGGCCCTCGGATAGAGGAGCGCGTGCGCTCCGATCAGCGCCGCGATCGCTCCGCTCGCCCCGATCACGGGCGTCGTCGAACCGGTGTCGATCAGAGCCTGGATGTAAGCCGCTGCGATCCCGGCACAGAGATAGAAGAGCAGGAAGCGGGGCCTGCCGAGCCGATCCTCGACGCTCTTACCGAAGATCCAGAGGAAGAGCATGTTGAGCCCGAGCTGGAGCACGGTCCCGGCCATGAACATCGAGGCGAGCACGGTCACCCACCAGTCCGCTTGGTCGAGCGGCAGCCCGCCGGCGTCGGCGCCGCAGCCGATCTCGCCGCCGGCGAGCGAGCACGAGCTGTCGCCCGGGTGGGTGAGGCGCGACGCAGAGGCGCCGAACTCGACCGAGCTCTGGCCGACGCCGCCGCTCAGCCCGGCCCGCTCGAGGTCGTGGTCGATCGGGAACTCGACCTGCCAGACGAAGACCCCGATGTTGACTGCGATCAGCAGCACCGTGATCAGCGGGAAGCGGCTGGCCGGCAGGTTGTCCTTGAACGGGATCAGGGCGGCGAAGCGTAGTTACTGACCGGTCGAGCGGAGAATCGCGCGGATAGGCTGGGATCGAATGACGGCCGACTGGCAGATCGCACAGCTCAACGTCGCGATCCCGCGCCGGCCGCTCGACTCCCCGGCGCTGGCCGAGTTCGTGGCAGCGCTCGCGCCGGTGAACGCGCTCGCGGACGCCGCGCCCGGCTTCGTCTGGCGGCTCGCCGACGAGAGCGGCGACGCGACCTCGATCCGCGCCTTCGGCGACGAGCGACTGATCGTCAACATGTCCGTCTGGGAGATCGATCGAGGCGCTCTGGGAGTTCGTCTACTCCGGGCGGCACCTCGCTGTGATGCGGCGCCGGCGCGAGTGGATGACGAAGATCGACGCGTCGCACATGGTGCTCTGGTGGGTCTCCGCGGGTCAGATTCCGACCGTCGAGGAGGCGGGGGTTCGGCTCGACCTGCTGCGCTGCCGAGGGCCCGAGCGGTGCCGCGTTCACGTTCAAGCACCGCTACCCGCCTCCCGGTGCCCCGGGGGTCGAGCCGGCCTTCGACGGTCGCGAGCCCTGCGGGGCGCGTTAGGCCGCGCGGCGTTCGGCCACTTCGCGGGCCGACTCGTCGGCGTGGTAGGAGCTGCGCACGAGCGGCCCGGCCGCGACCGACTCGAAGCCGAGCCCGTAGGCCGCCTCGCGCAGCGCGTCGAACTCGTCGGGACGCCAGTAGCGGACGACCGGCAGATGCTTCTCGGTCGGGCGCAGGTACTGGCCCACGGTGAGGATCTGGACCCCGTGATCGCGGAGGATCGCAAACGCGTCGACCATCTCCTCGAACTCCTCGCCGAGGCCGACCATCAGGCCCGACTTGGTGACCACGTCGGCACCGCCCATCTCGCCCGCCATCCGCAGAACCCGCGCCGAGCGCATGAAGTCCGAGCCGCGGCGCGCTCGCGGGTAAAGCCGCGGGACCGTCTCCACATTGTGGTTGAAGACGTCGGGCCGCTCGTGGACGACCTTCGCCAGCGGCATCTCCTGGCCGCGGAAGTCGGGGGTGAGGACCTCGACCTTGCACGCCGGAGCCAGCATCCGGATCGAGCGGATCACGCCGACGAAGGCGCCGGCGCCATAGTCGGGGAGGTCGTCGCGATCGACAGAGGTGACCACCGCATGGCGCAGGCCCATCTTCTTCACCTGGTTCGCAACCCGCAGCGGCTCGAGCGGATCGTTCCAGGTCGGCACTCCGGTCTGCACGTTGCAGAAGCCGCAGCGGCGGGTGCAGACATCGCCGAGGATCATGAACGTCGCGGTGCCGCGCTCCCAGCACTCGCCGACGTTTGGGCAGTTCGCCTCCTCGCAGACGGTGTGCAGGTTCTCGTCGGCGATCGCCCGCTTCAGCCGCCGGTAGGTCGGTCCGCCGGGTGCCGGGACCTTGAGCCACGGCGGTTTGCGCTCCCGGAATGGCCGCCCGACGATCCCGGTCGCCCCGCCCGGGTTGGCGCGCGAGCGGGTGACGTGGATGCGCGACCCTGTCTGCTGGGCGGTCATGCGGCGACCTCCAAAGCTAGCGGGCCGACGATCTCCTCCCAGGTGCGCTCGACCGGCCTCCGCCCGTAGGCCTCCGCGAGCCGCGCGGCTACGGTCGTTGCGAAACGATCGAGATCCTGCTCGGCACCGAGCTCGCGCGACAGGGAGCTCATCCGACAGGCCTCGATCCCGCACGGGACCACCCACTCGAACGGCTGCAGGTCGTTGTTGACGTTGATCGCCAGCCCATGGGTGGTGATGCCGCGGGTGACGTGGATCCCGATCGAGCCGATCTTGCGCGCGTCGCCGGCCGGGGGCGGAGCGTCGCCGACCCAGACCCCGGTCAGGCCGTCGAAGAGCTTCGCCTCGACGTCCCAGTCGCCGAGCGCGGCGATCATCGCCCGCTCCATTCGGCTGACGAAGTCGTGGACGTCGTCGGGGTTCGCCAACTCCCGCAGGCTGACGATCGGGTAGGCGACCAGCTGACCCGGACCGTGGTAGGTGACCCGACCCCCGCGGTCGGTATCGATCACCTCGATCCCCTGCATCCTGTACCAGTCCTCGCCCATCGGCAGCTCGTCGGGCGTCGAGCGGCGCCCCCTCGTGTAGACGGGTGGGTGCTCGAGCAGCAGGACGAGGTCGGCGGTCTGACCGGCTTGGCGCGCCCGCTCGAGCGCCTTCTGTGCCCGCCTCGCCGCGTCGTACGGAACGAGGCCGGCGCGCACCACCCAGAGCTCGTTCACGGGGTCAGTCTCGCAGAGCGGCGTCGAGGCGCTCGCGAGCTCGGTCGCGAGCCGCCGCGAGCGGTGAGACGCCGCGTTGCGCGGCGAGCTCGAGCACCTTCTCGACCGCGCCCTCGATCCCCTCGACGAGCGCCAGCGCGCGCTCCTCGGAATAGCCCTTGATCTCGCGGTACACGTGGATCAGGCCGCCGGCGTTGGCGATGAAGTCGGGGGCGTAGAGGATGCCGTGCTCGGCAAGAACCTCGGCGAGCGACTCGTCGGCGAGCTGGTTGTTCGCCGACCCGCAGACGACCGCGCATCGCAGGGCGGTGGCGTTCTCGGCCGAGATCGCGCCGCCGAGCGCGCACGGGGCGAGCACGTCGCACTCGGCGAGCATCGCCGCCTCGGGCTCCGCCCAGGTCGCCCCGAGCGTCGCCGCCAGCTCGCGCTTCTGCGGGTCGATGTCCGAAACCGTCAGCTCACAGCCGTCGCCGGCGAGCCTGCTCGCGAGCGCCGCCCCGACGTGACCGAGGCCGACGACCGCGACCCTGCGACCGTCGAGACCGCTCGCCGCCGAACCGCCGCCGCGCACAGGCACGCATCGCCGCCTCGACCCCGATCGCCGTGAACGGGCTCGGATCGCCGGTGCCGCCGCAATCCGCGGGCAGCCCGGCCAGGTGGTCGGTGCACTCGCTGATCGCGACCATGTCGCCGGGGGAGATGCCGACGTCCTCGGCGGTGATGTAGCGGCCGCCGAGCGACTCGACCAGGTCGGCGAAGTCGAGCAGCGCCGCGTGGCGCTGTTCTCCCGCGAGGCCGTCCGGCGGCGCGCAGATCACGCCCTTGCCGCCTCCGAGGTCGAGCCCCGCGGCCGCGGCCTTGTAGGTCATCCCCGCGGCGAGCCGGAGGGCGTCGCGGGCCGCGTCGGTCGTCGCCGGGTAGTGCCACAGCCGCACCCCTCCGAGCGCCGGCCCGAGTGCGGTCGAATGGATCGCGACGATGCAGTTGACGCCGCTGCGCGATCCACGACGCACGACCAGCTCCTCGTGCTCGAAGGGAACCGGGGCGATGTGTGGGGCCGCGGGCAGCTCCTCGACGGCGGCGGCCGCGGCGCCCGCGGGCGGCTGTCCATTTCCTCGCTTCTGAGTCGCGACGGCCATCACTCGACCTCCCATCCCTCGAGGCGGGCCTTGACGCGGGAGAGGAACCGCGCCGCCTCGGCGCCGTCGAGCGCGCGGTGGTCCCACGACATCGGCAGGTAGGTCATCGGCCGGATCGCAATCGAATCACCCTCCGGGCCTTCGACGACGACCGGCCGTTTGACGATCGCCTCGAGATCCAGGATCGCCACCTGCGGCTGATTGATGATCGGGGTCGCGAGCACGGCGCCGAACTGCCCCGGGTTGGTGATCGTGAACGTCCCACCGTGGACCTCGTCGGGCTCGAGTCGCTTCGAACGAGCGCGCTCGGCCAGCTCGGCGATCGCCGCCGCGAGCCCCTCGAGGCTGAGCCGCTGGGCTCTCGGGATCACCGGAACGATCAGCCCCTCGTCGAGCGCCACCGCGATCCCGAGGTTGACGTCGTCGTGATGGACGAGCTCGTCGCCATCGACCGACGCGTTGAGGATCGGGTGATGGGCGAGAGCCTCGACCGCCGCGCCGGCGACGAAGGCGAGATAGGTGAGCCGCACGCCGCGCCTCGCCATCGGCTCCTTGAGCTCGGCGCGGCACGCCGCGACGCGCGACATGTCGACCTCGACGATCGTCGTGCAGTGCGCCGCCGTGCGGCGGCTGTCGCTCATGTGCTTGGCGATCAACCTGCGCATCGGGGTCATCGGCTCCCGGCGCTCACCGTCGACGGGTGGCTGGCCGGCCGCGGGCTCGGGCTGACCGGCGTCCGGGCGGTAGGGGGACTCGGTGTGCAGAACCGGCGCCGGCTTCGACTGCCCGTTGCCGGTGCGCGACTCGACGTGGGCGAGCACGTCTCGCTTCCGCACCCGGCCGCCGATCCCCGTCCCCTCCACCTGATCGAGGTCGATTCCGTGCTTGTCGGCGATCCGCCTCACCACCGGTGAGAAGAACCCGGAGCGGTCCGGCGCGGCCGAGTCGGTCGCGGCCTCGGGGGCGGGCCGCTCGTCCGGGGGCGACTCGTCCGGATGCGCTTCCCCTGCCGTCGCACCCGGGTCGATCGCCGCGATCGGCTCACCGACCGGGACGGTGTCGCCGGGTTCGGCGAGGACCTTCGCGAGGCGCCCGCTCGCCGGGGATGGGATCTCGACGTCGACCTTGTCGGTGGTGACGTCGGCGAGGGTCTCGTCGGCCTCGACCCAGTCTCCGGGCTGCTTGCGCCACTCGAGGATCGTCCCCTCGGAGACGCTGATCCCCATCTTCGGCATCGAAACCTCGACCAGCTGCTCGGTGGCGACTGCGCCGTTCGGCGCCGGCCCTTCAGTACCTGAGGAGCTCACGGCAGGCCTCCTTCATGTCTTCCAGCTGCGGCAGGACGGCCTGCTCGAGCGGCGGGCTGAACGGGATCGGCACGTCCGGGGCGGTGAGTCGCCGCACCGGCGCGTCGAGGTCCTCGAAGGCCTCGGCTGCCACCAGCGCGGCGACTTCCGCCCCTACCCCGCATGATTGGGTCGCCTCGTGGGCGACGAGCACCTTGCCGGTCTTGCGCGCGCTGGCGAGGATCGCCTCGGTGTCCAGCGGACAGAGCGAGCGCAGGTCCAGCACCTCGATCCCCTCGCCGAGCTCCTCGGCCGCGTCGAGCGCCAGGTGGACGGCGGAGCCGTAGGCGATCACCGACAGCTCGTCACCCTCGCGGGCGACCCTGGCCTCGCCGAGCTCGACCGCGTGCTCGCCGTCCGGCACCTCTCCCTTGACGTAGCGATAGAGGCCCTTGTGCTCGAGATAGCAGACCGGATTCGGATCGCGGATCGCCGCCGCCAGCAGCCCCTTGGCATCGGCGGCGGTCGCCGGCGCGACGACCTTGAGCCCCGGAGACTGAAGGAACCAGGCCTCGGGATTCTGCGAGTGGAAGGGCCCGCCGGAGAATCCGCCGCCGGACGGCAGCCGGACGACGATCGGCACGGCGACTCCCTGCCGGTAGTGAAGCTTCGCGGCGACGTTGACGAGCTGGTCGAACCCGCACGAGATGAAGTCCGCGAACTGCATCTCACAGACGGGGCGCAGCCCCTCGACGGCAGCCCCGACCGCGGTTCCGATGATCGCGTTCTCGGCCAGCGGGGCGTCGAGCACCCGACCGCCGCCGAACTCCTCCATGAACCCGTCGGTGACCTTGAACGCCCCCCCGAAGGCGCCGATGTCCTCGCCGAGGCAGAGCACCGTCTCGTCGCGTCTCATCTCCTCCCGCAGCCCGTCGGAGATCGCTTCCAGGTATGTCATCTCGGACATCAGGCGACCTCGGAGAGAGCGGAGTCCCGGCTCCAGCGCGACCACGGCGCACGACCGTCACCGAGCGGCGTCGTCGCCTCGGCGAAGACGCCCACAGAGGCCGTCGCAGGGTCGGGCATCGGCGAGGCGAGCGCCCGCTGCGCGGACTCGTCGACCTCGGCCTTGACGGCGGCGCGGAGCTGCTCGATCTCGTTCTCCGAGAAGCCGTGTTCGGCGACCAGCCGGGCGCCGTAGCGCTCGATCGGGTCACGCTGCGACCACTCCTCGAACATCTCCGGAGGCACGTAGCTCATGTCGTCGTGGGCTCCGTGGCCGTGCATCCGCATCGTCCGGCACTCGATCAGGGTGGGCCCCTCGCCGCGGCGGGCCCGATCGGCCGCGATTCGCGACGCTTCGAACACCGCCTCGACGTCGTTGCCGTCGATGCCGACCCCGGGGAAGCCATAGGTCGCCGCGCGCTCGAGCGGGTCGACGGCGAACTCGAGCTCGTTCGGGGTCGAGTACGCGAACCCGTTGTTCTCGAGCACGAAGACGATCGGCAGGCGGTGGATCCCGGCGAAGTTCATCGCCTCGTGCCATTGCCCGTTGGCGGTCGAGCCCTCGCCGAAGTAGGTCATCGCGACGCGTGGCTCGCCATCAGAGCTTGAACTTGAGCGCCATCCCGCCGGCGACGAGCGCCATGTCGGGGAGCATCGAGACCATGCCGACGCAGCCGAGCTCGCGGTCGCCGAAGTGCATGTTGCCGTCCTTGCCGCCGGTGAGGCCAGCGGAGCGCCCCATGTAGTTGGCGAGGTAGCGGTCCGGAGTCACCCCGCGGACGAAATGCGCACCGAGGTCGCGGTGCAGGATGCACATCCGGTCGCGCGGCCCGAGCACGTAGGACGAGCCGACCGAGATCGCCTCCTGCCCGCAGCCGTCGTAGAAGCTTCCCGGCACCTTTCCCTGCCGGTAGAGGGTGATCGCGCGCTCCTCGGCGGCGCGCATCATGAGCATGAACCGCATCAGGTTCTCGCGGTCCGCGCGCGTCAACTCGCTCGGGCTCGCGTCCCGGCGTTCGCGCAACTCGTCGCGCGCGGGCTCGCTCGCGACAGCGCCATTGACTGGCTTCATCTCTCCTCCGTCCTTCGTGTCTGGCCTTCCCTTCGGGATCTCCTCTGGGCCGGCCGGGCCTTCGTCGCTTCGGGATCTCCTCGGCGACGCCTACGGACGATGGGCTCGGGAGGTTCCACCCCCGTTCCCTATGTCTGGACCGCACCGGCTGATCGGCAGGTGCGGATCGCTACAGCGATTGTATTCCCGCTCGCCGACGTTTCAACCCCCGACCGTCGATCCCAGAGCCGCAGAGGACGCCGCGGCCTCGCACCGGCTCCGGAGGACCCGGTCGAGTGCCCGCGGTGCTCACCTTCCTGCGCTCGCTAGGCGCTGCGCGGGGAATCGCTGGAGCTACGCCCCGGAGGCCTCGGCACGGCGCTTGATCGCCCGCAGGATCGTGCGCGTCGCGAGCACGTGTCCGCGCGATCCGATCACCAGCCTCCGATAGACCCGTCCCGACCGCCCCGGAAACTCGGCGCGGGTCTCGGCTGCGACGCGGACGTGGTCGCCGTCGCCCAGCGGAGTGACGCTGAAGACCAGCGCGTAACGGGAGAATCGGTGCTCACCCATCAAGGCGAGCAGCGCCGGTGGAATCGAGCGGGTGACGATGAAGCCGGGCATCGTCGAACCGATACGGCCGATCTCGCCTGAGGAGTCGAGCGAGAGGCAGCCGAGCGCCCGGGCGGCGAGCCGTCCGTGCCCGCGACCGAGGCCGCGCACCGTCGCGAGCATCGCCGCCCAGGTTCGCTCGGCCGAGGCCTCCACCTCCACCGCATGCTCGTCGACGAACGGCAGTGACTCGATCGGGACGTCGATCAGCCGCTCGGGCACCGTTTCGTCGCCGTCCGTGCCCGTCCCGCCTAGAGGGCGAGCCCGAGCGGCTCCTCGAGCAGAGCGCGGATCCGGGCCAAGAACTCGGCTCCGTCGGCGCCGTAGAG
This sequence comes from uncultured Solirubrobacterales bacterium, assembly GCA_963705955.1. Classification (GTDB taxonomy): domain Bacteria; phylum Actinomycetota; class Thermoleophilia; order Solirubrobacterales; family 70-9; genus WHSW01. The sequence continues at coordinate 23,834 of CAVPLH010000008.1, read as the reverse complement.
GATCCGGTGATCGCAGGCCAGCGTGACGCCCATCAGCCGCGCGGTCTCGAGCTCGCCCGAGCGGACCACGGGCGCCTCGGCGATCGCGCCGACGGCGAGGATCGCCGCCTGCGGGGAGTTGATCACCGGGTGGAAGTTCGTGACCCCGTACATCCCCAGGTTGGAGACCGTGAACGTCGCCCCCGAGAGCTCGGGCGGGGTGATCTCGCCGGAGCGCACCCGCGCGGCGAGCGCCCGTGCGGTGGCGGCGATCTCGCGCAGGCCCTTGCGGTCGGCGTCGAAGACGGTCGGGACGACGAGCGCCTCGGGGCCGGCGACCGCGATCCCGACGTTGACTCGCGAGTAGAGCTCGAAGCGCCCGTCGCGATAGGCGCCGTTCGCGCGCGGGAACTCGCGCAGGGCGATCGCCGCTGCCTTTACCACCATGTCGTTGAAGGAGGGGACCGGCTCGCCCTCGGCGGCGGCGGCCTTCAACCGCGCCCGGGCCTCGAAGGCGCGGCTCATGTCGATCTCTGCCTGCAGGTAGAAATGCGGGGCGGTCGCCTTCGACTCCGCCATCCGCCGGGCGACCGTCTGTTGGAGGCGGCTCGGCTCGATCGTCTCAACGGTGCCCTTCGCGGTCTCGGGGCGCTCGCCGGCGGCAGTGCTCGGCGCCGCGGGGGCCGCTACGGCCTCCGCCGTCACGGCGGGCGCCGGCGGCTGCTCGGCGGCCGCCTCGACGTCTGCCTTGATGATTCGTCCCCCCGGTCCCGAGCCGGCCAGCGCGCCGAGCTCGACCCCGCGCTCGCGGGCGATCCGCCGCGCGATCGGCGAGGCCTTGACGCGCCCGTCGGCGCCGCCGCCGGTGCGGGGCGGGCGGCCCGGGCTCGGGCTCGGGCTCGGGCTCTGCGGCGGGCTCGGCGGCCGCGGGACGTGGCGGCGCGGCGCTCGCTTCGTCTGCCGGCGGCGCCTTGGCGTCTGCCCCGGGTGCGGCCGCGGCGGACTCGCCGTCGGACGGGGCCTCGGAGGGATCGCCGACCCGCGCGATCGGCTCGCCGATCGCCAGCGTGTCGCCCTCGGTGGCGAGGATCTCGATCAGCGTCCCCGCGGCGTCGGCCTCGAAGACCATGTTCGCCTTGTCGGTCTCGATCTCGACCAGTTCCTCGCCGAGCGCGACCTCGTCGCCGACCGACTTCATCCAGGTGAGGATCGTCCCCTCCTCCATCGAGTCCGAGAGGCGTGGCATGACTATCTCCTGCATCTCGCCTCCCGGACGAGCGGAACGATGCCGCCGCGCGGCCTCACTTCGCTCCCTCGGTCGTCGCCCGCGCGGCGCTGACCAGGTGCTCGGCGTGGGGGATCGCCGACTGCTCGAGTCGCTTCGAGTAGGGCATCGGCACATCGGCGCCCGTAACCCGCTGGATCGGGGCGTCGAGGTGGTCGAACGCCTGCTCCTGCACGAGCGCGGCGATGTTGGCGCCGACGCCGCCGTGCGGCCAGCCCTCCTCGACGACCACCAGCCGGTTCGTCTTTCGCACCGACTCGAGGATCGTGTCGAGGTCGAGCGGACGCAGCGTGCGGGGGTCGATCACCTCGGCCTCGATCCCGTGCTCGGTGGCCAGTGTCTTCGCCGCCTGTTCGGCGATCTGGGCCATCCGCAGGATCGCGACGATCGTCACATCGGCGCCCTCGCGGCGAACCGCTGCCTTCCCGAATGGGATGACGCCGTCGTCGCCCTCGTCGGGGACCTCGCCGCGGACACCGTAGAGCGTCTCGTGCTCGATGAAGATCACCGGGTTGTCGTCGCGGATCGCCGCCTTCAGCAGCCCCTTGCCGTCGGCCGGGGTCGAGGCACAGGCGACGAGCAGGCCCGGGATCTGCAGGAACATCGCCTCGAAGCTGTGCGAGTGGGTCGGCCCCAGCTGGTGGCCGCCGCCGCCGGGCATCCGGATCACCATCGGGACCCTGGCCTGGCCGTTGAACATGTACGGGATCGCCGCCGCGTGGTTGATGATCTGGTCGAAGGCGAGCAGCGAGAAGTTGACCGTCATCAGCTCGACGATCGGGCGCAACCCGCCCATCGCCGAGCCGACCCCGCAGCCGACGATCGTGTTCTCGGAGATCGGCGTGTCGCGGACGCGCCGTTCGCCGAACTCGTCCAGCAGCCCTTCGGTGACCTTGAACGCGCCCTGGAAGACGGCGACGTCCTCGCCCATCACGTAGACGGACTCGTCGCGCCGCATCTCCTCCGCCATCGCGTCGCGAAGCGCCTCTCGCATCCGGATCACCGCCATCGTGACCCCCTCAGGCCCCGGTCGCGCAGGCCCGGACGCCGGCGCTCGTCGACGCCGCGCCGCCGGCATCGTCCCCGCACGCCGACAGCGTGGCGCAGGCGATTACCGAGGTCAGCGGCCCCGACGACGCGGACCAGCGCGCTCACGAGTCGTGCTCCTCCTCGGCGGCCTGGATCGCGTCCGCCGCCTCACGGTCCTCGACCGCCGACTCTCCCTCACGATCGCTGAGCCGATCGCCGGCGTGCCTGCCGGCCTCGGAGGCGAGCCCGGCGTAGGCCGCCCCCGCCTCGGCGAGCTTCTTCGCCTCGCCGGAGAGGTGCTCGCGCTCGCGCTCGCCCGGGAACGGGTGCGGCGCGCGCTCGTCGACCGCGTACCAACCCCGAACCTGGTCGCCGACGACGTAGAGGCGGTCATACAGCGAGTCGAGCGGTGGCTCGGGGGACGCGTCGGCGAACTCGACCGCCTCGAGCACGCGGGCGTCGACCCGCTCGCGCATCCGGTCGCGGTCGGCGGAATCGAGGATGCCCTCCGCCTCGAGCCGGCCGGCGAAGACCTCGATCGGGTCCTTCTTGCGCCACTCCTCGACCTCCTCCTTGGTCCGGTAGACCTCGGGGTCTGCCGCCGAGTGGCCACGGTAGCGATAGGTGAACGCCTCGACCAGCGTCGGCCGGCGATCCTCGCGGGCGATCCTGATGTGCTCGGCGACCGTCTCGCGAATCGCGAGCACGTCCATGCCGTCGACCCGGACGCCGGGGACACCGAGCCCCTCGGCCTTGCGCGACAGATCCGTCACAGCCGAGTGGCGCTCGATCGCGGTACCCATCCCGTAGAGGTTGTTCTCGACCAGGAACACGACCGGCAGCCGCCACAGTGCCGCCAGGTTCATCGTCTCCCCGAAGTTGCCGGTGTTCGAGGCGCCGTCGCCGAACATGCATACGGTGACGTCGTCGGTGCCGAGGTAATCGGAGGCGAGGCCGAGCCCCGCCGCGAGCGGCAGGTTTCCGCCGACGATCCCGTAGCCGCCCATGAACCGCCGCTCGCCGTCGAAGACGTGCATCGAGCCGCCGCGTCCGCCGGACGTCCCGTCGACGCGCCCGAAGAGCTCCGCCATCACGTACTTGGGATCGGTGCCGCGCGCGATCGCGTGTCCGTGGGTCCGGTAGGTCCCGATCAGGTAGTCGCCGGGCCTCATCGCGGAGGTCGTGCCGACGATCGTCGCCTCCTCGCCGATCCCGAGGTGAAGGAAGCCTCCCGCCTTCGCCCGCTGGTACTGGCGTCCCGCCTCCTCCTCGAAGCGCCGGATGAGCGCCATCATCTCGAGCAGCTCGAGCGCGGTGGCCGGGTCGGGAAGCGGGCGCCGCGCCGACGCCGCGCCGTCTCCGGATCCTTGCTGCGCAGTCTTCACCGTCTCCTCAGACACCCCGCCACGCAACATAGCGAGTCGCCGCGCGGCGGCTTCAGCCCGCCGCCGCCTCGACCGCTTGCTCGAGCCGGTCGTCACCCCAGAACACCTCTCCGGCGACGACCACGCTCGGCACTCCCCGGATGCCGAGGGCGCCGGCGCGCTCGGTCGCCTCGCGGAGCCGATCCTTGATCGCGTCGCGGGCGATCGCCGTCCGCAGCGCCTGCGGATGAAGCTCCGACGAGGCGGCGGCGATGAAGACGTTGTCGGGATCCGAGAGGTCGCGCCCGGCGGCGAACGCCTGGCGAAAGGCGGCGAGCGAGAACGAGACGGCGCGGCCGATCTGCTTCGCGAAGGTCGCCGTGCGCATCGCGACCAGGGTGTTGCCCGGAAACGGGTCGGGCCAGCGGATCGGCGGCAGGCCGTACGCCTGGGCGCGCCGCTCGACCTCCTTCATGCCCTCGGCGCGACCGGGCCCGTTCGCCCACGAGTCGCGGCCGAAGCGCTTGAACAATCCTCCGAGCAGGATCGGCTGCCACTCCGGTTGCGGCTTGTCGGCCTCGTCGAACAAGCTGCCGATCCGCTCCGCCGCGAGGTAGGCGTACGGGGAGCCGAGGTCGAAATAGAAGACGGCCTCGGGCTCGCTTGTCACGGGGCTGCCTACTGGTGGGTCGCCCAGCCGTCGACCGCCCGGGCGGCGTCGAGCACGGCCTCGGACATCGTCGGGTGCGCGTGGACGATCCGGGCCAGCTCCTGTGAGCCGCCCTCGAGAGCGATCGTGTCGACCAGCTCGGCGATCATGTCGCAGGCCCGGTTGCCGACGATGTGGGCGCCGAGGATCTCGCCGTACTCGGCGTCGACGACGAGCTTCACCATCCCGTCACGGTCGTCGTAGATCACCGAGGCGCCGACCCCGCCGAGCTTGAACTTGCCGACCTTGATCTCGCGCCCGGTCTCCCTTGCCTGCGCTTCGGTCATCCCGACGCTTGCCACCTGCGGCTGACAGAACGTCGCCCCGGGGACGAGCTCGACGTCGACGGGATGGGTCGGGGCGCCGGCGACGGTTTCGACCGCGACCACGCCTTCCTCCATCGCCTTGTGGGCGAGCGCGCCGCCCCGGACGAGGTCGCCGATCGCGAGCACCTTGGGGTTCGAGGTGCGCTGGAACTCGTCGATCTCGAGCTTGCCGTCGGCGCCGGTCCGGACCCCGGCGTCGTCGATGCCGAGCTCCTCGGTGTCGGGGCGGCGACCGCCGGCGACGCAGAGGTAGTCGACCTCGATCGCCGCGTCGCCCACCTTCGCCTTGACCGATTTCGCGCCGGCCTCGACGTCGGAGATCGGCGTCCCGGTGAGGATCTCGATCCCCTGCTTCTTGAAGGTCCGCTCGACCACCCGGACGATGTCCTTGTCCTCGGCGGGAAGGATCTGCGGAAGCATCTCGATCAGGGTTACCGCGGTGCCGTAGCGGATGTAGGCGGAGGCGATCTCCGAGCCTGACGCACCGGCGCCGACGACGGCGATCGACTTCGGCTGCTCGGGCAACGACCAGGCGCCCCAGGTGTCGACCACCCGGTCGGCGAACTCGACGCCGGGGATCTGCATCGCGACCGACCCGGTCGCGAGGACCACGGCCCCGGTCTCGTAGGTGTCGTCGCCGACCTTGACGTTGGCCTCGGCGGTCAGCGAGCCGTGGCCGGAGATCACGTCGACCTTGTTCTTCTTCCACAGCATCTCGACCCCGCCCGAGAGCGTCGCGGAGACCTTCGTGCGGCGTTCGCCGAGCGCGGCCCAGTCGAGGCTTGCGCCGGAGACCTTGACACCGAGCTCGGCCGAGTGCTCGGCGTGGTCGTACAGCTCGGCCGTGTACAGCATCGTCTTCGCGGGGATGCAGGCGTAGTTGAGGCACCGCCCGCCCGCCTTGTCGCGTTCGACGACGGCGGTCTTCAGGCCCAGCTGGGCGGCGCGGATCGCGGCGACGTAACCGCCGGGACCGCCCCCGATCACGATCACGTCATGGGCATCGGCCATCTCGACGACTTTATAAGACGACCCTCCGGGTGCGACTTAGTCCGGCGCGCGACGCTCGGGCATCTGGATTCGCGCCATCGCCTTGATCATGAAGTAGAAGAGCGCCGCCGCGCCGACGATCAGCAGCGTCGTTCCGGCAGCCTGCAGCCACGAGGTCGCCTGGACGAGGCCGAGCGACGCGGCTACGAGAACGATCACGAGCAGCGCCTGGAAGCCGAGAACCGCCCAGTAGCGGGCTCGCCACATCCCCCACGCCATCGTCCCCATCAAGGCGACGGCGGCGAGGACCGAGAGGATCGGCGCGCCGTGCTCGCCCTGCTCGATCCCGTCGCTTCCGATCCGCGTCACCTTGACCCCGGCGAGGTAGCCGACGATCGCCGAGAGGGCGATCGCCGCCGAGATCACGGCGCCGACGGTGACCACCGTCGGCCGCTGCCCGGGCGCCAGCGGCTCGAGCTGCTCGCGCGCGGCCTCGTTCTTCGCCTCGGTGCGAGCGGCGATCGCTGCACGGCGCGCAGCCTGGTCGTCTTCGCTCGCCCCGGGCTCTGAGACCTGCTCGCCGGAGCGCCGCTTGCGCTTGCGCAGCTCGGCGCGCTTTCGTTCCCGGTCGGCCATCTCCGGGGAGGCTAGACGTCCCTAGGCGCCGCTCAGTGCCACGCGGAGCTCGCGCGCCGCGGCCCCGGGATCGGTGGCGTCGCGAATCGCCCGCACGACGACGGCTCGTCGTGCGCCTGCGGCGACGACCTCGCGGACGGTGACGGGATCGATCCCGCCGATCGCGAACCAGGGGACCTCCTCCGCGGCCGTCGCCGCTGCGTGGGCGATCAGCTCCAGCCCCGCCGCCGGCCGCCCGGCCTTCGTCGGTGTCTCCCAGACGGGTCCGGCGCTGATCTGGTCGGGCCGCGCCGCACCGGTCGCCTCGAGCGCGGCGTCGAACTGCTCTGCCGTGTGGGTCGAGAGGCCGACCAGCGAGCTCGGGCCGGCGGCCCCTCGCGCCACCGCGACGGGGTCGTCGTCCTGGCCGACGTGGACGCCGTCCGCGCCGCAGGCCTCGACCAGCTCCGGCGTGTCGTTGAGGAAGAACAATGCCCCGTGGTCGCGCGCCGCGCGGGCGAACGGCTCGGCGAGCGAGACCACCTCCTCGGCGCAGCGCGGCGCCTTCTCGCGCAGCTGGATCACCTCGACGCCGCCGCGCAGCGCGGCGTCGAGCAGCGGCGTCGGATCGCGGCCGTTCGGCAGCCCCTCGCAGACGAAATAGAGGCGCGCGCTGCCGAGCCGTCGGCGCCGAGCCGCGAACAGCGCCTCCTCATAGCTCTGGTGGAGCACGCCCTCGGCGATCAGGTCGCCCTCGAAGGCGACCAGCCACCCGCCTCGGGCCATGACGCCGATCTGGCTCGACCGTCCGCGCACCGAGATCTGGGTCCCGACCACGATCATGTCGGGCCCGACGAGGCGGGTCTCGGTCGGCGTCCAGACGACGCCTTCGATCGGATCGCGGAGCTCCGCATCGGCCTTGCGAATCTCGGCGTGCCCTCGCGCCACCCCCGCCCAGGGAGCCTTCGAGTTGCGCCGGTCGAGGATCGCGTCCTCGGTGGTCATCGCCAGCGCCGCCTCGAGGTCGCCGCGCCCGAGCGCGTCGAAGAAGCCCTGGACGAGCTCGAGTTTGGTCGCGCCCACGAGGGGGAGTATCTTGAATAGCGAACGGGAGCCCGAACCAGAGTGGGCTGAGAGGGCGGCGACGGGCCGCCGACCGTCTGAACCTGATCCGGGTAATGCCGGCGCAGGGACGATCGAGGTCCGCCCGCCCAGGACAGGAGCGCACCCGGTGCCGACCAGAAGCGAGCAGAACTCAGATCGTGCCGACGTGATCGTCGTCGGCGCCGGCGTGATCGGCCTCGCCTGCGCCTGGCGGGCCGCCGAGCGCGGGTTGAGCGTCGTGGTGCTCGAGCGCCGGCGACCGGGAGGGGGCGCGTCCAATGTCGCCGCGGGGATGCTGGCGCCGGTCGGCGAGGCGACCTGGGGCGAGGACCGTCTGCTCGGGCTCGCGATCGGCTCGCACCGGCTCTGGCCGCGGTTTGCGTCGGACCTCGCGGCGGCGACCGGCGGCGACCCCGGCTACCTCGAGCTCGGCGCGCTCCACGTCGCGCTCGACCGCGACGAGGCGGCCGAGCTGCGCCGCCGGCACGAGCTCATGGCAGCGCACGATCTCGGCGCCGATTGGCTGCTCCCGAGCGCCTGCCGCGAGCTCGAGCCGGGTCTCGGGCCGGTCGCCGGCGGCGTGCACGCCGCGCACGAGTCCGCGGTCGATCCACGGGCGCTGAACGATTGCCTGGTCGCAGCGCTCGACGCCGTGGGGGCCACGGTCGAGATCGCCGAGGTGACCGAGGCGCTGATCGAGGATGGCCGGCTGGCCGGGGTGCGCACCGCCGAGGGTCGCGAGCGACGCGCCGCAGCCGTCGTGCTCGCCGCCGGGGCGTGGTCGGCGGCGGACTGGCTGCCGCCCGAGGCACGACCGCCGGTGCGCCCGGTCAAAGGGCAGATTCTCACCCTCGAGGGCCCGGCCGCCGAGCCGCCATGCGAGCGGATCCTGGTCACAGAGCGTGTCTACATCGTCCCGCGCCGCGACGGCCGGCTGATCGTCGGCGCCACGGTCGAGGAGCAGGGCTTCGACACCCGGGTGACCGCCGGAGGCGTCCACGAGCTGCTTCGCGAGGCGTACCGGGCGCTTCCCGAGATCGCCGAGCTCGAGTTCGTCGAGGCGACCGCGGGCCTCAGGCCGACCACCCCTGACAACCTGCCGCTGATCGGTCCCGGGGCGATCGAAGGCCTCGTCCTCGCGACCGGCCACTTCCGCAACGGGATCCTGCTCGCTCCGCTGACCGCGGAGCGGATCGCGTCGTTGCTGACCGCCGAAGGTCGGGTGTCCCCCGCGGCTGGAGTGGCCGGATGACGATCGAGCTCAACGGCAAGCGGGTGGAGCTCGGCTCGACGGCAACGGTTGCCTCGGTGGTCGTTCTGGCCGGTGCGGATGCCGAGCGCCGCGGGGTCGCCGTCGCGGTCGACGGCGAGGTCGTGCCCCGCAGCGCCTGGGAGCTGACCGAGCTCAGCGACGGGCAGCGGGTCGAGGTGGTGGGGGCGATTCAGGGTGGCTCAGCCGCGACCCGGCGGTCGGCGGACAGCGGACGACGGACGGGGCCTGGGAGTTGGGCGGCAGGACCTGGGGGTCGCGGCTGATCGTCGGCAGCGGGGGGTTCCGCTCGCTCGAGCAGATGGAGTCGGCGCTGCTCGGATCCCGGACGGAGATCGTCACGGTCGCCTTGCGCCGCGTGGATCCCGGCGTCCAGGGCTCGATGATCGAGATGATCGAGCGGCTCGGGTTGTTCGCGCTTCCGAACACCGCCGGCTGCTACACGGCGCGCGACGCCGTGCGCACGGCCCGGCTCGCCCGCGAGGCGTTCGAAACCGACTGGGTGAAGCTCGAGGTGATCGGCGACGATCGCACCCTGCTGCCCGACGCGCGGGAGCTGCTCGAGGCCGCGGAGACGCTGGTCGCCGAGGGCTTCACGGTGCTTCCGTACACCAGCGACGACCCGGTGCTCGCCCGGCGCCTCGAGGAGTCCGGGTGCGCGGCGGTGATGCCGCTCGGCGCGCCGATCGGCTCAGGCGCCGGGATCCGCAATCCGTACAACCTGCGGATCATCGTCGAGTCCTGTGGAGTTCCGGTGATCTGCGATGCCGGCATCGGTACAGCCTCGGACGCGGCGCTGGCGATGGAGCTCGGCTGCGACGGCGTCCTGCTCGCGAGTGCCGTCTCGCGGGCCGCCGACCCGGAGCGGATGGCGATCGCGATGCGCAAGGCGGTGGAGGCGGGCTACGGGGCGCGCCGCGCCGGCCGGATCCCGCGACGTCTGCACGCCGAGGCCTCGACCCCGGATGCGGGCCTCCCGGAGCTCGACTGAGAGCGCCAGTTTCCGGATCGCGCCGGCCTCGGCAGCTGACGCCGAGCTGACGATTCGTCGCAACCGGTGACCGGCTCGGGCGGGCAGAAAATCCCACAAAACAGACCTGCCGCGCTAATTTGTGCTGTGTCGTCGCCGGGGAACCGGTCCACGGTCGGCGATCTGAGTCAGTTCGTCGTGAAGGCGCGTGCGGTCACCGGCCGGCAGCGTCTCGGCGCCATCCCAGTAGGAGGTCCCGAGATGCGCTTCGGTTCGAAAGGAAACGGCGAGATGGCGGTGTCGATCGCGGCCGACGAGGAGGGATCGATCCGCCGGCTCCAGGTCGGCGGGATCCTCGACGCCGAGGGCTGTGAAGAGCTCGATCGAGCCCTCGATGAAGCGCTTCGCAGCGGGTCGGAGCGGATAGTCCTCGAGCTCGGCGGGCTGCGCTACGTCGATCCCGACGGCCTCGAGCTGCTGAGGCGCGCGACCGACAGCGCCGACGGCAGGGTGCAGCTCGCGTGGGGCGGCGGGCCGGTCGCCGAGATGGCGGACCTCGCGCTGCTCGACGGCTAGGATCGCCAGCGCCGCTTCCTCGATCCGGCAGGACCTTCCGGCCTCGAGACCGCGCGAGTCGGCGCCGCCGACCCGGGTATACGGGCAGCATGGCGAAGCTCGTGCTGGGACCTCTACTGCGCTACGTCGGCGAGACGGACGCCGTCGTCTGGGTCGAGACCGACGAGCCGTGCACCGTCGAGGTGCTCGGCCACAGCGAGCCGACGTTCTGCGTCGCCGGTCACCACTACGGCCTCGTGATCGTCGAGGGCCTCGACCCTGGCTCGACGACCGAGTACGGGGTCGCGCTCGACGGCAAGCCCAGGTGGCCCGAGCCGGACTCGGAGTTTCCCCCGAGCGTGATCCGCACCCTCGGTGGTGAGGGCCCGCTGAGGGTCTCGTTCGGTTCCTGTCGCGTCTCTCTGCCGCACAATCCGCCCTACTCGCTGCCGAAGGACGAGCACCCCGACGGTCGCGAGTTCGACGCGCTCGACTCGCTGGTCAAGGAGATGCTCCGGGCTGAGCCGGATCGATGGCCGCAGGTCCTGCTGCTGCTCGGCGACCAGGTCTACGCCGATGAGGTCTCACCCGAGACGCTCGCCTTCATCCGCAAGCGCCGCGACGTCCGCAAGCCCCCCGGGGAGGAGATCGCTGACTTCGAGGAGTACACCCGGCTCTACCGCGAGTCGTGGCAGGACCCGGCGATCCGCTGGCTCTACTCGACCGTCTCCTGCTCGATGGTGATCGACGACCACGACATCCACGACGACTGGAACATCTCCGCGGCCTGGGTCGAGGACATGCGCGAGCTCGACTGGTGGGAGGAGCGCGAGTGCGCCGGGATCGTCTCCTACTGGATCTACCAGTTCATCGGCAACCTGGCGCCGAAGCTGCTCCGCGAGAGCGACCTGCTGGCGCGGACCCGGGCCGCCGACGACGGATGGGCGATCCTGCGTGCGGTCGCCGGCGAGGAGCGGGAGATCCACGACGGGGCGCAATGGAGCTACTGCCGCGACCTCGGTCGGACGCGGCTGATCGTGGTCGACTCGCGCTGCGGGCGCGTGCTCGACGACGATCGCCGCTCGATGCTGGATGAGCGCGAGTGGGACTGGCTCGAACGCCACCTCGAAGGCGACTTCGACCACCTGCTGATCGGCACCTCGGATCCGCTCGTGCTCGCCCCTGCGCTGCACTACGCCGAGCGCTGGGGAGAGGCGATCGCGACCGGCGCCTGGGGCGGGTCGGTGGCCCGGCTCGGCGAGAAGCTGCGGCGAGCGGCCGACTTCGACCACTGGGCGGCGATCGGGGACTCGTTCGAGCGCCTCACCGGATTGCTCGCCCGGGCCGGGGCGGGGCGCTACGGGCCCGCCCCCGCGTCGATCACCGTGCTCTCGGGCGACGTCCATCACGCCTACCTCGCGGAGCTGGCGTTCAAGCGCTCAGAGGCCGTCCGCAGCAACATTTGGCAGGCGGTCTGCTCGCCGTTCCGCAACGCCCTCGACCAGCGCGAGCGAAAGCTGATCGAGTCCGGCGACTCGCGCGGACCGACGGTCGCCCTCCGCACCCTGGCGCGGCTCGCCGGCGTCCCGCCGGAGCAGGTCCGGTGGCGCCTCGTCGAGGGCCCGTTCTACGACAACCAGGTCGCGTCCCTGACGATCGACGGGCGCGCGATCGAGTTGCGCCTCGAGCGCACCGTCGGCGACCCCGAGCAGGATCACCGCGAGCTCCACACCTCGTTCGAGCGATCGCTCGCCTGAGTCGGCGGATCCGGTGCCCGTGCTCCTCGTTCAGCGACCGCGCTCGATCGGTCGCCCCTGCCGCTCCCAGGTCCCGGTGCCCCCGTTGGCGACGTGGATCAGACGGTCGAACCCCTCCCGCTGCAAGATCGAGGCGGCGAGCCCGCTGCGTTTGCCGCCGCTGCAGATCGTCGCGATCGGGCGGTCGTCCGGGAGCTCGGAGCGCCGTTCCGTGAGCTCCGGGTACGGGATGTTCCGGGAACCGGGAATGTGTCCCGACTCGTATTCGCCGCGGTCGCGGACGTCGAGCACGAGGACCCCGTCGTCGCCCTCGAGTCGCTCGGCGAGCGCCTCGGGATCGATCAGCTCGAGCCGCTCGACCCGGCGGCCCTCGGAGCGCCAGGCGGTCATCCCACCCTGTAGGAAGCCGCCGATCCGGATCCCGACCGATGCGAGGAGCTCGGATGCGGCGAGCTCGTAGCCGTCCGAGGCCGCGACGACGATCACCTCGACGCCGAACGGCACCACCTGTGCGACCTTGGTCCCGAACCCGGTGTCGTAGGCCGAGGCGCTGATCGCGCCCGGGACGTGCGCCTCGTCGAACTGATCGTTGGTGCGCGCATCGACGAGCACCGCACCGGCGGCGATCGCGACCTCGACCGCGCGCGGGCTGAGCGGCGTCGGCGCTCCGAGCTCCTCGAGCAGCGGCCCGCGGTTGAGATCGACGATCTGCTCGACGTTGGGCGGGCGCGCACCGAGCGTCGCGACCACATCGTCGGCGAACTCCTCGGCGGTCTCGAACCGGAGCACTCGGTTGCGGGCCAGCTCGAAGCCGATCGTCGACGACGACTTGTGGTCGATGCCCGAGCTCCCGCAGAGCGAGCCACCGAGATGGCCGGGCCAGACCTCGACGCTGGGCCCGAGCGCGAAGAGGCGCTCGTGAAGCGACGCGAAGAGCTCCGTCGCTCCCCGACGAGGATCGACCGCGAGATCCGGGCGGGCGACGTCGCCGACGAACAGCGAGTCCCCGGTCAGGACCGCGACCGGATCGCCGCCGCGGGCCGCGTCGCGGAGCAGGAACGCGGTGTGCTCGGGCCGGTGACCGGGCGTGTGCACGGCCTCGATCCGAAGCTCACCGAGCTCCAGGGTCCAGCCGTCGTCGATCGCGTCGTGGGAGTACTCGGCCCCGGCGAGGCGATGGACGTGGATCGTCGCGCCGGTGGCCCGGGCGAGCCGCCCATGGCCCGAGACGTGATCGGCGTGGTTGTGGGTCTCGAGCACGTGCTCGATTCGAACCCCGTGAAGGCGGGAAAGGTGGAGATAAGGGTCGATATCCCACTGCGGGTCGACGACCGCCGCGAGACCGGCGGCGACGTCGCCGACCAGGTAGGACGAGCAGCCGAGGTCCTCATGAATCACCTGTCTGAAAAGCATCCCGATGTTCGCCTCGACCGCCATTCTCTCCGAACGGCAGGCGGCGCGGTCTTTGCCTAGCAAGTTGACTAAGATGGTCGAGAAAGCGCCATGATGCCCGACCGCTCATATCTCGTCTGCGCCACGCCGCGAAGCGGGAGCACGCTCGTCTGCCAGGCACTGCGGGAGACCGGCGTCGCGGGGCGCCCGGAGGAGTACTTCGAGGCGCTGCGCCACAGTGGCCGTCCGCGGCGGCCCGAGGAGTACTTCGACGGGGTCGACGACCGCTCGCTTCTCGAGCACCTCGGCGAGCGCCGACTCGCCGAGGAGCCGCAGCCGCGCTCGCCGCTCTGGAGCCGGGCCGCGTATGACCGCTACCTGGAATGGGCGTTGGAGACGGGCACGACACCGAACGGCGTCTTCGGCGCGAAGCTGATGTGGGGCTACTTCGGCGACTTCGCCAGCCTGCTGCGAAACGTTCCCGAGTATCGCGACGTGCCGCTCGCTGCGCTGTTGCCGACCGTGTTCCCGAAGCTCAGGTTCGTCCGCGTCGTCCGCGCGAACAAGGTTCGCCAGGCGGTCTCGTTGTGGAAGGCGGTGCAGACGGCGACCTGGCGCCAGCAGGACACGGCGGCAGGCGCCGGCGAGGGCGCTGAAGAGCCTCCCTACAAGAGCTTCCTGCAGGAGCACCGTCCACAGCTTCGCTTCCACTACGGCGCGATCGAGCACCTGCTGAACCAGGTGATGGTCGAGGAGGCCCGCTGGGACGCCTTCTTCGAGCACTCGCGGATCAAGCCGGTACTCGTCCTCTACGAGAATTTCGCCGACGACTACGAAGCGGCGACCCGGAACGTGCTCGAGCGCCTCGAGCTCGAGATCTCGCCCGACCACGAGTTCGCGCCGCGGATGAAGCGCCAGTCCGACGGGATCAACGACGACTGGACGCGCCGCTACGCCGACCTCAAGCTGGGCACGGAGTTCGATCTCGTACCCACCGTCGCCGCCGAGGAGGCCGCGTGATCCGACCGCGCCCCGCCGGCTCCCAGCCGCCGAACATCGTCTACATCCACTCCCACGACACCGGCCGCTACGTGCAGCCCTATGGCCACCAGATCCCGACCCCGAACATCCAGCTGCTCGCCGATCAGGGGGTGCTGTTCCGGGAGGCCTTCTGCGCGATGCCTACCTGCTCCGGGAGCCGGGCGTGTCTGCTCACCGGCGAGGGCGGCGCCGGCAACGGGATGCTCGGCCTCGCCCATCGCGGCTGGCGCCTCAACGACTACCGCCATCACCTCGTTCACACGCTGCGCAAGTCGGGCTACTACTCGGCGCTGATCGGCGAGCAGCACATCTCGAAGGAGCCGGGAGCGATCGGCTACGACGAGGTGATTCCGGTGAGCAGCAACGGCGCAGCCCAGATCGCCCCCTCGGCGATCGAGACCCTGCGCCGCGCCGTGCAGCCGTTCTTCCTCTCGGTCGGCTTCTTCGAGACGCACCGCGACTTCGCCGCCCCGACGTCGGTCCGCGACACGCTCTACTCGCGCCCGCCGGCGAACCTGCCCGACGCGCCGAGCACGCGCCAGGACATGGCCGCGTTCAAGGCCAGCGCCCGCTCTCTCGATCAGGGGATCGGCGCTGTCCTCAACGGCCTGCACCAGTACGGGCTGGCCGACAACACGCTGATCATCTGCACCACCGACCACGGGCTCGCGTTCCCGGGCGCGAAGGCGACCCTCTATGACCGCGGCACCGGAGTGATGCTGATCATGCGCGGCCCCGGCGGCTTCACTGGTGGCCGCGTCCTCGACGCGATCGCGACCCACCTCGACCTCTTCCCGACGATCTGCGACCTCGCCGGCATCGAGCACCCGGGCTGGATCGAGGGCAGCTCGCTGATGCCGCTGGTCCGCGGCGAGGTCGACCGGATCCACGACGCGATCTTCACCGAGATGACCTACCACGCCGCATACCAACCCCAGCGGGCGATCAGGACCGAGCGCTGGAAGTACATCCGGCAGTTCGACGACTACGGCCACCCGGTGCTCGCCAACTGCGACGACAGCTCGACCAAGTCGATGCTCGTCGAGCACGGATGGGCCGAGCAGATCGTTCCCGCCGAGGAGCTCTATGACCTCGTCTTCGATCCGAACGAGTCCCGCAGCGTCGCCGGCGAGGCCGCCGCGGAGCCCGTTCTCGCGAGGCTTCGCGACCGGCTCGAGGAGTGGATGGTCGAGCGCGATGACCCGCTGCTGCGCGGCCCGGTCCCCCCTCCGCCCGGGGCGGAGGTCAACGACCAGGACCAGATCTCGCCGACCGAGCCGACCCGGCGCTCCACGGCGGATCCCACGGCCGTTCCATCCAGGTGAGGCAAAGCCACTCGTCGGGCGCCGGGTCGAGCGGGTCGCCCGGTGGACGATGCTCGAACGCCGAGAGGCCGCAGTTGAGCGTCCGCAGCTGCCACAACCGTCGCGTCCAGCCCGGCGGGTAGGCGTCGCCGAGCAGGGTGTGGATGAAGAAGAAGCGGAGAAAGATTCCGTGCGTGACCGCGATCACCCGGTCGTCGGGACGGGCGAGCAGCTCCGCCTTGACCGCCTCAACCCTGGCGTAGAGCTGCTCGAAGGACTCGGCGCCGGGGGGCGCGAACGAGCGGTCGTCGGCGTGGTCGGCCATCCAGTTCGACCAGCGGCGGGCCCGTTGTTCGTCCCCGGAGCAGCTCGAGGTAACCGTCAGCCTCGCCGAGCTCCCGCAGCTCCGGTCTGACCTCGACCGCGAGCCCGAGCGCGGCCGACAGGGCGTCGGCGGTCTCCCGCGCGCGGCCGAGGGGGCTCGACCACAGTGCGGTCGCGCCGCAATCGGCGAGCCCCCGGGCGGCGAGCTGTGCCTGCGACCGGCCGGTCGCGGTGAGGCGGTCTCCTTCGACTTCGGGCAGATCGCGTCCGGTCTCGGCATTCGAGACCGATTCGGCGTGGCGCAGCAGGAGGACGAGCAAGCGGCTACTGCGAGGTCCAGGCGTCGGGGGCCTCGGTCATCGCGATCACCGAAGCCGGCAGCTCGCCGGTGATCAGGTTCGCGATCGTCACCACCTCGAGCACCGAGCGGATCGTCGAGCGCAGCGCCACCCAGACGAGCTGCAGAGGCTCGGCGAGCCCCTCGTACTCGAGCGTTTCGGGACGGTGGTTGCGGACGCTCGCCAGCGGGCCCTCGACCGCCCGCATCACGTCGGCGACGCTGATCTCGCTCGCCGGGCGGCTGAGCCAGTAGCCGCCGTCGGAGCCGCGCTGGCTCTCGACCAGGCCGGCGCGTCGCAACTCGGCGAGGATGTTCTCGAGGAACTTCGGCGGGATCTTCTCCGCGGCGACGATCTCGTCGCGCTTCACCGGGTTGCCATCGCCATCGGCCAGCTTCATCACCGCCCGGACCGCGTAGTCGGCCTTCGCTGTGACCCGCATTCGGTCGATTCTCCACGACCCGGGCCGCAAGTGGGGCTTTCCGATCAATTTGGAGGGAATCGGTTGGCCCCTGAACGGCCGATTGGACGCGCTTCGGCGCCCGTTCGCATGCCGGGAAACGTCTGCTAGCCTGCCGGCGATTCGCATTCCTAACTAAGCCAGTCAAGAAAGGTAAAAAGGAACAAGAAATGATTCGCTTCCTCTCGAAGCCTCGCCGCCACGGGGCCGCGGACGCTCGTCTCGCGGATGCGCGGCCCCGCGGCGGCGCGCGCCTGCTCGCGGCCGGTCTGCTGACCGGTGCGCTTGCGTTGGGGGTCGCCGCCTGCGGCGGGTCCTCGAGCGCCTCCAGTGACGGCAGCGGCGGCTCGGTCGACGTGGTTGCCTACTCGACGCCCGAGGAGGCCTACACGAACAATCTCGAGCCGGGGTTCAGCAACACCTCCGACGGCGACGGCGTCGAGTTCTCGAACTCCTTCGGCGCCTCGGGCGACCAGTCGCGTGCCGTCGAGGCCGGCCAGCCCGCCGACCTCGTCCACTTCTCGCTCGAGCCCGACATGACCCGCCTGGTCGACGCCGGCCTTGTCGCCAAGGACTGGAACCAGAACCAGTACAACGGCATCCTCGAGGATTCAGTCGTCGTCTTCGTCACCCGGCCGGGCAATCCGGACAACATCCAGACCTGGGACGACCTGATCAGCGGCGACGTCGAGGTCCTGACGCCGAACCCCTTCACGTCCGGAGGCGCGCGCTGGAACCTGATGGCCGGTTACGGCAACCAGGTGCTGACCGAGGGCAAGTCGCCGGAGGAGGGTCTGCAGTACCTCTCCGACCTGCTCTCGAACGTGCAGGTCCAGGACGAGAGCGCCCGCGACGCGCTGGGGACGTTCCTCGGCGGCAAGGGCGACGTTCTGCTCGCCTACGAGAACGAGGCGATCGCCGCTCAGAACGCCGGTGAGGACATCGAGTACACCGTCCCCGACAGCACCCTGCTGATCGAGACGCCCGCTGCGGTGACCACGGATGCCGATCCCGCAGCGCAGAAGTTCCTCGACTACATGTACACCGACGAGGGGCAGCAGCTGTGGGCCGACGCCGGCTACCGCCCGGTGTCGAAGTCGGTGTTCGACCAGAACAAGGACAAGTTCCCGACTCCGCCCGACCTGTTCACGATCGCCGACCTCGGTGGCTGGGACAAGGTCACGGACGAGTTCTTCGACACCGAGAGCGGCTCGGTCGCGGAGATCGAGAAGAATCTGGGGGTCGCGACGGAGTGAGTCAAGGGGCCGTCGCAACTGCGAAAGCACCGTCGAGGCCGAGCCTCAGGCTCGGCCTCGGCGGCCCCGGGCTCACCCGCGGCCTGGTTGTCGCGTACCTGAGCCTGATCGTCCTGATCCCGCTCGCCGCGGTGGTCTCGAAGTCGTTCGAGGCTGGGCTCTCCTCGTTCTGGGATGACGTCACCTCGCCGCAGGCGATCGCGGCGCTGAAGCTGACCCTCGGCGCGTCGGCGATCGTGGTCGCGATCAACGCGGTCTTCGGGACGATCATCGCCTGGGTCCTGGTCCGCGACGAGTTCCCCGGCAAGCGGATCATCAACTCGCTGATCGACCTCCCGTTCGCGCTGCCGACGATCGTCGCCGGGATCACGCTGCTGGCGCTCTACGGCGACAACGGTGTGCTCGGGCTCTCGGGGGTCGCGTTCACGCGGATCGGCGTCGTCATGGCGCTGCTCTTCGTCACCCTGCCGTTCGTGATCCGCTCGGTGCAGCCGGTGCTGCTCGAGCTCGACACCGACATGGAGGAGGCCGCGGCCTCGCTCGGCGCCGGCCCGCTGACCACGTTCCGTCGGGTCATCCTCCCCAACCTGCGCCCGGCGATCCTCTCCGGGATCGCGCTCGCCTTCGCCCGCTCGATCGGTGAGTTCGGGTCGCTGGTCCTGATCTCGGGCAACATCCCGTTCAAGACCGAGGTCGCCTCGGTGTTCATCTTCACCCAGATCCAGAGCGACCGCGAGGTCACCGCAGCGTCCGTATCGGTCGTCCTGCTCGTGATCGCGCTGCTGATCCTGATCGCGATCGGGATCGTCTCCCGGAGGAGCCTCCGCCATGTCGGCTGACGCGGCGACGTTCGAGCCGGGCCCGGTGCGCGGGGCCTCGGGGAAGGGCAAGCTGGCCAAGTACGGGCTGCGCGGGGTCGCGCTCGGCTACCTGTTCGCGCTCCTGCTGATCCCGGTGATCCTGATCTTCTTCAAGGCGTTCGAGGACGGCGTCGGGCACGCCTGGGAGGCGGTGACGACGCCCGAGGCGCTGCACGCCTTCTACCTGACCGTCCTGATCGCCGGGATCGCGGTCCCTCTGAACACGATCTTCGGGATCGCGTGCGCGCTGGTCCTCGTGCGTCAGAAGTTCCGCGGCAAGGCGATCCTCAACGGGCTGATCGACCTGCCGTTCGCGGTCTCGCCGGTCGTCATCGGACTCTCGCTGGTGCTCGTCTACGGCAGCATCGACGGCTGGTTCGGCCCCTGGCTCGCCGAACAGGGGATCCAGGTGATCTTCTCGGTTCCGGGAATGGTTCTGGCAACGATCTTCGTCTCGCTGCCGTTCGTGGTTCGCGAGGTGGCGCCGGTGTTGCAGGAGATCGGCGACGACCAGGAGCAGGCGGCGGCGACACTCGGCGCACGGGGCTGGCAGACGTTCTGGCGGATCACCCTGCCATCGATCCGCTGGGGTGTCACCTACGGGGTCGTGCTCGCGACCGCCCGGGCGATCGGCGAGTTCGGCGCCGTAGCCGTCGTCTCGGGGAAGATCGAGGGCGAGACCGAGACCGCGACCCTGCTGGTCGAGAACCAGTACGAGCACTTCGACGTCGCCGGTGCCTACGCCGCCGCCCTCGTCCTCGCGGTGATGGCGCTCCTGGTCTTGCTGGGGATGAACCTGATCCAGCGCCGCGACAGACCTGCAAAACCCCCCAGCCAGATCGCCGTCGGCGACGCGGCTGCCCTTACGAGGCGGAACGAAGCGGAGCCGAGTAGCGCCGCTGTTGAGGCGCCTAATTCGACCGGAAAGGAACTCTGATGGGAATCACGGTTGAGAACGCGACCAAGCGGTTCGGCGATTTCCTCGCCCTCGACGAGGTCTCGATCGAGGTGCCCGACGGCTCGCTTACCGCGCTGCTCGGGCCGAGCGGAAGCGGCAAGTCGACGCTGCTGCGGGTGATCGCCGGGCTCGAACGTCCCGACGGAGGGCGGGTGGTGATCTCCGGCGAGGACATGACCCGGGTGCCGGTCCAGAACCGCAACGTCGGCTTCTGCTTCCAGCACTACGCCGCCTTCAAGCACATGACCGTGGGCAACAACGTCGCCTTCGGCCTCCGGATCCGCAAGCGCTCGAAGAAGGAGATCAACGACCGGGTCCACGAGCTGCTCCAGCTCGTCCAGCTCGAGGGGCTGATCGACCGCTACCCGTCGCAGCTCTCGGGCGGACAGCGCCAGCGGATGGCGCTCGCCCGGGCGCTCGCGGTCGAGCCGAAGGTGCTGCTGCTCGACGAGCCGTTCGGGGCGCTCGACGCGCGCGTGCGGACCGAGCTTCGACGGTGGCTGCGTCGGCTGCACGAGGAGGTCCACGTGACGACGATCTTCGTCACCCACGACCAGGAGGAGGCGATGGACGTCGCCGAGCAGATCGTGGTCATGAACGATGGCCGGGTCGAGCAGGCCGCCAGCCCGACCGACCTCTACGACCATCCCGAGACCGAGTTCGTGATGAGCTTCGTCGGCACCGCGAACCACATCGGCTCGATGCGGGTCCGCCCGCACGACGTCGTCATCTCACACCTCACCTCGCCGCAGGCCGAGGAGGCGATGATCGACCGGATCGTCCATCTCGGGTTCGAGTACCGGCTCGAGATGACGCTCGCCGACGGCAGCCCGCTGATCGCGCAGCTGACCCGGGCTCAGGTCGAGGAGCTCGAGCTCGCCGACGGTCAGATCGTCTACGTGACCCCGAGCCGGGCGCGGGTGTTCGACTCGAACGGCAACCATCCACGGGTCGAGGAGCTGGCGCTGGCCTGAGCCGGCGGCGGGTTCGACGAAGAGATGACGCTCGCCGAGGTCGTCGCCTGGGTGGTGTTCGCGGTGATCATCGCCTGGCTCGGGCTGATCATCTACGCGACGCTGCGCCAGGTCGACGGCGAGGTCCGCGAGGCGGCGAAGCGGAGGCGGTGAGCGTCAGCTCGCGTCGGTCGGAGTGCTGAACCGCGACTCGCGCTGCTCGGCGGCGTCGGGGTGCCCGGCGAGCGCGTCGACCGGTTCCGGGAGATCGTCGGCGACGACGTCGGCGAGCGTGACCGTCTCGAGCACCTGGCGGATGCTGACCCGCAGCGCGAGCCAGACCCGCTCCAGCGGAGCCGCCCCGCCGCGGTACTCGATCTCGTTCGGCGCCTCGCCGCGGACCGTCGCCAGCGGCCCGTCGACCGCGCGGATGATCTCCGCAAGGCTGATCTCGTCGGCGCCGCGGGCGAGCCAGTAGCCGCCGTCGCTCCCGCGGCGGCTGTGGACGAGCCCGTGTACTCGTGCCTCGCCGAGGATGTTCTCGAGGAAGCGCAGCGGGATCGCCTGAGCGGCGGCGATCGTGTCGCCCTTCGCCGGGCTTTCCTCAGACGATGAGAGCGCGAGCTCGACCATCGCCCGGACGGCGTAGTCGGCCTTCGCGGATACGCGCATGCGGCCACTCTACGAGAGTAGGAGGAAGCGGGTGCTTGGTTGCTAGAACACTACTCGCGGGCCTCTAGCTCAATTGGATCGAGCGGCACCCTTTTAAGGTGACAGATCTGGGTTCGAGTCCCAGGGGGCCCACTACCCGGTCGAAGTCCGAACGTGTCGCCGTCATGGGCCGGTCGAGTTCGCGCGTTACGGGGTCAAGGATCCGCGATGGCGCTGCAAGCAGTGCGTCGCCGAGGCCGTCACCCGTCGTCACCAACGGCTGAAGAGAATCCTGGTGAACGAGGCAGGGGGATGCTGTCGCGTCTGCGGTTACGATCGGACCGTCGTCAACTTGCATTTCCACCACGTCGACCCGAGGACGAAGTCGTTCGCGATCACGACCGCCCGTGGCCGTTCCCTGGCCGCGTATCGAGCCGAGGCCTCCAAGTGCGTGCTCGTCTGCGCAAACTGCCACGGGGAGATCGAGGCCGGGCTGATCGAGAGTCCGAGGCCGGGGGTGGACCGGGGGCAGCAGTGACTCCAAGCCCACGCGGTGGCGGCGATTGCCCCGTGGCGGGCATGTAGCCTGCTCGCGTGGCTGCGCAGCTTCCGCCGGCAGGCTGGTATCCCGACCCCGACGACGCCGCTTTGCAGCGGTATTGGGATGGCGGCCAGTGGACCGGCGATCGCACCCCGGCGACGCCGGCGCCGGCTGCCTCGACCGGCGGCCTGGCCGAAACCGCCGAGCGGACCGGGGACACGCCGCCGCCGGCCGCCTGGTACGCCGATCCGGAGAACCCGCAGGGGATGCGCTACTGGGACGGCACCCGATGGACGGAGGACCGCACCGACTACCGCGCGGCGCCGGCGCCGGAGCGCAAGAACGACGGCCTCGTCGCCGCCGGATACATCTTCTCGCTGCTGATCCCGATCGTCGGGGTCGTCCTCGGGGCGATCCTGCTCGGGCGCAAGGACCGCAACGGGCCCTGGATCCTCGGCCTCTCGATCTTCTTCATCGCCGCCTTCGTGCTGATCGGTGCGCTCGGAGCCGATAACTGAATCGGGCGACGACCGGATCAGCGCGGGGGGCGGGACGACGGGGGCGATGTGGCTGACCCCTGACGTCTACGCGAACGTCGGGCGCACCCCCGGGATCACGCGCCACCCGCGAGCGGATCGTTCCTGATCTCGTCGAGCGCCACCCGGCCGCCGATCTCGGCCCGGCCACCGTCGACCGGCCGGGCGCGGATCAGCGAGCCGCGCCCCTGGTGGATCTCGATCTCGCGCCCGAGCAGGCTCGTGAGCCGCATCGCGGCAGAGCCGGTCGCCTCGTCCTCGGCGACGCCGGCGTCCGCGGCGAAGACCCGCTCGCGGATCATTCCCGGGGTTCGTCCTCCCAGGCCCAGACCCCGACCAACCCGCGGCCGCCGGGGGGCCCCTGCAGCTCGTCCACCTCAGCCGGCGAGCCGACCTCGATGAACTCGAACGGCGGCCCCCACTCCGGCCTTCCGGCGACGAACGCGAGCTCGCCGTCGAACCGCACGGTCACCTCGCCCGCGGGCGGCCGCAGCAGCTCGAGCGGCGTGCCGTCCTCGCGCAGGAGCCAGGCGGTGCCGACCAGCGGATGGCCGGCGAGCGGCAGCTCGACCTCAGGGGTGAAGATGCGCAGCTCGCCGCGCTCGCGGTCATCGACGAACACCGTCTCGGCGAAACCGAGCTCGGCGGCGATCGGCTGTCGCTCGGGCCCGTCAACCGCGCGGCCGTCGAGAAAGACCCCGAGCGGGTTGCCTCCGCTGCCGTCGTCCGCGCAGAACACGCGCAGCACGTGAAGCGTTGCGCCGCCGCGCTCCGCCATCAATGCCGGAAGTGGCGACGCCCGGTGAAGACCATCGAGACGCCGGCCGCGTCGCCGGCGGCGACGATTCCGTCGTCGCGCTTCGAGCCGCCCGGCTGGATGACCGCGGCGGCGCCGGCGTCGATCGCCCCTGCGGCCCGTCTGCGAACGGAAAAAACGCATCCGAGGCGACGACCGAGCCCCGGAGCACCTCCCCGGCGCGTTCGCCGAACGCGTCCTCGGCCTTGTCGACCGCGAGCCGCACCGAGTCGACGCGGCTCATCTGCCCGGCGCCGATCCCGACCGTCGCTCCGCCCTTCGCGAAGACGATCGCGTTCGAGCGCCGCCAGTGCCGGCAGACCTTCCACGCCGAACAACAGGTCCTCCCACTGCTGCTCGTCCGGCTTGGCGCGCGTCGGAACGGTCATCGTCGCGACGATCCTCGGCCTGGTCGGCGTCCTGGGCGAGCAGGCCGCCCCTGACGCGCTTCAAATGGCGCCCCCGGGCCTC
>CAVPLH010000007.1:0-126157 GCA_963705955.1 uncultured Solirubrobacterales bacterium | reverse complement strand
GGCCGCCATGACTTCAGGGAATGCGTCCGCTGTCAGGAAATCGAAGATCCAGTCCATCGTGTGGCCGGGACCGGCGATGAAGCCGTCAAGCGACATCGCCCTGTTCACGACCACCTTGCCAGTGTCGGTGCTCATAACACGCGCTCCTTTCCAGAAGCTTGGGGCCCCGGGCTGAACCATAAGTCCGGGGCCGTGAGCTGGGCGAGGGCGAGACTGAGTGCGGCGAGGGCGATGCCGGTGGGGGGCCCGGGTGACTGGTCGTCGGCGCGCTCCTGCTCCGCGCGAAATGGAGCAGCGTCCCTCCTTCTGCCGTGCGTGGTAGCGAGATCCGATAGGTGGCCCGATTCGTGCCTCGCTACCACCCGCGAATAGTTGAGCGAGCACGGCTGCCCGTCTGATCGCGCGCTATCGCTCTTGATCCACCCGCAACGTTCGCTTCGCCGGTCAGCGCGGCATCCCGCCGGTGCGTTCCAAAGCCTTGCGAACGCGAGGAACCCACCACTCAAGCTCGGCCTGAGCCCACGCGTGCTCGTCCGGGTCTGGATGGATGCGCAGGGAGTGCCCGAAGATCCAGCCGTACTGGACGAGCCCGCTGAGCATCCCGAGCTCGAGTTCGTTCTCGGCTAGAAGCTGACCCTCCGCGGCACGAAAGTCCGCCTCGATCTCGTCGTGACTCGCCTCGATACGCGAAGCGTCGTGGCAGAGGTACCAGGCAAACTCGACCGTGGGGGTGCCGACGGTTGCGAGGTCCCAATCGAGCAGGGCCACGGTCTGATCCGCGAGCCCGAAATTGTCGTCCCGCAGATCGCCGTGCAACAAGGTCAGCGGACCTGCTTTCTCAAGTGCCTCGGCCAGTGCAGAGACCTCATCTGCCGTCCTCAGCACCTCGTCTCCGACATCGCTCGGGACGGAGTCTGCGAATGCTTCCCACGCCGCCTCCAGCTGCTTCGGTAGGAGGTCGGTCCCGGCGCGCTCCTTCGCGGCAACGCGGAGCGAGGACATCCCGAGACGATCGCCCAGAGCTGCGGCTCCGTCCGGAACGCGGCCAGCGAACTCGGCATGCAGCGCGGCCCCTGCACCGAGGACCTGTCGGTTCTCAGCGCGGGACAGCACGCGCTCATCCCCGAGAAAAGTTGCTGAGAGATCGCGCATCATCACCCACCACCCGTCGCCGTCCGCGATGACCGCTTCGATTCCGTGATCGATCGTTTCCGGCATCCGATCGAAGGCACCGGCTTCCCACAGCAAGGCCGTTCTGCCACGGTCTCGCGTGACGCGCCCGAGCCAATTCTGATGCGAGCCCGACGCGCTTCGCGATCAGGTCGGTTCCGTCGGCAAGCATGACTCTTTCGAGCGACGCCCCGGAGTTACCGGAGTGTTCGAATGCGGCACGGCGAGCTCCGGTGCCGATGCGCTGAAGGACGGCTTCCGACAACGAGACCTGTGAGTCGTCGCGCGACCTCGCCGCGTAGCTCCAGAAGCGACGGATCTGACCACCATCGCTTCGGACATACCAGCGACGCCGATCGACGTCATCCGCACCACGCCACTCGAAGGTCACGGCGACGCCTGAGGGCCACTCTTGGGCATCCCAGAGGAGCACGTCCCCTGCACCAGGTGCCTCCAGATGAGCGACGATTGCCTCTGGGCCGTGGATTCGTCGGCGCCCGGCCGCACTGCTTGAGTCGAGGAAAGCGTCGCCCGCAAGCAGCTCGCCTACCGCGTCATATCGGCCACTAGCGACCGCGGTCCGCAAAACCGAGCCGAGCGACTCGCCGGCTGCTGAAACGGATTGCGACTTCATTTCCCGCAGCATTACATCCGACTGCTTGCGGCCCAGTACTCAGCGCCGTTAGTCCCGGATGAGGGCATGGTTTCCGTGTACAGCGAGGCCTTTCAGGTCCCGCCTGGGTCCGTGCGTGGTAGCGAGATCCGATACGTGGCCCGATTCGTTTCTCGCCCTACCACCCGCGCATAGTCGAGCGAGCGCGCCTGCCGACATGACGGCACCCGATCGCTTCCCCTCTCCCGCGAACCGGGAAGCGCCCTCCGACCTTCCCCATGCGGGAGAACAGGGCGGTTCGGCCGCCTCACCCTGAAGACACGCGACAGCGGTCGTTTGTGAGAGCGACCCAGTCAGACGCTCTGACCGGCGAGTGTCCCTTCGAGAATCGCTTCCTCCAGGCCGCGCGGGCCGAGGCAATCCCCGGCCTCGTGCACCTCGAGGCCGACGTCGGCCAACGACTCTGCGAGAGCCCGGTCGGGGATCCGCCCTAGCGCCAGGACGAGGAGGTCGGCAGAGAGTTCCGACTCCAGCTCGGGCGCGAAGAGGTTCCGGAAGCGCACTCGGCCTTGGTCGGCGCCAATGAGCTCCAGGTGGTGGGCGAGTTGGACTTCGGCGCGGTAGAGACGGGCCGCGTAGAGGTTCCGCTGATACGCATGGAGCGTCTCGCCGAGCGCGGCCGAGCCCACCGCCACGGTCACGTCGTTACCAGCAGCCTCGAGGAGCTCAGCGCAAGCCAGGCCCGACGCGTCTCCTCCCCAGTCGGCGATGACGACGCGCCGGCCGCGTGGCTGCGGACCTCGGAGCACGTCAAACGCCTGGACGACCTCGATCCCGCCGTGCGGAAAATCTGGCTCGTGCGGGCGCGCGCCGGTGGCGACGACGACTGCATCCGGTGCCAGCTCGGTGATGGTCTGGAGATCCGCCTCGGTCTCGAACCGCGTCTCGACGTTCGCGGTCTCGAGCAGGTGCCGGTAGTTGCGCACCAACGAACGCGCGAGCTCGGCGTGCATCGGTGCTGCTGCCGCGAGCGCAATCTGCCCGCCGGTTTGGCCGCCGCGCTCGACGAGAACGACCTCGTGTCCGGCGGACCCCGCCTCGGCAGCTGCAGCAAGGCCGGCCGGGCCTCCGCCGACGACCACAATCCGGCGTCGGGTCACAGAGCGGGCCGCGGCGCCCATCGCGCGCTCGCGGCCGGTGCGCGGATTCTGCGTACAGGCGATCGGCGTACCGGCGTGGTAGTGCGCGATGCAAGCGTTGCAGCCGATGCAGCGAAGGACGTCGTCGAGCCGTCCCTCCCGCGCCTTACGCGGCAGGTCCGGATCGGTGATGAGGGCGCGAGTCATTCCGGCAGCGTCATAGCTCCCGTCGGCGAGCAGCCGGTCCGCCTCGACCGGGTCGACGATCCGCGAGGTGGCGACGAGTGGCGGGCCGGCACGGAACGGTGCGGTCACCGCGGCGATTGCGTTCTCGGGCAGCGGCGGTGGAGGGACGATGCGGGCTGAGCCCGGGTAGGTATATGAAGCGCCCAGGGCAACGCTCACGTAGTCCACCGACGATGCCACGTCGCCGAGGACCGCTGCCGCCGCTTCCGAGTCCGCGGAGAGGCGCACGCCGACGGCGAGCCCGGGCGCAGCGGCGCGCACGACCTCGAGGACGGCCAGCAAGAAGCGGGCCGGCTCCGACCACTTGTCGTCGCGGCGATTCAGCCCCGGCGTGAAGAACTGCGCGGCGAGGTACCCGTGCGCCGCCGAGATCTCGACCCCATCGAGCCCGGCCTTTGCCACCAGCGCCGCGACCCGCGCGTATCCGTCCACGATCGAGTCGATCTCCTCCTCGGACAGCGCCCGCGGCTCAACGTGGAAGCGGAGGCTCGGGATCGCGGACGGTGCGAGGGCGGGCTCGCGAGGCGGACTGGAGATCTGCTCCCGACCGCCGTGAAAGAGCTGCACGAAAAGACGCGTGCCGTGCCCGTGAACGGCCTCGGCGACGCGCGCGAGCCCGGGAACGATCTCCTCCCGGTAGCCGGCGAGCGTGTGCGGGGTGAGGAGGCCCGACGGATGCACGGCCGTGGCCTCGAGGACGATCAGCCCCGTGCCGCCGCGAGCTCGAGCCTCGTGGTAGGCGACGAAGTCCTCGGTCGGAAGGTGCTCGTGGACGAGCGTCGTCTGGTGGGCCGTCGAGACGATCCGGTTCTGAAGCTCGACCGAGCCGACGCGTAGCGGGCTGAAGAGCCTGTCGAGCACGCCCGGCCTCCTTCTCGCTCGCTCAGGGAAGCTTGCTCGTCTGGGGCCGGTGATGGTACCCCCCCAGCCATAGCCTTTCCTCGGCCGGGCGCAAGCGCTTGCCCGCCGGTCATCCGAGAACCGTTGCCGCCTGCCAGGTCCTGGCGCGGTGGATCGTCGAGCGAATGCGGCTGATCGCGTGAGCAAAGACTCCTGCCTTCACGCGAAAGGAGGCGCCAGCTCGGGGTGGCTCAGGGTGGCCAGCACCATCGAGTCGATCTTGCAGGCAAGCGGCGCGGGGCCCCTTGACCTTCTGGGCGTCGGCGATCTCGACCGACCAGCCACAGGCCTCGAGCGTGTCGTGGACAATCCGAGCCCCGGTCATCGACTCGATCACCGCGCAGACCGGCTGGCCGTGGACCTCCTCGATTCGGTGCGCCAGTGTTTTCAGTGAGCCGACGTCAGGCGGGACGACCAGCTGATCGAGGTGTTCTCCTTGACCGGAGAGCAGGCAGACTGGGAGGCGCCGCATTATCGCGCCGGGCGCCCGGCGCGAGTCGCGGCACCCCCCGGTCTTCCCGTCGCGCTTCCGTTACTTGGCGAACACCCGGTCGGCTACCGTCGCATCGCCGAGCGTCTCGAAAGCGATCAGCTTGGAGTGATCGTTGTACGTGAGCACGTCGGCGCTCTCGATCGACTCACCCTCGAGCCGGACAGTGGTCAGAACCACGACCTTGTCGCCCTCGGCGACGTAGTCATGCGGGCTGCTGCGGAAGTCCTTGCTCATGAACTCGGTCCACAGCTTGCCGACCGCCTGCTTGTCGTTGTAGGTCCCGGTCAGGGCGTTGTCGCCGCGGACCGTCCACTTGATCGAGTCATCGATGTCTCGCATCGCGCCCTCGGCGTCGCCGTTGCCAAACGCCGCGTAGGCGTCCTGTGCCGCTTGCTTGTTCTCTTGCGCACTCATCTGGGTTCCCTTCCGCTTGGGCTTGGGCTTCCCGAGACCCGTTGGGTCCAGGGCCCGAATCGCTGGTCAGGTGACCAGGATCGTGGTACTCGAGAGAGGCGCTGGGGGTGTCTGTGTCAGGCAACCCGCGAACCGACTCGCTCGACGCGAGGGGTGACGTAGCAGGGAAGCCCTCAGACCGCTCCTTCGTCTATTGAAGCAGGGTTCAGGTTTTCCGGGTTACCGCCGTCGGCGCCAGCGCGTACTCGAGCGGACAGATTCGATCCCGCCACGGCGGCGAACTGCCCCGGCGTTTGTCCCGAGTGGCACGAATCCGGGCAGTTCGGGAGCCAGCGCCCGCCCAAGCGCAGCGGTTCACGGTCTCGAAATTTCCCCGCGCGACCTGGCTCAGAGGAGTAAGCTCGATTGCGCTGGCCCTGCGGCCAACAGTTCTGGCCTGAAGAGCGTTCTCACGCCGACACGCGATCAACGCGGCGAGGTATCTCACTCTGAGGCAAACGGAATCGACTGCGGGGCCAGTCGCTTTTGCGAGCGGGCTATGCGGCGAGGGTGCAATGCGAAGCGTGGAGGGCGCCTGAGCCGGCATAGCTGGGCGGTCTGCCATCGGCCCCCCGGCAACCCGCCGCCGAGTGAGGCTTTCTATTAGTCGCCCAGCACCGCCCGTCGATGGCTCGCGCCATGGGGGCGTCGGCATGACCACGCCCAAAGCCACAGAGCAGACTTCTCATCATCTGTTGCGGGCAGTCCACTGATGCGCTTCTCGATCAGTTCAAGGGACGCGCCCTCGCGAGTCCAGCGCGTGATCTTGCTTCGGACGTCTCCCATGGGGACACCTCCTGGGTCGGAACTAGGTCCGCGCCCCGGTCGTGCCTCCCACCGTCGTGCCGGACTACGGCGAAGTGCCTACGTTAGCGCGGCTCGAAAGCCGACCTGCCCGGACGCTCCTTGAGCGGCGATTCCGACACGCCTTCTGGCGGCCGCCACCGCTACCGCGCGCCCGAGCGAGGACCTAGCGATGGGCTCTGGTAGGCCAGGCCCGGGCAAGGACTCGAACCTCCGGCTCGCCGAACTTGAGGCGGAAGCGCGGTATGCCCGCGAGCGGTACCAGCTCTACCGGGCAAAGGCCTACGGTCCGCGATTGACCAGCGCGGGGCGCCTCCGCGAGCTCGAGCGACAATCGCAGTCCGCGCAGAGGCGCCTCGATCGGGCGACGGCCGACCAGGGCCGACTCGCTCTTCGTCGTTAGGGAGCAGGCTCCGCAGCGAGACTCTCGGGCGCGGGAGTGAGACGGTGTAACCCGTGGCCGCTGTTCGAACTCAGGCCTTCGCGTTGGTCGTCGCTACGGGACGGTCGTCGACGTGATCGTCGGACTCGCCCTCGCTCTCGCCTGCGCCGTCGCGACGAGCGTCGCATTTCTGCTCAAGGAGCGCGGCGCGGTCGTTGCGCCGCCGGTGCGGATCGAGCACCCGCTGCGAAGCGCAGCCGACCTCTTCCGCTCGAGATGGTTCGCGGTTGGCTGGGTGGTTGCGGTCGGCGCCTGGGGGCTTCACGTCGTCGCGCTCGCCCTTGCGCCACTTTCGATCGTGCAGGCCGTCCTTGCGGGCGGAATCGTCTTCCTCGCCGTCTTCGCCGAGCGCTTCTTCGGCTTCCGGCTCGGGCAGCGCCAGTGGGTCGGCGTGATCGTCACGTCGGTCGGCCTCGCGATCATCGGGCTGACCTCGGGGTCGGGCGCCGGCGAGCCGCCGCACTACGCCGTGGCGGCCTTGATCGCGATCGAGTGCGGCGTGCTTGTCGTCGGCGTTGCGATCGCCGCGTTCTCAACGCATCACCGCATCCCCTTGGCGGCGCAGGGCCTACTCCTCGGCGCCGCCGCCGGTGCCCTCTTCGGCGTCTCCGACATCGCGATCAAGTTCCTGGCCGACGACATCGCGAGCGGCGTGCTCGAGCTGATCAGCCCGTGGACGGTGACGGGGCTGATCGCCTCGGTGGTTGCCTTCTACGCCTCAGCCCGCGGCCTGCAGATCGGCCCGGGCGTCGAGGTCATCGCCCTGACCTCGATCGCGGCCAACCTCACCGCGATCGTCGGCGGCATTCTCGTCTTCCGAGATCCGGTCGGCAGCGGGGCGCTGGAGATCATCGGGCGGATGCTCGCCTTCTGTCTCGTGCTCGCAGGGGCCGCCCTGATACCCGCCCCCGTCCGAGCCGCCGAGGCCGCGGGCGGCAGGCCGAGCACGGAGCCACCGGTGTCGGACAGCTGACCGTGAGTGGACACGAACCCGCGAGATCGGGGCGACTGAATTTTTGAAACCAGCGACCGCTTGGCCCCCAGCCGGCAGGCGGTTGGTGTAGATGCGTCCCGGAGCGTCCCCCGCGTCCCCATCGTCCACGGCGGTGGACACTCTGGATGCATCGGGCGTAGCAGTCGGTACCAAAGCGGTACCACGACGGTCGTCGGTTCAGATCGGGGCCCGATTCGTGTCTCGCTACACCCACGGATAGTCGAGCGGGCGCGGCTGACCGGGTGACCAGAGACTCCTGCCTTCACGCGTGGGGGAAAGCGAAGCCCGCAGGCGCCATGGCTACGCTGCTTGCCACCTACCCGCCTAGGTTCGCGACGCCATCCGGGGCTCGAAGCGAGCGCGCAGCCAGCCACCCAGCGCGCCGAGCAAGACGCCGAGCACCGCGGTGATCAGGATCAGCAGGATCGCCGGGTCGGGCAGGTCGGCCTTCGCCGTCGCGCCGTGGATCTCATGGGCGATCAAGACGAAGGCGCCGAAGATCGTCCCGCCGACCAGTCCCCGCTTCGCTCCTTCGGTGGTGCCACGATGATCCAGGCCCGCACCAATTCCGCCGAGGACCGCCAACAACGAGAGCACCAAATAGGTGCCCTTTGAGACGCCCAGGACATAGCCGGTGATCGCGCCGTAAATCGCGGGGATCAGTGCCACCAGGACGACCTGCAGGCCGCGTGAACGCTCTGTGAGAAGCGGCGCAAGCCTCATCTAGAAGCCTCTTGTTCGCTCCCGCCAAGACGTCCGGGAAGGGCGGGGGGCCGGGGCCCGCCCTTCCCAGCTCCCCGGAGGATTGATCGGAAAGCTACTTCGACTTCTTCTTCTGCTTGCAGGGCTGGACGTCGCTCGCGGTCGCGTCCGGGGCGTCGGTGAACGAGAAGGTCTCCTTGTAGTTGATCTTCTTGTCCTTGCAGCGCGCCTGGACGTAGTCCTTCTTTCCGACCGACGTGTTGAAGACCGAGCTCGACCCGGCTCCGCCCGCGATCGGCGGCACGGTCACCGTCAGGGTCGAAGCGTGGAGCACGGCGGTCAGCACGGTCGTCGTCTGCAGCGCAGCGAGCCGCGAATGCAGCAGGATCCCGTTCGCGTCAGAGCGGTTGAACGCCGTGACGACGGCCGGGAAGTCCTGGCGGACGCCGCCGACGCCGAACGGCAGGTTGACCACCGCCTCTCCGGTCCCGACCTTCGCGTCGCCGCAGGCCGCGATCGCGTCCTCGGTGGTCGCGGTGGCGATCTGCGACGGATCGCATCCGGGAACCGCGGTGTGGTCGAAGCGGACGTCCTTGGAGTCGAACTTGACGACCGACTGGTTGACCTTCGGCGGCAGCGCCGACGGATCGTCGGCATCGGCCGTGGTCGTATCGATCTTGATTCTCGTCGGCTTGAACTTCTTCTTGTCGAAGGTCGGCTTCTGCTTGCCGCCTACCTGGCCGTCGACCGTGATCACCGCCGGTATTCGCGACCGCACTCGCTGCCATCGCGAGACTGGCCACCAGCGCCAGCGACGCGATCCCGAAGCTCATCCTGCGCATCTCTCCTCCTGTGCTTTCGACCCCGCCGCGGGACGGCCTGCGACGATGGCTAGTAGACAGTGACGCCACCGTCACCGACCCTACCCTATTCTGAGCCGATGCCACCGCCCGGATCGAAGACGCGGCGGATGACCGCGCTCCAGCGACGCGAGCAGCTCCTCGACGTGACCGCCGAGCTGGTCACCGCGGACGGATTTCAAAAGCTCTCGATCGAGGCGGTCGCTCAGCGTGCAGGCGTCGCGCGCTCGCTCCTTTACAAGCACTTCGCCGATTCGTCGGAGTTGCTCGAAGCGACGATCGAGCGTGAGATGGACCGGGCGCTCTCCCAGGTCTCCGAGACCACGCTGGCCGACCTAACCGAAGGTCCTCCGGTCGATCTGATGCTCGAGAGCCTGCACGCGTACCTGCATGTGGTGCGAACCCACCCGAACACTTGGCGGCTGGTCCTCGCCCCGCCGCCGGGTGCGCCGGAGAGCCTGCGCAAGCGGATCGCGTCCGGCCGCGCCGCGGTGCTCGTGCGGCTGATCGAGGCGGTAAAACCGGCGCTGTCGCCCGAGAGCGAACCACTTGACGCCGAGCTCACCGCGAGGATCCTCTCGGCGGTCGCCGATGAGTACGCGCGGCTGATCCTCGCCGACCCCGAGCGCTTTCCTTCCGAGCGGCTGCTCGAGCACGCGCGCTGGATCCTCAGTCAAGCGCGCGTCTAGCTGACCTGCCCAGGGACATCGTGAACACCTGAAAGCGATCGGGCCCCGGTTCCGCGGAACCGGGGCCCGGCCGAAGTCGTCCGGGCCCAACCCGAGGCTGGTGGGTGTCAAAGCTCACCGTCCCGAGGAGGACCCGGATGAATACGCACCCTAGGGCGAAGCTCGGACTCGCCGCCCGCCACGAGCTGGTCAAAGGCGATCGAGGCCGGGTTGAGCCTCCGTGCCGCCGCCCGCCGCTCACGCTGATCGATCGCCGGCCCGGTTCGGGTGGCCATTGGCTTGACGCCTACCCCTTCGTTCGGCTGCACACCCCCTCGGCCTACTACGGCGTCAACTCCCTGGCGCTCGGCGAGGACCGGATCGACGATTTGCGCGACACTTTACCCCAGCACTAGCCTGTACTTAGTGCCGGCGCTCGGCGCCGTCGCAAAGCGCACGGTGACAGTGTTGAAAGTCGTGTGCTCAATACTAACCCCCGTCGGCGCCCCCACGCTGGGGGGCCCGACAGTATCTCGGGTACCCGAGTATCTGTAGACCTGAGCCAGCAGGTGTCGTGAACCGAAGTCGTGCGTGACTGTGAAGGCGGTCTTACTACCGTCGCCGGTGATCTTAAAGACTCTGCGTTGGCCAACGTTGGCGCGGACGAGTCGATCGGCGGAGTCGGCCGCGTAGGGGTAATGTAGGACGATTGCCTTGTTTAAATCGTCGAACTTGTTCTCCGCGATGATGAAACCGTCTACATCCGCCGTAAGGGTCACGCCATAGTCGGTGTCGCCGGTAGTCGGGTCGCCGCGATGGAAGTTGCAGCCCCGCACCATGAATCCCCCCACGCCGAACTGCATCGCGGAGTCCTTTGAGTACGCCGCGGAGTCCTGGATATCGCAGCTCTCGAAGACGAGGTGGTTGAAGCGATCCTCGCCGGTAACCGTCACCGCGCGAGGGTTTGTGCTCCCGTTCGGCGCCTTGTATACGAGAACGCATCGGCTAAAGATGAGGTCGGACACCCTCCCGGCACCGTTGTGGGTGACAACGACGGCGTCGCCAGCGTTGGTAGACACCCTGCAATCGACAAAGTGGATGTGGCGCAGCTCGTTTGTGGCGCTGGAGCCGGGGTCCGAGTTGATCGCGACCCCCGCCACCCCGCTCTCATCCAGCACGCACCCGTCAAACCAGACGTTCTGGATCGTCTGCACCGAAAAGTCGAAGTAAACAATGTTCGAGAAGAGGGGCGCCGGGGGCGGGCGTCCGCGCATTACGACATCGACGAAGTGGGCTTCATCCAGATCCTGCTCGGTCGGCCGGGCGTAGATCATGTACTGCGGTCCGTTCGGCTCGGTCCCGTCGCCGTTGACGTGTACGTGGGCGAATTGGAGAGCGCCCGCATTGACTATCTCAATGCTTTTGTCGATCAAGTCAGAGCGCTGGCTTCCCCAGACGTGGGAAAAAGAGGGGCGCTGGCACCTCGTCGCCTCCGCGTCGATCGTCGCGACAGCTCCGAGCTTGCAGAGTCCGGCGATCCCCTGGACGTGGACGCCGAAGACGCGGAGGTCCTCGCAGTTCGGAGCCAGCAACGCCTGACGCCTCGAAGTGGGATCGTTATCGCAGTGGAGCCCGAGGCTCGCGATCACGACCCCGTCCGCGGCGACACCAGAGGCTTGGTCCCCGACCTGGAAGAAGCTGCCTTCTGTCCCGTCGGTATGTAGAAACTCGGACACGGATCCACCAGCCCCGAAGATGGCGACGTTGCTCTGGATGATCGGGTCGGCCAGAGCGTTCATCTTGTACTGCCCGGGCGGCACGTAAAGGGCTTGATACTCGCCGTCGTTGAGATCCGCTATGGCGGCATTGATGGCGTCTAGATCAGAGGTCGTGCCGTCCCCCACGGCGCCGTGATCGACCTTCAGATTGATGATCCCGAGCTGGGGATCCGCGGCCCACGAAGTCGATGTCGAGGGGCCCGCCGCATCGACTGCGAGGGCGGCCGCGGCCGCCGATCCCCCCACGGTCAGAAGCCGTCGTCGGTTTAGGCGCTGCGCCACTGACTCGCGCATCGCTCCGCGTTCGCCAATCCGGGACCTCCACGCGAGACACCCCAGGGCTGACGACCATCGCGAAGGCGCGGGGAGGAGGGTCGTGCCGAGAGCCTGTTGGAGTATCGGAGGTCGTGAGCAATCACGACGCTCACTTTATCCGCGAATAGAGGGACGGTCTAGCGATGCGCTCTGCCCGCGGAAGAGCACCGCGACCTCTAGTGGAGAATGCCGCGGGTCCGTGTTCGCGCGCGGTTGGGATTGACGTGCCCAGGTCCAGGCGCTCGAGGAGGGGATCGAACCCGAGCTCGTCTCCGAGCGGATCGGCGAGCTGCGGGAGGAGAAGGAGGCGCTCGAGGAGGCGCTGGCCGGGATCGGCGCCGAGCGCCAGGAGGCAGAGGAGGAGGAGTTGGCCGCGCAGCTCGCACGCCTCCCGGATCTCGATCAGGCACTGCGCGAGGCCCCAGCCGCGGTCAAGCGCCAGGTATTCGAGTCATTCGAGCTGCAGATCGCCTACGACAAGGCCGAGCGACGGGTTGAACTCACGGCGACCGTCTCCGAGGCCGTCGCCGACGCCTTCGAGAGCGCGAAATCCCTCCAGATCGAGGGCTCCAGCGTGGTACCGACAGACATAGCGGGGGCCCGATTCGTTCCTCGCTACCACGCACGGATTGTTGAGCGAGTACGCCTGCCGGCGTGAGCGGCTTGCTCCTTCATCACACGCAACTACCGCGAACCGGACTTGCCGGCGCCTTCCTCACACTCGCCTTGGAGTGCCGGCATTCGTCTCGCAATAGCCTAGGAACGCCAGCGTCTCACAGACGGCCCTGTAGAACTCGGCCCTCCAGTCGATCTCCTCGATGGCGTCGTGGCGCAGCCACTCTTTCCCCTTGGTGTGATCGACCGAGGTGGCGCCAACGTTGTGCGCGAGGCGACCCGCAGCCGCGTGTTCAACTCGCTCGCTGACCGCCCACAGCGTGTTTACATTGCCAAACAGGGGAATCGTCCAGGCCGTAAACCGTGCGACTGAGTTCTGCTGATCGCTTCCTGCCTGGCGCTCCCCTGAGCCCTACCGGTAGTTTCCCGTCCCGATCGCGTGACGATCGAATGGAGACAGAAATGAGGGTCTACATCTGGAGCGACGGCGCTGCCATGCCGAACGGCGGTCCCGCCGGGGCGGGGTACGTCGTCGTGGGCATGGGCGGCGTGCACTTGCTCAGCTCGGAATCGCTCGGCGACAGGACGAACAATGTTGCCGAGTACATGGCGGTTCGGAACGCGCTGCGGGCCGCGGCCGACGCGGGCGCGACGTCGGCTTACGTGCGGATGGACTCGGCGGTGGTCGTCGGCCACCTCACTGGGGCATCGCGTGCGCGGGCCGAGCACCTGATCCAGCTCAAGGAGGAGGTCGAAGCGCAGAAGGCCCGGTATCCAGTGGGGGTCAGGTTCGCTCGGATTTCCAGGGCGCAGAACGGAGTTGCCGACGAGCTCGCGAAGAACGGCGCGCGGGCCTCGAAGGCGCTAAGCGCCGATCGGCGGCGATAGGTGCGCGTCAAGCGGCGAGCGTTGCTCGCCGATGTCGACTCGCTATCGCAATGCGCGAAATGGAGCAGCGTCCCGCCTGCGGCCATGCGTCGTAAGCGAAATCCGATAGGTGGCCCGATTCGTCTCTCGCTACCACCCGCGGATAGTCGAGCGGGCGCGGCTCGCGGCCTGACTAAAAGTGCAACTTCGCAGGAAAAGCGCAGCGTTCCACGAGTGCTCAGGAGCTGCCTTAGGGCGGAGCGGGGAGTTCCGCACCATGCATCACACCATGTCGGCCCTCGCCGCGCGCCGCTCTCCCGCCGCGCTCGTGCTTTTCACACTTCGCCGGCCGCCCCTGCAGCAGTTCCGGGTGGTCGACGGTCGGGTCGAGGCCTCCACGGTCGCCTCGCTCGGTGCATCCGCCGTCGAGCGGGCCTCGCGGATCCTGGGTTAGTCGGCGACGACTCGAGCCGGACCCGCGCGTCCTGTGCCTTCGGCCCGCGGAGCTGTCTATTCCGGCAGGTACCGGGCTCGTTCGGCGGTGCTCAGAGTCCCGGCAAGCCGGGGGGCCGAGGCGAGCAACGCCGGCACGGGTTCGCACGCGACGCCACACTCCCAGATCCGGGCCGTGCCCCCCGAACTCGTGGTCAGGATCCGCTCGCCGTCGGGGCTGAAGGCCGCGCTGATGACCGTCCCTCCCTGACCGGGCAGAGTCTCGAGCTCGCCGCCGCTGGCAGCGTCCCAGATCGTCGCCGTCCGCTCGCGATTCTGCTGTGCGGTCACGATCCGCTGGCCGTCCGGGCTGAACGCCGCCGAGACCATGTCTCCCTGACCGCGGATGGCCCGCAGCTCGGTACCGCTTGCCACGTCCCAGATGCGCATCGTTCTGCCCGTCGTAATGCCACTAACAAACGACTTCGTCGTTACCACGAGCTCGCCGTCTGGGCTGAAGGCCGCGCTCTCGAAGCCCTCTGGGTACGGAGCGCGCAGGGTTTCGAGCTCGGCGCCGCTCGCAGCGTCCCAGATCCGCGCCGTGCCGTGGCTTCTCGTCAGGATCCGCTTCCCGTCGGGGCTGAACGCTGCGCTTTCCACGTCGCCTCCCTCAGCGCGCAGAGTCTCCAGCTCGGCGCCGCTCTCCGCGTCCCAGATTCGGGCCGTTCCGCCGTCGCCCGCGGTCACTACCCGCTTGCCGTCGGGGCTGAAGGCGGCGCTCACCGAGCCGCCGGGGCTGTGTATCGTCATCAGCTCGGCTCCGCTCGCCGCATCCCAGATCCGTGCTGCGTAGTCGTCGCCTGCGGTCACGACCCGCTCGCCGTCGGGGCTGAAGGCCGCGCTCGCGACGACTTCTCCGGATGGAGCCCGCAGGGTTTCGAGCTCGGCGCCGCTCTCCGCGTCCCAGATCGTCGCCGTGCCGTCGGGGGTCGCGGTCAGGGACGGCTCGTGGTCGGGGCTGTAGTCGGTACCCGCGGTTACGACCCGCGCCCCGTCCGGGCTGAACGCGGCGCCGCTGAAGCGCCAGTCTTTCCGTCGCAGCGTCTCGAGCGCCGGGTGGCGGGTCGCGTCCCAGATCAGTGCCTTCCCGTCGTTGCCCGCGGTGACAACCCACTGGCCGTCAGGGCTGAAGGCGGCGCTATTGACGGTTCCTTTGTGCCCGCGGAGGGTCGCGACCTCGGCCCCGGTTGAGGCGTCCCAGATCCGCGCCGTTCCGTCGCCGCCCGCGGTCACTACCCGTGCCCCATTGGGGCTGAAGGCGGCGCTATAGACGCCTCCTCCGCGACCGCGCAGGGTCTCGAGCTCGGCCCCGGTTGCGGCGTCCCAGATCCGCGCCGTGCGGTCGTCGTCCGCGGTCACCACCCGCTCGCCGTCGGGGCTGAAGGCGGCGCTCGCCGATCCGCGACGGCTCCGTATGGTCAGGACCTCGTCGCCGCTCGCCGCATCCCAGATCCGCGCTGCGTAGTCGTCGCCCGGGGTCACGACCCGCTCACCGTCGGGGCTGAAGGCCGCGCTCCAGATAGCGCCTCCGTGACCGCGCAGGGTCTCGAGTCTGGCACCGCTCTCAGCGTCCCAGATCGTCGCCGTACCGTGGTCGCCGGTTGCCGTCACGATCCGCTCGCCGTCGGGGCTGAAGGCGACGCTGACCACCCCAACCCGCCTCCCTCCTGTCGGTAGTTTCTGGAGCTCGGCGCCGCTCGCCGCATCCCAGATCCGCGCCGTGCCGTCCTGGCTGCCGGTCACGACCCGCTCGCCGTCGGGGCTGAAGGCACCGCCCCCCACCCAGCCGCCGGGGTTGCGTATGGTCAGGAGCTCGGCGCCGCTCGCCGCATCCCAGATCCGCGCCGTGCCGTCCTGGCTGCCGGTCACGATCCGCTCGCCGTCGGGGCTGAAGGTCGCGCTCAACACCAGCTCTCGGTGGCCGGCAAGCAACGTCCGATAGCCGATGTTGGCCTCGGCCCTTCTCAACACGGTCTCCGCCTCGGGCGTATCCGCGGTCTGCACCGCCTCCGCTGCAAGTCGGGTGCTGAGCGCGGGATCCTTGCGAAGTGCCTGCCCGGCGTTTGCAACGAGCGCCTGGGACTGAGCGCGCCGCTTCTGCTCATTCGCCTGGTTGCGTTGTACCAGCGCCACAATTCCACCGACAACGGCGAGCGCCAAGAGCAGCACGAGAAGCGCCACGGCGCCCCTGGCGAGCCGCAACGTCCGGCGATGCTGGCTGATGTCCTCACCGATCAGCTCGTCCTTCGGCAGGCCGTGCATCGGGGCCGCGAGCTGGCCGACGCTGTCCCGAAAGCGGCCGTTGCGCATCGATACGTCCTGCTCGTCTCGCGCCGAGCGCAGATCGACCCACAGCGGCTCGCTCGGAAACCAACCACGTAGGCCAGGCGGGATCGCCGACTCGGGATCGAAGTCCCCGCTCGCCTCATCCCAGCCGAGCTCGCCGCCGGTGAGGGCGATCAGAGCGGTGTCGTGGCTCCTGTTCTCGCGCCACCAGCGAACCTCCTTGTCGACCCAGTGCGAGGCCGCTGACTCGGGCGAGGCCAAGAGGACGAAGAAGCGAGCCTGGGAGAGCGCTTCCTCAATCGCCGGCCACAGCTCCGGGGACGCGGAGAGGCTGGTCTGGTCACGAAAGACGCGCAACGCCCGGCGCCGGTACCAGGGCTTGGCGAGCGACTGAAGACCCGCTTGGAGCGCAGGCGCTAGGCGGCCGTCGGCTGCGTGGCTGTAGGAAACGAAGGCGTCGTAAGCGCGGGCGCCGCCAGTACGGGGGGTCGAGATCCTTGGTCGTCGTGTCGTGGTCGTGGCCACGATCAACTGTCCTTCGATTCACGGCGACGCTACCACTCGCCTCGAACGGGTCAACCCACCAAGCGCAAGTGTCGCGCTTCAGCTTCGTCCATGCGGGAGCGAGGGCTACAGGTGCCCTGCAGAGGTACGGCGCCTTGAATGCGAGTCTCGTACAGCATGGGGTCGATCCGCTCGCAGCAACGGCCCAGGGTTGCAGGCAGGTTGCGACCGCAACGAGGCTCGAATCCGATTCGTCTCTCGCTACCACCCACGGATCGTCGAGCCACGTTGCCGGGCCACTGCGTGAATGCGGTGGCCGGTGGTCGCGCTGGACACGGCCCGCGCGACGATCAGCGATCCCAACCGACCTTTCGCAACATGGTAGGCAGGCGCGTTGCATCCTTCGCTGGCAGGCGTAGGGTGGTCTTGCCGCTCCGGTGACCAGCGTGTCGCCGGGATCGGTGGGGTGAGATGGCTCCCAATCGACCGCACGAGAAGGCCGATCAGGACCCGCCAGCCGACCATTCGGCGACGGGATCTGACGCCAACGTTCCCGACCTGCTTTCCGCCTACAGCGAGGCGCGGGGGCTTGCGCGGGAGCCTCCGCCGTCGGTCACGTTGCCTACGCACGGGCGCCTGGCGCGACTCCTTCGAGCGATTTATCTGCGCCTCCGCCCAACCTGGTTCGTGGAGCGGTGGACGGCGCGCGAGCTGCGGCGTCGGGTTGGCGCGCTGGAACGCGGCGCGGCCCAGCGACTCGCGCTCGGCGAACCCACCGATCGAGAGATACGGGACCACGAGACCCTGCAGCGGTTTAAGGAGTCGCTGCCGTCCCCGGCCTCGGGACTCGTGACCGCGTTCGCCGTTGTCGCCGCGATCCTGCTCACACAGGCGGTCACGAACGGGCTCATCGGGTACCTGTATCTGGATCAGCGCGGTGAGACGGAGCTGACGCGGGCGCTGGGGGACGTCGGCCTGACGCCGGATCCCGGCGCGCTCGGAGCGGTGCTGCGGCAGATCGGTGGCGCCGATCTGGAGTTGTTGTTCGCGTTCGTGGTCGGCTTGGCCGTGAGCGGGTATGTGCTCGGCCGCGGGCCGGTGAGCGGATATCGGCTCGCGCGCCTCGTTCTCGGTCAACGCGATGGACTTGGGGTGCCGCGACGGGGCGCGGAGCTGACCGAAGCCGTAGCGGCGACGCGAATCCGCCAACTCGAGCTGGCGACCTTTGCGGCACTCGACTGCCGCCGGCCGGGCGAGTTCCCCTTCGACCTCGCAATCAAGGCGCTGTTGGCTGTGGGCGTGCTGTTCCTTGGCTTCTATGGGCTTCGCACGGACCTTGTGGACCCGGATGATCGCTGGGAGTTCGGGATCTTCGCGGCGGTCGCCTCTGTGCGGCTGTTATGGCTGGCGCGGGCATCCGTGGTGCGCGGGAGCGGCCTCGCCTGGCTCGCCATCCCACTTGCACTCGTAATCGCGGGCGGGATCCTGGTGCCGACGTACCACGAACACGGGCCGATCAACCAGAAGAATCGCGCGCTCGCCACGAGCCTCAGCCTCCGCGGAGACCTGGCCGGTGCGGACCTGCAAAGCCGAGACCTAAGCCACTTCTATCTCCGCGGCAAGGACCTGAGCCACGCGAACCTGTCTAACGCCACGCTTCGGGGCGCCAGCCTGGCCAAGGCTCGTCTGCTCAATGCAAAGCTCTACGGCGCGAACCTGCGGTACGCCTGGCTCTTCAAAGCCAACCTACGCGGAGCGCAGCTGTCGGGCGCCAAGCTCGATAGTGCGGTCCTCTGTGGCGCTGACCTCCGCGGCGCCCGGCTCGACCATGTACATGGCCGCCCGTACTCCGACAAGCACACACGATGGCCCGAAAACGTCGTCCCACCCCATTACACATGCTGATCAGGACCGACGGCGGCTGATTCAACCCCAAGAAATGCCGGACCACGCTAAGCATCGACGGTGATGAACAGCGCCGGTAGGGTCCCATGGTGGAGCGTCGAAGGGAAGAAAGCGCGAGGCGCGGCAGCGATGGCGGATGAGAGCCAGGTCGAGCTACTACGGCGGGGCAGACGCATATGGAACAAGTCGATAGAGCTCACGGACGACTACAGCATCATTTACGACGACGGGAAGATATTCCCAGGGTTGCCGACCGAGCCCATCGACCTGACCCGGGCCGATCTCGCCGGGCTCAAGCTAAGCGGCGGCGTCGTACTCGTCAAGGCCGACCTGACCGGAGCCGATCTCTCCAACACCAACCTCACCGGCGCCTTCCTGCGCGAGGCAATTCTGCATGGCGCCAAGCTGGACGGTGCACGCTTGACGGGCGCGGACCTCTACCACGCGAACCTCAGTTTGGCGGACCTGACAGGCGCAGACTTCTCCTCGGCGAACCTGTGGGGCGCCAACCTATGGCGGTGCAAGGGTGGCCGCGCTCGGTTCGCAGGCGCCCAGCTTGTGCGGTCTGATCTCAGGGATGGGTACTTCTTCGGCGCCGACTTCAGCGACGCTGATCTGAGTCAAGCCAAGCTCGACCGCGCGGAACTCATACACGCCCGGCTGGCGAACGCGAACCTCAGTGGCGCAAAGCTAGACCTCGCTGACTTTCATCACGCCGACCTGCTCGGCGCGAACCTGTCCCTCGCCAGCTTGGTACAAACGATCTTCTACGGCACCCGGCTGGACGGCGCCCGGGTCTACGGAACCGCCGTCTGGGACACCTACATGGGCAAGCACGTCGCCCAACGCGGCCTGATCGTGACGCCGCTTGACGAAGAGCTCGCGATCACGGTCGACAACATCGAGATGGCGCAGTTCGTGAGCCTGATGCTCTCGCGGCAGGATTTCGGTCGGGCGCTTGATGCCATGACGGCCAAGAGCGTGTTGATTCTCGGTCGCTTTACGCCGGCGAACAAGCCCGTATTGGACGCCCTGGCCGACGCCCTGCGCGGTGAGGACCTGGCACCAATCGTGTTCGACTTCGAGCGGCCGCACACGCGGGACCTGACCGAAACGATCGGGCTGCTGGCGCACATGGCGAGATTCGTAGTCGCCGACCTGTCGGATGCGAAGAGCCTGCCGCAGGAACTACAGCTCGTCGTGCCCAACCTTCCGTCCGTGCCGGTCATACCGCTACTCCGCGAGGAAGACGTCGAGTACGCGATGTTCGAGCACTTCCGCCAATACCCCTGGGTTGCAGATGTTCGCCGCTACGCAACGTCGGAAGAGCTTGTGGGGCATA
This sequence comes from uncultured Solirubrobacterales bacterium, assembly GCA_963705955.1. Lineage (GTDB taxonomy): Bacteria > Actinomycetota > Thermoleophilia > Solirubrobacterales > 70-9 > WHSW01. The sequence goes on along the minus strand of CAVPLH010000007.1, from coordinate 106,569 downwards.
TACGCGAGTGGATCATCGAGCCCGCCGAGCGACTGCGACAGGGCACGCAGGAGTCCGCGGGGCATAGTGACCGCGCCTAAACGGCACTTCGCCAGACAGGCATCCGCGCAAGCCCTCGCGGCGGCCGGGTCGAATTCGACCGGATCGGCCCGGACGGTGAAACGAACTCGGTGCGCGCATGGGTTGCAACGATTCGAGGCGAAGTGAACCCCAGCTGAACGGTGCACGAGGTCTCGGACTTCTCGTCATTGGCTTCGCCGCCGGCGCGCTTGCCTTGGCGCCAGCCGGTAGCGCAAGTGGGGCTGGTGCCTCAAAGCGCGACAAGGACTGCGCGGACTTCGCCAACCAGGCGCAGGCGCAGAGCTACTTCGCAGCCCACGGTCCCGGGGACCACAGCGATGGAGGGAAGCGGAGCGTCGATCGCGCGCGACACGTCGCTCCGAACCCGAGGTCGAGGTTCGTCCCCGGGCCCGCTACGACGCCCTGATCCCGGCATGGCCAAGACCTCCGAGGTCGCCCACCTATTCACATTCGATCCACGGCGGTGCGGCGACCGTAGACCTGCCGGTCAACACCCCGGGCCAAAGGCAAGTTTCTGGTCGACGACGTCGCGAGCGGGGGGCTCGAGCTGATCAGCCCATGGACCGTGGCGGCGCTGATCGCCTCGGTGGTGGCCTTCTACGCCTCGGCTCGCGGCCTGCAGATCGGCCCGGGCGTCGAGGTCATCGCCCTGACCTCGGTGGCGGCCAACCTCACCGCGATCTTCGGCGGCATCCTCGTCTTCCGCGACCCGGTCGGGTCGGGAGCGCTGGAGATCATCGGCCGGATGCTCGCTTTCTGCCTGGTGGTCGCCGGCGCCGCCCTGATTCCTGCCCCGGTCAGAGCCGCCGGCGGAGCGTCCGATGCCTTGAACCGGGCAAGTATGCAGGGGTCGGTCGCCGACCCCTGACCTACGGTCTGGCAACCACGCGACGGCGATCCCGACGAATAGTCTCTGCGGCGTGGACGCCGAAGATCTCCTCTCAACGGTTGAATCCAGCTCCTACGGCAAGCCCGGCGAGGCGATGGGGGCGCTGGCCGAAGCGGTCGCGGCGATCAATCGCGAGATGGTCGGCGAGCCCGACGGCAAACACATCCGTCAGCTCGTTACCCGCCTCCAAAGGGCCGCCGCATCAGTCGCGGCGCAGTCCGGCGCGTCTGGGTTCTCGATCTCGGTCGGACTCCCTCTCGGGGTGAGCGTCACTGTGACGTGGGAGCATCGGTAGCAGTGTGCTGGCGCGTCGGTCCTCGCGACGCCGAGTGCGCCGCGTCGCTGGTTCGAAACCAGCCGCGCCCATCGATAAAAGCCGCGCTATCGGGCAGGGTTTGTGCCCGCTTCGGACGCCTCGCCAAGGGCCTCGAAAAGCGTCGTTGGGGGTCCGCACGCCCACGCCATGAACCCCACCGGGAGAACGCGCGGGTCAGTCGGGAGTCACGACGAGCATCGCCGACGGGTGGGCAGCAGACCAGCGCGCGTGAACCCGGTCAGCTCGGCGGTTGCCGCGACGGTCGCGCCATTCAGTTGTTGTCCGGGATGGTCTTCGCTCGGCGGAGTCGAGCCTCCGCCCGTTTACAGGACGACTCGAACTCCCGCATACGAGGCGCTGAGGTTGGACGCCCCCCGTACGCCCTCGCTTTGTAAAGCCGGTAACGCTCACTCGCATACCGGGCCTCAGCCTGGAGCCGGAGCAATTCCGGGGTCGGACTCTCCGCTCTCGAAGCGGCGCGAAGGCCGGTCGTGGGGACATTGGTGTCTCGCCGGGATGGAGTCATGCCTTATGTCTTCCTCGCCTCCTCTTAAGCGGTTGCTCGGAGGGCAGGAGACGCAGCGATCCCGGCGGGCTCTTCCTAGAGTAGCGCGAAGGCGCAACCGTTCTGGAAGGTCGCACGCCGTCGAGCTCGCCACGAACTGGACCCCCCTGCCGTTGCAGCTGCGAAGCCGAGGGGCGCTAAGCAGCTAACCTGATCGAGAGCCTCAATCACCATCCAAGCTTTGACCGGCCGGTGGTCCCCAGGGGGTCTATCCACCGGAAAGGAAGACGGTCATGCCGAGAATCATCGTGATGAGCGACTCAAGTACCGAGCGTGAGGCGGCGATCACGCTCGATGAGCGGATCGGCTCCGCGGAACTGGAGAGCGAACACCGTTCCGCCGAACTGATCGAGCGCGTCGGGTGGGCAGTTCACGACGCCGACGAGCACGAGGGCCGTCGGTGAGCTCACGACGATCGAGGTCGGACGAGGATCGCGCCCGTGTCGTCGGGAAGACCGATCGCGGGCTGATGGTGATCGAGGTCTTGGATTCGCCGGACCACATCGACAGGTAGATGGAGCAGGCGCTCGGTCAGGCGATGCAGGAGGCTCCTCGGCTGCGCTTCGGTCCGAGCTGCCTCCCTGTGCGCTGGCCGGCTGAGCCGTACCCTCCCCGCGTAGCCCGCCGGACGACCGACTGCCCCGCGGTCGATTCCGTTTGCCTCAGAGCGAATTACCTCGCCGCGTTGATCACATGTCGGCGTACGGCAGCTTCAGGCCAGAATTGTTGGCCGCAGGGCCAGCTCAACACGCACAGGGGCGCCCGCAGCTCGGCTTGCTGAGCTGGAGCAACGTCATGAGTAGCTCACCTAAGCGGCAGTCCGCGGTCGCTCCCGGCGGCGGCGAAGGGCGTTAATAGACTGGCCGCACCATGAGCCCCCTGGTTCCGATGGTGGTCGAGCAGACCTCGCGCGGCGAGCGCGCCTTCGACATCTACTCGCGGCTGCTCAACGAGCGGATCATCTTCCTCGGCACTGAGATCAGCGAGGACATCGCCAACCTCGTCGTTGCCCAGCTGATCCACCTCGAGTCGGACGACCCCGAGAAGGACATCTCGATCTACGTCAACTCACCGGGCGGCTCGGTGTACGCCGGGCTGGCGATCTACGACACGATGCAGTACATAAAGCCCGACGTGCAGATGATCTGCGTCGGGGTGGCGATGAGCATGGGGGCGCTGCTGCTGGCGGGCGGCGCGAGCGGCAAGCGGATGGCGCTGCCGAACTCGAAGATCCTCATCCACCAGCTCTCCGGCGGGTTCGAGGGCCGGGCGACCGACATCGAGATCCACGCCAGGGAGATCATCGACGTCCGCGGCAGGCTCGATCAGATCATCGCCAAGCACACCGGCCAGCCGCTCGACAAGGTCGCCAAGGACACCGAGCGCGACTACTTCATGAGTGCCGAAGAGGCCAAGGCGTACAGCATCGTCGACCGGGTGATCGAGCACCACTAGCCTCGATTCGCCGGTAGGCCGCGCTTTGAGGCGGGTCTTGCCCAAAAATGTGGTCCTCCTGAGCAGCGAACCAGACATTGAAGTTGCCGAGGCCGAAACGGCGAACCCAAAGCTGTTAAGACCCTGCAAAGCAGGTGTTTCGGTCCCGTGAACCGAGCCGCCAGGCCGGCCCGCGCTCAGTCGAGCGGACCGGAGCGAAGGACGCCGATCACCCGCCGATGGCCGTCGATCACGGGTGCGTCGATCAACTCGAAGCCCTCGAAGCCCGCGTGGCGAGCCAACGCGCCCAGAGCGCCGGGGGTGAATCCCCAGTAGACGAAGTCATCGTGGGCATAGACCTCTCCCGGCTCGAGGACGTCAACAGCCGCCGAGGAGTCGAGGGCGCGATCGGCCGTCCCAAGGGTCTCGAGCAGCACCCGCCCGCCGCCCGCCAGGCGGCGCCGAAGGATCTTCAACAGCCCCAGCGGATCCTCCACCCGGTGCAGGATCCCGAAGCAGAGGACGAGGTCGAACGTCTCGTCGAGCTCGTCGAGATCGAATGCGTCGAGGTGGTGGTACTCGACTTCGGAGTCGAGTAGCTCCCGGATCGCCGCGAACCCCTCGCCACCCTCGAGCTCGACGCCCCAGCGCGAGCTGACCCACTCCCTGTACTGCTCGTTGTCGATCGCGACGACCCTTCCCGCGCCGCGAGCCTCGGCGAGAAACGCGTAGAAGCCGTCGAAGGTGCCGATGTCGAGCACGCTCAGCCCGCTGAAGTCGTCGGGCAGGGCCGGGATCCGGTAGCGATGGTCGCGGGCCACGCCCCGGGTGTAAAGCCCTCTCGAGGCGTCGAGCGAGAATGTGTGAAACCAGAACGGCACGCGCTCCAGAACGGACGCGGCCGTCTCGGGATCCGTTTCGATCTGGATCAGATCGGCCACCTCACGCTCGGCGACGGTCGGTTCGGGCGGGAGCTCAAAACGCTCATCCGCAACGGACAGGCTCCCGAGAGCGACCTCCGCGTCGGAAGAGCCGGTGTTCGGTCGTGCCGGCGTCAGATCGGCGTTGGCGGCGATGCGGTCTCCCTTCGATTGGTTGGTCACGAGGCTAGCGGCGTCGCAGCTGGCCCTCCCGGCGAAAGGGTGAGATCGATCTCGGTCAGCGACAGCTTCACGGGCCCGTCCCCAGCGCAATGCGAGCAGCTAGAGAATTCAAATCGGCTCGTTGCTACCGTGCGGCGCGCAAATGACTGGAACTGCGTCCAGCAATCGTGCCAGCGCTTCCTCGTTCTCGGTTTCGAACGCGTGGTTCGCTGCACATCCCCACGGAGGACACAAATGCCAACCGGAACGGTCAAGTGGTTCAACCCGGACAAGGGTTTTGGCTTCATCACCCCCGATGACGGCTCCAAGGATCTCTTCGTCCACCAGAGCGCAATCAACGGTCAAGGCTTCCGCTCCCTCGACGAGGGCGACAAGGTCAGCTTCGAGACCGAGGACAGCGACAAGGGACCGCGCGCAGCGAACGTCCAGAAGGCTTGAGGCGATCAGCCGCGGTGCGGTCCGGCGCCGCGCAGCTGCTCGGCTCAGGCAAACTCACCGCGATGTCCCTCAGATGCACGTCGGCCGCGAGGACGGGTTCAGCTCGCTGACAGCACGCGACGTGATCCGGTAGCCGAGGGGGTTGGCGACCTCGGGGACGCCTACCGGCTTGCCGTCGACCTCCATCTGCACGGAGCCGTTGCCGAAGGTGACCGTGAACGCACGGGCCTCAAACGGCCCCCGCACCTCGTCGGCGGTGAGCGTTTCGCCGTCTACCAACGTGCGGCCGCGGTCGCCGATCAGGCACACCCAAACGGTCCCTGTAGAGCGCAGCTGCAGTGAGCTCCGGGCGGGCTGCGCGACGAGCGGTTCGGTGACGGAGGTCGTGGCGGGCGAACCGCTGCCGTGTTTCGGACTCGGGGCTTGGCCCGTCCCCTCGCCGCTGTCCCCTGAGCCGCCCGGCAGGCCGACGCCGAGCACCAGGCCGACCACCGCGGCGGCGATGAGGCCCGTCGCGACGGCGCCCGGCCTGATCGAAGGTCTCCGGACGACGCCACGTTTGGGCAGCATCTCCCCCGGTACCGGCTCCATTTTCTCGACTCGCTCGCAGCGGCGCCTGTATTTCGCGACGAGAGCCTTCTCGTCCAGCTCCAGGAACCGCGCGTAGGTCGAGAGAAAGCCGCGGGCGTAGGCTGGCCCCGGAAGCAGCTCCCACTGATCCTCCTCCATCGCGCACAGGTACTTGGTACGGATCTTGGTCACCTGCTCGACCCGGCTTAGCTCGATCCCGCGAAGGATGCGAGCCTCACGCAATGCCTGCCCGATCTCGGGCGCCATCTCAACCCGGGATTGTCCCGTCCGCAGCGAGCGGGTCCCATTCGGCCTTCGCCCGGTGAAGCCGGCTTTCGGCCAACTTCAATCGTGGCAGGCGCCGTGCAGCGGTCAATCGCGGACCGTTCGCCTTCGCCCGGTAGAGCCAGTAACGCCAGTGGGCATACCGCGCCTTCGCGTCGAGTTCGATGAGGCGGATGTTCTCGCCCGACCTGGCCTACCACGCTCCACCGCTAGGTTCCCGCCCAGGCGCGGTGGGACATGAAGGAAGCCTCGCCGAAATCGCCGCTCAGCCCGGGGCGCTCCCCGGCCGAGGGACGGCTCCAGGGTGAACACCTCCGTCGCGACGTCGGTGTCTCGGTCGTGGCTGCTGATGAACGAGGCGACGCGCTGGCGCGTCAGCCTCGCAACCGTTGCGACCGCCTCCCGTTCATAAGCCGCCGGGGTGAGCTTGACGACGCCACCGACCGTGTCGCGAGTCTGCGGCGCGATCATGCTCTGGTCGAAGTCGCCGACGGCATCGACGAAGACGCAGGTGACGACGTTGCCGCGGATGTCGGTTCGGGGGTTGGTTGGCCGCTTGCCCGCGTAGCGTGTCCAAAGCGAAGTGAGCGATTTGGTCAGCTCCGCGGACAGGGTCGGGTAGCCAGTCATAGCCGCGCGCTTATCACGGGTCCGCCAGACGTTGGGCTGATCCGCTGCTGGTTCCGCCGTTCGGCTGATAGGCAACGGCGGCCACCGGCGGTTGCGTGGCCTGCCCGCGGTGGTAGACGCGGAGCGCCTCGTCCAAGACACCGGGGCGGTCGGCGAACTTCCGCTCGTAGATGCGGACCTTCTTGATCGTCGCCAGGTCGGCGCTCTCAAGCGCGGTCTCGATTTGCTCGACGCTTAGCGTGTCGTAGCCCGGGAGCGGCTCGGATCCCCGCATGTAGCGGAGCTTGTTGAGCACGCGCTCCCGGCTCTTGTGGGACCGCTCATAGCTCTCGACGGCCTCGAGCTCCAGCTGTGAGTGATCGCGGAGCGCGTCGAGTACTTGCCTGTCGCCGAGACGGTCATAGCCGGCAAACGGGAGCCGATCCGTCGCGGGCGGATCGCCCTGTTCGTCGGGGGTCGATTTCGATCGGGCGGACGCATGATCGCCAGAGGGTCGCTCACGCCGGGCGCTGAAGATGCTCATTGGCTTTCCCTTCCCAGCGGTCTCGCCGGGACGGAATGAAGCGGCGAGATCACTGGTAGACAGAGAGTGTAACATGGATTCATGAATTCTCTTTCCAGAGATCAGCAGCAGAGTCCAAGCTCGGCCGCCGCGGCCGGCTGGGACTTTCTGACCAACCACGCCCACGTCCTGATCTGTGTCGCCCGCGACCCGGGCGTCCGGCTGCGCGACATTGCCGCCGCCGTCGGGATCACGGAGCGCGCCACGCACCGGATCCTCTCCGAGCTGGTCGCAGACGGCTACGTGCTGCGCCAACGCACGGGCCGGCGCAACCGCTACCAGATCGTGCCCGAGCTTCCACTGCGCCATCCACTCGTCCAGGAGCGAGATGTCGGCGATCTGCTCGAGGTCCTGATCGGTTCAGCCGCGGTGGCTGCCGGGGCGCGCAGCGGTCATGGTTGACCTCTCTTCTCATTCCGGCGAGCCCTCGGCGTCCCGGGGGCCGAGTCGACCCTGAGCGGCGTCAACGCCTCCAGCCGAAGCCGAGACCCCTTGGAAACCTGATCGGGGTAGATTCCGGGCCAGAGCGGTCGAGCTTGTCTCTCGGCTCTTGCCTGGGCGATGCAGAGACCTCGAGAAGAGTGGAGGAACGACCGCTCTACTTGCGGACGTGCCTGTAGAGAGGGACGCCGGGGGGCGTCGCTGCTCGCTCGCCCCGGTGCTCGTAGAGGTGAACCTTGCCGGACTTGTGCCGCCACCCCACCGGGCTCTCGTAGGTGCCGTCGGGGTACTCCATGACGGTGAGGTTCGGGTCGCCCGCCAGCGGACCGTCGTCGGCGATTGCGGGCACTCGAGCCATGCGGCCAGAGTACTCGGGGGCACTCATGCTCCAGCCAGCCGACCTAGCCGCGGCGCGCCGGCAGCGAGCGCTCAAGCTCGGTCGGGGCCGAGGCTCGGACTCCGACCCTCCGCACAGGTGCTGCGCCGCGTACAGGGGCTCGCCCGCGCGGCTGTCGATCGTTCGGACGATTGGGGGCGCCGCTACCTTGGCGGTGCTTGAAGCGGGGGCTCCGCATCGAGTTCGGCCGCTGTCGCCACCCCTTCAAGTCGAGCTCGACCGCGTCGCTCGATCGAGATCAAGAGCCGAGAACCACGAAAGGCCCGCCTGAGCGGGCCTTTCGTACATAGCGGGGGTGGGATTTGAACCCACGACCTCCGGGTTATGAGCCCGGCGAGCTACCTGACTGCTCCACCCCGCGGCGTACGCGCAGTTTAGCGCCGCGCTGCGGGTTTCGAGCTTCCGAGGGCCGATCAGCCGGTGCCGCCCCTGCCCTCCGCCCAGTCGCGCGCGAGCAATCCGAAGATCGCCGAATCGGTGATCTTGCCCTCGACCTTCCAGCGCTCGCGGAGGAGGCCCTCGCGGCGGAAGCCGAGCCGTTCGAGCGAGCGAACCGAGGCGGCGTTCGCCGGGTCCGCGTCGGCCTCGAGACGGTGAAGACCCAGCTCGTCGAAGGCGAAGTCGATCGCCGCGCGCTGCGCCTCGGCCGCGTAGCCGCGGCCCCAGTGCTCGCGGCCGAGGATGAAGCCGAGCTCGGCGCGGGGCTGGCCGGGAGCGGGCATCAAGGTCACGGTGCCGAGCAGGCGACCGTCCGCGGTGCGCTCGATCCCCCACTGCAGCACCGAGCGATCCTCGAAGCCGCGCTCGATCGAGGCGATCATCTCGCGGGTGTGCCGCTCGTCGGCGTGCGCCGGCTCGCTCCAATAGCGCATTACCTCGGGGTCGGAAAAGATCTCGAAGAGCGCCGGCGCATCGGCCTCGGCGAGCGGGCGGAGCGTGGTGCGCTCGGTGTGCAGCGTCGGCAAGCGGTCGAGATCGTCGAGTGCCCGGGGCATCACCGGTATCGTCGCAGCGTGACCGTGAGGGAAGGCGCGCAGGGGCGCGCGCGAAACGTCCGCATCCTCGCCGCCGGCGGAACGATCTCGATGACCGGCGAGGCGGACTCGAACGGCGAGTCCGGCGCGACCCCGGAGCTCGACGCGGACGGGCTCGTCGCCGGCATCCCGAGCCTCGCCGAGCACGACGGGCTCGAGGCGCACACGGTCTCCAACCTTCCCAGCGCCCACCTGACGCTCGGCGACCAGCTGCGGATCTGCCGCGAGGCTCGCGACGCCGCCCGCCGCGGGATCGGCGTCGTCGTCACGCACGGGACCGACACGCTCGAGGAGACCGCGATGCTCTGCGACGTCGTCCACGACGCCGAGGCGCCGATCGTCTTCACCGGGGCGATCCGCCCCGCCTCCGCGCCGGGCGCCGACGGGCCGGCGAACGCGGTCGACGCGGTCAGCGTCGCCGCCAGCGAGGCAGCGGCCGGGATGGGCGTACTGGTCTGCTTCGGCGGCGAGATCCACCATGCGCGGGTCGTACGCAAGACGGACACGACGTCGCTCGTCGCCTTCTCGTCGCCCCAGACCGGGCCGCTCGGGCGGGTGACGGAGGGTCATCCGATCATCTGGTCGCGGATCCCGCGCAACCCGCCGCTCGACCCGCCGCACCTCGACGGCCGCGTCATCGTCGTGCCGACGGTCGCCGGCGACGACGGAGCACTTGCCCGCGCGGCGCTCGACACCGACCCGGAGGGCGCGGTGATCGGCACGCTCGGCGCCGGGCACCTGGCGCCGGCGCTGCTCGAGCTCTGGGCCGACGCGGCGACGCGGATCCCGGTGATCGCCTACTGCCGGCCCGAGCGCGGCGTGATCCTGAACGCGACCTACGGCTACCGCGGCTCGGAGCGCGATCTGCGCGAGACCGGGATCATCCCCGCCGGCTTTCTATCCCCGCAGGCCGCGCGGATGAAGCTCCTCGCCTGCCTCGCCGCCGGGCTGTCGATCGACGAGGTCCGCTGGGCGTTTCGCCAGGACGACGGCTGACGCGCGCGGTGGGGCGCCCGCCATTCGGGCGGGCGCCCGCGAAGCGGGTCAGCCCTCGAGCCGGGCCGCGAACGCGCGTAGACCGGCGGGCCAGCCCTCGTCGGAGCCGACCGCGTCCCGCATCTGCTCCCAGCCGTCACCATGGCGGTCGAGGTTGCGGTGCTCGAGCTCGACCCGGGTCCTGTCGGGCGCTTCGGGCGCGAACCGCACCTCGACCTCGCTCGTCCGCTCGAGGTCGGTCTCGAGCTTCCAGGCCGTGTTGATGTCCCAGCTGATCACGAACCGGCTCGGGGGCTCGTAGACGAGCACCCGCGCCCAGCGGCACTCGCTGCCGTCGACGCCCCGGTCCAGCACATGACCGCCCGCGTGTGTTTCGAACACCATCTCAGCGAGCTCCGCCTCGAGCAGGTGGTGATCCGGCGGCCACCAGCTGCCGATGTCCTCGGTGAAGACCGCGAACGCGCGCTCGATCGGCGCCTCGACGACGATCGAGGTGCTGACTGCGGTGTCGGTTGCTCCTACGGTCATTCAGACCTCCTTCGGTGGTTGCTCGGCGGCCACCTTGAATGCCGCCAGGGCTCGATTCCAGAACCGGTCGAGGTACTCACGAAGGCCGTCGACCCCCTCCGGGTCGAGTTGGTAGATACGCCGGTTGCCCGCCGGCCGGTCGACCACCAACCCGGCGTCCTTGAGCACCCTCAGATGCTGCGATACGGCCGGCCGGCTGACCGGCAGCCCGCGGGCGAGCTCCCCGACCGCGCGCGGGCGCTCCCCGAGGCGCTCGAAGATCGCGCGCCGCGTCGGGTCGGCCAGTGCGGTGAGTCCATCGGCTTGGTTAGCCATCGCTTACGGTAAGCCTAGACTTACCGAGCACGATTGTCAAGCGATGGCCGTTACCCACCGGCGGCCCCGATGTCGGTGTCGCGTGTCGCCGCGCGTGTCGCCGAGGACGTTCCAGTCGTCCTCGGCGACCCGCCGACGAAGCTCGCCTGTGAGAGGGTAGGCCGCCGTGGCCACGATCCACCACCTCAACTGCGGCACGATGTGTCCCTACGGCGAGCGCCTCGTCGCCGGCGAGGGCGGACTCGGCTCGACGACGATCGTCTGTCACTGCCTGCTGATCGAGACCTCCGACTCGCTGGTCCTGATCGACACCGGCCTCGGGGTCGAGGACAACCGCCACCGCTACCGTCGCCTCGGGGTCCCGTTCACCGCGGTGTTTCGGCCCACCGACGACCTGGCCGAGACAGCGCTCGAACGGATCCGCGCCCTCGGCCACGACCCGGCCGATGTCCGCCGGATCGCGGTCACCCACCTCGACCTCGACCACGCCGGGGGCCTGCCCGACTTCCCGGACGCCGAGGTCCACGTGTTCAAGCCCGAGCACGACGCCGCCGTCCGCCCCACCCTGCGCGACCGCGCCCGCTACCGGGGCTGTCACATCGACCACGGCCCGAACTGGGTCACGCACGAGGTCGATGGCGACACCTGGCTCGGGTTCGAGAGCATCCGGGTGCTGCCGGGGATCGAGCCCGAAATCCTGTTGATCCCGCTGATCGGCCACTCTCGCGGCCACACCGCGATCGCGGTCCACGACGGCGACGGCTGGATCCTTCACTGCGGCGACGCCTACTTTCACCGCGCCGAGATCGAGGTCCCGCCGTACTGCCCACCCGCGCTCCGTGCGATGCAGACGCTGACGGCAGCCGACAACGGAGCCCGGCGCTCGAACCAGGACCGCCTCCGGGAGCTCGCCCGGGACCACAGCGACGAGGTCCGCCTGTTCTGCGCCCACGACCCGGTCGAGCTCGACCGCGAGCAGGCGCGTCGCTCAGCTCGGCAGCCGAGCGTTTGTCCGCCTCAGGAGGACAAACCCGACGTCTCGACGGACCGTCGCTTCGAGCCGACCCCATCTCGCGCAGGCTAGGCTGGGCCGATGTCCGGACTGAGGCGCGGCGCGGTCGTGGTCACCGGGAGCTCGACCGGGATCGGCCGCGCCTGCGCGCTCGGGCTCGACCGCGCCGGCTTTGCCGTCTACGCCGGGGTCCGCAAGGCCGAGGACGGTGACGCGCTGCGCGCCGCGGCGCCGCGGCTCGAGCCCCTGATCGTCGACGTCACCGACGGCGAGGCGATCGCCGCGGCGGCCGAGCGGGTGCGGGAGGCGACCGGCGGGCGTCTCGCCGGTTTGGTCAACAACGCCGGGGTCGCGGTCGCCGCCCCGGTCGAGGGCGTCGCGCTCGACGAGCTGCGCCGCCAGCTCGAGGTCAACGTCGTCGGCCAGGTCGCGGTGACCCAGGCCTTCCTGGCGATGATCCGCGCCGCGCGCGGGCGGATCGTCTTCATGTCATCGATCGGGGGTCGCAACGCGCTCCCATTCGTCTCTCCCTACAACGCCTCCAAGCACGCGATCGAGGCGATCGGGGACTCGCTGCGACAGGAGATGCGGCCGTTCGGAGTCGAGGTCTCGATCATCGAGCCCGGGTCGGTCGCGACCCCGATCTGGGACAAGAGCACCGCCGGCGCGCTCGCCGCCCGCCAGGCCCTCGACCCGTCGATCGACGCCGCCTACGCCGAGCGCCTCGATCGCTTCGAGGCGCTCGCGGCCGAGACCGGGGCGGCCGGGGTCGCGCCCGAGGAGGTGGCGAAGGCGGTCGAGCACGCGCTGACCGCCGCGAAGCCGCAGACGCGCTACCTGATCGGCCGCCGGGCGAAGATCCAGGCGAAGCTCGCCGCCGTGCTTCCCGACCGGGCCATGGACCGCATCGTCGAGCGCGAGATCAACCGCACCAGGCCCGCCGGGGCGGGCTAACCGATCGCCGAACGCGCCCCGGCGGCCTTGGACCGCCGCCCGAGGGGGCTTAGGATGGCGCCCGGGTTGCGAGTTGCCGTCGTCGACATGGGGACGAACTCGACGAGGCTGCTCGTCGCGGACGTCGCCGAGGGCAGCGTCGTCGAGGTCGAGCGCCGCTCGACCGTGACCCGGCTCGGGCGCGGCGTCGACACCTCGGGCCAGCTCGCCGCCGAGGCGATCGAGGAGGTCTGCGCGGCGGTCGCCTCCTACATCTCGCTCTACGAGAAGCTGGACGTCGAGCGGGTGAGCGCGATCGCGACCAGCGCCGTCCGCGACGCGGAGAACTCATCGATGTTCCTGGCCGAGCTGCGGGAGCGGTTCGCGCTCGACGCGAGGATCGTCGACGGGGCCGAGGAGGCACGGCTGACCTACCTCGGCGCGACCGCCCAGCGCCCGCCGGCGTCGAAGACGCTCGTCGTCGACATCGGCGGCGGCTCGACCGAGCTCGTGATCGGCGACGGCGACGAGGTCGGCTTCTATGCCTCGCTGCAGGCGGGCACGGTCCGCCATACCGAGCGCTACGTCACCCACGACCCGCCCGAGGCCGCCGAGCTCGAGGAGCTCGCGAACGACGTCCGCCAGCTGATCGACGAGTCGCTCGAGGGGTCGGCGCTGGCGGTCGCCAACGAGGGCATCGGCGTCGCCGGCACCCCGACGTCGCTGGCCGCGATCGAGCAGCGGCTCGATCCGTACGACCCGAGGCTGGTCCACGGCTACCGGCTCTCGCTGGGCTCGATTCAGCGCATGTGCTCGGAGCTCGCTTCGATGCCGCTCACGGAGCGCCTCGAGGTCGTCGGGCTGCACGAGGGTCGGGCGCCGACGATCGTCGCCGGGGTCGTGATCCTGATCCAGGTGATGCGCGCCTTCGGCCTCAACGAGCTCGAGGTCTCCGAGCACGACATCCTCTGGGGCGCCGCGCTGGCCGCCGCCGACGGTTAGCGGCCGTGGGCGACAGGTCCCGTCCCTTATCCCCGCGCCTCGAGGGCTGCACCGTTACGCTGCTCGGAGTGGCGACCGAGACGGTCCACTTCCGCACCTGTCCCTTCTGCGAGGCGACCTGCGGCCTCGCGGTGACCGTGCGCGGCGACGAGGTCGTATCGGTGCGCGGCGACGAGCGGGATGTCTTCAGCGGCGGCTTTCTGTGCCCGAAGTCGCAGGGTCTGAAGCAGCTCCACGATGATCCAGACCGGCTCACGCGGCCGCTGATCCGCCGCGACGGCGAGCTGGTCGAGGCGAGCTGGGAGGAGGCATTCGCGGCGATCGACGCCGGGCTCTCGCGGGTGCTCGCCGAGGGCGGCCGCGACGCGGTCGCCGTCTACGTCGGCAACCCGGCCGCCCACAGCCTCGGGCCGACCCTCTACGGGACGGCGTTCCTGAAGGCGCTCGGCTCGAAGAACATCTACTCGGCGTCGACGGTCGATCAGATGCCGAAGCAGGTCTCCGCCGGGCTGATGTTCGGCGCCGGGCTCAGCGTGCCGATCCCCGACGTCGACCGTACCGACCACCTGCTGATCCTCGGCGCCAACCCGCTCGTCTCCAACGGGTCGCTGCTGACAGCGCCCGACATGCGCGGCCGCATCCGCGCGATCCGCGAGCGCGGCGGCAAGGTCGTCGTCATCGATCCACGCCGCAGCCGTACCGCCCGCGAGGCCTCCGAGCACCACTTCATCCGCCCCGGTACCGACGCGCTGCTGCTGTTCGCGATCGCCAACACGCTGCTCGCCGAGGGCCTCGCGGAGCCGGGCCCGCTCGCCGAGCACGCCGTCGGAGCCGAGCGAATCGGCGAGCTCGCGCAGCCGTTCGCCCCGGAGGCCGTCGCGCCCGTGTGCGGAATCGACGCCGTCGAGATCCGCCGCATGGCGGCCGAGCTCGCGGCCGCCGACCGGGCGGCGGTCTACGGACGGATCGGCACCACGACGCAGCGGTTCGGAACGGTCGCCAGCTGGCTGGTCGACGTGCTCAACTACCTGACCGGCAACCTCGATCGCGAGGGCGGGGCGATGTTCCCGCTCGCCGCCGCGGGCCAGCGCAACTCGTCCGGCACCGGCCCGGTCGGCAAGGGTGTGAGGATCGGGCGCTGGGAGAGCCGGGTCGCGGGACGCCCCGAGGTGCTCGGCGAACTGCCCGTCGCCGGGCTGGCCGAGGAGATCACGACGCCGGGCGACGGTCAGGTCCGCGCCCTGGTCACGATCGCCGGCAACCCGCTCGTCTCGACGCCCGACGCCGGGGCCCTGGCGGAAGCGGTGGAGACGCTCGATTTCATCGTCTCGATCGACATCTATGTCAACGAGACGAGCAGCCGCGCCGACGTCATCCTGCCGGCGCCGGAACCGCTCGCGAAGGCTCACTACGACACCGCGCTCTACCAGCTCGCAGTCCGCAGCGTCGCCAACTACTCGCCCCCGATCCTGCCGCGCGCCGCCGACCAGCCCGACGAATGGGAGGTGATCCTTCGCCTCACGGGGATCGTCGCCGGTCAGGGACCGGAGGCGGACATCGAAGCCCTCGACGAGCTCGTCGTCCGCACGGTCGCCGGCCGTGAGGTCGGATTGCCGGGCTCGCCGGTCGAGGGACGAGACGCCGACGAGCTGCTCGCCGAGATCGGCGATCGCCGCGGGCCCGAGCGCCTGCTCGACTTGATGCTGCGCGCCGGGCCGTTCGGCGACGGGTTCGGCGCCGACCCCGACGGGCTGACGCTCGCGAAGCTCGAGCAGAGCCCGCACGGCTTCGACGGCGGGGCGATGCGCCCGCGGCTTCCGGGCGTCCTCCGCACGCCCTCCGGGAAGATCGAGCTGGCGCCGCCGGAGATCGTCGCCGACGTCCCGCGCCTCGAAGCCGAGCTCGGCTCGCCGGCCAACGGCCAGATGGTCCTGATCGGGCGCCGCCAGCTTCGCTCCAACAACTCCTGGATGCACAACCTGCCGGCGCTGGTCAAGGGCAAGGACCGCTGCACGGTCCAGGTGAGCCCGGCCGACGCCGAGCGGCTCGGCCTCGTCGAAGGCGGCCGCGCCAGGGTCGGATCGAGCGTCGGCGAGCTCGTCGCCCCGGTCGAGATCACCGACGAGATCATGCCCGGCGTCGTCTCGATCCCGCACGGCTGGGGCCACGACGCCCCCGGCGCGCGGCTCGGCGTCGCGACCGAGCACGCGGGGGTCAACTCGAACCTGCTGGCGCCGGTCGAGGTCGACGTCCCGTCCGGGAACGCCGTCCTCAACGGGATCCCGGTCGAGGTCACGGCGGCCGACCGCGAGCCGGCCGGCGCGCCCGCGGCCTAGGGACACCGGCGGGCCGTGGCCCAGCTCGAGTTCGACGAGGCGACCGCAACCCAGCTGGAGGTCGTCTACGGGACGCGCGACATCGTCCGCCGCCGCCGGCTCGTCCGCGAGGCGCTCGGGGCGAGGCCCGGCGAGCGGATCCTCGACATCGGCTGCGGCCCCGGCTTCTACGTAGCCGAGCTGCTCGATCAGGTCGGCCCCGAGGGCTCGGTGGTCGGCGTCGACGCCAGCGCGGCGATGCTGACGATCGCGACGCGGCGCTGCGAGGGCCGCGAGAACGTCGAGCTGCACGAGGCCGGGGCGACCTCGCTGCCGATCGATGACGCCAGCGTCGACGCCGCACTCAGCGTCCAGGTGCTCGAGTACGTCGACGACATCGCTGCGGCGCTGGGCGAGATCCACCGGGCGCTGAAACCGGGCGGGAGGGTCGTGCTCTGGGACGTCGACTGGGCGACGCTGTCCCTGCAGACCTCCGACGAGGCGCGGATGAAGCGCATCCTCGGCGCCTGGGACGAGCACCTCGCCGACCCGTCGCTGCCCCGCACCCTGACCGCGCAACTGCGCGCCGCGGGCTTCGAGGATCCCGGCCTCGAGGCGCACGCGTTCGCCACCAACGATCTCGTCCCCGACACCTACGGCGGATTCGTCGTCCCCTTCCTCGAGCAGTTCGTGATCGACGCCGAGACCGCTCCCGAGGCCGACGCCCGGGCATGGGCCGACGAGCAGCGTGAGCTCGCGCGGCGGGGAGAGTTCTACTTCGCCGTCACTCAGCTCTGCTTCACCGCGACGCGGCCCGCCGCCTAGCGAGGCCGGTCCGCGTCGATACGCTGCCCGCGTGGGCAAGACGTTCGAGCGCATCGACGATCGGCTGCGCGACTGGATCGGCCGCCAGGCGCTGTTCTTCGTCGGCACCGCGCCGCTCGACCCGGCAGGACACGTCAACGTCTCCCCGAAGGGGCCGATCGGATCGTTGCGCGTCCTCGACGACCACACCGTCGCCTACCTCGACGTGATCGGGTCGGGCGCCGAGACGATCGCCCATCTGCGCGAGAACGGGCGCATCGTGGTCATGCTCTGCGCGTTCGAGGGGCCGCCGCGGATCGTCCGGCTGCACGGGCGCGGTGAGGCGATCCGGCCCGGGGAGCCACGGTTCGCCGAGCTGATCGGGCGGTTCGACTTCGACGAGCCGGCGATCGAGGACTCGCGACGATCGATCATCCTCGTCGAGGTCACCCGGATCGCCGACTCGTGCGGTTACGGGGTGCCGCTGATGAGCTACGAGGGCGAGCGCGAGCACGCTCGAAAGTGGGCGCAGAAGAAGGTCCGGGTCGGCGGCGCCGCGGCGCTGCGCGACTACGAGCGCGCCAAGAATGCCGTCAGCCTCGACGGGTTGCCGGCGCTCGACCCGGAGGGCGAACGGCGGAGCGCGCCGCGATGACGTTCGTGCTCGTCGGCTAGAGCTCGAGCTCGTACTCGAGCAGCGTCTCGGCGCGGCCGCCGACCCGGTCATAGACCTTGTGCGCCCGCTTGTTGTCGGGCATCGTGAACCAGCTGATCAGCGGCGCGCCGTGGCCGCGGGCGACGTCGGCAACCGCCTCGATCAGGGCGTCGGCATGCCCGGCTCCGCGGGCGCTCTCGGCGACGTACAGATCGTCGAGCACGGCGATCCGGGCCCCGCGCAGGCTCGACCACTTCCATTGGTTGTTCGCGAACCCGATCACCTCGCCATCCTCGTCGGTGGCGACGAGCAGGTAGGCGACCTCCTCCGGGGCCGCGATCACCGATCGCGCCATCGCCTCGAGGCCCTCGTCGGTGGGGTTCGACTCGTAGAAGTCGCAGTAGCCGCGCAGCAGCGGCATCAGCGCCGGCAGGTCGGCCTCGGTCGCCTCGCGAATCGCCATCAACCCGGGGCCGGAAGGCTCCCGACCGCGTCCGCCGTGAGCTTCAGGACCACGCCGCGCTCGTAGATCTCCTCGACCTGCTCGGCCGGAACGACGTGATGATGGCCCGGGACCACTCCGTGGCGGATCACCACGTACTCGAATATGTCCCTCGCACGGTCGGCGCGGACCTCGGACACATCGCCGACCTTCTTGCCGTCGGCGGAGAAGACGTGCGCGCCGCGCTCGAGCACGAGATATGAGATCGGCGCGCCGAGGTCGTCCATCGCCGCGCAGCCTACGCGAACCGGCTAGGCCAACGCCTTGCTGAAGATCGCGCGCAGCTTGCGCAGCTCGGCCTCCGAGAGGCGGGCGAACTCGGGCGGCGGCTCGGCCCGCCGGCGGACGAGCTCGTCGCGGATCTCGCGCCCAGCGGCCGTCAAGGCGATCATCTTGACGCGGCGGTCGCCGACGGCCGGGCCGCGTTCGACGAGCCCGCGCTCGGTCAGCCGGTCGACGATTCCCGTGATGTTCGAGTTGTCGCAGTGCATCCGTTGCGCCAGCTCACCCATCGGCTTCGGCTCGTCGAGCAGCCCGAGCACCATCTGATGCGGGGGCATCAAGTCGAACTCCCGCCACATCTCCAGCATCCGCGGGCGCGCCTTGGAGAAGAAGAAGTCGAGCATCAGGGTCCAGGCCTCGGAGGCGGTGTCGGTGGTATCGGTGCTCGCTACGCTCATTCGAAGGTGATGATACTCTGTTGACTCGATAGTTGAGTGCCTAAACTAAGTAAGGGAAGGTTAAGGGATGGAATCGACGGACAACGGGATCGAGGTCGACGGCCTCGTCCGCGAGTTCAAGAAGGGTCCGCGAGCGGTCGACGGGATCGACCTCAGGGTGTCACCCGGCGAGATCTACGGCTTCCTCGGCCCGAATGGAGCCGGCAAGTCGACCACCGTGCACATGCTGACCACGCTCCTCCCGCCCACGTCCGGCACCGCGCGGGTCGCCGGTCACGACATCGTCGCCGAGGGCCCCGCCGTTCGCGACGCGATCGGCGTCGCCCTGCAGGAGGCGGCGCTCGATCCGTTCCTGACCGCCCGCGAGCACATGCGTCTGCAGGCCGGTATGCACGGCATCCCGCGGGCCGACGCGCGCCGTCTCGGCGACCGGCTGATCGCGCGGGTCGGCCTCTCCGAGGCGGCCGACCGCAAGGTCGGTGGCTACTCGGGCGGCATGCGACGCCGCCTCGACCTGGCGCTGGCGCTCGTCCACGGCCCCCGGGTCCTGTTTCTCGACGAGCCGACGACCGGACTCGACGTCCAGAGCCGGACGGCGCTCTGGGACGAGGTGGCGCGGCTCTCGGGCGATGAGGGAGTGACGGTCTTCCTGACCACCCAGTACCTCGAGGAGGCAGACGCGCTCGCCGACCGGGTCGGGATCATCGACACGGGCAAGCTCGTCGCCGAGGGCACCCCGGACGCGCTCAAGGCGGAGATCGGCCGGCCCACGGTCGAGGCCGCGCCGGTCGATCCCGGCGAGATCGAGTCGATGAGGGCGGTTCTCGACCGTTTCGGCTCGCGCGAGCCCGCGGCGCGCGGCCACGTCGCCGCGCGCCTCGCCGAGGGCACGGTCGAGCTCGCCGACGTCGTCCGGGCGCTGGACTCCGCGGGCATCAAGGTGCGCGAGCTCGAGATCCACTCCCCGACCCTCGACGACGTCTTCCTCGAGAAGACCGGACGCCGGCTCGAGGGGGCCGGCGACGACGCCGAGGGGGCGGAGGGACGGGAGTCGTCGACGGGTGAACTGGAGGCGGTGCCGGCGTGAGCGGCGCCGCCGCCACGCTCGACTACCCGCTCGCGTCCGTGGGCGCGCGAACCGGGATGCTGTCGCAGGTCTCCCACCTGGCCCGGAGATCGATCACCCGCACGGTGCGGCAACCGATCATGATCATCCCGAGCCTCGTCTTCCCTCTCTTCCTGCTCGCCGTGAACTCCAGCGGCCTCGGCGCGGCGACGTCGCTGCCGGGCTTTCCCACCGACTCGTATCTGACCTTCGCGCTCGGGCTCACGTTCATGCAGGGAGCGCTGTTCGCGACCATGGGTGCGGGGCAGTCGATCGCCTCCGACATCCAGTACGGCTTCTTCAACCGACTCCAGCTGACGCCGCTGCGCGGCTCCGCTCTGATCGCGGGCCAGCTCTCGGGCGTTCTCGTCCAGGGCGGGATCCAGGCGATCACCTACCTGCTCGTCGGGCTCGCGTTCGGCGCCCACCTCGACTCCGGTTTTGCCGGGGTCCTCGTCCTGCTCGCGCTCTCGTCGCTGGTCGCGGTCGCCTTCGGCTCGATCGGGCTCGCGATCGGGCTTCGGACCGGCAACGGCGAGTCGGTCCAGGGCGCGTTCCCGCTGCTCTTCGTGCTGCTCTTCCTGAGCTCGGCGAGCCTGCCCCGCGATCTGATCGCCTCCGACTGGTTCCGGACGGTGACCACGATCAACCCGGTCAGCTATCTGATCGAGGGCTTTCGCAGCCTGTTGATCGGCGGCTGGGACGGCGAGGCGCTGGCGCTCGCGTTCGGCTGCGGGATCGGGATCCTCGTCGCCGGCATGTTCCTGGCCACCTCGGCGCTGCGATTGCGGATGGAGCGCACCTGATGGCGAACCCGCTCAAGACCCGGTTCTCCCAGGCAGCGACCGCGATCGCCTGGCGCCACCTGCGGGTGATGATCTCGAAGCCGTCGGTGATCGTCCCCTCGCTGCTGATGCCGCTGTTCTTCTTCACAGCCTTCGCCGGCGGCCTCTCGGCGGTCAGCTCGGCCCCCGGGTTCGACTACCCCAACTACACGACGTTCCAGTTCGTGTTCGTGCTCATGCAGTCGGCGGTGTTCGGAGGCGTCTTCACCGGCTTCTCGATCGCGGCCGACTTCGAGTACGGCTTCGCCCGCCGGTTGCTGCTCGCCGCCCACCGCCGCTCGGCGCTCGTCGCCGGCTACGCGATCGTCGCCCTGATCCGTATGGCGCTGACCTGGACCGTGGTCACCGTGGTCGCGCTCGCCGCCGGGGCCGAGATCGAGGGGTCGGTCGCCGACATCCTCGCGATCGTCTTGATCGGGTTGATGCTGAACCTGACCGCGCTGCTGTTCGCCTCCGGGATGGCGATGCGATTCCGCACCCTGCAGGCGGCGCCGCTGATCCAGCTCCCGGCCTTCCTGATCATCATGACCGCACCGGTCTACGTCCCGCGCGACCTGATCGAGGGCTGGGTCTCGACCGTCTCCAGCGTCAACCCGATGACGGCGATGCTCGAGGCGGCGCGCAACCTGATCATCGGCGCTCCCGCCGAGACGCTGCTCGCGGTCGGGATCGCCGCGGGGCTGATCGCGGTGATGGTCAACTGGGCGCGGACCGGACTGCGCCGGGCCGAGGCAGCAGGGTAGAACCGGGCCCGGCGCGCGACAGCCTGCTTCGGGCGAGCAGCGCATAGGCTTGCCGGGATGGCCGGTCAGAGCGTCACGCTCGACGTCGCCGAGGGCGCCGCACGAATCACCCTCAACCGCCCCGACTCGCTCAACGCCTGGAACGAGGAGCTCGGCAGCGATCTCGCGGCGGCGCTCGAATCCGCCGCGGACGACGACGCCGTTCGCGCGGTGCTGATCACCGGCGCCGGGCGGGCGTTCTCGTCGGGCGCCGACCTCGGCGAGCAGCGCGCCGGCGTCGAGGGCGGGCCGCCCGACCTGAGCGCGCGGCTGCGCGAGCTCTACAACCCGATCATCCTCTCGGTTCGCGAGCTGCCGAAGCCGGTGCTCGCCGCGGTCAACGGCCCCGCCGCGGGGATCGGCTGCTCGCTCGCGCTCGCCTGCGACCTCGTGGTCGCCGCCGAGTCGGCCTTCTTCCTGCTCGCCTTCGTCAACATCGGCCTCGTCCCCGACGGCGGCGTCACCGCGACGCTCCCGGCGCGCGCCGGGTTTGCCCGCGCATCCGAGATGGCGTTGCTCGGTGAGCGGGTTCCGGCGTCGACGGCGCTCGAGTGGGGGCTGATCAACCGCGTCCTGCCCGACGACGAGCTCGACGAGGCCGCCGGCCTCCTGCTCGCCCGGCTCGCCGGCGGACCGACCAAGGCCTACGCAAACGCGAAGCGACTCCTCAACCGGACCCGGTACGCCGGCCTCTCCGAGCAGCTCGACGCCGAGGCCGAGGCGCAGCGCGAGCAGGGCCGGACGGCTGACTTCGTCGAGGGCGTGGTCGCGTTCACGGAGAAGCGGCCGCCCAGGTTCACCGGAACCTGAACGGCCGCTCGCCGTTACGGGGTGAAGACGCGAGATCGGCCAGCGTGCGGCGGGGTCGGCCCGCGCGCGGCGCGGTCACCCGCACCGCGCGCGACCGATCTTCAGACCGCGTGGTTGGCGCGGAAGAGGCCCTCGGGGTCGTATGACTGCTTGACGGCGCGCAGCCGCGGCACGGTGCCCGCCGGGAACATGTCCTCGATGTCGTGCGGCTCCTCGGTGAAGTTGAGGTAGCGCCCCGACTCGTCGGCGCGGAACGCCTCGGCGAGACGTGCCAGGTCGGCCTGCATCGCCGGCACCATCGCCGGGTCGAGGATCGGCGCGAGGCCGAACATCATGAACTCGCCACGGAAACGTCGCGATCGCGCCGTGGTGCGAGTCGGCTCGCGAAACGGCACCCCCGGCGTGCCGGATCTCGAACGAGACCGGCGACCCGGCGCCGGGCCCGACCGCGGCCAGCGCCTCGTCGAGCGCCCGTTCGGTGAGCTCGCCGAGCATCGCGTGCGCGCTCACGTACGGCACCGGATCGATCGGGTCCATGTGCAGGTGGGCCAGCGCCTCGGGCGGAACGGTTGCGAACGTGTCCATCTCCGGGCCGAGATCGCGCAACGGGCGGAGCAGGTCGGCGCCGTCGGCCTCGCTACCGAGATACGCGGCCTCGACGATCGCGAACGACTTCCCGCGCACGATCTCGGGGACCACCTCGAGGTCCGGGAGCTGCAGCGTCCGCCCGATCGACGTCAACTCGTCCGGGAGGCCGGCGGCGGTCAGCTCGCGATAGGCGTGCAGGACCTCGCCGGCGCGGTCGAACGGGAAGAAGAGCGCTCCTGCATAGAGCTCGCGGAGCTCGATCAGGCCGAACTCGATCGCGGTCACGAGCCCGAAGTTGCCGCCGCCGCCGCGTACGCCCCAGAACAGCTCCGGGTCGTTGTCGGCGTCGACGGTCCGCAGCTCGCCGTCGGCGGTGACGATCTCGACCGCGTTGATGCGGTTGGCCTGCAGCCCGTGCTTGCGGGCGAGCCAGCCGATGCCGCCGCCGACCGAGTAGCCGACGACGTTGATCTCCGGCGACGACCCGTGAAGCGGGATGTAGCCGTGCTCGGCCGCCTTCGGGGTCACGTCCCACCAGCGGGCACCGGCCTCGACCCGGGCCGTGCCGGCGTCGGCGTCGACGCGTACTCCGGTCATCCGCTCGAGCTTCACGATCACCGTCTCTTCGAGCGATCCGAGTGGGCCGACGTTGTGCGAGGAGCCCTGCGGAGCGATCCGCAGACCGCTGTCGCGGGCGGCGACGACGATCGCGGCGGCTTCGGCCGCCGATCGCGGCCGGGCGACCGCGGCCGGGCTCTGGTCCACGAGCAGGTTGAACGCCTGGCGGGCGGCGTCCCAATCCGCGTCTCCGGCGATCGTGACGGCGTCCTCGAAGCGGTCGCGAAGCGCGGTGGCCGGCTTCGCGGCCTGGTCATGAGTCAACATCCTTGTTCCTCTCTGGTTGGTTTCCGTTACTGGCGTCACCGAGCGCTGCGTCGATCCAGACCGATCAGCCCGGTGCAGCCCGAGAACCGGCGTACGTCGTCGGTCGGTCGGTAGCGCGACCGCGATCTTAGTCGCCGCCCTCCCCGAATGGCGGTCCGTTCCCGGGCTTCGGTCCCTTCGGCGGCTTCTCGGCCTTCGGCGGCTTCTCGGCCTTCGGCGGCTTTTCGGCCTGGGTCGAGTTGCCGGGCTCGGAGCCGGGCGGCGAGACACCCGCGTCGGCGTAGGCC
Organism: uncultured Solirubrobacterales bacterium; assembly: GCA_963705955.1. Classification (GTDB taxonomy): domain Bacteria; phylum Actinomycetota; class Thermoleophilia; order Solirubrobacterales; family 70-9; genus WHSW01. The sequence goes on along the minus strand of CAVPLH010000007.1, from coordinate 82,780 downwards.
TGATCGAGTCGAGCCTGGACCTCGTCGAGCTGGCCGTCGTCGTAGCCCATCCGCTCCTCGAGCACCGGGATCGCGTCCTCGGGCCGGCCGGCGCCGAGATAGGCGACGCCGAGGTTGTAGAGCGCGTAGTTGTAGGTCGCCTCGTCGCCGGATCCGCGCAGCGCGTCGACGGCGCGCTCGAGGATCGGGACCGCCTCCTCCGGACGCCCGGCGTTGAGGAGCTCGAAGCCCTGGTCGTTGAGCGATGCGCCGTCGGTCGCCGGGCCTGTCGCGATCGGCTTGGCCGCCGTCCGGCGAGGCCCCGCCGCCGCCCGCTGCTGCGCTCGCGCCGGCATCGGTGGAGCTGTCGGCGGCGGGCTTCGAGTCACCCGCCTTCGAGCCCGGGCTCCCGGTCCGCTCGGCCTGCTTCCCGGGCCCGGAACCCTCGTCCCCGCCCTGACCGAGGGCGAAGACGACGATCAGCGCGACTGCCGCGGCACAGAGCGCCAGGGTCGCGACCGCCCCCCGTCGGCCGAAGCGGCCGCTTCGGTCCTGGAGCGAGGGCTCGAACGAGCGCCGGGTCGGCGCCGTTTGCGCCGGCTCGGCGCCGTCGGGCGCCGGCGCGTTGACCGCGAACGGCTGCGTCGTCGTTCCCGGCTGTGGCCGGTCTTCCTCGCGCTCGACCATCGCCAGCGCCGCGGTCGCCGAAGCGGGCCGGCGTTCGGGGTCGGGATCGCGGAGCTCCTCGATCAGGCTCCAGAAGCCGGCGCTCGCGCCGGCGCCGCCGCGAGCCACCTCGGCGAGTACGACCCCGACCGCGAACAGGTCGGAGCGCTCGCTCGCGGGCTCCCCCGCCATCACCTCGGGCGCGAGGTAGCTCTCGGTCCCGATCACGTGCCCGGTCCGGGTGATCGCGGTCGCGTTCCGGGGGCGCGCGATCCCGAAATCGGTCAGGTGAGCGTGGCCGTCTCGGTCGACGAGCACGTTCTGGGGCTTGACGTCACGGTGAAGGACCCCCGCGGCGTGGATGTGGCGCAGCGCCGAGAGCAGCTCCCGCGCGACCGCGACCGCGGGCGGCGCGTCGCCGGCCGCGATCCGCTCCGCGAGGTCGCCACCCTCGACGTACTCCATCACCAGGTAGGGCCGCTGCCCGGCGTCGAAGTCGTAGATCGAGACGAGGTTCGGGTGCTGGAGACCCGCCGCGAGCTTCGCCTCCCGATCGAAATCGCCCCAGGTACTCGGCGTCGCCGGCGAGGCCGTCGGAGAGAACCTTGATCGCGACCGGCCGGCGGAGGCGCTCGTCGAAGGCCAGCCAGACGACAGCCATCCCGCCGTGAGCGAGCCGGCGCTCGAGCCTGTACCGCCCGCCGAGAAGCCGACCGGGGGCGATCAGCGGCGGTTCGGCGAGCGCCGCCCTTCCCCGGGCCGTCTCGACTTCGTCGGTCGGTTGGTCCTCGCGCCCCACGACCCTGATTCCCTTCCCGATTCCGGGTCGACCTAACCAAGCCGGGCCGGATCCGTGCCGGGCCCGAGCCGCCGGGTCGAACCGGTTATCGAGCCTCGTGCTTGAAGGCGCGCCAGGCGGGCTTCGCCTTCAGCGAGCCGGTCCGCAGCCCCGACTTCGCACACCAGTCGCAGATGCTCGAGGTCGAGTCCTTCCACGAGAACCAGTCGACCGTCTTCACGTTCAGCCGATGACGGTTGTGCGCGAAATAGCGGTAGGCCTCCGTGAGGCGCTTGGCCTGGCCCTTCTTGCCCTGGCTGAGCGGGTTGCCGCCGGAATTCGATCCCCAGCCGATCTCGGTCACCCAGAGGCCGGCGTTGGTGTCGTGGGCGCGCTTGATCTCCCCGTGGAAGCGGTCGACCTGGTCGCTGACCGCGCCCAGGCTGGCGCCGTAGGGATGGATCCCGACCCCGTCGAAGTCGCTCTTCGAGCCCCCGACGCGGTAGAGCTTGTGAAGGTACTTCCAGCCGGTGATCGCCTTGCTCGAGCCGCTCAGTCCGGCCATGCCGCCGAGCACGATGTCGGCGCCCGGGTCCCTCGGCCGAATCGCGCGTGCGGCCGAGTCGAGCAGCTTCGCGTACGCCTGCGGGCTCGGCTTCGGCCTGAAGAAGCTGCTCGAGTTCTGCTCGTTCCAGATCTGCCAGGCGCGGATCGACTTCTTCGGCAGACCCCGGTGCTCGGTCCAGAAGTGGCCGTCGGGACCGTAGCGGTCGACCGCGGCGGCGATGAAGTCCCGCCACGCCGTCAACGCGGCGCCCGAGCTCGGCGCGTAGAGCGGGCAGCTCGAGCCGCAGTGGTGATGGTCGAGGTCGGTCGCGACCCAGGTCGGGGTTCCGGAGATGAACGGCAGCACGGTGATCTGCTGGCGCGCCGCCGCTCGCGACGACCTCGTCGAAGCTCTCCCAGGTGAAGTCTCCACCGGGACCGGGATCGGCCGCCGGCCAGATCAAAGGCATCCGCACCACGCCGACGCCGCCCTTGTGCATGAGCGCGTAGTCCTTCGCGCCGAGCGACGTCTGCGGCACGACGCCGTAGAACTGGCGCGGCGCCGCATCGGCGGTCGCGACGCCCGCGGCGCCGACCGCCAGCATCGCGGCAATTGTCACGATTATCGTTGTCCCCCGTCTTAGTCCCTGCATACCCGTCCCGAACACACGGGTCCTGCCCGGGTTGCGGACCGCGGCGAGAATTCAGGCGCCGGGCGGGTCGATCTCGCGCTTCAGGATCTTGCCGGTCGGGCCCTTCGGGAGCTCGTCGACGAACCAGACCCTGCGCGGGTACTTGTACGCGGCCACCTGCTCCTTGACGTAGTCGCGAAGCTCGTCCTCGGAGACCTGCTCGCCCTCCTTGAGTGCGATCGCGGCCCCGACCTCCTCGCCGAGTTCCTCGTGCGGGACGCCGACGACCGCCGCCTCGCGGACCGCCGGGTGCTCGTAGATGACCTCCTCGATCTCGCGCGGATAGACGTTGTAGCCGCCGCGGATGATCAGGTCCTTCTTGCGGTCGACGATGTAGAAGTAGCCCTCGGGATCGGTCGTCCCGATGTCGCCGGTCGCGAACCAGCCGTCGTCGTCGATCGCCTCGGCGGTCGCCTCGGCGCGGTCCCAGTAGCCCTTCATCACGTTGTGGCCGCGGATCACGATCTCGCCCGGCTCACCCTGCTCGACCTCCTCCCCCTCGTCGTCGACGCACCTCATCTCGACGCCCTCGATCGGGGTTCCGATCGAGCCCGCCTTGCGCTCGCGGTCGGGGTGGTTGAAGGAGGCGACCGGGGAGGTCTCGGAGAGCCCGTAGCCCTCGAGCACCTTGCAATCGAACGCTTCCTCGAACGCCCTCATCACCTCGACCGGCATCGCCGAGCCGCCCGACGCGCAGAGCTCCAGCGACGAGGTGTCGAAGCTGTCGCGGTCGGGGTGGTGGAGCATCGCCGCGTACATCGTCGGCACGCCCTCGAACACGGTGACCCGGTCGCGCTCGATGATCTCGAGCGCCTTCCCGGGATCGAAGCGGGGGATCAGCGTCAGGCAACCGCCGCCCTTGATCGTCGCGTTCAGCCCGCAGGTCTGCCCGAAGGAGTGAAACAGCGGCAGGGCGCCGAGCGTCACCGTGCCCGGGCCGAACGAAGTGAAGTTCGCGAAGCACTCGACGTTGCGGAGCAGATTGCCGTGCGTGAGCTCCGCGCCCTTCGGTGTCCCGGTGGTCCCCGAGGTGTAGAGGATGACCGCGGTGTCGTCCTCGTCGCGCTCCGCGACCTCGCCGATCGGCTCGGCCTCGGCGAGCATCGCCTCGAACTTGCCCGGCTCGACGAGAACGCACTCGGCACCGGCCTCGTCGGCTCCCGTCTGCGCCGCCTCGCCGAACCCGTGCCAGGCGAGGAGCAGCTTGGCGCCGGAGTCGGTGAGATAGAAGCCGACCTCGCGCCGCTTCAGCAGCACGTTCATCGGCACGACGACGCCGCCGAGCCGCAGCACGCCGTAGTAGCAGGCGGCGAAATACGGGACGTTGGGGAGCATGATCCCCACCCGGTCGCCCTCCTCGACCCCCTTCGATCGCAACATGCCCGCGACCCGCGCCGCGGCCCCGTCGAGCTGCGCATAGGTCAGCTCCGCGTCATCGAGCTTCAGCGCGACGGCGTCGCCGCCGGCCTCGGCAGAGACCGTCAGGTTGTCCGCCAGGTTCATCTCTCTCCTCTCCTCGCCGCGGTGTTGCGAGTCTATGCGCGCGGCTACCCTGAGTCCATGTCCGCGGTCGCCGTCGGGACACTCCCGGTCACCGAGCGCTCGGCACTCGAGCTCGCCGCGGCGATCCGCGAGCGCGAGCTCACGGCGCGCGAGGTCGTCGACGCCCACATCGCCCTGATCGAGCGCCGCAATCCGGCGGTCAACGCGATCGTCGCCACCCGCTTCGACGAGGCCCGCGCCGAGGCGGAGGCGGCCGACGAGCTCGTCGCGGCGAGCCAACCCGGCGCCGAGCTGCCGCCGCTGCTCGGGGTGCCGTGCACGATCAAGGAGTCGTTCGCGGTCGAGGGGATGCCGAACACATCCGGCTCGCTGGCGCGCCGCGAGATCGTCGCCGAGCGTTCGGCGACGATCGTCAGCCGGCTCGTCGCCGCCGGCGCGATCCCCCTCGGGGTCACCAACACGTCGCAGCTGACGATGTGGATCGAGTCCCAGAACCCGGTCTGGGGGCTGACCAACAACGCCTACGACGAGAGCAGAACGGCGGGCGGGTCCTCGGGCGGCGAGGGTGCCTCGGTCGGCTCGGGCTTCGCGCCGATCGGACTCGGCTCGGACATCGGCGGGTCGATCCGGCTGCCGGCGTTCTTCAACGGCGTCTTCGGCCACAAGCCGACCGGGGCCATCGTCCCGCACACGGGCCACTACCCGTTCCCCAACGACCGCGGTGCGGAGCTGCTCGGCTGCGGCCCGCTGGCCCGCCGCGCGGTCGACCTGATGCCTGTCCTGCGGGCGATCGCGGGGCCCGACGGGCAGGACCGGACGGTCCGCGACGTCGAGCTCGGAGACCCGGCCGAGGTCTCGATCGAGGGCCTGCGGGTCGTGATCTCCGACGACATCACGATGATCCCGGTGAGCGTCGAGCTCCGCAACGCGCGGATCCGCGCCGCGAGGGCCCTGCAGGCGGCCGGCGCCCAGGTGACCCGGGTGTCGCTGCCGGGCGTCAAGACGGTGATTCAGCCGTACCTGAACGCGATGCGCGAGTCGGGCGGTCTTCGCGAGCTGCTCACCGAGGGCGGCGCCGAGGTGCCCGGCTTCGGGCGGCTGGTCGCCGACGCGGTCCGTGGCCGTAGCCCCTACACGACTCCGCTGCTGATGACCCTCGCCTCGGAGAACCTCTCCGCCTACATGCCCGAGCGGTTCGAGCGCCGCGCCGCCGCGGCCGAGAAGCAGCTCGCCGAGCAGGTCGGCGAGGCGATCGGCGACGGCGTCCTGCTGCACCCGCCGTTCTCGCGCGTCGCGCCCCGTCACGGCCGCACGATCGGGCGCCCTTGGGTGCTCGCCCCGACGGCGCTCTTCAACCTGCTGCGGATGCCGGCGACCGAGGTGCCGCTCGGCCTCGACGAGAAGGGCATCCCGCTCGGCGTCCAGGTCGCCGCCGCCGCCGACCGCGACCACGTCTCGATCGCGGTCGCGATCGAGCTCGAGCGAGCCGGCGGCGGCTGGGTCCCGCCTGCCTGACGTCCGGCTACTGGACCGTCAGCGTTCCCTCCATGCCCATGTCCTTGTGGCTGTCGATCGCGCAGTAGATCTCGTAGCTGCCGGGCTTCAGATCGACGGTGAGATCGTCCGAGTCGCCGGGCGAGAGGTCGGCGGTTTCCTCCTCGACCCCGTTGCCCTCGATCTCGAGGTTGTGCGTGACGCTGCCGTCGTTCTTGACGGCGAGCGTGACCTGGCCGGCCTTCGCCGTCGGGTCGGCAGGATCGATCTTGTACTCGGTCTCCGAGAACGCGAGGACGCTCTCGCCTCCGCCTCCGGTCGCCGCGCTGGTCGTCGATTCGGTCGAGCTCGCAGTCGTCGAGCTGGTGGTGTCGTCGCTCGAGCCGCAGGCGGCAACGGCGAACGGAATCGCAACCAACGCAATGGATGCGCACAGGATCAAGGGCTTTCGCAGCACGGGTAGCCTCCCTCAGGGACGGGGTTCGGTAAATCAACCCTCCGACCGTCGATACGTGCGACCCCGGCGCCGGGATTGCCGCACGCACAATCCCGGAGAACCCCGTTCCCGTAGAACATGGTGTTGTCACTTTCCGATGAGGCATTGCTGGCGGGTCTCGCGACCGGCGACTCGAGCTCTGCGACGGCGTTCGTGCGCCGGTTCCAGGCGCGGGTCTTCGGGCTCGCGTTGACGATGGTCGGCGACCGTGCGGTCGCCGAGGAGATCTCGCAGGAGGCGTTCACCCGGGCCTGGCGGCACGCCGGCGCCTACGACGCCCGCCGCGGGCGGGTCGCGACCTGGCTGCTTTCGATCACCCGCAACCTCGCGATCGACCACCTGCGCGCGAAGCGGACCGAGCCGTTCGACCCGGACTCGATCCGCGACGGCGAGGACGCCCTCTGGGTTACCGCGGAGCGCACCGGTGGCGGCGGCGGGCCGGCGGTGACGGCCGAGCTGCGCGAGGCGCTCGGCGGGCTGCCCGTCGATCAGCGCCGGGCGCTGCTGTTGGCGAGCCTGTTCGGCTACACCGCCCGCGAGATCGGGAAGATCGAGTCGATCCCGCTCGGGACCGCGAAGACGCGGATCCGGTCGGCGATGCGCAAGCTCGCGGCCGCCGAGGAAGCCGATCAGCCGCCACGTCGCGGTGACGACGAAAGCGAAAGCCAGGGAGGGATCCAGTGAGCCCGCTCGACTGCGAGCGGCTGCGCGAGATCGGCCCCGAGGTCGCGCTCGGGATCGCCGACGGCGAGGAGCGCGCCTGGGCGCTCGAGCACCTCTCCGACTGCGCCGAGTGCCGCGCCCGCCTCGAGCGGCTCTCGGCGACCGCCGACGAGCTGCTGTTGCTCGCCCCCGGAGTCGAGCCGCCGCCGGGCTTCGACGGCCGGGTCGCCGACGCGATCGCCCCACCGCGCGCCTACCGCCGCCCGCCGCTCTGGCGCCGTATGCGGCTCCCCGTCGCAGCGGCGATCGGCGCCGCCGCCCTCGCCGCGGGGGCGGTATGGCTGGCGCTCGGCAACGATCGAAAGCTCGCCGACTCCTACCGCGCCACGCTCGCCGTCGCCAACGGCGAGTACTTCGACGCGGCGCCGATCGAGCGGCCGGGAGGGCAGAAGGTCGGCTACGTCTACGGCTACCAGGGACGGACATCCTGGGTGCTCGCCGTCATCTACGACGGGGTCGCATCCGGCAACTACCAGTTGCAGCTGGTCACCCACGACGGCAAGCGGATGCCGTTGCGCGAGATCGCGATCAGCCACGGCCACGGCAGCGCCGGCGGCGCGACGGCGGTCCCGTACGAGCACCTGGCCGAGGTCCGCCTGCTCGGCCACGACGGCCGCGAGGTCGCCGACTCCAACCTGCACGAGTGAGCCACGGCGCGGCCGCACCGCGCCTGCGGGAATGAATTGCCCCGATCGGGGTACAGAGGCGGCAGATGTCAACCGCACTGATCATCGTCATCGTCGTCGCCGCGCGATCATCGTCATCGCGCTGATCGCCGCCCTGCTTCGCCGCCGCGCCGCCGAGCGTGAGATCGAGCGTCGCCGGCTCTCCGAGGAGGCGGGCGCGCACCGCCAGCAGGCCGAGGCGAACGTCGCCAAGGCACGCGAGCGCGGCCGCGAGGCGGATACCCACCGGCGCCAGGCCTCCGAGCACGCGGAGCTCGCCGAGAAGCACGGCTCCGCGGCGGCCGACCATGCCGAGAAGGCGGCGAAGCTCGAGCGCAAGGTGCAGACCGCCGGCAGGGCCGCCGCCTTCCACGACGAGCAGGCCGCCGAGCGCGAGCGCAAGGCCGAGTAGGCCGGGGGCGCCGGGGGCGGTTGGCGACGCCCTTGCGGGTGGGGACGTGGGACGGTTTTGGCTGGGTGGGGCGGGGTGATGCGCTGCGCTGTCGGCGGAGCCGGGGCCGGGCGGCGCGCAGGAACGGTCAATGCCGGCGCGGATCCTCAGCGTTGGCCATTCGTGCACCGGTGAGATGCAGGATTGGTCCAGGTCCGTGCGCGCCCCTGGCGTTGGCCATTCATGCATCGGTGTGATGCGCAAATGGCCAAGCCGTCGCGTCGCCGCCCGGATTGGCCATCGATGCACCGATCGAGCACTCCCCCGCGCCACCCCACCCAGCCTCACCCGCTCCCGACTCCCAAACCCGCCCGGACCGGCCCCAGCCCGCCCGCCACCCTGCGATCGCGGCACAGGTGATCTAGTCTCGCTGTCGTGAACGTACTCGTCGTCGGCGGACACGGGAAGATCGGGATCCAGCTGCTCAGCAAGCTCGCCGAGCGCGGCGACCGGGCGCGGGGGATGATCCGCAACCCGGACCAGGCCGGCGACCTCGAGGCGGTCGGCGCTGAACCGGTGATCTGCGACCTCGAGGCGGTCGACGACATCTCCGAGCAGGTTTCCGGCTCCGACGCGGTCGTCTTCGCCGCGGGTGCCGGCCCGGGCAGCGGTCCGGAGCGCAAGCGCACCGTCGACCTCGACGGGGCGTTGAAGCTGATCTCCGCGTGCCGGGCGACCAGCACGTCGCGCTACCTGATGGTCAGCGCGATGGGGGTCGAGCGGGCCGAGTCCTACCCGCCGGAGATGCTGCCCTACATCGAGGCCAAGCGCGAGGCCGACGAGACGCTGCGCGACTCCGACCTCGACTACACGATCGTCCGCCCCGGTCGGCTCACCGACGCGGCCGGCAGGCGGCCGAATCGAGGTCGGGACGCCGCTCGAGAGCGGCGGCGAGGTGCCGCGCGAGGACGTCGCCGCGACGCTGCTCGCGGTCCTCGACGAGCCCCGGACCGCCGGGCTGACGTTCGACGTCGTCGCGGGCGAGGTCGAGATCGCCACGGCGATCGCCTCGTTGGTCTCCGACCGCGACGCCTGACGAACCGCCTCCGCACACCGTCCGACCGCCCTCGCGGCGGGCACCTGGGGCGCTCCACAGCGGAGCATGCGACCACTCTCTCGCGTAACTTGACCGGCGTGAGCGAACCGCGCGTGCGCAACGAGCCGTCGCGGGCGCGCGCGACCGGGCTCTACGACCCCACGTACGAGCACGACGGCTGCGGTGTCGCCTGCGTCGCCCGCCTCGACGGGCAACCCCGCCACGAGGTGATCGACCTGGCGCTGACCGCGCTCGACGACCTCGAGCATCGCGGAGCCGCGGGCGCCGATCCGACGACCGGCGACGGCGCCGGGGTGCTGATCCAGCTCCCGCACTCGTTCCTGCGCGCGCGCGCCGAGGAGTTCCGCGTCAACCCCGACGTCTTCCCCGATCCCGGCCGGGTCGCCGTCGCGAACTGCTTCCTGTCGGCCAACCCGAGCGAGCGGGTCGTCCAGGAGCCCCTGGTCGAGCGCGCCGTGATCGCGGCAGGCCAGGAGCCGATCGGCTGGCGCGACGTGCCCGTCGACCTCGGTCGCGCGGGCGAGACGGCACGGGCTGTGGCACCCGTGTTTCGCCAGCTGCTGGTCGGTGCGGCGGACGCGATCTCCGACCAGGACGAGTTCGAGCGCCGCCTCTTCCTCGCCCGCCGGCTCGCCGAGCTCGAGGCGGGGCCGTCGCTCTCGATCCCGAGCTTCTCCTCGCGGACGATCGTCTACAAGGGCATGCTGAAGGCCCCGCAGCTGCAGCGCTTCTACGCCGACCTGCGCGACCCGGAGCTGCAGAGCGCGCTCGCCGTCGTCCACTCGCGCTTCTCGACCAACACCTTCCCGAGCTGGGAGCTCGCCCAGCCGCTTCGCCTGCTCGCCCACAACGGCGAGATCAACACGCTCGCCGGGAACGTCAACTGGATGCGGGCCCGCGAGGCGGCGCTGCACTCGAATCTCTTCGGCTCCGATCTCGAGCGCTGCCTGCCGCTGATCCCGGAGGGGAGCTCCGACTCGGCCGCCTTCGACCGGTTGCTCGAGCTGCTGGTGCTCGCCGGCCGGCCGGTCGCCCAGGCGATGATGATGATGATCCCCGCCGCCCGCACCGGCGGCGACGGGATGGCGCCCGAGCTCGACGACTTCTACCGCTACAGCTCCACGGTGCTCGAGCCCTGGGACGGTCCGGCGGCGATGGTCTTCTCCGACGGCCGCGTGCTCGGCGCCTGCCTCGATCGCAACGGCCTGCGGCCGGGGCGCTGGCTGGTCACCGACGACGGACTCGTCGTGCTCGGCTCCGAGGCGGGCGTGCTGGCGGTGGACGAGTCGAAGGTCGTCCGCCGCGGCCGCCTGCACCCGGCTCGGCTGTTCATCGTCGATCTCGAGCGCCGGCTGCTGATGGCCGACGGCGAAGCCGAGCTCGAGGTCGCGGGGTCGAAGCCCTTCCGGCGCTGGTGCGAGCAGGGCGAGATTCGGCTCGCCGACCTCGCCGATCGCACCCCGATGCGCACCCACGAGCCGCTGCGCACCCGCCAGCTCGCCTTCGGCTACTCGCAGGAGGACCTCCGGGTGCTGATCTCGCCCTCCGCCGAGGCCGGAATCGAGCCGACCGGTTCGATGGGCAACGACCTCGCGCTCGCGGCGCTCTCGGAACGCGAGCCGTCGCTGTTCAGCTACTTCAAGCAGCGCTTCGCGCAGGTCACCAACCCGCCGATCGACTCGGTCCGCGAATCGATCGTGATGAGTCTCGAGACCCGGATCGGCGCCGAGGGCAACCTGCTCTCCGACGGCCCCGAGCACGCCGTGCAGCTGGTGCTCGAGCACCCGGTGCTCACCAACGACGAGCTCGAGCGGGTCGCTCGCGCGTCGCATCCGGCGCTGCGGGCGACGACCCTCGACGCGACCTGGCCGCTGCGGGCCGGCGAGACCGGGCTCGAGTCGGCGCTCGAGCGGATCTGCCGCGAGGCCGCCACCGCGATCGCCGACGGCACCAACCTGATCGTGATCAGCGACCGGGCGCTCGCCCCCGACCGGGTACCGATCCCCTCGCTGCTGGCGCTCGGTGCCGTCCACCAGCACCTCGTCCGCGCCGGGACCCGCCTGCAGACCAGCCTGATCGTCGAGTCCGGCGAGCCGCGCGAGGTCCACCACGTCGCCGCGCTGATCAGCTACGGCGCCGCCGCCGTCAACCCCTACCTGCTGCTGGACTCGCTCGCCGACCTGCACGGCCGCGCCGAGCTGCCCGCCGACCTGTCCGCCGCCGAGGCGCGCGAGCGGCTGCTCGGCGCCTATCGCAAGGGGCTCCTGAAGGTGATCTCGAAGATGGGCATCGCGACGATCCAGTCCTACTGCGGCGCCCAGGTCTTCGAGGCCGTCGGGCTCGACCGCGAGCTGATCGATCGCTACTTCGCCGGGACCCCCTCGGCGGTCGGCGGCGTCGGGCTCGCCGAGCTCGCCCGCGAGGCGCTCGAGCGCCACGCGCGGGCCTATCCGGAGCGCCACGAGCGCAGCCTCCCCGGGCACGTCGAGGACTCGCTGCTCCCCGCCGCCCACGCGACGTTGCTGCCCCAGGGGGGCGTCTACGCCTGGCGCCGCGACGGCGAACGGCACGCCTGGGACCCGGCGACGATCGCCGCGCTGCAGCTCGCCGTCGGCTCGAACGGGGATTCGGCCGAGCGCTACGAGGAGTTCTCCGAGCGCGTCAACGCCGAGAACGGCGCCCTGGCGATGCTCCGCGGGCTGCTCGAGCTGCGCCCGCTCGGCGACCCGATTCCGATCGACGAGGTCGAGCCGACGAAGGAGATCCTGAAGCGCTTCACGACCGGCGGGATGAGCCTCGGCGCGCTCGGCCCGGAGGCCCACGAGACGCTCGCGGTGGCGATGAACCGGATCGGCGGGATGTCGAACTCGGGCGAGGGCGGCGAGGACATCCGCCGCTACACCCCGGACCCGAACGGCGACGAGCGCCGCTCGCGGATCAAGCAGGTGGCGTCGGGGCGCTTCGGCGTCACCGTCCACTACCTCTCCTCGGCCGACCAGATCCAGATCAAGATCAGCCAGGGTGCGAAGCCCGGCGAGGGCGGGCAGCTGCCGGGGCACAAGGTCGACCCCTACATCGCCCAGCTTCGCTTCGCGACCCCCGGGGTCGGGCTGATCTCGCCGCCGCCCCACCACGACATCTACTCGATCGAGGATCTGAAGCAGCTGATCTACGACCTCCGCGGGGCGAACCCGTCGGCGACCGTCTCGGTGAAGCTCGCCGCGGAGGCCGGAGTCGGCACCGTCGCCGCCGGGGTCGCGAAGGCGGGCGCCGACCACGTCGTGATCGCCGGCCACGACGGTGGCACCGGCGCCTCGCCGCTGTCGTCGATCCAGCAGGCCGGCGTGCCCTGGGAGATCGGCCTCGCCGAGACCCAGCAGACGCTGCTTCGCAACGACCTCCGCTCGCGGATCGTGGTCCAGGTCGACGGCGGCATGCGCACCGGCCGCGACGTGATCATCGGCGCGATGCTCGGCGCCGACGAGTTCGGCTTTTCGACCGCCCCCTTGATCGCGACCGGGTGCATCATGATGCGCGTCTGCCATCTGAACACCTGCCCGGTCGGGGTCGCGACCCAGGACCCCGAGCTTCGCGCCCGGTTCGCGGGCCGCCCCGAGCAGGTCGTCAACTACCTCTTCCTCGTCGCCGAGGACGTGCGCCGGATGCTCGCCGAGCTCGGCATCCCGAGGATCGAGGACGCGATCGGCCGGGTCGAGCTGCTCGGCCAGAAGCCCGAGCCCGAGGGCCACAAGCGTCGCCTGATCGACCTCTCCGACCTGCTCGTCTTCCCCCCGGGCCTCGACCCGGCGGCGCCGCGCCACCGCACCCGCGGGCCCGAACCCCCCGACCGGCACTTCGACGTCCGCGAGCTCACCGAGGCGACGCCCGCGATCGAGGCCGGAGAGCCGGCGCGGCTGGAGCGCCGGGTCACGAACGTCGACCGGACGATCGGCGCCCGGCTTTCCCACCTGCTCGTCGCCCGCCACGGTCCGCAGGGGCTCGCCGACGACACGATCTCGATCGCGCTCCGCGGCTCCGCCGGACAGAGCTTCGGCGCCTGGCTGGCGCCCGGGATCACGCTCGAGCTCGAGGGAGAGGCGAACGACTACGTCGGCAAGGGGCTCTCCGGCGGAGTCGTCGCGATCAACCCCCCGGCCGAGGCGGGCTACCGCGCCGAGGAGAACGTGATCGTCGGCAACGTCGCCCTCTACGGGGCGAGCGGTGGGCGCGCCTTCATCCGCGGTCTCGCCGGCGAGCGCTTCGCGGTCCGCAACTCCGGCGCCCTGACGGTCGTCGAGGGCGTCGGCGACCACGGCTGTGAGTACATGACCGGCGGCCGGGCCGTGATCCTCGGCCCGATCGGCCACAACTTCGCCGCCGGGATGAGCGGCGGGATCGCCTGGGTCCACGACCCCGACGAGGCGCTCGCCGCCAGGGTCAACGCCGAGCTCGTCGACCTCGAGCCGGTCGCGCCCGACGACGAGCCCGAGCTGCTCGGCCTCGTCACCGAGCACCTGGCGCGCACCGCCTCGCCGGTCGCGGCGCGGCTGCTCGAGAGCTGGGACGCGGCGCTGGCTGGCTTCGTCCGCGTGATCCCGCGCGAGTACGCCCGCGCCCTCGCCCGGCGCGAGCAGACCGGCGAGCCGCAGACGTCCGAGTTCAGGACGCTCGCGGCATGAGCCGGAACCCGCGCGCGTTCATGGAGATCCGCAGGGTCTCCGACCCGGAGCGCAACCCGGCCGAGCGGGTTCGCGACTACGACGAGATCTTCGGCGTCCTCTCCGGCGACGAGCTGCGGCTCCAGGGAGCGCGCTGCATGGACTGCGGGGTGCCGTTCTGCAACTCCGCCTGCCCGCTCGGCAACCTGATCCCGGATTGGAACGACCTCGTCCGCCGCGGCGACTGGAGGGACGCCTGCGAGCAGCTGCACGCGACCAACAACTTCCCCGAGTTCACCGGCCTGATCTGCCCGGCGCCGTGCGAATCGGCCTGCGTGCTCGCGATCGACGACGACCCGGTGATGATCAAGCAGATCGAGTACGCGATCGTCCACCGCGGCTTCGAGGAGGGCTGGATCGTGCCCCGGCCCCCGGAGCGCCGCACCGGGCAGACCGTCGCCGTGGTCGGCTCCGGGCCCGCCGGGCTCGCGGCGGCGGCGGAGCTGAACCAGGTCGGCCACACGGTGACCGTCTACGAGCGCGACGAGACGACCGGCGGCCTGATGCGCTTCGGCGTCCCCGACGCGAAGCTCGAGAAGTGGATGATCGACCGCCGGGTCGAGGTGCTCGAGGGCGAGGGGGTGCGGTTCGAGTGCGGGGTCGAGATCGGCGCCGATCTCGACCCCGAGCGCCTCACGGCTGACAACGACGCGGTCGTGGTCGCGATCGGCTCGCGGGTCGAGCGCGACCTCGAGGCCCCGGGTCGCGAGCTCGCCGGCGTCCACTTCGCGATGGACTACCTCTACCAGCGCAATCGCTGGGTCGCCCGCTCGCACGGCCGGCGGGCGCCCGAGCCGGCTCCCGGGGACGAGATCAGCGCGGCCGGCAAGCACGTGGTCGTGATCGGCGGCGGCGACACCGGCATGGACTGCGTCTCGAACGCGAACCGCGAGGGGGCGCTCTCGGCGACCCTGCTCGACGTCTACCCCGAGCTCCCGGCGAGCGGTCGCTACCCCGATACCCCGTGGCCGCTGGCGCCGAAGCGCTCGATCACGACCTACGCGCTCGACGAGGGCGGCGAGCGAAGGTTCGGCCACCAGGTGATCTCGCTCGAGGGCGACGGCTCGGTCGCGGCGCTGCGCGGGCGGCGCGTGACCGGCGATTCCTCCCGCAACCTCGAGCCCGTCCCGGGCAGCGAGTTCGAGCTCCCGGCCGACCTGGTGCTGATCGCGATCGGCTTCCTGCACCCGGCCCACGAGGACGTGGTCGCCGGTCTCGGTCTCGAGCTCGACCGTCGTGGCAACGTCGCCGCAAAGACGTTCGCGACCTCGCGGGAGGCCGTCTACGCCGCCGGCGACGCGCGGGTCGGACAGTCGCTGATCGTGACCGCGATCGCCGAGGGCCGCCGCTGCGCCCGCGCCGTCGATCGCCGGCTGCGCAGCGCCACGAACTGAGCGCGAGACGGCGCGCAGATAGTCCGCGCAAAGTGCGCGAACCGGCCGCGTCGAGCGCACGCTGGACCGCCACCCCTTCCACCACGGCCAACCCGCGCTAGGTAGATTTGGACGCGCGGACAGAGGGGCGGGAGGCGCCAACCCGTACGCTTTCGCCCTCGCAACTTCGACCCGGTTACGGGCATGAGCCCCGCGCGGTGCGCGGGATCGTGTCGTTAAGGAGGCACAGCAAGCAGATGGCGAAGATCCGGCAGCAGAACGTGAGCGCGGCCCAGTGGTCGAGCAACGGCGAGGCGCTCGGCACGGTCGACCTGACCGAGCGCAAGAACAACCCGTTCGGGGCCAACGTCTTCTCCGCCGCTGTCCAGCGGGACCGGCTCTCCAGGGACACGTACAAGAAGCTGCAGGCGACGCTCGAGACCGGCGCCTCGCTCGATACCGCGCTCGCCGACGAGGTCGCCGAGGCGATGAAGGAGTGGGCGCTGGAACGGGGCGCGACCCACTACACGCACGTCTTCCAGCCGCTCACCGGCCTCACCGCCGAGAAGCACGACTCGTTCTTCGAGCCCGACGGCGAGGGCGGCGCGATCGCAGACTTCTCCGGCAAGGAACTGATCCAGGGTGAGCCCGACGCCTCGTCGTTTCCGACCGGCGGCGTCCGCGCCACGTTCGAGGCCCGCGGCTACACCGCCTGGGACCCGACGAGCCCGGCGTTCATCCTCGAGAACCCGAACGGGGCGCTGTTCTGCATCCCGACCGCGTTCGCGTCATGGACCGGCGAGGCTCTCGACGCGAAGATCCCGCTGCTGCGCTCGATGGACGCGCTCTCGCAGGCGGCGGTCGGCGCCCTGCAGATCCTCGGCGACGAGGAGGCCCAGCGCGTCTTCACCACGGTCGGCCCCGAGCAGGAGTACTTCCTCATCGACGAGCAGTACTTCTTCGAGCGCCCCGACCTGGTGACCACCGGGCGGACGCTGTTCGGCGCCAAGCCGCCGAAGGGCCACGAGCTCGACGACCACTACTTCGGCTCGATCCCGGAGCGCATCCTCGCCTACATGCTCGACACCGAGACCGAGCTCCGCAAGCTCGGGGTCCCGGTCAAGACCCGCCACAACGAGGTCGCGCCGGGCCAGTACGAGATCGCGCCGATCTTCGAGAACTCCAACGTCGGCTCCGACCATCAGCAGCTGACGATGCAGATGATGCAGTCCGTGGCCCGCAGGTACGGGCTCGTCTGCCTCCTGCACGAGAAGCCGTTCGCGGGCGTCAACGGCTCCGGCAAGCACAACAACTGGTCGATGGGGACCGACACGGGCCACAACCTGATGGACCCGGGCGAGACCCCGGCGGAGAACATCAACTTCCTGTTCTTCTGCGCCGCCGTGATCCAGGCCGTCAACAAGCACCAGGGCCTGCTGCGAGCCTCGATCGCCGACCTCGGCCAGGACCACCGGCTGGGCGCCAACGAGGCGCCGCCGGCGATCATCTCGATCTTCCTCGGCGCCGAGCTCGACAAGGTGTTCGAGGCGATCGAGTCCGGAAAGGGCGATCCGCACACCCCCGGCTCGTTCCTCGAGCTCGGCGCCTCGGTGCTGCCGCGGCTGCCGATGCACGGAGGCGATCGCAACCGGACCTCGCCGTTCGCGTTCACCGGCAACAAGTTCGAGTTCCGCGCGCTCGGGTCGAGCGCGTCGCTGGCGTTCCCGAACACGGTCCTGAACACGATCGTCGCCGAGGCGATCGACGAGCTCGCCGGCAAGGTCGAGGCCAAGCTGGAGGCCGGCGGCGAGGTCGCCGAGGCGGTGACCGAGGTGGTCAGGGACTCCTACGCCGCCAACAAGCAGATCGTCTTCGGCGGTGACAACTACGACGAGGCGTGGCACGCCGAGGCCGAGCGGCGCGGGCTTCTGAACCTCCGCACGACACCGGATGCGCTGCCCGAAGTGATCTCCGACCAGACCGTGGCGCTGTTCGAGAACTACGAGGTGCTCTCGAAGCGCGAGCTCGAGTCGCGGTTCGAGGTCTGGATCGAGCAGTACGTGATCAACGCCAACATCGAGGCGGAGACGACGGAGGGCATCGCGAGGACGATGATCCTGCCGGCGGCGCTGCGCCACCTGGCGCTCAGCGACGGCTCGCCGTTCCCCGACAAGCAGGCCGAGGAGCTGACCGGTCAGCTGATCGCCGCGATCGGCGAGCTCAACACGGCGAACGCATACCCCGACGGAGTCGAGGGCCTGGAGCTGGCCGAGTTCGCGCGCGACAGGCAGGTCCCGGCGATGGGCGGCGTCCGCGAGGTCGCCGACCAGCTCGAGAAGCTCGTCGCCGACGACCTCTGGCCGCTGCCCAAGTACTCGGAGATCCTCTTCGTCCGCTGACCCGGCGCCGCCCGGCGTCGTCCAGCGGCGCAGGATCGCGGCGCGGTTGCGCCGGCGGGCGAGAGATCGCGGCCGCCGCCAACCTCGAGCCGAGCCTTGGTCGTCTCAGAGACGACAAAGGCGCGTCTCGACGCGAGCCGCGGGCGCGAAGCCCGGTGAACCTGACGCTTACGTTAAGATGTAGTTCATCGAGGCGGTAAGCAGAGCGGCCGGGCGCCGGCGCCGGATGGGCGTCGCGGCCGATCACCGCAACTACAAGTGGTGGGCCCTCTCGTGCACCGGCCTCGGGATGCTGCTCGCGACGATCAACTCCGGGACGCTGATCATCGCCCTCCCCGACCTCGAGCGGGCGCTCGACACCTCGATCCTCTCGCTCGTCTGGGTGATCCTCGCCTACATGATCGCCTCGACCGTCCTCGTGCTGACGGCCGGACGGCTCTCCGACCTGTTCGGCCGCAAGCACGCCTACGTCGCCGGCTTCATCGTCTTCGCGTTCGCCTCGCTGGGCGCCGGCTTCTCCGCCAACGCCACCGAGCTGATCCTCTGGCGGATCGTCCAGGGGATCGGCGGCGCCTTCCTGTTCGCGAACGCCGCCGCGCTGGTCACCGATGCGTTCCCGAAGGAGCAGCTCGGCCTCGCGATGGGCACGAACACGATGATCGCCGCGGTCGGGCTCGTGATCGGGCCCGTGCTCGGCGGCGCCCTGGTCGCGATCTCCTGGCACTGGGTCTTCTGGTTCAACCTGCCGCTCGGGATCGCCGGCGCCGTCTGGGGCGCGCTCGTCCTCCGCGAGCTCGCCCGCCCGGACACGGTCCGCGGCCTCGACCTGCTCGGCACCTCGGTGTTCGTCGCCGGACTCACCGGGCTCGTGCTCGGGGTCTCGAAGGGCGGGCTCTCGGGCTGGGACGACCCGGTCGTCGTCGTCTCGCTCGCCGCCTCGCTCGTCCTGCTCCCCCTCTTCGTCGTCATCGAGCGCCGCGTCAGGGCGCCGATGCTCGATCTGACGATCTTCGAGAACCGCCTCTTCGCCGCTGCGAGCGGCGCCGCGTTCATCAACGGCCTGTCGCGGTTCGCGCTGCTGTTCGTGTTCGTCTTCTACTTCCAGGGCGTCATCGGCGACGACCCGATCACCGCCGGGATCAAGCTCGCGCCGATGGCGATCGGGATGCTGATCGCCTCGCCGCTCGCCGGGATCTGGGCCGACCGCCGCGGCTCGCGGGCGCTCGCCTGCGCCGGGATGATCATCAGCGCGATCGCGCTCGCGCTGATGACGACGCTGGTCGAGACGAGCGCCTACTGGGAGAGCGCGCTGTGGCTGTTCCTGGTCGGCGTCGGCTCGGGGATGTTCAACTCCCCGAACACGGCGGCGATGATGGGGGCGGTGCCGGCCCACCGGCGCGGGATCGCCGCCGGCGCGCGGATGATGCTTCAGAACACCGGCGCCGTGATCTCGATCGCCTTCGTGCTCGCGGTGGTCACCGCGTCGGTGCCGAAGGACGTCCTGCTGAGCATCTTCTCCGGGGTCACCGATCACCTCTCGCAGGCGAAGCTCGAACCGTTCATCCACAACATGCACACGGCGCTCTGGGTGCTCGCCGCGACCTCGCTGATCGGAGCCGCCGTGACGCTGCTGCGCCCGCGCCACGCCGAATCGGCGCAGGATGAAACCGCTCCGGGCGACCGCTCCGGCGTCGCCACCGGCCAGGTGGCGGCATGAGCGCGCAGCGCCGGCTGCGCATCGGCGAGGTCGCCGAGCGCACCGAGACGACGCCGCGGACGATCCGCTACTACGAGGAGCTCGGGCTGCTGCCGCGCTCGGGCCCGCGCGAGCCCGGCGCCCACCGGCTCTACGACGACGCCGACGTCGAGCGGCTCCGCGAGCTGCTCGAGCTCAAGGCCGTGCTCGGGATCTCGCTCGAGGAGCTGCGCGAGCTCGCCGCGGCGGAGGACGCGCGAGCCGGCCTGCGGCGCGAGTGGCACTCGGGGATCGAGGACCCGGTGCGCCGCCGCGAGGTCCTCGAGGAGGCCTCGGCGCACATCGACCGCCAGCTCGAGCTGATCCGCCGCCGCCGCGACGCGATCGCAAAGCTCGAGGCCGAGCTGGTCGCGAAGCGCCGCCGGGTCCGCGATCGGATGCGCGAGCTCGACCGCGATCCTTCGCGGCGCTCCTGAGTCCCCGCGAGGCCGCCGCGCGTGTTCGCGGTGCGAAACTCCCGGGCGTGGATCTGACGACGATCAACTTCGACTCCCCGACCGAGACGCGCACGTTCGAGAAGGGGAGGTTCGAGCTCTACCGGGTCGGGCCGGCGACGCTCGGCCGCGCGACCTACGAGCCGGGATGGAAGTGGTCCGAGCACGTCGGCGCCGCCTCCGGTCAGAGCTCCTGCGAGGTCGAGCACGTCGGCCTCGTGCTCAGCGGCAGGGCGGTGGCGAAGATGGACGACGGGGCCGAGATCGTCATGGGGCCGGGCGATTTCTTCTACGTCCCGCCGGGCCACGACAGCTGGGTCGTCGGCGACGAGCCCTACGTCTCGCTGCACATCATCGGCAGCGAGGACTACGCGACCTGAGGCCGCTCAGCGCCCGAACGCCCCGGCCAGGAACGGCTTCACGGTCCGCAGGAAGTCGTTCGCCGGCGGAGCCGCGGTCAGCGGGTCGAGGTGGCTGGTCTGCGGGTCGCGGTTGACGAGCACCGCCTCTGCGCTGCTCGTCGCCGAGCGCTTGATGAAGGCACGCGCACCATCGAGCACGTGCGCGTCGGGGAGGTCGGTCTGGAAGGCGTAGAGCGGCAGGTCCACCTGCCTGGTGTGCTCGAGCCGCAGCCCGAGGAACCTGCCGACGTCGTTCATCCGCATCTGGTCGGCGCCGTTGGTGTCGATCGTCAGCCGGGTCGGGAAGAACCACTCGACCGCGTTGGTCGGCTCCTGGGCGAAGGTGTCGGCGAGGTTGGCGACCGGGGTGACGCCGCCGTCGACCCAGTCGCGCGGAGTTCCCGAATCGGCGAGGCCGCCGGCGTTCACGTGCAACAGACCGAGGCTCGGCGGCGAGCTGTCGCGATCGAACGCGTAGCCGAGGATGGCGCGGTTGGTCGCCGGGACCGCGGGCTTGAAGTCGGGCGGCAGCAGCGGGAAGTTCTGCAGGGTCGAGCCGTCGCCGGTCGGGTCGAGCTTCGCGAACAGCCCCCCGAGCTCGGCGAACAACCCTGCCGCCTCGGGGATCCCGGTGCCGAGCAGGTCGAGGAACGGGCTGGCGGATTGCAGTGCCGTGATCTGCTCCTTGGCCTGGGCGAGGTCGTAGGCGTCGAAGCTGCCGAGCAGCCCCCCGTCGATCAGCACCAACCCGTCGAGGTCCTTGTAGCCGGGACGGCCGTTGAAGTCCCAGGCGGCGTAGGCGACGGTCAGCGAGGCGCCGAGCGAGTGACCCCCGAGGATCACCCTACGCCCGCCCTCGCGGGCCAGCTTCACCACCCGGCGCGCGTCGTCGAGCGCGACCTTCATCCCCCACTCGCGGGTGAAGCCGAGCTGCGACGTGTCGACGAAGTTGTAGTGGCTGGGCGGCGTCGCGCCGCTGATCCAGCCGAGGTAGTAGTCGAAGACCTCCTGCGGCGAGCGCTCGCCGGCGAGGCCCTGCTCGAAGACCGACGTGTCCTCGAGCGCGTAGGTGCGGCGGTCGATCGCCCAGACCTGGAGGCCCTTGACATGGGAGGCGAGCCAGCGGCCGTCGATCGTGAAGTCCCCGGCGCCGCCCTGGGTCCCGGGCATCAGCACGAGGACGCGCTTCGCGCTCTTCGGCCCGAACCGGTGCACGAGCACCTGGTCGAACCGGTCGGGCCCGGGCGCCGGCGCACCCTTGACGGTGAACACGCCCTCGCTCACCGCCCCCGACGCGGGAGCCGCCGCGGCGAGCACGATTGTCGCGATCGCGGCGACCGCGACCCTGCCCCCGAGGCTCACCTCGTCAAAGCTCCTCGACCTCGTCGCCGACCGCCATCGTCCCGCCCGTGACGACCTCGGCGTTGAGACCGGCGCGGTGGACCATTCCCCGCAGCACCCCGGGGCGCGTCAGGCTCTGGAGGTGGTTGCAGGGCTCGCAGAGCTCGATCCCGACGCACTCCACCTCACCGACCCGGAAGCGCCTCCCGACCAGATCGTTGAGCCCGATCCCGCGGGTGAGGATGTTGCGGCGCGACTCCTCGTGGCTGAGCGCGATCCCGGTCTCGGCCGTGAACGCCTCGAGCGCCTCGGCCTCGATCAGCGTGATGTCGCTTCCGGACTCGCGCTTCTCGGGCCGCTCGAGAAAGTAGCGGTCGCCGACCAGGCCCTGGCCGGCCGGTGCCGCGACCGACTCGACCCGTTCCGGGAGCGCCGACTCGGTCGGCGTGATCGCGATCTGCTCGACGACGCCGGGCATCGGCTGAGGATAGCCGCGCCGCCGCGACCGGCAACGCTGAGCCTGGCTGTCCGATGGCGACCGTAAACCGGATCAGCCGGCTCGGGTTCGTGAACGCCTACCTGGTCGAAGAGGAGGACGGCCTGACCGTGATCGACACGATGATCGCGGGATCGGCCGGCGTGATCGCGGCCGCCGCCGACGCCGAGGGCGCGCCGATCCGGCGGATCCTGCTCACCCACGCCCACGGCGACCACATCGGCTCGCTCGACGCGCTCGCCGAGCGCGTGCCCGACGCCGAGGTGATCATCTCCACCCGCGACGCCCGGTTGCTCGACAAGGACAAGACCCTCGAGCCCGGCGAGCCGGTCGACAAGGTCCGCGGCGGCTTCCCCGGCGCGAAGCGGAAGCCCGACCGCACGGTCGTCGGCGGGAGACCGCGTCGGCTCGCTCGAGGTGATCGCGGCCCCCGGGCACACGCCCGGCCACGTGGCGCTGCTCGACACCCGCGACAGGACCCTCTACTGCGGCGACGCGTACTCGACCCTCGGCGGCGTCGCGACCTGCGCGAAGGCGAACTGGCTCTTCCCGCTCCCCTACCTCGCGACCTGGCACCGGCCGACCGCGCTCGACTCCGCACGGGCGCTGCGGGCGCTCGACCCGCCCCGGCTCGCACCGGGCCACGGCAAGGTGGTCGAGAGCCCGGCCGCGGCGATGGACCGGGCGATCGCCAAGGCCTCCTAGCGCCGGAGCTCCGCGCGTGGTTCGAGTCGCGGGTTTGTCGCCGCACGGCTGACAAACCCTCGGGTCGGCGGGCCGTCGCGGGTCGGCCGGCGTCCCGGGTCGGCGGGCGTGTCGGCAAGTCCCGACCCGGCTCAGCCGGGCTCGCCGAACCCGTAGAGCTCGCCGTACTTGCGCTCCAGATGGGCGAGCAGCGGCGCCGTGTCGAGCGGGCCACCGGTCACCTCGGCGACCATCTCGTCGGGCAGCAGCTTGGCGCCGTGGCGGTAGATCTGCTCGCGTAGGTGATCGCGAAGCGGCTCGAGCTCGCCGGCCGCGAGCTGCGAGTCGAGGTCGCCGAGCGCCGCTCGGGCCCGCTCCCAGACCGCGGCGGCGATCAGGTTGCCGAGCGAGTAGGTGGGGAAGTAGCCGAACGACCCGTCCGCCCAGTGGACGTCCTGGAGCACCCCGTGGGCGTCGTCGGGGACCTCGATCCCGAGGTAGCGGGCGACGATCGCGCGCCACGCGTCGGGCAGCTCGCGCGCCTGGAGGCCGCCCTCGAACAGCTCGACCTCGAGCTCGAAGCGCAGCGCGATGTGGAGGTTGTAGGTGACCTCGTCGGCCTCGACCCGGATCAGCGAAGGCTCGACCCGGTTCGCGGCCCGGTAGAGGCCGTCGGCGTCGAGGCCGGCGAACCGCTGCGGGAAGCGCTCCGCGAGGATCGGCAGCAGGTAGCCGAGGAAGGGTCGGCCGCGCCCGACCCAGTTCTCCCAGAGCCTGCTCTGGGACTCGTCGAAGCCGAGCGAGACCGAGCGGCCGAGCGTCGTCCGCTCGAGCTCGGGCGCGTAGCCGTTGTTGTAGATCGCGTGGCCGACCTCGTGGATCACCGCCCACAGCGCGGTCCCGACGTAGCCGGGGTCGAAGCGCGTCGTGATCCGCTGATCGGAGATCGCGATCCCGGTCGCGAACGGGTGCACGGTCGAGTCGAGGCGCCAGGAGCCGGAATCGAGCGGCAGCAGCTCGGCCACCCGGCGCGCCAGCCGCTCCTGCTCGGCGACCGGGAACTCGCCGTGAAGCGGCGCCGCGTCGAGCTCGCGACCGGAGGCCGCGATCCGCTCGAGCAGCGAGACGGTGCCCTCGCGCAGGCTCTCGATCAGCGGCCGCAGCTGCGCGGTCTTCATCTCGGGCTCGAAGTCGTCGAGCAGCGGGTCGTAGGGGTGCTCGTACGTCGAAGCACTCGACGTAGCGGCGCCGCAGCTCGATCACCCGCTCGAGGCTCGGCAGGAAGGCGGCGAAGTCGGACTCGGCGCGGGCCGCCTCCCAGGCGTGCTCGGCGAGCGAGGTCGCCCGCGCCGTCTCGGCTCGCAGCTCCGCGGGCACCCGCCGCGCCTTCTCCCAGTCGCGGCGGGTCGCGCGGACGAGCGCCGCGTCGAACGACTCGGGTCCCGCCCCGTCGAGGCCGGCCTCGAGCCGATCGACGAGCGAGCCGATCCGGTCGGCCGAGAGCCGTTGATGGCGCAGTCGGGTCAGGGTCGCGATCTGCTCGGCCCGGGCCGCGGCCCCGCCGGGCGGCATCTTCGTGCGCTCGTCCCAGGCGAGCAGCGCCCGGGCGCGGCCGAGGTCGGAGATCTCGCCGAGCGCTTCGAGCAACTCGCTGTCGGGCAGACGGTGGGGCAGGCGTCGCGGACACTCCGATCACATACCCGGCGTCTCGGGGGCCCACGCCATGGTCGGCGAGTGTATGCCGCGGTCGCCGCTCAGCGGGCGCGGTGACCCGGCCGTTCGGGGCGGCCGAGCAGCCTCACGGTGATCACGACCGTGACGAGGACGAGGCTGCCGACGCCGAGCAGCCAGAACGCGAGGCCGGAATCGATCTGGCTCACCATCCATTCGAAGTTCATCCCGAAGAAGCCGGTGAGCAGCGTCAGCGGGAGGAAGATCGTCGCGACGATCGTCAGCCGCGCCATCACCTCGTTGGTCTGGATCTCGAGCGCGTGCGAGAGCGAGTCGCCCGCGGCGTCGATCCCCTCCACGGTGTGGTCCAGCTGCCTCTGGATCCGGTCGAAGTACTTCTCGCGATCGGCCTCGAGGCCGGGGATGTGCTCGATCTCCTCCCCGATCCGCTCGAACAGCGACCGCTCCGGACCGACGCGGATCCGCAGGTGGGTCAGCTTCGTGCGCAGGTCGCGGACGGTGCCCTCGTCCCGCCGGGGGCGGGGCTCGGAGCTGAACATCAGGTCCTGAAGCTGCGCCATCCGCTCGGCGATGTCGGCGAGCGCGTCGACCGTCGTGTCGATCATCCCGTCGAGCGCCGCGTAGACGGCGTAGCGCTCCGTCCGCCCCTTCGGGAGCTCGCCGCCGACGAGCCGTTGCGGGAGGTCGTACTCGCGCGTGTGGACGGTGAGCAGGTAGTCGCCGTGCAGGACGACGTTGACCTGGAAGACCACGAGCGGTCCGGGGCCGGGCTCGAGCGCGCACCAGAACGGGAAGACCACGCACTCGTCGTCGACGTGGTAGCGGCGCGTCACCCGCGGTGGCTGCGCCGAGCCGAAATGCCCGAGCGTCGCCAGGGCGCCCGGCGAGAGGCCGAACGCGTCGGCAACCCGCTCCGCCGTGAGCTCCTTGGCGAGGCGCAGATCGGCCCAGAAGAAGCGCGACTGCGCCCGCAGCGAGCGGATCTCATCCGGGTCGCAGCGGTGCAGGATCGGGGTCGTCGAAGCGCGGGCCAACCGGGCCCGAATCTACGCCCCGGCCCGGAGCGATTCGCGGCCCCGAGGCGTCAGCTTGCCGAGACGGCGGTGCTCAGGCGGCTTCGAGGCGCCGGCGCGCCTTCAGCACCGCGGGGACCGAGCAGCGCACGACCTTGGCGATCTCGCCGTTCGGGCGGTCGGGATCGCGGTCGATCTCGAACTCGATCAGCGCCTGGGTGCGGATCTTGGCCCGCTCCTCGAGCGTCGAGCCCTCGGGCGAGTTCGCATCCGCCTCCTCGGTCGCGAGGGCTCGCCGGCAGGAGAGGCAGTGGGCGACGTCGCCCGACCTCACCCAGCCGGCGGGCGGGCCGCGGCGCTCGTGGCCCGGCATCCAGCGGCTGACGACGCCGCAGCGCGCGCAGCGCGACTCAGACGTGGAACCACGCCTGCGTGAGGGCTTGTTGACTGGGCGATGAGTGCCGGTATCGGCGATCGATGTCATCTGCGACTCCTTGTGAGCGGTGAAGATCCGAGGACCCCGACAGCACTCACAGGCGCACGACGGACCGAACTCGGGGGCCGCAAGGTTCCGCGACCCGGGTCACTTAAGGTACCAAACGCCCTCGCACCCGCGCCAATACCGCTTGTTCAAGCGGTTCTCCGGCGCCGGGTCGCGGCGTCGCGCGGGCCCTCTGGCAAACTGGTCCGATGATCGAGCTCTCGGTCCTCGACCTCGCGACGGTCGCCGACGACTCCTCGCCCGCCGACGCGCTTCGCAACTCGGTCGACCTCGCGCGCCGGGTCGAGCGGCTCGGCTACCGGCGCCACTGGGTCGCCGAGCACCACAACCTGCCCGGGATCGCGAGCTCGGCCCCGGCGGTGCTCGCGGCGACGCTGGCCGCCGAGACCGAGACGATCAGGATCGGCTCCGGAGGCGTGATGCTGCCGAACCATGCGCCGCTCGTCGTCGCCGAGCAGTTCGGGATGCTCGAGGCGCTTCACCCGGGAAGGATCGATCTCGGGATCGGCCGCGCTCCCGGCACCGACCAGATCACAGCCGCGGCGCTGCGGCGGTCCGCCGACCCGCTCTCCGACGAGGACTTCCCGCGCCAGCTCGGCGAGCTGATCGGGTTCTTCAACGGCAGCTTCTCCGAGTCCAGCCCCTACCGCCGGATCACGGCCGTGCCGGGGCTCGGCGACATGCCCGCGATCTGGCTGCTCGGCTCGAGCGGCTACAGCGCCCAGCTCGCCGGCATGCTCGGGCTGCCGTTCTCGTTCGCCCACCACTTCAGCCCCCGCAACACGATCCCGGCGCTGGCGCTCTACCGCGAGGCGTTTCGCCCTCCGACGTCCTCTCCGAGCCGCACGCGATGGTCGCCGTCGCCGTCGTCTGCGCCGCCGACGACGAGCGCGCCCGCTGGCTCGCCGGCCCGGCGCGGCTCTCGATGGCCCGGCTGCGCGCGGGCAGGCCGACCCGCCTTCCGAGCCCCGAGGAGGCCGCGGCGCACGAGTTCAGCGCCGCGGAGGAGGCGAGCGTCAGCCCGCTCACCGGCTCGGCGGCGATCGGCGGACCGCAGACCGTGCGGGCGAAGCTCGACCGGCTGATCGCCGACACCGAGGCCGACGAGCTGATGATCACGACGATGGTCCACGACCACGCCGACCGGGTCCGCTCCTACGAGCTCGTCGCCGGCGCCTTCGAGCTCGAGCCTCCGGCGCGCGAGCCGGTCGCCGACCGGGCCGTCTAGCGCCCCGCCGCCACGATCTGCAAGGCTCGCGCGGTGGATTACCTCGACCTCGCCGATCGTTCCTGGCCGCTGCTGCGCCGGGCGATGGAGGGCCACACGTTCGTCTACCGCGCCAGCGGCGGCCTCGTCGGCGAGCGGATCCCCGGCGTCGGCGGCCGGATGCTGCTGCTCGACCACGTCGGCGCGAAGAGCGGCGCCGTGCGCACCTCGCCGCTGATCTACATCAGCGACGGCGACGACTACGTGATCGTCGCCTCCAAGGGCGGCTATCCGAAGCACCCGGCCTGGTTTCACAACCTCGTCGCGAACCCCGAGACGACGATCCAGGTCGGCCGCAGGCGCCTCGCCGTGCGGGCGCGGGTCGCCGACCAGGCCGAGCGCGAGCGCCTCTGGCCGCGCGCCGTCGCGACCTACTCGGGCTACGCCGACTACCAGCGCCGGACCGGGCGCGAGATCCCGCTCGTCATCCTCGAGCCGCGGCGACCGGGCGCAGCGGATCCGGCCTAGCCGCTCTCGGCGGCGACCCGCTCGGCCTCCTCGAGCCGGCGCTCGATCAGATCGAGCCCCGAGCCCCAGAACCCCGGGTCGGTGAGGTCGACGCCGACGATCTGCCCGAGCTCCTCGGGCGGCATCGAGCCGCCGGCGCGGAGCAGCTCGAGGTAGGAGTCGACGAAGCCGGCGCCCTGCTGCTCGTAGCGACCGTAGACCGAGAGCGCCAGCAGGTGCCCGTAGGCGTAGGCGTAGACGTAGCCCGGCGTGCCGATGAAGTGCGGCACGTAGGACCACCAGGACGAGTAGCCGTCGGTGAGCTCGACCGAGTCGCCGAGCAGGTCGGCCTGGGTGTCGACCCAGGCCGACGCGAAGGCGTCGACCGAGAGCTCGCCGGAGCCGCGGCGCTCGCCGTGCACGCGCTCCTCGAAGCGGTTCATCGCCACCTGGCGGAAGACCGCTCCGACGGCGCCGTCGAGCGACTCGGCGAGCAGCGAGAGGCGCTCGGCGCGGTCGGGCGCGCGCTCGAGCAGCCGCCCGAAGACGATCGCCTCGCCGAAGATCGAGGCGGTCTCGGCGACCGTCAACGGGGTCGCGAACTCGAAGATCCCCTGCGGGCGCGCGAGCGCGGCGTGGACGCCGTGACCGAGCTCGTGCGCCATCGTCAGCACGTCGCCGGGGCGCGACGTGTAGTTGAGCAGCACGTACGGGTGAGCGGTGGGCACCGCGTAGGAGCAGAAGGCGCCGCCGCGCTTGCCGGGCACCGCGGGGGCGTCGATGTAGGCGCCGGTGAAGAACTCCTCGACGACGTCGCCGAGCTCGGGCGAGAAGCCGCGGTAGCAGTCGAGCACCAGCTCGCGTGCCTCGTCGTAGGGGATCCGGCGCTCGGTCTCGGCGACCGGCGCCATCCGGTCGTAGTCGGCGATCCGGTCGAGGCCGAGCAGCCGCGCCTTGAGCCGGTACCAGCGCCGCGCCAGCTCGTATCGCGACGTGACCGCCTCGATCAGCGCCGCCACGGACTCGTCGGAAGCCTCGTTGGCGAGGTTGCGGGAGGCGATCCAGCTCTCATACGAACGCAGCCGGTCCTTGGTCGCCTTGTCGGCGAGCAGCGTGTTGAAGACGTAGGCCCGGGTCCGCAGCCCGGGCTCGAGCGCGGCGGTGACGGCGCTCGCCGCATCGGCGCGGCGCTCGCGATCGGGGTCCTGGAGGCGGCTCAGCGCCTCCTCGAGCTGCACCGGCTGCTCGGAGTCGGCGAGCTCGACCGTGACCGCGGAGACCTGCTCGGTGAACAGCCGCGCGAACGCCGACGAGCCGGTGACCGCCGTCTCGGTCAGGATCCGCTCCTCGGGCTCGGTCAGCTGGTGCGGCAGGTAGCGGCGCAGGGTCTTCAGGTGGTGGCGGCAGAACTCGAGCTCGCCCGAGCCGAGCAGCTCCTCGGCGCGCTCGTCGGGCAGCTGGTTCCACTCGAGGTCGAAGAACAACAGCGACGTCTCGATCGCCGCCGAGCGCTCGTTGACCTCCTGCATCAGCGCCCCGACCTCGGGGGTCAGCGTGTCGACGGAGAACGCCAGCGAGGCGTATGTGCCGGCGCGGCCGACCAGCTCGTAGATCTCGCCGAGCTCGCGCATCGCGGCGGCCACCGACGCCGCGTCGAGCTCGCCCAGCGCCCCTCGGTAGCGCTCGGCGAACGCGTCGGCGCGCGAGCTCGCCTCGTCGAGGCGGGCGCGCGCCCCGTCGGGCCCCTCGGCGCCGACCAGCGGCTCCAGGTCCCAGCGCGCGGCGTCGAGGCTCTCGTCGGTCTGCGGTGCGGTCGCGGTGTCAGTCATGGCCAACACGATAGGCACCCCGCATCGCGACTCGCTCCCGCCCCAGCGGCACCGACCGCCCCGCCGCCGCCCTAGCGGCGGCGGTTGCGACGCCGGCTGCGGCCGTGGCGACCGTTGCCCCGCGGCGCGGCAGCGGCGTGGCGGGGCGCCCCGCCGTTTTGGTGCGCCCCGCCATTTTGGTGCGCCCCGCCGTTTCGGTGCGCGCCACCGTGACGGGGGCGCTCGCGGTCGAACTCGCTCGCCAGACCGAGGCTGTGGGCGATCTGGCGCATCTCGTCGCCCTGGTCGGGGAGCACGAAGCTGATCCCGGCACCGTCGCGCCCGGCGCGCCCGGATCGTCCGACCCGGTGCACGTAGGCGTCGCGGTCGCCGGGTGCGTCGAAGTTGATCACGTGCGTGATCTCCTCGACGTCGATGCCGCGGGCGGCGACATCTGTAGCGACCAGAGTGTCGATCTTCCCCGCGGCAAAGCTCTTCAGGGCGCGCTCGCGCTGGCCCTGTGATTTGTCGCCGTGCATCGCGACCGCCTCGACGCCGCGCTTGTCGAGCCGCTTGACGAGCCGGTCGGCGCCGCGCTTGGTGCGCACGAAGACGAGCGTCCGGCCGCGGTCGCCGCGCAGCTCATCGACCAGGGCGCCGAGCTTGTCGGTGTGCTCGAGGTGGACGAAACGGTGCGTGACCTCGCTGCGGTCCTCGGCGACCGGCTCGTGGACGTGGCGGCGGGCATCGCGGGTGTAGGCGCGGGCGACCTTGCCCGGGGCGGCCTCGAGCGTCGCCGAGAAGAACAGGGTCTGGCGGTCGCGCGGTGTCTGGGCGACGATCCGGTCGACGGCCGGCTTGAAGCCCATGTCGAGCATCCGGTCGGCCTCGTCGATGATCAGCACGCGCACGTGGTCGAGGCTGAAGGCTCGGCGGCCCAGCAGGTCCTCGAGCCGCCCGGGGGTGGCGACGACGATGTGGGCGCGCGCGGCGCGTCTTGCCTGCTTCTCGAGCCCGACGCCGCCGTAGACCGGGGCGATCGAGAGGGCGCGAGAGGTGGCGATGTCGCGCAGCTCGTCGACGATCTGAACCGCGAGCTCGCGGGTCGGGGCGAGGACGAGCGCCGCCGGGCGGCGGTCGTCGGCCTCGATCAGGTCGACGAGCGGGGCGCCGAAGGCGAGCGTCTTGCCCGACCCGGTCGGCGACTGCACGAGTACGTCGTGGCCGTCGAGCACGTCCTCGATGACGAGCTTCTGGACCGCGAACGGCGCGGTGATTCCGCGCTTTGCGAGTGCGCCCGCGACAGGGCGCGATACGCCGAGATCGGCGAAAGACATTGTGGTGCAACTCCTTGTGAGTGGTGGGAATCCTGTGACCCGGACGCACTCACGAGTGCACGGAAGAAACGGAACTCCTCGGACGCCGAACTGGCGACCGACGCAGACGACGGTAGCAGGTGGCCCTCGAAATGCCCGCAATCACGGCGCATCCGGGTGCGATGTCTCAGGCCACGGGCGGTAGACTCGGCTCACCGCCGGTTGGGCACTTCACCTCCTCCTCCGCCCTCTTGAAGCCCCGGTTACGAAGCGAGGAGAGGGAAAGGGGTTGCGATGAGCGACCCGGAGGCCAGCACGCCCACCACATCGAAGCGGCGCGCGCCGGAGGTCTGTGACGAGATCGGCCGGTCGCTGGGAGCGGTCTGGCAGCGCCACGCCGGCTCGCGCCCGACGACGATCAACACCGAGATCAACGGCGACGTCATCAAGTGCGTGATGGAGGGGGCCGCCAGGGAAACCGACGCGGACGCCGACGGCGAGACGCCCCGCTCACCCGAGTCCCGCGACTATGACCGCGAGGCGATCGCGGCGGTCACGAAGGCCACCCGCCGCCGCGTTCTCGGGTTCGTCCCCAAGCACGACGCGAAGCGCGAGCTCGCCACCGACACGTTCATCCTCGAGAGCCGCCACGTGAGCAACTAGCGCCGGCCGGCGGGCGCCCGGGCCGCGCCCTGCCACACTCACCCGCTCCGATGGCCCTCCGCTCGGACCTCCGCAACATCGCGATCGTCGCCCACGTCGACCACGGCAAGACGACCCTGGTCGACGCGATGCTGTGGCAGTCGGGCGCCTTCCGCGAGGGAGCCGAGGTCGCCGAGCGGGTGATGGACTCGATGGACCTCGAGCGCGAGAAGGGGATCACGATCCTCGCCAAGAACACCGCCGTCCACCACGGCGGCGTGAAGCTCAACATCGTCGACACCCCGGGCCACGCGGACTTCGGCGGCGAGGTCGAGCGGTCGCTGACGATGGTCGACGGGATCCTGTTGCTCGTCGACGCCTCCGAGGGACCGATGCCGCAGACCCGGTTCGTGCTCCGCAAGGCGCTCGAGGCACGGCTGCCGGTGATCCTGGTCGTCAACAAGGTCGACCGCCCCGACGCCCGGATCGGCGCCGTCGTCGACGAGGTCTACGAGCTCTTCCTCGACCTCGACGCGAGCGACGACCAGGTCGAGTTCCCGATCGTCTACGCGAACGCCAGGGCCGGATGGGCGGCGACGGTCGAGGGCGAGCAGGGCACCGACCTGCGACCGCTGCTCGAGCTCATGGTCGACCACATCCCCGCCCCCGAGTACGACCCCGACGCCCCGCTGCAGGCGCACGTCACCAACCTCGACGCCTCGCCGTACGTCGGCCGGCTCGCGCTCTGTCGGGTCCACAACGGGACGATCCGCGCCGGCGCCCCGATCGCCTGGTGTCGCGCCGACGGCTCGATCGAGCCGGCGGCGATCTCGAACCTCTACGTGACCGAGGCGCTCGACCGGGTCGAGGCGGCGGAGGCCGGGCCGGGCGAGATCATCGCCGTCGCCGGGCTCGACGAGGTGACGATCGGCGAGACGCTCGCCGACCTCGACGACCCGCGGCCGCTGCCCGTGATCACCGTCGACGAGCCGTCGCTCTCGATCGTCGTCCGGATCAACGACTCGCCGCTCGCCGGGCGCGACGGCACGAGGCTGACCGCACGCCAGATCCGCGCCCGGCTCGACCAGGAGCTGGTCGGCAACGTCTCGATCCGGGTCCGCGACACCGAGCGTCCCGACGCCTGGGAGGTCCACGGCCGGGGCGAGCTGCAGCTCGTCGTCCTGCTCGAGCTGATGCGCCGCGAGGGCTTCGAGCTGACCGCGAGCCAGCCGCAGGTGCTGACCCGCGAGCTCGACGGGCGGGTCTGCGAGCCGGTCGAGCGGCTCGCGATCGACATCCCGGAGGAGTACGTCGGCGTCGTCACCCAGATGCTCGCCCTGCGAAAGGGCCGGATGGAGCAGATGATCAACCACTCGACCGGCTGGGTGAGGCTCGACTACCTCGCCCCGGCCCGCGGGCTGATCGGCTTCCGGACCGAGTTCCTGACCGAGACCCGGGGGACCGGGTTGCTGCACCACGTGTTCGAGGCCTGGGAGCCGTGGGCGGGCGAGCTGCGCACGCGGCCGACCGGGGCGCTGGTCTCCGACCGACGGGGCGAGACCGCGAGCTTCGCGATCCACTCGCTTCAGGACCGCGGCAGCCTCTTCGTCGGGCCGGGCGAGGAGGTCTACGAGGGGATGATCGTCGGCGAGAACTCGCGCCCCGACGACCTCGACGTCAACCCGACGAAGCAGAAGCACCAGACCAACGTCCGCGCCGCCAGCGCCGACATCCTCGTCCGCCTGATCCCTCCCCGCCCGCTCTCGCTCGAGGGCGCGCTCGAGTTCCTGCGCGAGGACGAATGCGTCGAGATCACACCGCGCACCCTGCGGCTCCGCAAGGCCGAGCTCGCGAAGACCGAACGGGTCAGGGCGTCGCGCCGACGACGGGCGGAGGCGCAGTAGCCGCGCTCTCGGTCGAGATCTCCTGGTCGGAGATGTCGCCGAGCTGCTGATCGCGCGCCGGCGGGTCGTCTGACCAGCAGCTCGGGCACCGTGACCGGGGTCAGGTGCCGCTTCTCGAGCCCCGCGAGGATCTTCGGCAGCGCCTCGATCGTCTGGGTGCGATCGCCGCCGGCGTCGTGCATGAGGATCACCGCGCCGGGCTTCGCTCCCGCGAGCGCCCGCTCGGCGATCACGTCGGCGCCGGGGTTCAGGTAGTCGCCGGTGTCGGTGCTCCACAGCACCATCAGCATGCCGCGCTCGCGAAGCAGGTCGATCGTGTCTGAGTCATAGGACCCGAACGGCGGGCGAAAGAGACGCGGGTCGGGCAGGTGGTGGGCGCTCATCGCGTAGTCGAGCCGGGTCAGCTGCGCCTCCTGGGACCGCGGCGGGAGCTCGCCCATCTTCGCGTGATCGAACGTGTGCGCGCCGACCGCGTGGCCCTGGTCGAGCTCCTCGCTGGTCAGGCGATGGAACGAGTCCAGCATCAGCCCGACGTTGAAGAAGGTGGCGGGGGCGTCGTGGCGGCGCAGGATGCGGAGGATCGGGGCGGTGTAGGGGCCGGGACCGTCGTCGAAGGTGAGCGCGACCTCGCGCTTCAGCGGCCTCCCCTCGCGGACGAAGGCCGTGTAGCCGAGCACCCGGTCGATCGCGCGCTCCTGCTCGCCGCGGCCCTGCCTGCTGCGCTCGAGCGCGCTCGGCGGGGTCGACGAGCTGGCGAGGACGGAGCCGCTGTCGTGCCTGCCGCTCCCGCGCGGGACCAGCAGCGCGACGATCGCCAGCAGGGCGACGAGCGCGACCACTGCGCCGGCACGGCGCTGGCGGCGGCGGCGAACGAGGGCTTCTCGCCGCGCGTGTCTGCGGCGCAGATGCCGGGACCCGTCTCTGAGGCTCTCCGGTCGGCATGGGAGTGCCGGAAAGCTACCGGGCACCGGGCCGCCGACTTGCAGGAAACCATTTGCGGGGTTCGGGAGCTCAGCCGGCCTGGGAGCGGCCGCGGCGCCAGGCGAGGCGCAGCGGCAGCAGCGAGAGAGGCGAGCGCTTGCCGAGCTTGTCGGCGTCCTCGCGGTCGAAGGCGGCCGCATAGCGGCGCGCCTCGGTGGAGCTCGGGTACGCCTTCTCTCCTTCGAACCCGCAGTCGCGCTCACAGCTCCAGCGCATCGTCTCGGACTCCGCCCAGAAGCGGATCCGATGTCCGAACACGTGGCAGCCGAGCGCCACCGCTCTCCTATGCCGCGGTGCTGCCCGCGGGGGTCCGCGGCGCGCTGCCCGACGCGGGGGCGTACGTGTTGCGCCCGAGCCGCCGCACGGTGCCGTCGCCGATCGCGGCGCGGAGCGCGGCCCGGAAGCGCCCCGGCCCCCAGTAGTGGGCGCCGACCCGCTGCGCGAGCGCCTCCCGGGTCATCACGCCGTGCTCGAGCAGGGCGCGGTTGATGATCTCGACCTCGTGGTCGAGCCACTGCGGGTTCGGCTCCGTCGGCGGCGGCAGGAAGGGCGAGTAGGAGGCGCTCCCGGGGCCGGGGCGCCAGCGGCGCAGCCCGATCCGCTCGCGGGCGATCCGCTCCCGCACCCGGCGATCGGACTCCTCGGCCTCGCGGCGCGCGGGTTCCTCCTCGCGCCTCGGTGCCCTCCTCGGCCTCGCGGGCGGTGATCGGCTTCGCGATGTCCTCGAGCGGCTGCTGCTCGGCGCGGACGCCGAGGATCAGCTCGACGATCCCGCCGACGGCCATCACCGCGGCGCCGATCAGGTAGGCGATCATCACCTGGCCGACGTCCCCGGACTCGCCCAGCTTCTGGAACACGAGCGGCCCGGTGATCCCGCCGATCGCGGTCCCGATCGCGTAGAAGAAGGCGATCGCGAGCGCCCGGATCTCCATCGGGAAGACCTCGCTGACGGTCAGGTACGCGGAGCTGGCGCCGGCCGAGGCGAAGAAGAAGGTCGCCGCGAGCGCGAGGGTCAGGCCCCAGTCGCTGAAGATCTCGCCGTTGAAGGCGATCCCGACCGCGGCCAGCATCACCGCCGAGATCAGGTAGGTCCCGGCGATCATCGGCCGGCGCCCGACGGTGTCGAAGAGGCGCCCGAGCAGCAGCGGGCCGAGGAAGTTGCCGGCGGCGAAGACGGCGTAGAAGAGCCCGACCTTGTTCGCGCCCACCCCGAGGTAGGTGGTCAGCGTCAGGCCGAGCGTGATCGTGACGGCGTTGTAGATGAACGCCTGGCCGATGAACAGCGCGAAGCCGAGCACGGCGCGCCGCGGGTAGACCATGAACGCGGTCCGGGCGATCTCGCGGAACGGGATCGACCGCCGCTGGCGGACCTTGATCGAGTCGTCGGGCTCCTCGAGCTCCTGGCCGGTCTCTTCCCGGACCTCGGACTCGATCCCGTCGACGAGGCGCTCCGCCTCCTGCTCGCGGCCGTGGATGAACAACCAGCGCGGGCTCTCGGGGAGGTTGCGGCGGACCAGCAGGATCCCGAGGCCGAGCGTCGCCCCGAGCGCGAACGAGAGCCGCCAGCCGACGTCGAGCGCGAACAGCGACTGCTGGAGCAGGACGAGCGACAGCAGCCCGCCGGCGACGGCGCCGAGCCAGAAGGAGCCGTTGATGATCAGGTCGACCCTGCCGCGCGCCCGGGCCGGGATCATCTCGTCGATCGCCGAGTTGATCGCCGAGTACTCGCCGCCGATCCCGGCGCCGGTGAAGAAGCGGGCGGCCAGGAACCAGACTGCGGTGGTCGAGAAGGCGGTCGCGACCGTCGCCAGCAGATAGAGCGAGAGCGTGATCAGGAACAGCTTCTTGCGCCCGAAGCGGTCGGTGAGCTGGCCGAAGAAGAGCGCGCCGAGGCAGGCGCCGGCGACGTAGATCGATTGGGCGAGTGCGATGTCGCTCGTGGTCAGCGAGACGCCGCTCCCCGCCTCGGTCAGGGTCGGCGCGAGGAAGCCGATGATCGTCACCTCGAGCCCGTCGAGGATCCAGACGATCCCGAGCCCGATCACGACCCGCCAGTGGAACCTCGACCACGGCAGCCGGTCGAGGCGTGCCGGGATCCGGGTCTCGACGGTTCCCAACCGGCCCTCGTCTGCTCCCGCGGCGTGCGCTTCCATGACGACCGCGGCGTACCCGGCCCAAAGCGCCACAAACGGGGGCGCGGATAAATTTCGGCCGGCCCGCTGCGGCGCGAGCGGGCTCGGCCTCCGTGACGGGGTTTCGCCGGGCCCTGGCGGGGAACGCCCAGATCGAGAAGCTACGAGAGGAGCCGCGAGATGCTCGCGCTGACCAGGAACGCGGCCGAGGCCGTGGAGGCGATCGTCACCCAGCCCGAGGCGCCGGACGGCGGCGTGTTGCGGATCACCAGCGATCAGTCGCCGAGCTCGAACGGCGCCGACGCACGCGACCTGCAGATGTACGTGGTCGAGACCCCCGAGGCGGAGGACGTCAAGGTGCCGGGAATCGCGATCTCGGTCGAACCCGAGACCGTCCACTACCTCGACGACAAGGTGCTCGACGCCGAGTTCGCCGACGGCGGCGTCAAGTTCAGCCTCTACCTGCAGCCCCAGGCGTCATCGGAGAACGGCACCGAGCCGCCCGCCTGACGCAGACCCTCGAGGCCCGCCGCGGCCAGACCTCGATCGGCCGAATCTATCCGGCTTCCGGGGGCCGCGGGGCGCCGCTCGCCATCGCCACGACGGCGGCCGCGCGCTCGCGGAACTCGTCGCAGCCCGCCGCGGTCCGCAGCAGGTTGCCGGTCACCGGCCGCCAGACGCAGAATTCGGCACCGGCGACCTCGACGCTGTAACCGTCGGGCAGCTCGAGCGCGGCGACCGCTTCCGGCGCCGGTGGCGGGTCGAGCGCGACGACGAGCGCGTCGGAGGCGAGCGGCCGATCGACGATGTAGGCGATCTCGACCCCGCGCGAGCGCATCTCGGCGGCGTCGCCGAGCAGGACCAGGAGGCCGTCGAGGTTCGTCCCCGGGACCTCCCCCGCGAGCACGTGGTCGGCGAAGCCGGGGAGCGGCAGCCGGCGGTGCTCGGAGTGAAAGCGCCACCGGTTGCGCAGCTCGAGCTTGCGCGAGCGGGCGTATTCGCGCACGAACGCCTCGAGGCCGACCCGGCTCACCGAGGCGGTTCCCCAGCTGTAGTGGGCGGATGCGCTGAGCCGGGCGACGCCGAAGACCGCGACCGCGACGACCAGCCCTGCCGCGAGTCCGATCAGCGGCTCCGGCGATCAGGGTCATCAGGCCGGCGGCGACGACGAACGCGGCGCCGGCCCACAGCATCGCGGTCCAGAGCACGCTCGGCTTGCGGGCCGCGACGGCGCGATACGCGGCGACCGAGTCGGCGACGCTCGCCGGCGGGCGCGCCCAGCTGACGAGCGGCAGCGCCCGCTCGACCGCCGCGAGCTCCTCGGACTCGTCGAAGAGGTCGGGGTCGGCCTCCTCCTCGAGCGCCTCGGTCCGGATCCGGCCGGCGAGCTCGGCGGCGGCCGCGCAGAGGCGCTCGACCGCCGCGGCGTCGGCGAGATCGCCGGGCAGCGCGACGACGAGGTTGCCCTCGTTGATCTCGAACCCGAGGCCGGGCGGCGCCTCGCCCGCCAGCCAGCCGATCAGGCCGGGCGAGAACAGCTCCCGCACCCAGCCGGGGTCCTGGCCGGCGAGGATCAGCAGCCGGTAGCGGCGGTTGAACTCGACGCTCTCGAGCTCGACCGGCTGCCAGCGCTCCGCGGGCAGCTCGGCGGGCCGCTTCCCGCCGCCGGATTCGCGGTCGCGGCAGACGAGCGCCGGCACGTAGGCCTCGCTCTCGGGGACGCGGGTCAGCACGACCGTCGACTCGCGACGCCCCGAGTGGACGAAGAGGCGGCCCGCGAGCCCGGCGGCGAGCTCGCCCTCGACCAGCGCCCGCGCCTCGCCGCCGACCAGGCCCGGGGTCAGCTCGCGCACCTCGGCCTCGTCGCGGACCTCGAGCCCGCGCGCCGCCGCGAACGCCCTGATCCCCTCCCCCTCCACGCCGCCTCGAATCTAGCCGGCGCCCTTGCCGCCCCGGGCGAGCGCGAACGGGCTGCCCTCGGAGTCGCGGCAGATCGCCCATCGCTCACCGGGGTGGACGACGCTGCCGCCGAGCTCGATCACCTGCTCGGCCGTCGCGGCGACGTCGGCGACCTCGAAGTAGGGCAGCGAGAACGAGTCACCGGGCCCGCGGCCGCGCTCGTGGACGCCGACCGCCGGGCCGCTTCCGTGGGTCTCCCACCCCGCTCCCTGATCGGCGGTCCTCGGCTGCAGCTCGGCCCCGAGCAGCGCGCCCCAGAAGCGGAGCGCCCGCTCTGGGTCGTCGGCTGGGAACTCGATCAGCGAGGGGCGCGCGCCGGCCACCCGATGACCATATCCGCACCGCCGCGGACCGGCCCTTTAGAAACCGGGCGTAGAGTGGGATGCGTGCAGTCCGCCGGCAAGGCTGCGGCGGGCCGCTTCCACCGCCTTCGCTCATTTGTTCGCCGTCACCCGACGGCGGTCACGGTCGGCTGCACGCTGACCGTTGCGCTGGCGCTCGCCGTCGGTCTCTGGGGAAAGCGGGCCGACTTCGGCTCGGCGCTCGGTGACGCCCCCTGGTGGATCCTCGGCCTCGCGATCCTCCTGCAGCTGATCTGGCTGGTCCTGCGGAGCGAGGCCTGGCACGTCTGCGTCGGCGCCGCCGGCGGCGTGGTCAGCCGCAGGCGCCTCTACAGGGCCTCGAGCGTCGGCTATCTCGGCAACCTCTTCAACAGCCAGTTCGGGCTCGGGGTCCGGATCGCGGCGCTGCGGCGCTCGGCCCCCGCCGACTCGCCCGGTGTCTCCACGCTGCTCGCCGCCGAGGTCCCGATCATGGTCGTCGAGGGAGCGCTGGTCGCCCTCACATCGTTCACCCTGATCGGCCCGCTGGGAGTCGCCTGGTGGGTGCCGTTGATCTGCCTCGCCTTCGCGCTCGTCGTGATCGGGATCCTGGTCCGGGTCGCGCGCGACCGCCGCGACGGCTTCTGGGCCGGACTCGCGGTGATGCGCGGCCTCCAGGGCCGCAGCCGGATCATCGGGCTGGTCGTGCTCGCGGTCTCCGCCCAGGTGGCGCGCAACTGGCTCGTCCTCAAGGGACTCGGGGTCGACGTCTCCGTCTTCGACTCGGTCGCGCTCTTGATCGCCGCCGCGGTGATCGGGCTGCTGCCGATCGGCCCGACGCTCGGCGTCGCCACCGCGGTGCTGATCCTGGGCGCGAACGGGGTCGCGCTGAGCGCCGCCGCCGGAGCCCTGCTGACCGCGACCGCGGCCGTCGGAGCGCTCTGCTTCGCCTCCTGGGCGCTCGCTCGACCGGATGCGGAGAACCGACCCGGTCGCGGGCGCGCTTCCGATCTAGGCGCCGCCGGTCGCCGGGGATTCCGGCCTGCCGCGGCGCATAGGATCCTCGCCGTGCCCGACCAGCCGCAGCCCGAGAACCCCGAGGCGATCAACCCGGTCGCGCTCGCGGAGCTCGCCGAACGAGCCGCCGAGGGGCCGGTCGTGATGCTCAACCTGCTCGACCTGAAGCCCGATGGTGGCTTCGAGCGCTACGCGGAGTACGGGGCCGCGGTCGAGCCGCTGCTCGAGCGGGCCGGCGCGCGGATCCTGTTCGCCGGCGAGGGCTCATCGGCGGTGATCGGCACGAGCGGCTGGGACCTCGTCGCGCTGGTCGAGTACCCGACCCGCCAGGCGTTCCTCGACATGATCGGCTCGGAGGAGTACCTGGCGATCGCGCACCTGCGCACCGAGGCGCTCGAGCGTTCCGAGCTGCATCCGCTCGACTCGGTCGATCCGGCCGACCTGCCGGGCGCCTAGAGTTTCGGGCGGACCACCGAAGACTGGAGAGAAATCGATGACGACGAAGGCCGAGTTCAACGCCGAGGAGTGGCAGAGGGTCACCGAGGGCCCCGCGCTCGCGGGGCTGATCGTGATCGCGGCGCAGCGCGGCGGGACGATCCGCGAGAGCGTGCAGATGGCGAAGGCCTACACCGAGGCGCACGAGCAGCACGGCGACTCCGACCTGCTCGGCGAGATCGTCGCCACGCCGCCGCAGCTCCAGAAGCGCGAGTTCAAGACCGCCGAGGAGCTCCGCGACGAGGGCCTGGCGCGGGTCCGCGAGTCCGTCGCGCTGGTCGAGGCGAAGGGCACCCCGGACGAGGTCGACGCCTACAAGAGCTTCATCCTCGCGGTCGCCAAGCGAGCGGCCGAGGCGACCAAGTCGGGCGGCTTCCTCGGAGTCGGCGGGGAGCGGGTCTCCGAGAGCGAGAAGGAGGCGCTCGGCCGGCTCGCCGAGACGCTCGGGCTCCCGGCGCCGACCGAGTGAGGCGCGGCCTGCGGCGAACGTCCCCGCGCAGGCCGGCGCGGCCGCAGGGGCGCCGGGCGTCGGCGCCCCGCCGCCACCCGTCCTACTACCTGGTCGCGGGCGTCGACCTGCGCCGCGAGACCGAGCGGCTGCGAACGCTGGCCGTGTTCGCCGGCGGGCCGCTGGCGCGGTCGGCGCCCGAGCTCAAGGTGCGGCGGGCGAGCGCGAAGCCGAACCGGCTCGGCTTCGCGATTCCGGACGACTGGCGGCTCTCGGTCACCGCCTATCCGGGGATCCGCCCCGGCGACGCGCTCGAGACGCTCCTGCACGAGCTCGTCCACCTGCACGTCGGTCGTAGCCGGCGCGGTCACGCGTGGCACGGACGCGAGTTCAAGGAGACGCTGAGCCGGGCGATGGCCGAGGGCTACGGGATCGCCGGGGTGCGGCCCCGGAACGTGCTCCACGGGACGTATGCCGAGGCGCTCGAGCAGCGGCGGCTGCGGACCGGCGCCCAGCTCGAGCTGCCGATCGCGGCCTGAGCGGCGTCGAGCCGTCGCTCAGTCGCCGCCGGCGCTCTCCGCGACGGCCGCCGGCCCGATCGCGTCGCGCCTCAGCGCCCTGCTCGACGGCTCGTCGAGGTTGCCGGAGAGCGCCAGCGCGAGCCCGGCGATCGCGATCAGGACGCCGCCGTAGATCTCCGCCGTCGTCCGCAGCCCGAGCTCGGTCACCGCGGCGCCGGCGATGATCGCCGGAACGCTGAACGCGAGGTAGGAGACGACGAAGACCGCCGAGAGCAGCGCCGCGCGCTGGTCGGCGGG
The DNA here is from genome assembly GCA_963705955.1 of uncultured Solirubrobacterales bacterium. GTDB lineage: Bacteria > Actinomycetota > Thermoleophilia > Solirubrobacterales > 70-9 > WHSW01. The sequence goes on along the minus strand of CAVPLH010000007.1, from coordinate 41,367 downwards.
AGCGCGGAGGCTGAGGGCGCGGAAGACGCCGGCGAAGGCGGGGCCGAAGCCGAGCCCGGCGACCGCGCAGCCGGCGAGGAAGAGGACGCTCGACTCGGCCGCGAGCGCCGCGAGGGCGATCGCGACCCCGGCGATCAGCGCCACGAGCCCGCCGCGCGCCGTCGCCCGCGGCGCGACCTCGCGAAGCCAGATCGAGGCGAGGGCGCTGATCCCGGCCATGACGAAGATCGGCAGGCCTCCGGAGAGGTGGCTGCTCTCGCCGAGGATCCCGGCGGTCAGCGAGGCGCCGAGCGAGAGGATCAGGCCGCCGAGTGCCCAGGTCGCCGCGAGGCTCGGGACCGCGGCGACGAACGCCGCCCTCATCTCGGCCGGCACCGCGACCCGCGGCCGCAGCGAGCCGCGCCAGCGGCCGTCGGGGTCGACCGTCTCGGGAATCGCGACGACGGCGAGCATCGCGATCGCGAACGCGGCGACCAGGACCCAGAACACGAGCCGGGTCGGATCCGGGCCGTAGTCGACCAGCAGACCCGCCGCGAGCGCGCCGAGCGCGAGCCCGCTGAGCGGGCCGACCGCCCCCATCAGCGGTCCGAGCCAGGGCTTCGACCGCGGCTGGAGGTCGATCAACGCGGCGCTGATCGCGCCGATCGCCGTCCCGGTCGCGATCCCCTGCAGGGTCCGGGCGGCGAACAGCCAGCCGACGTCGGTCGCCCCGGCGAAGGCCAGCATCGCGACGATCTGCACGGCCAGGGCCGCGAGCAGGGTCGGGCGCCGGCCGATGTGGTCGGAGATCGACCCGACGACGAGCAGCGCGGCGAGCAGCGCGACCGCGTAGACGGCGAAGACGCTCGTCAGCGTGATCGACGAGAAGCCCCACTCGTCCTGGTAGACGACATAGAGGGGCGAGGGCACGCTGGAGGCGAACAGCAGGCCGCAGAGGATCAGCGCCAGGGCCCAGAACGCGGTGACGGGTCGCAATCTCATCGCTGCCTATTGCTTAGCAGGCCGGTCTCGGCGGGTTGCGTTCACACCCGAGAAACGACCGCGGGCGCCGATCCGTGAGCCGGCCCGCGGATTCACGAGCTCGACCGCGCGTGATTCACGCAGCGGTCGATCGCGCCCGCTCGAGGATCTCCAGCACCCGGACCGCGTCGCGGGGGTCGACCGGCAGCTCGCCCTCGCCCGCGAGGCTGCGCGCCAACCGCTCGTAGAACTGCGGCCAGGCGCCGTCCTCCGAACGCACCGGCTCGCTTCGATCGCCGGCGACCAGCCGGCCCCAATGCGCCTCGGGCTCGACGCCCCAGCGGCCGTCGGCGCCGGGGCGGGCGCCGGAGCGAAGCGCCTCCTCCTGGCCGTCGAGGTGCTCGACGACGAAGGCGGCGGCGCTCCCGTTGACGCGCAGGCGCGGCCCTGGCGCCGGCGCCACCGAGGATGCCCAGAGGTGGCTGCGGACCCCCGAGACGTGCTCGAGCGCGACGAAGGCATCGTCGTCCGCGGGGCCGCCGCGCCGGGCGTCGACCTCGCCGTGAACGTCGCGGACCGGGCCGAACAGCACCAGCGCCTGGTCGACCAGGTGGGTGCCGAGGTCGAGCAGCACGCCGCCGCCGACCTCGGGCGCGGCGCGCTCGCGCCACGCCTCGGCGCGAAGCTCGGGCCGCCAGCGCTCGAACCGCGACTCATACCGCCGTACCTCGCCCAGCCGGCCGTCGGCGATCAGCCGTCGCAGGGTGAGCTGGTCGGAGTCCCAGCGGCGGTTGTGAAAGACGGTCAGCGGGACGCCGCGCCGCTCGGCGTGCTCGACCAGCTCGCGGGCGCCGTCGCTGCTCGGCGCCAGCGGCTTGTCGACGACGACCGCGAGCCCGGCCTCGATCGCTCGGCCCGCCAGCGGCACGTGGGAGTCGTTCGGCGTCGCGACGACGACGACGTCGTACTATCCGGCGCGCTCCCAGACCGCCTCGGGGTCGGGCTCGACCCGGACGCCCGGATACGTGCTTCGCGCCCGGTCGGCGCGCCCGGGGTCGCCGGTGACGACGGTCGCCAGGCTGAGACCCGGCGTCGCGGCGATCAGCGGCGCGTGGAAGACCGAGCCCGAGAGCCCGAACCCGATCAGGGCGACGCGCTGCTCCACCGCTCCGCGTTATCCGTCCCGCGGCGGCCCGGAGTCGATCCGTGCCCGCATCGTCTCGAGCGGGCCGCGAAACCAGCCCAGCTTCTCGATCCACCACGTCAGCCCGGCGTCGCGATAGACGTCGAGCGACTCGAGCTCGCGCGCCGGCTCCAGGCCCGGGGTCTGGCCCTCGATCACGACGTCGAACCGGGTCGCCGCCTGGCGGTGCGCGCTCGTGTAGGCGACGATCTCGCGCAGCTGATCCGGGGTCATCGTCTCGGCCTCACCGACCTCGCGATGGGTCGGAAAGACCCCGTCCCAGCGCGCCGCACGGCGAAACGGCGGCCGCGCCGGCCACCGGCCGCCGATCCAGACCGGGATCCGGGGCCGCTGCACGGGCGGCGGCCGGAAGCAGGTCTCGCGGACCGTGAACTGCTCGCCGCGGTGCTCGAACGGCTCGCCGCTCCAGAGCCCGGCGACGATCTCGAGCCCCTCGTCGAGCTTCGCCGCCCTGACCCTCGCGTCCGGCTCCTCCCCGAAGCGCTCGAACTCCTCCTCGGCCAGCGATCCGAGCCCGGCTCCGAAGACGAGCCGGCCGTTCGAGAGGACGTCGAGCGAGGCCGTCTCTCGCGCCACCTTCCACGGCCGCCGGCGGGCGAGCCCGCAGACCAGGACCCCGAGGCGCAGCCGCTCGGTGCTCGCGGCCAGGGCGCCGATCACCACCCAGGGGTCGGCGACCGGCGCACCCGGTTCCCGGTAGGCGAGGTGGTCCCAGACGAAGAAGCCGTCCCAGCCCGACGCCTCGGCGGCCCGGCCGAGCTCGACCAGCAGTCGCGGGTCGCCGTACTCGCGGACGTTCGGCGCCCCGACCGCGAACCGCAGCCGCCGGTCGTCGCGGTCGGAGATCAGCGGGCCGCTTGGCGGCGCCGCGCGGTCACCGCGTCGATCGTCACCGCCGCGAGCAGGACGGCGCCCGTGATCATGAACTTGACGTCGGAGTCGAGCGCCAGCAGGTCCATGCCGTTGGAGATCGAGCCGATCACGAGCGCCCCGAGCAGCGCCGACCAGACGTAGCCGCGGCCGCCGAACAGGCTCGTCCCGGCGATCACCGGGCCCGCGATCGCGAGCAGGAGCACGTCGCCCGAGCCTGACTGCTGGTTCACCGACAGGAGGCGCGAGGCGGCGAGGATGCCGCCCGCGGCCGCCAGGGTCGAGGCGAGCGTGAAGACGCTGATCTTGATCCGGTTGATCCTGATCCCGGCGCGGCGCGCCGCCTCGGCGTTGCCGCCGACGGCGAAGATGTGGCGCCCGTAGCGGGTCCGCTCGGTGATGAACGTGAAGATGACGGTCAGCAGGACGACGATCAGCCCCGCGAGCGGCACGCCGCGGTCCTCGTTGAGGACCGCGATCGTCACCAGAATCGCGATCGAGACCAGGACCAGGCGGACGATCATCCCGGTCGGCGGCCCGACCTCGAGCCCGGCGGCGAGCCGGCGGCGGCGGGCGAGCAGGAGGCTGGCGGCGTAGGCGGCGATCGCGGCGATTCCGATCGCCCAGCCGACCGCCGGGTCGAAGAAGGTCGTCGTCAGGTCGGTGATGATGCTCGGCGGCAGGTTGACCGAGCCTGTGTCGCCGAGCACGTATAACAACGCCCCCTGCCAGCCGAGCAGCCCCGCGAGCGTGACCACGAACGAGGGGATCCCGAAGGTGGTGACCATGAACCCGGTGAACAGCCCGATCGCCGTCCCCACTCCGAGCCCGGCGAGCAGACCGAGCAGCGGCGCCCAGCCGTGCTGGACGCTGAGCACTGCCATCACGCCGGCGGCGAGCCCGCTGACCGCGCCGATCGAGAGATCGATCTCGCCGAGCAGCAGGACGAGCACGACGCCGATCGAGATCGTCGCCACGGCGGCGATCTGCAGGGTGAGATTGGAGAGGTTTACGGCGGAGAGGAAGCGGTCGTTGGCGAGCTGGAAGATCGTCCAGATGACCGCGATCCCGATCAGCACCCGGACCGAGGCGAGGTCGCCGCGGGCGAGTGCCCGCATCGCCCTCCGGAGCGAGAGGCCCTCGGCCTCCTCCGCGGGCGCGGTGCCGATCGTCGCGGGCTCGGTGCTCATAGTCCGTTGATCGCGCTTCGCCTCACGCGACCCCTCCTTGTTCGTGGCTCCGCGCTCATAGTGGCGTCTCCTCGGTCGTCCGTTCGGCGACGTCGGCGCCGGTGATCGCGGCGACGATCTGCTCCTGGCTCGATTTGGCGATCTCGAAGTCGCCCGACCTCCGCCCCAGCCGCAGCACGGCGACGCGGTCGGCGACCTCGAACACGTCGGCGAGGTTGTGGCTGATCACGATCACCCCCAGCCCGCGCTCGCGCAGGCGGTCGATCAGCTTCAGGATCTGAGCCGTCTGCACGATCCCGAGCGCCGCGGTCGGCTCGTCGAGGAGCACGACCTTCGGCTCTCCGAGCAGCGACCGCGCGATCGCGACCGCCTGGCGCTGCCCGCCGGACAGCGAGGCGACCTCGGTGCGGACGCTGCGCAGCGTCGTCACCCCGAGCGAGCTCAGCAGCTCGACCGACTTCTGCTCCATCGCGGTCTCGTCGAGGACGCTGATCCCGGGCAGCGTGTCGGCGAGCTCCTGGCCGAGGAACAGGTTCGCGACCACGTCCAGGTTCTCCGCCAGGGCGAGGTCCTGATAGACGGTCGCGATCCCGAGCCCGGTCGCCGCCTGGGGGGTCGTGAAAGTCACCTGGCGCCCCTCGAACCAGGCCTGGCCCGAATCCGGGGGCTGCACCCCCGCGATCGCCTTGATCAGCGTCGACTTGCCGGCGCCGTTGTCGCCGACCAGGCCGATGACCTCTCCGCCGTAGAGCTCGAGGTCGACGTCCTTGAGCGCCTCGACCGGTCCGAAGCTCTTCGTGAAGCCCTTCAGCGCGAGGAGAGGCTTTGACCCAGCGTCGGTCCCGGGGGGGTCGACGGTGCTCTGCGTCTCGTTCATCTCTCGCCTCTCCTCGCGCTTCCGGATACCCCTTTTTTCCTACGAGATACCTGCGTCCTTGCAGTCCTGCGCGTACTGCTGCGTGCAGATCTCCTTCGCCGACCAGTACCCGTCCTTGACCACCGTGTCCTTGACGTTGTCCTCGAACACGGGGATCGTGTCGGTGATCGCCGCCGGCACCTGCTCGGTCTCGTTGTCCTCCTCGCCGTTGATGACGTCGGAGCTCGCCGGGTCCTCGCCGTTGACGACCGCCACCGCGAGCGTCGCGGCGTTGTCGGCGAGCGGCTTGATCGGCTTGTAGACCGTCATGTACTGCTCGCCTGCGAGGATCCGCTGGATCGCTGCCAGCTCGGCGTCCTGCCCGGTGACCGGGATCGTCGTCGGGTCGATGCCCGCCGCCTTGAGCGCCGCGATCGCGCCGCCGGCGGTGCCGTCGTTCGCGGCGAGGACGCCGTGGAAGCCGTCCTTGCCGGTCGCCGTGATCGCCTGGTCCATCTCCTTCTGGGCGTTCTCGGGCAGCCAGTCGGGGGTGTCGTACTCCTGTGCGACGTCGATCCCCTTCGCCTGGAACACCGAGGTCGCGCCCTCCTTGAACAACTTCGCGTTGTTGTCCTTCGGGTCGCCGTTGATCTGCACGATCGGCCCCTTCGGGTTGCCGTCGTCGGCGAGCTTCTCACTGAGCGCCGTGCCCTGCTGCTTGCCGACCTCCGGGCTGTTGAACTCGGCGTAGGCCGCGAGATCGGCGTTCAGGATCAGCCGGTCATAGCTGATCACCGGGATGTCTGCCTGCGTGGCGCGGGTGACCATCCCGGCCGCCGAGGTCGAGTCGACCGGGTCGAGCACCATCACGTCGACGCCCTGGGTGACCATCGCCTCGACCTGCGACTGCTGCTTGGTCGGGTCCTGATCGGCGTTCTGGTACAGGATGTCGCAGTCCGGGCACAGCTCCGCGACCTTCTGCTCGAACAACGGCTTGTCCTGGGTCTCGTAGCGGGCCGTCTCCGTCTCCGGGAGCAGGAAGCCGATCGTGCCACTGCCCCCCGAAGCAGACGTGCTGTCGCTGCTGTCGTCGCTGCTCCCGCACGCGGCGAGGCCCAGCGCCCCGACGAGCCCGACGAGCGGCACGATCAGCCGCGTCCGCCAAATCCTCTCAACCACCTGAAACCTCCTCGATATCTACGAACCGGGTCATCACCGCACTGTCTCCTCTCTCGCGCGCCGCATGCGTCGCGCTCCGCTTGTCGTCAATCAAAACTCACGCCGCCTCGCTGAGGCGCTCCGGGGTCGCGAAACGGTCCGATTCGTGCATCACCAGCGCCAGCGCGCCGAGCAGCTCGGCGCGCTCTCCGAGCACGCCGCCGACGACCTCGAGCTGCTCGCCGGCGCTCGGGATCGCGTTGCGGCGAACCGAGTCGCGCAGCGGCCCGAGCAACACCTCGCCGGCGACGCTGAGGTCGCCGCCGACGATCACGCACTCCGGGTTGAGCAGGTTGCAGAGGTTCGCGACCGCGACCCCGATCGCCCTCCCCGCATCGCCGATCAGGCGCTCGGTCGCCGCGTCGCCGGAGGCGAACAGCTCGAGCAACCGCCGGCTCGAGATCTCCTCGCCGCGGCTGCCGCTGAGCAGCGCCGCGATCGCCCGCGAGGAGGCGAGCGTCTCGAGGCAGCCCCGGTTTCCGCATCGGCAAACCGGTCCTCCCTCGACGATCACGGTGTGGCCGATCTCGCCGGCGGTCCCGCTGACGCCGTGCTGGAGGCGCCCGTCGGAGATCAGCCCGGCACCGATTCCGGAGGAGGCCTTGATGTAGGCGACCTCGGACTTGCCCTTCGCGGCGCCCCAGACGAGCTCCGCGAGCGCGCCGAGGTTGGCGTCGTTCTCGACCTGGACGGGCAGCCCGAGGCGAGCGCTCGCCTCGGCGGCCGCGTCGACGCCCACCCACCCGGGGAGGATCGAGGCGGCCTGCACGGCGCCGGTCGTCAGATCGATCGGCGCCGGCAACCCCATCCCGACCCCGATCACCCGCCCGCGGTCCACGCCGGCGTCCTCGAGCACGTGGTCGACGAACTCGACCGCGGTCTCGAGGCCCTCCTCGGAGGAGTGGTCGACGTCCATCTCCCGCCAGGTCTCCGCGAGCACCGTGTGGGAGAGGTCGGCGACCGCGACCCGCAGGTGGCGGTGTCCGAAGTCGATCCCGAGCGCCAGCCCCGCGGAGTCGGTCAGGGAGACCATCACCGGCGGGCGGCCCGCATGCGTCTCGCCCGCGGGCTGACCGTCGCGCTCTCCCGCGACGCCGGCCTCGAGCAGGTCGCCGACGATCGTCGAGACCGTGGAACGCGACAGGCCGGTGATCCGCGCCAGCTCGGCACGGCTCGCGACGCCGCGTTCGCGCAATGCATCGATCACCCGTTTCCGGTTGCCCTCCCTCAGGGAGGCCAGCGAACCCCTCTTCCTCAAAGCGCCGGAATTACTTTCACACGGCCCTCGATTTGTCAAGTCTTTAGTCAATTTCCGTCCAAGAGACGCGCTAGTTATGCGTAAGTGCGACGATTTTCGCTCGACAAAAGCGTGAGGATCGTCACGAGCGTTGCCTAAGCTCGGTGAAACTTGTGTTAACCTCGGTTAGGGAGTGAGTCGGCCCCGCCAAGTAGCGGCGAACGGCTCCGAGGGTCGCGCCCGGAGTTATCAGCGTCGGCCAAAAGTCCCAGCATCGATGGACGATCCGGCCAAGATTCGCGGCGCGGCGTTTGCTGCCGACACCGGTGGGCAGTCTCCGTCGCAAGGGAGCAACTCAAGGAGGAGCACGATGACCGAGAAGGCAGACTTCGACCCCGAGGAGTGGCGCCAGGTCGCCGAGGCACCCGCGCTCGCCGGCCTGATCGCCGCAACCGCCGATTGCGGGGCGAGACCCGCGAGCCTCTCGATGAGCCGCGCCTACGCCGAGGCCCGGCGACGACTCGGGCATCAGGCCCTGGTCGAGGAGATCGCCGCGCAGCCGCCGCCGATCGACGCGGAACGCTACGGCGACGTGATCCGGCTGCGCAGCGACGGCCTCGCCCGGGTCCGGGAATCGATCGCGCTGATGGAGCGCAAGGCGAGCCCGGAGGAGGTCGAGGCCTACCGCCGCTTCTTGCTCGACGTCGCCGAGGAGGCACCCGAGGCGGTCAAGCCGGGCGGGCTGCTCGGAATCGCGGGTAACTGTCTCAGCGACCCGATGCGCGGGGCGATCGCCGAGATCACCGTGGCGCTCAGATCCCGGCCCGCATCCGCTCCGGCGGACGCCTCGATCGCCGCCGGCTGACCTTCGCCGGGCGCGGAACGGCCGGCGACGGCCTCATCCGAACCGAAACGACCCGACCTCGCGGGCCTCGCTGACCACCGGCGGCTCGTCGCAGCGCTCGGCGATCCCCCGCTGGAAGCGCCGGAAGGCCTCGAGGCCCGGCAGCGGCGGCGGATCCGACTCGGAGATCGCGACGTGGACGAAGCTGACCTCGTCGTCGAGCTGGAAGGTCGCGTAGCGGAACCCGGGCGGGTCGGCCTCGCGGAGCTCCTCGTAGACGGCCCGCACGAGCTCGACGTTGAGGTCGACGAACTGCGGCTTGACCCGGTAGCGGACCACCGTCCGGCGCACGGTCAGCTCCTCCCCTCGGGCACCGGCTCGGCGCCGATCCCGCCGCCCGCCATCCGACCGCCGGGGCAGCGCCAGGGCGACGAGCGCCCCGGCGAGCGAGAGCCCGGCGGCGACGCCGACGGCGGCGGCGAGTCCGTGTGCGAAGGTCGCCGCCGACGCAGTAGCCGCCGACCGCGGCGAAGACGGCGACGACGACCGCGATCCCGAACACCCCGCCGAGCTCGCGCATCATGCTGTTCGCGCCGGCCGCCTTGCCGAGCTCCCCGACCTCGACCCCGCCGACGACCGCGTTCTGCGCCGACGGGATCGCCAGCGAGACCCCGACCCCGGCGACGACGAACGGGACGACGAGCTGTGAGTACGCGGGCACCGGGTCGGCGATCACCGCGATCCAGACGAGGCCGACCGTCTGCAGCAGGAGCCCGCCGAGCATCAGCGGGCGCTCGCCGATCCGATCGGCGAGCGCGCCGGCGGCCGGGGCGACGAGGATGAAGGTGATCGTCCACGGGATCAGGCGCAGCCCGGCGTCGAGCGGGCCGTAGCCGAGCGAGGTCTGCAGGAACTGCGCGAACAGGAACACGCAGCTGAACAGGGAGGCGAAGGTGAAGAAGATCGCCGCGTTGCCGGCCGAGAACGAGCGCTGCGCGAACAGCCGCATCGCCAGCATCGGCTCGCGGGCACGGATCTCCCAGGCGACGAAGGCGATCGCGAGCCCGATGCCGGCGGCCAGCGAACCGATCACCTCGAAGCTCCCCCAGCCGGCGTCGTTGGCGCGCACCAGCCCCCAGACGATGCCGAGCGCCGCGCCGGTGACGAGCGCCAGCCCGGGCAGGTCGAGCGAGGTCGCCGAGCCGAAGCTCTCGCGCACCCTGGCGAGCACGAGCGGCGCCGCGATCAGGCCGATCGGCACGTTGAGCCAGAAGATCCACTCCCAGTCGATCCCCTCGACGACCGCGCCGCCGACCAGCGGGCCGAGCGCGACCGCGACCCCGGTGATCGCGCTGAACATCCCGATCGCGGCGCCGCGGCGCTCGGGCGGGAAGGCGGCGCTGAGCAGCGCCAGCCCGAGCGGCATCACGAGCGCCGCGCCGGCGCCCTGGACCGCGCGCGCTGCGATCAGCAGTCCGACGCTCGGGGCGAGCGCGCAGGCGGCGGAGGCGAGCGCGAAGAGGGTCAGCCCGACGGCGTACATCCGCCGGCGGCCGAGCCGGTCGCCGAGCGCGGCGCCGGTGATCAGCAGCACGGCGAAGCTCAGGTTGTAGGCGTTCACGGTCCATTCGAGCTGGGCGACCGAGGCGCCGAGGTCGAGCCGGATCGTTCCGAGCGCCGAGGCGACGACGAGCGTGTCGAGGGCCGCCATCAGCGATCCGATCGCGGTCAGCGCTACGGTCCAGCGGCGGGTCGTTTGGTCGCTCATCGACGTCCTCCGTCGGTCGTCGGGAATCGGGCTCATCAACCGGTTAGACGGCCCGCCGGGGCCGAAGTCACCGATGAGTTTTCGCCCCGCCGATCGTCTATAGAGATGAGAGCGTGCGCCCAGCCATCGACGACAAGACCGAGCAGCGAGGCCTGATCGCCGCCGCGCAGGCCGGCGACGAGCGCGCCTTCCGCGATCTGGTCGAGCCGCACCGGCGGGCGCTCGAGGTCCACTGCTACCGGATGCTCGGCTCGCCGCACGACGCCGAGGACGTCGTCCAGGAGACGCTGATGCGCGCCTGGCGAACGCTGGAGCGCTTCGAGCGCCGCTCCTCGATCGAGACCTGGCTCTACCGGATCGCGACCAACGCCTGCCTCGACGAGCTCGAGCGGCGCCCGCGCCGCCCGGAGCCCGTCTACCCGTACCCCGACCGGCGCCTCGAGGAGGCCGAGACGCCGATCGTCGACCCGGCGGCCCGCTACGCGATGCGCGAGGGGGTCGAGCTCGCCTTCCTGACCGCGATCCAGCGGCTGCCCGGCCGCCAGCGGGCGATCCTGATCCTTCGCGACGTGCTCGGCTGGACCGCGCCCGAGGTCGCCGAGCTGCTCGAGTCGACCGTCGCCGCGGTCAACAGCGGCCTGCAGCGGGCGCGGGCGACGATCGACGCCGAGCTCCCGGCGAGCTCGCGGACCGCCGCGGCGCCGAGCCAGCGCGATCTGCTCGCCGGCTACGTCGACGCCTGGGAGCGGGCCGACATGGACGACCTCGTCGCCCTGCTGCGCGAGGACGCCGTCCTGCGGATGCCGCCGCAGCCGTCGATCACGAGCGCCGCCGAGATCGTCGGCTTCTTCGCCGCCGGCCCCTGCCACCCGGGCGTCGACCGCGTCCACGTGGCCCCGACCTGGGCCAACGGCCGCCCCGCGGTCGCGATGCACGAGACCGCCGAGGACGGGTCGGCGGTTCCGCACGGGGTGCTCGTGCTCGAGGTCGAGGGCGAGACGATCGTCGGGCTCGACGCGTTCATCGACCCCCAGCTCGTGGCGCTGTTCAGGCCCTGAGCTTGTAGCCCTGCGAGAACAGCCGCAGGTTGACCGCGAACAACGCCGCCGTCGCCGCCGCGAGCGCGAGCAGCGACAGCGCGACGCTCGCCTCGGTGAAGCCGAGGAAGCCGTAGCGGACCAGGTTGATCATGTAGTAGACGGGGTTGAAGTGGGTCAGGGTCTGGAACGGCTCCGGCAGCAGCGCCGCCGAGTAGAAGACCCCGCCGAGGAAGATCAGCGGCTGGAGGACGAAGGTCTGGGCGATCGCGACGTCGTCGAACTGCTCGGCGCGGACCCCGATCAGGACCCCGAGCTGGGCGAAGAAGAACCCGACCAGGAACAGCGCCGGGACGAGGACGAGGATGTGCTCGACCGGCAGGTCGACGAGCAGCGAGGCGGCGATGAAGGTGAGCGCCGCGACCGCGAGCCCGCGCGTGAAGCCGCCGAGCGAGAACGCGGTCAGGAGCTCGAGCGGCGAGGCCGGCGAGGAGAGCTGGTCCTGGATCGCCCCCTGGAACTTCTGCTGCAGGATCGAGGAGGCGTTGTTGGAGAACGAGTTCATCGCCCAGGCCATCATGATCAGCCCGGGGATCACGAAGACGACGTAGTCGAACCCGTGCAGCGTGTCGATCCGGGAGCCGAGCGCGGCGCCGAAGACGGAGATGTAGAGGAAGGTCTCGAGCAGCGGCGCGCCGATCGTCTGCTTCTTGATCTTCAGGAACCGGTTCAGCTCCCGGCGCCAGAGGGTGAAGAAGCGGATCTGAGCCGTGCTCACGCGAGCGCCTCGTCGATCTCGACCGCGACCCGGGAGCGCGAGAGCTCCTTGCGCCCGACCAGCTCCAGGTAGGCGTCCTCGAGGTTGGCGACCCCGTAGCGCGTCGAGAGCTCGTCGGCCGAGCCGCAGGCGACGATGTCACCCTCGTTGATGAACGCGATCCGGTCGCAGAGCTGCTCGGCCTCCTCGAGGTAGTGCGTGGTCAGCAGGATCGTCGTCCCCTCCTCGTTGATCCGCTGCACGTAGTGCCAGAGCTCGAGCCGCAGCTCGATGTCGACGCCGGCGGTCGGCTCGTCGAGGATCAAGAGGCGCGGGCGGTGCATCAGCGCCCGGGCGAGGATCAGCCGCCGCTTCATCCCGCCGGAGAGCGTCCGGGTGCGTTCCTTTCGCTTCTCGAGCAGCGAGAAGGTCTCGAGCAGCTCGGCGGCGCGCTCGCGCCGCTCGCGCTTCGGCATCCCGAAGTAGCCGCCGTGGTAGTCGAGCGTCTCCTCGCAGGTCAAGAACCAGTCGAGGTTGAGCTCCTGCGGCGCGAGCCCGACCGCCTGGCGCGCCGGGCCGTAGTCGGCGACCGCGTCGTGGCCGAAGACGCGGATCTCGCCCCCGGTCGGCTGCGCGAGACCGGTCGCGCAGTGGATCAGGGTCGACTTGCCGGCCCCGTTCGGGCCGAGCAGGCCGAAGAACTCGCCGTCGGCGATCTCGAGGTCGACGCCGCGCAGCGCCTCGACCCCGGTCGGGTAGCGCTTCACGAGGCCCTCGATGTCGAGCGCCTTCGGTGGCGGGCCACCGTCGTAGTTGGTCGTGGTCTCGAGCATGGGCCGAACGAATGATCAGGGTTCAAGCGCGGTCGAAGTCAAGCGCGACGCGCACCGCAACTGAATGTAGCCAGGTCGGCGACAAACCTCGATAATCGGGCGCCGATGGAGTACCTGCCGACGCGCGACATCGGTTGAACGTGCCGCGGCGGGCGCGGCTCACCGAGCGGGTCCGGGAGTGGGGCTCGCGGGGCCGCGCGGAGCGCTTTCGCGGCCGCCGGATCCACGTCTTCGAGCGCGCCGGGATCGACCCGCCGCTGCTGCTCCTGCACGGCTTCCCGTCGAGCTCCTATGACTGGCGCGGCCTGCTCGCGGCGCAGCCCGACCGTGCCGCGCTGGCGTTCGACTTCCTCGGCTTCGGTCTCTCCGAGAAGCCGCGCGACCACGTCTACACGCTCGGCTGGCAGGCGGACCTCGCCGAGGAGCTGACGCGGGCCGCATACGGCGACCGGCCGGTGTTCGTCGTCGCCCACGACATGGGCACCTCGGTGACCACCGAGCTGCTCGCCCGCGATCTCGAGGGAAGGCTCGGGATCGAGCTCGCCGGCGTGCTGCTGTTCAACGGCAGCATCGTGCTCGAGCGCGCCAGCCTGACGCCTGCCCAGCGCCTGCTCCGCGGCCGGCTCGGCCCGCTCGCGACGCGGCTCAGCAACGAGGCCGCCTTCCGCCACCAGTTCGCCGCCCTGTTCTCCGAGGCCCATCCGCTCACCGCCGAGGAGGCCGCCGACCAGTGGTCGCTGATCTGCCACGGCGGCGGCCGGACCCTCGGCCACCGGCTGATCCACTACCTCGACGAGCGCGAGCGCTTCGCCGAGCGATGGCACGGCGCGGTCCGCGACTGGGACGGCCCGCTGAGCTTCGCCTGGGGGCTGCGCGATCCGGTCGCCACCACCGCGGTCCTCGACGCGCTCGTCGAGCTGCGCCCGGCGGCGCCGGTCGAGCGCTTCGCCGAGCTCGGCCACTACCCGCAGATCGAGGACCCGGCCGCGATCGCGGCCGCGGTCGAGCGCGCCGTCAGCGGCGGCTGACGGGCGGCGTCACGGCGCGGACACCGGCGCCGAGGTCGCCAGGGTCCGCCCGTCGGCGTCGAGCGCCCTGACCGCGAACGTGGTCGCCGGGGTCGCGAGGTCGAACCGGGTCTCGAAGCCGCGCTTGCGGGTCGAGACGAGCGGCTCGAGCGACTGCGGTGAGTCACCGGCGAGCACCCGCCAGCGGGCGATCTCGGTGGCGCCGTTCCAGCTCGCGTAGACCGAGACGTTCGACGCGTCGGTGCGACTCGCGACCGCGATCGGCTGCGTCTTCGGCGTCGCGCTCCACGGCGCCCGGTAGACGCGGTACGACCCGTCGTCCTCGGGGAGGCTGGCGTCGAAGAGCAGCCGACCGCGGGCCGAGAACTGGCTGAAGAACGGCTGCGCGCCCCAGCCGACGAAGACGTCGCCGTCGGCGAGCGTCTGCACGCTGCCCTCGCTCTGGGCCGAGGTGTCGGCCTGGCGGTGGTACTGGCGGGCGACCGTCGCGCGGCGCGGGTGACCGCTCAGCTGCAGGACCAGCCCGCGCGAGGAGGGCGCGAGCTGCGGCGGGCCGGCCTCGTCGTCGAAGACGCTGATCCGCCGGCCGGGGAGCATCCGCGCGTCGTGCTGGAAGTGAAAGCGGGCGCCGCGGCCGAGCCTGAAGTCGCTCGACCGCCCGCCGAGCACCCAGACGACCCGCCCGCTCGGGCGGTCGACCTTGTAGAGCGCCGACGTGTCGCGGGCCGAGATCAGCACCTTGTTCGCGTCGAGCGCCTGGACCGAGTTGATGTGGTAGGCGTCGTAGGAGGCGCTGTTGGCCGGCGTCGCGTGCGAGTCGGAGAGCGGGATGTGGCCGTAGGAGTGCCATTCCCAGACGACGAGGCCGGTGCGGACGTCGACCTGCTGGACGATCGCGTCGAGCAGCGGCGAGAGCGCTCCCTCGGGCGTATCTGGGAGGTGGACGAGGACCGGCGAGTAGATCGTGAACAGCGCGTCGCCGCCGCGGGTGAGCTCGAACTCGTGCAGGTCGGTCGGGTAGCCGTTGCCCGTCCGCACGGTCGCGATCGTCCGGTAGGAGTGGTTCGCGATCACCCCCTCGCCGACCCCGAACGCCGACGGGGTGACCGTGCCCTGCCACCAGGTCAGCACCTGGTGGCCGCGATAGCGCTGCGCCCGCAGGTTCGCCGCGACCTCGGGCGGCGCGAGCTGGTCGAACCAGACGAGCCTGCCCCGCCCGTCGACGATCATCGGCCCGCCCGGCCCGACCGGCTTGATCGTCACCGTGTTGTCGCTCTCCGGATGGACGACCGGTGAGGGCAGCGGGGTGAGCAGGATCTCGCCGTCGTCCCGGGCGCGGTCCGAGTTGTGGTTGACGTCGACGAGCGGCGGGGTCAGCTCCGGCTCGGTCACGAAGTGGTTGAGCTTCGACGGCTGGGTCGAGGTCAGGTTGAGCGGCGGCTGGGTGCGGCCGAGCCGCGCGACCGTGAACGAGAAGCGGACCGGGGCGCGACCGCGGATGCTCACCGAGGTGTCGACGGACTCGCCCTCGGTCAGCGGCTGGTCGAGGACGAAGCTCGCCCCGCGGTGGCCGGAGTAGGCGTGCAGCGAACCCGGGTGCGGGCCGCTCGCGTCGCCGGTGACCCGGACCGACTCGATCCGCCCCGGGGCGACGCCGAGCACGCTGATCTGCGTCTGCGGCGAGGCGTCGGGCGTGTTCGGCGCCGGCGAGATCGTCAGCGGCGTCGCCCGAGGTCGCCGCCGGCGCCGCGGAGGCGAACAGCGCGAGCGCGAAGAGCGTCGACGCGACGGCGACCACGCTCGCCGCCCCGCGCGCGAGGAGCTTTCCCGTGCCCCGCTCCTGCGCCAGGAGCGTCCCGATGCCCCGCTCCTCAGTCAAATCGCTCCTCTGAAGCCACATCCGGATCGCTTCGAGCGACCACCATATTCGAGCGCACGTTCACCGTCTGAAAGACTCGCGCTCGTGGCCGATCTCGATCCCGCGGTGCGCGAGCTGCTCGAGGGCGCGAACTTCGTCAGCCTCGCGACGCTGCGCGCCGACGGGGCGCCTCACAGCACCACCGTGTGGGCGAACATGGAGGGCGACCGCCCCTGCTTCTTCACCCAGCCGACGTCGCTCAAGGCCCGCAACATCGCCGCCGACCCGCGGGTCGCGATCTCGGTCGTCGACCGCGACAACCCGTACCGCAACGGGCAGCTGTGCGGCGAGGTGACCGAGACCGTCGAGGGCGACGAGGCGCTCGAGATCATCGACCGGATGTCGCGCCTCTACACCGGCGCCGACTTCCCGCTCCGCTCCGGCGTCGTCTATCTGATCGAGGTCTCGAGCTCGCGCTTGACCGAGCTGCCGTTCGCCGACACCCCGGGCTGAGGGGGCCTGACGGCCGACCCGCCCGATAGCGCAGCGGCTTGAGCGCGGCAGCCGCACACCCGCCGCAGCTGAGCCGCCGCCGTGTGCAGGCGGTGATCGGCGCCCTGATGCTGGTCATGCTGCTCGCGGCGCTCGACCAGACGATCGTCTCGACCGCGCTGCCGACGATCGTCGGCGAGCTCGGCGGCCTCAACCACCTGAGCTGGGTCGTCACCTCGTACCTGCTCGCGATCACGATCGTCACCCCGCTGTACGGCAAGCTCGGCGACCTCTACGGACGGAAGCTGGTCCTCCAGGGCGCACTGGTCCTCTTCCTGGTCGGCTCGGTGCTCTGCGGGCTCGCCCAGGGGATGACCGAGCTGATCGCGTTCCGGGCGATCCAGGGCCTCGGCGGCGGCGGGCTGATGGTCAGCGCCCAGGCGGCGATCGGAGACGTCGTCTCGCCGCGCGAGCGCGGTCGCTACATGGGTTTGTTCGGCGCGGTGTTCGGCTTCGCCAGCGTCGCCGGGCCGCTGATCGGCGGCTTCCTCACGACGCACACGAGCTGGCGCTGGATCTTCTACGTCAACCTGCCGCTCGGGCTCGCGGCGCTCGGCGTGCTCGCGATCACGATGCCGTCTCCGCGCGAGCGCGTCCAGCACGCGGTCGACTACCTCGGCACCGCGATGCTCGGAGTCTGCCTCGCGTCGCTCGTCCTGCTGACGACGCTCGGCGGCACGACGTATGACTGGGGCTCGCCGTTCATCGTCGGGCTCGGCGTCCTCGCGGTGCGTCGGGCTCGCCGGCTTCATCGTCGCCGAGCGGCGCGCGGCCGAGCCGGTCCTGCCGCCGCAGCTGTTCCGCAACCCGGTATTCCGGGTGACGAGCGCGATCGCCCTCGTGATCGGCTTCGCGCTCTTCGGCTCGCTCACCTACCTGCCCCTCTTCCAGCAGGTCGTCCGCGGCCTCACCCCGACCGAGTCGGGTCTGCAGCTGCTGCCGCTGATGGTCGGCCTGCTCGCCGCCTCGATCAGCTCCGGGCAGATCATCACCCGCACCGGCCGCTACAAGATCTTCCCGATCCTCGGCACGGCGATCGCGGCGCTCGGCCTCTTCCTGCTGTCACACCTGGACCCCGACACCGGGACCGTCGAGGCCGGCGTCTACATGCTCGTGCTCGGCGTCGGGCTCGGGCTCGTGATGCAGGTCCTGGTGCTCGCGGTCCAGAACGCGGTCCCCTACGCGCAGCTCGGCGTCGCGACCTCGGCCGCGACCCTGTTCCGCTCGATCGGCGGATCGCTCGGCACCTCGATCCTCGGCGCGATCTTCGCCAACCGGCTCGCCGCCGAGCTCAGCGCCAATCTGCCCCAGACCGCGAACGCGACCGCGCTCGAGTCCGGGCAGGCCGACCCCGGGAGGCTGAACGAGCTTCCCCCGGACATCCTCGCGACATACGTGAACGCGTTCACCGACGCGCTGCAGGCGGTGTTCCTGATCGCGGCCGCCGTCGTCGCGCTCGCCTTCCTGCTCGCCTGGACGCTCGAGGAGCGGCCGCTGCGAAAGACGATCGAGACCGACGGAATCGGCGAGGCGTTCGCGCCGCCCGAGGACACCGACTCGATCCGGGTCATCTCCCGCCAGCTCGCCCGCGCGGTCGGGCGCGAGCGCACCCGGGCGTTCATCGCGCGGATCGCCGAGCGCGCGGGCGTGAACCTGTCACCGATCGAGTGCTGGGTGCTCGGCCGGGTCGACGACGGCAGCGCCCACGACCCGCGCGCGCTCGCGGCCCGGGCCAAGGTCGACCACCGAAGGGTCGTCGCCGCGATCGCCGAGCTCGGCCACCTCGGACTCGTCTCCGCCGACGGCCCGCTCCGCGTCACCGAGCCCGGCGAGCACGTCCTCGCCGAGCTCCGCGCCAGCTGGCGCCTCGAGCTCGAGGACCTGGTCGCCGACTGGCGCCCCGACGACGACCCCGAGCTCGAGCCGCTGATCACGCGGCTGGCGGACGAGCTGGCGACTGCGCCGGTGCCGGCGCGGGCGTAGGGGGCGCGGGGCCGGATCCCTCAGCCGCGCTTGATGGACAACTTCTGTGTGCTCGTCGACCCGGCCGAGGGCGCGTCGGCGGCCGGTCAGTCAAGCTCCGTCGGCCGGCGCCCAGGCAAGGTCGTCGAGCGCCTCGAGCGCCGACTCGTCGAGCCCTCGTCGGACTCGCGCGCCTCGCGGGTGCGTCGACCACCAGGACCGGCAGCCGTCGCCGCGGGATCATCACGCAGAGCGCCGGTGCGCCGGCCACTCGCGAGATCGCGCCAGTGCCAGACGACCCTCGCCCGGCCGAGCCGGCCGCTCTCGAGATCGCGCTTGCACGTCGGAGGCGATCCCGCGCGGCACGTAGCCGCCCCGGACCGATCCGGACTCGTCGTAGATCGCCACCGCGTCGGCGTCGTGCTCGTTCTCCAGGTTCGGCGACGAGGCGGACCGGCTTCAGCGGCGCGAACTCGTCGCGCTCGATCGCCTCGCCGGTGAACCCGGTGCCGGCGACGCGCACCACCCGCAGCCCCCGCTCCTCGAGCGGCCACTCGGCGTCCCAGAACCACGGCTTGTAGCGGTCGTCCCTCGACCACGTAGCCGGCGCCGGCGACCGTCTCTCCCTCGCGGAGGATGAGGGAGTTCGTGGCCGGCGTCAGCGCAACTTCGAGCTCGGCGACCAGGAGCTCGTCGACCAGGTCGGGGTCCAACCCCGGCCAACGGCGCCGGCAGGTCTCGATCAGCGACTCCGACTCGTGCTCGACCGCCGGGACGCCGTAGAGGCGAGCGACCGCTTCGATCGCCTCGTGGTACGCCGAGCCCGCCCAGTTCGAGGGCAGGAAAAGCGCCTCGAGCCGCGCCCGCTGGGCGCGAAAGCCCTCTTGGTGGACCTCGATCCGACCCCACGCGGAGAGCACGCCGCAGATCGTCCACCCGACCGCGCGTGCGTATCCCGGTTCCGGAGCGTCGACGTCCTCCTCGAACGCCTCCGCGGCGTCGCCGAACGGGTGGAAGGCGTAGATCCCGCAACGGCACCCGGCGCCCGGCGGGTCGTGGTTCTCGGGGTCGTCCTCCATGAAGTCGTGGTGGATGCAGGCGGCCTCCATCGCCTCCCCGGGCGCCCAGATGATCGGCTGGTTGAGCGAGCCGAGTCGCCACCGCGAGCCCTCGAGGTAGAGCTGCCAGCGCCGCAGCCCGTGGATGACGCCGGGGACGACCGCGAGGTCGCTCGCGGCTACGGTCTCGCGGGCCGGCGCGTTCGCACGGAAGGAATGCCGGGGGGCCGACTTGCGGCGGCGGGATGCGCGTTTTGGCGTTGCCATCGCGGGAGGCTCAACCCACCTCAGCCGGGACCTTCTCCGGGTCCTTCGCGGGCGCCGGATCCGGGGCGGGCGTCTCGGGTGCCGGATCGCGACCGGGCTCAGGCTCCGGCAGCCGCGCCGGCGGCGCCGGCTCCTCGATCGGCTGGACGATGATCGTTCGCGACGGTCCGGTCAGGCTCATGCGTGCGCTCCTCGTTCGTAGTTGGTCCGCACTGATGAGGTCGCCGTCCGGGCCACGGTCCTGACCGGCGGACGTCCAAGTTTCGTCTGATACAAGAACTAGCCTGCGCGACCCGCGCGTCAGGAACCCGACGCCGCGAGCGACCAAACAGACATCGAAGCGAAACTGTGTCCGACAACAACTTTCACTGCTTGAGCGAAGACGAGCTGCAGAGGCTCAGCTCCGATGGGCTCATCGACTACATCCGCAAGGCGACCGACGCCGGGCGGCACGACTGCGCGAAGAGCGCACTCGCGATCCTCTGCTGGCGCCATTTCGACGACGTCGTCCGCCGGGTCAAGCTGCGCGTCCCGGCGCAGGACGTCGAGGACGTCGCGATGACGGCGATGCTGGCCGCGCTCAAGTCGGCGTTCGACGGCGTCGCCGAGGGCCAGTTCGTCAAGTGGCTGCACCGGATCGTCGACCGGCGCGGGATCGCCGACTACTACCGCAAGCGCGAGAGCCGGCCCGAGGAGGTCGCGCTGCCGACCGAGCACGCGCGGCGAGGAGGACGTCTGGGGCGACGAGCCGTCGGAGGCGGACGAGACCGGCGCCGTGGTCGTACAGTCAGTGATCGACGAGTGCCTCGAGGGGCTCAGCGATCAGCACCGCATGGTCGTCGAGGTAAACGTCTTCGACGGCCTGGACGCTGCCGGGACCGCCGAGCGCGTCAACGCCGAGTTCCCCGACCTCGACCCGCCGATGAGCGAAGCCAACGTCCACAAGATCGTCAGCCGGTTCCGCAAGTGCATACGGGAACTGCTCGCAGACGACGGCCGCACATAGCGATGCCCGACGACGTCCAGAAGCTCCTCTCCGAGTACATCGCCGAGCACCGTGCCGGCGGCGAGGCGGACCCGATCGCCTACCTGGACCGCGCCGACGATGCCGACCGCCCCGAGCTCACCGAGCTGATCGACGCCTACCTGGTGCGCTCGCCGGGCCGCGAATGGGACCCGGAGGCCTACGAGGGCTCGGCCGCCGCGCGGGTCGCCGAGGGCTTCGCGCGCTCGCTGCAGGGCAGCTCCGGCTGGTGGCCGGCGATCCTGCCCCGGCTCCGCGACCAGGCGCGGCTCACCCGGAACCAGGTCGTTGAGCGCTTGAGCGCCGCGCTCGGCGTCGCCGGTCGCGAGCAGAAGGTCGGCGGCTATTACCACGAGATGGAGTACGGAAGCCTCGACTCGCGCGGGCGTCTCCGAGCGGGTCCTCGACGCGCTCGGCGAGATCTACGGGACGACGGCAACCGCGCTGCGCGAGATCGGCGAGCCGCTCGGCGAGGGCCGCGGCGCGGCGGGCGCCCCGGCGATGGCGCGCACCGCGGTTCCGGACCCGAAATACGCCGGCGAGACGATCGAGGCTCGCGAGGACGACCGGGCAGCCGCCAGACCCGAGCCGGTGGCGCCGGCGGAGCGAGACGAGATCGACGAGATGTTCACGGGCGGCCCCTGAGCGGGTCGCCCGTTTCGTTCGGGCGTCAGCCGTGCCCGGCGCGCCCCGACCGTTACCCCATGACCTACCAAGCGGCCACCCGCCCCTTCCTGCTGTTTCGGTTCGCCCTCCGCGAGGGGGACTTCGTCCTCGCGCAACTGATCGCGCGGGCGCTGTGGCGCCGGCGCGGCCGCCCCAAACGGAGGCGAGCGCCCCGACTAGGATCGGTTCGAGATGGAGGAGATCGAGCGCCGAGCAGAGTCGGTCCTCGCCGAGCTGCCCGACTACATCTGGGACGGCGACCGGCCGCCGATCCCGGTCGAGGAGATCGCCGACAGCCATTTCGGCCTCCGCGTCCGCGACGTCGCGCCGGCGGAGATGTGCAACGCGCCGGGTTGCCCGCAGCTCGGCGCCGACGAGACGCTCTCCGGCCTCCTCCTCCCCGCGCTCGGCGAGATCTGGGTCAACGCCGACGAGGCAGGCCAGTGGCCGCCGCGGCGGCGGTTCACGATCGCCCACGAGCTCGGCCACCACGTCCTGCACCGGACCGGCCAGCAGTCGCTCTTCTGCCGCAAGGCCGCGGTCGCCGAGGCCGAGGCGCCCGCGACGACGCGCGCGCCGCTCCCGGTCACCGAGGCGGAGGCGAACGCGTTCGCCGCCGCGCTGCTGATGCCGGCGCGGCTGGTCGAGCACTACTACCGCAGGACCGGCGGGGACTTCGAGCGGCTCTGCGCGGTGTTCGACGCGTCGGGGGCGGCGATGGGGCGGCGGCTGCACGCGGTGATCTGAGCGCTGCGACTGACGTAGGATCGCGACGAGATGCGTCGCCGTCGAATCCTCAGCTTCCTGCTCGCCGATCGGAGCGCTCGGTGGCGCTGCTCGCCGCGCCTGTCGCGCAGGCCGCGTTCCCCGGCACCGACGGCCGGATCGCCTTCAACCGCGAGGCACCCGCCGGCGACCACACCCAGACCGACGTCTACACCGCGAAGGCGGACGGCACCGGCGTCCGCCAGCTGACCGCGAGCGCGAACCAGAACGAGTTCGGCCCGGCCTACAACGCCGCCGGGACCCAGATCGCCTTCTGGCGCACCGCCGCCCCGTTCGGGGAGGGCTCGCTCTGGGTGATGAACGCCGACGGCACGGACAAGCGGCGGCTGACCAGCGGGATCGACGCCCGCGACCCGGCCTGGAGTCCGGACGGGACGCGGCTCGCCTACACCGGCCCGGGCGCCGGCAACGGCTTCGACATCTGGACGCTCCGCGTCTCCGACGGCCTCGACCGCAAACGCGTCACCCACGGCACCCCGCTCGACTTCGAGCCGGCGTGGTCGCCCACCGGGACGGCGATCGCGTTCACCCGGGGGATCGAGACCGGCGACCCCGGGGACATCGCCGCGGTCGACGTCGCCACCGGCACCGTCACGCCGATCACCGCCACGCCCGCCTACGACCACCAGGCCGCGTGGGCGCCGAGCGCCGGCCGGCTCGTCTTCGAGCGCGACTTCGCGATCTCGTCGTCGTCGATCTTCAAGGTCGACGCCGACGGCTCGGACCCCGTCCGGCTGACGACCGGGCCGTTCTTCGACACCGGCCCGGCGTTCTCACCGCGCGCTACCCGGATCGCCTTCGGCAGCGACCGCAACGGGGCATTGCCCGACCTCTGGCTGATGGGCGCCGACGGTGCCGGCCAGCACGCGCTGCTCGACCTCGGGTTCGCCGAGAGCTTCCCCGACTGGCAGGCGCTTCCGGGCTGATCGACGGCCCGGCGGTCAGGCGCGGGCGATCAGGATGTGGAACTCGTTCTCGAGCCGGTAGCCGCCCGACGCGGTCCGCTGCGGACGGAACGCGTCGACGATCTTCTGCTCGTCGCTACGGATGTGCGCGCCCATTCCCCAGCGCCGCCTGTGCGCGCGCGACCCGCGCCAGGCACGCTTCGCGCTCGGGCTACCGGGACCAGCCTCCTCGATCGAGCACAGCTCGCGCTGCGAGGCCGCAGGATCATGCCGAAGTAGTAGTCCCGCTCGTCGAGCGTGCGGCGGTGCTGGCGACGCTCAGTCCGACGCTCGGCGGCCGTCGGCCGACCGATCTGCGTCGTCGTCGTGGTCATCCGTCCGGGATGCTGAGCAGGTAGAACGAGAGCGAGCGGACGCGGGCCAGCCGCCGACGCAATCGCGACCCGGGAGCGGCTCGAATGTGGCGCTCGCCGTGCCGGAATCAACGCCGAACTCCGAGTAGAGCGCGTTCAGGTTCGACTTGAGCTCCTCGGCGCTCGTGCACTCCGCGAGCACATCGGCGCCGCGCTCGAAGAAGTCGGTGAACCGCGCTGCCCGAGACTGATAGTCCGGCGGAAGCTCGCGCAGATCGAGCGCCTCGCATGTGCGCGGGCCGCCGGGAAAGACCGCGACCTCGCGATGCTTGAGACACGACGCCAGCCGGCGGCACGATCCTGCCGGCGCCCAGCTCGCCCGTGTCCCATAGCTGCGCCGCACATCTCCTGCGGCGTGCGGTCGCCGGGCCGCTCGCCGGGCGCAGCGATCGGGTCGGCAACCGCGTTTTGTGACGGCGCGTCGAGGCTCGCCCGCTCGTAGCAGTCGACGACCACGAAGTCGCCCTTCACGGGCTCGTCGTCGAAGATCCGAGTCGCAGCGAACGCCCCGGAGGCGACCAGAGCCAAGACCGCCGGGACGATGATCAGCGGCCGCCGCAGGCGCCGGCGACGCCCGCCTGCGCGCAGCTCGCGAACGAGGTGTGCGCGGCGCTGCTCCTTGCGCGCGCGCGGCATCTCGCGCCGCTCCGGAAGCCGCAGGTCGTCACTCATCTCGGTCACCTCCTGTGGTTGCGTCGCCGCCGGCGATCGCGACGCTCGAGTCCTCGCCGACGAGCTCGCGCAGCCGCGCGCGAGCGCGTGAGAGCCGTGAGCGCACCGTCCCGATCGGCAGGCCGAGCGCCGCGGCGGCCTGCTCGTACGAGAGCTCCGCCCAGGCACACAGCGCCAGCACCTCGCGCTCACGCCGCGGCAGGCGGTCGACGACCTCGAGCACGGCGCGCATTCGCCGTTCGTCGGTCAGGCGCTCGGCGGCGGCGTCCGCGAAGTCGGGCTCCGGCACCGGCGCCGGCACGCGCCCGAGCGCGGCCCGAAACCGCCGCAGCGTGCGCGAGTGGTTGCGCAGGACGTTGGTCGCGACCCCATAGAGCCACGGCAACGCCGGCTCGGAGACGAGATCGACGCGCCCGCGGTTGCGCCACGCTTCGAGGAACACCGCCGAGGTCAGGTCCTCGGCGAGGGTCCAGTCACCCGTCCGCCGAAAGCAGAAGTTGTAGATCGCCCGAGAGTGGAGCTCGAACAGCTCGCCGAACTCCTCCGGCGTCGGCTCTCGCTCGTCAGACCGCTCCGCCGCGGACGGGACCGGCCGTGATTGGCTCATCGTCGATTCCACTATCCCTTATCTGTCCGCAGCGCCGGCGAGGTTCCCGAGGTGGCTGACTGCCCGCCGGCGTCAGCTTCAGGCAGGTATGCCCGACTTGACCGGCGTGAACGCCCCCACCCTGTTTCTCAGCCGCGACCCGCACTACGACTTTCTCAGCGCGATCGAGTTCGGGCGGGTCGCCGACGGCCAGCCGCCGAGCTGCTGGCGCCCGGTCGACGACGACTTCGCCTACTTCGTTCCCGTCGGCCTGCGTCGGCCGCGCGGCTTCCACGTCGTCGACTTCAGCGGCTTCGATCCGGAGGACCCCGAGCTCGGCGAGATCTGGTCGGGGCCGACCTTCGACGTCCCGGTCCTCGGCCTCGCCGACGTCACCGCCGGCGAGATCGTGCTCGCGGCGCGGGCCTGGCTCGGCGACGGGCCGACCGTCAACCGCGCCTACTTCGAGCTCGCCTCGAATGCCGGCGGCGAGCGTGCCCTGACCGCTTGGCGCTGCTGCCTGGAGACCGGCGACCTGATGGCGCACTTCGCGATCGGCTACACGCTGTTCGAGCTCGAGCGCTACCACGAGGCATACCGTCACCTGCGCCTCTACAGCGAGCTCTCGCCGCACTCGAGCTGGAACTGGTGCTGGCTCGGCAAGGCCGCGGCGGCGATCGGCGAGACCAACGAGGCGCTGCGCGCCTACGCGCGCGCGATCGAGCTCACCGACGAGGGCGGCGACGAGACCGACGCGGTCGAGCTGATCGCGGAGCTCCAGGTATCCGGACGGAGATAAGCGCACGGGCGGAGATCACCGCGGAGTGTCGGCCACGCGCTCGGCGAATCGGCCGCTTGGCCGCGCGAGGGCTGAGCGTCAGATTCGATGCCCCGCCGCGCGACCTAACTCTCAACGAGAGGAGAGACGTGGACGAGGACTTCAACGAGATCATCGACGAGCTCACCGGGGACGGCGACGGTCCGCCGGCGCCGACCTGGCGGGCGACGATCCGCGGCCGGCGGCTGACGCTGACTGCCTGGGCGCCGTTTCTGATCACCAACGGCCCACTTGGCAATTTGATGCCAGGGCGTGAGGCCGACGGGATCACGATCGCCGACCTGACCGTCCACGGCGAGGACGAGGACGAGCTCAGCGTCCGCTTCTACGCGCTCGGCACCACGATCGAGCGTGCCGAGGCAGTGCTGATCGAGTGGGCAACGCGGGTCGGCTATCGGCGCCTCTGGCTTCCCGACCGCCTCGTACCGATCGAGCCCGAGCCGGAGCAGCTCGGCACCGCCTCGGTCCGCTGTCCGACCTGCCGCGCCCGCTGGCAGGACGGGAGCCCCGAGTTCTGGCTCCTGGTCAAGGGCGGCGGCACGTTTCCGAAGTGGTGTCCGATGTGCGGGTGCGAGCTGCCGCAGTGGACGGTCCGCCCGGCGCGGTCCGGCGACACCCCAACCGGCCGGCCGGCCGGCTGGCATTCGTCAGAGCGCCGCGCCCCGTCGCGACCGAAGACGAGATGAACGCGGACGAAGACACACCGACCTCACCGCCTCCGCCGGACGATGGAAGCGAGCTTCTGAAACGGCATCCTGGCGCGAAACGCATGGCGGAGGACGAGACGGTGCCCGAGGGCCAGACCGAGATCACGTTCGTCTCCAGGTGGATTGGTCCCAGGCCCAGCCGTAGGGACGAGGACGACTGATAGACGGACGGCCGCTGACCCGCTCGAACGGAACGACGCGTCCACCAGCGTCGTAGCCCCGCGTCAGATTCCGGCCCGCGCCGACGACAGACACGATATGACCACAGAAACCCACCCCACCCAACCGGCCGAATCAATCGGCGACTTCCTCCGCGAGCCGCTGCGACTCGGCGAGCCCGACCTCGCCGGCCCGCTGACCGTATTCCCCGTCCTCGCTCCCGAGCCGAACCTGCGCTACCTCGCCTTCGGCCAGGCCCGGGCGCAGGGATTTCACGTCGGCGAGCTCGCCGGCGGCGCCTCGGTCAACGATCTCGCGATCGAGAACCCGACCGACCGCGCGGTGCTCTTGCTCGAGGGCGAGGAGGTGATCGGCGCCCAGCAGAACCGCACCTTCGACGTCTCGGTGCTGGTCGGTCCCGGGGCGAAGCTGCGCGTGCCGGTCAGCTGCGTCGAGGCCGGTCGTTGGGACGGCTCGCGCCACCGCGAGTCGTTCTCGCCCGCGCCTCAGACCGCGTACCCCGAGCTGCGCCGCGCGAAGTCGCGCCAGGCCCGCGAGCGGGTTTCGCGCGGGATGGAGGCGCGCGCCGAGCAGGGAGAGGTCTGGGACGAGGTCGCGGCGAAGTCGCACCGGCTCGACATCGATTCATCGACCGGCGCAATGCACGACATCTACGAGCAGCGCCGAGACCGGCTCTCCCGGATGCGCCAACTGATCCGCCTCCACGACGGACAAGCGGGGACGCTGGTCGCGATCGGCGGCCGGCTCGCAGTGCTCGACCTCGTCAGCGACCCCGATGCATACGCCGTCCTCCACGGACCGCTCGTCCAGGGCTACGCGCTCGACGCGCTCGAGCACGAATCCGAGGGCGATCTCCCCGCACCGCCGGAGGAGACCGCGCGCGGGTTCACGCTGCTGGTCGGTGACTGCCGGCCCACGCTCCGCACGCAAGGCGTCGGACTCGGCGAGGAGCTGCGCTTCGCCGCCAACGGGCTCGAGGGCTCGGCCCTGGTCCACGACGGCGAGCTGGTCCACCTGACGGCCTTCCCTCAGGACGCCGATACGCCACAGACCCTGCGCCAGGTCCGGGCGGGACGCGTGCGGAGGCCGTCGCGGCGGCGATGAGCGCGACGGTCGCGTCGTCCGGCCCGGCGGCGGAGAATCGGGACATCGAATCCGAGGCCATCGATCCGCCCCGCCGGCCGCGACTCGTCGCGACCGACTTCTTCTCGCTCTACCGACCGTCGGAGTGCGACCTGCGCGTCTGGCTGCGCGCGAACGACGTCGAGGAGGCGCCCCCGAGTCCGTACTCGCGCAGGTGCTGATGGACCTCGGGATCGAGCACGAGCGCCGCCACCTCACCCGCTTTCCGCGCCACATCGACCTCGGGGCGCTGCCGATTCCCGAGCGCGCCGAGCGCACCGCCGAGCTGATCGCCGAGAACGAGCGCGTGATCTACCAGGGCGCCTTCCGCGTCGAGACGACGCTCGCGCGGCACCGAGGTCGAGATCGTCGGCGTCCCCGACTTCCTCCTCCCCGCCCGCGCCGGCTACGCGATCCGCGACTCGAAGCTCGCCCGCCGGATCGCCGGCCGCTACCCGGCGATCGAGCTCCAGCTGGCGCTCTACGGCTGGCTCTACGAGCAGACCGTCGGCGAGCCGCCGGTCGCGCTCCAGGTCCACAACGGCGCCGGGACGATCACCGACATCCCCTACGAGGGCGGCGAGGCGGCGCTCGAGACGCTCGAGCGGATCCTCCTCGACCGAATGCTCGACGCCGAGCCGCACGAGCCCGTCGGATGGGGCAAGTGTGCCGGCTGCGGGTTCGTCGACCGCTGCTGGCCGCGGGCCGTGGAGCGGCGCTCGGTCGGGCTGCTGCCGTGGGTCGGCGTCGGGGTGACCGGTGAGCTCGAGCGCCGCGGGACCGAGACGCTCGACCAGCTGCTCGCGGACTACGACGCCGAAAGCCTCGGCGAGGTCGAGCGCCCCTGGGGCGGCGGGACGAAGCAGGTCGGCGAGGAGCGGGCCGAGCGGATGCTGATCAGCGCCCGGGCGCTGGTCGAGGACCGCCCGATCGTGCTCAAGCCGCCGGCGATCCCCGAGCACCCGAGCTACGTGATGTTCGACCTCGAGGGGATGCCGCCGCAGCTCGACGAGATGGAGAAGATCTACCTCTGGGGCCTGCAGGTGTTCGGCGAGCGGCCCGGCGAGTTCCGCGCCGCGACCGCCGGCTTCGGCCGCGACGGGGATCGCGAGGGCTGGTTCGACTTCCTCGCCGAGGCCGCCGCGATCTTCGCCGAGCACGGCGACATCCCCTTCGTCCACTGGGCGAGCTACGAGCGCCAGAAGATCGACCTCTACCTCGCCCGCTACGGCGACCGCGACGGGATCGCGGCGCGGGTGCGCGAGAACCTGCTCGACCTGCTGCCGATCACCTACGAGTCGGTCGCCCTGCCGCTCTCGAGCTACGGCCTGAAGGCGATCGAGGAGCTCGCCGGCTACGAGCGCCAGCTCGAGGAGTACGGCGGCGAGTGGTCGATGGCGCGGTACATCGAGGCGGTGGAGACGCGCGATGAGGCGGTGCGGGCGGAGATCATGGGGCAGATCCTCGACTACAACCGGGAGGATCTGGAGGCGACCTGGGCGGTGATGGGGTGGCTCGGAGCGCTCGGCCGACCTCATCATCCGAACCGACCTCCGGGTCATGAGGAGCCTCGACGGATCCGCCCGGGCTTATACCGCTTGATCAAGCGATTTAGCTAATCTCGGACCAGGGCAGCTCGCTCGGGTTGATACCGCGGGCGGTACCTCGAAGATCTCGTGGAGCGCGAGCTGTGGTCGGCCACCGAAGAGGGTCAGGCCGACTCCCATGCGTCCGGCGCCCGCCTCCATTCTCAGGCCGTTGAGTGCCTGATGGTCATGAAGACCGCCTATAGAGGTCTTCGGCGCTGCGTGACAGTGAAATCAACTCTTCGCAGCCTCGTTGGTGAGCATGGCCGGTCTCGAAGCGGGGCCGGGCTCACGACCTGAGCATGCGGACTGCCGAGCAATCGATGCCCTCGATACCGATAGCCCGCGTTGCTGACGACTTCCCCCCAGCCGCGCATTGTCCCGATGCGGCTCGGGTTGAAGTAGAGGCCCGCTCTTGTCTCCTGTGCAGTAAGCCGAGCAAACTTTTCTCGTAGCGGATAGCTCTCGGCCACGAATAGCTCCTTGCGGTGCAGGATCGGAGGATTGTCGCGGTCGGAATAGTCCTCGTAATCGGCGCGAACTGCGTCGAGCATCGCGGTGTAGACACCGGACAGCTTGGGGTGAGGGTCGGATCGAACCCTGCATATTGCAGATAGGCGATCCGGGACGATCGAGGTCAAGGCGCACCACGGATGCGTCAGGCACTGCGCCGAGAAGCTCACGGCCGCAGCCCTCAAGGACGCGCAGGGCAACTGGAAGATCTCCGATTGCGCTCGTGTGCACGTACATCGCCCTCTGTAGCCGCTTTCCGACCGAGGCAGCCCGCGCCGCATCGCGGATGCGCTCCTGCTCCCTTAGGCCGAAGAGGGTGCGATCAGCCTGATCGCAAGCCGCCTTATAGCTGCCAAAGTAGTCCTTGATGTCGTACTGCAGATCCGGCGGAAGCTGGCGAGAGCCTGCGGACGGCGACGGAATCTCGATAGCGCTAGATACACGAGCAAGTCGTCGTACCGCGCCAGCCTTATGCGATCCCAATGCTCCTCTCCGGTGACGTGCTTGATGAGCTGGAACGCCTGTCGTGGTGTTCCGACGTGCTGGCGCAGCTCCGCCTCGAGTTCAAACTCGCTCCTCCGTGGAATGCGCCCCGTGCGCTCAACGAAATCCATGAAGGCGCGCAGCAGCTCCTCGTTGCGTTCAAAGGCGACATCACTGCGGCGCGCAGTATCACGCCGGCGGCCAATTCGTGAGATCGCAAGCTGTTCAGCGTCCCGCTCGTCGCGAAACGCATAGAAGATCCCGGGCTCCGCAGCGACCGCAGTGACCCCTAAGACGTCCGCGATCCACGAGCGCAGCTCATCGAGCTGGAACAGCTTCTGAAACGTCCCTCGGCCGGTGAGCGTTCCGTCGTTGTGAGCTTCACCGCGGACATCGCAGGCCTCGAAAATCAGGCGAGCCGAAACGATCAACACCTTGCTCGCTAGATCCCAGGCCGTCCGCAGAACCTGCTCTCGCTCATCCACGTCTTCGATGACGTTGACGACATAGCCGAGGTTCACGACGTCAGCGGCCACCTGCGCAGCATCCGGCCGGTAATGCGGATCAAATCCCTCACAGGCGATCCCTCGCTCGCGCAAGCGGTCGATGTCGCCTCCGTGCCCGCAGCCGTAGTCGAATACTGAGACCTCTGGCCCGATTAGGCCGTCCTCAAGCGCACGGGCAATCGGCCGCGATAGTTGAGTTCGATGCAGGGCGCTCCTATGGCGGGCAACGGCTTCGGCCGGATCTCCCTTCACACTGCTCAAATCTACGTGGGTCCTGCGATGAGCGCAACGCGCCACGCGAATGTGGATGGCGCGTTTCTCGGTCCCCAATCACCACGGCCAGGGGCGACGCCGGAGGCTCCGTTACAGCCCGAGAGGTGGATCAATAGGCTCTACCAGCGCATGTTCCTGCACCTCTTGTCGCCGTCTGAAGCCGAAACGTTTTGTCACGCCGCGGCACACGTTATGGAGGCGGACGAAGTCCTGCACGAGTTCGAGAGAGAACTCAAGGCCTCCCTCGGCCGCGAGCTCGCGATCGACGGCTTTCCGGACGATCCACGAGGGTGGCCTGAGATTCGTCAGGAGCTTTCATCGATTGATTCACCCGTCACTCAGCACGTCATTCTGTTAGAGCTCGCCGGCGTCGCATGCGCTGATTTCGACCTCGACGAGCAGGAAGTTCGACTCCTCCGAGAAGCCGCCGAGTCGCTTCGGATGCCGGAATCGGCGCTCGACCAACACCTTGAGTTTGCGCGTCGGGCGCACGCACTGCATTCCGAAGGCCGAGCGCTGGTCTTCGAGCCTTCAACTTCGTGATCAACGCGATCACAGTGCAGAACGTTCGCGTATTTACGGATGTTCCGTGGAGTTTGACCTGCCTCGCCTTTGCGCATTCTGTGGAACGAACAGTGCCGGAAAGTCGACCTTTCTGAAGATTCCGTTGCTGCTCCGCCAGAGTCAGTCCACGGCTGGAGAGACAGAGCTCTCGAACGGTCGCCTGAGATTTGTCGGTCCCCAGTCGACCTCGGTAGCTATAGGGCGGTCGTGTCGAGAAATGAAGTCGACGATCTCCTTGCACTCGGTCTAACGGTGCCCGGGACGATGAGCGCTGACACACTTTCGTGGCTTCGGGCGCTGGACGAAAGCGAAGAGACGATCGACCCCACGCGTCGTCGGCGTGGAGGGGATCACAAGCCGTACGAGCTAAGGCGCTGTTTGCCTTTCAAGGAACGCCCGGCGACGACGGCGATTCCGTCAGAGACCACGCCTTGAGCTCTGCCCGGTTTTCACTTCTCGCCGAGGGAGCAGCCGTCTTCCATGGCGAATCGAGCGTACGGGCGACGATCCGGCGAACTCCCCTTACCGAATGCTCCTGCCCAGGAAATACTCCGAGGCCGAGTTCAGTGGTTATGGGGCCTACGACGTCGTGATGGATGTCCACGAGGAGCAGCCTAGTTCCGATGTGCCCGTTCGTGTCCATCTTCGGGGTCTCCTGCCCGAGTCGATCACCAGCCACTGTTGGGGCCTCGGAGAGAGGGCGAGGATCTCGAACAGCGCCTTCCCCTCCCGGCTGACATCAGCGCACCGCTGGGCGATCTGCGTCGGGCTCTCGAGGATTCATTACCTTGGCCCACTCGAACACCCGCGTCGCGCTTTTACGTCGCCGAGGGCGACACAACGCCCGTGTTCGATCCGTCAGGCGATTTCGTCCCCTATGTTTTGAGAGATCGCGCCACCGAGTTGATCCCGACAGCGATGCCCGGCGCCGCTGACCTGCGTGACGTATCGCTTGCGGACGCTCTATCGGAGTGGCTCTACTACATGCGCACGGGCGAAACGGACGCAACATCGAACGCCGTCGGGGAGTTCGCGATCGAATCCACGCGCGGCGTTCTTGTTGAGCTTGGCCTACGTGCAGCCACCGGAGAGGGTGTCCACCCGATCGCCGATTCCGGCTTTGGCTATTCGCAGCTGCTGCCGATCCTGATTCGAGGTCTGCTTGCGCGACCAGGCGATACGCTCATCATCGAGCAACCCGAACTTCACCTCCACCCTGCACTTCAGGTGCGAATGGCCGAGTTTTTTGTTTCCCTCGCTCGCTCGGATCGACAGGTGATTCTCGAAACTCACAGCGAGCACATAGTCAATGCACTTCGTGTAGCCGCAGCAGAGGACGAAACAGGTGAGATTGCCGGGGTGGACCTCCATCGTCTACATCGACGCTTCAACAACCCCTCCAAGACTGCACCAGCTCTCGATGGGCACCGACGGAACCATGGCTGACTGGCCACCTGCTTTTTTTGGAGAGGCCCTTGGCCTCTCCGCGCGTCTGATGCGTGCGCAGCGGAACACAAGGACGGAGTAGCTCCGTGCCCCCGTTGCTTTGCCCTTCACCGCTCATCCTCGACCACAGCTTTCCAAGGACCCGGGCGGAGCTGCGGAAAGCAGCAGTGGCGCTCGGACAGCTTCACGAAACAGTCGATGACGACCGAGCCTATCTCGCGATTACAGGTGCCCTTCGCGACTTTCTTCGAGCTATTTGAGTGGGATGAGGGGGCTGCCGAGTACCCGCTGCTCCTCGAGATATATCGCTTTTGCAATCTTCTCT
The DNA here is from genome assembly GCA_963705955.1 of uncultured Solirubrobacterales bacterium. GTDB lineage: Bacteria > Actinomycetota > Thermoleophilia > Solirubrobacterales > 70-9 > WHSW01. Next base: position 8,273 of record CAVPLH010000007.1, on the reverse strand, counting down.
TTCTGTCCGGACTTGAGGCGTTGGTCCACATCACGGTCGACGCCGCCGACGCACCTCGCCATCCGCATCCCGACGACTGCTCGGACGGTGGACTCGTCGACTACTGGGGCGACGAAGTTGGCGCCTCCTCGCCGCTCACCGAGACAGCCCGCAAGAGCCAGGGTAATTTCTTCATGGCTGTTGCGTGCGCCGGCCGCTTCTCGGGTGTCGATCAGCCCGAGTACACGCAGAAGGCGCCGACCCGGTCTTTCCCCTCGTTGGTCCGAACGACCTCGACGAGCTCGCCGACGCCTTCGAATGGACGGTGCCGACAGATGTTGCGGATCAGAAGATCTCGTTCGTTCGAGGCGTACCGCAATCTCTCGGTGATCGGCTGCGAAGCCATCGAGAAGCCATCTGGAGGGAGTCACTACAAGGCGCGGTTCCCCGGCAACCGACCGTGGGTTCTCGATCCGAATGTCGATCCCGTTGCGGAGCGATTCATTGGCCAACTCCCGCAGATCACCGGCTTTCCCACCCCCGTGGTCAAATACGCGCTGAAGCGGGGTCAGCTGCCCCCACGGAAGCTGCGTTTAGGGACGATCATTGCCGAGAGCGCAGCTCCGCCACCACCTCTTTGAGGAGCGAGGCGCTCGGCGCCCGCGGTCTCAGCCCAGCGGTCCACAAGGCCCTCGAACAAGTCCTGCTTGCGAGCAAGCACTCGGCCGAGCGCCTCTTCGATCGTCCCTTGGCAGCGAAACCGGTAGACCTGAACGCCACGCTTCTGACCGATCCGCACGATCCGATCACGCGCTTGAGCGTTGGTCGACGGATTCCACCACTCATTGAGGAAGATGACGTGGTTCGCGGCTGTGAGGGTCAGGCCCTCGCCGGCGACCCAAGTGGTTGCCAATAGCACTCTGGTCTCGGGATTCGACTGAAAGCTCGAGACAACCTCCTCGCGCTCTTTGATTTCGAGACCACCGGTGAGCAATCGGCTCGCAATTCGCATCGCGGTTAGCCGCTCATGGAGAATCTCGAGGGGCGCAATCGTAGTTGAAAACACAACCGCCTTCTCCCCGAGCCGAGCTACCTCCTCGAGAATTTCGGCGATTCGGTCTACCTTTGAGCTCGCCCCCGGACTCGGGGTCAACGTCGCAGATCTGTCGCAGCTCGGTGAGAACCGCGAGCGTGTGATCGGAGCTCGCGCCCGGCCTGACCCCCTTGAGCACTCGATCGTAGGTCCGCTGCTGTTCACCGAGGAGTTCGAGGATTTCGTTCCGTTCTAGCACCTCGGGTAGCTCCGCTAACACCTCCTCCTTTCTTCGCCTCAACATCAGCGGCTTTGCTCGCCCGCGAAGCACAGAGGCCGGAAGTCTCGCGTCGTCTGGAGCGAACCGCTGCGGTTCAATCAAGGACAGCAACGTCGCCATATCGACCGCATCCCGTTCGATCGGTGTGCCTGGCAGAGCCCAAAAGCGATGGAAGCGCAATCGGCGAATACCCGCGGTTGATTGCGCACCGACGTTTCGTATCCGATGTGCCTCGTCGGCAATGATGATCGGGACCTCGCGCTCGAGCAGGCTCTTGGGAGGCGCCCGAAGGTGCTCGTAGTTGGTGAGGACGATATGGACGCGTCCGAGCATCATGCGCCAGGCGGCCTCACGCACGCCGGCGCTCGGCGTAAGCCTAATCCGAGTCAGCTCGGGCGCCCACCGCACGATTTCGCTCTCCCAGGTCGCCATGAGCGACCGAGGGCAGATGACCAGCGCCCAGCGCGCGGTGCCTTCATTGACAAGTTGCCGCACCGCTGCGATCGCCTGAACCGTCTTGCCGAGGCCCATGTCGTCGGCGAGGATGGCGCTCCGTTGTTCGCTCAACCACTCGACGCCCTCTCTTTGGTAGCCAAACAGCTCGGCTATGTTGGCTTGCCGCAGGAGTCGCGGGCGAATGAGGATCGCCGAGCCTTGGCGCATTCGCCGATAGTCCTCTGCTCTTGACCCTGGGAGTGGGATCGGTAGAGGTGCTGGGTCTCATCCACTGAGCGCACGCTCGACGGTCGTCCCCGCTATGACGTCAATCGCACTCGGTCATCGAGGTCCGCTAGCCACCTCGCTGCGTCGACCACCGACGAGCCGTCCGGCCCCTCGTCGCGATCAGCAGGCTCCGACTTCGTGATCTGAAGCGAAGCTGCCTCGCTTCCGGTATCCGACTTGAAGTCGCTCAAACAGGTCGGCCACTGAGCTGGCCGTGAACGCTGCGCGAGTCAAGGAACCGAGCGTCCACGTCCCCGACTAGCTCCGCTGAGCCACCAGTCCCTCCCACATCTCAGTCCGCTCCTGCTCGGATTGCGCCGGAATCAGCCTCGAGCCCCAGTCCTTGCGAAGCTCCTCGACCCCATCCTCCTCGAGCTCGTAGATGCCGAGCAGATATTCCTGGATCCGTTGCCCGATCGCTGTGGCCTGCGGGCGCTCCTCCTGTCGCATACGCCAGGAGCCATCGAGATCGCTCGTGAGCATGAAGTATCGCCACGGAGGACGATGAAGCTCCCATTGGAGATCAGACAGACCCCTCAGCGCAGACGCTACCCCCTCAGGCGTCGGGTTCGCCGGATCTGGCAGCCGGTGGTCGTGTCGCAGATCGCGGACGATGCCCGCGAGCATGTGCTGCCCAATCGGCCAAAACAGCAGGTGATCGGTCGATTCATCGTCCGGACGTGATCTGGATCGGGATCGACCGAGTGGTTGCGCATCATCGTTGGGTCATTCGCGAGTTCCGGGATCTCCTCCATGATCCCATCCCAGTACTTCGACAGCTCCGTAAAGGGCATCGAGCATCGCGTCCCTTGGTCGGAATTGCTTAAACTCCTTCATGTTCCGCCCATATCGCCTTCTCGTGCACACCCGGCCGTTTGCCGTTGTCGTGATCGAGGACTCGACATTCACCTCATAGAGCGACTCAATACTCGTAAAGAACGTGTCAGAGCGCTTCAGGTTCTTGCCCTTGACGGTCTTAATGCGGAATGAGTCGCGCTGCCGCCCGCTGACCTGGAAAGAACTCATGCTCAGAGATGAAGCGGCGCGTGATGATCGCAAAAGCGTCGTCCTCATCCATGATGATGTTCGTCGCCTTGTCCATCGGCTTCGCGTAACGGTTCAGGTTTCCGAACAGCCGGCGATAGCGCTGCAGAAACTCCTCCTGCTCATCCGCCTCGTCGGCACGACGACCAGGACGGAGATCTCTTCATCCTTGAACCCTTCCGGGGCGAGTCCGACGCCGGGTCATCCGGATCGATCAGCGACTTGATCGCAGCGAGACGGTGCTGGCCGTCGAGCGCGTAGTACTTCTGAGTGCCATCGAAGCCCAGAACGCCGAACGTGTTGTTCATGCGGGCGTCGTTCGCAAACAGCTCGAAGCGGTCGTCTTCGTGATGAATACCGGAAGCCACTGCGGGTTACCCTCGATCGCGGCGATGACGATTGATGCGAAGAAGCGATCCTGCTGGCGAGCCAGGTAGGTGACGATCTGGTCCTTTACGCGCCCGGTATTGAGGACCCGCTGGATCGCCTGGTCGAGCGTCTTGTCCTCGTAGATGTCGTGGCAAACTTCACGCTCTCAGCGAGCTCGCGCATGTTCATCTTGACCATGTAGTAATGCCACCGTCCCATGTGAGCGCGCATGGCGGGATAGAGATTCATTCAGGTACTCCTCTGGTTGGGACCGACTAGATTCTTGTGGGCTCTCCGAAGCGTGCCACGATGCCGCCTTGGCGATTGACGGGCGGGCCCAGACAGTCAATCAAGAGCGCCTTGAGCGCGTCGATCGAGCCGCGGTCGGCGACCGAGCACCAGAACTCCAGGGCTCGAAAGCAGTTCATCGCTCGGCGCAGCTCGGGTCCGGGTTGCCGGTTGTGGGCTGAGGAACCGCCTACGAAGATTCGTGGCTTGACCCGCATAGACCACGTTGTAGAGGTGGGAAAAGACGCCGGAGGTCGTGTGGACACCGGGAGTGCAGATCACGTAGACACCCGACTGCCTCGGGCACCATCACCTGATGAAGTGACGCAAAGGTGATCCTGCAATTCGATTTGCGCCTAGCCAGACGCGATTGGGCCTGCTGCCAAGTTTGCCGGTCGAGCGACCATCCGTAGCGCATCGGCTCGTCCGTGCCCTACGCGGGCTCGACCTCGTACCTTCGCCCACTTGGTCTGGCCCGTCCTTACGAATGCGGAGCCGCAGCCCGACGAGAGTTCCTTCGCTAGGCCGCACTTCCTTGAGCCCCTCGGAGAGCGATTTCGCACCGGCGTAGAGGCCGCGGCTGCGACCCTGTCTCAAGATCACGCACGTTGAGGAGAGCTGAGTAGCCCTGTCGATTGAAAACAACGTAGGGCTCGGATAAACACCTCAACCTCGGACCACGCTGTGGTTACGACCATCCGCTCCGGGATCGCTTGCGCGGGACGTCTCGGCTGCGCGACGTCCTCCGCAGCAACAAGCGACTGCGTCTGCTCGAAGAGCTGTTTTTCACGCGGCAAGCTAAGTGCTGGAATCAGAACAAACTCAATCTCGGTCTCGACCCCATACTCAGAGGCGGCAACCGCTAAGGCGCCAACGCGCACTCGACCGTCGACAATCGCCGCTGAGTCGTAAACGAGAAGCTCACCGACGGCGACGCCTTCTAGGGATGAATTCTCCCTCCAGATCCACTTCGAGCGGCCGCTCAAGATGACCGGAGGGAGCGGCAGGTCGGGCTCCTCCCGCAGCGCCTCTGCGAGCCGCCGGGTCTGCAGTACGGAGGGATGCGGCTGGTAGCCACCTTGGCTCCGGCAGGCGACTAGGGCGCTCGAGCGGAAATCCGAAACGGGCGCAAAACTGATGAGTGGCAGGAGCGCCGAGCTGATCCGTCCAATCAACCGTCGAGCGTCCCCATTGGTGTCTGCGGCTTAACGCAACCGCCGAAAGCACGTGGCCGGGGGGCAGTCTGTCGGCGCCAGACAGCGAAGCGCCGAGGGACGAGATCGGCTCAGCCACTTGGGCTTGAGGCCGCGTCTGTGAGGCAATCGCACGCACGATCGGAAGGGTTTGGGCGGCTTCAGCGACGGCAGCCTCGAGCGCGGAGCGTTCCGTCGTGGAGAGCCGCTCTCCCTGAGAGCTTCGGCCGCCTGAGTGTGGAGTGGTTCGATCCGCTCCTCAGCCCGTCGCAGCGCATGATCGAGTGCCTCGCGGGCGCTCGCTGACAGCGAGTCGCGGAGGCCAACGGCCGCATCCTCGCCAATCGACCCGCTCATTACGCCGGGGGTGAGCGCTTGGCCCCGCGGGCAACATGCAACGCCCCCCGAAGCGCTCGGCGCTCGGCATTCACACGTGCGCGCACGCACGGCAAGCTGTTGCTTGCTTCCTACCACCGAGTGCTATCCGTTGACACGTCCATTCGTCTCAGCCGGTCGACCCGGCGAAACATTATCGGGTGCAGGACTCTGAGGCCGCGCTTTGGGGCGGCTCAGGCAGTCAGAGGTGGCACATCAGGCAGGGCTTCGACTCGTCCTCGCCGTCGAGGACCTCGGCGAGCGCCTCGGAGAGCGGGCGGTTCGGCTTCTGCGCCTGCTCTCGCGTCAGCGCCGCCTCGTGCTCGGCCTTGATCTCGTCCTTGCGCTCGATGCAGCTCGAGCAGGCTCTCACCCTGCGACCAGGTGAACTGCCGGCCCTTCATCGCCTTGTCCTCGTAGTTGACCTTCTCCTCGTAGTCGACGGCCTTCTCGAAACAGATCCGGGTGCTCCTCGGAGAGCCGCACCCACTCGTACTTTCGCTGGAAGAAGCAGAAGAAGCACCCCGAGCGAGTGCGCCACGAGTAGTACGACGGCAAGCCCGACGCCGGCCTCGTCGAGGATCCGCAGGATGTCGTCCTTGACGAGACCGTCCTCCTTGAACGGGAAGACGGGCGTCGAGGTTCGGCTTGATGCGAGATGTAGCCCTCGCGATCCTCGTCGGCGCGGATCGCCGATGTAGGTGATCGCCGGGTCATCGCCGATCCAGGCCTCGAACGGCTTGATCTTGAGGTTCTTCGTGCACCAGCGCATCTGCGGCGACGGCAGTGCCCCGCCGAAGACGTGCAGCCAGTGGTCGAAGTCGCGGTCGGAGTTGAGGCGCGCGATCTTCTTGCCGAGGACGAGCTTCGAGGCGCTGCAGGAACTCGTAGGTCTCCGGCAGCTCGCGCCCGGTGTCGCAGAAGAAGTACTCCATCTCCGGCACGCGATCGCGCATGTAGATCGCGAGGGCCGCGCTGTCCTTGCCCCCGGAGAGCCCGAGAACGTGGCGGGTCGCGTCGCTCAGGCGGCTGACTCAATGCGCCTCACCTCCTCGCGGCACGATCGAGGATGACTTGGCCTCAACGACGCTTCTGCCATGACCGCGATCAGCGCCTCGGCGAAGCCGGGGTCGAGCTCTCGCCCGAAGCGCGCTCGAGCGCCTGTCGGCGAGCGAGCGAAGGGCGGGCAGGGCATCTTTGTCGATCCATGCGAGCTCGCTCGTCTCGGTCCCGTCTGGCGCGGTCAGGGTGACGCGCCGGACGTCAAAGCCCTTGCGAGGGCTTAACGGCCATCTCGTAGTGGAGCAGCTCGAGCCGACGGAACCACTGCGCGCGCTCGCGTGCTTCGGCCTCGAATCGCTCAACGATCTGCGTCGGTCCAGCCTTGCGGCGGCGTCCCTCGCACGTTCATCGCCAGGGCCTCAACCCATTCCTGGTCCTCGAGCTCCTCATCGCAGGCCATCAACAGGAAGGCGCGCATCCGGGGCTCGATCACGGCGTCGAGCAGGTGGCGAGAGCGCGCCCGCAGGTCCTCGCGAAGCGCTCGGGTGGTCCCTTGGCTGCGAACGACTCCCGCAAGACCGAGACGACGCGGTCAAGAAGCGACGGGTAGGCCGCCTCGAGCTCGCGTAGCGCAGCCGCAAGGGCCGCCGTGAAGTCCCGTGAGGTCGCTCTCATCTCTCACCGTCGAGCGGCGGGCAGCCGACCGCACGCGGAAGCGCCGAAAACAAGAGCTCGTCGGGCTCCCGGGTCGCAAACAGCGCCTCGCGGACCGCCCTGCGCCTCCGCACTGATCCGCTCGTCTGTCGCGTGTACTCGGGAAGGCCTTGCGCGAAGAGGATCAGCGGCCGAACGACAGAGAGGGCAGTCGGCGTTTCGGGCCTCGGGTAGGTCCGGGCTCGAGAGAAGCTCCCGTACCCCGTCAAAGCACCCGGCGCGAGCGCCGTCAAGCGCGAGGCGCTTGACGGCGAAGCGCTCCGGGGTCTTCATCAGCCGCTCGATGTGCTCGGGCCCGAGTCGCGGCTGAAAGGTCCCGTCCTCGTAGACGAGCACGTCCTCGGACCGCGCCTGCAAGGCGGCCGGATCAGAGAGCGGAATCGGGCCCTCCTTCATCCCGAATGGCGGCGAAAGCAGCTCGCTCATAGAGTCCATCGAGGCCGCGCGATCGCTCCGTCGCACGGTCGAAGAAGCGCTCGATCGCCGCCCAAGCGGCGGCGAGGCCGCTGTTTCGGTGCGGCTTACCAAAGCCGAGGCGCCGTCGCGCTCTCGATGGATCCCGGTCGCGACAAAGACCGCTTCGTAGATCGCCCGCTCGGGGCCGAAGCCCTCGATGCCCAGCCGTCGCGCTCGGGCGAGTCGAACATCGCGCCGAGAGCTCACGACGCGCCTTCGCCGCCTGTGAGGTGAGCTCGTCGCGGTTCAGCATCTCGCTCGGATCGCGGGCTCTCGGGATAGCGGCGATCGCAGAGGTCTGAGAGCAGGCGGCGAGAGCTCGGTGGTTCGCCGTGCGTCGATCCGCCTCGCCGTCCGCGTACCACCTCACGCCCTCGCGATCCGGGTCGAAGGCGCGCTACAGTCGCTCGGCAGCAGCGCCTGCGCCTGCGCCGCGCGGTGGCGCACCTCAGCGCGCGCGACCGGATCGCTTTCGAGCTCCTTTGCAGCTCGAGGTCCGAAGGCTGGCGGCGGCGTCGAGCGCGGCGGCCCGACCTCCGCGCCGAAGGGCGAGCGGACGACGATCAGCGGGCGCCCATCTGCCGTAGCTGCTGGCGACCGCTGTCGAAGGCTCGCCGAAGAACGCAGCACGACGAGGCCGTCGCAGCCGCTGCGCGAGCACGAAATCGGCTCGCCTTCGCGCAGCGCTGTGGCGTAGCGCTGCTCGAAGAAGCGCAACGTGCCCGTCTGCTGGCTATGCCGAGCGGCTACGGCGGGTCGAAGTGGCTGCGCGCGAACCACCTCCTCGACCGGTGGCTCGCCAAACCCAAGTGAGTGC
>CAVPLH010000006.1:792500-1722325 GCA_963705955.1 uncultured Solirubrobacterales bacterium | reverse complement strand
CGGTGCGCCCTGCTAGAAGTCACGCCGACGCATGGATTCGCCACCCGCCCTCCACTCCCGCGTCGATCGGATCGCAGTCGTCGGCCTTGGCAATGTCGGGCGGCTGATCGCCGACATGCTTGTCGAACGCGGGTTCGAGGTGCGGGGAGTCGACGCCGACGAGACCCGGGCGGCCGGTGAGCACGCGTCGGTTATGGACGTCAGGGATCCTGCGGCGCTCGAGGAGCTGTTCGCGGGCGTCGACGCGGTCATCTCATGCCTGCCCTACTACCTGAACACCGTGGTTGTCGCCGCGGCGCATTCTGCCGGGGTGCACTACCTGGATCTGTCCGAAGATGTCGCCACCTCGCGCACCGTGAGGCAGCTCGCGCAGAGCTCGAACACGATCTGGATGCCGCGCTGCGGTCTCGCCCCAGGGTTCATCTGCATCGTCGGCGGTGCGCTTGCGGCCAGCCTCGAGACCGTCGACCGGATCGAGCTACGCGTCGGCGCCCTTCCGCGCAGCCCGAACAATGCGGCCGGCTACGCGTGCAACTGGTCTTCTGCCGGGCTCGTCAACGAGTATCTGAACGACTGCGAGCAGCTGCGGGGAGGCGACCTCGTGAGCGTGCCGTCGCTCTCGGATCCGGAGACGATCGTAATCGACGGGGCGTCCTACGAGGCGTTCACCACCTCGGGCGGCCTCGGGACGATGTGCGAAACGTTCACCGGACGTGTCGACCGCCTCGACTACAAGACGATCCGGTATCCCGGTCACTGCCGGCTGATGCGGTTCATGCTGCAGGAGCTTGGCCTTGGCCGGCAGCGAGACGAGGCCATGCGGCTCCTTGGGGACGCCTACCCGCCGGTCCGGGACGATCTGGTGATCGTCTACGCGGCGGCCGATGGAAACAGCGGGGGACGCCGGGCCCGCGAGGAGTTCGTCCGCGTGTACCGCCCCCGGATCGTCGCCGGCGCCACCCGGACCGCGATCGCATGGACGACAGCCGCGGGGGCGGTCGGGATGGTCGAGTTGCTCGCCGAGGGCTCGCTGCCGGACTCGGGCTTCGTCTGCCAGGAAGACGTGTCGCTCGACGCCTTCCTCGCCACCTCGGCAGGTCAGATGCTGGCGCGCGAGCCCGACGCCGAGGCGCGCGACGACTTCACGCTGCTGCCAGTCGCTTGAACGAGCGCACGCGCGGCCGCCTCGATCTCCGCTTCTTGCAGTAGGACGTGGTCAGCGGCTTCCCCCAATGGAATAAAAGAGTCCTGGCTCGTCACCCGCGAGATCGTCCCCTCGAAGTTCGCGTCGACGAGCGCGCCCACGACGCCCTCGGAGACCCCGCCGCTCCGGCGCGTCTCATCGACGATCAGCACGCGTCCGGTCGCTTCGGCCTCTCGGAGGATGTCGGAAACCGGCAGTGGGACAAGCCAGCGTAGGTCCACCACGCGCACATCGATCCCATCTTCGGCGAGGCGCTGCGCGACGCGCAGCGACATGTACGTGCCGTTCGCGAATGTGACGATTGTCAGTTCGCTGCCGTCACCGTGTACTCGTGCCGAGCCGATTGGGGCGTGACAAGCCGACCACTCGCTGGGTGGGGAATACGGCGCGACCCAGCCACCATCGCCTGGGCCGAGCAGATCACGGGTGTGGTAGAGCGCGATCGGCTCCAGGAAAACGCACGTCGATCCGTCAACCGACGCGGCTGCGACGCAGGCGCGGAGCACGGCCGCCGCGTCGTCCGGTCGGGATGGAGACGCGACGACGATCCCGGGTATGTCTCGGAGGATTGCGACGGCGTCGTCGTTGTGGAAATGGCCGCCGAAGCCCTTTTGGTAGCCGTATCCGGCGATCCGCAGCACCATCGGGTTGTGGTATTGGCCATTCGAGAAGAACGGCAAGGTCGCGGCCTCGCCTCGAAGCTGATCCTCGGCATTGTGCAGGTAAGCCAGGTACTGGATCTCGGGAACCGGAAGCAGGCCGGAGACGCCGCAACCGAGCGCGACACCGAGGATCGTCTGTTCGTCGAGAAGCGTGTCGAACACGCGAGTGATGCCGAAACGGCGCTGCAGTCCACGGGTAACGCCGTAGACGCCTCCCTTATGACCGACGTCCTCGCCGAACACAAGTAGCTCCGGCCGGGCTGCGAGTGCATCGGCCAACGTCGCGTTGATCGACTCGGCCAATGTCAGTGGGCCTGCTGCTTCCGGAAGTCTCCCTCCGAACGCGCTCGCCCTCGCGTCCGGGCTCGCGACCCGGCTCACGTCCGAGGCGACCGTTTCCGGCCGTCGTCGCGCGATTGGCTCCATCACCTCTGATGCGCTCGACAGCCGCCGTCGATCGGCGGCGTCGTCGGCCAGGCGCCGCACGTCCGCTGCAACTGCGTCGTGCCTGGCGAGCAGCTCGTTGGGCTCGGAGATCCCGGCCTCCACGAGCAGCCGCGCGGCGTGGACGAGGGGATCGCGCTCCAGGTCCTCGCCGATCTCGGCACGGCTGCGATAACCGATCTCGGCGTCGCTGCCGGCATGACCGAGGAAGCGAACGCACCGCAGGTGCAGAAACGCGGGGCGGCGCTCGCTGCGCACGTATTCGGCTGCCGCCAGAGCCGCGTCATAGGCGCCTGCGATGTCTGTCCCCTCGGCGCTGAAATAGCGCAGATGCGGCCGATTCGACCAAGCCTCGTTCACCCAATCGCGGGGCGTGCGGACGCTGATGCCGAAGCGGTTGTCCTCGCAGCAGAACAGCACCGGCATCCGCAGCCCCTGGTGCACGTTGTACTCAGCGGCGTTCAACGCTCCCAGGGCGGTCGAGTGGTTGAGCGAAGCATCGCCGAATGAGCAGGCCACGATCGCGTCCGCCGGCCACGCAGGGCTGACACCGATCCGCTGCGCGCGCTCGATCGCGAATCCGACCCCCATCGCACGGGGCAGATGAGACGCAATCGTCGAGGTTTGAGGGATCACCGCGAGCGCGTGGTTGCCGAACACCTTGTGTCGGCCGCCGGAAATCGGCTCATCCGCGGCGGCGACCAGGCCGAGGAGGATGTCCCGCAACGGGGTGGCGCCCGGGACCTGCTGCGCCCGCGCGCAGTAGAAGCCGCCCGATCGGTAATGGAGGAGCGCCGGATCGGTGGGTCTGAGCGCCGCTGCGATCGCGGCGTTTGACTCGTGGCCCGCGGATCCGATCGTGTAGACGCCGGGGCCCTCCTTCCTCAGATAGCGTGCGGCCAGGTCGAGATTCCTGCTTGCCACCATCGCGTCGAACACAGCGACGGCCATCCGTGCGGTCAGCCGGGTGCCGTCGCGGACCGGCCGATCGAGCTCCACGTCGGAAGCCCCGCCGCCGCTGAGCGCAGCCACGCGCTCGCGGAAGTGACGCTCGAGCTCTTGCTCCGGTGTGTCGGTCGCCGTCACGAATGCCCTCTAGCCCCGGCGCATCAGCAAGACGGCACGGACCTCACCCAAACTCCACACCCTGGGCGAGCGGAAGCTCGTCTGAGTAGTTGATGGTGTTGGTCGCCCGGCGCATGTAGGCGCGCCAGGCATCCGAGCCGGACTCGCGGCCTCCTCCGGTGGACTTCTCACCGCCGAACGCGCCGCCGATCTCGGCGCCGGAGGTGCCGATGTTGACGTTGACGATCCCGCAGTCGGAGCCCTCGGCGGAAAGGAAGCGTTCGGCCTCTCGCTGATCGGCGGTGAAGATGCTGGACGACAGTCCCTGGGGAACACCGTTGTGGAGCGCGACCGCGTCCTCGAAGTCCCGGTAGCTCATCACGTAGAGGAGCGGGGCGAACGTCTCGCGACGCACGAGCTCTGTCTGGGCGGGCATGCGGACGATCGCCGGCTCAACGTAGTAGGCATCCGGGAGGCCCACGGCCTCACGCCGGCCGCCGCCTGCGATCAGCTCGCCTCCGTCGGCCTGCGCCTCCTCGAGCGCCTCAACCATCTCCTCGTACGCCTTCTCATTGATCAGCGGACCGACCAACGTGCCGGAGGCGCTCGGGTCGCCGATCGGGAGTCGGCCGAATACGTCGCGCAGCGCGGCGACGAGCTCGTCGGCCACGTCGTCGTGTGCGATCACCCGACGCAAGGTCGTGCAGCGCTGGCCGGCGGTTCCCGCGGCGGCGAAGACGATTCCCCGTTGGGCGAGCTCGAGATCCGCCGAGGGTGCCACGACCGCTGCGTTGTTCCCGCCGAGCTCGAGCAACGCTCGCCCCATGCGGGCCGCCACGCGTGGCGCGATCTCCGTCCCCATGCGCTCCGATCCAGTCGCGCTCAGCAGCGCGACGTCGGGGCTATCCACCAGCGCTTGGCCGTCGCGAGCGCCAGCGATCACGAGCCGCTGCACTGCGGCCGGCGCGCCGCACTCCGATGCGGCGCGATCCACCAAGGCCGAGCACGCCATCGAGGTGAGAGGAGTCATTGACGACGGCTTCCACACAATGGTGTCCCCGCAGACAAAGGCCACCGCCGCGTTCCAGGACCACACCGCCGCCGGGAAGTTGAACGCGGTAATGACGCCGACCACGCCCAGTGGGTGCCACGTCTCCATCAACCGGTGGCCTGGCCGCTCGGACGGCATCGTGCGCCCATCGAGCTGGCGCGAGAGCCCGACCGCGAAGTCGCAGATATCGATCGCCTCCTGCACCTCGCCGAGGGACTCCGAGCGGATCTTCCCCGCCTCGATCGTGACCAGCTCGGCGACGTCCCCCTTGTGTTCGCCCAATAGCTCGCCCAGATGCTTGACGAACGCACCCCGGACGGGCGCGGGTACGGCACGCCACTCACGAAAGGCATCCTTGGCCTCGGCGATCGCCGCCTCCACATCCGCCTGGCTTGCGGCGGGCACGTCGAACAACGCCTCGCCCGTGATCGGCGAGCGAGCGCTCAGGGACGGTCCAGTCCCGGGGGAGGAAAGCTCGACACCGCAGTTCTCGAGGGCTTCCCGGGCTCGCGAACGCAGTTCGTCAGTGGATGAGACGGACAGCTCGTGCTGGGGCTGGGTTGTTGTCATTGGTTGCTCCGTGACTTCTGAACGAAGATGAAGATGGCTTATACAACGTTGTACTCGGGTCGAAGGGCGGACGTGTCGAAGCGCTCCAGGCTCAACGGCTCTATGTCGACGATAGGCGGGCGACGCAAGACCAGGTCGCGGAGGATCTCGCCGACGGCGGGGCCTTGGAGGAATCCGTGTCCGGAGAACCCGGTCGCGTAGAGGAAGCGAGAGACGCCCGTCGCCTCCCCGATGATCGCGTTGTGGTCCGGCGTCATCTCGTAGAGCCCGGCCCACCCGCCGCGGATCCCGGCGTCGGCGATCCGCGGCGTCCGCCGCCGCACCACCTCCATCAGCCCAGGGATCCAGTCGTCGGTTGTCTCGACGCTGAAGCCCGGCTTCTCATGCGGATCGGACATCCCCATCAACAGGCCGGGGCCCTCGCGGTGAAAGTAGAAGCTCGACTCGAAGTCGATCGTCATCGGGATCTGGGCGGGGAGTCCGTCGATCGCCTCGGTGAACAGGATCTGGCGCCGCAACGGCGTGACCGGCAGATCCAAGCCGACCATGGCGCCGCAGCTTCGTGACCAGGCGCCGGCGGCGCAGATCACGGTGCTCGTCCGAATCGAGCCGTGGTCAGTGACGACTTCGGTGATCTCGTCGCCGCTGATGTTGATGTCGAGTACCTCGCAGTTGACGCGGATCTCCGCGCCGTGGGCACGGGCGGCGAACGCGTATCCCTGGACCACGCCCTCGGGGGTTGCGTGGCCGTCGCCGGGTGAGAACGCGGCGGCGCGGATGTCGTCCCCCTGCACCAGTGGGCATAGCTCGCGAGCTTCGTCGGCCGTAAGCATCCGGGAAGCCAGTCCGTATTCGTTCTGAAGCGCGACGCTGCGCTCGAACTCCTCGACGTCGGGCTCACGGTTGAGGACGAACAGGTACCCGACCTGCTTGAGGTCGATCTCCCACCCCGGCCGCCGGCCGAAGTTGCGGAACGCGTCCAGGCTGCGCTTGGCAATCTCGACGTTCAGCGCGTCAGAGAACTGGGTGCGCACGCCGCCAGCCGCTCGGCACGTGGCGCCGCTCCCGAGTTGCGCCCGCTCGACGAGGGCGACGTCGACGCCCGCCTCGGCCAGGTGGAAGGCGACGCTTGTGCCGATCACGCCGCCACCGAGGACGACCACGTCGGCGGAGTCTGGAAGCGGCGAGACCGAGCGGGGCATTTCCAAGGATCGTACGTGAGGCGCTGCAGTGGATGTTGGTGTAACGAGGCCCGATCGGCGAGACTGTGGCGCAATGGGCTTCTATGGTGATCAGGTCCTGCCTCGGATCGTCAACGTCGCCTGCGGGATGAAGGCGGCCGCCCCGCTGCGAGAGCGCGTCTGCGACGGGCTCGAGGGCGAGGTCGTCGAGATCGGATTCGGCTCGGGCCTCAACATTCCGTTCTACCCGGACTCGGTGACGCGGGTCGCGGCGGTCGAGCCGGCCGACCTCGGCTGGAAGCTAGCCGCCAAACGCCTGCGGGCATCGAGCATTCCGGTCGAACGGTCGGGCCTCGACGGGCAGTCGCTGCCGTTCGAGGACGACAGCTTCGACACCGCGCTCTCGACTTGGACGATGTGCACCATCCCCGATCTCGAGCAGGCGCTGGGCGAGATTCGGCGCGTGCTCAAGCCCGACGGCAGGCTGCGCTTCGTCGAGCACGGGTTAGCGCCTGACGAGGGGGTGCGCCGCTGGCAGCATCGCCTCGAGCCCGTGCAGAAGCGGGTCTTCGGAGGCTGTCACCTGACACGCGAGATCCCGGACATGCTGCGCGACGCCGGGTTCGATATCACCGAGCTCGATGTGTTCTACGAGGATGGCGCGCCCAAGTTCCTCGCTGCCGACTCGCTCGGCGCCGCCGTCTCGCCCTGACTCGGGGCGATTGGAACAGCAGACAGCTTTCCCGCGCGGCTAACTGACTTCGCGCAAATTGCCGCTTTCGACGTCTTAGACGAACCCGCGGACGCGGTCCGTGCGGGGAATGAACGGGCTCGCCTTGATCTTCGCGATGCCGTCGCGGACGTCCCCCTCGAGACTGGTGGCTGGAGGCCGGTCGCTTCCCGGACGCGTTGACGAGCTACCTCCGCGCGGCTCGTCACGCCTACGTGCGCCGGGAAATCTCAACGCTGGGCTTTCAGATCGAAGGAGCCGCGGGGTGTGCTCTGACTTTCGCGGTCGCGGAAGCGACACGCCGAGCTGTCGGGTCAGCCGCTCGCCATCGCCTCCGCCGCCCGCTTTGACATCTCATCGGGCGAAATGTCCTCGACGTGCGTCGCGACGTTCCAGTGGTGTCCGAACGGGTCCTCGAAGCTTCCCGACCGATCGCCGTAGAACTTGTCCTCGACCGGCTGCAGCTGCTTGGCACCGGCGTCGATGGCGCGCTCGAAGGTGCTGTCCGCATCCTCGACGTAGACGTGCAGCGAGACGGGGGTGCCGCCCACGCTCTTCGGACCGAAGGCGTCCACCTCAGGATGCTCGTCGGCGAGCATGACCAGCGAGTCGCCGATCTCGAGCTCGGCGTGACCGACCTTGCCGTCGGGTCCATCCATGCGCCCGCGCTCGGTCGCGCCGAGCACCGACTTGTAGAAGCCGATCGCGGCGTCGCCGCCGTCGACGATCAGGTAGGGAGTCACGCGAGGGTAGTTGTCCGGGATTGGCTGGGCCATCGGTTGGACCTCCTGCAGTTGTGTGGCTCACGGGCGCCGCGCATGGCACGGCGCGCACCGAAGCACCGTAGCGCTGGGCGCGCACCGGCGTGATCGCGTCCGACCCGCTCACGGCCGGCGTTGCAGGCGAGCCCACCCGGATCCCGGCCGCTGACCCGCGCGACGGCCCGCCTCAGTCGCCAGGAAGGTTCAGCGATGCGCCTCAGCAAGCGACTTCAGTGGCGACATCTCCCGCCGCGGCGACCGCGTAACGGCGCCCTCCAGCCTGGAGCGAGTTCGGCGCCCGCCTCGCCGACGCCGACGCCGACGACCAGGCGCACTACTCGGTGCATCTGCGGCCACGCGTTCAAGGCCCGCGTGACCACCTCGGTCCGCTGCCCGCGCTGTCGGCGCCCCGCAGCCCTGGTAACGCGCCCGAGGTAGGGCGGAAGGGTCGCCACGCCCGAAAGCGCCCGCCGCACGTCGGCCAGGAATTCTCGCACCGGCTCCAGCTCTCCCGCCCTTTCGCCACGCGCTTACACGGCGCGCGCGGACGGGTAAGGGCCAACGGCAACTCGTGGGTATACGGGTGAGATGCGCCGAGCGTGCCATGGTGTGGCGAGGCGTGACCGAGCCAAACAAGCTTGCCTTCGTTCACGAGTATCTGACCGCGCCACGATGCGCTGTGTTGTCGACGATCGCCGCCAACGGCGCGCCCCACCAGGCGGTCGTTCATTACCTGCTCGACGAGGCCGGACTCGTCGTCAACGGCCGGCCGGATCGGGTTTGGGCTCAGAACCTTCGACGTGACCCTCGCGTCTCGATCGTCGTCCACGATGCGGAACGACCGCTTCACTGGGTCGGGATCAAGGGCAGCGCCGAACCTGTCCACGAGGGTCAGGCAGCCGTCGATGACGCGATGGCGATGGCACGCCGCTACGGAGAGGACCCGGCTGATTACCAGCACCTCGAGCGCGCCAGCTTCCGGATCGTTCCGCACCGGGTTTTCGAGTACGGCTGAGCAGCCGGCCCGCCAGCCGGCGCGACCTCGGGGTCAGGCCTGTGCGCTTGGCCGCTAGTCGTCGAGAGTCCCCATGGTCAGGTTGACGGTCGTTCCCGTCATCCCGCTTGCCCTGTCGGAAGCCATCAGGGCCGCCATGTTTGCCATCTCCTCAAGCGTCGTGACCCGTCGCGCGTGGGTCGTGCCTGCGAGCAGCTCTTGCCACTGTTCCCAGGTCATTTCGAATGCCTTGGCCTCGAAGACCTCCTTCAGCGAGCCTGTCTCCGGGATGCCGTGTGGACGCAGGCCGAGCACACGAATGCCGTGAGGTGCGAGCTCGGCGGAGAGCTCTCGAGTGAGCGCCTCCTTGGCTGCCTGTGCCGGACCGTAGCCTCCGTTGAGCGGGGTGCCCTTCCGCGCGGGGATTGCGGTGACGGTCATGATCACCCCCGATTGATTCGGAACCATTCGCCGGGCCGCCAGGCGCGCGGTCAGAAAGTACGACGTGGCGTACGCCGTGATCGGCAGGGAGAACTGCTCGAGATCCAGCTCGAGCAGAGGCACGCCCACGATCTCCGTATCCGGGATCCCGACCGCGTTGAACGAGATGTCGATGCGCCCCGCCCTGTCGATCACGGACCGCAGATGCGCGTCCACCGCCTGCTCGTCGAGCGCGTCGACCGCCGCCGCCTCGGCGGATCCGCCGGCCGAGTCGATGTCGTTTGCGACGGCTTCGACGGGTGCGAGCTCGCGCCCGGTGAGAAAGAGGGTGGCGCCCTCAGACGCAAAGGCGCGTGCGACGGCGCCGCCGATCGCGCCACCGCCGCCGTAGATCACCGCAACCTGGTCGTTCAGCAACATCTCCGGGTCCCTTCTGTGGTCGGCGGCGGAAATCGCCGCTCTGTCAGCAGGGATACGGCGGCGGACCGAAATCCATCGCTGAGAGCGTGATGTCCTCGGTGAGCGCGTCGAATGACCCCGTCGACGGGCGTGCCTAGGGCTCGATCTCGCTCGGCAGCCCGAAGCGCGGCAGCAGCTCGGGATCGATGAAGGTGGTGATCTCCGCGATCCCCTCGCGAGCCAGCGTCATCACGGAGATGCTGCGCGGCTCGAAGATCCCGCGCTCCTCGTCCCAGCGGTAGTTGCCGAACGCCAGCTGCCCGTTCGCCCGCGCCGGCACCAGGCGCCAGCGTTTGTCGCTCGCCAGCACATCGACCGCCAGGAACGCGGCCACCGCCTCGCGCCCGCGATACCAGGTGGGCAGCGGCGGCATCGTGAACGCCCCGTCGGTGGCCAGCATCCCGACGACGGCATCGACGTCGGCGCGCTCGAAGGCGTCGACGTAGCGGTCGACGACCTCGCGCAGGCCCTGGTCGTCGAGCGAGCCGAGGACCGCCTGCTGGCTGCGCTCGGGAAGGCGCTCATCCACTGCCCTGTGGGCGCGTTGCAGCGCGCTGTCGACTCCCGGCGGCGACATCTCGAGCACCGCGGCCACCTCGCGCGCCGAGTACCCGAGCACGTCGCGCAGGATGAGCACGGCGCGCTGGCGCGCCGGCAGGTGCTGGAGCGCCGCGACGAAGGCGAGCTCGACGCTCTCGCGCTGCTCGTAACGTGCCTCCGGACCGGCGAGCCCGTCCTCGAGGCCGAGTCGCTGATCGGGATAGGGCTCCACCCAGACCGATTCGACGAGCGGCTCGCCGAGGCCGTCGTGGGGATCGGCCGCCGGGGCATAGTCGATCGGCAGCACCCGCTTCGGCCGCCGCTCGATCACCCGCAGACAGGCGTTGGTCGCGATCTTGTAGAGCCACGAGCGGAGCGAGCTTCGCCCCTCGAACCGGGGCAGTCCGCGCCAGGCGCTGAGCAGCGCCTCCTGGAGCGCGTCCTCGGCATCGGCGACCGAGCCGAGCATCCGGTAGCAGTGGGCGTGCAGGGCGGGGCGGTGGGGCTCAACAAGCCGGGCGAAGGCATTCTCGTCGCCACGGCGGGCGACCGCGAGCAGCCGGGCCTCGTTCATGCTGTCCCCAGCGCCGGCGCGCGCCGGGCCTTGGGCTGCCAGAACGCGATCTCGCCACCGACGGGGGTGGCGACGACGCTTCGCCACCCGGCCGGGCCCTCCCGTGGCTCCAGGAGGACCGACGCCCCGAGCCCGCGGGCCCGGTCGGTGGCCTCAACGATCTCGTCGACCTCGACGTAGGGCAGCCACAGCGGACCCCGGACAGGGCACTCGACGATCCCGCCCCCGAACCCGTCGCCGAGCTCGAGCGAGAGGTAGGAGCCGGCTCGCGTCTCGATCCATTCCGGCCGCCAGCCGCAGAGCTCCGCGTAAAGCTCGCGGGCCTGCGGCAGGTCGGCCGTGTGGAGCTCGAGATGGACGACCGGGCTGGACTGGAGCGGCGTCATCGTCTCGTCAATTGTGATCAGCTCCGGCCCGCGCCCTCGAGCGCCGGCGCCGCACCGACGGGAACCGACGCTCCCGCCCGCGCGCGCCCCGGCAGGGCGAGGGCGACGATCGCCCCGACCAGCGAGAACGCCGCGAGGACGGCGACCGCGGGCGCGAACCCGTCGAGGAACGCAGCGGGTGAGGCGTAGCTGCCGGCGCGGGCGAACACCGCCGCCGCGACCGCGACCCCGAAGACACCGCCGAGCTCGCGCCCCGTTCGCCGTCGGTGGCGACGTACTCGCGGATGTGCTCGGCGACCCCGCTGTCGGGGTTGTCGAGGATCTCCTCGGAGCGATCCATTGAGCGTCACCTCCGTCTCCGCAGGCGCGAGCCAACCCAGACCCGCGCCAGGACCAGCGCCGCGCCCGCCCCGCTCACCCACGGCAGCAGGGCCTCCTCAACCGGCACGCCTCCGACGTGGGCGATCATCAGCCCGAGCTCTTCGTTTGCCCCGCGGCCCGGCCACGCTCGACTTGCACGGCCATCGCCTTGGCCGCCTCCGAGCCGGCCGGCGCGTCGTACTCGTCGTGGCGCCTGAGCCAGACGTTGGCCGGGGTCTGGGGGTAGCCCTTCGGCGAGTCCTCCCAATCCTCCTGGCGCCCGAGCGCGGTGATGTCGAGGTATGCCCAGGTGCCGCCCAACGCCTCGTCTCCGCGGCCGTCGACGAAGTACGTGCGGAAGACCCGATCGTCGTCGTCGCGAAAGAAGACGTTCGTGCCGTGCCACTCATCGACGTCGAAATCGGCGTCGAAGTCGTCAGTCAGCGTGTACCAAGGAAGGACCTGCCATCCCATCCGCGCCTTCCAGCGCTCGATGTCCGCCTGCGGGGCGCGCGAGATGAGCGCAATCGTGGTGTCGCGGGCGTTCAGATGGGCGGGGTGGGTGATCTGATCCGCAACCCAGGAGCAGCCGGGGCACCCACCCTCGGGCCAGCCGTGGACGCCTGGCTCGTAGAAGAAGCGGTAGACGATCAGCTGCCGGCGCCCCTCGAACAGGTCGAGCAGGCTCACCGGCCCGTCCGGGCCCACGAACGAATAGTTCTTCTCGACGGCCATCCGCGGCATCCGCCGGCGCTTGGCGGCAAGCGCGTCGCGGGCGCGGGTGAGTTCCTTCTCCTCGACGAGCAGCTTCTCGCGCTCCGCCTCCCACTCTTGCGGCGAAACGATCGGGGGCGTGTCCATGGTCATTTCTGGCTCCTCGCGTTGTGGTCGTTCGGGGGCCGAAATCGCCCCTCTGTCACCAGTGATACGCGGGGAGCTGAGAATCCATCGGGGGTCTGCCGTGCCGGCGACTTGGCGAGCACGGTGAGCCTGATTTCAACTCGATGCGGTGAAACGAGCAGCGGGTTATCGTCCAGCCATGGAGGGAGCCGAGCGAAAGCTCGCGACGATGGTCTTCGCCGATCTCGCCGGCTCAACGGAGCTGGCCGCCGGCCTGGACCCCGAGGACCTGCGCGCCAAGCTCGAGCCGTTCTTCGAGCTGGCGCGCGAGGCGCTCACCGGCCATGGCGGGACGATCGAGAAGTACATCGGCGACGCGGTGATGGCGGTTTTCGGCGTTCCCCGCGCCCACGGCGACGACGCCGACCGAGCCGTCGCCGCCGGGCTCGAGCTCGCGCGCCAGGTCACCGAGCGGGGCGACGGACTCGCCGTCCGGATCGGAATCGAGACCGGCGAGGTGCTCGCGACGCAGCGCGGCGGCGATCTCGCGGTCACCGGTGATGCCGTCAACGCAGCGGCTCGGCTGCAGAGCGCAGCGGAGCGCGGCGAGGTGCTGGTCGGGGAGCGGGCCGCGCGATCGACGCGCTTGGCGCGACTCGAGCGGCGCGGCCCGATCGATGCCCGGGGCTTTCCCGCGCCCCTTCAGGCCTGGCGGGCGCTCGAGATGGCAACGGAGGTGAGGCTCAGCCGCGACCCCTTTCATCGGCCGCCACGACGAGATCGAGCTGTTGCGGATCGGTTACCGGCGTGCCGTGAGCCAGCGCGTCCCGGAGCTGGTGACGATCACCGGCGAGGCCGGGATCGGCAAGACCAGGCTCGCCAACGAGCTCTTCGCAGAGCTGTCCGAGTCCGAGCCTCGGCCGCGGATCCTCCTGGGCCGCAACCCGCCCTACGGGCGAGGGATCGCCTTCTGGGCCCTCGGTGAGGTGCTTCGCTCCGCGGCCGGGGTAAGCGCCGCGGCCTCGGTGGGCGAGGTCCGGGCCGAGCTCGCCAACCGACTCACCGAGCTCGGCGCCGACGACGCCGCACAGCTCGCCGACGCGCTCGCCGTCCCGCTCGGCGGCGGGAGCAACGGCGCCGGCGGGGAAGGCCCGGCGCTCAAGCGCGCCTGGCGCCGGCTCGTCGCGCTGCTTGCCGCCGAGCGTCCGCTTGTGATCGGGCTCGACGACGCGCACTGGGCCGACGACGGCCTTCTCGATCTCATCGAGGAGGTGACCCTGGGGCTCGAGGAGGCGCCGCTGCTGGTGCTTTGCACGAGCCGACCTGAGCTGGTGGACCGCCGCCCAGGGTTCGGCAGCACCGCACCGAACGTGACCCGGATCGAGTTGCGGCCGTTGAGCCACGCGGCTACGGCGGAGCTCTCGATCGCGTTGCTGCCCGGGGACGCTCGCGAGCTGGCACCGAAGGTGGCCGCGACCTCCGGCGGCAACCCGTTCTTCGCCGAGGAGATGAGTTGCCGGATCATCGACGACCCGAAAGCCGCCGCCGGCGGCGAGCTGCCCGAGACGGTCCAGGCGGCGATCGCAGCGCGGCTCGACCTCCTCGCGCCGGCCGAGAAGCGCGCGATCCAATACGCAGCGGTGCTCGGATCTGGGTTCCTCGCCGAGGCTCTGGCCGACCTCCTCGGCGAGCCCGTCGACGAAGTACTCGCGGCCTTGGCGGCCAAGGCGCTGATCCAGGAGCGCCTCGCGGAGGGTCAGGGTCGCTATGGCTTCCGCCACCAGCTGATTCGCGACGTCGCCTACGCCTCGCTACCACGCGCCCAGCGGGCGCAGCTACACGACACCGCCGCATCGGGGATCGTGGGTCGGACCGCGGACCATTACCCCGAGCTGGCCGAGCTGGTCGCTTACCACCGCGTCCAGGCGGCGGAGCTGGATCCGGCGCCGCAGCGCCGGCGCGAGGCCTACCGGGCAATGATCGAGGCGGCCGGGACCGTCGCGGAGCGGGCCGCGGTCGCCCGCGCGCAGGAGCTCTACGAGCAGGCCGCGGAGCTGGCCAGCGACACGGAGGAGAAGCTCGGGGCGTTGCGAGCGGCGGGCGGCGTGGCGATGCGCCAGTTCCGCGGCGACCAGGCGCTGAAGCTGTACAAACGCGAGGCCGAGGTCGCCGAGACCGCGGGCCTGCGCGACGCGGCGGCATCGGCCTACGCAATCGCCGTCTTGATCCCCGCGCGGATGGGCGGGATCACGGGCGAGGTGCCGGAAGCGGAGATGGCCGCGATGCTTCGCCGCGGTCGCGAGCTCGCGTCGCCGGACGACCTCGAGACACAGACCCGCTTGATCCTCGATGAGGCGTGGATCGCGTGGCGGCTCGACCGAATGGACGAGATGGGGGAGCCGGCGCGAGCGGGGCTGGAGCTCGCGCGCAAGACCGGCGATCCCGCGCTGATCTCGAATGCGCTCGATGCGATCGCGTCGCTCAGCTGGCACGTCGGCCGATTCCGGGCCGCACACGAGAGCACCATGCAGCGCGTCGAGATCCTCGACCGGCTGGAGGAGCGGACTCCCGAGATCGAGTACGAGATCGAGGACGCGGGCTACATGGCCACGGAGACCCTGCTGCAGATCGGGCGCCTGCGCGACGCGGCCGACACCGCCGCACGCCAGCGTGAACGGGACCTGGCGCACGGCGTGACGCATATGGCGTGGCTGCGGGGAGTGCTCGTGACGTTCCTGCTCGGCGAGTGGGACGAGACGCTGGAGTTCGTCAAGCGAGGCCGTGAGGCGTGGCTCGAGGTCGGCAGGCCGGCCGTGAGCGCGATGTCGACAGGATTCGCTTCCGCCGGCGCGATCCACGCTTACCGCGGGCACTACGACGAGGCGGAAGAGGCCTTCGACTTCGCCGAGAACTTGATGCCCGACTTCGGGAAGCAGAGACGCGGCCTCACGGCGCTGCGGGCGGACGTCCTGCTGCACCGGGGCCTCGCCGGCGAGGCGGCCGCGCTGCTGCCGGCGTCGGAGCTCGAGTTCTGGGCGTGGTGGTCCGCGCCGCAGCGCGCGACGCGGGCAGAGGCTCTCGTACTCACGAGCGACCCCGAAGCCGGCGATGCGATCGCGGCAGCCGAGGCCCTCGCCGCCGAGCACCCGCTGGCGCGGGCGGTCACGCTGCGCGCGAAGGCGATCGCGACCGGCGACGAAGCGCTGCTGCGCGAGTCGCTGGAGATCCTCCGGCGAATCGAATGTCCCTACCAGGCGGCGCGCAGCGGCTGGCTGTTGGGCGGCGAGGAGCGCCGAGAGGCTGAGCGCATCTTCGAACGGCTGGGCTCGACGCTCCCGGTCGACGTCGTGGGCCCGTCGGCGGCCGCGGCGGGCAAGACTCTCTAGTCGGGCGGTCGCGGCGCAGAAGGTGCCGGCTCGCTCTGCCGTGACCCACGCGCTACCTGCCGATCGCCGAACACGGCCTGACCGGTGGCGTTTGCACGTCGAGCGGGGTTAGCTCCCCGCCGCGGTTGACTTTGCTGCCGCCCGCGGTAGCTTCACCCGCAGATGAGGCTGCGGGGCGGGAGGCGTCTCGCTCAAGAGCCCGGACAAGGATGTTGATGGCACAACGCCTGCTTCCCTCCACTACGACGGCGGAGAGCGCGAGAGAGCGTGAGCGCGCGGTCAGGGACCTCCGCGCCGCCCGGCGCCGTCGGTACTTCGACTCACTTGCGTGGGTCGACACCCTCTATCGCCTCTACCTCACAGCGATATTCGGCGGGGTCGCCATCGCGATGATCTCCGGTGCCCTTGGGGATGCTCGAGCCGACGCCCACGCGGTCAGTCAGGTCGCCGAACACGGCCCGGCCCTGGCCAGCCTGGTGGTCGCGCTCGCCGTCGCAGCCGGCTGGCGGGCGGGCGGACGCGGCGGGCCGCTGGCGATCGAGGCGCCAGACGTGCAGCACGTGTTGCTCGCGCCGATCGACCGCACCGCCTTCCTGCGCAGGATCGCGGTCCGCCGCCTCGGCACAGTGACCTTCGCCGGCGCGATCATCGGCTTGGTCGTCGGAAATCTCGCCTTTCGGAGGCTGCCGGGGCCGGCAGCCGAGTGGCTGGCCTGCGACGCGGCCTTCGGAGCCCTCGTGCCTCTGGTCGCGGTGAGCGTTGCGATGATCGCCTCGGGCCTTCGAATGCGACAGCGAACCGTGAACCTGCTCGCGATTGCGATCGTCGGGGCCGCAGTGGCCGACATCGCCCTCAACCTCGGCACCGACAGCTCGAACGCGGGCAGGATCGGCGAGCTCGCGCTCTGGCCTCTGCGTCCTGAGGGCGCTTCACTGGTTGAACTCTTGCCCGCGCTCTTGATCGGGCTGGCCGCCGTCGTGCTCGGCCTGCGATGGGTGGGTGGCATCTCACTCGCCGCCGCTCGCCGCCGCGCTGCGCTCACCGAAGGCCTTCGATTTGCGATCACCATGCAGGACGTGCGCGCCGTCATCCTCCTGCGCCGCCAGCTCGCGTCCGAGCTCCCACGACGGCGTCCGTGGATGCGCTTCGATCCCACGTCGCGGGCCGGCGGCGTCGTCTGGACACGGGACTGGAAAAGCTTCCTCCGTTGGCCGGGTGTCCGGGTCGTGCGGGTCTGCCTCCTGGCCGCGATCGCGGGGGTTGCCCTCTGCGGTGCCTGGTCGGGGACGACTCCGCTTGTGGTCGTGGCCGGTCTCGCACTGTTCGTGGCGGGCGTCGAAGCGGTCGAGCCGGTCGCCCAGGAGGTCGACCACCCAACCCGCGCCGGCCTGCTTCCAGCTGCCGGCCGACACGCTCGCCCGCCGCCACCTGTTCGCCCCGACGGCGTTGATGCTCGCGGCGGCGGTGATCGCGATCGGGAGCGCCACGCTCGTCGCGCAGACGACCCTGCCACTACAGATCGGCGCCGTAATCGCGGTTCCGAGTGCGTTGCTGACGGTCTGCAGCGCGGCGCTCAGCGTCAGCAACGATCCCTACAAGTATCTGGTCACCCCTGCGGCCGGATACGTGCAGACCGCGGTTCCAGTCGTGGTCTCGGTGATCGCCGTATTGCCGGTCCTCGCTGCTCGGGAGGCAGCGCACAACGGGAGCTCCGCGGTTGCGGCGGCGGCGTCGTCGGGGTTGATCATCGCGCTCGGGGGCATCGCCGTGGCCTGGGGGCTCGGACGGCGAATGATCGAGCGCGTGCCGGTCAGGTCATGAGCGCCGAGGCCACCACGGGACGCGCCGCGCCGCCGATCCTCCAGGTGACCGATCTGAGCCGCAACTACGACGAGCTGGCGGCGCTCGACTCGGTCGACCTTGCCCTCCCGGCCGGAGAGCTGGTCGCGCTCATCGGCCCCAACGGTGCTGGTAAGACGACGCTCCTGACCACGGCCGCCGGCCTGCTCGAGCCGTCCGAGGGGACGGTCCGCATCGACGGGTTCCCAGCCGGTTCGCTCGAGGCGCGCTCAAGGGCCTCGTACCTGCCCGATGCGCCGGTCCTCTATGACGACCTCAGCCTCGGCGAGCACCTCGAGTACATCGGTCGCCTGCACGGCGTCAGCGACTGGCTCGGCCGGGGCTCGCGGCTGCTCGCGCGGCTCGGGCTCGCCGAATGGACGGACAATCTGCCGTCGCAGCTGAGCCGCGGAATGCGCCAGAAGGTCTCGATCGCGCTCGGCTTCATTCGCCCCTTCTCGCTGATGCTGGCCGATGAGCCGTTCGACGGCCTCGACCCCCCGAGCCGGTCAACGCTGTTCGAGCTCTTCGACGAGGCGATCGGCAACCGCGCCACGGTCGTGGTCTCGACCCACCTGCGGGAAGTCTTTGAACGCGCGGACCGCTGCCTGGCACTCGCCGACGGAGAGCTCGCCTACGATGGTCCCGGCGACGGCTACACGTTCACCGAGTTGCGCTAGAGGGCGGCCGGCGGCGGGTAGGGTTGGCCCGATGGGGGATTACCGGCGCTTCCAACTTCTTGCTTGGGCGCCCATCGTGCTCGTCCTCGGCGGCATCGCCCTGTCGTCGGCGTCGGAGACTGCGGGGAGCATCCTGATTCTGATCGGCGCTCTCTGTCAGATCGGCCTGGCATACGCGATGTGGACCGGGGTCTACGGGACCACGTCAGCGACGGGGCGGCCTCGGGTCTGGGCCGGGCTTCTGTTCGCCGTGGCGGTCTTCCTGGCCGTCAGCAGCATCGGTCGGCTTGTCTAGCTTCCCGCCGCGGCCACAGCAGTCTCAGCGGGCCCGGAGCCGCCGCTCGTATTCCGCCTAAGGTCCGGGATCGACTGCGCGGCCCGCGGGTTCGCCCTTGCGGAACGGCTCAAGCCCGGCCAAACCCTGCTCGCGCGAGCTTGCGTCAAGATGGTTCGGCGGGGCCGACCTCGTAGGGAGGTGGGACGACCTCCCGCACACGAGCCTCCGCCGCTGCCGCGTCTGGGGCAGTGATCACGACGATTGCCCTATCCGCGTAAGCCCGCTCGTCAGAGCCGATCACGTCGAGGCCCCCCACGGATTGCAGAATCCTCGCCATGCGCTTCGGCTTGTCGGTGATGACCGGGACCTCGAAACGCGCCATCACAGCGAGCATAACCAGCCCTCAGAGCAGGGGCGCATGCGGTGCTCGTACTCGCCGAGTTGAACGGCGCTCTCCGTCGGTCGTCAACCAAGCGCATCCATGATCAGCGGCACGGCCTCCTCGACCGGGAGCATCACCCTGGTGTCGTACTCCACC
This sequence comes from uncultured Solirubrobacterales bacterium, assembly GCA_963705955.1. Taxonomy (GTDB): domain Bacteria; phylum Actinomycetota; class Thermoleophilia; order Solirubrobacterales; family 70-9; genus WHSW01. The sequence goes on along the minus strand of CAVPLH010000006.1, from coordinate 1,703,343 downwards.
CACTGCGTGTAGTTCTGCAGGTTCCGGTACGCCCCGGCCAGATCGTCGGTATCGCGAGGAAGGGTGCGGGACCGGAAGGACGGCGCACGACGTAGCCGCCGACGGCAGCCACGGCGTGGGCTTGACCCGAAACTCGCCTCGTGCATGGATTAGCCAGATTCGCGGTAGTGTCGAATTCAAGAGCGATCGGTCCAAGGAAGGATCAGAGAACAAGCGAATGGGCCAAGAAGCGGCAGTTCCGGGGATGAGCCGTCTGGCGGTTGATTGGTACGCGACCGAGGCCGGAAGCGCGGGGAGCGACTCCCCGGCGCGAGCAACCGGAGGCGCGCGGTGAGCCGGGCGTCGAGGGAGCCGGAAAGTGGGCCGGGACCGAAGGTCTTCATCACCTACCGGCGCGAGGAGACCGGACCCCACGCTGGACGCCTCTACGACGCCATGGTGGCGCGGTTCGGGGAGGACAACGTGTTCATGGACGTGGACATGGCGCCGGGGGTCGACTTCGTCGAGCGAATCACCGAGGCGGTGGGGGCCTGCCGGGTGCTGATCGTCGTCATGGGGCCGCAGGTGGGCGACGGTAGAGGATGACAATGGGACGCAGCGGATCGCCGATCCCGAGGACTTCGTCCGGCTCGAGCTCAAGACCGCACTTCGGCGTCCCGACGTGACGCCGATCCCCGTGCTCGTTGCCGGAGCGCGGATGCCGAACCCGGAGGACCTCCCGCCGGAGGTGCGGGCGATCACGCGGCGCAACGCGCTCGAGCTCAGCGACCAGCGATGGCGCTCCGACGTCGGTCGCCTGATCAGCACACTCGATGAACTCCTGGCGGAAACGCTCCACGTCCCCGGGCCCGCCTCCCCGGAGCGCCACGTCGCCACCGCGAAGGCCGCTCCGGCGGCCTGCCCGCGCTGCGACGGCCGCGCCCCCGACTGGCGACGCCACCGTGTCCGTGGCGACCAAGCCGGCAGCGCCGCCGGCGCGCGGGAGACGGGGGCTGCGGTGGGCGCTGCTCGGCGCGGTAGGCGATCGCCGCGATCGTGGTCGCGGTCGTCGTTGCGGTTGGCGAGGGCGGGTCGCCCGCCCCGACGACGCACTTCTCCGGAGCCGATCTGTCCCACGTCGTCCTCCCTGGCGAGGACGAGCCCGGAAACCTCGCTCCTCAATCCGGACGAGTCCGGTCCGGATGTGCACACGGACAATTTGCCAAGTGACGACCCAGCCGTCCTACCTCAACGTCTTCGCGTCACGAATAGCCACCTGAGCCCTACTGGTACTCCGAGTCCGCTGCCGCTGTCTTCCAGAATGAGGACGCTGCCCAGGGTGCGCTCGACGGCCTGAAGGCGGATTATCAGGGCCCGGACTTCGAAACCGTCCCGGCCCCGGGCCTCGGCGACGACCGCTTGGCGGTCATGGTCACAGGATCGCCGCGACCGGAATACCGTTACTCCTGGCGAACCGGCAACCTCCTGCAGGTCTTTGACCTCGAATGGAGCTCACCGCCCGCGAACGAGGACACTGCTCGCGACTTCGCTGACAAGATCGATTCGCTGATTACAGATCTGTGAGCCGGTTAAGTTCGCCCGCGGCTGGTTCGGGCTCAGCGCCGGCCCGTCATGACATTTCATGCGAAGCGACACTGCCTTCGAGCGCGATGTCAGCTCGCTTTCTCGTGCCTCAACCCAGGGTCGCACTGGAGTAGGCTCTCCGGCGTACAACAACAACCAGCCTGGGCCCTCGGCGCCCCAAGCTCAGAAAGGAAGCTCAAATGAGCCGAATCGTTGCAGCCGCGATTGCGGCGGTCATCGCTCTCGCCGTTCTCGCCATCCCGGCCTCCGCACGGATTGATCATCACTTCTCGGTAATCACGAAGCGAACGTCATCTCATCGCTCCGGCGACACGTTCCGCTTCACCGAGCAGCTGTTCGCGACCTTTAATCGCCACGACCAGGTCGGTCACGATCAGGTCCGGTGTCGCGAAAGCCGTAGCCATAAGTTCAAGTGCCGAGCGACGGTCCACCTCAACGGCGAGGTCGGCGGTTCTGGCTCGCTCAGGGTCAACGGCAACATCGGGCGCGGGGATAACCGGCTTAACCTCGTGGGCGGGACCGGAGACTTCAGGGGCGCTGCCGGAAAGGTCGTGAGCCACGGCAAACGGCTCCACTTCGACGTTATCCGCTAGTCCGAGTAGATGAAACCGCGTGATCTGCCGGGCGGGGTCTACCCGCCCGGCAGATACGGCTTGTCGAAAAGCGGGTCCACCGATCGGTCCACACCGGGCCAAGCGTTCTGGGACGGACCCGGCGGCTTCGACCTCTCCGACACCGCGTCGAGGGCCTCGGGCTCCTCACGGGCTGGGGGCGAGGCTCGCGGAAGTTCGCCGCTCATCCGACCGTGAGAGGGCGGCTTGCTGTCCACTGATTGACGCGCGCCGTTACGTCCTAGCTGCTGTGGCTATCGGGAAGCTGGCCGAAAGTTCGAGGGCGCTTGACCGACCGGCTTCTCAGTGAGAGGCTTACCGCAATCGGACGCAAGAGCGTCCACGTACGAGAGGGAGTGTCAGATGAGGAAGCTCATCATTGTCGCGATGATTGGCGCGTTCACGCTCGCTGCGGCGACCTTAGCCTTCGCGGGTAGTTCGGAGCGCCGGATCGCGTCCACATCGAAAGCGGAGTCCACTCCGGTCCGAAAGGACCTCGGCGAGATCAACCGACGGCTGAGTCAGTCGACGCATGCAAAGGTCAACTGCCGATCGGTCAAATGTGTCAACCAAACCCTGACCAGACTCTCGAAGGACGTGAAGAAGCTCAAGCGTGATGCGTTCCAATGTGAGCAGCTGGTCAATGTCACTAGCTATGACGGCTACCTCTACTCACCCGATGGGGGGGCAACCGTATTTGGGACCACGGCCCTCGACTACACCGGCGCGGGGGACCTCCCGACGGACCAATTCGTCGTCTACACCTGCTGACGCGGTACATGTAGCTAGGCGACCCGCCGAGCGGGTCGCCTAGCTACTCAAAAATAAAGGGGGGGCAACGGAACCGCCCTGCCCGTTTGTCTACGGCCAGGGTGGTCGATGATCGAATCGCGTCAGTAGTCGGCGAAGCTCCTCGAGCGGAGGCCTCGCAGGCTCGCCTACTTGTACGTGGCCTTGTAGTTGAAGGTATAGACGCCGTCCGTGAAGGGCCCTCCGAACGTGCCTGTCAGCTTGTGGCCCTTGTAGGCGCCGGTGCCCTTGTTCAAGTTGAAGCTGCCGTCAGAGACCGTGCTGGTGCCATCGGAGTTGAAGGTCTGGGTGGCTTGACCCTTGCCGCTCAGCGAGCCGCGCTTGGTGTAAATCGTGATCTTCCTCGCCTTGACCAGGACCGAGGCCGGCTGCTCACCGCCCGAAACCTGCGTCACGTAGACGATCGCGCCGCGGCCGAGGATCTTGTCCTTGAAGTCCCCCGAGACATAGAGGTCAGAGCCCTCGTTGTGAGTTACGCCGGCGTACACGACGCCGCTGGTCTGGCGCGCCGACGCGCCGGAGGCGACCCCCAAAAGGCTGACGACAAGGACCGCGATCAGCAACGAGAGCTTTCGCACGCGGCTACTGCGCGCGACTACTTTGATGCGCGTCATGGGAATCTCCTCGATCGTGACTTTGTTATCTGGACCCGGGACCGCTGTCAAAGGCCGTCACCGAAGCGCGGGAAGGACCTAAGTCCTTCTGGCCGCGACAGTACACCGGGGACTCCAGGATGGGTCAGTAGTTTGCCGCAGACTCAATTTGTCACTACTCTCACGGCGAAGGGCCAATCGCCCCGACGACGAGCGCGGGCCGGACCTAAGATTGGGGAATGATCCGCGTCGCCTGGACCGGTAACGGCGTAGCTGAGCGCACCGAGCAGATCCCAATCCGGCGCACTCGAGGACGAGGGCGGGCGGTGATGGCACTAGGTCGTGATCAGGACACCGCCACGTCGCTGCCCGATCTCAAGGCGGGCGACCGGCTCGAGGTCTCGGCCGAGCTCGAGGTGACGACCGACCTGACCACGGCCGAGCTGCAGGCCAACAAGGGCAAGGGTTGCTACAGCAAGCCCTACGACTATCCGCCGAAGGTGACCGCCGCCTTGGTGCTCGCGACCGCGAAGGGCCGTCGGACACCGGCGCCCGGGACCGCGGTCATTGCCACCAAGACCGCGGCCGTGGAGCACGAGGCGCATCATTTCGTGTTCGTCTTCAACCGCGTTGCGATCAAGGTGCCGTCGAACTGGAAAGGCCGTGGTGCCGTGAACCTCGTCTTGCGCGCCAACGCTGCGCGCGCGCGCCCGGGCCACTGTCTGCTGGTCGGTGCGAACGAGCCCGATGGAACGGTCCAAACCGACATGGGCGGTATCAGCGTCGCTCGCATCCGCGGCCAGCTGACCAGCCCGGAGGTGATCCGCGAAACTACGCTCCGAGTCCCGGCGCTCGGCATTCACGGCGCGCAACCGCCGCGCGTCGTCTACTCGATGCCTCTCGTCGGGCTGCTGGCCAATGAACAGCTGACCGTGTACGCCCGGATACTCGCCTCCGCCGCCGGGCTCGGGACTCGGGCTCGCATGTCGACACGGGTCTTTCTGGCCGACTCGCCGACCGATGTCGAACCGGGAAATGGCTATGCGGCGCAGCTCGCCGCCAACAAGGGTCGCGTGGCAAAGACCAACGGGTTCAATTACCTGCCCACCGGGCCCGCGCCGGCGACCGAAAAGGTTGGCGTACTGCACGTGACGGCCGACATGAAGCAATCGGAGACGGTCTTTCTGAACGTGGTCAGCGGCAGCGGCGACCCAAGCAAGAAGTCGGGCTTCTCCGATCAGTTACAGCTGAGACCCGGAGGCTTTCTCGAGGTGCGGCGCTTTCCAGCGGGCGCTTATGGGTGAACCTTCGACAGGGCACGGCGCAGGAAACGAATTCTGTCCTCGATAATCGCAGGGTGCCGCTGAACCATGTCGCGCTGACAGTCAGCGATCGCAAACGATCCGCAGCGTTCTACGGCGAGCACTTCGGACTCACGCTGCGCGTGCACGATGACGCGGATCGCCTGATCCTTGGCACACCCGACGGCTCGCTACTCGCGTTGAGCGAAGGTTCGGTGCCGATCGACCTTCCGCACACCAACCATTTCGGCTTTCAGGTCAAGGACGCGAACGAGGTCCGACAGGCACGGGAGAGGCTGCGGAACGCCGGCGTGCCCGAAACGGATTGGCAGGACGACGGCGATTTCGTCCGCGTCCAAGTCGCTGATCCGGATGGCTACCGGGTCGAGCTGTTCGCTTACTGACCCCGCACGACCACGTTGCGCGCCTGGACCGCCGACCAGATGGAAGAGATCGTGGGTCGACTACCGGCTTAGCAGCTGGCGCACGGTCAGGACGTCGGCACTCAGCGCGCGCCTCGACCATCCGCGTCGATCCTCATATGCTGCAGCTGACTACAAAGTCAGCACGCCACCAACCGAAGGAGCTGCCATGACCGGGATCCCCGATTCGACGACCTTGTACTTCGGGCCCTGGTATGCGCGCTCGCCGTACTTCGAGGCCACGCAGCGCGCGGGCTGCTCGGCCTACGACGTCTACAACCACGCGTACATCCCGTCCTACTTCCGCGATCCCGTCGACGAGTACTGGCACCTGCTCGAGCGCGTCACGCTGTGGGACGTCGGCGTCGAGCACATCGTGCAGATAACGGGCCCGGACGCGCTCGACTTCGCCAACCTGCTCACCTGCCGTGACCTGACCAAGTGCGCCGTGGGCCAGTGCAAGTACGCCCCGCTGATCGATGCCGACGGCGGGATCGTCAACGACCCGGTGCTGCTCCGTCCGGAGGAGGACACGATCTGGCTCGCTCTGGCGGACAGCGATGCCGGTCTCTGGGCGCGCGGGATCGCATGGGGCGCCGACATGGAAGTGGAGATCTCGGACCCGCCCGTCTACCCGGTTCAGGTCCAGGGACCGCGAGCAAAGGATGTGGTCGGCTCGCTGTTCGGGGAGGAGGTGCTGGAGATGCCCTACTACCACTGCATGCACCGCTCGCTCGACGGGATTCCCGTGGTGCTTGGTCGAACCGGCTGGACCGGTGAGGTCGGCTACGAGATCTACCTCCAAGACCCGGCACGCGGAGACGAGCTCTGGGAGCGGGTGATGGAGGCCGGCGCCCCGCACGACATCCAGCCGATCGCCCCCTGCGAGGCGCGCCGGATCGAGGCGGGAATCTTCAACTATCGCTCCGACATGACACTGGACAACAACCCCTTCGAGATCAGTGGGCTGGAGCGTCTGGTCGAGGAGCAGGAGGGCGGCTACGTCGGCAAGGACGCGCTCGAGCGGATACGCGCGGAGGGCGTGAACCGGAGGCTGGTCGGGCTGGAGATCGAGGGGGACCCGCTCGACTGGGAGCTGACTCAGTTCTGGCCGGCGAGCCACAACGGGGACCGGGTGGGCCACGTGACGGTCGCGATCCGCTCGCCGGGCCTGGAGAAGAACATCGGGTACGTATGGGTGCCGGTCGAGCTCGCCGAGCCGGGCAACGAATTGGAGCTGGAACTGCCGGACGGCTCGCGACGCGCGGCGAAGACCGCTGCACTGCCGTTCACAGATCCCAAGAAACGCAGGCCCGCCGCGTAACCGTGCGGCGGCGTCGTTCGCAGGTGTCGTCGCCTTCTGGGATGAGGCAGCACGCAGGCGCGCTCGTTCGGGCTCAGGTGCAGGTCGCGGCCGTGCGCGACGATCCCGCGGCGCGTCTTGCGTTGATGTCGCGCGTGTTCCACGGGCCGACGGGGCGCGCGCCGCGACACCTGCCGTTCCGGCGGGCGGCGTTGTCGTTCATGCGCTGGCAGGCGCGCCGCGGTGTGCTCGATCCGCTCGACGCGTCGCCGCCCGGCAGCGCGTGGTGGCGGGCGGTGAACGAGCGACTGCTGCGGGATGGGTGCGAAACCGTCGCGCTCCTCGGTGGGCTGGCCGGACAGCCGTCGTCGCAAGCCGTGCGCCTTTGGCTGGAGTTCGGCGCGAGGCCGACGGGGCGTAACTGGTACCGATCACACAACGCGAGCATCGTCGGCGGCTACCTAGAGCATCGAGGACTCGCCGATGCGGAGAGCGCACCTGAGCGCTTCTTCATGAACGTCGCGCTGGTGCGCGTGCTGTACGCGCACGCACTCGTCGCTGCGCCGCGCCTGGCGCTGGGGCGGTTGGCTCCGCTCGCTCGCCTGGTCGGCGATCCGCGGCTCGGGATGGCAGGGATATTCCTCTCACTCAGACGTGTGCTCCCGGACCGCTATCCGCTCGACCGCGACGTCGAGCGGTACATCGGCGACGAGCAGCGCCTGGGCCGGATGCTCGACTACGCGGTGATCGTTCCGCGCCTGCAACGCCTGTATGAGTGGTCCGCCGAGGAGCTCAGCGAACCGCGCCTGCTCGAGCTGATTCGCGACGGCAACCCGGTTTACGCCTGGTCTTTCGAGAAGCGACACGTATGGCGCGCTCGGCGGATGCCGTACGTGGCCCGCGCGCTTGCACGTGTCACACGCCCATCGAGGCAGCCGGGCGCGTTCCCTGCCTGAGTTGCGCCGACAGTCGTAGAACGTCGCTGCGCCACGGACCGTGTTCCGGCGCGCGCCGGGATCACCAGACCGGCTGTTGACAGCGCCGCCGCTCCGGACGATGATCGTCGAAGCGATGCTCACGGCCGGAACGCCAGAGAGAATTCGCGCCGTGACGGTGCTCACGGCGGCGGCGTTCGCCACCGCCGCGGTGGGCCTCACTGCCGGCCTCGCCGGCGAGCGGGCCGGATCAACGCCGCCAAGGCGGGCGTCGCTGCGCTCAAGAAGAAGGCCGAGCAGAAGACGAAGAAGGCGGTGAGGAAGAGCCTTCCGGGCGCCCGCACACCGGGCCTCAGCAAACCCCCGTCACCCGCGAAGATCAAGGTCGGCTGCGCGAGGAGCCCGAAGCGCGGCCGACCGACCGCGTTCAAGTGCCGGTGGAACGTCCGCGGGGAGTTGAGCGGCCGGGTGCCGGTCAGGTGCAAGGGCAAGGCGACCTACAAGGTTCGCAAGAAGGCGGTCACCAAGGTGAGTGCCTGCAAGAACCGCGAGGAGCGCCAGGTACCGCTCCTGGCGGCGCCGCACGACGTCCTCTCCGGCTACTTCGAGGACTTCACGACCCACCACCACCTCTATCACGACCTGCGGGCGGGCGGCGCCAACACGTTGCTCGAGGGGATCGGCTGGCCGGCGCTCCAGCCGAGCCCCGGCGGCGCCCCCGCCACCTGGAACTGGACGCCGTTTGACGCCATCTACGAGCGGGCGCTGGCGATCGGCGTGCGGCCGGTGTGGACGTTCACGAACGCCCCCTGCTGGGCGGCGGCGGGCCACTGTAACCCGAACAGCCCGAACCCGGTGGCCGACGCGAGAGTCGGCGACTACGCGGAGGCGGCAGCGCAGATCGCGCTCCGCTATCCACAGTCGGCCGGGATGGAGATCTGGTTCGAGCCCAACAGCGCCAAGTTCTGGGGGGCTGACGGCGGACCCGCGGGCATTCTCGAAGTTGGTGGGCGCGGCGGCCGCGGCGGTCCACGCGACCGGGACCGGCGTCGCCGTCTACTCCGGCGGGCTCGTGCCCGGCAAGAGCGCCGCGGACAGGCACCAGATGGACCACTTCCTCTCCGAGGCGCTTGCCGCGGGCGGAGTCGAGGCAGCCGACGCGATCGGATTCCACGCCGTCGCCGACGTGCCGTTCAAGCCCGGCCACGACCCGACCAAGGGCTACCTGGGGCGCATGCGGATCAATATTCAGTCACTCGACTCGGAGCTCGTGGATGCCGGGGCGACGCTGCCGATCGCGATCACCCAGCTCTCGTTCAGCACCGCCGGCCCGAAGCCCTACAGCGACGACCAGCAGGCCGAGGCTCTGGTCTCGAGCTACGAGGTCCTGCGCCGGATCGCGGACATCCCGATCGTGCTGGTCAGCCGCCTGCTCGACAACGGCGACGGGTCGAAGGTGGAGGGGTTAGGCGTCCTGCGAAGGGACGGTTCGAAGAAGCCGGCGTACTGCGAGCTCGCCGCCGCCTGGGGCGCCCCGACCCCGCACGGCTGCCCCTAAGGCGTCCGCACCCCGGGCCTCGAGGCCCCGGCGATCACGAAATCTCGGCGCGCTGCGCGGCCGAGTCGACCGCCAACGCCTCCGCGCCCGGGAACGCGTCCCCGGCGACCGTCGGTGGGACGAAGTAGATCGCCGCCGCGTATACCGTCAGCAGGCTCGCGAGCTCCGGCCGGCGAGCCTGGTCACCGCCGAAGTTGATCCCGCCCAGCCAGCCTCCCGCGGTCAACATGCGGAGTAGGCGCGCCGGCGTGTCCTGGAAGCTGACGAAGTTGAGGCCGAGCCGAAACCCGGGCGCCGACGGCGACCATTCCAGGAACTCATAGCCCTGGCGGAAGATGCGCCTCGTTCCGGGGTCGCTCGCCGGCTGCTGATGGTGGTTGGCGCGTTGGACGTGACTCCCCCTGAGCAGCGGATTCTCGACGCTCGGGGGCTCGGCGAACCCTTCGTCATTGGCCGATTCCCAGATCTGCGTGCCGGCGACCGGGCACCCGGGAGCGGTTCGCGGCCGATCGCCATCGAGGTCGGTGAGCGGACAGCCGGTGAGCTTGTCGCGGCCCACGGCCAGCTCCTGCTCCTCGCGGTCGAGGGTTCGCCATGCGGGCAGGTCGACGGCGAGGCGAAGGAAGGCCAGGTACGTGCCGCCGACCGCCCAGTCCTGATCGGTGCCGGGCTCGATCGCGATCACGCTCTCGCGGTCCTCGCTGCGCAGGTTTGAGAGCCCATCGTGAAAGTCGATCCAGCTGCGATGGTCGTTGCGCTGGAAGCCGAGGTAGAAGGTGGTCAGCTGAAGGGGAGGCGTGCCGAGACTCGGGTCGACGCTGTCGGTCAGCAGCTTCCACGTCTCGACGATCGCGCGGTCGGTGGCGAGCTTCGTGTCGGCGATCACCTGGACGCAGAACTCCTCGGTGGCGAAGTTGGCCCTCACGTCGGGGGCGTAGGCGAGCCCGGAGCCGAGCAGCAACGGGCCGCCGCCGCCGGGCTCCGCCGAGCGGAAGAGGTACTCGTCGCCGACCCCCTCCGGTCGCGGCAGCGCGACGCCGGGGAGCTCGAAGGCCTTGCGCCCGAGGCCGAGAAGCACCGTCAGCGCGTCCTCATCGCCGGGCAGCTGAACGCCCTCGAGGTCGCGCAGCCGGCCCTGCTTCAGGCCCTGGTACATCTCCCAGAGCCGCCCCAGCGCCCGCCCCGCGAGCGCCGCGTCGCACCCCGGGGCCGCGCGCAAGAACAGGATCGCGAAGAACTTCCCGGGCCGAGTCCCCGGCGCGTGGTAGATCCCCTCTTGCAGCCGGCCGGGCACCGATCAGCCGGGGGTCACGCTCCGCGGAGCGACGCGCCCGCGGTGGGAGGCGTCGTAGCGGAGCTTGAGCTGGCGAATTCCTTCACAGATGTCCGCTGCGTCGCAGGCGATCGGCTTGTCGACCGGCGGGAGGATCTCCCACTCGGAGTCGGTCACAGGCTCTCCCTCGCCGACCAGGATCAGGGGACCAACCTCCAGTTCGCGCAACAGCTGATAGCCGCCCAGCAGCGGGCTCTCTTCGGCTCCGACCGCGACGGTGATCTCGTCGAGAAAGGCGTCGTTGTCGTCGGGCGGACCGAAGACGAGCCGCTGGTACATCCCCGCCTCGCCGCGCTCGAAGCGAACCCATTCGGGCGGAACCGTGGCGCCCTCGTATTGGAAGACCGCCAGATTCGGCTCTCGCAGGTACATCCCCAACGGGTCGGCGAACGCCACCTGCTTGCCGGCGAACGCGGCGCCGTGCGCGCCCAGCGCAGCGGCCGGATCGGCGTGGCGGCAGGCCAGGTACTCGACCTCGAACGCGGCGAAGATCTCGTCCCGGCTCGCCCGCCTGAGCTCGCCGTCCTCCCGGACCGCGTAGGGCTTGGCGCCGAACAAGACGATGTAGAGCAGGTCGTCGAGCCCGTTGATCGGGTGGGTCATGAACAACGCGTTCTCTGTGTTGAGCGCGCCCGTCGGCTGAGCGGGCACCCCGGCTCCCTCCAAACGCGGATCGTTGCCGTGCCCGGCCACGGTGTGCCCGAACGCGACCTCGCGTTCGTCCTCGGTCAGCGTGTGCGGATCCGAAACCCCGAAGAGCTCCGTCCACTCCGGCTCGCGGCCCAGCACCTCGGCCGCCATCGCGCGCACCCGGTCGGGATCGCGGACCGCGACGAAGCTCCAGTACTCCCGCAGCTCCGTCGTCACCTGCACCCGCTTCGGGCGCAGCGCTCCGGTCGCGTCGCGTCGGCTCACTACCGCGTACTCGCAGTACTCGTTCTGCAGAGCGTGGCGACCCTCGCGGCCCCAGTCGGAGAGAACCTGAGCCGTCTGGTCGTCGATGCAGAACGAGGGCTCCGCCGGGTCACCCGGCCACTTGATCCCGTCGGTCTGCGCCGGATTTCGGAGCCGCTCCGCGTCGAGCGCGAAGAAGCGGCTCTTCAGCGATTCGTCCTGGGAGTCGTAGGCCGCGGCAATCGTGTCATTCCACTCTCGGAGGAGCTGCACGTTGACCTCGTCTGCGCGGCCTGGCACGTCGTATGGCACGGTGGACCTCCGGAGTCGCTCAAACCTCGGGATGTCGCGAGCAGCCTACCCGCTGTCGTCGCGACCGCGGCCACCAGGATTACTCCCCGCGGCTCCGGGTAGGCGCCGACGGGGGTCGATGGAGGAATCGGATGCCGGGACCGAGGAAGCGAAGGGATGTCGAGGGAGGCTTTCTGGCACGCGGCTTTGCCGCGGTCGTCGTTTTCCTGCGGTTCCTGATCCCGCTGGCGTGGGTTGCTGGGGCGGTCGCAGTGACGCTCGCCCTGCCCGAGCTCGGCGCCGAGGGCAGCGCGCCGATCGGCGACATCGTCCCCGAGGACAGCCAGGCAGCGCAGGCGGCCCAGGCCGCCACCGACGAGTTCGGCTTCCCGCTCGCGACCGACACCGCCGTTGTCCAGCAAGACCAGGACGGGCTGTCGAGGGCCGAGCTGCAGCGCCAGCTGGGCGCCGCGCTGGCGACCACCCGCGGCCGGGGGCCCGCCCGGGGCGAGCTGCGCGCCGCGGTGCCGATCAACAACTCGCCGAGCGGTCGCTGGGGATCGCGGAGCAGGCAACGACCGCGCTCACCTACCTCGCCTTCGAGCAGGGGCTCGGCGGCGCGACGCGCACCGACCTCGCCGAGCAGTACGCGAATGCGGCTCTCGGCGGGGAGTCTGGGGGCGTCGTCGGAGTCACCGGCGCCGTTCCGGCACGACAGGCGCAGTTCGAGGCGATCGACGACTCCTTGCCGCTGATCGAGGGCGCGAGCGTGGTCGCTGTGCTGCTGATCGTCGCGATCGCCTTCCGTGCACTCGGGGCGCCGCTCGTCACCCTGTTCTCCGGCGCGATCGCCTACCTGCTCATGGTTCGGATCGTGCCCTGGGCGGGCGACAAGCTCGGGATCGCGATCCCGGCGGAGGTCGAGCCGGTCCTGATCGTGCTCCTCCTCGGCCTCGTCACCGACTACTCCGTCTTCTACCTCTCCTCGATGCGGCGGCGGCTCGAGCGCGGCGACACGAGGCTCGCGGCGGCTCGCGGATCGGTGACCGAGACGGCGCCGTTGGTCTTCGCCGCCGGCCTGATCGTCACCGCAGGTACGGCCGCGCTGCTCGTCGGCGAGCTCGATTTCTTCCGCGCCTTCGGTCCGGGCCTCGCTCTGACGACACTGATCAGCCTGCTGGTCGCCGGCACCCTGGTCCCCGCCCTGATCGCGATCTTCGGCGGCCTGCTGTTCGGGCGCCGGCTGCGCGCGCGAATCGCTTCCGAGACACCCGTCGATGCGCCGGGTGCCGACCAGGGCGCCGTTGAGGACGTGCGCAGCGATCTGAAGCTCGACGAGATCGCCCGGGACGGAGGTCGCCCGGGACCGATCGCGCGAGCGCGCCTGGCGCTCGCGCGGCCGCTGCTCGCAATGCGCCGCGCGTCGCGGCTGGGGCGCGACAGCCAGACCACGCCCTGGCGGGTCTTGGTCGCCCGGATCGCCTCGGCCCGCCCGGTGGCGATCGCGATCGCGTTGGTGACGATCGCGGGACTCGTCGCGGCCGCCAGTGGCGCTGCGCTCGACGGAGCTCGGCCTCACCTTCATCAGCGGCCTGCCCGAGAGCAGCGAGGCCAAGCAGGCGGCCGACGCCGCCTCGGAGGGCTTCGCCCCCGGCGTTCTTGCCCCGACCGAGGTCGATCTCGTCGCCCCTGGGATCGCCGACAGCACCCCTGAGCTCAGCAAGCTGGAGAGCCTGATCGATCAGCAGCCGGGCGTCGCCGCGGTCGTCGGACCGCGCGAGCAACCGCCCGCCCCCTTCCCGCAGGTGATGGTCTCCGACGACGCCGGCGCTGCCCGGGTCGCGGTCATCCTCGACGACGATCCGCTCGGCGCACCCGCGATCGACACCCTGGACTCGCTCGAGGACCGGATGCCGTCGCTGCTGGCCGAGGCCGGCGTCGACCCGCCGCCGCAGGTCAGCTTCGGAGGACAGACAGCGCTCGCCGGGGAGACGGTCGACGCCGTCCTCGACGACCTCAAGCGGATCGGTGTCGTCGCCCTGGTCGCCAACCTCGTCCTGTTGATGATCTTCCTGCGCGCGCTCGCGGCGCCGCTCTACCTGGTCGCCTCGAGCGTCCTCGGCCTCGCCGCGACCCTCGGCCTCACCACCTTCTTCTTCCAAGGTCTGCTCGGACGCGACGAGCTCACCTACTACGTCCCGTTCGCCGCCGCCGTCCTGCTCGTCGCGCTGGGCTCGGACTACAACGTCTTCGTCGCCGGGCGGATCTGGAAGGAGGCTCGGTGGCGACGCCTGCACGAGGCGATCGCGGTGGCGACGCCTTCGGCGGCGAAGGCGATCACGGTCGCCGGAATCGCGCTTAGCGGCGAGCTTCGGGCTGCTCGCAATCGTCCCTCTGGACGCCTTTCAAGAGTTCGCGTTCGTGATGGTCGTCGGCGTTCTGATCGACACGTTCATCGTCCGCTCACTCTTGATCCCGGCGCTCACCGCGCTGGTCGGCGAGCGCGCCTGGTGGCCCGGGCGCCCGGCGGCGTCGATCTCGTCGGAGGCGTTCGCCGAGCGGGTCGCCGGCGAGGCCGAGATCTCGCCCGAAGCGGCGAAGCGGGCGGCCGAGGCGGCGCTCACCACCCTCGGCGAGCGGGTCAACGACCACGAGCGGCGGGAGGTCGCCCGCCACCTCCCCGATCACCTGAGCGACTGTCTGCTCGGCGCCTCGACCGGGCCCGAGCAGTTCCCCGCGTCCGAGTTCCTGGCGCGGATGCGCGAGCGCGATGAGGGCGCTTCGGACGCCGATGTCGAGCAACGCGCCCGGGCGGTGCTGGTGACGCTCAACGAGACCGTGCCCGGCGGCCTCGACTACGTCCGCGTCCAGCTCTCCGAGGACTACGACGGGCTCTTCGGCGAGGCGCCCGCACCCGAAGAGCGAGCCTCGACGCCGGCTGCCATGGCAGTCACTCCGACAGCCCGGCGGCGCTGAGAGCCTCCTGAGGATCGAGATATCCCCTCGATCGAACGATTTTCCCGGCGCGCACGGTGGAGAGCCAGCCAACCGGAGACTCGATCTCGACTCCGCTCTCCCGGCCTCTCGCGTGGAGACGGCCGATCATCAAGACGTCGTCGCCCAAGTCGCGGAACTGCTCGGCTTCGAGCCGAAGCTCCGCCCAGGTGGCATCGGATTCGGCCATCCACCTGCGCACCCCTTCGTGGCCGCGATACATGTTCCCCTCGGCCCCGCCAACGATCGCCGACCGAAGCTCGATTTCGGGGTCGATGTACCGAAGGCCCGCTTCGGTGTCCCGACGCGTACCGAACGCGTCGAATGCGCGCCGACAGACTTCCACGTTCTCCTCCGACATCGCCAGCCAGTATCTGAGATCAGCGCACGATCCGCGAGACCCGCTCGACGGCGGAGGCCCCGAGCGAGGCGACCGTGGACGCCTCGATCCGCCCGTCGACCACCCGGAACTGCTGCGGGGGCGGCCGGTGAAGCGCGAAAAGCACGCGGTCGAGGGCGCGCGCCGGAGCGAAGATCGCCGGCTCCGCGAGCTCCCACAGCGGGCAGCGCGGCTGGTTCGAGCCCGTCCGTTCGAGGATGCCGTTGACGGCCCTGCGGGCGGCTTCGTTCGCGCCCTCCATCGTCGCCAGGTCCGTGTAGGTTCGAACGTAGTCTGAGGCCAGGAAGAGGTTGTCGATCGCGGTCGCGGCCTCGGGGCGGTCCTCCCACGAGCCGGCGGTGTTGATCAGCAGCGGCTCGAGATTCGTGGCGCTCGTCGGATTCGGGTAAACGATCGCGGGATCGAGGAACCAGGCGAGCACGTTCGCGTCGTCGAGCACGTCGGCGCCGGCGTCCTCCAGCCCTGCCTCGAGTTGCGCCCAGACCTCCTCCCGGACCTCCTGCTTCGAGCAGTACATCGCCTGCTTGCCGTGGACGATGCCCGGCGCCTCCCAGTCGGAGACGTCGACCGACAGAATCCCGCCGACTCGCCCGTCGCCCATCTCCTCGAGCTCCACCGCGGGCCAGAACTGCGCCTGCGAGATCGAGGTCAGCGCCCATGGTGAGTCGATGTAGACGGTGTGACCGTGGACGAGCGGCAGGTCGCGGTCGAGGTAGAACATGATCCCGTTCATCCAGCGGGTGCGCAGCCGGTGGAGGCGATCGAGCCGGGGCTCCGCCTGCTTGAGCTCGTCGCTGAGGAGGAGCCGCATCACCTCGACCGGTAGCGCGGCGACATAGAGATCGCCGCTTTCCTCGTATGCGTTGGCACCGGCGACCACGTCGACCCCGCTGATTCGCCCGCCGGCGTAGTGGATCGCCTGCACCTGGTGCTCGCTGCGGTAATCGACGCCGAGCGAGCGCAGATGCGCCAGCCACGGGTCGATCCAGACGTCGTTCGTGGGACCGTTCAGCACCCGGTCGGCTTGGCCGCCCGGGCGCGAGAGGTCCAGGAGGAGCTGGAGCAGTATGTAGCCGCCGGTGCGGGCGCTCATCTCGCGCGCCTTGGCGGCGACGAGCGTGCGGGTGAGCCCATCCGCCAGGAACTTGCCGTAGGCCGCCGAGCGCGTCTGGGCGCCCGAGAACTCCCACCAGCTCTGGTGCTCATACTCGGCGAAGCGACGCTCCTTGCAGGACGTCAGCAACAACAACAGCCGATCGACGAAGTAAGCCTGCTCGTCAGCCGGGATGCCGAGCTCGGACGCGTAGGCGAACAGCGCGCGAAACGCGAGGTCGAGCTCGGTAGGCGTGGCCGGGAGGTGGGAGGGAGCGACGATCTCCGCTCCACCGGCACGCGCCATCTGCACCCGAGTCGCCGCGACGAGGTTCGAGAGCACGCCGTCGCGCTCGCCTCCGAACGGAATCCGGCGCATCGTGTCCGGAAGGTGACGATAGAAGCCGGGAAAGAAGCGAAAGCCGTGCTCGCCCGGGAGATCGCGGCGGCCGTCGGTCCCCGACCCGGGCACCGGCATGCTCCTCGCCTTTCCGCCCGCGATCGGGCGCGACTCGAGGACCACGACCTCGAAGTCGCGCTCGGCGAGCTCGTGAGCAGCGCTCATCCCCGCGACCCCGCCTCCGAGGACGAGCACCCGCGGGCTCATCCGGCACCAGCGGCATGCCCCTCACGGCCGCAGTGTGCGGGGGGTCGAGATCTTGGGTCGTCGCGTCGTCGTCGTGGCCACGATCAACCCCCCTTCGAGTCACCGCGACGCTACCACCGCTCCCGACGGGGTCAACCCTGGTCAGGCCGCTCGTCAGGGGCTCGCGGCCTCGGGCGGTTCGGCGAACGCGATCTTGTTGCTCACGTGGACAGTCGAGACGGCGATTGACCCGCCCGCGGGGCGGGCTCAGGGTTGCGCCGCTCCGCCGGCGCGGCCGACGCATACGCGGCCCTGAAGCCTTCTCGCCAGCTCGGGTAGCGCGGCTCCCAGCCGAGCTCGCGCTTGGCCTTCGCGTTCGAGGCGCCGCGGGACTCGGTCGCCATCACGACCGGCGCCTCGCCCGCGAACAGCCGGGCGAGCAGGCGCGGGAAACGCTGGGGCGGCTTGGCCCCGACGATCCTCGCGAGCTCCGGCAGCCAGACGCCGGTGGGGGAGGGCTCGTCGTCGACGATGTTGTAGACGGCGGGGCCGTCGTGCTCGAGCGCGAGCACGGTCGCTGCGGCGGCGTCCTCGAGCTGGATCCACGACCAGACGCCGGCACCGTCGCCGACGACCGGGAACTTGCGCGCCCGCACGGCCTCGACCAGCCCGTCGTCGGGGTCGCCGTAGAAGATGCCGTAACGGAGGGCAATCCCACCCGCACCGGTGACGGCCTCCTCGACATGGTTCATCGCGGCTACGCTCGCGCGCATCGCTGCGACCGGTTGCGGGTCGAGCCGGTCGTCCTCGCTCTTCACCGGGCCGCCCTCGCGGGCGTAGCGGTGGTTCGCGTTGCTCTGGGCGAGGAACCTGCCGACCCCCGCCTCGCGTGCGGCGGCGAGCAGGTTGTCGGTCCCGTCCGTGCGGAGCCGGTTCGTCTGCGCGAAGCTGCGATCGAAATGCTTGAAGTCGCTGAGGCCCGTCAGAGCGGTCGCCTCATGGACGATCGCGTCGGGCTCGGAAGCGAGGACGGCCTTGCGAACGGCACGCGCGTCGAGCAGATCGAGCGCGACCGGCTTCGCCCCGAGCGCCCGTACGCGTTCGGCGCCTTTGGAGGACGTGGTGGTGCCGATCACCTCGTGCCCTGCGTCGATCAGCTGGGGGACCAGCCGGGTTCCGATCGCACCGCTGGCTCCTGCAACAAAGACTCGCATGATGTCTCCTTTCGGTCACATCGACTCGATTTCAGGGGTCTAGTGCTATGACCCGATGCGATGGAGGAACGTGACGATGGATGAGCGAGACTGGCTGGCGGAGCGCTTCGAGGAGCACCGGACCCGGCTGCGCGCGGTGGCCTATCGGATGCTCGGCTCGCTGAGCGAGGCCGACGACGCCGTCCAGGAGGCCTGGCTGCGGCTCAGCCGCTCGGACGCCGACGAGATCGACAACCTCGGCGGCTGGCTGACGACGGTGGTCGGACGCGTGTCGCTGAACATGCTGCGTTCACGTAGGTCGCGGCGCGAGGAACCGCTCGCCGTGCGCCTGCCCGAGCCGATCGTCGACCGCGCCGACGGGACCGACCCCGAGCACGAGGCGCTGGTGGCCGACTCCGTCGGTCTCGCGCTGCTCGTGGTGCTCGAGACGCTGAGCCCCGCCGAGCGGCTCGCGTTCGTGCTCCACGACATCTTCGGCGTGCCCTTCGACGAGATCGCGCCGATCGTCGACCGCTCCCCCGAGGCGGCCCGCCAGCTGGCGAGCCGCGCCCGCCGCCGCGTGCGGGCCGAGAACACCGTCCCCGACGCCGACCTGGACGCTCAGCGAGAGGTCGTCGACGCCTTCCTCGCGGCCGCGCGCGACGGGGACTTCGACCGACTTGGTCGCGGTTCTCGACCCCGATGTCGTCCTCGAGCCGACCTCGGGGCAGCCGGATCGCGAGAAGTCCGGGGGACGGCCGCGGTCATCGGCCAGGCCATGTTCTACTCACAGCTCGGGCTCGTCATGAAGCCGGCGCTCAGTCAACGGCGCCGCGGGAGTGGTCACGACGCGGGACGGCCGGCCCTTCTCGGTCGGAGGGTTCACGGTACGAAACGGAAGGATCGTCGAGATGGACTGGCTCGCCGACCGTGCCCGCCTCCGCGAGCTCGACCTCACTCTCCTCGACTGACCGTCGCCACCGGCGCGGGTGGCCGCGGTGATCAGTCGTCTCTCAGCGCGTGGTGCGTCTCGCCGATGCCCTGACCGGTGATCGGGCTCGCGCCGCTTGTGGTCGACGGCCGGGTCGCCTGCGCGGCCGAGGCGATCGGCAGCTTGCTGACGGGCGCGTACATGCCCTCGTCGAACGCGCTCCCGCTGTGCGGCAGCCCGATCGCGACGACGGTGGTTGCCGTGCCGCCGGAGATCGAGGTCGAGATGTAGTCGCCCACCATCGGCCCCTGGGACGTCTGGGCGATGTCGCTCAGCGACATCGCTTTCGTCAGCACGGTCCGGTCGCCCCACGTGGCGCCGCCATTGGGCGACGAGATGTAACCGGCCTTGAGCCGACAGCCCCCGGCACACGTCGCGTCCGGGTAGAAGTAGTACGTCAGCGCCAGGTGCGAGTCGTCACCGGAAGTGCCGGGGTCGACCGCCAGGCCCGGGATGAAGTGGTCGGCGCCGCTGTTGACGCCGTCGATCGGGATGCGTGCCGTGTCAGTCCAGTCAACGCCATCGGGCGAGCGGCTGAAGACTATGTCGTTGGACCCGCACCGCTTGCGAAAGCGGCAGTCCTCCCAGGCGACGAACGTGGTGCCGTCGGCTGCGATCTCCGCGGTCGGCAGCGGGCTCGTGCGCAGGTTGCCGGCGACGCCGTGGAAGCGGATATTGCCGACGGTGACCGCCTTCGTCCAGGAGGCGCCGCCGTCGGTCGACCGGAACGCCTCGATCTTCCCGTTCAATGCCTCGTACGGCACGATCACGGTCCCGTCGGGCTGGACGACCGGCTGGCCGCCGAGGCCCTTGTCGTGACCGGCGCTCTGGATCGGCTGGCTCCAGGTCAGGCCGCCGTCGGTCGACGTGCTCATCAGCTCGCGGTCACCATCCCCGAAGTTGTCGAGCTCGGTGTAGCAGTGGCCGAAGAACCGGCTGCTTGGGTGGTTGTCGCAGGCGGTCCAGTTCTTGTCGAGGTCGACCGATTTCGAGGCGGGCGGCGGGATCGAGATCGGCGATCCCCAGGTCCGGCCGTCGTCGGTCGAGCGGCTGACGAACACCGTCGGCACGACCGTCGTGTTCGGCAGGAGGGGTATCGACGAGATCATCCAGACGTCGTGGGCCGCGTCGAAGGCGACGGCCGGGTCGCTCGTGCGCTCGAACGGGCTGTCCGGGTCTCCGAACGGCGGGTCCGCGCTGAATGTTTGGGCGGGCAGGAACGCCGGCGCATCCCACGTGACGCCGCCGTCGCCGGAGCGCACCGCCCCGATGTCGGTCGCGCCGCCGTTGAAGAAGCGCCCTACCTGGAAGGTGCTGACGACCGTGCCGTGGTGCGCGAACGTGTCGGGCTCGACCTCCGTCGCGTGCTGACTGGTCGCGTTGGTGAACGGGTCGGCGCTGATCTGCGTCAGCGGCACGGCCGCGGACGCCGCCACGGCGGTTACGAGCAACGCCACGGCGGCGAGCGCCGCGGCGCACGCCAAACGGCGGCGCAGGCCTGAATGGAACGTGACGACCCTGGTCATCTCAACCTCCCGCTGGTTGGTTGGCACCCGGCATTCGCGATCCTACTCCTCTGCCTGATCGGGCCAAGAAGTTCATCCGTTCGGGACGCTCGGCGATCTCGGCACGATCGGCAACCGAGGCTAGACTCGATCGCCCAGCTCAGCGAAAAGGGCGGCCCGGCATGTCGGAGGAGAGGATGGTGGCGCGTCGTGCGGCCCAAGCCGCGGTCGCCTGGGCCGCCGCCGAGGGCTGGAACCCGGGGCTCGATGATGCCGAGCGATTCCTGCGCGCGGATCCCGACGCCTTCCTCGCGACGGAGCGGCACGACGAGATCGTTGCAACCGTCTCCTGCGCCCTGTACGGCGAGAGCTACGCGTTCATCGGTTTCTACATCGTGCGACCCGAGCTTCGCGGCCGCGGTCTCGGCGCCGCCCTGTTCGACCGCGCGCTCGAGCGGGCCGGCCGGCGAGTCATCGGGCTGGACGGCGTGCTCGCGCAGCAGGGCTCGTACGAGCGCCGCGGTTTCGAGCTCGCCCACCGGAACGTTCGCTGGCGCACGACGGCCGACGGCGAGCGCCCCGACGGGCTCGTGGAGCTGTCCTCGGTGCCCTTCGACGAGCTCCTGGCATTCGACGCGAGCATCTTCGGGGCCGCGCGGCCGCGCTTCGTGGGCGCCTGGATCGACCGACCGCCCGGCTGCGCGCTCGCCTGCGTCACGAACGGCGCGCTTGCCGGCTACGGAGTGGTGCGGGAGTGCGCGGTCGGCGCCAAGGTCGGGCCGCTGTTCGCCGATGACGAGGAGATCGCCGACCTGCTGCTGACCGGTCTGATCGCCGCCGCCCGCCCTGCAGGCGACGTCTTCGTCGACATCCCCGCCGCCAACGCACGCGGCTGGACGGCTCAGCGCGTCTCGCGAGATGGAGCCGTCGTTCGAAACCGTGCGGATGTACCGCGGCGGCCGGCCGCCGGAGGACACCGACCGGGTGTTCGGCGTCACGACATTCGAGTTCGGCTGATCGATCTCGCCGCTCAGCCTTCAGCGGTCGGAGGAAAGAGCCCCATGTCGAGGAGCATCGCGAGGATGTCGGGTCCTTGCCAATGCTCGACGATGCGGCCGTCGCGGATTCGCACATGGTGGATTCCGCGGATGCGAATCGTCTTGCCCGTTGGCTCGACACCGAGGAACGGCCCGAGGTGGGTACCTGAGCCATCGAGCCGGAACGAGGCCATGTCACCTTCCTCGATGATCGTGACCAGCTCGACGTGCGCGTCCGGGAACCCTCGACGTACGTTCTGCAACATGATCCCGATGAATCCGTCGGCACCGTGCACGTCGCCCAACGCGCCGTGCGAGACGAGGCGCTCGTCGACGATCTTCCGCAGGGAGGCTTCGTCCGCCTGATCGATCGCGGAGACGAGCGTCTCGACAATTGCCTTGTTCGACACCAGGTTCGGCGCTTGTTGACGAGAGATCCGAGACCCCGCCCGCGGAGTCGAGAGTAGCCTACGATGCCGCGGATGGCCGTGGACGTTCTCGAGTCGCTACGGACCGCCAGAGGTTGGGTCAACTACGGCCCGGGACCACCGTTCGACTTCCTCGCCGGGGCGCATCCCGCCACCGAGGAGCAGCTCACCGCCGAGCTCGGGCGCCTGCATGCCGCAGGGTTCCGGGGACTGGTCACCAACACGATGGCGTTCGGGCTCGAGCGGGCCCCGCAGATCGCCAAGGATTGCGGGTTCGAACACGTCGTGGCGAAGCTGTGGTGGCAGAACGACGAGCTCCTCGCCGCGGAGAAGGCGAACCTGGACGCGGCGGTCGACGCGGTCGACGCCGTGTGTGTCGGCAACGAGATCATCCAGAAGGGGATCGCGGATCACGATCGACTCGTCCGCGAGGTCGACGAGGCCCGGGAACGATTCGGGCGTCCTGTCACCACCGGGTTCCAGCCGCCTGACTGGCAGTCCTTCCCGGACCTGGCGACGGCGTCGGCGACTTCTCGTTCCTGAACGTCCACCCCTGGTGGGTCCTCCATCGGAACGATCCGCTGACTGCGGCCAACTGGGTTGCCGAGGCCTACCAACTCGTCGCCGGAACCCCGGGCATGCCCGCCGACCGGGTCGTCGCAGTGCAAGAAACGTCGTTCCCGAGCGGCGCGGTTCCTCCCGA
This sequence comes from uncultured Solirubrobacterales bacterium, assembly GCA_963705955.1. Classification (GTDB taxonomy): domain Bacteria; phylum Actinomycetota; class Thermoleophilia; order Solirubrobacterales; family 70-9; genus WHSW01. The sequence continues at coordinate 1,680,779 of CAVPLH010000006.1, read as the reverse complement.
AGCAGCCCCGGGTGCCACGCCCGCGAACCAGAAACGCTTCTACGAAGCGCTGCTGGCCACCGACGTCCCGTTTGTCTGGTTCCTCTCCGTCGACTCGCCGATGCACCGGGCGGCCTCCCCGCCCGGAGGGTTCGGGGGCCTCTGGGATGAGAGCTGGCAAGCAAAGCCCGTCGTCGACCTCCTCGCCTCGGCCTTGTAGGCATTCCACCCGTTGGTCACGCGAACTGCGGCTGGAGGGGTAGGTTGACTTCCCGCCGTGAAGCTCCGTGAGCGCGTCTTTCCATCGCTGAGGTCCTACCAGCGCGACTGGGCTCAAAGGGACGTGATCGCCGGGCTGACCGTCTGGGCGATTCTGGTGCCCTCGGCCCTGGCATACGCGACGATCGCCGGAGTCCCACCGGTCGTGGGTCTGTACGCCGCGCCCGCGGCGTTGATTCTCTACGCGGCTTTCGGCAGTTCTCGCCAGCTGATCACCGGGCCATCGGCCGCCGCGGCAGCCGTTTCGGCTGCGGTTGTCGGGAACGCCGTCGCGGGCAACGGAGATCAGTTCGTCGTGACGACGGCTGCGCTCGCGATCTGCGTCGGGCTCGCCGCGCTGGTCGCCGGCCTCCTGCGCCTCGGCTTCCTCGCGAACTTCATCTCCGAGCCCGTGCTCAAGGGTTTCATCATCGGCCTCTCGCTGACGGTCATCGTCGGCCAGATACCGAAGCTGTTCGGAGTCGAGTCCGGCCACGGCGACTTCTTCGAGCGGGCCTGGGACTTCCTGGTCAACATCGATGAGACCGACGGCCTCACGCTCCTGGTCGGGGTCGGGTCCCTCGCGGTGCTCTTCGGGATTCCTCGAGTGGCGCCGGCGATCCCGGGGCCGCTGGCGGCCGTGGTCCTGGGAATCGGCGCGGTCGAGCTCTTCGACCTCGGCGCGCACGGCGTGCCGATCGTCGGCTCGATCGACCCCGGTTTGCCCTCGCTGGATCTCCCCGATGTCAGCCTCGAGCGCTTCGGGGGCCTGATCGCTGCAGCCCTGGGAGTGATGCTCATCGGCTTTGCGGAGAGCCTCGGGACCGCGGAGACCTACGCCCAGCGGGAGCACCAGGAGATCGACCCGAACCGGGAGCTGATCGGCCTCGGCGCAGCGAACCTCGGCAGCGGGATCTCCGGCGGCTTCGCCGTCAACGGGAGCCTCTCGAAGACGGCGGTCAACAGCACCGCCGGCGGGCGGACCCAGCTCGTCGGTCTGATCGTCGCCGCCCTGACGCTGCTCACCCTGCTGTTTCTCACCGGCTTGTTCGAAAGCCTGCCCTTGGCGACACTGGCGGCGATCGTGATCGTCGCCCTGATCGACCTGATCGACCTCGCGGCGCTACGCGATTTCTACCGGGTCTACAGCAGCCGGCTCGGGCGCGCCTACGGCTTCGCGGCACGGGCGGACTTCATTGCGGCGGTCGCCGCGATGCTCGGGGTGATGATCTTCGGCACCCTGGCGGGGCTGTTCGTCGGGGTACTGATCTCGCTGCTGCTCCTCATCTACCGTGCTTCGCGGCCGCCGGTCGCCGAGCTCGGGAGAGTCCTCGGAATCAGCGGTCACTTCTCGGATCTCGATCGGCATCCGGACAACCAGTCCGTCGCGGGCATCGCGGTGTTGAGGATCGAGGGCGGGCTGTTCTTCGCCAATGCCGGGGCGGTCGCAGCCGAGATCCGCGCCGCGGCTCGCCGCGACGAAGTTCACGCAGTCGTCATCGACGCGGAGACGATGCCATTCATCGACGTGACCGCCGCCCAGATGCTCGACCAGGTGGCGCGAGAGCTGCGGGCGAACGGCGTCCGGCTGGCGATCGCGCGCGACATCGGTCAGGTTCGTGATGTCCTCGATGCCGCCCCGGGCGACTCGATCCTCGATTACGCGTATCCAAGTGTCGACCAGGCTGTAACGCGGCTCCTTGCCGAGCGCTGATTGGGACCGCGGCTCGCGCCGGTGCAGACAGGACGAGGGCCCCGCCGGAGCGAGGCCCTCGTCGTTCGTCAAACGCGTGCGTCGCGACATTCAGGACCGAGGGCTGAACGTGGCGCAAGACGTGGAAGGTGCGGCGTCCATGCCGCCGCGGCGTCCGTGCCGCCCTCCGTTGGACCTCCCACGATCAGGCCCACCCCCTAGCTGGAGGGCCTGATCCTGGGAGGGTGCTCGCCGAGGTTCTCTGTCTCCGGTGACTCCGATCGGCACCGGATGCGTGCTTCGTCGGCGCCCTTGCGTGGGATGTTGTATCATATCGATTGTGAAGATGCAAGTCAGTACATATGTTTGGGACGAAGATGGGGAGCGCATAGGGGCCCGGTCTGCGAGCTTTCGCGGCTGATGGCGCGCCGCTCGGATAGAACTCCGGGCATGGAGGCCGAGGCCGAGGGGATCGCGCGTCCGTTTTTGCCCTGGCTGGGGCGCGCCTGTCGCCAGGCGCGCGAGGAGCGCCACGTCGTCCAGGTGCGGATCGCGGCGGCGATCGAGGTAAACCAGGCGACGATCGCGCGCTTTGAGGACGGCAGCGCCTGGCCGCGAAAGCCCGAGGAGGTCCTGATGGCCTACGCGAGCGAGCTCGACATGGACGTGCGGCTGCTCTGGGTACACGCCTTCGTGCTCTGGCTCGAGCACGAGCCGGTCCTGGACACGGAGAGCCAGGAGCGGATTCGGGCGGCGCTCGGGCGGCTGCAGATCTGAAGACGAGGATCTGCCGTGACCGCCCGCTCGATTCGCCGCCTACCTCGAGAGCCCGGCGGCTTCGAGGGCCCCGCTAGTCGTTGATCGTGAACTCCGCGAGCTGACCGAGCTTGTAATGAGGGCCGTTCTTGCCGGTGAGCGGACAGAGCAACACATATTCGCCGGCCTGCAGCGATTTCGTCTGCGGTTCCGTCACGTCCGCAGTCGCGGATTTCCCCGGTCCGGCGCCCGTGGGGCGAATGACCTCCGTGGCCGACCCCTGCTTTCCCTGGAGCTTGTAAGCCTCGTCGACGGTGTATCCCTCGCCCAGCCTCGCGAACACCAGCCCGTGGCCCTCCTTGCTCTCGTTCTTCAGGGTCACCGACGTCGTTTCGGCAGTCGGCGTCGCCGAGAGATCCCAGGTGTAGCCGTCCGCGGTGTCGCTGGTCGTCACCGTGACCGCCTCGGCGGAGGCCTCGGTCGTCCCCTCGTCGTCGTCACCCCCGCACGCGCCGGCGCCGAGCACCATCACGCCGGCCACAGCCACGCCGAGCACAATCGCCCATCGGTTACCCATGTCGTCCTTCCCTTCCGTGGGCCAGCGACGCGCGCCTACCCCGTCTCCTTTGCCAGTACCGGCACGATGCCAGTACCGGCGCGGGAGCGTAGCAACCGCGGCGGCACCGGCGGACCAGGACGCATGCGGGAGCTGCTGCTAAGCCCCGCCGTCTGCGGGCTTTGCTTCCGGCCCACCCCGGCCCGCCTCGCGCTCGCCCGGCTCGAGCGGCTCCAGCTTGGGTTCGTGGGTGACGTGGGGCAGCCACTCCAGCCAGCCCGGGAGGTACCAGTTCCAATCGCCCAGCAGCTTCATCGACGCCGGCAGCAGCACGCCGCGGATGATCGTCGCGTCGATGAGAACCGCCATCGCCAGCCCGACGCCGAGCTGTTTGAAGATCAGCAACGACAGGGTGGCGAAGATCGCGAACACCGCGATCATCACCACCGCGGCGCTCGTCACCACGCCCGCCGTGGTCTTGATCCCGTGTGCCACCGCCTCGTCGGTCGGCATCCCGCGGTCGTAGGCCTCGCGGATCCGGGTGAGGATGAACACGTGGTAGTCCATCGACAGCCCGAACAGGACCACGAACAGGAAGATCGGCATCCACGACACGATTGCCCCGGTCGACTCGAAGCCGAGCAGCGACTCGAGATGGCCCTCCTGGAAGATCCAGACGAGAATCCCGTACGCCGCCCCGACCGAGAGCAGGTTGAGGACGATCGCCTTGATCGGGATGACGATTGATCGGAAGGTGAACAGCAGCAGGATGAACGCCGCCACCAGCACGAATGCGAACACCAGCGGGGCGTGTGACTTCAGCGTGTCGGTGAAGTCCTCCGAGTCGGCGGTGTAGCCGGTCACGTCGGCGGTGACGCCCGGCACGCTTCCGACCGTCGCCGGAATGAGGCTGTCTCGCAGCGCGGTAAGCGCCGCAGTCGATTGCGAGTCGCTGCCGTCCCCGGCCAGCGGGATGCTGACCTGGGCGACCGTGCGGTCGGAGCTGACCTCGGTCGTGATCGGCTGCTCGAAGTCTGCGCTCGAGGAAGCCTGCCCGACCAGATCTTCGATCGCGGTCTTTACCTCGGGTGAGGTCACGTCCTCGGCGCTGACCGCGACAATCGCCGGGATCGGTCCGCCCGGGAAGACCTCCTGAATCGCGTTGTAGGTCTGGATCACCGCGAGGTCCTGCGGCAGCGTCCTGACGCTCGGATTCGCCGTGTGAAGGCCGAAGGCAGGAATCGACAGGACAACCAGCAGGCCTCCCGCGACGACGACCGAAATGGCGGGATGACGGAGGACCGGGTTCAGGATCCGAGACCACAGGGTGCTCTCTCCCGCGTTCCACGGCTGGTCCTTGATGATCGGGACCCCTCCCTTCTCGACCCGGTCACCGAGCCACGCCAAGGTCGCCGGGAGAACGGTCAGCGAGCCGACCACCGCGACCGCGACGACGAGGATCGTCCCGGTGGCGAACGACTGGAATGTCGACGCTCCCGCCAGGTACATCCCGGCCATCGCGATCATCACCGTGAGCCCGGAGATCATCACCGCACGCCCGGAGGTTGCGGCCGCCGCCGCGAGCGACGCCGATTCGCTGCGTCCGGACTCGCGTTCCTCGCGTTCGCGGCGCAAATAGAACATCGAGTAGTCGACCCCGACCGCAAGCCCGATCAGCAGGATCACCTCGTTGACCGAGCTGTCCACGCCGCTGATCTGGCTGATCGGGCCCATCAGCCCGATCGTCGCCAGCACCGCGGTCAGCGCCAGCAGCAGCGGCACCCCGGCAGCCACCAGCGCGCCGAAAGCGAGCAGCAGGATCAGCAGGGTGATCGGCAGCGATGTGAACAGCGCCTGCTTGAAGTCATCGCTGATCGCCTGGTTGAGCGACTTGCTGACGCTGGCGTCGCCGGTCTCGCCGAAGGTGAAGCCCGGGTTGGCCGCCTGCGCGGCGCTGACCGCATCAAGGGCCGGCCCGACTCGATCTTCCGTCTCCGCGTCGTCGCCGGCGATCTTGAAACGAACCAGGGCGGAGTGGCCGTCGGCGGATATCTGACCGCTGTTGCCCGCCGCGTAGGGGCTTTCGAAATCCTGGGTGTAGGGCACCTGCGCGAGGCGGCGCTGCAGGTCCGCGACCGCGGCGCGGAAGCTCGGGTCTGTCGCCGTCTCGGTGTCGCTCTGGACGAGGACGAGCTCGGCGGCGCTCCTCGGGAACGCCCCGTCGATCGTTTGGGCGGCGCGCCCGGACTCGCCCACCCCGAGCTCGTCCTGCTGAAGGACCCTCGTCCCAACCGCGCCGCCGATCGCAAAGGAAACGAACACGAACGCCAGCCAGCCCCAGATCGCCGTCTTCCGGTGGGTTGCGCTCCAGCGCCCGGCGCGGGCTGCGAGGCTGCGGGGCTGACTCATCTCTGGCTCCTCATCGTCCCCTTCGCTGGCTGGCGATTGGACTCTCTCTCATCGAACCGCACGAAGTCAAGGAACGCAGACGGGTCGCGTTGAAGATTCAGGACGCGGCGCCGATCCTGCCCCTACGAGCGACCCACCGGGGTGGCCCCGACGCCGTGGCGGATCAGGCTCTCGCCCGTCTCGGCGATCGTGTCCTCGATAGGACGGGGCGTCCAGCCGAGCGAGCTCCTCGCCTTCTCCGACGACAGCTCGGTGCGCTTGCCGAGCCCGCCGACGACGGAGCGAATGGCTGGGTCGAACAGCGCCATGCCCCGCACGAGAAGGTTTGGGACCGTGCGGGTGGGCACCTTCGAGGCCGCCTCTCCGAGGCGCTCGCGGAGAACCGCGCCGATCTCAGCCATCCAGAGGAACCGGGTCGCCGCGATGAAGCGCTCGCCGCCGGCTTCGGGTGCTGTCATCGCCTTGAGCTCGAGATCGGCGACGTCTCGGACGTCGACCAAGCTGAAGCCCAGCCTCGGCACCCCGGGCATGCCCTCCAGAAGCCGCTGAACTGCCTGCAGGGAGTAGGAGAGGTCATCGTTCAGCACCGGTCCGATGATCGCGCCGGGGTTGACCACCGAGAGGCGGTCTTCCTCGCCCCGTCCGCGCACCAGGTCCCATGCCGCCCGCTCGGCGATCGTCTTCGAGCGAACGTAGGGCGTCAGTCCCTGGCTGTCGGGGTTCGTCCAGTCCCTCTCGTCGAGCGGCCTGACGGCTGCACCCTCGCTGAGTCGGATCGCCGCGACCGAAGAGGTGACGACGACCCGCTTCACCCCGGCGTCGAGGCTCGCGCCCAGGACCCGGACGGTTCCCTCCCGCGCAGGCACGATCAGCTCGTCAGGGTCCTTCGGCTGCTTGGGCGGGAAGGGCGAGGCGACATGGAGGACGTAATCGCAGCCCTCAACCGCCTCGCGCCAGCCCTCGTCGCCGGTGAGGTCTGCCGCGAGCACCGTCAGCCGATCGCCGAGGTCCACCTCGGAACCGACCGTGGCTCTCACCTGAGGCTCCCGCGAGAGGCTGCGAACGGTGGTCCTCACCGTGTAGCCGCGGCGCAGGAGCTCGATCACGCACCAGCCGCCGAGAAAGCCGGAGCCGCCGGTGACCAGAACCGTCTGACCGGGATCTTCAGCCATCATCAGCCGCAACCCTACCCGGGGCCCGTCGGGGCCTGGCCGCTGTGAAAGCATCCGGGGCATGAAGGCGGTCGCCTGTGAGCGCGCGGAGCTCTCACTCGTCGACTTGCCGGATCCCCGCCCGCAGCGGGGCCAGGTCGTGCTCGACGTCCTGCGTTGCGGCATCTGCGGCTCCGACCTGCACGCCCGCCACCACTGCGACGAGCTCGCCGAGGTGCTCGACGAGGCCGGCTACGACGCCTTCATGCGCTCCGACCAGCGGGTCGTCTTCGGGCACGAGTTCAGCGGTGAGGTCACCGAGTACGGGTCCGGGTGTCGCAAGCGTGTGCCCACCGGGACGCCGGTCGTCGCGCTCCCGATGGTCCGCAGCGGTCCCGATGTTCATGCGATCGGGCTCTCGACCGCGGCGCCGGGCGCCTACGCCGAGCGGGTCGTGGTCGAGGAATCGCTGATGCTCGCCGTGCCGAACGGGCTCAGCCCGGAGCTCAGCACGCTGACCGAGCCGATGGCGGTCGGCCTACACGCCGTCCGGCGCAGCGAGATCGGCAAGCGCCAGGTCGCCGTGGTGATCGGCTGTGGGCCGGTCGGGCTCGCGGTGATCTGCATGCTGAAGGCGCGTGGAGTGCGGACGATCGTCGCCGGCGACCTCTCGCCGGGACGCCGCGCCCTCGCCCAGCGCTGCGGCGCCGAGATCGTCGTCGACCCGGCCGCCGACTCGCCCTACGAGGCGGCGGGCGACCACGGGCACCTGGCCACCCTTCCCGAAGGGATCGATCTCGCGATCTCGACGATGGAGAAGCTACGCCGGCTGCCGATCCCCTGGCATCACGTCTGGCGCGGCGTCGAGCGGCTCGGCCTCGGGCCGAAGAGCCCGGTGATCTTCGAGTGCGTCGGGGTTCCGGGGATGATCGACGAGATCGTGGCCCACGCGCCGCTGTTCTCGCGCGTCGTCGTGGTCGGGGTCTGCATGGGCGCCGATCGCTTGCGGCCGTCGATGGCGATCAACAAGGAGATCGATCTGCGCTTCGTGATCGCATACACGCCGCTCGAGTTCCGCGAGACCCTGCACATGCTCGCCGAGGGCGAGGTCGACGTCTCACCGCTCGTCACCGGAACGGTGGCTCTGGACGGCGTCGAGGGTGCGTTCGACGCTCTCGGAGACCCCGAGGTGCACGCGAAGATCCTGATCGATCCGCGTGCCTGAGCGCCGGTCAGCGCCCAGCTCGGCCGCGGATGCCCTTTGGTTGCCCGGCGCTCCGAACCCTGTGCGCCGACTCACGGTCCCCGCTGAGCTTTCCGCTCGGGCGGACAGCGGGTAGCCTGGGGTGCGGAATCGGGTAATCAGCCGGAAGAGCGATGCGACCGGCAAGAGGAGTGGAGCAAGATGGGCAAATACGCAGTCGTCAACCCGGCAACCGGCGAGACGGTCAAGGAGTATCCGCAGATCTCCGATGAGGACCTTTCGGCGGCGATCGCGGCGGCGGAGGACGCCCACCGCGACTGGACGTCGACAACGTCCGTCTCGGAGCGCGCCTCGTTGGTAAAGAGGGTGGCCGAGCTTCACTCCGAGCGGCGCGAGACGCTCGCCGAGATCGCCGTGCGGGAGATGGGCAAGCCGATGGAGCAGGCCCTCGGCGAGGTCGACTTCTGCGCCGACATCTACGGCTACTACGCCGACAACGCGGAGGATTTCCTCAAGGACGAGCCGATCACGCTGCTTGCCGGCGAGGGCTCGGCCCTGATCCGTCGGACGTCGGTCGGCCCCCTGCTGGGGATCATGCCCTGGAACTTTCCCTACTACCAGGTGGCTCGCTTCGCGGGGCCGAACCTCGTCGTGGGCAACCCGATCCTGCTCAAGCCGGCACACCAATGCCCCGAGTCGGCTGAGGCGATTCAGACGATGCACGCGGACGCCGGCTTCCCCGACGGCGCTTACCAGACGATCCTCGGCTCGAATGACCAGATCGCCGAGCTGATCGCCGATCCGCGAGTCCGTGGCGTCTCGCTGACCGGCTCCGAGCGGGCCGGAGCCGCGGTTGCGGAGATCGCCGGGCGCAACCTGAAGAAGGTCGTGCTCGAGCTCGGCGGCTCCGATCCGTTCATCCTCCTGGGAGCCGAGGACATGGACGAAGCGGTCGAGGCCGCGGTCGCCGGCCGGCTCGACAACACCGGCCAGTCCTGTAACGCGGCGAAGCGCTTCATCGTCGCCGACGAGCTCTACGACGATTTCATCGAGAAGTTCACGGCCACGATGACCGCCGCGGAGCCCGGTGATCCGATGGCCGAGGGCGCCGAGATGGGACCGCTCTCGTCGGCGACGGCTGCGGAGACCCTGCAGGATCAGCTCGATCGGGCGGTCGCCCAGGGCGCGGAGATAGCCGCCGGCGGGGATCGGAAGGACAACTACTTCTCGAGCACCGTGCTTGTTGGAGTCACTTCGGAGAACGACGCCTACCGGGAGGAGTTCTTCGGACCGGTCGCGAGCGTGTTCCGGGTCGGCTCTGAGGAGGAGGCGATCAAGGTGGCGAACGACACGCCGTTCGGGCTCGGTTCGTACGTCTTCTCCGACGATCCGGAACAGGCGCTCCGGGTGGCGGACAGCCTCGATACGGGGATGGTCTATGTCAACGGGGTCGGCGCCGACGGTGCCGAACTGCCATTCGGCGGCGTGAAGCGATCGGGCTTCGGCAGGGAGCTCGGCCGATACGGAATCGAGGAGTTCGTCAACAAGAAGCTGATCCGCGTGATGAAGTAGCTGCGGCGGAGCGACGACCTCGACGTCAGCGATCACACGGCCGGCGCCGGGCGCTCGGGCGAGCCCCGGCGGGCCGCTCAGCGTTGCTTGAGCTTCACCTCCTTCGAGCTGTTGATCGGCGGTCCCGTGCTCGGTGTGAAGGTGACGGGCAGGCGGATCTTGACCTTGCCGGTGGCGGCGAGCTTCGCCTTGGCCTTGGCACGTGGGCGGACCCTGAGCCGCGCCTTGCCGGCCGTGGCGGCCTGTTCGGAGTCGTTTCGCACCCGCTTCGTCTTGCTCAGCTGAAGCTCGCCGGCACCGGGAACCTTGATGATCAGCTTCGCGGTCCCCCTGTTTGCGTTTCGCTCCAACCCGCCCAAGCCCAAGCAGTCCGGAGACGAAGCGGGCGGAGGAGTCGAATCCGGACCGGGCGATGACAGCGCATCGACCGCGAGCCCATAGAGCCCGGCGCCTGCGCCGGTGATGAAGCTCTGGTTCACCCCCGAGCCGTCGAGGTTGGCGCGACCGATCATGCCGTCGCCGTAGTCGTTCGCCCAGTAGATGTGGCCGGCGTCGAGCGCCACCCCGGAGGGCAAGCAAGCACCGGTGATGAAGCTCGGGTCCACCTCGGTGCCGTCGAGGTTGGCGCGACCGATTCCCCCGGCGAGGTCGCCGGACGTCCAGTAGACGTGGGCGCCGTCGACGGCGAGCCCCTTGATCAGACTGAAGCCCCGGGCCGCGGTGATGAAGCTCTGGTCGACCCCCGAGCCGTCGAGGTTGGCGCGACCGATCGTGGAGTCGCCGGTGGCGACGTTCCCCCAGTAGACGTGGCCGCCGTCGACCGCGATTCCCCACGGGTTCGATGCACCGGTGATGAAGCTCGGGTCCACCTCGGTGCCGTCGACGTTGGCGCGGCCGATCCTCCCGTCGAGGGCGCCCCATGTCCAGTAGACGTGGCCGCCGTCGACCGCGATCGCTTGCGGCAGATTGAAGCCGCCGATGAAGTTCGGGTCCACCTCGCTGCCGTCGAGGTTGGCGCGGCCGATCGTGGCGTCGCCGTGGAGCGGGAAGGTGCCCCAGTAGACGTGGCCGCCGTCGACTGCCACCGACCGGAGGCCATCGACGCCCGTGATGAAGCTCTCGTCGACCCCTGAGCCATCGAGGTTGGCGCGGTCGATCCCCGCCAGGGGTTTGATCGGCAGGCCGTTCGAGAAGGGGCCCTCGAGCTTCGTCCAGTAGACGAAGCCTTCGGCGCGGGCGGCCAGCGCCAGCGGCAGGCAGACCAACAGCGCGGCGAGCACGAGCGCGGCGGCGAAGGTGCTCGGGACGTGCGCGACGCGGGGCACGAGGCTCGACCGTGAGCGGCGGGCGACCTGCGTCCGCTCAGCAAGGCACGGCGATCCCGCCCCTGCGTACCGTGCATCCATGGCACCCCCTTCTCTCCCCGCGAGCATCCTGCCCGCGGCCATCTTCCCCGAGTGGCTCGCGCCAGCTTACTCGCTCAGTGCGCCTCGTACTCGTCGTGTCGCCGGAGCCGAATGGGTCGATCGCCATCCTCCTGGCGCCCCTTCGGGGTCCGGTCGAGCAGGCCGTAGAAGCCCATCGCGGGCCCCTCGAGCCCCCGCGCGCTCGTCACGTAGGTGCGGTAGACCGTCGCGTCGGACAGCGCATACACGCTCATGCCGGGACCTTCGGTGACGTATCCCTTCACGTCGGTGCCGGAGAGCTTCGCCATCAGCTGGACCGACGGCGGGATCTCGCCCTTCAGGAACGGCTTCAGCTCCTCCTCGGTGTTGAGGAATCCGAGGTCGCGGTTGAAGTCGTCGCCGACCGTTGACACCCAGTCCAGGTTGTTCCAGCCCATCCGCTCCCTATAGGCCTCGAGCCTGTCGGCCGGAGCGCGCGAGACGAGAACCACCGTCACATCCCCGGCGTTCAGGTGCGGGGCGTTCGCATTGAGGTTGTCGGCGATCGACGAGCAAACCGTGCAGCCCGCCTCGTAGGGGGGCCCGAACATGAAGTGGTAGATCAACAGTTGGGAACGCCCGTCGAAGAGGTCGGCGAGCGACTTGTCGCCGTCCGCGGTCTCGAACCCGTAGTCCTTCTCGACCGGAATCCAAGGGAGCTCCTGTCGCTTCCTGGTCAGCTCATCGCCCCGGCGCGTGAGCTCCTTCTCCTCCTCGAGCAGCTCGTCGCGCTCCGCCTGCCATTCCTCCTGCGTTCCGATCTTGTGCTCCGCCATCAAGTCGCCTCCTATTCGCTCCGTTCCAAGTATGGCGACGGGCTCGCGCTCTCGAGCGCCTGCAACCGACGGCGGTGGGCGCCCTCGTCAGCTCGCCGCTCCGGCCTCCGCCATGATTCGCCCGACGTTCTCGGGCGCGAAGAACTCCGGCGCCGGAAGAGTGCTCGCCTGCACGCTGATGAACCCGTCCATCGCGTCCTGGTTTTCGCGCATCGCCCCGAGCAGCTGCTGCATCTCGGGCGGCGGGGGCTGGAGCTGCGCGAACTCGTCCGTGAACTCATAGACCGGCAGCGCCTCGCCGTCGCGGACCCGCTGATAGTCGGCTCATCCCCTGCTCGTATGAGCGCCGCTCCGAGAAGGCATCGTCGAGCGCGCGGGTCACGAGCTCGGCGTCGCGAAAGGCATCGTTGATGCCCATCGCCGTGATCGGATTCTTGTGGTAGCCGGCGTCGCCGAGCAGCGTCCAGCCGGGGCCGAACGGCTTGCGGAAGTACCCGGGCAGCTCGGCTGAGCCGATGAACTTCGACTCCCGCTTCGCGGCGCGCACACGCTCGGCGAACTCGGGGGCGTGGTCCATCGCCGCAAAGAAGTTCCCCTCGATGTCCTTGCGGTTCGCCTTGAACTCCTCGACCGGCCAGCCGAACGGGAGCACGGTGAGATCGTCGTGGGTGGGGATGGCCGCCCAGCCGCGGCGATTCTCGGCCCGAATCGTGGTGTCGAAGCCGCGAACCGGCAGGCCGCTCCAGTAGGCGTAGTACATCGCCAGCTGCGACCGCCGCTCGTTGTACTGCTCGGGTTGAACCGTCTTCGCGACGAGGGAGTGCTTGCCGTCGGCGCCGATCACGACCCTGCGCGCGCTCGACGAGTGCCGTGCCTCCCTTGGCGTGACCGCGGATGCCCGTCACCGTCGCCTTCGTCGGCAAGGATCTCGTCAACCGTGAAGCCCTCGCGCAGCTCCGCACCCGCCTCCACGGCGGCGTCGACCAGCAGCCGGTCGAGCACCGTGCGTCGCGGGCAGTAACCCCGCGCGACCCCGTCGATCGGCCGCGGGGAACCGGAGATCGTCAGCGGCCCGAAGTCGAACGAGTAGGTCTCGACCGGCGGGCAACCAGTTGCCTCGAGGCGCTCCAACAGGCCCCAGCGCTCGAGCGCAGCTACTCCCGGCGGGTGGATGTGGTGTGTGGACATCGTGTCGCTCGGAAAGGTCGCCTTGTCCAGCAGCAGCACCCGGTAACCCTTGCGGGCGAGCAGCATCGCGGTAGGCGATCCCGCGCAGCGCGCTCCAACAATTATCGCGTCGTAGGTCCCCTTGCTCATGGCTTGCGCCCCCGTCGGTTCGTGGATGACGTCAGTGTCTCACTGGACCGGTTTGCGTGGCACACGAGCGCGGGGCGGGGTCTTCCCGCTCGCGGGTGCAGGCTGCTCCGCGGCGGTCGCTATCGGGCGACGAGCGTCGCGAGCTTGTCGAAAGCCGCGTTCCAGCCCGCCTCGGCGTGGCCGGGCCCCGGGGGCGGGTAGGGCCCGTCGCTGAGCGTCATCCGCGTCTTCGTGCCGTGGTCATCGAACTCGACCCGCACGACCGTCGGCTCGTGCATGCCGATCTCCGGCATCGGGTCCGAGCGCAGGACGATCAGCTCCGGTTCGACGAGCTCGACGATCTCGTAGCCGATCGAGAACTCACGGTCACCGCCGCGCTCGACCATCGTCAGCTCCCAGCGCCCGCCGACGCGCGGGTCGATCTCGGATCCGCTCGCGCGGGGCGTCCATGCCTTCAGGCCCGTACCAAGCCGCGACCTGGTCGGGGTCGGTCCAGGCTTTGAAGACCCGCTCGCGCGGTGCTTCGAATATGCGCGTGATCAGGACGGCTTGATCGGTGTCCACGGGGGTCGAGTCAGTCATCGATTTCTCCTTGCTTCGTGCAGGTGTGCATCGAGTCGGTCCATCCGGGCCTCCCAGGTCCGCTTGCGCGACTGCATCCACTCGACCGCCTCGTCGAGTGGTTCGGCCTGCAGGCGGCTCGGTCGCCACTGGGCCTCCCGGCTGCGGGCGATCAGTCCCGCGTGCTCGAGCACCTTGAGGTGGCGCGAGATCGCCGGCCCGCTCACCGGGAACGGCTCGGAGAGCTCTGCCACGGTCGCCTCGCCCTCGGCGAGGCGGGTCAGGATCGAGCGGCGGGTCGGATCGGCGAGCGCCGAGAAGATGAGGCTGAGCGCAACCCGGGCGGCGGCGGTGCGGACCGGATCGAACGCGTCTACGATCGTCGTCAAGGTGAGTGTTTCGGCCAAGGAACGGCTGACGGCCGTCGCCGACGGCAGGGCGAAGGTGAGGGTGAACAGGCACCGGAACTCCTTCAAGCTGGCGCCGAAGACGGATTCGGTCAGTGCCGGCCAGACGAAGATCCTGAAGCTGGCGCTGAGGCGAAAGAGAAACGACCACCGGATCGCCAGGCCGCTCGGGAGGGGCAAGAAGGCATCTGCCAGGTTGACCGTGACGCTCACCGACCGGGCCGGGAACAGCAAGACCGAGAAGCTGGGCACGAAGCTGACGCGATGAGCGGGTGCCGCGGGGCGAGCCCTGTTCGTCCGGGGCAAACCCGGGCGCGGATGGGCCTGAAGCCGAGCGATTTGCGTGATAGGTTCGCGCTGATCAAGCCTCGGCAGGTCGGGCTGTCGGCGAACTTAGGAGATACCGATGCATTTCGCCGCAAGTCTCGCTTGTTCCCTCGAGAGGATCGCACCCGGGCGCCGGTGCGCGCTCCTCGCGGTCGCCGTCGCGATCATCGCGCTCGCGAGCACGTTCGCAGCCGACGCCGGCGCCGAGAGCCTGCAAGTGAAGCCCGCGAAGCCGATGGCCGGCGGTCCCCTCAGCTCCGCGCAGAGGCGCCTCCTCGACCAGGGGTATCTGGTTCCCGATCAGGCCGCCTATGAGCAGGCGAGGGCACGGGCGGCACGGCGGGCGCCGGGCTCGCTCGCGGCAGGCGACGCCGCCTTCTCGGTGCGGGCGCCGACCGCGAACCCGAGCTTTGCCGGCATCCGTGACACCAACGTCGGACCCCCCGACACGACCGGCGCGGTGGGCAAGACCCGCTTCATCGAGACGATCAACGACCGATTCGCGATCTACGACAAGACGTCGACGACCCCGATCTCGACCGGCACCCTGAACAGCCTCTGGGGGACCGGGTCGGTGTTCACCACCGACCCCCAGGTGATCTGGGACCCGGGGACAAAGCGCTTCTACTACGCCGGCCTGGTCCTCGTCAGCTCGACCGACAACCGGCTGACGTTCGGCTTCAGCAAGACGGCATCGCCCAACAGCGCCGCCGACTTCTGCAACTACACGGTCTCGTACGGGACCGAGCTTCCCGACTACCCGAAGCTCGGTGACACGAGGGACTTCGGTGTGATCGGTGTCAACACGTTCTCGAACTCGAGCCCCAGCGGCAGCTACGTCGGCTCCGACGTCGTCGGTGTCACGAAGCCACCGTCGGGGACGACCTGCCCGGCGCTGGCTGCGAACGGCCGATTCGGGATCAAGAACGCGAACGGCACCCCGGCGTTCACGCCGGTGCCGGCGAACCAGACCGACACCTCCGCGACCGGATACGTCGCCGCCGTCGACGGCAACAGCCCGTCGACGAAGCTGTCGCTGTTCAAGGTGTCGAAGAACACCGACGGCAGCGCGAAGATCGCGGCAAAAGGCAAGACCGTCACCGTGCCCAGCTACTCGGTCCCGCCCAGCGCGCCTCAATCGGGGACCTCCAGCACGCTCGACACGCTCGACGGGCGTCTCACGCAGGCGGTATCGGCGATCGACCCCGCCCGATGGCACGGTCGCCCTATGGACCCAGCACACGGTCTCCGGGGGCGCCGGCTCCGAGGTCCGCTGGTACGAGATCGACCCGGCCGCCGACACCGTGTTCCAATCCGGGAAGGCGACGAGCGGGTCGCTTTACGAGTTCAACGGCGCGATCTCGCCGAACCGGATAGTCAACGGTGCCACCAAGTCGTTTGGCAGCGACATGGCGATGAGCTTCGACCGAACCTCCTCGAGCGTCCATCCCTCGATCGCGATGGTCTCGAAGATCGGAGCGGCCGCGCAGTCGTCGCCGGTCCTGGTGAAGAGCTCGCCCTCCTCGCTGAACGACTTCACGTGCAGCCCGTGCCGCTGGGGCGACTACGCCGGCGCCACGCCGGATCCGGCGCCGCCGGCGGGCACCTCCCGAGTGTGGATGGTCAACGAGTGGGTGGTCGAGCCCGGCTCCGCGTCCGGGTCCGGTTGGGGCACCTGGAACTTCGCGATCACGCCGTAGTAGCGCTACCCCGCGTAGGCGCCGAGGTCCGCCGACCCCCACCCGGCGGCCCCGAGCGATAATCCCCCGGTGGCCTCGAATGTCGAGCGGCTCCAAGGACTCTTCGCAAGGTTCAACGAGACCGGCGAGCTCGATTTCAGCTTGGTCGATCCCGACGTCGAGCTCCACGATCGCCCGGACGTTCCCGACGGCAGGGTGTGGCACGGGGTAGACGGGGTGCGGGCCTTCTTCGCCAAGACCGCCGAGCTGTTCGATCCGATCCGCTGGGAGCCACGGGAGTACATCGCCGCCGGTAGGCATGTCGTGGTCCGTGCTCATGTCGTCGCCTACGGAGCAACGAGCGGGACGCCGATCGAGATGGACGAGCCACAACTCTGGACCTTCCGCGACGGGCTGCTCGTTCGTTTGCAGGGATTCGCGTCACTCGAGGAGGCCTGGGCGACGGCGCGGGCACTCGACGACGCGGAGGGGATCGAGCGAGCGTCTTCGTCGCATTCGAGCCCACGGAGATGAGTTTCCGCGGCGCCCCGGGTCTCATCCTGTGACCCGGTAGCGTCCGACTGACTGGGGTTTCGATCGCGCCGGGAACGGCAAAGATCAAAGACAGGAGGGATAGAAGATGTCTGAGCACACGGTAGGCACCCGCGAGGAGTGGCAAGCGGCCCGCGACGAGCTGGCGAAGCTCGAGGCCGAGCAGGCGGAGCGGAACGAGGAGGTCAAGCGCAAGCGACTGGAGCTCCCCTGGGTACCGGTGGAGAAGGAGTACGAGTTCGACACCGAGGACGGCAAGAAGACCCTCGGCGAGCTCTTCGATGGCCGCTCACAGCTTCTCGCCTACAACATCATGTACGGGCCCGACTACGAAGTCGGTGCCTGCCCCGGCTGCACCAGCCTTGCCGACGAACTCGACGGCGGGCTCGTCCATCTGAACCACCGCGACGTGACGCTGATCTGCTTCTCGCGGGCGCCGATCGACCGGCTGACGGCCTACAAGCAGCGCATGGGTTGGCAGTTCCCCTACGTCTCCACCTACGACACCGACTTCCCGTGGGACTTCGGCTTGGCGATGACCGAGGAGCAGGCAGAGCAGATCCCCGAGGTGAAGGAGATGATCGACGACCCGCCCGACTGGCTCGAGGAGTGGTCGCGACAGGTCGGGGCCGAGCTCAAGGACGGCCTGCGCGAGGGCCCGAGCTGGATCGCGTTCGCGCGCGAGAACGGGACCGTCTACCACACCTACACGGTGATGGCGCCCGACCCGTTCGTCGCCCCGTACTTCAGCTTCCTGCTCGAGCGTACGCCGAAGGCCCAGCCGGAGGAGCCACGCGCCTGGCGCAAGGACGAGTACCCGGCCTGACCAGGATCGGTCGGCTCCAGCGTCCGCCGAGCGCGCCTCGTGCGTTGGGTTTCGGTTGCGCACCGATCGGTTGCAGGCTGAATACTGGGCCCGATGTCGCGAGAGAACGTCGAGATCGTGCGCCGGTTCATCGAGGCGTGGAGCGAGCATGATGTCGCGGAGCTGACCAAGTACCTCCATCCCGACGCGGTCTTCCACTCCGCGATCACGAACGTCGTCGGCGAGACGTTTGAGGGCCGCGATCAGATCCTCGGCGTATTCGACAGGTGGGAGCAGGAATGGTCGGAACTCCGCTGGGAGGTCGACGAATACGTCGACGTCGACGAGTGCCAGGTCGTCACCCTCCACAGGGTGATTGCGACCGGGCGAGCAAGCGGGGTCACCACGGAGCGCGAGCTCGGCGGGCTGATCGAGATCCGGGAGGGACTCGTCGTCAGGCAATGGATCTACCTCGACCGCAACGAGGCCCTCGAAGCCGCCGGGCTGACCGAGTCGCGCTCGGGCGAAGGTCGGTGGGCATCGAAGCGAGCCGTTGTCGGTCGCAGAGATACTGCAACGCGATGTCGCAGGAAAACGTCGAGATCGTTCGTCGTGCCTTCGAGGCATTCGCAGCAGGACGACCTGGGCGGGATGCTCGACCTGGTCGCCGACGATCTGATCACGATCCGCCCCGATCCGGACGGGGCCACCTACCACGGCAAAGAGGGGTTCCTGCAGGCGACGGCCGACTGGATCGAGGGGTTTCAGGACTGGACCGCGACGCCCCGGCAGTTCATCGACGCGAACGACCACGTCCTGGTCTCCGTGCACCAGACGGCGCGTGGAGAGGGCAGTGGGGTGCCGGTGGAGAGCGAGTTCTGGTTCCTCTTCTTGGTCCGGGAGACGAAGATCGCGCAGGTGAGCTTCCATCCCAGGGAGGCCGAGGCGTTCCGGCTCGCCGGGCTCGAGCGGTAGGTGCAAGCCGCGTCAGCTCGTCGCGCCCAGTGCGGCGCGAAGCGCACCGACGTCGTCCGCTCCGAAGACGACGCGATTCCGAGTAGCGACATAGACGAGATCGAGGTTGACGCCGGCGCGGGCGATATTGCGAGTCAGATCGGCAAGAACGCCGGGGTGATCCTCGACATCGACAACGACGACTTCGCGCTCGCGGGTGACCGCGACGTGAGAGATCGCCAGCGAGTGCTTCGCGGCCCCGGCGTGCGGGACGAGGATGTGGAGCTCGGCCCGCTCGCCCGACCCGACGCATGTGGCGGCCGCGATGTTCACGCCGGCGTCGCTGATCGCGGCCGCGACGCGCGCCAGCGCGCCGGGGGTGTTCTCGATGTCGATGACCAGGTCGACCGCCATATCGGTGCGATCTCAGCCTACTTCGGACGAACGGCAACACGGTGTCCTCGAATGCCGAGCGCGGAGCGCCGGGGAACGGTGGAGCTCGTCAGGGCCGCTTGAAGATCCTGTAGATCGCGCCGTCCGAGAGGGAGAGCACGAACAGATTGCCGTTCGCTTTCGTTTGAATGTCGGTCGTGACGCCGAAGTCGCGGCCGAAGCGCAGGCTTTGGCTCTCGGTGATGTCGAACTTGTCGTCGTTGTCGGCGACCAGGTCGGCGAGCCGGGGATCGTCGAACTTGAGTTTCCGGTTCTTTCGTCGCAGGTCGAAATGGAACAGTTGCCCGCCTGCGAGGGCGGTTCCGGCCGCCCCTACGAAGAGGTCGTTCCGGTACTTGCGCCCGAGCGCGTTCCCGTCCAGGAAGCCGAGGCCGCCGGGGGCGATGCTGAACTTCCACGAGAACTCCGGTGCGCTGTAGCGCGAGCCTGGCAGGACGAAGAGCCGCGAACGTGCTTCGGCCGCCGTTTCCGCGATGTTGCTGGGCGGCCAGCGCAGCTGCTGGAGCCCGGCGTAGACGCCGCTGGACTCGATCGCCCTGTACTGGGAGATCCGTCCCGGCGGGCCCATCATCTGTACCCATCCCGAGTTGAACCCTGGCTTGACTCGATTGAGCTCGTCAAAGCTGTCATCCCCGTTCTCCTGCGCCCACAGGTCGCCCGAGCGCGGGTCGAAGGCGATCCCGAAGCTGTTGCGGATCCCGTAGGCGAAGAGGCGCTGGACGTTGGCGCCGACTTCGCCGCCGATTGCGGCGCCGGCCGCGAAGAACGGGTTGTCGGTCGGGGTCGAACCGTCCGGGTTCAGACGCAGGATTGCCCCTGTCAGGTGAGCGTTGTCGGGCACCGGGCCACCGAACACATCGTCCGGCATACCCGGCCCGAAGGGACCGTCGGCGAGGTTCTGCAGCTGCCCACGCCGCCCCACGTCGCCCACCAGCACGAAGAGCTTCCCGTCGGGCCCGAAGCGGATCACACCGCCGTTGTGATTTCCGCGCGCCGGCTGGCCGGAGTCCGCCTGGACAGCGCGCAGCTGGATGAGGTTGCGGTCGAACACGAGCGCCGACCCGGTCCATACGAAGCGATCGACGCGGTTCCCGAGCAACGGGACCTGATCGACGTCTCCGCTGTCGGCCCCCGTCGAGCTCTGGGTCCAGTACAGGTACACGAACTGGTTGACCGCGAAGTCGGGGTCGAGGGCGACCCCGAGCAACCCTCGCTCGGAGGCGGAGTTCACGGACAGGTCCAGCGCGGTTCCCACCACCGCTCCATCCACGACCCTCTGCACCTTGCCCGTGTTCTTCTCGAGCACGAGCATCTCGCCAGAGGGAAGGAAGGCCATGCCGGTGGGCGTGACGAGCCCGCTCGCCACCGTCCGCACGCCGAGCCCTGGGTCGACGAGGCTCGGAGCGGCCTGGCCGGCACCAGGCGCGGCAAGCGACGCGGCGCATGCAAGGACGGCAAAGCGACCCACAAACCGTGTCATCCAAACCTCCTAGGGTCCGGTGTCAGGCAGCCCTTCACGGCAGGCTGCGTGGTTTGTCTCCATCGCGCTCGCGACTCTGTCGATGAAGTTCGGGTCCACCAGCGGATAACAATGACGAGGAAGTGCACGGCGAGTAGCGCGGGCGGCGTGGCTCGGTCGCCGACCCGCTCGCCGCGGCGATCGCCCGCGCCAGTCGCGCCGGGCCCGGCTCCTCGTCGTTCCAGAGCGCGACCGGGTAGCCGTCGGGCCTGGCGAGCAGCGAGCCCGCCGTCGTCAAGCCGAGACCGCGGGCGGCGATCGCGTCCAGCCGCTCCACCGTCACCGGCGGCGAGTCTGCGCGGCGACCGGGCAGGGAGCCTTCCCAGTCGGGCCCGACGAGCAGCGTCAGCCCGTCGTCGAGCAGATCGAGCGTCGAGACGACGCCGCCGTCGCGTGGCACCCAGACGTGGGCGATGCGACCGCCGATGTCGGCGTTGAGACCGATCGAGCTGCCGAGGATCGAGCCGTCGGCTCGGGTCGAGCGCTGCGTGTTGAACTCGGCCACGGGCCGACGCTCGCGCTCGTAGCTGTCGAGCAGCCGCTCGCCACCCCAGCCGCGCAGGACCCAGGCCAGCTTCCAGCCGATGTCGAAGCCGTCGCGGATCGCCGTGTTCAGTCCGGTGCCGCCTCGCGGGGTCACCCGGTGTGCGGCATCCCCGATCAGGAACGCGTCGCCCTCTCGGAATCGCTCGGCCAGTCCGACCCCGAAGGCAATCGGCATCGTACGCTCGATCTCGATCGGCAGATCGGGGTCGCCGGCGGCGTCGCGGATCCACCGCTTCACCCGCTCGGGGGTGAGCGTCTCGAGGCTGACGGCAGCGTCGCGGTGCATGCCGAACACCCACCGGTCGGGCCGGCCGGCCGGGAGGAAGGAGCGGCCCGCGGGCTCGTCGGTGACGAAGTAGATGCCGTAGCGGTGCTCGCGAACGAGATCCCAAACCGGGGCGCGGAAGAGGATCCCGAAGCGGTCGCCGAGCTCGTCCGAGCCCTCCGTCGCGATGCCGAGCTCCTTCCGGACGCGGCTCCGCAAGCCGTCGGCGCCGATCACGTACCGGGCGCGTACCCGGCGGCGGCGCTCGCCCGGGCCGGCAAGCGTCAGCAGATGGCCGCCCTCGAGCGCGATCAGCTCGACCCCGCGCTCGAGACGAGCGCTCGCCAACGAACCGAGGTGCTCCTCGAGCAGCGGCTCGAGCTCGTCCTGTGTCAGGCAGGCGGGCGAAGTCGGGCTGACGAGCGCCGCCTGCGCGCGAGTCGGAAGACCCACCTCGACCGCCTCGCCGTGATCGGCGGCGGCGAGCGTCGCGCATGCCCAGGCCTGCCATTCGACGTCGATCGACCGCTCCCAGGCCGCTCGCTCCAGCCCCCAGCGGCGAAGCAGTTCCATCGTCGCCGTAGTCGCCACCGTGGCGCGCGGCAGCGTCGAAGGGGATGGCCGCCGTTCGACGACGAGCGTCTCGACGCCTTGCGAGGCAAGCGTCACCGCGCTCGCAAGACCGCCGGGACCCGCGCCGACGATCACGACCTCGAACTCCTCAACCGCAGCAGCCATCCGCTTGAACCTTTCATCAGACAATGTGTCCGAGAGAATATATCAATTCATCAGACGTAATGTCCGGTGAAGTAGACTGACTCGATGGCGACACGGCCGTACGAGCAGCGCGCACGCGCCGAGGAAGCAGAGCGCACACGGATGCGAATCATCGAGGCCGTCTTCGAGCGGCTGCGGGAGGCGCCGGCCGAACGGGTCGCGATCGACCGAATCGCACGCATGGCCGGGGTGGCGCGGTCGACCGTCTACGCGATCTTCGGCTCACGTTCGGGGCTCTTCGACGCCGTCGGTCGCGAGCTCGCCGCACGTTCGGGCTACGCGAGGCTGGTCGACGCCAAGCATCAGCCCGACGCCCGCGATCACCTGCGCACCGGCTTCGCGGCCGCGAGCGAGATGCTGGCCGCGAACCGCGATATCTATCGCGCCCTGCGCTCGATGGCGCAGCTCGACGAGCAGGCCGTCGGCGGTGCGGTGTTGCGGATGGAAGAGGAGCGCGCAGCCGGGATGGCCCGGCTCGCCGGGCGTCTCGGCGAGCAGGGCGTGCTGCGTGACGGGGTCAGCGTCGACGACGCCGAGCAGGTGCTCTGGGTGCTGACGAGCTTCGAGAGCTTCGACTCGCTCTACACGGGCCGCGGCATGTCGACGGACCGTGCGGTCGAGCTCCTGATCGGTACCGCCGAGCGGGCCCTCTACGCGAAGCCCTACAACGCCTAGCGCCCGTGGTCTACACCGGCTGCGGTCGGGCGAGGGATGATCGAACGGCAATCCGCGGCAGTCACACATAGATTTACCGCGGTGAGCGCGACCGAGGTCGCATACGCCGGGGCCGAGCAGGCCGCCGATTTCCGCTTTGCGCACTGGGTGGCCGTGCGCCGCTGCGTCCTCGTCGTCTACTTCGCGTCGTTGGTCGCCTGGACCGCCCATTACGGGATCCCCGTACAGCGGGAGCTGGTGATCGCCTGGATCTGTGGTGCCCTCGCCTGCGCCTCGCTCGGCCGCCACCCGCGGCAGATCCTCCAACTCGTTCTCGACTGGCTGCCGATCGTGGTGGTTTTCAGCGTCTACGACTTCACGCGTGGCGCCGCCGACTCGCTCGGGATCGGCGTCCACGAGCACCCGATGATCGACTTCGACCGTTTCGTCTTCTTCGGCGAGACGCCCACCGAATGGCTTCAGGCCCGTCTGAACCAGCCCGGGGTGATCAACTGGTGGGACGTCGGCTTCACCCTCGTCTACACCTCCTACTTCATCGTCCCGTTCACGGTCGCCGGCGTCCTCTGGGGCCGCGACAGGCTCGCGTTCCTGCGCTACACGAGGCGGGTGGTCTCGGTCGCCGTCGCCGGGCTGGTCACCTACGTCGCCTTCCCTGCGGCGCCGCCCTGGATGGCGGCGCAAACGGGACTCCTCGATGGGGTGCATCGGACGACCTCGGAAGGCTGGGAGGTGATCGGAGGGGGCACTGCCGGGCTCTTCTCCACGGGCCAGGCGAGCGTCAACCTGGTCGCTGCCGTCCCTTCGCTGCACTCCGCCTTCTCGGCACTCGTCGCGATGTTCCTCTGGAGCCGCGTCCGCGCGTGGCTGCGGCCCCTCTTGGTGCTCTATCCGCTCGCCATGGGGCTGACGCTGATCGCGACCGGCGAGCACTACTTCTTCGACGTGCTGCTCGGGTGGCTCTACGCCGGCGCGGTGATGGCGGCGTGGGGCTGGTGGGAACGTCGGCGCGCGGCGCCCCGGCGCGCAGCCGGCGACCGGCTAGTTCAGGTGCCGTCCTGGGCCTCGGCGCAGAAGTAGGCTGCGGCTGGTGCAGCTCGAAGGCGAAAAGCAGTCGCATCTGGACTCCGCGCTCTCCGAGCTCGAGTCGGGAAGCGACGTTCCCTACTACGACGAGGCCGCCGACACCGAGGCGCGAGAGATCTACTACGGAAGCATCGAGGAGCCGAGCGCCACGCTGCTCAGCGAGCTGCTCGAGCGGACCCACACCAGCCGGCCGTCCTACTCGCCGCTGAGTCGGCTCTACCCCTGGATCGACCTCCATCCCGACCGCCTGATCAGAAGCATCTACTCCGGCAAGGACTTCGAGCCCGAGGAGCTGATCCGCGCCGACGCGGAGATCGAGGCGGCGCGGACCGAGCGCCTGCACAGACTCGTCCGGCGCGAGATGGCGTTGGGCCCGGAGGCCCTCGCGGCCGAGCTCGACTCGCTCGACGACGCGCTCCCATACAACTGCGAGCACGTCGTCCCGCAGTCGTGGTTCGGAAAGGACGAGCCGATGCGCGGCGACCTGCACCACCTGTTTGCCTGTGAGTCGGGCTGCAACAGCTTTCGCGGCAACTCCGCCTACTTCGATTTCGAGGATCGCGAGGAGGTCGTTCGCAGCGATTGCGGGCGCAGCGAGTCGGACTCGGGCTTCGAGCCGGGCGCGGGCAAGGGCCCGGTGGCGAGGGCGACGCTCTACTTCCTGTTGCGCTACCCGCAGGCGATCGGAGACACGGCGCCCGAGCTCAAAGCCGAGCGCCTGCCGCTTCTGCTGCAGTGGCACGAGCGGGACCCGGTGAGCGAGTACGAGCGCCATCGAAACGCGGCGATCGCCGCGGTCCAGGGCAACCGAAACCCGTTGATCGACAACCCGGACTGGGCGACGGAGGTGGAGTTCGCCGAGCTCTGGGCTCGGATGCCCTGAGTCGCCCGCGGCGTCGGCGCCCGGAGGTCGAGCGTCAGGGACTGATCCGGGTGACCGTGTCGTCGTCGCCGTTGGCGACCCAGACGCTGTCCGGCCCGGCCGTGATCCCCTCGGGGCCGTGTCCGACCTCGATCGTCTGAACCACCTCGCCCTGCTCGGGATCGATCCGTGAGACCGAGTCGCTGTCGCCGTTTGTGACCCACACCGACCCGAACGCGCTGACGACGCCGCGTGGCGCCTCGCCGACCTCGATCGGTGGATCGACGGCGAGGTCTGTGAGATTGATTCGAGACACGGTGCCGTCGTCGGTGTTCGCGACCCAGACGCCCTGCTTGTTGACCGCGATTCCCTTCGGGTTCGTGCCGACGGGGATCGGGTCGCCGGGTCTACGGTTGGCGATCCGGGTGACGGTGCCATCGGCGCGATTGGTCACCCAGACGGCGTTGGCGCCGGTCGTCGACTCCGGAGGGCTCGTCGCCGACCGGGATGCTCTGCTTGTTGTCCTGCGGGGTCGACCGCGGCGACGGTGTCCGAGTCGACGTTGGCGACCCAGGCCGCCTCCTTGTTCACGGCAACGCCGGCCGGCGCGTTACCGGTGGGGATCTCGTTGACCAGATGACCGTCGCCCGGATCGAGCTTCAGGACCGAGTTCCCGTCGCCGTTCGAGACGTAGACGAAGCCGAGGCCGACCCCGATGCCCTCCGGTGCGCCGCCGATCCTCACCGGGTCGGTCGCCTTGTCCGACCCGTCCGGGATGAACGAGACCGACCCGCCGAGGCGGTTTGCCACCCACAGCCCACCCTCCCCGTAGGCGAGATCGACCGGATGGTCGCTGACCGCGATCGCCGGGCCATCGACGGTCGCTCCGCCGCCGCTCGCCGCCGCCGGAGGAGAGCAGCACGATGGCGCCGACCACGACGATCACCGCCCCGACCGCGAGGGCCGCGATCGTCCGCGTGCGGCGCGTCCGTTCGCCCGCCGGTGTGTCGGTCTTGCGCTCCTTCTCCGCCGGTTTCGCCTCCCGCTCGGCGCGCTCCCGCGCCGTCGCCTCGGCACGCTCCCGCTCGGTCGCCTCGGCACGCTCGCGTTCCGCGGCCTCAGCGCGCCGCCGCTCCTCCTCCTCGCGCTCTCGCTCGGCGTCTGCCTCGGATTGTCGCTGCGCAGCTTCGGCGCGCTCGCGCTCAGCCTCGGCCCTCTGCTGCTCGGCCGCGCGCTCGATGTTGGCGATCAGCTCCTCGACGCCGTAGTCGAACGCGTGGTCGGCGATCCGCAGAGCGTGGAGTGCGGGAACCTGCCGGATGCCCTCGTGTGGCCCGACCGCACTCTGGGGCAGTTCCTTCGCGCGCGGCATCTCGGCGTCCTCCATCAGCGCGACGAAGATCCTGATCTGACGGTGGATCGCGGTTTCGATCTCCCGCCGATGCCTGTCCTCGGGGTCGTTGATGCGCCGGTTGCCCTCGTCGTCGGTCGCCTCCAGCCAGCGGCGGCCGATCAGCAGCACGAACACATCGCAGGAGCCCAGCGCTGCGTCGATCGCCTCCTCCCACGGCCTCCCGGGCTGGATGTCGTTGATGTCCCGGAAGACGGCCTCCGCCCCGAAGTGGAGGGCGAGGCGATCGTGGATGCTCCGAGCGAAGCCCTGGCTGTCGTCTCGACGGTACGAGATGAAGATCCGGAGCGGGGGGGCGGCCTCGCTCATCGGACCGCTACCGCCTTCTCGCTTGCCCAATGGGGCCTCCTGACTCCTTCCACGAGTTGGTCTAACCGACCGGAGGTGGTGGTGTCAAGGATGCCGCCTTCGATGCCGGCCGGTCGGCGCCGGCAACGGTATGAACGTCCACGCCCAGCCGCGCGCGACCCAGCGACGGTATCCGGGCATCATCCGCATGCGTGAGGTCGTGGAATCGCTCATCTAGGATTGTCTCGTGCCCGAGCGCCTCTTCTTCACCGAGTCCGACGAGGCGAACGCGCTGATCGCCTCTGACCCGATGGCGTTGCTGATCGGCTTCGTGCTCGACCAGCAGGTGACCGTGCAGAAGGCGTTCTCGGGACCGCTCGTTCTCCGCGAGCGTCTCGGGACCCTCGACGCCGGCGAGCTCGCGGCCGCCGACCTGGAGCCCGTGTTCCGCGCCAAGCCCGCCCTGCACCGCTATCCGGGGTCGATGGCCAAGCGCGTGCACGAACTGGCGGCGCACGTGCGGGACCGATACGACGGCGAGGCCGAGCGCGTCTGGGAGGAGGCGCGCGACGCGGATTCGCTGCGCGCCAACCTGACCGCGCTTCCCGGGTTCGGTGAGATGAAGGTCAAGGCGCTCGGCGCGGTGCTCGCGAAGCGCTTCGACGTCGCCGCCGCGCGCGATCTGGTGCCGCCCCATCCGACGCTCGGAGACGTCGACTCGCCGCAAGCCCTCGCCGACTACCAGGCGGCGAAGCGCGCCCACAAGGCCGAGTGGTCGAAGGCGCCGGCGGCCCGGTAGGTCGGCGACGCCGCTACGTTCGGGCGACTGGACTGATCGACCGGCCGGGCGTAAGCTGGCCACGATGCGTGTGATCGGTTCGACCGTCACGGCGCTCGCCGCCGCACTCGCCGTGTTCGCAATCGCGGCGCAGGCGGCCACCGACAGCGGCAACGCTCGCGGAGCGCGGGCCACGCCGCAGCCGAGGGTGATCCAGCTCAGCTACAGCGAGGTCAACGACGGCACCTTCCCCCGCAACCGGCTGATGGCGTTTGCGCGTCGGACGGCGTCGGTCGAGTTCGCGACCCGGTACCAGGGCAAGCACGCGACCGCCGGCACGCGCTTCGACAAGAGCATCACCGATACCGACATCAAGGGCAACACCGCCAAGCATCCGTTCGTGCTGATCCGCAAGCACGGCGGCCGCCGGACGATCAAGCTGATCCGAGGCTCGCTCCACGAGCGCGGCGAGGCGAGGGTGAGGGTTCGCGCCGCGCACAAGGGCCGCGTCGACGCGATCCATCTGCGGATCGTGCTCGCGAAGTGCGCACAGGACCCACCGCTCTTCCCGGTCGACTGCGAGGTCAGGCGCTCGGGCCAGCACGTCTGAGCCGTTCGGCCCCCGCGACCCGCGGCCGGAAGCCGCCGGCGAAGGTCCGCACGGTCGAGCGCGGCGTCAGAACCTCGACCACCGCTGTCGTTCGGACCCGGGACCCGGTCCCGTACCCGTCCGGCCTCCACGGCCAGAGACGATCCCGCCCACAGGAGGTGAGGGAGGGGGATCGCCGTCGCCCGGAGGCGGGCGGAACGACGATCGCTCCGTCGGGAAGCTCGGCGAGCGCCGCCTCGAAGGTCGTCTTCGCGCCGCTCGGGCCGACTCGCTCGCTGTGAAGCGCCTCGTCGAGACGCGCGGCTGTCAGCTCGCCCTCGACGGCGCCGCGGTTCGCCACGGCCCAGCTGTCGCGAAAGTGGTTGGCGCGCTCGCGCATGCATTCCCAGCAGGGCCGGTGGCCGGCGGCGAACGCCGTCGCCTCGTCGAGAAAGAAGAGCTCCGTGTAGCGGCCGGGCTGCATCAGCTCCCTGCGCCGGCCCCTGAACTCGAGTCGGCAGAAGATCCAGCGGGTGCCGCGGTGGGAGCGGCGGATGCGTCCCCGGGCGTCGTGGAGGCAGCCGCGGTTGCCCATCAGGGCGCCGCGCGCCGCAGCGGCGATCAGCCGCCCGAACGGGTCGACGCGGTTTTGGCGTGGGCCGCCGGGCATGCGGTGGAGCATCTAGGGCGGCGGGATGTTCTGATTGCGGTGGAGGACGTTGCCGGGGTCGTAGCGTCCCTTCAGCGACCGGAGGCGCTCGAACGTGCGCTCGCCGAAGGCCGCGCGTACGCGCTCGATCGGCTCGTCCGCCTGCATGTAATTGACGTAGCCGCCACTCATCGACCACGGCTCGATCGCGGCCGCCGTCTCTCGGGCCCATTCGATCTGCTCCCGGTCGTGGACCGCGTCCTGCCAGCCGCCCATCGCGCTGATGTTGAACGCCGCCTGGCGAAACCCGACCGCGGCCTCGTTCTCGTCGCCGCCCTTCGGCGCGCCATGCAGCGACTCGATCAGCACCTGTCCGGGCGACCGCCCCAGCGCGACCATTCGCCGCAGCAGCTCCTCGAGCAGCTCGTCGGGAAGCTCGCGTACGAAATGCCCCTTCCAGTAGTTGCGCTCATCCCCGTACGGGGGATTGAAGAGGTGCTGCTGGCCGATGAACGAGTGCGAGCGAACGCCGTCGTCGACCAGCCCGGGGCCCGAGCGCAAGGCGCGCAGCTCGTCGGGATCGGAATCCGAGCCGGTGTAGGACGGGACCAGGATGACGATCGCCCCGACCGCTTCGTCGACCGCGAGCACCGCAGCGCAGCTCAGGTCACGCGGAGCGCGTCCGGCGATCTCGCGGAACCGCCGCAGCGCCGCGAACGCGCCTTCACCGGAGTAGACGATCCGGCCCCCGACGACCCGTTCGAGTGGGTGGAGGCGGAACTCGAGCCTGGTCGCGACGCCGAAGTTGCCGCCGCCGCCGCGCAGCCCCCAGAGCAGCTCGGCGTTCTCGTCCTCGCTGACCGCGATCACGTCCCCACTGGGCGTCACGAGCTCGGCGCCAACCAGGTGATCGCAGGTGAGCCCGTATTGCGCTGTCAGGTGACCGATCCCGCCGCCGAACGTGAGACCGGCGACGCCGGTCGAGCCGACGACGCCTCCCGGGGTCACGAGGCCGAACGCCTGGGTCGCCGAGTCGAAGTCGAGCCAGGTCGCACCGCCCTCGGCGCGGGCGATCCGCGCGCCCGCGTCGACGTCGACCGCGCGCATCAGGGAGAGATCGATCACGAGCCCGCCGTCACAGACGCAGTGTCCGGCGGGGTTGTGACCGCCTCCGCGAACGGCCACTTCCAGCGTGTGCTCGCGGGCGAAGCCGAACGCTGTCCCGACATCCGCCGCACCGCGGCAGCGCACGATCACGGCCGGGCGCCGGTCGACGAGAGCGTTGAAGCAGCGCCGGACCGAGTCGTATCCGGGATCCGTCGGGGCCAGCGCGGCCCCGGCCAGCGACCGCCGCAGCTCGCCGAGGGCCTCGTCGACCGCCACGGTCATCGTCCGGCGAGCCGGTCGGCCATGCGATCGAAGAACGATCCCCAACCGTGCGTGGCGCGCTCGTAGGCCCCCGCCGACATGCTGCCGCGCTGCTGGAAGAGCATCTCGGTTCGCCCGTCGCCGAGATCCGTGAGGACGACGGTGACCAGCTCCCAGGCGTCGTCGCCGGGCTGGTCGGCGACGGTGAAGACGAGTCGCTCCGGTTCGAGGACCTCGTGGTACTCGCCCCTCCATTGGATCTCGCGGCGCTCCGGCCCGGCGAACATCGTCGCCCGCCACCTGCCGCCCTCGCGGACGTCCATCGTCACGGTCGACACCGGCACCTCGGCTTCGCCGCCGCCGTACCAGTCCGCGAACCGCTCCGGTTCCGTCCACTCCTTCCAGACGCGCTCGCGCGGCGCATCGAAGACGCGGGTGATCGTGATCCCCTGCTCGGCCGCGTCGGGGGCCGATCGCTCATTCATTCGCGGGTCCCTCCTCGTTCTCTCTGAGGCGTACCTCGAGACGATCGAAGCTGCCTTCCCAGAATTGACGGTACTTCTCGAGCCATTCGACGGCGTCCTTGAGCCGCGTCCCCCGCAACCGCGAGGGCCGGCGCTGTGCGATTCGACCCCGCGTGATCAGCCCGGCCTGCTCGAGCACCTTGAGGTGCTTGGAGACCGCCTGGACGCTGATCGGGAACGGCTCGGCGAGCTCGTTGACCGTGGCCTCGCCTTCCGCGAGCCGCCCGAGGATCGCGCGCCTCGTCGGGTCGGCGAGGGCGGCGAAGGTTTCGCTGAGCTCGTCGACTGCCATCTCTAATCATCCGGGAGGTTGATCAACCGCCTGATTGAGTATAGTATCCGGAGAGTCGGACGGGGGGCGCAATCGACAATCAGGAGGACAGGATGGGAAAGGTAGTCGTAACCGAGTTCGTGTCACTCGACGGGGTCGTCGAGGACCCGGGTGGAGCCGAGGACTTCAAGTACGGAGGGTGGAGCTTCGAGTACGAGCGCGGAGACGAGGGCGACAGGTTCAAGCTCGACGAAGCGCTCGACGCCGAGGCACTGCTGCTCGGGCGGGTGACCTACGAGGGGTTTGCCGATGCCTGGCCGTCCAGGGAGGGCGAGTTCGCGGACAAGTTCAACTCGATGCCCAAGTACGTCGTCTCCTCGACCCTCACCGACCCCGAGTGGAACAACTCGACCGTGCTCGACGGCGACGTGGCGGAGGAGGTTTCGAAGCTGAGGCAGGAGCAGGACGGCGAGATCGTCGTCCACGGCAGCGCCCGACTCGTTCAGACGCTGCTCGACCACGACCTCGTCGACGAGTTGCGCCTCATGGTCTTCCCGGTCGTCCTCGGGACGGGGAAGCGCCTGTTCGGCGAGACGGCCGACAAGAAGGGCCTCAGGCTCGCCGACTCGAGGACCGTAGGTGACGGAGTAGCGATCCTCATCTACGAGCCGACCGGCGATGCCGCGAATGGATCCGACTCCGGCTGACCGAATGACCGGATGAACCAGCCGGGAGTCGTCGGCTTCGGGGCGCCTCAGTGCTCCGGGAGCTTCAGGCCCCGGATCACGTGGAGGTCGATCGAGCCGGGCGCGAAGACCTCGATCGAGTACTGCACGGCCTTGCCTCCGGCGAGATGCATGAGCTCGACCAGCTCCAGCGTCGCGGTGACGCGCGTCGCGCCGATCGCCTCGCCGAGCCGGCTGCCGGGTTCCACGAGCCGGGGTCTGACCCGCGTTCTCGCAAAGGCGATCGGGACCCCGCGCTCGACGAGGACGTCGAGCACCATCTTGCCCGACGCGATCGCGGAGCGAACCTCCTCGGGTGGCGGTAGCCCGACGTCCGGATGGACGATGTCGCGCATGTGCGCGGCGACGGTCCCGTCGGCGAGCAGGGTCCGCTGGATCAGCGGCGCCCTCGTTCCTCTCCGCACGCCCAGCGCTTCGGCGACGTATCCGGGCGTCCGTGCCTGCTCGACCTGGAGATTGCGCACGGTGAGCCGCTTGCCCTGGCGCCGCGCCAGCGACGCGTAGGACTCGAGCACCTCGAGGCCCTCGCTGAAGGCTGCGCCGAGCGCGACGCGGCCGACGAACGTGCCGCTGCCCTGCCTGCGGACGATCTCGCCGTTGCTCTCGAGCCGCTCGAGCGCCAGCCGCAGCGTTCCCCGCGAGACGCCGACCGCTTCGGCGAGTTGCTTCTCGGGAGGCAGGCGGTCGCCCGGACGTGCCCGCCCCGGCGCCAGCCGCTCGCGCAGGGCGGCCTCTGTCGCATCCACCATGGAGGGCCGGGGCACGCTGCGAGCGTAGAGGGGCCGCTCAGCCCCCGGCTGGGTCCTCGGCCGCGAGCGCCGGAGCCTTGCCGTCCAGGAGCCCGAGCCGGCCGGCCAGCCAGGCGGCCGGGAGGGCCTGGAGGACCAGCGTCATCACGATCGCCAGCGCGACCACGCTCGCGTATTCGTCGGTGTTCGGCACGCCGAGCCCCGCGAGCACGCCGACCAGCGCCGCCGGCACGACGCCGGTCTCGCGCGTCCAGCAGAGGAACGCGACCTCCGGCCGGGTCCAGCCCCCACGCCGGTCGGGCAGCGTGCAGGCGAGCACGGTCACCGGCCGTGCGAGCAGCAGGAGGACGGCGAGCACGGCGAGCGCGGGCAGTAAGTACTGGCCCAGCGTGTCGAAGGGGATGTTCGCGCCCAGCACCAGGAAGACGAAGAGCGTCACCAGATCGGCGACGTTGAAGGCGAACTGCCGCAGGTCGCGCTCGTGCGTCGAGTGCATCGCCAGCCCGAGCCGCTCCATGTTGCCGACGATCAGCCCGGCGAGGAAGGCGCCCAGGTAGCCGCTGCCGCCCGCCGAGTCGAGCGAGAAGTAGCCGATCGTGACCACGGCGAGGACCGCGGCCGCGGACGACTCGCGCCAGATCCCGGCCCGCCGGCTCGAGATCGTCGCCGCGAGGAGCACTCCGGCCACGACTCCGATCACCGTGCTGATCCCGAGGTCGACCACGAACTCGCGGGCCGGCGTCGCGAGCGACCCCTCGCCGCTCAGCAGGACGCCGGCGAGCGCCAGCGCCAGCACGGCGCCGGTCGGGTCGTTGAACGCCGACTCGGCGACCACCGTCTGGGCCACCTTCGGCCGCAGCCGCGAGCGCACGAAGAGCGGGATCAGGATCGCCGGGTCGGTCGGCGAGAGCACCGCGCCCATCAGCAGGGCCGCCGTCCAGGAGAGGTCGAAGGCGAAATGGGCGGCGACGCCCGTGATCACGGCGGTCAGGACGACGCCGGGGACGACCAGCATCCCGAGCCCGACCCACACCCGGCGCAGGATCAGCAGCGAGAGGTTGAGCCCCCCGTAGAAGAGGATCAACGAGACGCCGAGGGTGAACAACAGCTGGGCGCCGATCGAGTCGAGCGGCACGTCGATCACGTCGAGCAGCGACGGCCCGAGCAGCGCTCCGAACAGCGACCAGCACGAGGATCTCGGGGATCCGGACGAGGCTGGCCAGAAAGCGGGCCGCGAGCGCCGCGCCGAGCAGCAGGCTCAGCGTCAGGAGGACGTCGCGGGTCACGGCGTCCCGTCATCGGGCGCTTGGCCCGGGCCGCGTTCCCGCACGCTGCGCTCTCCCTCGAGCGCCATCTTCGCGATGTCGTTCGCGGTGACGAGCAGCAGGACGATCACCACCGCGGCGCCGAGCGCCACGGCGACCAGGATCCGGCGGGCGTCGTCGCGCGCGTCGTTGAAGGAGGTCTCGGTGACCGCCGCCTGCTGCTCCTCGTAGCTGGCGAGGTCGTCGGCGGTCGCTGCCATCGCCTCGAACCGCTTCAGCTCGGGGCCGAGCAGGATCTGACGCGTCCGCTGTCCGTTGCCGGCCTGGAGCTGGCGCCAGGCGACCGCGTCCAGGTTCATGAACGAGTCGAAGTCGCCCTGCAGCTGTTCGAGCAGGGCCTGCTCGTGGTCGTCGGTGAGCGTGCCCTTCGCCTCATCGAGCTGGCGCCGAAGCTCGTTGGCCGAGGCGGTGAACCTCGCCCGCAGCGGCCCGCCGGCGTAGCCGTAGGCGGTCTGCCAGCCGTTCATGTCCGTGACCTGGAACTTGAGCTCACGGGCGAGCGACTCGTGCTGGGAGCGCTCCTGCACCTCGTCGAAGCGGTCGCCCATCTGCGACATCCCGTTCAGCGCCACGGCGGTGGTCGCCAGCGGCCCCAGCACCGTGAGGACGATGGCGGCGTAGAGCTTCGCCCTGATCGTCACCCGACTGCGCTGCCTATAGGATCGCCGCGGCGATGATC
This sequence comes from uncultured Solirubrobacterales bacterium, assembly GCA_963705955.1. GTDB lineage: Bacteria > Actinomycetota > Thermoleophilia > Solirubrobacterales > 70-9 > WHSW01. The sequence goes on along the minus strand of CAVPLH010000006.1, from coordinate 1,646,821 downwards.
GTCTTCGTAATCACCGGCCAGGCCCCCCCGATTCTGGTCCTGACCCTGTTCATCATGTCCTACCTGACCGGGTATGAGTTGTGGAAGGAAACGGATCTGGCGTTCCTCTTCAAGGCTTGGTGGGTCCTGTTCGTTTTCCTCCTCAACATCCTCGGCTTCGGAATATTCTGGATCTGGCTTGCGCGGAGGCGGGTCCGCCGCGCCGCGTAGCGCCATCCGCGGCCTACTCGCTCTCGGCCCGCACACGTTGCAGCCTCGCGAGCTTCAGCGCCAGCTCGAGCGAGAGCAGGTCCTCGTTCGGAAGGTCCAGATCCGCGACCCGCTCGACGCGCTCGAGCCGCTGGCGGACGGTGTTCGGGTGCACGTAGAGGGCCCGGGCGCTCGTCGTCACGCTGTCGCGGTCGGCGAGGAACCGCTCGAGCGTCTCGACGAGCCGGGCGCCGCGTCTGCGGTCGTACTCGACCAGCTTCGCCACCGCCTGGCCGTAGCGGTCGTGCGGCGACTGATCGGGCTCGAGGTGGACGAGGTAACGGTAGGCGCCGAGCTGCTCGTAGGACACCGCGCCGCCCCCGGGCTGGAGCGAGCGGCCGATGTGCGCGGCGTCGGCGGCCTCGCGCATCCGCCGCCGGGCGCTCGCGGCGCCCCGATCGACGTCGCTCAACCCGACCACGAGCCCCTCGTCGCGACCGAGGGGCTCGCACGCCGCCCGTAGCTGCTCGACCGCGGCGTCCTCTCCGTTCGGCAGCGGCGCCAGCACCCGCACCCGGTCGTGACGGGAGTCGAAGAAGGCTCGCGGATAGAGCCTCCGCAGCCGCGCCTCGAGCCGGGTCGCGAGCTCCGGCCAGGCCGGCGCGGCATCGCCGGCACGGGGCGCGCGCTCGAGGTGCAGGAAGAGGTGGGGCCGGGTGAGGTCGCAGCGCGCCTCGCCGGCCTTCGCCGCCGCTGCCTCGACCGAGCCCGCGGCCAGTGCATCGAACATGTCCTTGACGATGTTCTCCGCCGTCAGTCGCTCGATCAGCGCGGCCTTCTTCAGCCCGACGGCGGTCTGGTTCGCCACCGCGCCGAGCAGCTCCGCGTCCTCGTCGGTGAACTGTCTGCCCTCCGCCAGGCAGCAGAGCAGGCCGAGCCGCTCGTCGCGGGTCACGAGCGGCGCGACGAGCAGAGAGTCCTGGTCGAGCTCCGGCCACAGGGCGCGCGCGATCATCCGGCGCTCATCGCGGCCGCCGCCACCCGGCCGGCGCATCAGATCGAGCACGGCGCCGATCGCGCCTCGACGCGGGTCCGGTACGAGCGAGTCCTCGGGGTCGGAGCCGACGAGGGTGAGGTCCTCGGCCTCCACGTCGAGGCGGTGGATCTGGCACGCGTCGGCGCGAAGCAGCTTGCGGGCTCCCTGCGAGACCGCGTCGTAGAGGTCCTCGCGCAGGGTGACCGCCGCCAGCGCCTGGCTCAGATCCGCGAGCGTCGTCAGCGCCTCGACGCGCCGACGGGTCTCCTCGTAGAGCTGGGCGTTCTCGATCGCTCCAGCGACCAGCGAGGCGGTGTGGACGAGGAAGTTGAGCACCTCGTCGTCGAACTCACGCGGCGCCTCGGTGTGGAGGACCACGACCCCGATCACGTCACCGGCCTTCGAGAGCAGCGGCACCGCGACGATCGACTGAAAGCTCTCCTCCTCGAGCTCGGGCACGAACTTCATCCGCGGGTCGGCCATCGCGTTCTCACGGATGAACTCCGGCGTCTTCGTCCGCGCCACCCAGCCGGCGAGGCCCTCCTCGACGCCGAGGTCGAGCTTGTCGACGAACTCCGAGTAGCGCGGCGAGGCCGCCCGCAGCACCAGCCGATCACCCTCGAGGAAGTAGATGAAGCACGCGTGACAAGCGGTCGCCTCGGTGGCGATGTCGACGATGCCCCGCAGCACGCGGTCGAGATCGAGCGACGAGGAGACCGTCTTGATGACGGCGTAGAGGGTCTCGTTCTCCAGCCGTGCCCGCCCGCGCACGCCAACCGCCTCCGAGACCGCCTGCACACTCAAGCGACACCTCCCTTGCCGGGGATTCGAGGCGCTGAGGCTAATCCCTCGCGCCTGCGGGTCCTATGGGCGGATCCTACATTCAAGGCCGCTGAAGTATGTGCCGCTTCCCATTGTGCGGGCGATCCCTGTCGGGATAGGTTCAGGCGCGGTGATGGCTCGTAACGCCCATGCCACGTGGGCCGCTCTCCGCAAGGGGGCAGCACGGAGGGACCGACGACTGTGATCCCGACGCTACTCGCGCAGGTCCAGGACCTCAAGGATGCGGCGCCGGCCGACAGCCTGACGCTCGACAGCGCGATCCTCGGCGAGCAGTTCTACTTCTTCACCGTCGTGCTCATGTGGCTCATCCATGTGGGCTTCATGACGTACGAGACCGGCATCGCCCGCCGCAAGAACGCGCTCGCGACGGCGATGAAGAACATCCTCACGATCGCCGTCGTCACGCCGACCTTCTACTACTTCGGCTGGTGGATCTACAACTGCAACCAGGCGGGCCTCCCGATCGGCCCGAACAGCAGCGACTTCACCAGCGTCGCCTGTCAGAGCGGGATCCCGTGGTCGGACACCTTCGGGCCCAACCTGACCAACAACATCAACCTCGTCTTCTTCCTCGCCTTCCTGCTGTTCTCGTGGACGACCGCGTCGATCATGTCCGGGGCGCTGCTCGAGCGGGTCCGACTGTCCGCGTACCTGGTGCTCGCATGCCTGCTCGGCTCGGTCGTCTGGATCCTCGACGCCGCCTGGGGATGGAGCGCCGGCGGCTGGATGACGCTTCGCTTCGGCTTCCACGACAGCATCGCCTCAGCGGTGGTCCACGGTGTCTCCGGCGCCTTCACGCTCGGGGTGCTGTTCAACCTCGGTCCCCGAATAGGGAAATACACGAAGGACGGCCTGACCCGGATCTTCAGACCTCACAACGTGCATATGACGTTAATGGGGCTGATGCTGATATTCACCGGGTTCTACGGCTTCTACGCCGCCTGCCTCGTGATCGTCTCGACCACGTTCCCCGGCTGGGCGAACATCTACCTGAGTCCGACCACCCTGGGCTCGATCGCGATGATCATCACGATGGGCTTCGCGGGTGGCTTCACCGGTGGCTACTTCGCGAGCCGCGGGGACCCGTTCTGGACCGTGTCGGGCGGCCTCGCCGGGGTGATCAGCGTCTCCGCCGGCGCCGACGTCTACGCGCCGACGCTCGGCTATCTGCTCGCGCTGATCAGCGCCGTGATCGTGGTCTGGGTGGGAACCTGGATCGAGGAGAAGATGCGGGTCGACGACACCGTGGGCGCCGTCGCGGTCCACGGCTTCACCGGCTTCCTCGGGATCTTCTGGGTGGGGGTGTTCGCCGCCGGCTATCCGACTGGGCTCAACAACGTCGAGAGCTCGTTCTGGGGGCAGATGCTCGGGGTCGCGGTCTTCCTGCCGCTCGGCTTCCTCTCGGGCTGGGTCGCGGCCTTCATACTGCGGAAGCTGAACCTGTTGCGCGTGCCGGCCGCGGTCGAGCTCGACGGGCTCGATGCCGCCGAGTACGAGCCCGACATCCATGTGCCCGAGTTCGAATGGGGCGAGGATCTGGTGATCGAGCCGGACGGCACCCGCACCCCCGCCAGGGCGCTTCAGGAAGCTGAGTACGCGGCGTTACACAACGGCGGGCCGCCTCGCGAGCGTCCGGGAGCGCGGACCTAGGATGGCCACCCGAGGAGAGGAGACGCGATGCCGGCGATAATCGACAGCGCACCGGACTGCGTCTCGAGCGATCCGGGGACCCAGGAGGCGCGGGTCGCGGACTCCGGCGACTTCGTCCTCGGCGACCCGTATCAGGACTGCGCCGGGTTCATGACCTTCGGCCCCGGCTCGACCTACGGGCCCGACGGTGTGGGAGCGGAGACGTCCTACATGGTCCTCACCTGGATCGGGATCGTGGTCATGGTCCTCGTGCTGGTCGGCTGGGTCGTGTACGAGAATCGCCGCCTGGTCAGATACGCTGCCGCCCGCGTTCGCGCCGGTGGTACGGAGGCGTCGGCAGCCGCTGAGGCACAGGAGACGGAGCTGTTATGAACGGAAAGCAGATCGAGTTCCCCCCGAAGCAGACGCACGTCAAGTCGTTCGAACGCGCGATGCTGATAATTTCGATCCTCTGTGTGGTGATCGTTCTCATCATCGTCTTCGGGACCAACATCGGGGACGAGTTCCGCCCAACCGTCTGAGCTGGGCGAGCAGCTCCAATCCGTGACGCAGGCGCCGGAGCCCCGGCCGGCCGGCGACGGCAGGAAGCTCGGGGGCTATGCCGGGCGCAAGGGCCAGCTGCCCACCTGGCCCCGGGTCGGTCTGCTGCTGGCGCTGCTCGCGTTCACGTTCTTCGTCGCCAAGTCCTGTCAGGACAACCAGGTGAGGATCTCGCAGGCCCAGGCGGTCGAGCTCGCCAAGAAGCAGGTGGATTTCGCGCCCGAGAACACGCAGATCCGCATGCTCCGCCAGGGCCTCGACCGCCGCCCGACCTGGATCGTCTCGCTCTCGATCCCCAAGGGGCCCGAGGGCCCGAATCCGGACAAGTTCGCCCGCCTGTCGCTGGTCCGCATCGACGCGACCACCGGCCAGGTGGAGAGCGTCGAGAGCCAGGAGACCGGCGGCGGCCAGCCGACCGGACAGGGGGAGAATGCGAACCAAGGGCGGCCCTGAGCGGACCGCCGATGAGGGTCCTCGTCCTCCAGCACATCGCCTGCGAGCACCCCGGGGTGTTCTCCGAGGTGATGGGCGAGCGGGGCGTGGAGGCGGTGGCGGTCGAGGTCGACGAGGGCGAGCCGCTCCCCGACTGGCGCCGAGTTCGACGCGGTGCTGGCGATGGGCGGCCCGATGGGCGCCGGCGACGACGCCGACCACCCCTGGCTCGCGCCCGAGCGCGCGCTGGTGCGCGAGGCGGTCGAGGGTGGGCGGCCGTTCCTCGGCGTCTGCCTCGGAGTGCAGCTGCTCGCCGCGGCGCTCGGCGCCCCCGTCTATGAGGCCGAGCGCCCGGAGGTCGGTCTGCTCGAGGTCGATCTGACCGCGGAGGGGCGCGACGACCCGCTGTTCAGCGGCGTCGCCGACCTGCCGCTGACCCTGCAATGGCACGGCGACACCTTCGACCTACCCGACGGAGCGGTCCGCCTGGCGAGCTCGCCGCTCGTCCCCAACCAGGCCTTTCGCGTCGGTGAGCGCGCCTACGGGATCCAGTTTCACCTCGAGGTGACGGGCGAGATGGCCGCCGAATGGGCAGAGATCCCGGCCTACCGCCGCTCGCTCGCCGCGGCGCTCGGCGAGCGGCGGGGCACCGCGTTCATCGGTGAGATCGAGCGCCGCGCGGCCGACATGCACCCGGCGGCGAAGCGGCTTTTCGCGAACTGGCTCGAGCTCGCTGCGGACGGAGGATGAGCCGCGTCGGGCCGAATGTACCTTTTTGTTCAATCCGTGGCTTATAGTGAAACGAGAGCGGAGCCGAAAGGAGACGGTTGATGGCTGCAGCTGAGAACGGCGCATCGAGCGAGGTCGAGCGGGTGCTCGAATCGCCCCCGATCGAGCCGCCGCCGAAGACGCTCGACGAGGCGCGCAACGCCCCCGGCCGGGCCGAGCGGATCGCCGAGATCGCCGGCGAGATCGACCGCGAGGGGATCGAGTACGTCTTCTTCCAGCAGGTCTCGATCAGCGGCCACATCAACGGCAAGGGCGTGGTCGCGAGCTGGTTCGGACAGGTGGCGAGTCGCGGCTATCAGCTCGTCTACGGGGCGACCGCCGACCTGTTCACCGACCGGCTCGACAACTACATCGGCTTCGGTCCCGAGGAGTCCGAGCTCGCCGCGATCGCCGACCTCGACACCTTCCAGGCACTGCCCTGGGACCCGCGGGTCGCGCGCGTCTACTGCGACTGCTACGACACCGAGACCGGCGAGCTGCTGGACGCGGACCCGCGCCAGAACCTGAAGCGGATCGCGCACGACGTCGAAGAGGAGCTCGGCTACTCGTTCCTGTGCGGGATCGAGCCCGAGATGATGTGGCTGAAGCCGGCGGACGACCCGGACGCGCCGCTCGAGGGTGTGACCAAGCCCTGGTGCTACCACATCAACCAGTTCGAGCAGCTGCAGCCGGTGATCCTCGACGTCGTCGCCTACGGCAAGGCGATGGGGCTCGACATGAGCTACGGCGATCACGAGGACGCGCCCGGGCCAGCTGGAGCTCAACTTCCGCTTCGATCGCGCGCTGCGCACCGCGGACAACATCACCACCTACCGCCAGATCTGCGCCGCCGTCGGGCGCAAGCACGGCCTCCACGCGTCGTTCATGCCGAAGCCGTTCACGGGCGTCTCGGCGAACGGCCACCATCACCACTTCACGCTCGTCGACGAGAGCGGCAACAACGTATTCCACGATCCCGAAGGGCCGGCCCAGCTGTCGGAGATCGGCCAACGGTTCATGGGCGGGATCCTCGACCACTTCAAGGCGCTCGTCTGCGTCGGCTCGCCGACCGTCAACTCATACAAGCGGATGTGGGACTTCGGCTTCTGGGCGCCGGTCTACAAGAACTACGGCTGGCAGAACCGCACCTGCACGGTGCGCGTGGCGAGCGGCGGCCGGTTCGAGTTCCGCGGCGTCGATTCGGCCTGCAACCCCTACCTGACCCAGGCCGCGCTGCTCACCGCCGGTCTCGACGGTGTCCGCCGCGAGCTCGATCCCGGCCCGCCCCAGCAGGCCAACACCTATGACCTGCTCGCCGAGGGAGCCGAGTTCGAGCGGGTGCCGGACCACCTCGGCGCGGCGCTCGAGGCGCTCGAGGCCGACGAGGTCGTCCGCAGCGCGATGCCGGGGCGGCTCTACGACGTGTTCATGCACTACAAGCGCGACGAGTGGGAGCGCTACCTTGCAGCGGTGACCGACTGGGAGCGCGACCAGTACATGAACGTCATGCCATGACCGAGGGTGGGAGCTAGCCGTGTGCGGGATCGCGGGGATCATCTACCGCAACGGCGACGGCGATCGGGAGGTGGGGCGCGACATGACCCGGATGCTCTACGCGATGAAGCACCGCGGGCCCGACTCGACCGGGTTCGCGCTCTACCGCGGCGACGCCGAGACCTTCGTCATGCACGTGAAGCTCAGCGAGGCGGTCGAAGAGGATCCCGAGCTCGCCCAGCGTGTGCAGCGCCAGCGCGACCAGATCGAGGCGCGGATGCGCGATGCCGGGGCCGAGATCGCGGAGGTGAAAGGGACCCACCGGACGATGACCGTCATCTTCGGCTTCGCCGGCGACCTGAAGCTGCTCGCCGATGCCGTCGAGCGGGTCCGGCACACCGAGGTGCTGTCGCTGGGGCGCTCGCTCGAGATCGTCAAGGACCTCGGTGACGCCGAGACCGTGTCCGCCGAGTACGGGCTCTCCGACTACCGCGGCACGCATGCGATCGGTCACGCCCGGATGGCGACCGAGTCCGACGTCGACATCGCCAACGCCCATCCCTACTGGGCCTACCCGTTCCCGGACGTCGCCGTCGTCCACAACGGCCAGCTGACCAACTTCCACGACTGGCGCCGCCGGCTGCAGCGCGCCGGCCACCGCTTCCAGTCGGAGTGCGACTCGGAGATCATCGCCGTCTACCTGGCCGAGCAGATGAGCGAGGGGCGCTCGCTCGAGCAGGCGATGCGCCAGAGCCTCGAGGACCTGGACGGGGTCTTCACCTACATCTGCGTCACCGAGGACGCCCTCGGGGTCGCCAAGGACGAGCTCGGTGCGAAGCCGCTGGTGCTCTATGAGGACGACGAGCTCGTCGCGCTCGCCTCCGAGGAGATCGCGATCCGCCAGGTGCTCGACCGCGAGATCGAGACCCACGACCCCTACGAGGGCGAGGTGCGGGTATGGACGAGGTGAGCGCCGAGCCGACCGTGGCGATGGACGAGCGGGGGCTGGTCGAGCTCGACGAATCGATCCCGAAGACCGCGAGGATCGACGGCGAGCGCGCCGAGATCGAGGCGCGCGCGCTGACGACGCGCAAGATCAACGCCGAGCTCCGCTGGCTGATCTACGAGCGGGGCGTCAAGCAGGTGACCGTGCTCAATCCCAGCGCCCGGCACTCGCTCGGGGTTGCGATCCTGGCCCGCTGCCGGATTCGCTTCGAGGGCAGCCTCGGCTATTTCGGCTGCGGGCTGATCGACGGCCCGGAGGTCGAGATCACCGGGCGGGTCGGCTGGTCGGTCGCCGAGAACATGATGTCGGGCGTCGTCGTGGTCGACAACAACGCCGGCTCGCTGGCCGGGGCCGCCCTGCGTGGCGGCGACCTCGTCGTCAAGGGCGACGTCGGCGCGCGAACCGGGATCGACCAGAAGGGCGGCACGATCATCGCGCTCGGCAACGCGGCCTCGATGACCGGCTTCATGATGCAGCGCGGCCGCCAGATCATCTGCGGCGACGTCGGCCCCGGGCTCGGCGACTCGATGTACGACGGCACGATCTACGTCGGCGGGGAGATCGCGGCGCTCGGCATCGACTGCGTCGAGGGCGAGTGGGAGGAGTCGGACACCGAGTTCGTCGAGCGCAAGTTCGCGATCCACGAGCTCGGCGAGCCCCCCGAGCTGCGCAAGTTCGTCTGCGGGAAGAAGCTCTACAACTACGACAACCTCGAGCCCAGCGAGCGCAAGCTGGTGCTCTAGTGCTCTAGGAGAGGATCGAGATGGCGGACGAAACGCCCGACCAGCGCGAGGTGCTCGGGAGCAGCCCGATCTTCACGCAGGGGGTCATCAACGACATCCACATGAAGGCCGAGCTCGGCCGCTACCGGATGCGCGGATTCTCGATGTTCAAGAAGATCCCGCATTGGGACGAGCTCACCTTCCTGCCGGGCACTCTGACCCGGTTCGTGATCGAGGGCTACCGGGAGAAGTGCGACACGCGGACGGTGCTGGGCAGCAGGTTTGCGAAGAAGCCGCTCGAGCTCGACATCCCCGTCTACATCACCGGGATGAGCTTCGGCGCTCTCTCGCTGGAGGCGAAGATGGCGCTCGCCAAGGGGGCCTCGATGGCCGGCACCGCGACCTGCTCCGGCGAGGGCGGGATGACCCCGCCCGAGCGCGACCTCTCGACCAAGTGGTACTACCAGGTGATCCAGAGCCGCTACGGGTTCAACCCCCACCACCTGATGCTGGCCGACGGGATCGAGTTCTTCATCGGACAGGGATGCAAGGTCGGCCTCGGCGGCCACCTGATGGGCCAGAAGGTGACCGAGCAGGTCGCCGAGATGCGCTCGCTCCCGGCCGGGATCGACCAGCGCTCACCCGCCCGGCACCCCGACTGGCTCGGCCCCGACGACCTCTCGCTGAAGGTGCAGGAGACGCGCGAGGCGACCAACTACGAGGTCCCGATCCAGCTCAAGCTCGGCGCGGCGCGCGTCTACGACGACGTCCGGATGGCCGCGAAGTGCGGCCCCGACATCATCTACCTGGACGGGGCCGAGGGTGGCACGGGCGCCGGCCCGCACGTCGCCGCCGAGGAAACCGGGATCCCGCTGATCGCTGCGATCCCAGAGGCGCGCCGCGCGCTCGAGGACGTCGGCCTCGTCGACGAGGTCGACCTCGTGGTCGCAGGCGGGATCCGCAACGGCGGCGACATCGCCAAGTGCCTGGCGCTCGGCGCCGACGCGGTCGCGATCGGCCATTCGGCGCTGATGGCGCTCAACTGCAACAAGGAGATCCCGGGCGTCACCGACTACGAGGGAACGGTCGGGGTGCCCGCCGGCCAGTGCTACCACTGCCACACCGGCCGGTGCCCGGTCGGGATCACGACCCAGGACGCCGAGTTGCGCAAGCGCCTGCACGTCGACGAGGCCGCGCAGCGCGTCTTCAACTTCCTGCACACGCTGACGCTCGAGGTCCAGATGCTGGCTCGTGCGTGCGGCAAGACGAGCGTCCACAACCTCGAGCCCGAGGACCTCGCGGCGCTCACGGTCGAGGCGTCGGCGATGGCCCGGGTGCCGCTGGCGGGCACCGACTACATCCCGGGCGCCAGCGAGGAGCGCGCGCTCGGTGAGATCCGGACGCTGCTCGACCAGTACCTCGAGAACCCGGTCGACTTCCTGCCGACGCCGGCCGGGACCGGGGCGGAGGATCCGAAATGACGAGAGCGGACGGGGTCCGCGAGCCCGAGAAGGTCACTTCGATCGACGCCGAGTACCTGTCCGGCAAGCGCTTTCCCTACCAGGAGCAGATCGCGCTCGTCGAGGACATCGACCTCGACGCGGCCACCCCGGGCAAGGACCTGAACTGGCTCGAGGACGTCGAGCTGCTCGAGGAGGAGGGCACGCCGGCGGTCTTCGACCGCTACTCGAACTCCTTCCTTCGCATCTACTTCCCGATCCCGCCCGGCCGTGAGGACGAGATCGCGCGCAAGGTCCTGATCGCCCACCTGACGGCGGGCAACTCGTACGGGATCCGCCTCAAGCAGACCCACGCCAAGTTCGCCCAGCCCGAGCTCGGGCCGTGGGCCGAGGGCTCGCCGACCGTCGGCGAGGACTGGAAGCCGCCCGTGCTCGAGGGCTGGGAGCCGCCGGAGCACTGACGCCGATGCCGGCCGTGCCCGAGTCGGCCCGCCACCTGGTGATCGGGGCGGGCGTCCACGGCCTGTCCACGGCCTGGCACCTGGCGGAGGCGGGGGAGGAGGCCCTCGTGGTCGACAAGCGCGCGGTCGGGGCCGGTGCGTCCGGGATCGCCTGCGGGGTGATCCGCAACAACTACTTCCAGCCGGCGATGTCGGAGCTGATCGCCGCCTGCGTCGAGATCTGGGAGTCCGATCCCGAGGCGCTGCACTACCACGGAAGCGGCTACGTCGCGCTCGGGCCGGCGTCTCAGGAGCCCGACCTGACCGAGGTCTTCGAGCGCCAGCAGCGGATCGGCTATCCCTCCGAGCTGCACCTCGGAGAGCACGCCGTCCGCGCTCACATGCGGGGCCTGTTCGGCGACTGGCGCGCGGAGGGTCTGAGCGTCTGCCTTCACGAGCAACGCGGTGGGTTCGCCTTCAACCGGGAGTCGATGCACGGTCTGGCGCGCAAGGCCCGGGCGGCGGGCGCCGCGATCGCCGAGGGGGTCGAGGTGACCGGGTTCGAGCTCGACGGGTCGGACGCCGTGACCCGGGTCGAGACGACCGCCGGACCGATCGATGTCGAGCAGGTCGTGGTCGCTGTCGGTCCGTGGATCCCGAAGCTCTGGCGGATGCTCGGCCTCTCGGAGCTGATCGACGTCCGCCGTCCCGACGGCGGCGTCGACCGCGACCAGCCGATGTGGACCTACTGGTACCTGCAGGAGGGCGAGGTCGAGCTGCCGCCGGAGACCCTGCGGACCGACGACGGCCGCGAGTCGCCCGTCCTGCACGTCGACTCCGACCGACCGCTCATCGACCACCGCGGGCGCCGTGGTCAGCGACGGTCCCTGGGGCATCTATGTGAAGCCCGATCGGACGACGGTCCAGGGCGGCGCCGAGCCGCTCACCGTGGCCGGCAGCTTCGAGGTCGATCCCTACCCGACCGGGACGGTCGCCGAGACGTTCCCGGACCGCTGGTGCGCGGCGCTCTCTCACTGCATGCAGCGGTTCGAGGGCTGTCGCTCGAAGTACGTCCAGCTGCGGTCGGGCGGCGCCGGCGCGTTCACGGCCGACAACTTCCCGGTCTTCGACCGGATGCGACCGAACGTCTTCGTCGCCGCGGACTCCAACCACGGCTACAAGATGATCGCGGTCGGCCGCGAGATCGCGCGCGAGCTCGGCGGTGAGCATTCCTCGCTCCTGCACCCGTTTCGCTACGAGCGTTTCGCGACCGGCGACCTGCACCCCGTCTCGCACAGTCCCTATCCGTGGAGCTGACGACCAAAGGCGCGAGTCACGTGATCGTCGGCGGCGGGGTGCTCGGCCTGTCGACGGCCTGGAGGCTGGCCGAGCGCGGCGCCGACGTGCTCGTGCTCGAGAAGGACAGGGTCGGAGCCGGCGCCTCCGGCGCCGCCGGCGGGATCGTGCGCAACTACTACCGCTCCGCCGCGATCACCGACCTGATCCGGCAGTCGGTCGAGATCTTCGAGGCCGAGCCGGATGCCTACGGCTTCCGCCAGGTCGGCTACCTGGCGGCCGTCCCGCGCGCCCAGGTCGACGACCTGGTCGCGATCCGCGAACACCACGACCGGGTCGGCTACGAGTCCGAGCTGATCGTCGGCGCCGAGCGCTGCCGCGAGTACCTCGCCTGGACCTGGCCCGACTGGGAGGCGGAGGTCGAGGCGGTGCTGCACGAGCGCCGCGGCGGGTGGGCCGACCCGATGCGGACCGTACGCCACCTCGCCGCGCGCGCCCGGGCCGCCGGGGCGACGATCGCCGAGGGGGTCGAGGTGACCGGGTTCGAGCTCGGCCCGCTCGGGGTCGAGGCGGTGCTCACGGAGCGAGGCCCGGTGCGCTGCGAGGTCGCGGTCGTCGCCCCGGGGCCGTGGGCACGGCGGATCTGGGCGATGCTCGACCAGGACGCCGAGGTCGAGGTCGCGCTCGACGGCGCCGGCGAGCGCACGCCGCTCGTCGCCTACTGGAAGGCACAGGAGGGGGAGTTCCAGCTCCCCGGTGGGGGCACGGGGGGTCGGGTGGGCCACGATCCGCCGGTCGTCCACCTGGACCAGTCGTCGCCGTTGCGCTCCGATCGTGACGGCAAGGTGCTCGCAGCGGGACCGTGGGGGATCTACTTCCGCATCGATCGCGACGGGGCGTCGGTCACCGGCGGCGGGCTGCCGGTGCTGCTCTCCGATCCCGACCTCGACCCATACGGCCCCGACAATCCCGCCCACGCGGCGGATCCGGGCTTCGCGGAGTTCTTCACCTCAGGCATGGCGGTCGCGATCGGACGCTTCCGTGGCCGGGCGGCGGAGTGGAGGGCGACCCTCGCCGGCGGGATCGTCTCCCATACCCCCGACAACTACCCGGTCTGCGACTGGGTGCTCCCGAACGCCTACGCGATCATCGACTCCGGCCACGGCTTCAAGATGCTGGCGCTGGGACGGCTGGCGGCCGACGACGTGCTCGAGGGCGAACCCCGGCTGGAGCCGTTCCGGCTCTCCCGCTTCGCTCGCGGCGCGACCCACACCCCCTCCCGCGGCCCGTACCCGTGGACCTAGCTCGCGCTCCGACGCCATTCGTAGGGCAGGAACTTGCCATTGAGGACGATCTCGACCCGGTCGCCGTTCGGGTCCGCCTGGCGGCGAACGGAGAACCCGAAGTTGATCGCGCTCATGATCCCGTCGCCGAACTCCTCGTGGATCAACTCCTTGATCGCCGGCCCGTATACCTGGACGATCTCGTAGAGCCGGTAGACCGTCGGGTCCGTCGGTACCGGGGCGTCCAGCGCGCCTCGCATCGGCGGGGCGACCAGCTCGGCGATCGCGTCGTCTCCCAGCCCCAGCGCATCGGCCGCGGCGCGAGCCTGGCGCTCGTCGAGCGGAAACTGGCCGAGCAGGGCCGCGGTGGCCCACTCGACCGGCGCATCCAGGGTCTCGGCGAGCGCCGCCCAGGTCAGGCCCCGGGACCGCTTCGCGGCGAGGATCTGCTCGGACAATTGCCGGCGGCTCGACAAGGTCCCGGCAGGATATTCAGTCCGAGTCGGCGCCGGCGTTCAGTCCGAGTCGGCGCCGGCGGTTGAACGGCTCGCGTGCCGGGCACGATCGGCGGCGGCTCGGGCGCGGGCGATCCTGGGGTCGGCAGCGGACTCCGCCAGGTTGACGACGACCAGCTCGGCGCCGCCCCGGGCGGCGGCCGTCGCCAGCTCGCCGGCGACGATCGCGTCGGCGCTGAACGGCCAGTTGCCGGTCTGTGCGATCTCGTTCGCGGCCTCGGCGATCTCCGCCGCGGATTCGGCGACCGCGAGCGGCGGTTCGCTCGCCTCCGACAGCGCCTCGGCCCGGGCGGCGGAGTCGGGCGCGTCGAGCACCCGGGCGTAGGTACGCTCGTCGTCGTCGGCGGCGAGCAGCAGCCGCTCGCCGAGCTCGGCCGCTCGGGCGGCGAGCGCCCGCAGCTGCGCCTCTGTCTTCAGTCCGGCCCCGGCATCACCGGCGGCCAGCCGCTCGGCAGCGAGCCCGGCGGTGAGCTCGACCAGGGCCGCAGCAGCGGCGCCGACGACCGCCGAGGCGACCCCCGCGGCCGCTGGGCGGTCCGGCGAGGCGAGCGCCGCGAGAGCTTCGCCGACGCTGCGATCCGTGAGCCCGCTCATCGCCTCGGCACTACCCGGCGGCGGGCGCTCAGAACAGCCCCACGGTGCGCCCCTCGGCGTCGATGTCGACGTCGAACGCCGCCGCCGTCTTGCCGAGCCCGGGCATCTGCTGGATGTCGCCGCAGAGCGGGACGAGCCAGCCGGCACCGGTGTAGGCGCGCAGATCGCGAACCGGGAGCTGGAAGTCGCTCGGCGCGCCGAGCAGCTCGGGGTCCGCCGAGAGCGAGAGCGGCGTCTTCGCCATGCAGACCGGAAGCTCCGCGAGCCCGTGGTCGGCGAACTGCCGGATCTTGTCCTCGGCCTGCAGGTAGTAGACGACCTCGGAGGCGCCGTAGACCCGCGACGCGATCGTCTCGACCTTCTCCTTGATCGAGGCATCGTCCTCGTAGAGGAACCGGAACTCGTTCGGCTGCTCGCAGGCATCGACGACCGCCTCGGCGAGATTCGCGACGCCCTTGCCACCCTGTGCGAAGCCGTCGCTGACGGCGGCGGCGAACGCGCCGGCCTGCTCGGCGAGCCTGACCACCAGCTCGACCTCCTCGTCGGTGTCCTCGGGCCGGCGGTTGACGGCGACGACCGCCGGGAGGCCGAACTCGCGCACGATCCCGAGATGGCGACTCAGGTTCGCGATCCCGGACTCGATCGCCGCCATGCGCTGCTCGCGGCTCTGGCCCGGGTCGTCGGCGAGGCCGCCGTGATGCTTGAGCGCGCGCGCCGTGGCGACGAGGACGATCGCGCTCGGGACCATGCCGCCGTTGCGGCAGACGATGTCGATGAACTTCTCCATCCCCATGTCCGAGCCGAATCCGGACTCGGTGACCACGTAGTCGCCGAGCTTCAGGCCGAGCAGGTCGGCGATCAGGGACGAGTTGCCGTGCGCGATGTTCGCGAACGGGCCGGCGTGCATGAGGCACGGCTGTCCCTCCAGCGTCTGGATCAGGTTCGGCTTGATCGCGTCCTTGAGCAGCACCGTCATCGCTCCGGCCGCGCCCAGGTCGTCCGCCGTCACGGGCTCGCCGGCGCGGGTGTAGGCCGCGGTGATCCGGCCCATCCGCCGCCGCAGGTCCTGCAGGTCGCGTGCGACGGCGAGAATCGCCATCACCTCCGACGCCGCGGTGATGTCGAAGCCGCTCTCGCGGGGGTATCCGTTCGCGCGTCCCCCGAGCCCGAGGGCGACCTGGCGCAGGGCCCGGTCGTTCATGTCCACGGCCCGCTTCCAGGTCACCTGCAGGGCGTCGATCCGGTGCGGGTTGCCGTGCAGGATCGAGGCGTCGAGGATCGCCGCGAGCAGGTTGTTGGCCGCCCCGATCGCATGGATGTCGCCCGTGAAGTGAAGGTTGAGGTCCTCCATCGGCACGACCTGGGACAAGCCGCCGCCGGCCGCGCCGCCCTTCATTCCGAACACCGGGCCGAGCGAGGGCTCTCGCAGGCAGAGGACCGGGCTGCGGCCGATGTAGCCGAGGCCCTCGGTGAGCGCGACCGAGGTCGTCGTCTTGCCCTCGCCCGCCTTCGTAGGCGTCATCCCGGCGACGCAGACGAGCTTGGCGTCGGGCTGAGCGGCCAATCGGTCGATCGCCGTCAGCGAGATCTTGCTCTTGTAGCGACCGTACGGCTCGAGCTCATCCGGCTGCAATCCGGCTCGTTCGCCGATCTCGTCGATCGGTCGCAGCTCGGCATCCTGTGCGATCTCGAGGCTGCTCTTCATCGGTCCAGCTTCCCTTCCTCGTAGGTCAATGTGAGACCGCGGCCGCCCCGAGCTCGGAGACGAGGCGGTCGCGGTAGAAGCGCTCGAGCGCGAACGGCTCGATCAGCGCGGGTGTGCTCCCGGTGGCGATCAGCTCCGCGATCGTCCGGCCGACGATCGGCGCCGCCTTGAACCCGTAGGTGCCCCAGCCGGCGCTGATCGAGAAGCCCTCGACCTCGGTCGGGCCGAGGATCGGGCTGAAATCGGGGCTGATGTCGCAGAGACCGGCCCAGCTGCGAAGCACGCGGGCACGTTCGAGCTGCGGGAACAGCTCCAGGGTGTGCCGCGAGGACTCCTGGAGGAAGTTGAGCGTGCCCTGCTGGCGGTAGGTCGTCCACGGCTCGATCTCGGCCCCGATCAGGAACTCGCCGCGATCGGTCTGCGAGATGTAGACGTGCATCTGCGAGGAGACGACGACGACGTCGAGCAGCGGCTTCAGCGCCTCGGTCACGAACGCCTGCAGGATGTGGGTCGTTATCGGGAGCTCGACCCCGGCCATCTCGGCGATCGTCGAGCTCCAGCCCGCGGTCGCGCTGACCACGTGATCGGCGGCGACCTTGCGGCCGTCGCGCAGCGTCACCCCCGTCGCTCGGCCGTTCGAGCGCGAGATCGCCGCGACCTCGGAATGGGGATGGATCTCGGCGCCGCCGGCGTCCGCCCCCCGGGCCAGGCCCCAGACGACCGCGTCGTGGCGAATGATCCCGCCGGGCGGGTGGTAGAGCGCGCCGATCACCGGGTAGACCGCGCCCGGCGTCATCGACATCGACGGCGCGAGGCGCTGGATCTCCTCGGGGCCGATCACCCGCGAGTCGATCCCGGCGAGGCGGTTGACCTCGGCGCGCTCGGTCATCACGAACATCGCCCGGTCGGTGTGGGCGAGCGTCAGGTGTCCCTGCTGCGAGAACAGCAGGTTGAACCCGAGCTCGGCCGAGAGGCCCTCGTAGAGCTTCAGCGAGGCGTCGTAGAAGCGGGCTCCCTCGGGCGTCTTGTAGTTGGAGCGCAGGATCGTCGTGTTGCGACCGGCGGCGCCGGAGCCGATATAGCTCTGCTCGAGCACGCAGACGTCGTTGATCTGGTGGTCGCGCGCCAGGTAGTAGGCGATCGCGAGGCCGTGCGAGCCGCCGCCGACGATGATCACGTCGTAGCGGTCGCGGAGCTCACCGGTCCGCCGCCACATCCGCCGCTTGCGGAACAGGTCACGCACCGGTCGGGACCTCGCCCCGGGGCGCGACCCGCAGCGCCTCGGCTCCGACCGCGCGGCCGCCCAGGGCCTGCGCGGCATCGGTGAACACGGTCCACACGTATTCGGCGAACCCGGCGCCGAACAGGTGCAGGTAGCGGTCGCCGCGCTCCCGCAGGATCATCCCGGGCGTCCGGGCGACGGAAACCGGCGCGAACGCCGCCTCCGTGAAGCGGTCCGGTCGCAGGTCGAGCGCCGTCGTCCGGGCGAACGCCTCGCGGGCGAGCGGCCCGACCACCGCGTTCGAGGCGAATGCCGCCGTCAGCTCGCAGACGGAGGCGAACGGGGCGCCGGAGGCCGCCGACTCGAGCTCGTCCCGCAGCTCTCCGGTCGCCTCGGGTGGGGTCACGGCGAGCACCCGGCCGGCGGTGATCGGACACCACCAGACGTCGTCGTGATCTGTCGCCCGCCCGGGCTCCAGCACGGCGCCGGAGGCGAGCCCGGCGACGATCTCCGCGACGACGCGCGGCTCGCCCTGCAGCTCGAGCTTGCCGAGAAAGGAGACGTCGGCCACCCCGACCGCGGTCCGGCAGGCGGCGAGCTCCTTGCCGGCCGCCCCGTAGTCGGTCACGACCCGCCATCCGGCCCGCTCGGCGAAGCGAGCGCCCCGGCGTCGGTGCGTCCACTCGATCGGGCTGCGCTGCGCGGGCCTGCCTCCGTCGACGGGCGTCGTCGAGCCCGGGGCGAGGAACTCGAAGCTCATCCGCGCAGCCGCTCCTGGTCGGGGTCGTAGAACGGCGCGGTCTGGACCAGGGCGCTCAGCCGGCGGCCATCGTCGGCCAGCGTGATCTCCGCGCCGTCCTCGGCGAGGGCGGCCGGCACCCAGGCCATCCCGATCGTCCGCTTGAGCAGCGGCGAGAACCGCGACGACGTCACCCGTCCCACCGGTCCGCCGTCGGCGACGACGGCGGCGCCCTCGCTCGGAACCGCGCCGTTGTCGATCGTGAAGCCGACGAGCTTGTTCTCCTCGCCGCGTTCGCGGACCGACTCGAGCGCCCAGCGTCCGATGAAGTCCTCCTCCTTGTCGAGCTTGACGATCCACGGCATCGCCGCCTCGAGCGGGTTCGACTCGGCGTCGGTGTCCTGGCCGACGAGGATGTGGAGCTTCTGCAGCCGCAGCACCCGCTGCGGCTCGAGGCCGAACGGCCTGATGCCGTGCGGCCGGCCGGCCTCGAGGACCGCGTCCCAGAGATGCTCGGCGAGTGGCGCCGGGCAATGCAGCTCGTAGCCGAGCTCGCCGACGAAGCCGATCCGCAGCAGCAGACACGGAACGCCGGCCACATGGGCGCGCTTGCCGTCCAGGTAGGCGAACGAGTCGTTCGAGCAGTCGAGGTCGGTGAGGGTGGAGAGGATCTCGCGCGACCGGGGGCCGGCGAGGTTGAAGGCCGCGAGCCCCTGGCTGACGTCGGTGAGGTGAACCTCCATGTCCCACTCCGCCAGCCACCAGGCGAACCAGCTCTCGACCGCGTCGGCGCCGCTCGATGTGGTGGTGACGTAGAACGAGCTCTCGTCGAGGCGGCAGACCGTGCCGTCGTCGGTGATCCGCCCGGCGTCGTCGCCGAGGACCCCGTATCGGATCCGGCCGCTCTTCAGGTTGTCGAAGCGGTTCGGATAGAGGTGGTTGAGGAACGAACCCGCCTGCGGACCGCGGACGATCAGCTTGCCGAGGGTCGAGACGTCGATCAGCCCGGCGCCCTCGTGCACGGCCATCGTCTCTCCCTCGGGGTCGCCGTAGTCGTAGGGCCGCCGCCAGTCGCCCGCCCAGAGGACGTTGCCTCCGAGCTCCCGATGGCGCCCGTGCACCGCCGAGCGCTTCGCCGGCTCGAACGGCCGGCCGGCCAGCACTCCCATCGGCACCGTCGACCACGGCGGCCTCGCGGTCGTCAGGCCGACCTCCTCCGCCGGGGTCCGGGTGTGCTCCGACATCTGGCGGATCGAGGCGAGCTGGCACATCCGTCCCTGGCACGGCCCCATGGTCACCGTCGTGTAGCGCTTCAGCAGCTCCAGCGAGTCGAAGCCCTCGTCGATCGAGAAGCCGATGTCGTCGGTGGTGACGTCCTCGCAGAGGCAGGCGAAGCACTTCCCGCTCCCACGCGCCGCGCCCGACGCCGCCGCCGGGACCCTCTCGGCGGCGGGCTCGACCCCGCTGCGGAGAGCATCCCGCTCGGTTTCGAGTCGGCGCCTGTCCTGCTCCTCCCCGAGCCCGAGCGAGAGAGCCGCCTCGGCTCCCGCGACCGTGCCCGAGGTCGAGGCGAGGTGCTGCGATCCGTGACCGGCGACCGCCCCGGCGGCGAAGATGCCCGGCGGGGGCGCGTCCGGAAGGTAGGCACCCGCGGCCCGATCCCAGCGGGCCTTGGCCCCGGCTTGGAGCAGCAGCGAGGTCGCCGGGACCGTGCTCCCCGAGACGGCGACCAGATCGCAGTCGATGCCGCGTTCGGTATCGGCGTTCCAGCGGCCGGACTCGTCGAGCTCGGCCACCACGGTTCCCTTGACCTGGCGCCGTCCGAACGCGCGTACCACCGCCGTGCCGCGCAGAAGCGGGATCCTCGCCGTCGCCAGCCGCGCCTCGAGCTCCTCGTCGGCCCCGGCCGCGCGCGCGTCGGCGACCGCCGCGACCGCGACCCCCGTCTCGCGAAGCGCCAGGGCGCCTTCGAGGCCGCGGTCGGAGGTCGTCGCGACGACCGCGGTCTTCCCCGGCAAGACCCCGTAGAGGGCGGCCAGCCGCTGCGCGCCCGAGCACAGCATCACCCCGGGAAGGTCGTTGCCCTCGAACATCAGCGGCTGCTCGATCGCCCCGGTCGCGGTGACGTGGCGCTCCGCGCGCACCTGGTGCAGCGTGTTCCGGCACCAGACGGCGACGATCCCGTCGAAGAAGCCGAGCGCGGCGGCCGGCGCCAGCACCTCGATCCCTGCCGCGCGTACGCGGGCGCCGATCGCCCGGGCGCGACCCGCATCGGCGCCGGCGAGCAGGGCGCCACCGAGCTCCGGGCCGTCGTCGACCAGGACCACGTCCGCCCCGAGCTCCGCGGCGCGCAGCGCCGCAGACATGCCGGCGACGCCGCCGCCGACCACGAGCACGTCGGCGTGACGCCGGCGATACTCGGTTCGCCACCTGCGCTCGGGCTGGCGGCGAGGCAGTTTTCCGAGGCCGGCGGCGCCGCGCAGGATCCTCTCGTAGAGGGGCCAGAGGCGGCGCGGCCGGATGAACGTCTTGTAGTAGAAGCCGGGCGGCGTGAGTCGCTTGCCGAACAGGTCGGTCGCCCGCATCGGATCGAACTGCAGCGACGGCTTCGCGTTCATGTGAGCGACGTTCATCCCCTCGCGGACCGGCTCGGTGCATGCCCGGACCCCCGGCCAGCCGTCCACCTCGACGAGACAGTTCGGGCACTGGCCCGCGCAACAGAGCAGCCCGCGTGGGCGGTGGTACTTGAAGCTGCGCGAGAGCACGCGGCGACCGGAGGCGTGGAGCGCGGAGCCGATCGTGTCGCCCTCGAACGCCTCGACCCGCTTGCCGTCGAAGCTGAAGGAGACGGGGCGCTCGCGGTCGATCCGCTCGCTCGGGGTGGGGGGGAGGCGGCTCATCGTCCCGGCAGGCCGACCCACTGGACCTCGTTGGTCGTCGTGTCCCGCTCGGCGAGAAACCAGGCCCGGCACCCCGAGCGGTGATACCACCACTCGCGCTGCACGCCGGCCCGGTTGCGGCGAAAGTAGTTATAGGAGTTGAGCTCGCGCTCCGAGGGCTTCGTCGATGGTCGTGGAACGACCTCGCCGCCGTAGGCGAAGTCGGTGACCTCGCGCGCTCCACAATTCGGACAGGTGAGTAAGAACGACATTTCCGTACGGCCGTCCCGCCGGCCTCTGCCCAGACTAGACAAATTGGTACAAAGAGGCAAGCGCTCGGGGCCCGCGGGCCGTGCGGCGAAGCCGCGGCCGTGGAGCGAGGCTTCGCGCGGTCGGCGCCCGAGTATGTGCTCAGCCCACATACGGGACCGCCAAATGCTGGTCCGGGCGCCATTGTCCAGCTCGCTCGTATGTGAGATACAACCAACCATGTCACCGCGGCCAACCGCCGAGGACGTCCGACGAACGGTCGCCGAGGAGGGGATCGAGTTCCTCTTCGCCCAGTTCGTGGACATGCACGCGAAGCCGAGCGCGAAGCTCGTGCCCGCGCAGCAGCTCGACGGCCTGCTCTCCGACGGGGCCGGCTTCGCCGGGTTCGCGGCCGGAGACATCGGCCAGACGCCCGACAACCCCGACCTGATCGCGATCCCCGACGCGGGCACCTTCACCCGGCTGCCGTGGAAGCCGGAGATCGGCTGGTTCGCCTGCGACGCGACGGTGGAGGGCGAGGCCTGGCCCTACTGCCCGCGCACGATCCTGCGCCGGCAGCTCGAGCGCGCCCGCGAGGCCGGGTATGAGTTCAAGGTCGGCTGTGAGCTCGAGTACTTCCTCGTCCGCCGAACCGACGCCGGCGGGATCGAGGTCGCGGACCCGCTCGACACGCTCGAGCAGCCGTGCTACGACATCCGCGCCCTGACCCGCTCGTTCGACTTCGTGTCCGACGTGATGCGGCACGTGAACTCGCTCGGCTGGCAGATGTACGCGACCGACCACGAGGACGCGAACGGGCAGTTCGAGCAGAACTTCGACTTCGCCGACGCGCTCACGACCTGCGACCGCGCGGTGTTCTTCCGCTACATGGTCGAGTCGCTGGCCCAGGAGCGCGGCCTGATCGCGACCTTCATGCCGAAGCCGTTCGCCCACCTGACCGGCAACGGCGCGCACTTCCACATGAGCCTCTGGGACGGGGAGACGAACCTGTTCGGCCGGGACCGGGCGGACGACCCGCGCAACCTCGGCCTCAGCGACCTCGCCTACCAGTTCATCGGCGGCCTCAAGGAGCACGCGAAGGCGTACATCGGGCTCACCGCGCCGACGGTCTCGTCCTACAAGCGCCTCGTGATCGGGGCGCCGACGAGCGGCGCCACCTGGGCGCCCGCCTACGTCACCTACGGCTGGAACAACCGGACGATGATGCTGCGCATCCCCGAGCCGGGGCGAATCGAGGACCGGACCGTGGACGGCTCCTGCAATCCCTATCTCGCGGCGACGGCCGTGCTCGCCGCCGGCCTCGACGGGATCGAGCGGGGGCTCGATCCGGGCGACCCGACGAACATCAACATGTACGAGACCAGCGAGGCCGAGCGGCAGGAGATGGGGATCGAGACCCTGCCGGAGAATCTGCTCGACGCGACCCGTGAGCTGGAGGCGGACGGAGTGCTGCGCGAGGCGCTGGGCTCGGTTGGCGACGAGGACTATCTCGACTACTTCATCCGCTGCAAGCGGCGCGAATGGCAGGCGGCGCACGAGCAGATCACGCAGTGGGAGCTCGACCGCTACCTCCAGCACTACTGAGGAGATCTGCCCATGTGCGGGATCGCCGGTCTGTTCAGCAAGTCGGGCGCGATCGAGGAGGAGCTCGGTGCGCACCTGAGCGCGATGCTCTCGCAGCTCGCGGATCGCGGCCCCGACAGCGCCGGGGTCGCCCTGTATCGCGACCCCGCCCCCGCGGGAGCCAGCAAGGTGTCGCTGTTCTCGCCGCAGGCCACCCCCGCGTGGCACGAGCTCGCTGCCGAGCTGGCGGAGGCGTTCGGGGCCGAGGGCGAGCCGGAGATTCGGGCCTCTCACGCGCTCTTCGTCGTCCCGGCCGGCGCCGCCGACGTTCAGCGCTGGCTTGCCGCTCGCCATCCGGAGCTCCGGGTGATGAGCGTCGGCGAGCGAATCGAGATCTACAAGGAGGCGGTCGACCCGCGCGTCTTCGTCGAGCGCTTCCGGCTCGCCGACGTTTCGGCGACGCACGCGCTCGGGCATACGCGGATGGCGACCGAGAGCCGGGTCACGACCGAGCACTCCCACCCGTTCTCCACCGGGCTCGACCTCTGCCTCGTGCACAACGGCTCGCTCTCGAACCACAACCGGCTGCGGCGGGTCCTGGCGCGCCGCGGGATCGAGTTTCAGACCGACAACGACACCGAGGTAGCGGCCGGATACCTGACCTGGCGCCTCTCCGAGGGGGCGGACCTCGAGGACGCCCTTCGCGGTTGCCTCGACGACCTCGACGGCTTCTACACGTTCGCGGTCGGAACGGTCGAGGGATTCGCGGTCCTACGGGATCCGATCGCGTGCAAGCCGGCTGTCCTGGCCGAGACCGACGACTGGGTCGCGATGGCCTCGGAGTACCGGGCGATCGCCGTCCTCCCCGGGGCCGACGACGCCGAGCTGTGGGAGCCCGAGCCCGGCCGGGTGTACTCATGGGAGCGGGCGAAGGTCGCGTGAGCGTGGCGGAAGCCGCTGTGGAGTCGGTCGATCTCTCGACCGCCACGGTGCGGGACCTGAACCAGCGCTTGCATGATCTCGACCCCGCGTCGCGTTCTCGATGGCGGGTCGCCAACCCGAACGGCGCCCACGCGATCGCCGTCGGCCTCGACGCCGAGGTCGAGATCGACGTCGCCGGGCACGTCGGCTACTACTGCGCCGGGATGAACAAGCTCGCCACGGTGCGGGTGCAGGGCAACTGCGGCGTCGGCGTCGCCGAGAACATCATGTCCGGGACCGTGGTCGTCGACGGCGACGCGAGCCAATCGGCCGGGGCGTCGGGGCGCGGAGGCCTGCTCGTGATCAAGGGAAGCGCATCCGCTCGTTGCGGGATCTCGATGAAGGGCGTCGAGATCGTCGTCCACGGCTCGGTCGGTCACGTCGGGGCGTTCATGGCACAGCGGGGGGCGCTGGTCGTCTGCGGCGGGGCCGGCGAGGATCTCGGCGACTCGATCTACGAGACGCGCGTCTACGTCCGCGGCGGCGTCGCCAGCCTCGGGGCGGACTGCGTCGAGAAGGAGATCGGCGCAGAGCATCGTGCCCAGTTGGAGGACGCTGCTCGAGCGGGCCGAGGCCGACTTCGATCCCGACGAGTTCCGGCGCTACGGCTCGGCGCGCCGCCTCTACAACTTCCACGTCGACAACGCCGACGCCTACTGATGACCGAGCTCGACACGGTCGGCAAGCGCGAGGGCTTCGACCCGGATCGGGCGGGACGATGGCGACCCGGGTTGCGCGAGTCGTACCTCTTCGATCGCAACGCGATTCACGAGATCCAGCGGATGGCCCGCGAGGGGATCTACGACATCCGCGGCTTCGGAGCGAAGCGACGAGTGCCGCACTTCGACGATCTCCTCTTCCTCGGCGCGAGCGTCTCGCGGTATCCGCTCGAGGGATACCGCGAGCGGTGCGGAACCGACGTCACGCTGGGCGGCCGTTTCGCGAGCCGGCCGATCGAGCTCGAGATCCCGATCACGATCGCGGGGATGAGCTTCGGAGCGCTGTCGGCCCCGGCGAAGGAGGCGCTCGGAAGGGGTGCGACCGCAGTCGGGACCAGCACGACGACCGGGGACGGCGGCATGCTGCCCGAGGAGCGCGAGCACTCGAAGACGCTCGTCTACCAGGTCCTTCCCTCACGGTACGGGATGAGCCCGGACGATCTGCGGCGAGCCGACGCGGTCGAGGTGGTCGTCGGCCAGGGCGCGAAGCCGGGCGGCGGCGGGATGCTGCTCGGCCAGAAGATCTCCGACCGGGTGGCCGAGATGCGGGACCTGCCGAAGGGGATCGACCAGAGAAGCGCCTGTCGTCATCCAGACTGGACGGGCCCCGACGACCTCGAGATCAAGATCGGGGAGCTGCGGGAGATCACCGACTGGGAGAAGCCGATCTACGTCAAGATCGGCGCCACCCGCACCTACTTCGACGTCGCGCTCGCGGTCAAGGCAGGAGCCGACGTGATCGTGCTCGACGGGATGGAGGGTGGCACGGCGGCGAGCCAGGAGGTCTTCATCGAGCACGCGGGGATCCCGATCCTGGCCGCGTTGCCGGAGGCGGTCCGCTCGCTCCAGGAGCTCGACATGCACCGCGAGGTGCAGCTGATCGTCTCCGGCGGAATCCGATCCGGCGCCGACGTCGCGAAGGCGCTCGCGCTCGGCGCCGACGCCGTCTCGATCGGCGTCGCGGCGGTGATCGCGCTCGGCGACAACTCTCCCGACAACGAGCAGGGCTACGAGGCGATCGGCAGCTCCGCGGGCTTCTACGACGACTGGCACGAGGGTCGCGACCCGGCCGGGATCTCCACCCAGGACACCGAGCTCGCGCGCCGGTTCGACCCTGCGGTCGGCGGTCGGCGGCTCGCCAACTACCTGCGCGCGATGGTGCTCGAGGCGCAGACCCTTGCCCGCGCCTGCGGCAAGTCGCATGTCCACAACCTGGAGCCGGAGGACATGGTCGCGCTGACGGTCGAAGCCGCGGCGATGTCGAAGGTGCCCCTCGCGGGGACGGACTGGGTGCCGGGAAGAGCGCCCGCCCCATACGATGGCGCGAACCCCCAAGGAGGCTAGAAATGGCGACGATCCTCTGCGTTCTCTACGACGACCCGGTCGACGGCTACCCGCCCAAATATCCGCGGGACGGAGTCCCGACGATCGAGCGCTACCCCGACGGGCAGACGACGCCCACGCCCGAGGCGATCGACTTCACCCCGGGAGAGCTCCTGGGCTCGGTCTCGGGCGAGCTCGGGCTGCGCGACTTCCTCGAGGGCGCGGGCCATGAGCTGGTCGTCACCTCCGACAAGGACGGTCCCGACTCGGAGCTCGAGGCGCGGCTCCCCGACGCCGAGGTCGTGATCTCACAGCCGTTCTGGCCTGCCTACATGACCGCCGAGAGAATCGCGAAGGCCCCGAACCTGAAGCTGATCGTCACCGCGGGTATCGGGTCCGATCACACCGACCTCGAGGCCGCGGTCAAGGCCGGGATCACCGTCGCCGAGGTCACCTACTCGAACTCGAACTCGGTCTCCGAGCACGTGGTGATGATGATCCTCGGGCTGGTCCGCAACTACATCCCCTCCTACCAGCAGGTGATCGCCGGCGGCTGGAACATCGCCGACTGCGCCTCGCGCTCCTACGACCTCGAGGGGATGCAGGTCGGGACCGTGGCCGCGGGGCGGATCGGGAGCGCGGTGCTTCGGCGCTTGAAGCCGTTCGACGTCGGCCTCCACTACACCGACCGCCATCGGCTGCCGGCCGAGGTCGAGTCGGAGCTCGGCGCGACCTTCCACGAGTCGGCCGCCGAGATGGTTCCGGGAATGGACGTGGTGACGATCAACGCGCCGCTGCACCCCGAGACCGAGCACCTCTTCGACGACGCGATGTTCGCGCGGATGAAGCGCGGCGCCTACCTGGTCAACACGGCGCGCGGCAAGATCTGCGATCGCGACGCTGTCGTCCGGGCGCTCGAGTCGGGGCAGCTCGCCGGCTATGCCGGCGACGTCTGGTTCCCACAGCCGGCTCCCAGCGACCATCCCTGGCGGACGATGCCGCACCACGGCATGACCCCGCACGTCTCGGGCACGAGCCTCTCCGCGCAGGCCCGGTACGCCGCGGGCACGAGGGAGATCCTCGAGTGCCACTTCGCCGGGCGGCCGATCCGCGACGAGTATCTGATCGTCGAGGGCGGCGCATTGGCCGGCGCCGGGGCCCACTCCTACAGCGCCGGCGATGCAACCGGAGGGTCGGAGGAGGCCGGGGGGACGGTCAAGTAAGAGGCGAGCTGCCAGCTGCCAGCTGCCAGCTGGCGGCTTGCAGCTGGCGAGCTGGCCGGCAGTTCCGCCGATGGTCGAACTCAGGAGGGGCCGCAGACGCGGTTCTCCACGTATGGCTTCCAGGCTTCGAGGATCTGGGTGTAGAGGCGCCTGTCCGTATCCCAGGTCGCGAACAATGGCTGCGGGTCGTCGAACTCGCAGGCGGTCACGCGCGGCTCGGGATGAGCGAGCCCGAGAATGCTGCCCTTGACCTCGACCTGACCGTCGATGCTCGAGGTCGCCGGCTGCACGGCGACGCCGCTGACCAGCCGAGGGGGATCCGTCGTGATCCCGAAGTCCTGGACGCGGTAGCCGGTCAGGCTCTCGCCGGCGTCGGCGTCGCGGAGGACGAGCTGCTTGCGGTATGCGTCGACCAGCGCCCCCGCCGCGGTTGTCTTCGCCGCCGCTCTGTCCACCGGCGGGTCGGTCTGCAGCGAGGCGATCCGGTAGTCGCCGCTCGCCGCGTCCCAGTAGATGAGGAAGGGAAGCAATGCGAGCGAGGCCTCGGACTGAAAGCCGTAGCCGCCGATCACCTCCTCGTCGCCGTCTCCGTCCAGATCGCCGCTATAGCGAATCTGAAATCGCGCGCCGGGCACGTCGGGCTGGAAACGGAAGCGCTCAACCGGGTCGCCTCCGCGCAGGTCGTAGATTCGGAGCTCATCCGACTCGGCGGGCGACGACCCCGACTCCCGCTCCTCGAAGTCCCTGGTCTGGAAGTCGAACAGGTAGGACGGCTCGCCCGAGCCATGGAAGTCGAGCACCTCAGACGTGACGACGCTTCGATCGCTCCCCGCCGCCTCGAGCTTGACCGCGTCGACCCGTTCGGCCAGCGAGGGCGGCTCGGGCTCCGAGAAGCCCGCGGTTTCGACGACGAGGCCGATCGCCAACAGGGCGAGGACGCACCCCAGAGCCGGTGCGACGAGCAGCGGGTCGTGGCCGGCCGGCGGGTCGGGCGCTGGTCGTTGCTCGGGTTCCTCGCGCTCGAGTGCGGAGGGCGGGCGGATCTCCTCGGTTCCGCTCGTCGATAGGCGGGCGCCGAGCCCGCCACTGAAATCCTCGTCGCCGTAGAGCTTCGTGCCGGCACGCTGCTCGGCCTCGTCGAGCTCCGCGGGCAGCTCGAAGACCCTGGCGCACGCGGCTACCGCCTTCGCCGCCTCGCCCGGATCCCCGCTTGCCGCGAGCGCAGCCGCGTAATCGTCGGCGCGGATCGTGCCGAGGAGCTTCACCGAGTCCGCGTCGAGCCGATCGAGTGCGTTCGCGTCGAGGCTCTCCAGGTAGCGCTCGAGGCCGTCGAGCCAGAGGACGGCGTTCGGGCGTCCCGACCACGGCGGTGGATCCAGGTCGAGGAGCTGCTCGAGACCCTCCCGGTGCTTGGGGATGATCAAGGGCGGGTCGGCGAGCGCCTCGCTCGCGGTCTCGAACAGGGTCCGTGACTTTCCGCTCCTCGGCGGTCCGACGACGAGGACGAACGGCGAGCTCGCGACCGCTTCCTCGAGCCGGTCGTCGACGCTCCGCCGCACGTAGGGGGTCGCGCGCCGACCACCGTCGCGGCGCGCCGGGAAGATCCCGAGGCGCGTCGGGTCCACGTCGCTCAGCTTCGGCAGCGGCCAGCAACGCAGCGCGCCCTCGAGCAGTCGTTCCCGCTCGAGGTGTGAGTCGCTTCTTTCCTTGCGGACCCGCAGCCGCTGCGTGACCAGCGTCGCGAGTCCGACCGTGACCGTGATCAGCAGGGTGATCGCCGGTCGCGGGTTGAACGGGCCGATGCTGTTCTGAGCGATCTGGAGGGCCGCGAGGGTCGCGCCGGCTACGAGCGCCGAGGTCGCGCCGGCACGCCGCGCTTGGGCGGAGACGCGGCCCAACTGGATCACCCACCTTCCTTTCGACTCTGACCGCTGCGCCGACCCTACCTCCAGTCACCGACGACGCCAACACGGTGGCGAAGGGGTCCGGGCGCGGTAGCCTCGGCGTGTGAGGGCCGTTCGGCCGAGAGGGCCGTCGGGAGCGATTCGGCGTCGGATCAGCCTCGCGGTCGCCTCGTTGGGGCTCGCCCTGCTGACCGTCGGCGTGGGGAGCGCGGTGGCGGTCCTCGGGAGCGACTTCGAGAGCGGTACACAGGGCTGGCGGGTCGAGGGAGACTCGGGCAGGGCGGCACCCGCCTGGTTGTCGAAGGGCGGCAGTCCGGGCGCCTACATCAGGGCCGCCGACAGCCTCGTGACCGGGACGATGTACTGGGACGCCCCGGCGCGCTACCTCGGGGATCTGTCCGGCTTCTTCGGCGGGACGCTGGCGATGTCGATGCGGCCAGTCGGCGACCACGAACCAGTTCGACGACCCCCGTGGGGACGTCATCCTGAGCGGCGGCGGCAAGACGATCTCGACCCAGCTCTCGTCGCACCCGGGGAGCGACTGGCTGGGCTTCGCGGTCCGCTTCGATCCGACCCGGCCGTGGGTGGTCGAGCCGGCGGAAACCCCGGCGAGCGCGCAGGACATCGTCGACGTGCTCGCCGACGTCAGCGATTTCAAGATCCGCGCCGATTACCGGGTCGGCGCCGACACCGACAGCCTCGACTCGGTGCGCCTCACCGACGGCAACCGGGTCAGCGTCTCCGGCGGCATCCTGACCTTCGAGGCAGGGCAGTTCGACACCAACATCGTGGTGATCACGGACAGCGGCGGACCCGGCTACGAGGTCCGCGATCCGACCGGGCTGCTGGCCGCGGGGCCGGGGTGCGCCCCGGTGTCGAACGTCGAGGCGAGCTGCGCGAAGGCCGGCGTGACGGAGATCGCGGTGCGCACCCGGGACCAGCGGGACACGGTGACGCTCGAAGGCGTCGGCATCGACTCGACGATCGACGGCGGCGCCCGGGACGACCGCCTCGAGGGTGGGGAGGGGGGCGACACGATGATCGGCGGGCCGGGCGAGGACCGCCTCCTCGGGCATGCCGGCAACGACACCCTGGACGCGCTCGACGGCGTCACGGACGCGCGGATCAACTGCGACGGGGGCGCCAACGACACCGCGGTCGTCGACCCGTCGGATCCAGCCCCGATCGACTGCGAAGCCGTCAACGGCTGACCCGCCGCGCGGCCGCTGCCCGCGCATTCCGCGCGGTCGCTAACAAACCGTAATCCGTCAGCCCCGGGCGATCGGTAAGAATGCCGGGATGCGTCGCCGCCGTCTCGTCCCGGGTGCCCTGCTCGCTGCCGTGTTCGCGGTGCTGGGATCGGCGGTGCCGGCAAACGCCGCCGAGGAGATCCTCGGGGCCGCGAGCTACCCGGACATGACGACCTATACCTGCCGGACGGATGCGATCGAGATCTACCCGGGGCAGAACACGAACCTGTTCGCGACGACCAAGACCTGCCCGAACGCCCAGAAGGTCAGCGGCCCGGGCGACACCAGCATCTTCGCCCCCGGCTCCACGGCCGAGGGCTACGTGACCCGCTTCAAGCCGAGCATGGTGGAGCTGAAGCCGGGCGGCAAGCTGGTGACGCCGAGCGTCTGGGACCTCCACCTCCATCACGTCGTCTGGCTGTCGCCGGGCGGCGGTCCGACGTTTGCCGCCGGCGAGGAGAAGACGAACCCGAAGTTCCCCCAGGGCTACGGGCTGAAGGTCCGAGGGGACGCGACGTGGGGCCTGAACTACATGATCCACAACCTGACCGCCCGCGGAGGCCGGCAGGTCTACATCACCTGGGAGATCGACTGGGTGCCCGAGACCGCTCCGGCGCGCAGCGACATCACTCCGGCGACCATCCACTGGCTCGACGTCGCCGGCGCCCCGCACGTCTATCCGGTCTTCGACGCCGAGCGCGGGTTCGACCTCGACGGCGACGATGAGTGGACGTTCCCGGACGACGTCCCGACCGATCCGTCGCTGCCCGGCTACGAGGAGCGCGAGAACATCAGCCCGGCCCGCAACTGGACGGTGCCGAACGGCGGCGTGACGCTCGTGTTCGGCGCCGGCCACCTGCACCCGGGTGGGCTCCACGTCGACCTTCGCGTCGCCCGCGACGGCCCCGACGAGGGGACCGTCGACGGCGATGACCCGTCCGAGGTCAGACCCCTGTTCCGCTCCGACGCTCACTACTACGAGCCCGCCGGGGCCGTGAGCTGGGACGTCAGCATGGAGGCGACGAGGCCGGATTGGCGCGTCAGCCTGAAGGCCGGGGACACGGTGTCGATCAGCGCGACGTACAACGTCCACAGGGGTTCCTGGTACGAGTCGATGGGGATCCTGCCGCTCGCCTACAGCAGGGCGCACGACCCAGCGGCCAGGGACCCGTTCGACGACGGGACCGCCGTACAGCAGATGTACGACGAGGGCGGGATCGTCACCCACGGCCGGCTGCCCGAGAACATCGACTCGAAGGCGCGCAAGAACCTGAAGCTCCCGGATCCGAGCGAGCTCCGCAGCAAAGGCCGTAGGGTCCCCGGGTCGGAGATCGACGTCGCCGGGTTCGGCTATCGGCCCGGAGGCTATACCGCGAGCAAGGATGCCTCGAAGAGCGAGCTCCGTCCACCGGTGGTTCGTCCGGGCACGAGCATCACATTCACGAACCTCGACGCGCTGTCGACGATGTCGCTGTTCGACCAGACCTGGCACAGCATCACCTCCTGCCGTGCGCCCTGCAACCGCGGGTCCGGGATCGGCTACCCACTCGCGCGCGGTCCGATCAAGTTCGACTCCGGCCAGCTCGGCTACGGGACCGGCTCGAGCAGCGAGGTGACGACGGGCTCCAACGTCTATGAGACCCCGCCGCTCACCCAGACCGGCACGATCACCTACTTCTGCCGGATCCACCCGTTCATGCGGGGCACGATCCGGGTGAAGGCGAAGTCGAAGAAGCACCACGGACCGGGCAAGCTGGTCGAGGCGGGCTGAGCCCGCGCCGCCGGAGATGCTCTCCGCGAGCGCCATGAACTCCTCGGTCTGGCCGTTGCCGCCGCTCTTCGTCGCCGCCCACCTGCGCAGGATGCGGAAGAACGCGTTGTCGCCGACCTTGTTTCGCAGCGCCTGCAGGGTCATCGCGCCGCGCACGTAGACCGCGTTGTCGAACAGCAGGTCGACGCC
Source organism: uncultured Solirubrobacterales bacterium (assembly GCA_963705955.1). Taxonomy (GTDB): domain Bacteria; phylum Actinomycetota; class Thermoleophilia; order Solirubrobacterales; family 70-9; genus WHSW01. Next base: position 1,614,815 of record CAVPLH010000006.1, on the reverse strand, counting down.
CGGGTCGCCGATCACGACCGACCACAGCGGGTCGTCGGCGGGGATCTGGTCGTAGGTGGCCTGGAAGATCTCCTCCGGGGTCGCCTGACCCTCGTGCTCGGCCCACAGCCACTCGGCGTAGGTCGCGAAGCCCTCGTTCAGCCAGATGTCCTTCCAGCGCGCGACCGCGACGCTGTCGCCGTACCACTGGTGTGCGAGCTCGTGGACGACGACGCCGTCGCCGTTCACCGGGTTGCCGTCGTTGTCGAGCCAGAAGAGCTTCGAGTAGACGGGGCGGGTCTGTGTCTCGAGTGCGAAGAAGAGGTCGTCCTGGTTGTCGACGATCGCGCCCACGGTGTTGAACGGATAGGGGCCGAACGCATTGCTGAGCAGGTCGAGCACCTCTCCCTGGCGGGCCAACGACGAGTCGATCTGATCCCGCAGCCCTCCCGTGAGCGCCGAATCGACCGCGTCGTAGACCGGGATACCGGAGTCCGTCCGCGACTTGGTCACATCCCAGAACCCGATGTCGATCGTCGCCAGATAGGACGCCATCGGCTCGCGCGCGACCCAGTTCCAGGTGGTCGACGAGCCGCGGGCGTCGACGCCACGCAGGAAGCCGTTGGCGGCCACCTCGTAGGTGCTCGGCACCGTGACCTCGTACGAGTAGGAGGCCTTGTCGCGCGGGTGGTCGTTGACCGGGTACCACCCGGCGGCGACCTCGGGCTGGCCGGCGACCGTGGCGCCGTCCTCGACCGCCATGAACCCGGTCCGGATGCCGAAGCCGGGGAGGACGAACTCGGTCGGGACGCCCGCGTAGCGAACCACGACCTCGAACCTGTGCCCGAGTGCGACCGCGACGTCGCGGTGTGCAGCTACGCTAGGGACCACGGTTGCGGAGCTTTCAGAAGGGTCGTTCAGGCACGAAGCTCTCTTCTACGCGGATGAGAGCGAGTTCGTCGGCGGCGTGATCCCGTTCATCCGGGGAGGGGTCGAAGCGGGCGAGCCCGTCCTGGTCGCCGTCGCGGAGCGGAAGATCGGGTTGTTGCGCTCCGAGCTCGGCGCCGAGGCCGGCGGGGTCGGCTTCGTCGACATGCTCGCCCTCGGACGCAATCCCGGCAGGATCATCGCGGCGTGGCGGACGTTCGTCGCCGAGCACGACGGCGAGGGGCGCGGGGCGCGCGGGGTCGGCGAGCCGGTATGGCCCCGGCGAAGCGACGCCGAGCTCGGCGAGTGCGATCGCCACGAGTCGCTCCTCAACCTCGCCTTCGACGGGGCGAGCGACTTCGCGCTGCTCTGCCCGTACGACGCGGCGGCGCTCGACGAGGAGATCCTCGGTGCTGCCCGCGCCAACCACCCGCTGGTCAACGAGCGCGGCAGCACCCGACGCAACGACGGCTATCTCGATCCCGGTGCCGGCGGCGGCGCGCTGGCGGGTGCCCTGAGCGCACCGCCGGCCGAGGCCGAGGAGCTCGGCTTCGGCGCCGCCCACCTCGAGATGCTGCGCCGATTCGTCTGGGAGCGCGCCAGCGACGCGGGTCTCGAGCCCGCTCGGCAGGCTGATCTGGTGCTCGCGGTCAACGAGCTGGCGGAGAACAGCATCCGATACGGCGGGGGAGGCGGAAGCCTGCGGGTCTGGCGCGACTCGGGGTCGCTGGTTTGTGAGGTCGCGGACGGAGGCTCGATCGAGGACCCGCTCGTCGGTCGGGAGCGTCCCGCGCCGACCGTGGAGGCGGGGCGCGGGTTGTGGCTCGTCCATGAGCTCTGCGACCTGGTGCAAGTTCGCAGCGGGCCCGCCGCCACCCGGGTTCGAGTCCGGGTCGAGCTCGGCTGCTGAGCCGCGGCTTCGCCGGCACACGGCGGTGCCCCGAGCCACCGTGCTAACACTTCGCTCACAGTTTGCTAATCTGCCGTGATCCTGCTGAGTCCCCGCCGCAAGAAGGCGGGGGACGGGGGACCCATTAGTCGGGGCGAATCACGGCCGTTGTCCGCGTAGCGCAAGCTCTTTCAGCGCGAGCCCGTCAGCTAACCCCGGAAGCGACGAGAGCGGAGCGTGAAAATGAGCATCCCTTCTGTCCGGACGACCGTCAAACCGCGACTGCTGTTGACCGCGCTTGCGGCGCTGGCCGTTCTGACGGCCACTTGGAGCACCGCCGACCGGGCCGGCGCGGCCACCGGAGGGCTCGGAACCGCCACCTCGTCGGGCGACGCCGGAGCCGGGCAACCGAGCGCTCGGAGCACCGCCAAGTACAACCGGCTCTGGGACCGGGTCTCGACGCGCGACAAGCGGTGGGCGCATCAGACGAGCGAATGCGAGTCGGGCGGCGATCCGAAGGCGATCGGCGGCGGCGGGCTCTACCGCGGCGCGTTTCAATTCATGAGGTCGACCTGGAAGAACTCGCCGAAGACTCCCGGCGGGGACCCGATCGCCTACCCGTACCGCACCCAGGCCGTCGTCGCGGTCGCGCTGAAGCGGGCCGACGGCACCGGTCACTGGCCGGTCTGCGGCTAGTCCGACCGCGGGCAGCGCCTGGCTGCCGCTCGAGCTCGAAACGTCGCGGCTGCCTTGGACGCCGGGCGAGGGCTCCTGTCACAGTCTGCGTCGATGGCGGCGATCGAGCTCCGCAACGTCTTCAAGCGCTTCGGGGCGATCAGGGCGGTCGACGGCCTCGACCTGGAGGTGCCGGAGGGCATCTGCCTCGGCCTGCTCGGCCCGAATGGCGCCGGCAAGTCGACGACGATGCGGCTGCTCACCGGACAGGCGATCGCCGACTCGGGCGAGCTCAGGGTGCTCGACTACGAGCTGCCCGCCGAAGCGAAGGCCGCCCGGGCCGAGATGGGCGTCGTACCGCAGCTCGACAACCTCGACGTCGACGTCTCGGTGGCGGAGAACCTCGCGGTGTTCTCGCGCCTCTACCGGGTCGACGATGTCGGCGCGGCGGTCGACCGGGCGCTGGCGCTGGCGCGCCTCGAGGCGCGCCGCGACGATGCGGTCGACCAGCTTTCCGGGGGGATGCGGAGGCGGTTGCTGCTCGCGAGGGGCCTCGTACATCACCCCCGCATCCTGCTCCTGGACGAACCGACGGTCGGCCTCGACCCGCAGATCCGGACCGAGCTCTGGTCGTTGATCGACGGGCTTCGCACCCAGGGGACGACGATCCTGATGTCGACCCACTACATCGAGGAGGCGGAGCGGCTCGCCGACGAGGTCGCGGTGATGGCCGCCGGGAAGATCATCGCCCGCGGGCGGCCGGCGGAGCTGATCGCGACCCACGCCGGGCGCGAGACGGCGGAGATCTACGGGCCGCCCGAGCGCCTCGAGGCGGTCCGTGAGCTGGCGTTGGCTGCCGGCCACACTGTCCGTGCGGCGGGGCCGGCGATCGCCGTCGTCGGTTCCGAGCGGGTCACCGACGGTCTCGTCCCCCCGGAGGCTCCGCGGCGGGCGGCCTCGCTCGAGGACGTCTTCGTCCTGCTGACCGGCGAGGAGGCGGAATGAAGCGGCGCGGGGTCGGCACCGGGCGGCTCGAGCCCGCCGCGATCACCGGGGTGATGAGCCGCGAGGTGGCCAACTTCCGCTCGTTCTGGAAGTCGACGACATTCTCCAGCCTGCTCGAGCCGACGATCTACCTGCTCGCCTTCGGGCTCGGGCTCGGGGCGACGCTGGTCAGCAACGTCGACGGGCTCGACTATGTCGAGTTCGTCGGCACCGGAATGGTCGCCACGGCGGTGATCTTCGCCAGCGCCCTGCCGGCGATGTTCGGGACGTTCGTCAAGCACCGCTTCCAGCGGACCTACGACGCGATCCTCGCGGCGCCGGTCGACGTCGAGGAGCTGGTCACGGCGGAGATGCTGTGGATCGGGCTGCGGGCGAGCGTCTACGGATGCTTCCCGCTCATTGTCACGTTCGCGTTCGGGCTCGACCCGGCGTGGGGAATGCTCCTGGTGCCGTTCTTCTGCTTCTTCACAGCGCTCGGCTTCGCCGCGTTCGGGATCGCGGTCGCCGCGAGCGTCGCGAAGATCGACCAGTTCAACTACGTGACGACGCTCGTGATCACGCCGCTGTTCCTCGTCGCCGGCACCTTCTTCCCGATCTCGGGCCTGCCCGAGGGCTTCCAGATCGCCGCGCAGTTCAACCCGCTGCATCAGCTGGTCGAGCTCGTCCGCGGCGCGAGCTTCGGGCTCGAGCCGCTCGACGCGGTTCGTTTCGCCGGGCTCGTCGCCTTCTCGTTCGTGCTCTGGCGGATCGCGGTGAGCAAGATGACCAAGCGGCTCGTCGATTGAGGACTGCGCCTCGGCTCGAGCTGTCACAGCCGCCGCCGATCTCCTCTCAGGGGTAGTTGCCAACCGGCATCGGCTGCGCCTGCCGGCCACGCCCAGCCCGGTTCCGCGCGCCCCCGCGCACGCGACTCCGTGCTGCCCCCCCCCCCGTGCCGCCCTGCCCGCACGCCGCCGCCCGTGCACGCGACTCCGTGCAATCAATCATCTAGGCCTCCGGCCGCCGCCGCGCCGGGGCCCGACCCTCCGGCTGCCGCGGCGTCGGGCGCTCCGGCGGCGGCGGGATCGAGCAGGTCAATGGTTCGTCCGGGCCGATCGTCACCGCGTCGCCGTGGTGGCTGATCGGGAGCGCCTCACCTTCGACGAGCGTGTAGCGCGTGTGGTCGGGCTCGACCTCGACCTTGATCAGCCGGCCGCCGAAGACGAGCCGGAAGGCGAGCCGGCCGAGGCGCGGCGGGAGCCGCGGCGTGAAGCTCAATGAGCCGTCGTGATCGCGCATCCCGCCGAAGCCCGCCACGGCCGCGATCCAGGCGCCGGCCAGCGACGCGAGGTGGATCCCGTCGCGGGTGTTGTGGTGGAGGTCGCCGAGGTCCAGCAACGCGGCCTCTGCGAAGTAGTCGTAGGCGAGCTCGAGGTGGCCGACCTCGGCCGCGATCACCGCCTGGACGAACGACGACAGCGACGAGTCGCGGACCGTCAGCGCCTCGTAGTAGCTGAAGTCGCGGGCCTTCTGCTCGAGCGAGAACGCGTCGCCGCGCAGATACAGCGCCAGGACGAGGTCGGCCTGCTTGACCACCTGCTTGCGATAGAGGTCGAAATACGGGAAGTGCAGAAGCAGCGGATACTGCTCGGCCGTGGTCCCGGCGAAGTCCCAGCGAGCGTGCTCGGTGAAACCCTCGGCCTGGGGGTGGACCCCGAGCGCGTCGTCGTAGGGGACGAGCATCGCCTGCGCGGCGTCGCGCCAGCCGGCGGCCTGCTCGCGATCGACACCGAGCTCGCGCGCGCGGTCGGGGTGGCGCTCGACCGCATCGGCCGCGGCGCGCATGTTCCGCTCGGCCATCAGGTTGGTGTAGACGTTGTTGTCGGCGACGGCGCTGTACTCGTCCGGTCCGGTGACGCCGTCGATCCGAAACCGGCCGTGGGCGTCGTGGTGTCCGAGCGAGCGCCACATCCGCGCGGTCTCGACGAGCAGCTCGAGCCCGACGTCGCGGTCGAACGCATCGTCGCCGGTCGCCGCGCGATAGCGGAGCACCGCGTCGGCGATGTCGGCGTTGATGTGGAAGGCGGCGGTCCCGGCGGGCCAGTATCCCGAGCACTCCTGGCCGCGAATCGTCCGCCAGGGGAACGCGGCGCCGTCGAGGCCGAGCACCCGCGCCCTGGAGCGAGCGAGGTCGAGCGTCGCGTGTCGCCAGCAGAGCGCGTCGCGGGCCGCATCCGGGGCTGTGTAGGTGAGCACCGGGAGGACGAAGGTCTCGGTGTCCCAGAAGGTGTGCCCGTCGTAGCCGGACCCGGTCAACCCCTTCGCGGCGATCGCGCGCCGCTCGGCACGCGCTCCTGCCTGCAGGGTGTGAAAGAGCGAGAAGCGGACCGCCTGCTGGAGCTCGGCGTCGCCGTCGATCTCGACGTCGGCGCGCTTCCAGAACTCGTCCAGGTATTGGCGCTGGGCCGCCACCAGCCCCTCCCAGCCGCTGCGGCGCGCGCTCGCGAGCGCCGCCTCGACCTGATCGCGCACCGACGGCTCCGAACGCTGGCTCGACCAGCCGTAGGCGAGGAACTTGACCACGCGCAGCCGTTGTCCGGGCTGCAGCTCGGTCGCGACCATGACGCGGCCCAGGTCCTCCCTGGCCTCGGCGCTCGTCTCGGTCCCGGGCGGTCCGTCGACGACGTGGTCCATCGCCGCCGCCATCCGCAACCCGCTGGAGTCGGTGCGGTGCACGAGGCCGACGCGGGTGTCGCCGCTGCTGCCGAAGGATTCCGAGCGCAACGCGGCGCCGATCCCGGTGCCGGCCCGCGGATCGCCGTCGGGGATGGCCGGCAGCGGCTCGTTGGTGACCAGCTCGGACTGGACGACGATCCGCGCCGCCGCTTCGAGCGGCTCGACCTCGTAGAGGATCGCCGCGACCGCCCGATGGACAAGTGAGACGATCCGGACAGAGGAGATCCGGACCGCCTGTGCCGCCGGCGATACCCACTCCGCCTCACGTCGGAGGACGCCGGCGCGGAAGTCGAGCACCCGCTCGTGGTCGCGCAGCTCGCCGTAGCGAACGTCGAACGGCTCGTCGTCGACGAGCAGCCGGATGATCTTCCCGTTCGTGACGTTGACCAGGACCTGCCCGTCCTCCGGGTCGCCGTAGGCGCTCTCCGCGTATGGCAGCGGCCGCGTCTCGTAGAAGCTGTTCAGGTAGGTGCCGGGAAGGCCGTTGGGCTCGCCCTCCTCGAGGTTCCCTCGGAGGCCGATGTGCCCGTTGGCGAGCGCGAGGATCGACTCGCTGTGGGCGAGCACCGAGAGGTCGAGACCGGTCTCGCGGACCGCCCACGGCTCGGTCGAGAAGCAGCGGTGATCGATCACTGGTCCTCGAGCAGCTCCGCGAGATCTCGGACGACGACGCCGGCGCCGTGCTCGCCCAGTGCGTCGGCGTGGCCGACGCGGTCGACTCCGACGACGCAGGCGAAGCCGCCTGCGCGGCCCGCGGCGACTCCGGCGAGCGCGTCCTCGAAGACCGCGGCCCGGTCCGGCGCGATGTCCAGCGTCCTGGCGCCTGCGAGGAAGGTGTCGGGAGCGGGCTTACCCTTCAGGTGCTCGCGCTCGGCGACCACCCCGTCGATCCGAGCCTCGAAGAAGTGCTCGATTCCGGCGGCGGCGAGCACGTCGCGGCAGTTGCTGCTCGACGAGACCACCGCGAGGCGCAGACCGGCGGCCTGCGCCGCCTCGAGATAGGACACCGACCCTGGGTAGGCCTCGACGCCGTCCTCACGGATCATCTTCAGGACGATCTCGTTCTTTCGGTTGCCGAGGCCGCGCACGGATTCGACCTCGGGGCTGTCTTCGTCGTCGCCCTCGGGCAGGTCGATCCCCCTCGAGGCGAGGAACGAGCGGACGCCGTCGCTACGCGGCTTGCCGTCGACGTATTCGCCGTAGTCGGCGTCGATGTCGAAGGGCACGAACTCCTCGCCGGTCCGCTCCGCGCGCGCCTTCAGATAGACGTCGAACATCTGCTTCCAGGCCGCGGCGTGGACCGTTGCGGTCTTTGTCAGCACGCCGTCGAGGTCGAACAGGCAGGCGCGCACGCGGGTCGGTAGGCCAAGCACGACGCCAGATTATTCAGCCGCCGCGGGCGCGGCGGACTACCCTCGACCGATCGCCTGGGCCGACACCGCGATCGCCCGCGTGCTCGGGGTCAGCTACCCGATCGTCCAAGCGCCGATGGCCGGTCTCAGCACGCCGGAGCTGGTCGCGGCGGTCTCGAACGCCGGCGGGATGCACCGGATCATCGGCGCGCCCGGCCCGGCGAGCCGCATCACCGGAGCGAGGTCGCCGCCGCGCTCGCGCGGTCAGCTCATCGGCCGACGCCCTCCTCGATCCCGGCCAGCGCCTCGCCGACCAAGGGCCCGATCGCGGCGAGGTCGTATCCGCCCTCCTGGACGACGACGGTCGGCAGGCCGAGTGCGCCGAGCGCCCGCCCCGCCGCTCGAAAGCCGCCGGCGCTGACCCGCAGCGGGCTCTCGGGGTCGCCGGCGGCGGCATCGACGCCGAGCGCGACGACGAGGGCCCGCGCCCCGCCGGCCCGCGCCCACTCCGCGAGATCTGCGACCGCCGCCAACCACCGCTCGTCGCCGGCGCCCGGGGCCAACGGCAGGTTGCGGTTCGCCCCGGTTCCGGCACCGGCGCCGGTCTCCCCGGCGAACCCCAGAAAGTGGGGAAACCACCCGGCCCCCGGGTCGACGTGTACCGAGCCGACCAGGACGCCGGGGTCGTCGTAGAAGATCGCCTGGGTCCCGTTGCCGTGGTGCGCGTCGACGTCGATCACGGCGACCGGGCCGTCGACGGCCCCTCGCAGCCGCGCCGCCGCGGCGGCGGTGTTGTTCAGATAGCACGAGCCGCCGAAGCAGTCTCGGGTCGCGTGGTGGCCGGGCGGACGGCAGCACGCGTATGCGGCGGGCTCGCCGCCGAGCACGAGGTCGGCCGCCGTGACCGCCGCGTCGACCGCGGCCCGGGCCGCCTCCCAGGTGCCGGGCCCGATCAGGGTCATCGTGTCGTAGGCGAAGTAGCCGGCCCGGGCGGTCGTCGCCGCCGGGATCCCCGGCGGGCGGTCGGAGAGCAGGCCGGGGTGCAGGAAGACGTAGGGGACGACGCGGTCCTGGCCAGGATCCTCGGTCAGTCCGGCGACAGTCCAGTCGCCCCAGGCGCTCGCGAGGTAGGCGACCAGCGAGGGGTCGTGGACAGCGAGCACGGCAGCGTCGGGCTGGCCCGCGGCGGCGACGAACCGCGCGCCGTCCTCGGTGAGCGACTCGCGAATTCGCTCCGCGCGCGCCGGCAGCTCGGTCCCGGGGGTCCGGATGCCGACCCAGACCTCGCCGCCCGGCTCGTGCAGCCGGTGGCGGTCGCTCCAGACGACGGGCATCGCAAGGCTCACGGGATCGAGAGGCTACCCGCCGGTTCGGCACCGGTCGGGTCACGCAGACCGCGGGGGCGCTCGCATGGAAACCGGAACCGTCTGGCGGGATACTGCGCGGACGATGTCGCAGGAGAACGTCGAACTCGTCCGCAAGGCGTTCGAGGGAGACCTGGCCGAAACGGCGGAAACGTACTGGCACCCGGAGATCGAGTACGTCGAGGACCCGCGCCTGCCCGGGGGTTCCTCGTATAACGGCCGCGACGTCGTACTCCGCTGTTGGCAGGGCTACCTGGAGGTGCTGGGCGACGAGGATCAGATCACCGTCACGGTCGAGCACGTATTCGATGCGGGAGAGCGCCAGGTGCCGTTCGTCCGATACCGAGGCCACGCTTCGAGCAGCGGAATCCCGTTCGAGCATCTGTGGGCCTATGTCGTCGAGGTGACCGGGGAACGGATCACCTACCTTCGCGCCTACTACGAGCCCCGAGAGGCCCTCGAAGCCGCCGGGCTGTCCGAAAGCGCTCTCGACGAGACGCGCTTGCGCTGATCGTCGACGGCTCCGTCGCCGGCTGTCGAGGCGGTGCGGACGCCCGCGCGTGAGGTGGCCGCACGCCGAACGGACGTTCAGTCGCATCGTCGTCCAGATGGTTGGACAGATCAGCCCATTGACACACAGAAACGGCCCAGGATAGGTTCCAACGGTCGTTCATGAAGAGGGAGTCCGTGGTCGATATCAGGGAGCAGCTCGGCGTCGACAGGGTTGTCGACCCGCCCGGTTCGCTACCGCAGACCGCGCAGCGTCTCGATCCCACGGGTCCGGTTCGAGCCCACGAGGTCGAGGTCGAGGTCGAGCGGCTGTGTCTCGACTCGACCTCGCATCGCAACCTCCGCGACCGGGCGCGTGGCGACGCCGATCCGATCGCCGCGCGGATCCGCGAGATCGTCGAGTCGCGGGGCAAGATGCACAACCCCGAAACCGACTCGGGCGGAATCCTGCTCGGCACCGTGGCCGCGGTCGGCGAGCGTTTCTCCTCGCCCCCTCCGATCGGGACGGAGATCGCGACCCTGGGCTCGCTGACGCTGACCCCGCTGCGGCTCGACGCGGTCACCGGTCTCGATCCCGACTCGCCTCAGGTGGAGGTCACGGGAACGGCCTACGTCTTCGATCGAGCGTCGTGGGCGCCGATCCCCGACGACCTGCCGCTCGCGACCGCGCTCGAGGTCTACGACGTCTGCGCCGCGGCCTCACAGTTGCGCGACCTGGTGCCGGCGGAGGGCAGCGTCTGCGTGCTCGGCGCCGGCCACGCGGGGAAGCTGGCGCTGGCCGCCGCCCGCGATCGGACCGGATCCGGGACCCTGATAGCCGCGGACGTCGACTCGCGGGCGGTCGAGCGGGTCACCGAGCTCGGGCTCTGCGACGTCGGCGTGACCGCCGACCTGCGCGACCCGCTCGGCGCGGTCGAGGCGATGCGGGCCGCCGGGGCGCCCCCGGCCGATCTCACGGTCGTCGTCGTCAACGCGACCGGCTGCGAGCCGACCGCGATCCTCCTGACCGCCGAGGGGGGCACGGTGCTGTTCTTCTCGATGGCGACGAGCTTCTCCGCCGCGGCGCTCGCCGCCGACGGAATCGGAGCAGACGTTCGGATGCTGGTCGGCAGCGGCTTCTCGCCCGACCGCGGCGCCTACGCACTCGATCTCGTCCGCCGCTCGGGGGCGCTGCGCGAGGCCCTCGGCGTCCCGGCCAAGGAGCCCCTGTGAGCGTCGCGCGAGAGCCCTTGGACGCCGCCGCCGGGCACCGGGTGCAGATGCGCTGGCGGGACCTCGACGGGCTCGGCCACGTCAACCACACCGTCGTCCTCACCTACCTCGAGGAGGGGCGGGACGCGTTCCTGAAGCGCCACGGCATCCCGCGCGACGAGTACGTCGTCGGGCGCTGCTCGGTGAGCTTCCGCGACGAGCTCGACCCGGCGTTCGGGGCGGTGACCGTGCAGTGCGCGGTCCGCGACCTCGGACGCTCGAGCGTCACGACGAGCGAGCGGATCCTCGACGACCGAGGCCAGGTGGTCGTCGAGGCGGAGTTCGGAATCGTCCTCTGGGACCCCACCGAACGTGGCTCGCGACCGATCACCGACGAGGAGCGCGCCTCCCTGACGCGCTCGGAGGAGGCCCCCCGATGAGCGCTTGGAACACCGATCCGGTGGTCGTCACCGTCGCGATCACCGGCGCCGACGTCTTCCGTGAGAACAACCCGAACATCCCCTACACGACCGAGGAGATCGCCGATTCGACGATCGGGGCGAGCGCGGCCGGGGCCACGGTGGCCCACCTGCACGTGCGCGAGGACGACGGCACGCCGAGCGGCCGCCCGGAGCTGTTCGTGGACGCGATCGATCGGATCCGAGCCGGCTGCGACGTGCTGACGATGGTCTCGACCGGCGGCGCCAACGACATGACGATCGAGGAGCGGACCACCGGGCTCGAGGCGAAGCCCGACATCTCGGGGGTCGAATCGGGCTCGATGAACTTCGGCGACGAGACCTTCATCACCCCGCCCCCCGCCGGCCGCGGGATCATCGAGCGGGCGACCGAGGCGGGGATCGCGCTCGAGGTCGAGGCGTTCGACGTCGGACACGTGGTCAGCGCCGTGCGCTGGCTCGAGCAGGGGATCCTGCCGCCGCCGCTGCGGATCAACCTCGTCTTCGGGGTACCCGGCGGGATCGACGCCTCGCCGGAGGCGCTCGCGGCGATGCGCCGTCCGCTGCCCGAGGACGCGTTCTGGACCGTGACCTGCATCGGGCGCCACCACCAGCGCCTGCTCGGGCTGGCGTTGCTGCTCGGCGCCCCGGGGATCCGCACCGGGCTCGAGGACGTCGCGTATCTGAGCCGCGGCGTGCTCGCTCCCTCGAACGCGGCGCTGGTCGAGATGGCGGTCGGGCTCGCCGGCACGCTCGGCCGCGAGGTCGCCACCCAGGACCAGACGCGGGAGCTGTTGCAGCTTGGCTGAGTCCGACGCGATCCTCGCCGGGGATGCCCGCGGTGGGTCGACCACCGACGGCCGCTCGTCGAGTCGGCGCGGTCCGGAGACCCGCGAGGCGATCCACGAGGCGGCGGTCGAGCTGTTCGCCCGCCGCGGCTACCACGCGACGCCGATGCGCGCGATCGCCTCCGCCGCGCGCGTGCAGCCGGCGGCCATCTATCACTGGTACTCGAACAAGGAAGCGATCCTCGTCCAGCTCCAGGACGACTTCATGGAGCAGCTGACCGAGAAGGTGATCGCGGCGATCGGCCGCCACCGGCGCCCCGCGCTGCGACTGGCTGCGGCGGTCCGCGAGCACGTCGTCTTCCACGGACTGCACCCACGCGCGGCGTTCGTCACCGACAGCGAGATCCGCGCCCTCACCGAGGCGCCGCGAGGGGCACTGATCGCGAAGCGCGACGACTACCAGGCGATCTTCAGCGAGATGATCCGCGACGGCATTCGCGACGGGTCGCTGCGCGCCTCGGATGCCCACGTCGCGACCTACGCGATCCTCCTGCAGTGCACCGGGGTCGCGCTCTGGTTCGATCCACGCGGGCCGCTGAAGCTCGAGCAGGTGGCGGAGCTCCACGTCGAGCTGGTGCTCGGCTCGCTGCAGGCCTCGGCGCAGCTGATCGACGAAGCGATCGAAAGCGTCTCCCGGCAGGCGGTGGCGGCACGATGAGCGGACCTGCGGCTCGGATCAAGCCCCCGGCGCTCCCCGAGCAGGCGACGATCGCCGTCGTCGCGCCGGCGAGCCCCCCGCAGACCCGCTCGGAGACCGAGCAGGCGACCGCGTACTTCGAGGCCCGCGGGCACCGCGTCGTCTTCGGACCGAATTACCGCAAGGTGCACGGCTACCTCGCGGGGACCGACGAGGAGCGAGCCGCGGACCTGCAGTGGGCGCTGAGCGAGCCCGGGATCGACATGGTCCACGCGCTCTGCGGCGGCTACGGGACGGCGCGGCTCTACGACCTGATCGACTGGGGCGCCGTGGGGGAGCCGCGGATCGTCTGCGGCTTCTCGGACATCACGGCCCTGCACCTGGCGCTCGCCTCCCACGCCGGTTGGGTGACGTTCTACGGCCCGAACTTCCTCCGCTTCACGCGCCGCCGCAAGGAGCTCACCGCGGAGACCAAGGATTGGTTCCACCGCGCCTTCGAGGCAGAGCCGCTCGGGCGCGTGTTCGAGGATCCCGAGGACCCCTACGTGCTCACCGTCGGTGAGGGAACGGCGGAGGCGCGGCTGGTCGGCGGCTGCCTGACGCTGCTGTGCGCGAGCATCGGCACCCCGTTCGAGGTCGAGACCGACGGCTGCATCCTGATGGTCGAGGACCTGAACACCGAGCCGTACCTGATCGACACGGCGCTCAACCACCTGGTCCGGGCCGGCAAGCTCGAACGCGTCGCCGGCTTCGTCTTCGGCACGAACGTGAACCTCAACTACCAGACCGTGCCGGAGGGGCCGGAGTCGACGCTCTCGGTCGAGGAGATGCTCGACGAGCTGATCGCCCCGCTCGGGATCCCGGCGATCGCCAACCTCCCGGTCGGCCACGGCAGGCACATGGCGACGATGCCGCTCGGGGCGACGGTTCGCCTCGACGGCGGCGCGAAGACGCTCGACGTCGTCGAGGCGGCGGTCGACCCGAGAATGGACAAACGCGGAAACGGAGGCTCCTGATGACCCTGAGACGGATCTCGATCGGCTTCAGCCTGCTCTCGGCGACGATCGCGCTGGCGCTCGCCGTATCCGGCTCCGCGACGGCGCAGGACTCCTCCGGCGGCAGCGTGCTGCGGATCGGCTGGGCCCAGGATGCGGCGACGCTGAACCCGTTCACCGGCCTCGACGAGGAGGACTACAACGTCTGGGCGATGAACTGGGACCTGCTGGTCAACTTCGACCCCAAGGACCTCTCGCCGGCCCCGGGCATCGCACAGAGCTGGACCGTCTCCGACGACAAGAAGACGGTCACCTTCAAGCTCGACCCGGACGCGAAGTGGTCGGACGGCAAGCCGATCACCTCCGAGGACGTCAAGTGGTCGCTCGAGGTGCTCGGCGACAACGGCGCCCTGTTCACCAACTACACCTCGAACGTGACCCGGATCGACACCCCGGACCCGACCACGGTCGTCATCCACACCCGCCGGCCGGACGCGCGGATCGTCGGCGGCCTGTTCATCTACATCCTCCCGAAGCACATCTGGGGGAAGGTGCCGCTCAAGGACCTCACCGGGACCTACAAGCCGGACCTGCCGCTGGTCGGCAGCGGGCCGTACATCGTCACCGAGTACGAGCGGGGAAAGATCATCCGCATGGAGCGGAACCCGAACTTCCGCGGTCCGGAGCCGTCCTTCGACCAGATCCAGTACATCAAGTACGGCAACCAGGACGCGGTCGAGCGCGCCCTGCAGCTCGGCGAGGTCGACATGGTGGTCGAGGTCTCGTCGAACAACTTCGCCCGCCTCGGCGACGAGCCCAACATCGAGACGGTCGCGAGCGCCTCGCCCTCATACACCGAGCTCGCGTTCAACCTGTGCCCGGCGGACAAGTGCCCGGACGCCCAGTTCAACCCCGCGGTCCAGGACCGGGATGTGCGCCAGGCGATCGCCTACGCGATCGACCGCGAGCGGATCAACACGATCGCCGCCCGCGACACCTCGTTCCCCGCCCACGGGATCCTGCCCGAGTTCTACAAGACCTTCTACCAGCAGCCCGAGCAGGACTATCCGCTGGACCCGGAGATGGGCAACCAGATCCTCGACGACGCCGGCTGGGTGATGGGCGACGACGGTGTGCGGACGAAGGGCGACGAGCGGCTCGAGTTCGACCTCTACGTGCGCTCCGAGTCCTCCTACAACATCCAGGCGGCGAAGCTGGTCGCCGAGGAGGCGAAGGCAGATCGGGGTTCAGTTCAACGTCCAGGTGGTCAGCGTCGACAAGCTCACCGACCTGACGATCCAGAAGGTCGACGGCAAGCCGGCGCCGGACTTCGACACCTTCATCTGGGGCTGGGGCGGCGACCCGTACGACCCGAGCTTCCTGCTCAGCCTCTTCCTGAGCTCGGAGATCGGCGGCCTCTCCGACTCCTTCTACGACAACCCCGACTACGACCGGCTGTTCGCCGAGCAGGCCGGGACCTTCGACGTCCCGGAGCGCAAGGCGATCATCCAGAAGATGGTCGCGATCACCCAGCGCGACCTGCCGTACATCGTCCTCACCTACGACCCGAACCTGCAGGCCTACCGCACCGACACGGTCGCCAACGTCGAGCCAGTCCTGTCCCGAGGACGACGACCGGGGACATCATCTGCGAGCAGGTCGGCTACGAGCCGCTGCTGTCGATCACACCGGTGGCCGGCGGCGGCTCGGACGAGGGCGGCGGGCAATCGCCGGGCCTCGCGATCGTCGCCGCGATCGTCTTCGGGGTCGGTGGCTGGTTCCTCGGCTCGCGCCAGAGCCGCCGCCGCGAACGCGAGCCGCTGGAGGTCGAGGAATGAGGGGCCGACGATGAGCGGCCGCTGGCTCGCGGGCAAGCTCGTCGGGGCGGTGGTGACGATCGCGTTCGTGATCATCTTCAACTTCTTTCTCTTCCGGGTCATGGGCGACCCGACGACCCAGCTCGCGCGGCTGCCGGGTTCGACCCCGAGGAGATCGAGAAGCTGAAGGCCGACTACGGCCTCGACAAGCCGCTGCTCGGGCAGTTCACCGACTACGTCGGGGACACGCTGACGCTCGACCTCGGGGTCAGCCAGCAGAGCCGCGAGCAGGTCTGGACCGAGATCAAGGACGCGGTGCCCTGGACCCTGCTGCTGGTCGGCACCGGGACGCTGCTGGCGACGTTGCTCGGTAGCTGGATGGGGGTGATGGCCGCGACCCGGCGGGGGAAGAAGGCCGACGACGGCCTGCTCGGCTTCAGCCTGTTCACGTACGCGGCGCCGGAGTACTGGATCGGGATCATCCTGATCCTCGTCTTCGCCGTCTGGATACCGATCTTCCCGTCCGGCCTGCAGATGACCCCAGGGGTCGAGTTTCCGAGCTGGTGGGCGGAGGCCACCGACGTCCTCGACCACCTGATCCTGCCGGCGACCGCGATGACCCTGATGCTGCTCGGCCAGTACTTCCTGATCATGCGCTCGTCGATGGTCGACGTCCTGACCGAGGACTTCGTCACCGTGAAGCGGGCGACCGGCCTGCCCTGGCACCGGGTCGTCCGCAGCCACGCGGTTCCGAACGCGCTGCTGCCGCTCGTCACCCTGTCGGCGATCCAGTTCGGCGCCGTCGCCGGCGGCGCGATCACGATCGAGACGATCTTCTCCTGGCCGGGCCTCGGCGAGCTCAGCTTCCAGGCGATCAACGACAAGGACTTCCCGGTGCTGGAGGGAACCTTCCTCGTCTTCTCGGTCGGGGTGATCGTCGCCAACCTGATCGCCGACTGCCTCTACTTCTACCTCGACCCGCGGGTGCAGTCGCAATGAAGGGTGCCGATCATGAGCGTCGAGCCTGCAGCGGTCCTCGATCTGCCCGGCGAGCCGGAGCCCGCAGAGGTCCGCGGCGAGGAACGGGTTCGCGCGCTGCTGCTCGGCACCTGGCGCGGGCGGATCGGCATCGCGATCATCGGGCTGTCCGTCTTCATCGCGATCTTCGGCAGCGCGCTCGCGCCCTACGATCCGACCGCGTCGAGCCTCGACGTGCTCGCGCCGCCGAGCTTCGACCACATCCTCGGGACGACCGAGAACGGGGCCGACGTCTTCTCCCAGATCCTCGTCGGAGCGCGCGTCTCGATCGTCGTCGGCTTCGCCGCGGCGATCATCTCGTCGATCCTCGGCTCGATCGTCGGGCTCGCCGGCGGTTACTTCGGCGGCTGGACCGACCGGATCCTCGACGCGCTCGAGAACTGGTTCCTGGTGATCCCGACGCTGCCGCTGATGATCGTGCTCGCCCGGCTGCTGAACCCGTCGCTCACGGTGCTGATCCTGGTCATCGGGCTGACCTCGTGGGCGGGCACCGGGCGGATCGTCCGTGCCCAGGTGTTCACGCTGCGCGAGCGCGCCTTCGTCGAGCGGGCGCGGGCGATGGGTGCCGGCGACCCCTACATCATCAAGACCCACATCCTCCCGAACACGCTCCCGCTGATCTTCGCCAACACGGTGCTGATCGTCGCCGTCGCGATCCTCTCCGAGGCGGCGCTCTCCTTCCTCGGGCTCGGCGACCCGACCCGGATCTCGTGGGGGACGATGCTCGAGAACGCGTTCGACTCCGGTGCCCCGAGCCAGGGCGCCTGGTGGTACGTGATCCCGCCCGGCCTCTGCATCACGATCCTGGTCCTGGCGGTGGCGGTGCTCGGCTACCTGTTCGAGGAGTACGTCAACCCACGGCTGCGGGACGAGCGATGACGGCGCTGCTCGAGATCAACGGACTGCGGGTCAGTCACGGCGCGAACCCGATCGTCGACGGGGTCGACCTGACGCTCGACCCCGGCGAGGCGCTCGGGCTCGCGGGCGAGTCGGGCTGCGGGAAGACGACCACGGCGCTGTCGGTGATGAAGCTGCTGCCGGCACGCTCGAGCAGACAGGGAAGATCGTCCTGCGCCCGCCGGGGCTCGCCGAGCCGATCAACATCGATCGCCGCACCGAGCGAGGCATGAAGCTGGTCCGCTGGCGCCACGTCTCGCTCGTCTTCCAGGGCGCGATGAACTCGCTCGACCCGGTGCAGCGGGTCGACGCGCAGATCGCCGAGGCGATCCGCCTGCACGAGCAGGTCGCCTCCGCGAAGGACCTGCGGGCGCGGATCGACGAGCTGCTGACCACCGTCGGGATCACGCCCGCCCTCGGACACCGCTACGCCCATCAGCTCTCCGGCGGCCAGCGCCAGCGCGTGATGATCGCCCTGGCCCTCGCCTGCCGGCCGTCGCTGGTGATCGCCGACGAGCCGACGACGGCGCTCGACGTGGTCATGCAGGCGCAGGTGCTGGAGCTGCTCGAGCGGCTGCGAGAGCAGCTCGGCCTGGCGCTGATCCTGATCTCCCACGACCTCGGGGTGCTTGCCGAGACCTGCGACCGGATCGCCGTCATGTACGCCGGGCGGATCGTCGAGACCGGCTCGGTTGACGCGGTCTTCGAGGCCCCCCAGCATCCGTACACGAAGCGGCTGCTCGAGACGCTGCCGGTGATCGGCGAGCGGCGCGGGCTGGCGGCGCCGATCCCCGGCGGCCCGCCCGACCCGGGCGCGCTGCCCGAAGGCTGCCGGTTCCGTCCCCGCTGTCCGTACGCCGCCGAGAAGTGCTCCGCCGATCCGGCGCTGCGCGAGGTCCGCGCCGGACAGTCCGCGGCGTGTCACTTCGCGCCCTGGCGAGAGTGGCCGAAGACCGAGACGGCGGCACGCGGGAGCCCGGCGCGATGAGCGACACCCTGATCGAGGTCCGCGACCTCGCGGTGCAGTTCAAGGCCCGCGACGGCGTCGCGCGGGCGCTCGACGGCGTCTCGCTCGATTGGCGGTCGGGCGAGATCCTCGGGGTCGTCGGCGAGTCGGGTTGCGGCAAGTCGACGCTGGCGCGGGCGATGCTCGGCCTGCAGCCGGCTGTCGGCGGTGCGCTCTCCCTCGAGGGCACCGAGATCGACGACAAGAGCAGCCGCGACGCGCTGCGTCGGCGGGTGCAGATGATCTTCCAGGATCCCTACCAGACGCTCAACCCGCGCCAGCGGGTGAAGACGATCGTCACCGAGCCGCTGGTCGTCCAGGGCGTGGCGAAAGCGGAGCGCGAGGGACGGATGGCGCGGGCCCTGGAGGACGTCGGCCTCGACCCGGAGCGCTTCCTCGATCGCTACCCGCACCAGCTCTCCGGCGGCCAGCGCCAGCGGGTCGCGATCGCCGCCGCCCTCGTGCTCGAGCCCGAGGGG
Organism: uncultured Solirubrobacterales bacterium; assembly: GCA_963705955.1. Taxonomy (GTDB): domain Bacteria; phylum Actinomycetota; class Thermoleophilia; order Solirubrobacterales; family 70-9; genus WHSW01. The sequence continues at coordinate 1,596,033 of CAVPLH010000006.1, read as the reverse complement.
CTGATCTGCGACGAGCCCGTCTCGATGCTCGACGCCTCGGTGCGCGCCCAGATCCTGGCGGTGCTGCTGGATCTGCAGCGCAGTCGCGGTCTGGCGCTCCTGTTCATCACCCACGACCTGAGCCTCGCGTGGTCGCTCTGCGACCGGCTCGCGGTCATGTACCTGGGGCGGGTGGTCGAGCAGGGAACCGCGGTCGACGTGATCGAGCGCCCCCAGCATCCCTACACCCAGGCGCTGGTCGACGCGATCCCGGTCCCGACCGCCGCCGGCGGGGGCACGCGCGAGCTGCTCAGCGGGGAGCTGCCCGACGCGACCGCCGTCCCGACCGGGTGCCGCTTCCACCCGCGCTGTCCGAGGCGCTTCGAGCCCTGCGACAGCGTCGATCCGGCGCTGATCGCGACCGGTGGGCGCGACCAGCTCGCCGCCTGCCTGCTCCACGACCCGACGCTCGGGCGCCGTGAGGTCGAGGCGGTCGATGGGTAGGGCCGAGCGCTGGCGCGAGGTCGCCGGCCCGGTCGGAGAGCTCGAGCCCGGTCCCCGCAACGCGATCACCGACGTCCGCGGGGTCCGGGTCGGTCACGCCCAGGCGGCGAGCGGCGAGCGCACCGGGGTGACCGTCATCGAGCCCCCGTCGCTTCCGGCGCCCGCCGGTGTCGCGACCGTCAACGGCACCGGCGTCCTCACCCCCAACCTCGAGATCGACGAGACCGGCGCGATCGAGACGCCGGTCTATCTGTGTGGGTCGCACGCCGTCGGAACGGTCCTCCAGGCGGCGGTGCTCGCCTCGGGCAGAGGTCCCGGCGAGGTCGTTCTGCCGGTCGTCGGCGAGTGCGACGACGGCGAGATGGCCGATTCGCGCACCGTCGTCGCCGGCGACGTCGACCGGGCGCTCGAGGGTCTCGGAGACGAGGTGGCCGAGGGCAGCGTCGGCGCCGGCACCGGGATGAGCTGCTTCGACTTCCCGGGCGGGATCGGAACGGCGTCGCGGGCGGTCGGCGACCACCGCGTCGGGGTGCTCCTGCTGTGCAACTTCGGCGACCGCGAGTATCTCGATCTGCTCGGCTCGCGACTCGATCCGGTCGCCGTCGAGAGCGCCGCCGACGGCTCCTGCATCGCGGTCTGCGCGACCGACGCGCCGCTCTCCGCCCAGCAGCTGCGCCGCCTCGCGCTGCGGCCGCTGCTCGGGCTCGCGCGCGCGGGCTCCTACGCGTCGCAGGGCTCGGGCGAGATCGGCCTCGCGTTCTCGACCTCGAACGACCGGGGCGTGCAGAACGCGGACCTGAACCCGTACTTCGCGGCCGCCTACGAGGCCGCCCACGAGGCGGTCTACAACTGCCTCGTCGCGGCCCGCCCGGCGGAGCGCCTCGACGGCACGATGCAGGACGCCTTCCCGACCGAGGCCGTGCGCCGGCTCGCCGGCGCCCACGAGCGTCGGCTGCGATGACCGACGCCGGGCTCCGGGACGAGGTGGTCGGGCTGGCTCAGGCGCTGATCCGGCTCGACACCTCGAACCCGCCCGGTAACGAGACCCCCGCCGCCCAGCTTCTCGCCGACTACCTCGGCGCCGCGGGCGTCGATTGCGAGCTCGTTGGGCCCGACCCGGAGCGCCTCAACCTCGTCGCCCGCCTCGAGGGTCGCGGCGAGGCGCCTTCGCTGATGCTGCTCGCCCACACCGACGTCGTCCCCGCGCCGAGCACCGATTGGACCGTTGGACCTTTCGCGGCGGAGCTCCGCGACGGCCGGCTGGTCGGGCGCGGCGCCGCGGACATGAAGGGCGAGCTCGCGGCGCGCGCCGTTGCGGTCGCTGTCCTGGCGCGCAGCGGCCGGCGCCCGGCCGGTGACGTCGTGCTGGTCGCCGAGTCGGACGAGGAGCGCAACACCGCCGACGTCGGGATGTCGTGGCTGGTGCGCGAGCGCGACGACCTGCGCTGCGACTTCGCCCTCAACGAGGGCGGCGGGGTGCTGCTCGAGCTGGCCGACGGGCGGCGGGTGGTGACCGTGTCGGTCGGTGAGAAGCGGGTCACCTCGTTGCGCCTGCGCCTCTTCGGGCGTGCGGCCCACGCCTCGGTCCCGGACGGCGCCGACAACCCGCTGCGCCATCTGGCGACCGCCGTCGACCGGCTGCTCGCCGAGCGGGCCCCGACCCGCCTCGTGCCCGTGGTCGCGTCCGCCCTCGACGGCCCTCGGCGCCCTGCGCGGCAGCGCCGACGAGGCGATCGCCTGGGCCGGCGCTCAGCACCCGGTGCTCGCCGATCTGCTCCCGGCGATGACGAGGATGACCGTCACGCCTACCGGGTCGCAGACGTTCGAGCCCGCGAACGTGATCCCGCCGTTCGCCGATCTGATCTGCGACTGCCGCGCGCTCCCCGGGCAGACGGAGGCCGACATCCGGGAGCACGTCGAGCGCGCCCTCGGAGACGGGTTCCGCTACGAGCTCGAGCTGCTCGAACCGCTCGAGGGCGGCACCGAGTCGCCGACCGACACGCCGCTGTACCGCGCGCTCGAGGACTACGTCGCAGATCGCGTCCCCGGGGCGACGCTGTTTCCGTTCATCGACACCGGCTTCACCGACTCGCACTGGGTGCGCGCGACCCACGGCACGGTTGCCTACGGGTTCGCCCCGGTCCTTCACGGCGAGGTCGAGGCCTACCTCGACGCGGCCCACGGCGCCGACGAGGCGCTCGAGGTCGACGACCTGGTCGAGATGACGGAGTTCCACCTCGAGGCGATCGCCGCTCTCGCAGGCTCCGACCGCCGGCCCTGAGCGGCAGGGCGCCGGCGTCGGCGCTAGTCGCTGAGCCGGAAGTGGCCCGTGTTCTCCTCGTCGTCGCGGGTCTTCGTCAGGCGACCGGCCTTGCGCGCCTGATTGAAGCCCTTCTTCATCTCGGGCCTCTGGACGCCGAGCTTCTGGGCGACGTCGCCGCGGGTGAACTCGTCCTGGCCCAGCTCCCGCGCTGCGTCGACTACCTGGTCCGGGGTGATGTCCTCTGACATTGCATGCCTCTTCCACGCCCCCTCGAAGTAGGAGTCGGCTCGAAGGGGGAGGGAGACGCAAAACATCCCAGCGGGCTGTCGGAAACGCTGCAGCAGTCATCGGGCGGGTCGAGATCATCGCTCGTGGCTGCGCGCTTGCGCAGGCGTCACCATTGGACGAGTGAGCGACGCCCTCAGCCCCGCCCTGCGTGCCGTCAGCGACGCTGTCCTGGCGGTCGCCGCCGAGCTCTCGGTCGAGGATGTGTTGCAGAGACTCGTCGACCGCGCCCGCGAGCTCGTCGACGCGCGATACTCGGCGATCGGGGTCCCGGACGGGCTCGGCGGCTTCAGCCGCTTCATCGTCTCGGGGATGGACGACGAGCTGATCGCGGAGATCGGACCGCTGCCACGGACCCACGGGATGCTCGGCGCGATGCTCGAGACGACCGAGCCGTTTCGGACCGAGGACATCCACGAAGACCCCCGGTTTCGCGGTTGGTGGCCGCCCAGCCATCCCGACATGCGCTCGTTCCTCGGCGTCCCGATCGTCTCCCCGGAGGGCGTGATCGGCGCCTTCTATCTGACCGGCAAGGAGGGCGCCGCCGAGTTCAGCGCCGCTGATCAGGAGCTGATCGAGCTGCTCGCCTCGCACGCGGCGATCGCGATCACGAACGCGCGGCTCTACGAGCGCAGCCGCGAGCTCTCGACGCTCTCGGAGCGCAACCGTCTCGCGCTCGAGCTCCACGACGCGGTCAGCCAGAAGCTGTTCAGCGTCGTGCTCACGGCCGAGGCCGCCTCGACGTTGCTCGATCACGATGCGGACGCCGCTCGCGCCCAGGTCGACCGGGTCGGCGAGCTGGCGCGCGAGGCGCTCGATGAGCTGCGGTCGCTGATCGGCGAGCTGCGACCGGCCGATCTGGAGCGCGACGGGCTCGCGGGGGCGCTGCGCAAGCACGTCGAGGCGCTGCGGCCGTTGCACGACGCCGAGATCGCCCTCGAGCTCTCCGATTCGGCGACGACCGGTGACCCGGACCGGGATCGCGATCTGCTGCGGATCGCCCAGGAGGCGGTCCAGAACGCGCTGCGCCACTCCGCCGCACGCCGGGTCAGCGTGCGGCTGGGAGACGGCGGCGGCGGTTTCGAGCTGGTCGTCGCCGACGACGGGATCGGATTCGATCCGAAGGCGCCCGAGCTGCGTTCGCGCCGACTCGGCCTCACCTCGATGGAGGAGCGGGCGGAGCGGATCGGCGCCAGGCTCGAGGTCGCCTCGGAGCCCGGGACCGGAACGACGGTGCGCCTGGTCGCGCTCGGGGTGCGCGGTGGCTGACGGGATCCGGGTGCTGATCGTCGACGATCACGCGGTCGTCCGCGAGGGGCTGCGCACCTATCTCGGCCTCCAGGACGGGATCGAGATCGCGGGCGAGGCTGCGAACGGGCGTGAGGCGGTAGCCGAGGCCGAGCGGCTGCGGCCCGAGGTGATCCTGATGGACCTCGAGATGCCGGAGCTCGACGGGGTCGGGGCGATGCGCGAGCTGAGGCGTCGCGGCGTCGAGTGCAGGGTGATCGTGCTGACCAGCTTCAGCGACGAGCGGCGGCTGCTGCCGGCGATCCAGGCGGGTGCGGCCGGCTATCTGCTCAAGGACGCCGAGCCCCGCGAGGTCGTCAGGGCGGTGCGGGCCGCGCACGAGGGCGAGACGCTGCTCGCTCCGGCGGTCGCGGCGCGGCTGGTCGAGGCGATCGCAGAGCCGGCCGGCGCGCCGGCGCAGCGCCTGACTCCCCGCGAGCAGGAGGTGCTCGAGCTGATCGCCGCGGGCCTCTCGAACAAGCTGATCGCGCGCCGGCTCGGGATCGCCGAGAAGACGGTCAAGACCCACGTCGGCCACGTGCTGGCGAAGCTCGGGGTCAGCGATCGCACCCAGGCGGCGCTGTACGCGGTGCGTACCGGGCTGGTCCGCACCCGGTCCTAGGACCAATTACCCCTACAAACCGGGACCCGGACTCGCCTACGCTGACCCCATGCCGACCGCGATCGTCACCGGTGCCTCCCGCGGGCTGGGCCTCGCTCTCTCCCGGGCCCTGGCCGCTGACGGCTGGCGGCTCGTGGTCGACGCGCGTGGAGCGGCCGAGCTCGAACGCGCGGCGAGCGAGCTGCGGGAGCTCGGCGAGGTGGTCGCGTTGCCGGGCGACGTCCGCGATTCGTGGCATCGGCGCGGCCTGCTCGCCGCCGCCTGCGGGCAGCTCGACCTGCTCGTCAACAACGCCTCCGTGCTCGGCCCGAGCCCGCAGCCAAAGCTCGCCGACTACCCGCTCGCCGAGCTGGAGCGCGTCTACGCGGCGAACGTGTTCGCGCCGCTCGCCCTCGTGCAGCTCGCGCTCCCGGAGCTCGCCCCGGGCGCGGCGATCCTCAACCTCACCTCCGACGCAGCGGTCGAGGCGTACCCCGGGTGGGGCGGCTACGGATCGGCCAAGGCCGCGCTCGAGCAGCTCAGCGCGGTGCTCGGCGCCGAGCGCTCCGACCTCCGCGTCTACGCGGTCGACCCCGGCGACATGCGGACCCGGATGCACCAGGAGGCGTTCCCCGGCGAGGACATCTCCGACCGGCCGCCGCCCGAGCGGAGCGTGCCGGGTCTGCTGACGCTGATCGAGGGCGAGCTGCCGAGCGGTCGCTACCGGGCCGCAGATCTCGCCCGGGTTCCGGCTTGAGCGCGCCGGCCTTCGCGCTGCCGCCGAGACTCGAGGCCCACGAGCCCCCCGAGGCGCGCGGCGCCGGGCGCGACGACGTCCGGTTGATGGTCGCCACCCGCGACGACGGGCGCATCCGGCACGCGAGCTTCCGCGACCTGCCCGGGTTCCTCGACCCGGGCGACCTGCTGGTCATCAACACGTCCGCGACCCTGCCCGCCGCGGTGCCCGCTCGGCTCGAGGACGGCACCGAGGTCGAGCTTCGCTTCGCCACCCCGGCGCCGCGGATGCCTGCGGACTGGTGGGTGGTCGAGCTTCGCTGCGCCGACGGCAGCTCGCCGTACGAGCGCCCCGGGGCCCGCGAAGTGCTCAACCTCGCGGGCGGTGCGACGGCGGTCGTGGTCGCGCCGTACGCGGGCGGGGCCCGCCTTCGGCTGGCACGGTTTGACGCAGACACCGGGGTGGAGGAGTACCTGGCTCGCCACGGGCGGCCGATCCGCTACGGCTACGCGTCCGGCGACTGGCCGCTGGATGCCTACCAGACCGCCTATGCGATCGAGCCGGGCAGCGCCGAGATGCCGAGCGCCGGGCGCCCGTTCACGCCCGAGCTGGTCACGGCGCTGGTCGCGAGCGGGATCCTGGTCGCTCCGATCACCCTCCACGCCGGGGTCTCGTCGCCCGAGCGCGACGAGACCCCGCAGGCGGAGCGCTATTCGGTGCCGCGCGAGACGGCGCGGCTGGTCGACGCGGTCCACGCCTGGGACCGTCGCGTGGTTGCCGTCGGAACGACGGTTGTCCGCGCGCTCGAGACCGCCGCCAACCCCGACGGGTCGGTGGCCGGATCCGCGGGCTGGACGAGCCTCGTGATCACGCCGCAGCGCGGGCTACGCACCGTCGACGGCCTGCTCACCGGCTGGCACGAGCCCCAGGCGACGCATCTGCAGATGCTCGAGGCGGCCGCGGGCGCGGAGCTGCTCGAACGCTCCTACGCGGCGGCGCTCGAGCACGGCTATCTCTGGCACGAGTTCGGCGACAGCCACCTGATCCTCCGGTCGACGAAGGCCGCCGGCCTCCACGCGGTGAAATGAGAACGGCGCCCGGCGGCGCTCTTTTGCGGTCCGAGGGCCCTGATTCGATTCGGTCGTGGGCAGCGGCGCCGCAGAGCGGTTGCCGGCCGAGGCTTACCTCGACCGGATCCTGCTCGGCGACGCGCTGGAGCTCGCCGGGCGACTGCCTCGCGGGGTCGTCGACTGCCTCGTCACGAGCCCGCCGTACTTTGGCCACCGGGCCTACTCGGGAGGACGCGACGACCGCGAGCTCGGCGGCGAGGGTCGTCCGGACGAGTACGTGGACCGCCTCGTGGAGCGCTTTAGCGCCCTGCGGCCGGTGCTGAAGCCGAGCGCGACCGCGTGGCTGAACCTCGGCGATACCTACCGCGACGGCCGCTTGCTCGGGATCCCGTGGCGGGTCGCGCTGGCGCTTCAGGAGGACGGCTGGCTGCTGCGCTCCGACATCGTCTGGCAGAAGCCGAACGCGATGCCGAGCTCGGTCAAGAACCGGCCCACCCCCGACCACGAGTACGTCTTCCTGCTCGCCCGCTCGCCCCGCTACCACTACGACGCCGACGCGATCCGCGAGCCCCACGTCACGTTCACCGAGCAGAGCCGGATGCGGGGCGGCCGCCGTCACCTCGGCAGGCGCGGCGGCACCCCGGAGGCGGGCAAGAACGGCGGCGATCACAACCTCCACGACGGCCGTTGGGACCAAGCCTTCCACCCGGCCGGCCGGAACAAGCGGACCGTCTGGTCGGTGCCGCTCGGCAAGTGTCGCGAGGCGCACTTCGCCGTCTTCCCGGAAGCGTTGATCGAGCCCTGCATCCGGGCCGGTTGCCCGCCGCGCGGTGTCGTGCTCGATCCGTTCATCGGCGCAGGTACGACCGCGATCGTCAGCCGGCGCCTCGGCCGGCGCTTCGTCGGCTTCGAGCTCGTCCCTGAGTACGTCGAGCTCGCCGAGCGCCGGATCACCGCGACCGTCGGCTCCGAGACCGTCGCCTGAGCGACCCGGAGCCGAGGTTCGGCGACCGTGCCGCCGCTAAGGTGGCCGCCTGATGGCGGCGAGCGGAGAGCGTGGGTTCGAGGAGTGGCAGGCGGACCTGCACGGCCACGAGGTGGTCTACCGGATGGCGGGAAGCGGCCCGGCGGTCGTGCTGATCCACGGGATGATCAACTCCTCACGCCACTGGCGAGTGGTGGCGGAGCGCCTCGCCGCCGACCACACCGTGATCGCTCCGGACCTGATCGGCCACGGCGACTCGGCGACTCCGCGCGGCGACTACTCGCTCGGTGCCCACGCCGCGGCGATCCGCGACCTGCTCGCCGCGATCGGGATCCGCAGCGCGACGATCGTCGGCCACTCGCTCGGCGGCGGGGTCGCGATGCAGTTCTTCTGGCAGTTCCCGGAACGGGTCGACCGTCTGGTGCTGATCTCGAGCGGCGGGCTGGGACCGCGGGTGAGCCCGTTGCTGCGGCTCGCGGCGCTGCCGGGCGCGTCGCCTGCGCTGGCGCTCGCCGCGCGCCCTCGGGTGGTCGAATCGGTCTCGGCACTCGCCGAGGAGCTCGAGCGCCGCGGCTCCGAGAACGCGGTCTACCTCGAGGCGGTCGCCAGGGCGCTGCGGCCGCTGCAGGGCGAGGGGGCGCGGCGCGCCTTCCTACAGACCCTCCGCGCGGTGATCGACTCCCGCGGCCAGCGGGTCAGCGCAGTCGATCGCCTCTACCTGCTCGGGGCGCTGCCGACGATGATCGTCTGGGGGGAGCGCGACCGCACGATCCCGCTCGAGCACGGCCGCGCCGCTCACGAGGCGATCCCGCACAGCCGCTTCGAGACCCTGCCGCGCGCGGCACACTTTCCCCATCTCGAGGACCCCGACGGGCTCGCCGACGTGCTCGTGGACTTCCTCGCGACGACCGAGCCCTGTCGGCTCGACGCGGCGGACTGGGAGGAGCTGGTCGGCTCGCGGACGGTTCGCCGCCGGCGCTTGCGCCCGGCCGCGTAGCCGCCCGCTATCGGCTCGCGGCGACGCCCGCGATCAGGTCCGCCGCCCGCTCGGTCCCCGGCGAGGCGCGAAGCCGGCGCGATATCGCCTCGAGGTGGTCGTGAAGGGGCGGCGTCGGAGAGCAACCGGTCGATCGCGGCGTGAAGCTCGGCCGGTTCGTGCCCGTAGGTCGCGAGCCGGGCGCCGAACCCGGTCTCGTCGATTCGCTGGGCGTTGTCGTACTGGTCCCAGAACAGCGGCAGCAGGACCATCGGCTTGCCGAAGTAAAGGCATTCGGTGACCGTGTTGTTGCCACCGTGGGTGATCACCAGGTCGACCATCGGCAGGATCGATGTCTGAGGCAGGAACTCCTCGCCGACCATGTTCGAGGCGAGCTCGAGCTGGTCGTGTTGGGGCCCCTTGGAGACGATCACGCGGTATGCCGAGTCGCCGAGCGAGCCGATCAGCGAGCGCATCAGCTCGACGTCGGCCGAGCCGAGCGAGCCGAGACTGAGATAGATGAGCGGGCGCTCGTCCGGCGCCACCGCCTCGGGCAGCTCCCACGCGGCATCGGTCGCGCGAACGCTCGCCTCGAGGTTGTGCCAGGCCGCCGGTCAGCGGCTCGGCGCGGGCGTAGTCGACCTCGCTCGGATAGAGCCACAGGTTGAGCTCCGGGGACGTGTGGATGAACTCGAGCTCGTCGAGCGCCGGGGCCCCACGGTCGCGGCAGAACTCGTCGAAGCGCTGCTGCAGCGGACCGAGCGCCCTCCTGTACTCCTCGCGGTAGTCGGACCAGCCGCTTCGGTCCGCGACCGGATACCCCGAGAACGCCGGTGGGACCTCGGGATCCTTGATCTCGGCCGGGTTGCAGGAGACGATCCGCACCCACGGCAGGCCGGAGGCCGGGAGCGCCGGGAAGGAGACGACGTTGTCCTCGACGATCACGTCGGGACGCACCTCGTCGATGATCTCGACCAGACGCTCGTCGACGTAGCGGGCTCCGTCGCAGAGCGCCTCGAAGGTCGGGGCGATGAAGCCCTCGAGCTGCTCGATCGTCGGCCTGCGGAAGACGGGAGCCGTGTCGCGGATGAAGTCCTTCCAGAACTGGCCCGGATCCTCGGCCTCCTCGGACGGCGGCGTCAGCCGCATCAGCCGTTCCTCGAACCCCTTCTCGGCGAGCGCGCCCTCGAACGACTCCTCGATGATGAACACGACACGATCGCCGCGGCGCCGCAGCACGTCGCCGATCCCGACGCAGTTGTTGGTCGGCCCGTAGGCGCTCTCGGGAAAGAAGACGACCGTTCGCGCCACGGCGCTAGACCGCGACCCGGTAGTCGCCCGGGTCGAGGCGTCTGCGTCCGACGCCGGTACTCGAGCCACGGCCCGGGCCAGTTGTTGGTGTTCTCGCCGCGCGAGTTCACGTACCAGTTGCTGCACCCGCCGGAGGTCCAGACGGTCTTCGCGCTGCGTCGCGCGATCTCCGCGCGCCACGCCTCCTGGGCCTCCGGGCGGACGTCGATCCAGCGGAAGCCGCCCTCCCGAAGCCGGCGGACGGCGTCGATCACGTAGCTGAACTGGCATTCGAGCGTGTATGGGACCGAGCCGGCACCGTGGTTGGTGTTCGGCCCGTAGAGCACGAACATGTTCGGAAACCCCGAGACAGTCGTGCCCAGCAGCGCCTCCGGTCGCTCGCCCCAGAAGTCGTTCAGCTCGAGCCCGTCGATCCCCTGGACCTCCATCGGGGCGACGAAGTTGTGGCTCTCGAAGCCGGTTCCGTAGACGATCGCGTCCGCCTCGCGCTCGACTCCGTCCGGCCCGACGACTCCGTGCGGCGTGATCCGCTCGACGCCGCCCTGGACGAGCTCGACGTCGGCGCGAGCCAGGGTCGGGTACCAGTCGCTGGTGAACAGGACGCGCTTGCAGCCCATCTCGTAGTCGGGCGTCGCCTTGGCGAGCAGCTCGGGGTCGTGGCCGAGGACCCGGCGGCGCTCGAGGTCGGCGAGCCGCCGGAACGGCGCCATGACGCCGGGGTGCCCCGTGAACGCGTACGTCGCGAGCTCGAGAAACGAGAACATCCCGAGCCGCGCCGCGGCGACGCGGGCCGGAAAGCGCCGGAACAGGCGCCGCTCCCAGGCCGGGTAGCTGCGGTCGCTCTTCGGCAGGATCCACGGCGCCGAGCGCTGATAGATCGTCGTCTCGGCAGCGACCTCGGCGACCTCGGGGACGAACTGGATCGCGCTCGCGCCGGTTCCGATCACCGCCACCCGGAGCCCGGCGAGCTCGTTCTCGTGGTCCCACTCGGCGGAGTGGAAAGCCGGCCCCTCGAACTGCTCGGCGCCGGCGATCGACGGCAGCGCGGGTCGGGTGAGCTGTCCGCAGGCGGTGACCAGGAGATCGAACTCGTGCCGCTCGCCGTCCGAGGACTCGAGCGTCCAGCGGCCCCGCCCGCCGTCGAACGAGGCACGCGTCACCTCGGTCCCGAGGCGCAGGTGGGGCATGACCCCGAAGTCGGTCGCGCAATCGCGCAGGTAGGTGAGGATCTCGGGCTGCGGCGCGTAGCGCCGCGACCACTTGTGACCGGGTGCGAACGAGAACGAGTAGAGGTGAGACGGAACGTCGCAGGCCGCGCCCGGGTAGGTGTTGGCCCGCCAGACGCCGCCGACCGATTCCCCGCGCTCGAAGATCGTGAAATCGAGCACGCCCGCGCTCCGTAGAGCGATCCCCATCCCGACCCCGCCGAACCCCGCGCCGACGATCCCGACCGATAGGTCGCGTGTGGCTCCGTTGCTGGCGCTCATGCTCGGCGAGACCCTACCGTCCCGGCGATCGGGCCAGTGCTAGATGAGTGATCCCACGACCTCACGCACGCGGATGACGCCCGGATGCCGTCGATGGATCGCGCCCCCGCGCACGCGACTCCGTGGAATCAGTCATCTAGCTAGGTGAGCAGCGAGACGACGACGAACGCGATCGCCCAGAACGCGGCGCAGTAGGGAATCGCGTAGGCGATGCCGCGAAACAACCCCGGCCCGGCGGCGAGCTCGTCGCCGGCGGGGTCGGCGAGCTCGGCGCCGCTCGGCGAATGCGCCGCGCCCTCGAGCTCGATCGGCGGACGACGCGACGGTCCGCGGAGCGGGGCGACCGCCGGCTGCTCGTCGGTCGGGGGCCGGTCGAGTGAGGTCGACATCGAGATCGTCGGCGTCAGCGGGCCGAGCCGCCGACGATCTCGCGCAGCCGCCCGTAGAGAGCGTCGTCGTGGGGACGGCGGCCGGTCGCCATCCGGCCGGCGCGCAGCTCGTGCTCGCGCACCGCGTCGACGAGCCGGTCGAGCCGGCGAGAGGAGAGCTCGTCGCGCACCGCTCCGAGGAGGCGGTGTGTCGAGGTGTCCACGGCTCCGTTTCCGGTCAACATCGCTGGTTCCCTCCTTTGTCTACCGTTTTAATAGGTAAAGCGCCCACGGACGATAGCACGACGCGCTCACGGCGATCGGGGCTCAGCCGAGTGGCTCGGGGAGCGCCCGCTCGCGGACCCGCATCTCGAGACCGCCGTCGGGCGAGAGGGTGGGCATCTGGCGGATCGTGATCGTGCGGCCGGGCATCAGCTCCATCCGCATCCGCTGCAGCATCATCGTCGCGACCAGCTTCACCTCGGTCTGCCCGAAACGCTTCCCGATGCAGATCCGGGAGCCGCCGCCGAACGGGACGTAGGCGCCGCGGGGGAGCGCCGCCTTGCGCTCCCGGGTGAAGCGATCCGGGATGAAGGCCTCGGGCTCGGGGAAGACCTCGGGCAGGCGGTGGCTGGCCCAGGAGGAATAGTTCACGTAGGCATTCCTGGGAACGTGGTAGCCGCCGAACTCGAACCCGCGCACCGCTCGCCTCGGTCCGACCCAGGCCGGCGGGTAGAGGCGCAGCGTCTCGTCGAGGACCGTGTCGAGGTAGGGAAGCCGCCCGAAGAGCTCGGCCGGCGTCGGCGTCCGGCCGCCGAGCACCTCGTCCTGCTCGGCCTGCAGACGCGCGAGCGCGGCCGGGTGGCGGGCGAGCTCGTAGAGCATGAACGAGATCGTCGAGGTGGCGGTGTCGTGGCCGGCGAACATCAGCGTCATCACCTGGTCGCGGACCTCCGTGTCGGAGAAGCCGGACCCGTCCTCGTCGCGTGCGCCGAGCAGCAGGCTGAGCAGATCGCGTCGCCGCGGATCGTCGTCGCGCCGGCGCCGCGAGATCTCGCCGTAGACGATCCGGTCGAGGATCTCGCGCGAGGCGACCAACCGCCGCCAGGGCGAGCCCGGCCCCCGCAGCAGCCGCAGGTAGTAGTCGGTGCCGTAGTAGCTCAGGGCACGCTCGAAGTGCTCGGCGGCGTCGCTGCCGCGGTCGCCGTCGTCGGGGTCGAGCCCGAGCAGTGCCCGCATCGCGATCCGCATCGCGAGCCTGCGGGCCCATCCGTAGATGTCGACCGCCTCACCGGGTCGCAGCCGCTCGAGCGCGGGCTCGGCCTCTGCGACCATCGCCTCGATCGAGGCCTCGATCTGCTCGCGGTGAAAGGCGGGCATCATGATCCGGCGCGCCCGGTCGTGGTAGGCGCCGTCGATCGTCAGCAGCCCGTCGCCGAGCAGTGGGATCAGATCGCCGAAGCTCGACTCGCGCCAGTGGAAGTTCTCCGGGTGTGAGACGGTGATGTAGTTGTTCGCCTCCGGGCCGAGCATGAAGACGACCCTCGCGTGCAGCAGGCGGACGCTGAAGATCGGCCCGTACCGTTCGTAGAGCGGTAGCAGGATCCCGAGTGGGTCGCGGGCCATGCGGCGGGCCCGCGCGAGGTCGAAGTCGCCCGGTCCGGGCGGAAACGCACCGTCGGCGCGGCGCTCGGTGACGAGGTCGTCGAGGACGCGGCGCAGCGGGTTGGAGGAGAGCGCCTCGGGGCGCGAGGCACCGTTGCTGTGCTGCGTGGACTCGGCCGCGGTCTCTGACATCTGCCCACGGCACGTTATCCGGCGCGGGCGAGCATCACCAGGCAGCACGGGGTCGGTGCGCCGGGCTTCTCGAAGCCGCTCCCGATAGGCTCATCCGCAGGAGCCCGCGAGCGGCGGGAGACTCGATCAGGAGGAAAACAAACAGATGGCACGCGAACCGCGTTCGCTGAGTGGCAAGGTTGTGGCGATCACCGGCGGTGCGCGTGGCATCGGCAGGGCGACCGCCGAGGCGCTACGGCGCAAGGGCGCGAGGATCGCGATCGGCGACCTCGATCGCGAGCTCGCCGAGCGGACCGCCGCCGAGCTCGGCGGCGAGACGATCGCGCTCGAGCTCGACGTCACCCGGCGTGATTCGTTCGAGGGCTTCCTCGACCAGGTCGAGGAGCGGCTGGGCTCGCTCGACGTGCTGGTCAACAACGCCGGCATCATGCCGCTCGGCAAGTTCGTCGAGGAGGACGATGCGACCGCGCACCGGATGGTCGACATCAACGTTCACGGGGTCATGTACGGGATGAAGCTCGCGCTGCCGCGGATGCAGCGCCGGGGCACCGGGCACATCGTCAACCTCGCCTCGCAGGCCGGCAAGAACGGCTTCCCGGGCGGCGCCACCTACTGCGGCACGAAGCACTTCGTGGTCGGCGTCTCGGAGGCGGTTCGCGCCGAGGTCCGCGACAGCGGGATCGAGATCTCCTGCGTGATGCCGGCGGTGGTCAACACCGAGCTCGGCTCGGGCCTCCCGGAGACCCGGGCGATCAAGGTGCTGGAGCCCTCCGACGTCGCCGACGCGATCGTCGGGGCGCTCGAGCATCCGAAGTTCGATGTCTGGGTCCCGCGCGAGACGGTCGGAATCCACAAGGTCATGCAGCTGCTCCCGCGCGGGGCCCGCGAGGGCATCGCCCGCTTCCTGAAGGCCGACAAGGTCCTCGCCGAGGCGGACTCGCAGGCGCGGGCGTCGTACGAGGACCGCGCCGCGCACTCCGAGCCGGCGCTCGACGACGAGGGCGAGAAGGCCGAGAGCGCGGCCGGCTAGCTCAGGCGGTCGAAAGCAGGGCCGCGAGGGCGAACCCGAGCACGGTCACGAGGCCGACCTTCGCGCCCGCGTTGTCGAACGCCTCCGGCATCATCGTGTCGGCGAGCATGCAGAGGATCGCCCCACCGGCGAACGCCTTGACGCCCGCGACGACCGACTCGTCGGCGTCGCCCAGGACCAGGTAGCCGAGCGCCGCGGCGACCGCCGACGCGACGGCGATCCCGAGCCAGAGCCCGATGATCCAGCGGCGCGAATGGTCGCGCTCGAGCCCGACCGATGCCGAGATCGACTCCGGGAGGTTGGAGATGAAGACGGCGGTGATGAACGAGACGCTGACCCCTCCGCCGGAGAGCAGCGTGAGGCCGATCGCCGCCGATTCGGGGATCCCGTCGAGCAGCGCCCCGAGGACGATCCCGCCGGGGTCGCCGTCGCCCGGGTCGCTCGACCCGCCCCCGCGGCGATGGTTGCGGCCACCTTTGCGCTCGACGATCCGGTCGCCGAAGAAGAAGGTCAGCGCGCCGCCGGCCAGCCCGATCGCGGCCGCGTCGCCGCCCCCGAGCTCGATCGCCTCCTCGGTGAGGTCGAAGGCGACGGCGCTGATCAGCACGCCGGCTCCGAACGCCATTACGTAGGCGACCGGCCGCTTGCCGACCAGCTTCTTCGGCGCCGCGAGGGCGATCAATGCGCCGAGAACCAGCGCCAACCCGCCGACGAGGCCCCAGAGGCCAGCTTCGAGCATCGAGAGAGTCTGGCGCGGTTGACGGTCGGCACGCCGGGTAGGGGAACGGGCTCAACCGAGAGAACAGGAGACGAACAGATGAGTGAGACGGTCAAGCAGTCGAAGCTGGTCCAGTACCTGAGCGAGGCCTACGGCAAGGAGAAGGCGCTGGAGACGGCGCTCGAGGCGCACATCTCGATCACGACTCGAAAGCCGTACCGAAGCCGGCTCGAGGAGCACCTCAAGGAAACCAAGGCGCACGCGCGCGAGGTCGAGCGCCGGATCAAGAAGATCGGGGGCTCGGGGCCACAGCTCGCCGAACGGGTCGCCGGCCAGGCGGCGGGGAAGGTGAAGTCGCTCGCCCAGGGCCCGTTGCACGCCGTGCGCGGCACCGGCGGTGCCGAGAAGATGCTCAAGAACGCGAAGACCGAGTACTTCAACGAGCACGAGGAGATCGCGACCTACAGCGCGATCGAGGCGCTCGCGGAGAGCGTCGGAGATCCCGAGACGGCGAAGCTGGCGCGCTCGATCCGCCGCGAGGAGGAGCGGATGGCGAGCTATCTCGCGCGCCAGATCCCGGTTCTGACCAAGGCCGTCGTCGCGGAGGAGGTCCCGGCCTCCGAGCGGCCGAAGCCGCGTCGTCGCTCGCGCTCGCCCCGCTCGAGATCCACACGCTCGAGCTCGACCCGCTCGCGCCCGCGGAAGCGCACCGCGCGATCGAGCGCCTAGCGCTCAGCAGGCAGAGCGGGGCCGGCGGCGGAGGCGAGCGCCTGACCGCGCGGCGGAAGCTCAGCGCGCGCCGCCAAGCGCTCAGCTACCCTGCCGCCACGATTAAGAGTGCGTAGCGGTTCGCAGGCGTCCTTTCCCAGGGTTCCTTCGTCCGGCAAGCACCCGAGTTCCCGGGAGGGACAATGGCAACTGGAACAGTCAAGTGGTTCAACCAGGAGAAGGGCTTCGGCTTCATCACTCCTGACGAGGCCGGTCGCGATCTCTTCGTGCACCAGAGCCAGGTCGACGGCGGCGGCGCGCTCGCCGACGGCGCCAAGGTCGAGTACGAGTCCGAGGAGAGCGACAAGGGGCCGCGCGCGGTCAACGTGCGCACGATCTGATCGCACCCGAGGTCTTTTCCGAACCTCTAGGGGCGGCGCCGGTCGGCGCCGCCCCTTTTGCGTCTCAGGCTTCGGGCGGGCTGAGCTTGATCGCGGCGAAGCTCGCGCCCTGCCGGCCGTAGACGGCGGCCGCGCGTACGGCTCAACCGCGCCTGCCCTGCGCTCCGCCCGCAGCGGCGGCGGGCTCCGGCTCGGTCCAGCCGGCGAGTCGCGAGCATTGCTCCCAGAGCCGCGCCCGATCGGCCGCCGATTCGCGCGTCCAGGGCACGCGATGGAGCGGCCGCGGGCGGCGATCGTGCCACAACCGGCCCGGATTCGAGCCCGGCTCGGAGGCGGTCGCGAGCCAGACGATCGTGTCCGCCGCCTGGTCGGAGTCGCGCAGCAGCGGGCGCATCAGCATGCGGAACCGTGGCAGCGAGGTTCGCACGCCGGGGGTGTCGGCCCAGCCCGGATGCATCGCGCTCACCGAGACGCCACTGCCGAGCAGGCGATCGGCCCAGAGCCCCGTGAGGACGACCTCGCAGCGCTTGGTGTGGGAGTAGAAGGCGGCCGGGTGGTACTCGCGCCGCTCGAGCTGGAGATCGTCGACGTCGAGCTTCTGCGAGTACATACCGCCCGAGGAAACGTTGACGACCCGCGAGGGCGCCCCCGCCCGCAGCGTCGGCAGCAGCAGGTTGGTGAGCAGGAACGGACCGAGGACGTTGGTCGCGAACGTGAGCTCGAACCCCTCGTCGGTGTGGGTCCGCTTTGCCGGCATCACGCCGGCGTTGTTGACCAGCAGATGGAGCTCGGGATTGCGCTCCGCGAACCCGGTCGCGAACTCGCGCACCGACGCGAGGCTGGAGATGTCGCAGAGCTCGAGCACGAGCCGGTCCGACCCCGTCCGCTCGGAGATCATCGCCCGGGCGTCCTCGCCGCGCTCGCGGTCGCGGACGAGCATGTGCACGGTCGCACCGGCGCGAGCGAAGCGCTCGCACGCCGCCGCCCCGATGCCCGAGCCGGCGCCGGTGAGAAGGATCGACCAGCCCTCGAGCGATGCCGCCGCGTCGTCGCCCCAGCCGCGCCGTCGCAGCGCATAGCCGTACCTGCTGTAGCCGGGGACGACGGTCCAGTCGAGGGCGCGATCGATGGCGTTGGCGATCAAGGCGGTGACCACGTTAGCCAGCCCTGACCGTCCCCGACCCGTCCGGAGTCCCGCCGCGCCGCTCGGCCGCTCGGTGCAGAGGGCCGGATTTCGGTCCGGGCGGGCGAGGAAAGCCGCCCGGGCCGACGAATAGCCAAGCGTGATGGCGGTGATGACACCGAGGGATCCGCTCGGCCGCGCCGTGCTGCGAACGATGCTGATCGTGGTCGGCGTCGTCCTCGCGCTCTACCTCATCTACCTGTTGCAGAAGCCGCTCACCTGGCTCGTCGTCGCCGCGTTCATCGCGGTCGCGATGTCGGGGCCGGTCAACCTCCTGCAGCGGAAGATGCGGCGCGGGCTCGCGATCGCGATCGCCTACGGCCTCCTGATCACGATTCCGATCGGGCTCGGCGCGTTGCTGATCCCGAACCTGGTCGGCCAGATCGACGATCTCGCGGGCAACGTCCCGCAGTACGCCCAGGACGTGACCGACTTCGTGCAGGACAACGACACGCTGAACAACCTCAACGATAAGTACGACTTCACCGGCTCGATCCAGAACGCCGCCGACGACCTGCCGAGCAAGATCGGCGACGCCGCCGGGGTGCTCCAGGACATCGGCGTCGGCGTCATCAACTCGATCTTCGCCGCCGTCACGATCCTGATCCTCAGCGTCTTCATGGTCGCCGGCGGGCCGAAGTGGGCGGAGGCCTTCGTCCGCGCCCAGCCCGCGGGGCGGGCGGAGCGGGTCGAGCGGGCGCTGCGCGACGTCGCCAACGCGATCGGCAACTACGTCGCCGGGGCCCTCGTCCAGGCGACGATCGCGGGGGTGAGCTCGTTCATCGTCCTGACGATCCTCGGAGCGCCGTTCGCCGGCTTCCTGGCGCTGATCGTCGCCTTCTTCGACCTGATCCCGGTGGTCGGCGCGACGATCGCCGCGGTGCTGATCGGCGTCGTGATGATCTTCGTCGACTTCCCGGTCGCCGTGATCGTCTGGGCGGTCTTCGCGATCCTCTACCAGCAGTTCGAGAACTACGTGATCCAGCCCCAGATCCAGAAGCGTGCGGTCGAGGTCGAGGCGTTCGTCGTCCTCGTCTCGGTGCTCTTCGGCTCGACCCTGTTCGGCGTCCTCGGCGCGATCCTCGCGATCCCCACCGCGGCGACGCTGCAGATCGGGTGGCGCGAGTGGCGCGACTACCGCCGCGAGTCGCTGACGGCCGGGGTCGAGGGCCAATCCGGCGTCGAAGCCCCCGCCTGAAGCGGGGCGTAGCCTGCACTCATGGCGACCGAGACCGCCGGCGCCCGACCGGTGGACGTGAGCGACGTCGAGAGTGCCGCGGAGACGATCCGCGGCCTCATCCGTGAGACGCCGGTCGTCTCCGCGGGGGAGATCTCGCGGCGGGTCGGCGCCACCGTCCGGCTGAAGGCAGAGAACCTGCAGCGGACCGGATCGTTCAAGGTCCGCGGGGCCCACAACCGGATCGCCCGGCTGACGGACGCCGAGCTCGTCGGCGGGGTCGTCGCCGCGAGCGCCGGCAACCATGCCCAGGCGGTCGCGGTGGCGGCGAAATCGCGCGGTGCCCGAGCCGTTTGCTACATGCCCGCCGACGCGCCGATCGCGAAGGTCGAGGCGGTCAGCGGCTACGGTGGGGAAGTCCGTCTGGTCGACGGCTCATTCGACGAGGCGACGGCTGCGGCGCGGCGCGGCGCCGAGCAGGAGGGGCTGACCCTGATCCATGCCTTCGACGATCCGCTCGTGCTCGCGGGCCAGGGGACGATCGGGCTCGAGATCGCCGCCCAGGCTCCGGCGACCCGGATGGTCGTCGTCGCCGTCGGGGGTGGGGCGCTGGCCGCCGGGATCGCGATCGCGGTCAAGCAGCGACTCGGAGGGGTCAGAGTCGTCGGCGTGCAATCCGACCGCTGCGCCCCTTATCCGCGGTCGTTGGCCGCGCAGCAGCCGATCGGAGCCCGTTCGGTGAGCACGATCTGCGACGGGATCGCGGTCAAGCAACCCGGTGAGTTGACGCTGCCGCTCGTCGCCGACTTCGTCGACGAGGTGGTCACGGTCTCCGACGACGAGGTCGCCGAGGCGATGGTCCTCTTGCTCGAGCGCTCGAAGCTGGTCGTCGAGGGGGCCGGCGCGGCTTCGGTCGCGGCACTGCTCGCCGGCAAGGTCGAGCCCCCGCCCGACGGCGAGATCTGCGCCCTGCTCTCCGGCGGCAACGTCGACGCGGCGAGGCTGGTCGAGTGCATCCGGCTCGGGGAGACCGCGGCGGGGCGCCGGATGGTGTTCTCGACCGTCGTCCCCGATCGCCCCGGCGCTCTCGCGCGACTGGTCGAGACGGTCGCCGCCGAAGGCGCGAACGTGCTCGACGTGATCCACATCCGCGAAGGGGTCGACCTCCACGTCCGCGAGACCGGGATCCGACTCGTCCTGCAAACGGACGGTCCCGAGCACGGAGAGCGGATCCTGGCGGCGGTTCGCGGGCAGGGATTCCTGCCGCTCGGCGGCGGAGCGATTTGACGGTCCGGGCCGCCGGCGGGGTGATCTGCCGCGATCGCGGCTCGAGTGGCGTCGAGGTCGCCGTCGTGCACCGGCCCCGCTATGACGATTGGTCGTTGCCGAAGGGGAAGCTCGACCCCGGGGAGGACTGGGCCGAAGCGGCATTGCGCGAGGTCGAGGAGGAGACGGGGTTTCGGTGCGAGCTCGGCCGCGAGCTCGCCCCGACGCGCTACCTGGATCGAAAGGGCCGCGAGAAGGTGGTTCGGTGGTGGCAGATGCGCCCGCTTTCCGGGGAGTTCGAGCCCAACGACGAGGTCGACGAGCTGCGATGGCTGGTGCCGTCGGCCGCGATCCCGCTGCTCGACTACGAACGCGATCGCGATCTGCTCAGAGGCCTCGGTCGAACAAGCGTCCAGACTTACCCCGACTGACTTCCAGCCCGGGGCTTGCGGGCCGATGAGATGACTGAGACACAACCGGGCGCCGCGGAGGGCAACCCTTCGCGGCCAAGCCCGATTGCGCCCCTCGGGCGAAAGTCCACTGCGGGGCACCTCCGATGCCAGGGCCGGGACGGTTTTTACCGTCCCGGCCCCGTTTAGGGCCGGGCCCGGTTCGAGCCCGTCCGGGTATCGCCGCGATCAAGAGCTGCCGGGACGGCGTCACGCACGACTGGGGGGTTGGTCGGGCGCGCGCCGCCCGGCGCGACTGCCGTTCCCGCGCGCCGAGCCCGTAAACATCAGGTTCGCGCCGCCTCCTCGCGCATCCGCAGTCCACCGGCGACGATCGTCAGGCATCCGCCGAGCGAGACGAACGGCCCGAGGCGCAGCCCGACGTCGGTCGACCCCGCGAGCTCCTCGGGGCGCGCGACCATCAGGAAGCCGACCAGCAGCGCGGCCCACACCCCGGCCGCCGCGACCAGCGCCCAGGGCCGGAACGGGCTCGGCGCCGGCCGCCCGGCGGCGACCCGCGCGGCGACGAAGACAGCCGCGGCCACGGTGAGCAGCAGCGCGACGTGGGCGAAGCCGAACCGGTCGATCGCGGTGACCGAGAGGCCGCGGCTGAACGGGATCCCGTACCACGGCAACAGCAGACCGACGGCCACCACGATCGCCCCCGCGACGATCAGGCGCTCGCCGGGCGTCATCGCGCGGCGACGGCCGTCACTCGATCGGTCGGCGGCCACCGTAGCCCGACTCGAGGTCGTGCCAGAAGCCGACCGTCTGCTCGTCGAGCTGCCAGCACAGATAGACCTCGCGGCCCTCATGAATCGCGGGGAAGTCGATCAGACCGCGATCGACGTCGCGCACCACGATCCCGAGCTCCTGGATCTCGCTCAACAGCCTTCGCACATCCAGGAACGCCTCGCCGACGTCGCGGCCCGGCTCGCCGCCGCCGTTGGCGGGAGCAGCGCCGGCGAGCGCGGCGTGGGCCTCCTCGTCGGTGAGTCGATCACGAGCCTCGCGCAGCTCCCGCAACGCCGGATCCAGCCGCGGCAGCAGCGCGTTCGCCTCGGCCAGGGTGAAGTGGCGGTCGTGGATCACCGGATCGAGGCAGCGCCCGCGCGGGCCGCGGCCTCGATCCGCCGCCGCAGCAGCTTCGCGTCCGCGGCGGAGACGGTCCGCAGCTGGCCCTGGAAGGCGAGATGCCAGTGCTCGGCGGGCCACCGGCGCACGTGCTCGAGCTCGTCGCGCAACGAGTCCGCGGCGACGAAATCCTCCTCGTCGAGGATCGCGAGGGGCTCCGCCTCGACCCGCCACGGGTAGTCCTCGGGATGCTTCTTGCGGCCCTGGGGCCAGATCGGGGTCCGGTCCTCGAACATCTCCGAGCGGACCCTTGCGATGCCGCCGAACGCCTGCTCGCCGGTGATGTAGAAGACGATCTCGTCGCCGGCCTCGAACTCGCCCGCCTGGTTTCGTCGCCGCTCCTTGAAGCCGATCACGTCGAAGCCGCGCTCGACGTTGACGCGAAAGTTCTCCACCGAGCCGGTGAGGATCCAGGCCGCCATCGCGGCGATTGTATTTCGCCTACGTGGCCTCGGCCCTGCCGCGGTCTCCGGGCGCCGCCGTCGCCAGCCGCTGCTGCTGGCGCTCGGGAGTGATCAGGACCACGTTCCAGGCGAGCCCGAGCCTGCGCATCCCGCGGATCAGGGCCCCTGAGGGGTCGAGCTCCCACCAGCGGAGGCCGTGTGAGGCGGAGCGCGGAAACGCGTGGTGGTTGTGGTGCCATGCCTCGCCGAGCGAGGCGAGCGAGAGCCACCAGACGTTGCGCGACTCGTCATCGGTCGCGAACCTGCGGGCGCCGTGGAAATGGCAGATCGAGTTGATCGACCAGGTGATGTGGTGGACGAAGAAGATCCGCACGAAGCCGCCCCAGAGCATCGCCGTGAGGGCGCCGACGACGCTCGCCGTCAACAACCCCCCGGCGGCGAAGGGGATCAGCAGCGAGAGGCCGACGAGCCAGGGGAAGTTGCGGCTGATCCGCCGCATCCCGGGGTCCTCGACCAGATCCGGCGCGTAGCGACGGCGGTCGGCCTGCCCGTTGGAGTCGAACAGCCAGCCGACGTGCGCGTGCCAGAGCCCGGCGAGCCCGCTGCCCTGACCGACGTGCGGTGAGTGCGGGTCGCCCTCCTCGTCGGTGTGCGCATGGTGCTTGCGGTGGTCGGCGACCCAGTCGATGACCGGGCCCTGAACCGCCATCGACCCCGCCGCCGCGAGCGTGTACTCGACCGGCTTGAAGGTCTGGAAGGCCCGATGGGTGAGCAGACGGTGATAGCCGATCGTGATCCCGAGCGCGGTGACCAGGTACATCGCTGCCATCACCCCGAGGTCGGTCCAGCCGACGGCCCGGTTCCAGAGCAGGGTGAGGGCGGCCACGAAGGCGAGAAACGGGAGGACGACGGCGGCGAGGTTCGTGTAGCGCTGAATCGGTGGCATCAGTTGTCACCGTACGCCGAAAGATCTGGGATTTCTTGCGCTCCAGAAACGCCATACGATAGATTTTTGGCATCAACCCACAAGATTTGAAGCTCGACGAGCCCTGGAGGGCCCTGCCGCCGCGACTCGGCGAGCTGATCCGCCCCCACGTCGCGGCGCTCAGCGACGAGGTGATCGCCGAGATCCGCGAGCGGGTGCCGGACTACCGTCGACCGCTGCGCGGGCGCTTCGGGGCCGGGATCCGGGGCGGCGTCGAGCAGGCGCTCGACCAGTTCGTCGACCTGATCAGCGAGCCGGAGACGGACCGCAGCGACCGGGACGAGATCTACCGGGCGCTGGGGCGCGGCGAGCACCGCGAGCGACGATCGCTCGACGCGCTGCTGGCCGCCTACCGGCTCGGCGCCCGGGTCTCCTGGCGCCGCGTCTCGAGGCTTGCGATCGGCGCGCGGGTCGACCGGGAGACCCTCGCGCTGCTCGCCGAGGCCGTGTTCGCCTACATCGACGAGCTCTCCGCGCTCTCGGCGGAGGGCTACGCGCAGGAGCAGTCGGCCGAGGCGGGCCAGCGACAGCGGCTGCGTCGACGGGTGGCCGCGCTGCTGCTCGTCGCCGATCCCGATCCGGACGCGATTCGCGCCGCGGCTGCCGCGGCCCGCTGGCCGCTGCCCGAGACGGTCGCGGCGCTGGCCTGGACGGGCCGGCGGCTCACCACTCGCCTCCCTGCCGACGCGTTGCCGGTCGAGGACTCCGAGGGCGGGGGCCTCGCACTGCTCGCCGACCCCGGCGCGCCCGGGTTGCGGTCGCGGCTCGAGCGCGCGGCCGGAGCGTCCGTGGCGGTGCTCGGACCGACCGTTGCGCTGTTCGAGGCCGCGACCAGCGTCGCCAGGGTCCGCGCCGCCGACCGGCTCGTGGCCCGAGGGGCGCTCGCCTCGAGCGGCCTGGTCCTGGCCGACGAGCACCTCGGCATCCTCGTCGCCCACGGTGACGAGGATGCGCTTGCCGAGCTGACCAGGGCGCGGCTCGAGCCGCTCGGCGCCGAGACGCCGGCATCCCGGCGCCGGCTCGGCGACACGCTGCGCGCCTGGATCGATCACCAGGGGGAGGTCGGCCGGGTTGCCGCGGTCCTCAACGTGCATCCGCAGACGGTCCGCTACCGCCTCCGTCGCCTGCGCGAGCTGTTCGGGCCGGCACTCGAGGACCCCGAGGCCCGGTTCGAGCTCGCGCTCGCCCTGCGCGGCGCTGTTTCGTTCGCCGAGGGGCCGGGCACCAGCTGAGCGAACCTCGTCGAAAGGAGCAGAGATGAGCGATGCAGCGACCTCTAGCGGCGACATCATGGCGGCGGAGAACGCCGACCAACGTCAGCAGGTGATCGGGCTGTTGACGAAGGCGTACTGGATGGAGATCGAGACGGTGATGAGCTACATCGCCAATTCGGTCAACCCCGACGGCGTCCGCGCCCAGGAGATCCGGGAGTCCCTGCAGCAGGACATCCAGGAGGAGCTCGGCCACGCGCAGCAGTTCGCGGACCGGATCAAGGAGCTCTACGGGGTCGTCCCCGGATCGCAGGAGTTCTCGGCCGAGCAGTCCTTCCTGCAGCCGCCCGACGAGCAGGTCGACGTCGTCCACGTGATCAAGGGCGTGATCGAGGCCGAGTCCGGCGCGATCGAGCACTACAGCCGGATCATCGAGGAGACCGACGGAATCGACCCGGTGACCCAGGACATGGTGATCGCGATCCTCCGCGACGAGCAGGGCCACAAGAGGCTGTTCGAGGGCTTCCTGCGGGAGTACGAGGCCGAAGGGCTGGCCTAGGACTACCGCGCGGCGAGCGCCTCACAGCGCTCCGCATCGACCGGTCGGCCGAGCGCCTCCCACGCCTGCCGGGCCTCCGAGAGCAGGCGCTCGCCTTCCGCCGGATCGGCGGCGGTCGCGCCGCGGGCCTCGAGGCTGGCGGCGCGGCCGATCGGGTAGCGGAGGCGCTCCGCCAGCCCGGCGGCCTCGTCGGCGACCTCGCGCGCGGCCTCGGCCTTGCCCCAGAGAGCGAGGTTGACGGCGCGGGCGGCGGTCGCCTCGACCGACTGGGCGACCAATCCCGCCCGCTCGCAGAGATCGAGCGCCCGGGCGAGGGCCTGGTCGGCGTCGGCGTGGTCCCCGCGGTCGCGGAGCACCGTCGCCAGGGCCTGCAGCGACTCGAACGCGACCTCGGAGCGGCCCACCTGCTCGGCGATCTCGACCGCTCGGCGAAGTATCTCGGCCGCCTCGTCGAGCTCGCCCTCGTGCCAGAGGATCAGGCCGCGCATCGCGTACGGGAAGCAGAGCTTGCCGACCAGCCCCTCGCGCTCGGCGAGCGACAGCGACGCGTCGGTCTCGGCCTCGGCGGCCGGCCAGTCGCCGCGATAGGCGGCGATCTGCGCGAGCGCGGCGTGGACCTCGACCTGCGAGGGCAGGTCGCCGGTCTCGAGCGCCAGCTCGAGCGCCTCGTCGTAAGCACCGCGCGCCGCGTCGTAGTCAGCCTCGGAGACCTCGTGGTGGTAGCCGAGCGCGAACAGGGCCCGGACCGCCTCGGCGGGGTCGCTCTCGCGGGCCAGATCCACCGACCGCCCGAGGTTCTCACGGGCGCGCTCGGAGTCGCCGATGCGCCCGAAGACGCGGCCGAAGATCCCGTGCGCGCGGCTCGCGGCCGCCGCTTCGCCGAGGCGCTCGGCGAGGCGCAGCGCCTTCTCGGAGGCGTAGATCGCGAGCATGTTGTCGCCCGTGTGCATGTAGAGCGAGGCCGCCTCCTCATAGAGCCGCACGAGCTCGATGCACGGCGGGCCGTCCTTGAGCAGGTCGATCCCGCGCTGGTAGTGCTCGATCGAGCCCTCGCGGTCGCCCTTCTGCCAGAGGCCGGCGCCGATCTTGCGGTGCAGGTCGCCGACCCGGGCGAGGTTCTCCTCGCCGCGATGATGCTCCATGCACTCCTCCCAGGCGCGCACGGCGCGATCGAGGCGGCCGATCCGCAGCGCCACGTCGCCAAGCTTCTCGGCGATCCGCGCCCTCGCGTCCGGAGTGAGCCCGCGGTCGAGCTCCAGCGCGCTCTCGAAGTAGCCCTGTGCCTCCTGGTTGGAGTACAGGGCGGCCGCGCCGTCGCCCGCCGCCTCGAGCGCCTCGAGCGCGCTGTCGGCGAACCGGTCGAGCTCCCCCGGCTCGAGGTCCGCGGCGGCGCCCAGCGAGGCGGCGCGGCTGAAGTGCTCGGCGACCATCCCGACGACTCCCTCCGAGCGGTCCGCGGCCCGGTCGCTGATGAACGATCCGACCTCGGCGTGCTTGCGAGCCCTGACGGCCTTCGGCAGCGTCGCGTAGGCGACATCGCGGATCAGGACGTGTTTGAAGGCGTATTCGCGCTGTCCGGCGAGGCGCCCGCCCGCGATCGGCACGATCAGGTCCTTCTCCTGGAGCGCCTCGAGCGTCGGCCCCAGATCGAGCTCGCGTTCGCCGGCTTCGCCGATCGAACCCTCCCAGAAGGTCTGCCCGACCACCGAGGCCGACTGCAGGACCCGACGCTCGGGCCGCGGCAGCGAGTCGAGCCGCGCAGCGAGCACCGAGTGCACCGTCTCCGGCAGCGCCTCCGTCGCACCCGAACCCTCCTCGAGGATCCGCTTGACCATCTCCTCGGCGAACAGGGGGTTGCCGCCGGAGCGCACCGCGACCTCGTCGGCGAGCTCACCGCCGCTCGCCGGGAGCAGCGCCCCGACGAGCTCGCGCGCCTGCTCGCTCCGCAGCGGCTCGAGCGCGATCGTGGTCGCGTTCAGCCGCCCGCCGCCCCAGCCCGGCCGGCGGTCGAGCAGCTCGTCGCGCGCCAGGCAAACGATCAGGACCGGCCCGCGCGCCCAGCGGGCGAGGTGCTCGATCAGGTCGAGCATGCCCTCATCGGCCCAGTGGATGTCGTCGACCGCGAAGATCAGCGGATCACGCGCGGATGCCGCCTCGACCAGCGTCCGCACCGCCGAGAACAGGCGCTCGCGGCTCTGCTGCGGGTTCTCGAGCTCGGCGGACTCGGGACCGACGCCCGGTGGCGGCTCGATCGCCAGTGGCCGGCCGAGGGCGGCAGCGACCCGCTCGGGCGCCTCCTCGCTACCCGAAGCGGCGAGCAGTTCGGCGACGCCTCCGCTCAGCTTGCCCCAGGCCGCCGCGGCGTTGTCGGAGTCGACGATCTCGAAGCTGCCGCGGACGATCTCGCCGAGCGCCCAGTAGGAGAGCCCCGACCCGTAGGACGGACAGCCACCGAGCCGCACGGCCGGCGGCCGGTCGAACCCTCCGACCCGGACCGCGAGCTCGCGCAGCAGCCGCGACTTGCCGACCCCCGCCTGTCCGATCACGGTCACCAGGTG
Organism: uncultured Solirubrobacterales bacterium; assembly: GCA_963705955.1. Lineage (GTDB taxonomy): Bacteria > Actinomycetota > Thermoleophilia > Solirubrobacterales > 70-9 > WHSW01. The sequence goes on along the minus strand of CAVPLH010000006.1, from coordinate 1,568,601 downwards.
CGGCCGGCCGTCGCCGACCACGCGCTCGTACAGCGACAGCAGCTGGTCGGACTCGGCCTTGCGCCCGACGAGCGGAGTCGAGACCCGCGGGCCGCGACCGGCGCGGCCGCGGACCACGGCGCGCACCGCCTCCCAGGCGGGCACCGGCTCGGACTTGCCCTTGAGCTCGAGGGGTACGAGCTCCGAGTACTCGATCGCGGTGGCGGTCAGCCGGTGGGTGATCTCGCCGACCACCACCGTCCCGGGCCTCGCCGCCGCCTGCAACCGCGCCGCGACGTTGACCGGGTCGCCGATCACGGTATAACCGTCGCCGACCCGTCCGGCCAGGACCTCGCCGGAGTTGATCCCCACCCGCAGCTCGAAGCTGGCGCCGACGTCGGTCGAAATCCGCTCGTTGACCTCGCCCATCGCCGCCTGCATCGCGAGGCCCGCCCGGACCGCGCGCTCCGGGTCATCCTCGTGGGCGATCGGCGCACCGAAGACGCCCATCACGTTGTCGCCGATGTACTTGTCGATGCTGCCCCCGTGGCGCTCGATCTCCTCGCCGAGACGGCGCAGCGCGCGGTCGACCAGCGATTTGATCCGCTCCGGGTCGAGCCGCTCCGATACCGCGGTGTAGCCGGAGAGGTCGGCAAAGATGATCGTCGCCTTGCGGCGCTCCTCGGGAAGCGCCTCGGCGGTCGGAGCCGGGGCGGTGGCGGAGGCGGCGAGCGCGGTGCCGCATTCGATGCAGAACTTCGCGGCGGCGGGATTCTCGGTCCCGCAGGCGGGGCACGGCATCGGCAGCGGCGCGCCGCAATCCATGCAGAAGCGGGCCCGGTCCGGGTTCTCGGTGCCGCACGAGGCGCAGGTCATGGACTGAGGATACGGGCGGCATCGGTGCGGTCAAACCCGAACGGAGTCGGCGCCTGCGATCGGGCGGTCCGCTAGTCGATCGGGATCTCCTCGACCCGTGGGCCGTCCCCCGGGTCGGCGTCTGCGAGCCGTTCGAGGTAATGGTCGATCATCGTCCGCATCGTCAGCAGCGCCTCGCGCTGCACGGTCTGCCATTGGCCTCGGAGCTCGGGTGTGGCGGTCTGGCGCAGCACCTCGGCTCCGCGACAGATCGGACAGAACTCGAGGCATTCGAGCTCGTCTTCCCCGGCATCGCCGATCCGTTCCTCAGGCCCCGACATCGGCGCTCCGGCGCTCGAAGGAGACCTCGAGCGATCCTTCGTTGAGCGTGGCGCCGGTCGGGCTGCGCCGCGCGAGCGCCGCCGGCAGGATGATCGTTCGCTTCCGCGGCCCGACCGAGACGATCAGCTCCGGGCCGACCTTCTTCAGGCCGACGTCGCCGCGTTCGCCGAACGGGATGCGGATCCGCAACCTGGCGGTGCCGTTGTGCGAGCTCAGCTCCTGGGTGAGCTCGGAGTGCAGGACGGAGGCCGCGTCGACCGGCTCGGAGCCATCCGGGTCGAAGAGCTCGGCGGCGAGCCGATCGAGCATCCGGATCCCGATCACCTCCTCTTCGAAGTAGCGGGCGGTGAGCACCGGAACCGGGGCGAACCCGTGGCGGATCTCCGCGAGCCGCTCGCCCTGGCGCGCCCTCCAGTCGGCGAAATAGCCGTCGTCGAGCTCGTCCGGAAAGACGCGGTTGACGACCACGGCGTCGGTCAGATAGCCGTAGAGGTTGAGGTAGGTGAAGGTTCGCTGGGCTTCCTTGATCACGATCCGGTCCGGGTTCATCACGAGCCTGATCGAGGCGTGCTCGCGGTCGCGGAGGATCTCGTTCAGCGCGATCAGGTTGCCGACCAGGCGCTGGACGTCGGCGAACACGTCCTCGCCCGGGAGATCGACGTCGAGGAAGGTGCGGGCGAGCGGCCGTGCCGCGGCCACGACCCGCCGCTCCCACGGGAACACCTTGTCCAGCCACCAGCGGGCGATGTCGGGGAAGGAGAGCAGCCGCAGGGTCTCCCCGGTCGGAGCGCAGTCGACGATCACCGCGTCGAACTCACCCGACTCGTGGTGACGCTTGATCTGCAGCAGACTGAAGAGCTCGTCCATGCCAGGCGGCACCGTGAGCTCCTCGGCGGCGATGTCCATCACGCCACGGTCGGCGAGCAGGCTGCCGAGCCAGCGCTGGACGGCGGCCCAGTTCGCCTCCATCTCGCGCTCGGCCTGTACCTCCTGTCCGCAGAGCAGGTCGCCGATCGGGGTCGGATCCGGGCCGAGCTCGACCTCGAGCGAGTCGGAGAGGCTGTGGGCCGGATCGGTCGAGAGGATCACGGTTCGGAGGCCGGCGGCTGCGCAGCGAAGTGCCGTCGCGGCGGCGACGCTCGTCTTTCCGACCCCGCCCTTGCCCGTATAGAGAATCGTCCGCGGCGCCCGCATCTCGACTGGTCAGGGTATGGGTTTCGCGCTACCCTGGCCGCCGTTTATCAGAACCACCAACTGAGAGGGACACCTTGACTCGCATTCGCACCCTGCTCGTCGTCTGCGCGTTCGCGTTGCCGATCCCGGCCGTGATCGCGGGCTGCGGCGGCAGCAGCAGCTCAAACGACGAGGACCCGCAGGAGGTCATCGATCAGACGTTCAACAACGACACGTCGGTCTCGAGCGGCAACCTGACGCTCGACCTCAACGGGTCGGCCGAGGGCGATCAGGGAGGCAGTTTCGAGGCGAAGCTCTCGGGCCCGTTTCAGGGCGACCCGAGCAACTCCAACTCGATCCCGCAGCTCGACTGGACGGGCTCGATCAGCGGCTCCGCGGCGGGCCAGAGCCTGAGCGCCGACGGCTCGCTGGTGGTCACCGGCGACAACGCCTACGTCGAGTACGGCGGCAACACGTACGAGGTGGGGACGAGGCTGTTCAGCCAGTTCCAGCAGGCCGTAGAGAGCGCCTCCAAGCAGCAGAGCGCGACCCAGGGCCTTTCGTTCGGCGAGGCGTTCAAGCAGGGCTGCGAGCAGTCGATCCAGGCGCAGGGCGGCGATCCGTCGGCGTGCGACATCGACTTCCAAAGCTGGCTCACGAACGTCTCGAACGACGGCACCGAGGACATCGAGGGCGAGAGCTCGATTCACGTCTCCGGCGACCTCAACGTCGACACGATGCTCCAGGACCTGATCAGCCTCGGCACCTCGTTGCCCCAGGCGGCGAGCCAGACGCCGAGCGACGAGCAGATCCAGCAGATCTCCGACGCCGTCAGCGAGGCGAGCTTCGATCTCTACTCGCGGGAGAGCGATCACGTCCTCGACGGGCTCGATTTCAACCTCGCGATCGATCCGAGCCAGATCCCGGAGGCCTCGGCCAGCGGGTTGACCGGGATCAACGCGAGCCTCTCGTTGCGGCTCGGCGGGATCAACGAGGACCAGACGATCAGCGCGCCGGCCAACGCGCAGCCGATCACGCAGCTGCTGCGGCAGTTCGGGCTCAGCTCCGGCCTCGGCGGCCTCGGCGGCCTGGGCGGCTCCTCGCTGCCGGGCTCGGGCGCGAGCGGGCAGAACGGCAGCGCCTACCTCGACTGCGTCCAGCAGGCGTCGACTCCGCAGCAGATCAACCAGTGCGCGAGTCAGCTCTGAGCTGAGTCGCCGACTCGTTCGCGCCGCGGGCCCCGGCTTTACGCCGGGGCCCGCTTCGCGTTTGCCGTCACTAGGCTCCACCGATGGCGGATGACTCCAGGAGCGCGGGGGGGATCTGGGCCTTCATCCGCGGGCCGCAGGGCTGGCCGTACCTGCTCACCCCGTTCATCCCGGCGGCCATCGGACTCCAGGTCGCGGGCGCCTCGGCGGGCCTGATCTTCGTTGTCGCGGCGCTCGGGATCATCCCGACGGCCGCGTTGATGGGGCTCGCGACCGAGGAGCTGGCAGCCCGCTCGGGGCCCGGGATCGGTGGCCTGCTGAACGTCACGTTCGGCAACGCTCCGGAGCTGATCATCGCCCTGTTCGCGCTTGGCGAGGGCCTCCACGAGGTGGTCAAGGCATCGATCGTCGGCTCGATCATCGGCAACGTTCTGCTCGTCATGGGCGCGGCGATGTTCGTCGGCGGGATCGGCCGCGATCATCAGGAGTTCCGCGCCCAGGCGGCCACGGCTCAGGCGTCGATGCTGTTCCTGGCCGGGGCGGCGCTCGTCATGCCGGCGATCTTCGAGCTCGTCGAGGGAAAGGGGCTGCCGCAGCCGTCGGCCGAGATCGTCGACTACGGGTCCACGGTCGAGGGCCTCTCGGTGGCGGTCGCGCTCGTCCTCATCGCCACCTACTGCGGCGGGCTGCTGTTCTCGCTTCGCACCCACAAGGACATGTTCAACCCGCCCTACGAGGACGAGGAGACCCTCGGCTGGAGCGCCCGACGGTCCGTGCTGATGCTCGCGATCGCCGGAGTCGCCGTCGGCGTGATGTCGGAGATCCTCGTCGGCTCGATCTCCGAGGCGTCGGAGTCGATCGGGCTCTCGGAGTTCTTCATCGGCGTGATCGTCGTCGCGATCGTCGGCAACGCCGCCGAGCACTGGGTCGCGGTGCTGGTCGCGCGCAAGGACAAGATGGACCTCGCGGTCAACATCGCGATCGGCTCGAGCGCCCAGATCGCCCTCTTCGTCGCTCCGGTCCTGGTGCTCGCCTCGTTCTTGATCGGCCCCGCTCCGCTGCCGCTGGTCTTCAACGGCTTCGAGCTCGGTGGGGTGCTGTTCGCGATCCTGGTCGCCAACGTCGCGACCCGCGACGGGGAGTCGACCTGGTTCGAGGGCCTACAGCTGCTGGGTCTGTATGCGATCCTCGCGATCGCGTTCTTCGTCGCGTAGCCGTCAACGGATGCCGCTTCCGCGAGCGCTGGGATAGGCCGTGGAGATCGTCTTTCTGCTCGCCAGCTTCGCCGTCATCCTGAGCGGCGCATTGGTGTTCACGAACGCCGTCGAGTGGGCGGGGCACAGGCTCGGGCTCGGCGAGGGGGCGACCGGAAGCGTGCTCGCCGCGGTCGGCACCGCGATGCCGGAGACGCTGATCCCGATCGTCGCCGTGATCGGCGCCTCCGAGGGATCCGAGGACGTCGCCGTCGGGGCGATCGTCGGGGCCCCGTTCCTGCTCGCGACCGTCGCGATGGCGCTCGTCGGAACATCGGCGCTCGCGTTCAGGTCGCGTCGCGAGCAGGGCACGAGGCTGGCCGCCGACGTCGAGACGCTCGACCGCGACCTGCTCTTCTTCCTGGTCTTCTTCGCCGCCGGCATCGCGCTCGGGCTCGGCGTCGGCGAGGGCCTCCGGATCCCGCTCGCCGTCGTTTTCGTGCTCGCCTACGCGGTCTACGTGCGCCAGACCCTGCGCGGCGGGGGCGAGGTCCAGGGGGCCGAGTCGATCGGACCGCTCTACTTCGACCGCAGCGCCGACGGCGAGCCCGGGGGCGGGGCGATCGCCCTGCAGCTCGCGGTCGGGCTCGGGGCGATCGTCGGCGGTGCGCACCTGTTCGTCGACGAGCTGATCACGGTCGCCGCGGACATCGGCGTCGAGCCGCTGGTCCTCTCGCTCGTCCTCGCGCCGCTGGCGACCGAGCTGCCCGAGAAGGCGAACAGCTTCTTCTGGGTGCGCGACGGCAAGGACAGCCTGGCGCTCGGCAACATCACCGGCGCGATGGTCTTTCAGTCGACGATCCCGATCGCCTTCGGGCTCGCGTTCACCGAGTGGGACCTCGACTCCTTCGCGGTCCTCTCCGGGGTCCTCGGGCTTGCCGGCGGCGCGCTCGCCTACTGGGCACTGCGGCTGCGCGGCCGGTTCGAGCCGGGGCCGATCGTCGCCTGGGCGGCGCTGTTCGCGGGCTTCATCGCCTACGTCGCGTTCAGCTGAGCGAGCGCAGCGAGAACCTGCTCGTCGTGCGTCTTCGGCGACGCCTTCGGGATCACATGCGCGATCCGGCCGTCGGCCCCGATGACGAAGGTGGCGCGCTGCACACCCCAATACCGCTTGCCGTAATTGCTCTTCTCGGTCCAGGTCCCGTAGGCGTCGGCGACCGCGTGGTCGGCGTCGGCGAGCAGGGTGAAGTCGAGCGAGTGCTTCGTTGCGAACTTGGCGATCGCCTCGACCGGGTCGGGGGAAACGCCGAGGACCCGGGCCCCGGCGGCCGCGTAGTCGGCACGGTGATCGCGGATCCCGCACGCCTGCGTCGTGCAACCGGGCGTGTCCGCGCGGGGGTAAAAGTACAGAACGATCGGTTGGCCCCGAAGGTCTGAGAGCCGCACCGGGTTCCCGTCCTGATCCGGCAATTCGAAGTCCGGGGCTTGTTCGCCAATCTCCAGCACTGGAGAGGCCGAGTATGACTCGCCTACCTCGCCTCCGCGCAGAACGTGCCGTCGCCGACCGTCACCTCGACCTGCGGTTTATCCCCGATCGTCACGCAGGCGATCGCGTCCGGCTCGCTCTGATCGCTGACGAGCTCCTTCGTCGCGCTGGAGGAATCGCAGTCGACGACGTTGTTCTCCGCGTCGATGCAGTCGCCTACGCTCGCGGTCTCGGAGCCGTCGGTACCACCACACGCCGCGAGCGCGAGCGTGAGTGCCACTCCGCCGACGCCTGCCAGGCTCCGGATGTTCCGAGTCGTTGGGCTCACGTTCCACGCACCCACGTCCGCTGCGCGGTCCGAGACGCAGTCTGCGGGCGACGCTGATCAGCTTACCGCGGCCCTGCATCGGTTGCGGCCGGCTGATCGAGGCCGGAAGCCGCTGCCGCGAGCGCCCCGGCTTGGTAATGCAGGGTGGGCGAGGTAGGGTCGGCCGACCACACGGGGCGGTCGGCGTTCGCGTCGATAGCCACACACGAAAGGGGTGTACGTGAACCGCTGGTCGTCGAGGTCGCGCCCGGCATGAGGGCGGCGCTCGTCGGCACGGCTCTTGTCCTCGTCCTGATCGTCGCCGGCTGCGGCGGTGGAGATGACCGCGGCTACACCGAGGACGACATTGCCAGCGCCCTCGGGTTGCACAACAAGCACCACGAAGTCATCTACGAGATGGCCCCTGGAAAGGACTGCGTCGTCATCCGGATGCTCACGTCCTCGGATGAAGTCGAGTCGGCCCAGCGCGTGGCGGGCGACCTCCCCACGGCGCTGGCGGTCAACTCCAACGGCGATGCCGGCGTTATCTTCGCCGGCTTCGGCGGCTTCTCCCAGGACGATTGTGTTGCACCGGCCGAGTCCGACCTCAACTCGCTGAGCGAGTGACCTCGCGTCCTGCGGGGTGAGGGCGCCCACCCCGCAGCGGTCGCCCTGCCGCACTTCGCGAACGGCAGGGAAGCAGCCGGGCAGGGGCCGGAGCCCCGGCCCGATGCTGCTTCCAGTGGCTGAGGGCTACCGTCAGCCCGAACTCAGGGCTTCAGCCCGAAGTCATGGCCGTTGCAGCCCCAGTCCCAGGCCGGGACGAAATTCGCGCCTCCGGTCAGGCCTTGGGCAGCCTTGGTGTGTCCCCAATTCTGCGAGTGCGCCGGAACTCCCTTGATCGGGTTTTCCACCGGCACGGTGTCGCTGTCGTCCGTGTACCACTGCGTGTCCTCCTGTCCCGAGAACGCGCACGGGGAATTGCCGTGCACCTCCTTAAGCGTGCCGTTGCCGGTGATCTCACCGGCGAACGCGGGACTGGCGGTCAAAGCCGTGACCGCAGCTACACAAACGGCGACGGTGAACTTCCTTCGCATGTCCTACCTCCTTGTGTTGTTGGCATGAAGCCCAGCCTCATGCCAACCCTCCGTGGTTGGCATCGTCGCGATCAGGGTAAACCAGAACGACGCTCGCGTGGGTGCCCGGACGCCGACCTCGAGCACGAGGCGGAACTCTATCTGCGCCGCCGGTAGAGCACCTGGGTCAGGCCCTCCCGGTCGAAATCGCGCACGTAGGCCATCCCGAGCTTCTCCATCACCCGCCGCGAGGCGGTGTTCCGGGGCATCGTGAAGGAGACGATCTCGTCCAGCTCGCAGACATCGAAGCCCCAGGCCAGCGACGCCGCGGCAGCCTCGGTCGCCAGACCCTCGCCCCAGCGGGCGGGCGTCACCGACCAGCCGACCTCGATCACCGGCTGCTCCTCGACCGCGGCCGCATTGAGGCCGATCAGGCCGACGAGCTCGCCCGAGTCCCGCTCGCGCCACGGCCAGAAGGTGAAGCCACGCTCGGCGAGCTGGGCGCGGTATCGCTCGACCAGCTCCGCGGCCTGCCCGGTGGTGCGCGGCCCGCCGGATCCGTCGGTGCGCTGCGGCCAGTGCCAGGGGACGACCGCCGGGTCGGAGAACTGGCGCGCGACGAAGTCCAGGTGCCGCCCGGGATCGGGCGCCTCGGCGTCGAGCCGCTCGCTGGCCGGTGCGCCGAGCCGCCGGCGCTCGGCACGCGGGGCGTTCAGCTCGGCCAGAAGTCGTCCTGTCTGGACTGGGGCGGATCGGCGAGCCGGGTGGAGAAGATCAGCAGCTCGGCGTCGCTGTCGGTGTCGTTGTGGACCGAGCGATGAGCGTCGCCGTCGACCCGGACCGCGGTCTGCGGGCCGGCCTCGAAGACGTCGTCGCCGACCTTGAACGTGACCGTCCCGGCGACCACGAAGTAGACCTCCTCCTGTCCCGGGTGGGCATGCCCGTAGCTGCCCCTTCCGCCGGTGCCGGCGGGCATCGACCGCCAGCTGAACGAGACCTGCTCGCAGTCGGCTGCATCCGAGTACCACCGCATCTCGCCGAATCCGGGGTAGTCGGCCATGAAGTCCACGGCGTCCTCGCGCTTCGCGATCGAGTAGGCCATCTCACTCCTCCGGGTCGGGGTCGGGCTCGAGGTCCTGTTCCGCGGTTTCGTAGTCGTCCTCGTCCTGCTCGAGCGTCGTCTCCGAGACCCGAGCGCCGGACCCCGCGTGCACGGTCTGGAACCGCTCCATCGTGGTCTCGAGCGCATCGGAGTCGACCGGGACCTCGTCGGAGACTCGGACCCAGTCGGCCCCTTCGTAGGCCTCGAGGTCGAAGATGTCCTGATCGATCGACACCGAGTCGTCGACGACCACGACGACCTCGGTCTGCGGGTTGAAGTAGGTGCCCGGTCGGACGAGCAGATCCTCGAGGTCGACGGCGCGATTCTCTCCCTCCGGGGCCACCGCTGCAAGCTTATTGGCCGAGGCCCTCGAGCTCGCGCAGCTGGCGCTCGATCTCTGCCTCGACGTCGAGCGGCTCCTTGCCCTGGCGCACGCGTCGCTCATTGCGCGCGATGACGAGCTGGCGTACCTCATCGCGAAGCGACGCGTCGCTGATCGACGGCGCCTCGACCTGCTCGGCGGTCAGCCGCTCGAGCTCGGACTCGACGTCCAGCGGCGTTTCGCCGCGGGCGCTCTGACGGTAGGCCTTCGCCTCGAGCATCTGACGGATCTCGTCCTCGTGCGCCCGTGGCGAGCCGCCGCCGTCGTCCGAGTCCTCGAGCGGGCGGCCGAGATCACGGTCGAACTCGACCGAGAGCTCGCCCTTGCCGATCTGGCGCAGGGCGTTGCCGGCCCCGAGCGCGAAGGCGATCGCGGCGACCGGGATCGCGACGAAGACGACGATCAGGATCACGTCTCCGTTGCTGAGCGCGAGTGGGGGTGCGATTGCCGCAGCTGCCACATACGCAGGGTAGATCAGGCGTGCGCCAGGCGCCGCGCTGCCGGGGCCGATCGGCTACCCTTTTGGTGGATTGACTGACCAGTCAATCGAACTTTGAACCGGACCGATAAAGGAGCCTCTGAGCAGTGGTTGACTTCACCTTGACCGACGAGCAGAAGGACCTGCGGGAGCTCGCGCACAACTTCGCCGAGAAGGAGATCCGCAAGGTCGCCTGGGAGTACGACAAGGACGGCACCTGGCCCCAGGAGATCATCGACAAGGCCTGGGAGGTGGGGCTGATGAACACCCACGTCCCGGAGGAGTACGGCGGTCCCGGGCTCGACTTCCTCTCCGGCTGCCTGATCGAGGAGGAGTTCGGTTGGGGCTGCTCGGGAATCGGTACTTCGCTGGCCGCGAACGGGCTCGCGATGACCCCGGTCGCGATCGGCGGCTCGGACGAGGTCAAGGCCCGGTTCCTGGGCATGCTGAGCGAGGAGCCGAAGCTGGCCTCGTTCTGCCTCACCGAGCCCGACGCCGGCTCCGACGTCTCCGGGATGAAGACGACCGCGACCCGCAAGGGCGACAAGTACGTGATCAACGGCTCGAAGTGCTTCATCACCAACGGCCAGTACGCCGACTGGTACACGGTCTACGCGAAGACCGACCGGGAGGCCGGCCACCGCGGGATCAGCGCCTTCGTCGTCCCCCGCGACGAGACCGTCGTGATCGACAAGAAGGAGGACAAGCTCGGACAGCGCGCCTCCAACACCGCGACCGTGACCTTCAACGAGACCGAGGTGCCGGCGGAGAACCTGCTCGGCGAGGAGAACAAGGGGTTCAAGCTGGCGATGATGACCCTCGACCGGACCCGCCCCGGCGTCGCGGCGATGGCGGTCGGGATCGGCCGGGCGGCGTTCGAGTTCGCGGCCGAGTACTCCAAGGAGCGGGTCCAGTTCGGCGTCCCGATCGCGATGCACCAGGCGGTCGCCTTCCTGATCGCCGACATGGCGACGAAGGTCGAAGCCGGCCGGTTGCTCACCTGGCAGTCCGCCGCCCTGCTCGACCGTGGAGTCCGCAATACGCTCGCCTGCTCGCACGCGAAGCGCTTCGCGGCCGACTCGGCGATGGAGATCACGACCGACGCCGTCCAGGTCTACGGCGGCTATGGATTCATCAAGGAATACCCGGTCGAGAAGCTGATGCGCGACGCGAAGATCATGCAGCTATACGAGGGCACGTCGCAGATCCAGCGCCTCGTGATCGCCAAGGAAGTGCTGATGGGGCGCAACGTCGACGAGCCGCTGCCCGAGTCGATCAGGACGCAGGCCGAGATCACGGCGAAGCAGTCGGAGACGGCCGCGGCGGCCGTCTGAGCGTCGCGCCCCGGTTGGGGGGACCGGTCGCTAGGAGCGGCGCCGCGGGTCGACGGCGATCATCGCACCGACCGCGGTGAGCAGGATCGCGCCGAGCACGATCGCCTTCGCCCAGCCGTCGATTGCGACCACGGTGGCGTAGCCCAGCCCGGCGACTACACAGGCGGTCAGCACCGTGAACGCGACCACGGTCCAGGGCCGGCGAACGTCGACGCCGGTCGTCGGGACGCTGAGGTCGACGCGCTCGAACTGATTCCGCTGGTTGACGCTCATGTTGGCCATCTGGATCTCCTCGGTCGATCGGTGCTCGAGCCGACGCTAACCGGGTGCCCCGGTCCGGTGGGTGACTTTCGTCACTTAGCCCCCAACTCCCGTCGACCCGGCAGGGTGCTCGCAAGGCATCGATCGCTACGGCTATCGTCGCGCGGGATGGCGGAGCGTCAACGTCGGTCGAAGCCAGTCGGAGATGCAGTTGCGAGGGCCGCACGCGCGGCCCGCGAGCGCGGGGTCGAGGAGCCGGGGAAGGCGCGGCGCAGCGGTCGCTCGATGGACGTCTTCGGTGGCGAGATCCGCCGTCGCGACATCTTCCCTCTGCTCGTCCTGCATCTGATCGACCGCGAGCCGCAGTACGGCAACCGCCTGATCGAGGAGATCGAGCAGATCACCGAGGGCGTGATCTCCGTCAACCCGAACACGATCTATCCGCTGCTGCGCGAGCTCGAGGCGCGGGGAATGATCAAGGGCGACTGGGAGCACCCCGATCGCCGGACCCGGAGGTACTACTCGATCACGACCGCCGGCCGCCGGGAGCACCAGCGACTGCGCGATGAGGTGGAGCCGTTCCTCGACTCGGTGATCCGCTCGGTAGGGCTGATCAAGCGCGAGATCTACGGCCCCTGATCGCGGCCCGGGCCTAGATGAGTGATTCATCTAGCGTCGCCGATCGCGGTAGACGCGCACCTCGAGCTTGCCGCCGGCGACGTGAAGGCGGTCGCGGTGGTTGCGCGCGACCTGCTTCTGCTTCGTGCGGACGACCAGGTTGACGAACATCGTGACCCGGTGTCCGGAGTCGCCGGCCGGTTTGCGACGCATGGCCAGGACCCCGACCTTCCTCGTCCCGCAAGGCGACTTGACCGCCGTGCAGTTGGTCCCGTTGACCTGGCTGATCACTCCCTTGCGCGACGCCGAGCGCCTCACAACGGCGCTTGGACGGGTCGCCCCGGGGGAGCGGGCGAGGATCAGCTGCGCGCCGACGAGCGCGTTGTAACCGAGCTGGCGGACGTCGCTGCGCATGCTCGCCGTGACCGCGAGGGCGTCGCCGCGCCCGAGGCCGGAGATCCGACGCGAGAGGACGACCCGGCGGCGGGCGTCGAGCGGCAGCGTACGCCGGCGCGGCTCGCGCGACGTGAGCGCGTCCGGCGCCGGGGTCGGCGGCCGGATCCGCAACGCGCTGATCTCCCCCTTGCCCCTGACGATCCGCCCGCTCGGCTTGTTCGCCCCGATGACCACGACCTCGCCTCCGTCGGCGGCCCGGCTATGGGCCGAGACGACGACGTTGACGAAGCAATGGCTCGGCGGGCAGGGCAGCCGGCGATCGACGCCCACGTCGCGGGCATCGAAGACGAGCGGGCAGTGATGCTGGCGGGCGGGCTGGTGCTGGAGGCACTGCAGCTTCCGCGTCGCCACGGTCACCGACCGGCCGCCGGGCGTCCCGGAGGCCGAGATCTGCAGCCGGCCCTCGACCACCGGATTGAAGTGATAGGGGCGGCCCGCGCAGCGGGGCAACGGCCGGTAGCAGTCCATCGTCACCTGGACGTCGGCGTAGAGCTGGAGCTTGTCGCCGTTGCGCAGGTCGGGAAGCCGGCCCGGTCCCATCGACATCACCACCCGGGCAGGGCCGGGGCCGCGGCGGGCGATCGGCACCGTGCCGCGCAGCTCCGACGGATGCTTGCTCGTCGCGATCGCGACCCCTCCGTGCGAAGCCGGCGGAGCGTCGCGAGCTCCTGCCGCCGGCGCGAGGATCACTGCGGCCGCGACCGCGGCGGCGAGGACCTTGAGCGAAACTCGCAGCATCCGCGGGCTCAGCCGCCGACGATCTCGACCGGCTCGATCTCGTCAGCGGGCTGGAAGCCGAAGACCTTCCCGTAGAAATCGAGCTCGGCCTCGTGGCAGCGGATGATCGACTCGGCGCGCCGGAAGCCGTGCTGCTCGCCCTCGAACGGAACGTAGGCGTGAGCGACACCGCGCTCACGCAGCGCGGCGACGATCTGCTCTGCCTGCGCCGGCGGCACGACCTCGTCCTCGAGGCCCTGGAAGAGGATCACCGGCGATCGCAGCCCCTCGACGTGATGGATCGGCGACCGGTCGCGGTATCGCTGCTCGGTCTCCGGATAGGGCCCGATCAGCGAGTCGAGGTAGCGGGACTCGAACTTGTGCGTGTCGCGGGCGAGCGTCTCCGCGTCGGCGACGCCGTAGTAGCTGGCGCCGGCCGAGAAGAGATCGTCGAAGACGAGGGCGCAGAGCGTCGTGTAACCGCCCGCGCTGCCGCCGTGGATCGCGAGTCGATCGCGGTCGACCTCGCTGCGCTCGGCGAGGTAGCGGGCGGCGGCGATGCAATCGGCGGTGTCGGCGATTCCCCAGCGGCCGTTCAGCTGCTCGCGGTAGGCGCGGCCGAACCCCGTGCTGCCGCGGTAGTTGACGTCGACGACGGCGAACCCGCGGCTGGTCCAGTAGAGGACGTCGAGCGAGAGCTCCGGCGGGTTGTGGGCGGTCGGGCCGCCGTGGATCGCGACGATCAGCGGCGGCCGCTCTCCCTCGGGCGCTTCGAACTCAGGGTTCGCCGGCGGGTAGAAGAAGCCGTGAGCGGTCTCGCCGCCGTCGGTGGGGAACTCGATCGCCCGGGGGACCGCCGCGTAGCCCGGCTCCGGCTCGTGCTGGCTCGCTCGGCGCAGCACCCGGGTGGCGTCGGAACCGAGGTCCAGCTCGATCACCGCGGGTTCCGTCTCGGGGCTCGCCGCGATGAAGACCGCGATCTCGCCGCGGACCCGCAGGTAGGGGAAGCCGAACGCGGTATAGGGGAGGTCGAGCGGCTCGGCGCGCCCGTCGACGACCCGGCAGAGCCGCTCTCTGCCTTCCGACACGCGGATGCAGATCACACCGCCGTCACCCGTGAACGCGTATGTCGAGCCCCCGAAGACCCAATGCGGATAGCCGTATTCGGCTTCGTCCACGACGACCCGCTCTCCGGTCTCGTCGTAGAGGTTCCACCAGCCGCTGCGATCGGAGACGTAGTGCAACCGGCCGCCCGGGCTCCACTCCGGTTGCCAGATCGATTCCGCCGTTCCCCCGGCGACCAACCGCGACACGCCGAGCTCGCCGGCGAGACCGAGCTCGGCGACGCGAAGCTCGGTTCCGTCCCAGGGCATCGACGGGTGATCCCATTCCAGCCAGGCGAGCAGGCGCCCGTCGGGGCTGGGACGCGGGTTCGAGTAGAAGTCGCGACCGCTCGCGAGGACCCGCGGCGCAGATCCGTCGCCGGGCACGCGCGACGAGCTCGTTGACCACCTCGGCGCCGCGATGCGACTCGCGAACGCAGACGATCGGGCCGCCGGGGGCGATCGTGCGTCCGTCCGCGTAGCGAAGCGAGCCCCGGGGCTCGGAATCGGGTGTGATCGGGACCGGCTCGCGACCCGGCTCGAGCCGGTACAGACGCTGGTCGGAGAACTCGGAGCAGAACGCGACCTCGCCGTCGAGCAGCCAGGCGCCGCCTCCGTACTCGTGCACCTTGGTCCGAACGTTGAAGCCGTCCGGGACGAGGTCCGCGACGGCGCCGTCGGCGTCGCGACGGACGAGCACGTTACGTCCTCCCTCCGCGGCCCGGCCCTCGAGCCAGTAGGCGCGGCCGGCGTCCCCGAGCCAGGGCTCTGCGAGCCGCGCCGACCCGCGCGCGAGCCGCTCGGCCGAGATCGGGGAGCGCCAGGAGCCGAAGGGGGCCGACGTGGGCACGGCGCGCGAGTCTACGCACTGCCTCACGTACGCTTGGCCCGAGATGGCCTTCCTCGCCGAGTCGATCCTGATCGACGCCACGCTGGCCGAGACGTTCGACTATTACTTCGAGCCGCGCGGCTGGCCGGCCTGGGTCGACGGCTTCGGCTCGGTGGCACGGATCGAGAGCTATCCGGACGAGGGCGGCGAGCTCGTCTGGAAGTCGACCCCGGCCGGGCGCGGGACCGTGACCGAGCGGGTGCTCGCGCACGAGCCGCGGCGCCGTCACAAGATCGAGTTCGCCGACCCCGAGTCGCGCGGCGAGCTGCTGACCCGGTTCGAGCTCGTCGGCGCGGCGACCCGGGTCACCCTCGAGCTCGACTATCGGCTGGCGCGCGGGGGTCCGCTCGCCTGGATCACCGAGCGGGTCTTCGTCCGCTCTCAGGTGCGGAAGTCCCTGCAACGCTCGCTGCTGCGCTTCAAGCACGAGGCGGAGGAGGTCGCACAGCTCGGCGAGGGGGTCCGGCCGGCGACCTAGATGAGTGATTCATCCAGGCGCGCCGCCTTACATTCGCGTCAGGGCGCAACGCAATAGGGTCCGGGCCGGACCCGAACGAGAGGAGCAGCAGCATGGAGGCCAGCGAGCTTCGCGCGGATTTCGCCGGCGCGATCCTCGAGCCGGACGACGGTGGTTACGAGGACGCCCGCCAGATCTTCAACTCGATGATCGACCGGCGTCCGGCGGTGATCGCACAGTGCGCGAGCCCCGACGACGTCGCGCAGGCGATCGCGTTCGGACGGCGCAACGACCTCGAGATCGCGATCCGCAGCGGCGGCCACAGCGTCACGGGTGCCAGCCTCACCGACGGGGGACTGGTGATCGACATGCGGAGGATGAACGCGGTCAAGGTCGACCCGGAGGCCCGCACCGCGACCGTGCAGGGGGGCGCCGTGTGGAGCGACTTCGACCGCGCGACCCAGCCGCACGAGCTGATCGCGACCGGAGGGCGGGTCTCGACGACGGGCGTCGCCGGGCTCACCCTGGGCGGCGGCTCGGGCTGGCTCGAGCGCAAGTACGGCCTCGCCTGCGCCAACCTCGATTCGGTGACCCTGCTGACCGCCGGCGGTGACACGGTGACCGCGAGCGACTCAGAGAACGCGGAGCTGTTCTGGGCGCTGCACGGGGGAGGCTCGAACTTCGGCGTCGCGACCGAGCTCGTCTTTCGGCTCCATCCGCACCCGGCGACGACCTTCGCGCTGCTGCTCTGGCCGGCGTCGGCCGGCCCGGAGCTCGGGCGCCGGCTCCGCGACCTGGTCGAAGGCGGCGCGCCGGCCGAGCTCGGCGGCGGGATCGCCTACATCACCGGACCGCCGGAGGAGTTCGTACCGGAGCACCTGCGGGGAAAGCTGGTCGCCGGGGTGATCGGGGTCTACGCCGGCGAGGAGGCGGAGGCGCGCGAGGTGCTCGCTCCGATCCTCGAGCTCGAGCCGGACGGCGCGATGATCGCCGAGATGCCGTATGCCGAGATCCAGTGCGCGATCGACGACCCGCCGGGCTTTCGCAACTACTGGGCGGCAGAGCACCTCGCCGGCCTCCCCGACGAAGCGATCGACCTGTTCTGCGAGCACGCGGGGGAGATGGTGGTCCCGTCGCCCTCGCAGCACATCATGTTCCCCTGGGGCGGGGCGGTGAGCGCCGCCGCCGAGTCGTGGCCGCTGCCGCACAGCGCCGCGAGCTGGGTCGCGCACCCGCTCGGCCTCTGGGAGGACGCGGCGGACGACGAGCGCGCGATCGCCTGGGCGCGCGGTACCTGTGCCGCCCTGCGGCCGTTCTCGACCGGGGCCGTGTACCTGAACTTCGAGGCCGACAGCGAGCGGCGCGTCGAGGACGGCTTCGGGAGCGAGAACCTCGATCGGCTCGCCGCGGTCAAGGCCGAGTACGACCCCGACAACCTCTTCCACCTGCACCACAACATCAAGCCCCTGCAGGCCGCCTGAGGGTGGCCGCGAGCCCGCGGAGTTGCCGACCAGTAGCCTCCTGCGGCTCAGCCAGCCAACTCCCGGAGGATCTGAAACCGAATGTTCGTCTTCAAGGCCGCCGTCGTCGGCGCCGGAACGATGGGCGGCGAGATCGCGCAGGCGATCGCCTCGTCCGACATCCCCGTCGTCCTCAAGGACATCGACCAGAAGTTCGTCGACCAAGGCCTCGAGAAGGCCCGAGACGTGACCAGAGGCCAGCTCGACCGGCTGGTGAAGAAGGAGAAGCTCACCCAGGAGCAGGCCGACGCCCGGCTCGACGAGGTCATGGGCCTGATCGAGGGCACCACCTCGTACGGGTCCTTCGGCGATGTCGACTTCGTGATCGAGGCGGCGCCGGAGCGGATGGAGATCAAGCAGGCGATATTCGCGGAGCTCGACGAGGTCACACCCGGCCACGCGATCCTCGCCTCCAACACCTCCTCGCTGTCGATCTCGGAGATGGGCGAGTCGACCTTGCGGCCCGAGAAGGTCGTCGGCTTCCATTTCTTCTACCCGGCGTCGGTGATGCCGCTGGTCGAGGTGATCGAGGGCGAGGAGACGGACCCCGAGACGACCCAGGCCGCGTACAACTTCGCGCAGGCGATCCGCAAGCAGCCGATCACCTGCGGCGAGGTCCCCGGCTTCGTGGTCAACCGGATCCTGAACAGCGCCGCCGGCGAGATCTGGCGCGCCCAGGAGGAGCAGGGACTCTCGATCAAGAAGATCGACGAGGCGATCACGGCCGCGAACGTCGCCCCGATGGGGCCGTTCTTCCTCGGCGACCTGCTCGGGCTCGACACGATCCTGCACGTCGCCGAGCATCTGCACGAGTCCTACGGCGACTCCTTCTACGTCCACAAGGGGATGCAGAAGCTGGTCGCCGACGGGCACCTGGGCGCGAAATCCGGCGGCGACGGCTTCTACTCGGACGGCGAGCCGCAGATCGACGGTGACGCCGAGCCCGATGGCGAGGCGCTCGCAGGGTTGATGAAGCTGAAGGCGCTGGTCGAGTCCTGCCTGGTGCTCGAGGAGGGCGTCTGCACGGTCCGCGACATCGACCTCGGGATGATGGCCGGCGCCGGCATGGACCCGCGCCGCGGGATCTTCCCGCCGTTCATGGCAGCCGACGCCGCGGGGCTCGACGAGGCGCTCGAGCAGCTCGAGCGCGCCGAGGAGGAGCACGGCGACCGGTTCGCACCGCCGCGGATACTGAGGCGTCTCGTCGCCCAGGGGCGCCTCGGCGCGAAGAGCGGTCAGGGCTTCTACGCCTACCCGCAGGCCGACGAGGGCGAGCAGACCGAGACGATCAAGCTCGAGACCCGCGGCGGCGTCGCGATCGCCTGGCTCGCGAACCCGCCGATGAACGCGATCTCGCCGCAGGTGATCGCGGACCTCGCCACCGTCTGGGAGCGGGTCAAGGGCTCGGGCGAGGTCGGCGCGCTCGTGATCGCCTCCTCCAACCCGGTCGTCTTCTCGGCCGGCGCCGACATCAAGGCGTTCTCGTCGATGGACGAGTCCGGCGGCCGCGAGCTGATCGACTCCGGCCACGCCCTGCTCCGCGATCTCGGCCTGAACCGGATCTCGACCGTCGCGGCCGTCAACTCGCTCGCCTTCGGCGGTGGCTGCGAGCTCGCGATGGCGTGCAACTTCCGGATCGCGGCCGAGTCGGCGGTCTTCGGCCAGCCGGAGATCAAGCTCGGGATCATCCCCGGATTCGGCGGCACACAGCGGCTGCCGCGGCTGGTCGGCGACGAAAAGGCGCTCGAGATGAACCTGATCGGCGACGCGATCTCCTCCGGAGACGCCGAGGCTTACGGGCTCGCGAACCGGGTCGTCCCCGACCACGAGCTGTTCGACACGGCGTTCGCCTGGGCACGCAAGCTCGCCGGGCAGGCGCCGATCGCGGTCGAGCAGGTGAAGCTGGCCTCCGACGACCCCGACCTCGCGCACGGGATCGAGGCGGAGACGAAGGGGTTTGCGACCGCGTTCCAGTCCGAGGACGGCAGGGAGGGGATCCGCGCGTTCCTCGGCAAGCGGAGCCCGAAGTGGCAGGGCAAGTGAGTCGGCCCTCGGCGGTCGGCGGCGGGCAACCGGCGGTGGCCGAGCGGCTCGCCGGGCTGATTCGGGAGGCCCGCTCCGTTGTCGCGCTGACCGGGGCAGGGATCTCGGTGCCGTCGGGGATCCCGGACTTCCGCACACCCGGCAAGGGGCTCTGGGAGAAGGTCGACCCGATGAAGGTCGCCCACATCGACGCCTTCCATCGCAACACGAAGGAGTTCTGGCGCTTCTACCGGCCGCGCTTTGTCGACCTCGACGGCAAGTCGCCGAACCGGGCCCATCTGGCGCTCGCCGAGCTCGAGGCGCGGGGGATGCTCGACGCGGTCGTGACCCAGAACATCGATCGCCTGCACGCGAAGGCGGGATCCGAGCGGGTGGTAGAGGTGCACGGCTCGATCGCGACCTCGAGCTGCACCTCGTGCAGGGCGAGCTACAGGCTCGAGTCGGTCGGCGAGCTGTTCGACGCCGACGGCGTCGCGACGTGCGCATGCTGCATGGGCAAGGTGAAGCCCGACGTCGTGCTGTTCGGCGAGCTCCTGCCGGAGTCGGCGATCGCCGAGGCCCACCGTCTCTGTGCCGGCGCCGACCTGCTGCTCTGCGTCGGTTCCTCGCTCGAGGTCTATCCGGTCGCAGGGCTGCCGGAGCTCACCCTCGGCTCCGGGGGCCGGATCGCGATCGTCACCCAGGGCCCGACGACGTACGACGGCGAGGCGGCGGTGAAGCTCGACGGGGATGTCGTCGAGGAGCTGGGCGCGGTGCTCAGCGGCGCTCTGAGCGTGGCCGAGGCGGACCGCGCGGCCGAGCGCCTCCAGGACGCGGCCCGGCTGATCGACGAGATCGCCGCCGCGGAGGACGCCGGCGCGGCGAGCGGCGCCTGCGTCGCCGGCGCCGCGGCGATCGACCGCAGGGTCGACGGCGCCCGGCTGGCGCAGGCGCTGGCCGAGCTCAGCGAATCGGAGCCCGACGAGCGCCGGAAGCGGATCGCGGTCGAGCTGGCGCGCGCGTTCAGCGCCGAGCTCGAGGACGAGTTCCCGGTCTGGGCGTCGATCGGACTGGTGGTGGCGGCGCTCGCGACGGTGGTTGCCCTGCTTGCCGGCGCGCCCGGATGGTTGGTGACGGCCCTGGTCGCGGTCGTCGCGATCGCGACGGTCCGGATCCTCTCCTGGCGTCGACGCTTTACGAGCGCGCTGGAGCAGCCGTTCGAGCTCGAACGAGGGGAGATCGACCGTGTCGTCGCCGCGGCCGGGTTGACCGTCGGCGGACCTGACCCCTCCTAGCCGAAGGCCCGCTGGCGCCGCAGCACGCGCTCGCAGAGCCGCAGGGTCTCGGAGACCTCGGCCGCACGCTCGGTCGTCAGCTCGCCGCCGAGCGCCTCGTTTGCCGCCTCGCCGGTGATCGCGCGGCGCTCGCCGAGCGCGGCGAGGTCCTCGGCCTGGCCCTCGGCCAGCAGCGCGTCGCGGTCGGCCAGCAGCGCTTCGAGCCCGACGCGAAGCTGCAGCGTCGCCTCGCGGGTGCGGCCGGCGTCCAGGTCGGCGCGGGCGCGCAACAGCAGCGGCTCGCAGGCGGCCACGGTCTCGCGGTCGCCGAGCACCGCGGCGACGCGCTCCTGGGGGCGCAGGGTCTCGAAGCGGCGCCGGCGGCGCTCCGAGCTCGGGACCTCGATCGCGCGGGTGAAACGGCCCTCGGCGAGATCGTCCCCGGTCCCGAATCCGACCCGGACGCCGAGCGCCACCTCGGCCGAGACGTCGGCGAGCGACGGATCGAGAACGGCGCTGCGGTGCGCGTGGACCGCCTTGTTGACGAGCCGCAGCGCCGCGTCGAGCTCGTCGGCGAGCGCGTCCTCGTCGCGCCGCAGCGCCTCCAGCCACGCCTCGGCTGCCTCCTCGTCGCCGAGCGGCGCCGGGCGGATCACGGTCAGCGTCGTCAGCGGGACGGTCGGCGCGTCGCGGTCGGCGCGGGTCTGCTTCGGCTTCGGGCGGCCGATTCGGCGTCGCGGTGGGGTGGGCGCCCCGGCGATCGCGACGACGAGGACGCGTTCCGGGTTGCGGGCGAGATAGCGGCCCTGCTCGAGGCCGACGGTGCCGGCGAGCTCGAGCTGGACGAAGGGGAAGCGCTCGGCGATCAGTGTGGCCCGGCTACTCGCCGAGGTGGGCGCTCGACGCGCGGTCCTTCGTCTGGGACTTGCCGCCGTCGCCCTTCTGCTTGCCGGCGGGGAGCGCGAACCGCGAGGGCGAGGTCGGGACCGACGGGTTGTCGATCTGCCCGAGCCGCTGGATCAGGCGCTGCCACTGGTCGGGCTTCAGGATCTGGTTGAACTGCTTCGAGACCGCGCCCGAGCCCGGGCCGGCGATCGGCTGGTAGCCGACGTGCACGTGGTCGTCGTGATCGGCCATCGCGAACGTGTTCGCGGCGCCGAAGTAGTCCATCAGCGAGATGATCTGGTGCGGCTGCATCGAGCCCTGCAGCTTGAGCAGGTCGCGGACCAGCGAGTCGGCAAGGGTGCCCGGGCCCTGGTGGCCGAACACGGGGACGCCGTTGATCATCGCGATGTCGACCGCGTCGCCGGTCGAGTGCTCGCTGACGTTGCCCGAGGTGGTCATGATCGAGTGACCGCACTTGAGCGAGGTGATCGTGAGGTCGTACCCGCGCGAGGTCAGGTACTCGAGCATCGCCAGGACCCGGCGGTCGATCTGGCCGGTGCGGATGTCGTTGCGCCCGCAGGCGTAGATCGAGAGCGAGGGATCGGCGAGCGTGCGCTGGATCAGCTGCGTCTTCGACATCAGCAGGACCTGGCCGGTGCTCGCCGTTCCGGTGAACGGGTTCTGTCCGGCGGCGCGGTAGATCGCCGTCGACTCGAGCAGCTTCCAGCCGTCGAGGATCGGCTTCGGGTCGATCTTCGGCGCCCCCCGTCCGGTCGGCCGGATCGCGAAGTGCACGTGCGGCGCGAGCTCGTCGGTCTTCTCGATCCGCCCGAGCACGGTCCCCGCGGTGACCTCGGAGCCGACCTTGAGCGGCTGCAGGTCCATCGTCTTCGGATCGAAGCGCAGGACGTCTGAGAAGTAGCCCTTGAACGACTCGTAGGCCGGCATCTTCTTCGCCAGCAGCGCGTCGAGCTGGCCGCTGAGCCCGGCGCGCTCGGAGTTGTGCGGCCGCTGCGGGTAGGCGAAGAGGCGGTCGCGCGAGTCCTCGGTGTTCGCCAACCCACCGTGCTCCGCCGGGGCGGAGGAGCTCGTCTGGTCGCGCTTCGCGTGCCGTGCAGCGCTCGATCCGGTCGACTCCGACGCGGGGCGCCTCGTCTGGTGCCCTGCGGTGGCCGGCTGGCTCGGCTTCGCGTCCGGCTTCGGTGAGACGAGCTGGAAGTCCTTCGCCGTCAGCTGCTCGGGCTTCGGCGCCGGGTAGGCCTGCGAGACCTCCCCGAGCTCGGCGTAGGTGAAGCGGTTTCCGTAGGCGTCGCGGAGGACGATGTAGCGACCGAGCTTCTTCGACTTGCCGATCCTCGTGATCACTCCGTCGTTGACGGCGACGACCGGGGCGCCCCGCTTCGAGAAGATGTCGATCCCTCGACGTGTAGGTGAGCTCGAGATCACCTGGGCGGCGTTGCCGGCGGCCCGCTTGCCCGGCTTCGAGCGCTTCAGGGCCTGGCGCTCGGAGATGTCGTCGGCGTAGCGGGCGTCGGCGGCGACCGGGAAGCGGGCGCCCTCGGTGAGGCCGGTGAGCGAGCCGACGAGGTCGGCGGGGAGCGACCCGTACTGGCGCGCGTAGAGCAGCACCTCGTCGACGTACCAGTCGGCGTGGTTGTAGGCGAAGATCGCGGTGCGGAGGTCCTGATCGCCGCCGGCCGCCTTCAGGTAGCGAGCCGCGCCGCAGATCGCGTCGACCGGGTTGTAGGGGTCCTTGCGTCCGTCGCCGTTCGCGTCGACGCCCCAGCTCTTCCAGGTCGAGGGCAGGAACTGCATCCAGCCGACGGCGCCGGCGGTCGAGACGTTGAGGTTGGTCCCGAACGCGGTCTCGATCCGGTTGATCGAGGCGAGCACCTGCCAGGGGATCCCGTACTGGGTCCCGCAGGCCTGGTAGATCGGCAGCAGGAAGGGCGGGATCGTGAACTGGTCGATGACGAAGTTGGGGACGCCGAGCGGCGCCGGTCCGAAGTCGGCGATCGTGAGGCCGGGGTTGGTGTCGGTCGGGGTGCCGTTCGGGTTCCGGTCGGCCTGCGGGTGCGTCGAGCCGTCCGCGTTCACGCCGCCGGAGGACTCGCCGCCGTGATTGCGGTCGCCGCCGTGACGACCGCCATGGCCGTTGCCGTTCTGACCGCCGTTCGCGTTGCCCTGATCGTCGGTGTGTTGGTCAGAGCCGGAGCCGCGCCCGCCCGACCCCGTCGGCCCGGCGACGCCGGTCGCTCCGGTTGGCCCGGTGGCGCCGGTCGGCCCGGTCGCGCCGGTCGGCCCGGTGGCGCCGGTCGGCCCGCTGGCGCCGGTCGTCCGGTCGCGCCGGTCGCGCCGGTCGGCCCACCGCTTCCCGTCGGACCGGTCGGTTGAGTCGTCGTGGTGGTCGTCGTGCTCGGCGGAGCCGGCACGCCGCTCCCGGACTCGGTCGCGTCGAGCGCTCCGCTGCAGTCGGGATCGCCTGTGTCGACGAGCCCGTCGCCGTCGTCGTCGGCGGTGTTCGAGCACTGGGGTACGACCTCGACCGTCGTCGAGCCGTCGGGGACGGGGACCTGTGCCCCCCCGGCGCCTGCGGTACCCGCGAGCAGGCAGGTGCCGAGGACCGCGAGACCCAGCGTGACTAGAAGCTTCCTTCTCATTCCCTATGCCCAGGAACCCCGGCTCGCCGGAAGCCGTGGCGTCCCGCCAGGTCTCGGGCATCGCTCCTCGTCCTGAGCCGAGCGAAAACTACTTGTTGGCTTGCGTTTTTGCAACGTAAAAGCAGCTATTTGCAGTTGGAGCCGCTGATCAACCGTACCCGAGATCTGCGGACGCATGCCTGAGCTCGGGCGGGCGCCCCGGAGGGGGCGAGACCGGCGGCGGCCGCGTGCGGCTCGGCAGGCCGGGCACTCGCTAGGCTGCGCCGACCAGATGGACCCCGGCGACGACGAGAAGAGCAACATCCGCGCCCGCGGCGAGGAAGCGGTCGGCGAGCTCGCGCAGGCCCTGATCGAGAACCCGATCTTCAACTCCGCCCTCGGCAAGGCGCTGGGCGCCGGCGAACGGGCGATGTCGGCGCAGCGAAGCGCAATGGGGGCGCTCAACCTCGCCTCCGTCTCCGACGTCGAGCGGCTCGAGCAGCGGCTCCGCTCTCTCTCCGGGCGGCTCGAGGCGGTCGAGGACCGGCTCGACGACGTCGTCTCCGAGCTCTCCGCGCTGAGCAAGAGGCTGGCGGAGGCGGAGGCGGGCGCGTCGAGCAGCGATCAGGCCAGGGTCTCGGTTTCCGACGCCGAGCGCTGATCGCGCCGCGAGACCTCGGCGAGCGCGTCCGCGCAGCCGGCACCGAGGTCGAGCAGGCCGGCCCGCAGCGCCTCGTCGTCGTCGCCGGCGACCAGCAGAGCGGACGCGACCGCGATCCCGCGTCGCGCGCCGAGGGCGAGCACCGCGGCCGTCTCGAGATCGGCCGCGAGCGCGCCGCGCTCGCGCCAACCGACCGTGCGGACCGGGTCGGTGAGCGCAGCGACCAGCTCCGAGCTCGCGATCGGGCCGGCCACGGCCCCGCTCCCGAGCCGCCGCTCGAGCGCTGCGAGCAGCGCCGGGTCGGGCCGCGAGGGCTCGTCCGCCGCAGCGTCGCCACCGTCGGTGATCGCGGCGGAGGCAACCACGACGTGACCCGCGCCGAGGCCCTCGTCGGTCGTGACGCAGGTCCCGATCCGGATCGCGCCGCGGGCGCCGTGATCGATCAGCTCGCCGAGCACGGCGTCGGCGCTCGCTGCGCCGATCCCGGTCGACTGGATCGTCAGCTCGAATCCTGCCGCGGTGGCGCCCGTGTATCCCCAGAGCCCGTGGTTGTGGTTGGCCATCTGCGGCTTGACGAGCAACCGCTGGGCGAGCGCCAGCGCGACGCCGGGATCGGCGGGGAGCAGCGCGCAGCGTGCGATCGGGGCGGTCGGGCGCAGGTAGCCGGGCATCGGCGGCGGATTATGCTGAGCCGGGCGATGAACGAACCAGCCGACAGCGAGGCGCGGCCCGACCCCGACCCCGCCGAGAGCCGGGTCGCCGACTCGGTGCGGGCCGCCGTCGAGCGGACGATGCGGGCGACCGCGGGCTCGGCGGCGACGACCCGGGAACGTGCCGCGGACCTGGTCGACGAGGTGGCTCGCCGTGGCCGCGATGCGCGCGATGAGATCTCGAAGCGCGGCCAGGAGGCCGGCGCGGAGATCACCAGGCGTGGGCAGGAGGCCGGCGCGGAGCTCGCGCGCCGCGGGCAGGAGGCGACCGGCGAGGTCGGACGCCGGCTCGAGGCGCTCGAGCGCCGACTCGCTGAGCTCGAGGGCCGGCTCGGTCCCCGGCCTCGAGACGAGGTCGAGGGAGAACCGGGCGGGGACGACGAGACTAAAGCTGAAGCTGAGGGTTAGATGAACTCGTCTGGTGGTCGCCGGGTGGTGATCACGGGGGTCTCGAGCGTCTGGGGAGCCGAGCTCGCACGGCGGCTCGAACGCGATCCGGAGATCGGCTACATCGCCGGGATCGACACCCGACCGCCGCCGGCCGAGCTCGTGCGGACCGAGTTCATCGAGGCGGACGTCCGCAGCCCGGTCCTCTCGCGGCTCCTGCCGGCGACCGAGCCCGATACGGTCGTCCACTGCGGGATCCTCTGGTACCCCGAGCCGGGGGCGCCCGCCAGGGCGCTGCACGAGATCAACGTGATCGGGACGCTCCAACTGCTCGCCGCATGCGAGCGAGCGCCCTCGATCCGCCGCGTCATCGTCCGGGGCTCGGCCGCGATCTATGGGTCGGAGGGCGCGGCGCCACTGCTCTACACCGAGGATCTCGCCCGGAGAGCGCCGCTGCGGACCCGCTTTCAGCGCGACATCTCGGAGCTCGAGGACTATTTCGAGAACTTCGCTCGCCGCCACCCCGGGCTCGTCTGCTGCATGCTGCGCTACCAGCCCGAGATCGCGGCGGGGCTCGAGAGCCCGCTGGTCCGGTACCTCGGGCTGCCGGTCGTCCCGGTTCAGCTCGGATTCGATCCCCGGCTGCAGTTCCTGCACGCCGACGACGCGACCGGGGCGATCGTCGCCGCGGTCCGCGACCCGGTTCGCGGTCCGGTCAACGTCGCGCCAAGCGGCTCGATCTCGCTGAGCCGGATTCTGCGGCTCTGCGGCCGCCCGGCGCTGCCTATCCCGCACCCGCTGTTCGGGCCGCTGCTCGAGCGCCTCGGTCGCGAGCTCGGCGCCGGTGGGCTGCACGGCGACGCAGTACGCCTGCTGCGCTACGGGCGCGGTGTCGACAACACGCGTCTGCGAGCGGAGCTCGGCTACGAGCCGCGCTACGACGCGGTCGCCGCGGTCCGCGATCTGGCGATCAAGTCGCGCGGGCGCAGCGTCGTCGCTGATCTCGGCCTCGGCTCGCTCGCCGGCCGGCTGACCGGGGTCGGATCGTGAACGGGGCACCGTCGCCGGCCGAGGCGCCGGAGGCGATCGCCGACTTTTTGCGCGACCTGCGCACCGGCGTCGAGGGAGGGCTCGATCCGGTGACCGCGGCGCGCGACGCAGCCGGTGCGCTGCCCCGGCAGCTGGGGGACGCGCTCGAGTGGACGGTCCGTCGCCTGCAGGGCGACTACCACGAGGACGAGTGGGGGTTCGACGAGCAGTTCGCCGAGGCGGTGTTCCCGGCCTTCGAGCTTCTCTACGAGCGCTGGTGGCGGGTGCGCGCCGACGGGGTCGGCAACGTTCCGTCGCACGGCCGGGCGCTGCTGGTCGCCAACCACGCCGGCTCGCTGTTCCCCTTCGACGCGACGATGATGACGATGGCGCTGATGAAGGAGCATCCGCTGCCCCGCTGGCCGCGGTTCATGGTCCTCGATTGGGCGTTCTTGCTGCCGTTCGTGTCGGCGTTCATCCGCCGCTGCGGCGGGGTCCCGGCGAGCCCGCACAACGCGACGCAGCTGCTCGAGCGGGATGAGCTGGTGATGGTCTTCCCTGAAGGGGTGAAGGGGACGGGGAAGCCGTTCTCGGAGCGCTACCGGCTGCGCCGCTTCGGGCGTGGCGGGTTCGTCGAGATCGCGCTGCGGACGGGCTCCCCGATCGTCCCGGTCGCGGTCGTCGGCTCCGAGGAGATCTACCCGATGATCGCCGACAGCCGGCTGCTCGCGAGGGCGACCGGCGCCCCCTTCGTCCCGATCACCCCGACGTTCCCGTGGCTCGGGGCGCTCGGGCTGGTGCCGCTTCCCTCCCGGTGGCGGATCGAGTTCTGCGAGCCGATCGACGTCTCAGATCACGGGCCCGAGGCCGCCGAGGATCGCCGGATCGTCTTCGATCTCTCCGAGCAGATCCGCGAGACGATTCAGGAAAAGCTCTACGAGAACCTGATCAAGCGGGGTTCGACTTTCCTCTGAGCGCGCAATAGGGTCAGCGGGAGATGACCAGCGCGGCCGCGACCAGGGTGGACGAGACGCGAGCCCGCGCGAGCACCGGTCGCGACGCCTTCCGCGCCGCGCTCGACGCGGCGCTCGCCGAGGCCGACGCCGACGAGCGGATCGGGCCGTCGCTCCGTGCCGCGCAGCTGCGGCTCCGGTTCGTGTTCACCGACTCCGGCGTGGTGCTCGACCTCGCCGCGGTCGAGGACGGCGCCCACAACCTGATCTGGTCCTTCGACGGGCCCACGGAATCGAAGCCGAAGCTCGAGCTCGAGATGGACTCCGAGGTCGCGAACCGCTACCTCCAGGGACGGGAGAGCCTCGCGATCGGGATCGCGCACGGCCGGGTTCGCTGCCGGGGCGAATCGCGGATCGCGCTCCTCTACCTGCCGGCGACGCGGCTGCTCTGCGAGCCCTACCGGCATGTGATCAGCACCCGGTTCCCGGAGCTCGTCGCCGACTGATCGACCTCTCCCGAGAAAGTGTTGACGCGAGGCGACGGCGGGCGTAGCCTCCGGACGACAGATGGCAACAGGCCGGTAGTGGGCCCGAACGCCCGCCGCCCCCCGGCGACTGGGGCGCGGGCGACCGAGGCCCGCAAGGCGCCAGTGGTGCCGAAGGCCGACGAAGCGGGCCGTGAGCCCGCGAGGCGACGGGGCCGCACGACCCCGTCGCCCATTTTTCGGGCCGGTCGGGCCAGCGCCGCGGCCGCACGACCCGGTCACACAAGGCCCGCCGATGCCATCGTAGGATCGCCCCGTGGCGGAGGACCTGATCTCCCTCAACGAAGCGGCCCGGATCGCCGGCGTCTCGCCGTCGACGCTGAAGCGCTGGGCCGAGTCGAAGGTGATTCCGGTCCGCCGCGGGCGCTGGACGACCGCCGCCGCCGCGCAGGCCCGCGTCGTGTCCAGGATGCGCGAGCGCGGTCACTCGCTGCAGGAGCTTCGCCGCGCGGTCCGCGACGGAAGGCTCGCCTTCGGCTACGTCGAGGACCTGCTCCCGGGGGCGCGCGAGCGGGTCGTGGCACGCTCGGAGGCCGCCGAGGCCACCGGGCTCGAAGAGGAGCTGATCGAGCGCGTGATGACGCTGCTCGGGACCCCGACCGCGCTCCAGGGCACTCTGAACGAGCGCGACGTCGGGGCGGTCGAGGACATGGCGGAGGTGCTCCGGGCCGGCTTCCCGCTTGTCGCGCTGCTGCAGCTGGTCCGTGTCTACGCGCAGTCGATCCGCAAGATCGCCGAGGCAGAGGTACGCCTCTTTCACCTCTACGTGCACGAACCGCTGATCCGCCAGGGCGTCGACGCGCTCGAGATGGCCGAGGAGATGGAGGGCCTGGCCAGCGAGCTGCTGCCGCTCACCTCCCCGCTGATGGAGTACATCCACCAGCGCTACCTGCGCTTCTACATCGAGCAGGACGTCGTCGGCCACATGGAGGTCGACTTCGGCGGCATGCGTCAGATGGGCAGGGTGCAGATGGCGTTCTGCTTCGTCGACCTGACCGGTTTCACCCGCTACACCGAGGAGGAGGGAGACGAGGAGGCGCTCGACCTGGTCGAGCGGTTCATCGAGACGGTCGAGGCGACGCTTCCGGCAGAGGCGCTGATCGTGAAGACGATCGGCGACGAGGTGATGATCGTCTCGCCGGACCCGGTGACGCTGACCGAGTGGGCCGTCGGCTTCCTCACCCTGTTCAGGGAACGCCCTCAGCCCCGGGTCGGGATCCACTGGGGCCGCGCCGTCTACCGCGACGGCGACTACTTCGGCACCGAGGTCAACCTGACGCATCGCGTCGTCGCCCGCGCGCTGGGCGGCGAGGTGATGGTGACGACCGCGGTCCTCGACGCGATCGGCGACTCCGCCTACCTGCGCTTCGAGCCGATCGGCCACGTCGAGCTCAAGGGCTTCCCGAAGCCGGTGGAGTTGTTCGTCGCCCGCCGGCGCGAGCCGGAGGACCCGTAGCGGGCCTACCCCTTGACGATCACCTTGCCCTTCATGCCCTTCCTCTTGTGGAAACGACAGAAGTACCTGTAGGTCCCGGGCTTGCGGAACTTCGCGCTCACCTTGGGATCGCCGCTCGCCGAGATCTCCTGATCGAGCCCGCCGTTGTTCAGGGTCACCGTGTGGTCGCCCTCGGTCGCCTTCCAGGTGACCTTCTCACCGGCGGAGATCGTGATCCGCTGCGGCGTGAACTCGAAGTTCCGAGCCTTGACCAGGTTCCCGCCGCCGGCGCTCGCCTGTCCTCCGCCGATCGCCAAGACCAGGATCGCTGCCATCGCTGCAATTGCAAATCGCCGCATCCATCCTCCTCCGTTGATCGCGTCGAATGTTCATACGGCCGAGCAGCGCGCCGGGATCGCCACCGACCCCGGCGCGGGCGGAAAGAGGAATCCGTCCGCGGCGGGCGTACTATCGCCACGTGCGCAGAGAAGAGGCCCTCGCCGAGCTCGCGGACGCGGTTCGGGCCGGCGGCCTGATCGAGCCGGGCTCGGCGGCGGTCGTGATGATCTCCGGAGGCGCGGACTCGTCCTGCCTGGCGGCGGGCCTCGCCCACTCGCTGGGCGCCGACGCCGTCCACGCCTCGCACGTCAACTACGGGCTTCGCGACGGCGCCGCCGAAGGCGAGGCGGCCTGCCGCCGGCTATGCGGCCTGTTGCGCATCGACCTTCACGTCGAGCGCCCCGGAGGCCTACCCCCGGGCAACCTGCAGGCCGCGGCGCGGGCGATCCGCTACGACGCCGCCGAGCGGCTTCGGACCCGATCCGGTGCCGGCGTGATCGCGACCGGCCATACGCTCACCGATGTCGCCGAGACGACGCTCTACCGGCTCGCCGTCTCGCCGGGCTCGCGTGCCCTTCTCGGTCTGGCGCCGCGCAACGGCCGCGTCGTGCGGCCGCTGCTCAACCTCGATCGCGAGCGGGTACGGGCGCTGGCCACCGCCGCCGAGCTGCCGTTCGCTGACGACGAGACCAACGAGGACCCGGCCTTCGCCCGCAACAGGATCCGGCGCGAGGTGCTCCCGGTGCTGCGGGAGGTCAACCCCGCCGCGGAGCACAACATCTCCGAGACCCGGGTCGAGCTCGCCGAGGAGGCCGAGCTGCTCGACCGCGTCGTGCTCGAGGCGCTCGCCGATGCCGGAGCCGATGCAGGCGCGGTGGCGATCGCGATCGGCGCGACCGCCGGCTGGGAGCCGGGCCTGCGGCGGCTGGCGCTGCGAGCGCTGGCCGAGCGAGCCGCCGGTCGCCCGGTGCCGATCGGCCGCCGCCGCGCCGCGGAGATCGAGCGGCTGGCGTCGAGGCCGGGTGGCGGCACGGTCGAGCTCGGTGGCGGGCTCGTCGCGATCTGCGAGTCCGGGTTCGTGCGGTTCCGGGCCGCCACCGTCGACGCCGCCCCCGCACCGGTCGCGCTGCGGCTCCCGGGCCGCGCCCGGGTCGGCTCCTGGGAGGTGCGCGCCGAGCTTCATCCGGCCCCGGTCGACCCGGCCGGCCCTCACCTCGCGACCCTCGATGCCGAGGCCCTCGACGGTCCGGTCGAGGTCAGGACCTGGCGCTCGGGAGACCGGATCCGGCCGCTCGGGATGAGAGGGACGAAGACGCTCCAGGACCTGTTCACGGACAGCGGCGTGCCCCGCTCGCTGCGCGCCACGCTCCCGGTGGTCACGGTCGGCGGCGAGGTCGCCTGGGTCGCCGGCGTCGCCGTCTCGGAACGCTTCCGGCTCGACCCCGATACCGAGCGGGTCGCGGTCCTCAGTGCCCAGCAGGTCGTACCCGACTAGCGGCACGTCGCACCGCACCGAATGAGTCATCTAGCCTGCGGCGCGTGAACGACCCCGCGATCGGCGAGATCCTCGTCGAGTCCGAGGACCTTGAGCGCAGGGTGCGCGAGCTCGGCGCGGAGATCAACCGCGATTACGAGGGCCGCGACCTGGTGATGATCGGGGTGCTCAAGGGGGCGGTTCTGTTCATGGCGGACCTGATGCGGGAGCTCGAGATTCCCTGCGAGGTCGACTTCATGGCGGTCTCGAGCTACGGCTCGGCGACCGACTCCTCGGGCGTCGTCCGCATCCTCAAGGACCTCGACGCGACGATCGAGGGCCGCGACGTGCTGCTGGTCGAGGACATCGTCGACTCGGGCCTGACGCTCCACTACCTGCTCAAGAACCTGAGGGCGCGCAACCCGCGCTCGCTCGAGGTCTGCGCGCTGCTCACCAAGCCGGAGCGCCGGCGGGTCGACCTTCCGATCCGCTACGTCGGCTTCGAGATCGCGAACCGCTTTGCGATCGGCTACGGCCTCGACCACGCGCAGCGCTACCGCAACCTCCGCTACGTCGCTGCGTTGCAGGACTAAATACGGCCGAAACAGGCTGATCTCCCCTGGTACGCTGATCCAAGCCCGGCGGGCGTTCGAAACCCTAAGGCAACCTCGATGAGACGGTTCTTCAGAAGCGCGGCATTTCCGATCCTGATCGTGATCGTGCTCGCGTTCTTCGCCCAGCGGCTGATCAGTCCGAGCAGCTCGCAGGACACGCCGACCTATGACCAGTTCCGGACCCAGGTCGAGACCCGGCCGAGCTCGATCTCCTCGGTCACCTTCGAGCAGAAGACCGACAGCCTCAAGGTCGCCCAGACCGACGGCGAGGAGTACACGACGGGCTATCTGCCGCAGGCCGAGGCCGAGCTGGCAAACACCCTGCACCGGAAGGGGATCGAGACCAAGGTCGAGGGCACCGGAGGCTCGAGCTTCCTCTCGATCCTCACCTACATCCTCCCGTTCGTCCTCTTCTTCGGGTTCTGGCTCTTCTTGATGAACCAGATGCAGGGTGGCGGCTCGCGGGTGATGAGCTTCGGCAAGTCGCGGGCGAAGCGGATGTCGGTCGACGCGCCGAAGATCACCTTCCGCGACGTCGCCGGCGCCGACGAGGCCGTTCAGGAGCTGCACGAGATCAAGGAGTTCCTCGAGAACCCGAAGAAGTTCCAGGCCCTCGGCGCCCGGATCCCGAAGGGCGTGCTCCTCTACGGACCTCCGGGAACCGGCAAGACCCTGCTCGCGCGCGCCGTCGCCGGCGAGGCGGGCGTGCCCTTCTTCTCGATCTCCGGGTCGGACTTCGTCGAGATGTTCGTCGGCGTCGGCGCGAGCCGCGTCCGCGACCTGTTCGAGCAGGCGAAGCAGAACTCCCCGTGCATCATCTTCATGGACGAGATCGACGCCGTCGGCCGCCACCGCGGCGCCGGGATGGGCGGCGGCCACGACGAGCGCGAGCAGACCCTGAACCAGCTCCTGGTCGAGATGGACGGGTTCGAGATGAAGGACAACATCATCCTGATCGCCGCGACCAACCGGCCCGACATCCTCGACCCGGCGCTGCTCCGCCCGGGCCGCTTCGACCGCCAGATCGTCGTCGACCGCCCCGACCGCCGCGGCCGTCGGAAGATCCTCGAGGTCCACACCCGCGGCAAGCCGCTCGCCAAGGAGATCGACCTCGACGCGCTCGCCGGGCAGACCCCCGGCTTCACCGGCGCCGACCTCGCGAACCTGATCAACGAGTCGGCGCTGCTCACCGCGCGCTCGGGCAAGCGCGAGATCACGATGCACGAGCTCGAGGAAGGGATCATGCGGGTGATCGCCGGGCCCGAGAAGAAGACCCGGGTGATGTCCGAGAAGGAGCGGCTGGTGACCGCCTTCCATGAGATGGGCCACGCGATCGTCGGCCAGGTGCTTCCGAACTGCGACCCGGTCCACAAGATCTCGATCATCGGCCGTGGCCAGGCGCTCGGCTACACGATCGCGCTTCCGGGCGAGGACAGGTTCCTGACCACCCGCGCGGAGCTCGGCGACACGATGGCGATGACGCTCGGCGGCCGTGCCGCCGAGGAGATCGTCTTCAGCGAGATCACAACCGGCGCCTCGAACGACCTCGAGAAGGTGACCGAGACGGCGAAGCAGATGGTGATGCGCTACGGGATGTCCGAGCGACTCGGCCCGCGAGTCTTCGGCCACGATCGCTCGATGCCGTTCCTGGGGCGCGAGTTCTCCGCCGAGCCCGACTACTCGGACGAGATCGCGCGCGAGATCGACGACGAGGTCCGCCGGATCGTCGAGGAGGCTCACCAGACGGCGAAGGACATCCTCGTCGAGCGTCGCGAGAGCCTCGACACGATCTCGAAGATCCTGCTCGAGCGCGAGACGATCAACGCCGAGCAGTTCGCGAAGCTGCTCGCCGGCGCCCCCGCGGAGGAAGTGTTCGGCGCCGAGGACGAGAGCGAGCCCGAGCCCGAGCCCGAGCCGGAGCCGGAGCGCAGCAGCGCCGGCCTCGAGGGTCCGCGCCCGATGCCTCGGCCGCGCCCCGGATTCGCCGGCGGCTCGGCCGAGATGCGCGCCGACGGCCAAGACCACGAACTCGGCTGACCGTCCGCTCAGCGGTCCTCGCCGGGGGTTGCATTGCCGCGACCGGTGGCATAGATTCAACCTGCTTTCGTCACCAACTCAGAGGAAGGGAGCTCATGGAAGAGCGCATGACAAGCAGGGCCGGTCGGCTCGCATTGCTGGTCGCGGTTGTCGCGGTGCTCGGGGCGGTCTTTGCCGCATCGGCGGTCGCCAACAACCTCGATCGCCGCACGGCTCAGAACGTCGCCAAGTTCGCCGCCAAGCGCGAGTGCAGGGCGACCAGCGGGTGCACTGGCTACGGCGCCAGCAACATCCGCCTCGTTAACCACCACAGGGCGGTCGGGAAGATCTTCGTCAACAGCACCAAGAACGGCGAGAGATTCCAGTGCCGGCAGCAGATCGACGAGCATCTGGACCACTACACGGGACGGATCAGCTATCGGCTCTCGAGCCGGCGCTGCAACGATCTGGGCCCCGCCTAGTCCGACCTCACGTTCGCGTTTTCCGGGGAGCGGGCCGCGCGGCCCGCTCCCCGTGACGTCCAGATGACCGACTCGGCACGCCTGATGGGGGTCGTCAACGTGACCCCCGACTCGTTCTCGGACGGGGGCCTGTTCCTCGACGCAGAGGCCGCGATCGCCCACGGCCGCAAGCTTGCCGCCGAGGGCGCGGCGATCCTCGACGTCGGCGGCGAGTCGACGCGACCGGGGGCCGAGGCGGTCGACGCGACGCTCGAGCTCGAGCGCGTCGGTCCGGTGGTCGACTCCCTGGCCGGACCCGACGGTCCCGGCGCGATCGTCTCGATCGACACCTCGAAGGCGGCGGTCGCCGAGGCGGCGCTCGACGCCGGGGCCGCGATCGTCAACGACGTCACCGCGCTGCGCGCGGAGCCCGAGCTCGCGTCGGTGTGCGCGGACCACGGTTGCGGGGTGGTGCTGATGCACATGCAGGGGAGCCCGCGGACGATGCAGGAGGCGCCCCGCTACGACGACGTCGTCGACGACGTCCGCGCCTTCCTCGCCGAGCGGCTCGAGGCGGCCGTGCAGGCCGGCATCGACGAGAGCCGGATCTGGGTCGATCCCGGGATCGGCTTCGGGAAGACGACCGAGCACAACCTCGAGCTCCTGCGGCGGCTCGCCGAGCTTCGCGATCTCGGGCGCCCGATCGTCATCGGCACGTCGCGAAAACGCTTCCTCGGCGCGGTGACCGGCCGCGATGTCGACGACCGGCTCGGCGGCACGGTGGCGTCCAACGTGCTCGCTCTGCGCGCCGGCGCCGACGTCTTCCGCGTCCACGACGTGCGCGAGGTGCGCGAGGCGCTCGCCGTCGCCGAGGCGATCCTGGGGCGCCGCGACTGGCGAGTCCCGGCCGACGGTCCGCACCGCGAGCGTTAGGATCGCGGCGGTGTCGAGGCTGATGACCAGCGGCGTCGCGACGACGCCCGACTAGGGGCGACGATCGCGGCGCACCCCGAAGAGGCGGAGTCGGTGGTCGAGGTCGAGCTGCGCGGGCTCTCGATCTACACCCACCACGGCGTCAGCGAGGCCGAGCAGGAGATCGGGCAGCGGCTCGTGATCGACGTCTCCTTCGACGTCCCCGATTGCGACGCCGTGCTCACCGATCGGCTCGAGGACACGATCGACTACTCCGAGGTCGCCGACATCGTCGCGCTCGCGGCTACCGAGCGCAGCTACCGCACCCTGGAGCGGCTCTCGGCGGTGATCGCCGAGCGGCTGATGGAGCGCTTCGGATCGACCTCGGTCCGGGTCCGCTCGGCGAAGCCGGAGCCGCCGATCCCGCTCGCGATCGAGGAGGTCGCCGTCGACGTGATCCGCACCCGCCCGACCGAGGAGCTCGACGACGAGGACGAGGAGGACGCCGAGGACGAGCGGGACAACCCCGCTTGACCTCCGACCGCGACACCCCCGGACGCGAAGCGGACGTGACCTCCGACCCCGACACCCCCGGACGCGGAGCGGGGGAGACCTCCGACCGCGACACCCCCGGACGCGAAGCGGAGGAGGTGTCGCGCTTGGCTTACCTCGGGCTGGGCTCGAACGTCGGCGAGCGGCTCGACCACCTGCACGCTGCGGTCGACCTGCTCGGCGCCCACGGCGTCCGGGTGCTCGAGCGCTCCTCCGTCTATGAGACGGAGCCGGTGGGCGAGATCCTCGATCAGCCGGACTTCCTCAACGCCGTGATTCGAGTCTCGACCGGGCTCGAGCCCGAGGCGCTGCTCGACACGTGCAAGGTGATCGAGGTCGAGCGCGGCAGGGTGCTCGGCGGGCCGAGGCACGGGCCGCGCGCGCTCGACGTCGACCTGCTGCTGCTCGGCGACCTCGAGCTCGAGACGGAGCGCCTGACGCTGCCCCACCCGCAGGTCCGCTCGAGGCGCTTCGTGCTCCTGCCACTACTCGAGCTCGACCCCGAGCTCGCCCTGCCCGACGGGACCCGGCTCGCCGAGGCGCTGCGGCGGCTCGGTGACGCTGAGCGGGTCGACCGCCTCGGCCCGCTCGTCTAGCTCTACCTCGACGGTGAGGGCGCTGTCGCTTGCAGGGGTTCGAGCCAGGCGGCGGGCAGGATCGGCGGCGCGTCGCCGGGGTAGTCGGGCGCGAGCCGCATCGCCAGCTCGCCGGCCGGTCGCGAGGCGATCGCCTCGCGAAGGTCCTGGAGCGTCATCAGCAGCCGCACCGAGGTCGCGATCTGAAGGTCCGCCGCGTTCGGCTGCTCACCCCCGAGCACCCCGTCGGCGATCCAATCGTCGATCCGCTGCAGCGTCCCGGGCAGCGCCGCGAGATCTGCGCGGACGTTCTCGTCGGTGGCTTCGTTGAGCCGCGCCGAGAGGGCGACCAGCGGCTGGCCCGTCTTCACGGCGAGGCCGACAGGCACCCCGAGCCGCGCGCCCTCGGAGTAGGAGACGAGCGCCGATCGGTCGCGGCGCAGGGCGTTCCAGAGAATCCGGCGGGCGATCGGTTGCAGGGTCTGGTCGGCCCACGACTCGGCCGACTCGACCGCAGCGCGTCGTTCGGGATCGGCCGGAAACAGCGGCGGCTCGGGGCGCAGGCGGTCGAGCTCGCGCGCGATCTCGCGCGTCCCCTGGACCTTCCGGCCGTCGATCTTCAGCGCCGGGACCGTGATCCCGGGGAAACCGACCGCGCGCAGCGCTCCCTTCGAGATCACCGGCATCAGATCGACCCGCTTGTATGGGATGCCCTTGCGCTCGAGCATCATCGCCGCGGTGCGCGCCGGGTGTGAACCCGGGATCACGTAGAGCTTGGCCTCCACGCCCGGGATCCTATTGCGCGATCATCACGCCGATGCTGCTCGCCATCGACGTCGGCAATACGCAGACGCACCTCGGCGGATTCCGCGACTCGAAGCTCGTCGATCACTGGCGGTTTCAGACCCGCGCCGGGGCGACGGGCGACGAGCTCGCCGAGCGGATCGCGGGCCTCCTCAGCCTGAGCGGATTCGAGGCGTCCGAGGTCGAGGCGATCGCCGTCTCCTCGGTCGTACCGCCGCTCGGCGGCGAGTACCTGGCGATGGCGAGCCGCTACTTCGACGCCCCCTGCCTGACGGTCGGGCCCGGGGTGAAGACCGGGATGGCGATCCGGATCGACAATCCGTACGAGGTCGGCGCCGACAGGCTGGTCAACGCGGTCGCAGCGTACGCGCGGATCGGCGCCGCCTGCATCGTGGTCGACTTCGGCACCGGGATCAACTTCGACGCGGTCTCGGCCGACGGCGCGTACGTCGGCGGGTCGATCGCCCCGGGGGTGGAGATCTCGCTCACGGCACTGACCGAGCGCGGCGCCCGGATCCCGTGGATCGAACTCGCCGAGCCCGGTTCGGCGATCGGCAAGTCGACTCGGGGGGCGATCCAATCGGGCGTCATCTTCGGGTTCGCCGGGCTGATCGACGGGATCGCGCGACGGATCGGCCGCGAGCTCGGTGGCGACCCGACCGTGATCGCCACCGGCGGGCTCGCGCACGCAATCGTCCCCTTCTGCGAGACGGTCGACGAGGTCGACGATTTGCTGACGCTGACGGGGTTGAGGTTGATTTGGGAGCGGAACACGTGAGCTGGCAGCTGGCAGCTGGCAGCTGGCAGGTCGCAGAATCCAGCCCAAGCCTGCAAGCTGCAAGCTGCCAGCCATGACCCAACCCCCCCTCACATCCCCATTCCGGATCGCCGACGTGCAGCTGCGCAACCGCGTCGTGCTCGCGCCTCTGGCCGGGATCGGGAACTGGTTCGTGCGGCTGCAGGCCCACCGCCACGGAGCCGGGCTGGCGATCTCCGAGATGGTCTCGAGCTTCGCGGTCGCCCACCGCAACCCGAGGACGATCGAGGAGATGCTGCGCGTCCACCCCGACGAGGGGCCGGTCTCGATTCAGCTCCTCGGGTCCGATCCCGAGGTGATGCGGGAGGCGGCCGCCGTCGTCGCCGGCGTCGGCCCGGATCTGATCGACCTCAACATGGGCTGCCCGGTGCCGAAGGTGTTCAAGACCGGCGCCGGCGCTGCGCTGATCGCCGACCCCGAGCGCGCGGTCGCGATCGCCCGCGCGGCGATCGAGGGCTCGGGGCTGCCGGTGACGGTGAAGCTCCGCTCCGGGATCGAGACGGGCGACAGGTCGGGCGTCGATCTCGCCCTGCGGCTCGCCGACGCCGGGGTGTCGGCGGTCGCGATCCACCCGCGGTCCGCGAGCAAGCACCATTCCGGGCCCCCCGACCACCGGCTCGTTCGCGACCTCGTCGCCGAGCTCGACCGAGCCGGGACCCGCGTTCCGGTGATCGTCTCGGGGGGGCTGCGGACCGCCGAGCGGGCGAGACCCGCGTACGCGGAGTCGGGCGCCGACGCGGTGATGATCGCCCGCGGATCGCTCGGCAATCCGTGGATCTTCTCCGAGCTCACGGGCGCCGCGCGGGGCGGGCCGACCGCGGCGCTGATCGAGACCGAGCTGCGCTGGATGCTCGACCGCGCCGAGGAGCACTGGGGCGCGGATCGAGCGGCGCGCAACCTGCGCAAGCTCTACCCGCACTACGTTCAGCGGCTCGGGTTCGAGGGCCCCGATGCAGACCGCTTTCAGCGCACCGAAACCCTCGACGAGGTGCGCGAGCTGCTGCTCGCCGGGCCTCGCGCCGCGTCCGGGGGCCGCGTCTCCGCAGCGCTATAATCGCCCGCCTGCCCGAGCCCCGCGACGCCGCAGAGCCTCGCGTGTCGGGCGTTTCTATTGCCGGGAGGCCCGTTCACGCGGACGGGTAAAGGATCGAGAAGAGGAACACGAAAGTGGCTCGTGAAGCGCTGATCACACAGGAAGGGCTCCAGAAGCTGAGGTCGGAGATCCAGCATCTCTCGACGATCAAGCGACGTGAGGTCGCCGAGCGGATCAAGGAGGCGCGCGAGTTCGGTGACATCGCCGAGAACTCCGAGTACGACGACGCCAAGAACGAGCAGGCCCTGCTCGAGCAGCGGATCGCCCAGCTCGAGGAACGGCTGCGGCGGGCGAGCGTCGTCGACCAGAAGGCGATCGACACCAGCATGGTCGGGGTCGGCGTACGCGTACACGTCAAGGACCAGAAATCCGGCGAATCGCGAAAGTTCACGATCGTCGGGCCGACCGAGGCCGACCCCGCGGAGCAGAAGCTCTCGAACGAGTCCCCGATCGGCAAGGCGCTGACCGGACACAAGCGCGGCGACGTGGTCAGCATCGACGTCCCGCGCGGACCGAAGAAGAAGCTCAAGATCACGAAGATCGAGACCGCCTAGCGGCGTCTTCGAGATCGGCGGGGCGCCGAGCCTCTAGGCTCGCCGCGATGGAACCAGACGACAGCGCCTCCGTGCGCGCTGAGCCGCACGTGATCGCCGAGCGCCGCGAGAAGCTCGAGCGGCTGCGCGACGACGGGATCGAGCCGTTTCCGGCCGGGTTCGCCGGGCGGACCGAGATCGCGACCGTGCACGCCGACCACGACGGGCTCGAGGCCGGCGAGGAGACCGACGCCGCCTACCGCGTTGGCGGCCGGATCGTGGCGCGGCGCGGGCACGGCAAGGCGGCGTTCATCGATCTTCTCGACGGCACCGGCAGGATTCAGCTTCACGCGCGAGCCGACGTGCTCGGCGACGACGAGCTCGAACGGCTGCTCGCCCTCGACCTCGGTGACATCATCGGCGTCGACGGAGTCGCCTTCAAGACCCGCCGCGGCGAGCTCTCGCTCAAGGCCACCGGCTGGATTCTGCTCGCGAAGAGCCTGCGCCCGCCGCCGGACAAGTTTCACGGCCTCGAGGACATGGAGCTCCGCTACCGCCACCGGGAGCTCGACCTGATCGCCAACCCGGAGGCTCGGGAGCTGTTCCGGAAGCGTGGCGCGACGATCGCGGCGACCCGCGCCTGGCTCGACGCCGCGGGCTTCGTCGAGGTCGAGACCCCGGTGCTGCAACCGCTCTACGGCGGCGCTCTGGCGCGACCGTTCACCACCCACCACAACGCGCTCGACCGCGATCTCTATCTGCGGATCGCGACCGAGCTCTACCTGAAGCGGTGCATCGTCGGCGGGATCGACCGCGTCTACGAGATCGGCAAGGACTTCCGCAACGAGGGCGTCTCGTTCAAGCACAACCCCGAGTTCACGATGCTCGAGTTCTACGAGGCCTACGCGGACTACAACGACGCCGCCGAGCGCCACGAGCACCTGGTCGCGGACGTCGCCGAGCGGGTCCTGGGGACGACGAGGGTCGAGCGCGACGGCCGCGAGATCGATCTCGCGCCGCCGTGGCGGCGGTTGACCCTGCGCGATGCGATTCGCACACAGACCGGGATCGACGTGCTCGAGCATCCGACGCGTGAGGCGCTCGCCGCGGCGATCGGCACCGAGGCGAGCCCCGGCGACAGCTGGGGCAAGCTCGTCGACGGCCTGCTCTCGAAGCGGGTCGAGCCGACCTTGATCGAGCCCACCTACATCGTCGACTACCCGGTCGAGATGTCGCCGTTCGCGAAGCGCCATCGCACCGAGCAGGGCTTGACCGAGCGCTGGGAGGCCTACGTCGGCGGGTTCGAGATCTCGAATGCCTACTCGGAGCTCAACGACCCCGACGAGCAGCGCCGCCGCTTCGAGGAGCAGGCGGCGCAGCTGCGGCGCGGCGACGAGGAGGCACAGCCGTTCGACGAGGCCTACGTCGAGGCGCTCGAGTACGGGATGCCGCCGACCGCCGGGGTCGGGCTCGGGATCGACCGGCTCGTGATGCTGCTGACCGGGGCGCCCAGCCTGCGCGAGGTCGTCCTGTTCCCGGCGATGCGCACTTGACGGCCGCCCGCCGAGGCACGACGCTGATCGTCGCCGCGGTCGCGATCGTCGGCTGCGGCGGCGGTCCGGGCGCGACCCAAGAGCGCTCGTCGATCGCCGAACCGACGGCCGCCGAGAAGCCGAGCCGTGCGGACGGATCCGGCCCCGCGCCCCGCAGGCCCGAGATCGAGCCGGTCCGCTGCCCGGCGGCGGTGTCCGCGTGTCGCAGCGCCAGCGGGGAGATCGTCTACGTCGAGCGAGTCGACCCCGACGGCGACGGCGACGCGCACTTCGTCCTCTTCAGCGACGAGAGCATCACCGCGCCGGGGATCTCGGTGATCGACGTCGCGCGCGACCTCAGACCGCACCCGCTCCCCGGTCCCGGCGACCTCGTCAGCGCCGCCGGGCCCGTCTACCGCGGCTCCTACGGCCAGCGTCAGATCGAGGCGACGAAGCTACGGGTCGTGCGGGATTGACCGCGCCGTTCGACTCGCTCCGCGAGGCCGAGGCCATGGGCCCTGGCGAACCGCGCCGGCGACCCGTCTGCGAGCCCCCCGGGTTGAGGACCGGCAATCCAACCGGGAACCCCGCAACTTGCGGCCCGTCGGCCGGGTTCTGCTCTCCGAGCCGTCGGGTTGCCCGATGCCCCCCGATATACTGGCTCCTCGCCGTCGTCGACAAGACCGGAGGTTCTGATCCCGCGGCAGGCCGCAGCCGTAATGAAGGATGAGAGCCACCGGCGCTGTCGCGTCCCCCGGCACAGCTAGAACTCACTTAGAGAAGCACGAGGATTCAGGGAAAGCATCTTGTTCGAGCGATTCACAGAGCGGGCCCGCCAAGTGGTCGTCCTCGCCCAGGAGGAGGCCCGGACCCTGAAGCACAACTACATCGGCACCGAGCACATCCTGCTCGGCCTGTTGCGCGAGGAGGAGGGGCTCGCGGCGCGGGTGCTCGAGTCCCTCGACATCACGGTCGAGCGCGTTCGCGCCCAGGTCGTCCGGATCGTCGGCTCCGGCGAGGAGGTCACATCCGGTCAGATCCCATTCACGCCGCGGGCCAAGAAGGTGCTCGAGCTGGCGCTGCGCGAGGCGCTCTCGCTCGGCCACAACTACATCGGCACCGAGCACATCCTGCTCGGGCTGGTGCGGGAGAACGAGGGCGTCGCGGCCCGCATCCTGCTCGATTTCGACGCCGACTCCGAGAAGATCCGCAACGAGGTGATCCGGATGCTCTCCGGACCCGGCGGCCGCCGCCAGGGCTCGGGCGGCGGATCGGCTGAGGGCAAGAAGTCCTCGAAGCTGCTCGACCAGTTCGGGCGCAACCTGACCAAGCTCGCCTCCGAGGGCAAGCTCGACCCGGTGATCGGCCGTGAGACCGAGGTCGAGCGGATCATGCAGATCCTCTCGCGCCGGCAGAAGAACAACCCGGTGCTGCTCGGCGAGCCCGGAGTCGGCAAGACGGCGATCGTCGAGGGCCTCGCCTCGCGGATCACCCGCGGCGAGGTCCCCGAGCTGCTCAAGAACAAGCAGATCTACACGCTCGACCTCGCGGCGCTGGTCGCCGGGTCGAAGTACCGCGGCGAGTTCGAGGAGCGGCTGAAGAAGGTGATGAAGGAGATCACCCAGCGCGGCGACATCGTCCTGTTCATCGACGAGCTGCACAACCTGGTCGGCGCGGGTGCCGCCGAGGGCGCGATCGACGCGGCCTCGATCCTGAAGCCGGCGCTGGCCCGCGGCGAGTTGCAGACGATCGGCGCGACGACGCTCGACGAGTACCGCAAGTACCTCGAGCGCGACTCGGCGCTCGAGCGGCGCTTCCAGCAGATCAAGGTCGACGAGCCGTCGATCCCCGACACGGTGAAGATCCTCGAAGGGCTGCGCGAGCGCTACGAGGACCACCACAAGGTGCAGATCACCGACGACGCGCTGAGCGCCGCCGCCGAGCTCGCGGACCGCTACATCTCCGACCGCTTCCTGCCCGACAAGGCGATCGACCTGATCGACGAGGCCGCGTCGCGGATGCGGATCCGCTCGATGAGCCAGCCGCCGGTGTATCGCGACCTCGAGGAGGAGATCGAGGAGACGCGGCGCTCGAAGGAGGCGGCGATCGAGTCGCAGGAATTCGAGAAGGCGGCGAACCTGCGCGACACCGAGCGCCAGCTGACCAACAAGAAGCGCGAGCTCGAGGACCAGTGGGACTCGGGCGAGGCGAGCGAGCGTCCCGCCGTCGGCGAGGAGGAGATCGCCGACATCGTCTCGATGTGGACCGGGATCCCCGTCTTCAAGCTGACCGAGGCGGAGACGAAGAAGCTCGTCCGCATGGAGGAGGAGCTGCACAAGCGCGTGATCGGCCAGCAGGTCGCGATCGAGGCCGTCTCGAAGGCGATCCGCCGCTCGCGGGCCGGGATCAAGGACCCGAAGCGCCCCGCCGGCTCGTTCATCTTCCTCGGCCCCTCGGGAGTCGGCAAGACCGAGCTCGGCCGGACGCTCGCCGAGTTCCTGTTCGGCGACGAGGACGCGATGGTCCGCATCGACATGTCCGAGTACATGGAGAAGCACGCCGTCTCGCGCCTCGTCGGCTCGCCGCCCGGCTACGTCGGCTACGACGAGGGCGGTCAGCTGACCGAGGCCGTGCGCCGCAAGCCCTACTCGGTCCTGCTCCTCGACGAGATCGAGAAGGCGCACCCCGATGTCTTCAACATCCTGCTCCAGATCCTCGAGGACGGTCGCCTGACCGACGCCCAGGGCAGGACCGTGGACTTCCGGAACACGATCGTGATCATGACCTCGAACGTCGGCGCGAAGGACATCGCGCGCAACATCTCGTTCGGGTTCGGCTCCTCGGACGACGAGACCGGGGCCTCCTATGACGAGATGAAGAGCCGGATCACGGGCGAGCTGAAGAAGGTCTTCCGCCCCGAGTTCCTGAACCGGATCGACGAGGTGATCGTCTTCCACAAGCTCTCGCGCGAGGAGATCAAGGAGATCATCGACCTCCTGATCACCCGGGTGCGCGCCCAGGTCGCCGAGCACGAGCTCCAGCTCGAGCTCACGGATCCGGCGAAGGAGCTGCTCGCCGAGAAGGGCTGGGACCCGGCGATGGGCGCCCGGCCGCTGCGACGCGCGATCCAGCGCTACATCGAGGACCCGCTCGCCGACGAGGTCCTGCGCCAGGGGCCCGACACGATCGTCTCCGGGACGACCGTGGTCGTCGACCGCGACGAGTCGGGCGACGACGAGGACCGGCCGCTGTCGCTGAAGATGGTCAAGCCGCGCAAGCGCCCGAAGCGCAAG
Organism: uncultured Solirubrobacterales bacterium; assembly: GCA_963705955.1. Classification (GTDB taxonomy): domain Bacteria; phylum Actinomycetota; class Thermoleophilia; order Solirubrobacterales; family 70-9; genus WHSW01. The sequence goes on along the minus strand of CAVPLH010000006.1, from coordinate 1,524,110 downwards.
GACGAGCCGAAGCATCCGGTCGGCGTCGGCGCGAAGAAGTCCGACGGCGACGAGCCCTCCGACGAGGCTCCCGCCGACGACGCCCAGGCCGCCGCGGACGAAGCCTGATCTCGGCTACGCGCCCCGCGACGGGCGCGGAGGGTGGGGCGCCCAGCCGGGATGCGCGACGCCGAGCATGCACGCCGACCGAACCGGCCGCCGATCGCCCTGCACGCGGCGGCCCGTCGCGCGGGCTCGTCGAACGTGGTCACGAGCGCCGTGCCGATCCCGGTGAGGCAGTGCTCGCGGAGCTTCGCGGGGACGGCCCTGCACAGGCCGCCGGCCTGCGCCCCGCCGGCGTAGCGGGCCGTGTAGTCGCGAGCGGCGCCCCACACGCAGACGTCGAAGTACCCCGCAGCGGCGCGGCAGTGGCGGACGGTCTGCGCCGGGTCGTAGCTGCTCGCTCCCGGAGCTGTCGCGGCCGAGCGACTGAAAGCAGGTGCCGACCCACCTTCGCTCCGCCTTCAGGCACCATTTCGCCGCGCCGCGGAAGTCGTAGCCGTTCGCCTGCAGGACTCGCGAGGTCGCCATGATGTAGCACTGGTCCTTGCTCGCACGCGCGACCAGCTCGTCGTCGTCGCAGGGGAAGAGCGGGTCGTCGTCGCGTAGCCACTGCGGCTTGCCGGTCACCTGGATCGGCGAGCCCGCCGCGGTCGCGATGTTCTCCATGAAGACGCCGCCTCGGCACGAGTCTCGATCCCAGTTCGTCTCCAGATCGCCACAGACCGAGAGCGCCGTCGGCAGGTCGTAGCCGGTGGTGATCATCAGGCCATGGCCGAGGCCGTGGATGCACTGGAAGGTGAGGAAGGTGCCCTGATCGCGGATCTCGGCGCAGAGCCGGCGCGCGACCTGGCTGCGGTCCTCCGCGGGGACGTCCTGGAACGCCCGCTCGAGGATCCCGTGGTAGTAGCCCGACCAGCAGCTCGAGGACCCCTGCGAGAACGCCTCGCCGACGTTCCCGTCGTCGCGCGCCAGCGCGGCCGCTCCCATGTAGTGGGCTATCCGGTGGCAGTCGGCCTGTACCGGCCCATCCTTGGCGCTCTCGCGGTCGAAGACCCGGAACGCCGCCTGCGGCCCCTCGTCGTAGGCGAGGTTCCCGAACGCCTGCTCGAGGCAGGCGGTGTCGTCTTCGCAGTCGGCGATCTGCGTGGCGTCGGGGACGAAGGTGCCGGCGGCCGGATGAGGATTGACGACGGAGGCGGGAACCGGCACCCCGCTGCCTGACGAGTTGCCGCCGAGGAGCATCAACAAAGTGGTCGCGCCGACCGTGATCACGATCAGGACCGCGGGGAGGACCACGTTGAGGCTCCCGCGCAAGCGACTGAACAAACCCACGGCCCGAGTATGGACGACCGACCAGCGCCCGGGATCAGCTCAGGCCCGGCTCTCCGGGGCGCTCGCCTCGAGCGAGCCCCAGCCGACGTCGCCTTCGCTGAGCCGGCGCTCGGCCGCCGCGCCGCCCCGGATCCCGAACAGCCGCTTCGCGAACAGCAGGTAGAGGACGACGGCGATGTTGACGACCAGCGCGACGACCTTGAGCACCGTGACCGTCGTGGTCAGTTCGTAGACCTCGAGCGGCAACAGCGCGGCGGTGGCGATCAGGGTCAGGTACTCGGCCCAGCGCTGCTGAAACCAGAGCCCGACCGCCTCGACGCCCTCGAGCACGGCGTAGCCGGCGAGCGCCGCGCCGACCAGGTGCAGCGTTCCGCGCCCCGAGTTGAGCAGGCTGTCGAGCTTGTCGACGAAGCCGCCCTCGGAACCGTGCGTCGTGCCCCCGAGGCCGCCGTGGATCGCGTCGAGCACGCGGTAGAACGTGTCGCGAAGCTGCGCCTCGTGGTCGGCGAGCAAGAAGGCTCCGATCGAGAGCAGGCCGAGGACGACGAAGTGAAGCGCCCGGTCGACGGCGATCAGCCGCAGGATGATCTTGTCGCGCAGCGGGCGACCGCGGATCGGGAGCTCGATCTGATCCCGTGACGGAGGCACGCGGCGCGCCGGATCGGCCGGTGCGGGGCAGGGCAGCCAGCTGTCGCAGCGCAGGCAGCGGTGCCAGCGGACGCCGTCGATCCGGCGGGCGAAGAGCGCGTCGGCGGGGGTGAGGTCGGCCGCGTCGAGCCCGACGAGCTCGTGGCCGCGCAGGCCGCAGACGAGCAGCTCGTAGTGGAACTTCGGCCGCAGGCGGCTCGGCTTGACCATCCCGGGGATCTCGCGCGGCTCGGTCTCGGTCCCCATCGCGGGAGCCTTTCAGACCGTCGGGCGTGCGGCCGCTGCCGCGAGGCCGCCTGCCACGGTTTCGGCACATCGCCGCCGTTGATTCGTCTTCGCGCGCCCGTAGGATCGATGGATGGCGCGCTCGGCAACGTCCTTCTTCTGCCAGTCGTGTGGCCACGAGTCGCTGACCTGGTCGGGGCGCTGCCCCGGGTGCGGCGACTGGAACTCGCTCGTCGAGGCGCCACGGCCGGATCCGAAGCCGGCCACGAAGGGCGCCCGCGGGGCGGCGGGCGCGAGCCGGGCGGCGGTGAAGCCGATCGTGCTCCGCGACGTCTCGGCGCCCGACTCCGCGAGGCTGCGAACCGGGATCGCCGAGCTCGACCGGGTGCTCGGCGGCGGATTGGTGCCGGGATCGCTGGTGCTGCTCGGCGGCTCTCCGGGGATCGGGAAGTCGACGCTGACCGGGATGGCGCTCGGGAACCTCGGTGCCGCCGGCCACCGGGTGCTGTACGTCTCCGGCGAGGAGTCGACCGCCCAGGTCCGGATGCGCGCGGCGCGGCTCGGTGCGGCCGCGCTCGGCGTCCCGGCGCTCGCCGAGACCTCGCTCGAGGGGGTGCTGGCGACGCTCGAGGCCGAGCGCCCGGCCGCCTGCGTGATCGACTCGGTCCAGACCCTGCACGCCGAGGGGATGAGCGGAGCCCCCGGGTCGGTCGGACAGGTGCGGGAGGCCGCGAACGGAGTCATGGAGGTGGCGAAGCGGATCGGCTGCGCGGTGATCCTGGTCGGCCACGTGACCAAGGAGGGTGCGGTCGCCGGGCCGCGGGTGCTCGAGCACCTGGTCGACTGCGTGCTCTTCTTCGAGGGTGAGCGCGAGCGGAGCTTTCGCACCCTGCGGGCGCTCAAGAACCGCTTCGGAGCGACCAGCGAGGTCGGCGTCTTCGAGATGCGGTCGGGTGGCCTGGTGGAGGTCGAGGACCCGTCGGCGAGGTTCGTCGCGGAGGCGAGCTCGGCACCGGGCTCGGTCGTCCTCTGCTCGATGGAGGGAACCCGGCCACTGCTGGTCGAGGTCCAGGCGCTCGTCGCTCCGACCGAGATCGTTCCACCGCGACGGGTGGCCACGGGAATCGACCGCAACCGGCTGGCGATGGTGCTCGCGGTGCTCGCCCGCCACGGCGGGCCGTCGCTCGCGGGCGCGGACGTGTTCGTCAACGTGGCCGGCGGCGTCCGGATCGACGAGCCGGGCGCCGACCTGGCGGTCGCCCTCGCGTTGATCTCCGCGCACCGCGGCGAGCCGCTCGCCGACTCGTCCGGCAGGCCGCTGGCCTGCTTCGGCGAGGTCGGGCTGACCGGGGAGCTACGCCCGGTCGGGCACCCCGACCGCCGCGCCGCCGAGGCGGTCAAGTTCGGGCTCGACCCGGTCCTCGCGCCGCGGGGCGGCGAGATCCCCGCCGGGATCGAGGCACGCGCCACCCTCAGGGATGCGGTCCGGACGGCGCTCGGCCGCCGCGGTGAGCGCGCGGCGCGCGCTGCTTGACGTCGCTTTCGCCGTCCTCGGGGTCCGGGCGACTTGACAAGCGCCATTCCGAGCTTTCCACACGGAATTGGGCGGGCTCCCGGTCTGCAGGCCTTTTGCCATCATGGCTAGGTGCCGCACGCAGGGGACGATCTGAACGAGCTGGAATCGCGTCAGGATCCCCGGCTCCTTCGGGCACTGGACATGGTCGCGCCGGGCACTCCGCTCCGCGAGGGGATCGACAACATCATCCACGCGCGCACCGGCGGGCTGATCCTGCTCGCCGAGGCCGACGAGGTCTCGTTCCTGTTCTCGGGCGGGATCAGGCTCGACGTCGACTACACGCCCGCGCTCCTCTACCAGGTGGCGAAGATGGACGGGGCGATCGTGATGCCGCCGACCGCGGAGAAGATCCTCTGGGCGAACGTGCAGCTGATGCCGGACCCGACGATTCTGTCGATGGAGACCGGGACCCGCCACCGGACGGCCGAGCGCGTCTCGAAGCAGACCAAGGCTCTGGTGATCGCGGTCTCGCAGCGCCGCGACGTCGTCTCGCTCTACATCGAGGGGATCAAGTACATCCTCGAGGATCTGCCGACCGTCCTCTCGAAGGCCAATCAGGGGCTCGCGACGCTGGAGAAGTACCGCGCCCGCCTCGATCAGGTCGCGGGTCGGCTGACCGCGCTCGAGTTCGCCGGCGGGGTGGTCCTCTACGACGTTCTCTCCGCGCTCCAGCGGGCGGAGCTGGTGACCCGGATGGCGACCGAGGTCGAGCGCTACATCATCGAGCTCGGCTCCGAGGGGCGGATGATCGAGATGCAGCTCGAGGAGACGGTCGTCGGGGTGATGGCGGAGCGGGTGGCGCTGATGCGCGACTACAGCACGATCGATACCGAGCAGGCGCTCGAGCAGGGGCTGGCCGAGCTGGCCGAGTTCGAGCACACGGAGCTGCTCGACTTCGGGCGCCTGGCTGAGCTGCTCGGCTACGACCGCAAGACCAACACCCTCGACTTCCCGGTCACCCCGCGCGGCTACCGCGTGCTCACCGAGGTGCCCCGGCTGCCCCGTCTCGTCGCCCAGAAGGTCGTCAACCAGTTCGGCGATCTCGACGCCCTGCTCTCGGCCTCGGACGCCGACCTCGAGGCGGTCGACAGCGTCGGCGAGGCCCGCGCGAAGGAGATCCGAGAGGGGATCCGCAGACTTCAGGAGGTCGACATCGTCGACCGTTACCGGTGAACCAGGCGGCCGCGCGAGCGGCCGTCGCAATTTGAGGAGGCAGACATCACAGACCTAGCAGTACAGTAGAGGAACCCGCGGTCGACGACATCGAGCTCGGCCCCATGGAGTGCGAGTTCGAGGTCGGCGACAACGTCGTCTATCCACACCATGGGGCGGGAGTCGTGCTGAAGAGGGAATCGCGCGACATGATGGGCGAATCGCGGGACTATCTGACGATCAAGATCCTGCACAACGACATGACAGTGATGGTGCCCTGCGAGAACGCTCATCGAGCCGGGCTGCGACGGGTGATCAACGAGGAGCAGGTGAGGCGCGTCATCGACGTCCTCACCGGCGACGTATCGGAGATGCCGAAGAACTGGAACCGTCGCTTCAAGTACAACCGCGAGAAGATCAAGACGGGCGACGTGTTCGAGCTCGCCGAGGTCGTCCGCAACCTCGCGATCCGCGAGTGGGAGAAGGGCCTCTCGACCGGCGAGAAGCAGATGTACACGCGGGCCAAGAAGATCCTCGCGTCGGAGTTCATGTACGCCAGGGACACGGACGCCGACGGCGCCGAGGAGTACATCGACGAGCTGCTGGAGGAGCGCTTCGGCGCCAGCGCCACGGCCTGAGGGCCGGCCCCATCCCGCAGTCGCGCTGATCGCGGCCGCCGGCTCCGGAGAGCGACTCGGAGCCGGCGGCCCGAAGGCGCTCGTCGAGCTGGCGGGACGGCCGATGATCGCCTGGTCGGTGGAGGCCTTCCGGCGCTCATCGAGCATCACGGTCGTCGTGATCGCGGCACCCCCCGGGCACGAGGAGGAGGTCGAGCGGGTCGTCGGCGATGCCGCCGGCGATCCGCGCGAGCCGCAATCGATCCACCCGATCGTCGTCACGGGTGGGGCACGTCGGTCGGTCTCGGTCGGCCTCGCGCTCGCCGAGGTCCCGGCGCGGGCGGGTCTGGTGGCGATCCACGACGCCGCGCGCCCGCTCGTCACCGCGGAGCTGATCGATACGCTCGTCGCCCGGCTGCTCGAGCGCCCCGACGCCGACGGGGTGATCGCCGCGGCGCCGGTCAAGGAGACGATCAAGCGCGCCCGGGCCGCACCCGACGGCGGCGGCACCGAGATCGAGCAGACCGAGAGCCGCGAGCGGCTCTGGGCGGCGCAGACGCCACAGGTCTTCCGCGCCCAGCCGTTGCGAGACGCCCACGACGCCGACCCGGCGGCGACCGCGGCGGCGACCGACGACGCGATGCTGATCGAACGCGCCGGCGGCCGTGTCCTGATCGAGCCCACCCCGGCCGAGAACATCAAGGTCACGGCGCAGGCCGACGTTCAGCTGGCCGAGCTGCTGCTCGCCGAGCGCTGAGCTCGCGCTTGGGGCCCGACCCGGGCGGGTCGAATCAGCCGCGGAGGATGACCCAGAACAGGGTCGGGATGAAGGCGAGCTCGCCGAACGTGAGCGCGGTGCCGAAGTTCGCGGCGCCGAGCAGCGCCGCGATCGCGGTGCCGGCGGCGAAGGCGAGCGCCAGGGTCGCGAGGTCGGTCGCGGTTCTACCCATCGGCGCCCGGCCTGGCGGAGCCCGCGCCGACCCGCCTGCGGCGACCGAGCGGCAGCCCGGCGACCGCGCGGGCGCTGTCGTCCAGGTGCTCACGGCGGCGCTTCACGTAGAGGCCGCGCTGGATCGAGAGGGTCGTCACCCCGGCGAGCAGGATCGCGGTCAGGTTGACCGCCAGCTGCAGCATCGCGCCCCGCCACTCCCCCCATTCCCCGTACGCAGCGGCGAGCCCGATGTTGGCCGCGGCCGGGATCGTGGTCACCGAGACGAGGACGCCGATCAGCGCCCCCGACTTCGCCGAGGTCAGCGAGAGGACCCCGGCGGTGCCCGCGAACGCCGCGACGATGAACGAGAACGCGTCCGGATGGGAGATGAAGTCGGTCAGCGGGTGCTCGGAGACGACGAACCCCGACGGGGTCAGGTCGACCGCCCTGACCAGCAGCGAGAACAGGAACGCCGCCGTGATCCCGACCGGGAAGCCGACCGCCAGGGCGATGAAGGAGCGCCTGGCGACGTCGCGCCGCCGCTGCACGGCGGCGACGCAGAAGCCGGCGATCGGCCCGAACTCGGGGCCGACGATCATCGCCCCGACGATCAGGATCGGCGAGTCGAGCAGGATCCCCACCGACGCGATCAGGCAGGCGAGCGCCATGAAGGCGATGAAGATCCCCGAGAGCTCGGTGTTCTCGGAGGTACGCGACTCGACCTCCTCCCAGACGACCGCGTCGCCGGGCTTGCCCTCCGCGGCTCGCTCAGCGTGCTTGGCGGCGGACGAGATCGTCGAGTCGATCTTCTCGATCGCGATCGAGCCCTCGGTGTCGACGTCGAGCTCGCGCAGGTCGGAGACGAGCACGCTCGTGTCCTCGCGCGCGACGTCGCAGAGGATCACGTCTCCCTCGGGGCGGCGGGCGGCACCGGGGAGGAAGATCAGGTTGCAGACCGAGGGCATGTTCTCGAGCAGGTCGAGGACGTGCTCGGCCTGGTAGCTCGGGACCACAATCCGCAGATGGATCATCCGCGGCTAGCGTACCCCGCCGGATGCTGACCGACTACCACGTCCACCTGCGCCCCGACGAGACCGATGCCTCGCCGGACGAGTACTTCACCGCCGAGAACGTCGATCGCTATCTCGAGGCGGCCGCCGGCGCGGGGATCGCGGAGCTCGGGGTCTCCGAGCACGTCCACCGGTTCACCGACGCGCTCGAGATCTGGGATCACCCGTTCTGGAAGGAGAACGCGCTCGACGACCTCGACGCCTATTGCGAGTTCGTGCGCGCGACGCCGCTGCGACTCGGGATCGAGATGGACTTCGTCCCGGGCCGAGAGGATCGAATCGCCAATCTGCTCGAGAGCCACGACTTCGACTACGTCGTCGGCTCGGTGCATTTCCTCGGCAGCGGCGCCGTCGACGACGCCGACTTCGACGTCTGGACCGACTACGACGTCTGGGGCGGCGACCCCGACCGCGTCTGGGCGCAGTACTTCGAGACCCTCGCCGAGGCGGCCCGGACCGGCCTCTACGACATCCTCGCCCACCCGGACCTGGTCAAGATCTGGGGTCATGGACGTCCGCAGCCGCGTCGGGACCCGCGCTTTCACTACGAGCCCGCGGTCGAGGCGATCGCCGAGACCGGGGTCGCGGTCGAGGTCTCGACCGCCGGCTGGCGGAGGCCCGTCGACGAGCTCTATCCCGCCGACGCGCTCGCCGAGATGTGCGTCGACGCGGGGGCGGTGTTCGCGCTCTCCTCCGACGCGCACGAGCCCGACCAGATCGGCTACGCCTACGACCGCGCGGTCGAGGTGATGCGGGGATGGGGCGTCGGCCGGATCGCCGTCTTCGAGCGCCGCGAGCGCCGGCTGGAGGAGCTCGGGTGAGCGGCACGCGGGTCGGGATCGGCTACGACAGCCATCGCTTCGCGCCCGGGCGACGGCTGGTGCTCGGCGGGGTCGAGATCGAGCACGAGCTCGGCCTCGAGGGCCATTCCGACGCCGACGTCCTCACCCATGCGGTGATCGACGCGCTGCTCGGCGCCGCCGGGCTCGGCGACCTCGGCGCCCACTTCCCCGCCGACGACGAGCGCTGGCGCGACGCCGATTCGCTCGACCTCCTGCGGACCGTGCTCGGGATGTTGCCCGGGCCGGTCGTCAACGTCGACGCGACGGTGGTCTGCGAGTCGGTGATGGTGGCGCCGCATCGCGCGTTGATCGAACGCAACCTGACCGAGGCGCTGGGAGCGCCGGCGAGCGTCAAGGCGACCTCGAACGAGCGCATGGGCTGGGTCGGCCGGGGCGAGGGGATCGCCTGCGTGAGCGTCGCCCTGGTCGACCTGGGCGCATAAGCTTCGACCCGTGGCGCTCGGACCGCTCGAAGATCCGTTCTCGCTGGCTCGCCGGGTCAAGCTCGGCGCGCTCGGCTCGCTGAGCGACCTGCCGTTCAACCTCGCAGCGCTGGTCGAGGCGGGCGTGATCAGGCCGGTGCGCCCCGACAAGCTGCTCGGGGTCGCCCGCGAGCTGCATCGCTGGGGAGCCTCACCCGCTGCGGGGGTCGCCGGCGCGGCGATCACCTCGCCGAAGGACACGATGGTCATCGACGAGGACGGCGAGGTCAGCTTCGAGGACATGCACCGGCGCTCGAACTCGCTCGCCCGGGCGCTCGCGCGCGAGGGGGTGCGGCCCGGCGACGGGATCGCGATCATGTGCCGCAACCACCGGCACTTCATCGAAGCGACCCTGGCGATCTCGAAGCTGGGCGCCGACGGCCTCTACATGAACACCGCCTTCTCGGGCCCGCAACTGGTCGGCGTGGTCGAGCGTGAGCAGCCGGCGGCGCTGATCTACGACGAGGAGTTCGCCGCCCTGCTCGGCGACGCCACCGGGCAGCTGATGAGCTTCATCGGTCGTCCCGAGGACGGCTCGAGCGGCGACACCACCGTCGATCGGTTGATCGAGGGTGCCGACGACTCCGACCTCGACCCGCCCGATGAGCAGGGGCGCTTCGTGATCCTGACCTCGGGGACGACCGGGACCCCGAAGGGCGCGCAGCGAGGGTCGCCCGAGACGCTCGCCCCGCTCGCGGCGTTGTTCTCGCGGATCCCACTGCACGCCGGCGAGCCGACCGTGATCGCGGCGCCGATGTTCCATTCCTGGGGCTTCGCGCACTTCGTGCTCGGGCTCGCCCTGGGCTCGACCTACGTGCTGCGACACAAGTTCGATCCCGAGGGAACACTGAAGGCGGTTGCCGACAGCGGCGCGACCGCCTTGATCGTCGTGCCGGTGATGATGCAGCGGATTCTGCAGTTGCCCGAGGAGACGCTCGCGAGGTACGAGCTGCCGACCCTACGGGTCACGGCCGCGAGCGGCTCGGCGCTTCCGGGCGCGCTGGCGACCGAGTGGATGGACCGCTTCGGCGACAACCTCTACAACCTCTACGGCTCGACCGAGGTCGCCTGGGCGACGATCGCCACGCCCGAGGACCTGCGTGCGGCCCCCGGCACGGCCGGCAAGCCGCCCCGGGGAACCGTGGTCAAGATCGTCGACCCCGAGGGCGAGCGCGAGTTGTCGCCGGGCGAGACCGGCCGCGTCTTCGTCGGCAACGAGATGGCCTTCGAGGGCTACACCGGCGGCGGTGGGAAGGACGTCTACGAGGGTCTGCTGTCGTCCGGCGACGTCGGCCACTTCGACGACGAGGGGCGGCTGTTCATCGACGGCCGTGACGACGAGATGATCGTCTCCGGGGGAGAGAACGTCTTCCCGCGCGAGGTCGAGGACCTGCTCGCCGGCCACGAGGCGGTCGACGAGGTCGCTGTGATCGGGGTCGACGATGAGGAGTTCGGCCAGCGACTGAAGGCCTTCATCGTGCTCAACGGGCCCGGTGAGCTCGACGAGGACGGCGTCAAGGACTACGTGAAGCGAAACCTCGCCCGCTACAAGGTCCCGCGCGAGGTCGAGTTCCTCGACTCGCTGCCGCGAAACGCCACCGGCAAGGTCCTGAAGCGCGAGCTGGCCTGATCGCGTTCTGTTTCTGCAGTCCGGTTGCCGGGTACGGCGGTGCCGGAAGGAGGCGACGAGATGCCACCACGCGGAGTCAAGAAGGGCACCAAGCGTGCCCGCCAGTACGAGGAGATCAAGCGCAGCGAGCGCAAGCAGGGCCGCTCGGAAAGCCGGGCCGAGGAGATCGCGGCGCGGACCGTGAACAAGGAGAAGGCGCGGGCAGGAGAGTCGAGGACGCGCTCGCGGAGCTCGGTCACCGACATCTCATCCGGTCGCCGAGGCGGCAAGCGATCGGGGTCCGGCCCGGGAGGCAGGACGCGAGAGCAGCTCTACAACGACGCCAAGAAGCTCAACATCGCGGGCCGTTCGCGGATGACCAAGAAGCAGCTGCTGGCGGCGGTCAACCGCAAGCGGGGATGAGCAGCGGCGCGGCTCGCGGCGCCTCGCTCAGGCGGCGCTCGCCTCGCGCTCGGCGCGGCGGCGGGCAGCCTCTTGGCGGAGCCGCTCGTGCTCGACCTGGCGCTTGAGCTGCTGCAATGAGCGCCGCATGTGACGGCCCAGGGAGGGCGCGGCGACGCGCTCTGAGACGTAGCCGATGATTCCCGAGCCGGCGACCCCATAGGCGAACCGCAGCTCGACCCTGACCCTCCCATCGGCGGTCTCGCGCAGACGCCAGCGGCCGCGCTGATCGACGCCGGTCACCGACGACCAGGCCATGTCGCGCTGCTCGCTCCACTCGACGACCTCGATCAGGCCCCCGACCTCGGCCGAGCCGACCTTGATCAGCATCCGGTACCGGGCCCCGAGCCCGGTCCGTTGCTCGCCGACGACCTCCCAACGGGTCACCCCGGACATGTAGTGGAGCGTGTTCGCCGGGTCGACGATGTACTCCCAGATCAGCTTCGGCGGTGCCGCGACGACGATCGACTCGTTGAGACGCATCAGCCGATCACCGGGAACCGTCGTTCGGCGGCGAGGCCGTCGAGCGCCTCCTGCATCACCCGGGTGACGTGGTCGTAGACCTCGTCGACGTCCGGCTCGGGACCGAACTGCTGCTCGAGATCGATCGGCGCCTGGACCTCGATCGTGATCTTCGCCGGGAGCGGAAGGTGGCCGAACAGGTCACCGACGTTGAGACCCCAGGGGATCGCGACCGAGATCGGGATCACCTTGAGGCGCAGGAAGCGGTCGGCCCGGGTCAGCTTCGCGAGCCAGGCGCCGCGGCTGAGGAACAGCGCGGTCTCCTGGCCGCCGATCGTCACCACGGGAACGATCGGCACGTCCTCGGCGAGGGCCAGCTTGATGAACCCCTTGCGGCCCGCGAGATCGACCTTGTTGCGCTCCCAGCTCGGCCGATGGACCTCCCAGTCGCCGCCCGGGAAGACGAGCACCGCGGCCCCGGAGCGCAGGGCGCGCTTCGCGTGGCTGTGCGATGCGGCCATCGCACCGTAGCGGCGCAGGAACGGGCCCAGCGGGGAGGCGAGGACGAGGTTGTGGGCGAGCTGGTAGAAGGGTCGCTCGACGCCGAAGAAGGTCGAGAAGGCGAGCGGCAGCACGATCACTTCCGGCGCCATGTTGCCGCCGGTGTGGTTACCGACCAGCAGCACGGGCCCGTCCTCGGGCACGTTGCCCATGTTGCGGACCTCGGCCCGGTACCAGAGGGTGGAGAGGAGCCAGGAGAGCGGCAGGTTCTCGCGGATGTAGTCGGGATCGCGGTCGTCGAGGTCGGCGCTGAGCGTGTCCCGGGCGCGCCTGGCGATCCGTCCTAGCGCCTCGACCCGCGATCGCGCGCCCGGCTCCGACCGCGCCACCGCCGGCGCGGGCGACGGTCTCGCCGCCGGCGCGCGCCGCGGCGCCGAGCGGACCCAGCCGGTCGCCGACACCGTGCGCAGCGTCCGGGCGACGCTCGTCGTCGCCGTTTCGCTTCGCCTGCTCGCCGAGCGTCGTCGGGTCGGCCATCGGCGCGATCATAGCCGCGCACGCCCGGAGATCCGCCGGGCCGGCGATCGCGACAGGAGCGCGCCTCGGTTCAGCCGGCCCGCCGCAGCGCCCCGGCGGAGCCGGAGCGCCCGGCTCGGCGGTTCGCCTCCGCGGCGATCTGCTCGCCGATCAGCCGGTTGGCCGTCTTCGGCAGCTCGACCTGGGGCACGTGCCCGCAATCCGCGAGCACGACCTGGCGCGCCGCCGGCAGGATCTCGCCGACGTGGCGGGCGAAGCCGGGAGGGACGAGCGTATCGGCGTCGCCCCAGACGAAGGTCGCGGGTGGCTCGAGTCGCGCCAGCCTCGCGTAGAACCCTTCGTCTCCGTTGGGCTCGTCGAGGTAGATGTTCCGCGCCGCGGCGAAGAACGCCACCCTGGCGGTGCGTGAGCGGTAGATACGGCAGAAATCCTCGACGGCGACATCGGCCGCGGCGGGATCGAGGCGCTCCGGGTCGGCGAACAGATCCCGGAGCTGGTTTCGGACCAGGCGCTCGCGAAGCGGATGCGGGATCGCCGCGAGCTCGGGCCGCAGCAGCCGCACGAGCGGTGCGAGCTCGCGACGGCGGCGGAACGCCAGCGCCGGCGCGCAGGAGACTCAGCGACGCGATCCGATCGGGGGCCACGAGGCCCGCCTCGAGCGCGATCCGGCCCCCCATCGAGTTGCCGACGAGATGCGCGCGGTCGATCGTCATCGCGTCGAGGTATCCGAGCACCGCCTCGGCGAACCACGCCGCGTCATAGGGGGCCCGCGCCGGCTTCTCCGAGGCGCCGAAGCCCGGTAGGTCGAGCGCGTGGACGGTGCACTCTCCGGCCAGCGCGGCGACCGTTTCGAAGAACGAGGCCTTGTTGGAGCCGAGGCCGTGCAGGCAGAGCACCTGGTCCGCGCCGTGGCCGGCGATCAGGGCCGAGACCCGCGCCCGGCCGGTCTCGACCTCGGCGATCCGCAGCAGCGGGTCGCGACCGCCGGGGAGCCTGAAGTGGCCCTCGAAGCCGAGCGCCAAATCGAGGTCGCCGCGGGCATAGAGGCGACGCTGCGAGAAGGCGTCGAGCCCCGAGAGGCGTCCCTCGCGCAGCCCGATCCAGGTCGAGGCGTCGGTGCCGATGACGACGTCGGGTTCGCGGGTCGGGGAGGGGCGAACCTCGCAACGGCGGCCGCGGGTGCGGACCTCCCACGTGCGTCCGACGTCGCCGAGGCGGATCTGGAAGGTCGCGTCGAGCTCGGGCGGGCCCCCGAGGTAGCGGCCGGGAAGCTCCGCGAACACCTTGCGGACGCGCAGCGAGCGCTGCTCGGCGAGCGTCCGTGCGGCCCGGGTCGATGCCTCCCTGCCCATCGTGCGGGACGTTATCGCCCGTCGCGGGCGGCCTCCCGCGGCAACCTGGAAATTGCGGAGATCGCGGGGCGGTCGGGACGTCGCACTGCTGCGAATAGCATCGAGGCGTGCGAGCGATCCGGATCCGGGACACGCTGAGCGGCGGGCTGCGCGACCTCGAGTCGCGCGAGCCACGCGAGGTCGGCATCTATGCCTGCGGGCCGACCGTGTACGCGCCGATCCACGTCGGCAACGCGCGGCCGTTCGTGATCTTCACGCTGCTGCGCCGTTTCCTCGCCCACGAGGGGTACGAGCCGAAGCTGGTCATCAACGTCACCGACGTCAACGACAAGATCTACGCCGCGGCTCGCGAGGCCGGCGTCGGCTCGGCGGAGCACGCGGCTGCGATGACCCGGCGCTACATCGAGGACACCGAGAGACTCGGGATCGGCCGCCCCGACGCGGAGCCGCTCGCCACCGAGACGATCGCGGAGATCGTCGCCCTGATCGGGTCGCTGGTCGAGTCCGGGCACGCCTACGAGTCGGGCGGCGACGTCTACTTTCGCGTCCGCAGCTTCGACGACTACGGAAAGCTCTCCAACCGCGATCCCGAGGAGATGGACCAGGGCGAGGAGGCGGGCTCGGCCGAGCTCAAGGAGAGCCCGCTCGACTTCGCGCTCTGGAAGGCGCGCAAGCCCGACGAGGACACCGGCTGGCCCTCTCGGTGGGGCGAGGGGCGTCCGGGGTGGCACATCGAGTGCTCGGCGATGGCCGAGAAGCTGCTCGGCGTCGACTTCGCGATCCACGGCGGCGGCTCGGACCTCGTCTTTCCCCACCACGAGAACGAGATCGCGCAGACCGAGGCTGCGCGCGGGATGCCGCTCGCGCGGATCTGGATGCACAACGGGATGATCCAGACCGCCGAGGAGAAGATGTCGAAGTCGCTCGGCAACATCTTCCAGCTCTCCGAGGCGCTGGACCGTTTCGGCCCGGAGGCGGTTGTCGCCTACCTGAGCTCCGGTCACTACCGCCAGCCGCTCGAATTCTCCGAGCGGGCGCTCGCGCAAGCACGGGCCCGGGTCGAGCGGCTCCGCAATCTGCTCGAAGCCGACCCGGAGGCGGTCGGCGACGGCGGCGAGGCCGTGGAGCCGTTCGTCGCCGAGCGGCGCGAGCGGTTCCTGGACGCGCTCGCCGACGACTTCAACACCCCGCGCGCCTGGGCGGCGTTGTTCGAGATCGTCGGTGAGGCGAACCGCCGGCCGCTGTCCGGGGCTCGCGAGGCGCTCGCCGAGCTGCTGCCGCTGCTCGGGCTCGAGTCGCTGCTCGAGGCTGCGGATCGCCCCGACGCGGAGGCCGAGGCGCTGCTCGCCGAGCGCGAGGCGGCGCGCGAGCGACGCGACTTCGCGCGCGCCGACGAGATCCGCGACCGCCTCGGCGAGCTCGGCTGGGAGGTCCGCGACACGCCGGACGGCGCGCGCCTGCGGCGAGCCGGGTGAGCGGCGTGGTCGGCGACGGCGGCGAGATCGTCTACGGCAAGCGGCCGGTGGCGGAGGCGAGGCGTGGACGTCGGCGCGTGCGCCGCGAGTGGACCGCGGCCGACACCGAGCCGGCGGAGCTCCGCCGGCTCGCCGGGTCGCCCGACCATCAGGGTGTCGTCGCCGAGGTCGACCCCTATCCCTACGCCGACGCCGACGCGCTGCTCGCCGCCCCCGACGCGCTGCTCGTCGCCCTCGACCAGGTGCAGGATCCCCGGAACCTGGGCGCGATCTGCCGCTCCGCCGAGGCCGCGGGCGCGACCGGGGTCGTCGTTCCGGCGCGCCGCTCGGCGCCGGTCACCGCGGCCGTCTGCAAGGCCGCGGCCGGCGCGGTCGAGCATCTCGAGGTCGCGCGGGTCACCAACCTCGCCGACTGGCTGGCGCGCGCCAAGGACGCCGGCGCGTGGATCTACGGCGCCGACGCCGCCGCGACCTCCGGCCACACGGAGACCGACCTCACCGGCAAGGTGGTGATCGTCCTCGGGAGCGAGCGCAGCGGGCTGCGACGCAGGGTCGCCCGGAGCTGCGACGGACTGATCGCGATCCCGGTCAGGGGGAGGGTCGGCTCACTGAACGTCGCGGCGGCGGCTGCCGTGATCCTGTTCGAAGCCGTACGCCAGCGCTGCGACCGGTAGCGGCGAGCGGTCTAGCGGGGCGGGCGGACGGACGCGCGAAATTGCAACGGATCTTGCGCCGCCGGCGCGGCAGGTTGACAGAACTATGTTCGGCGGCTTAGACTTCGCCGCAGATAAGGGTGAACTAAAGGTCGAGATATGACCTGGTCCATCCGAGGAGAGGGGCGCCCACCAGGGGAGGTACGGGCGCCACAGGTTCCAACCATGACCGGAGGAACAAGTGGCCGTGCCTACCCAATCATCCGCAGTCGTCCCTGCCGCGGCGCAGAGCCGTCGCCGAACTGACTCTCAACCAGAGCTTGAGGATACGTACCTGGTCGCCCTGGCAAAACGGGGCAGCGCCGACGCGTACGACCGGATCGTGCGGCGTTATCGGGGCTTCGTCCGTCTCAAGGCGTCGTCGTACTTTCTGCTCGGCGGCGACTCCGAGGATCTGATCCAGGAGGGCCTGGTCGGCCTCTACAAGGCGATCAGGGACTTTCGCTCCGATCGCGAGTCGAGCTTCCGGAACTTCGCCGAGCTCTGCATCACGCGTCAGATCATCACCGCGGTGAAGACCGCGAGCCGCAACAAGCACGCACCGCTGAACCAGTACGTCTCCTTCGCGCAGACGCCGGCGGCGTCGGGCGAAGCAGAGACGACCCTCGAGGAGATCCTCCCGGGCCCGATCTCCGAGGAGCCGGACGAGCGCGCGATCGCGACCGAGGAGCTGCGGGCGCTCGTCGCCTGCTTGTCGTCGGTCCTCTCGGAGCTCGAGAGCCGCGTCCTGTCGCTCTATCTCGACGGCCACTCCTACGAGGAGATCGGCGAGCGCCTCGAGTGCGACACGAAGACCGTCGACAACGCGTTGCAGCGCGTCAAGCGCAAGGTCGCCGCCCACGTCTCGGGCCGCGAGGTGCTCGTCTAGATTGGGTCGGGCCACGAGTTGCCCGGATAGCTCAACTGGTAGAGCACTCGACTTGTAATCGAGAGACTGTGGGTTCGAGTCCCACTCCGGGCTCTTGACCGACAGCGAGTTCACCTGGCGCGACGGCGAGCGCACGATCCATTTCCGCGCCGGGGCGATCTCGGACTCGCCCGAGCTCCTCGCCGGCCACGGCTGGGAGTCCTACGAGCTGCTGACCACGGACCGCGCGCTCGGCGCCTCCCCGGTCGCCCTCGCCGACGAGGCGGCGCGCTTTCACCGTGTGCCGCTGGGCCCGGTGGCCGAGGTCGCGGCCCGGGTGATCGCCGAGGTCGAGGGGGACCGGCTGGTGGCGCTCGGGGGCGGGCGGGTGATCGACGTCGCGAAGGCGATCGCCGCCGCCCGGGGCGGGCGGGTCGCGGCGCTGCCGACGACTCTCTCGGGCGCCGAGATGACCCGCATCCACAGGCTCCCGGACGGCCAGGAGGCGGTCGACGGCCTCGTCAGGCCGGAGATCGTGATCGCCGATCCGCCGCTCATGGTCACCCTGCCGGAGCTGCCGCTGCGCGCCAGCGCCATGAACGCGCTCGCCCACGGCGCCGACTCGCTCTACACGCCGCTCTCGAACCCCGTTTCGGAGATGGCGGCGCTGCGCGGCGCGGCTTTGATCGCGCGCAGCCTCGACACCGAGCGGTCCGATCGCGACGCCGCGGGGCTCGCGCTGGGCTCGATCCTCTGCGCGTACGCGATGGACTCGGCGCTGTTCGGCCTCCACCACGTCGTCTGTCAGACGCTCGTGCGCACGATGCAGATCCCGCACGCGCAGACCAACGCGACGCTCCTCCCGTGGACGATCGAGGCGCTGATCCCGCGCGCCGGCAAGCAGATGACCGCGCTCGCCCGGGCGCTGGGCACGAGGCGCGCGGAGCTGCCGGCGCGGATCGTCGAGCTCGGTGGCGGGCCCCGCCGGCTCTCCGAGCTCGGCGCCGACCGCGCCGAGCTCGACGCCGCGGTGAAGGGCATCCTCGAGCGACCCGAGCTGCGGCTGACCCCGGACGTCCCCGGCGAGAGCGAGATCCGCGAGCTGATCGAGCGCGCCTGGTAGAGAGCTGCAAGCGGGCTTCCGGAGACGGACGCAAGTAACGCCGCGCGTGCGTGCGTGTACGAATTGCGATGGACGAGAGCCGGCGGCCTTCGGCCGCCCCGCGCACCGACGACGTGATCAGCGCCGAGCAATTCGAGCGTTACCACGCCTACGCGCGGTCGCGCGGTACGAACCGGGCGCTCTACTACCTCGCCAGGGTGCTGCTCGTGCCCTGCTTCTTGATCTGGTTCCGCCTCCAGCGGACGGGTCGCGAGCACGCCCGGCTTCGCGGTGGGATGGTCGTCGCCGCGAACCACCGAAGCTTCCTCGATCCGTTCGTGATCGGCGCCCTGCTGCCCTGGCCGCGACGGATCCAGTTCGTCACCAAGGTCGAGCTGTTCGAGAGGCGATGGCAGGGGTGGCTCCTCTCCCGCCTCGGGGCCTTCCCGATCCGTCGTGGCCGCTCCGACGAGACCGCGATGGAGACCGCTCGCCTGATCGTCGAGCGGGGCGGGACCGTGATCATCTTCCCGGAGGGGACGCGGATCCGGACCGGGTCGCTCGGGAGGCCGAAGCGCGGCGTCGGGCGACTCGCCCTCGAGACCGGGGCGCCGGTGCTCCCGGTCGCCGTGCACGGCTCCGACCAGGTTCGCCGCGGCTGGCGGATTCGCTCCCGCAAGGTGAAGCTGCGCGCCGGTCGCCCGCTGACCTTCCCGCGAACCGAGCGCCCGTCGCCCGCCCTGGCGGCGACGGTCACCGACCGGATCTGGCCCAACATCGAGCTGCAATGGGAGTGGCTGGGCGGGCTGGCGCCGCTGCGAAAGGCGGCGGTGATCGGCGCCGGCAGCTGGGGCACCGCGGTCGCGGTGCTGCTCGCGCGCGGCGGCGTCGAGGTCGAGCTCGGGACGCGCAGCGAGGAGAAGGCGAACGAGATCCGCAAGCGGGGCGAGAACGAGCGCTACCTCCCCGGGGTGGCGCTCGGGGAGGGGATCAGCGTCAAGCGCTCGAGCGAGATCGAGCTCGCCGGCTGCGACCTCGTCTGCCTCGCGGTGCCGTCGTCGGCGCTCCCGAACGTGGTCGGCGGGCTCGCCGACCGGATCGGCTCGCGCGCCTCGGTCCTGCTGCTCTCGAAGGGCGTCGTGCAGCCGATGGGCGCGCTTCCGAACGAGTACGTCTCGGAGCGTGTCCGGGCGCGCGCCGTCGCCTCGCTCGGCGGCCCGGCGCATGCTCGCGAGGCGGCCGCCGGGATGGCCGCACTCGTCCTCGGGGCGGCCGACCCCGATCTGCGCCAGATGCTCGGCGAGGTCTTCGATCGCGCCGGTCTGGTCTGCGAACGCACCGACGACGTCGCCGGCGTCGAGATGGCAGGAGCGGCGAAGAACGCCGCGGCGCTGGCGGCCGCGGCGGCGGAGCGTTTCGGGCTCAACGCGGCGGGAATCGCGGCCGCCGGAGTGTGGCGCGAGTGCGTCGGCTTCGGGCTCGCCCACGGGGCGCGGCTCGAGACGTTCTCCGGGCTCGCCGGGGTCGGCGACCTGACCGCGACGGTCCTGGCGCCGAAGAGCCGCAACCGCCAAGCCGGGGAGCTGCTCGGCGCCGGCGTGCCCGCGGCGAAGATCCCGGGCCGGATCGGTCAGGCATCCGAGGGACTCGACTCGGTGCCGCTGATCGCCGAGACGGTCGTCGCCGCCGGGATCGAGGCCCCCAGCCTCGAGGGCCTTGCGGCGCTGATCGAGGGCGAGATCGACCCCGGTGAGTGGGTGGCCGGCCTGCGCCGCGCCGAGCGAACCCGAGAGGCCGCATAGCGGGGTCTACGCTGTGCGCGGTGAGCGACCAGACAGACGAGGGCGAGGCGGTCGCCGCGGCCGAGCCGGCCTCGAAGGCCGAGCTCGACCGGGCATTCTCGGAGCTCTACCGCACCCACCTCCGGGACGTCTACTCCTATGCCTACTACCGGGTCGGCAATCACCACGACGCCGAGGACCTGACCGAGCAGGCGTTCCTGCAGGCCTACCGACACTTCGAGCGCGCGCGGCGGGAGTCCAACGGCCGCCCGCTGCGCCCGTGGCTGATCCGGATCGCCCACAACCTGGCGTCCAACTACTACCGCGACCGGGCGCGGCGGCCGGAGGCGGCGCTCGACGCGGTCGAGCCACCCGCCCATCCGCACGAGACGGAGCGCGTGGTCGAGGGACGCGAGGAGCTGCGCGCGGTGATCAGCCGGCTCGACGAGCTCTCCGACGACCGGCGCGAGGCCCTGATCATGCGGTTCGCGCTCGGGATGTCGAACCGCGAGATCGCCCGTGCGCTCGGCCGCTCGGACGGGGCGACCAAGGTTCTGATTCACCGGGCGATCAAGCAACTCGAGGAGCTGATGGCCGATGACTGAGGCGGCCGGAGACCTCAACCTCGAGCGGCTGCTGGCCGACGCCCTGCGTCCGGTCGACCCGCCGGAGGACCTCGCGACGCGGGTCGAAACCACTCTGACGACGATCGCCCAGCACGCCGCGGCAGAGCTCTCGAGCTGGGCCGACGAGCTCTCCGAGGGCGAGCTCGAGGCGCTCCGCGACCCCCGCAACTGGGTCCGGCCGGTCGCCGCGGTGGTCGCCGGCGGCGCCGCCGCCGGGGCCCTGGTCCTGGTCGAGATGCGTCGCCGGCGCCGCCCGGACGGCCTTCGCGAGACCGCCGGGCGACTGCTCCGGGACCTGCGTTAGGCGGCGCGGGCCGCGAGCTTCGGCGTCGCCGCCCCCGCGGCGAGGCCGGTGAGGCCGAGGATCAGGTGCAGGAAGTCGTCCTCGGTGTTGATCGGGAGGAGCCCGAGGATCACGTTGTCGGAGTCGACGAAACCCCAGAACGCGAGGACGACGTAGAGCAGCCCGACCGCGAGGCAGTAGGTACGGGCGCCCGAGGCCGATCCGGCGACGGCGAGCGCCAGCAACCCGAGCGCGAGGTGGACGAGGTTGTGCCAGCCGTTGACGGCGAGGATCCCGAAGACGTCGTCGGTGTCGCCGGCGACACCGGCGACACCGGTCTCGAAGCCGGCGCTGTAGAAGAAGCCGATGATCCCGGCGATCACGAGCACCCCGCCGACGAGCGTGCAATAGAGCCGTGCGGGGCTCGAGCTGGCCATCAGAGATCCACTCCTTGCGCGGGGTCGGAACGGGTCGAACTATCGTCGCCGTGGCGGACGGAGGCAAGTTTGATCCACACGCGGCCGTCAGTCGTAGGACGATGCGTCAGGGATGGGCCCGAAGCTGACACCCGAAGCGCTGCAGCGCCTCGCCGACGAGGATCTGATGACCCTGGTCGAGCGCAAGGACGCCGACGCGTTCGCGGTCATCTACGACCGCCACGGCGGCGCCGCCTACTCGCTGGCGTACCGGATCGTCGGCGACCCGTCGCTTGCCGAGGACGTGACCCAGGAGGCGTTCATCTCCGTCTGGCGCAGCGGCGCCCGCTTCGACGCCGCCCGCGGCAGTGTCCGCACCTGGACGCTCGGGATCGTTCGCAACCGGGCGATCGACGCGCTGCGCCGATCGGCGGGCTCGGCTCCGAAGCTCGATCTCGACGACGAGGCCGTGCTCGAGAGCCGTCCCGCCGCCGAGCTGACCGACTCCGAGGCGATCCGCCGCGAGACGGCGCGTAAGGTGCGGGGTGCGCTCAGCGAGCTCCCCGCGGAGCAGTCGGAGGTGATCGGGCTCGCCTACTTCGGCGGCTTCACGCACTCGGAGATCGCCGAGATGCTCGGGATGCCGCTCGGGACCGTGAAAGGACGAATGAGGCTCGGACTCGAGAAGATCAGGAACACGCTCGCCGAGCATCTCGGGGGCGGCGGTCCTTCGGAGGTGCTGCCGTGAACGCCGATCCGCATCGCGATCCCGAGCGGCTGCGCGACGACCTCGCCGCCTACGCCCTCGGCGCGCTCGACCGCGACGACGCGGCGGAGCTCGAGCGCCACCTCGACGGCTGCGAGTCGTGTACGGCGCGGCTTCGCTGGCTCGACCCGGCCGTCGGGCTGCTGCCGGCCGCGGTCCCGCAGCTGACCCCGCCGGACTCGTTGCGCGAGAACCTGATCGCGACCGTGCGCGCGGAGGCGGCGCCGGTCGCCCCGTCTGCATCGGAGCCGGATTCGCTCGGCGATCGGCTGCGCCGCTGGCGGCGCGGCCTCGCCGACGCCGTCTGGCGTCCCGCGACCGCGTTCGCCGTCCTCATCCTGCTCGTCGCCGGGATCGCGACCGGCTACCTGGTCCGCGGCCCGGGCGAGAGCTCGAGCGAGTTCTTCCCCGCGAAGCCGGCGCCGGGCACGACCGACGTCTCGGCGACGCTCGAGCGCACCGGTGACGCGGCGATCCTGCACGTCAATTCGATGCCGGAGCTCGACCGGCGCCACGTCTACGAGGTCTGGGTCCAGCGAGCCGGCGTGATGGAGCCGCGAAACACCTTCGTCCTGAAGCGGGACGGCAGCGCCGAGGCGGCGATTCCGGGGCCGTTCGAGGGTGCCAACGCCGTCTTCGTGACGGCCGAGCCGCGCCCGGGGACGAACAAACCGACGACCACGCCGCTGCTCTCGGCGCCGCTCGGCTGAGCCGCCCGGATATCGTCCTCGGCTTGGCCGAGTGCTACAGACATCCGGGGCGGGAGACGAACGTCGCCTGCTCGAACTGCGGTCGGCCGATCTGCCCCGACTGCATGACCTCGACCCCGGTCGGGATGCGCTGCCCGGAATGCGCACGCCAGCGGACCAGGGTCAAGCGCCCTGGCGGAGCCGTGACCCGCACCGACGCGCCGTTCACGTTCGCGATCGTCGCGATCTGCGTCGCCGCGTACATCGCCGAGCTCGTCGCCGGGGGCGCGAACCCGCTCAACGGCGGCGGCCGGCTGATTACCGACGGCGGCATCTACGCGGCCCCGGTCGCCGACGGCGAGTACTACCGGATCGTCACCTACGCCTTCCTGCACGCCGGGCTCCTGCACATCGGGTTCAACATGTTCGCGCTCTTCGTCATCGGCTCCCTGCTCGAGCCGGTGATCGGCACGGTCCGCTTCGCCGGCATCTACATCGTCTCGATCCTCGGCGGCGCGCTCGGCTCGCTGGTCGTCGACCCGAACGTCGTCACGGTCGGGGCCTCGGGCGGAGTCTTCGGGATCATGGTGGCCGCCTTCCTGATCGCTCGCGATCGCGGCATGGACGAGCTCGCCTCCCAGGTCGGGTTCTTCGTCGTCATCAACCTGGTCCTGACCTTCACCGTCTCGGGAATCAGCGTCGGTGGCCACGTCGGCGGGATCATCGGAGGCGGGCTGGCCACGCTGCTGATCCTCGCCATCGACCGGAGCCGAGCCTCCAACCCGAAGGCGATCGAGGTCGCCGCGATGATCCTCGTCGGAGCGCTGGCGATCGCCGGTGCGGTGATCGTCGCCGACGCGAACGCGCCCGCGGCGCTGCCGCGCGCGTTCGGTTAGGCGACCCCGGCGGCGATCGTCTCGAACCCGATCCCCGCCGGTCGCGAGGCGACCTCGGGGTGAAGGAGGTGGGCGAGCAGCTCGACCCCGTCGACGAGTCGAGGGCCGGGCCGCGAGAACGACGAGGCGGCGTCGACGGCGACGACCCGGTCAGGGCCGACGGCGAGCAGCCGGTCGAGGTGGTCGCGTGCCTGTCGGGCGGCCTCGGCGGCGTAGAGGCCGCACGGCATCGCGACGAGCACATCCGGGGCGGCCGCGGCGACCTCGCCCCAGTCGACCACCCTCGACCTGCGTCCGCGGGCGCCGAGCACGTCCTCGCCTCCCGCGATCGCGACCATCTCGGGCACCCAATGCCCGCCGACGTAGACCGGGTCCAGCCACTCGAGCGCCGCGACCCGCGGTCGCGGGGTCCCGGCGACGGCGTCGGCGACCGCCCCCAGCCGACGATCGAGGCGCGCTCTGAGCCGCTCGCCCCGCTCCGGCTCGCCGGCGGCGGCCGCGATCGTCAGCAGGTCGGAGAGGACCTCGTCGAGGGTCTCGGGGTCGAGCGAGATCACCTCCGGGCGGCTCGGGAGCCGGGCGGCGATCGCGCGCACGTCCTCGTAGGAGACGGCGCAGACCGCGCACAGCGCCTGGGTCACGATCAGCTCCGGGTCGAGCTCGGCGAGCCTCCGCTCGTCGAGCCGGTAGAGGGATTCGCCTCTGCTCGTCAGCTCGCGGACGCGGGCGTCGATCTCGGCCGCGGAGAGCCCGTCGGCGATCACGCTCGAGGTCAGCTTCGGCAGCTCGCCGACCGCGGCCGGATGGTCGCACTCGTGGGTGACGGCGACGACGTTCTCGCCGAGGCCGAGCGCGAACAGCGCCTCGGTGGCCGAGGGGACGAGGCTCGCGATCCGCATCGGCTCGAGCATACGGCGCCGGGGTGCGAGGCGGTGTTTCGCGAGCGGCGCGAGACGGTAGGTTGTGGATGTGGCGGAGCTACTGGCGGACGAGGAGATCGAGGCGCGGCTCGGCGAGCTCGAGGGCTGGGCGCGCGACGGCGACGCGATCACGAAGACGTTCGACCACGGCGACTTCGTCGGCTCGGTCGAGTTCGTCCGGCGCCTGACGACGCCGGCCGAGGAGATGGGTCATCACCCGGACCTCGCGATCTCGTGGAGCGAGGTGCAGGTGACGATCACGACCCACTCCGCGGGGGGGCTGACGGCGAACGACTTCGAGCTTGCGCGGCGTATCGACGAGATCGTCTGAGGGTGCGCCGCGACGACGTCCGCTTTCGCTCCGGCGACTCCGAGTGTGCCGGCTGGCTCTACCGGCCCGAGGCCGCCGCCGGCGAGGTCGCCTGCGTCGTCCTCGCCCACGGTTTCGGTGCGCTCAAGGAGGCCCGGCTGGACGCCTTCGCGGAGCGCTTCGCGGCCGCCGGCCACGCGGCGCTCGTCTTCGACTACCGGCACTTCGGCGACAGCGGCGGGGAGCCCCGCCAGCTGCTCGACGTCGGCCACCAGCACGCCGACTGGCGCTCTGCGATCGCCTACGCCCGCTCGCGCGAAGCGATCGACCCCGATCGGATCGCGCTCTGGGGCTCCTCGTACAGCGGCGGGCACGTGCTCGCGATCGCCGCTGCCGACCACCGGGTCCGGGCGGTGATCGCCCAGGTCCCCTACGCCGACGGGCCGGCGACCTTGCGGGCCGCGGGGGCGGCGGACCTTGCGCGCCTGGTGGCCGCCGGTCTCCGCGACCAGGTCGGCGCCCTGATCGGCCGCGAGCCGTACCTGATCCCGATCGTCGGGCCGCCGGGGACGACGGCGGCGATGAACAGCCCGGACGCCGAGCCCGGCTACCGGACGATGTTCCCGGACGGATTCGAGTGGCGAAACGAGTTCGCCGCCCGAGCCGCGCTGCGGACGGGCGTCTACTCGCCCGGCCGGCGCGCCGGGCGGATCACCGCCCCGCTGCTCGTCTGCCTCGCGACCGGCGATGCCGTCACCCCTCCGGGCGCGGCACGCAACGCGGCCGTGCGGGCTCCGCGCGGCGAGCTGCGCGAGTACCCGGGCGGCCACTTCGACATCTACGTCGGCGAGACCTTCGAGCGCGCGGTCTCCGACCAGCTCGGGTTCCTCGCCCGGCATCTCTGACTCGAGCGACGAGCCGATGCGCATAGTCCACGTCGTCGGCACCCGCCCGAACATCGTCAAGATGGCCCCGGTGATCGCGGCCGCCCGGCGCCGGTTCGGCGCCGCGCAGTCGGTGGTCGTGCACACCGGCCAGCACTACGACCGCGGGATGTCGGAGATCTTCTTCGAGGAGCTCGGGGTGCCGGAGCCCGATCACATGCTCGGGGTCGGCTCCGCCGGGCACGCCGAGCAGACCGCCCGCGTGCTCGAGCGGCTCGAGCCGGTGCTCCGCGACGAGGCCCCGGAGATCGTGCTCGTCCCGGGCGACGTCAACTCGACGATGGCCGCCGCCCTCTGTGCCTCGAAGCTCGGAATCCCGGTCGGCCACATCGAGTCGGGCCTGCGCAGCTTCGACCGGACGATGCCCGAGGAGGTCAACCGGGTCGTCGCCGACCACCTCTCGGAGCTTCTCTTCCTGCACTCCGACGAGGCGATCGAGAACCTCCGCCGCGAGGGGGTCGACGACTCGCGGATGCGGTTCGTCGGCAACACGATGATCGACACGCTGGTCGCGCTCGAGGGCCGGTTCAGCGGCCGCGACGCCGCGCGCGCGGTCGGCGTCGAACCCGGCACCTACCTGCTCGTCACCCTGCACCGGCCGGCGCTCGTCGACGGTCCCCTGCTCGGCGAGGCGATCGCGGCGCTGGAGCGTGTCGCGGAGCTGATCCCGGTCGTCTTCCCGATTCATCCCCGGACCCGGAAGATGCTCGGCGCCGGAGGCGGCGCGGGGCTGTCGCTGATCGATCCGGTCGGCTACCTCGACTTCCTCTCGCTCGAGGCCGACGCCGCGGCGGTGCTCACCGACTCCGGCGGGATCCAGGAGGAGACGACCCATCTCGGCGTCCCCTGCTTCACGCTCCGCGACAACACCGAGCGTCCGGTGACGATCCGCGCCGGCACCAATACGCTGCTCGGCCTCGACCCCCGCCGGATCGAGGAGATCCCGGCCCTGCTCGACGCCCGCCCCGCCTCCGCGGGCCGCGGCGCCCGGGATGCGCCGGGCCCCCGTTTATGGGACGGCCAGGCGGCCGAGCGGGTCGCCGACAACCTCGAAGCTTGGTAGCGTCGCAGCCGTGCCGCTGCCCTCGCTCGTTCCGCGCGACCGCGTCTTCTTCGACCTCTTCAACCAGGCGGGCCAGAACACGCTCCGGGCCGCTCGGCTGCTCAAGGAGATGTTCGAGGGCTGGCCCGACGAGGCCGAGCTCGCCCGGGAGATCCTGCTCGCCGAGCAGGAGGGCGACAAGATCACCCACGCGATCATCCAGCGCGTCAACACCACCTTCGTCACGCCGATCGACGGCGGGGACATCTACGGCCTCGCAACCCAGCTCGACGACATCGTCGACTACATCGAGGAGACCGCCGACTTCATGGGCCTCTACCGGATCGAGGCTCCGATGGAGCAGTCGCTGGCGATCGCCGACGTGCTGGTCGAGTCGTGCGAGCAGCTCGCGGCGGCGCTCGAGCACCTGCGCGGCTTCAAGGATCTGGAGAAGTACTGGATCGAGATCCACCGGCTCGAGAACGACGGCGACCGGCTCTACCGCGACGCGGTCGCGTCGCTGTTCGCGAACGGGATCGACCCGATGTTCGTGATCCGCTGGCGGGACATCTTCCTGCGGCTCGAGCGGGCCGTGGACGCGACCGAGGCCGCGGCGCACATCCTCGAAGGCATCGTGATCAAGAACGCCTGAGGTGAGCGAGGCCGACCTGATCCTCGGGATCGTCGTCGTCACGGCGCTCGCGTTCGACTTCACCAACGGTTTCCACGACACCGCAAACATCGTCGCGACCTCGATCTCGACCCGGGCGATGTCACCCGGGTTCGCGGTCGCCTTCGCCGCGATCCTCAACTTCGTCGGCGCGTTCATCTCGCTCGCGGTCGCGGCGACCGTCGCCAATGACGTCGTCAACCCGGACGACATCACGACGACGGTGATCTTCGCCGGGCTGGTCGGGGCGATCGCCTGGAACCTGATCACCTGGTACTTCGGGCTCCCGTCGTCGAGCTCGCACGCGTTGATCGGCGGCGTCGTCGGCGCGACCTTCGTCGCCGCCGGCGCCAGCGCGATCCTTGCTCAGGGGCTGGTCGGCAAGGTCCTGATCCCGGCCGTCATCGCCCCGGTGCTCGCCTTCGTCGTCGGCGGCGTCGCGATCGTCATCAGCTATCGGATCGTCGGCCGCCAGCGCCCCGGTCCCGTGATCCGCGGCTATCGCCTCGGCCAGATCGCATCCGGCGGGCTGCTCGCGCTCGCCCACGGGACCAACGACGCGCAGAAGACGATGGGGGTGATCACCCTGGCGCTGATCGCCAACGGCAACATCTCGGCCGACAACTTCGAGGTCCCGACCTGGGTCGTGGTCTCCGCCGCCTCGGCGATCGCGCTCGGCACCTACGTCGGGGGCTGGCGGATCATCAGGACGATGGGAACGAGGATCATCAAGATGGACGCCGCCCAGGGGTTCTCCGCCCAGGGCGCCGGGGCCGCCGTGATCCTCGCCTCCTCGCACTTCGGCTACCCGCTCTCGACCACCCAGGTGATCGCCGGCGGCGTGATGGGCGCCGGCGCCGGCAAGCGCCTCTCGGCGGTCCGCTGGGGCGTCGCCGGGAACATCGTCGTCGCCTGGCTGTTGACGCTTCCGGCGGCGGCCGTGATGGGCGGATTCGTCTACCTCGTCGCCGACGCGATCGGCGGCGCCGCCGGGCCCCTGTTCGTCGTCCGCCGCCGGGCTGGCGCTGATCGCCGTCGCCTTCGCCCGCCGGGCCCGACGGGGAGCGCCGATCCCCGCATGATCGCGACGATCGTCGACACGACCGCGCTCTGGCAGACCGTGCTCGCCTCGGCGGGGGCCGGGATCGGGGTCGCATTGGTGTTCTCGATCGCGATCGTCGGCGCCGCCCGGTTCGGAGAGCTGAACCGCGACGGCCGCACGGCGGCGGCGATCGCGTTCGGACTGCTCGCGGTGGTCGCGCTGCTGGTCACGGCGGGCGCGATCGTCGTCGGCGTCGTCGTGATGGCGTCCAAGTAGGCCGGCCGACCGCCTGCGCCGCCCGCGGCGACCGGGGCGCTACGCTGGCGACCGGTGCGTGCGCTGCGCAACATCGCGATCATCGCCCTGCTGGCGCTGATCATCGACGTCGTCCCCGGAGGCGGCAACGCCGCGTCGGCGATCGTCACCGCGTTCTCGTTGATCTTCATGGTCCTGGTCGGGTTTGCCGGCCTGCAGCTCTACCGCCAGTACCGGCTCAGCTACCTCGGACTTCCGGAGCGCCAGCGCGCGGTCTTCGTCGGCGCGCTCGGGGCGATCGTGCTGATGATCGCCGGCGCCGACGAGCTGACCGGGACCGGGGCCGGCCTGATCGTCTGGCTCGGGGTGATCGGGATCGCCGTGTTCCTGATCGTGCGCGTCTGGCAGGAGGCACGCAGCTACTGAGCCGCACGGCGGTCGCCGGCTGACAACCGGCACGGCCCGGTGACGCCCTCGGCACCGTCACCGCGCGACGAGTCGGTCGCCGCCGCCTAGCGTCGCGGCCGTGCGCCGACTACTCGACACCCGCGGCCAGGCGGCGCCGGAACTGGTCGCAATCGCCGGGCTGCTCGTCCTCGTCGTGCTCGCTGCGGCCCAGCTCTCGGTCGCCGGGTTCGCGCTCTGGAGCGCCGGCGACGCCGCCCGCGCGGGCGCCCGCGCCGCCGCGGTCGACGGCGATCCGCAGCGTGCCGCACGCAGCGTGCTCCCGGGTTGGCTCGAGCGCGACGCCGAGGTCGACGAGGCGGGCCCGATCGAGGTCCGGGTCGAGGCGCCGGCGCTGCTCCCCGGGGTGCCGCCGATCCCGGTCAGCGCCGCCGCGTCACTGGATCCGACCGGAGGCGGCGGTGGATGATCGCGGCCAGGCGTCGGTGGAGCTGCTCGCAGCACTGCCGGCGATCGTCCTCGCCGCGCTCGTCAGCCTGCAGCTGCTGGCGACCGGGTATTCGGTCTCGCTCGCCGACGGAGCGGCCGAGGCCGGAGCGATCGCCCTCGCCTCCGATCTGCCGGTCGCCGACGGCGGTCGAGGCGGCGCTCCCGGGCTGGGCGCGCGACCGACTCGCCGTCGACGTGCAGGGTGGCCGGCTCACGGTTCGTCTGCGCCCGCCCTCGCCGCTGCCGGCGCTCGGGCGGGCGCTGGAGGTCAGCTCGAGCGCCTGGATCCGGCGCCCGGAGGCCGGTGGGTGAGCATGCGCTCGCTTGTCCTCGCGAGTGAGCTGTCGGAGGCCGGCGGCGGGCTGGCGACCGCCGCCGCGGTCGCGGTGACGATCGCCGGCCCGCGCGATCCCGACGACGACGTCGCAGCGGCGCTGCTGGTCGAACACGGCGCCGCTCGCTCCCGCGGACCGACGCTGCTCGCCTCGGCGGGCGCCCTCGAGGTCGAGCGCACGCTCTCGAGGCTCGGGCTCGAGGTTGCTGCCCGCGGCCGGCTCGCGTGGCTACGCCTGGAGCGCGGCGAGGGCTGGCTCGACCGGCTCCGGCTCGCGTGCGAGGCACAGGACGCGGTCGTCGTCGTCCACCTTCGCGGGGCCGACCTGCGGACGCTGCTCGAGTCGGCGCAGCTGCGCCCGCGGGCCGTGTTGCTGCGGGCCGATCTGCCGGCGCAGCGGGCGTTGACGGCGCTCGCGGCCCGAGAGCTGATCGGTGACGACGTTCGGGTGCGGGTCGCCTCGCGGGCGCCCGGCAGGGTGGCGACCCGGCGGGCACTCGCCGGCATCGATCCGGGCGGAGAGGCATCGCGGCGCGCCCGACGGCTCGCCCGCGGGCTGCTCGGCGAGCGCGGCCAGGCGTTGCCGCTCGTGCTCGGCGCGATCGCCGTTCTCGTCCTCTGCTCGCTGTTGCTCGCGGCGCTCGGTGGCGCGATCACCGGGACCTCACGTACCCAGCGCGCCGCCGACCTCGCGGCGCTGTCCGCAGCGCGCTCGATGCGGGACGACTTCGAGCGCCTGTTCACGCCGAGCCGGCTGGCGGGCGGCTCGCCGAACCCGGCTCACCTCGCGAAGGCCGCCTATCTCGAGCGTGCCTCCGCCGCGGCCGCCGAGGCGGCGTCGCGCAACGGGGTCGGGCGCGGCCGGCTCGAGGTCGCCTTCCCGGACGCCGGCTCGTTCGCGCCCCTCAGGGTGCGGGCGACGGTGAGCGCCGAGCTGGACGCCGGCGGGCGGGCAGGCTCGGTTCCGGTCGTCGCCCGCTCGACGGCGGAGGCGGTGCCGCCCCCGAGCGGCTCCGGCGGCGATCGGGCGGCGATCGCGACCGGAGGCGGCTACTCGGGCCCGCTCGCCTACCGCCAGGGGAAGCCGATGCGGCCCGACGTCGCTGCGGCGTTCGACCGCCTGGCCCGGGCGGCGTCGTCCGCCGGACTGTCGCTGATCGTCAACTCCGGCTTCCGCTCCGACGCCGAGCAGGCGGCGCTGTTCGCCGCACACCCGGACCCGAAATGGGTCGCGCCTCCGGGGACCTCGCTGCACCGCTGCGCCACCGAGCTCGACCTCGGTCCCCCCACCGCCTACGGGTGGCTGGCGGCGAACGCAGGCCGGTTCGGCTTCGTGAGGCGCTACCCCTGGGAGCCGTGGCACTTCGGCTTCGACGCTGGGCCCGATCCGTGCTCGGCGGAGGGCGACCGTGTCGCGGCGTCTGCGGGCAGCGCCGACGGCGGGTCGGCCGGGGCCGGCCTCCCGGCCTTCGTCCCGGTCCGCTACCGCGACGCGATCGCCGCCGCGGCGGAACGCTGGAACGTGCCCGCGGCATTGCTCGCCGCCCAGTTGATGGCAGAGTCGAACTTCAACCCGTTCGCGGTCTCGCCGGCCGGCGCACAGGGGATCGCCCAGTTC
Organism: uncultured Solirubrobacterales bacterium; assembly: GCA_963705955.1. Taxonomy (GTDB): domain Bacteria; phylum Actinomycetota; class Thermoleophilia; order Solirubrobacterales; family 70-9; genus WHSW01. The sequence continues at coordinate 1,492,647 of CAVPLH010000006.1, read as the reverse complement.
ATGCCGGCGACCGCGAGCGCCTACGGGCTCTCGGATCCGTTCGACGCCCCCGTCGCGATCGACGCCCAGGCGCACCTGATGGCGAACCTGCTAGAGCAGTTCGGCCAGGTATCGCTGGCGCTCGCCGCCTACAACGCCGGGCCCGGCCCGATCGCCGCGTGCGGCTGCGTGCCGGCGATCTCAGAGACCCAGGCCTACGTCGCCCGGATCCTCGGGTTGATGGGCGGGGCGGGCGCGATCGCGCCGCCGCCGACGCTCGAGGTGCGGCTGGTCGACTGAGGACGCGGGGTGGAAGGTCGCCTTGGCTCGCACCGCTGTGCGCCGCTGCGGGTGGGCAGATGTGGCAATAACGCCGCCTCGATCAGCCTCCCTTCACCTGCTCGCGAAGCTGCTCGATCTGGCGCTGCTGGCGTTTGACCAGATCGAGCAGGTGCTTGCCGGCGGCGGCGCTCAGCGGCTGGGCGGCGCTCGTCTTCGCCGACGCCGAGGACGCCGTCCCGAGCTGACCCTTGTCGTTGACGAGCACCGGCTGGACGGTCCCGTCGATCGTCTTGCCGCTGATCCCGGCGATGAAGGCGCGGTTCTGGGTGCCCTTGGTGCCGATTCGGATCGCCTTCGACTCCCCCGCCTTGCCGGCGTTGGCGATCTCGACGTTGTCAGAGCCCGTGGTGAGATTCTGGCCGGCGTCGAAGCCGAGGCCGAGGTTGGAGCTGCCGGTGCTGTTCGTGAGCGCATTCGTTCCGAGGGCGAGGTTCTGGTTTCCGGTCGTGTTGAGCGAGAGTGCGAATACGCCGGAGGCCAGGTTGTCGCTCCCCGAGGTGTTGTTGAGAAGCGCCCCGGTCCCGCCCGCGATGTTGTCGGTCCCGTCGACGTTCTCGGCGAGGGCCAGGGGGCCGACGGCGACGTTGTCGTGGCCGGTCGTGTTGTGGTCCATGGCGCTGCTGCCGGCAGCGATGTTGGCGTTCCCGGTGGTGTTGTGGCTGAGAGCGCTCGTGCCGGTGGCCACGTTGTCGTTGCCGGTGGAATTGTTGGTGAGCGCGAAGTAGCCGGTCGCGACGTTGTTGCTGCCGTCGTTGTTCGTGCTGGCTCCGTTCTCGAGGAGTGCAAGGTCGCCGATCGCCACGTTGTGGTCGCCGTTGCCGTTGTTCTCCAACGCCGAGGTCCCGATCGCGGTGTTCTGCTTGCCGCTGGTGTTGCCGAAGAGCGCGAAGGCTCCGAACGCGGTGTTGTCATCCCCGGTAGTCAGTTCGAGCGCCTGGTAGCCGGTCGCCGTGTTGGTGTCGCCGGTTGAGAATTTGAGCGCCTCGAAGCCGGTCGCCGTGTTCTGCTTGCCGGTGGCGTTGGACGCAAGCGCCGAGTCGCCGACGGCGACGTTGCCGAAGCCGCTGGTGAGGGCGGGCATCACGTTTGCGCCCAGGCCAACGTTCCCGCCGCCGGTGAGGCTCCCGCTGAACAGGTTGTTGCCGGCGGCGGCATTGTTGCTGGCGTCGAAGTAGACGCTGCCGACCGAGGCGAGGGCCGAGCTCGCCCCGAACGCGAGGACGGCGGTCAAGGCCGCGAGGGCGGCGATTCCGAACCGGCCCCGGGCCGGCCACGGCGAGGGTCGACGGGACACGGAGAGTGGACGGCGCAAACTGGGCTTGGCAGCCATGCTGACCTCCTGGGGTCGCGTGGGCGAGGCCAAGCCCTTCCCTGGTCGTTTACGACCACGTCGGCCGACCGCAGGTTCCCGCCCGGTTTGTAACAGGGTGAGCCTATCCCGGTTGTCGGTGGACGCAAGCGGTCGGTGAGCCGTTCGCGGGCACCTATGCGGCACTTGTTCGGGCCTATCCCGGTGGAGGGCTAGGCCCAGCGTGACGGCTTAGTTATGCGGTTTTCTCGCTTCCGCGCTTCAATCAGCCCCCCTTCACCTGCTCGCGAAGCCGCTTGACCTGGTGCTGCAGCCGCTCGACGGTCTCCGTGAGCGATGCCGTGGACGCCGAGGAGTCGGCTGCGGTGCCGAGCTGGCCGTTGGCGTTCACGACCACCGTCTGGTCGGGACCGGGCAGGGTGTTCCCGCTGATCCCGGCGATGAAGGTGGCGGTCTGGTCGTTGTCGCCGATCCTAATCGTCCGCGACTCCCCGGCCTTGCCGGCGTTGGCGATCTCGACGTTGTTCGAGCCGGTGGTCAGGTTCTGGCCGGCGCCGTTGCCGAGGGCGGTGTTGTGGTCGCCGGTTGTGTTCGAGAACAGCGCGCGGGCGCCGGCGGCAGAGTTCCGGTTGCCGATCGTGTTGCGGTACAGCGCCTCGATGCCGGTGGCGACGTTTTCGTTGCCGCCCGTATTGAAGGTCAGCGCCCGGTAGCCGCTCGCGACGTTGGAGGCGCCGCGTGTGTTGGAGAACAGCGCGCCGATGCCGGTAGCGACGTTGAAGCTGCCATTGGTGAGGTTGGTCATCACCGGGCGGCCCAGGCCGACGTTGTTGTTGCCGGTGAAGGTTCCGTTGAAGAGGAAGTTGCCGCCGCCGGCGGCGACGTTGAATCTGGCGTCGAAGAAGACTTGGCCGGTGTCGGCGTGGCTCGCCGGGGCGAGGCCGGCGCTGATCGCGAGCACGACTGCGGTCGCGAGCGCGAGCATCCGAGTCCGCCCTCGGGCGGTCGGCTGGTAGAGAGTGGAACTGAGCTTGGCGGTCATCGTGACCTCCCCTTCCTGATCGGGTAGGGCGGAGGCCATGCGGCCGGTCTCGGTCGTAAAGAGCGGGGTCGCCGTCGAGGCGTTCCGTCCAAATGGACGAGGCGAGCCTACCCCGGTTGTGGGCGGGCGCACGGAAGATCGGCCGAACCGAGCGGGGGCGGCTCACTTGTGGTCACGCCGCGGACCCCCGCTGTTGGGTGGCCGTAATCCTCGAGTGGTGCGACTTGCAAAGCCTCTGGTGATTCGACGGATCGTTGTTGGCGGGATTGCCGTCGCGGTGGTGGACTTCGGTTGCCCGTTCGGTGCAGCCACGCTCCCATTCGCAGACGAGCTCCAGGTGCGGGGGGAGGATCTCGGCGCGGATCTTCCGCCATGCCCCGCCATAGCCCCGAGACGCCGGCGATCCTCGAGCTCGGTCGCGCCGCTTTCGGCACGCCGGGCAGGGGCGCGTGGTCTGCACGCCGTGGGTCGGGCAGAAGATCTTCATCGGACCGCCTCGCAGCCGGCTTAGACGGCCTGGCCTACTCCGACAGCCCGGCGGCTTCGAGGGCCGCGGCCCGGTCTTCTCCGAAGTACGTCCACCTAATGGGCTTGCTCTCTCGGAACGTCCACAAGTTCCAGACCAGAACTTCCACGTGGACGCCGCTCACCTTGCCGCGGCCGCCAAAGCGGACCAGCACGAGCACGTCGTTGCCGGCGTCGATCAACTGTTCGACCCGCAAGCTCGCGCCGCCCTCCCAGGTCTCATCGAGGTCGCGATAGAAGGCCCGCATCTTGTCGCTGCCACGAAGGATCACTGGGTCGATGAGCCGCCGCGAAAGGTCGATGACGAAATCCGGCGGGAGCACGTCCCAGGCTTCCGGGTCGCCGCGGTCGACCATCGCGAAAACGTTCCGAACGAACTCCGCGTTCTCCTGCGTCATCGCCTACTCCGACAGCCCGGCGGCATCGAGGGCTTGCTCTTCCTGGATGAACAGGCGCCACTCGCTGATCTTTCCCTCACAGACGGTGAAGACGAAGCTGAAGTCCATATCGACCTCGACCCCGCTCTGCTTCCCTCGGCCACGGGTTCGCGTGGTGACGAACACCTTGCCGCCCGGAGCGCCAGAAATCTTCATGAGCTCGATTCGATAGTCATCCCACTGCTCTGGCCAGATCGCCAAGGCTTCCAAGACGCCGCGGTGCCCACGTTGCTCGGGAGAAACGCCGGGCAGATCGGGCGGCTGGGTGATGGCGATGTCCTCGTCGCAGAGCCGCAGGACGCCTTCGATGTCGCCCCGCTCGAACGCGGCAAAGGCGCTGCGGACGATCTCGACGTTCTCCTGCGGCATCGCCCGCGCAGTATCTCGCTCCGGCCGTGACCTAGCTGAAAAGCAGTAATCAGATAGGCAGAACAGCCCCCGTCGCGGGTCGCAGGCGTCTGGCGGATCGACCCGAGCGGCCACTACGCGCTGATGGGCCTGATGGACGATCCGCTCGCGACGACAGCCGCGCAAGGCGAAGCTCGACTAGCGAGCGACGCTCTCGGCCCCGTACGCCAGCCGGCTCACAACCGCGCGCGAACCATCCGGACCGGGCCAGTGCTCCCGCAGCAGCTCAGGGCCTCCGCTGCGCAGCACAGTCCGCAGTACGAGCGCGACCGCGATCGCATCATCGAGCTGTCCCGCGACCGGGATGAAGTCGGGCACCAGGTCGATCGGCATCGCGAGGTAGGCGATGAGCACGATGATCGTCGCCTTCCTCCACCCCGAGACCCTGGGATCGCTGAGCAGCCGCCGGAAGAGCACGATGCAGTCGGGGATGAAGGCGGCGAACGCTCGGGCATCACTGCGCCGTCCAGCCAAGTACAGGGCGAGGACGAAGGCGAGATAGATCGCGATCGTGACCCCGACGCCCACAAGGGTCCATTCAACGGCAGTCACCGACCGGATTCTTAGCGCACGTCCGGCTGGTCACTCGTTGCACTGACCGCTGCCGCCGCCGCGAGATACTGCGCGGGCGATGTCGCAGCAGAACTCCTCGACGCTCGCAGCATCCACCAGCGCCCTCGTTCGCCGGGGACTGGTCCTCGAATATCTGACGCTCGGGTGGAATGTGATCGGAACCGTGGTGCTGCTCAGCGCGGCGATCGGCGCCGGATCGGTCGCCCTGGCGGGCTTCGGGCTGGACTCGGCGATCGAGATAGTCGCGTCGCTCGTCGTCGTCTGGCAGCTCACAGGTGCGCCCGGCGAGCGCGATCATCGAGCGATGCGGGTGATCGCCGTTGCGTTCGCCGCCCTCGCGGTTTACATCACCATCCAGTCGGCGCGAACGCTGGCGACTGGGTCGCACGCCGATACATCCGCTCTCGGTACGGCATGGGTTGGCGCGACGGTCGTCGTGATGCTGCTGCTGGCAGGTGCCAAGCGCCGCACCGGCACCGATCTCGGGAACGTCGTGCTCAAGTCGGAGGCTCGCGTAACGCTCGTCGATGCGTACCTCGCAGCCAGCGTGTTGGCGGGCCTGCTGCTAAGCGCCGCCTTCGGATGGTGGTGGGCCGATCCGGTGGCCGCGCTGGTGATCGTCGGCTATGCGATCAGGGAGTCTCGGCACGCGTTTGTCTTCGAGCCGCCATAACTATCGGCGCCCCCATACGTGGAAACGGCGAAGACACCGGGCTTGAAGTGACACTCCACCGCCTTGCTGTTCTCCGCGACCACTCTGCACTGACTCGAGGTAGTTCTGATCGGCCGGTTGGCTTCGATTACGTAGGCCCCGCCGACGGGGTTCTGGTCGATTTGGATCTGATCGGGACCGTTGGTGCCATCGACCACCAACTCCTTGTACCCAGGAACGCCCTCGATCGAGACCAAAATCTCGCTGTCGCTCGGCGGAGAAGGCGGAAGCGCACCGGCGAGGGTGCTCGGCGACGCTGCGGAGACGGTTCCGCCGACGACGATCAGCAGCGCGAACGCGGCGCTGATGGACGCGGCGATGAGACGGTTGCGACGCCTTCGCACGAGTGGTACCCCCTTGTTGACTTCAGCGTGCTGACCCGACCCTCGCCGATCCGGCGCCTCAGCGCAAGTCCTCTGAAACGGGCGTCCTCTCTAGACGGGCTCGGCCGGCCCGCTGCGGGTCTCCCAGAAGTCCTCGTGAAGACGCTTCGCCCGCTCGCGGAACTTGTCGGCGAACCTGTCGTCGAGCGCCTGAGGGATCGGCTTCATCTCCACCCGTTCGAGCAACCGCTTTCGGTCGTCGGCCTCGATCGCCGCTCGGCACTTCGGGCAGGCGAGCCAGTCGCGTCCCTGGGCCGGATACCGCCAATTGACCATCCGCGAGCCGCAAAAGTCGCACCGCATCCTCCCAGCTTATACGAACATACGTTCGCTCTAAGCCGTTCTAACGGCCTGACCACTCTCCGGGTGCCCAGGGACACCGCCGAGGCCGTCGGAGGCCGCGAGAGCGCCGCAACCGACGCCAAACAGGCTGCTGAGCGACATCGAGCCGCGTGACCCCTCCTGCCGCACGACCCTACAGCGACTTGGGGCCTCGTCAAGCGACGGCGATAGCTTTTGCTCGCCGTGGCCGAGGTCACTTTCACGCCACTGACGGACAGGGGAACAGGCCTGCTCGACCAGATGGAGCAGGAGACGCAGGTGTATCCGTTCCGCACCTCGGGGAACGGCGACCGGAGCTACGCGGTGACTCAGGAGGGTGGCGGGATCGAAGGGTTCGACCGTGCCCTCGACCGCCTCGACCCCGACTGGCGCGAGCACCTGGACCGGACCAAGTAGCGGGGTCCACACCCCGCCTCTTAGCCGCCGGTCGCGGTCCCGGTCAGCGCGCAGCCGCCGGGGACCTCGTCGAGGGCAAGGTGGGCGACCACCACGCTGCCGTCGGGGGCCGAGTAGTTAAGCGTGCCGATTGCGTTGTTTCCGAGGTTGGGGGTCGCGTTGTCGATGTCCAGCGCAAGACCGATACCGAAGTCTCCGTTTCCGAGTTGATCGGAATCGATCGATCGGAGCGTGTCGGTGTCATTAGCGTCGAGAGTCAAGCCGGCGAAGTAGAAGACGCTCGCGCCGTCCTTCGACGTGAACGCCTTGACGTCGAGGATGTCGCCGAAGCTTTGGCACTCGGCAGTGATCTGCAGCCCGGCCAGATCGAGGACGGTGGTCGGGCCGGTTCCATGCGGGACCTGAAAGTTGATCTTGCGGGCCTGAAGGCCGCCGACCGTGGCGGCATCGACGTTCTGAAGCGAGGACTCGGCGATATCGGCGCCCTTCAACGAGTTCTTGGCGATGTCAGCGCCGCCAAGGCCCCCGTTTGCCAGCGTGTCGTCGCGCACGTCAACAGAGCGGACCTCGTCAGTGCCGATGTCGGCGGTCTTTACCTCGCCGTTGACGATGTCCTCGCTGAACACGGTGTTGGCGGCGTAGGCGACGCCGCCCGCGAGTACCAAGAACAAAGCGAGGACACCGGCCCACTGCGCGCGTAGGTGTCCGAGGATTCTGGGGAGCATCCGTGCCTCCTTCAGTCGGGATCGAGACCGGGGGATCCTACTCACCTGAGCGCGCTAGCGAGCCGGATCGGCGCCCCTACGCGCCCGAGTTCCTTGCGTCCACCGAGAACCGGGATAGGCTCGCCTCGTCCCCCTTGGACGGGTGCCTCCGGCGCCTCCTCATCGGCACATCCCAAGCGCCGTCTGGCCTCCGCCCAATCGTTTCGAGACCAGGAGGTCAAGATGTCCCCCAATAGCCGCCTCCGTCGCAGTCCGGCCAAAGCTTCCATGTCCTCACGGGGTGAGTCCGCTCGGGGGGTTCGTCCGCTCGGGCGGCGGGTCCGGGTCGCGACCCTCGCCCTCGCCCTCAGCGCCGTGCTCGGGCTCACGACCGGCGCCTCGCAGAGCCTCGCCTCGACCGGCAGCGTCTACTTCGACGCCAACGGCAACGCCGCCGCTGGGGACACCAACAACCTCTTCAATCCGACGTTCACCGGCACCAACAATGTCGGCTTGGGCCCCTCGGTGATGCCCGCCCTCACGAGCGGGAGCTTCAACACTGCGACTGGCGACCACGCGCTGTTCGCGAACACGGCCGGCTTCGGAAACGTCGCCGTCGGGGCCTTCGCGCTCACCTCGAACACCAACGGCCTCGAAAATGTCGCGACGGGCCACGGCGCGCTTTTCGAGAACACCAGCGGCAACTTCAACGTCGCCACCGGCCACCAGGCGCTGATTCAGAACTCCACCGGCAACTTCAACGTCGCGACGGGCGAATCGGCGCTCCAGGGGAACACCACCGGCGAGGACAACGTCGCCACCGGGTTCGATGCGCTCTTCTCGAACAGCGCCGGCCACGACAACATCGCCACCGGGACCAGCGCGCTCTTCTCGAACACCGCTGGCCACGACAACCTCGCCGCTGGCTCTAAGGCGCTCACCGCCAACACCACCGGCATTAACGACATCGCCCTCGGCAACAACGCGCTGCAGGCGAACACCAGCGCCAGCGCCAACACCGCGACCGGCCGAAGCTCGCTTGCCCAGAGCACGACCGGCCACGACAACGTCGCCAACGGCTACAAGGCGCTGAACGCCAACACCACCGGCTCGGGCAACATCGCCCTCGGCTCGGGCGCCGGCAAGAACCTCACGACCGGCTCGGACAACGTCGACATCGCCAACTCCGGCAAGGCCGGGGAGTCGGGGACGATCCGGATCGGCAACGACAACAAGCAGACCGCGACCTACATCGCCGGGATCGCAGGCTCGCCCCTCGGCGGAGCGGCCCAGCCGGTGGTCGTCAAGTCGAACGGCCAGCTCGGGACCGCGCCAGCTGCCTCGACGTCCACGGCATCGCTCGCGGCGACCGTCGACCGGCTCGCGTCCCAGGTGGAGCGCCAGCGGAGCGAGAACGCGCGCCAGCAGCGCGAGATCGAGCAGCTTCGCGAGCAGCTGCAAAGGGGTGGCTGACGACGGCACCGGGACGGCGATCAACTAGAGGAGGGCGACCGAGACTCCCGAGACGACATCCGGCGCTCCGGGCCGCAGACTCGCTCTCGGTGGCGCGTCTGGTCCGAGAGGCCGCGAACCCCGCGTGGTCGCGCCAAGCGAGCTCGGTGACGGGTGAGGTCGGACCCGCACCAACGGCACCGCTGGCTACCGTGGCCCTCATGGCCGAGGTCACCGTCACGCCGCTCACCGACGAGGGACCGGGCCTGCTCGACCGGATGCAGGGCGAGACGAGCGCGTATCCGTTCCGCACGTCGGGGAGCGGCGAGCGGAGCTACGCCGTGACCGAGGAGGGCGGCGGGATCGAGGGGTTCGACCGCGCACTCGACCGGTTCGACCCCGACTGGCGCGAGCACCTGGACCGGCCGGGGTAGAGGCCCGCGAACGGCTCAACAGCCGTTCACGGACTCCCACCCGGTCCCGAGAGCGCGCAGCGAAACCTCGCCCGTCAGTTCGTCGGAGTCGTCACGAAAAATCACCCCGGCTCACCGGTTCTTGAGAATCGTCACCGTGTCGGACCCGCCGTTCGCGATCGCGAGGTCTGGCTCTCCGTCCCCGTTGAAGTCCGCTGCCGCGAGGTCACTCACGCTGCCGCCGGCCGCTTCGGGGCCCGTGGGCGCCTGGCCGAAGTCGCCCGTCCCCGTGTCCTTGTTCTTCAGGATCGTCACGAAGGCCGGGGCGAACGGACATCCGTGGGCGACCGCAAGGTCCTGATCGCGATCGCCGTCGAAGTCGGCGGGCGCGAGCGACAGCGGATGAACGGCAACCGGCTCATTGTGCGAGGTGGAAAAGTTGCCCGCGCCGTCGTTCAGGAGGATCGTCACATTTCCGTAGTTGCGGCACCTGAGGGAAGAGCCCTTGTTCACGACCGCGAGATCCTGATCGCCGTCGCCGTCGAGGTCCGCGGCGGCGACCTCCCAGGGCTCCTTGCCCACCGGCTCGGGGCTCGTCGGGGCCTCGGCGAAATCACCTGTGCCGTCGTTCTCGAGGATCGCGACCGTCGCGGCGTACCGCAGCGGTACCGCGAGGTCCTGGTCGCCGTCACCGTCGAGGTCGGCGGCGGCGACGGCCGTTGGGCGTACCTCGCCCACCGGCTCGGGACTCGAGGCGGCCTGGTGAAAGTCGCCGGTGCCGTCGTTTTCGAGGATCGTGACGGTGCCGGGGTTCCAGTTGTTCGCCACCGCGAGGTCCTGATCTGTGTCCCCATCGAGGTCGGCGGCGGCGAACCGCCCCCACGGCGAGGGCCCCGCCGGCACAGGGCTCGAGGCGGGTTGGTGAAAGTGGGCCGCGCCATCGTTCAGGAGGATCGTCATGAGGCCGGCGTCGCGATGGGCCACCGCGAGATCCTGGTCGGTGTCGCTGTCGAGGTCGGCGACGACCAACTTTGCGCCGCCCTCGACCGGCGCCGGAACGGCGGCGGTCTTGTTGAAGTTGCCCGCGCCGTTGTTCTTCAGGACTGTCACCGCTTCGGAACCTGCGCTCGCGACAGCTAGGTCCTGGTCTCCGTCGCCGTCGAGGTCCGCAGCGGCGAGAGAGGTTGGCGCGCGTCTCCCATCCTCCGGGCTTGAGTCGGGCTCATAGAAGTCGAGCGATCCCGCCAGCGCGGTGGCAGCGAGCACGATGCAGATCGAGAATGCGGAGGCGGCGGCGAGGACCCCAAGCCCACACCGGCGCGTCAGTTGGGGGATGTCTGCACGCTCGGACACGCCGTCGACGTTGATCTCGCGCTTCATCGGGTCCTCCAAGACCAGGTCGCTTCGCGTTGGAACCAACCTACGCTCGGCGCGAGTGCGCTACATCCGCGCCCAGCAGGGACGCGTCTCGGTAGCGGCTACGGGATCCGATCGCTGCAACAGACGACGGCTGAGGCTTGCCGGTGCTTGCGCCCGCGCAGCCCGGTCGGGATGACGGTCGAGCTGATCCCGCATCTGTTCGGCGCGAGCCGGCGCCCGACCGGCCAGCGGGGCTATACGGCTACGCCAGGGTCGGCGGCGGGGTGACGAACGAGAACGCGGTCCGGCGGCTCGTGACCTCGTAGCTCGCGGTGGCTCCTTCCGCGAGCAGGATCGGCCCGGCCGGGGTTACGCCATGACCCACGGCCGGGGTCGAGGGGTTCCGGGGCGGCGGGCACTTTGTGTCGGTTTGGGCCCGCCGCCCCCTTTAGCTAGGCCACGGCCATCGCGCGATACTGCGCGGGCGATGTCGGAGGAGAACGTGGAGATTGTCGCTCGGCTCTATGACGAGTTCCTTGCCAAGCCGGAGCGACTGACCAGCCGCGAGATTTATGCATTCTTCGATCCGAAGGTCGAAATCCACCAGAGCGAGTCGTTCCTTGGGACCCAAGGCACCTTCCACGGCTACGAAGGTTTGGGACGCGCCGGCCGGGAGGTGTTCGACAATTTTGCCGAAAGCCATTACATCCCGAGGCGCTTGGCGGACGCCGGTGAACGGGTCGTGGCCACGGTCGAATTCCGCGGGGTCGGCAAGGAGAGCGGCGTAAGAGTCTCCGAGACAGTTGCGCACTTGTGGACGCTCAAGGACCGAAGGATCATCGCCTGGCACGTCTACCTGGATCCGGCCGAAGCCCTCGAAGCCGCCGGGCTGTCGGGGTAGGCCAGTAGGGGCGTTTCTGGAGCGGCGGCGAGCAGTCCCATGAGGATCTACTGCCCGACCCACGGCGTGCAGACCAAGCGCGCCTGCCCGGCGTGCCGAAAGCAGCGCGACCGAGCTCGGGATCGGCGGCGTCTCGGGGCTACGACCGGGCGTGGCAGAAGCTCCGCGCCAAGATCCTCCCCGCTCACCTGGAGCTCGTCTGCGAATGGGAGGGCGGCTGCTCCGAGCGGGCATCCGAAGTCCACCACCGCGACGGCAATCCCGCCAACAACGATCCGTCCAATCATCAGCGGCTTTGCAAACCGCACCATTCGAGGATTACGGCCACGCAACAGCGGGGGCCCGCGGGGTAGGGGATCGTTTTGAACGCGCCGCCCAGGCGGTGTCCGCTTCGGCGACTTCTAATAAGCAGACCCGATCGCCAGGTCGACGCCTTGCTGGGGAGGCTCCCTACGGCGCCACGGCGCGGCAGAAGTCCTCTTCGTCGGCGCGGTCGGGTCCGGCCAGGACGAAGGGCGTTCCGGTTTCGAGATCGAAGACCTTGTGCCCCGCGTTCAGGATGACGCTGCCGGCGCCAGGTCGCTGCGCGATGTTGATCGCACCGTTCAGAGTCACGGTCCCGCGGACGAAGTCGAGCGTCACGGTGACGTGGTTGTGCTCGTGGAGCGTGAAGCCGGTGACGCTGTTGACGTCGTTCGAGCGGTGCACCACGTGCTCGATTGCTCTGATCGGCTGTCCCGCGGCGTCGAGCCACACCTGACCACGGCCCTTGAAGAAATCAACGAAGTCGTCATTGAACGTCCATGCCGGATCGAAGCTCGAGCAGTCGATCGTGTCTGACTCGACGAACTCGGACGTGTAGCGCTCCGGAGCGGCGCCGCCTGCCGGTGAGGCGGCGACTCCAATCGCCAGTACGACGATCGCAGCGCCAGCCAGCGCGATTGACTTCCCTTTCAATGTCCTCTCTCCCTTTGTAGCTCTGGAGTGGTCGGCCTGCGGACCCTCTCATAGCGAGCGGTGCCTCGCAAGTAGTTACCCCTGCCACCTCCCCCTGGGGCGTCAGGGACACTTGGACTCGTCGGCCGCGATTACGTCGGTGCTACGGGGCTGCACAAAAACGGCGCGGAGATCGGCGGCGGCCGCGCTGTTCGAGCCTAGCCCTCCACCGGGATCGGTCCGAACAAGTGCCGCATAGGCAAGCCTTGGCGGTACTTTCCCCCCGCCAGGGCAAGCGGCACGCGCCGCACCGTCGGGTACATCCCCGCGAAGCTCAGAAGCACCTCTTCACGGATCGTGAACGAGATCATGAAGCGGTCGTCGACGTCGACGAGCTCGGCGCGTCCGGTGCCGCTGTGGCGCGCCCCGTGCTGCGGGTGGATGACGAACCCCTCGAAGACGCGGGTGATCGCCGCGCGCACCGCATCGACGTCTGCGGCGTTGTTGATCTCGCCGCTGATCTGCTGCCGGATCTCCGACAGTCGCTCGAGGATCACGGCCACGCAACGGCCGGGAGGGTTCGCGGCATGACCACAAGCGAGCCGCCCGCGCTCGGTTGGGCCGATTTTCCTCGCCTCCACCGACAACCGGGGTAAGCTCGTCTCGTCCACGGACGGACGCCCCGACGGCAAACCGACTCGGTAGGACCGAGACGCCGCTTGGCCTCCGACCAAACCAAGCAAAGGGGAAGTCAAGAATGACTGCCAAGTCCAGTTCCCGTCCCTTTAAGCCAACCGCGCTCGGTCGCCGGTTCCGAATCGCGGTGAGCGCCCTGGCGCTCAGCGGGATGATCGGCCTCGGCGCGGCCTCGCCGAGCCTCGCCACGACCGGCAGCGTCTATTACAACGGCGACGGCAACGTCGGCGCGGGCCGCATTCTCTTCAACGGGACCTTCACAGGCTTCGCAAACGTCGGGGTCGGTGACTCGGTGATGCCCAACCTGACCACAGGCAGCGACAACGTCGCGACTGGCTCCGAGGCTCTGCTCAACAACACCATCGGCAATGCGAACATCGCCACCGGCGGCAGCACGCTGCGCGCGAACACGACCGGCTCCGGCAACGTCGCCACCGGCGACGCGGCGCTCTACTCCAACACCACCGGCAGCGCCAACGTGGCAGCAGGCAGCCACGCGCTGCAACACAACACCACCGGTAACAACAACGTCGCGAGCGGCTACTTCGCGCTCAACTCGAACACCACAGGCCACGACAACGTCGCCACCGGCTACCTGGCGCTCAATAACAACAGCACCGGGAACTCGAACCTCGCCCTCGGCGCGAACGCCGGGTTCTACGTCACCGGCTCCGACAACATCGACATCGCCAACGCCGGCAAGGCCGGTGAGTCGAAGGCGATCCGGATCGGGACCAAGGGCACCCAGACCCGCGCCTTCATCGCCGGGATCAGCGGCAAGTCGATTGGAGGGACCGCACAACCGGTGCTCGTCAACGACAAGGGTCAGCTCGGGACGGCGACCTCGGCGTCGGCGACCGCGGCCTCGGACACCTCGCTGGCTGAGACCGTCGAGCGGCTCGCGTCCCAGGTGGAGCGCCAGCAGCGCCAGATCGAGGGGCTTCGCGAGCAGGTGAAGGGAGGCTGATTGACGCGCGGAAGCGAGAAACCGCATAACTAAGCCATCACGCTGGGCCTAGCCCTCCACGGCGATCGGCCCGAACAAGTGCCGCATAGGCAAGCCGATGCGGCCCGACGTCGCTGGGGCGTTCGACCGCCTGGCCCGGGCGGCGTCGTCCGCCGGACTGTCGCTGATCGTCAACTCCGGCTTCCGCTCCGACGCCGAGCAGGCGGCGCTGTTCGCCGCACACCCGGACCCGAAATGGGTCGCGCCTCCGGGGACCTCGCTGCACCGCTGCGCCACCGAGCTCGACCTCGGGCCCCCCACCGCCTACGGGTGGCTGGCGGCGAACGCAGGCCGGTTCGGCTTCGTGAGGCGCTACCCCTGGGAGCCGTGGCACTTCGGCTTCGACGCTGGGCCCGATCCGTGCTCGGCGGAGGGCGACCGTGTCGCGGCGTCTGCGGGCAGCGCCGACGGCGGGTCGGCCGGGGCCGGCCTCCCGGCCTTCGTCCCGGTCCGCTACCGCGACGCGATCGCCGCCGCGGCGGAACGCTGGAACGTGCCCGCGGCATTGCTCGCCGCCCAGTTGATGGCAGAGTCGAACTTCAACCCGTTCGCGGTCTCGCCGGCCGGCGCACAGGGGATCGCCCAGTTCATGCCGGCGACCGCGAGCGCCTACGGGCTCTCGGATCCGTTCGACGCCCCCGTCGCGATCGACGCCCAGGCGCACCTGATGGCGAACCTGCTAGAGCAGTTCGGCCAGGTATCGCTGGCGCTCGCCGCCTACAACGCCGGGCCCGGCCCGATCGCCGCGTGCGGCTGCGTGCCGGCGATCTCAGAGACCCAGGCCTACGTCGCCCGGATCCTCGGGTTGATGGGCGGGGCGGGCGCGATCGCGCCGCCGCCGACGCTCGAGGTGCGGCTGGTCGACTGAGGACGCGGGATGGACGGTCGCCTCGGCTCGCGCCGGGCGGGATCCTTGCCGGGCCGCAACTCCGCATGCGCGGGGGGTTGACACCTGTGCCAACCGGCAGGACAGTCAACTCGCGCGAAATCGGGTGAAAACAGATGGCTCTGACGCGGAACCTCAGCGGACGCGCCCTTTCGGCGCTGACGATCGTCGCCGCGGCGCTCGCCTTCTGCCTGATCTGCCTGGCGCTGGTCCCGCGCGCCGAGGGCGCGATAGGTCGCGCCAACCTCGACGGCACGGGCATCGAACCGGGCTTCGTCACGACGCCCGCGGACGCGACCCCGCTCGATGTCGCCGTCGATGCCGGCCACGTCTACTGGACATGGTCGATCCAGAGCGGCGGCTCGTATGAGGGGTGGATCGGACGCGCCAACCTCGACGGCACCGACGTCGAGCCAGAGTTCATCGCCGGGGTCGGATACGGCGGTCTCGCGGTCAGCGCCGACCACATCTACTGGGTCGACTCCGACGCGCGAACGATCGGTCGCGCAAATCTCGATGGCAGCGGGGTCGACCCCGACTTCGTCGCCGCGATCGGTGAGCGCGCGTTCGACATCGAGGTCGGGGCCGATCAGATCTTCTGGGGATGGACGAGCGAAAACGCAGGGGGCCCTCGCCTCGGCTGGATCGGCCGCGCCAACCTCGACGGCACCGGTGCCGATTCGGGCTTCATCGGGCCAATCAGCTACGGAAGCGCGGGCCTCGCCGTCGGCGCCGGCCATATCTATTGGGGAGCGGGCATTGAGGTCTTTCGCGCCAACCTCGACGGATCGGGCGCCCCGGCATGTGCGTCATCCATCGACCCGTGCACGCCGGCCTTTCTTCCGGTCTCAGTGTTCGACCTCGCGGTCGACGACGCCCACGTCTACTTCTCCGGGTTCTGGCCGGGGGGCCGGATCGGCTACTTCACGGCGGGGATCGGCCGCGCCAACCTCGACGGCACAGGAACCGACCTCGGTTTCACCCCCGCACCCAACAACCCCGTCGGCCTGGCAGTCGGTGCCGACCACATCTACTGGACTGGCGGCCCGCCGCCGCCCTCCGTCGACGGCAGCGCCACCGCGAGGCCGACCCAGAGGTGCAGGGGCACCCGGATCCACGTAGCGGTCAAGGTAAGGGCCGAGGAGGCGCTCACCGCCACGGTCAGCGGCAAGCTGAACGCAAAGCACGTCTACAAGCTGAAGCCGAAGACGGCGGAGGTTGCGGCGGGCGAGGCCGGCACGCTGGTGCTGAAGCCGAGGCGAAAGGGCGCGGCCAAGAGGATCGCCGCGGGACTCCAGCGGGGAAGGAAGCCGACCGCGAAGCTCGAGGTCAAGCTCACCGACCGGGCGGGGAGCAGCACCAGCGAGAAGCTGAGCGTAAGGCTGAAGCGCTAGTTATCGCGAGGCCGCTCGGCGGGTGTCGCGCGTCGGGCGCTGCCAGGTGCGGCCGCCGAGCGTAGGGTTCGTCAGCCTGACGCGGACCAAACCCGCAGCTCGATCGGTGGGCTGAAGATCTAGGCTCCCTGCTGATGGCGCCGCTGACGATCTCCGGAATCGACGAGCTGCGGGAGCTGATCGGCAAGCCGATCGGTCCCAGCGACTGGGTCGAGGTCACCCAGGCCGACATCGACAAGTTCGCCGAGATCTCGCGTGACGACCAGTGGATCCACGTCGACGTCGAGCGCGCGAAGCGGGAGAGCCCGTTCGGGACGACGATCGCGCACGGCAACCTCACCCTGTCGCTGATCGACGGCCTGCGCGGCCGGCTGATCGACCAGCAGGGCGTCAAGCTCGGGATCAACTACGGCTGGAACAGGGTCCGCTTTCCGGCCCCGGTGCCCGCGGGCGCCAAGGTCCGCGCGACCGCCGAGATCCTCACCGTCGACGAGCTCGGCGACGGCTGGTACCAGGTCGTGACCCGGTTCACGCTCGAGCGCGAGGGCGGCGAGAAGCCCGTCTGCGTCGCCGATTCCGTCGGCCGGGCCCTCGCTGCCTGATCGCCCCGCTACTTGACGGTCAGCGTGCCCTCCATGCCGGCGGCGCGATGGCCGTCGACCGAGCAGAAGTAGGTGAAGGTGCCCGGGTCGAGCTTCGCATCGGTGCTCGTCGTCCCGCCGGCGATCATGTCGGTGGCGGCGACCTGGTTGCCGTCCGCGTCCTCGATCACCACGTCGTGCGTGAGCGAGGAAGGATTGTTGAACTCGATCGTCACGTCGCCGGCGGTCGTCGACAGCGAATCCTTCGTGTAGGCGAGCTGGCCGTTCGGGTCCGCCTCGACCGCAAGCGTCGCGCCGCCGCCGGCGCTCGTCGTCGTGCTGGACGACGCCGACGTGGTCGAGCTGCTGTCGCTACCGCCCCCGCAGGCGGCGAGCCCGAGGGCGGCAAGCGCCACGAGTGCGAGCGCGAGTGTGAGCTTCTTCATTCGACGGTCCTTTCCTCGGAGTCCGGGCGCCACTCGTCGTTGCGCCGAGCGCGCCCGCGTGCCCGCCGGGCGGGATCTGTCCGCCGAGCAGGAAAAGTGTACGCGTCGGCGCTCGCCGTCAACCGCAGCTAGCGTCCGGTGAAGGTCGGCTCGCGGCCCTCGAAGAAGGCGGTGACGCCCTCGCGCAGGTCCTCGGTTGCCATCGAGTCGGCGATCCCGTGGCGCTCGACCTGCAGATGCTCGGTGAGCGAGTTGTCGAGGCTCTGCCCGACGAGCAGCTTCGCCATCCGCACGTAGTGCGGCGCCTTCGCGGCGAGGCTCTCGGCCTTCTGGCGCGCGACCGAGATCAGCTCGGCCGGCTCGACGACCTTCGAGACGATGCCGATCTCGAGCGCCTGATCGGCGGAGAGCAGCGGATCGTTGAGCAGCAGCGCGAGCGCCCGGTCGGGCCCGACGACCCGGGGCAGGAAGTAGGTCATGCCGCCGTCCGGCGAGGCTCCGATCCGCCCGTAGGCGCAGACGAAGGCCGCGTTCGACGACGCGATCCGCAGATCGCACATCAGCGCCAGCGAGAACCCGGCCCCCGCGGCGACGCCGTTCACGGCCCCGATCACCGGATAGGGGATGCGGCGGAAGTCGACGATCGCATGGTGGAGGACCTCGGCCCCGCGGCGCACGTCGGCCGGCAGGTCGACGTCGGGGTCGTCGATCCCGCCCTTGAACCAGTTCACGTCACCGCCGGACGAGAACGCCCGCTCGCCCGCGCCGGTGACGATCAGCGCCCGCAGCGGCGCCTGGTCGGCGAGCCAGCCCGCGGCGACCGTGAGCTCGAAGATCAGCTCCGGGCTCATCGCGTTGAGCGAGTCGGGCCGGTTCAGGGTCAGCGTTCCGATCTCGCCGTCGACTTCGAGCGAGAGGGTGGAGAGGTCGGGCGGCGAGGGACTGGTTGCGGCGCTCATTGCGGAAATTGCCTCCTCGAAGGCTGGATTGAACGGCGGCCGCGAACCCTAACCTCTAGCCCGTGGGCGAGAACACGCTGAGCATCGACGAGCAGCGCAAGCGGCTGCCCGACCAGCCCGGCGTCTACCTGTTCAAGAGCGAGCGCGGCGCGGTGATCTACGTCGGCAAGGCGACCTCGATCCGAAAGCGCGTCGCGGGCCACTTCGCGGGCAAGTCGACCCGCGGCGCCGAGATGGTCGCGCAGGTGGCGTCGATCGACTTCCTCGTCACCGAGACCGAGGCCGAGGCGCTGCTCGCCGAGCAGCAGTTCATCAAGCGCCACCGGCCGCGCTTCAACATCCGCCTGCGCGACGACAAGTCCTATCCCTACATCGGGATCAGCCTCGACGAGGAGTTCCCGCGGGTCTACTTCACCCGCGAGCGGCACCGCTCGGCGCGGGTCTACTTCGGGCCCTATTCCTCGGCGAAGCGGGTTCGCGAGACGCTCGACCTGCTCGGGCGCCTGTTCCAGTACCGGACCTGTGAGGGGCCCGAGCCCGGGCGGCGTTCCGGCGTGCCCTGCCTCGACTACTACATCAAGCGCTGTGCGGCGCCCTGCGTCGGCTACGTCGACCGCGAGGAGTACCGGCGCGGGATCGACGCGATCGTCGACTTCCTCTCCGGCCGGTATCGCGACGTCGAGCGCGACCTGGAGCGGAAGATGGCCGAAGCCGCCCGCGAGGAGGAGTTCGAGCGCGCCGCCGTCTACCGCGACCGGCTCGAGGCGGTTCGCTCGCTGATGGAGCGGCGCAGCGTCGCCGGCGAGTCGCTCGAGAGCGCCGACCTGGTCGCGGTCGCGGTCGAGGGCGCGGAGGCCAACGCGCAGGTCTTTCAGGTCCGCGACGGCGTCCTCGCCGAGCGCCACGGCTTCTACCTCGCCAACGAGGCCGAGCGCGACGAGGACGAGGTGACCGAGGAGTTCCTCGCCCAGTACTACTCCGCGGCGCCGGCGATCCCGCGGCTCGTCGTCGTCGGGCCCGCGGTGCGCGACCGCGCCGACCTGATCGCCGAGGCGCTCTCGGTGCGCCGGGGCGGCCCGGTCGAGGTGCGGGTCGCCGAGCGCGGTACGAAGCGCCGGCTGCGCGAGCTCGCGGCTCGCAACGCCTCGCTGTCGCTCGCCCAGGATCGCCTCCGCCAGGAGCGCCGCCGCGCCCAGCGGGTCGACGCGCTGTCGGCGTTGCAGGACGCGCTCGGGCTCGACTCGCTGCCGGTGCGGATCGAGGGCTTCGACATCTCGAACATCGGCGGCGAGCACACGGTCGCGTCGATGGTCGTGTTCACCGGGGGCGCGCCGCGGAAGTCCGATTACCGCCGCTTTCGGATCCGGGCCGACAGGTCGGCGGGCGCCGACGACTTCGCGTCGATGGAGGAGGTGCTGGCGCGCCGAGTCGGCCAGCTGCTCGAGCAGTCGGACCGCTCCCCCCACGACCCGGAGCGCGACGAGAGCTTCGCCTCGGTCCCGGACCTGGTCGTGATCGACGGCGGCAAGGGCCAGCTGTCGTCCGGGATGCGGGCGCTCGGACCGCTGGTCGAGCGCGGCACGGCGGTGATCGGGCTCGCAAAGCGGCTCGAGGAGGTGTTCGTCCCCGGTCGCGCCGCACCCGCTCGCGATCCCGGCCGACTCCGAGGCCTCCCGACTCCTGCAGCGGGTCCGCGACGAGGCGCACCGGTTCGCGCTCGACCACCACCGAGGCCGGCGCGCGAAGGCGATGACGAGCTCACTGCTCGACGAGCTGCGCGGTGTCGGCCCGATCCGCAAGCGGGCGCTGCTCGAGCACTTCGGCTCCCCGGACCGGATCGTCGCCGCGTCGCGCGAGGAGCTCGAGGCCGTTCCGGGAATCCCGGGCCGGCTCGCCCGCGACATCCATCGCCAGCTCAACAAGGCCGGATAGTGGCGCTCGCTCGCGGAATACGATCCGCCGGCCGACAGGGGGACCCGGGACATCTCGGGCGAGACTGAGACCCTCTTCGGCTCCCGGGTCGACCTGTTCGTGATCACCGGCTACTCGGGTGCCGGCAAGTCGGAGGCGATCGCGGCGTTCGAGGACTCGGGCTACTTCTGCGTCGACAACCTGCCGCCGCGGATGATCGCCTCGCTCGGCGAGCTGTTCGTCCACGGCGGTACCGGCGTCCGCCGCGCGGCGGTGGTCACCGACGTCCGCGGGCGCGAGTACTTCGCCGAACTGGTCGCCGTCCTCGGGGAGCTCGAGCAGGAGGGCCTCGACCCGACGGTGCTCTTCCTCGAGGCGGACGAGGCGACGCTCCTCGACCGGTTCAAGGAGACGCGCCGGCGCCACCCGCTGGCGCCGGAGGGCCGGGCGATCGAGGGAATCCGCGCCGAGCGCGAGGTGCTCGGCCCGCTGCGCGAGCGCGCCGACGTCGTCATGGACACCAGTGGCCTCACCGGTGCGATGCTGCGGCGGCGGATCGCGACCGATCTCCTCGGCCCCCGCTCGACCGCCCGGCTGGCGGTCAACATCCTCACCTTCGGGTTCAAGAACGGGCCGCCGCGAGACGCCGACCTCGTCTTCGACGTCCGCTTCCTGCCCAACCCCCACTACCGCGAGGACCTGAGGCCGCTGACCGGGCGCGACCCCGAGGTCGTCGAACACGTCGAGGCGGGCGAGCTCGCGAGCGAGTACTACCGGCGGATGCTGTCGCTGCTCGACTTCCTGCTTCCCGCCTACATCGCCGAGGGCAAGACACACCTGACGATCGCGATCGGCTGCACCGGGGGGCGCCACCGCTCGGTCACGGTCGCCGACCGGATCGCACGCCACCTCTCGGCTCGCGACGACGTCTCGGTCCGCGTCGTGCATCGCGACGTCGAGCTCGGATAGCGCGAGGAGCGGATCCGGCCGCTCCATAGAATCGCTCGGGTGAGCGAGCCCGTCATCGTCGTCTCCGGCCTCCGCAAGTCCTACGGCGAGTTCGAGGCGGTGCGCGGGATCGAGCTCGAGGTCCGGGCCGGGGAGGTGTTCGCGTTCCTGGGGCCGAACGGCGCCGGGAAGACGACCACGGTCGAGATCCTCGAGGGCTACCGCGACCGCAGCGCAGGTGAGGTCTCGGTGCTCGGAGCCGACCCCGGAACGGCCGGCCGCGAGTGGCGGGAGCGGATCGGGATCGTCCTCCAGCAGTGCCGGATGCGGCCCGAGCTCACCGTCCGCGAGACGCTCGACCTCTACGCCGGCTACTACCGCGAGCCGCTCCCGGTCGAGCGGACGATCGATCACGTCGGGCTCGGCGAGCGGGCCGACACCCGCGCCGGCGCCCTCTCCGGAGGACAGCTTCGACGGCTCGACGTCGGCGTCGCGCTGATCGGCGATCCCGACCTCCTCTTTCTCGACGAGCCGACGACCGGCTTCGACCCCTCGGCGCGGCGCCAGGCCTGGGACGTGATCGCCGGCCTGCGCGACCTCGGCAAGACCGTGTTCCTGACCACGCACTACATGGACGAGGCGCAGCGGCTCGCCGACCGGGTCGCGATCATCGCGCGCGGCGCGATCGTCGCCGAGGGCCGCCCGGACGAGCTCGGCGACCGCGAGCGCCGGCCGGCGACGATCAGCTTCCGGCTCCCGGCCGGCGTATCGGCGAGCGAGTTGCCGGGGACGCCCGTCCCGGCGGCGGCCGACTGACGGCGAGCTGGTCCTGACCACGGACCACCCGGTCGCGCTGCTCAACGCGCTCACCGGCTGGGCGCTGGAACGCTCGCTCGACCTCGAGGGCCTGCAGGTGCGCCGCCCGACCCTCGAGGACATCTATCTGGAGCTGACCGCCGGCCCGGCCGGCGAGCCCGAGCCGAGCCCGGTCGGCGCCGCGGCGGTGGAGGAATCGTGAGCGGATTCGCGCTCGCCCTGCACCAGTTCCGTTACGACCAGAAGACGTTCTGGCGCAACCCCGCTGCGGTCTTCTTCACCGTCGCGCTGCCGCTCGTCTTCCTCGTCATCTTCGAGCTGATCTTCGGCGACGACCGGCTCGAGCAGCTCGGCGGGCTGAGGACGACGGCCTACTACGTCCCCGCCATCCTCACCCTCGCGGTCGTCTCGGCGACCTTGCAGAGCGTCGCGATCCGCCTCACCACCGACCGTGAGAACGGGATCCTGAAGCGTGGCCGCGGGACCCCGCTTCCGTCCTGGGTGTTCTTCGCCGGGCGCGGCGGCAACGCGATCGTGATCTCGGTCCTGATGCTGGTCGTCGTCTGCGGGCTCGGCAAGATCGCCTACGGGGTCCCGATCCCGTGGGATCGGGCGCCGGCGGTGCTGATCACGCTGGCGATCGGCGCGGCGAGCTTTGCCTGTCTCGGGGTCGCCCTGACCGCGATCATTCCGACCGAGGACGCCGCGCCCGCGGTCACCAACATCGCCGTCCTGCCGTTGTATTTCCTCTCCGGGGTGTTCATCCCGGAGACCGAGATTCCCGACGGAGTGCTCCACGTCGCGGACCTCTTCCCGGTCCGGCATTTCTTTCAGGCCTTCTTCACCGCCTACGATCCGGCGACCTCCGGCGCGGGGTTCGAGTGGGGCGACCTGGCGATCGTCGCCGCGTGGGGGGCGCTCGGGCTCGTGCTCGCGATCCGCTTCTTCCGCTGGACGCCGCGCGGCGGCTGACGCGGCTCCCGGGTAGTTTTCCGGCGGTGATCCACCACGTCAGCGTCGAGGCCACGGACCTGGAGCGCAGCGGCCGCTTCTATGACGCCGTGCTCGGGGCGCTCGGGTGGCGCCGCCACCTCGACACGAACGAGGTGATCGCCTGGGGCATCGTGCGCCCGATCTTCTTCAGCTACGCGGCGGAGTCACCGGGCTCGCCGGGCGGGCACGTCTGCTTCTCGGCCAGCGGCATCT
Source organism: uncultured Solirubrobacterales bacterium (assembly GCA_963705955.1). Classification (GTDB taxonomy): domain Bacteria; phylum Actinomycetota; class Thermoleophilia; order Solirubrobacterales; family 70-9; genus WHSW01. The sequence goes on along the minus strand of CAVPLH010000006.1, from coordinate 1,469,585 downwards.
CCGCCGTCAAGGGCTCCTGGGAGGGTGGTTGCGCCGCCGGCGGGATCGACGACGGGCCACCCGGCCCGCGGCCCGAGTACGGTGCCAGCTACTACTCGGCGTACCTGCGCGACCCCGACGGGCACCGGGTCGAGGTCGCGGTCGGCAGCAGCTCAGCGAAGAGCTCTACGGAGGTTCGGATGGCGAACGTGAAGGTCGGGATCAACGGATTCGGGCGGATCGGGAGAAACATCTTCCGCGCCGCGCACGAGGCCGGGGCGGAGCTCGAGTTCGTCGCCATCAACGACCTCTTCGACGCCGCCTCGCTCGCCCACCTGCTCAAGTACGACTCGGCCTACGGGCGCTTCCCGGGCGAGGTCGAGGCTCGCGACGACGCGATCGTCGTCGACGGGACGCCGATCAGGATCCTCTCGGAGCGCGATCCGGGGGATCTGCCGTGGGGCGACCTCGGGGTCGACGTCGTGATCGAGTCCACCGGCCTGTTCACGAAGCGCGACGGATGCGTCGAAGCACCTCGACGCCGGCGCCAAGAAGGTGATCATCTCCGCTCCGGCCACCGACCCCGACGTCACCGTCGCCCTCGGGGTCAACTTCGACACCGCCTACGACCCCGGATCGGATCAGATCATCTCGAACGCCTCGTGCACCACCAACTGCCTCGCGCCGGTGGCGAAGGTGATCCACGAGGCGGTCGGGATCGAGCGCGGGCTGATGACCACGATCCACGCCTATACCGCCGATCAGCGCCTCCAGGACATGCCGCACAAGGATCCGCGCCGCGCCCGCGCCGCCGCGGTCAACCTGATCCCGACCTCGACCGGGGCGGCGAAGGCGGTCGGCCTCGTGCTCCCGGAGCTGAACGGGAAGCTGAACGGGATCGCGGTACGCGCCCCGGTGATCACCGGATCGGTCGTCGACCTGACCTGCGAGGTGGCGACGCAGACGAGCGTCGAGGAGCTCAACGCGGCGCTGCGCGAGGCAGCCGACGGCCCGCTCGCCGGGATCCTTCGCTACACGGAGGAGCCGATCGTCTCCACCGACATCGTCAAGGACCCGCACTCGTCGATCTTCGACGCCGAGCAGACGATGGTCATGGACGGCAACTTCGTCAAGGTGATCTCCTGGTACGACAACGAGTGGGGCTACTCGAACCGCTGCGTCGACGTCGCGGCTCGGGTCCTCGCATAGCGCGCCACCACCGGGACGGGCTTGAGCGACCGCGGCAGCTTCTCGAAGGCGAGCGTCCGCGACGCGCCGGTCGACGGCGCGCGGGTGCTGCTCAGAGCCGACCTCAACGTCCCCCTCTCGGATGACCCGGAGGGGCCGGTGGTCGCCGACGACACGCGCATTCGCGCCGCCCTGCCGACGATCGAGTTGCTGCGCGAGCGCGGCGCCGCGATCGTCCTCGTCTCCCACCTCGACCGCCCGAAGGAGGGCTTCGACCCGGCGCTCTCGACGGCGCCCGTCGCGGCTCGGCTCGCAGAGCTGCTCGGCGCCGAGGTCGAGCTGGGATCGGCGGTCGTCGGACCCGAGGTCGAGGCCGAGGCGGCGCGGCTCGGCCCGGGCGACGTGCTGATGCTCGAGAACAGCCGCTTCGAGCCCGGCGAGGAGCGAAACGATCCCGAGCTCGCGGCCGGCCTGGCGCGGCTCGCGGAGGTGTTCGTCAACGACGCGTTCGGCGCCGCCCATCGCGCTCACGCGAGCACGGTCGGGGTCGCCCGGCTGCTTCCCGGGTACGCGGGTCTGCTGCTCGAGCGCGAGGTCCGCGAACTGACCGCGGTCCGCGACGACCCCGTGCGGCCGCTCTGCGTCGTCCTCGGCGGAGCGAAGGTCTCGGGCAAGATCGCGGTCATCGACCGCTTCCTCGAGCGCGCCGAGAGCGTCCTGATCGGAGGCGCGATGTGCTTCAGCTTCTTCCGCAGCCAGGGGATCCCGACCGGCGACTCCCTGGTCGAGGAGCGTGGGGTCGAGCTCGCCGGCGAGGCGCTCGAGCGCGCCGCGAGCTCGGAGTGCGAGCTGCTGCTGCCCGTCGACCTCGTGATCGGGCGCGAGTTCTCGGCCGAGACCGAGCGCCGCGTGCTCGACGGGGTCGAGGTGCCCGACGGCTGGATCGGGCTCGACATCGGCCCGCGCACGGCGGTCGCGTACGGCGACCGGATCGCCGCCGCGGGGACGGTGTTCTGGAACGGGCCGATGGGCGCCTTCGAGCTGGCGCCGTTCGCCGCCGGAACTCGGGCGATCGCCGAGTCGATCGCGAACGCCCCCGGCGTGACCGTGGTCGGCGGCGGCGACTCCGCGGCCGCGCTGGCGTCGTTCGGGCTCGCCGGGAGCGTCGACTGGCTGTCGACCGGCGGCGGGGCGTCGCTGGAGCTGATCGAGGGCAGGGAGCTGCCCGGAGTGGAGGCGCTGAGAGATGCCTGACCCGCGCGCGCCGCTGGTCGCGGCGAACTGGAAGATGCACAAGACGGTCGCCGAGACCGAGGACTTCCTCGATCGTTTCGTCGGCTCGCTCGGCGAGCTGACCGGGATCGAGATCGTCGTCTGCCCCCCGTACACCTCGCTTCCGGCCGCGGTCGAGCGGACCCGTCGCTCGCCGGTCCGAATCGCGGCCCAGAACGTGCACTCGGAGCCGGCCGGCGCGTTCACCGGCGAGATCTCGATCCCGATGCTCGTCGAGCTCGGGGTCGGGGGGTCGATCGTCGGGCACTCCGAGCGCCGACAGCTCTTCGGCGAGACCGACGAGGCGCTCGCCCGCAAGCTGCCGGCGTTGCTCGCCGCGGACCTCGAGCCGATCCTCTGCGTCGGCGAGACCGAGGCCGAGCGCGACGCCGAGCAGACCGAGTCCGTGCTCCGGCGGCAGCTCGAGGCCGACCTGGCGAGCGTCGACGCGGCGACCCTGGGCCGCGTCGTCGTCGCCTACGAGCCGATCTGGGCGATCGGCACCGGCCGTACGGCGACACCCGACCAGGCCCAGGAGGCGTGCGCGTTCATCCGCGCGCTGCTCGCCGAGCGCGGTCCCGAGGCCGCGGCCGCGGTTCGGGTCCTCTACGGCGGCTCGGTGAAGCCGGACAACGCCGCCGAGCTCTTCTCCGAGCCGGACATCGACGGCGGGCTGGTCGGAGGCGCGTCGCTCGAGCCGGACGACTTCCTCGCGGTCTGCAGGGGGGCGGAGTTGAGCAGGGAGCTTGGAGCTTGGAGCAGGGAGAGGGCTGGCCCGTGACGCCGGCCTCCCTGCCAGCTCCCAGCTGCCAGCTGCCAGCTCCCTGCTGAGATGCACCGATGACCCAAATCCCCCCAGGACCCGCCGAATTGCCCGTACCTTCCCTCTGCCTGATCATCCTCGACGGCTTCGGGCTCGCGCCTCCGGGCCCCGGGAACGCGGTCGACCAGGCTGCGACGCCGGTCTTCGACGAGCTCTGGTCGACCTACCCGCGGACGACCCTCTCGGCCAGCGGCCGCGACGTCGGGCTCCCGGACGGCCAGATGGGCAACTCCGAGGTCGGCCATCTCAACCTCGGCGCCGGCGCCGTCGTCGCGCAGGACCTGGCGAGGATCGACGACGCGATCGCCGACGGCTCGTGGTTCGAGTACGAGGCCCTGCTGGCGGCGTGCGCGGCGGCCCGCGAAGGTCCCCGTGGCCGGCTGCACCTGATCGGCCTCGTCTCCGACGGCGGCGTCCATTCCGGCTGGGAGCACGTCGAAGCGATGATCGAGCTGGCCGCGCAGGAGGGCGTCCCCGAAGTCGTCGTCCATGCGCTCACCGACGGCCGCGACACGCCGCCCAAATCGGCACCGGGCTACATCGCCGAGGTCGAGCGCTGGCTGCGCCACGCGGGCCGGATCGGGACCGTCGGGGGGCGCTACTACGGGATGGACCGCGACCGCCACTGGGAGCGGACGAAGCTCGCATACGACGCCATCGTCCACGCCGAGGGCCTGCACGCGGCGACCGCCGCCGAGGCGGTCGCCGAGGCCTACGAGCGTGGCGAGACCGATGAGTTCATCCGCCCGACCGTGATCGGCGACTACGACGGAGTCGGCGACGGTGACGCGGTGATCCACTTCAACTTCCGCCCCGATCGCGCCCGGCAGCTGACGATGGCCCTCGGCGAGCCCGACTTCTCGGAGTTCGACCGCGGCGACCCGCCCCGGGTCGAGCTGACGACGCTGACGCGATACCGCGACGGCTGGCCGTATCCGGTCGCATTTCCACCCCTCGAGCCGGAGACGACTCTGGCCGAGGTGCTCGCCGAGCACGACGCCCGCCAACTCCACGTCGCGGAGACGGAGAAGTACGCCCACGTCACCTACTTCTTCAACGGAGGTCGCGAAAAGGAGTGGGCGGGCGAGGAGCGGTGCCTGGTCGACTCGCCGCGCGACGTCCCCACCTACGACCAGAAGCCCGAGATGAGCGCCGCGGCGGCCGCCGAAGCGTTCGTGCGTCGGTGGAGCGAGGCCGACTACAGGTTCGGGATCATCAACTTCGCGAACCCCGACATGGTCGGCCACACGGGCAGCATCCCGGCCGCGGTGAGCGCGATCGAGGCCGTCGACTCGCACCTCGGAGACGTGGTCGCGGCGGTCCACGCCGGCGGCGGCGCCTGCATCGTCACCTCCGACCACGGCAACGCCGAGCAGATGCTCGAGCCCGACGGGTCGCCGCACACCGCCCACACCCTGAACCCGGTCCCGTTGATCGTCACGGTCCCGGGCCTCGCCCTCGCCGGGGGAGGGATCCTCGCCGACGTCGCGCCAACGGCCCTCGCGCTGCTCGGGATCGAGCAGCCGGCGGCGATGACCGGGCACTCGCTCGTCGAGGCGGCCGGCTCTGAGGCCCATGAATCTGATGCGAAGTGACTTAGGTATAGCTTGAATTGACTCCTCTGATCTGCTATACACTCGACTTAGGTTTACTTAGTCGATATTCGTAGGAGGTAGGAAGATGGCATTGGTTCGATGGGAGCCGGCACGAGGGCTGGACCCGCTGCAGTCGGAGGTCAACCGGGTGTTCGACGTCTTCTTCGGCGGCCCGAACGGGGCGCCCGGGGCGACGCGCCGCTGGGTGCCGGCGATCGGATCTGGTCGAGACCGACGATCGGCTCGTCCTGCGCGCCGACCTTCCCGGTCTCGGACGCGACGACGTCGAGATCGAGGTCAAGGACGGCGATGCTGACGATCTCCGGTGAGCGCACGGCGGACAACGAGGAGCGCGCCGAGGGCTACTACCGCGTCGAGCGATCCTTCGGACGGTTCGCACGCTCGATGACGCTCCCCGACGGGATCGACGCCGACCGCATCTCGGCGGACTTCGACGACGGGGTGCTCGAGGTCCGGATCCCGAAGCCGGCGGAGCGCAAGCCACACCGGGTGGCGATCGGCGCCGGCGAGCGTCAACGGCACGGCGAAGGAGTCCGAGGCCGACTAGGGCTCCTCTAGCCTGCCGGTCGTGCGAAGCGACCCGGCGAGGCTCGAGTTCGAGATCGAAGCGCGTGACGGAGCCGCCCGGACAGGGCGGCTCCTCACTTCGCACGGTTCGGTCGAGACTCCCGCATTCATCCCGCTCGCGACCCGCGGCGCTGTGCGGACGCTCGACCTCGACGACGTCGAGCGGCTCGGCTTCGAGCTGATCCTCGGCAACACGTTCCACCTCTTCCTCAGCCCGGGCGCGGAGCGGATCGCCGAGCTCGGCGGCCTGCACCGGTTCATCGGCTGGGAACGCGCGATGCTCACCGACTCGGGGGGCTTTCAGGTCTTCTCGCTGGCGCACGGCAACGTCGCCGACGAGATCAAGGGCCGCCGGGGCGGGGCGGGGAGCGGGGGCGGGGTGATCGAGATCTCCGAGCGCGGGGTGGCGTTCCGCTCCTACATCGACGGGTCGGAGCGGTTCATGGGGCCGGAGGAGTCGATGTCGGTCCAGGCCGCGCTCGGCTCCGACATCGCGCTCGCCTTCGACGAGTGCACGCCGTACCACGCCGAGCGCGAATACACCGTCCGCTCGACCGCGCGCACCCATCGCTGGCTCGATCGCTGCCTCGACTGGCACGCCCGCCGCGGGCCGGCGACCCAGGCGGTGTTCGGGATCGTCCAGGGCGGCGTCCACGAGGACCTGCGCCGCGAGTCCGCGGAAGCGGTCTCGGCGGCGGCCGTCGACGGGCTCGCGATCGGAGGCACGCTCGGCCGCGACAAGCCCGAGATGCACGGCGTCCTCGATCTCACCGTCCCGATGCTTCCCACGGAGGCGCCCAAGCACCTGCTCGGGATCGGCGAGCCCGACGACCTGCTGACCGGGATCGGGCTCGGGATCGACCTCTTCGACTGCGCGGTGCCGACCCGGCTCGCCCGCCACGGGATGGCGCTCGCCCCGCTGCCCGGGGCGCGGTTTCGCTTCGACGTCACCAAGGCGGCCTTCGCGCTCGACGAGGCCCCGCTCGCCGACGGCTGTCCGTGCCCGACCTGCGCCGCCCACACCCGCGCCTACCTGCACTACCTGGCGCGCGCCGAGCCGCAGACCGCGGGGCGGCTGCTCACGCTCCACAACCTTGCCTTTCTCGAGCGGCTGGTCGCCGGCGCCCGGGAGGGGATTCGCCGCGGGTCGTTCGGCCGCTACCGGGAGGCGCTGCTGGCAGGGGCCGCGCCGTGGGAGTCACCCCGGGGCTGACGAGCAGCGGCGCCTACTGCGTGTTCTGGTTGATGAAGTCCTTCAGCGACTGGATCTGGCTGTCGATCGTGGTCCGGATCGTGTTCCCGAGATCGGTGTTCTGACCCGCGTCGGTGAGCAGCAGGACCGCCGCGGCGATCACCCCGGCGAGCAGGGCGATCAGCAGCAGGATGCCGATCGCGCGGCCGACCCGGCTCGCGACCGAGCGCCGGGGGGGCGGCGCGGCGGCGGCGGGCGCCGGACGCTGCGGCAGCGGCGCCGGGCGGCGCGGCGGGATCGCCGGCTCCGGGGAGATCGGCGTCACCGTGTCGCGCTCGAGGCGCCGGGTCGCGGCGGTCGTCGGCGCGCTCAGCATGTTCGTGGGCAGCTCCTCGGCGGGGGTCGCCGGCTCGCGGCCGGCGATCCCGGACTCGAGCGCCCGCGAGAGCTCGCGCGCCGACGAGTAGCGCATCGAGGCGTCGCCCTCGAGCGAGCGCAGGACGGCGGTCGACAGCGTCTCGGGGACGTCGGGATCGTAGGAGCTCGGGGGGAGCGGGCTCTCGTTCTCGCGGCGCGTCGCGAGCTCGGCGAGGGTCGAGCCCTCCCAGGGGAGTCGCGCGGTCAGCAGTTGGTAGAGGACGACTCCGAGCGCGTAGACGTCGGCCGCCGGGGTCGCCTCCTCGCCACGCGCCTGCTCGGGGGCGAGGTACGCGGCGGTGCCGACCACCGAGCCGACCTGGGTCAGCCTCGACTGGGCGCTCGCCCGGGCGATCCCGAAGTCGGTCAGCTTCGTCGTCATCTCGCCGGTCGGCGGGTCGTGTGAGGAGGCATCCCTGCGCCGGCGCCCGGCCGGGCCCCCGATCACCATCAGGTTTCCGGGCTTGACGTCGCGGTGGATGATCCCCTGGCGGTGGGCGTACTCGAGCCCGGCGCAGGCCTGGATCCCGATCTCGACGCCGGCGTCGGGCCCGAGCCGTCCTCGGGTCTGCAGCAGCTGGGCGACCGACTTGCCCTCGACGTACTCCATGACGATGTAGTGGCGGTCCCGGTCGACTCCGGTGTCGTAGACCTGGACGATGTTCGGGTGGATCAGCTTTGCGACGGCCAGCGCCTCGCGGCGAAAGCGGGCGACGAACTTGTCGTCGTCGGAGAGGTGCTCGGCGAGGATCTTCACCGCGACCGTGCGCTCGAGCACCCGGTCGGTGGCCCGGTAGACGGTCGACATGCCGCCGGAGCCGAGCCGGTCGCCGAGCGCATAGCGATCTGAGATCGTGCTGTTCACTGGGTCCCCACCTTGCCTCCGGCTCCGAGCCCGCCGGACGCCGGCGCTTCGCCAGTCTGACCGCCGCCCTGGTTGCCCGCCGGCGGAGCCGGAGGCGGCGCGGGAGGCGCGGGAGGCGGCGAGGGCGGCGGGGCGGGCGGCCCCTGGCCCTGACCGGCCCCGTTGTTGCCCTGGCCGCCGCCGTTGCCGTTGTTCGAGGGCGGCTCCTCGGTCGTCGTCTCCTCTCGCGTCGACGAGGAGCTCTCCGGAGGCGACGTCTCGACGGTCTCGCTGGTCGTGCTCGTCGTCGAGCTGGTGCTCTCGACCCCCTGGGCGCCGCTGGCGCCGCTGGCGCCTCCGCACTGGTCCGGGTTCTTGGCCAGGGCCGTGAGGTTCTTGGCCGCCTTCGAGAGCTCGTCGCGAACCGACTGGTCGACCGAGTCCGGAAGCGATGCGACGTCCGCGGCGAACTCCGATGCATGGCCGGCGATCAGGTCGCAGCTGCCGCTCTGCAGGTCCGACTGGGTGGCGTCCAGAAGCGAGATCAGCTGGTCGGCGTCGCCAGGCGGAATCGTCCCCTCGTCACTCGAGCCGCAACCGGCCGCCATTAGTGCGATCACGCACGCGAGCAGGGAGATTGCGGTTCGCCGGGACACCGCGGCGAGTCTAGACATTGGCTCGCGTCGTTCCGCCACGTTCACTGGCCAACGTAGAGGCGCCGCGCCAGGTGCTCGGGAAGGTCGGCGGCGACGATCGCGTCGGCGGCGCGATCGACGTCGTATGCGATCCGGTGGAACGTCGCCCGCCAGGCTTCGGTGTCGAGCTCGAGCCAGGCGGCGCGAGGATCCCCGTCGCGGGGTTGGCCGACGCTGCCCGGGTTGATCAGCCAGCGGCCCCTCGCGAGATCGAGGGATGTCCCGGCGGCCGCCTGGGCGCCGCGAGCCGCCGGCGGATCCTCGGCGCCCGGGCGCGGGTCGGCGAGCGCGAAGAACAGCGCCACGTGGGAGTGCCCGATCAGGCTCACCCGCCGCGACTGCACGGCGATGCACTGCGCGGCCTGGTCGGGCCAGAGCACGTACTCCCAGATCGGGTCGCGCGGCGAGGCGTGGTAGAGGGCAACCTCGCGTGCCTCGTACGAGGGTTCGAGGCCGGCGAGGAAGTCGGCGGTCGGCGCCAGCATCGCCTCCCGCGTCCACTGCACCGCGGCGGCCGCGGCGGGCGAGAAGGTCGAGATGTCGAGCTGGTCGAGCGCCGCGAGGTCGTGGTTGCCGACCAGGCAGACGGCGCAGCGCTCGCGGACCAGGGCGCCGCATTCGTTCGGCTGCGCGCCGTAGCCGACCACGTCGCCGAGGCACCAGACCTCGTCGACGCCGGTGGCCTCGATCTCAGCCAGCACCGCTTCGAGCGCGGGCAGGTTCGCGTGGATGTCGCTGAGCAGGGCGAGGCGCATCGAAAAGGGACCCCCGAACCGGCGGTCTATGGTAAGCGCCGATGAGGATTGCGGGCTCCTGGCGGCGTTCGACCGCGGTTCGGGTGCGGAGGGACCGCTGTGGCGATGGTCGTCGTCGCCGAGGTCGCGGTCTGGATCCTGAGCCCGAAGGGCCTCCCGAAGCCGCTGCCGGTCGACGAGCACCGGTACTTCTCCGCCGCCGAGATCGAGCGCGCCACCGGCTACCGCGACGGTCAGCTGTGGCTGCTGGCCGGCGGGCTCGCCGCGGAGTACGTCGTCCTGGTCACGGTCGCGCTCGGTCGGCCGGCGGTGCTGCGGCGCCGGCTCGACCGGCTCGCCGCTCGCCCGCTGCGCGGCGCCGCGCTCGCCGGGGCGGGGGTGGCCGTGCTGACCGCCGTCGCGACGCTGCCGTTCGGGATCGCGTCGCACGAGCGTGCCGTCGACGTCGGGATCTCCTCGCAGTCGCTCGGCTCCTGGGCCTGGGACCTCTGCCGCTCGACCGCGATAACGGTCGCGATCACGGCCGCCGGGGCCGCGCTTCTGATCTTCCTCGTCCGTCGCTTCCCGCGCCGTTGGTGGATTCCCGCCGCCGCCGCCGTGACCGTGCTCGCCGCCGTCTTCACCTGGGTCGCGCCGGTGATCCTGGCGCCGATCTTCAACAAGTTCGAGCCGCTGCCGGCATCGAGCAGGGCGCGCGCCGACGTGCTCGCGCTCGGGCGCCAGGCAGGGGTCGACATCGGCCAGGTCTACCGCGTCGATGCGAGTCGCCGGGTGACCTCGCTGAACGCCTACGTCGACGGCATCGGCCCGACCAAGCGGGTGGTGCTGTACGACAACCTGCTGCGGCGAGCCGACCGCCCGGAGCTGAACGCGGTCGTCGCGCACGAGCTCGGCCACGTCGCCCACGACGACATCCCACGCGGGCTCGCCTTCGTCGCCCTCGTGGCGCCGCTCGGGCTGCTCTTCTCCCGCGAGCTCGGCACCGCGGTCGCCGGCCGCACCGGCGCCGACCCGGCGAGCCCCGCGGCGATCCCCGCCTACCTGCTCGCGATCGGGCTCGCGGCGTTCGTGCTCAACGTCGCCGCCAACCAGCTCTCCCGCAAGGTCGAGGCGAGCGCCGACGCGTTCGCGCTTTCGCTCACCCACGACCCCGCCGGGATGATCGACCTCCAGGTCGAGCTCGCCCGGGCGAACGTCTCAGACCCCGATCCCCCGGGCCTGATCAGCGCGATCTTCGGAACCCATCCGACCACCGTGCAGAGGATCGGGGCCGCCCGCGCCGAGTCGCGCCCGCCCCCGGGCTGAGTCGCGCATCGGCGGCGGTCGATCCGCTCCTCGCTCGACCGAGGCATCGGTCGATTCAGCGCATCGAGTCGACGGTCAGCTCGAGCCCGGATTCGAGGCCACGCTCCGCGCGCCAGCCCAGCTCGCGCTCGGCGCGCCCGGGGTCGATCGCGGCGCGCCGGATCTCGCCGAGCCGTGGCGCGGCGATCTCCGGGTCGAACTCGGCGCCGCACGCCGCCGCGATCCGGCGGCCGAGCTCGAGCACGCTCGTCTCGATCCCGGTGCCGATGTTGTAGGGGCCCTCGCCGCCCGCGGCCGAGGCGGCGAGGAAGGCGGTGGCGACGTCGCCGGCGTAGACGTAGTCGCGCGTCTGCTCGCCGTCACCGAAGACGCTCGGCCGGCGGCCTTCGAGCAGCGAGCCGGCGAAGATCGCGACGACGCCCGCCTCCCCGAACGGATCCTGGCGCGGCCCGAATACGTTCCCGAGTCGCAGCGCCACCGTCTCGAGGCCGTAGAGTCGCCGATAGAGGCCGAGGTACCCCTCCGCGGCGAGCTTCGACTGTCCGTACGGGGCGTCGGGGCGGCACGCCGCGTCCTCGTCGAAGGGAAGCTCGCGACCGGCGCCCTCGCCGTAGATCGCGCCGCCGGTGGACGCGAGGACGAAGCGGTCGACCCCGTGGCGCTGCGCCGCGTCGAGCAGGCTGATCGTGCCGCCGACGTTGACCCCGAGGTCGAAGATCGGGTCGGCGACCGAGCGGCGGACGTCGATCTGGGCGGCGAGGTGGAAGACGAGTTGCGGCTCGAAGCGCGCGAACGCGTCCGCGACCGCGTCGGAGTCGGTGATTCCGGCCTGCACCAGATCGGCGCCGGAGGCGAGCGCGGCGCCGAGGTTCTCGCGCCGCCCGGTGGAGAGGTCGTCGTAGACGAGCACCTGATCGCCGCGCTCGACGAGCGCCTCCACCAGGTGCGATCCGATGAACCCGGCGCCGCCGGTGACAAGCGCTCTCATCGGCGCGAGAGCTTAGGGCCTGGCGGACCGGCGATCGCACCCAGGGGACCCGGCCGCGGCCGCGATCGGGCCCGCTCGCCGCGCCCGGCTCGGCACTACCATCGGGACGTGGCCACCCGCCCGTCGACAGACCCGCTCGCCGAGCTCCGCGCCGCGGTGCACGGAGCCGTCGCCGAGCTCGGCGGCGAGGCGAACGCGAAGCTGACCCTCGAGCGCCCCCCGAAGCCCGGGCTCGGCGACTATTCCTCGAACGCCGCGATGCTGCTCGCCCCGGTGCTCGGCGCGCCGCCGCGCGAGGTCGCCGACCGGTTGCGCTCCGAGCTCGACGCCTCGCTGGCCTCGAGCGCCGAGCGGATCGAGGTCGCCGGCCCCGGATTCCTCAACCTGTTCCTCGCCGACCGCTGGCACCGCGAGGCGACCGTCGCGCTGCTCGGTGCCGGCGACCCGCTCGGGGCGACCGACGCGCGACGACGCGGAGCGAATCCTGGTCGAGTTCGTGAGCGCCAATCCGACCGGTCCGGTGACGGTCGCCGCCGCACGGGGGGCCGCGTTCGGCGACGCCCTCTCGCGGCTGCTCGCGGCGAACGGGCACGCGGTCGAGCGCGAGTACTACCTCAACGACGCCGGCACCCAGGTGGAGCTCTTCGCGCGCTCGATCGCTGCCCGGATGACGGGCGCCGAGCCGCCCGAGGACGGCTACTCGGGCGACTACGTCGGCGCGCTCGCCGACGAGTTGCGCGAGCGGGGCGCGGATCCGGACGACCTCGAGGCGCTGGCGCGGCTCGGGACCGAGTCGATGCGAACCAGGATCGAGGCCACCCTGGACCGTTTCGGGGTCCGCTTCGACACCTGGTCGTCGGAGCGCAAGCTGCGCGATTCGGGCCGGGTCGAGCACGCGCTCGACGAGCTGCGCGGGCACGGCCACGTCTACGAGCAGCGACGGCGCGGTGTGGCTGCGGACGACGGAGTTCGGCGACGACAAGGACCGGGTCCTGATCCGCAAGGACGGCGAGCCGACCTACTTCGCCCCCGACATCGCCTACCACCTCGACAAGCTCGAGCGCGGCGCCGAGCGGCTGATCAACGTGCTCGGCGCCGACCACCACGGCTACGTGCCGAGAATGCGCGCGGCGCTCGGGGCGCTCGGGCTCGACCCGGACTGCTTCGAGGCGGCGATCATGCAGATGGTCAGCGTCGTCGAGGGCGGTGAGCGGGCGCGGATGTCGAAGCGCAAGGGCGACTTCGTCAGCCTCGACGAGCTGCTCGACGACATCGGCGTCGACGCGGCGCGCTTCTTCATCCTTCAGCGCAGCCACGACACGACGATCGACATCGACCTCGATCTGGCGCGCTCGGCATCCCAGGACAACCCCGTCTACTACGTCCAGTACGCGCACGCGCGGATCGCCAGCATCCTCCGTAAGGCAGCCGAGGAAGCGGGGGTCGCCGACCCGGCGGAGGTGATCGCCGCGGCCGCCGCAGAGCCGGCGCTCGACGCCGCCGCAGAGCCCGCCGAGACGGCGCTCGTGCGCCGCCTGCTCGAGCTTCGGGGCGAGATCGAGACGGCGGCCGAGCGGCGCGCCCCGCACCGCCTCTGCGCCTACGCGACGGCCACCGCGGCCGACTTTCACGCCTTCTATCGCGATGCCCGGGTGGTCGGCGCGCCGGCTCCCGGAGCCGAGGCCGCGCGGCTCGGGCTCTGCCTCGCCACGGCGCGGACGATCGCGGCGGTGCTCGGGCTGCTCGGCGTCAGCGCGCCGGAACGGATGTGAGCACCGGCCGCGGCGCGGGACGCTCGCGCGTCCCCGCCTACATCGCCGGGTAGGCGGCACTTACGAGACGCACGGGTTTCGGAAGTATGCTACCGTGTGCTTACGGAACCTCATCAGTTCTGTAAGTACACCGATGACCGACCAGACAGCCAACCCGCCGATCGGCAGACCGCGAGAGGAGCGGGCCGATCGCGCCATCCTCGCGGCGACTCGTGAGCTGATGGCCGAGGTCGGCGTCCGCGACCTTCGGATGGACGATGTCGCCGCTCGCGCGGGGGTGGGGAAGGCGACCATCTACCGGCGTCACCGCTCGAAGGACGAGCTGATCGCGACGGCGGTCGCGGCGCTCGTCAGCGAGATCACCGTCCCCGAGACCGGCTCGACCCGCGCCGATCTCCTGGCGCTGATGAGAGCGGCCGTCGACGTCTACAGCGGCTCGGTCGAGGCGGGCGTGATGCCGAGCCTGATCGATGCCATGCACCGGGACGCCGAGCTCGCCCGCCTGGTCCGCGAGGGATTCCTTGCCGGCCGGCGGGCGGCGTTGAGCGCCGTCCTCGAGCGCGGCGTGGAACGCGGCGACCTGCGCGCCGACCTCGATCTGGACCTCGCCCTCGACGTACTCGGCGGGCCGCTCTTCTACCGCCTGCTGATCACCGGCGGCCCGATCGACGAACGGCTTGCCGAGGGCGTCGTCGAGCTGATCCTGCGGGGCTTCGCCCCGACACCGAAAACGAGTCCCGAGCACCAGAGAAGGAGGCCGAGATGAACATCCACGCGATCCAGACCGGAAGTGTCGCGATCACGACCAGGTGGCGCGAGGGGGTGGGGCATGGCCGCCGCCGCCTGCTGAATACGCTCATCGATCGGCAGTGGACGCAGCCGCTGCCGATCTACGCTTTCGCGATCGAGCACCCCGAGGGGGTGATCGTCGTCGACACCGGCGAGACGGCGCGGGTTTCGGAGCCGGGCTACTTCCCGCGCTGGCAGCCGTTCTTCAGGTTCGCGGTCCGCGAGTCGGTCGAGCCTCGAGCAGGAGATCGGTCCGCAGCTGCGTCGGCTGGGCATCGAGCGGGGCGATGTCCGCCTGCTCGTGATGACCCACCTCCACACCGATCACGCCGGAGGCCTACACCACTTCCCGGACCACGAGATCCTCGTCTCACGCCGCGAGCTGATCTACGCGTCGGGGCTTCGCGGTCGGCTGCGGGGGTATCCGAACAAGCGCTGGCCATCATGGTTCGACCCGACTCCAGTCGACCTCGAGCCGACGCCCGTCGGGCCGTTTCCAGCGAGCCTGACGCTGACCGACGCGGGCGACGTGACGCTTGTCGAGGTCCCAGGGCACAGCCCCGGCCAGCTCGCGGTGCTTGTCGATGAAGGCGACCACACCGTGTTCATCGCGGGCGACAGCTCATACACCGAGGATGCGATGCTGCGGGGAGCCGTGGACGGGGTCGGGCTCGACGAGGAGGCGGAGCGACGCACGCACGAGCGTATCCGCGCCTACGCGGGGTCGACGCCGACCGTATACCTGCCGGCCCATGACCCCCAGACGGGCGCCCGCCTCGCGGCGCGACAGACCGTCGGCGAGGCTCGAGCGAAGGTGGCTGCGTGAGCAACCCGGCCGCGCGACCCGGGTGCGACGGGCGTGGGTTTATGCGGATGCCGCGCCCGCGGCTGTGTAAAGCCGTCTAGAGGCGCTGTTACTGTGCGCGCCAGCCCGAATCAAGAGCATTCACGAGGAGGACACATTGACCAAGTCTGAGTTCGTCGAGCAGCCTCGCCCAGCACTTCGAGAGCAAGAAGGCCGCCGCCGACGCGGTGGAAACCGTGCTCGGTGCGATCACCGACACGCTCGCCCGTGGCGGCGACGTCAACTTCACCGGCTTCGGCAAGTTCAGCGTTGCCGAGCGCGGGCCGCGCCAGGGCGTCAACCCGCGGACCGGGGAGCGGATCACGATCGCCGGCGGCAGAGTGCCGAAGTTCTCGGCCGGCGCGGGGCTGAAGCAGAGGGTCAAGGGCTGAGCGCACCGTTCGCCGACCGGCTCGCCGCGCTCGTCGCGGAGCGGCGCAGCCAGGTCTGTCTCGGCCTCGACCCGGATCCAGCCGCACTCGAGCCGCGGCCTCGCGAGGGCGTTGAGCCCGCCGAGGCCGCGGCCGATGCGGTCGTCCGCAGCTGCGTCGAGTTGATCGAGGCGGCAGGGCCCGCCTGCGTCGCGGCGAAGCCCCAGCTCGCCTGTTTCGAGCGGCTCGGCGCCCCCGGGTGGCGGGCGCTCGGCGAGGTCGTCTCCGCGGCGCATGAGGCGGGCCTGCTGGTGATCGCCGACGGCAAGCGCGGCGACGTCCCGGTCAGCGCCGCCGCCTACGGGGAGGCCCTGTTCGGTTCCGTCGCGACGCCGTGGGGGGAGGTCGGGGGGCTGGGGGCCGACGCCGCCACGGTCAACCCGTTGCTCGGCGGCGACGCCCTCGAGCCGCTGATCGCGGCCGCGGCCGAGGCGGGGGCCGGCGTCTTCGCCCTCGTCCGCACCTCGAACCCGGGCGCCGCCGACGTGCTCGACCTCCCCGGACCCGACGGGCCGCTGTTCGAGCACCTCGCCCGCCTCGTCGCCGACCGGGCGCCGCGGCTCGCCGGGCATTCGGCGCTCAGCGGCATGGGCGCGGTCGTAGGCGCGACAGAGCCGCGTCACCTCGCCCGGCTGCGCGAGCTGATGCCGAACTCGATCTTTCTCGTCCCCGGGGTCGGGGCGCAGGGCGGCAACGCCGCCGAGCTCGCGGACGCCTTCTCGGACGATCCGGCCTCGGCGCTGGTTGCCGCCTCGCGGTCGATCGCCGGCGCCCCCGACCCGGCGGCCGTCGCCGCGCGGCTCCGCGACCAGGTCTGGGACGTGGCGCAAAGCGCCGCCCGCTGAGCATCGCTATGCGCTCCAGGGCCTCATTGAGCGCCTACGATCCCCGGAACCATGGATCGCAGCAGCCGGGAGGCGAAGCCGACGAGCTGGACGGCGCGCGTGATGGCGCCGCTCGTGCTCGCGGTCGTGATCGCGGCGATCGTGCTGGTCGTCACCGGTTATCTGAGCTCCAGCGACGACGGCGGGAGCAAGGAGCGAGGCAAGACTACGTCGGCCACGGGCTGCAAGCCGGCCGCCGATCAGGCGGTCAGGGACGGTTACTACGTGGTTCAGGCAGAGGACGTCCAGGGTCTGAGCGGGATCGCGGAGAAGACCTGCGTCCCGGTCGACCGGCTGGTGAGGCTGAACCCGAACCTCGACCCGCAGGCGCTGCAGGTCCAGAACTGCGTCGATCTGGTGACCGATGGGTGCAAGGCGCTGAACGGCGGCTAGCCGCCCTCGCCTGCGCGGTCCTTGCCCTAGCGCTCCTCGTTGCCCCGCGCCCGGCCGCCGGGGCGCCCGACCCGCCGCCCGAGTTGCCGGCGCGCGCCTGGATCCTCGTCGACGCTTCCGACGGCGAGGTGCTCGCCGCGCACCGCGGCGCGTCCTCGTATCCGGTTGCCTCGACGACGAAGCTGATGACCGCGCTCGTCGCCCGCCACGACCTGCGGCTCGGCGAGACCGTCACGGCGCCCGGCTACGACGCGCTCCCCGCGGAGTCGCTGCTCGGCCTGCAGGCGGGCGAGCGGATCGAGGTCCGCGATCTGCTGACCGGGATGCTGCTGGTCTCGGGCAACGATGCCGCGGAGGCGCTCGCCGAGGCGGCGGCCGGGTCCGTGCCCGCGTTCGTCGCCCAGATGAACCGCGAGGCGCGCCGCCTGGGACTCGACGACACGTCGTATGCGAACCCGATCGGCCTCGATGATCCGGACAACTACTCGAGCGCCGAGGACCTCGCACGCCTGGCGATCCGGATGCGATCGGATCGGCTCTTCCGGCGCATCTTCGACAGCCCCGACGCGGTTCTGCGAAGCGGCGACCACGTGCGCGAGGTCGAGAACCGCAACGCGCTCCTCCGCAGCGTCCCGGACGTGAACGGGGTCAAGACCGGCTATACGCTGGGCGCCGGATACGTGCTGGTCGGCTCGGCGACCCGGAAGGGCGTCACCCTGGTTTCGGCCGTGCTCGGCGCGCCGAGCGAGGCCGAGCGTGACGGCTCGACGGTCACCCTGCTCGACTACGGCTTCTCGCTCTACGAGCGCAAGACGCCGGTCCGCCGCGGCGAGCGACTGGCCAGCGCCTCGGTTCGCTATCAGGACGAGCGGCTGCCGCTGATCGCGACCAGGACGGTGAAGCTGACCGTCCGCAAGGGCCAGCGTCTCGCCACCTCGGTCGCCACGCCGGACCAGGTCGAAGGGCCGATCGAACGCGGCGAGCGCCTCGGCAGGGCGACCGTGAGGCTCGACGGAGAGCCGGTCGGGCGCGTCCCGCTCGTCGCCGCCCGAGCGGTCGACGCGGCGACGATTCTGGAGCGCTACGACGCCGCGATCCCCGGCAGCCGCGTGGTCGCCGTGGCGCTCGCGGTCGCCGTCGTCGCCTTGGTCGTCGCGTTCGCCGCATCGCTGTTCGCGCGCCGGCGCCGATGACCGCGGCGCCGCCTGGGCATACGAAGGGCCACTTCGGCCGCCTGCGGACGATCATCACCAGCCCGCTCGCAGGCTCCCCGTGCCGCGCCGCGAGGGTTTAGCCTTAGTCGCGAGCCGCGTGATCCTCACAGTCACCCTCAACGCCGCGATCGACCGTACGGTCGCCGTACCCAACTTCCGCCTCGGTCAGCGTCATCGCGCCGTCGAGGCGCGAACGGCCGCGGGCGGCAAGGGGGTGAACGTCGCGCGGGCGCTGCGACTGCTCGGCCGGCCGGTGATCGCGACGGGGTTCGCCGGCGGGGCGACGGGCACGAGGCTGCTCGAGGACCTGCGCGAGGAGCAGGTGCTCGCCGACTTCACCCCGATCGCGGGCGAGTCGCGAACCAACCTTGCGGTCGTCGACCCGACGACCGGCGAGCAGACGGAGATCAACGAGCGCGGCCCCGAGGTCACCCAGTCCGACGTCGAGCGCCTGGTCGAGAAGCTCGTCTACCTCGGCCGCGGCGCTTCGATCTGCGTCCTCGCGGGCAGCGTTCCCCCCGGCGCTCCGGAGGACATCTACGCTCGCCTGGTGACCGAGCTGCGCGCGCTCGGCGTCCTGACCGTGCTCGACACCGACGGCGAGGCGATGCGCTCGGCGCTCCGCGCCGAGCCCGCGGTTGTCGCCCCCAACGTGCCCGAGGCCGAGGAGGCGGTCGGCCACGAGTTCAACGACGCCGACGACCTCGCCCTCGGGCTCTCGGGCCTGCTCGAGATGGGTGCCTCGGAGGCGATCGTGACCTCGGAGACGGGCTGCGCGGCGACGATCCGCGAGGACGGCGTCATGCGCCACTACGAGGCGAGGATCGACCAGCTGGAGCCGGTCGCCACCGTCGGCTCGGGCGATTCCTTCCTCGCCGGCTACGTCGCCGCGCGGTTCGAGGGCGCGAGTCCGCGCGACTGCCTCGCCTTCGGGGTCGCCTGCGGCGCCGAGTCGACCCAGCACTTCGGCGCCGGGACGCTCGACCGTCGTGAGGTCGAGCGGCTGCTGCCGCGGATCGAGCTGACCGAGCTCGACGTCCGCGCCGAGGTCGCTTGAGCGAGCGACCACGGACGCGAACCGGCGTCACCGAGCGGCGGTTGACCGCTGTTATCATCGCCAAGGCCTCGCGTAGCGGGGCCGCACGGCCGCAAACAGCGGCCTTCCCGGCCCCTTTCGAGGGGCTTTTTTCGTCCGCGAACATCCGTAGGTTTGGAGCCAGATGGAAGTAGAGATCGGCCGCGGTAAGAAGGGCAGGCGGGCCTACGGGTTCGACGACATCGCAATCGTGCCGTCGCGGCGCACCCGCGACCCCGACGACGTCGACATCTCCTGGACCCTCGGCCCGTACCGGTTCGAGCTGCCGCTGCTCGCCTCGGCGATGGACGGCGTCGTCAGCCCCGGGACCGCGGCCGAGCTCGGGCGCCTCGGCGGCCTCGGGGTGCTCAACCTGGAGGGAATCTGGAGCCGATACGAGGACGCCGACGAGAAGCTCGTCGAGATCGCCTCCTCGCCCCCCGACCAGGCGACCCAGCTCATGCAGCGGGTCTACGAGGCGCCGGTGCAGCCGGAGCTGATCGCGCGGCGGATCGAGGAGATCAAGGCCTCCGGCGTGGTCGCCGCCGGCTCGTTGACCCCGCAGCGGGTGGCCCGCTACTACGAGGGCGCGCTCGAGGCCGGGCTCGACATCCTCGTCGTCCAGGGCACGGTGATCTCCGCCGAGCACGTCTCGTCGAAGTCCGAGCCGCTGAACCTGAAGGAGTTCATCGCCGAGATGCCGGTCCCGACCGTGGTCGGCGGCTGCGCGTCCTACTCGACCGGGCTCCACCTGATGCGCACCGGCGCCAACGGGGTGCTCGTCGGGGTCGGACCGGGCGCCGCCTGCACGACCCGCGGCGTGCTCGGTCTCGGGGTACCGCAGGCGACCGCGATCGCCGACGTCGCCGCGGCGCGCGCTCAGCACATGCTCGAGACCGGCGAGTACTGCAACGTGATCGCCGACGGCGGCATGCGGACCGGCGGCGACGTCTCGAAGGCGATCGCCTGCGGCGCCGACGCCGTGATGATCGGCTCTCCGCTGGCGCGCGGCAAGGAGGCCCCCGGTCGCGGCTACCACTGGGGGATGGCCACCTTCCACCCCTCGCTGCCCCGGGGGACCCGGGTCGCGACCCGCCAGGACGGCACGCTCGAGGAGATCCTGATGGGTCCCGCGCACGAGAACGACGGCACCTTCAACCTGATGGGCGCGCTTCGGACCTCGATGGCCACCTGCGGCTACGAGGACATCCGCGATTTCCAGCGAGCCGAGGTGATGGTCGCCCCGGCCCTGCAGACGGAGGGCAAGGCGCTGCAGCGTTCCCAGGAGGTGGGGATGGGCTCCAACGGCCGCGCCCTGGTCTCGAACGGAGTCACCGTCGCGGATGAGTGAGCGGCGGCCGGCGGCCGCTGAGCACCCTCGCTCCCGAGGCCGAGGCGGGGGACGAGGTGGGCCCGGTCGGTGGCCCCCGCGGGCCGCTCGCCCCGGGAGACCCCGAGCTCCCGGCGCCACCGGCGGTCGAGAGCGCCGTCGCGGTCGAGCCGCCGGAGACCGCACACGAGGAGGTCCTCGTGCTCGACTTCGGCGGCCAGTACTCGCAGCTGATCGCGCGCCGGATCCGCGAGTGCGGCGTCTACGCCGAGCTCCTCCCTCACGACCTCCCGATCGCGACGATTCGCGAGCGCGCCCCGCGCGCCCTGGTGCTCTCCGGCGGCCCGGCGTCGGTCTACTCCGCCGCGGCTCCGAGGCTGCGTAGCGAGCTGCTCGAGCTCGGAATCCCGGTGCTCGGCATCTGCTACGGGATGCAGGCGATGGTGCTCGAGCTCGGCGGCCGGGTCGAGGCCGCCGAGACCGGGGAGTTCGGGCGCACCGCGCTCGCGCTCACCGGCGACGGCGGCCGCCTGCTCGCCGGGCTGCCCCCCGAGCAGCAGTGCTGGATGAGCCACCGCGACTCGGTCTTCGACCCACCCGAGGGCTTCACGGCGCTCGGCGCCAGCCCGGGATCTCCGGTTGCGGCGCTCGAGCACCCCGAGCGCGGCCTCTACGGGATCCAGTTTCACCCCGAGGTCGTCCATACCCCATACGGCCAGCAGATCCTGGAGCGCTTCCTGCGCGAGATCGCGGGTTGCGAGGGCGACTGGTCGCCGGCGTCGGTGATCGACGAGCAGGTCGCGCTGATCCGGGCTGAGGTCGGCGGGGCCGGCGTGATCTGCGGACTCTCGGGAGGGGTCGACTCCGCGACCGCGGCGGCGCTCGTGCACCGCGCGGTCGGCGACCAGCTCGCCTGCGTGCTCGTCGATCACGGGCTGATGCGCAAGAACGAGGCGCTTCAGGTGGTCGAGGCGATGCGGGAGCTCGGGGTCAACCTGATCCACGTCGAGGCCGAGGGGCGCTTCCTCGATCGGCTCGCAGGAGTCGACGACCCGGAGCGCAAGCGGAAGATCATCGGCGAGGAGTTCATCCGCGTCTTCGAGGAGGAGGCCGAGAAGCTCGACGGGGTCTCCTATCTGGTCCAGGGCACGCTGTACTCGGACGTGATCGAGTCGGGCGGCGACGGTCGCGCGGCCGACACGATCAAGTCGCACCACAATGTCGGCGGGCTGCCCGAGGATCTCGGGTTCGACCTGATCGAGCCGCTGCGGATGCTGTTCAAGGACGAGGTCCGCGCCGTCGCCGCAGAGATCGGGCTCTCCGAGCGGGTCGTCTGGCGCCAGCCCTTCCCGGGGCCTGGTCTCGCGATCCGGATCGTAGGCGGAGAGGTGAACCGTGAGCGGCTCGACATCCTTCGCGAGGCGGATGCGATCCTCCAGGAGGAGATCAAGGCCGCGAGCCTCTATCGGGAGCTGTGGCAGTCGTTCTGCGTCCTCCCCGTGGTCCGCTCGGTCGGCGTCCAGGGCGACGGCCGCACCTACGCGTATCCGATCGTGATCCGCGCGGTCACCTCCCAGGACGCGATGACCGCCGACTGGGCCCGGCTGCCCTACGACCTGCTCGAGCGGGTCTCGAGCCGGATCATCAACGAGGTCGCCCAGGTCAACCGGGTCGCGCTCGACATCTCCTCGAAGCCCCCGGCGACGATCGAGTGGGAATAGCGGAACACAACTCGCGCCACGTCCTCCACGGTTGGCGGCGCGCACGCCCGGACGCGGGAGCACAAGAAAATGCCCGCGGCGTAGCCGCGGGCCATTGATTCGAAGCTGGCAGCGTGCAGGACGAGACGCGATTGGAGCGGGAGCGGAGGACGTGGCGCGAGGTCTTCTCAGCCGATTTCGTCGGTGGCTGCGAGCCGCGCCTCGAGCTCGCGCGGGGAGCCCGGGGTGAGCAGGTCGCCCGCGACCGGGTGCGGGCGCAGGTAGACGACGTAGAGGAGGCCGGAGAGCATCGCCGCGCAGCCCGCGAACCCGATCTCCACGGTGCGGTAGGCGTCGAGCGGCGACGCGAGGTTGAAGACGACGAAGGCGACCGCGCAGGTGACCCAGCAGGCGGCCGCGCGCCGCGCCTGGCCCTGGGCGAGCGCCGCCTGGTTGAGCGCCGACCCGGCGAGATAGAAGCCCATTCCGACCGCGACGATCGCGAGGTCGACGCGGTCGTACGTGAACTTGGTGCCGAACGCGATCTGCATCACCTCCGGGCCGATCGCGAGCACCCCGACGGTGACCGCGGCGGCGAAGCAGGCGATCGTCATCAGGGTCGTGTTGATCGACATCCGAAAGGCGTCGTCGCCGGTTTCGTCGGAGCGCGCCCGAAGACGGGTCAGGTGCGGGAGCAGGCTCGCCGCCACCGCCTGGAACAGGAGCAGCGGCGCCCGCGCGACCATCAGCACGTTGAATATGTAGCCGGCGGCCGCGGCGCCCTCGGACGCGCGCACGAACAGCGCCCCCGAGCTCACCAGTACCTGCTCGCTGAGCATCATCAGGAGCACCGCGGCCGCGAACGCGCCGCCGCGGGAGAGCGTGAACTCGGCGCCCGTCCCGGCGGCTATTCCCGGCTCCGGCGGGGGCACGTGTGAAGCTCCGCGGTGGCGGAACGCGAACGGGAGCACGGTCATGCTCACCAGGGGCGCCACGGCGATCCCGAGCGCGACCGCGTCGACTCCGTCGGCGAGGCCGATCGCGACCGCGAGCGGGAACAGCACCCGGGAGCCGCCCTCGAGCACGAGCAGCGTCGCGTAGAGGCCAAAATGGCGCCGCCCGGCGAGGAACCCGCGCGCGTAGTAGGCCCCCCCGAACCCGGCGAGCCCGACGACGAGCACGCCGAACAGCACGTTCGAGCTCGCGAGCAGGTTGTCGGTGATCGGTTCGTGCAGGGCGAGCAGGACGACGACCGCGGCCAGCGTCACCGTGCCCTGGATCAGGGCCGCGATTCGCAGCACGTGGGCTGAGCCCTCGCCGATCTGGTCGTGTTCGGCGAGCGTCCGCGAGAGCAGCTGCTCGATCGGCCGGAAGAGGGTCGAGGCGCCGAAGAAGACGATCGACCAGAGGACGACGATCTCGCCGTACTCGTCCTTGTCGAGCGTGTGCGAGGAGATTGCGAAGAACGCGTAGGCGAGCAGCCCGGCGGTGCCGAGCGCGATCGTCAACAGTCCTGCTGAGCGGCCGTAATCGCGGGTCTCCGCGGCCGCCGTGTCGCGACTCATCGGGGGCAAGCTACCCGTTGCTCAGGAGAACGCGTCCCAGTCCTGGAGCAGCGGGGCGGGGTCGACCGGATTCCCGTCGTGGTAGCCGTGCGGCCAGAGCTCGAAGTGCAGCTGGCAGAACTCCGAGCGCGCGTTTCCGGTCTTCCCGACCTCGCCGATCCGCTCGCCGGTGCGCACCCGGTCGCCGTCCGAGAGCGGGGTGGGGGCGATCATGTGAGCGTAGAAATAGTCGGTCTTCGTCGCGGTGCCATCGATCAGCACGTAGTTGCCGTACAGCGCGTCGCTGTAGCCCTCGGCTTGGACCCGGCCGCCACGCGCGGCGAGCAGCGGCGTTCCGCAGCCGGCGGGGAGGTCCTGGCCCTGATGGACCCGGCCTCCCGAGCGCGGATCCCCGAACCGATCGCCGTAGGTGTGGCTACCGGCGACCGGGAAGATGTGGTCGTGGAGCTCGAACCGCCCCGCGGCGGCGCCCCGATGTCCGAATGGACCGATCCGGAACTCGTAGGCTCCGTCGCCCGCGACGCGGCGGTCGTTGCGACGGCCGTCCCAGCGGACCCGGTGCGACCTACCCGGCGCGAGGCCGTGCTCGACCCGGCGGCGGACCGTCTCGCCGTCGGCGACCCGGACCACGCGGACGACCAGGTCGAGGCGGCGCTCGGCGCGGAACGCGAAGCGGACGCTCGCCCTCCGGCGGCCGTCGAAGTAGGCGGTCTGGGGCCGCACCTTCGCGCCGCGAAGCTCGAATCCGGCCCCGGTGGGCTTGGCGGGCGGTCCGGCGGCCGGGGCGCCCGCGGCGCAGAGCAAGCCGACGCCGGCCGCGACGATCGCCGCGGCCGCGGCGATCCGCGCTCGGGCCCTTCGGTTCAGCTCCAGGAGTCCCAGGTTTTCAGCAACCGGCCGACCGACGGCAACGGGTGGCCGCCCTCGTACCAGCCGGGGGCCGACCAGACCTCGAAGTGCAGGTGGCAGGCGGAAGCGTTGCCGGTCTGCCCGACGTCGCCGATCAGCTGCCCGGTCCGAACACGGGCACCCTCGCGAAGCGGCGAGGGGGCGACCATGTGCGCGTACATGAAGTCGAGCCGCGTGCGCTTGCCGTCGATCACCAGGTAGTTGCCCGCAGCCGGGTGCACGTCGTTGGTCTGCACCCGGCCGCCGCGCACGGCGTGGATCGGGACTCCACATCTGGTCATCACGTCCTGTCCCTCGTGGCCGCGGCCGGCTCCGAAGCCGTCGCCGTAGGTGTGGCGTTTGTCGAGCGGGAAGCGGAAGCTGTGGTAGCTGAACTGCGAGTCATCCGTCGTCGCCAAACCGGCGCCCGCCGCCGGCCCGATCTCGAACCGGTAGTCGCCGTCGGCTGCCGCCTTGCCGTCATCGCCGAGCCCGTCCCAGGTGGCCGACTCGAGGGTGTTGGGCTCCGCCGCCGGGACGACCCAGGTCCGCGCGATCTCGTTCGTCTCCAGGTTGACCACCTGGATCCGGACGTCGGTCGCGGTACCGCCCTCGAACATGTAGGTGACGCGCGGCGTTCGCTTCGCGTCGAAATAGGTGCGATGCGGGCTCGCCTCGGCCGAGGTGAGCCTGAACGACCCCGCGTCGGGGATCCGATCCGGCGCGACGATCTTCAACTGCCGACGGGTGTCGGCGGCGGTGCCGAACGCGTCGACCCGGACCGCTCCGGTGGCCGCCCCGTCGGGCACCTTTGCCTCGACCGTGCGCGCCGATACCGCGCTCGGCGTCACCTTCAGCCGGCCGCCGCCCTCGGCGGCGAACTTCACCGTCTGCACGTCGGCGAGTTCGCGGCCGTCGAGTTGGACCCGCGAACCGCTGGCCGCGACCCGGACGTCCGCGCAGCGCTCGATGCAGAGCACGTCGGAGAGCTTCGGCGCCGCGGGAGTGCCGACCCCGCCGCCGCCGGCCGTCGCGACACCTCCGCCGCCCGCGGCGGCAGCGATCCCGGCGCTCGCCGAAATCGTCGCGATCCCGGCCGCGATCCCGATCAGTTGTCGCCATCCGCGCCCTCTGGGCGTCCCCGGCTCGATCACCAAGAGCCTCTCTTTCTCGAGCCTGCGGGGTTAGCTGACGGGCTCGCGCCGAAAGAGCGGCGCTACGGGCCGGGGATATGTGAGTTGGCCCGATTCGCCCCTGGAGCGGCTTTCGACGCCGCTCCTACGGTTCCCCCGCTCCCACCCGGTGCCGGGAGGGATTAGGCAGGTCCTTACGCGGCGGGCAGTATATCCGGCGGCCCTCCACTATCATCACCCGGCCGCGCCCGGAGCGACGCTCCGCGGGGCGGTTTTTCGCGCGCCACGCCCCGCGAGCCCCGAAGATGAAGACCTATGTAGCGACACCCGCCGACCGCCAGCGCGACTGGTACGTGGTCGACGCCGAGGGCCAGACCCTGGGCCGTCTCGCGACCCGGATCGCCGACGCCCTGCGGGGCAAGCGCAAGCCGGAGTACACGCCGCACTGCGACACCGGCGACTTCGTCGTCGTCGTCAACGCGGAGAAGATCGCGGTGACCGGGAACAAGCGCAACGACAAGCTCTACTGGCGGCATACGGGCTACCCCGGTGCCGTCCGATCGCGGACGCTCGGCGAGATGCTCGACCGGCGGCCCGAGGAAGTGATCCGCAAGGCGGTCGCGGGGATGTTGCCCCGCAACCGGTTGGCCCGCCAGCAGCTGCGAAAGCTGAAGGTGTACGCCGGGCCCGAGCACCCCCACGCCGCGCAGAAGCCGAAGCCGATGGAGACCGAGTGACAGACGAAGAGCGACAGGACGAGACCCCGGAGGAGCCCGCCGGGAACGAGCCCGAGGCCGACCAGCCTCAGGCGGAGCAACCGGCGGCCGACGACCAGCCGCCCGCCGAGCAGCCCCCGGCGGAGCAGGCCGAGCAGCCGGCGGCCGACGACCAGCCGCCCGCCGAGCAGCCCTCGGCGGAGCAGGCCGAGCAGCCGGCGGCCGACGAGTCGCCGCCCGAGGAGCCTCAGGCCGAGCAGGCGCCCGAGGAGCCTCAGGCCGAGCAGGCGCCCGAGGAGCAGCCGGCGGCCGAGCCCGCCGCTGATCAGCCCGCCGCCGACGAGCCCGCTTCGGAAACGAGCCCGCCGCTGAGGAGCCCGCCGCCGAGGAGCCCGCCGCCGAAACGCCCGCTGCCGAGCCCGAGGCGCCGGCCGAGCCGACTCCCGACGGCGGAGCCCGCCGCCGAGCAGCCCCGCCCCGGACCCGCGGCCGAGCAGCCGAAGGCCAAGGATCAGCCGCCCGGCGCCGAGCTCGAGCCGATCGCGCTCGAGCCCGAGCGCGAGCTGAGCGCCGAGGAGCGCGCCCGGCTCGAGGCGGAGGAGGAGGAGCGCGCCCGGCTCGAGGCCGAGGCCGAGGCCGGCGACGAGCCCCTCGCCCACGGGGCCCGGGTCGAGCTCGGCACGGAGACGAGCGTCCAGGCGACCGGCAAGCGCAAGAGCTCGATCGCCCGCGTCGTGATCCGCGCCGGCGACGGCGGCTTCGTCGTCAACAGCCGGCCCCTCGACGAGTACTTTCCCCGCCAGTACCTGCGCACGCTCGCGCGCCAGCCGCTGCTCACCGCCGGCTACGAGTCGAACGTCAACGTCGCCGTCCGCGTTCACGGTGGCGGGATCTCGGGCCAGGCGGGCGCCGTTCGCCACGCCGTCGCCCGCGCGCTTTGCGAGATCGACCCGGATCTGCGCCCGGAGCTCAAGCGCCGCGGCCTGCTGACCCGCGATGCGCGCCGCAAGGAGCGCCGTAAGGCGGGGCTCAAGAAGGCACGCAAGCGGCCGCAGTTCTCGAAGCGCTGAGTGCCCTTGCAAAGCGGCGCCTGTCCTTGACAGGCTTGCCTTTCTCGGACCCTCGGGAGCCCTGATCGGATGAACGTGAACCGAAAACTCTTCGGAACCGACGGTGTTCGCGGGGTGGCCGGAGAGCAGCTGACGGCGGAGCTGGCGCTGGCGCTCGGGCGTGCCGCGACGGCGGTCTGCCCTGCGGCGCGCCCCCAGGTGCTGATCGTCCGCGACACGCGTGAGTCCGGGCCGATGCTCGAGTGCGGGCTCGCGGCCGGGATCGCCGAGGCCGGGGGCGACGCGCTCTGCGCGGGGGTGATTCCCACCCCGGCGGCTTCGATCCTCGTCAGGCGGCTCGGGCTTGACCTCGCGGCGGTCGTCTCCGCCTCGCACAACCCGTGGCAGGACAACGGGATCAAGTTCTTCGGGGCCGATGGCCGCAAGCTCGCGGGCGAGCTCGAGGCGGAGATCGAGGCGCTCGTCCAGCCGACCGACGGCGGAGGCTCGTCCGCCGGCGGTGACGGGATCGGACGGGTCCGCGAGCTCGAGGGCGGGCTCGCCGACTACCTGCGCGAGCTCGAGCGAACGTTTCGGCTCGACCTCTCGGGGCGGCGGATCGTCCTCGACTGCGCCAACGGCTCCACCTATCGAGCCGCGCCGGCGATCTTCGGCAGGCTCGGTGCCGACGTCGAGGCGATCGCCGCGGTGCCCGACGGGCACAACATCAACCGTGGTTGCGGATCGACCGATCCCGAGGCGTTGATCGAGCGGGTGAAGGCGAGCGGCGCGTCGATCGGGTTCGCGTTCGACGGCGACGGCGACCGGGTCCTGGCCGTGGACTCCGACGGGTTGCTCCGCGACGGCGACGAGCTGATCGCCCTGATCGCCACGCACCTCGCCGGCGCGGGGCGGCTCGGCGGTGGTGTCGCGGTGACCGTGATGAGCAACTACGGCTTCCACAACGCGATGGCCGCGGCGGGGATCGAGGTCGCGACGACCCCGGTCGGCGACCGCAGCGTCTCGGCCGAGCTCGAGAGCCGCGAGTGGGGATTCGGCGGCGAGCAGTCGGGCCATCTGATCTGGACCGATTTCGCCCCGACCGGCGACGGGATCGCCGCGGCGCTGCTGACGCTGGAGGCACTCGGCGGCGCCGATCTCGCCGAGGCGCGGCCGATCGAGCGCCTGCCTCAGGTGCTCGAGAACGTCCGGGTCGCCGACCGCGATGCGGTCGCGGCGGGAAGTCCGCTCCGGGAAGCGGTCGAGCGCGAGAGCGCAGCCCTCGAGGGCCGCGGGCGGGTACTCGTGCGCCCCTCCGGCACCGAGTCGCTGATCCGCGTGATGGTCGAGGCACCCGAGCGCGACGAGGCCGAGGCAGTCTGCGCACGATTGGTCGCGCTCATCGAGCGCGCCTGACGGAGCAGCCCCCTGCCAGCTGCCAGCTGCCAGCCGCAGCTCGCAGCTCGCAGCTCCCTGCTCCCTGCTCCCTGCTCCCTGCTCCTCCTCGGCACCCCGCCTCTACCCTGTACCTCCCCATGTGCGGAATCATCGGATACGTCGGCCAGCGTCCCTGCCGCGACCTGCTGATCGCGGGGCTCGAGAAGCTCGAGTACCGCGGTTACGACTCGGCGGGCATCTCGCTGCTCGAGGAGGGACGGATCGACACCGTCCGCGCGGTCGGCAACCTCTCCAACCTACGCGCCGCCGTCGGCCTGGACGCCGATCGCCCGCTCACCGGGCGCGAGGGCGGTGCCGTCGCCGTCGCCGCGCCGCCGGCGACGATCGGGCTCGGTCATACACGCTGGGCGACCCACGGCCGAGTCACCGAGGAGAACGCGCATCCTCACGGTGACTGCTCCGACAGCGTCCACATCGTCCTCAACGGGATCGTCGAGAACCACTCCGAGCTCCACAAGGCGCTCGTCGAGGAGGGCCATCGGTTCAGCTCCGAGACCGACGCGGAGATCGTCGCCCATCTGATCGAGAAGCACTACGACGGGGACCTGACCGCCGCGGTCCGCGCGGCGTTCTCGGACCTCCGCGGCCACTACGCGTTCGTCGCCATGCACGCCGAGCACCCCGATGCGCTCGTCGCCGCGCGGCAGGAGTGCCCGCTGATCGTCGGCCTCGGCGAGCAGGAGAGCTTCATCGCCTCCGCGATCCCGGCCTTCCTGGCCGAGACGCGCCACGTGCTCGGACTCAAGAACGGCGAGATCGTGACCGTCGATCCCGACGGGGCAACGATCACGGAGGCCGACGGGACGCCGGTCGAGCGCGAGATCGAGGAGGTGACCTGGGACGAGGAGGCGGCAGAGAAGGGCGGCTACCCGACCTTCATGATGAAGGAGATCCACGAGCAGCCGGACGCGGTCGCCGAGACGATCGCCGACCGCCTCCCCGAGCTCGACCGGGTCGATCTCTCCGAGCTCGAGCTGTCGGACGAGCTCGCGCGCTCCGTGCGCCGGATCGTGATCGTCGCCTGCGGCACCTCCTACCACGCGGGCCTCGTCGGCCGTTACGCGATCGAGAAGTGGGCGAAGGTCCCGGTCGAGATGGATATCGCGTCGGAGTACCGCTATCGCGATCCGGTCGTCTCCGATGACGATCTCGTGATCGGGATCACCCAGTCGGGCGAGACGGCGGACACGCTCGCGGCGATGCGGCTGGCTCGCGAGCGCGGTGCCAGCGTGCTCGCGATCACCAACGTGATGGGCAGCCAGGCCACCCGGGATGCCGACTCCGTCCTCTACACCCGCGCCGGGATCGAGATCGGGGTCGCCGCGACGAAGACGTTCGTGAGCCAGGTCGCGGTCATGTACATGCTCGGGCTCTGGCTCGCGGAGGCGCGCGGAACGATGCCGCGGGAGCGGATCGCCGAGCTGGTCGCCGAGTTGAAGGCGCTCCCGCACCTGATCCAGGAGACGATCGTCGCCGTCGACTCGAGGGTGAGGGCGATTGCGCGCAGCCACGCGCAGCAGCGCTTCTTCCTCTACCTGGGCCGCAACATCGGGCTTCCCGTCTGCCTCGAGGCGGCGCTGAAGCTGAAGGAGATCTCCTACATCCCCGCGGACGCCTACGCCGCCGGCGAGATGAAGCACGGCCCGATCGCGCTGCTCGACGAGCAGACGCCGGTCGTCGCGGTCGCCACCGACAGCCCGACGCTCGAGAAGATGCTCTCCAACGTCGCCGAGGTGCGGGCGCGCGGCGCCGACGTGATCGCGGTCGCGACCGAGGGCTGCGAGCGGGTCGCGGAGGTCTCCGACCAGGTGCTGTTCGTGCCGCGCACCGACTGGATCCTGCAGCCGATCGTCGCGATCGTGCCGCTCCAGCTGTTCGCCTACCACGTCGCCCGGCTCAACGGGCTCAACGTCGACCAGCCGCGAAACCTGGCGAAGACCGTGACGGTGGAATAGTCCGCGCCGCTCGGGAAGCTTCGGGTCGGTCGGACGAGGCTGCGCGCTGAGCGCCCGGCTAAGCTCTCCCGCTTGCGTCGTGGTCTTCTCAAGGTAGGGGGTGCGCTCGCCCTTGCGGCAAGCATGCTGGTCGGCGGCTGCGGTGCCGGTGGCGACTCCGCGGACCTCGCCTCGCTGGTGCCGCCCGATGCGCCGCTCTACGTCGAGGCGAACCTGAGCCCGGACTCCGACCAGGCCGCCGCGGTCGCCGCGATCACCGAGCGGGTCGCCGGGATCTCCGATCCGCGGGCCCCCGTGATCGAGGCGCTCGACCGCTCGTTCGCCGACGCCGGCCTCGATCTCAGCTACGCCGACGACGTCGAGCCCTGGCTCGGCGATCGAGCCGCGGCGTTCGTGCGCTCGTTCGAGAGCAGCCGGGTCGCCGACGGCATCCCGGACTTCGCCGCCCTGCTCGCGGTCGACGATGCGGACGCCGCGCGCGACTTCGTGCACCGCGCCGGGGAGTCGGCGCCGGGCACGGACGAGCAGCGCAGCTACGCCGGATTCGAGTACGACTACCACGTCGCGCCCCGCGAGCCGGGGGTCGCGATCGGGATCGTCGACGATGTCCTCGTGCTCGGCACCGAGCCGGCCTTCAAGGTCGCCGTCGACGCCTCGGAGGGCGAATCGCTGGCCGACAGCCAGGAGTTCGTCGATCGCACCGGTGCGCTCCCCGAAGCGCGGCTCGCGACCCTCTATCTCGAGCCGACCGCAGTCCTGCAGGCACAGCTCGCGGCACGGGACATGCACGGAGGCGGCGTCCACGTCCTGAAGCCGCTGCTCGCCGAGTTCTCGCAGCCGGTCGCCGCCGCGCTCAGCGCGACGCCCGGGCAGCGTCAGCATCGACTTCGCGGCGATGATCGACACACCGGCCGCGGCGACCAGGGAGTCGCCGCTGCTCGGAGACCTGCCGGGCGGGTCCTGGTTGGCGCTGGCGGTGCCCCGTCTGGGCACGCTGCTCGGGCGGACGTTCGACGAGCTCTCGAACAGCGGCCGGCCGGGATCCGGCTCGCTCGAGCGGACGACTCGCGAGCTCACCGGCCTCGAGCTTCGGGGCGACGCGTTCGACTGGCTCGGCGACGGGGCCGGGTACGTGCAGGGGACCGGGGTGCCGGGATTCGAGGCGGGCGTGATCGCGCAGACCGATGACCCGGAGGCGGCCCGACCGTTTCTGCGAGCTGCTCAGGTGCTGGCCGAGCGGCAGACCGGACTCCGATCTTCGGGGCCGCCGCAGGGCGCGGACTACGGCTTCTCGCTCGGCCTCCCGGGACTCGGCGGCGGGCTCGAGGCCGGGGTCGTCGGAGGCCGGGTCGTCGCGGTGATCGGGGGAACGATCGAGCAGGCGCTGGAGCCCGATCAGACGCTCAACGAGGACGATCGCTTCGGGGCCGCGACCGAGTCGTTGGGCGCCGGGCTGGCGCCGGCGCTCTACGTCTTTTTGCCGACCTTCTTCGAGGTTGCCGCACAGGGCGACCACGACGGCGGTCCCGACTATCGCGCGCTGGCCCCCTACCTCGGCGCCTTCGAGACGCTGGTCGCCGGCAGCATGCGAGACGAGGACGGGGTGACCGTCGGCCGTGCGACCGTGACCCTGGCGGGGCAGTAGCGTCCCGGCATGGCCGCCGCGCCCGGGATCGGCATCGACCTGATCGAGATCGAGCGGGTCGAGAACGCGCTCGCGCGCCGGCCCGGGCTCGCCGAGCGCCTGTTCTCCGCGGCGGAGCTCGAGTTCGCCGCCGCTCGCGGCCGGCCCGCCCGGCACCTCGCGGCGCGCTTCGCCGCCAAGGAGGCGGCCCTGAAGGCGCTCGGGCTCGGGGGTCTGCGGATGAGAGAGGTCGAGGTCACGGGCGGAGGCGACGAGCCGCCCCGACTCGTTCTGCACGGCTCCGCCGCGGCCGCCGCTCGTCGCGAGGGGCTCGATCTCGCGGTCTCGCTCACCCACTCGCGGGACCACGCCGCGGCGATGGTGAGCGGCCGCCCGTCAGCCCTGACGTAGCCGGCGAGGCGGCGGCGCGCGCGAGTACGCTGAGCCGCGTGAGGAGCTGGCTCACACCGCTTCACGACGCGCGAACGATGCGGGCCGTCGACGCCTGGGCGATCGAGGACTGCGGCATCCCGTCGCTCGAGCTGATGGAGGCGGCCGGCCGCGGGCTCGCCGAGGTCGCGCTCGCGATCGCCCGGCCGGGTCCGGCGCGGATCGTCTGCGGGAAGGGCAACAACGGTGGCGACGGGATCGTCGCGGCGCGCCACCTCGCCGCGACCGGGCTCGAAACGGAGCTGCTGCTGCTCTGGCCCGCCGACCAGCTCTCAGCGGACGCGGCCGCGAACCTGGAGCGCTTCGAGGGCTCGGTTCGCGAGCTCGAGGCGGGGGAGCTCGGGTCAGCGCTTCGCGGATCGGGAGTCGTCGTCGATGCGATCTTCGGCACGGGTTTCGAAGGCGCGCCACGCGAACCGGTCGCGACCGCGATCGAAGCGATCAACGGCGACGCCCCGGTCGTCGCCGCCGACATCCCGTCGGGCGTCGACGCCTCGACCGGGGAGGTCGCCGGCGCCGCCGTGCGGGCCGACGCCACCGTCGCTTTTCACGCTGCGAAGCTCGGCCACTGGATCGCACCCGGAAAGCGCCACCGCGGCGAGCTGCGGATCGTCGAGATCGGGATCCCGCCCGGAGCCGCCGGGCTCGCCGCCGGGAGGGCTGATCGGGCCCGGCGTGCTCGAGCTGCTGCCTCGCCGCGGCGCCGACTCGACCAAGTTCAGCTCCGGCGAGGTGCTGATCGTCGGCGGATCGCGCGGGCTCACCGGTGCGGTCTGCATGGCCGCGAGCGCAGCGATCCGCAGCGGTGCGGGTTACGCCACGGTCGCGGTCCCCGCCGATCTCCAGCCGGTCGTCGCGACGAAGCTGACCGAGGTGATGTCGATCGGATGTCCGAGCGACGGAGGCGGCCTCGCCGCAGAGGCCGCGGAGCGGGTCCTCGCTGCCGCCGAGCGCGCGGCCGCCGTCGCCCTCGGCCCGGGGTTCGGGCGCGCCGAGCAGGCCCCGCTGCTGGTCGGCGAGCTGGCGACGCGGATCGAGGCGCCGCTGGTCGTCGACGCCGACGGGCTCGGAGCGCTGAGCGGGAGGCTGGAGCTGCTCGCCGAGCGTCGCGCACCGACCGTGATCACGCCGCATGCGGGTGAGCTCGGGCGGCTGCTCGACCGCAGCTCGGAGGAGATCGGGGCGCATCGGCTCTCCAGCGCGCGCGAGGCGGCGAGGCGCTCCGGCGCCGTGGTCGTCCTCAAGGGAGACGACTCGATCGTCGTGGGCCCCGACGGCGACCCGGCGGTCAACGGGCTCGACAGCCCCGCGCTGGCGACCGCGGGGACGGGCGACGTGCTCACCGGCATGGTCGCGGCACTGATCGCGCGGGGCCTCGCCGCCCCGGACGCCGCCGCCGCCGCCGTCTACGCCCATGCTCGGGCCGGGCGCGCGGCGGCGACCCGGATCGGGGCGGCCGAATCGGTGATCGCGACCGACGTGATCGAGGCGATCCCGGCTGGACTCGGGGCGGGGGCGGAGACGTGAGCGGGGCCGCGAGGGCGGAGCCCGCCGCGGCCCGAGCGACCGCGATCGTCGATCTCGGGGCGATCGAGCGCAACTGCGTCCGGCTGCGCGCTGCGCTGGCCGCGGGAGCGGAGTTGTGCGCGGTCGTCAAGGCCGATGGCTACGGGCACGGCGCGGTCGAGTCCGGGCGGGCCGCGCTGGCCGGCGGCGCCACGTGGCTCGCGGTTGCCGGTGCTGCGGAGGCGGCCGCGCTTCGTGTCGCGCTGCCCGAGGCGCGGCTGCTCGTCCTCGGCGCGTTGACCCCCGCCGAGCTCGACCTCGCGCTCGGCGCCGAGGCGGACATCGCGGTCTGGCGGCGGGGGTTCCTCGAGCTCGTCCAGGCGCGCGCCGGGGCGCTCGGCGTCCGTCCGCGCGTCCACGTCAAGTACGACACCGGGATGGGGCGGCTGGGCGAGCGCGATCCAGCCGCGGTCGCCGACCTGGTGGCGAAGGTGTCCGACGTCGAGGAGGTCGAGCTGACCGGCTTCTGGACCCACTTCGCGACCGCGGACGAGCCCGGCTCCGAGTTCTTCGTCGAGCAGCTCGACCGCTTCACCGGGTTGGCCGATCAGGTTCGCCGCGAGTACCCCGGGCTGATCAGACACGCCGCGAACAGCGCCGCGACCCTCTCCGACGATGCGGCTCACTTCGAGATGGTCCGTTGCGGCGTCGCCGTCTACGGGCTCGACCCGTTCGGCGAGGACCCTGCGGCGCGCGAGCTCGAGCCGGCGCTCGAGCTGCGCAGCTACGTCGCCGACGTGAAGGAGTTCGAGCCGGGCGACAGCGCCGGCTACGGGCGCAGCTGGCGCGCGCAGCGGGCGACCCGGGTCGGGGTGTTGCCGATCGGCTACGGCGACGGCGTCCGCAGGGCGCTCTCGAACAACGCCGACGTCCTCGTCGACGGCCGCCGCCACCCGCTGGTCGGCACCGTGTCGATGGACAACGTGACGATCGATCTCGGCCCGCGGACGACCGTCGAACCGGGGAGCGCCGCGGTCCTGATCGGCGCCCAGGACGGCGAGAGGATCCTCGCCGAGGAGCTCGCCGGGCGCCTGCAGACGATCAACTACGAGATCGTCTGCGCGGTCTCGTCGCGGGTCCCCCGGCAGTACGTGCGATCGGGATGAGCGCCGCCGACCGGCTGAGCGCCGCGGAACCGCTCCGGATCGCCCGCGAGGCCCTCTCCGACGACGACGAGGCCTGGATCGTCGGCGGCGCGGTGCGCGATGCGCTCGCCGGCCGCGTCGTGGGGGGTGTCGACATCGCGGTCGCCGGCGACGAGGCGGCCGCCGCCCGGCGAATCGCCCGGGCGGCAGCCGGGCCCGCGTTCGCGCTCTCGGCCGAGTTCGGGACCTGGCGGGTGCTGGCGCGCGATCGGCGCTGGCACCTCGACGTGACCAGGATGCGCGGCGACTCGATCGAGGCCGACCTGGCCCAGCGGGACTTCACCGTCAACGCGATCGCGGTCCCGCTCGCGGACCCGCGAGCGTCGCCTCGCGACCCTCATCGGGGAGCCGCCGACCTCGAGCAGCGGCGGCTGCGGGTCGTCTCCGAGCGCAGTTTCGAGGCCGACCCCCTGCGGCTGCTTCGCGCCGCGAGGCTCGCAGCCGAGTTCGAGCTCGAGCTCGACGCCGAGACAGTTCGCCTGGCGCTCGAGTCCGCATCGCGTGCCTCCGAGCCCGCAGGCGAGCGCCAGCTCGCCGAGCTCCGACTGCTGCTCACCGGGCCCGATCCCCTGCGCGGGCTCCGCCTGCTCGACGAGCTCGGTGCGACGGCCGGTGTCCTTCCCGAGCTCGAGGCGCTGCGCGGGGTCGCCCAGAACCCCAATCACCACCTCGACGTCCACGGTCACACCATGGCAGGTGCTGTCGAACCTGCTCGAGATCGAGGCCGACCTCGACCGCTACGCGCAGGACACGGCGCCGGCGGTCCGCGAGCTGCTCGCCGAGCCGCTCGCCGACGAGCTCTCGCGAGGCGGGGCGTTGCGGTTCGCGGCGCTCCTGCACGACGTCGGCAAGCCGGCGACCCGAGAGGAGCACCAGGGTGGGTTCGTCTCGTTCGTCGGCCATGACCGCGTCGGTGCGGCGCTGGTCCAGGAGGCGTGCGCCCGTCTGCGGACGAGCACGGCGCTGTCGCGATATCTCGAGGCGGTCACCCTGCATCATCTGCACCTCGGGTTCATGGCCCGAGAGCGGCCGCTGTCGCGGCGGAGGCTGTACGAGTACCTGAAGCTCACCGCGCCGGTCTCGGCCGACGTCAGCCTGCTCACCGTCGCCGACCGGCTCGCTGCGCGCGGTAGCGGACCGACGGCGAGCGCCGAGATGATCGAGGCGCACCTGGCGCTGGTCCGGGAGGTGCTCCCGGCGGCGCTCGC
Source organism: uncultured Solirubrobacterales bacterium (assembly GCA_963705955.1). Lineage (GTDB taxonomy): Bacteria > Actinomycetota > Thermoleophilia > Solirubrobacterales > 70-9 > WHSW01. Next base: position 1,432,755 of record CAVPLH010000006.1, on the reverse strand, counting down.
CTGGCATCGCGACGGCCCGCCACGCGCCCCGATCCGCGGCGACCAGCTCGCCGCGGCGGTCGGGATCGAGCCGGGCCCCGAGCTCGGTCGCCTGATCGGCGCGGTCGAGGCCGCCGTGTTCACCGGCGAGGTCGAGACCGCCGACGATGCGATCGCGCTCGCTCGCCGAGAGCGAGACAAATAGGCTGCCCGGCGATGGCGGACGCGGACTGCATCTTCTGCGCGATCGTCGCCGAGCGAGCTCCGGCTCAGGTCGTCGACGAGGACGATCACACGCTCGCCTTCATGGACATCAACCCGGCGACCCGCGGCCATGCGCTCGTGATTCCGAAGCAGCATTCCGCCGACCTGTTCGAGATCTCCGACGCCGACCTCCAGCGGACGACGCTTGCGGCCCGGCGGCTCGCGGGCCGAATCTCGCAGACGTTGCGGCCGGACGGGTTCAACATCCTCAATTCCTGCGGGGCGGTCGCCTGGCAGACGGTCTTTCATTTCCACCTGCACGTCGTCCCGCGCTACGAGGACGATCCGCTCGAGCTGCCTTGGGTCCCCGAACCCGGTGAGATGGACGAGATCGCCCGCCTCGCCGCCCAGATCCGGGGCGACGTCTGATGGAGGGCTCGCGGCCGACGATCACGCTCGAGCGCGACGGCGCGGTCGCCTCGGTGGTGCTTTCGAACCCGCCGCTGAACCTGTTCACCGCGAACGCCTTCAACGAGCTGATGGCCTGTCTCGACGAGGTCGAGGGCTCCGATGCCCGGGCGCTCGTCTGGCGCGCCGAGGGCGAGATCTTCACCGGGGGCGTCGACGTCAACGCCTTCCAGCGGGTCGTCGAGTCCGGCGGCGAGTCGGCGACCGCGATGGCCGGCCCGTTGATCGACGGGGTGCGTCGGCTCGAGGCGCTCCAGATCCCGACCCTCGCCCTCGTCCACGGGCTCTGCCTGACCGCGGGGCTCGAGGTCTCGCTGGGCTGCGACCTGATCTGGGCGGAGCGGCCCTCGAGGTTCGGCCTCGTCGAGGCCGTCGTCGGGCTGACCCCGGGTGCGGGGGGGACGCAGCGGATGGCGGAGCGGGCCGGGCCGGGGCGGGCGCGCGAGTTCGTGATGACCGGCGGCCTCTTTGACGCCGAGACGCTGGAGCGCTGGGGGGTGGTCAACCGCGTCGTCGACGAGGGGACCGTGCACGAGAAGGGGATGCGGTTCGCAGAGCGTCTCGCCAGCGGCCCGACGCTCGCTCACGCGGCGACGAAGCGGATCGTGCGGGCCTTCTGCACGGGCGGAATCGAGGCGGCCGACGCGGTCACGCCGGGGCAGTTCGCGGAGCTGTTCGAGTCCGAGGACCTGCAGGCCGCGGTCCGATCCTTCCTCGCCGACGGACCCGGCAAGGCACGGTTCGAGGGGCGGTAGATCGCCGGCCGCAGGCCGACGGAGCCGCTACCCTCACGAACCGCATGTCAAAGGAAGAGAAGATCGAGATGGAGGGCGAGGTCACCGAGGCCCTGCCCAACACGATGTTCAAGGTCAAGCTCGACAACGACCACGAGGTGCTCGGACACATCTCGGGCAAGATGCGCCGTCACTACATCCGCATCCTCCCCGGCGACCGGGTCAAGATCGAGCTCTCGCCGTATGACCTCGACCGAGGTCGGATCACCTACCGCTACAAGTAGCGTCCCGGGACCTACGCTCCGCTCGCGCGGCTATTCGGGGACGCCTGGGCGCGTCGCGAGCGGCGCCGCGGCTCAGATCGAGGGCCATGAGCACGTCGTCGACATAGGCCCCGCCGAGCAGGAACTCGCCGCGGAGCGTGCCCTCGACGACGAACCCGGCGGACTCGTAGAGGCGGCGGGCTTCCGGATTCGAGCTCAGCACCCGGAGCGTCAGGCGCCGCGCGCCGCGCGAGCGCGCCTCGCCCGCGGCCGCGCCGAGCAGCGCCCGGCCGACCCCGCCGCCCTGGCGCCCGGGCTCGACCGCGATCCCGTTGACCGAGAGGACGTGGGCGTTCGAGACGTGGTTGGTCGGCGGCCTCAGGGTGACGTAGCCGACGACGGTCTCGTCGATCACCGCGACCAGGGTGTCCTCCGGGCGCCGTCGCTCGCCGAAGAACTCCGAGCCGGGCTCCGGTCGCGGGCCGACCCCGGTCGCCGGCGACCAGGTGGTCACGTCGATCGCCTTCAGCGCGGCGTCGTCGGCCGCGGTTGCGCGGCGGACCTCGAGCCGCTCGCCGCCGCTCACATCCACTCCGGATCCGGCTCGGCCATCTCCATGATCAGGCTGGTCCAGGCGAAATCCAGCGCGCCGAGGCCCTCGCCCGTGTTCGGGTCGTAGTACTCGCGCAGGCCCTGGCGAAGCACGGTGGCGACCAGCCGATCGGCCATCAGCCGGGCCTCGGCCTCGTAGCCGAGCCGCCGCATCCCCAGCCACAACATCCAGGCCGCGTTGATCCAGGTCGGGCCGCGCCAGTAGCGGAGCTTCCAGCCGGGGCCGCGATTCGGCTCGAAGCTCGGCTCGGAGGCCGAGACCGACGGCGGGGGGATCGAGAGCCAGTAGCGCTTCGGGTCGAGCAGGTGCTCGCTGACCAGCCTGCGGCCGATCTCCGCCGGGAGGTCGGGCAACGCGAGCGGCGAGAGGGCGGCCCAGGTCGAGACCGCGGGCCGGGCGCCCCCCGGCTGAACCTCGTCGAGAAAGAGGCCGCGGCGCTCGTCGTAGAGGCGATCGACCAGTGCCGTGGTGATCGAGGGCTGGCCGGCCGCGATCCGGGCGAGGTTCCAGAGCACGTTGGTCATCACCTCGCAGAGCACCGGCCAGCCACGATCGCGGATCCGCCGCGCATCCCAACCGAGACGGCGGTTGCGCGCGACGAGCAGCGGGAAGCCGTAGCTCGCGTGGCGCAGCCGGCCCCAGACGGGATCGAACTTCGGCGACGAATCGAGCCCCGACTCGTCGGGTTGAACGAGCCACAGCAGGCCATCGCCCTCGAGGTCGCGGTTCGCCGTCAGCCACTCGTGGTGGCGGGCGATTCGCGGCTCGGCGCCCGGGTCCCCGACCGCGTTCCGCCAGGCCCAGGCGAGCAGCGGCGGTTGGATCGTCCCGGTCATCTCGGCGTGGCGCGAGGTGACGTTGTAGTAGACGAGGCGACGGAAGCTCAGCGGCCGGTCCCAGAAGACGACGTGGCCGATGAAGCCGTCGTCGCGCATCGCGCCGAGCAGCGTCTCGAGCTCGGAGCGTGAGCGCAGGCGGTCGAACCGGCGCCAGACGATCGCCGCGAAGCACGAGTCCCAGTACCACTGCCACGGGTACTTCGACGGGCTCGGCCGCGTGTACGAGTACCGCGTTCCCCGCCGCTCGCCTTCGGCATGGCTCGCCTCGAGGACCCGGCGGCAGAGCTCGGCGAGCTCGCTAATAGCTCGTCCGCCTCATCTCTCGCAGGGCGAGGGTCGCGAGCACCGCGATCATCCCGGCGAGCGCGAGGAGGCCGGGCCAGGTGTTCGCCCAGCTGATCGACTCGCCGACGAACCCCTGCCGGGCGGCGTCGACGACCTGGGTCAGCGGATTGATCCGGGCGACGTCGGCGAGCCAGCCCTGGAGCAGCGCGAGCGGCGCGTACGCGGTCGTCGTCAGCACGAGGATGAACATCCCCGCCTGCATCAGCGGCGCGGCGCTCTGGGTCTTGTAGTGCAGCGCCAGCATCACGCCCCAGCAGGCGGCGATCGTGCCGGTGCCGAGGACGCAGACGATCGCCAGCGCGAGGCCGCCGAGCCCCGGCCACTCGACGCCGACCGCGAAGCCGACGGTGAGCAGCACGGTCGCCGGGATCAGCGCCCGCAGGCTCGCCGAGACGACCATCCCCGCGAGCAGCGCCGGGCGCGGAGCGGGGGAGGCGAGCAGGCGGTCGAACCAGCCCTGTTCGATGTCGCGCGCCAGGTTGACCCCGGTCGCGGCGCCGGTGAACCCGGCGCCCTGGAGAAGGCTGATCGGGATGATGAAGCTCTGGTAGCTCTGCGTGTCGAAGCCGCGCAGCTGGGTCAGGTTCCCGAACACCGCCGTCAACCCGAGGAAGAAGATCGTCGGCGCGAGCACGCCGGGGATCGCGGCACCCGGGACCCGCAGGATCTCGTTCGCGGCGCGGCGGACGAGCGCGCGGACGGTGGCGATGTCGGCGGTCAGCCCGATCGGCGAGTCACCCCTCAGCCGACCCTCAGCCGGCGCCTCAGGGCGACGGCGGCGAGCAGGATCGAGATCGCGCCGACGAGCGCGATCGCGCCGAGCGCCTTCGCCAGCGACTCGAACGTGAGCGAGGAGATCACCGGCTCGCGGATCCCCTCGGCGATGAACGAGAGCGGGTTGTAGTCGGCGACCGACTGCGCCGGCTCGAGCAGCAGGTTGGCCGGGAAGAAGGCGCTCGACAGGAAGAGGATCACGAAGATCAGCGGGAAGAGGCCCTGGACCACCGAGGCCTGGCCGGTGTACAGCGCGATCGCGGCGCTGATCCCGCCGAAGGCGACGGCGGAGAGCGAGACGAGGACGATCATCACCAGGATCCCGGGCAGGCCCTGCTCGAACGAGGCGCCGAAGATGAGCCCGATCGCGATGAACCAGAGCGCCGTCACGGCGCCCAGCACCCCGACGCCGGCGAGCCTCCCGAGGACGATCGCAAATCGCGACACCGGGGCGACGAAGAGGCGGTCGGTGAACCCCATCTCGAGGTCGACCGCGAGCGCGATGCCGCCGGTGTTCCCGGCCAGCAGGCACGACTGCACCATCGCGCCCGCGAGCATGAAGCTGAGGAAGTTGTCGACCGGCGGGAACCCGGGCAGATCGACGGCGCCGCCGGCGCCCCCCGTCTGCACCGCGAGCAGCAGGGTCGGAAAGATCAGGATCGGCGAGGCGAGCTGGGGGCGGCGGAAGGTCTGCTTCACGGACCGCGTCCCGAGCGCCCCGATCACCCGCAGGTTGGCCGCCAGTCGGGCGATCATCGTCAACCGGCCTCCAGCGCTTCGGTCTCACCGGTCGGCTGTTCCGCGCCCTCGAGGTGCTCACCGGTCGTCGCGACGAAGACGTCGTCGAGGCTCGGCTCGACTACCTCGAGTGCCCCGACCGCGATCCCGGCCTCATCGAGCGCTCGGACGACCTTGGCGACGTCGTTGACGCCTCCGTCCAGCTCGACGAGGAGCTTCCCGTCGCGCTCCGGCAGACGGCGCCCGAAGCCCGCCAGGACCCGCGCCGCCTCCTCGGTCTGCTCGTCGGCGAGCCCGAGCTCGAGATGCGGTTTGCCGACCTCCGCCTTCAGCGATGCCGGGGTACCGTCGGCGACGATCAGCCCGCCGCTGATGATCCCGACCCGGTCGGCGAGCTGGTCGGCCTCCTCGAGGTACTGCGTGGTCAAGAAGACGGTCGTCCCCTCACGGTTGAGCGCCGAGACCTCCTCCCAGATCGCCTTGCGGCTGACCGGGTCGAGGCCGGTCGTCGGCTCGTCGAGGAACAGCACTTGTGGCTCGTGGACCAGCGCCGAGGCGAGGTCGAGCCGCCGCCGCATCCCTCCCGAGTAGGTGCCGACCCGCCGGTCGGCGGCCCGGCTGAGACCGACCCGGCCGAGCAGCGCGTCGCCGCGGCGTTTCCCCTCGGGACCGGGCAGGGCGTGCAGGGTTGCCTGCAGACGGATCAGCTCCCGCCCGGTCATCAACGGGTCGAGCGCCGCCTCCTGGAGTGCCACCCCGATCGTCCGTCGCACCGCCGCCGCCTCGGTGACGACGTCGTGTCCTCGCACCCGGGCGCTTCCACCGGTGGGCCGCAGGAGCGTCGTCAGCATCCGCACCGTGGTCGTCTTGCCGGCGCCGTTCGGACCCAGGAACGCATAGATCTCGCCCTCCGCCACCTCGAGATCGACCCCCTGGACGGCGCGCACACCGCCCTCGAACTCACGCTCGAGCGCTGTCACCTCGATTGCAGGCACGGCGGAAGAATCTACCGGCGCCGCGATACCCGACCATGGCGCCCCGAGGCCGCGGGCGCCGAAGCGGTGCAAGATGGCCGACGGCGATCGGTCGCCTCGGCGGCCCGTTGTCAACCTCGCTCTAAGCTATGCGCTCGCGCAGGAACCGAAACACTGCCGCGGAACAGGTGTTCCAGCTTCGCTGATGCCCACCACTTCGACACGCCCGCGCACGATCGCGACCGCGTTCGCCGTTCTCGGCGGCTGCCTCGCCTTCGCCCTGCTCGCGGTGGACTCGGACGCAGCCGGGACCGCGTCGGCGAAGGCCCACCTGCTCGGCAAGACGGCGAATACGCCGCGCCCGACCTGCCCGACCCCGAAGGACCCGACCGCCCCGCCCGAGAAGGCATGCCAGGCGATGGGCCGCGTGACCGGCTTCCAGACGAATGCGGACGGTCGTCACAACCCGTTCAAGGTCCGTGAGCCCGGCTCGATCGTCGCCTGGCGAATCGACCTCTCGCGGCCCGACAAGTCGGAGCAGAAGTTCTTTGCCAACGCCCTCTCGAAGAGCGGCCCGCCCAGCGCCCGCCTCGCGATCCTGAAGCCGAAGGGCAAGGACAAGTACAAGCTGATCCGCCAGAGCCCCGTCGTCCAGCTGCAATCCAGCCTCGGCAGCAATCAGATCTTCACCCTGAACGCTCCGCTGAAGGTCAAGAAGGGCATGTTCGTCGCGCTGACGACCTCGACCTGGGTATCCGATCTCGCCGACTTCGGCGCCTCGGCCGGCGACAGCTGGCTGACGAGCCGGGACCCCGGCAAGTGCGGGACCGAGTCGACCGACTCCGCGGCCGAGAACGAGGCCGATCTCAAGAAGCTCAGCCGACCGCAGCAGAAGGTCGGCGGCAAACGCAGCTATGCGTGTGAGTACAAGAGCGCCCGGATCCTCTACTGGGCTTACTTCGTCCCGAACGGCTAGGACTCAACCGTCCCCGTCGAGGCCCGGCTGGCGGAGGCCGCAGTACGGGCAGTCGCTGACGTCGAGCCCGATCAGCTGATCGCAGCGGCGGCACGCCCGCAGGTTCTCGGGAATGCGAAGCAGCGCCGAATCCGAGGGCGCGAGAGGCAGCAACCGCGTCACCGGCTCCATCTCCTCGCCGGTCTCGCGATCGATATAGACCTCGTCAGGGACCGCGGGCGCGAGCGCCTCGCGACCGGAGGCGCGCGATCTGAGGCGATAGATCTGGCGTCGGTTCTGCACGACCGTGCGAACGATATCCGCCTCAGCCGCCGTGCGGCGGCATAGTCTGCGTCCGATGAAGGTCCTGATCTTCCACGGCTACCTGCTTCGGGGCACCGGCTCGAACGTCTACAACGCCAGCCTGGCTCGGGCGCTGGCGCAGCTCGGGCACGAGGTCCACCTCGTCTGCCAGGACCGCACGTCCCCCGATCTCGGTTCCGGGACCCCGGGGTCGGTGACGATCCACAACCCCGATATCGGCGGCTTGCTGCCGGTCTACGTCTACGACAGCTACGAGGGCTTCGAGGTCAAGACCTTCGCCGAGCTCACCGACGACGAGCTCGCCTCGTATCTGGAGCTCAACGTGATCGCCGTCCGCGATCTGGTCGGCGAGCTCGGCGGGGTCGACGCCGCGCTCGCCAATCACCTCGTGATGGCGCCGGTGATCCTCGCGCGCGCCGGCCTCCGCTACGCGCTCAAGGTCCACGGCTCCGACCTCTCGTACACGGTGATCCCCGACCTCGACCGCTTCGGCCCCTACGCCGAGGAGGCGGTCGCCGGTGCTGACGGGATCCTGGTCGGCTCCAGCCACATCGCCGCGCGCCTCCGACGGGCGGTCGACGACCCCGCCACCAACGCCAAGGTGAGGCTCGGGCCGCCCGGCGTCGACACCGAGCTGTTCGCGCCGATCTCGCCGCCGGAGCGTCCCGCGGCGCTCGATCGGATGGCGCGCAGCGTCGCCGCCGTCGGTGGCGCCTCACCCGAGCAGTCGGCGCAGACCTCGTGGGATCGCGACACCGCGGCCGCCGCCGAGGCCCTGGACTGGTATGGCGACTCCGAGGGGCCACGGGTGATATTCGTCGGCAAGCTGATCGTCTCGAAGGGCGTCGACCTGCTGCTCGCCGCCTGGCCGCTGATCCTTCGCGACCACCCGAGCGCGCGCCTGCTTCTGGTCGGCTTCGGCGCACTGGAGTCGACGCTGCGCGAGATCGCCGAGCGGCTGGAGGAGGGCGACCTCGGGCCACTGCGCGAGCTCGCCACCCGCGGATGGGCGCTCGAGGACGGCGAGGAGGGGAGGCTGTCGATGCTCGCCGCCTTCCTCGAGCGGCTTCCCGACGACTACGAGGACTACGCCCGGCGGAGCGCCGGGAGCATCGGCTTCTCGGGGCGGCTCGAGCACGACGAGGTCGCGATACCGGTCTCGGCGTCCGACGCTCTCGTCTTCCCGAGCACCTTCCCGGAGGCATTCGGGATGGTCGCGGCCGAGGCCGCCTCTGCTGGAGCGCTTCCCGTCTCCGCCCATCACTCCGGTGCCGCCGAGGTCAGCAGGGTGCTCGCCGACGCGCTCCCGGGCTCCGTGGGCGGGCTGGTCTCATTCGATCTCAGCCCCGGCGCCGTGGACGCGATCGCCGCTCGCGTCTCGGGCTGGCTCTCGCTGCCCGACGCCGAGCGGGTCGCCGCCGGCGAGGCGCTGCGCGAGACCGCGGAGCTGCACTGGAGCTGGGCGGGGGTCGCCCGCGCGGTGCTCGCGGCGTCCGCCGGCCGGCTCGACGGCCTGCCGCTCCCCGCCGACGCTTGAGACGGTTGAAACTAGCTCCAATGCCACGGCCGAACCCGGTCGCCGCGATGACTAGAATCGCTGCGCAGTGCCACGCACGACCCTAGTTCGCCTCGTCGCCGTGATGCTCGTGCTCGCGGCCGTGATGTCGGTGATCCTGCTCCAGTTCGAGTGGTTCGGGCCCGCGGGCGCGACCCAGGCCGGTCCGATCGACACCCTCTTCGACGTCATGATCGTGCTCTCGTCGTTCGTGTTCTCGATCGTCATCGTGATGCTCTTCTACGCGGTCTGGAAGTACCGGGCGAAGCCCGGCGACGAGTCCGACGGCGAGCCGATCCACGGCAACACCAAGCTCGAGATCGCCTGGACCGTGATCCCGACCGTGATCGTCCTGTTCGGCGCCGGATACAGCTGGATCGTCCTCGACGACATCGAGGCGAAATCGCCCGACCGGATGAACATCGACGTCACCGCGCAGCAGTTCAAGTGGTCGTTCGAGTACCCGGAGCAGATGGTCGGCTCGGGGAGCAGCGCGACGCCGGTGACGACGAGCGAGCTTCACGTGCCGGTCGATCGCCAGCTCGAGGTCCACCTCACCGCGCTCGACGTGGTCCACTCCTTCTGGGTCCCGGAGTGGCGGATCAAGCGCGACCTCGTCCCCGCCGGCGCGAGCGGAGACGAGATCGACAGCGACTTCGTGGTCACGCCCGACAAGGAGGGGACGTTCAGCCTCATCTGTACCGAGCTCTGCGGGTTTGGCCACTCGACGATGAGGGCCTTCGTGGTCGTCGAGAGCCAGGCGGACTTCGACGCCTGGCTCGCGGACCAGGCGAAGGCGCAGACGGCGACGGCTGGCGGGACAGCCGGCGGAGCCGCCCCGGCGGCAGGCGGGACATAGGCTTACGGAGGTAGCGAGGTGGCAGCGGCTTTGACGAGACCAGGGATGTTGCGCGGCGTGGTCGGCTTCGTGCTCGGGGCGGGCTTCGGCTTCGGGCTCGTCGTCGCCCTGCGAGCGATCTCGGGGCTGGAGATCTTCCAGACCGAGCAGACCGGATACCCGCACCTGATCGTGCCCGGGATCACCGGCCCGCTCGGGTTCCTGGCCGGGATCGGTGCGTTCGACTACTGGCTGCGCTGGGCGGTCGGCGCCCGAACCGTGCCCGACGACCACTCACAGCACGGCGCGAAGTCGTGGCGCGACTACTTCAAGTTCAACACCGATCACAAGGTGATCGGGATCCAGTACATCGTCACGACCTTCTTCTTCTTCCTGGTCGGCGGCGCGATGGCGATGCTGATCCGCGCCGAGCTCGCACAGCCCGGGACCCAGATCGTCGACCCGAACGTCTACAACGGGCTCTTCTCGACCCACGCGACGCTGATGATCTTCGTCTTCGTGATCCCCGTTTTCGCCGGGATCGCGAACTACGTCCTGCCGCTGATGATCGGCGCGCCGGACATGGCCTTCCCGCGGCTGAACGCGCTCTCGTTCTGGATGCTCCCGCTCGCCGGGCTGCTCTTCATGACCAGCTTCATCGTCCCCGGCGGCGCCTTCGATGCCGGCTGGACCGGGTACGCGCCGCTCTCGACCGGGGCCCCGCTCGGGCAGTCGTTCTTCAATCTCGGCGTCCAGTTCGCGGGCGCGTCGTCGATCGCCACGGCGCTCAACTTCCTGGTCACGATCATCACCATGCGGGCGCCGGGGATGACGTTCTGGCGGATGCCGCTGCTCGTCTGGGCGAACCTCTCGACCTCGATGCTGGTCGTCGCCGCGACCCCGTTCATCGCCGGCGTTCAGTTCATGGTCCTCTTCGACCGCGTCCTGCACACGAACTTCTTCCAGGCGAGCTTCGGCGGCGACGTGCTCAGCTACCAGCACATCTTCTGGTTCTACTCGCACCCGGCGGTCTACATCATGATGCTGCCGGGCTTCGGGATCATCAGCGAGGTGATCTCGACCCACGCCCGAAAACCGATCTTCGGGTACCGATTGATGGCCCTGGCGCTGATCGGGATCGTCGTCCTCTCCTACACCGTCTGGGCGCACCACATGTTCGTCAGCGGCATGTTCGCCTGGCTGCGGGTGCCGATGATGATCACCACGCTGCTGATCGCGGTCCCGACCGGGATCAAGATCTTCTCCTGGCTCGCGACCCTGTTCGGCGGCGTCGTCCACCTGAGATCGACGGCGATGCTGTTCGCGCTCGGGTTCCTGGGGACGTTCACGATCGGCGGCATATCCGGGGTGATGCTGGGCATGGTGCCGATCGACATCCATGTCTCCGACACCTACTTCATCGTCGCCCACATCCACTTCGTCCTCTTCGGCGGCTCGGTGTTCACGATCTTCGCCGGGATCTACCACTGGTTCCCGAAGATGACCGGGCGCATGTACGACGAGAAGCTCGGGCGGATCCACTTCTACCTCACCTTCGTCGGCATGCTCGGAACCTTCATCCCGATGCACTGGATCGGGATGGAGGGGATGCCTCGCCGAGTCGCCGACTACGCCGCCCAGTTCGGCGACTGGAACCTGGTGATCTCGATATTCGGGTTCCTGCTCGGCGCCGCGCAGCTCATCTTCATCTACAACATGGTCGTCAGCTGGAAGTGGGGGCCGAAGGCGGTCGGCAACCCGTGGCGCGCGAAGACGATCGAATGGCAGGTCTCCTCGCCGCCGCCGATCTTCAATTTCGACGAGGTCCCGCGCGTCGTCGGTGGCCCGTACGAGTTCGGCGTCCCGGGCGCCCGGCACGCGATCATGGGCGGCGAGGGTGCCGAGGTGCGCCCGCCCGAGCCGGCCGTCGCCGGCGCGGGGTCGGCCGGCGGCGGTACGACGAGCGGATCGAGCCCATGACCGACGCCGAGTCAGCGAACTACCCCGTCGACGACCTGCGCACGAGCGTCGACTGGAGCGACGGCGGCACCGTGCTCGCCTTCCTCAACGAGGTCGCCGGAGGCAGGAAGCTGCTCGAGGCGATCCGGGAGCGGGTCGAGGCGGGCGCGGACACGGTCGCGGTGGTGGCGCCCCAGAACGAGCCCAACGTCGGGCAGATCGTCGATCGCGACGAAGCCTACGAGGCTGCCCTGAGCCGCGTCGAGGTGACCCAGTCGGTGCTCGAGGACTTCGGCATCGAGTCGCTTGGAGCAGTCATGGACCCCGATTCGGCGCTCGCTCTCGATGACGCCGTGCGGGCGTTCACGCCGCGCGAGGTGCTGCTCTCGTGCCTGTATGAGACCCGATTCGGGCTCACCCGCAAGGACCTGGTCGAGTGGGCCAAGGCGACCCTGGAGCCGCCGGTCACCCACGTCGCGGTGCGCGTCGACGACGATGCCGTGCGTTGGGACGTCGTCCACACGCTCGTCGTCGGTACCCAGACGATCGCCAACCCCGACCTGATCGAGCACCTCAAGGCCCGTGCCGCCGAGCGCCCGCACCGCTACACGATCATCTGCCCGCGCTCGGGCGACCTGAAGCGCGAGGACGTCGTCGAGCGCCTCGCGCGGACCCTCGCCGAGCTCTACCGGGCCGAGATCGACGCCACCGGACAGCCGATGAGCCCGGAGCCGTTCGCGGCGATCTCGAACGGGATCGAGCACTACCGGATCGACGAGATCCTGATCTCGACCCTCGCCGGTCAGCAGTCGAAGTGGCTCGAGGAGGGGCTGCTGGAGCGGGTCCGGGCGATCACCGACAAACCGGTGGAGCACTTCGAGTCGGGGGCGGGCGCCGTGTCGGCGGTCGGCGGCGGACAGTCGGCAGCCGAGGAGGTGCGGGCCTGATGGAGAGCGCATCGGTAGCGGTCGGGCACGCCGGCGAGCACGAGCATCACGGTCCCCCGGAGGCTCACAAGAGCTCGAGGATCGACCGTCAGACGCTCGGGATCCTGATCTTCATCGTCTCCGAGGTGATGCTCTTCGGAGCGTTCTTCGCCGCCTACTTCTTCCTCCGCGTCGTCTCCAACAGCGGACCCTGGCCGCCGGAGGGCTTCGAGTTGCCGAAGGCGGTTGCCGGCGTCAACACCGCGATCCTGATCTCCTCGAGCTTCACCGTGCACTGGGCGCTCGAGGCGGCGCGCCGCAACAACCGCCGCGCGATGCAGTTCGGTCTCGCGGCGACCTGGCTGCTCGGCGCGACGTTCCTCTTCATCCAGATCAACGAGTACATCCACATCGGCTTCAGCGCCCGCGACGGCGCCTTCGGCTCGATCTTCTACAGCCTCACCGGACTGCACGGGGCGCACGTCTTCGTCGGCTTGATGTTGCTGACCTTCGCCAACATCCGCGCCTGGCGGGGGCACTTCGGGCCGAAGCCCGAGGACCACCTCGGGGTCGAGGTGCCCGGGATCTATTGGCACTTCGTCGACGTCATGTGGATCATCGTCTTCACGACGGTCTACATCCTCTAGAACCCGTATAGACAAGCGGTTCTCAGGTCTCGTGCGCCAGTGGTGCGCCAGCCAGCGCCCCGCCAGCCGCCCGGGCGGCGTCCTCGGCGGGCTCGCGCTTTTTCGTCGGCCGGCTCTCGGGGAGCAAAGGGACGGTCTGGCAATTGGGCCTCGCGTGGCGACAGGCCACCGCCGACCGCAATACGGTTCTCCCGTGAACGAGCCCGCAAGCTCAGAGAACGTCGCCCTGACGCGGTCGCCCGGGTTCTGGGTGATCGTGCGCTACGCCATCTTGTTCGGCGTAGTGCTCGCCTTTGCCGGGCTGGCGTTTCTGGGATTGGTGAGCGGCGGCACCAACCTCTGGTTCACGCTTCCCGAAGACCCCGGATGGCTCGACGGGAGCCTCTGGTGGGTGGCGGTGACGGCGGGCGCCGGGGTCATCGTCGGCGTGCTGCGTCACTTCTTTCGCGTCCCGGTCAAGAGCGTCGGCACGGTCCAGGAGCTCAAGGACCAGCGTGTCGAGCCCTCCACGGTGCCGGGGGCGGTTGCCGTCTCGCTGGTCTCGCTGGCGGGTGGGGCGAGCCTCGGGCCCGAAGACGCGCTGGGGAAGTTGGGGGGCGGGCTGGGAACCTGGGTCTCGGAGCGGCGGAAGCTCAGCGAGGACGTGCGCGCGACGAACGCGCTCAGCGGGATGTCCGCGGCGTACGGGGGCCTTCTGTCATCTCCCCTCCTGGCGTCGATTCTCACGCTCGAGATTGCGCGTCCAAAGGCGGCACGCTTCGCCGACACGCTGGTCGCAGGTCTGCTGGCGTCCACGGTCGCGTTCGCCGTGTACTTCCCGATCGCGGGATCGACGTTCGTCGGCATCTACTCGGTGCCGTCCTACAACTACGAGGACTGGCAGTTGCTCGCGGCCGTTCCCCTCGGCCTCGTCGCCGGCGCGCTCGGGCTGATCACAGCCGTCGCGATCGGGGTCATGAAGAAACTCGCCGCTCCGCTCGCCAAGCGCACGATCCTTCGCCCGGCGCTCGGGGGGATCGCGTTCGGGCTCGTCGGCGTCGCGCTGCCGCTGACGCTGTTCACCGGAACCGATCAGCTCACGACCGTGATCCGCGACGGAACGGCGCTCGGCGCGGGGCTGCTGATCGCGGTCGTGTTCGCGAAGATCTTCGTGTTCGCGCTGTGCGAGGCGACCGGGTTCATCGGAGGACCGTTCCTCGTGATGCTGTTCATCGGCGGCACGGCCGGAACCGCCGCCCATGTGCTGATCCCGGGGCTGCCGGAGGGACTCGCGTTCACAGCGATGTTCGTCGCCCTCCCTGGGTCGCTCGTCGCCGCCCCGTTCTCGCTGCTCCTGCTCGGCGCCCTCACGACCCAGATCGGGACGCTGCAGATGGCGCCGGTAGTGATCGCGGTGCTCACCGCGTACCTCGCCGTCTCCGGATCCGGCGCGCTCATGGCCCTGGCGCGCAAGCGGAGCAAGCGCGCGCACGCGACGACGTGAGGTCCTGTGAAGCCGCCGGGCTTGTTGGAGTAGCTCGACCGCCTCGAGTTCATCGCGCGCTACGGCGACGAGGAACGACTCAGTACGGCTTCGATTCGTTCGAGCCGGCTGTCGAGTTGACGGATTTGATCCGCGGTCGCATGCTCGACACCCTTGGGCCTCTCGCCATTGCGTAAGCGTGTCACGAAGGTGCTCGTGATCGAGGCGGTGATGACCGTCAGGAAGGCGACCCCCAAGAGCATGACGAGCGCGGCAACGAGTTGTCCGGCGAGGTTCGTTGGAACGTTATCGCCGTATCCGACGGTTGTGACGGTCTGGACGGACCACCAGAGCCCCGATCCGATCGACGGAAAGTTCTTGCCGTCGGCGACGGTCATCAGGAGACCGGCGCCGATGGTTACCACGGTCGACGTCGTGGCGAGCAGGATGGCGGCGCCGCGCGGCGTGGTCGCGCGAGCCAGCGCCTTGTCGAGCCGCCGTTCGAACTTCGACTCGTCAGCCACCCTGTCTGGTTCGCGTTCGCCGGTTCCAGTCCTGCCATCCGCGGAGGCCAGCCGACCGGTCATTCGAGACGCCCAGACCAACACCGTTTCAGACCAGTTGTAGATGCCTCCGGGCCGGACCTCTAGCTCGAAGAGAGCTTGGTAGGCGCACCGGTCTGTAACGGCCCACGAGTGCGGGTCACCTCGGCCGGGGCGCTCTCCATCGGCGGCGCCTCGTCCCGGGGGTGGCGCTCGAACCAGTCCGCGTAGCGGTCGGCCAGCGGGGCCGCCGTGAGCCCGTGGGCGAAGACCGAGAGCCCGACGGTGAGGTAGATCGCGAGCAGGATCAGGTGCTCGTGGGGAAGCTGGGACTCCTCGATCAGGATCACCGCGAAGACGATCGAGGCGAGGCCGCGGGGCCCGAACCAACCCACGAACCCCAGCGTCGGTAGCCGAGCGCGCGTGCCCAGCATCGCGATCGCGACCGGGCACCATTCGTATCATCGTCAGACTGAGCAACGCGTAGAGGACGAGCTCCCAGCTCAGCTCCCCGAGCGCGGGTCCGAGCAGGATCGCCCCGAAGAGCACGAACGTAACTCCGTTGAGCACGTTTCCGACCTCCTCTGTTAGTTGGTTGATGTCCGCCGGGTCGCGTTTGATCACCGCCCGGAAGACCATGCCGGCGACGAATGCCCCGATGAACCCCGATCCGTCGAGCGCATTCGCGATCCCGTAGGCGAGCGCGGCGCCGGCCGCCGGGATCACCTGACGCCAAAGGCCATCGATCAGGTCCTTACGGCCGGCGTAGACGACGATGGCTCCGACCAGGAGTCCGGCGACGACCCCGCCGACGATCCCGTAGCCGATCTCCTCGAGCAGCAGCGTGGCCGCGTTTCGCCCGTCCGCGATCCGCGATGAGACGTCCGCCGCGGCGACGGCGGCGAAGAGCAGCGGCACGCAGATCCCGTCGTTGAGTCCGCTCTCGACGTTGAGGCTCTGGCGGACCAGGCTCGGGACGCGTGGCTGGATGAACACCGCCTGGCCCAGGGCGGCGTCGGTCGGCGCCAGGATCACCGCCAGGATCACCGCCTCGCCGAGGGTCAGCTGGTCGAAGATCAGCGCCGCGGCGAGGGCTCCGGCGACGATCGTCAGCGGCAGGCCGATTCCGAGCAGGCGCACCGGCGGTGAGATCCCGCGTCGCAGCGCGCGGAGGTCGATACGCGAGGCGTCGGAGAAAAGCACGAGCGCCAGCGTCGCCTCGGCCAGCGTTCGCACGGTTCCGCTGGTGCTCGGGACGTCGACCGCGTCGAGGATCCTGGGGCCGACCAGAAGCCCGATCGAGACGAACAGGATCGCGGGCGTGATCGGCGTCCCCGCGAGCCGCTTCGAAACCGCCGCGAAGGCGAGCAGCGCCAGCACGATGATCGGCAGCGACCACTCCATTCAGAAGGATCCTGACCACCGCGGGAGGTCAGAATTCCTCGTCGGCGACTCGGGTCGCCGAATTCATCCCATCTGGGCGATGACCCGGCGCCCGGCGTGCTTTAGGGTCGTCGGTGCTGACGTAAGGCTCAGCTCCCGACCCGAAAGGAAGCCCCCATGTCCGACAGACCCGTGTTCCTCTACGCCGCGATCTACGACAACATCGACGACGCCGAGGCCGACTACGAGGCCGTCTTCGACCTCCACGCCGCGGGAGCGATCGGCAACCTTTGACTCGGCGGTGATCCGCAAGGAGGAGGACGGCAAGGTCCGGGTGACGAAGACCGAGAAGCCGACCCAGCACGGCGCCTGGACCGGGGCCGGGGTCGGAGCGCTGGTCGGGATCATCTTCCCGCCCGCGATCATCGGCTCGGCGATCGTCGGCGCCGGCGCCGGCGGCTTGATCGGGCACCTGCGGGGCGGAATCTCGCGCGGCGACCTGAAGGAGCTCGGCGACGAGCTCGAGGCCGGCAGCGCCGCGGTGATCGTGCTCGGCGAGTCGAAGATCGAGGAGCAGCTCGAAAAGGCGGTCACGCGCTCCAACAAGCTGATCGAAAAGCAGGTCGACGCCGACGCCGACGAGCTCGCGCGCGAGATCGATGCGGCGGCGAAGGAGGACGCGAGCTGAGGGCGCCACGCCGGCGCCGATCGACGAGTTCGAGAGGTTCAACCATGCGACGACATCGTTTCCATTTGGCAATCGGGCTCATAGCCCTGTTCGCCTCCGCGCTGATCGTCGCCGGATGCGGCGGCGACGATTCGACATCGACATCGACGTCGACGTCCACGTCCACGTCCGTGGGGGAGAATGCGACGCAGTCGGTCGACGCGGCCGTCAAGTCATGCACCGACGAGGCGCAGTCGCTTGGCGGCGTCGCGGGGACCGCCCTGGACGGTGCGTGCACGTCCGTCGGTACGGCCGCCACTCAAGCCGTGGCCGCGGGCGGCGACCAAGCGCAGCAGGCGCTGGCGCAGGCGGCGAGCTCGTGCAAGAGCTCGGTCGACCAGGTCCCGAAGGGCCAGGCGCAGGACGCGCTCTCACAGCTCTGTGACGCGATCGCAGCCGCCGGGTCCGGCTGATGTAGGCGACTAGCGAACGCGCCCGCCTGAGGACTCCACTCCCTAAGTGGGGTCCGTGAGCACCACCTGGGCCTGGACGTGGCAGTCAGCGGCGCGGTGGCGCGAGAACGCACTGATCACCGCGATCCGCCCGTCCTCATACTGGGCGGAGAGGACGATGTGCTCGCCGCCGAAGACGGCCGCCTCCACATGCTCAGCCCCGCCGGCGAGCTCCCCGGCGAAGGACGGGCCGGTCGAGCCGTTGTCGGCGAAGAGGTTGATCGAGCTGCCGGTCTCGTTCCGAAAGCGCAACCCCCCGTTCTGACTCGACGGAGTCGGAGGGCAGTCGTAGAAGAGATTGAACGGCAACGGGTCGCCGATCAGTGGACCGAGCAGCGTGCCGAAACTATTCGGCGGGAGCGCCCTCGGGCGTCCTCGCGCAAATCCCGATCCGCGGACGAGCCCCTGCAGGCTCGACTCGTTGATATCGCTTCCCGTGAGGCTGTCGTCTGCGACCTTGTCCGAGTTCACGGAAGCGGCTGCCAAGTCGCCCGTCTTCACGCCGCCCGTCGCGATCTTGCCGGAAACGACCGCGTCGGTCGCCAGGTCCGGGGTCTTCACCTCACCGTTGACGATGTCGGTGCTGAAGACCGTGTTGGCAGCGTAGGCGGCGCTGCCGGTCAGGACCAGGAACAGGGCAAGCGCCCCCATCCATTGACGTCGCAGGTGAACGAACAGCTTGGAACGCATGGCGATCTCCCCGTTGCGGTAGCTGGCTGGACTTCGACCCTCTCAGGATGCGGTGGCCACGGTCAAGGGGGAGGGGGAGGGTCCGAAACCGTGCACCTGAGGCTCAACTCAGGAGCTCGATCGCCCCGCGCAACACGAGCAGAACGCCGATCACGAGCGCGGCCCGGGTGGCGATCCGGCGCGCGTCCCTCGAGATCCAGGTTTGGAAGCGCTTCACGGCGCTGACCGTCCAGTCCGGGGCGAAGGCGTAGCCGAGGAGCGGCAACTCGAGGAGCAACATCTCGATCAGGCAGAACGCGATCACGCAGACGACCGTTGCTCCCGCTGCCAGATCCTGCTTGTGAAGAATGTCGAGCGCGACGAGATAGGACGCGCCCGGCAGGCTGAGTGCCGCCCCCACCGCGAAGGCGACCCGAGGCTGAGCCCTGATCGAGCGCCCGGCGCCAGCGGGGAGGGCCCTTCTTCTCCTTCGCCTGCTTGCGCTTTTCCCGCCGCTCTGCGAACCGCTGATGTGGGCCGGTGCCGAGAGCGAGTGCGACCACGAGGGCGATCAGGCCGAGGGCCAGGTCCATGGCCGGACTGAGGGTGTTCCTCCCCGTGCTGGTGGCGCTCGATTCGGGCAGCGCAAAGACGATCACCAAGCCCGCTGTGATGCTGGTCGTTTAGGCGCCCAGGAGGTAGCCGAACATCAGCCGCTTCGCGTTGGTGGACAGCAGCATCACCATCAGCGCGGCCAAGAGCGTCGGGTTGAACGCGGCGCTCAGCGACGAAAGCGAAGGCTTTTCCCATCCGACGCACCCTTTCAGACGGCCGCTGGCGCGAGCATCCCGCGCTATGGCCACCGGCTGGTGCTCACAGAGTGGACGCTCTCCGAGTGCCTCCGTCGCGTCAGGGGCGTGGATGGTCAGGCGCGCGAAGCAGAACCCGGCGAGCCGCTGTCCATTTGGGGGTGAAGAACGCGCCGATGGTCTGTGGGTCGGCGACCATCGCGATCGCCACGGCAGCGTGGCGGCAATCACGATCCGTGTTGCCAGCCCTCGATTTTGCCGTCGGCCCCTGCAATCCGGGTCGCCACTTATCGACGCCGATAACGGCATGATGGCCCGGGATGAGTCCACTCGTTGCGCTGCTGATCATCGGCGTGGCCACGGCGGTCTCCGTCGCGGCGATGCTGCTGGTTCGTCGCCGTGCGCCCGACGGAAGCTTCTTCGCCGACGGCGATCGTGCCGCGGGTGGGTTTGGGGTGCTGGCGACGGGCTTCGCGGTCCTGCTCGGGTTCATCGTCTTCCTCGCCTTCACGAGCTATGACGACTCCCGCAGCGGGGCCGAGGCGGAGGCGATTGCGGTCCGCGAGCAGTTCGAGCTCGCGCAGTTCCTCCCCGCCGGTGTCCGTGTCGAGCTCGGCAATGAGCTCGTCTGCTACGCGAGATCGATCGTCTACGTCGAATGGCCGGCGCTCGAGGCCGGGACCGAGGGGGACGTCGCCAACCCGTGGACCCTGGCGCTGTTTCGGACCCTGAAGACCACCGATCCCACGACGAACGCCCAGCAGTCGGCGTATGACCAGTGTCTCGACCACACCGCGGATCGCGAGCAGGGCCGCAGTGACCGCATCCACGGCGCGGTGGGGATCATCCCGGAACCGCTGTGGTTCGTCCTCCTGTTCATCTCCGTCGTGATCTTCGCCTACGCGCTGTTCTTCGCCGATAGCGGTGAGCGTGCCAAGAGCCAGGCGATGCTCATGGGATCGGTCACCGCCGTGATCACAGCGATGCTCCTCCTGATCCAGTTCCTCGACGATCCGTATCGCGACGACGTCGGGGGCCTGCAGCCGGTGGCGATGGAGCGCACCCTGAGGATCCTGGATCAGGAAGGCAGCCTGACCGGGGAAGCCGGCCGGCTGCCGTGCGATGCCGAGGGCAAGCCGGTGGGCGGCCGGGCGTCCGCATGAGCGGCGCCACGCCCGACCGGAGCTCGGCAAGCCGGGCAAGCGGCAGTCGCGGCCGAGGTACTCGCAGAGGTCGATTGCGACCACCGCATTGAAGGCCTCGGCGCCGGCGGCCCGCTAGTCGAGGTCGGTCTCCACCTCGATGCGGCCCGACTTGGCGGCGTCGGCGAGCATGCCGTAGTCGAGCTCGTTCTGGTCCGCATAGAGCTCTGAGAACTCGGCGATCGCCTGGTCGAAGGTCTCGCCCTTGCCGAGGTAGGCACCGATCGCGATCCGGTCGCCGGACCGCGCGTGGGCTCGGGCAAGCGTCCAGCCGCAGACCCGCCCGTAGATCGCCAGTCCCTCCGGCGGCAGGGTGTCGACGTCGACCGACCGCTTGCCGTCCCAGAGTTGGCGCACGTAGAAGTCTCGCTTGCCGTCGTCGAAGCCCAGGGCTGGGAGCCAGCCGAGAAGGATGTCGCTCGAGGCCTGCATCAGCCACTGGCCCTCGACCACCCGCTCGCCGTGGTTTTTGAACTCGCTCTCGCCGACGTAGGGCTCGAGCACCGAGGCCTCGGCCTCCTTGGCCTGCATGAAGAGCGGGTCCTGTCCGTCGCGGCCCATCATCAGCAGCACCCAGGCGCGGGTCCCGACGCTGCCGACCCCGACCACCTTGCGGGCCATCTCGACGAACCGGTAGCTGTCGAAGAGGTGGCGGCGGTCTCCTTTGAGGCTCTCGCGGTAACGGCCGATCATCTCGAGGATCCGCTCCTCGAGCGCTTCGCGCTGATCCTCGGAGACCAGCTCGCCGGCGGGGACCAGCAGCGGCGGATCGCTGATGATCCGCGGCTCGCCGTCGACCACCCGGACGAGGCGATCGAAGGCCTTCATGCTGTTCTTCTTTCCGGCCTTCGCGACGTTCTTGTGCGCCACCTTCATCTGCTTGCGGTCGGCGACCTTGGCCAGGTCGGCGAGGACGGTGTCGACGTCGAGGCGCGCGTACCAGACGTCGAGGTTCCGCATCGCGGCGAACTCGCGCATCGCCTCACGGTAGGAGCGGACCGTGCGGAGGACCGCGGCGCGGGTCTCCTTCGGGGTGAAGTCGCGGTCGCGCCCGGCGATCGCGAAGCTCGCCGCGAGACGCTTGAGGTCCCACTCCCAGGGCCCCGGAAGGGTCTCGTCGAAGTCGTTGACGTCGAACACCAGACGGCGATCCGGTGCGGCGAAGACACCGAAGTTCGAGAGATGGGCATCGCCGCATGCCTGGACGCGCAACCCGGACTCGGGGGTCTTCGCGAGGTCCATCGCCATGATCGCCGCCGCGCCGCGGAAGAACGTGAACGGCGACGCGAGCATCCGCCCGTAGCGGATCGGAACGAGCTCTTGGACGCGGCTCTTGGCCTGGTCCTCGAGCACCTTGACCGGGTCTCGCCGGCGCGCTGCCGGCTTCCATTCCCCGTGGCTCGAGCGCGGAACCTTCTTCCGCGCCGCCTTGCCGACGGCTGCGCGTTCCTCTGGGGAGCCGGTGTCCTTGAGCGGAGATTTGGTGGGCGCGGAGGGCATGGCCTCTGTGATTCGTCGGCTGGGACGTTGTCCTTCCCGTAGCTTACGCCCCTGACATCGGCCCCGCCGATCTCGAGGCTCAGACCGCGGCCTCACTCCGCCCCGCGGGCGCGTAGTATCCAGCGACAGGTGCGGTCGAACGCCGATAATCCGTCGGCGGCTGCCATGGAGGGCTCAACTGCTGTGACCGAAACTTCCAGGTCGAAGCCTGGACATTCCCACACGCGCGACCATGTCGCTGTCGTGCTGTTCGAAAACCCGTCGTTCGACGACCTGCGCCATGGACCCTGACCTGCACTCGGAGCCCGGGACTGAGGCCCCGGCGTTCGTGGTCGAGTCCGACCGCCTCTCGTCGGCTTTCTCGGTCGCGAGCCGGGCTCACTCCGGACACACGCGAGGGGGTCACGGCAGGCCGTATCTCGAGCACCCGATCCAGGTCGCGGAGTTGCTCCGGGACGAGGGCTACTCCGAGTCGGTGTGCGCCGCCGGCCTCCTTCACGACGTCGTCGAGGATTCGGGCTTCACGATCGTCGATGTGATCGAGAGCTTCGGGCCGAAGGTGGGGGAACTCGTAGCTACGCTCACCGAGGATCCGGCGATCGAGGACTGGGAGGCACGTAAGCAGGCGATTCGCGAACGCGTCGCCGAGTCCGAGCCTGAGTGCGCCGCGATCTACATCGCCGACAAGCTCGCGAACCTTCACGACTGGCGTGTGGTCTACGCCGAGGTCGGTGAGCGCGCGGTGGAGTTCTTCAAGGCCCCGACGCTCGCCGCCAGGGTCCGCGCCTGGCACGCGGATCTCGAGATGGGCGAGGCCGTCGCGCCGCAACTCAGACTCAACGCATATCTCCGCCAGGAGCTGGAGCAGTTCGAGCGCGAGCGGGGGACCTAGCCGAGGCCTGGCGCCGAACCACCGTTTGCCCACAAGTCCTCGTGCTCTATCTCGGGCGCGAGATACTGCAGGGCGGAACAGCTCACGGCACCTGGCCCTGGGCTTCGGTGGATTCCGCGGCTTCGGCGAGCCGCGGGAAGTACTGCGCGGCGAGTTCGAAGATGACCTCGACGAGCTGTTCGTCGGTCGGGGTCCCCTTGCCGTCGGCAATGTCGGCGGGGAGCGGGAGCCCGGCCTGCTTGGCGTGCTCCACCATCCCCGGGCCGATCGCCTTGCCGAGCGGGCTGAGCGCCTGACCGAGCTCCACCTTGGTCAGCTGCCATTCCGGCACGGGACGCGGGTGCACGTCGGGCCAGCTCGCGGGGTCACGCGGCGTCTCGCGCGAGAGCAGGTGGTCGAATGTGCGGGCGGCGGCGTCGCGGTCGCTGAACGGGTCGCCCAGGTCCCAGCTCTTGCGCAGCGTCGCGAGCAACGAGGTGTGGCGGTACTCGTCGTTGATCACCGTGCCCTCGTCGATCCACGGGGAGACGATGATCGCGGGCACGCGGTAGCCGGAGCGGTCGAAGGTGAAGTCGCACTCTCCCGCGGGGGCGCCGGGGTCCGGCGGGGGCACCGGTCCGGGAGGGACGTGGTCGTAGGTGCCGCCGGGCTCGTCCCAGCCGACGAAGAACGTCGTGTTGTAGGCGTTTGAACCCTCGGAGGAGTCGGCGGATCTGATCGCGCCGTAGATGCGCGCGAGGAAGTCCTCGCCGGCGAGGATCGAGGACGGAGGGTCGACCGCGATGTCGACGTCGTCGCCGATGAACGATCTGCCGCACGCCGGGTGATAGTCGGCGTGCCCGGCGGCCAGGCTCGGCTCGATCAGGCTGAAGTCCGGCAGCGTCCCGTTGGCCGCGTCCCGCTCGAACTCCGAGAACGGCACGATGTTCGTCGCCAGGCGGTCCTTGAGCCGGGGCATGTGGATCCAGCCCGTGAACGAGAGGCGAGACGGTTCCAGCACGTAGACCTTCCACGTGCGTCCGTGCGCCTCCAGCCGGTCGAACAGCGTCTCGGCGGTGTTCTTCTGCGTCCACTTCATCGCCGGGCTGTTGACCACGAGGCCCGAGGAGGTCCCGGCGGTCCAGAACGAGCGGTTCATGAACGTCTGCGAGGGCACCTCGCAGAACCAGTGATCGAAGACGCCAAAGCCCTTCGCCACCCCGCTCAGCACCGGCACCTGCTCCGGCGTGTAGCCGGTCATGATCTGGGCGTACTCCTCATAGGTGGGCTGGCGACCCACCTCGCCGGTGAAGGTGCTGATGTAGTCGGTGACGAAGCCGTCCATCGTCGGCTCGGTCCCGGGCGGCGGGACGTTCCACGGCGCGGTCACGGCCTCGCCGATCTTGAACCGGTTGTGCTCGTCGAGCGTGTTGTAGAGCTGGGTGTTGGTGTGGAAGTACTCCTCGCCGGAGTCGGGGTTCGGTGCGTCCATGTCGGTCGTGACCGTGTAGGGGACCACCTTGCGCTCGGCTCCGTGCTCGGCCCAATCGGGGATCGGGTTGCTGAGCTCCTTGCCGATCACGCCCTCGAAGGTCTTGCCGTCCTCGGGCCCGTAGAGGTGACCGAGCAGGTTGTCGAGTGAGCGGTTTTCGAACAGGACCAGGACGACGTGGTCCATGGCCTGGGAACGGCTGCGACTCAACCGCTCAATCCTTGGGCTGCTCAGGCTCGGCTACGCCGGGCGGCTCCACCTCGCCGCGATCGATCTTTCCGGACAGACGCTGTTTCTCTGCCAGGCGCCCCGGCGTCAGCACGCCCGAGCCGGCTGCCCTCGCGATCGGGTCGCCACCCGGTCCGCGAAGGGCGTACGCGCAGCCGACGGCGAGCATCGCCCCGGCGATCGGGCCCGCGACATAAACCCAGTAGCTGGTGAAGTCGCCGCTGACCAGCGCCGGTCCGAACGAGCGCGCCGGGTTCATCGAGGTGCCGCTCACCGGCGCCGACCAGAGCCCAGCCAGCGCGATGTAGCCGCCGACGCCGAGCGCCGCGATCGCGCCGATGTTCTGGGCCGCCGAGGCGGTCCCGAGGATGACGCTGACGAGACCGAGCGTGAGGACGACCTCCATCAGAAACGCCTGCCAGTTCTCATAGCCCGAACCGGGCAGCGTGGCACCGAGGTGCTGGATGTTCCCGAACACCGCGTCGAGGAACAGGCAGGCGAGCGTCGCGCCGACGAGCTGGACGATGATGTAGCCAGGTACGCGCCTCCAGGGGAAGTCCCCGCGCAGGGCAAATGCCAGCGAGACGGCCGGGTTCAGGTGCGCGCCGGAGACCGCGCCCATGAACAGGATGATCGCCATGACCATGAGGCCCGGCGCGACGACCGCCGCTGCGAGGACGATCTGACCCTCGCCGACCAAGATCCCGCCGCCGGCGGCCACGAGCACAAGAAAGAACGTCCCGAGCAGCTCGGAGAACAGCCGCCGCCATTCGAGCGTCGGGTCGTCCCACTCCTCGCGTGAGCCGAACTCGAGTCCTAGCCGGTGTCGAACTCTCAGCTCATCCGTCGCTGGAGGATCAGCGGCGTGCGGAGAATCAGCGGCGTGCGCGCCGACGTCACGAGGATCCGTCATTTCACGCCAACCCTATCCCGTCGCGAGGGTGTCGCCTGGCGTGCAACGTCAGCTCAGCCCAACCGGGCCTTGACGTGATCGATGAGCTCGTTGAGCCCGCTGGTCGGCGAGAACTCGACGTATTCGACGTCCTCGATCACCTTCGGCGCGTGCCCCGGCGACCAGTAAAAGGCCTGGCCCGCCTCATAGACCTCCTCGCCGTCCTTTGTCCTCAGCCCGAGCCGCCCGCTCAGCACGTAACCCCAATGCGGACACTGGCAGAGGTCGTCGGGCAGTCCGACCAGCAGTGGCCCCAGGTCCCAACCCGCCGGCGCTCGAATGAAGGCGACCGTCATGTCCCCGCCGATCTCGTGAGTTCGGAGTTCGACGCCGCCACCCTCGAGCTGGATCCGTGCCCCTTCGGGCGTGATCGCCGTCATCGATCCCTCCTCGTGGCTAGTCGATAGAACGTCCAGCAGACTCTCCCACGAAACCGCATGCAGTCCACCCGGCGATCGCATAGGGTCGGCCTGACGCCGTAGCGAAAAGAGTCGGGATGCCCGACAAGCAGCCGAACATCGTCTTCTTCTACTGGGACAACTTCGGGTGGGGCGAGCTCGGGTGCTACGGAGGCGGAATCCTGCGCGGCGCGCCCACGCCGCGGATCGACGCGTTCGCCGACGAGGGCTTGAAGCTCTCTGAACTTCAACATGGAGGCGCAGTGCACGCCGGCCCGATCGGCGCTCTTGACCGGTCGGCACCCGATCCGCTCGGGCACAGCGGCGGTGGCGCTCGGGGGTGGCCCCGACGGGATGACACGTTGGGAGGTGACGATCGCCCAGGCGCTGTCCGATGCCGGGTACGCGACGGGGATGTGGGGCAGTGGCACCTGGGCAGCGACCCCGAGACTCGGAGCCCGGTCGACTTCGGCTTCGACGAGGCCGTCTGGTCCCCGCGCACCGCCGACGAGGTCCTGTGGACGATGCAGTCGTACTTTCCGAACGGGGACGTGACCTCCGAGCCGTATGCCAGCGGCACGAAGATCCCGGTCGAGCCGCAGACGATCTATTCGAGGAAGAAGGGGGAAAAGCCCCAGGCGGTCAGCACCTACGACGCGGAGTGGAAGGCGGGGGCGCCAGCGGCATCGCATCCGTGGGACTGAACGCGTCGCGTTGGTGAACCCCAGATACAGGTAGTCGATGAAGCGGGACGCCAGTGTGGGGCGCGAGGTTCGGGCTCATCTGCTGCGGGAACGCGAAGTCCACGACGCGGTCCGGAGGTCGTGAGCTCGCTCCGGCGCGCTGCCGCCGTCCAGCTCCCAATAGAGGAGTCGAAGGCGATGAGTTCGACACCCAGACGGTCGCGCCCGCCTCCAGCAGCGGCGATGCGTCATGAGCCTCGTTGCCGCCGTTGATCAGATGGGAGATCAGGAGAGCCGTCGCCCACAGTGCGCCCACGATCAGCGCGAAAACGAGCCCGAGGGAGAGCCTCCGGAGCTCGGCCGTACGGCGGTCGATCTTCCCGGATCGCCGACGATCACGAACGTCGATCCGATCCGGGCCGCGAGGGGCCGGCGCAGATCGGCCGCTGGAACCAGTCGCGGAGAGCTCGCTGCTGATCGACAGCGCCTTCAAGCCGAAGCGAGGGTTGATCGATGAGAGCCGGCGCATCCGGCAATAGGATCGCGTTATTCCAGCGGGTCGACGCGAAGTGAGCCAAGTGAGCGACCAGGCCGACCGAGGCGGCTCGACCGACGGTTCGCTTCGATGATGCAGCTCGAGGTCTTCGGCGAGTCGGCGCTGATGGCCAGGGTTGCCGAATCCCTGATCGAGCGCGACGGCGTCAGCCGCGTCCGCTGCGTCGACGCCGCCCAGGCGGGCCATGCGGTTGTCACTGCGGGAGTTCGGCCGCGCTCGGTCGATCCGGTGCTCGATGATCTGCGTCGGCTCGGGGTAAAGGCACCCGACACAGTCCTGACTCGAGTCGAAGTCGTCGACTGGGCGGCAAGCACGCGCCCCGAGGTGAGCCTCGTGTGGGCCGACGTGCTCGGCCAAGCGTGGCTCAACGCGCGGCCGGTCGCCCGCTACCTCGCGCTGATGATTGTTGCGGGAGTGATCGCAAGCTACGGCGTCATCGAGACGAACACGATCCTGATCGTCGGCGCGATGGCGGTCAGCCCGGACCTCCTGCCGATCACCGCGATCGGCGTCGGCATCTTGGGGCGTCGCGGCCGACTCGTCGCCGAGGCCTCGCTGACCCTGATCGTCGGGCTGGCCGTCGCCGCCGGCGCCGCGGCGGTGAGCGCGGCGGTCCAGGACGGTTTCGACCTGATCTCCTCCGGGTTCGACCTCGGCTCTGCGTCGGCCGCGCTCGGCGGCCTGACGACCGTCAGCCACGAGACCGTCGTAGTGGCGTTCGTGGCGGGCGTCGCGGGCATGCTGGCTCTCGAGACCCGCGCCAGCTCAGCCGTCGGAGTGGCGGTGTCGGTGACGACGATTCCCGCTGCGGCCTATCTCGGGGTAGCGGCCGGGATCGGGGAGCTGTCCACGGTCACGAGCACCATCGGCTTGCTCGCGGTGAACGTGGTCATGATGGTGGTGGGCGCCGTACTGACGCTCTCGCTCCAGCGGGCGCTGAGGCGCCGGCGCTCCAAGTCCCGCGCGGCGGGCCGGTGATCGGCGTGTGCCGAGCCGAGCGTATGGGCTCGTTGCCTCGTCCCACGGACGCCGGCGGTCTCCACGCGGCCCACCATGACGGGCCCCGAAGACCCGCCAAACAGGCATCGAAAGGCGACACTTTCGGTGGTGGATGGATCGGGATGGCCGAGGACCCTCGGGGCGAAGCCACGGAAGCGGCCGCTTGCGATTGCCGCCCGATGTGAGAGGGTCGGCGGCAACACTCTGAAGCTAAGGGGTATGGCCTCCGTGCGCGTCGAACTCACTCGCGAGCCGGTCGAGGCGCTCTCAGTCGACCACCGCACGCTTGGACTTGTCGCGCCGGCAGACGAAGATCGTTCCCGCGGTTCCCTCCGCGCGCTGCTTGACCACCGCCCGGTAGGAGCCTGAGCTCAACGGGTCGACGATGACCTCCCACTTGCCGACCTCGTCGGTGTGGGTCTTGCCGAGCAGCTTGCGGCCACCGCTGCGCTTCTTCTTGAACAGCTTCACGAGCCGGTTGTCCACGCAGGCGTCGTTCGGGGACTTGACCCTGCCGTGGAAGGCGGGGAAGTTGGGGCGCATGATGATCCGGCTGCCGATCTCGACCGTGTTCGTTGCCGGCGCGGCGCTGATCGTCAGGCCCGAGAAGGCGAGGGCGATCACCGCGGCGAGGGCGAGCTTCGGGATAAGCGTTCTGGGCATCGGGCTAAACCTCCATTTTCGGATCGGCTCCAAACCTATCCCAGGCGACCGCGAATGCAACCGAATCGGCAGCAGCCGGATGCGTTAGCGAGATACTGAGCCGGCGATGTCGGAGGCGAACGTCGAGATCATTCGAAGCGGCTACGAGCACTGGATCGCCACCGGTGAATTCCGCGGCGACCTGCATCCCGATTTCGTCTGGGACATGTCGAGCTTCCGCGGCTGGCCCGAGCAGAAGATCTACCCCGGCATCGAGGGTGCGAGGCAGTTCAACGCCGAGTGGGGCGATGCATGGGATGAATGGGAAGTCGAGGTCGAGGATTACATCGACGCCGGGGAGCGCGTCGTCGTCATCGTCCATCAGCGGGGGCGTTCGAAGGCGACGGGAGTTCCCGTCGACATGCGTTTCGGTCAGGTCTGGACGCTCCGGGACGGACAGTCGATCAGGATGCAGATGTACGCGAGCCCGGAGGAGGCCATCGAAGCCACCGGGCTGCGGGGGTAGGACCCGCTCAGTGGTGAGGCCGGGCTCGCTCGGCGTCGCGAACCCGATCGGCGAGGGCGGCAAGGACCTTCCGACCGACGGCCGGGACGTCCTCGATCAGCGCCGAGAACTCGCGGGAGCCGAGCACGAGGAGCTGCATGTCGCTCTCGGCGGTGACCGTGGCGGAGCGCGGCGCGGAGTGAAGGAGAGCCATCTCGCCGAAGCATTCGCCGGGGCCCATCATGACGCTCCGCTTGCCGCGGATCGTCGCCTTGGCCCGACCGTCGGCGATCACGAAGGCCTCTCTCCCGGGGTCGCCCTGGCGCATCAGCACGCGGCCGTCGGGAACCTCGATCTCCTCGGCGAGCACGGCGATGCGAGCGAGGTCACGCTTGCTGCAGGCCGAGAACAGCTGGACCTGCGAGAGCCGCTCTACCTTCGGGTCACGCGCCCGCCGTGGTGCCGGTCGCTTCATTGCCGGGGAGTATCCCAGCGCCCCGCGGGGCATGCAATGAACGGCTTCTTGCCGTCCTTCGCCGCGCCGGCAACCCGTGACCGTTTCTGAGCCGTAATACCTGAGGGGAACCGATCTGGAACCCCGGGCGCCGACGCGCTACGTTGACCGTGCTGCACCAGTCCGTTCCGAGGAGGCCCGATGCACAATCCGCTCCGTTCCGAGGCCGAGATGTTCAGGGTCGTTTTGATCGTCGGGATCGCCGCGGCGCCGGTGATCGCCCTGGCGCTGATCTTCGGCCCCGAGTGGGGAGCGATCCTGCTCGCGATCGAGATCGGGGTCGGGGCCTGGCTCGCGTGGCGAAGCCTTCGCGGGACCGAGCCCCACACGGCCGAGGTCGCCGACTCCGACGACACCGTTCACCGCGTGCTGGTGGTCGCGAACGAGACCGTCGCCGGCGAAGCGCTGCTGTCCGAGCTCGGCCGCCGCACCCGGGGTCGCCGGAGCGAGGTGATGGTGGTGGTCCCGGCGCTTGCGAGCTCGCGGCTACGCCATCTCTCGCACGACGTCGACGGAGCGATCGCCGAGGCGCGGGAGCGGCTCGATCGCTCGCTCGAGGCGATGGCGGCGATCGGGATCGACGCTCGAGGCGAGGTCGGCGACCACCACGATCCGAATACCGCGATCGAGGATGCCCTGCGCGTCTTTCCCGCCGACGAGGTGATCGTCTCGACCCACCCGCCGGAGCGTTCGAGGTGGCTCGAGAGCGGGGTGGTGGAGCGGGCCGAGCGCGAGCTGCCGCTGCCGGTCACCCACGTCGTCGTCGACCTCGAGGCCGAGCGCAACGCTGCGAGGGCCGTCTGACGCGACCTACTGCTTCGCGCCCTTGACGTTCTGGAGCAGGTAGTCGACGAGTCCCTGGACGTCCTTCGGGCTCAACGTCGTCCCGAAGTCCTGCGGCATGATGTCCGGCTGGAAGCCCTGGGCGATGTTCGAGTTCGGGTCGATGATCTGCTGCTCGATGAACTTCGCGTCCTTGCCGGTCAGCACCTCGTCGAGGTTCGGGCCCGTCGAGGCGTTCGTGCCCGCGGCGGCGAGCGTGTGGCAGATACCGCACTTCTGCGTGAACAGCTGGTCGGGCGGCAGCTGTGGCGGCTTCGCGCCCGGGACTCCGGCGACGCTGCCGACGTAGGCGGCGACGTCCGCGGCGTCCTGGCCGGTGACGATCTCGGCCGGCATGTAGACCTTGTCGTAGTTGTTGATGCCCTTCTCCTCATAGCGCGGGTTCTCGATCTGCGCACTGACGACGCCCTCGACCGTGTCGCTGTCCATGCCGGCGGCCCGCGCCTGGAGGAAGGCCGCGTCGAGGTTCGGGCCGACGGTGGCGCTGGTGCCCGCCTGGGCGAGCGTGTGACAGGTGCCGCAGTTCTGCTGGAAGAGGACGCGGCCGCGGTCGACGTCGTTGCTCGCGCCCGCCGCAGCCGGCCACCACCGCCGCCGTGACCAGGCCGATCGCGGCCCCAGTCAGACGGGCGGCGGCGATCCGCCGGCGACTGCGGTGAACGGTCCTGCGCACGGGCGCAATCCTATCTGTCCGGCGAGCACGGTCCGGGCAACGACGCGGCGCCCATCCGTTAGGGTTCGAGCCGATCTGCACTAGCGACTGAGACGGGAGGTAGTCGGGTCGAAATGGAAGTTCGCGAGGGGATGTCGGAGGTGATCCTGACCCTCGGCCCGGGACACACGCTGCGCGAGGCCGCGCAGCGGATGGGCGCCCGGGGAGTTGGAGCGGCGGTCGTCCTCGACGAGGAGTCCCCGGGTCCACGCGTCGTCTCCGAGCGCGACATCCTGCTCTCCCTCGGGCGCGGGGAGGACCCCGACTCCGAGCGCGTCGGCGACCACATGTCGGACACCGTGATCGCGGCGGCGCCGGACTGGAGCCTCGAGCGCGCCGCGGTCGAGATGTCGCACCGCCACATCCGCCACCTCGTGATCGTCGAGCGCGGCGAGCTGGTCGGGATGCTCTCGATGCGCGACATCGTCCGCGTCTGGACCTCAGAGGGCGCCACCTCGAGCACGATCTCGCCCGAGGCCGAGCAGAACGCGGTCGTAGTGTTCCACGACCTCACGCGCGCGGCGGATACCGTCGCTGGATCGGCCCGTCGGGACTTGCCCATGCCACCGGCATGGGCTCGCCCGCCGGCCACGCCCAGCTCGGTCCCGCCGCCGCGCACGCGGTCGGCGTCTCGACCCGCCCGTCGTGGCGATCAGGGACGCGACCGCCGACGACTGGCCGGCGATCTGGCCGATCTTCAGGAGCGTCGTCGCCGCCGGGGACACCTTCTCCTACGACCGCGACCCGCTCGAGGACGAGGCGCGGAGGCTGTGGATGCTCGAGCCGCCGGGGCGTACGGTGATCGCCGTCGCCGCGGACGGGACCGTCGTCGGGACCGCGAAGATGCACCCGAACCACGGCGGTCCGGCCGCGCACGTCGCCACCGCGAGCTTCATGGTCGACCCCCGGCGCCGTGGGCAAGGGGTCGGGCGGGCGCTCGGCGAGCACGTCCTCGACCGGGCGCGGGACGACGGCTTCCGCGCGATCCAGTTCAACGCCGTCGTCGAGACCAACGCCGGTGCGGTGGCGCTCTGGCGCTCGCTCGGCTTCGAGGTGATCGGGACGGTGCCGGAGGGCTTTCTGCATCCGGACGACGGCTACGTCGGGCTGCACATCATGCACCGGCGCCTCTGATCGCGAGACGGCGCCCGCACCGCGACTGGCGCGGGCTACTTCCGCAGCGGGACGGGCGGCAGAACGGCGGTCGAGACCCGCTGGCGGCGCGGCAGGCGGTCATAGCCGCGGCGGGCGTCGCGGATCCAGGCGCCGAGCGCGAACAGCGCGACGATCGCGCCGGCGACGCCGTACGGCCACCAGATGAACCAGGTGGCGAGCGCCGCGGCGAGGCCGAATGCGAGCAGGAGCGGCTGCCACGAGGGCTCGGGCAGGTAGATGAGCTCGGTCGGCTCTCCGTTGCGGCGCTCGTCCGCCATCTCAGCCGATGTAGAGGATCGCGACCAGGAATGTGAGCGCGAACACCCCGAGCGCGATCGCCGCGATCAGCAGCCCGGAGCCGATGTAGCCGGTTGCTCTGGTGCGATCCACGGCGCCGTTGTATCAGATGACCCGGTCCGCGGCCATCGCGCAGAACAGCAGGGCGAGGTAGGCGAGCGAGGAGAGGTAGAGGCGCAGCGCTGCCCGCCGCGACGGCCGGCGCAGGAGATGGGCGGCGAGGGCGATGAAGCCGGCCCCGAGCAGCGCTGCGGCGACGAGGTAGATCGCTCCCAAGAAGCCGGTCGCGACGGGCAACAGGGTGAACGCGACCAGGATCAGCGTGTAGGCGAGGATCTGCCGCCGGGTCACGGCCTCGCCGCGGACGACGGGCAGCATCGGTACCCCGGTGCGGGCGTAGTCGTCCTTGATCAGCAGCGAGAGCGCCCAGAAATGCGGCGGGGTCCAGAGGAAGACGATCCCGAACGGATAGATCGCGTCGATCGAGAGCCCCCCGGTCGCGGCTGCCCAGCCGACGAGCGGCGGCATCGCGCCGGCGGCGCCGCCGATGACGATGTTCTGCGGCGTCAGCGGCTTCAGCCACAACGTGTAGACGAACACGTAACCGAGCAGACCGGTGAGCGCCAGTGCCGCGGCCAGCGGGTTGACGGTGATCGCCAGCTGCACCGTCGCGAGGGCGCCGAGCACGACTCCGAAGACGAGCCCGTGGAGCGGCTCGATCCGGCCCGCGACCAGCGGTCGGCCGCGGGTCCGAGCCATGCGGGCATCGCGGTCGCGATCGATGTAGTGGTTGATCGCGCCTGCACCCCCGGCGGCGAGGTAGCCGCCCAACATCGTCCAGAGCACGATCGCCGGCGAGGGGCCGGCGGGATCGGCGGCGAACATCGTCGCCAGCGTGGTCAGCAGCAGCAGCGAGATGATTCGCGGCTTCGTCAGGGCGACGTAGTCGCGAAGCGTCGCGAGCAGCGTGCGCTCGCGCGCCTGCAGCGGCCAGCCGACCCCCGGCGCCTCGACCTGGCCGGGGTCGACAGGGTTACGGGTGGTCGTCGCGCTCTCCATCCGACTAGGCGGCGACCGCGTCTCGTGGTTCGGGGCGGCGGCTCGGCGCGGTGGCCGGAACCGGGGCTTCCATCAGGCTCGCCCTCGCGTAGACGACGGTCGCCCAGAGGGTGGTGCCGAGCGCGAGGTGGGCGATGATCAGCCCGGCGTGCTCGCCGGCCCAGACGTTGATCGCGCCGAGGGCGATCTGGGCGACGAGGATCAGCGGGGCGATCCAGAAGGCCTTGCTCGCTGCGCGCCGCCGCAGCGCCACGGCGGCCATCGCGATCACGGAGATCGCCGCCAGGTACATGAACAGACGATGGGCGAGCTGGATGTCGGCGAGCCGCGTCTGGCCGAACGAGAGGAAGCCCTGCCCGTTGCAGCCCGGGAACTGATCGCTGCTCCAGCCTTGGCCGCAGGCCTCGTGGGCGCCGGCGAGCGCCTGTTGGCCGTCGGTACCGCGGTACTCGGTTCCCGCGACGTAGCCGCCGGCGACGATCGTCGCCAGGACGAGGATCGCGGTGAGCGTGGTCAGCGGCCTCAGCCCGCGCTGGGTCGTCGCCGGAGGAGCTTCGGTCGCCGGGTCCGACGCGCGGCGTAAGAGGAACAGGAGGCCGAGCAGGAGCATCGCCAGCGCCAGGTGGGCGGCGACCAGCTCGTCCTCGAGGCCCTTCTCGACCGTGAGGCCCCCGAGCGCCGCCTGGCCGAGCACGAGGACGACCGCGGCGACCGATCCGCGAACCAACCAGCGCCGCGAGCGCAGCGAGCGGAACGCCTTCCAGGTGACGAGGCCGATCAGCAGGACGACGATCGTCGCCGCGACCCGGTGGCTGAACTCGACCGCCGACTCGGCGGAGTCGGCGGGCAGCAGCCCGCCCTCGCACAGCGGCCAACCGTGGGTGCCGCTGCCGGCGGCGCCGCAGCCGAGCCCGGAATCGCTGACGCGGACGATTCCGCCGATCAGGATCAGGACGAAGGTCGCGACGATCGTCGCGGTGACGAGGCGGCGGAAGCGAGCGAGCTCGTCCGCATCGCCACGAGAGGCGACATGCTGCATCAAGGTCAGGCTACAGGGGCGCTGTCGCCGTCGTCCGGGTCGTTCGGGCGGTCGTCGGGCGGCGGCCTGGACGCCTCGGCGGTCTCCGGGGAGGCGCCCACCGGCTCGGGTTCGGGCTCGCGATTCGCGACCCGCTCGAGCGGCGCCGGTGGGGTGAAGTCCTCGGTCCGGCGCCGGATCGACTCGCGAATGTCGTGCAGCGGCTCGGGGCTACGGACGTCGGGGACGGCGTCGAAGTTGTGCGGCGGTGGGGGCGAGAGCGCGAACCACTCCAGCGTCGCCCCGCGCCATGGGTCGTGACCGCGGGCCGGGATCCCGTTGTTCCAGCTGTGTGCCGCGTTGCCGAGCTCGACCAGGATCCCGACGACGAGGACGAATGCTCCGATCGAGGCGATCAGGTTGAGCGTGTCGAGTCCGCTGTCCTCGTAGTACTTGAAGATGTCGACCGGCTGGCCCTTGAGCCCCGCGAGGAACATCGGCAGCACGTAGAGGTGGATCCCGATCACCATCAGCAGCAGCGCGAACTTGCCCAACCCCTCGCCCAGCAGCCTGCCGGAGAGCTTCGGGAACCAGTAGTGAAGCGCTGCGAAACCGCCGATCACCGCGCCGCCGACGAGCACGTAGAGGGTGTCGCCCTGGCTCGCGGTCGTGAAGTCGAGCGCCCAGCCGACCGGGATGACGGAGTAGGCGAGCTCGCCGCCGAGCCCGCACGCCATCGTCGAGACCGCGAGCAGCGCGTACCAGGTGGCCGCGCGGAGCTCGAGCGCGCCACCCCAGATCGTCGCGATCCAGCTGTAGAGGAGCAATCCGATCGGGACCAGCAGCGCGAGAGCGAACGCCATCGCCATGAACGTCCAGCCGGTGCTGAGCGGCGCGATGTACATGTTCTGCATCCAGGCCATCAGGCCGAGGACGGCGACGGCGACGAACGACGAGCTCACCGCGCGTCTGCTGAACAGGGGCTTGCGCGCGAACGTGGGGAGGATCTCGGAGATCGCCCCGGCGGCGGCGAGGAAGATGATCAGGTACGTGCCGGTGAGGAAGATGTAGGAGAGGTGCTGGTAGAGCAGCGGGGCGCCGCCCTCCGCGGAGTCGTAGAAGACCCCGTTGAAGTGCCGGTCGACGGTCAGCATCGTCAGCGCCGCGAGCATCACCGGGCCGATCACGATCAGCAACCAGGCGATCACCGTCGCCGCGGCCGTGAACGGTGGCATCCGCCGCCAGGCGAGGCCGGGAGCCCGGAGCCGGCTCACGGTGACGATCAGGTTGATCGCGAAGCAGACGAAGCCGCCGACCGCGAGCCCGGTTCCGAGGATCCAGGCGTCGGTGCCGTTCGACGGCGAGTAGGCGATGCTCGAGAGCGGCGGCTGGGCCGTGGTCCCCGACTCCGGCGCCGTGTAGAGGAAGCTCGCGTAGAGGCTCACAGCGCCGGCCGCGTACAGCCAATATGAGAGCTGGTTGAGGCGCGGCAGCGCGACGCCCCTGGCCCCGATCTGGAGCGGCACGATGTAGCCGATCAGGCCGAGCGCGAGCGGGATCGCGAAGAGGACGACGAAGCTGACGCCGGAGGCGCTCAGCAGCCGGTTGAAGATCTCGGGGTTGATGAGCGAGTTCTCGGGCACGATCAGCTGCATGCGCATCAGCGCGAATTCGACCGCGACGAGCGCGAGCATCGTCAGCGCAGTACCGACGTAGAGCTGCGCGACGGTCTTGTGGTCGGCGCTCGTGACCCGTTCAACCCAGCCCGGGCGCGGCTTGCGGACCCGGCGGCTGACGATCTCCGGGCGCGCCGGAGCGGCTGTCGGTGGCGGCGTCATTGCTCGGGCTGCCTCACCTGGGCCCGCCTGACGAACGCCTGGGCGTCAGCCAGGTTCTGTTTCAACTGCTCCAGGTACGCCTGATACTCGGGCACCGTGACGACCCGCACCCAGGAGCGCATCGCCGGGAAGCTGGTTCCGGAGAAGATCGTCGAGCTGCCCCCGTAGAGGCCGGGTTCGTCGGCTTTGAACCACGTCTGGGTGATCGTCCCCGGCACCGCCTCGACCTGCCCGCCGAGCGCCGGCACGTGCCAGGAGTGCAGGACGTCGGTGGAGTTGATGTTCAGGATCACCGTCGTGTCGACCGGGACCACCAGCGTCCCGTAGGAGAACGTGCGCTGGCCGGGGTTCCCGCCCGGGTACTCGAACCGCCACAACCACTGCTGTGCGATCGCGTCGATCTGAAGCGGCGAGGTCTCGCTCGGCTCCTGGCCGGACTCGGGCGTCGAGCCGGTCGCCGACTGCTCGCCGCTCGCGATCGAGGCGGGCGGCAGGCCGGTGACCCCGACCTGTGCGGTCGGTGCGGCGCCGAGGCCGTCCGGCCCGCTGGCCTCGATCCGGCGGGCGTCGTCGGTGCGGACGACGCCGTAGACGAAGATCGCCACGGCGAGCACCGCGAGCCCGGCGAGCAGGGGTCGCAGAGCCCCGCGACCGGCCGTGAAGCGGGAGGGCTCGCGCCCACGGCGCTCTCGGAATCGCACCACGGCGACGATCAGCGCGGCGTTGACGGCGACGATCAGCAGGGCGACGATCACGATCATCACCCAGTAGGTGGAGTGGATCGTCTCGGCGTTCGGCGAGTGGGGGTCGGTCGGCGAGAGCTGCAGCGCCTCGGCGGGCGCCGCCGCCCACGCGAACGTGAGCACGGCTGTGATTGCGAGCAGGATCGTGCGGCGGCTCAAGGCGGCGCCATTCTAATCGTGATCGGGGGCGCAATCGCCCCCCGACTCGAGGCGCTGGACGCCGCGCGCGCGCACCGAAGTTCCCGATCCGCGGACTTATACTCGCCCGCCTTGCGTCAGCTTGGCCTTCATCGCCGCCGATCGCCCGCGCTGCGCGCGGCGGTGCGGCTCGGCGCCGGCGCGGCGCTCGCCGCCTCGATCGTCCTGCCGCTGATCCGCCGGCGCAGCCGCGTGCCCGACGCGGTGACCGCCGCGGCCCTGGTCGGCGGGCCGATGGCCCTCGCGGTCTTGGTGCCGCGCTCGCGGGGGCGTGACGTCGCCCTCTACACGCTGCAGATGTGGAGCTTTGCGATCGCCCATGAGCTTCCCTACGACGACCCGGAGGCGCTCCGCCGCCGGCTTCGGATCCGCTACCCGATCGTCGCCGACCGGTTGCTCGGGCTCGGTGAGTTGCCGACCGTTCGCCTCCAGCGCTCGCTCTCGCGGCCGGGGCGGGTGACGGCGCTCGACCGGGTGCTCTCGATCGCCCACTGGGCCTGGTTCATGGAGCCGCACGCGGCGCTGCTGTTCGTGCAGGCGCGCCACCTCGACCGGTTCCCCCGGGCGGCCCGCCAGATCGCCGCCACCTACGACGTCGGATGCGCGATCTACTTCGCCGTTCCGACGGCGCCACCCTGGTGGGCGGGCGAGCAGGGCCATCTCGGCGAGCCGGTCGAGCGGTCCCCCGGAGTCGCTCCGCTCGCCGGCGAGGCGCCCGTCCGTCGGATCATGGTCGACGCCGGCGAGCAGCTCTGGGGTCGCGCCTGGGAGCCCCTGTACGGGTCGCTGAACGGCAACCCCTGGGCGGCGATGCCCTCGCTTCACTTCGCCACCTCGCTGATGGCCGCGATCCACCTCGCCGAGGTCGGGCCCCTGCCCGGAGCGCTCGGCTGGGGCTACGCGGCGACGCTCGCCTTCGCGCTCGTCTACCTCGGCGAGCACTACGTCACCGACCTGCTCGCGGGGGCGGCGGTGGTCGGGGTGGTGCGCGGGGGTGAGCCCCTCGTCG
Source organism: uncultured Solirubrobacterales bacterium (assembly GCA_963705955.1). Taxonomy (GTDB): domain Bacteria; phylum Actinomycetota; class Thermoleophilia; order Solirubrobacterales; family 70-9; genus WHSW01. Next base: position 1,394,162 of record CAVPLH010000006.1, on the reverse strand, counting down.
AGCCGGTGGTCGAGGCGGTAAACCGGGTCCTGCGGCGGCTCGAGCGAATCGCCGCCTGAAATCGGACGCGATCCGTGATCGACGGGGCCGCCTGCGAGGATTGATGGTAGGCATGCCCGGATCCAACTCGCCCAACCGGGAGGGGGTGGACGCAGAGCTCGATCCGAAGCTCTCGCGCCCGCCTCCCGATGCGGACTCGGGCGAGGTCGAGGACGAGGCGCAGGAGCCCTCGTTCTTCGAGAGCCCGCGGCGCCTGGTGCAGAGCGCGGTCTTCGTCGTGCTGCTCGTCGTCGGGATCTACTTCCTGCTCCCGAAGCTGCTCGAGGACGAGGATGCGACCGCGAAGCTCGCCCAGGGGGAACCGGTCTGGATCACGATCGCGCTCGGGTTCTCGATCGCGATGTTCGGCGCCTACGTGGCCCTGTTCCGCGGCGTCGTCGGCGAGTCGGTGAAGCTGCGCTGGAGGGACTCCTACGACATCACCATGGCCGGGCTCGCTGCGACTCGGCTGTTCTCGGCCGGGGGAGCGGGCGGGATCGTCCTCACCTACTGGGCGCTCCGCAAGGCGGGCATGCCGCAGAAGGAGACCGCGGCCCGGATGATCACCTTCCTCGTCCTCGTCTACGCCGTCTACATGCTCGCCCTGCTGATCGACGGGATCCTTCTTCGCACCGGGGTCCTCGGGGGCGACGCCCCCCCGGGGCTGACGATCGTCCCCGCCGCCTTCGCGGGGGGCGTGATCGTCGTCTTCCTGCTTCTCGCGGTCGTCCCGGGCGATCTCGAGCGGCGCTTCTCGCACGCGTCGCAGAAACGGCTCTGGGGGCGGATCGCGCGCCGGGTGGCGACCGTGCCCTCGACCGCCGCGGTCGGCACCCGCGGAGCGCTCGCCTTCGTCCGCGAGCCGTCGCGAGGCGGGCTCGCCGTCCTCGGGGCGATCGGCTTCTGGGCGGCGCAGATCGGGATCCTCTGGGCCTCGTTCAAGGCCTTCGACGTCGAGGTGCCGCTCTCCGTCGTCGTCCAGGGCTTCTTCGTCGGCATGCTCGCCAACCTGATCCCGCTGCCCGGCGGCGTCGGCGGCGTCGACGCCGGAATGCTCGGTGCGTTCGCGCTCTTCGACGTCCACGGTCCGATCTTCGCCGCCGTACTCGTCTACCGCGTGTTCGCTTTTTGGCTGCCGATCCCGCCCGGCGTGGTCGCCTTCCTGCACCTGCGCAAGACCGTGCGCGGCTGGGAGGAGACTCGCGGCAGCGCCACGAGCGGTCCCGAGGCGACCCGCACGAGACCCGGGGAAACCCATTACTTCAGAAAGTAAAGTGTGATAGATTTAGAGGTGGAGAAACTGACTGAGATGACCGATAAACAGCACGAAAACCTGATCATCCTCGGCGGTGGGCCGGCCGGCTACACGGCGGCCCTCTACGCCGCGCGCGCGAACCTGGAGCCCCTCGTGATCGAGGGCTTTCGGTGGGGCGGGCAGCTTCAGAACACCACCGACGTCGAGAACTACCCCGGCTATCCCGACGGGATCATGGGGCCGGAGATGATGAACGAGTTCCGGGCGCAGGCGGAGCGCTTCGGCAGCCGTTTCATCACCGACGACGCGGAGCGGGTCGAGCTCTCCGACGGTGGCGTCCAGCGGGTCTTCGTCGGCGACGACGAGTACCGCGCCAAGTCGATCGTCCTGGCGATGGGAGCGGAGCCGCGCCGGCTCGGGATTCCGGGCGAGCTCGAGCTCGCCGGCAAGGGCGTCTCGACATGTGGTGTCTGCGACGGCGCCTTCTTCAAGGGCGAGGACGTCGCGGTGATCGGCGGCGGCGACTCGGCGATGGAGGATTCGATCTTCATCTCCAAGTACGCCGACAAGCTGACCTCGGTCCACCGCCGCGACGACTACCGCGCTTCGAAGATCATGCGCGACCGCGCCGGCGAGCAGGAGAACATCGAGTTCAAGACGCCGTTCGTGCCGGAGGAGTTCGTCGCCGATGGCGACGGCAAGCTCGCAGCGGTGCGGCTGCACAACGTCGAGACGGACGAGACCGAGGAGCTCGAGGTCGGCGGCGCCTTCGTCGCGATCGGCCACATCCCGCGCTCCGAGCTGGTCCGCGACCAGGTCGACACGGACGAGGACGGCTACGTGCTGACCGAGGACAAGTCGACGAAGACCAATCTCGCGGGCGTGTTCGCGATCGGCGACCTCGTCGACCACACCTATCGCCAGGCGGTGACCGCGGCCGGCACCGGGTGCATGGGTGCGCTCGACGCCGAGTGGTACCTGCGCGACACGCCACCCTCGCCGGAGGCACACTGGATGCACGGCGGCGAGCCGGTCGAGATCGCGCCCGAGCTCGCGAGCTAGGCGGGCCGTTCACGGCCGGAGCGCGATCCCGCGCGGGCGATGTCGCAGGACCGTCCGCGACCGATGCGAGCCTTACGACGTGCTGTCCGTCGATAACCATGCTCCAGCGCATGCTCAGGGCGATGAAGTACGCCGCCCAGGAAGAGCACTTCGCCGTCGTCGCGGGAGCCGGGGTCAGCCTCATATTGATCGGGACGGTCACCTATTCGCTTGGCGAAGGATGGAACGTGGTCGACGGGTTCTACTTCGCCGTCTGCACGCTGACCACGTCGAGCATCGCCGACCCGGACCTCACGCTGACGCATGAGGCGCTGAAGCTCTTCACCACCATCTACGTGCTGACCGGCATCGGGATCCTGGTCGAGCTGGCGCGCGAACTCGGCGTCGGGTTCGTGAAGGAGCGCGCCGCCAGACACGCCAGCCGCCACAAGGAAGATCCGCCCGAGACACCGTCGGCGGGGTAGCTCGAAGCGAACGCCGCTTAGCAGCGCGCCGGCGCTTCTCGTCCACGCGCTAGACGTGTAGCGCGGCGCGAATCCACTCCTCGGGAGGCACCCCGGACTGGCCATCTTCGCTGCGGTAGAGGCGGCATTTCAACCCGAAGTCGTAGCGCGTACCCGCCCCCGGGTCTACGTCTTCGCCGTTTACCCGCAGCGTGGGCGACCCGAGGAACCGCAGCTCGTCCGCCGCCTCCACGGTCTCGACCGCTCGCAGCAAGATCTGCTGAGGATCACCACCGGCCTCGGCAACGAGGTGGCGCAGGCGTGGCAGCAACTGCCCATAGCCCGGGCACCCGTCGAAGTAGAGAAGCTCAACGCTCACGGCGTCAGTATCGGCCGATTCGGCCGTCGGCCTGGCGCGCATGCCAGGGCAGCAGCCCTTGCCACGTCGGATGTTGGCCCGGTTGACGAAGAACGCCGGAGCGAACGCGAGCACGAACCCGCCGAGCAACGACGCCCAGAACAGCGGGTCGCCCACGCCCGCATTCAAGGCCCCTGGCACGGCCACGACGAACGCGTTGTCGATCACCTCCATGATCGTGATCGACACGGTGTCGGCGACGACGGCTGTCCTCACCACGTCCGGCACGGTCATCCCCGACCGCCTCAGCGGGATCGAGGTCAGCGTGTAGCCGAACAGGAACGCGAGGGCGATCGACAGAACGACCGTGGCGAGGTTGCTGAACCCCATCGCGGTGCCGACCACCATGCCGACAATCTCGCCTGCAGCGCAGCCGACCAGGCAATTGAGCGTCGCCGTCGTCGCAAGCCGGTTCAGGGATGGCTCTACGGACGGAGCTGGGATGGCTGCTCCTGCGGCCACGATTCGAATGATACGAGCGCCCGACCTCCTGCCCGGCGAGAAGTCCAGTCCCAATTCCTAGCAGCAGTCGTCAGCGCACTCGCCGGGCTTGCCTGAATCGACGCAACAGGACTCGCCGCGCCAGGCCTCGCGACCCTCGTTCACGGCCACGGCCGCGATCACCAGCGCGGTGACCGGATCGGCCCACCACCAGCCGAAAGCGGCGTTGGCGCTGAGTCCGATCAGCAGAGCCCCGGAGAGATAGGCGCAAAGCATGTTCTGGCGACCCTCCGACTTCGTGGCCGACGAACCGAGGTGCTCTCCGACCCGCGCCTTCGCGATTGCCAGGGGCGGCATCGTCGCCAGGGTGGCAACCGAGAGGACGATTCCGACGTAGCTCACCGCGGGGTGGTCGCCCGCGATCAGGGTCCGGATCGCCTCGAAGCCGACGTAGGCTGCGATCACGAAGAAGCTGATGCCGATCAGCTTCTGGGCGCGAAGCTCGGCGGTTTCGGAGCCGGCCCTCGATCCGGCGAATCGCCACAAGACGATGATCCCGGCGACGGCCTCGACAAGCGAGTCCGCCCCGAAACCGATCAGTGCGATAGACCCGGCGACCACTCCGGCTCCAATCGCCACCGCCGCCTCGATCCCATGCCACGCCAGCCCGAGCCGAGCGAGGAACTTCGCGCGCAGGACCAGGCGGTCTCGATCCGGGCCCGGGGTCGAGTTGGCGAGCGGCAGCGTCGTCGATTCCATGGATCGAGGGTACCCCCGGCCTGACGACGACGCGGCGCCACGCGGGCTACGCTCCGAGTGGCCACGAGGCCGACCTGGTCGCCGCCGCCTTTGCCCCGTGATCGACCTTGAGCGAACCTCAGAGAACATGACAGAGCCTCACACGCTTGACGGAGCCGTAGCAGCGGTCAGCGCAGATCGCGACAACGGATCGGATCCGGAAGCGCTTGGGCTGAGGCCGTTCGCCGACTTCGAGGACGCCAACCGGACCTGGCCGCGGGGCGACCGTCCGGCGGCGATTCGCGACGCGGCGGCGCAGTTCCGAGCCCGGTTCGCGCGGCCGGACAACCGCGTCGACGCGATCCGGACCGTCGACATCGCCTCGGCGCCCTATCCGCTCAAATTCGCCTTCGGCGGCGCCGCGAAGGGCCCGAACCCCTACATCAACATCATCAACCGGCTCCAGGTCGTCCAGTTCGAGGACTTCGACGGCCGGTTGCGGACGCTGGCCTACGAGCCGACGGTCACCGACGGGCCCCAGGAGGCGCCCTTCTACGAGCAGATGATGCGGTTTCCGATCCCCGACTGGGTCGCCTACAACGTCGTCGCGAAGATCTGGAACGAGCCCGACGAGGCGGTCCGGGTCGCGGGGCTGCGGCCCGAGGACGTCGACCTGATCAGCTTCGACCACCTGCATGTCCAGGACCTGCGCTTCGTGCTCGGCACCAGGGAGCCGATCGACGGCGAGGCGGCACCGCGGCCGCCGTTGTTTCCGAACGCGAAGCTGATCACCCAGCGACGCGAGTGGGACACGTTCGCGTCGGTGCATCCGATGCAGTGGGCCTGGTACGTCGCCGACGGGATCAAGGACGTGCCGACCGAGAACGTCGTCCTCGTCGACGGCGACGTCGAGCTCGGCAGGGGCTGCGCGCTGGTCTCCACCCCGGGGCACACGGACGGCAACCACTCGCTCTGCGTCAACACCCCCGACGGGGTCTGGGTCTCATCGGAGAACGGGGTCGCGGCAGATTCCTGGCACCCGCATCTCTCGAGGATTCCGGGCGTACGCCGGACCGCGGAGTACTTCGGCCGTGAGGTGATCCTGAACTCGAACACGCTCGAGGACTCGATCGACCAGTACGACTCGATGATCAAGGAGAAGGCGCTCGCCGACCCGAACCCGCGCGACCGGCGCTTCCTCAACGTCTTCCCCTCGTCGGAGATGCCGAACTGGAAGCGCCAGTGGCCGGTGGTCCCGACCTTCTCCTATGGCGGGATCAACTACGGCGAGCTCGAGTCGCCGGCGCGCTGATCCCGACTCCCTACCCTCGGCGAGATGAGCCGCCGCGCCTGGACCCTGCTGCTGATCCTGGGCGCGATCTGGGGAGCGAGCTACCTGTTCATCAAGATCGGGATCCGCGGCTTCTCGCCCGGGATGGTGGCCTTCCTGCGCGTCGCGCTGGCCGCCGTCGTCCTGATCGCGCTCGCGGCGGCGCAGGGCGCGCTGCGCGGGTTTCGTGACCGGGTCGGGATCATCGTCCTGGTCGGCGCGACCCAGGTCGCCGGCCCGTTCCTGTTGATCGCCGCCGGCGAGCAGGAGATCACCAGCTCGCTCGCCGGGATCCTGGTCACCTCGGCGCCGCTGTGGACGGCGCTGCTCGCGATCCGGATCGATCCCGAGGAGCGCTCGCAGGGCCTCCGCCTCGCCGGCCTCCTGCTCGGCGTGCTCGGCGTCGCGATCCTGCTCGGTGTCGACGTCGGCGGCTCGGGCGCCGAGCTGCTCGGCGGGCTCGCGGTCGTTCTCGCAGCGCTCGGATACGCGGTCGGCGGCCTCCTGGTCAAGCGGCGGCTCGCCGACCGGCCGCCGATCGGGGTCGCGGCGTGGGTGGTCACGGCGAGCGTCGTCCTGCTGACCCCGGCCGCGGTGATCGGAGTTCCCGGGTCGGCGCCCGGGCTCGGACCGGTCGCGGCGGTCGTCGCCCTCGGCGTCGTCGGGACCGGCATCGCGTTCTCGATCCTCTACGAGCTGTTCGCCACCGTCGGTCCCGCGCGGACCTGGATCGTCACCTACCTGGCCCCGGGCTTCGCCGTCGTCTACGGCGCCGTGCTGCTCGATGAGCGGATCACCGCCGCGACGATCGCCGGCCTGGCGCTGATCCTGGGCGGCTCGTATCTGGCCGCCGGCGGGGCAGCTGCAGCTGCGCCGGAGCCCCTCCCGGCGCCGGATCCGGGAGGAGAGCGCCTCGTGGCGGAGAACACGATTCGCTGAACCTCGTACGACTCCAGGAGGAATACATGCGTGCAAGAACCGCCGCCGCGGCCTTCGCCGCGGCGCTTGTCGTCGCCTTGGCCGTGCCGGTCATCGCCTCGGCGAGTACGCCGCTGACGGCCCATCTGACCGGTAAGCAGATCGTCAACCCCAACGGGGGTGACCCGAACGGTTCCGCGAGCGTGGTGCTGAAGGTCAACCGCGTCGAGCGCCGGATCTGCTTCACGGTCAACTACAAGGGGCTGACCCAGGTCACCGGCGCGCATATCCACAAGGGCAACGCGGGCCAGATCGCTCGCCCGATCGTGACCCTGTTCAGCGGCTCGAAGTCGAGCCCGGCGAAGGGTTGCGTCAAGGGCCTGAAGAAGCGGATCGTCAAGCGGCTGAAGCGGAAGCCGAGCCAGCATTACGTCGACATCGACACGAAGAAGTACCCGAACGGCGCCGTCCGCGGTCAGCTCTCGCGCTGATCCGCGGCCGCCAGGCGCCGTAGGTACGGCGCCGCCCGGTAGCGCTCCTCGCCGAGCTCGTCGCTGAGGGCGTCGAGCACGGCGAGGACGCGTTCCGCGCCGACCTCCCGCAGCCACTCGAATGGACCCCGCGGGTGGTTGAAGCCGAGGCGCAGCGCCGTGTCGAGGTCGGCCGGTGAGCCGACCCCCTCACCGACCGCGAAGCAGGCCTCGTTGACGAGCTGGCAGACGATTCGGCCGAGGACGAGCCCGGGTGCGTCGCCCGGGGTGCACTCGACGTGCTTGCCGAGCCCGGCGAAGTAGCGACCGGCGGCGCTCAGCGTCTCCTTGCCGGCCCCCGGCAGGGCCGCGATCTCGACCAGCCGGGCCCGCTCGAGGTCCGGCAACGCGACCCAGTGGACGCTGCGCTCGATCTCGAGATCGCGCTCGAACGTGGCCGGCGGCGCGAGCGGGGCCGGGTCGTCGGCGCGGTGCGGTCCGAGGTCGTACGGGTACCAGCCGCGTCCCGACTTGCGACCGAGCCGCCCCGAGTCGACCATCCGCCGCTGCAGGGGGTGCGGGCGCCAGCGGGGCTCGCCGAAGGACTGCTCGTAGAACGACGTCGCGACCTCGAGGTTGACGTCGATCCCGATCAGGTCCATGAGCTCGAACGGGCCCATCCGGTAGCCGCCTCCGATCCGCACGATGCGGTCGATCTGGTCGGGGTCCGAGACCCGCTCTCCCAGTAGCCGCAGCGCCTCGAGGCTGAACGGACGCGCGGCCCGGTTGGCGAGAAAGCCGATTCCGTCCGCGGCGCGTACCGGAGTGCGGCCCATCCGCCGTGCGACCTCCGCGGTCAGCTCGAGCGCCGCGTCGGCCGTGGCGTCGCCCGCCACCACCTCGACCAGCCGCATCGCCGGCGGCGGATTGAAGTAGTGCATGCCGCAGATCCGCTGCGGCGAATCCGCCTCGGCGGCGATCGCCGTCACCGAGAGCGAGGAGGTGTTCGTGGCGAGGACGGCGTCGGGCGCACAGACCTCCTCGAGGCGGCGAAACAGCTCCCGCTTCAGCGCGAGGCTCTCGGGCGCGGCCTCGACGACGAGGTCGCAGCCGGCCAGGTCCTCGAGCCGCGGTGCCGCGGACACGAGCGCCGTCGCCGCCTCGGCGTCGGCAGCCGTCCACCGGCCGCGATCGACGCCCCGGGCGAGGTCGGCGCGCAGCCGCTCGATTCCCCGCTCGAGGGCCTTCGGCTCAGGGTCGTGGAGGAGCGTCTCGTAGCCGGCGAGCGCCGCCAGCTGGGCGATCCCCGCCCCCATCGTGCCGGCTCCCGCGACCCCGATCCGCTCGGTCACGTGTCGCCGGTCGGCGGTGGGGGAGGGTTCTCGCCGTCCCACAACTCGACCGCGTCGCGGCGGAAGTAGACGTCGTGGAAGCCCTCCCCGGCAGCCCCGGGGGGCGGCCGAAGGCGCTCATCTTTCCGGATTCCGGCCTCACGACGACGTCGGGCGCGTTCATCTCGCTGATGATCAGGATCCGGACCGGCTCGCGGCCGCGGTTGACGATCTGATGCGTCCCGGCCTCGCCGACCGGGAAGGCGACGACCTCGCCCTCCTCCAGCGGGCGCTCGCCGTCCGCCGTGCGCAGGGCCGGCCGGCCGGCGAGGACGATCAGCATCTCCTCGTTGCCGAGGTGGTAGTGCAGGGGGAACGCCGCCGAGCCCGGCTCGAGCTCGAACAGGCTCGCGCCGAGGCGCTCGGACCCCGCCTCGCGACCGAGTCGGGCGCGCCGTCCCCGAAAGCCCTCGCGGTCGGAGGCGTCCTCGAAGCTCGGATCGAAGAGATTCGCCACGGCTCAGCGCCCGCGGTAGCTCGGCCGCCGCTTCTCGAGGAACGCCTGCATCCCCTCGACCCGGTCCTCGGTGGCCATCGCAAGCTCGTACAGTCGCCGCTCCTGCTCGAGGCCGGCCGAGAGCGCGGTCTCCTCGGCGACCAGCACCGCCTGCTTTGCGAGCCGCGAGGCGAGCGGCGGGCGCGATGCGATCCGCGGTCGCGAGCTCGAGCGCCGCGTCGAGCCACTCGCGCTTCTCGACCACGAGGTTGACGAGCCCGAGGCGCTCGGCCTCGCGGGCATCGAAGCGGCGCCCGGTGAGCACGAGCTCCATCGCCCGCTGCTTGCCGACCGCGCGCGCCAGCCGCTGGGTCCCGCCGCCTCCGGGAATGATCCCGAGGGTGATCTCAGGCTGACCGAACTCCGCCGTCTCGGAGGCGACGATCAGGTCGCAGACCAGCGCCAGCTCGCAGCCGCCCCCCAGCGCCCAGCCCGAGACCGCAGCGACCATCGGGGTCCGCGTCTCCGCGAGGCGCCGCCAGAACGCGGCCGCAGGGTGGAACATCGCCTCGTGGAACCGGCGCTCGGCGAGGGCGCCGATGTCGGCGCCGGCCGCGAATACCTCCTCGGAGCCGGCGATCACGATGCAGCGCACCTCGGGGTCGACGTCGAACCCCTCGACCGCGCCGGCCAGCTCCTCCATCAACTCCGGCGAGAGCGCGTTGCGGGCCTCGGGGCGGTTGAGCCGGCAGAGGGCGACGGCGCCGCTCAGGCTCGTCTCGACGAGTGGGCTCATCGCGAACGCGCTGGCAGCTTGCAGCTGGCAGGGCGGGCCGACTCTGCAAGCTGCCAGCTGCCACGCTGCCAGCTGCCTGCTCATCCCGGCGTCATCGCATTGATCCCCGTCGCATCCCGGGCGATGATCAGCTTCTGGATCTGCGACGTGCCCTCGTAGAGGGTCGTCACCCTGGCGTCGCGCAGGTAGCGCTCGACCGGGTAGTCGTCGACGTATCCCGAGCCTCCGTGGACCTGGATCGCGAGGTTCGCGCATTCGACCGCGGACTCGGTCGCGTAGAGCTTCGCGACCGAGGTCTCGACGGTCGACGGCCGCCCGGCGTCCTTGAGCTCCGCCGCGCGGCGGACGAGCATCCGGGCCGCGTCGCGGCGGACGATCTGGTCGGCGATCATCTCCTGGACGAGCTGGAAGCTCGCCAGCGGGACGCCGAACTGCCGGCGCTCCTTCGAGTAGGCGACCGACGCCTGCACGCAGCCCTCGCAGATCCCGACGCAGCCCGCGGCGACCGAGTAGCGGCCCGAGTCGAGCGCCGACATCGCGACCTTGAAGCCGTCGCCGACCTCACCCATCAGCGCCTCGTCGGGCACCTCGACCGCGTCGAGCGAGATCGCGGCGGTGTCCGAGGCGCGCAGCCCGAGCTTGCCGTGGATCTCCTGGGTGGCGAAGCCTTCGCTCGCGGTCGGGACGAGGAAGCAGGCGAGGCCCTTGTGCTTTCGGTCGGGATCGGTCTGGGCGAAGATCAGCGCCACCTCGGCGACGTTGCCGAGCGAGATCCACATCTTCTGGCCCGAGATCCTCCAGCCGCCGTCGACCTTCTCGGCCCGGGTGCGGAGGTTGGCGGCGTCCGAGCCGGTGTCGGGCTCGGTGAGCCCGAAGCAGCCGAACGCCTCACCCGAGGTCAGGCTCGGCAGCCAGCGCTGCTTCTGGTCCTCCGAGCCCCAGCGCTCGATCGAGCCGCAGACGAGCGAGGTCTGGACCGAGACGACGGTCCGCATCGCCGAGTCGCCGCGGCCGACCTCCTCGACGATCAGCCCGTAGCCGACGAAGTCGAGCCCCCGGCCGCCGTACTCCTCGGCGACCGGGGCGCCGAGATAGCCGAGCGCGCCGAGCCGCCTGGCGAGCTCGATGTCGAACTTCTCCGCGCGATCGGATTCGCGAGCCCGCGGCACGATCTCGTTGTCGACGAACTCGCGCGCCGTCTCGGCGATCAACCGCTGCTCGTCGGTGAGCTCGATCATCAGGCCGCCGAGCGCGTACCGAGCTCGCCGTTCAGCGTCCGGGTGAATCCCTCCTGGGCCTCGAGCGTCCGCGGCCCCGGCGCGGCCGAGCTCCCGTGCGTCGATCGCCGAGACGCCCTGGACCTCGCGGGTGGTCGAGGCGAGGAACGCCTCCCGCGCGCCGAGCAGGTCGTCGAGCTCGAACTCGCCCTCCTCGACGTGGAGCTCGGAGATCACCTTCGAGCGGGTGATCGACTCGAGGATCCCGGTCGAGAGCGCCGGGGTTCGCAGCGGCCCCTGGGCGGAGACCCAGAAGACCGTCGACGTCGGCGCCTCGAGGACGATCCCGTCCGGGCGGACCAGCAACGCCTCGTCGGCGCCCCGGCCGGCGGCGATCCGGGTCGCCTGCATGTTCGCGGCATAGGAGAGCGACTTGACGCCGGTGAGGATGACGCTCGGGGCGTAGGTGACCGTCGCCAGGCGGAGGGTCTCGTCGTGCTCGGGCAGCTCCTCGGTGAGCACGATGCGACGGCCGCCGCGGGTCAGGAGGATCCGGAGCTGCCCGTCGGCGTCGCCGTGGCGCGCGAGCAGCGCCTCGATCTCGGGCTCGAGCTTCGCCCGGTCGACCGGCAGCTCGATCGCCGCGGCGGAGCGCTCGATCCGGTCGAGGTGCTCGGCGAGCGCGAACGGATGGCCGCCGTAGAGCCGGATCACCTCGAAGACGCCGTCGCCGCGGTAGAGACCGTCGTCGCGCAGCGCGATCGTCGCCTCCGCCGTTGGGCCGATCTCTCCGTCGACCGACGCGAGCTCGATCAAGGACATGACCCGAGGCTATGCGATCGGCGGCTCCGAGGGCGTCGCAGTCGCGGGCTTCGCGAAAACGCCGCCGGACGGAGTCAGGCGTCAGCGGGCTCAGGCTCCGAATGCGACACGAACCGGTAGCCCATCCCCGGCTCGGTGATCAGATAGCGCGGATGGGCCGGGTCCGGCTCGAGCTTGCGCCTCAGCTGCGCGAGATAGACGCGCAGGTAATTGGTCTCGGTCTCGTACGCGGGCCCCCAGACCTCCTTCAGGAGCTGGCGCTGGGCGACCAGCTTGCCCTCGTTGCGGACCAGCAACTCGAGCACGTGCCACTCCGTCGGCGTCAGCCGAATCTGCTCACCGGATGAGCCGAGCACCTGCTTGGCCGCGAGATCGACGCTGAAGTCGGTCGTGGCGACCAGCGGCAGCTCCGCGTCGACGACGCGCCGGCGCAGCGCGGCGCGCAGACGGGCCAGCAGCTCGTCCATCCCGAACGGCTTGGTCACGTAGTCGTCGGCCCCGCAATCGAGGGCGATCACCTTGTCGTGCTCCTCGGTGCGGGCGGAGAGCACGATGATCGGTACCTCCGTCCACGCCCGCAGGCCCTCGATCACCTCGACCCCGTCGATGTCGGGCAGCCCCAGGTCCAGCACGACGACGTCGGGTTGCCCGCTCGCCGCGAGCGTAAGCGCGGTGCGCCCGTCGGCTGCCAGGTCGACCTCGTACCCACGCGCCCGGAGGTTGATCCCCAGCGCCCGCAACAGCCCGCGCTCGTCGTCGACCACCAGGACCCGCGTCATCGGGCCGCCCCCGCGCCTGCGAGGCCGAGGCGGATCCGCATCGTCAGCCCGCCGCCCGGCGTCTCGTCGGCGACCATCGCTCCGCCCATCGCCTCGACGAAGCCGAGCGCGACCGAGAGTCCGAGTCCGAGCCCACCGTCGCGGTCATCGAGGCGCTGGAAGGGCTCGAAGATCTCGCTCACCTGGCCGGGCTCCAGCCCGCGCCCGTGATCGACAACCTCCAACCTGGCGCTGCCGGCTCCCGCCGCGGCCGCCACCTCGACCGGCTCGGCGCTGGCGCCGTGGCGCAGCGCGTTCTCGATCACGTTGACGAGCACCCGTTGCAGGAGGCCGCGATCCGCGCTCACCGCCGGCAGGTCCTCGGGAACGCTGACGCTGATTCGTCCGGCGGTCTCCGGAACGGCGAGGATCGCCGCCGAGACGACCTCGTCCAGTGCCACGGCGTCGGTCTGGACCGTCAACGCCCCGGCCTGGAGCCGGCTGGCGTCGAGCAGGTTGCGGACGACGCCGTCGAGGCGGTCCGAGGACTCCTCGATCGTCTCCAGCAGCTCCTCTCGCTCCGACTCCGACCACTCGACGTCGTCCTGGCGCAATGTTCCGACCGCCGCCTTGATCCCGGCCAGCGGAGTCCTCAGGTCGTGGCCGACCGCGGCCAGCAATGCGGTGCGCTGACGATCGACGTCGGCCAGGGTCTCGGCCGCCGCCGCCCTGCCGCTCAGCTCCATGCCCTCGTAGGCGGTGCGGGCCGCGCTTGCGAAGGCCTCCAGCACCCGGCGATCCTCGGCGAACAGCGCCGGGCCGCGGCCGACCATCCGCAGGTGCGGACCGGCCGCAACGTCGAAGCGCAGCTGCGCCTCGCTGCCCTCCGGCGCCCAGCCGACATGCTCGACGTCCACCCAGTCGCCAACCCCACGAACCCGGGCCTTCAGCGTCACCGACTCCATTCCGAAGGTCTCGCGCGCCCGCCGCAGAATTCCCCGCAGCGACTCCTCGCCGTCGAGGCCGGGACCGGCCAGCGCCGACATCGTCTCGGCCTCGCGCTGGGCGCGCTCAGCCGCACGGGCCCTCCGTACCGCGAGCTCGACCGCGCCGCTGACGAGAGCCGCGACGGTGACGAAGACGACCAGGGCGACGGCCTGGTCGCCGTCGGCGACGTTGAGCGTGTGGACGGGATCGACGAAGAAGTAGTTGATCAGCAGCGCCGCCGTGATCGCCGAGACGATCCCGACGATCACTCCTCCGCCGACCGCCAGCAGGACGACGGCGAGCAGGTAGATCAGGACCTGCCCGTCCAGCGACAGCGAGCCCGAGAGCGCATCGAGGACCACGGTGAGGGCCGGCAGGGTGAGCGCGGCCGCCGCCAGGCCGGTGAGCTGGCGGCGGCGGCTGAGCCCGTACCTGCGGGCGAGGCGTTTCGGCGGCGACTCGTCGAGCAGGTCGTCGCTTCGCACATAGGTGACCTCCGGACTCACGTCTCGTCCCCGTCCGCGCCGGCGAGCGCCCAGGGCACGCTGGTCACCGAGACCGAGGGCTCGAACAGCAGCCTGCCCTTGAGCCGGAGCGCGGTCTGGTTGTGGAGCAGGTGCTGCCACCAGTGCGCGACCACGTACTCGGGAATCACAACCGAGATCACGTCCCCAGGATGCTCTCTTCGAAGCTGACGCACGTATCGAAGCACGGGTCGGACCGTCTCACGGAACGGCGACTCGATCACCACGAGCGGCACCGGCACACCCCGCTCGCGCCACGCCACGGCCAGCCGGTCGTCGGCGTCGTCTGCCGCCACGTGCACGGCTCGCAGCGTCGCCGGGCTCGTCGCCTGGGCGAAGGCGAGCGCCCGCAGAGTCGGCGCCAGCAGGTTCGATACCAGGACGACGCCATGGATGCTCCCCGGCAGCGCCACACCGGACGCGGGCGCCGCGAGCTGATCGCTGATCCCGGCGTAGTGCCGAGCGGTTGCCTTCATCGTCGCGAAGATGATCGGTGCCGCGACGACGACGATCCACGCCCCTTCGGCGAACTTGGTGACGAGGACGATCACGAAGACGACCGCCGTCGAGATCCCGCCGAGCGCGTTGACGAGCTGCTTGCGGCGTAGCACGGGTCGTTCCGCGGCGCCGGCCTCGACCAGCAGGTCGCGCCAGTGGCGCACCATCCCGGCCTGGCTGAGCGTGAACGAGAGGAAGACTCCGAGGATGTAGAGCTGGATCAGCCGGGTGACGTTGGCGTCGAAGGCGACGATCAGCAGCGAGGCGACGACGGCGAGCACCACGATCCCGTTCGAGAACACGAGCCGGTCGCCGCGGTTGGCGAGCTGGTGGGGCATGTACTGGTCGCGCCCGAGCAGCGAGGCGAGTACCGGGAAGCCGTTGAATGCCGTGTTCGCCGCCAACACGAGGATCGCCGCGGTGAACCCCTGCAGCAGGTAGAAGGCAGCGCCGTGGCCGAAGGCGGCGAGCCCGAGCTGACTCAGAGCCGTCTTCTGCTCCGCACCGGCTGGAAGTCCGATCAGGTCGCTCGCGGTCTCGCCCATGTGGACGTGGGCGGCGATCGCCAGCGCCGTGATCCCGGCGAACATCGTGATCGCCAGCGCCCCCATGATCGTCAGCGTCGCCGCCGCGTTGCGGCTCTTCGGCGGCTGGAACGCGGGCACCCCGTTGGAGACGGCCTCGACCCCGGTCAGGGCGGTGCAACCGGAGGCGAACGCCCGAAGGACCAGGAAGACGGCGGCCAGCCCGCCGACCTCGCTCGCGTTGCGAATCCCATAATCGGCGCTCTCCGCGCTCAGACCATCGCCGAAGGCGAGCCGCGCGACGCCGACCGCGAGGAGCGCGAAGACGCAGACGACGAAGCCGTAGGTCGGGATCGCGAAGACGCGCCCCGACTCCTTGACGCCGCGCAAGTTGACCAGCGAGAGGATCACCACGAAGCCAAGCGACAGCCCGACCGCGTACGGCGCCAGCGGCGGGACCGCGCTGGTGATCGCGGCCACACCTGCGACGACCGAGACGGCCACTGTCAGCACGTAGTCGATCAGCAGCGCCGCGGCGGCCGTCAGGGCTGCGTTCTCGCCCAGGTTGGCGCGGCTGACCGCGTAAGCGCCGCCGCCGTTCGGGTACGCGGCGCAGGTCTGGCGATAGGAGGCGACGACGATCGCCAGCAGGGCGACCACCCCTACGGCGACCCACGGCGTCAGATCGAGCATCGCGAGGCCGCCAAGCCCGAGCACGATCAGGATCTGCTCGGTCGCGTAGGCGACCGAGGACAGCGGATCGGAGCAGAAGACCGGCAGCGCGAGCCGCTTCGGAAGCAGCGTCTCGTCGAGCCGGTCGCTGCGCAACCGGCGGCCGAGGACGGCGCGCGAAACCGCTGCCCCAGGTGAGCTCATGAGGCCGGTTTACTCGCGAATCACAGCCCCGCGCGGTTTCTTGACGAACTCCTAACGCCCGGCCCCCCGATCCTGGCGGAGTCCTGACGACCCGAAGCGTCGACCGGTGGGCGACGAGCACGCCGAGCGGATCGCTCAAGCGGACGGATTCTCGATCACGGTCGCGAGGCCCTGGCCGACGCCGACGCAGAGCGCGGCGATGCCGAAGCGGGCGTCGCGGCGCCGCAGCTCCCAGGCGAGGGTGGTCAGCAGCCGGGCGCCGGAGCAGCCGAGCGGATGACCGAGCGCGATCGCGCCGCCGTTGACGTTGAGGCGCTCCTCGTCGATGCCGAGCTCGCGCGAGCAGGCGAGCACCTGGGCGGCGAACGCCTCGTTGATCTCGATCAGGTCGATCTCGTCGAGCTCGAGCTGGGCGGCGCGGAGCGCTCGGCGGATCGCCGGCACCGGGCCGATCCCCATCAGCGCCGGGTCGACCCCGGCGACCCCGCTCGCGACCACCCGGGCGAGCGGCTCGGCGCCGAGCTCGTCGGCCTTGTCCTTCGCGGCGAGGATCAGGCAGGCTGCGCCGTCGTTGAGCGTCGAGGCGTTGCCGGCGGTGACGGTCCCGCCGTCCCGAAACGCGGGGCGAAGCGCCGCGAGGCGGTCGAGCGAGGTGTCGGCGCGCGGGCCCTCGTCGACCTCGACCAGGGTCGTCTCGCCGCGCCGCCCGGCGGGTGCCTCGACGGCGACGATCTGCTCGTCGAAGCGCCCCGCGGATTGCGCGGCGATGGCGCGTTGGTGGCTTCGCAGCGCGAACGCGTCCTGGTCGGAGCGCGAGATCCCGTACCGCTCGGCGACGTTCTCCGCCGTCTCGCCCATCGCCTCGGTCGAGTAGCGCTCCGCCATCCGCGGGTTGATCAGCCGCCAGCCGAGGGCCGTGTCGTAGAGGGTCTGCTCGCCGCGCGCCAGACCGGTCTCGGGCTTCGGCAGCACCCAGGGGGCGCGGCTCATCGACTCCGAGCCGCCGGCCACGTAGAGGTCCGCCTCCTCGAGCCGGAGCGCACGCGAGGCCTGGTTGACGGCCTCGAGCCCGGAGGCGCAGAGGCGGTTGACGGTCACCCCGGGGACCTCGACCGGGAGGCCCGCGAGCAGCGAAGCCATCCTGCCGACGTCACGGTTGTCCTCGCCCGCCTGGTTCGCGGCGCCCCAGTAGACGTCGGCGACGTCCGCCGGATCGATTCCGCTGCGCTCGACCGCAGCGGCGATCGCCCGCGCGGCGAGGTCGTCGGGGCGGACGCCGGCGAGCGCGCCGCGGTAGCGGCCCATCGGCGTGCGGACCGCGTCGATGATCAGAGCCTCGGCCAGGGGCGCGATGATGCCAGGGCGCTCACCGGGGTGTTTCGATCCGCGGCGAATTGCCATTAAGGTTCACCCGTGGACTTCGTCCTGATCTCACTGGTAATGGTCGGGTTCATCGTCCTGTGCCTGGTCCTGCTCGCTCGGGCCTACCCCGGCAGCGGCGCCGATCTGGTCGATTGGAAGCCCACCCGCTCGCACGAGCTCGAGGCGCAGCTCGAGGTCGACGACGTGCAGCAGATGCTCGACGCCCAGAACGAGTACCGCCGCCGGCGGGGAGCCGCGGAGCTGACCGAGGCCGACGCCGAGAAGATGGCGCGCGAGGACGAGGCGATCCGTGAGCGAGCGCGAAGCAGCTACGAGGCGCGCGGTCTCGGCGAGCTCGAGGACGAGTTCGGCGTCTGAGGACGCGTGGCGCGGGCGCTGATCGTCGCCTGCGGCTGTCGCGGTCGCGGCCTCGGCCGCGCCCTCACCGACCGCGGCTGGCTGGTGCGCGGCACGACCCGCGACCCGGCGCGCCTCGCCGGGATCGGGTCGGCCGGGATCGAGGCGGTCGTCGCCGACCCCGACCGCGCGGCGACGGTGCTCGATCAGATCGAGGGCGTGACGCTGATCTACTGGCTGCTCGGCTCGGCGTCCGGCGAGCCGGCGGCGGTCGCCGCCCTGCACGGCCCTCGGCTGGAACGCCTACTCGAGGAGATCGTCGACACCCCGGTCCGCGGATTCGTCTACGAAGCAGCCGGGACGGCCCCGCCCGGAGATCTCGAGCGCGGCGCCCGCGCGGTCGACGAAGCGGCGCGCAGGTGGCGGATCCCGGTCGCCGCCGTCGATGTCGCGCCCGGCGACGACGAGCGCTGGCTCGCGGCGATGCTCGCGGCGACCGATCGCCTGATCGCGAGCGGATAGCTACTGCAGCGGCTTCGGGGGGTGCTGGGGAGCGCCCGGCTGGGCCCAGGGTGCGCGCGCCTCGACCTTGTCGGGCGGTTGGTCGAGCTTGTCGACGAGGATGATCGCGCCCACCGCCACCACGGCGAGCACCGCGAGGAAGATCCCGTACATCGACCGCCTGGCGAGCGATGCTCGGGCTGTACCGCCCGCCGATCACCTCGCGGCGCTTGTCGAGCCCGAGCGCGTCGGTCTTCGACTGCTGCTTGCGCGCCAGGCGCTCCTCCGGCGGCTCCTTCTCGATCACCGTGTTGGGACCTATCGACGGGGCGGTCGTCGCTCTGATCTCCTCGCGTCTCGCCGTCGTCGGGTCCGTGCCCGTCCCCGGCTTCGTCCCGCGTCGCCGTGCGGCGCGCGTCGTCGCGCTGCGGTCCCTCACCCATCCCGTCACGGACGATAGCCGCACCGCGGCCCGCTTTCCACCGACAACCCGCGCGCCGTCCGCCGGCTCTCCGCCCCGGCCGCAACCTCGAAAGGGATAAACTCGGATCAAGATTCACCAGTTAAGGAGGAGTGCAGTGTCCGACTACGCGAACGACGTCCTCGTCTCGACCGATTGGGTGGCCGACCACCTCGACGACGACTCGATTCGGATCGTCGAGGTCGACGAGAACCCCGCGCTCTACGCGGAGGCCCACATCCCCGGGGCGATCGGGTTCGACTGGCGCAACGACCTTCAGGACCAGGTCGAGCGCGCCTTCCTGAGCCCGGAGGACTTCGGCGCGCTGATGGGCAGCCGTGGGATCTCCAACGACCACACGGTCGTCCTCTACGGCGACCGCAACAACTGGTTCGCCGCCTACACGTTCTGGTACTTCCGCTACTACGGCCACGACGCCGTCAAGCTCGTCAACGGCCCACGCGAGAAGTGGGCCGCCGAGGGGCGCGAGACTTCGACCGAGGTGCCTTCGTATCCGCAGGCCACGTTCGAGGCAAAGCCCGCTGACGAATCGATCCGCGCGAAGCGCGACGAGGTCCTCGACTCTCTCGACACGGAGACCAACATGGTCGACGTGCGCAGTCCGCAGGAGTACTCCGGCGAGCTGATCGCGATGGCCGGGCTACGAGCAGGAGGGCGCCCAGCGCGCCGGGCACATCCCCGGGGCCGCCTCGGTCCCGTGGGCGAAGGCGGTCGCCGAGGACGGGACCTTCCTCGGGGCCGACGAGCTGCGGGCCCTCTACGAAGGTGCCGGGGTGATCGAGGACGGCAAGCCGATCATCGCCTACTGCCGGATCGGCGAGCGCTCCGCGCACACCTGGTTCGTGCTCCACGAGCTGCTCGGCGAGAGCGACGTCAAGAACTACGACGGGTCGTGGACCGAGTGGGGCAACCTGGTCGAGGTCCCGATCGAGAAGGACGTCTAGGGAAAGGGCGCGCCGCGGGCGACGGGCCGCTCAGCGCGGCAGGCGCTGGATCAGCTCGCCGAGGATCCGCGCGGTCGCGCCCCAGATCAGGTGCTCCCCGACGACGTAGGTCGGGGTGCGGATCGGCACGCCGCGGCGGACCAGGCGGCGCATCGCGAAGCCCTCGCGAAGCTGGGCGAGGCGGAAGGCGAGCACGGTCTCGACCTCTGCCGGGTTCGGATCGAAGCGCAGGTCGTCGCCGATCAGACCGACGTACGGGTGGACCTTGTAGTTGGTGACGAACGTGCCGATCGGCGGCAGCGCGCCGACCACGTCGACGCTCGCCGGGGCGAGGTCGATCTCCTCCTCGGCCTCGCGCAGGGCGGTGGTCAGCAGGTCCTCGGTCGGATGATCCCGGCGCCCGCCGGGGAACGAGATCTCGCCGCCGTGGCGGCGGAGGTCCTGGCGACGCTCGGTGAACACCAGGCCCGGATTCTCCGGGTAGCCGAACATCGCCACCAGCACAGCCGCGTCGGTGCGGCCGTGCGCGTCCATCCCCTCCGCCTGCTCGGGTCGCAGCAGCGCGCTGCGCAGGGAATCGACGGCGCTCACCAGGATCTAGATGATGACCTGAACCGTTCCGCCGTCGACCGACCAGGCCGAGCCCGCGACGTAGGAGGCGCGCTCGGAGCAGAGGAAGACGATCGCCGCGGCGATCTCCTCGACCTCGGCGAGGCGCGAGATCGGCCGCTTCGCGGCCGCCGCCTGCAGCGCCTCCTCACGACTCGCGGCCCCCGAGAGGTCTCGCGACTGGTCGAGCAGCCCGCCCTCGCCCATCCACAGCTCCGATCGCGTCGGGCCCGGGCAGACGGCGTTGACGAGCACGCCGTCGGCGGCGACGCGGTCGGCGAACAGGCGCGAGAGCGAGAGCTGCGCGGCCTTCGCGACCGAGTACTCGGGCATCAGCGCCGAGGGCCGCTTGGCCGCCGAGGAGCAGACGTTGACCACCCGGCCCCAGCGGCGCTGCACCATGCCCGGGGATCGCGGCCCGCATCGCGCGCAGGGAAGCCATCACGTTGAGCTCCCAGGCGTCGTACCAGTCGCCCTCGGGGACCTCGTCGAGGTCGCGCCAGCGCGCCGTGCCGGCATTGTTGACGAGCACGTCGAGCTTCCCGAAGCGCTCTTCGCAGGCGGCCACGATGCGCTCGCCGGCGTCCGGCTCGGTTACATCCAGAACCAGTTCCTCGGCCGCGGCGCCGTCCGCGGCCGACTCGCGACACTCGACGACCGCCTCGAGCAGCGGCTCCGCGCCGCGGGCGATCAGCAGCACCGACGCCCCCTCGGCGCAGAGCATCCTCGCCGTCGCCCGTCCGATCCCGCGGCTGGCGCCGGTGACCGCGCACGTCCGGCCCGCGAGCCCGAGGTCCATCGTCGCCGGCTATCCAGCCTCGATCGTGTCGGCGATCGAGACCCTGGTCTCACCCGTGAGCGCGCGATGCAGCGGGCACCTCGACGCGATCACGAGCAGACGGCTCTGCTGCTCGGCGTCGAGCGGCTCGGGGACGCGCAGGGTCACGGTGAGCTCCTCGAGCGATGAGTTCTCGCCGTACTCGACGTCGACCTGCGCCTCCACCTTGCCCAGCTCCCATCCCTTGCGCGCGGCGTACATCTCGCAGGTGATCGCGGTGCACGCGGCGAGCGCGGCGGCGGCGGCGCGGGTGGGGGAGGGGCCCTCGTCGTTGCCCCCCGCCTCCGGGGGCTCGTCGATGACGATCGTGTGACCGCCTTCGATCTCGACCTCGTGCGTATAGGCCTCGCGACGACGAGCCACGACCCTCATGTCTTCGGCTCCTCGCGTTCGCGCCCGGCGAACAGCTCGGGGTCGTCGGTATCCGCAAACCGCGCCATCGCATAGGCCGCATCGGAGGCCCGGTTGAGAAATCGGAGCAGCTCCTCGGAGGCGAGGGCGTCGGCACCGGCGAGCGCCACCGTGCGGCGCTCGGCGCGGCGCAGGATCGCTCGGGCGAGATCGAGCTGGCCGGAGAGCAGGGTGCCGCCGGGGATGACGAACTTCGGCGGCAGCTCGACCCGGTCCATGTAGCGGTCGATCAGGTCCTCGAGCTCGGCGGCCATCTCGGGCGTCACCCGGCTGACCCCGTCGACGAGGCGCTCGGCGGCCTCCGGAGCCGTCGCCAGCTCGGCGCCGGCGATGAACAGATCGTCCTGAAGACGGAGGATGTCGGCCGCGAGATCGGCGCGCTCCGAGTCGCACAGCGAACGCGCAACCCCGAGCGCCGAGGCGGCCTCGTCAAGCGCCCCGTAGGCCTCCGTCCGCGGATCGGATTTCGCGACCCGGCCCCCGTACCACAGCGAGGTGGTGCCGTCGTCGCCCTTCTTCGTGTAGATCCGGGTCACCGTGCCGACGTTACTCGCTCGTCCCTAGCTGAGCGGGTTGAAGACCACGCCCGTGAGGACCTTCGGGAAGAAGTAGGTCGACTTCGGCGGCATCGTCTCGCCGGCCGCCGCCACGGCACGCACCTGCTCGACCGGCGTCGGGCGCATCAGGAAGACCGCGTCGGCGTCGGCGCCGAGGGCCGCGAGCGCTCGTTCGGCGGAGGCGGCGTATGCGATCCCGCGCTTCGCCTCGATGTCCTCGGCGCTCATCCCGAGCGCCCCGCGCAGAATGAGCGCCTCGAGGATCGCCGCGTCGAGCTCGCGAAAGGCGGCCGAGACCCCCGGGATCGCGACCTCGAGCTGAGCGGGGTCCTTGAGCCGCAGCCGGTAGCCCTTGCGGTGATGGGAGTCGACGTAGCCGAACACCCCGATCCCTTCCTCGCCCGCCGGGTCGAGGCGCTCGAGCGGCACCTCCTCGGACGTCGAAGTGAGCGAGGATCGCGTCGCGAAGCGCCTCCCGCGGGGCGTTATCTGCGAGGTTCGAGAGCAGCCGGTGGTAGCCGAACACGGTCAGCCCCGGGTCCTCGAGCGAGACGAGCGCCATCAGCGTGTAGCGGTGCGCGCCGTCACCGCCGATTGCGTCGGCATAGGTAAGCGCGGTTTCGTAACGATGGTGGCCGTCGGCGATCAGGAGCTCGGACTCGGCGAGCTCGGCGGCGACGGCGCGATGGGCCTCGGCGTCGGTGACCCGCCAGATCCGGTGAACGGTGCCCTCGTCGTCGGCGACCTCGGCCCAGGGGTCGGCGCGGGTGTGGCCCTCGAGGTGCCGCCAGGCGTCGCCCTCGTGCAGCGAGAAGATCGGCGACAGGTTGTGCCTGGTCGCCTCGGTGAGCCGCAGCCGGTCCTGCTTCGGGCCCGGCTGGGTGCGCTCGTGCGGCCGGATCAGCCCGGGGCCGTACGGGGTGACCCGGACGCGGCAGAGCACCCCGCGCCGCACCCGCCGCGAGCCGTCCGGGGCGGAGTACTCCTGGGTCAGCGCCCACAGCGCCGGCTCGCGGTCGGCAGCGAGGATCCCCTGCAGCGTCCATTCCTCGAGCGTCTCGGCCGCGTGCTCGTAGGGATCGCCGCCCGCGGGCGCCTCGGGGAGGTCGAGCTCGACGACGTTGAACGGCGAGCGCCCGAGCAGCTCCCGGCGTCGCTCGGCGTCGATCACGTCGTAAGGCGGCGCGACGACGTCCGCGAGGTCGCCGATCGCCGCGAGGTTGTAATGGAGCGCCTTGAGCGGTTGGACCTCGGCCACGGGCGCGCACCCTACCCGGGGCGGGGCGATCGCCTCCTCACGGCCAGGGGCGCCTCGATCGACGCCGGTGGCGTCTCAGAGGGCGTGCTCGCCGAACCAGGCCCCGAGCGCCTCGACGCCTCGGCGCTGGTCGTCACCGCCGCCGAGCTTGCCGAGTGGCCCGCTGCCGCTCATCATCATCAGCTTCAGCTTCTTGCCGTCCGACGTCTTCAGCTTCAGCGTCACGGCAGACCCGTCCATGATCGCGGCGGTGACCTGCGGCCAGCCGCCGCCCGCGCCGTCGGCCTTCGCCTCGGAGATCGACTCCGGTGTCAGGACCTCGGGCTCCCCGTCGGGCTCGAGCCGCCGGGTCAGGCCCTGGACGATCAGTCGCCCTTCTGTGACAGCGATCGCAACCGCGCGGCCCTTGAGCATGCTCTGCTGGGTGGCGATGCAGACCCCGCGCAGCGTCTCGCCGGGATCGAGGCGATCGTCGATCGCGGCGCCCAGCCGCTCGCCGAGCTCGGCCATCAGGGGAGATCCAGACTCAGCGCCACGACCGCTCCGAACCTACTCGATTCGTCTCTCGGTACGACGCACGGATCCAGCGCGAGCGGCGCCTGCCGAGGAAACGGACCAGAAAAGAGTCGGGTTACTCCCCCACTGCGAAGACGGGACGCCGATGGGACGCTCGTGCACAGGAGCTGATCCATCCCTATTCGTGGAGGTACTGAGATGTTTTTCCGAACGCGGCTCGTCTCCTTCGTGTCGGTTCTGGCGGCGGTCTGCGCCCTGGCGCCGGCGACTGCATCGGCTCGGGAGGGTGATCACTTTTCGATCGAGCCGGGGCAACGCATGGTCTTCGTCTGCGGCTGGAGCTATCGCCCGATCAAATAGCGCCGCGCAGCGTCGGGGGCTCCCGCCCGCATCGCGCCGCCCGACGTGGCCTGCGTCAGCTTCACCTCAGCGAGGTCGGCAAAGAACCAGCGCAGCCCCATGCTCGCGTCGATCGTCTCGGACATGAGCTGAGCCTATTCGACTCATGACTTCTCGCCGTCGTGGCGCTGGGGCAGAAGCAACGGCAACGACGCAAGTTGTGCTTTCGGCGAAGGAGCGCCACCGGCCGCACCGAGACTAGGATCGTCGCGTGCCGACAATTCGCATCGTCAGCGAGACCTCCGTTCCTCCCGCCCGCGTCCTTGAAGCTGCCTCCGACTTCTCCGAGCAGCGCGCCGAAATGTTTCCGGCCGTGTCGGTGGACCGCATGGAGGTGCACGAGCTCGGGGAGACCTCCGCCGACGTGACCGAGGGCACGAAGGTCGGACCGTTTGGCGAGAACTGGGAGCGCTGCAGCTACGACTGGTCCCAGCCGGGCTCGGTGACCGCACCGGTGACGGACTCCAATGTCTATGAGCCCGAGGGCAGCAGCTGGGAGATCACGGCGACGCCCAAGGACGGAGGCAGCCGTGTCGAGATGATCTGGATGCGTGAGTTCAAAGGCAACGTCAGGGGGGTCACTTTCGGAACCCTCTTTCGGCTGGCGGGCAAACCACTCTTCGGCCGATACGCCCGAGACGTGCTCAAGAACCTCGAGAGCCTCCCGGAGCGCGGTTAGCGGAAGCAGAAGCGGCGCACCACGAACGCCGCGGCGGAGTAGCGTTGGCTCATGGCCGACGAATGGCCGCCGCTCAGCTACGGCCCGTGGAGGGCCACCTGCGACACGCTTCACGCGCACACGCAGGTGCTCGGAAAGCTGGCGGTGGAGCTGGCTCCGCCGGAGCCACAGCTCCAGCACGCCGCTCTGCGGCTGAGCGCCCGCGGCTGGGAGACACTTCCGCTGCCGGCGCCCGACGGCTCGGGCGCGCTCGTCGCGGCCCTTGACCTGCACGCCCACGAGGCCGTGGTCGAGCACAGCGGCGGTCATGAGACCCGGATTGCGCTGACGCCCAACCGGCCCGTAGCGGAGGTGACCCGCGAGGTACTCGAGGCCGTGGCCCGCATGGGGGGTGCGGTCGAGATCAACCCCACGCCCCAAGAGATGCCGTGGCAGGTGCCGCTGGACGAGGATGACGAGCATGCCACCTATGACGCCGACCAGGTGGCGACCTACTTCGACGCCGCCACCCAGGCGGCCCTCGTGCTCGCGGAGGTTCCGGGCGCCGTTTCGCGGGCGCACGACACCGGTCAACGCCTGGTGGGGGACCTTCGACCTCGCGGTCAACCTCTTCTCGGGCCGGCCGGCCGATCCCCCGTCCGATGACTTCATCATGCGCAACGGAGCCGATGCCCAGCAGGTTGCGATCGGGTGGTGGCCGGGGGATCCGAACCACGAGCGGGCGGCCTTCTTCGCCTACGCGTACCCAGCCCCAGATGGCTTTGCCGACGCGGACCTCAGTCCCGCGGCGGCTCGTTGGGACGGACAGCTCGGCGAGTACGTGCTCGAGTGGGAGGACATCCGCGAGAGCCCCGACCCGCGTGCCGTCGTGTTGGAGTTCGCCCGGTCGGCGTTCCGCCATGGCTGCACGGTCTGTGACTGGGACCCGGTGCTGGCGGCAACTGCAGAGGGAGTTCCGCCGCCGATCCGGTGACGCTGAGCCCGCACGCACCCGACGCGGGGACGTCGGGTGGAGCATCGGCTCGTCCCCGTTTCCCCACCCGACGGAAGCGCGGTGGTGGCCCATCCTGTCGCTCGCCGACGGGGGGTGCAGTCCGACCCGGCGAGCAACGATTGTGGTGATTGTCGAGGGCTCCGCCGAGCACGAACACACGCCGTCGCGTTCATATTCGCGGCCGCGCTTGCGGCTCCACGTTGCTCGAGGTGGATCACGTGTCACGGTCCCATCGCGGTAACAGGCGAACGAAAGCTGGCAACGGTGTTGGCGAGCGGATACGCTCGCTTGAGCCGACGCGGTCTGCCGGTTACCGGAACCTGCGTCGCGATGCCGTCGCCGATTTGCGAAAGCGGCCGACCTCCCACGCGAGTCGCCTGCCCGTCGTCCGAGGCGAGGGCGAGCGCGTTTGATTCGAAACGCCTGCGTGTTCTGCCAAGCGGTCGCGCGCGAGCCAGCCGGCGCCGACCGATCCGTGAGCAACGTCGAGAACGGGAGGGCGGCTCCGACAGATAGGTGAACGCGCTGCTCCGGGCAACTGAACCCGCAGCGGCGCAGCAACCTGGAAGGGAGACGGAGATGCGCAAGGTGATCGCAAGCGAGTGGATGACGCTCGACGGCGTCGTACAGGCGCCGGCCGATGCCGACGAAGACACGAGCGCGGGCTTCGAGCACGGCGGTTGGCACACCCGCTACCTCGACGACCTCTCGATGGCTTGGGTGACCGAGAACATCAGCGGCGCCGGCGGCTATCTGTTCGGGCGCGGCACCTACGAGATCTTCGCCGCCCACTGGCCGAGCGCCTCCGAGGAGGAGCAGGTTCTCGCCGAGCCTCTGAACGCGCTGCCGAAGTACGTCGCCTCGACGACCCTCGCCGAGCCGCTCGGGTGGCAGAACTCGACGCTGCTTCGCGGCGACATCGCCGCGGCCGTGCGCGACCTGAAGGCCGCGGAGGGCGGGGACCTGCACGTGATCGGCAGCCCCCGGCTCGTCCAGAGCCTGATCGAGCACGGCCTGCTCAACGAGCTCCGAGTGATGATCGATCCGATCGTCGTGGGCTCCGGCAAACGCCTCTTCCGCGACGACGGGACGCAGTGGCGCTTGCAGCTCGCAGACAGCCGGGTGACGACCACGGGCGCGATCATCGCCACCTACGCTGGGGCCGCGAGCTGACCTCGTGATGTCGAGAACACTTCCATGGCTTCGACACATCGGTGAACGCGCCAAGCTGGGCGCACCGAAGAAGGAGAGGACGAGATGAAGTTCATGTTGCTGCAGGACTACGCCCCGACCGAGGTTGCGACCGAGTTCATCGGCTCCTGGCCGTCGGAGGACGCCGCCGCCCACATCGAGTTCCAGCGTCGGATGAACGAGCGGCTCGTCGAAAGTGGCGAGCTGGTCGAGGCCCAGGCCCTGACCGCGCCGGAACTGGCCAAGAACGTGGTCCACGATGGGGTCGGGGCGCCGGTGGTCACTGACGGCCCGTTCCCCGAGGGCAAGGAGCTCCTCGCCGGCTACCGGATCGTCGACGTCGAGTCGCCCGAGCGGGCGATCGAGATCGCGGCAGAGGCCTCGGCGGCGCCCGGGCCCGGCGGCAAGCCGATCAAGACGCCGATCGAGGTGCGCGAGCTGATGGGCGTCCCGATGCCAGAGGAGTGAGCCGGCCGCGGGACATCGAGGACCTGCTGCGCGAAGCCGCGCCGCAGGTCCTCGCCGCGGTCGTCCGCCGGTTCGGCGACTTCGCCGACGCCGAGGAAGCGGTGCAGGAGGCGATGCTTGCGGCGACGCAGCAGTGGCCCCGGCAGGGAGCACCCGACAACCCTGTCGGCTGGCTGATCCAGGTGGCGAGCCGGCGGATGGTCGATCACGCCCGAAGCGAGACGGCACGCCGCGATAGGGAGGCGGTCGCCGCCGCGCGGGAGCCCCGTGGCCGGGAGCCGGTGGCCGACCCCGACGACACCCTGGCGCTGATGTTCATGTCCTGCCACCCCGAGCTGACGCCGGCGTCCGCGATCGCCCTCACCCTGCGGGCAGCCGGTGGGCTGACCACGGCCGAGATCGCCAACGCTTTTCTGGTCCCCGAGGCGACGATGGCGCAGCGGATCAGCCGTGCGAAGCAGACGATCAGGGCCTCCGCGATTCCGTTCCGGATGCCGAGCGGCGACGAGTGGGCGGGACGCCTGCGTTCGGTCCTGCACGTGCTCTACCTGATCTTCAACGAGGGCTACCTGACCAGCCGCGGATCGGAGCTGGCGCGCAGCGAGCTCTCCGGCGAGGCGATCCGCCTCGCGCGGATCGTCCGCCTGGCGCTTCCCGACGACCCGGAGGTCGCCGGCCTACTGGCTCTGATGCTCCTGACCGAGGCACGCCGCGAAGCCCGAGCAGGGCCGAGCGGCGAGCTGATCCCGCTGACCGAGCAGGATCGCTCGCTCTGGGACCGCGATGTGATCGCCGAGGGCCTCGAGTTGGTCGCCGCGGCGCGGAGGCGGGAGCCTGCCGGCGAATATCTGGTACAGGCTCGGATCGCCGCCCTGCACGACCAGGCGCCCCGGGTGGAGGACACCGACTGGCGCGAGATCGCCGCCCTCTACGGGCTGCTTGAGCGGATGAGCTCCAACCCGATGGTCTCCCTCAACCGGGCGATCGCGGTCGCGATGGTGGACGGGCCGCAGGCGGGGCTTGCGCTCCTCGAGCCGCTTTCGGAACCACTGGCCGGCCACCATCGCCTCCACGCCGTTAGCGCCCACCTGCTGGAGATCGCCGGCGAGGTGGACGCCGCGATCGCGGAGTACGAAACGGCGGCCAGGCGAACGACCAGCATCCCGGAGCAGCACTACCTGACGGTGCGAGCGGCCCGGCTCAATGAGCGTCGAGAAACGTGCGGTGGATGACGGCCATGTGGCCGCTTCCAGCGCTTGGTCCAGATCGGGGGGCCCGATCATCGAGCGCGCACGCCTACCGGCGTGACCGCCGACGACCTCCGAGAGCTGCGCTAGCTGCGGCGGCTCTCCCCGGCCGTCCGAGTACGACGGCGGCCGCGCGGTTCGTTCGCGCTGCGAGCAGCTGCAGGAGCATCCGGCGCTCGCGGGCATCGTCAGTGGACGGTTCCATAGCATCGTGCTCGGTGTCACCGCCGATCGGACTCGACTTCTACGACGCCGAGTTGCGCGCTCACCATGAGCACCTTCGCGCCGCCTACCGGATCGGCCGCGGCGACGGGATTCTGGACATCGGCTGCGGAACCGGACTGACGACTCGTGAGGCGGGGCGGGCGGCCGCTCCCGGACGCGTTGTCGGGGTCGATGTCTCAGAGCGAATGCTCGGGCGCGCCCGTGAGCTCACTGCGCGCGAGCGACTCGAGAACGTGAGCTACGAGCTCGGCGACGCGCAGGTGTCTCGTTTCGACCCTGGGCGCTTCGACCTCGCGATCAGTCGCTTCGGCACGATGTTCTTTTCCGATCCGCTCGCGGCCTTCGCCAACATCGCCTCTGCCCTGCGTCCCGAGGGACGGCTGGTCTCGCTCGTCTGGCAGCGCCGCGAGCTGAACGAATGGGCGTTGGCGGTCGACGCCGCGCTCGGCAACGCCGCGCAGCCACCGCCGCCCACCGCGGACCCATTCTCGCTCGGCGACGCCGAGGCCACCACGGAGATGCTCGAGCGCGCCGGTTTCGAGGCGGTGCGGTTGGAAGACGTCCATGAGCCGGTCCTGTACGGACACGACATCGACGCCGCGCTTGAATTCGTGTGCGGCTTCCAAGACACGAGCGCCGCGCTCGCGGGGATGAGCCGCGACGACGCCGCCCGCGCCGTGGACCGGCTACGCGAGAACCTCGAGCGCCACTACGGCGACGACCAGGGCGTGACCTTCGATTCGCGCTCCTGGTTGATCACCGGCCTGCGGCCGTGACGCCGACGGGGCCGGGCCCAGCCGCTCCGATCAGGCAGCGGGCCGCGCCGCGATCGAGACGAAGTCGAGGGTCCCGCCCGGTGGCAGCGGCTGCGGGTTCAGCGCTACGAAGTCGATCGTCGCCCTCGGCGGCAGCGGCTGTGGGTTCAGGGCCACCAGGTTGATCTGGACGCCGGGCGGTATCGGTTGAGGATTGAGCGCCACGAGGTTGATCGTCGCGTCGGGCGGCAGCGGCTGCGGGTTCAGGGCTACGAGGTTGATCGTCGCGTCGGGCGGCAGCGGCTGCGGGTTGAGCGCCACGAGGTTGATCGTCGCGTCGGGCGGCAGCGGCTGCGGGTTCAGCGCTACGAGGTTGACGCTCGGCTGTTCCATGTATTTCTCCCTTCCCGAGGTGGAATGGGGTGAGCCTATCCGGCCAGGTGGCCGATCCCTTGTCTGCGCCGAGCACTACCTCGCTCGGATCCTCGGCCGGGCTCCACCCCCATTCTTGGATTGTGCGGGCGTGCTCAGAGGTATGGTCCCACCCGATCACCTCGATGCCCTGATCGAGCAGCCGCTGGCCCATCGCCCCGCCCATGAGGCCGACGCCTAAGAGCCCGACGCGACGCCTGCCCTGTGCTCATGACGGCATCGTCTCAGGCACGGGAGTCCAGGGCCGCAAAGCCGGTCGATCGCGAAGGTCCGTGACGACGAGGAGAACACAGGGTCGCTTCCAGCTCACCTGAGCCGCGGCCTCGCTTCGAGGCCTGCGTCGTCGCAAGTCACTGCTTGACTCGTACCGGCTCAAGGGCTCCCGCGAAGTCCCGTGGGTGCTCGCCCTCGGAGAACTCTTCAAATGACTGCTCCCAGGCGAAGTCGGGCCAGCGGTACTCGGCGCGGCCCTCGGCCGGGAAGTAGGCCGCCGTGTAGATCGTGCCGAAGCCGCTCGAAAACGCGGTGCTGTAGACGGGGGGCTCGAGGAATGCCCGAACCAGGCGCTCGCGA
Organism: uncultured Solirubrobacterales bacterium; assembly: GCA_963705955.1. Lineage (GTDB taxonomy): Bacteria > Actinomycetota > Thermoleophilia > Solirubrobacterales > 70-9 > WHSW01. The sequence continues at coordinate 1,363,422 of CAVPLH010000006.1, read as the reverse complement.
GTCATCCCGGGCGCCCGCAGGAGGGCGAGCACGTAGCTCTCGCGCTCGAGACTGCGGACGGCGCGGGCGTACTCCGGCCAGTCGTCCGGGTTCTGATGGTTGGTCGCGGCCGGCACGTCCCGGAACTCGGGCTCGCGGTCGGGACCCACGCAGGCGGTGATGATGGCGCCCGTCCGGTCGAGGAGGGTGACGTTCTGGGCGGCGTGGACCGGGAGTCGCGCGAGCGCCTCACGCGCGTCGGCGACGGTCCCGCAGGTCTCGAGCAGGTAGCGAACCACCAACGGGATGCCGAATCCATCTCCCACCACGCGTCGGCCCCCGAACGTCAGGGACGCGGCCAGGCCGGCCTCGTTGACGCCGTCGAGCAGGCCCCAGAGGCAGTCGCTCATGCCGATCACGCGGCCCTCGGTCCACGCGGTCGAACTGATGATCCCCTCGGCCCGGGAGGCGGGGTAGTCGTAGTTGCGGACGAGGACCGGATCGCCGTCCCGGTTCCAGGCAGCCTGGGAGCAGCCCACGACGAAGCCGGGCGGCCGATAGAGCGAGAGGAAGCGGGCGGCGAGCTCGTCGCCGCCGGCGAGCTCGACCAGGCGCTCGTAGGTCGGGACCAGCTCGGGCATGTGCTCTCCGAGCATGCGCCGGCAGGTGGCAAGGTCCGGGCGCGCGCCCTCGCCCTCCTTCAGGTACCACTTCCGGTAAGCCGGCCACATGGCCTCGAAGGAGCCGCGCCATCGCTCGCCCGGCGCGAGCTCCTCGATCGCCTCGAACGTCAGCCCGTGGCCGTCGGAAGCCGGCTCGGGGAGCCGGCCGCGATGGGCGGGCAAGAGCTCGAGCTCGCTCCTGATCTCGTCCCAGATCGGCTTCAAGTAGCGGTCGATCGCGTCGTTTGCGACCGTCGGAAGCCCCATCGACTTGAGCCAGTCGGGCAGTTCGGGCAGTTCGGGAGTCGACGACATGGCGGCGAACCCTAGCCGCGGCGCCGGGCGGTCAGCTCTCAGCCCGCGGCGCTCAGGCCGCGGTCATCCGTTTGCCGATCGGTCGGTGGTCAGGCCGCACCAGTCACGGATCAAGAGGCCGAGCACCTGCGCCGTCTCGACCATCGACGGAAGCAGGACGCGCTCGTCGACACCGTGGACGTTCTCGGCGCGTGGTCCGAAGCAGAGTGCGGGGCTTCCCCCGGTGAGGACGAAGCTGCGCGCATCGGTGGTCGCCGTCGATGCGATTAGCGGGGCCCGGGCTCCGCTGGTCCGCTCGATTGCCCTGCCGACGGCGGTAACGATCGGGGCATCGTCCTCGAGCGTATAGCCCTCGCAAGCGAAGCCGTCATAGGTCACTTCGGCCTCGAGGCCGGCGAGGCCGGAGTCGCCGGCCAGAGCCGCCGCGACCGTCTCCTCGACCCGGCTCCTCAGGTCATCCACCGCCTCGCCGGGATAGAGCGCAAGCCGGAAGTCGGTGACGCTCTCGCCCGCCACGGTCGATGGCCAGTCGCCTCCGCGAATCCGGCCGACGTTGAGGTTGATCGGGTGCGAATAGACGTCGTAGGGCGCCGGCGGGTCCGCGTTCAGCTCGGTCTCGAGCGCGCGCAACGCGCTAATGATGGGGAAGGTCGCCTCGATCGCATTCTGGCCCTCGGGCGCGTCACCGGCGTGCGCGGGGCGGCCCGTGACCCGGACTCCGAACCAGAGCACGCCGACCTGAGAGCGCTGGATCGCTCCTCCGGTGGGCTCGGTGATGACCACGGCGTCGGCTGTGTGGCCGGCGAGCACACACGCCAGCGCCCCGTTGCCACCGCACTCCTCCTCGACGACCGACTGCAGCTCGACCGGTGCGCGCGGCGCCAGCCCCAGGCGCATGAGCGCGCGGACCGCTCCCACGATCGCCACAAGGCCGGCCTTCATGTCGCCGGCGCCCCGCCCCTGGAGCCAGTCGCCGTCGCGTGTCGCGGCAAACGGGGGGGTCGACCACGCCGTGGTCGGCTCGGGGCTGACGACGTCGATGTGGCCGTTGAGAACCAGCGAGCGCCCGTCGACCGGCTCGGTGGCCTGCCACCTGGCAACCACGTTCGCCTTTCCCTCCAGGCCCCAGCTGAAGGGCGAGGCGTCCGGGTGGGCGCGCAGCGCGTCGGCGTCGAGCGGTACGTCGATCGGCGCCAGGCCGAGCTCCTCGAACGCGCCGCGCATGATCGCCTGGCCGGCTCCCTCCCGGTTCAGGAGGGTGGGCGCCTCGACGAGGCGCACGAGGAGGTCCTCCATCGCCGGCCGTTCGGCGGCGATCGCGGCGAGGATCTGGTCGTCGTCGGAGGCTGTCATCTCCCTCGGCATGAACCCAACCCCCTGTCGCGTCGAACAGTCGCGCCCGGCAAGGCTATCCCGAATAGAATCGAGACTGGCTGCACGGGAGGAAGAGTGCGATGGCCGAGACCCCCATGACGCTGCGCGGAATGTCCGAGATCCGGGGCTTCTTTCGGACCAACCAGACCCCGATCTACTTCGTTTCGCCGACGGCCTTCAACCTGCTCGGCATCGATCGTTGGGTGCGGAGCTTCTTTTTCGTCAACTACTTCGACTCGTTCGAGGGCACCCACCCGCGAGTGTTCGTGCCCGAGCACCGTCCGCACCAGGAGTTCGGCTCGATCGAGGAGATCTGCAACCACCTGCTCGAGGACGACGAGGTGCTCGAGCTGGTCCGCAGCCGCGGGCCCGGGGGAAAGGCCGTATTCGTGTTCTTCGACGAGGAGACGGAGGCGTGCGCGGCCGAGGCCGGGCTCGAGATCGCGCTTCCCTCGGCTCAGCTCCGACGCCGTCTCGACTCGAAGATCGTGACCACCCGGCTCGGCGACGAGGCCGGGGTCCCGAGCGTGCCCAACGTGCTCGGGCGTGCGACCAGCCACGAGGAGCTGTTGGCGCTGGCGGTGGGCGCCGGGCTCGGCGACGACCTCGTGGTCCAGACCCCCTACGGCGACTCCGGCAAGACGACGTTCTTCGTGCGGGGCGAGCGCGACTGGCACGAGAACGCCGAGGAGATGGCGAGTCAGGAGCTCAAGGTGATGCGGAGGATCATGCCGCAGGCGGTGGCGGTCGAGGCCTGCATCACGCACCACGGCACCGTCGTCGGACCGGTGATGAGGGATCTCACCGGGTATCCGGAGCTCACCCCCTACAGGGGTGGCTGGTGCGGGAACGACATATTCCCGGAGGCGTTGTCGGCCGAGCATCGCGAGCGCGCCCGGGAGCTGACTCGGAGGCTCGGCGATCGGCTGGAACGGGAGGGCTACCGCGGCCTGCTGGAGGTCGACTACCTGGTCGACCGTGCGAGCGGCGAGCTCTATCTCGGCGAGCTCAACCCGCGCGTGAGCGGAATCAGCTCGATGACGAACGTCAGCGCCGGCGCCTACGCGGACATGCCGCTGTTCCTCTTTCACCTGCTCGAGCACATGGACGTCGAGTACGAGATCGACGTCGATGAGATCAACCGGCGCTGGTCGAGCCACGACGCCACCGACGTCTGGAGCCAGCTCATCCTCAAGGAGCCGAACGATTCGGTGGAGCTGCTTACGAAGGTGCCGAAGACGGGCATCTGGCGGCTGGACGGGGCGGGCATCACCTTCAGCCGCTGGGGCAACGACTGGCACAGCCTCCTCGACGAGACCGAGGGCTTCTACCTCCGCGTCCTCGCCCCAAACGACTACCGCTACAAGGGCGCCGACCTCGGGATCCTTGTCACGCGCGGGCGCCTGCAGACGGAGGACAACGAGCTCACCGACCGTTGCCGACTATGGATCGAGGCGATCCACTCGCAGTTCGCCGGAACGCCGGTCGATCAGGGGACGGACCCGCCGGCGCACGACGCGCTGGCGTTCAAGTTCGCCTGAGCCGCCACCCCGGCCCGCGCGGTGACCCCAACTCGGAGCCCAGCCTGCCGGCAGAGCAGACGCCCACGCAGGGGCAGCCCACGGCGCCCGGCGTTTCAGCGCGAGTAGTCGGTCACCGACTGGACGAGCGGGTGCGCGCGGCGCAGCTCGCGCGGCTTGCCCGACACAACGAGCTCCCCGGGGAGCGGGCCGTTTTCCGCCGTGCCCTCGAGGCGAAAGTGGTCGATCTCGAACGGGAGGCTGTTGGAGGACAACGGGTGGCGCCCGTCGGTGATCGCGAAATGCAGGTGCGGCCCCGAGGTGTTGCCGCTGTTGCCGAGGCGACCAACCCTCTGCCCCGTGCGCACGCGATCTCCGACCTGCACCGGGATCGAACCCGGCTGCAGGTGGTCGTAGTGGGCGAACACGCCGCGGCGCATCCTGATCACGACGTCGTCGCCGGGGAACTGCGACGGTGCGTGCACGGTGGGATTGGGCTCGCCGAACGGGGGGATCTCCTCGCGGTCGCCGACCGCTACGACGACCTTTCCGGCCGCCGCCGCACGGACCGGGGCGCCGTAGCCGAACCAGGCCGTGTTCGCGGTGCCATCTCCCTCGTAGAACCGACCGTCCGAGAGGCGGATGTAGTCGACGGCGAACATCTCGGAGGTCACGAAGGTGCCGTTGGATGGAAAGACGAACGAGCGGTGCTCGAACTGCGGATCGCAGCATGCGTTGGCGGCCACCCAGCCCGCACCCCGCAGCGGCGGCGCGATCTCGATCGGCTCCGGGGGCGGCACGCGCAGGACCGGTGCGTGGACGGTGGTACTGCCAACGATCGGCGCGGAGGTCCCGGGAGGCAACGCGAAGCTGATCCGGTTGGCGAGCCGACTCGGGACGGTGCGCCCCGCCGCCCGCGGCATCACCACGTCCACGTACATCACGGCGGTCGACGACGCCGGGATCGTGGCGGTCGGCCCCCCGCCGCCGAGGAAGTGGGTCGCGTTGGCGAGTGCGTCGCCGCTGAGTGCGAGCAGCGTTCGACCTCCGCCGCGGACGACGAGCGAGGTTGGCGCCACCTCCGTGCTGAAGCTGTTCGTGACCAGAAGGTCGTACTCGATGTGCTCGCGCCCGTCCGTGCCGTGGACGCTCTGCGGCGCGCCGGAGGCGGAGACCGCGAGCACCGCGGGCCGCGAGGCCGCCGGTTCACCGCTGATCAGCCACCCTGCGATGACCGCCGCGAGCGGGAGCACCGCTCGCGCAACCCGAATCACGCACCCACCCTACATCGGGTTGCGCCTGCTCAGGGGCCGGATCCGGTCGGCTGAGCCCTCGTGGACACATCGGTCGGTACAAAGCGGTACCAGTCCGTTTCAGGCCGCCCCGACCTTGCAGATCGGAATCGGGCTGTCACCGCGGCGCTGTCCGGACCGATCGGAACGACTACCGCGAGCCGGGCGGGCGCGTGGGGAGGCTCCAGGGCGCGAGGCCCCATCGCTCGAGCAGGGCGCGTGCCGCGGGTGCGAGTCCCTGCGCGCATTCGGTGCTGATGTAGCGGCAGTCCTGCTCGTCGAGATAGTCGCGGTAACCACCGATTTGCGCCCTACGCACGCGGCGCGCCTCGGGGTCAGTCCAGTCGTAGTCGTAGCCCTCGATGCCGAATCGACGCTCGACCTCGCGCATTCTCTCGAACGAGGCCTCTGAGAGGGCAGCGCGTGCGACTGCGCGCTCGGTCTGAATGCCGAGATGCGCGGCCAGGCGCAGGAAACCGGTCTCGGGATCGTGGCGCAGCTGCTCGTAGGTCAGCACCAGGGCGCGAGACGTCTGGAGACGCGGCGCCCACGAATTGAGGTAGCGCACGAGATCCGCGACCCCGACCTCAGAATCGCGCAGGAAGGCCTTCAGTGGTCCCTCCCAGCTGAAGTCCTGCCGGGTCTTCTGGAAGTACTGCGAGACCATCACGTCGCAGGGGCAACGAAGGATGAAGACAACCGGCCGGCGTCCGAACAGGCGCTCGTCGAAGCTCATGTGACTCGATAGCAGGAGCGGGATCTCGGGGCGATCGGCAAAGGCGTAGACCGATGCGTCCTTGCCAAGGTCTGGCGCGTATCCGTCCATGTTGGGGAGCAGGCGGAACATCGTCCGCAGCTCGATTTCCAGCTCCAGGCCGTAGACGGCTCGCATGTAGTGGGCGAGCGCGAAACGCATCCAGGTGCGCCCGGACTTCGGGTACGAGCACACGAACGCGTGTGCGCGGATGGCGCCCTCTGTGGCCGACACGGCCCGGGCAGTCGGCGATCCATACACGCGAGCGCCCACTATAAGAGGGATACAGGCGCCAATCGCTCGGCCGAACGGCCGGGCCCCCCGGCCCCGCCTGTCGCCCGGATACGGTTGCCGGCGTGAGAGGAGCCTCCAGTGCACGCCTCGCCCGCGATCGCCGCTCGGCGCTCGCGGATTTGCCAACGCAGTGGGCCATTACCCCGGTCAAGCGCAAGCGGCCCTACCGACCGCACTGGAGCGAGGAGCCGCCCGTAGAGCGAGAGCTCGTGGTCGAGGAGATCGAGCGCGGCCATGCGACCGGCTTCGGGCTGCGGACCGGGCCCGTCTCAGGAGGGATCTTCGCGCTCGACGAGGACGGTCCAGGCGCGCTGGCACTTCTGGCGGGGAAGCCCGGCGAGCTGCCTCGGACCTTGTTGAGCACGAGCGGGCGGCCGGGCCACGGGCAATGGTTTTTCACGGTGCCGGAGGAACGCTGGCCGTCGGTGCGCAACCGCACCGTCTTAACCGGCCAGGGCGGCAGCGTGACCTCCGCGAAGGCCTCGCTGCGCTTCGGTTCGATGATCTCGTGCCTCCCGCCCGGACTGCACCCTGCCGGTCGCCGCTACCGCTGGGAAGCCGGACTGGGGCCGGGCGAGATCGAACCGGCAGAGATTCCCCGATCGCTGCTCGACCAAGCCGAGTATGAGCCGCGGGAGATGGCGTCGATCGTCAACGCGGCGTGGCGAGGGGACCCGGCCCGCGTGGCGGAAGCGCTCGCCGCCGGCACTGCGCCGGACGCGGCCGCAGCCGATGGCTACACGGCGCTCCTGCGTGCCGTGTGGGCCGGACATACGGCCTGTGCGCGGCTGCTGCTGGAGGCGGGCGCTGATCCCGACCAGCGTGACCCGCTGGGGAGGCCAGCGCTGCTGCTCGCATCGGAGGTGGCCCACACCGGTGTCATGGCCGCGCTCCTCGAGGCTGGGGCCGGGGTCGCGGCCCGCGATCCCGATGGCCGCACGCCGCTTCACGGCGCCTGCTGGGGCGGGCATGCAGCGGCGGTTGAGATGCTCACAGCCGCCGGCGCAGACCACCTGAGCCGAGATCGTGATGGGCGCGAGCCGGCCGACGAGGCTCGCGCGTGGCGATACGACGGCCTTGTCGAGTCTCATCTCGCCCGGCGCAGGCCCGTCGAAGTCGCGCTCCGGCCCGGGCTCGGAGAGGCGAGTTAGCCGCCTTTGACGAGGGTCGAGCCGCGCTCATCCAGCCGCTCGAACGTTCGACCGCGAGCACTGTCGAAGTACGCGCTCACGCTCATCGGCATCCAGATAGCCCAATTCGGCGAGCATGGGGCCGATGACGGCGAGCATCGCCTCCTGCTCCTCGAGGGTCAGATTGCTCCGCCAACCGCCAGGCTGAGCAGATCTGGCCTTTCTTCCGTTGCCTCTCGAGGCCGGCGGGAGACGCTCGAAGGAGTTGGCGTTGCCGATACTCGGCATCTGATCGCCGCCGGTCCGGAGCCCGAATCGTGTGCAGATGTGACGAAGTTCCCCTGCCGGGTCATCCAACAGGCGTTCATAGCGGACAAGCACACGGTTAGCCGCAGGATGGCGCTCGAAGGCGGCGCGAACCGCAGCCGTTCGATAGCGCCAGACGCTCGATTGCCAGCGAACGAATGCCAGCCGGCCGTCGTCGCGGATTGGAAACGCTCCTTCGGCCAACGCCCACGACCCATTGCTGTAGCCATCCAACCATGAATCGACGACATCGCGTCCGTCGCGAAGCAGGAAGATGAGGCGCGAGTCAGGAAACAAAGACAGCAGGAGCTCGGCCGCCTGCGACCCAGGCTCCTTGACCACGAGGATGCCTCCGGAACCGGAGTATGCAGGGCTCGTCTCCAGCTGAGCCTCGAAGCGAGCGACGATCAAAGATTTGAGCGCCGGTGCCCAGACGTCGCGAAAGCGATCGGAGAAGAAGTAGTCCGGCTGCCGGCGCTTGATGTCATCGAGCGTTCGCAGCTCTGGATTGGCCTCGTCGTCCGCCCACGCAAGGGGAATCGGGCGCCATACGCCCAGGTGGTGGCCGAGGTGCGGATCGTCCATCGGAACCACCCCGTCGAGATTCGAGAGCATGCTCAAAAGCCAAGTGCTGCCGCTCCGCGACGACCCGAGGATCCAGATGATGCGGCGCTCGTCCAGCGTCAAACCGTGGCGGGCACACTATCCGGGATCTCGGGCGGCAATCGCCGACGCGGGGATCGAGACGTAGGACGTCAAGCCTTGGCAGCGGCCGCGGATGACCGAGAGGCCTCCCGAAGGCGAAGCTAGCTCCCACCTGCTGCTGTTCGTACTGGCTCTCGAGCCGAGCGTAATGGCCCCCGCTCGCTCGCAGCTCGGCCGGTGAGCCCATCTCCACGATCCGCCCGCTGTCGATGACGACGATCCGGTCCGCGCGCTTGATCGTGCTCAGCCTGTGTGCGATGACGATCGAGGTCCGACCCTCCATCAAGCGCTCGATGCCCTCCTGTACGTGGGTCTCGGTTGCGACGTCGATGTTCGAGGTTGCCTCGTCGAGGATCATCAGCCGGGGATCGGTGAAGATCGCGCGCGCCAGCATCACCAGTTGCCGCTGGCCCGCCGACAGGCCGGCGCCGCCCTCGCCGAGCTGCGTCTCGAGGCCATCCGGCAGAGCCTCCAGGACGTCGAGCACCCCCACGCCCGCGGCGGCCGTGCGAGCGTCACCGTTGGCTGCATCTCTCCCCCAGGCGATGTTCTCGGCGACGCTGCCGGGGAACAGGAAGGCCTCCTGCGGTACATAGCCGACCTGGGCGCGTACGGAACGCTGATCGAGCTCTTGGAGATCGTGAGAATCGATCACGATGCGGCCGCGCTGAGGTACGTAAAAGCCCATCATCAGCTTGACGATCGTGCTCTTGCCGCAACCCGACTCGCCGACGAAGGCGAGGCTCTCGCCCGGTGCGATGTCGAGGTCGATCTCGTGCAGGACCCACTTGTCCTCCACGTAGGCGAACGACAACCGCTCCAGCGACACCGCACCCGCCAGCTCGGGCGCCCGGGCTCGCCCCGGAAGCTGACCCGGGTCCTCCGGCGCATCCAACAGCTCGCCGATCTGGTGTAGGGCCGTGATGCCCTGTTGCAGGACGGAGAACAGCCAGGCGAGCTGCGGCAGGGGAGCCATGGCCTGCCGCAGATAGGCGATGAAGGTGACGACCGTGCCGACCTCGAGTGCGCCGGCCGCGACCTCGTCGGCGGCGAAGGCGAGCACGGCCGCGATCCCCAGCGGCAGCGCAAACTCGGCCGTGGGACCGAAGAACTGGCTGAACGTCATCGGGCGAAGGAACGCGAGCTCGGCGTCTCTGGTCGTCTTGCTGAATCCCTCGAGGTGTCGCTGCTCCTGGCCGAAGCCGCGCACCACGTCCTGGCCGGCGAACCCCTCCTGCGCGTAGGCGGTGACCGTCCCGAGCGCGTTGCTGGCCTTCGGCCAGCCCGGACGGGTCCGGCGGTCGATCAGGATCGAGAGCACGGCGAGCAGCGGGAACACGAACAGGCTCACGATGGCCAGCCGCCAATCGAGGAGGGTCATCACGATCGCCGTCCCGACCAGGATCAGGAGACTCGAGGTGAGTTGGTTGAGCCCGCCGGAGACGAGCGTGTTCAGCGACTCGACGTCGTTGGTCATCCGCGAGATCATGCGCCCGGCGCTCTCGCGGTCGTAGTAGCTCATCGGCAGCCGATGGAGCTTGGCCGCGATTCGCTCGCGCAGATCGACGAGCGCGCGGACGCCGACGTCCCCGATCATCAGCGTCTCGACGGAGTTGGCGATCCACGAGATCGCGAGCGCGACGATCAGGACGATCGCGATCACGACCAGATCCGAGCTCGACCCGGTGACGATCACGTTGTCGATCACCTGCCCGGCGAGGTAGGGCGGCACCAGGGCGGCGACTGTCGAGCTGATCGTCGCCGCCACCGCGACCGCGATCTTGGGTCGCAGCGGTCGCAGCAGGTCCGCCAACAGCCGCATGCCGGCCGGCGGCTTGCTCTCCTGCTCCGGTGCGCTCATCGCGCACCGACCAGCTTGCGGTAGTGATCGCTCGACTCCAGCAGCTCGGCGTGGGTACCGCGCGCGATCACCCGGCCGGCGTCCAGCACGATCACCTGGTCGGCCTTGCTCAGCAGCACCGGCCGGTAGCCGACCATGATCCTTGTCGGCAGATGCTCGTCGCCCGGCGCGTGGAGGCGCTCGATCGCGGCAGCCTCGGTTAATGCGTCGAGCGCTCCGGTGGCGTTGTCAAGCAGCAGCACCGACGGCTCGGTGAGCAGGGCACGCGCCAGGGCGACCCGCTGTCGCTGCCCCCCCGAGAGCCCGGCGCCACGGTCGCCGATCACCGTGTCGTACCCCTGCGGCTGCTCGCTGATGAACTCGTGGGCCTGGGCTCGGCGGGCCGCGGACTCGATCTCCTCGGCGGTCGCATCGGGGCGGGCGAAGGCGATGTTCTCGGCGATCGTTCCCGCGAACAGGAACTCGTCCGCTCCCGCTTTGGCGACTCCCTTGCGGAGCGAGGAGAGCCTGAAGTGATCAACCGAGTTCCCCCCGATCAGCACCTCGCCCTCGGCGGCGTCGGCGAGCCGGTTCACCAGCGCCAGCAGCACCGACTTGCCCGACCCCGTGGTCCCGACGACGGCCACGCTCCCACCGGCCGGGACGCGCAGGTCCACATCCTCGACCACGGTTCGGCCGTCCGGCGACACGACGCTGACGCCCTGCAGGTCAACGGCGCCCGGACCGGGCAGCAGCTCCTCGTCCTCGGCGCTCGTCTGCAGCGGCTGCGCGAGCGCATCGGCCACGCGCTTCGCGCAGGTGATCGCGAGCTGCCCCTGGCCCAGCACCCTGCCCAGCGTCTGAATCGAGGGCACGAGCATGACCAGGTACGTGTAGAAGACGGCGAAGGTGACCACCGAGATGTCGCCGCGGATCGCCAGCAGCCCGCCCACGATCACCACCACCGCCGAGCCCAGGCTGGGAAGGATCACGACCGCCGGGCCGAAGAGCGCAAGCTTGCGGTTGGTCCGCAGCGCCTCCTCCAGGACCAGCCGGCTCGCCTCGTCGAACCGGTTGAGCTCGTGCTCCTCACGAGCGTCGGCGCGGATCGCGGCGACGCCGGTGATCGTCTCGGAAACGACACCGGTTGCCTCCGCCATTCGCTGCCGGAGGTTCGCCATCATCGGACCAACGCTGGTTCGGAAGCGGAAGGTCGCGATCACCGCCAGCGGGACCGGGATCAGGGCGAGCGCCGCCAGCGTCGGCTGGAGGATGAACATCACGGTCGCCGACAGCACGACGATCATCCCCGACCCCATCAGGCGTGAGAGCTGGATGCCGAGGAAGTTCGAGATCGGGAGCAGGTCCGAGGTCACGAGACTCACCAACTCGCCCGTGTTCCGCTGGTGCGCTATCCGTGGCTCGATCGCCATCAGGTGCGCGTAGATGCGATTTCGCAGCTCCCGCTCGACCGTCAGCGAAACCCGCCCGGCGACCACGCCCTGGAGGGCCTTCAGGGCGGCGAGCACGCAGCCCAGAAGCGCGATCACGGCGGCTGTCACCAGCACCGCGTCCGTTCGTCCGAGCGTGATCTGATCCACGGCTAGCCCGATCAGCAGTGGCATCGCGATCGTCCCGAGTACGAGTAGGACCTGGATGGCCGCCAGCGCCGCAACCCGGCGCCGATGGGGACGAAGGGCCCAGATCAGGAGCCTGAGGGGGGTTTTCGGCGGGGAGTTGCTCATCGCAGCGACGTGAAGGAGAGATCCCACTCGGCCAGTGACTCGTCGACGATCCCCTTGACGTCGTCCGAGCGCAGCAGCGGATAGCGATACCAGACGATCGGTATCGCCGGCGCGAGGCCCGTGATCACCCGATCCGCCTCGGCCCACGCCTCCGCGCGGTCCGCGGCGCCGGTCGTCACGTTCGCGTCCTCCATCGCAAGATTCGCGCTCGGGTCGTCGAGCAGAGACGCATTCGTGTTGTCGCGATCGCGGATGACGGCGCCCGAGAACAGCGGCGGCAGCATGCTCTCGGCGTCATCGAAGTCATTCAGCCAGTAACCGTTCAGGCAGACCGCCGGGGTGGTCGCTCGCGTGGTGCACAGCTGATCGGTCCGCTTCAGGTCGAGCAACCTCACCTCGATCTCGATTCCGAGGCTGTTGAACGCCCGCTGTACGGAGCCGGCGAGCTCCCGCGCATAGGGGTGGTCGAAGCCGACCGCCTCGAGCGACGCGTTGCCGTCGTAGCGACCCGTGGGATAGCCGGCCTGGCGCATGTAGTCGCGCGCGAGCGCCAGGTTGCCGTCGGGATCGGAAAGGAAGTCGAATCCCGGGCCCGCATCCCCCCCGGCCTCCTCGAAGCCGGGCAGGCCAGGTGGAATCCAGTGGGTCGGAATCCGACCCACCACCGCCCCGCCGACGGCGGCACGGGCGCCCGCCTGGTCGAAGGCCGCGGTGACCGCCCGGCGTACGAGCACGTCGTCGAGCGGGGGCACCTCGGTATTGAGGGACACGTAGGCGGTGGCGCTCGATTGGGTGAGCCGAATCTGATCGCCGAGCCTCGGCTTGGCGGTCTCGAGCACGTGGCGGCTGGCGGAAAAATCACCTGACACGGAGTCGTGGCCGTTCAGCACCTGCTCGCCGGCGCGGTCCTCGTCGATCGCCGGCACGACCGAGATCGAGTCCAGGAATGCCGGTCGGAAGTCGGTCTCGGGGTCCCAGGCGGGGTTGCGAACGAGGTCGAGCGAACGAGCGTCGGGCCCGGGCAGCTGCCCGCCGGCATCCGGATCGAATCGATACGGCCCGGTGGCGATCAGGTGGCGGCCGTAGGTCGAGGTCGGTCGCTGGTCGTATCGGGCGGCGTACTCGCGCGGGACCGGCGCCGCGAGCGTCAGCGTGAGAGCCTGCGCGACCGACCGAGCGACGGGTCGTTCGAGCTCGATCACGAGGGTGTCGTCGTCGGGCGTCTGCAGGCCGGAGATGGTGTCCGCCTGCCCGTCTCGGAACGCCTCGACCCCGCGAATCGAACGGAAGTAGATGGTCGCGATCCGGGAGTCGACGCTCGGCAGGAACCCTCGCTCGATCGCGTAGGCGACATCGTCTGAGGTGACCTCCCGGTCAACCGGCGGAGCGAAGCGAACGTCGGGACGCAGGGTGAGCTCGATCTGCGTGCTGTCGTCCGAGATCTGAGGCGGGCCGAGCGCGAGGTCGGGGACGATCCCCCGCCCCGGCTCGAATGCATACGGCGTACGAAGGGTGTCGGATAGCAACGAGATGCCGAACGGCGTGACGACCCGGGCCGGATCGAGCTCCCCGATCGGATTGATCGCAAGCACTTTGAGATTTCCGCCCCGCACTCCGGAGATCTCGTGGATGCGGGAGAGGACCACGCCGACGACCGCCAGCACCGTCACGACCACCAGTGCGGCGGTTGCCGCGCCGGCGATGACCAACGGGCGACGGGCTGGGTGCTGTTCGCTCACCTCAGGTCGCCAAAGAGTCCTGCGTCACGCCTCGCTGAAGCACTCGACGGGACGCTATCTCAGGGGGCGAGCTAGCGGTGTCTCCTCGACGGCGAATTTGCCCTCCGGGGTCAACGTTCACCGGTGCTCGCTCTCGCGCTCAAAAGCCGCTCCTCGGGAAATCGGGGTGACTGGATTTGAACCAGCGACCTTCCGGCCCCAAACCGGCAGGCAGCTGGTGTAGATGCGTCCCGGAGCGTCCCCGCGTCCCCATCGTCCACGGGCCTGGACGCTCTGGACGCATCGGACGTAGCAGTCGGTACCAAAGTGGTACCACGACCGTCGCACGTTCAGATCGGGGGGCCCCGATTCGTTGCCCGGCACGACGCACGGATCGTCGAGTCGGGCGGGGGCGAAGACATCGTTGAAGTTAGAGCATCGAAGTCCGCGCGGGCGACCCCGACCGCTGGTCCAGTAGACGCGGAGCCAATCAACCCTGGCACATCAAGCAATGCGGAGCCGGCCAGGCTGGTCCACATGGGTCTTCTCCAAAACGCCGCGACGCCCCCGCGACATGGCCTATCCGGATTCGGCGTGACCCTCCACCGTTTGCACTCGACCAAAACCTCGATTTTTAACTTTGTCGAGCAGTCCGCGGGAAACTACGGTCAGCGTTGCCAGTCGGGCAAGCGGTCGACGGCGTGGCCCGGTTTGCCACCCCGTTCGGCCCGCTCGAGAGCCAGGGCTCCGCTACGGGAATGTATTCAGCTCGATGTTGGTCCAGATGTCGGTCTGACCGTTCGGAGGCCCCGGGCTCGCCCGGCCGTCGGTCCAGATCGGGTAGATCACTCCCTGCCCTGAGGCGATGCCGTTGTAGTCGCCGATGAACGCACCGGAGTCGAAGAACGATCTGTTCGGATTCCACGACGCTGTGCTGATGTCGACGTTCTGCCAGCTCTCCCCGCGGTCAGTGGAGTCACCCTGGAAGGTCTCGATCCGCCGGTTGGCGGGGTCGTTTCGGTTGTCGAACCAGATCGCGTGCAGGTTGCCCTCGGGATCGACATCCATCCAGGGCAGGAACTGGTCGTTCGGCGCCGGCTCGCCGGACCCGTCGACGCTCACGGTCACCATGTCCGACCAGGTCTTGCCGCGGTCCATCGACTTCGCGTACGAGATGTCCGCGCCCGAGACGGCGCGGTTGATGTTGTTCTGCACGATGTAGTTGAGGGACCCGTCGACGGGGTTGAAGACCACCGGCGCCGACGTGGACGCCGGCATCCTGGCCCTCTTATCGGGCAGCAGGTCGTCGGGATTCGGGTTGTCCTCCCACTGACCGGGGTTGTCGATCCTGTGCTGACCGCCGAAGCTGGCGCCGCCGTTGTTCGAACGCCGGAAGAGGATCTTGTGATCGAGCGACGTGTTGCACTCCTCGCTCATGTAGGAGATGTTGACCGCGCCGCGCTCGTCGATCACCGGCTGGGCCCCCTGGTTGGCCGACGCCCCGACGCCGTCGCCCCCGGGGTCGTCCGGGACCACGGAGCGCTGGGTCCAGACCGCGTCGGTGAGATTCTGGTCGCCGTTCGGATCGACGTCGTCGGTGTAGGCGACCTGGACCGGGCAGTAGTCGCTGAACCCGTTCGGCTTCATGTGGAACTTGATGTAGGTGACGTAGAGGCGTCCGTAGAACGGGCTCGACGGATTGTTGTCGACCGCGATCTGCTCCTTGTCGTAGAACAGCGCCGGGTTGAAGTCCCCCAGCCCGGCGTCGAAGTTCGAGGCCGGGTAGGAGCCGAACCGCGATGGGCCCCAGGTCTTGCCGCCGTCGAGCGACCGGATCACCTCGACCTCGGACTCGGGGTGGAATCGCGAGAAGCACAGTTGGGCGAAATAGAAAGCGTGGTCTCTGACGCTGTAGGTGAGCGCCGGATCGCCACCCCCGCCGCAGAAGTCGCCCGTCTCCAGCACCCGCGAGGAGCGGAACTGAGAGCTCCAGTGCTGCCCCCCGTCAGTCGTCGTGTAGATCTGCGAGCCGCCGTTCACGTAGTCGTTCGCCGCCGCGACCGCGTTCATGTTGTCGAATGGGTTGTAGACGACCTGGGTCTCGTTCTGGGGGACCGGCGGGCTCGAGTCCATGTCGTTGACCTTGCGGTTGTTGAGCGTCGCCGTGGCCGCGAAATCCGACGGGGATACCGGCGTCGAGGTCAACCCCGCCTGGGCGCCGCGCACTCCGCCGTCGTCATAGGCGCGCACTCCGCCCGAGATCCCGCCGGGATAGGACCTGACGTGCTGCACCCACCGAGGCGTCGTCGTGTCGGCCCCGGCGAGGGCCGTCCCAAATGCCATCGCGCTCGCGACCACCACGAGCACGATCGAGATCCTGCTTGCTCTGCTCATCCGCTCCTCCGGTCCACGCCAAAGCTGGATTGTCATCCCCCACACACGGCTGGGGCTGCTCTCGGTTGCGGGGAGCGGCTCTCGCCTGACTCGGAATCCTCTCACGAAAGCCTGCGATGTCAATGCCCGGCCGGGAGCTTGGCGATCCCGGATCCCGCCCGCACATCCGCTTACGGGCCCTTGACTTGGGCGTGATCCATGTTACGGATAGCACTAAGGGCTACCCGACTCCCGGAAAAGCCCTCCAGATGGAGGGCTCGAGCGTGGTACCGACAGACATAGCGGGGGCCCGATTCGTCTCTCGCTACCACCCACGGATAGTTGAGCGGGCGCGGCTGACCGCCTGATCGTGGGCTGCCGCTGCCGCTCTCACGCGGAAGCGGAAGTCAAGACCACGGTTCAGGCCTGTGTGCACCGCTGCGCTCAGCCATGAGGAAGCGCTTTGGTTGCAAGTGCGTCCGCTTCGGCATTCCATTTTCGCGGAATCCACGAAAGCCTGTGGTTGGGAAAATCCTGGAGCAGGGAGCACGCTTCCGCGTGCAGGGGTCTGATGTGCTCCTTGCCAACCTTCGCGTGGCCGTTTACCTGGTCGACCACGAGCTCCGAGTCAAGGAACACCCGGATGCGTTGGATTCCGCGACTGCGGGCGAGCTTGAGTCCTTCGATGAGAGCCCGATATTCCGCAACGGTGTTGATGGCGGGTCCGATCGGTTTGGAGATCTCCTCAATTAGGAGACCATCGGGGTCCCTGAGGGCGACTCCGATCGCACCTTGAGCTGGATTGTCGGTGGTCCCGGTGCCGGAACCATCTGCCTTCAGTAGATAGTTGCGCTTCGACGGCTCCGGATGGTCGCCTTCGTGCGTTTCGGGCACCGGCATGAAGGCAATCTATCTCACACCAAAGCGCGCACCGAACGGATGCCTCCGTTCACTAGCGCTTTGCGCGACGAGGAGCGCCGCCGGCGCCGCGATCACTGCTCGGCCGTCATGTCGCGCACCGCGGTGTCGATGCCGGCGCCCGCCTCCTCGACCGGCTCGATGTAGAGACGCGCCCAGGCGACGCTGTCATCGCCTATGCCGAACAGGATCACGCCCGCCATGTCGAGTCGCCCGCCGTCTGTCTGCGTCCCCTCCCAACGCCACTCGGACCAGGTCGTATCGCCTACGGAGGTAAAACGGATGAGTTCGGCGCGGAAGTCGGGCACCCCGCTGAACACCGCCGACCAGTTCGCGCGGACCTGCTCGCGCCCGCGAAATGCCCGGTCCGGGTGGGCGGGCTGCACGCTGTCGTAGTCCTCCGCGAAGCAGGCGACGAACGCTTCGACGTCGTGGGCGTTCATCGCCTCGTGCAGGCGGGTCACCAGTCGTTCGCCGATCGTGTTCTTGCCGGAGGTCACAGTCCTACGAGTTTGCCTGGATCGACACGCAGGCGCACCACCGCTTTGGCCGATGAGCAAGAGTGTCCGTTACCGCGCGGCGCGCTACCGCAATGCGCGAGATGGAGCAGCGTCCCGCCGACTGCCATGCGTGGTGGCGAGATCCGATAGGTGGTGGGATTTGAACCCACGACACTCCGGGTTATGAGCCCGTGAGAGCGAGATCGGCCAGGGTCCGATCCCGCTTGCTGATGCGCTTTGAGCTCCTCTGAGGTGTCCTCGGTTTCGCTCATTTTGGGCCCCGAAATAGGCCCCTGGCATCGCCGGCCCGGGCAAGCACCGTCTCCGTGGGGTGAGCCGGGACCGGAAGGTGCTCCTTCTCGCGGAGCGTGTTTGCACAAACCCCTCGCGAATAGGCGCGCCCGAGGCGCGAGGGGCGCCGCGCTCGACACGCAGACCGGTCCCGGGCCAACCCGAACTCAGGCTCGTGTTCTAAAGAGGCCGGAGATCGGCGCAGATCACCTCGCCGGAAGTCCGTATTCAAGGATCAGTTTGTCGGCCGACTCGCCGAAGTGGCGCTCGAGGTCCTGGCCCAAGCGATCGACCATCGGCACGGCCCTGCTCGATCGCTTCGACTTCGGGGTGCCCCACTCTCCCGCGGACGTAGTTGCGGCGCACACCAGCCGCCCAGCCTGCCAGTCGCCGCGTGCCCAGGCTCCTCCGCCTCGTGGCGCCCAAACAAGTCCAACCTGCAACGAAAGTGCGCCGAACCTGTGCCGGCTTTGCACCTTCGGGCCGCCGAGAATTGTCCACGCCCTTACCGGCACCTTGCGACGCGCTTCCCGGTCGCGCCGCAAAATCGTCTGCGACGAGGCCAACGGAAGGCATGACCATGACCAACATCAGAATGAAGATCGCCGTCGCGGCCACCGTCTTCGGCCTCGGCGGCCTCGGCGGGTTCGCGATCAGCTCCAACCCGGCCCGCAACTCGCAGGGCACCGCGCAGGCCCAGATCGCGGCCCCACTGGCCAGCACGACAAATCCGGCGACTGCGAAGGCGGGCTACTCCGCCCAGCAGGTGAGCACGCGCACCAGCGGCGCGGCCGCGCCTCCGACCGTGCCCGCGGCCACGACCGTGCCCGCCACCTACACCCCCGTGCAGCAGGTGAGCTCGCAGCAGGTCACGCGCCACGTGCGTACGCGCACCAGCGGCGGGGGCTCCGGCGCGGGCCGAGGACACCACGGCAGACACACCGCCGGGGCAGAGATCGAGCGCGACTGAGCTCTCAGCCCGCGGCAGTCAGCGCCTAGCATTCGCGTGGGAACCGGCCCGCGGGCGGCATATCGCTCCGCCTCCCCCGAGCCGGCGGTCGTGTCGCCGGAGCTTTATGAGCGAGCGCCCGCGCCGGCGAGGGCCCCGCCCTGGACAATCAGGTACCCATCGCGGATCGGGCGGCCGGACAAGTGGCACTCGAGGATCTCCCGGGTGCCTGCGGCGTAGCGGCCCCGCGCCGAGAGCCGAGAGGCTGGTGCCCGAGGTATGCGGGGTCATACCCTCGTGGGGCATCGTTCGCCACGGATGGTCCTCGGGCGCCGGCTGCGGGAACCAGACGTCGCCCGCGTAGCCCGCCAGCTGTCCCGACTCCGATCACGTGGACCTCGGCGGCGACCAAGGTCGGGCTGACCGTCGCCGAGATCACCTTCTCGAACTCGATCTCGGTCTCAGAGCACGTGGTGATGATGATCCTCGGGCTGGTTCGCAATTACATCGCCTCGCACGAGATCGGGCCCGACAGGACTCGAACCTGTGACCTTCGGTTTCGTAGACCGACGCTCCTCCAGCTGAGCACATTGATGCCGAATTGATGCCCGGTCCTCAGCCTCGCAGTCGGCTTACGAATACGAAAGGCCCGCCGAAGCGGGCCTTTCTTACATAGCGGGGGTGGGATTTGAACCCACGACCTCCGGGTTATGAGATCTGAGGTACGGGTCGTGCTTGGCTTCGCCCATGCCTTCTCAGGCGTGCTGTTGCGCGCTCAGTTGTGCTGAGTTGCGCTCAGTTTGATGCCCGATGCCCGCCGCGGTGCTGTGGCGATAGCGGCCGCGCCACAACCAGTTGTCGGGGGTGCTGCCGCTCTCACGCGAAGCAGCGGCGTCGCGATCCGGCCCCCTGGAGTCGTAAGACCAAGGTCCGATTGAACTCCGGACCGCTTCAGCGTCACTCTTTCCCTGAACCCTGCAAGACAAGGAGAAGAGAGATGATCAACAGGAGAATGGGTATCGCCAGTGTCCTCGCCGGAGCGGCTGCTCTGGCGATCGCTGGGGGTGGCACGATGGCGGTGGCCGATCGAGGTCACCCCGAGGACGGCCCCCACCACCAAGGCCCGGCGAATGCCGCGCTGAAACACTTCGACGGCACCGTGCTCTCAAAGCACCAGGATCCGCGGAGCTTCGAGATCCGCACCGAGAGCGGGCAGAAGCGGAAGTTCCGCGTTAACGGAAAGACGCAGTTCGAGCGCATCCCCGGCTTCGGCGGTCTGCATCGTGGGCTTAAGGTCCAGGTGAACGCCAAGAGCACCGACCGAGGCCTGGTGGCTCGGAAGGTCGAAACGAGCGGTGGTGGTGGCGGAGGCAGCGGCGGAGGCGACGACGGCCCCAACCACACCTAGGTTTCATCGAGCGCGTTACGGTCGAGCAGCCCCGCGATTCAGCGGGACTGCTCTCGCCGTTCGGCTCAGGGGTCGGCTATAGCTGCTCGGCCAGGCTGCGCGAGGCTCCCGCCGCCGTCAAGCGCTGATCGTCGCTTCCGCTCTCGCGCGAGCGTGTTGCACAAACCCTCGCGAAATGGTCGCGGGACAAGTGCACAGCTCGGCCCAAGCCATGCCGACGCCGCCCTCGACTGGAAGACCGACTCTTCTCCGAATCCAACCGCGGCTCGTTTCTAAAGAAGCCGGAGACGGGCGCACATCGCGTCGCCGGAGTTTGTGCGACAGCCTCACGCGAAAGCGGAAGTGGGCGGCTAGTGACGGTGTCTTAGGCTCCAGCGGTGATGAGCGACCCCTACTGGGCGGCCAGCACGACCTGCCGCGCCTGCGGCGGGCAGTCGATCGCAGGGTCATACCTGTGTGCTCGCTGCCGGAGAATCATGGCGCGCGTAGAGACCCGCAAGGACCCCCAGGGGCGCGGGCGCGCGGTTGACAAGCAAGCGCGGCTGCGGGCGATGAAGCAGCAGTTCGACCCGTCGATCGACGGTTACCGCTGCTACTTCACCCGCGTGCCACTTGAGCTCGCCGCGGGGACGCGGAGGTCGGCTGAGTGGGCGCACCTCACGGCGGGCGACGAGAGCAGTGTCGTTCTGGCATGCAAGCTTGTTAACCGCATGCAGACGGACCTCACCGAGTCCGAGTTCGAGGCTCTTGTAAAGGCGCTGGCCCGACGCTTCGAGGGCGAGCCGTTTGACGAGTCGGCGTTTCCCCTGACCGCTAGGGCGGGAGATGAGGACCGCGACCGACGCTGCCGCTATGCGCTAACAGCGAGAGGCACGCCGCTACGCGCGCCGGCGATCCTGCTCGAGCCTCACTGAGTGCGCGATCAGGGGCGCCGCGCAGGACCGCTACTTCGAAGCGATCCCAAGTCGGTCGATCCTGCGGTTACGTGCTTCGACGAACTCGATGCTGCGGCGCCGGTACTCCCTGTAGGTGTCGAGGTCCTGAGGGATCGCTGGCGGTTTGAAGTCTTCGAACGGCGTGAAGAATCTGAGCGCGGAGTAGTCGTCGGTAACCATGTCCTGCAGCAACCAGAAGTCGACGTAGCCGCGGAAGTCCTCGAAGGCGGCGAAGAAATCGTGGTAACGGCCCAGCACGTCGGCAAGCGGGCTAGATGCGCCTCCGTAGTGGCGTCGGATGCTCTCGAGCGTCAGATCCATCCGATCGCCGATGCTGCTCCGAAGGCAGCCTCTCGCCTGGTTGATTGTCCACTTCCGATCGATCGGGTTGGCGGGCCAGAGAGTGAGCCCACCGATGGTGTAGCCGATGGCATTGAAGTGGTCATGCTCCCCGGCGGAGAACTGCTCGAGGACTGTCTTCGGGACGCCGTACCTGGTGTTGGGGTCCGAGGCGTCTCCAACACGCCTCTTCCCGGCGTCAGAGAGCGGGCTGTGGCGTACCGCGACCGTTCGGACCTGGGCCGAATGCACGTCTCATCTGACCTTCCGGCCTCTACCCGGATGCAGCCTTGGGGGCGACCTTCCGGCCCCAAACCGGCAGGTAGTTGGCGTACACGCTTTCGCCGGGTCTGGGCAGCGTTTCGTCGCCTCCTTGCGAGTCGGAACTGCGGACTAGGGCGCCTGGCGAACGAACACCCGACGCACCCGCGGTTCCGCCGGGACCCTGGGGGAGCTTGCCGACTGGTTGCCCAAGAGGCCGCCCGCCGCGCTCAGGAAGTCGCTCGTCTGCGCCTCATCGAGGCCGTCGGAGTACGGGTGCGAACAGACGTCGCTCGGGAAGCGGGCGACCTTTGCGGCGCCCTTCCTGCCCTTGCCCCTGTGCGCGACGGCGTCGACGAACGCCGCCCAGGTGACCGAGTCGACGGCGGTCCCGATGTGGGTCGTCTCGCGGCCCGGGCAGATGTCCTGGATGACGATGTTGCGGGCGCCGTCGAGGGCCGAGGTCGGGTGCTGGCCGCCCTGCGGCTGGACCGTCTCGTCGGTGAGCGAGCGGACCGTCGTGTACGAGACGTCGCCGGGCGTCTCGTCGGGCTGCGAGTTGATCGCGTCGAGCAGGTTCGAGTGGCGGTGCTGCTGCCAGTCCGCCGGTACGCACGGCGTGCTCGCCGAGCAGCCGAAATCGATGTTGGTGCCGTGCTGGGTCCCGGCCGCGGCCACGACGTCGCTGACCTTGCCGCGCAGATCCGGCCAGTAGGTGAGCGCGAAGCGAGGCAGCAGCCCGCCCTGGCTGATCCCGACCGCGGCGACCTTCCGGCCGCTGAGCTTGTACTCGCGGCGCAGGCCGTAGACGAGGTACTGGACCGAGACCTGGATGTCGGCGGTCGTGAAGTCCGGAAAATTCACGTAACAGAGGGGATGGCCGTACTGCTCGAACGCGTCCTGGCCGATGAGATAGCCCTGGTCGCCGGTCGCCCCGGTGCCGATCACGAACATGATCGGCTTACCCGGCGTCGTCGTTGGGTCGATCGGGCACTTGAAGGCCGCCCCGAGATCCGACCGCGGCACGGTGAGCTCCGGGCCGCTGGCCTCGGCCACCGGGGGCGAGGCGGCGCACGTCAAGCCGGCGAGCGCGATGCAAGCGGCGAGCATGAGGATGAACTCGGCGGTAACGGCGGGCTTCAGCTGGCTGAGACGCGATCGCATGATTTCCTCCTTGTGCGTGGTCGGGCAGACCAAGCGTGCTCGCGTCGAAGCCGCGGAACATCTGCCAGATGGGTGATTTTTCGCCGCATGGACGGAATCCACCATATGTGGGAGGCTGGGCCGTGCGACCGCAGGTTCGTGGCGATGGATAAGCGGAGACAGCTAGGGACGGCGCCGGGGGGCTTCCCCAGGGCTTCACCGCCCAACAATCTGCCGGTCCAACTCTCGAGCTTCATCGGCCGCGAGCGCGAGCTCGGTGAGCTCCGCGAGACGCTGGCTGCGACCCGGCTACTCACCCTGACCGGTCCAGGGGGCTGCGGCAAGACGCGCCTCGGCCTGCGGCTGGCCTCCGAGCTGGCCGACCGCTTCCCGGACGGCGTCTGCTGGGTCGACCTCGCGCCGCTTGCCGAGGAGCGGCTGGTCGCGGCGACGGTTGCCGAGGCACTGGGGGTGCGGCCGTTGCCGGGCCTCACCGAGCTTCAGGCCGTCTGCGGCTACCTGACCTCGCGTCGGGTGCTCGTGGTGCTCGACAACTGCGAGCACCTGCTCGAAGCCTGCGCCGAGACCGCCGAGCCGCTTCTGCAGGGTGCTCCACAGGTCGCCGTCTTGGCGACCAGCCGCACCCCACTAGGGGTGGCCGGCGAGACCGACTGGCGGGTTCCGCCCCTCTCCCTCGCTGACGAGTCGGGCGACGGAGGCGCCGGATCGGATGCCGTCGCGCTCTTCGTCCAGCGCGCCGGCAAGGTCTCGCCCGGCTTCGCCCTCTCCGACGAGAACGTCCAGTCGGTCGCCGGGGTGTGCCGCGAGCTCGATGGCTTGCCACTCGCGATCGAGCTGGCGGCGGCGCGCCTCAGAATGCTCTCGCTCGAGCAGATCGCGGCCGGGCTCTCCGACCGCTTCCGCCTGCTCACCGGCGGACCCCGCACCGCCCTGGAGCGCCACCAGACGCTGCGCGCGTCGGTCGAGTGGAGCCACGGACTGCTCGCCGCTGACGAGCAGCGGCTGCTGCGACGGCTCGGGGTGTTTTCCGGGGGCTTCACCCTCGAGGCAGCGGAGCGAGTCTGCGCCGGCGGCGGCGTCGACCAGGACCGCGTGCTGGAGCTGCTGGGTTCGCTGGTCGACCAGTCGTTGGTGATCGCCGGGCAGCGCGGCAAGGCGACGCGCTATCGCCTGCTCGAGACGGTGCGGGAGTACGCGCTCGAGCGGCTGGCGGACGCCGAGGACGACGCCGTGCGCGCCCGCCACCGCGATCACTTCCTCGCCCTCGCCGAGGAGGCGGCTCCGCACCTGGAGACCCGTGGCGAGAGCGAGTGGCTGGAGCTGCTCGACCCCGAGGCGAAGAACCTGGCGGCGGCGATCGACTATGCGCTCGAGACCGAGCCGCCGCTCGCGCTTCGGCTCTGTGCGGCGCTATATCGCTGGTGGGAGGCGCGCGGCCGCTTCGCCGAGGCCGAACTCGCGCACACCCGTGCGTTGCAGGCCGCCGGCGACCGCGAGCCCGCCCTGCGCGCCCTCGTCCTCTACGGCAGGGCCTACCTGGTCTTCCGCGGGGGCGACTACGAAGCGGCGGAAGCGCATGCGACCGAGTCGCTCGCACTCGCAGCCCAGGTGGGCGACGATGCAACGGCCGCTCGAGCTCGCTGCCAGCTCGCTACCGCGCTTGTGCCAACCGATCCCCGTGCGGCACGCGCCGAGGCGGCGCGGGCGGCCGAGCTCGCTGAAGCGGCGGGCGACGGTTGGGCTCTCGTGACGGCGTCGCAGGTGATTGGCTGGAGCCACGTGTACCAGGCCCAGCACGGCCCCGCAGCCCGCGCCTTCGATGAGGTGGCCGCGCTCGAGGAGCGGATCGGGGATCCCTTCCAGGTCATGCGCTCGTCGACCTTCGTCGGCTTCATGGCTGCGTTTGACGGGCGCTTTGGCGAGGCGCGAGACGCGTCGGAGCGTATGCACGCAGCGGTGGCGGGAGTCGGCGAGTCCTTCAGGGAGGCATACGTCGACGTCGTCTTGGCCCACGTCGAGATCTCGCAGGGCGAGCCCGAGCGTGCAATCAAGCGGCTCCTGGTTCGTCTGGAGAGCGCGCTGAGGCTCGGCGCAGGCTCAGTCGTGGCGCTGCTGGTGTCCGGGATCGGCCTTGGCGAGGTCGCCGCCGGGCGCCTGGTGCAAGCGCGCGACCGGCTCGAGGGCCTGGCGGCGATGCTCGAGGGACGGGATACCCATTTGACGGCCTGGACGCTCCTCTATCTCGCCTCCGCCCGCCGCCTGCTGGGAGACGAGGCCGCTGAGACCGCCGCGCTGGAGGCGCAAGCCCTCGGCGAGGGGATCGGCAATCGCTTGCTGGTGGGCGAAGCGCGTTTGAGGCTCGGTCGGCTCGCCGCATCGCGCGGTGACTCGCGGACCGCGCGCGAACATGCCCTCGCCGCCCTCGACGCCTGCGTGGAGGGCGGCCACCTGACCTACGTGCCCGGCTGTTTCGACGCGCTCGCCGAGGCGGCGGCGGGAATCGGGGCCCGCGAGGATGCGGTCCGTCTTCTCGCCGCCGCCGAGCACGCACGCAGGGAAATCGGAATGGTGCGCCTGCCGCCGGAGGCCGAGCACTGGGCAGCGATCGACGTCGGCTTGCGCGAAGCGCTCGGCGACGACGACTACGAGACCGCATGGACCGAGGGTTTCGCGATGAGCAGTGAGGACGCGGTCGGATGGGCGCGGCGGGCTCGTGGTCCGCGCGGGCGTCCGCCCGGGGGTTGGGACTCGCTCACTCCGACCGAGCGCAAGGTCGTCGACCTCGTGGCCGAAGGCCTGACGAACCCACAGATCGCCGAGCGCATGTTCATTACTCCAGGGACGGTGAAGACCCATGTGGCCCACGTGTTTAGAAAGCTCGACGTTCGCTCACGAGCCGAGCTCAGCGCCCGTGCAGCGGCGCGGGCGACCGGATCCTGAATCCAGTATCTCGCAGGAAATGCGCTTTCCATTGGAGGCGATAACCCGCCTAGACGCTACGCGCCAGCATCGCTCGCTCGTCTGAGATCAGACGTTGCCCAGATCGCGCCAGCGAAGACGATGGCAGCGAAGGGCCGATGAACCCAATGACCCCGACGATGCCGCTCAGCCCCTCGGATGCGAATTCGAGATTCTCCGGCGGACGACATCACCCGCCTCGTCCTGGTGGGAATCGAATTCGTAGACGTCCCCTGCGCCCCGGTCCTCTTCGATGCGTGCACGGTAGATAAAGGTCTCCGACGTCAGGTCCTCTCGGTTGAGAATGGTGGCCTTGCCCGTGTCGCCCGCCAAGGTCTCAACCTGGTGATTGACGTCTGATCGGCGCCAGCCTCGCTCGGGTACCACGGCTGGTACCACGACGGTCGCCGCCGCTCCGATTCCGCAGCTCCAAGATGCCGAAAGCCCGCTCCGGAAGCGGGCTTTCGTCCAATCGGGGTGACTGGATTTGAACCAGCGACCTTCCGGCCCCAAACCGGATGCTCTACCAGGCTGAGCTACACCCCGGAGTCGATCGAGTCTAACCCGGCGGCGCGAGGCGATCCCGGCCCGCTGCCGCGACGTCGTTTTCAACCGACGCGACCGCCCGACAGGGTCGTCGGACCCGCCGTAATAGAGTCCGAGGACCGAGACGACTAGGAGGACGGGATGGATCTGAAACGGCTTTCGAGCAAGGCGAAGGAACTGGTCGACAAGCGCGGCGGGTCGGAGAGCGTCAAGGAGGACGCCGATGAGCTGCGGGGGATCGCGAAGGGCGGCGGCAGCCTCGCCGACAAGGCGAAGGCGGCGGCGGCGGCGATCAAGGAGCCGGGCGCCGAGACGCCCGATGCGCCCGAGGCAACGCCGGCGGCGGCTGCGGCCGAGCCCGAGCGAGGGCGAAGCGACGAGAACGTCAAGCGTGACCGCCACCACGAGCGCGCCGGCGGCGGTCGCCACGGAGGCAAGGGTCGTCACCGCGGACGCGGCGGCGGCGCAGGCGGCGGCACGGTCTAGATCGGGTGCCGGCCTCGCTACCGGCGGGCCGGCGTCACCTGTCTGGATAGATTCGTCACGTCGTCGGACCGACGCCTCGGTCCGCACGGGCCCTGTTTCGGCGCCGAATGGCATCCGCCCCAAGCCGAAGACACGGGGCTGGCTGGCTGTGACCGAGTAGCGCTGGGTCGGACAGCCCGGCCGCTCCAGGGCGTCGTCGCGGTTGGCGAACCATTCCGAACGCAAGGCCTTGCCGGAACGGAATGTGATCACGTGAGCGCAAGCTCGCGAATCCCGCAGCTCACAGCGGTAACTTGCACCCCGGCCCCCGTAGCTCAGCTGGATAGAGCGGCGGACTTCTAATCCGCAGGTCGCAGGTTCGAATCCTGCCGGGGCGTCAAGAGAAAGCCCCGCTCAGAGGTGGTTTCTCGTTGCTGGAACCGGCGCGAGGACCGTGCAACGCTCCGTTGGGCAACGGATTGGGCAACACGGAGCGTCGAAGTTTCGCGCTGCCTCCCGAGCCGCGCCGAGCAGGTCCTTCCTCGAATGCGAAGAGCAGCAGGTCGACCATGCGGAGACGTCGTGCCGTCGGGCCGAGGCTCGGTTGCCAGTCGGGGTCGCGGACGATCGACGACTGGCGGCCCTCGATGGCGCGGTCGAAGGTCTCGGCGACGATCCGCGCTCCAACGCCTTCAGCCCTTCCCGCGTCGAACTCGGCCTCGCGCAGGACGTAGAACCGAAGCGGCGGCTGTCGAAGCAGCGCCTCTCGTTGCTGCTTTGTGAGCCCGTCGAGCTCGACCCCGTTGCGGCCGTCTCTGAGCTGCGCGGCGCGGTCGTCGGGCAGCGCACTTCGCGCACGCGGCCGGCGTGGGGCCGGTGATGAGGTCGATCGCGTCGCGCGGCAGGGTTGCCAGCGGTGCTTCAACGGGCGGATCGGCCAGAGCCAGGGCCATCACGCACCAGCACCCGCTTCACGACCATCGGGTTTGACCGCGACGGGTGATCGGCGCCGAGCCTGACCGCCAACCGCAGCGCTGGGCCGACTCGACGCCGACGGTGACTCCGCGAGGAGGACTCGGGGCCGCATCGCATTACCCTCGGCGTCGAGCCCGGACCAGCGGGTCAGGCAGCTCTTCTGACCGTCCGCGGTTGATGGCTTTGCCCGGTACTTGGGCCGAGAATTGTCCTGTACTTCGCACCGATTCTAGCCTATTATCGGCTATGTGCCAGCCGAAACCAGTACATCCGCAAGCGCGGCTGATGCACCCACACTACGACCCGTTCACGCCGGTCGACGATCCGTATCCGTGCTCTCGAAGACCTGCGCGACCGCGCGCCCGTATATCGCAACGAGGAGCGTGGCTCTGGGCGTGGCGCCGCGGGCGTGGCAAGTGCGGCGATGATTTGAACGCAGCGAGGAAAGGCAATCTGTGATCAGTGGCTACGGCCTTCGTCGGGCTCGGAGCGATGGGGAGTGGATGGCTCGACAGCTGATCGACTCGGCGCAGGCGCTTGCCCTGTCCGACATCGTTTCCGAGCGTGCTTCCGAGATCGCATCGGGTCGACTCTGGTCTCCGCCTCGCCACGCGATGCCGCGGACCAGGCCGACGTGCTCTTGATCATGGTGGTCGACGATCGCCAGCTTGAGGAGGCATTGTTCGGGGCCGACGGGGCGGCCGCCTCCTCAACGCAGATGGTGTGGTCGTCGTCACCAGCACGGTCGGGCCGGCGGCCATCCGTCGGGCTGCTGAACGGCTGGCCGAGCGGCACCTGCAGATCGTCGACGCGCCCGTGAGCGGGGCCGCTCGGGCCCGGATGGGCGATTTCAGTCGTGATGGCGGCCGGCGAGCCAGAACAACTCGACCGGGTCTCCCGGTTGCTCGACGTGATCGCGTCAGACGTCATTGATTGCGGCGGGCGCCCCGGTGACGGTCAGGCGCTGAAGCTGGTGAATCAGCTCCTTTGCGGAGTCGATACGATCGCCGCAGCCGAGGCGCTGGAGTTCGCGAAGGCGCTGGGTCAGATCCATCAACCACCTTCGATGCGCTGACCAAGGGCGCCGCGCAGTCGTTCATGCTCGAAAATCGCGGGCCGCCGATGCTCAGCGGCGAAGTTCGACCCCGACCAGCGCGCTCAACCTCTTCGTCAAGGATCTATCCCTGGTCGAGGATGCAGCGCGCGCACATCGGTTTCCGATCCCGCTCGGCTCGCTCGCCGATCAGATCGTCCGCATGGCCGCAGCGCGAGGGTTCGGGAGCGAGGACGTTGCCGGGATCGTCAGGATGTACTCGGGGTGAACCTGGCTCGCGCAACCGCGCTCGAGCTGCGGGATTCGATCAGACGCGGAGAGCTCTCCTGCGCCGAGGCGGTGCGTGCCTCCCTTCAGGCGATCGACACGCCGACACCACGATCAATGCGTTCACCGCGACCTACCCTGAGCATGCGATAGCAACTGCCACGAGCCTCGACAACTGCCTCGAGCGAGGCGAGCAACCGCCCCTGGGGGGATCCCCTATGCGCTCAAGGACCTGACCGACACCGCCGGCTTCGTCACCACCTACGGCTCACGCGCTTTCCGAGACCACGTCCCGGCCACCGATGCGGCCGTGGCGGCCAGGATGCGTGAGTCGGGCGGCATTCGATCGGCAAGACGAACACGCCGGAGTTCGCGGCAGACCAACGACGGCGTTCGGTCTCTTCGGGGCGACGCGCGACCCGTGGGATTCGAAGCTCAGCGCTGGGATCGAGCGGCGGCTCAGCTGCCGCAGTGGCCGCCGGCGACTGTGTCCGCTCGCCGAGGGCTCGGACGCGGGTGGCTCGATCCGGATCCAGCGAGCTGCTGCGGTGTCGTCGGGCTAAAGCCAAGCCGCGGACGCGTGTCCGACTGCGCCGCGGGCGGCGTCGGCGGGCTTGTTCACCCATGGGCCACTCGCCCGCACGGTCTCCGACGCGGCGCTCATGCTCGACGCGATGAGCGGACGAGAGCTCGCCGACCTGTCTGGCTTGAACCTCCATCGAACTCGTTCCGGCCGCCGTTGGTCAACGCCCCGAACGCCGGCGAATCGCGGTCGTCCTCGGCTCTGACTCGTCGGTCGATCCACAGGTCGCGGACGCCGTCTCCTCGACGGCCGACCTGCTGTTCGGACCTCGGACATCAGGTCGAGCAGAACGGCCCCGACCTCGGGTCGCTCGAGGATGACGTCAGGCTGATCGAGGAGACCGGCTACGCCACGATTGCGAAGCCGTCGAGCGAGTTCATCGACCCCTGACTCCCGCCTTCGTTATGAGCGCGGCCGCGCGGTCACCGCGGTCGAGTACCTAGAGGCGATCGCTCGGATCCAGGCGAGATCGGCCGAGATCCTCGCCTTTTTCGAAGATTGGGATCGCCTGCTAACGCCGACGGTCACCCAGTTGCCCCAGCCGCGTGGATGACTTCGGCGCCGCGACCGAGCGAGCCGCCGACGAGGATCTCGACTACACGCGCTATCTGTTCGCCTTCAACGTCACCGGGCAGCCGCGATCTCGCTTCCACTCGAATGGTCCCGCGAGGGGCTCCCGATCGGGTACAGCTTGCCGGTCGCCTCGGCCAGGATCGAGAGCTTATTGGCCTCGCGGACGAGCTCGAGCGAAGCCGGCCGTGGGCGGAGCGCGAGCCCGAGTTGGCGGCCCCGTTCGCCATGCAGCGAGGCCAGTCGCCGTCCCCCACAACAAGCTGGCCGCTTCAGCCGTCCGAGGAGCCGCGATGAGGATCGTCGTCGCGGTCAAGCAGGCTGGGCAGCTCGATGAGGACTTCGAGCTCTCCGAGGACGGACGCGACGCCGACCCGGACTATCTCGACTGGGAACTGAACGAATGGGACACGTTTCGCGATCGAGGAGGCGATTCGCCATCGCGATAGCCTCGGCGGCGAGGTGACGCTGATCTCGGTCGGTGACGAGAAGTCGGTCGACGCCCTGCGCGCCGGCTTGGCGATGGGCGCCAACGGCGCCATCCACGTCGACTGCGAGGACGACGCGATCGTCGATCCACTGGCCGTGTCCCAGCTGCTGGCTCGGGCCGTGCAGCGGCTGAGCCCGGATCTGGTTCTGATGGGCGTGCAGTCCTCCGACGCCGCCACCGCGGTGACCGGCTCGGCGGTTGCGGCGCTGGCCGGCCTGCCGCAGGTCGCCGTGGTCCGCGGACTCGAGATCGAGGCGAGCTCCGCCGTCGCGCAAAGGGAGCTCGAGGGTGGAACCATCGAGGTCCTGCGAGTGGCGCTGCCGGCGCTGTTGACGATCCAGACCGGGATCAACGAGCCTCGCTACGCGACCCTGCGGGCGATCAAGCAGGCAGAACAGCATCCCCTCGAGGTGCTCACGCCCCCCGACCTCGGCCTGGACGGCGAGCAGCTCGCCGCCAGCGCCGGCTCGGCACGCCTTGCGGCGCAGGTCCCGCCAGAGAGCTCCGCCGAGCTGCTCGAAGGCACCGCGGCGGAGGTCGCCGCCAGGATTGCTGAGATCGTCCGCGAGAGGACCGCGGCATGAGGGTGCTGGCGCTCGCCGAGACCACCCGCGGTCAGCTTCGACCCTCGAGCCTCGAGGTCATCGGTGTCGGGGCGCGGATCGCAAAACAGACCGACGGGGCGCTCGCGGTCGCGGTCATCGACGAGAGCCCGGATTCCTTCGTCGACGAGCTCAGCGTCGCCGGCGTCGACGAGCTCGTCCTGATCTCTTCCCCCGCTTCCCATTTCGATCCAGGGACGCACCGCGAGCTCGCCGCGGCGGTCGCCAGGGACGTGGAGGCCGAGCTCGTCCTCGCCCCGATGTCGGTCAATTCGCTCGGCTTCGTCCCGGCGCTCGCGGCGGCGCAGGGTCGGGGCCTGGCGACCGACGTAACCGCCGTCGACGTCGACGGTGAGCTGACCGCGGTGCGGCCCGAGCACTCTGGCAAGCTCGACGTGAAGCTGGGCTTTCCCGGCAAGCAGGTGGTCGTGCTGTCGGTGCGCGAGGGGATCTTCGAGCGCGCCGCCGGCGAGGGCCAGCCGGGGGTGCGCGCGCTGGATGCGCAGGCCGGCTCACCGACCGTCGAGCACCTCGAGTACGTCGCGCCCCCGCCGGACCCCGGGATCGACATCACCGACGCCGAGCTTCTGGTCTCGGTCGGGCGCGGGATCGAGGACGAGGCTGAGCTCGAGGGGTTCGAGAAGCTGGCGGAGGCGATGGGGGGCACGCTCGCGGTCTCGCGACCGCTCGTCGACGCCGGGTGGGCGCCGAGCGCCAGGCAGGTTGGGCAGTCCGGCAAGACCGTGCGTCCGAAGGTCTATCTGGCGATGGGGATCTCAGGAGCGGTTCAGCACCTCGCCGGGATCCGTGAGGCCGAGCTGGTGATCGCCGTCAACACGGACTCGGAGGCGCCGATCTTCCGGGTCGCGGACTACGGCGCCGTCGTCGACATGTTCGAGGTGGCCGACGAGCTCGCTTCGCACTTCGACGCCTGAGGCGACCCTCGCCCCTGGTCGCGTCGCCCGCGCGGCCAGGCCGCGCGCGCGATGAAGACCCGCGAGATCTTCTGGGACTTCTCCACCTGGATGGAGGTGCTGTGGTACCTGCTGGCCGCGGGCTCCGTCGCGGTCTTCCTCTACGGCGTCGGCCGCGAGATCGCCCGCTTTCGGGCCGGCACCGGTGGCGATCTGCCACCGCGCCGAGAGTGGCCGGGGCGCCTTGCTCGCGCGACCCGGACCACCGCCAGCCACCTCAAGATCGCGAAGAGAAACGCCGTCGTCGGATGGGGACACCGGGGGATGCTCTACGGCTTCTTGACCCTGTTCGTGGGCACCGTCATCCTCGCTTTCCAGGTCGACTTCACCGAGCCGCTGCTCGGGTGGCGCTTCTTCGAAGGCGACTTCTACCTCGGCTACTCGGTCGTCTTGGACCTGCTCGGTTTCGCGCTCGTCTGCGGTCTGGTGGTCATGGGGTTGAGGCGCTACCTGGTCAAGCCACCTGCGCTGGACCTCCGCCGTCCCGATCGCGATCCCGACGACCCGGCTCAGGAACGCTCCGACATCCGGCGCGGCGACTGGGCCCTATCGGCCAGCCTCGTCACGCTGGCGCTGACCGGCTATCTGCTCGAGGGAGCCAGGATGGCGATGGACACCCCTGGCTACGGGCAGTTTCAACCGATTGGGTGGGTGGTGGGCGAGGGGCTGATCGCCGCCGGCGCGTCGAACGGGCTGCTCGACGTCGTGCGGATGGGGACCTGGTGGTTTCACGGGCTGCTCGCGCTCGCCTTCGTCGCCGCGATTCCCTACAGCAAGGCCGGCCACATGCTCTGGAGCTTTCTCAGCCTCGCGTTCACGGACGAGCGCGCGGGCTCTCGTCTGGCAGCGCCGCCCGAAGCGGCCGAGAGCCTCGGCTATGGCACCCTGGCGGAGTTCAGCAGTCGCCACCTGCTCGAGGTCGATGCGTGCACGAGATGTGGACGCTGCCACGACGTCTGCCCCGCTCACGCGAGCGGGCTGCCGCTGTCGCCGCGCGACGTCGTCCTCGAGCTGCACGCCCGGCTCGATGCCGCGACATCCTCGACCGGACCCTCGGGTGTCCTCGGAGCGCTGATGGGGAGCGAGCCTCTCACCCCGGAGCTCTGGGGTCCCGTCGATCGGCGATCACGGGTCCGCGTCGACACGCTGTGGTCGTGCTTTCAGTGCAACGCCTGCGTCGCAGCCTGCCCGGTGGGGATCGAACAGGCGCCGATCATCAACCAGATGCGTCGCCGGCTGGTCGAGGAGGACGATTGCAGCCCGATCTGAAGAAGGTGCTGAAGACGATCCACCGGCGCGGGAACTCGTTCGGGGAGAGTGGGCGCAAGCGGGGGAGCTGGACCGCCGAGCTCGACTTCGAGGTCGCGGACGCGAGAGCCGAGGCCGTCGACGTGCTCTGGTTCGTCGGTGACTACGCGTCCTACGATCCGCGCAACCAGACCATTTCGCGCGGTCTCGCCGAGCTGCTCACCGAAGCCGGGGTCGAATTCGGGATCCTTTTCGAGAGCGAGCACAACTCCGGCAATGACATTCGCCGCATCGGCGAGGAGGGCTTGTTCGAGCACCTCGCCAAAGCCAACATCGCAGCGTCTAAACGAATGCGAGTTCGACCGGATCGTTACCACCGACCCGCACAGCTTCAATACGCTCTCGAACGAGTACTCGACAGCTGGGCGGAAACTGGGACATCGTTCACCACACCGTCCTACTGGCCGAGCTTCTGGACCAACACCAACTCGAGGTCAGACACCCACTCGAACGGGTCGCTACCTACCACGACCCCTGCTATCTCGGCCGCATGAACGGGGGCTACGAGGCGCCGCGGGCGATCATCGAGGGGGTGGGCTGCGAGCTCGTCGAGATGCCGCGAAATCGCGAGAACTCGTTTTGTTGTGGCGCCGGCGGTGGCAGGATCTGGATGAGTGAACCCAGTTCTGACTCTCTGCGTCCCTCGGAGCTACGGATTCACGAGGCACTCGGCCTCGATCGACCGGACCTTTTCGTCGTCAGCTGTCCTAAGGACGTGACGATGTACGAGGACGCGATCAAGACCACCCGAAGCGGTGATCGCATTGAGCTCAAAGAAGTAACCGAGCTGTTGCGGGAGGCGACCCGCCCCACGAACGCTACGACGCCCGTGGGCGGGTGCGACGTCTGAAGCCTGAACCACTCCTGCGTCGCGTTCCTGGCGCACGCACCCGCGAGCACGGCGAGGTCGGTCGCCGTAAGCGACCCGACGACACGCTGAAGCGCGGGTTCTGGTGCTTGCGAAGGTCGCGAGCGACGTGTACGATGTCTCGGACAATCCCAGCATTCCAAGCGAAGAACGTCCAATACCTAGGACGAATGCTTCAAATACCTAGCCCAGCGATACCGGCCCGATTCACTTCCCCCCGATGACAGCGCATGAGCAGCCATGCGTTCTCTTGATTGGGACGCTCGACACCAAGGGCCAGGAGATCGAGTGGGTGGCCGAGAGGCTCGCCGAGTTATCGACCCGCGCAGTGATCTTGGACTCGGGCATCAGAGGCACGCCCACGACCGCCGCCTCGATCCCGCGCGAGGAAGTGGCATCGGCCTCGGGATCCTCGCTCGACGCCTTACAAGAGCTCGATCGCGGCGAGGCGATCGCTCGGATGGCTGTCGGCGTCGAGAGCATCGCCGTTCGTCTCGTGAACGAGGGGGCGATCGCCGGGTGCCTGTGCGTGGGCGGCGCAGGTGTCGTCCTTGCCGCAAGAGCCTTCGACGCGGTCGGTCTTGGCGTACCGAAGATCATGGTGACGCCGCTCGCCTCAGGCGAGCGGCAGTTCGACATGTTCGTCGGTACCGGAGATGTCGCCGTCCTGCACTCGGTCGCCGACATCATGGGGCTGAACCGGATCACTCGTGCGGTTCTCGGCGAGGCCGCAGCGATGATCGCCGGCGCGGTCGGCGCGGATGGCCGAATGGAGCCTGAGGCGGGGTCGCGATCGATGCCGGTGGCCGCCTCTATGAACGGCAACACTAACCCCGCCCTCTCGCGTGCGCTGCATACGCTCGCGGCCGACGGCTTCGAGCTGATCACGTTCCACGCTAATGGCGTGGGGGGCCGCGCGATGGAGGACCTGATCGAGGACGGCATGTTCGCCGGCGTGCTCGACTACACGACGACCGAGCTCGGCGCCGAGGAGGTCGGTGGGCTAATGAATGCCGGCGAGAGGCGCATGGAGACCGCCGGCCGGCTCGGAATTCCGCAGGTGCTCGTCCCAGGCTGTCTCGACATGATCACGGTCGGCCGCTACGAGCAGGCCGTGCAGGACTACCCCGGCCGTACGCTTTACCGCCACAACCCGGCGCTCACGCTCGTGCGCCTGAACGACGAGGAGATGGCCCGGCTTGGCACACGTTTCGCCGACAAGGCCAACGGTGCGATCGGGCCGGTCAGCGTCTGGATCCCGACCCAAGGCTTCTCGATGATCGACGTCGAGGGAGGGCCGTTCTGGGACCCGGCGGCCGACGAAGCGTTCGTCAGCGGGCTGTCGGATGCCCTCCGGCCCTCGGTCGACGTCCATCTGATCGACGCGCACATCAACGACGACGCCTTCATCGATCAAGTCGTGGCCGCCTTGCTCGCCGAGTTGTCGCGAACACCTACGGAGGTCGCCTATGAGTAGAGGGAAGGAAGCACGGCTTCGCCGGATCGTCGATCCGGAGTCCAGCAGCGCCGTGATGTTCGCGTTCTCGCACGGGACGAGCGCGCCGGAGGTGCTTCCGGGCTTGGAGAGGCCCGGCGAGATGCTCGCCGCCGCGGCGCGCGGTGGCGCGACATGCGGCTTCATCGCGCCGGGACTGTTCAACGATCAGACGCTACGCGGCGGTGCGCGACGTGCCTGCGTTCGGGCTCGTCGCGAAGATCACCGCTTCCGCGTCCCGTGGCGAGAAGGCCCACCAGGAGGTCCTGACCGCATCGGTGGAGCGCGCGGTGGAGATCGGCGCCGACGGGATCGTGGCAATGATCCCCTTTGCGCCCGAGAACGAGCCCGACGTGATCCGCCTGGTCGGCGAGCTCGGTGAGAATTGCGGCCGATGGGGGATGCCGTTCATCGCCGAGGCGGAGTATCCGAATGCCTACTACGGCGACCAGGACTACGCCGAGTCCTGGGGTCTCCCCTATCTGAAGCGCTCGGCCCGTCTCTGCGTCGAACTGGGGGCGGACATCGTGAAAAGCAATTGGCCCGGGTCCGGGGACGCCTTCGCGGAAATCGTCGATTGCGCCAACGCGCCGGTGGTCGTCGCCGGCGGCTCCGCGGATCTCCGATCTCGATCTGCTCGAGCGGTTGGTGGAGGCTCGCGAAGCCCGGCGCAATCGGCTGCTCGGTGGGTCGAAACATCTTCCAACACGCTTATCCGGAGCGCATGGTGCGCGCGATCGCGGCTGTCTTTCGGGACGGTCGCAGTGCCGCAGCCGCCCATAGGCTCGAACTGCCACCCGTTATGGACGCAAGCTGAACATGACCTCTCGCTCGCTACTAGACCTCGCTCCTCCGGAGATCCAGGCCCACCTCGAGCACGACGACACGATCCTGATCCCGCTCGGGAGCTGCGAGATGCACGGCAGCCATCTTCCGCTCGGAACCGACATCTATAACGCGATCGAGTGTGTCGCGGGCATCGGAGTTGAGCGACACGCTCTACGCGCCACCGATCTGGACGGGTTACAGACCCACAGCACCTGCGCGAGCCCGAGAACGGCATGGGAACGATCACGATGCGGGGCGAGACCCTCAACGCGATCATCCACGACGTCTCGCGTTCGCCTGATTCACCATGGCTTCAACCGTTTGATCTTCGTCAACGGGCACACCTCGAATACCAAGGTCGTCGATCCCGTCATGCGCAATCTCCGCTATGAGACAGGTGCCTTGATCGCGATGTTCAAGCCCTACGGCGAGCGATACCCTCGGCCTGATCGAGGACCTGATGGAGAATCCGCCGGAGGAGACCCGGGATCGCACGCGAGTGAGCAGGAGACCTCGATCATGCTGGCCTACGACGCCGACAACGTTCGAATGGACCGCGCCAAGGATTGCCGGGCTGGCGCACCCGCCTGGATGCCGGACGGCTTCAGAAGGCGGACGGGGCCTGGGACGCTCAGTTCAAGGGCTACGAGTACTTCTACTTCCCGATGGACCACGACGAGTTCGCACCCGACGGAGTGATCGGCAATCCGCTCCGGGCGACGGCCGAGAAGGGAAACGCGATCTTCGATCGCTTCGCCGGATACTTGGCCCAGGCGGTCGATGAGCTGCGAACGGTGCCCGTGACCGTGACCGGGCGGGTGTTCAAAACGAAGGCCTGAAGATGAGATTCGAGAATAAAACGATCCTGATCACCGGCGGAGCCTCGGGAATCGGCCTCGCGACCGCCAAGCGGTTCGCGAGCGAAGGCGCGAACATCGTCGTCGTTGACCAAGACGTCGGCGCGGGCGAGGCGGCCGTGAAAACGCTCAGCGAAGGTGGCGCCAAGGCCCATTTCACCGCCTGTGACGTTCGGGATGCCGACCGCGTCGAAGCCGCCGTCGCCGAGGCGGTCGACGCTTTCGCTGCAATCGACGTCCTGTTCTGCAATGCCGGCACCTACGGCCCCGTGAAGCTCGTGCACGAAACGTCGGTCGAGGAGTGGGACAGGATCGTCGACACCGATCTCAAGCACGTCTTCCTCTTCTGCCGGGCGGCGCTGCCGCAAATGATCGAGCGAGAGTGCGGTGTGATTGTCAACAACTCGAGTGAGGCCGGATTCCTCGGCATCCCCACATACTCGGCATATTGCGCTGCGAAAGCGGGCGTGATTTTGTTAACTCAGACGCTCGCCGGGGAGTACGGCAAGTACAACATCCGCGCCAACGTCGTCTGTCCGGCGAGCGTCGCGACCCCGATGCTGGACGCGGAGCTCGAGGATCTCGGCGACCGCGAGGCTACGCTGGAGCTGCTTCGCGCGCGTTCGCCGTTCGGGCGCCTGTGTGAGCCCGAGGAGGTGGCGAGCGCGGTCGCCTTCCTCGCCTCGGACGACGCCAGCTTCATCACCGGCCAGCGGATCGTGATCGACGGTGGCTTCACCGCATGTGGGGCTCTATGACTCACCGAACCGAGAGGAGATGCGTATGAGCGCGCCCCGAACCGTGGTGGTCACCGGAGGAGCCCAGGGAATGGGCCTCGGAATCGCACGACAGTTTCACCAGCTCGGCGACAACGTCGTGGTTGCCGATCTCAACGGCGAGAACGCCGCGGCAGCGGTGGCCGAGATCGGTGCGGGATCGACCGAGCGCCTGCTCGATCTCCACTGTGACGTCACCGCGGGCGGTTCGGTCGACTCGATGATCGACGCGACCGTCGACCGCTTCGGTGGGCTCGACGTCCTCGTCAACAATGCCGGGACGGTGACGATGAAGCTGTGCGCGGAGATGTCGGAGGACGAGTGGGACCTGGTCATGGACGTCAACGCCAAGGGCGTCTTCCTGTGCTCGCGCTCGGCCCTGCGCGTCATGGACAAGGGCTCGATCATCAGCATCGCCTCCCAGGCGGGCAAGCGCGGCCAGGCCCTGTTCACCAACTACTGCGCCTCGAAGGCGGCGGTAATCGGTTTCACGAGGGCGCTGGCGATGGAGGTCTGTCCCGACATCCGGGTCAACGCCGTCTGCCCGGGAACCGTCGCCACGCCGATGATGGAGCGCGAGTACGTGTGGGAGACCGAGCGAACCGGCGTCCCGCGTGACGAGCTCGAGAAGCGCTGGGTGGACAAGGTGCCGATGGGCCGCCTCCAGCGTCCCGAGAACATCGCCGATGCGATCATCTTCCTCGCCTCGGACTCGGCCAGCGAGATCCTCGGTCAGGCCCTTAACGTAGACGGCGGCATGGTCATGGAGTGAGGTCGGCGCACGCCAGCTACATTACCCGCATTCGCATGGGAGGCAATTCGAAGTGAGCAAGGTGGCCGCGCCGGCGAGCCATGCGGACGAGGACGTACCGCCGATCGGCACGCGGCTGCGAAAGCTGCGCGAGGAGCACAAATTCAGCATGCGTGAGCTCTCGCGGCGCGCAGGGGTCTCCGCCTCGTTGATCAGTGATGTTGAGCGGGGCCGCGTCGAGCCCTCGATCTCCGTCCTGAAGCGTCTCGCGAGCGCGCTCGACGTCACGATTACCTACTTCTTCACCGAGGAAGACGCGGACGAGCGCTGGATCGTGCGGCACGGAAGGCGCCGCACCCTCAGCGCTCCGATGGCGGGCAAGGGAATCACGTTCGAGCTCCTGGCACCCGACGAGTCCGAGACTCTCGAGCCGATCTACGGGCGCTACGAGCCCGGCGCTTCGATGGGCCCGGACCCGGTCACGCACGAGGGCGAGGAGTGGGGGCTCGTGCTTGAAGGCCGGGTCAAGGTGTGGCTCGACGACGACGTTTTCTTCCTCGACGCGGGCGACTCGATTTGGTTTCCGAGTGACATCCCGCACCGGATCGCGAACGCCGCCAAAGGCGTCTCCGAATACGTCTGGGTCAATACGCCGAAGAGCTTCTAGGACTCGACCTCTTCGGCTGTCCCGGCGACCGTCGCAAAGCGCTGGCGGTGTACGATACTTCCTACGTAGTCAGTGCACCTAGGCATTGTTCATTCGAGATGTCGAACGAAATAGGTAATGACTGAGACGGACCGCTACGCGAACTCTTCGAGTCAGTGCCGATCGGCCCGAAGACGTTGCCGAACCGCTTCTATCAGACTGCCCACTGCCTCGGGGCGGGCTCGGACCGGCCGCAGTTCCAGGCGGCGTTCAGGGCGATGAAGGCGGAGGGCGGCTGGGGAGCCGTATCGACCGAGTACTGCTCGATCGCGCCGGAAGCGGACGATCTGCCGCGGGTCAGTGCCCGGATCTGGGACGACTCCGACGTGCGCAACCTTCGGGTTGCCACGAACGCGATTCACGACCATGGGGCCTTGGCGGGACTCCAGCTCTGGCACGGGGGCGCGACGTCCGGGCGGCTCGAGACCCGCTCGGCAGGGCGAGGGGTCGCCCAGGTGGCAAGCCCCTGGGCGTTGATGGCCAGCTGTCGCGAGATGGACAAGGGAGACATCAAGGCGGTCAGGCAGCTTTACGTCGACGCTGCGATCCGCGCCCGCGAGGCGGGATTCGACATCGTCACGGTCCACATGTGCCACGGCGGCTCACTTCCGCATCACTTCCTCCTGCCGCTGACCAACACCCGCCGCGACGAGTACGGAGGAGTCTTCGAAAACCGCGCCCGATTCGCGCTCGAGACGTCGGAGCTGATCCGCTATGCGATCGGCGACGAATGTGCGGTCGCGGTCCGGTTCAGCATCGACACGCTCGACGAGCCGACCGATGCGGGGATCTGGGCGTCGAGCCGACGGGGGGGTCGGCGATTCCTCGAACTCTGCGACCACCTTGTCGACCTCTGGGACGTCCATGGCGGCGACACGGCGGAGCTGTGGAGCAAGGACGCCGGTCCGTCGCGTTCCACGCCGAGAAACCACCAAGGCCGCGTGGGTGGGGTCGATCCGACCGTACACGTGCAAGCCGATCGTCGGCGTCGGTCGGTTCACCAATCCCGACACGATGGTCGAGGCGATCCGAGGCGGGCCATGCGACGTGATCGGAGCAGCACGTCCGACGATCGCCGACCCGTTCCTCCCGCAGAAGATCGAGGAGGGCCGGCGACGACGAGATCCGCGAGTGCATCGGCTGCAACGTATGCGTGCCGCGAGAGACGGCGGCCGGCCGATCGTCTGCACGCAGAACGCCACGTCCGGCGAGGAGTACCGGCGGGGCTGGCACCCCGAGAACGGTTCGCCAGGGTCGAGAACTCCGAGCAACGACGTGCTGGTCGTCGGCGCCGGCCCCGCCGGGATGGAGTGCGCGATCGTGCTCGCCGAAGCGAGGCATGGGCCGCGTCCATCTGGTCGAGGCCGAAGGCGGATCCGGGCGGATGCATGAGGTGGATCCCACGGCTGTGCCGCGGCTCGGCGAGTGGGCCCGCGTGGTCGACTATCGGCGGATCCAGATCGAGAAGGCTGCCAACCTGCAGCTGATCCCGAAGACGACCCTCAATGCGAACGACGCGCTCGAGTACGGCGCCGAGATCGTCGTCATCGCGACCGGGTCGCACTGGGGCGAGGGACGGTCTCGACGGTCGACACGATGCGCCCGATCCCGGGCGCGGAGGCCGGAGCAGCCCACCGTGCTAACGCCCGAGGACGTGATGGTCGAGTCCAAGCCGATACCCGAGGGTCCGATTCTGGTCTACGACTGCGACGGTTACTTCGTCGGAGCAGGGATCGCAGAGCACCTGGCGAGGGCCGGCCGCCAGGTGGTCCTCGCGACCCCGGACCGCGCGATCGCCTCCTACACCGAGTACACCCTCGAGGCCCCCCGGCTCAACCGAGACCTGCGCGCGCTCGGGATCGAGATAAGGACCGAGCGCCTGCTGGCGGAGATCGGTCCCGAGTCGGCGGTGCTCGTAGATGCATGGGACCCGAGCAGGCAATCGGCGCAAACGGTGGGCGCGACCATCGTCGTCACCCAACGCAACTCCGACGACGCTCTATACCGCGAGCTGTCCGGCAACCAGCACCTGGCGGACGCCGGGATCAGCGGGGTGTTCCAGGTCGGGGACTGCGTATCACCGTCGATCATCGCCGACGCGATCTTCAGTGGGCATCGATTGGCGAGGGAGATCGATTCCGACGACCCGGCCGAACCGCTCCCGATCCTGAGAGAGCGCGCGCTAGCGGGGTAGCGATTTAAAGGAGGGTGTGTGACGACGGGCTCGATCCGCTACGGCGTTCATGCGGCCAACGTCGGCAGCTACGCGGATGCCGGGGGCCTGGTTGATCTCGCCTGTCGCGCGGAGGCGGCGGGCTGGGACGGTTTCTTTCTCTGGGACACCTTGGCCTTCGGCGAGGCCGGCGCCGAGCGTGTGATCGACAGCTGGCCGATTCTGGGAGCGATCGCAGCGCGGACCTCGCGGATCAGGATCGGGCCCTTGGTCACCCCGCTGGCGCGACGGCGCCCAGGTCGTCGCACGTCACGCTGTTGCACTGGACCACTTGTGCCCTCGGCCACTTCATCCTGATCGCGCCCTTCTTCATGCTGATCGCCGGCGTCATGATGCAGCGGCTCGACCGGTCGTTGGAGGAGACCGCGCAGGACCTGGGAGCGACCCCGATCGAGGTCTTCCGGCGCGTGGTCCTGCCGCAAGTCTGGACCGTCCTGCTTGGAGCGACCGTGCTCGCGTTCACCCTCTCTCTGGACGAGTTCATCGTCACCCTGTTCGTCAGCGGCACCGACTCGACGCTGCCGTTGTACATCTGGTCGCTACTGCGACGGACGGTGGAGCCGTCGATCAACGTTGTCTCGACCCTGCTGCTCACGGTTACCGCGATTCTCTGGCTGCTGGCCGCGGCGCTGGCGATCTGGGCAGCGAGGCGCAAGAGGGCGGTGTTCGACCAGATTGTCGAGGCCGAGGACCTTCGAGCGACGGTGGGGGGCTGACGATGAGTGCCGCAACGTCCGTCGTAGAGATTCAACACCTGACCCACCGTTACAAGGACGTGACATCTCTCGACGACATCACGCTCGAGATCGCCGACGGGGAGATCGTCACGCTGCTCGGCCCGTCCGGCTGCGGCAAGTCGACGCTGCTCAGGGTGCTCGCGGGGTTCGAGAAGCCGGCCTCGGGGACGGTCAACATCGGGGGCCGCGACATGGCCAAGATCCCGCCGCACAAACGGCCGGTCAACATGGTCTTCCAGCGATCGACGCTGTTCCCGCACCTCGACGTCTACGAGAACATCGCCTTCGGACTGCGGGTCGCGGGAATGAACAAGCGTGAGGTCGCCGGGCGGGTCAAGGACGCCCTGGCGTTGGTGCGGTTGAGCGATCTGGCTCGGCGCCGCAGCCAC
This sequence comes from uncultured Solirubrobacterales bacterium, assembly GCA_963705955.1. Classification (GTDB taxonomy): domain Bacteria; phylum Actinomycetota; class Thermoleophilia; order Solirubrobacterales; family 70-9; genus WHSW01. Next base: position 1,320,218 of record CAVPLH010000006.1, on the reverse strand, counting down.
GAGCTTTCGGGCGGCCAGCTTCAGCGCGTGGCTCTCGCCCGCGCCCTGGTCAATCGGCCGAAGCTGCTGTTGCTGGACGAGCCGTTCTCGGCGCTCGACCAGCAGATTCGCCTCGAGATGGAGGCGGAGCTACGGCGGGTGCACCGCGCGACCGGAGCCACGTTCCTGCACGTCACTCATGACCAGCGCGAGGCACTGGCGCTCTCAGATCGGATCGCGATCATGAATCACGGCGTGATCGAGCAGATCGGGGATGCGAACCAGGTGTATCTGGCGCCGGCGTCGCCGTTCGTGGCCCGATTCGTCGGCAATGCCAACGTCGTGCCGGTCGAGGTGCTCGACGTCCGCGATACCAGGGCCCAGGTGCGAATCGCAGGCGAGACGATCGCTTTTCCGGCGATGAACGGGATCGCACCCGGGCCAGCCTGGCTTGTGGTCAGGCAGCAGTCCGTCTGGGTTGAACGGGCCGGCGAGGGGGAGCGCGGCCTTCGCGGCACGATCCAGGACGCGGCCTTCCACGGCACCGGCTTCGCCTACGACGTGGCGATCGACGGCCTCGCACAACCGGTCCAGGTCGACAGCCACGGAATGCAGGAGCCGCTGACGATCGGCGAGGAGGTCAAGCTCTCGCTCGACGTGGACGGATGCGGGTTGCTGAGTCGCGACGAATCGGAGGAGCTCGACTTGGAGAGCCAGGTCCTGGGGACCCCGACCGAGGGACGCCCAACCGGATCGTGACCGAGGCGTTCTCGCTTGCCGGCCGCGTCGCCGTCGTCACCGGGGGCGGAGCCGGGATCGGCGAGCACCTGGCGCTCGAGCTCAGCGCGCTGGGGGCCGCCGTGGGGCTGCTGGACGTCGATGAGCGGGGGGCGCAGGTCTGTGCTGAGCGAATCGCGCATGATGGGGGGCGAGCTCTCGCGGTCGCCTGCGACGTCAGCGATTACGACGGGGTTCGGAGGGGGTTCGCAGAGGTCCGGAGCGAGCTCGGCGAGACCGACATCCTCGTCAACAACGCCGGCGTTCTCTCCACGGCTCGCTTCACCGAGATGGAGGAGTCCGAGTGGGACGGGATTTTCGCGGTCGACTACTCGAGCCTGTTCAACTGCTGCAAAGCCGTGGTCCCCTCGATGAGCTCGCGTCGATACGGGCGAATCGTCAACATCTCCTCCGTCGCCGGCAAGCGCGGGGGCGGGTTGCTGGGCACGGCCGCCTACGCAGCAGCCAAAGCCGGCGCATTCGGCTTTACCAAGAGCCTCGCTCGCGAGCTGGCGCCGATGGGCGTGACGGTCAACGCGGTTGCGCCCGCGGCGGTGATCACTCGGATGTCGCGCAAGTTCCAGGAGGACCCGCAGCTGCTGGCGAAGGTGCTCTCCGGGATTCCGATGGGGCGCCAGGGCACCGTGGTCGACATCGCCGATGCCGTCATCTTCCTCGTCTCCGACCTCGCCGCTTACATCACCGGCGAGACGATCAACGTCGAGGGCGGGCTGTTGATGGAATGAGCTTCCTTGACCGCCTGAATCTCAGCGGTCGTCGCCTCCTGATCGTCGGCGGGGCGACGCCGATCGCCCGCGCGACCGTCTCGTTCGCCGCCGAGCACGGGCTCGAATCCTTGGTCTTGGTGGACGGTGACGGCGCCGGCATGCAAGCGGCGAGTGAGCAAGCGCGGGGCCTCGGCGCGGACGTGGCGACCTTCGAGATCGAGCCTGGCGACCTCGATGGGTTGATTGAGCTGCGCTCCGACCTCGAGCGTTCGGGCGGACCAATCGAGCTTCTGGTGAGTGCGATCGACGAGCCCTCTGAGACATCGTTCCGGGAGCTCGAGAGGGCGGAGTGGGAGCGAGCTGCGGTGGAACCGATCAAGCGACTGTTCGCGACCTGTCGCGTGTTCGTGCCGCCGATGTCCGAGCGCGAGTACGGCCGGGTCGTTAATGTGGCCTCGATCGCCGGCAAGCGAGGAAGCCAGGGCCTGGGCGGGCCCGCCTACGCGACCGTCCATGCGGCGATCAACGGCTTCACCAAGGCGCTTGCACGCGAGTTTGCGGGTCGTGACGTTCGCGTGAATGCGCTCAATCGCGGGCTCACGGAGTCCGACGACGAGGCCGCCAAGATCGCGGCGCTCCCCGGCGTTCCGCTCGGCCGCGAGGCACGGCTGGCGGAGGTCGCGGCAGCGGTGGTGTTCCTGCTCTCTGACGCTTCTGCTTACGTCACCGGCGAGACTCTCAACGTGGACGGTGGCCTGGCGATGGAGTAGCCGCGACAGGACGCGGCGACCGTTGCGAGCGCGAGCAGCCGAAACCGCCCGAGGGCGGTCGGCTGGTAGAGACTGGAACTGGGCTTGGCGGTCATCGTGACCTCCCTTCGTGATCGGGTCGGGCGGAGGCCACGCGGCCGGTCTCGGTCGTATGAGCGGGGTCGCCGTCGAGGCTCGGGTCGGATCGACTCGCCGACATGCACCATCCCGACCTACAGGAGTTCGCCGACGGGCTTTTGGCCGACGGGCTCAACCCCTCGACGAGTGTCCTTGGACGGCGAGCGGTAGTCGAGTCCGCGGGCCTGGCTCAGTTGCCCAGCGGTTGCCCATCAGTCCGGATCGCCGCATGAACAGCGGGGATGCGGGCCGTCCTACGGAATGAGAATCCGGAGAATCAAAGCGCCCTGGGTAGCTTCCTCGCCTGCCAAGCAGGCGGGCGTACGGGATCGGGGCTGACAGGCTCTAGCAAGCCGATGTTGAGCGGCCCGCAAGCCGGCGAAAGGGCAGACGGGAAGCCATACTGCCGAAATCCCGAGAATCGACATTGCACGAATCGCGGCACGTTCTTTAGCGCCTCCCACCCCCGAGACGCGTCGGCGGGAGCCCGCCGGCTTGGGACTCCCATCCTCTCGCGCGTTGGTGCTCACCCCGGCGCGCGAGAGCCCATGCCCGTGGTCGGCAAGGACTCGTCCAGACCGGCCACCTCGCCCCGATCTGGGCGTCGCCCGCGGCTACTTGCCCAGCGAGCAGCCCGACAAGGCGATGCTGGCCAATGCCGCTGCGAAGAGCGAGGCGGCGAGGAGCAACTAACGGGGAAGACGACCTTAGATGCCTCCGCGCAGATGTATCCGTGCTTCCCCTTGCCATGCCTGACTTTGCGGATCTGCACCCTGAGTGTGTTGAAGCCGGCGGTGTTGCCGCTCAATGCCCACGCGCGACCCGGGTAGCTCGGCAAGGTCCAGTCGAGCATCACGGCTTTACCGTTGGGCTTCGTCCCAACGAGCCGCACCGCCCGGTCGTCACACCAGAAGCCTTTCGCGTGCGCCGTTCCGCTGACGAGGATCCTTCCGTCGCCCTGGTCGACGAGGTTGACGACGGTCAACTCGGTGTGGTGGACCGTCACGGCAGCCGCGCTTGGCGGAAAGACCAGCAAGAGAGCGCCGATCAAGGCAACCGCGAGAACTTGAAGCTTCATGCTTCCCCCTTTTCGAGACGCGACTGGGTTAGGCGTGGTGTGCGTCTCGTGGCGATCCTAAGCGCCGTGCAGCCGACGGTCAACCCTCCGCACGGCCGGCCACTGGTACGAGGGCGAGCTCGAGGTAACCGCGGTGACCGATGCGCCCGATGAGTCGCAGAACTAGCGGTTACGCCTAATCCAGAGCACGTCTAATCGCGGTCGGCGCTAGGCCGGGCTGTTGCGAGCCTGGGCGCGTTCTCGGCGCTGCGTCATGATGGCGACGAAGAGCGAACCGGGAGGGTCGGTGAATTGAAGAAGAAGAAGAAGAAGAAGAACGGCCCCGTGATTGAAGAAGGCAAATTCCTGAAAGAGCAGCTCGCCGGACTCTTAGGCACTGAAACCCCTGGACCACTGTTCATGCCGCTCGTAACGGTGGGGGTCGTCGGATTCGGTGTCGGATACGTCGTCGGGCGGCGCACCCGCAGCCAGCCCGACTCCACCTGACCATCATTCGGCAGAGTGTGAAGGGCCGGGGGGAGGGTGCGAAACCGTGATCGCTCTCGCAACTACCGCCGTGCAGGTCGCTGTGAAAGAAACTCCCCACCCGAGCTGACCCGCGCCGATCGGATCGCGATCCTCGAGCAGCTCGCGCGAGACGAGAAGGTCAACCCACGCGAGCGAATCGCCGCGATCAAGCTGCTCGAGGACCTGCGCCAGGGCGAGCACCCACGGGACGGGTTCGAGGATCTCGACGAGGTTGCGCAGCGCCGCGCCCGCGCGGGCCGATCAGCTTGACAGACCCTAAAACGGGTTTAGGGTCGCGCCAGGGCTTAGGGGGCCGCGCCCGGAATCCTTCCGTGCGCCAGAAGGAGGAGTTCGCATGGAGGCACGGCACGCAGGCACGGGATCGCATCGTCTCGTCACGGGGGCGCTGGTCGCCCGCAACCCACGGTCGCGCCTCGTGCGCCGCGCCGCGCTCGCGGTGGTGGGGCTCGCGACGCTGGCGTTCGCCGCCCCCGCCTCGGCGACCACCGAGACCTTCGACTTCACCGGCGCGGCGCAGACCTGGACGGTCCCCGCCGGGGTCACCAGGCGACCTTCGACCTCTTCGGGGCGCAGGGTGGCGGATTCGCTGAGCCCCCATTCGCCCCGGACTCGGCGGCCGAGCGACGGCGACGATCGCCGTCACCCCCGGCGCCTCGATCGAGGTCAACGTCGGCGGGCAGGGGGCTTCCCGGATGCGAGGCTTCAACGGCGGCGGCAACGCGGCGCCGGCGGTGGCGGCGGCGGCGCCTCCGACATCCGGATCGGCGGCACGGACCTCTTCGACCGCGTGCTGGTCGCGGGCGGCGGCGGAGGGGCTGGGGGCTTCGCTGTAGTGGCGTGCCGGTGTCGGGCGGTGATGGCGGCGGGGAGAACGGCGAGGCCGGACTCGCCGGCACTGCCGGCGTGCTTGCCGGTTCCGTGGCCGGCGGCGGCGGCACGCAGACCGACGGGGGCAGCGCGACCGCGCCGGCGACGCGAGGGCGACTTCGGCGTCGGCGGTGACGGCGGCCCGTCGGCGGCAGCGCCGGCGGTGGCGGCGGCGGCGGCTGGTTCGGCGGCGGTGGCGGCCTCGGCGCCGCCGGCGGTGGCGGCGGCTCCGGCCACGGACCCGATGGCACCATCTTCGAGACCGGGGTTCGCGAGGGCGACGGCCTCGTCACCGTCACCTACAAGACCCCGAAGTGCGAGGGCCAGGTCGCGACGATCGTCGCCGTCCCCGGCCAGCCGACCGTCGGCACCGACGGCCCCGACGTGATCGTCGGCACCGACGGAATCGACAAGATCAACGCCGCTCGATGGCGACGATCTGGTCTGCGGGCGCGGCAGAGGCGATGAGATCGGCGGCGGCGGAGGCGTGGATCAGATCTCGGCTGGCGGCGGCGCGACCTGGTTCGGGCGAAGGCGGGCGCCGACGCGGTCGCCGGCGACGCGGGCGCCGATGAGCTTCGCGGCGGCGGCGACGCCGACTCGCTCGCGGGCGGCGAGGGCGACGACCTCCTCTTCGGCCGCAAGGGCGACGACAGCCTCGACGGCAACGCCGGCGACAACACCCTCGACGGCGGCTCCGGCACCAACACCTGTGTAAACGGACCCGTGTTCATCAACTGTCAGGCGTGAGCGGTGCGTGAGTCGTGGGGCTGCGGTTGCGCGTGGCTGGAGTTGGTGGCGGTCGATCTGGTCGGCGAGATCGCGACACGCTAGGTCGTCCTAGCCTGCCCGGCGTGTCGACGACCGTGACGCTCACCCCGCTCGACGACCGCGGCCGGGAGATCCTGGACGAGCTCGAGGCCATCGCGACACCGCCGTTTCGCTGGAGCGACCGGACGGGCGCTCGGAGCTACTGGATCAACGCCGACGGGGCGCCGGCGGACGGCTACGAGGCCGCCCTGGACCGGTTGGCGCCGGATTGGCGCGATCACGTGAGCCCGACGCCGGACTAGAGCGGACTAACCCCAAGTTCCCCCGACACCTCGGGGATCGATAGCGACGCTTCAAAGACGGACGCCCCGGCCATGGCCGGGGCGTCCGCGCCCGCGAACGGCTTACCGACCGTTCACCAAACGGACGAAAGCGTCACTCGGAAGGGCAACGCCCGGGGCAACGGAACACCCGCGACCGACCGTAAACCGTTCCGCCAGAGAGCGCCGCCTCACACACGAATCACGACCAGCTACAAACGGCCGCAACCCGCGATGCCTACTTCTAACCCGCAGGTCGCAGGTTCGAATCCTGCGGGCGGCGCTTGGACAAGCTGGTTCCGGCTCCAGAGACTGAAGCGTGTCGCGCATCCGGAAAGCGCACGACACTGCGATCAAGCGGCATCTGGTGGCGGCGTGTCCCCGGATCACTGGCTGGGGCAAACGGCAGCTGTCCGTTTGACCGCAGGCCGAGGGTCTCGTCCGAGAGTTCCGGGCTGGTGATCCGGCCCAGGAACCGGAAGCGTTCGAAGACGAACGGCAGGCCGTCGCCGGTAAAGCTGCGCGTGGTCTGGACCTGGAGATGGAGGTGCGGAGTCGCCGAGTTGCCGCTGTTGCCAAGCGTTCCCAGCCGCTGGCCACGGCGGACGCGGTCTCCCTCGCGGACTCGCACGGATCCCGGCTTCATGTGCGCATAGAGCAAGTACATTCCCGGCGCGACCCGCAGCACGACGCGGTTTCCGGGGAGCTCGGCGAACGGCGGCGGTGTTGGGTTGTCCGGCGGCGGTTGATCCGGAAAGCCGTCGCGGGCGGTCACCACCGTCCCCGCGGCGGCGGCGATCAAGGGCTGCCCGTAACTGAGATAGCTGGACAACTGGTGCGGATCTCCGACCCAGGCCCGGTGCTGCTCGTCGAGCCTCATCCAATCGATGGCGAAGCGTTGCGGGACAACCTCGTTGCCGTCCACGACGAGCAGGCCACGACGGTGATGCGTGTCGTTGTCGCAGCAGCCCTCGCCGGCTCCCCAGATGCCGCTGCTGCGGACGGGCGGACCGAGCTTCAACGGTGGTCGGGTGGCCAGCGGGACGCGACCGACGACGCTCGTGAACGGGATCGATTCCTGGCCCGGTGCAGGGCGGGTGGCACTCTCGACCCGATGCTCGAGGACCTCAGGCAGGTCCGCCTTGCGTCGCACGACCACGTCGAGCCAGATGACCGCTTGCCCGGACGGGGCGAGCACGGTCGTGGAGTCTGGCGTCGACCCCGCGGGCTCGCCGCCGACCGGATTCATCCTCGAGGACAGCGCATCTCCGGAGAGCGTGAGCAGTACTCGGCCGGTTTCGGCATCGAGAACCTCGACCTGCTTGACCTCGGCAGTGAACGGCACCGCATCCGTGACCACGAGCTCATACGCGATGTGGAGGAGGCCGTCGGTACCCCGCACGGCGCTCGGGTGGGTGAGCAGCGACGCTGCAAGCCCCGTGGACTGGGGCTCGAGCTCGGTCTGCGCGACACCAGCGCTGGGAGTCGATATCCCTGCCGCGGTGACCAGCGCGGCGACGAGGACGGCGAGCGGCCACCTGCGATGCCCCGAGACGCGAGCGACCGGCTGTTCCGCTATCTGCCCCCGATGACGATTCAAGATCTGCGCACACCCTACACCGGGGTCGGCGGTGTCAAAACAGAACTTAGGCAGTGCCTTCAAACCGTGTCCCACAGTGGTCCCGAACTCCGCAATTCGGGGCGCAAGTGGCAGAACGGAACGCGACTAACGACACCGAAAGGAGCCGCGCGCCGGCAGTATCAGATCGACCGGCTTCGCGAGCAGCGTTTGACGGCGTGCGAGTGCACGGAAGAGCCCGGCAGGGGAACCGGGCTCTTCGCTCGATAACCGTGTCGAAGCCTGATTCGACCCGGGAGCCCCCTCGTTAATTCAAATGCCCGGTCCGAGCCGTCTGAAACGCCGGTTCCGGACTGAAGAGGGGCGGCAGTTGCCGCCCCTCGCAGCGCGCGATCCGAACGGGGCCTGCAAAACCCGGCTAGTTCGTGCAGGTCTGGTTGACCGACTTCGTCCGACTACCCGTGGTGTTGAACGTGAACCGCGCCTGGCTGCCCCAGGTGCCGTCGGAGCAGGACGCCTTCACGAACGCGCCGTTGTTGACGTTCACGGCGAGGTCGGTGATCGACGCCGCACCGCCTGCGGCCAGCGGGACCGGGGCGTTGAGCGCCTTGCCGAACTCCGCACCCAGGTTCGAGTTCTTCAGCGTGCCCTGCAGGATCTGCGTGAGGTTGAACGCATCGCTGCGGGCATGCAGCAGGATCGTCGACTGGTTGCCGACCTTGGGGCCATTGAACGCAGTGACGACGGCCTGGCCAACGATGCAGCCGCCGACTCCGTTGCTGGAGCACAGCGTTGCGACGCCGCTGCCCACCTGACTGTCACCGCAGGCCAGCATCGCTGCCTGGGTCGTCGTATCGGCGAGGTTCGACGCGCACCGCGTTACCGAGTTCGGCGCGAAGACGAAGTCCTTGTCGAAGTCGAGCCTCACGTTCGTAATCGGGTCGGGCTGCGGGCCGCCAGGGTTGGTCGGCGTGCCCGCGTCCGCAGGGTCGAGGCTCGTCGTCTCGACATAGAGACCACCGGCGGTAGGGGTCGTCGCCGAGACACCGGACGAGGGTAGGAACTGGAGGTTCAGGGTTGCCGTGGGCTTCACTGCCGAGGCAGTGGCCGCCACTGCCAGGGACGCAACGAGCACGGCCAGCGCCATGCCGACAATCGAAACTTTGCGCATTCGCGCAACCTCCTCCTTAGTGCTGCGACTGTGCACGGCGCGCAGCGCTCGTAGATACGACGGTCCGGATCGGACCACTCTACGGGTAGCTTCGTCGAAGCGGGGGCGCGTCTGCATCCGTGGATTCCCGCAGAGTCGCCGCAGGCCGGACCGCTCGATCACCAGCCGGTCATCGCCCAAAGGTCGGGAACAAGCGCGGCCGCGCCCGCTAGATTGGAGGCCCGCGGTGAGCGTAGCTCAGCTGGTAGAGCTCCTGGTTGTGGTCCAGGCGGTCGGGGGTTCGAGTCCCCTCGCTCACCCCTCTAGAGGCCGGATGTCTAAGCCAATCGCGGTCTGATCCTTCGCCTCTCGGCCCCGCCACGGGGTCCAAACGGGGTCCATTGTGCCGAAGCAAAGCGCGCCGAGCACCCCGACTGAGCACCGCCCGGCGAGGCTCGAACAGGCCGACGGCCGCCGCGAGCCCGCGCAGACGCGGGCTCTACGTGACGACCGGAAGGCCGACGATGTACGGGGCGACCCGTCCGGATACCGCTGGAGGAACCGGCCGGAAGTTGCGCTGGAAAGCGGGTCTCTGCTCTGCGTGATCCAGCCACCGCAGCGCTGCCCCGGCGACCTCGTGGCAGAACTCGCCGATGGCGATGTTGAACGCGTCGGCGAGCATGCTCGGCAACGACCACGCGTGCTGTCGAGTCAGGTCCGTCACCGCTTCAGCCTCACGAACACGTCCGGGGATCAAAACGTAGCCACCGGCACCGAGGCCCTCTACTCCAACACACCGGCAACTAACGCGCGGGCCGGGCTTTGGCGGCGGATCGCCACTGCGATGACGGTCGTGCTGATCGCCAGTGGAAGGATGGGTGCCCAATTGCTGGCATGGACCATCAGCAGTCCGCCGGCGATCGCGCCAGAGAGAACCCCGATGAGCACGCCGACGAGCCGGAAGCGGCCATCGCGCCGGTGCGACCAGCCGGTCAGGTCACCCATCAGAGTGACCCAGGTGACCATGGCCACTGCATGAAGGCGACCACCGATGAGGTCGAGGCATTGCTCGACGGCATGGAGGAGAGCGCGCGGCGCAGCTGCGCCCTCTTGGCGAGCGAGCTGATCGCTCAAGTCTCTGGCCGGGCGCCGGGCCTTGACGGCGAGCCCGTCGAACTCACCGTTCTCGGCGAGGATGTCGTTCGCCTCGAGGCGACGGGACCCGTCGCACCATCAGTTCGTGCGACCGCAGATCTCGACCCGGTCCCCTCTGACCCAGTCGCTCAATGGGGGCGGTACATCATGGACCAGCTGGCCTACCGCTGGGGCGCCACCGAGGGCGCACGCCCGAATATCTGGGCCGAGATCGAGGGACGGGCCTTGGGGGGCGACGGCCCTGCATTTGGGAGAGCAGTGGGGTCGATTCGGTGGCTCTACTGCCCGTCCAAGGCGATACCCGGCGGCCCGGAGACGCGGACGTTGCCTGGGTCAGCCCGCTGCCGTTCGCCTTGGTTGCGATCCGTGCAAGATGGGCCCATCACCGGGCTCGTGACTTCGGTGTTCGCCGTGGTGCCTTCACCGCGCTGGAGCTGTTCGCGCAAAGCCTCGGCCTCACTCGCGCCCCTCCCTCAACCATCCGCTACCGCGAACACGGAAGCGCGGGAGCCACGGCATCCACCTGCACTCCGAATATCGGGAGCACGGCTGGCGCTGCCCACGATCGCCGTCCCGATCGCCGACCGCCAAGGCGGGCGGAGAGACCGCCAGCCACGAACCAAGGAACTCCCCGTCGCCCAGTAGCCAACCACCCATCACCGGCGATACGCTGGATTCGGTCATGGCCCAGCCGTTTCAGCCACCGTCCGACTCGCGGGAGACCCGCATCGCCCTCAACGAGGATTGGTGTCGACGCCTCAATCAGCGCAAGGCCGAGTGGATGGCAAGCGGTGATCTGGCCGCTGGCTTTCGCTGTGAGTGCTGGCGACTTGACTGCCATGACCGCATCCGACTCTCAGGAAGCGAGTGGCGAGAGGTTCGCGCACATGCGAAACGCTTTGCGGTGGCGCCCGACCACATTTCCCCGGAGCACGAGACGGTGATCGAGGAGTGCGATCGCTTTTGGATCATCGAGAAGCGAGGCGAGGCGGGAGAAATTGCCGAAGAGTTGACCTAGCCCTCGCTTGGCCTCGGCTCCGCGTTGCCCGATCTTGCGGCGACTTCCCATTTGTCCCGGTCCCACTTCAGCAAGGCGTTCTGATCCCGACGCTAAGCGTCCCGATCGGCGACCGGAAGCCGGGCCGAGAGAGCGCGATGGCCTGACCCGCCCCAACGCCTTCCGGCGCAGATCGGAGGCGGGCGCGACCCAGGCCCGATGGCAGCCGCTTCCTGGCTGGCGGTGCCCGACCCGCTGGCGTAGCAGTAGGTAGCATCGGGTATAGCCTCTCTGCATGCCCGAGCAGAGCGACGATTACCTCTCCCGGCTTCAGGAATACAAGCAGCGGCTGGAGGGCTTGATGGACGAGGCACGGGGGCAACTCAACCAGCAAGCGCCGGAGGCCCTCGACAAGATGGCGGCGACCGCGAGGAACATCGCCCAACGCCTCGACGACTTGGCGAGTGACGCCCGGAAACGGGCGAAGGAAAGAGAAGCAACGCCGGAATCCGAAGGGACCTCCGACAGCGCGTCAGAGCCGCCGGGCGAACCTCCGGTCGCCGGGCGAACCTCCGGCGCCTACCGTTGCCTAACCCGGTGCGCTCGGCCGGTCTGGCTCCGCGACGAGTTGGGGACGCGGTGCGCGCTCTGCGCGGTCGGCGGCGCAGGCTCCGGGTCGAGGCCAGTTTTTAGGGCTGGCTCCCCAGTCACCCCCGTACTGCGCTGCGCAAAAACGCCGTGCTCCAGCAAACGAGATACTGCGCGGGGGCGATGTCGCAGCAGAACGTGGAGGCTTTCAAGCGCGGGACTGAGGCGTATAACCGTCGGGACGTCGATGCGCTATTGAAGGAGCTCGACTCCGAGGTGGAGTGGCATTCGGCGCTTCTGATTCCCTTCGGAGGCGAGGCGACCGTAAGTCGGGGACACGACGGCGTCCTGGAGGTGCTGGGTGAGGTGTATGAGGCTCTCGCCGAGATCCACCTCGGCTACTCGGAGATCCGGGACCTGGGTGATCGAATCGTCGGGATCGGCCGCATCCGCACACGGGGCAAGCACAGCGGGGCGGTGACCGAGATGGCCTTCGGCACCGTCACCGACATGAAGAACGGCAAGGCGATTCGGATCTGGACCTACCTCGATCCCCAAGAAGCCCTCGAAGCCGCCGGGCTGTCGGAGTAGGCGATGTCGCAGGAGAACGTCCAGACCGTCCGGCGAATGATTGCGGCCTTTGTCGAGGACGACTATGAGCGGCTCGTCGAGTTGTTTGACCCGCGGATCGAGTACGACGTGTCCCGGACCAGCCCGGAAAGCCGGGTGGCCCACGGACACGAAGAACTAGCTGAAGTCATCGAGCAGTGGCTCGGGACATGGGACGATCACCGGTTGGAACTGGTCGAGCTGATCGATCCCGGAGATGAGAGGGTGGTGGCGCTGATGCGCGAATACGGCAAGATGAAGGGCAGCGACACATGGGTCGAGCATCGAGTTGGCGTCCTCTTCACGCTCCGCGACGGGCGTATCACCCGGTACGAGGAGTACCAGGACAAAGCCGGGGCCCATGAAGCCGCGGGGCTGCGGGAGTAAAGGCGGCACGACTTCTTTTTAGGGCCGTTCCCTGCTCACTGTCCCACTGACCCGGCGCAGGCCAACGCGAGATACTGCATTGGATGCGCCAGCTCGCAGTTGCCCTGACGATCACTGCATTTGGCGTCGCGGCCTGCGGCGGTGACGACGGCAACGCGCCCGAAGCGACCGCAGACGGAGGAGCGGGTGGCGACTCGATCCTGATCAATACGAACGTGGAGATCGACATCCCCGAGGGCGGGCCGCAACCTGGACAGCCCATCAGCGAGGGCGAGGTCCTCGGCGGGTCCTCCCTGGGCGACTCGCCGTTCTGCCCCGGCGGCACGTTCAGCGACCTGCACTCAGACGACCCCGACATCGGGTTGGTGGACAGGACCTTTGACTGCCCCGACGGCAGCCTGAGGATCGGCTTCACCCCGGGCGTGCCGCAGGGTCGGACGCAGACTGGCGCATGGAAGGTCCTAAGCGGCGGCGGCGCCTTCGAGGGGCTGCGGGGAGGCGGTCAGATGGAGGTGAAGTACGAGCGCGGCACCCGCGACTCGGAAGGCCGCGAGACGTTCACCGGGACGGTCACGCCGTAGCCCATCGTCTGAGCGCCACCGACCGGCGCGCGCCGGAGCGAGCGAGGCGATCGAGCGGCTCGGTCGCACACGGCTACGGCCAGAGCTGGCCCGCGCTCACCTGCTCTACGGCGAGTGCCTGCGCCGCGAAAACGTCGTGTCGACGCCCGCGCACAACTGCGCACGGCATACGGCCTGTTCGCGGCGATCGGTATGGAGGCATTCGCCGAGCGCGCCCGCGGTGAGCTGCTGGCGACGGGCGAGCGGGTTCGCAAACGGACGGTCGAGACGCGTGATGAGCTGACTCCGCAGGAGCACCAGATCGCGCGCCTGGCCCGCGATGGGCTATCGAACCCGGAGATCGGCGCGCGGCTCTTCCTCAGTCCGCGCACCGTGGAGTGGCATCTTCGCAAGGTGTTTGCCAAGCTGGAAATCCACTCCCGCCGGGAGCTTGCGACCGCGCTGCCGGGCTCCGACCCCGAACTGGTCCCGGACCTCGCCGCGGACGCTACGACGTCTGCGTGACCTCCGACGGCCTGGCCCCGTTGCTCCGGGCCTCGATCGCCCGGACGGCGTTCTCGAACGCGCTCTTCAACCTGCCTTTGCCGACGGTCCCGAGCACGAGCCCGACGAAGCGTCCCTTGAAATTCTTGCCCTCGCGCACCACGACGTAGTCGATCTCGGTCGTCCCATCGGGCTGCGGCGTGAGGTTGTAGGTGTGGCTCGGGCCATCGGCCCACGCGTTGGAATCGGTGGTCGTGAGGACGACGCGGTTGGGATCGGACCAGTCGTAATGCAGGCGTTCCCAGATCCCGCTCGAGCCCTCCGTGACGTCCGCCTCGGTGGGGCCTTGGTCGTGCACCTCGAGGTCGTCGTCGGAGCTGTTCGGAAAGATGTCCGAGCGGCCCGGACCGAAGTCCGTGAGCCCGGCGATGAACTGCTGGGGCGTCGCGGTGGTGGTCTGGTGGAAGTTGAACCTGGCCATGCTTGCTCCTTGCTGGTGGTGATGTGACTCGGTGAGGCGTCAGGCGTCGGGAAGCGCCTCGACCACCCGTCGGCCGAGAGACCGCTCGAGGTCGCTGTCGGTGTTGAGCCCGAGCTCCCGGAGGCGTGCGCCCTGCTCCTGCTGTGCGGGACGTCCCAGCATCTCGAAGAAATCGGCCAATGCCGGCGGCAGCTCGCTGTCGTCGGGCAGCGTCACCCGATCGACGTAGGACTTGGTGCGCGCGATCGCGTCGTGATCGAAGCGGGCGAGTCGCGCCGCGATCGCCTCGATCTCCTCGTCGAGCCGGTCGTCGGCGATCTCCCGGTTGACGTATCCGTAATGAGCCGCGCGCGGTCCGTCCAGGTCGTCGGCGACCAGCAAGATCTCGAGCGCCCGCCCGCGACCGACCAACCGCGAGAGCCTGGCCATCGGGCCACCGCCGGGAACCACGCCCGTGCCGACCTCGAACTGGCCGAGCAGAGCGTTCTCGCGCGATGCGAACCGCAGGTCGCACGCGAGCACGAATTCGCTTCCCGCCCCGCGGCAGCGCCCCCGGATTTGGGCGACGCTGACTGCCGATGCGCGTGACAGGCGGACGAGGAGATCGAGCCACGCGTGCATTCCGGTCGGACCGACGCCGAGCGCGGCGGTCCTGGCCGGGTCGTTCTCGACGTCATAGTGGGCCAGGTAGAAGTCGGGATTGGCGCTGTCGAAGACGACGACGTTGAGGTCGGAATCCTGCTCGATCAGCTCGACGATCTCGGCCAGTTCCTCGACGGTCGTGGCCGTGATCGTGTTGATCGGCGGATGGTCGAACGTGACCCGGCAGTAGCTCGGGCTGCGGCGGTCGACCCGGAGATGGGTCCAGGATCGCGACCAGGTATTCGAACCCAGGCCGTTGCTGGAAGGACCGGCGCCGCTGGTGGTCATCGCGTCGCCACCACGCCCTTGACCTCCGCCATGTAACGGTCCGCCGCAGCTGTGGCCTGATCCGAATCGCTCCCTCCCTGGCGGGCGTCCATGTACGCCGCATACCAATCCCACCAGTCGTGCGGCGGGGAGGCCTTCTCGAACGCGTCGTGGTGTTCGGCCGCTTCGTGGAGGAGATCTGCGAGCTCTGCGACCTCCATCTTCAGTTCTCCCAGGCCCGGCCGGGGAGCCGCCCGGTGATCTCCTGCAACAGGAAGCTGTTGCCATCCGGATCGCTGAACGTGGCAAAGGAGTTGTACGAGGCGCGTTCCGGGTCCAGGCCAGGCTCGATTCCGGACTCGCCGCGGTGAAAGAAGTCGCTGACCTCCACGCCCCGGCTGATCAGGTCCTCGCGCGCCGCCTCGATGTCGGAGACCACCGTCTCCAAACGCTCGACCGAGCCGGGCTCGGCCGTGGTGAACCCGGCGCCGAACGCGATCGAACACTCCGAGTGGGTGGGGGTGAACTGGACCACCCGCATGCCGCCGCCCAGATCGAAGTCGGCGTCCAGCCGCCAGCCGAGGCTCTCGTAGAAGGCCTTGGCCCGGTCGACATCGGAGACCGGCAACGACACGACCTCGATCTTCATGTCGATCGTCCCGGGCTCGGCCGTCTCCGGCGAGGTTCCGGCGCTCACCTCACTGCTGCTCATGTTGACCTCCTATCGACTGCGGGGATTCCACAGTCGCGCCTTCCGCATCCCATCGCGCCCGTGAGGTCACTGGTCGTGCACCTGGGCTCGATCCCCAGACCAGGGATTGCCCCGTGGGTCGCCTGGCGCGAACGCGCGCGTAGCCGACCATAATCGATCTGCAATGCGCGCTGAGATCGCACCGGGCGGGACGATGCTGGAACAGCTCGGGCTGATCCCCAGCCCTGCACAGAGCGAAGGCTAAATCTCCACGCGAGCCGTCGCGGCTCTTCGCCCGCGGTCTCCGCGGGCCGACGTGCCTTTAGACCGAGACGACCGTGCACTCCTCACCGAAGTGGGTTTTGAACACTGCCCCCGCCTTCTCGTTCGCGCGCGTGATGCCATGAAGCGCGGCATCGGCGGCTGACACGAATACGACCGGCTCCTCCTCTCCGGGAACCTGGCAGACCCAGTTCGTCCTCGCTCCGGCGCCTGCGGGCAGCGCGAGCGCCAGCGTGATCGCGGTGGCCGCCACGATGGCGGCGATGAATCGCCTCATGGCGATCCCCCTTTCGGTTCGACGTGAGGACTCTATACCCAGGCCTTCAGCGCCTCGACTCGTCCCCGCCGGACCCGCTCGGTCAGCCCGCCGGTCGCGGGCTCTCGCCGGCGGTGATCGCGCCGGGGTAGGCGACCAGCACCTGCCCCCGCCCGAGCACCTCGACCTCGTCGCCGGGCACGCAGGCGGCGATGTCGTGCGCCTCGGTCTGCAGCCGGCGGCGCAGGACCGCCAGGGCGGGCAGCCCGAGCAACGCCGGAATCAAGAGCAGCAGGCCGCGGTAGGCGATCACGGCGACGGCCGCGTCGGTGACGTCGACCCCGAAGAGGACGAGCGTGCCGATCAGGGCGCCGTCGACAGAACCGAGGCCGCCCGGCAGCGGGATCAGGCTCCCCAACTGGCCGATGATGTAGGCGAGCAACAGCACCCCGACCGGCGGCACGTCGTTGCCGAAGGCGGCGAAGCAGACGCCGAGCATGGCGACGTCGAAGAGCATGTAGCCGGCGGCGCCGAAGATGATCAGCGGGTCGTAGGTGCGCAGCAATGCGAGCGCCTCGTCGACGCCCTCGCCGACGACTCGAAACGCGCGGGCGACCCGGTCGCGGCGCGTGCGTTGCGCCAGCCTGCCCGCCGCCGACCGCGCCGCGAGCGCGAGCGAGATCAGCAGGACTCCGCCGAGCGCGGGAACGATCCCGTAGAGCGCGCTCGGGCGCTCCGGACAAAGCACCCGTCGCCAGGGCGATGCCGCCGAGGGTGAGGAAGCCGACGTTGGCGAGGCTGGTGAGGAGGAAGAAGGCCACAGTGCGGCGGGCGATATGGCCGACCGGGACACCCCCGCGACGCAGGATCCATGCGCCGAGCGCGAGGCCGCCGGCGCCGCCGACCGAGAGGATCGAGTTCGCGGCCAGCTCGGAGAGGCCGATCTCGGTGCTCGTGCGCCAGCTCATCCGCCGGCAGAACACGGCCCGGAAGACGAGCACATAGGACGCGCACGAGAGCACCTGAAGGCCGGCCGCGACCACCAACAACTCCGCCTCTGCGCCCGCGAACCGTTCCCTGAGCGACGCCAGGCCCGGAACCAGGACGACGACGGCGACGACGACGACCGCGACCGCCCCGAGCACGAGCAGGGAGTGGCGCAGCCGCGAGGAGGAGAACTCCTCGGGAAGCGGCTCCGCATCGACCGTCTCCGGCTCGAGGTACGTTGACGGTAAAGGAGGGCGTCTCAGGCAAGGCGAGGCCGCCAACGTTAGCCGCGCGCGACCTCGACATCCGGGCGAAAGCCGACATTCAGATCTGCATCCGACTTGTCGACCGCCCGCGCTCTGCCAATTCGGTTGCACCGCGGTCGCCTGCTCATTTCGGCCATTATCAAGCGAGGTAGCCTCCGTGAGAAGTGGCCGCAAGGCCCATACCGAAAGAGGTCCGCATGAGAGGCGCGGGTCGAGTCGTATTCGCAGCAATCCTGCTGATCGTCGTAGGGGTGATCAACATCATCTACGGCATCGGCGCCCTCGACGATGCGAACTACTTCGTCAACGACACGAGGTTCATCCTCAGCAACCTGAACACCCTCGGCTGGGTCATGATCCTCCTCGGGGTGATCCAGCTCACCGGAGGGTTCTCGCTGATATCCGGGAACCCCTATGGCCGGGTAATCGGAGTCATCGCCGGCACCCTCGGGGCCCTCGGCGCCCTGTTGTCGATCGGCGGCGCCAACCCGTGGTGGTCGCTGTGCGTCTTCGTCCTCTGCGTCTACGTCGTGTACGGCATAGTCGTCTACGGCGAAGACCGGCGGACGGAAGTCTGAGTTGACGGTCACAGGGGTCCGCCTTCGTGGCGGGCTCCTGTGCCCGATCGCTCCGCTTCAGCGGCGCGCGGGGTGCCGTCAACTCGTCAGGCTGGTCTCACCGTTACCCGGACGCGCTCGACCTCGTTGTTGGCGAAGCCCTTCAGGTTCCAGGGCGGATCGACGGGCTGAACGTTGCCGGCCGCGTCGGTTGCCCGCGACGAGACCACGTAGTCGCCCGGCGTCGACGCATCCCAGTCAAAAGACCAGCCGCGCCAGGCGCGCTCACCGAGTTGCGCTCCGAGCTCTGCGTCCGACCAGCTGCCGCCACCGTCGACGCTCACCTCGACGCGCTCGATCGGGCCCCAGCCCGACCAGGCCCGGCCCTCGAGCAGGCACCGGCCGGCATCGATGAAGCGCCGGCGCGTGAAGAAGTCCGGGATCCCGGGCGGGATCGTCAGCGAGCGCGGCATGATCCGCGTCACCGGCACGCCCTCGTCGTCCTCCGTGGCGTAGAGCCGGTAGCCGACCTTCTGCTGATAGCCCTCGTACGGCTCGGTCAGCGCGGTGATCGAGCGAAGCCACTTCACGTGGGCCATCCCGTACCACCCGGCGATCACGAGGCGCAAGGGAAACCCGTGCTGGGGAGGCAGCGGCGTGCCGTTTATCTCATAGGCGAGGAGAGCGTCCGCCCCGAGAGCCTCGGTCCGGGGCAGGCTGCGCGCGAAGAACTGCTCGGTTCCGCCCTCGATCCCCCGGTCGAGCCCCGTGAAGAGGATCTCCACCACATCGTCGGCCAGGCCTGCCTCCTCGAGCACCGCGGAGAGCGGCACGCCGGTCCACTCGGCCGTTCCCACGGCCTCGGTCAGCCACGGCTGGCTGAGCGGACGTGGTTCGAGCCGCGCTCGGCCGTTGCCGGCGCACTCGATCGTCACCGGCCGGGTGTCCGCCGGCCGGGAGCGAAGCTCGTCGAGCGAGAGCGAGAGCGGTCGCTCGACGCTTCCGTCGATCCCGAGCCGCCAGGTCGCCGGGTCGACGGCCGGGATGTCGTAGTGGACGAGCAGGTAGTGGAGGCCGACCGGGGTGATCGGGTAGCGCAGCGCCTCGAGCGGCATCGCGTGATTGCGCGCCGCAAGCTGCAGCTCATCGAGCGTGAGCTCACCGGCGGACGTGCCCGGGGGGACGGCCATCCGCCGATGCTACGCCGCCGGCGCTGCCTCCGTCCGCTGCGGTGGAGCTCGACGATCCGGTACTTCCCCGCGCGGAGCCAATCGAGCGGCGGTGTCGACGCCGAGCTCTGGCCCTCGCGCTACGTTCGGGGAGTGCAGGTTGAGATCCGCCGGCTCGGGGCGACCGACGAAGAGGCGGTGCTCGCCGCGGGTGCGCTCTTTGACCACGACCCGGATCCGGATGCGACGCGCCGGTTTCTGGGCGAGCCGACCCATCATCTGCTGCTCGCCTACGACCCCGCCGGCAGGCCGGTCGGCTTCGTGTCCGGCGTCGAGACGACCCACCCCGACAAGGGCACCGAGATGTTCCTCTATGAGCTCTCGGTCGATCCTGCGGCGCGCCGCCGGGGCGTCGGCCGGAGGCTCGTCGACGCCCTCGCCGCCCTGGCCCGGGAGCGCGGCTGCTACGGGATGTGGGTCGGAACCGAAGCCGAGAACCTCGCGGCGCGAGCGACCTACGAGCGGGCCGGCGCCCGGGAGACCCGACCCCACCTGATTCTGGAGTGGAAGCTCGGCGACTCCGAGCGCCGTTAGCGCGACACCCGGTTGAGCTCGTCCACCGCCGCGACCAGGCCGCCGTAGCCGATCTGATCCGCGGCGACGATCGTCGGCCGGATGCCACGCAGCCGCCGGCACTCGCGCGCCCGGCCGACCAGGACCTGCTCCGCGTTGACCGCCGCCGAGGCCGCCGGGTCGGGAACGGCCGGGGGCGTCGACGGCGACCAGTGGTTGACGAGGAACAGCGACCCGGTCGTCCCGCCACGGTTGGGCCGGCAGCTCGCGGCCCAGTTGTTCGGGTCGATCAGCCACTCCGGGTTCTCGAACGTGTACGGGGTCTCCTGCAGGATCCCCTCGTAGGCGAGGTGGTACCAGGGGACCGCGCCGGCGTCGTGCTCGGCGAGCACGAGGACCTGCTGGTGGGTGGCGATCATCGTCCGCAGGCTCGGCCAGGTCGGTCCCGGCCGGCCGCGGAAGACGTAGTCGGCGAGGCCGCTCTGCTTCATTGCCGCGGCGAAGTCGGTCGGGGTGATGTAGTCCTCGTTGACGATCGTCAGCACGTTGTTCGGGTTCTGGCGCAAGAACTTGCGGATCGAACGCAGCACCGGGACGAGCGGGGAGGCGCCGAGCTGGCAGGCGACGTGGCAGAGGTAGAGTCCCCGCTGACCCTCCGTCTTCGTCCCGTCGTCGTCGGTGATCACGGTGCCGTCGGGCTGCAGGCGCCCGTAGTGAGTGTCGATGAGCAGCGCCCGGATCCCGCTGCGCAGCTGGTCCGGGATCGCCGCGGTCTGATTCGGGAGCTTCCAACCGAGGTCGAGGGCCGACATCGCGTTGTGTGCCCCGGCGAGCACTACCCGGTTGAAGGGACGCCGGCAGAGCTGCTTGGCACCGTTGCAGTGTGGGGAGGGTCGCGGCTCGGACGAGGCCGAGGCGGCGAGCAGTCCGCAGACCGTGGCCGAGCAGAGCAGCGCCGCAGCCAGGAGCCGAACTCTCACGGGCCGACCCTATTCGAACCGCCCGCGGCCGAGCGCATATGCTCGGTGGCGTGAAGGAGCGCACCGACAGGCTGGTGCCGGTCGAGCGGGCCCCGCGGCCGGCCAGCTCCGGAGTGGACATCGGCCACGTCCACCTGCGCACCGCCGACATCGACCGCATCCACGACTTCTACGTCGGGATTCTCGGATTCGACGTCGTCGCGCGGATGCCCGACGCCCTGTTCGTCTCCGCCGGCGGGTATCACCACGACCTCGGCTTCAACACCTGGCAATCGCGCGGCGGCTCACCGCCGGCCCCCGGCACGACCGGTCTCTATCACGTCGCGATCCGCTATCCGACCCGCGCCGACCTCGGTGACGCGCTGCGCCGCCTCGCGGACGCCGGCTGGCCGCTCGACGGAGCCACCGATCACGGGACCCACGAGGCGCTCTATCTACGCGACCCCGACGAGAACGGGCTCGAGCTCTACTGGGACCGTCCGCCCGAGGAGTGGCCGCTCGACGAGGACGGTCACCTGGCGTTCGTCGGCGCCCGACCCGACCTCGACGACCTGCTCGCCGCCGCCCCCGAGCGCGAAGCGAGCTGAGCGACCGCCGCCGAGGCGCCGGCGTCCGCCAGGGTGAGGCCGATGCGGGTAGGGAGCTTCGCGACCGACGACGACCGGCAGCTCGTCGGCCTGATCGAGGGCGACACGGTGCAGGTGCTCGGCGCCGCGACGATGCTCGAATGGCTCGCGGGAAGCGGGCGCGAGGCGACCGGCGAGACCCGCGCGGCGTCGGAGCTTCGGCCGCTGGCGCCGGTGCCAGAGCCGCCGAGCGTGCGCGACTTCTACGCCTTCGAGGGCCACGTCGCCGCCGGCGCGCGGCTCCGCGGCCGAGAGATCGCCCCGTACTGGTACGAGGCGCCCGCCTTCTACTTCTCGAACCCGGCCTCGATCCTGGGCCCGGGAGAGCCGCTTCGCCGTCCCGCGACGACGACGATGCTCGACTTCGAGCTCGAGATCGCCGCGGTGATCGGGGTCGCCCCGGAGCAGGGTCCGGACGCCGAGCTCGGGATCGCCGGCTTCACCCTGATGAACGACTGGTCGAGTCGGGACGTGCAAAGCGGCGAGATCACGGTCGGGCTCGGTCCGGCGAAGGCGAAGGACTTCGGGACGAGCCTCGGGCCGGCGATCGTCTCCGCCGACGAGCTGCCGCTTCGCGACGGGCGGCTGCAGATCACCGCCAGGGTGCTCGTCAACGGGGTCGAGGTCGGGTCGAGCGACGCTTCCGAGCAGCACCACGCCTGGCCGGAGATCGTCGCCCACGCCGCGCGCGACACCCGGCTGCGCGCCGGCGACGTGCTCGGGTCGGGAACGCTCACCGGGGGCTGTCTGCTCGAACAGCTCGCCGACGGCTCCGAGCCCCGCTGGATCGAGCCGGGCGACGTGGTCGCGCTCGAGGCAACCGGCCTCGGGCGGCTCGAGACGCCCGTGATCTAGAGCCGCGAGCGCGGTCGGGGCCTACTCCGGGGCGCGGTCGACGACCGGGCGGTCGAACAGCGTCGAGAGCACCACCTGCGTCTGGGTCCGGATCACGCCTTCGGTGTCGCGGACGCGCTCGAGCGCCTCCTCGAGATGTCGGGTGTCGGCGGCCCGGAGGTGCAGGATCGCGCTCGGGGCCCCGGCGATCGTGTACGCGGCCTCGACCTCCGGATGCGCGTCGAGAGCGGTGCGAAGCTCGCCGCCCGACATCCGCCCCTCGCAGAAGAGCTCGACGAACGCGTGCGTGTTCCAGCCGATCGCCGACGGGTCGACGCTCGCCGAGTAGCCGCGGATCACCCCGTCGCGCTCGAGCCGGTCGACGCGCCGTTTGACCGCGGGAGCCGAGAGCGACACCCGCCCGCCGATGTCCTGAAACGAGCGCCGAGCGTTCTGGCGCAGCAGCGCAACGATTCGATGGTCGATTTCATCCATTCAGGCAACCGTAGCGGGTTCGGACGCAAGGGATCGGGCTTGAGGGACCACCTCATGCGGGTAATCATGAAGAAAGCAGTTTCGGGTCCGAGGAGAGGAGCCAGATGACCATCGAGACCGTGCCGCAGCAGCATGCGCAGGAGGCCGCCGGCGACGAGATGCCGTTGCTCGGCATCGATCACGTGGAGCTCTACGTCGGCAACGCGGCCCAGGCCACGTACTGGTTCACCCACGCGCTGGGCTTCCGCGAGACCGCCTACGCCGGGCTCGAGACCGGGATCCGCGACCGCTCCTCGCACGTCCTCGAGCAGGGCCGGGTCCGCTTCGTGCTCACCGCTCCGCTGCTCGGCACGAGCGAGATCGCGCGCCACGTCGGCGCCCACGGCGACGGGGTCAAGGTGATCGCGCTCTCGGTGCCCGACGCCGAGCATGCCTACCGTTACGCCGTCCAGCACGGGGCGCGCGGCGTCCGCGAGCCCTGGGAGGAGAGCGACGGCGGTGGAACGGTGCGGATGGCGACCGTGGCCGCCTACGGCGACACCCTGCACACCTTCGTCGAGCGCAACGGCTACAGCGGCGCCTTCCGCCCCGGATACGTCACCCGCGACGACGGCTCGACCGCCGACCCGGGCATGTTCGCGGGCATCGACCACGTGGTCGGCAACGTCGAGCTCGGCCGGCTCGACGAGTGGGTCGGCTACTACGAGCGCGTCTTCGGGATGACCGAGATGATCCACTTCACCGACCGCGACATCTCGACCGAGTACTCGGCGCTGATGTCGAAGGTGATGGCCGACGGCAAGGGCCGCGTGAAGTTCCCGATCAACGAGCCTGCCGAGGGCCAGCGCAAGTCGCAGATCGAGGAGTTCCTCGAGTACTACGGCGGCCCGGGCGCCCAGCACATCGCCCTCGCGACGACCGACATCGTCGCCACGGTCACGGAGCTGAAGCGGCGTGGAGTCAGGTTCCTCTCGACGCCCGAGAGCTACTACGAGGAGCTTCCCGGCCGGATCGGCGAGATCGACGAGGACGTCGCCGACCTGCGCCGGCTCGGGATCCTCGCCGACCGCGACGACGAGGGCTATCTGCTGCAGATCTTCACCCAGACGATCGGCGACCGCCCGACCGTGTTCCTCGAGGTGATCGAACGCCACGGCGCCCGTGGCTTCGGCGAGGGCAACTTCAAGGCCCTGTTCGAGGCGATCGAGCGCGAGCAGGAGCTGCGGGGGAACCTGTGAGATACCACCGACTCGGCGACGTCCCGGCGAAGCGCCACACGCAGTTCCGCACCAACGGCCGCCTTCTGGTCGAGGAGGTGATGGGGTACGAGGGCTTCTCCGGCAACGAGTCGATCCTCTACCACGTCGAGTCGCCGTGCCGGATCGCCGAGGCCGGGGAGTTCACGCCGATCGAGCACGTCGAATGGGTCCCCGAGGCTCACGTCCACCGCCATCTGGCGAGCGGCGCCGTCGAGCCCGAGGGCGACCCGGTCAGCGGCCGGCGCTGCCTGATGTGGAACTCCGACCTCGAGGTCTCGCTCTGCCGCCCGACCGCGGAGACCGAGGTCTTCTACCGAAACGGCGAGGGCGACGAGGTGATCTTCGTCTGCGAGGGATCAGGGAACCTCGAGACGGTGTTCGGATCGCTCTCCTTCCGCGAGCACGACTACGTCGTGATCCCGCGCGGGACCACGTACCGGTTCGGGCTCGATCAGACGCCGCAGACGTGGCTCGTCCTCCACACCCCGGGCGAGATCGAGACCCCGAACCGGTATCGCAATCGCTACGGGCAGCTGCTCGAGTCGGCCCCCTACTCACAGCGCGACTTCCACCCGCCGACCGAGCTCGAGACGCATCGCGAGGGCGGCGATCACGAGCTGCTCGTACGGGTGCGGGGAGGGCTGCAGCGCTACGTCCTCGACTACCACCCGTTCGACGTCGTCGGCTGGGACGGCTACGTCTACCCCTACACGTTCAACGTCGCCGACTTCGAGCCGCGCACCGGGCGCCTGCACCTGCCGCCGCCCGTGCATCAGACGTTCCAGGGGCCCAACTTCGTGATCTGCTCGTTCTGCCCCCGGGAGCTCGACTACGACCCGCAGGCCGTGCCGATCCCCTACCACCACTCGAACCTGCAGTCCGAGGAGGTCATCTACTACGTATCCGGCGAGTTCGGCAGCCGCCGGGGGATCGAGGTCGGCTCGATCACCGTCCATCCCTCGGGGCTCCCCCACGGGCCCCAGCCCGGCCTGGTCGAGAAAGCCCTCGGCATGCGCCGGACCGAGGAGCTGGCGGTGATGTGGGACACCTTCAAGCCCCTGCGGCTGACCGCGCTCGCCGCCGAGCTCGACCAGCCCGAGTACGCCTACTCGTGGCGCGACGAGGCGCCGTCGCCGGTCGCCGAATCGACGACCGGGTAGGGAGGAGGAGATCATGTTCGAGGAGGCACAGCTCTACTCGCCGGTCACCGAGGCCGAGGACGGCTCGGCGACGGTCCACCTCGCCGACGACCATCCCGGCAAGTCCGACCCGACCTACCAGCACCGCCGCAACCAGATCGCGGCGGCGGCGCTGGCCTGGAGCCGCGGCGACCCGGTGCCGCGGATCGACTACACCGAGGCCGAGCAGGAGGTCTGGCGGACGGTGCAGCGCGAGCTCGCTCCGAAGCACGCCCGCTACGCCTGCGCCGCGTTTCGCGACGCGGTCGGCGCGCTGGCGCTCCCGCGCGACCGGATCCCGCAGCTCGACGAGGTCACCGCCAGCCTCGAGCCGATCACCGGGTTCCGCTACGTGCCCGCCGCCGGGATCGTCCCGATCCGCGAGTTCTACGGCAATCTCGCCGACCGGGAGTTCCACTCGACCCAGTACGTCCGCCACCCCTCGGCGCCGCTCTACACGCCCGAGCCCGACCTGATCCACGAGGTGATCGGGCACGCGAACCTGCTCGCCGACCCGCAGTTCGCCGAGCTCAACCGGCTCGCCGGCGAGGCTGCGCGCCGTGCCGAGACCGAAGCCGGCGTCCAGTACGTCGCCGACGTCTTCTGGTTCACGATCGAGTTCGGGGTCCTGTGGGAGGACGGCGAGCTCCGCGCCTACGGCGCCGGGATCCTCTCCAGCTACGGCGAGATCGAGGAGTTCCGCTCGATGGAGATCCGCCCGCTCGACTTCCACGAGATGGGAACGATCGACTACGACATCACCAAGTACCAGCCGACCCTGTTCGCGGCCGAGTCGATGGGCCGGTTGGTCGACGAGGTCGGTGCGTTCTTCTCCGGGTTCACGGACGAGACGCCCGAGCGCCTCGCCCGCCAGGCGACCGTCGTCTGATCAGCCCTCCGGTAGGTGGGCCTCGACGACTACCTCGACCTCGTCGGAGACCTTGAGCGCCCCGAACAGCGCCGAGTAGGGCTTGATCTGCCAATCGCTCTGCTTCAGGGCGACCGCACCCGTGATCTCTCCGTCGGGGCCGACCCGGAGGTCGAACTCGACCGGGCCAGTCCTGCCGACCAGCCGCAGGTCGCCGCTGACCCGCAGGCGGCCGTCCTGCTCGGCGTCGATGCGGGTCGCGCGGAACTCGATCGGGTGGCGCTTCAGCACCTCGTCGTCGATCGTCCGCTCGATCTCGCGCTTGTCGTCCTCGCCGAGCTCCTGGATTCCGCCGCTTCCGCTCTGGACCTCGAGCGAGCCGGCCTCGGCGTCGAGCGCCAGGGTGCTCTGATCCGGGTCGGCGGCGATCGCCAGCGTCGCCGACCACGAGCTGACCTCGATCACGAGGTCGTGCCCCGCCTTCGCCGCTGCCCCGCCTCGACCCGTCTTCACCCTCAGCGTGGCGTTCTCGGGTCCGAGCTTGTAGGTGCCTGCCTGAATCACACGAGGCATGAACGCCGGCGAACGTTCCGGTTGGGAGGCGGAAGGCCGCGATCCTACCAGCGCCGATCGGCGCTCTGACAGACTGTTCGCCCCCGAGGAGCGGCCGGCGGAGAGGCTCCCGAGGAAGGCGTCCGCGCCGACGCCGCGGCACCCCTGACCCACGGAGGAGCGTGATGGAGTTCAACAATTCGTTCTCGGTCGAAAAGCCGATCGATGAGGTCTGGCAGACGATTCTCGACCTCGAGCGAGTGGTGCCCTGCGTCCCCGGCGCGCGGGTGCTCGAGACCACGGGCGAGAAGAGCGTCAAGGCCGAGGTCAAGATCCGGCTCGGGTCGATGTCGATGACCTACACCGCCCCCGCCGAGATCGTCGAGCAGGACGATGCGGCCCATCGCGCGGTGTTGACCGCGAGGGCGAAGGAGGCCGGCGGGCAGGGCAATGCCGACGCGAGGGTCGAGTTGCAGCTGACCGAGGCCGGCGTCGGGAACCGAGGCGACGATCCACTCCGACGTCAACGTCACCGGCAAGGCGGCGCAGATGGGCGAGGGCGTGATCGGCGGGGTGACGGAAGGGATGATTGCGACCTTCGCGGAGAACCTCGCCAAGTTGTGATCCGCGCGCTCGGACCGGATAGTCTCAGGCGCGCGCGGCCGGCGGAGGTGACCGGAACCGATGAGGATGCTGATCAGCGCGGACACGACCTCTTGGTACATAGGGTTGTCGCTGGGCGTCATCGTCGTGATCGTCGCGGTGATCATCGTCGTCACGATCCTGGTCCTGGCGGCGAGGATCGACCGGCAGGCTCGAACGGCGGTCGGGGCGATCGACACGCTCCGTGCCCAGACCGACGAGCTCAACGGGATCAGCCAGATCAACGGGTCGGGCGTCAGGATCCTCCAGTCCGCGAGGGCCGTCAGGAAGGCGGCGGTCGGGCGATGAGCGCGCTCGTCGTCGCGCTGGCGGATTCCGAGCGCACCCTCTGGTACGTCTCGCTCGCCCTCGGCCTCGTCGTCGCCCTGGCGGTGGCCGGCATGCTGCTCCTGCTGCTGCGCTATCTGAGGAGCATCGAGACGAGCGTCGACGGCCTGCTCGAGAACGCCGGCAAGGTGGCCGAGAACACGGCGAACATCCCGCAGCTCGAGGCGACGACGCCGGTGCTGGATCAGATCGCGGCGGAGGGCGTCGTCCAGGACGCCTACATGAACGCGCTCTCGCAGGGCTACGCGAAGGAAGCGGAATGAGCACCTCGTTACTGATCGCGTTGAGCGTCGCCGAGGCCGTCGTCCTGGTCGTCGTCCTCGCGCTGGCCCTGATCGAGATCCGCCGGCGCCTGAACGCGATCGCGGACGGGCTCGAGACGCTCGGGTCGGCGCTGGCCACGGTCGAGTCCGAGCATCTCCGACCGCTGAGGCCGGCGGTGCAGAACATCAACGACGCCTTCGCGAGGATCATCGGCCTGATGCCGGGCGTCGCCGAAAAGGCGGCGATCGTCGCGGCTCATGCGAGGAAGCGATGACCCTCTGGTGGATCGGGAACATCGTCCTGCTGGTGGTGATCGTCCCGGTCGTGATCATCCTTCTCCACGGCGTCCTTGGCGCCGCCCGCCGCACCACCGACGCGGTCGAGTCCGTTCGGCGGCAGGCGGAGGCCGCGTCGGAGGACCTCGACGCGGTCGAGCTGCTGCTCACGACCCGGACCCAGGTGAACCAGACGGTCGGCGTGGTCGCCAACTACGGCGGGTCGCTCGACGTGATCCTCGACGACGCCGATCGGTGAGCGATGGAACCCGCGGCCGCATTCACGATCCTCGCCGTCCTCCTCGTCATCCTGGCGCTCGTCTACTACCTCGTCTCGGTGATCGTCGAGCTGAGGAAGATCACCTCCGGCCTCGACGTTGTGATCGGGGCGGTCGGAGAGATCCTCGCCAAGACCGAGCCGGTCGCGGGGGTCGTGAAGGCGATCAACACCGACCTCTCGGCCGGAACCGAGCTGCTCGAGGGCCTGCTGCTGAAGAAGGCCGGGCCGGACGACGGCCCCGGCTTGGTCGAGTCGGTGTTCCCCGGCGCCGGCGCCGCGATGCTCGACCGCCAGGGCCGTCCGGGAACCGTCAAGAACATCGACGACGTCTACACGCGGGGCGCCGTCCAGCTGGCGCGACTCGGACGCGAGAGCCCGCTCGGCGCCGGGGCCGAGTCCGGGGTCGCGCTCAGAGACGCGGCGTACTCGAGTGCCGCGGCGCGGGCGCTGTACTCGAATCCCGCGGGCCCGGACGCCGAGATGCGGTCGAGGCCGCGCTCACCGACGATCGGAACCGGCGCCCCGGCGGTCTACCCCGAGCGCGACGCGGACGAGGAGTCCGCGGGCGGGGCGGCGCCCACCGAGTAGCTGCGGCGGTCGATTCGCCGTCGAAAGCCCCCGCCGGCGATCTGGTAAGAGTTCCAGCAGGAGGAGAGCCACGCAAACCCCGGCACCAATCGAGTACGAGCGGGCGACGAGCGTCGATGACGCGATCGCGCGGCTCGAGAGGCACGGTCCGGACACTCGGGTGATCGCCGGTGGCCACAGCCTGCTGCCGATGATGAAGCTGAGGCTCGCCAACCCCGAGCGCCTGATCGACATCAACGACCTCGATCACCTCTCCTACATCCGCGAGCAGGACGGCGAGATCCGGATCGGAGCGCTGACCCGCCATTACCAGTTGCTCGAGTCCGACCTGCTCGCCCGGCACGTCCCGGTCTTCGCCGACGCCGAGCGGGTGATCGCCGATCCGGTGGTGCGAAACCGGGGCACGATCGGCGGCTCGCTGGCCCAGGCCGACGCCGCCGAGGACCTCGCGGCGGTCTGCTCGGCGCTCAAGTCGCAGGTCGTGATCGCGGGCTCCGGCGGCGAGCGGGTCGTCTCGATGGAGGACTTCCACGTCGGTCCGTACCAGACGGCGATCGAGGACGCCGAGTTCCTGGTCGAGATTCGCGTTCCGCTGCGGGCCGGCGCCGGCAGCGCGCACGAGAAGGTCGAGCGCCGCGCCGGCGACTGGGCGATCGTCGCGGTGTCGGCGGCGCTCTGGATCGACGCCGGCACGATCGCCGACGCGGGCCTCGCGCTGAGCGCGGTCGGCCTGACGACGATCCACGCCACCCGGGCCGAGGAGCTGCTGCGCGGCAAGGCGCCGTCGGAGGACCTGTTCGCCGAGGCCGGCGCGATCGCCTCCGAGGACTGCTCGCCGAGCGCCGACGGGCGCGGGCCGGTCGACTACAAGCGCCACCTCGCCGGCGAGCTCACCCGCCGGGCGCTGAGACGGGCCGCAGAACGCGCCCGACACCCGGAGGTCTGAATGGAAGTGACGATCAGCGTCAACGGCCGGCCGATCACCCGCGAGATCGAGCCGGCGCTGCTGCTCGTCCACTTCCTGCGCGACACGCCGGGCCTCACCGGAACGCATTGGGGCTGCGACACCTCGAACTGCGGTGCCTGCGTGGTGCAGATGGACGGCCGCCCGGTCAAGTCGTGCACGATCCTCGCCGCGATGGCCGAAGGCCACGAGATCCGGACGATCGAGGCGCTCGAGGTCGACGGCGTGCTCGACCCCGTGCAGCAGGGATTCCACGAGGAGCACGGCCTGCAATGCGGGTTCTGCACGCCGGGAATGATCATGACTGCGCGCGCCCTGCTCGACGCCAACCCGGACCCCACCGAGGCGGAGATCCGGACGGCGATCTCGGGTGCGATCTGCCGCTGCACCGGCTACTCGAACATCGTCAGAGCAGTCCGCTGGGCGGCTGAGCACGAGGCCGCCGAATCGCCAAGGAGCTGAGAATGGCCACGACCGCGAGCAAGGAAACGCCGATCGGCTACGGCAGCATGAAGCGCAAGGAGGACGCGCGCTTCATCCGCGGCCAGGGCAAGTACCTCGACGACATCGTCCTGCCCGGGATGCTCCACGGCGCCGTGCTCCGCAGCCCCTATGCGCACGCGAGGATCGTCTCGATCGACACCTCCGCGGCGCTCGCCCACCCGAAGGTGCTCAGGGTGATCACGGCCAAGGACCTCGAGACCCTCGGCCTGGCGTGGATGCCGACGATCTCCTACGACTCGCAGGCCGTACTCGCCGGCGACAAGGTCAGGTTCCAGGGCCAGGAGGTGGCCTTCGTCGTCGCCGAGGACCGCTACTCGGCGCGCGACGCGCTGCCCTTGATCGACGTCGAATACGAGCCGCTGCCCGCCGTCGTCAACGCCCGCAAGGCGCTCGACTCTGACGCGCCGCTGATCCGCGACGAGAAGCCCGGCCAGACCGACAACCTGGCCAGCCCCACCTGGGAGGCCGGCGACGCCGAGGAAGCCGACCGCGTCTTCGCCGAGGCCGACACGGTCGTGACCCGGGAGATGATCTACCCGCGTTGTCATCCCGCGCCGCTCGAGACCTGCGGGATGATCGCCGACATGGACCCGGAGACGGGTCAGCTCGACATCTACAACGGCAACCAGGCGCCGAACGCACACCGCACGGTCTACGCCCAGGTCGCCGGGCTGCCCGAGCACATGATCCGGATCATGACCAACGACATCGGGGGCGGCTTCGGCAACAAGGTCCCGGTCTATCCCGGCTACGTCTGCGCGATCGTCGGCTCGATCGTCTCCGGGCGGCCCGTCAAATGGGTCGAGGACCGCTCGGAGAACCTGATGTCCACCGGGTTCGCGCGCGACTACGTGATGAGCGGCCAGATCTGCGCCAAGGACGGCAAGATCACCGGCGTCCGCGTCGACGTGATCGCCGATCACGGCGCCTTCGACAGCACCGCGCAGCCCTCGAAGTTCCCGGCCGGCTTCTTCCACATCTTCGCCGGCTCCTACGACCTCGAGGCCGCCCATTGCAGCGTCAAGGCGGTGTACACGAACAAGGCGCCCGGCGGCGTCGCGTACCGCTGTTCGTTCCGGGTCACCGAGGCGATCTACCTGGTCGAGCGGCTGGTCGGGGAGCTCGCGCTCGAGATGGACGTCGACCCGGTCGAGCTTCGGATGAAGAGCTTCATCCGCCCGGAGCAATTCCCCTACGAGAACAAGACCGGCTGGACGTACGACTCCGGCGAGTACGAGAAGACGATGCGCGAGGCGATGAGGATCGCCGGCTACGACGACCTGCGCCGCGAGCAGGCCGAGAAGCGTGCGAACGGCGAGCTGATGGGCATCGGCGTCGCGTTCTTCACCGAGGTCGTCGGCGCCGGGCCGAGACGCCACATGGACATCCTCGGGCTCGGGATGGCGGACGGCGCCGACCTTCGCGTGCACGCGTCGGGCAAGGCGGTGCTCAGCATCAGCTGCCAGACCCAGGGTCAGGGACACGAGACGACCTACGCCCAGATCGTCGCCGAGGAGCTCGGCATCTCCCCCGACGACATCCAGGTTCGCCACGGCGACACGGATCGGACGCCGTTCGGCCTCGGCACCTACGGCAGCCGCTCGACCCCGGTCTCCGGCGCCGCAGCCGCCGTCGCGGCCCGCAGGGTGCGCGACAAGGCGCGGCTGATCGCGGCCGGGATGCTGGAGACATCGCCCGAGGACCTCGTCTGGGAGAAGGGCCGCTGGTCGGTGAAGGGCGACCCCGAGAAGGGCGCGACGATCGACGAGATCGCCGAGGCGGCGTACGGCCCCACCCCGCTGCCCGAGGGCCTCGAGGGCGGCCTCGACGGCCAGTCCGTCTACGACCCGCCGAATCTCACCTACCCGTGCGGGGCCTACATCGCCGTCGTCGACGTCGACCCGGGCACCGCCGAGGTCAAGGTCCGCCGGTTCATCGCCGTCGACGACTGCGGCGTGCGCATCAACCCGATGATCGTCGACGGCCAGATCATGGGTGGCCTCACCGAGGGCGTCGGGATCGCGCTGATGGAGGTGATCACCTTCGACGACCAGGGCAACTGCCTCAACGGGTCGATGATGGACTACCTGATCCCGACCGCGCTCGAGTGCCCCGACTGGGAGCTCGGCGCGACCGTGACGCCGTGCCCGCACCACCCGATCGGCGCCAAGGGCGTCGGCGAGTCGGCGACCAACGGCTCACCGCCCGCGATCGTCAACGCGGTCTGCGACGCCCTCTATCAGTCCCACGGGGTGGCCCACATCGACATGCCGCTGAACCCGGCACGGGTGTGGGCGGCGATGCAGGGCCGGGCCGAGCCGCCACAATGATCGGCGGCCCTCGCGCTCCGAAGCCCGGAGTGGATCGGGGACCGAGGTGATCGAGTTGCTCGACCTGCCGGCGCTGGTGACGGCGCTCGGCCAGCGGCTGCGCGGCGCCGGGCTGCCGGTGACCCCGGAGCGATCGGCGCGCTTCGCGCGGGCGCTGGCGCTCGTCGCCCCGCGAACCACCGCGGAGCTCTACTGGACCGCCCGGCCGGTGTTCGTCTCCTCGGAGGGCCAGCTGCCGGCGTTCGACCGCGTCTTCGCGGCGCTCTTCGATCCCCGCCTCGAGCCCGGCGAGGACCGCGGCGATCCCGTACTCGCCGCCGCTCGGCTCGCAGACGAGCGCCCGGCCGCCGAGCCCGGGGGACCCGGTCGGTGCCTCGCGAGCGGGGCTCCGCGGGGTCGGGCGCGATCAGCGCGACCTCCTCGGCGCCGGCCGCCGACGACGCCCACGAGCTCGAGTTGCCGCTGGCGATCGCCAGCGACGAGGAGCGCCTTCGGGAGAAGAGCTTCGCCGCGCTCGAGCCCGACGAGCTCGCCCAACTTCGGCGGCTGATGGAGCGCCTCGAGCTGGCGACGCCACGCCGCCTATCGCGCCGCGCGCGCCGTGCCCGCCACGGCGACCAGCTCGACCTGCGCCGCACCCTGCGCGCCAGCCTGCGGACCGGGGGGGACCCGATCTGCCTCGCCCGCCGCCGCCGGCGGACGCGACCCCGGCGGCTCGTGCTGCTCTGCGACATCTCGGGCTCGATGGAGCCCTACGCGCGCGCCTATCTGCAGCTGCTCAGCTGCGCGGTCGCGGGCGGGACCCCGGCCGAGGCGTTCGTCTTCGCCACCCGCCTCACCCGCCTCACCCGGGCACTCGGCGGGCGCAACCCCGAGGCCGCGATCCAGCGCGCCGCCGCCGCCGCTCCCGACTGGTCGAGCGGGACCCGGATCGGGCAGGCGTTGCAGACCTTCAACGACCGTTACGGGCGCCGGGGAATGGCGCGCGGTGCCGTAGTGGTGATCCTCTCCGACGGCTGGGAGCGCGCGGACCCGGCGCTGCTCGCCCGCGAGATGGCACGCCTCGCGCGGCTCGCTCACAGGATCGTCTGGGTCAACCCGCGGGTCAGCGCCCCCGGCTTCTCGCCCGGCGCCGGTGGCATGGCCGCGGCGCTGCCCTACTGCGATGCCCTGGTCAGTGGCCACAACCTGAAGGCGCTCGACGAGGTCGCCGAGGCGATGGCGATCTCCGATCGCGGCGATCCCGGGGCGAGCTGGAGGCCGCCTCCGCCGGCGACCGATCGCGAGCAGCCGTCATGGCCGAGCGCCGATCCGACCGAGGCGCAGAAGCCCGTCCCGATGCCCAGCGGTTACGGTCCCAGCCGTGGCAATACGACCGCGTGAACGCCGGCCGGCGCCTCCCGGGCCGCGATACTCTGGATCGGGCGATGGCTGACGGACTGGTCTATCGAGCGGTCTTCCTGCGTATGCATCCGACCGGGAAGGCGGTGCTCAGCCTCAGCGAGCGATCGCAGGGAGAAGAGGCGACGCTCGCGCGGATCGCCGCCGGCGAGCTCGGCATCCCGCCCGAGGACATCAAGGTCGTGCACGAGGACACCGACCGGTTCGGCGAGGGCAACAGCTTCAACAGCGACCCGAGCGATGTGGTCGGCGACAACGTCGCGACGACCGCGCGCAGGCTGCGCGACAAGGCGCAGCTGATCGCCGCCTGGATGCTCGAGACCACACCCGACGCGCTTCGATGGGACAGCGGCCACTGGTCCGTCGGTGGCGACGCCGAGGGCGGCGTCAGGATCCAGGCGGTCGCCCTGCGGGCCTTCGGGGGCGATTCGCTCCCCGAGGGGATCGAGGGCTCGCTCGACGCCCAGACGACCTACAGGGTCGAGGCCGCCCAGCCCACGGCGTAAGCGACCGCGGGTGCGCTACAGCGCTGCGCCGTCCGCCTGCTTCGCAGCGCCTTCGTCCGTCGTTGCGTGCGGATGGATCGGCCCGCTCGTCTCGCGCAGGGGCTCGCCGGCGCGGCCGGTGCGCACCGCGATCACCTCGGCGAGGATCGAGACGACGGTTTCCGGGGGAGTGCGGGCGCCGACGTCGAGCCCGCACGGAGCGCGAATCCTGGCGATCGACTCCTCGCCGACGCCGGCTGCCCGGAGGCGATCGAGCCGCCGCTCCTGAGTGCGGCGACTGCCGAGCGCCCCGATGTATCCGGCACCGGTGCCGAGCGCCGCGATCAGCGCGGGCTCGTCGAACTTGGCGTCGTGGGTGAAGACGAGGACGACGTCGCGCCGACCCAGCTCGCGGCCTTCGAGATAACGGTCGGGCCAATCGACGACCACCTCCGCGGCGCGTGAGAACCGCGGGCTGTTGATGAACGGTTCACGCGCGTCGCAGATCGTGACGCGGTAGCCGATCTCGCCGGCGACCTTGGCCATCTCCGCCGAGAAGTCGATCGCGCCGAAGATCACCATCCGCGGTTGGGTCGAGAAAGACTGGATGTAGACGGCCAGGTCGGAGCCCATCACCGCGCCGTCGGCCCCGTAGCGGCGGATCCGCGACACCCCCTCGTCGAGCTGGCCCTGCGCATCGCGCTCCACCGAGCGGTCGAGCAGCCCGGTGACCCCGAGGCCGCCGACCACGCCGCCGCGCAGGATCGCCATCTTCGCGCCGGCGCGATCGCCGTCGAGCAGCGTCGCGAGAGCGACCGGCTCGTCGGTCGCGCGCGCGCCGGCGACCGCCTCGAGCGCTTCGAGCGCGTCATCGCCGTGCTCGTGAACGAACACGCTCACCGTGCCGCCGCACATCAGTCCGACCTCTGCGGCCTCCTCGTCGGAGACGCCGTAGGTCACGACGCGGGCCTCCCCGCCACGGAGGATTCGCTGAGCCTCCTCGACGAGCGCGCCCTCGACGCATCCGCCGGTCACCGACCCCTCGATGTGGTTGCGATCGTCGACGAGCATCTGCGCGCCCGGGTCGAGCGGCGCCGAGCCGATCCGCTCGACCAGCGTCGCGCCGACGACGCGGCGCCCGTCGCGCAGCCACTCGGCGGCGATGCTCTCGGAACTCGGCAGGGTGCTCACAGTCGCTCTCCGTACACCAAGCCTAGAGAAGCGATCTCAGGCGTCGGCGCCGACCAGCCAGTCGACGCCCCGCTCGGTGATCTGCTCCTGGTCCTCTCGATACTTGAGCACCGAGCCGAGCGTCCGCTCCGCCACCGCCGGATCGAGCCGATCGACCCCGAGCAGCTCCAGCGCGGCGACCCAGTCGATCGTCTCCGCGATCCCGGGCGGCTTCTGGACCTCGCTCTCGCGCAGGCGCCGAACCGCCTCCGCGGCCTCGGCGGCGAGCACCTGGGCAGTGCCGGGGACGCGACGACGGACGATCTCGACCTCGCGCTCGGGGCTCGGGTAGTCGATCCAGTGATAGAGACAGCGGCGCTTCAGCGCGTCGTGCAGGTCGCGGGTCCGGTTCGATGTCAGGATCACCGCCGGCGGGTGGGTGGCGCGGATCGTGCCGATCTCGGGGATCGTCACGCTCGACTCGGCGAGCATCTCGAACAGAAACGCCTCGAAGTCGTCGTCGGCCCGATCGAGCTCGTCGATCAGCAGCACCGCGGGCATCGGGCCGGGGTGTCGGATCGCCTCCAGCAGCGGCCGCGGGACCAAGAACTCCTCCCCGAACAGCTCGTCCTCGGTGAACTCGGAGCCCGTCGCCTCCGCCGAGCGGATCCGCAGCAACTGCCGCGGGTAGTTCCACTCATAGAGCGCCTCGGTGGCGTCGATGCCCTCGTAGCACTGCAGGCGGATCAGCCTCGTATCGAGCGTCGTCGCCAACGCCTTGGCCGCCTCCGTCTTGCCGACGCCCGCCTCGCCCTCGAGGAGCAGGGGCTGTGGCAGGCGAAGCGAGAGGAAGAGCGCCGTGGCGAGTCCCGGGTCGGCCAGGTAATCGACCTCGTCGAGGCGCCGCTCGAGCGTCTCGATGTCGGGGACCGCCGCGTTGACATTGGCCCCGGCGCCCGGGTGCGCGCGAGTCGGGGTCACGAGGCCCCCGCGGTTTCCAGGACCGCCGCGTAGTCCTCGCGCGTATCGACATCGGGCGGGATCGGGCCGCTGATCCGGACCTCGACCACGGCGTCGCCGAGGCGCTCGATCAGCTTCCAGACCGCCTTGTCGCCGTGCAGCTCGCCCAGCGGGCCGAACATCGCCCGGCCGAAGGCAAGCGGATGGCCGCGCCCGTCGTCGTAGGCGCAGACGGCCAGCCTCGTGCCCTCGCCGCGGCCGGCGATCAGAGCCCGAACGGTGGCGGCCGTGACGCCCGGCTGGTCGCCGAGCATCAGGACGAGGGCTTCGCAACGCCGGTCGACCTTGCTCAGGCCGGCGGCGATCGAGGACGAGCAACCCTCGCCGTAGTCCGGGTTCTCGACCACCTCGACGCCGGCGAGGTCCACCTTGCGCCGCACCTCCGCGGAGCTGCCGCCGAGCGCCACGATCAGCTGGTCGAAGCCGCTCGCGCGCGCCGTGTCGAGCGTGTGGCCGAGCAGCGTCGACGAGCCGTACGGGAGCAGCTGCTTCGGTCGGCCGAGCCGCCGCGAGCCGCCGGCCGCCAGCACCAAGCCGGTGACGAAGGGCTCAGCGGGCACCGGCTCGCGAGGCGCCCTCGGCGGCAAACCTGTCCCGGCAGCTCTCGCTGCAGAAGTAGTGGCTCCGGCCGTCGCGGTCGAGGCGGATGCTCGCCTCGAGCACGGCGACCTCCATTCCGCAGACGGGGTCCAGCGCGACCTCGGTCGTCGAAGCGGGATCAGCGGGTGCCGAGGTTTCGGCCTCGTCCGGATGATCGGCGGCGGGCCCGGCCGCCGCCGTCGCAGCGTTCTCGCCGGAACGCCGCAGGGCGACGATCTGCGCCAGGATCGCGAGCGCGATCTCCCCGGGCGTGCGCGCGCCGATGTCCAGCCCGGCGGGGGTGTGAAGTTGCGCCCTGAGCGCGTCCGGCAGCTCGAGCGAGTCCCTGACCGCCTCTCCGCGGACCGGGCTCGCGACGAGGCCGACGTACGGCACGCCCACCCGGAGCGCCGCGGTCAGGACACGCTCCTCGTCGTGCCCGTGCGATGCGACGACCAGCGCCGCGTCGGCGGGATCAGGGTCGGCGTCCCCTGCGGCGCTGAGCTCGATCGCGAAGCCGAGGCGCCGGGCCAGATCCGCGAGCGCAAGGGCGATCGGCGTCTTGCCCGCGACCCGGATCGTCGCCGGCGGAACGTGCGGCTGGAGGAAGATCTCGAGTCCCCCTCCGCTCAGACACGGATTCTTCACCGTCACCGCCCCCTCGCCGCGGCTCGGCTCGCCGTCGGCCTCGCCGGGCAGGATGCGGAGCAGGATCGGTTCGGCGGTTTCCAGGACCCGCAGCGCCTGCAGCCGAACCGAGGCCTCGGCGCAGGCGCCGCCCACGAACCCCTCGATCGTCCCGTCGTGGTGGACGATCGCAGCGTCGCCCGCCCGGACGCTCGTCGGGTGCTGCGCGCGGACCACCGTCGCCTCGACGAACGGGACCCCCGCGGCGATCAGCTCGTCCTCGGCGCGGCCGGCCGGTTCACGCCCGATCATCGCGTTTCCCGATCCATGGCCAGATCGCTACCTCCTGAGCCGAGTTTAGTGCTGCCGACGCACCGGATGAGGATTCTGGCAGAACGGTTGCAGCCGCCCGGGACGTTCCACCGATCGCCGCTCCGCAAGAGCCTCGCGACGGCGGTCGGGCGCCGGGCTGCGACAATCCGTCTCGATGAGCGCTTCGGAGAGCACCGGCGCCGACCTCGAGGGCGGCCTGCGCGACGCCCACGGGCGGCCGATCACCGACCTGCGGGTCTCGGTCACCGACCGCTGCAACTTCCGCTGTCGTTACTGCATGCCGGCCGAGGGGATGAAGTGGCTCGACCGCCGCGACCTGCTCAGCTTCGAGGAGATCCGGCGGCTCGTCGGGGTCCTGGCCGCTCTCGGCGTGACCGACGTCCGGCTGACCGGCGGCGAGCCTCTGGCGCGGCGCGAGTTCCCGCGGCTGGTCGCGATGCTGAGCGAGATCGAGGGCATCCGGGACCTCTCGATGACCACGAACGGCTACCTGCTCGAGCGCGACGCTCGCGCCCTGGTCGAGGCGGGGATCGACCGCGTCAACGTCTCGGTCGACTCGCTGGCACGTGACCGCTTCCACGAGGTGACCCGCCGCGACGCGCTGCCGCAGGTGCTGCGCGGCCTCGAGGCGATCGCCGCCTTCGAGCGGGTGCGGCCGATCAAGGTCAACGCCGTCGCGATGCGCGACTTCACCGAGCACGAGGTCTTCCGCTTCTGCGAGCTGGCGCGCTCGACCGACTACCAGGTCCGCTTCATCGAGTTCATGCCGCTCGACGGCGACCGCGCCTGGACCGCCGACCAGGTGCTGACCGGCGAGGAGATCCGCGAGCTGATCGAGACCCGGTACCGCCTCGAGGAGCTGCCCCGCGAGCCGCACGCGACCGCGCGGGTCTACCGCTTCCGCGACGGCGGCGGCGAGATCGGCTTCATCAACCCGGTTTCGGAGCCGTTCTGCGGCGACTGCAATCGGATCCGGATCACAGCCGAGGGCGAGCTTCGCACCTGCCTCTTCTCGGTCAACGAGACCGACCTGCGAGAGCCGCTGCGAGCCGGCGCCGACGACGCCGAGCTGGAGCGGATCATCCGCGACGCGGTCTGGCGCAAGGAGCTCAAGCACCACGTCAACGAGCCCGGGTTCGTCCCGCCGCCGCGCTCGATGAGCGCGATCGGGGGCTGAGCCCGCGTCCGGTCGCCCCCGCTCGCGACCGGCTCACCGCGCCACCAGCCGGGTCGCCGTCGCCTTCCAGGTGGCGACGACGCCGACGCCGGGGCCGAGTCCGAGCCGGGCGACCGACTCGCCGGTGACCTCGGCGGCCAGCGGCTGCGGAGCCAGGAGCCCGATCCGGGCCCGGTTGCCGACCTCGGTCACCGAGACCACCCGGGCGTCGAGCCTGTTGAGCGCCGACCCGTGCGCTTGCGTGCCGGCGGGCTCGAGCGTGATCTCCCACGGGTAGACGGCGACCCCGACCTCGCCCTCGGCCCGCTCGGAGCTGACGATCTCGCCACCGCCGTCGAGGACGACCGCGGTCGTCCCGGTCGCGGTCTCCCGCGCCATCCCGAGCAGCACGGTCGCCCCGGTGAAGTCGGCGACGAACGCTGACGCGGGTCGCGCGCTGAGCTCGGCGGCGGTGCCGCGCTGGACGATCCGCCCGCGATCGACGACCGCGATCTCGCCCGCGAGCAAGGCCGCCTCGGCGAAGTCGTGGGTGACGAGCACGGTCGGCGCCGATGTCGCCGCCAGCGTCGCCGCCAGCTCTCGCGCCGCCGCGGCGGCGGTTCGGGAGTCGAGCGCCGAGAGCGGCTCGTCGAGGAGGACCAGCGCCGGGTCGCGAGCGAGCGCGCGCGCCAGCGCGACCCGCTGGCGCTCGCCCCCGGACAGGTCGCGCACGGAGGCGTCGGTGAGCGCTTCGGCCCCGAACCGGCGCAGGAGCTCCGTCGCCCGCGGGCGCCGCTCGGCGCGGGGGGTCTCGGTGAGCCCGAAGGCGACGTTCCGCCACGCGTTCAGGTGCGGGAAGAGCGCGTAGTGCTGGAACAGGTATCCGCAGTCGCGGCGCTCGGGAGGCAGATCGATGCCCGCATCCAGGTCGAGCCAGATCCGCTCGCCGAGCGTTACCCGGCCGCGGTCGGGCCGGTGCAGCCCGGCGATCGACCGCAGCACGGTGCTCTTGCCGGCGCCCGACGGGCCGACCATCGCGAGGCTCGCGCCGGGCTCGACCTCGAGCTCGACCTCGAGCTCGAACTCGCGCAGGACGCTCGAGATCCGGGCGTGCAGCCCGGCGCCGGCAGCGCTCACCTAGGCCTGCATCCCGCCGAGCAGCGGCGCCCGGCCGAGCAGCTTCACCCCCAGAAGCAGCGCGCCGGAGACCGCGACCAGGACCGCGGAGAGGGCGAGCGCCGCGGGGAAGTCCCTGGCGAAGGTGGCGAAGATCGCCAGCGGCGCGGTCTGGGTGATCCCCTGAAACGAGCCGGCGAACATCAGCGTGGCGCCGAACTCGCCCAGCGCCCGGCCCCAGGCGAGCGCCACGCCGGTGCTGATCCCGGCGCCGGCGCAGGGGATCGCGACGCGCCAGAACGCCCGCGCCTCGCCGGCGCCGAGCGTCCGCGCGGCGGCGGTCAGGTCGGGATCGACGGCGGCGAACGCGGCCTGGGCCTGGCGCAGGTAGAAGGGCGCCGAGACGAAGGTGAGCGCGACGATCACCCCGGCCGTCTGCAGGACGAGCTCGATCCCCGCGTCGGCGAGCGCCGAGCCGAAGATCCCGTTCGGCCCGAACGCGGCCAGGAGGCCGATCCCGGCGACCGCCGGCGGCAGCACCAGCGGCAGCTCGATCGCCGTCGTCACGATCGCCTTGCCGCGGAACTCGCGGGTCGCGAGCAGGTAGGCGGCGGGGGTGCCGACGACGACGATGATCACGACCGCCGCGAGCGTCGTCTTCAGGCTCAGCCAGAGCGCGTCCAGTGACGCCTGGCTACCGAGGCTGTCGATCAGGTCGGCGGGCGGCGTGTTCGCGAAGATCGCGATCACGGGGAGGATCAGGAAGGTGAGCGCCAGCGCCAGCGCCACCACCATCACGACCACGAACGGGCCCCGGTTTCTCATCGCTCAGCCCGCCGGCGGCGGCCCGAAGCCGGCGTCCTTCAGTGCAACGGCTCCGTCTCCCTCGAGCAGGCCGTCGATGAACGCCTGGGCGCCGTCGGGGTTCGCGGCCCCGTCGACGACCGCGGCGCCGTAGGCGACGTCGGGTTGCAGGTTCGGGGGCAGGTCGATCGCCTTCAGGGCGCCGTCGGTCGCGACGACGTCGGTGATGTAGACGAAGCCGGCGTCGACCGCACCCTGGGTGAGCTTGCCGACGATCCCGCTGACGTCGGGCTCGAGTGAGCGCACGTTGGCGAGGATCGCGTCCGATTCGCTCTTCGGCAGCCGCCCGAGGACCTCGCGGGTGTAGTCACCGACGGGCACGCCCTCGTCCCCGATCGCCAGAGTGACGTCGCCGGTGAGGTCGTCGATCGAGTCGATCGAGGAATCCTTCGGCGCCGCGATGACCAGCGTGTTGCTCGCGAACACGACCGGCTTCGCGACCAGGCCGTCCTTGTAGAGGTCGTCGGGAAGGCTCGTGTTCGCGGCGGCGTAGACGTCCGGGGTGACACCCTGGCGGATCTGGGCGGCGAGGTCGTCGGAGCCCGCGAACGACTGCTTCGCATCGATCCCCGCGGTCTCGGCGTAGGACGTGAACGCGGGCTCGAGCGAGGCAGCGGCGGAGACGACGAGCTGGCCGCCCGAGGAGCTCGACGCCGAGGATGAGGTCGAGCTCGAGTCGTCGCTGCCGCACCCGGCGGCGATCGCCGCGACGACGGCCAGGGACGCGAACATGGGAACGCTCATCCACCGCCTCACGCGCTGCGTTCGATCATCACCGAGGTCGCCTTCACGGTCGCGGTCGCCTCGACCCCCTCGGCGAGCCCGAGCTCCTCGACCGAGTCGCGGGTGATCGCCGCCGTGACCCGGTGCGGGCCCGCCTCGATCTCGACCAGCGCCATCACCCCGTCGACCTCCACGGACCTGACGACGCCGGGGAAGCGGTTGCGGGCCGAGAACGTGTCGCCGGTGCGGTGGCGCTCGGGATGATGCGAGAGCCGTTCGACCTCGCTCGTCGGCACCCGGCGGCGGTTACGCTCGTCGCGGACGGTACGGATCTTCCCGCCGCGGTCCCAGCGCCTCAGGGTGTCGACGCTGACGTCGAGCGCGCGGGCGGCTTCACCGAGGCTCAGATCCGACATCTGCCTAAGCATTGCATAGGTAATCAAAGCGAAGGGAGACGGACGTTGAACGCACGCGAGTGGATCGACGGCTTCGCCGCCGAGCTCGGCGCCGAGCCGCCGACCGACGACGAGATCACCCGGATCCTCGACCTGGCCGGCGTCGCCGCGCACTCCTCGGAGCGGATCGCGGCGCCCGTTGCGTGCTGGGTCGGCGGCCGCGCCGGCGCCTCGCTCGACGACCTCGAAGCGGCGGCAGAGCGCGTCGGGGGCGGCGACTAGGTCGCTGGCGGCGTCCTGGGGTCGCGATCCGACTGGAAAGCGCCAGAGCCGGGGGCACATGCAAGAATCGTCCGCGGAGCGACGCCATGGCCACCGAGGAGAAGGTCACCTACTGCCGGATCTGCGAGCCGCTCTGCGGGATGGTCGCGACGGTCACCGACGGCCGGCTGACCAAGGTTCGGCCCGACCCCGATCACCCGCTCTCCGCGGGCTTCGCGTGCCCGAAGGGGATCGCGATGGCGGAGGTCCAGAACGACCCTGACCGGGTCCTGCATCCGCTGCGCCGCCGCGGCGACGGCAGCTTCGAGCGCGTCACCTGGCCCGAGGCCCTGGACGAGATCGGTGCGCGGCTCGGGGCGATCGTCGACGCGCACGGCGGCGACTCGGTCGGCTGGTACATGGGCAACCCGGGCGCCTTCTCCTACTCGCACCCGCTCTGGGTGAAGGGCTTCCTCGACGCGCTCGGCTCGCCGCACTCCTACACGGCGTCGTCGCAGGACGTCTCGAACCGGTTCGCCGCCAGCGCCCTGCTCTACGGCTCGCCGTTCATCGTCCCGATCCCCGACCTCGCCCGCACCGACTTCCTGCTGATGCTCGGCGCCAACCCGCTCGTCTCGCACGGCAGCGTCCTCAGCGCGCCGCGGGTCAAGGACCAGCTGCACGCGATCACCGAGCGCGGCGGGCGCGTCGTCGTCGTCGACCCGCGCCGCTCGGAGACCGCGCGGGCGTTCGAGCACGTCGCGATCGATCCCGACGGCGACGCCTGGCTGCTGCTCTCGATCCTCCAGGTGATCTTCGACGAACGGCTCGAGGACGCGACGGCGATCGAGCGCCAGTCGCGCGGGGTCGACGCGCTGCGCTCGCTGTGCGCGGCGCTGCCCCCGGAGGAGACCGAGGGCCG
Organism: uncultured Solirubrobacterales bacterium; assembly: GCA_963705955.1. Lineage (GTDB taxonomy): Bacteria > Actinomycetota > Thermoleophilia > Solirubrobacterales > 70-9 > WHSW01. The sequence continues at coordinate 1,276,544 of CAVPLH010000006.1, read as the reverse complement.
CAGCGGCGTCCCCGCCGACCAGGTCCGGGCGCTCGCCCGCGACCTCGCCGGGGCCGAGCGCGCGGCCGTCTACGGGCGCACCGGCTCCTGCCTCGGGCGCAGCGCGACGCTGGTCGCGTTCCTGCTCGACGCCCTCAACCTGGTCACCGGCAACCTCGACCGCGAAGGCGGAGCGATGTTCGGCGACCCCCCGATCGACTTCAGCCGGATCGCCGACATGATCGGCGCCGGCAGCTACGCGAAGCTCCGCTCTCGGGTCGGCGACCTTCCCGAGGTGCTCGGCTCGCTGCCCGCCTCGGTGATGGCGAAGGAGATGACGACGCCGGGTCCGGGCCAGATCCGGGCGATGTTCGTCTCCGCCGGCAACCCGGTGCTCTCGGTCCCGAACGGTGACGAGCTCGAGGCGGCGATGGCCGGGCTCGAGCTCTCGGTCGCGATCGACCTCTACGTCACCGAGACCTCCCGCAACTGCGACTTCGTCCTCCCGGCGACCACCTTCTACGAGCGCGAGGACTTCCCGCTCCCGTTCCTCGCCCTGTTCTCGACCCCGTTCATCCAGATGACCGACGCGGTGGTCGAGCCACGCGGCGAGGCGCGGCAGGAGTGGGAGGTGATCGAGGAGATCGCGGAGCGGATCGGGGTCGTCCCCTCGAGCTCCCGGGCGCTGCGGCTGATCGGCCGGACCGGCCTGAAGCTCTCACCGCGGCGGCTCGTCGACCTGCTGCTCCGCGTCGGCCCGAAGGGCGACCTGTTCGGACTTCGCCGAGGCCGTCTCAGCATCGGCGAGCTGGAGCGAAACCCGCACGGGATCGTCCTCGCCGAGCACCTGGCGCCCTCGGTGCTCGCGAAGCAGGTCCGCCATCGCGACAAGCGGGTCCGCCTCGACCCGCCCGAGATCGGCGCCGAGGCGGATCGTCTCGCGGCGCGAAACGGCCACGACCCGGACTTCCCGCTGCGGCTGATCGGCCTCCGCGAGCTGCGCTCGCACAACTCCTGGATGCACAACGTGCCGCTGCTGATGCGCGGCGGGCGCACCCACGCCGCCCGCGTCCACCCGGCCGACGCCGAGCGGCTCGGCGTCGCCGACGGCGAGCGCTGCCGGATCAGCTCTCCGCACGGCTCGATCGAGATCGACGCGATGCTCACCGACGAGGTGAAGCCGGGGACGATCGCGGTCCCGCACGGCTGGGGCCACACGGATCAGGACGGCGGCTGGAGCGTCGCCGCGGCCGCCGGTGGCGCGAACGTCAACGCGCTCGCCTCCTCGGAGCCGGAGGACCTCGAGCGACTCGCGGGGATGGCGCACCTGAACGGGATCCCGGTGCGCGTCGAGCCGGTCACCGGCCGGGCCCCGGCCGCCGCCACCGCGGCCGCCGTCGGCGCCGGCGACGCCGCGCCCGCCGCCGCTCGCTGAGAACCTCACGCTCGTCGCCCGCCACGCCCACGGGTTGAGCCTCGCGGGCGGGTGGCGCTGCGCGGGCCGCGGTCAGGGCCCGCTCGTGGCGCCGGAGTCGCTGGGCGAGAAGCGGCCCGACCTGATCCCGAGCGAGAAGCGGCCGCCGTCCCTGCCGCCGAGCAGCTCCTCGGCCGCCGCGAGGTCGGCGGGTGAGTTGACGTTGAAGAAGATCCGCTCCGGATCGCCGAACCGCGCGACGCGGTCCTCCGCGATCACGAACGGGTCGAGCTCGGCGACCGCGTCGCGCATCGCCGCGCCGGCGGCGAGCGAATCGGCGAGGCGGGACGCGACCTGCGGCGAGTAGCGCCCGAGCAGCGGCTCGAGCCGCCCGCCGATCTCGCAGACCGCGATCGGCTCCTCGAGCTGGGCGATCCAGGTGAGCAGCTTTGCGGGGACGAACGGCATGTCGCAGGCGATCGCGACCACTCCGCGCCCGGCGCTGGCGCCGAGCGCGGCGACGATCCCGGTCAGCGGGTGGATCGGCTCGCTCGGCTCGCTGAGAACCCGGCAGTCGAGGCGCGGCAGGCGCGAGTCGGGCTTCGCGACGACGACCGGCTCGAGCCCGGCCGAGCCGACCGTGCTGACGACGCGCGAGACGAGCGGCCGGCTCCCCAGCTCCGACAATGCCTTCGGGGTGCCCATCCGACGGCTCCTCCCTCCGGCTGAGCACCGCGCCAACGGTCACAGGCCGCTTCACATCCCCAGTCTGCCAGCAAATAGCCTGATGCCGGAGCCGATGACCGCCGAGCTGACCGAGATCGAAGCCGCCCGCGCGCTGGTGCTGGAGCGCGTGATCTCGATGCCGAGCGAGCCGGTCGAGGTCGGCTCGGCGCTCGGCCGGGTCCTCGCCGAGGACGTGACCAGCGCCGAACCGGTGCCGGGGTTCGACAGCTCGGCGATGGACGGCTACGCGATCCGTGCCGCCGATACCGACAGCGGCGCGGCGAGCCTCGCGGTGGTCGGCGAGTCGCGCGCCGGCCATCCCGCCGCCGGGGCGCTCGAAGCGGGCGAGGCGATCGCGATCTCCACCGGCGCCGTGGTCCCGGAGGGGGCGGACGCCGTCGTCCGGGTCGAGGACACCGACGCGGGCCGGAGCACGGTGGAGATCCGGGTCCGGGTCGAGGCCGGACGCGACATCCGCCGCGCCGGCGACGACATCCGCGCCGGTGAGACGGTGATCGCCGCGGGGACCGGGCTCGGCCCGGCGGAGCTCGGGGTGCTCGCCTCGGTCGGCCGCGGCGAGGTCGCCTGCGCGGTGCGCCCGCGGGTCACCGTGCTGACCACCGGCGACGAGCTGCAGGAGCCCGGCGAACCGCTGCGCCCAGGGGCGATCCGCAACTCGAACGCCTACTCGGTCGCCGCCCTCGTCGAGCGGGCCGGCGCCGAGCTCGTCACCGCCGCGATCGTCCGCGACGACCGGGACGCGACCCGCGCGGCGCTCGAGCGTGCGCTCGAAGGTGAGCTGACGGTGGTCAGCGGCGGGGTGTCGGTCGGTGAGCACGACCACGTCCGGCCGGCGCTCGCGGCACTCGGGGTCGAGCAGGTCTTCTGGGGCGTCGCGCTGCGGCCCGGCAAGCCGACCTACTTCGGGGTCCGTCCGCCGGCCTCGCTGGTCTTCGGGCTCCCGGGCAACCCGGTCTCGGCGATGGTCACGTTCACGCTCTTCGCGCGGCCGGCGATCCTCGCGATGCTCGGCTCGGAGGGGCGGCCGTCGCGGGCGACGGCGATCCTCGACGAGGACTACGACAAGGCGCCCGGCCGCGCCCACCTGGTCCGCTGCCGGCTCGAGCTCGCCGACGACGGCTGGCACGCGCGGCCGACCAAGGACCAGGGCTCGCACATCCTCACCTCGATGCTGGGCGCCGACGCGCTCGCGATCGTGCCGACCGAGTCCGGCCCCGTCAGCGCCGGCGAGCGGGTCGAGATCGAGCTCCTGCCCTAGTCGAGCACCTGCCCTAGATGAGTGATTCGTCTAGGCGTCTCGAGCCCGTTGTCACGTACAAGCGCCCGTGGCCCAGCCTCAGCTCCTCGCGGCCGGCCATCCTCGAGAGGCGGCCTGCCATCCTCGAAGGATGCACGCCTACGCGCGACTTCTGCGACGGCCGCAGGTGGCGGCGCTGCTCGCCGCGACCACGGTGATCCGGCTCCCGTTCGCGATCAACGGGCTCGCGACCGTGCTCTTCGTGCGTCAGGTCACGGGCTCGTTCGCGATCGCCGGCCTGGTCACCGGCGCGCTCGCGCTCGGCGCCGCGGTCGGGGCCCCGCTCGCCGCTCGGCTCGTCGATCGACGCGGAACCGGCATGCTGATGCCGCTCGCGCTCACCCACGCGACCGCGCTGCTCGCCCTCTGGGGCCTCGGCGAGGCGGGCGCCCCGGCCGCGGCCCTCGCCGCCGCGGCGCTCTGCGCCGGGTCGGCGTATCCGCCCGCCGGCGCGGTCCTGCGCTCGCATTGGCCGCGGCTGGTCGGAGATCCGGATCTCGTCCGGACCGCGTTCGCGCTCGACTCGGTGATGATCGAGGTCTCGTTCGTGAGCGGGCCGTTGATCACCGCGGTGCTCGTCGCATTGACCGGGCCCCAGGCGGCGCTCGGGCTCTCGGCGGCGCTCGTCGTGCTCGGCACGGCCGTCTTCATGGCCCGGCTCCCGGCGGCTCTCGGCGCCGGTGGGCGCCGCGGTGTGGCGGCGGGCCTGCTCGGGCCGCTCGGGGATCCGGCGATCCGGATGATCGCCCTGACCACCCTCCCGGTCGGTTTCTGCATCGGCGCGATCGAGGTCGCGTTGCCGGCGTTCAGCGCCGACAACGGGACGCCGGCGCTCGCCGGGATCCTGCTCGCGGTCTGGTCGGGCGCCAGCGGCATCGGCGGCCTGGCGTTCGGCGCCCGTGAGCTGCGCAGCGGGCTGGTCGAGACGTATCTGACGATCGCGCTGATCTTCCCGCTCGCCTGCCTGCCGCTCGTCGCCGCCTGGTCACCGGTCTCGATGGCGCTCCTGGCGGTGCTCGCCGGCCTGCCGATCGCGCCGATGATCGCAAGCCGGAACCAGCTCGTCGGGGCGGTGGCGCCGAGGGGCTCGGGCGCCGAGTCGTTCACCTGGCTGCTCACCGCCCTGATCGCGGGCTCGGCCGCCGGATCCGCGGTGGCCGGCTCGCTGATCGAGGCGCAGAGCTGGCACGCGGCGGTGCTCGCGGGCTCGATCCTCGCCGCCCTCGGCGCCGCCCTCGCGCTGGCGCGGCGCGGCGCCTTCCGCGCCCGGACCGCCTGAGGCGGGCCCGATCCGGGGGCCCGCGGATCGCGGTCCGCCCACCCCGATCTACGATGGGGCGATGGAGGTCGAGGTTCGTCTGTTCGCGATCTTCCGCGAGCGCGCGGGGCGCGAGCGCCTGGCGCTCGAGCTCCCGGAGGGAGCGACGGTCGCCGACGTGCTCGCGGCCGCGGCCCGCGAGCCGGGCCTCGGCGAGGTACTCGCCGCGATGCCGGTCCGGGCCGCGCTCAACCGCGAGTACGTCGACGACGACGCCCCGGTCAGCGCCGGCGACGAGCTGGCGCTCGTCCCCCCGGTGAGCGGCGGGTCGCAGAGCGCCGCCGAGGCGCCCGGCCTGCACGCCCGGGTGACCGACGAGCCGCTGGCGGTGGCCGAGATCGGCGCCAGGGTCGGGCGTCCCGGCGCCGGCGCGACGGTCGTCTTCTGCGGCACGACGCGCGACGTCGAGCGGCTCGAGTACGAGGCCTACCGCGAGATGGCCGCGGAGCGGATCGGGACGATCCTCGGCGAATGCGTGCGCGAGTACGGGCTCGAGGCCGCCGCCGCCGAGCACCGGGTCGGGGCGGTGCCGCTCGGCGAGCCGAGCGTCGTCGTCGCCGTCTCCGCGGCCCACCGGGGCGAGGCGTTCGCCGGCGCCCGCCGGGCGATCGACCGGATCAAGGCCGAGGCCCCGATCTTCAAGCGTGAGGTCGAGGAGGGGGGAGAGGCGCGGTGGGTCGAGGGCACGGTCCCGCCCGCCGACGGCGCCGGCTCGCCGAGGCTCACCCACCTCGACGACGCCGGCAGCGCGCGGATGGTCGACGTCGGCGACAAGCCGGTCAGCGAGCGCCGCGCCCGGGCCGAGGCGAGGGTGCGGATGTCGCCCGCGACGGCGGCGGCGCTGGCCCGCGGCGACGCTCCGAAGGGCGACGTGCTGGGGACCGCGAGGATCGCCGGGATCGGGGCCGCGAAGCGGACCGGGGAGCTGATCCCGCTCGCCCATCCGCTGGCGCTCGACTTCGTCGACGTCGAGGGCAGCGTCGACGCCGCGGGCGGCCGGGTGCTGCTCTCGGCGGAGGCCGGCACGACGGCGCGGACCGGGGTCGAGATGGAGGCGATGACCGCCTGCGCGGTCGCGGCGCTGACCGTCTACGACATGGTCAAGGGTCTCGAGCGGGGCGTCTCGATCGAGGCGATCGAGCTGGTCGAAAAGCGCGGCGGCAGGAGCGGCGAGTGGAGGCGCGACCGGTGAGCGGAGCGGAGAGCTTCCGCGCCGCCGTGATCACCGTCTCGACCTCGAAGTCCGCCGGCGAGGGCGAGGACCTGAGCGGCCCGGCGCTGGCCGCGTTCGCCGAGCGGCTCGGAGCGACCGTGGTCGGCGCCGAGCTGATCGCCGACGACCGGGCGCTGATCGCCGAGCGGCTGCGCCACTGGTGCGACGGCGGAGGCTGCGATCTCGTGCTGACGACCGGCGGCACCGGCTTCTCGCCCGACGACCTGACCCCGGAGGCGACGCGCGACGTGATCGACCGCGAGGCGCCCGGGTTCGGCGAGGCGATGCGTGCCGCGTCGCGCGAGCACACGCGGATGTGGATGACCTCGCGCGGGCTCGCCGGCACCCGCGGGCGCACGCTGATCGTCAACTTCCCCGGCAACCCGCCGGCGATCGAGCAGGCCGGAGCCGCGGTCGCCGCGGCGATCCCGCACGCCGTGAGGCTGCTCTCGGGCGGCGAGCACCCGCACTGAACCGCGCCGGCCCGTCGAGGCCGTGGCGCGGCTCTGCTATCACCGGTGGCGGTGCGAACCGGCCGCTACTCGTTTCCCTACGTCAGCTACGACCCGCCGAGCGACGTCCTCTACGGGCGGATCACGAACGCGGATGCGTCCTCGCGCGAGCGCACCGACGAGGGCGACATCTGGACCTACGACGAGGGCGGGCGCCCGACCGGGATCATCGTCATGGAGCCGCGACGGCGCTTCGACCGCGACGGCGCCGTCTACGTCACCCTGCCGACCGGCGAGCGCGAGCGGCTGCAGGGCGTCGAGGCCGCGATGCGCGACTAGCGCACCGCGGCCCCCGCCGTCCACCTACTTGACGCCCCCGATGCAGATCAGGTGCGAGGTGACGCTGAAGTTCTCGACCGGGCCGGCGTCGTCGAAGCCGATCAGCACCCGGTAGGAGCGCTTGCTGATCACCTCGTTGCCCTGGACGTAGACGTTCGTGTTCGACGGCCGGACGCCGCCGTCGATGACCTTCGTGCCCTTCGGGCACTGCCGCAGGTCGATCTGGATGTGCGGGCCGGTGTGCCGCCACGTCGACCGTCTGCGGCGTCGAGCTGCGCAGGTAGAGGATCGACGGCTTCGCCTTGCCCTTCTTCGCCGCGTCCGGGCGCGCCGCCTGGCTCGCGTGCCCGCCGAGATCGACCGTCACCCGGCCGTAGGCGTCGCGGCCGCCGTCGCCGCCGTCGAACGCCGACGCCGCGGCGACCGCGGTGCCGCCGAGCGCGACCAGCGCGACGAGCCCGACAATCCACTTCCTTCGCATCACTCTTCCCTCCGTTCGTGTCCCCTCGCGATTCCTCTCGGGTAGTAACCCGGATGCTCACGAATACGCTCGCATGGACGTTTCAATGACCGAGAAGTGAGCGCAACCGCGACGGCATCGCCGACAACCCACGCCCGCAAGCGCGCGACCCCGAGGGCACCGTTCCAGCGGTTCCTCGACGAGCACCGAGAGGCGGTGCTCGGGTTCCTGCGCGCGATGGTCGGCCCCGACGACGCCGACGACTGCTTCCAGGAGACCTTCATCGCGGCGTTGCGCGCCTACGATCGGATGGACGGCCGCCATCCGCGCGCCTGGGTGATGACGATCGCCCGCCGCAAGGCGATCGACCACCACCGGGCACGCCACCGGCGGCCCGAGCCGCGTTCCGACCTGCCCGAGCAGGCCGCGCCGCCGCCGGCCGGCGGCGGGGTCGGCGACCTCGACGGGGAGGTCTGGGCTGCGGTCGCGGGGCTCTCCGACGCCCAGCGGGCGGCGGTCGCGCTGCGCTACGCGGCCGATCTGTCCTACAGGGAGATCGGCGCCGCGCTCGGGTGCAGCGAGGCGGCCGCCCGGCGACGGGTCGCCGACGCGCTCGCCGCGCTGCGCGAGAACATCGACGAACAGGAGGCAAAGCGATGAGCCGAGCCGATCAGAGCACGATCAGGAGGATCTTCGCCGGCGCGCCCGGCGAAGCGGAGGCCGCGTCGAAGCGGGTCATCGAGCTCGCCGAGCGCGAGGGGCTGGCCGACGTCGCCTACGCGAGCTTCGACTCCCCGATCGGGACCGGCCACATCGCCGCGACCGAGCGCGGGATCGTCGCCGTCGGGCTCCCGAACCGAGCCGAGGACGACTTCCTCGCCGAGCTCGCGACCGAGATCTCGCCCCGGGTGCTCGAGCTCCCGTCCCGCCTCGACGAGGCGCGGCGCGAGCTCGACCAGTACTTCGACCGCGACCGGGAGCGGTTCGAGCTCGAGCTCGACTGGAGCCTGGTTCCGCGCGGCTTCTACGGCCGGGTCCTGCGGGCGACGGCGAAGCTTCCGTTCGGGGCGACCGCGACCTACGGGGAGATGGCGGGGCGGGCCGGCAACCCGCGGGCCTTCCGCGCCGCCGGCACGGCGCTCGGCTCGAACCCGATCCCGATCGTCGTCCCCTGCCACCGGGTCGTCCGCGCCGGCGGCGAGCTCGGCGAGTACGGCGGAGGCGCGCCGATGAAGGAGTTCCTGCTGCGGCTCGAGGGCGCGTTCGGCGACTGACGCCACAGGACTCATTGTCAAGTTGACATATAGTTGATTGTCAACTAGGCTATCCGCGTGTTCCAGCCCCAGAACCAGGTCGACGACCCGCTCACGAAGCGCCAGCGCGAGGTGCTGGAGCGACTCGAGCAGGGCTACGCCGCGAAGCAGATCGCCCACGACATCGGGATCACCCGGGCCGCGGTCTATCAGCACATCGAGCGCCTGCGCCGCCAGGGCGCGCTCGCCGAGACCTACACGCCCAGCGGGCGACCGCCGCGGCGCGCGCCGGAGGGCGGGAGCGCCGCCCTCGGCCAGGCCGCGGCTGCGCCCCGCGAGAGCGGCCTCGCGCGGCTGCGCGAGCTGGCCGCGGGCGACCGCGACGACCCGGCGTATGCCGAGGCGATCGAGGCGGCGATCGCCGGCGCCGACGCCGTCGCGCTCGCCTACGAGCTCGGCCGGATCGACGCCAGCGGGCTCACCGGCCTCCCGGCCGACCTCGTCGAGTCGGCGCTCCGCCGCCTCGCGGTCCTGCCGGCCGTCGAAGCAACCCCCACTAAGGAATAATCATCCCCTCAGCCACTTCAAACGAGAGGTCCTGCCGCCAATGGTCGTAGTCATCATCGTCATCGTCGTCCTGCTGCTGATCGGCCTCACGTACGTCCTGGTCCGCAACTCGATGATCGGGGCGCGCAACCGGGTCGACGAGTCGTGGTCGGGAATCGACGTGCAGCTGAAGCGCCGTCACGATCTGGTCCCGAACCTGGTCGAGACCGTGAAGGGCTACGCGACGCACGAGCGCGAGACGTTCGAGAAGGTCACCCAGGCGAGGGCGGCGGCGATGCAGGCACAGGGACCCGCGCAGGCGAGCCAGGCGGAGGGAATGCTGAGCCAGGCGCTGGGCGGGCTTCGGGTCGTCGCCGAGCAGTACCCAGAGCTGCGCGCGACCGAGAACTTCCAGCAGCTGTCGCGCAACCTGAGCGAGCTCGAGGACGAGATCCAGGCGTCGCGCCGGATCTACAACTCGAACGTCCAGGCCTACAACACGAAGATCCAGATCTTCCCGAACTCGGTGATCGCCGGGTCGGGCGGATTCACGCCGCGCGAGTTCTTCGAGATCACCGACGCCGCCGAGCGCGAGCCGGTCCAGGTCTCCTTCTCGCAGCCGGACGGGGCCGCGCCCGCGGCGCCACCCGCGTCCTCGACGCCACCCGCCTCGCCGCCCCCCGCGGCGCCGCCCTCGGCCCCGAACCAGTAGACAACGCCGGCTTCCAGGCCTCTGCGAGCCGCCTGTCGGCGGCAGGAGGCGGGCGCGCGAGGCTGAAAGGCCGACCGTGATCGTCGATTGCGCGCATTACCGCGACGGCGTGCGCCAGCACGAGGGCAAGCTGCCGCTCGAGGTCGCCGCGACCTGCGTCGTCGGCGACGGCGACTTCGTCTGGCTGGGGCTCTACGAGCCGACCGCCGAGGAGCTCGAGGACGTCGGTGAGCGCTTCGGGCTCCACGAGCTGGCGCTCGAGGACGCCTACCGCGCCCATCAGCGGCCGAAGCTCGAGGACTACGACGCAGTCCTACTTCATCGTCCTGCGACCGGCTCGCTACGACGACGAGAAGGAGGAGGTCGAGTTCGGCGAGATCATGCTGTTCGTCTCCTCCACGTACGTGATCGCCGTCCGCCACGGCGAGGCGAGCAAGCTGAGCGACGTCCGTGCGCGTCTCGAGGACCACCCGGAGCTGCTCGAGGCGGGACCGGCGGCGGCCGTCTGGGCGATCGTCGACAAGGTCGTCGACGACTACGCGCCGGTCGCTCGAGGGGATCGACAACGACATCACCGAGGTCGAGGCGGAGATCTTCGGGGACCGCGCCGACGCCACCCAGCGGATCTACTTCCTGAAGCGCGAGGTGATCGAGTTCCACCACGCCACCGCACCGTTGCTGTCGCCGCTCGAGGCGCTGGAGCGCGGCGCGTTCCCGGAGATGGACGAGCAGCTGCGCCGCTACTTTCGCGACGTCGCCGACCACGCGCGCCGAATCGACGAGCAGGTGAGCGCGCAGCGCGAGCTCCTGACCTCGATCCTGGAGGCGAACCTGGCGCTGCTGGGCGTGAAGCAGAACGAGGTCGTGCGCTCGATCTCCGCCTGGGCCGCGATCATCGCCGTGCCGACCTTCCTCGCCTCGATCTGGGGCATGAACTTCACCCACATGCCCGAGCTCGACCAGCCGTGGGGCTATTGGGTCGCGCTGACGATCATGGCGGTCGCCGTCGTCGTCCTGTACCGGTTCTTCCACCGCATCCACTGGCTCTGAGGCCGGCGGGGCGTAGGCTGAGTCGCGGTGCCCTCCGCACGCAAGCAGACTGTGATCGAGGCCCCGGTCGAACAGGTCTGGGCCTACATCGGCGATCCCCGCCGCTACCCCGAGTGGGCCGGGAACGTCGTCAGCGTCACGGGCCTCGCGACGGTCGAGGCCGAGGCAGAGTTCCAGCAGGTCAGCAAGTCGCCGCTCGGCAAGTCCGAGACCACGTTCAGGATCGAGGAGCTCGACGAGCTGCGCACGATCAAGCTCCGCTGCGAGCAGACGCGGCTACTACTCGCGCTGGGTGCTGACCGAGGCGCAGTCGCAGACGTTCGCCGAGGTCGAGATCGGGATCGAGCCGACGGCGCTGCAGTACCGCCTCCTGTTCGGGGTGATGGGGAAGCGCTACCTGCGATCGATCGCCGATCAGGCGGTCGACGGCGTGCGATCGAGGCTCCAGCGCGGCTAGCCGGACAGCTCGACAGACCGGGAACGCTCGCTAGATTCTGAGGCGATGGCGGCCACCGTGATCGACGTCGCCGCGCCCCTCCTGCTGCTGGCGATCGCGCTCGCCTACGCGCGCCGGGTGTCGACGCTCGCCGCTCGCGGCCGCCCGGTCGACATCTGGCGCCAGATCGCCTTCGCCGGCGGGATCGTCGTCCTGATCGTCTCCGACGTGCCGCCGCTGGCGTCGATCGACGACGAGCTCGTCGTCGCCCACATGGCCCAGCACCTGTTGATCGCGGACATCGCCGGGCTGCTGATCTCGCTCGGACTCACCGGACCGATCCTCGCGCCGCTGCTCGCCCGTCGGCCGTTCGCGTGGCTGCGAGTCCTCGGCCACCCGCTCGTCGCGCTGCCTCTGTGGGCCGTCAACCTCTATCTCTGGCACCTCTCGACCCTCTATCAGGGGGTCCTCGACCAGCCGCTGCTGCACGTCGTCCAGCACGCGTGCTTCTTCACCTTCGGGCTCGCGATGTGGCTGCCGCTCGTCGGCCCGCTGCCGAAGCCGGCCTGGTTCGGCGACGGCGCGAAGCTCGTCTACATCATCGTCGTCCGCCTGCTCGGCGCGGTGCTCGCGAACGTCTTCATCTGGTCGGGCTCGGTGCTCTATCCGGACTACGGCCCGGGCGAGGCGGACCGGGGGATCAGCCCGCTCGCCGACCAGGGCGCGGCCGGCAACCTGATGATGATCGAGACCGGCGCCGTGACGCTGGGGCTGTTCATCTGGCTCTTCTTCCGGGCCGCCAACCGCAGCACCGAGAAGCAGGAGCTGATCGAGCTCGCCGACGCGCATGGGTTCGAGCTCGACCCGGGGCGCGCCGCGCGCGCCGTCGCCGCCGGGCAGGGGGAGCGCCTGCGCGAGCGGATCCTGGGGTCGTGAGCGCGAGTTGCCCGCGGTGAGCCGCAACCGCTTTCTCTACCTGCTCGTGTTCGTCGTCGGCATGGCGAGCCTCGGCGCCGAGATCGCCGCAGCGCGGCTGCTGGCGCCGTTCTTCGGCGCCTCGACGATCGTCTGGGCGAACACGATCGCCGTCGTCCTCGTCTCGCTCTCGGTCGGCTACTGGCTCGGCGGCCGGCTCGCCGACCGGCGGCCCGACGTGCGCAGCCTCTGCGCGGTCGTGGTCGGCGCCGCGGTGCTGCTCGCCGCCGTCCCGTTCGTCGCCCGCCCGTTCCTCAACCTCTCGGTCGACGCCTTCGACCAGATCGACGCCGGCGCCTTCCTCGGCTCGCTGCTCGGGGTCCTGGTCCTGGTCGCCGTCCCGGTGGTGCTGCTCGGGACCTGCTCGCCGTGGGCGATCCGGCTCGCGATCTCAGACGTCGCCCACTCCGGAGAGATCGCCGGGCGGCTGTACGCGATCTCCACCGTCGGCTCGCTGACCGGGACGATGCTCGCGGCGCTCGTCCTGATCCCGTTCGCGGGCACGCAGCGGACCTTCCTGATCTTCGCCGTCGCCCTGGCGCTGGTCGCCGCGGCCGGCCTCGGCTGGCGCTACGTCGCCGTCCCGGCGGCGCTCGCGGTCGTCGTCGCGCTGCCGGTCGGCACCGTGAAGGCGGTCGACATCGGGCGCATCCTCTACGAGGGCGAGACGTCGCAGCAGTACGTGCGGGTGATCGAGCGGCCCGACGGTGAGCGGACGATGGAGCTCAACGAGGGTCAGGCGGTGCACTCGATCCTCCCCGCCCGGGGCTATCTGACCGGCGACTACTGGGACAGCTTCCTGACCCTGCCGTTCACCGCCCGGGAACGGGCGCCGCGACGGGTCGCGATCCTCGGCAACGCCGGGGGCACGATCGCGCGCCAGTACGGGCGCTTCTGGCCCCGTGCGGCGGTCGACGGGGTCGAGATCGACGCGGAGCTGAGCGAGCTCGGGTATCGCTATTTCGACATGGGCTCGAACGAGAGGCTGGTGATCCACGACGAGGACGCGCGGCCCTGGCTGCGGAGCTCGGGCGGCGGCTACGACCTGATCGTCGTCGACGCCTACCACCAGCCCTACATCCCGTTCTACCTGGCGACCAGGGAGTTCTTCGAGCTCGTCGGCGAGCGTCTCGCGCCGGGCGGCGTCGTCGTCGTCAACGTCGGCCACGTGGAAGGCGACGACGACGTCGAGCGCGTCGTCGGCCGGACGATGGCCGCGGCCTTCGACACCGTCCTCCGCGACCCGGTCGAGTCGACCAACACGCTGCTCCTCGGCACCGACGCCCGCGCCGGCGCCGCCCCGCTGCGCCGGGCGGCGCGGCGGCGCATGCACGGCAGGCTCGCCGAGCTGGCGACGGCCGACGCCGCCCGGATCGGGCCGCGGCTGGCCGGCGGCGAGGTGTTCACCGACGATCGCGCCCCGGTCGAGTGGCTGACCGACCGGCAGCTGATCGGCTACGCCGAGGATCACTGAGACGGGCGCGGACCGAGCGGCCCCAGTAGACGGCGAGATCGGCGAAGAAGGCGGCGACCCTGCCGACCGGGCCGGTGACGATCCAGGCGCCGAACCGCTCGAGCCGGCTCAAACGGCCACGGTGTGGCGCAGGTCGCGGTCGGGGTCGACGTCCCATCGCCGCCCGGCCTCGAGCAGGCCCTCGTTGAGCGGCCAGGCGTCGGCGCGTTCCTCGCCGTCGTGCTCGGGGTTGGCGCCCTTGAGCGCCATCCGGTTGCGGTTGTCGCCGATCGCGCGGATCTCCGCGACCTCGTCGTCGTCGAGTCGAAGCGCGGGCAGCGCCGCAAGCTCGGCCCGCTTGTCCTCGATCGGCCGGGCCCCGGCGCCGGGCTCCTGGATCACCGTCGGCGCGACCGATTCGACCGCGCGGGTGGGCGAGGTTCCACTGGCAGGCGAGCTGGATCGCGGTCAGCCCGTGGCGCTCGGCGATCGGCCGCATCCGCTCGATCCGCTCCCGGCCCGCGGCTACCCAGCCCTCGGGGCGGAAGAGACGGTGGTCGTGCTCGGCGAACGCGTGGCCGGGGAGGACGTCGTCCCAGAACAGCCCGCCGTAGTCGACGACCCGGGTCAGCACCGCCACCTCCTGGCGGTCGGCGGCCTCGAGGCAGAGCTCGCCCGGCCAGGGCTCGAGCGGGTTGAGGATGATCATCGCCCAGTCGATTCGTTCGCCGTAGCGCTCGAAGCAGTCGATCAGGTCGAGCGTGAACCCGTTCGCCGGTCCCGGCGCGACGCCGATCATCCGCGTCAGGCCCGCGTCCCGAAGCGCCGACATCCCGTCCCAGACGGCCGCGGACGTGTAGCCGATGCGGTCGGGGTTGTGGAGCAGCAGGAGATCGAAGCTCGATGCGCCGACCCGCCCGAGGCTGGCCTCGGCCGCCTCGCGGAGGTAGTCGGCGTAGCCGGCGGCGGGCCGCAGGCGCGGGTCGGTGAAGCGCGGGAAGCCCCTCGGCCCGTCGCGCTCACCGTGGACGAAGTCGTGCCCGACGGCGCCCACCAGGCAGTAGGAATCGCGGTCGACGCCGTCGAGGGCCCGCCCGAGCAGCGCGTCCGCGGCGCCCTGCCCGTAGACGTCCGCGGTGATCACGGTGTCGATTCCGTCGCCGGGACGCAGCAGCTCGGCGAGCCGGTCCTCGTCGATCGCCTCGCCGAAGCGCATGAAGCGCCCGCCGCTCCAGGTGCCGATCGCCGTCCGGCCGAGGTCCATCGCCCGAACGGTAGCGACGTCTAAGGTTCCGGCGGATGAAGACCTCAATCACGGAGCTGCCCGAGTCGCGGGTGAAAATCGATGTCGCGGTGCCGCGGACGACCTTGCGAAGCGGGTCGACCGGGCCGCCCGGAGCCTGGCCGGCGAGATGAAGATGCCGGGCTTCCGCAAGGGCAAGGTGCCGGCCCAGCTCGTGATCCAGCGGGTCGGCCGCGAGGCGGTCGTCGAACAGGCGCTCCGGGAGGCGTTGCCCGAGTGGTACGAGCGCGCCCTGCTCGATTCCGGCGTCACCGCGATCGGCGAGCCGAAGCTGGACGTCGGCGAGCTTCCGGCCGAGGGCGAGGACCTCGACTTCACGATCGAGGTCGGCGTCCGTCCGCAGGCCGAGCTCGGCGACTGGAAGGGGATCGAGGTCGGCAAGGCCGAGATCGAGGTCCCCGACGATGCGGTCGCGGCTGAGCTCGACCGGCTCCGCGAGGGCTTCGCCAGCCTCGCCCCGGTCGACCGCGCGGCGGCGTCCGGCGACGCGGTCGTGATCGACTTCAGCGGCACGATCGACGGCGAGCCGTTCGAGGGCTCGGAGTCGCGCGACTTCGTCGTCGAGCTCGGCGGCGAGGGCCTGCTGCCCGAGTTCGACGCCGAGCTCACGGGCGCCGCCGCGGGGGACGAGCGCTCGGTCGAGGTCAGCTTCCCCGAGGACCACGAGCCCGAGGGGCTCGCCGGCAAGACCGCGACCTTCGAGGTCACGGTGAAGGAGGTCCGGGAGAAGAACCTGCCCGACCTCGACGACGAGTTCGCCTCCGAGGCCTCGGAGTTCGAGACCCTGGCCGAGCTTCGCGACGAGATCCGCGGCCGGATGGCCGAGGGCCTCGAGCAGCGCGCCGAGGCCGAGTTCCGCGAGGCCGCCGTCGACGCGGTCGCGGCGCGGGCGAAGCTCGAGATACCCCACGACCTCGTCCACGCCCGCGCCCACGAGATGTGGGAGCGGATCGAGCGCCAGCTCAGCTCCCGCGGGGTCGATCCGCAGACCTACGCGCGGATGCAGGGCAAGGACCGCCACGACCTGATCAACGACGCCGAGGAGGACGCCGAGCGGGCGCTTCGCCGCGAGGCGGTGCTCGACGCCGTCGCCGAGGCCGAGGGAATCGATCCTGGCGACGAGCAGCTGATCGAGGCGCTCGGGCCCGGCGACGGCAAGAACGACCCCGCGAAGCTGCTCGCCCGGCTCCGCGAGACGGGCCGCGACAGCCTGCTGCGCGACGAGGTCCGCCTGCGGTTGGCGGCCGACCTGCTCGCCGAGTCGGTCGAGCCGATCGCGATGGAGCGGGCCGCCGCCCGCGAGCAGATCTGGACCCCGGAGAAGGCGGCCGCGGAGGCCGAGTCGGTGGCCGGCGCCGGCTCGTCGCAGGGTGCCGGGTCGCCGGAGCGAGAGCCCGAGGGCAAGCCCGGCGAGCTCTGGACGCCCGGCTCCTAGTCCGCAGCGGGCGCGGCCCGGGCGGGTTCGCCGGTTCGGCTTTGTAGACTCATCCGCCGATGAGCCCGTTGGTTCCAATGGTGGTCGAGCAGACGTCGCGCGGCGAGCGCGCGTTCGACATCTACTCGCGCCTGCTCAACGAGCGGATCATCTTCCTCGGCACGCCGGTGACCGAGGACATCGCGAACCTGATCGTCGCGCAGCTCATCCACCTCGAGTCCGAGGATCCCGACAAGGACGTCTCGATCTACGTCAACTCCCCGGGCGGCTCCGTCTATGCGGGGCTCGCGATCTACGACACGATGCAGTACATCAAGCCCGATGTGCAGACGATCTGCGTCGGGGTCGCGATGAGCATGGGCGCCCTGCTGCTCGCCGGCGGTGCGGAGGGCAAGCGGATGGCGACGCCGAACTCGAAGATCCTCATCCATCAGGTCTCGGCCGGCTTCCAGGGGCAGGCGACCGACATCGAGATTCACGCGAAGGAGATCATCGACGTCCGCCGGCGGCTCGACGAGATCATCGCCAAGCACACCAACCAGCCCTTCGAGAAGGTCACGAAGGACACCGAGCGCGACTACTTCATGTCCTCCGAGGAGGCGAAGGAGTACCACATCGTCGACCGGGTGATCGAGCACCACTAGCTCGATCCGGTCGCGGATGACCGACCCGCTTTTGCAGCGCGCGGCGGCCGGCGACCCGGGGGCGTTCATCGACCTCCTCGCCAGGTATCACGATTCCCTGCGAGCCCTCGCGGCGGGCGACCGGGAGCTGCTCGCGGGCTACGTCGCGGCCTACCGCGTGCTCGCGGGCTACAGCGGCGAGCCGCCGCTCGAGCGTTGGCTGGCCGGCTTCGTCGAGTCCGCCGCCGGCAGCGGTACGGGCGCTGCTCGGAGGCTCGACGATCGGGACTTCTGGGCGCAGCTCCGCGAGGCGCTCGCCGCCGAGTCGCCGGCGCTCGCCGCGCCGGAGCTCCCGGAGAGCCGATTCCCGGTGATTCCGCGGCTGCAATCGCGTCGCCGCGGGAAGGGACGCCGCCCGTAGCCGCGTATCACCTACGGGTCGAGCCGGTGCCCGCCGTGTCGTAATCTGAGAGCGGCGGTCCGGATCCAGTTCGCCGAAAGGGAGAGATCGCAAGTGGCACGCCCGACCGACTCCAACGAGCAGCTTCTCTGCAGCTTCTGCGGCAAGTCGCAGCGCCAGGTCAAGAAGCTGATCGCAGGCCCCGGCGTCTACATCTGCGACGAGTGCATCGATCTCTGCAACGAGATCATCGACGAGGAGCTCACCGCCCCGCCGTCGTTCGAGCTCGAGAGCCTGCCGAAGCCGGTCGAGATCAACGACGTCCTCCAGGAGTACGTCGTCGGCCAGGAGGCCGCCAAGCGGGCGCTCTCGGTCGCCGTCTACAACCACTACAAGCGTGTCCAGATGACCCAGACCTCCGGCGAGGGCGAGATCGAGCTGCAGAAGTCGAACATCATGCTGCTCGGCCCGACCGGTTGCGGGAAGACGCTGCTCGCGCAGACCCTGGCCCGGATCCTCAACGTCCCGTTCGCGATCGCCGACGCGACCGCGCTGACCGAGGCGGGCTACGTCGGCGAGGACGTCGAGAACATCCTCCTGAAGCTGATCCAGGCGGCCGACTTCGACGTCAAGAAGGCCGAGACGGGGATCATCTACATCGACGAGATCGACAAGATCGCCCGCAAGGCCGACAACCCCTCGATCACCCGCGACGTCTCCGGCGAGGGCGTCCAGCAGGCGCTGCTGAAGATCCTCGAGGGCACCTCGGCCTCGGTCCCCCCGCAGGGCGGCCGCAAGCACCCCCACCAGGAGTTCCTGACGATCGACACGACGAACATCCTCTTCGTCTGCGGCGGCTCGTTCGCGAACCTCGACCGCGTGATCGAGCGGCGGATCGGGCGCCAGGGCGTCGGCTTCGGCGCCGAGGTCTCCTCGAAGGCCGACAAGGACACCGGCGAGCTGTTCGAGCAGGTGCTGCCCGAGGACCTGATCGAGTACGGGCTGATTCCCGAGTTCATCGGCCGCCTGCCGGTCGTCGCGGCGATCCACCAGCTGACCCGCGACGACCTGATCACGATCCTGACCGAGCCGCGGAACGCGCTCACCCGCCAGTTCCAGCGCTTCTTCGAGTTCGACGACATCGAGCTGCAGTTCCAGGAGGACTCGCTCGGGGCGATCGCCGACAAGGCGCTCGAGCGCGAGACCGGAGCCCGCGGGCTGCGCTCGATCCTCGAGGAGACCCTGATGGACGTCCAGTTCGAGCTTCCGTCGCGCCGCGACGTCTCGAAATGCGTCGTCACCAAGGAGACGATCGACCAGGGCCTGCGGCCGACGCTCGTCACCCAGGCCGCGCCCGAGGAGCCGGACGCGGCGGTCAGCGAGATCCGCGAGGAGTCCGCCTAGCGGGCCGGCAGGGCGAGCGTCGACGCTCCGCCCGCTGCGCCGGCCGGAGGACCCTGGAGCGGGCTCGGACGGTCGCCGACGACGCGCTCGCCGGGCTCGGCGACGAGCAGCGGGAGGTGCGGCGGCGCCTGCTGCGCGAGCTCTCCGGCCTCGAACCCTAAGATCGCCGCTCCGATGGACGACGAGCGCCGCAGCAATCTCGAGGCGACGACCCGCTGGGATCCGCACGAGGTCGAGGGGAGGATCTTCGACGCCTGGTACGCGAGCGGCGCGTTCGACCCGCCGGCCGAGGGCTCGCCCGAGGAGAACTACTCGATCGCGATCCCGCCGCCGAACGTGACCGGGTCGCTGCACATGGGTCACGCGCTCAACGGCTCGATCCAGGACGCCCTGATCCGCGTCAACCGGATGCGCGGTCGGAACACGCTCTGGGTGCTCGGCACCGACCACGCCGGGATCGGGACGCAGGCGGTGGTCGAGAAGCAGCTCGCCGAGCAGGGGGTCTCACGCCACGATCTCGGCCGTGAGGAGTTCGTCGAGCGGGTCTGGCGGTGGCGCGAGGAATACGGGCAGCGGATCATCGAGCAGCTGAAGCGGCTCGGCGCGTCGTGCGACTACGAGCGTGAGCGGTTCACGCTCGACGAGGGCTACGTGCGCGCCGTCTACCGGGTCTTCGTCGCCCTGCACGAGAAGGGGCTGATCTACCGCGACACGTACATAGTCAACTGGGATCCCGGGCTGCGCTCCGCGATCTCCGACCTCGAGGTCGAGAGCCGCGAGGTGATCGACACGCTGTACTCGATCGACTACCCGATCGAGGGGTCGGACGAGGTGCTCACGGTGGCGACGGTGCGGCCCGAGACGATGCTCGCCGACACGGCGGTTGCGGTCCACCCCGACGACGAGCGCTATCGGCACCTGGTCGGCGGGCACTGCACGCTGCCGCTGGTCGGACGGCGGTTGCCGATCATCGCCGACGAGCACGTCGATCCCGAGTTCGGCACCGGGGCGCTGAAGATCACTCCCGGCCACGACCCGAACGACTTCGAGATCGGCCGCGCCCAGGGCCTCGAGGAGATCGTCGTGATCGGCGAGGACGGGCGCATCAACGAGGCCGCGGGGGAGCGG
This sequence comes from uncultured Solirubrobacterales bacterium, assembly GCA_963705955.1. Taxonomy (GTDB): domain Bacteria; phylum Actinomycetota; class Thermoleophilia; order Solirubrobacterales; family 70-9; genus WHSW01. The sequence goes on along the minus strand of CAVPLH010000006.1, from coordinate 1,256,607 downwards.
TTCGCGGGCCTGACGACCGCCGAGGCGCAGGCGGCCGTGGTCGCCGCGTTGCGCGAGCAGGGGTTGTTGCGGGCCGAGGCGGACTTCCCGCACTCGGTGCCGTTCTCGCATCGATCCGGCGAGCGGATCGAGCCGCTGATCTCGCTGCAGTGGTTCTGCTCGATGGACGGGCTGGCCGCGCCCGCGATCGACGTCGTCGAGCGTGACGAGGTCCGGATCACGCCTCCCCAGCACAAGCGCGTCTACCTCGAGTGGATGCGAAACATCCGACCCTGGTGCATCTCGCGCCAGCTCTGGTGGGGCCACAGGCTGCCGGTCTTCTACTCGCCGCAGGGCGAGGAGATCGTCGCCGAGTCCGAGGCAGCTCGCACGCGAGGCGGCGATCGAGCGGGGAATCGATCCCGACTCGCTGCGCCAGTCCGACGACGTCCTCGACACCTGGTTCAGCTCCGCGCTGTGGCCGTTCGCGACCCTCGGCTGGCCGGATCCGGACGCGCCGCGTCTACGCGCCTTCTATCCGACCGACGCGCTGGTCACGGGTCGCGACATCATCTTCCTCTGGGTCGCGCGGATGGTGATGATGGGGATCGAGTTCGCCGGCACGATCCCGTTCGAGGACGTCTTCATCACCCCGATAATCCAGGCCCCGGACGGCCGCCGGATGTCGAAGTCGCTCGGCACGGGGATCGACCCCCTCGACGAGATCGACGTCCACGGCGCCGACGCGCTTCGCTTCGGCCTGCTGGCGATGGCGTCGAGCCAGGACGTCCGCTACTCAGCCGGCCAAGGTCCAGCAGGGCCGCGACCTCGCGAACAAGATCTGGAACGCCTCGCGCCTCGTGCTCCTGAACGCCGGCGACGCGCGGCCCGAGCGCCGCGCCGTGCGGGTCGAGGACCGTTGGATCCTCTCGCGCCTCGAGCGAACCGTCGCCTCGGTGAGCGGGAGCATCGACTCCTACGACTTCGCTCACGCGGCGCTCGACTTCTACGCGTTCTTCTGGTCGGAGCTCTGCGACTGGTATCTGGAGATCGTCAAGCCGCGGCTCTACGGCGGCGACGAGGACGCGGCCGCCAACCTGCTCGGGGTCCTCGAGCGGGTGCTCGCGGTCGCCCATCCGCTGATGCCGTTCGTGACCGAGGAGGTATGGGGCTATCTGCCCGACCGCGAGCAGCTCCTGCTCGTCTCGCCGTTCCCTGTCGCCGACGACGACCTCCTCGACCCGGCGCGCGGAGCGCGAGATCGGCGCCGCGATCGACCTCGTCCGCACCGTGCGGCGCTGGCGCGACCTCGTCGGGGTGCCGGCGGGCAGCGTGCTGCCGGCGCGGGTCGAGGGCGATCAGCCGCACGAGCTCGTCGCCAGGCTCGCCCGGCTGCGGTTCGAGGACTCCGACGGCGAGGCGCTGGCGTCGATCCGCGGGATCGAGCTCCTCGCCTCCGAGGAGATCGACTCGGGCGAGGCCCGGAGGCGGATCGAGGCCGAACGCGAGCGGCTGCGGGGCGAGATCGAGCGCCTCGAGCGCAAGCTCGCCAACCAGGGCTTCGTCGACAAGGCGCCGCCAGAGGTGGTCGAGGACGAGCGGCGCAAGCTCGACGGCTACCGCGCCGAGCTGGAAGAGCTGGGTTAGCTCCGCTGGCCTGGTCGGCTGAACAGGCCGAGGCCTACCTCGCCTCGCTCGAGCCGCTCGGGATCCGCTTCGGGCTCGAGCGAATCCGCCGGCTCGTATCCGTGCTCGGGATGCCGCAGCACCGATTCGCGTCGATCCATGTCGTCGGCACGAACGGCAAGTCCGCGGTCACCGAGATGACCGCGGCGCTGCTCGAGGCACACGGGACCGCGGCCGGCGCCTACCTCTCGCCTCATGACGAGCGCTGGCAGGAGCGGATCCGGATTCGCGGTGCGGAGATCGCGCCGGGCGCCTTCGGGTCGGCGGTCGAGCGCGTCTCCCAGGCCGTCGAGACGGTCAACCGCAGCCTCGACGAGGGCGAGTCGGTGACCCAGTTCGAGGCCGATACCGCGACCGCGTTCGTCGCCCTCGCCGCGGCCGGGGTCGAGGTGGCGGTGATCGAGGCGGGTCTCGGCGGCCGGCTCGACGCGACCAACGTGCTGCCGTCACGGGTCACGGCGCTGACCTCGATCGGGCTCGAGCACACCGAGTGGCTCGGTGAGACAGAGGTCGAGATCGCGGCCGAGAAGCTCGCCGTCCTGCGCGACCACAGCAAGCTCGTGCTCGGGCCGGTGTCGGCCGAGGTCGAGGAGGTCGCGCGTCGGACCGTCGCCGAGCGACACGCCGGGCTGATCACGGTCCGCGACCTCGCACCCGCGGTCGAGCTGCCGACCCCGGTGCCGTACCTGCGGCGCGACTTCGCCGTCGCGCTCGCCGCGGCCGAGGCGCTGCTCGGCGGGCTCGATCCCGAGCGCGCGCTCGGCGTCGCCGCAGGGCTCGGCCTGCCCGGCCGGATGGAGTTGCTCGAGACCGACCCGCCGGTGCTCCTCGATGCGGCGCACAACCCGGCCGGAGCCTCGGCGCTCGCCGAGGCGCTGCCGGCGATCGCCGGCGGGCGCCCGGTGGTCGCGGCGCTCGCCGTGCTCGCCGACAAGGACTCCGGTGGGATCGTCGGGGCGCTCGCCCCGCTGATCGCGGGCGTCGTCGCGACGGAGGTCCCGGCGCAGCGGCTGGCGAGCGCGGGGAGGCCCGGGGCGCAGGCGCGCCCGGCGAGCGACCTCGCCGCGACCGCCCGCGAGGCGGGGATCGGCTGGGTGGAGGAGGAGCCCGATCCCGCGGCGGCGATCAGCCGCGCCCGCGCGATCGCCCGCCGCCAGGGCGGGATCCTGCTCGTCACCGGCTCGCACTATCTGCTCCGTTACGCCGGCTGACGATCCGCCCGGGCCGTTCAGTGCTTCAGCCGCCGGCGGAACTCGGCGACGTCGCGCTTCAGCCAGTCGGTGTGGTCGTTGGTCCACCCCTCGAGGTCCTTGAAGTGGGGGTCTTCGTTGGCCATCGCGTGGCCGATCACCTCACCGGTCGCGATTCCGTAGCGGCCCTGCAGCCACCGCACGAGCCGCAGCGCGGAGCGGATCTGCGGGTGGCGCCCGAGGATCTGCTGGTCGGCCCAGTGCGAGCCGCGACCGGTCGCCTGGACCATCTCGATCCCGACCGCCGTCTGGTTGAGGCCGATCGTGTGCCGGCAGCGGATCGCCGGCGGGACGAGCTCGGCGATCGTGCCGCTCTGCTTGATCACGTAGTGCGAGCAGACGCCGGGCTGCTCGCCGAGGTTCGGCGCGTTGGAGTCGAACGTGCTCCAGACCGAGTCGTAGCTGTCGGTCGCGGTGAAGTGAAGGACGATCACCTCCGGGTTGCGCAGACGCCACTCGCGGGAGCCGTAGTGGCGCTTCGAGTAGGCCGCCATCTGGCGCCGGCGCTGGGCGCCGTATGAGACGTGGTCCTCCTTGATCGCCGGCTTCGCGTCGCGTCTCGGAGCCCCCGCGAGCGTCGCCTCGGCCGGCGAGCCGGGCACGACCCAGGCGCTCGCGGACGTCGCGGCGACGGCGGCGAGGATGGTGCCGGACGCCCAGAACAGCGCCCAGAGGCGCAATCCGCCGACTTTACGACTACCTTCTGTTTCCATTGGACAGGGACGCACGCTCAGAGCTTCTCCACATGATGGGCCTCGTAGCGGCTGTCGTCGCGGTCGTCATCCTCGTCTTTTTCGGGCTTGGGTACCTCTTCGGGCGGCTTTTCCTCTGAGGCCCCCGTCTACACTGCCTTCCTCCTGATGCCCCTCGCGCTCTTCGGAATCACGAACGACGCCCTGAATCTGGTCGTCAACCTACTGATCCTCTTCCTGGTCGTCCTCTGGCTCGCGCTGGTCGCCTGGACCTTCTTCGACGCCCGCCGGCGGATCCAGGACCCGGTCCTGGTCGCCTGCGCGACGGCGGCGTCACTGTTCCCGTTTCTGGGGACGATCGTCTACACGATCCTACGGCCGCCCGAGTTCCTCGCCGACAAGCGCGAGCGCGAGCTCGAGATCCGCGCCTCCGAGCTGCGCGTGCGGCAGCTCGAGGAGGCGTCGTGCCCGAACTGCGAGCACCCGGTCGAGCGCACCTACCTGCGCTGCCCCAACTGCCGGGCCCGGATCAAGGATCCGTGCGAGTCCTGCGGCAAGCCGATCGACCCGCGATGGTCGGTGTGCCCGTACTGCGAGACCCCGACCCGCCGAGCTGCGGCGGAGGAGCGCCGGCCGAGCCCGAAGCGCCGTTCGAGTCCCAAGGAGCCGAGCCGCAGCGCGGCGGAGTCCCGCAGCTCCGCGAAGGCGGCCCCCTCTCGCTCGCGCTCGAGCCGCTCGAGCACCGAGACCGAATCCCGCCCGAAGCCGAGTCGCTCGAGCCGGCAGACCGAGTCGCGCCCGGCGCCGAGCCGCACAGGCCGCGAGGCCGATTCGAGCTCGCGCTCGAACCGCTCGACCCCAGACGGCCGATTCGAGCCCGCGCTCGAACCGCTCGACCGCCAGACGCCGATTCGAGCCCGCGCTCGAGCCGCTCCAGCGCCGAGGCCGAGTCGACGAGCCGCGCTCCGAGCGACGACGGTGAGCCGACGCCGACGCGCAGCAGCCGCTCGAGCCGGAGCTCGGGGCGACGGACGACGACCACTCGCCGTCCAAAGAGCGGCGAGTAGCTCGCCACCAGACCCGGATCGCGATCTCGGTGCTCTAGTAGTCTGCCGCCCCCGTGGCCGAGTCACGCACCCTGATCCTGATCAAGCCCGACGCGTTCGAGCGCGGGTTGACCGGCGAGATCCTCGCCCGCTTCGAGCGCAAGGGCCTGCGGATCGCCGACCTGCGGCTGATCGAGGCGACCGTGGAGATCGCCAACGTCCACTACGAGGAGCACGTCGAGAAGCCCTTCTTCGGCGAGCTGGTCGAGTTCATCACCGGCGGCGCGCTGGTCGCCGCGATCCTCGAGGGCCCCGAGGCGGTCGCGGCCGCGCGACAGGTGATCGGCGCGACCGATCCGATCGAGGCAGCGCCCGGTTCGATCCGCGGCGACTTCGGCCTCGAGGTGACATTCAACCTGGTCCACGGCTCGGACTCCGATCAGTCCGCCGAGCGTGAGATCGGGATCTGGTTCGACTGAGCCGCAACGGCTCATCCTCGCGTCGCGCTCGCCGCGCCGGCGCGAGATCCTCGCCGACCTCGGAATCGCCTTCGAGTCGGTGGCCCCCGACGTCGACGAGCTGACCGAGGGCGACCCGGAGGTCGCGGTGCTCGAGAACGCGCGGCGCAAGGCGCGCGCCGGCCTCGAGCTGGCCCGCGGCGAGGGGATCGTGCTGGGGGTCGACACCGATGTCGTCCTCGACGGCCGCCTGCTCGGGAAGCCGGCGGACGCGGCTGCGGCGCGCGCGCGTCTCGAGGCGCTCTCCGGGACGACCCACGAGGTGCTCAGCGGGCTCGTCCTGCTCGGAACCGGAGCGGGTACCGAGGTCCCGGTCGAGAAGTCGGGGATCGCCCGCACCGCGGTCACCTTCCGCGACCTCGACGAGCCCGTGATCGAACTCTACGTCGCCTCCGGGGAATGGCGGGACCGCGCCGGCGGCTACGCGATCCAGGGTCTCGGCTCGATCCTGGTCGACGCCTTGCAAGGCGATTTCTCGAACGTCGTCGGGCTTCCGGTGGCGTTGTTGCTGCAACTGGCGCCAAACCTGATCGATTCGCCGAAAAACCCTGAGGCGAACATTTAGCGTTAGGGTTTCTCGCTGCCCTCGATCCTGGCTTGAGGCCTGCATTTCAGCCGCTACACTGGCGCCAGGCCTCGGCCCGCTCCCGCCGCCCTGGCCTATTTAGCTATGGGCTTTTTTCGCAATCTGACCGGCTTCGGGGGCCGCGACATGGCGGTCGACCTCGGGACCGCGAACACGCTCGTCTACGTCCGAGGCCGCGGCATCGTGCTCTCGGAGCCGTCGGTGGTCGCGGTCGACTCGGCGACCGGTGAGGTCCACGCGGTCGGCGTCGACGCGAAGCGGATGCTCGGCCGGACCCCGGGGACGATCCAGGCGATCAGGCCGCTCAAAGACGGCGTGATCGCCGACTTCGACATCACCGAGGAGATGCTGCGCCACTTCATCCAGCGGGTGCACCAGAACCGCTTCGCACATCCACGGGTCGTCGTCTGCGTCCCCTCCGGCGTCACCGGGGTCGAGAAGCGCGCGGTCGAGGAAGCGTGCCTGTCGGCGGGAGCCCGGCAGGCGTACCTGATCGAGGAGCCGATGGCGGCTGCGATCGGCGCCGGGCTCCCGGTCGCCGAGCCGACCGGGAGCATGATCCTCGATGTCGGCGGAGGGACCAGCGAGGTGGCGGTGATCTCGCTCGGCGGGATCGTCGTCTCCGAGTCGATCCGGGTCGGCGGCGACGAGATGGACGACGGCGTCGTCAGCCACTGCAAGCACCAGCACAAGCTGCTGATCGGCCAGCAGACGGCCGAGGACGTGAAGCTCGAGATCGGCTCGGCCGCCCCGCTGCCGGAGGAGGTCACTACCGAGATCCGCGGCCGCGATCTGGTCACCGGGCTGCCGAAGACGATCGAGCTCACCTCGACCGAGATCAGGGTCGCGCTCGAGGAGCCGGTGAGCCAGATCGTCGCCGCCGTCAAGGACACGCTCGACCGCACCCCGCCGGAGCTCGCCGGAGACATCATGGACCGCGGCATCACGCTCGCGGGCGGGGGGGCGCTGCTGCACGGCATGGCCCAGCGGATGCGCGACGAGTGCGAGATGCCGTGCCAGCTCACCGAGTCGCCTCTGACCTGCGTCGCGGTCGGCTCCGGGCGCTCGCTCGAGGAGTTCGAGGCGATCCACCGGATGAACCGCAACACGCACCGGCGCCGCCGGGTCGGCGCGGCGGTCTGATCCGGGACCGCGCGTGTACCGCAAGCAGGTCAGACGGCGCCGCGCGGTCCTCGTGGCGCTGATCGTGCTCTCGCTGATCCTCCTCTCGAGCCAGTTCTCGGAGGCGCAGAGCGGGCCGCTGCACACGATCCAGCGCGGGATCGCGACCGTGTTCGCGCCGGTCGGCGAGGTCGCCGGGCGGGCCCTGAAGCCGGTGCGAGACATGATCAACTGGTTCGACGAGACCTTCGACGCCCGCGGCCAGAACGACGAGCTGCGCAACCAGGTCGCCGACCTGCGCCAGCAGGTCACCGAGCTGCAGGGGGCGGCGGGCGACAACGAGCAGTTCCAGAAGCTGCTCGACATCGATCGCACCGCCGCCCTCGGCCAGTACACGCCGGTCACGAGCAGGGTGATCGGCCGCTCGCCCACCGTCTGGTTCTCCGACATCACGGTCGACCACGGGTCGAGCTCCGGGATCAAGCGCAACGACGCGGTCGTCAACGGCGACGGGCTGGTCGGCCGGGTCACCGACCTGACCGCCGGCACGGCCCAGGTCGAGCTGATCACCGACCACAACAACGCCGTCTCGGCGCAGGTGCTGCCGAACGGCCCCCAGGGCGTCGTCGAGCCCGAGGTCGGCGATCCCGAGGACCTGCTGCTCGACTTCATCGACAAGAGCGAGCCGGTGCAGGAGAACCAGTCGCTCGCGACCGCCGGCTGGTCGAACGGCAAGGTCTCCTCGGCCTACCCGCCGGGAATCCCGATCGGCCGCGTGACCTCCGCCGACGCCGGCGTCCAGGAGGCCTTTCAGAGAATCCACGTGACGCCGTACGCGAACCTGCGCGACCTCGAGTACGTCCAGGTGCTGACCGGCGGGCCCGACCGTCCGGGGGTGCCCGGATGATCGTCACCAGGCCGATCGCGATCCGCATCGCGCTGATCCTGATCCTCACCGTGATCCTCCAGGTCTCGTTCTTCTCCTTCCTCTCGATCCTCGGCGTGGCCCCGAACGTGCTGCCGGTTGTGATCGTCTCGCTGGGGTTGATCGGCGGCGGCGTCGTCGGGGCGGTCTGCGGCTTCGCCGCCGGCTTCCTGCTCGACTCGGTGCTCCTGCAGACGCTCGGCGTCTCCTCGCTCGTCCTGCTCTCGATCGGCTACCTGGCGGGCCGTTACCGCGAGGGCGCGACGATCACGAACCGCTACGTCCCGGCGCTGCTCGCGGGCGGGCTGACCCTGGTCGGGGCGTTCGGCTTCGCGGCGATCGAGCTGATGCTCGGGGTCGACGCGACCGTCAGCCTCCTGGTCGTGCGCGAGATCGTCGTCCAGGGCCTGCTTGCGTTCCTGCTCGCGTTCGGCATCTACCCCCTGATCCGGCTCGCGCTGCGGGCCGGGCTCGTCGACTACACACCGCCGGCGCGCCGCTCGCCGCTCGGGATCCGCCGCCGGCGCCGCGGCTCCGGTCACTCGGGCACCGGCCGGGTGCGGACCGCATCCGGCTCGAGCCGCGGTCCGGGCTCCGCCGTCGGAGGCGGGGTGAGGTGATGGGCCGCGGCGACCTGAAGGGACCGATGCCGGCGCAGTTCGCGCTTCGGGTCGCGGTCCTCGGCGGGGTCGGGCTGGCGATGTTCGCGATCGTCTTCTTCCGGCTCTGGTACCTGCAGGTGCTCTCCGGGGACCACTACAAGGCCGAGGCCCAGAACAACCAGGTGCGCGAGTTCACCGTCCAGGCGCCGCGCGGGCAGATCACCGACCGCCACGGCCAGGTGCTGGTCGACAACCGCACGGCGCTCGAATTGCAGGTCAAGCAGACCGACCTCCCGGCGTCGAAGGCGCGCCGCGCGAAGGAGTTCCGCCACCTCCAGCAGGTCGCCGGCCTGCGCCCGGAGCAGATCCGCCACAGGATCCGCGCCGAGGCCAAGGAGTGCGCCGCGTGCGCCGCGACCCTGCGCCGCGACGTCCCCTACGACACCGTCTACTACCTGCGCGAGAACCAGGACCGCTTCCCGGGTGTCTCGGTGCAGCGCGTGTTCGTGCGCCAGTATCCCCAGGGCACGCGTGGCAGCGCACGTGCTCGGCTACGTCGGCGAGGTCACCAACGACGACCTCAAGGACCCGCGCTATCAGAGCCTCGAGCCGGGCGACAAGGTCGGCAAGGGGGGGGTCGAGTACACCTACGACAGCCTGCTGCGCGGCGTCAACGGGGCGACGCGGGTCCAGGTCGACGCCTCCGGCCAGCCGACCGGCGGCCAGCTCTCGACCCGCGACCCGCAGAGCGGCAACAACCTCGTGCTGACGCTCGACGACGACGTCCAGCGCGCCGGCCAGGACGCGATCTCGGCGCAGGGGCTGCCGGGCGGGTTCGTCGCGATGAACGTCCGCAACGGGGAGCTGCTCGGGCTCGGCTCGAGCCCCTCCTACGATCCTGCGGTCTTCGCGAAGCCGCTGGTCCCGCAGTCGGTCTACAAGGCGCTCACCTCGGAGGCGAACGGAGCGCCCCTGTTCGACCGTGCGACCAACGGCCTCTATCCGACCGGCTCGACCTTCAAGCCGATCACCTCGCTCGCGGCGCTCGACTCGGGGACGATCGGGATCGGGACGATCATCGACGACACCGGGTCGTTCGCGCTCGGCGACGGCCAGGTGCTCCACAACGCCGGCGGTGCCGTCAACGGGCCGGTCAGCCTCGTCTCGGCGCTCAAGGTCTCCTCCGACGTCTTCTTCTACAACCTCGGATTCGACATGGACCGGCCCCAGCAGCCGGAGGGCGGCCCGCTGCAGGCCTGGGCCCGCAGCCTCGGGATCGGCGAGCCGACCGGCCTCGACGTCGGCGGCGAGGGTGCCGGCCTGCTGCCGACGCCGCAGTGGCGAAACGAGAACTTCAAGCGCAACACCTCGCCCGACTCCCCCTGCGGAAAGGAAGTCTGCATCTCGAAGGGGGAGCTCACCGATCGTCCGTGGACGGTCGGCGACAACGTCAACCTCGCGGTCGGCCAGGGCGACCTGCAGGCGGATCCGCTGCAGATGGCGGTCGCCTACGGGGCGATCGCGAACGGCGGCGACATCGTCCGCCCGCACGTCGGCCTGCGCGTCGACGACCCCCAGGGACGCACGGTCCAGGAGATCGACCCGGCGCCGCGCCGCCACGTCGACATCAACCCGGCCTGGCGCGACGCGATCCTCACCGGCCTCAACCAGGCGGCGATGGAGCCGGGCGGGACCTCGTATCCGGTCTTCGGCGGCTATCCGGTCCAGATCGCCGGCAAGACCGGTACGGCCGAGACGGGCTCGGGCTTCGATCAGTCGTGGTACATCGCCCTCGCTCCGTACGACAACCCCAAGTACGTGGTCGCCGTGACGATCGAGCGCGGCGGCTTCGGCGCCGACAGCGCCGCTCCGGCGGCGAGGCAGATCCTCGACCAGCTGTTGCACGTCAACGAGGCGAAGATCCAGAGCGTCGATGCCGGGACGGCGAACATCGAGTGATCTGATGGAGGCCGTCCCCCGCCCACGCCCCTTCGAGCAGCCGCGAGCCGGACTGCTCGAGCGCGCCGGACTGAGGCGGCTCGACCCGCTGATGCTGATCGCGGGCCTCGGCCTGATCGCGTTCAGCATCTACACGCTCGGCGTCGTCACCACCCACGACGTGCCCGGGAACCCGTACTACTACGTCGTCCGCCAGTCGATCTACGCGGTCGTCGGGATCGCCCTGATGTTCGCGGTCGCGCGGATCGACTACTCGCGGTTCCGCGAGCTGCGGGTCGGGATCTACACGGCGATGATCGGGCTCATCCTGCTCGTCCTCGTGCTCGGCGAGGCGACCCGTGGATCGCGCCGCTGGATCGATCTGCCGTTCTTCACCTTCCAGCCCTCCGAGCTCGGCAAGGTGATGCTGATCGTCGCCCTGGCGGCGTTCGTGATCGACCGCGGCCGCCAGGGATCCGACGTCCGGCGGACGATCCGGATCCTGGCGCTCGGCCTGATTCCGGCGGCGCTGGTCTTCATCCAGCCCGACCTCGGGACGGCGCTGGTCTACTGCGTGATCACGCTCTCGATCCTCTTCATCGCCGGGGTCAGCTGGAGGCATTTCGCGACCCTCGGGGCGATCGCGGCTGCCGCGGTCGCTATCGTCTTGGTCATCGCTCCCGCGGTCGGGATGCCGGTACTCGCCAGTTACCAGCAGGATCGCCTCACGGCATTCCTGCATCCGAGCGACGATCCGGCGGATTCGAGCTATCAGATCAATCAAGCTCTGATCGCCGTAGGCTCCGGGGGCAAGACGGGACGCGGCGATGACGCAACTCAAACAGAGAACGGCTTTTTGCCGGAGCGGCACACCGACTTCATCTTTGCGGTGGTCGGCGAGCGCTTCGGCTTTCTCGGCGCCGCGTTCCTACTCTCTCTATACGCCCTGCTCATCTGGAGGGCGCTGCGCACAATGACTCTTTCGAAGAACCTGTACGGGAGCATGATCGCCGGCGCGATCGCCGCGATGCTGATGTTCCAGGTCTTCGTCAACGTCGGAATGAACCTCGGGATCATGCCGATCACCGGGATTCCATTGCCGTTGATGAGCTCGGGCGGGTCGTCCGTCATCGTCACCTTCTTGGCGTTGGGACTCCTGCAGAGCATCTACGTGCAAGCGCAGCTCACCTCGAAGCGGGGCACGACTCCGTTTTGAGGTGATCTAACTGAAGAAGCGAATTCTCGTCTCCGTCGACGCGGGTGAGACCCGCGTCGCGGTACTCGAAGGAAAGGGATCGGCCCGCCAGGGCGGATCCGCAAGCAACGGCGGTCGCAGCGCTGCGACCCGGACCGCCCGCGGAGGCGGTGCGGAGAAGACCGGACGCGCATCCCGCAGCGACGGGATGAAGGTGGCCGAGCTCTACGTCGAGCGCAAGGGCTCGCGGTCGATCGTCGGCAACATCTACAAGGGCGTCGTCGACAACGTCCTGCCCGGGATGGAGGCGGCGTTCGTCGACATCGGGCTGGAGCGGAACGGCTTCCTGCACGTCGACGAGATCGTGCTCCCCGACGGCCAGAAGGTGCCGCGGCGCGGCCACGGCCGCGGGCGGCGGATCGACGAGCTGATCAAGCCGAAGCAGGAGGTCCTCGTCCAGGTGGTCAAGGACCCGCTGAAGACGAAGGGCGCGCGGCTCTCGATGCAGCTCTCGATCGCCGGCCGCTATCTCGTCTACATGCCGTCGGGGGCCGGGGTCGGTGCCTCGCGGCGGCTTCCGGACGCGGAGCGCGACCGGCAGCGCAAGCTGCTCCAGAAGCTGCACAAGGGCGACGGCGGGGTGATCGTCCGGACCGCCGCGCAGGGGGCGCGCAAGGCCGATTTCGAGCGCGACCTCGACTACCTGCACAAGCTGCACGAGGTGATGGAGCGGCGCTCGAAGGAGGTCAAGGCGCCGAACCTGGTCTTCCAGGAGGCCGACCTCTCGATCCGGGTGCTGCGCGACGTGCTCACGAAGGAGTTCGACGGCGCGGTGATCGACGACCCGAAGCAGCACCACCGGGTGACCAGCTTCTTCCAGCGCACGGCGCCGGAGCTGGTCGATTTCGTCGAGCTCTACGAGGACCCGCGGCCGCTGCTCGAGCGCGAGGGCGCCGCGGAGGCGTTCGACCAGGTCCTCTCGCGGCGGGCCGACCTCTCCTCGGGCGGCTACCTGATGATCGACTACGCAGAGGCGCTGACCGTGATCGACGTCAACACGGGCAGCTTCACCGGCCGTGGCCGGGGCCGGCTCGAGGACACGATCACGAAGGTCAACGTCGAGGCCGCCGAGGAGGTCGTGCGCCAGCTGAGGCTCCGCGACATCGGCGGGATCATCGTCATCGACTTCATCGACATGGCGAAGGCGAAGAACCGCGACCAGGTGCTGAAGACGCTGAAGAAGGCGCTCGACGTCGACAAGACGAAGTCCTACGTGATGGAGGTCTCGCCGCTCGGCCTGGTCGAGATGACCCGCCAGAACGTCACCGACGGGGTCCGCGAGATCCTCACCCGCACCTGCCCGACCTGCGAGGGCGAGGGCGTCGTGCCCTCCGAGGAGACGATGGCGATCGAGGTGATACGCCGCCTCCGCGAGCTCGCCGCAGCGGAGCCGGATCCGGAGGCGTTCCTGGTCCGCGTCAACCCGCACGTCGCGGCCGAGCTGGTCGCCGAGGAGAGCGGCCTGGTCGAGCTCGAGCAGGAGACCGGGAAGCACTTCCACTTCGAGGGCGGCGAGGCGCTGGCGATCGACACCTACGACGTGGTCGACCGCGGGAGCCGCGCCGAGATCGAGGAGCGGGCGCTGCCGTTCCGGGTCGGCGAGGAGGTGCTGGTGACGATCGAGGAGCCGCATATGTACGACGCCGACGACGCGATCGCCCGGGTCGATTCCTACATCGTCAGCGTCGGCGGCGGGGGCGGGCACGTCGGCGAGCGGAGGCTGGTGCGGATCGAAAGCGTCGCCCGCTCCGCGGCCACGGCATCGCTGCTCGACGCGAACGGCGACAAGGTGGAGCCGAGCGGCGAGAAGCTAGAATCGTCGTCCTCTGGACGGCGCCGAGGCCGCCGCGGCGGCAGGCGCCGTAGTCGTGCCCGGAGCGGAAACGGCTCCGGCGAGGATGGATGAACGGATGGCTGAGACGTACGCGATAGTCGAGACCGGCGGCAAGCAGTACCGCGCCGAGCAGGGCACCACCCTGCTCGTCGACCGGCTGCCCGACGACGAGGGCGCCAAGGTCAACCTGCGGCGCGGTGATGTTCCGCGGCGACAGCGACGTCGTGCTCGAGGCCGACAAGCTCGAGAAGGTCAAGGTCGAGGCGGTCGTCGCCGGGCACGAGCGCGGGCAGAAGATCCGCGTGTTCAAGTACCGCGCCAAGAAGGGCTACCGCAAGCGCGCCGGCCACCGCTCCGAGCTGACGAGGCTCGAGGTGACCGAGGTGAAGATGCTGACGCGGAAGCCGGCGAGCAGGGAGCAGGGAGCAGGGAGCAGGGAGCAGGGAGAGGCGAAGGCCGAGACCGCTACCGAGAAGCCTGCGGCGAGGAAGGCGCCGGCGAAGAAGCCGGCGCCCGCCAAGAAGCCGGCGGCGAAGAAGCCGGCCGCGAAGAAGCCGGCCGCCAAGAAGCCCGCGGCGAAGAAGCCGGCGGCGGCGAAGAAGCCGGCGGCGAAGAAGGCGCCGGCCGAGAAGCCGGCGACCGAGAAGGAGGAGTAGGCGGATGGCTCACAAGAAGGGGCTCGGCTCGAGCCGCAACGGTCGCGACTCGAACCCGAAGATGCTCGGCGTGAAGATCTTCGCGGGCCAGAAGGTCGGCGGCGGCGAGATCATCGTCCGCCAGCGCGGTACCCGCTTCCGTCCCGGCGACGGCGCCGGCCTCGGTCGCGATCACACGATCTTCGCCACCCGCGCCGGAACGGTCGAGTTCACGCCCTCGCGCAAGGGCCGCGTCGTCTCGGTCGCCTCCGAGGACTCCTAGCGGCGGCTGACGAGCGGACGCCGGGGCACTCGTCCCGGCGCATCGCGGCCGCGATGCGCGGTTAGGCTGGCGAGCGATGGAGGCAGGCTCGAGCACCGACCAGGAGCTGGTCGAGGCGCTGCGCCGCGGCGACGAGGCAGCGTTCGCGGAGCTGGTCGACGAGCTCTCGCCGGCGCTGACGCGGCTGGCGCTCGCCCACGTCCCGAGCCGCGCGGTCGCCGAGGAGGTCGTCCAGGACACCTGGCTCGGGGTGATCAAGGGGATCGACCGGTTCGAGGGTCGTTCCTCGCTGCGCACCTGGATCTTCCAGATCCTGCTCAACACCGCGCGTAGCCGCGGCGAGCGCGAGAAGCGGACGCTGCCGTTCTCGTTCCTCGGTCGCCGGCGCGAGGAGGGGCGCGACGAGCCGGCCGTCGACGCCGATCGCTTCCAGGGCCGGGACGGACAGCGTCCCGGATGGTGGTCGCGGCCACCGGCGGAGTGGGAGGGGGTCGACGCCCAGCTGGAGAGCAACGAGGTCAGGGACGTTCTGCTCGATGCGATCGGCGCTTTGCCGCCGCGCCAGCGCGACGTGCTCGCCCTGCGCGACCTCCAGGGCTATCCGGCCGACGATGCGTGCAACGTTCTCGGCCTCAGCGAGACCAACCAGCGAGTGCTCCTTCACCGTGCGCGATCCAAGGTCCGCGCGGCGCTGGAGGCCTACTTCGCAGCCCAGGGGGTGGGGGCATGAACGGTGGGTCGCTCGGTGAGACGATGAGCTGCAGCGAATTCGTAGAGCTGGTTACCGATTACCTCGAGGGGCGGATGGCCGCCACCGAGCGGGAGCGCTTCGATGCCCACATGGAGGTCTGCCCGCCCTGCCTCCGCTACCTCGGCCAGATGCGGATCACGCTGGAGGCGATCGGGAGGATCCCGGAGGAGTCGATCAGCGCCGAGGCCCGCGGGGAGCTGCTGCACGCGTTCAGCGACTGGCACTCCGGCGCCGGCGGCTAGATGAGTGATCCCACGACCTCACGCACGCGGATGACGCCCGGATACCGTCGCTGGATCGCGCCCGTCGGGACTTGCCCATGCCAACCGGCATGGGCTGCGCCCGCCGGCCACGCCCAGCTCGGTCCCGAGCGCCCCCGCGCACGCGACTCCGTGGAATCAATCATCTAGGCACTCCCGGGTCCCGCGCTGTCGACGGGCGGCCGTCGGCTTGTGCTCGCTCTCTCGTGGCCGTGAACCCGTCTACCGTTGATCCGATGCTCCACGACCGCGCCAGGATCTACGTCGAGGGCGGCGCCGGCGGCAACGGCGTCGTCTCGTTTCGCCGCGAGGCGCACGTGCCGCGGGGCGGGCCCGACGGCGGCGACGGCGGTCGCGGCGGCGACGTGACGCTCGTCTGCGACCCGTCGCGCCGCGACCTCGCGGCGCTGCGCTTCTCGCCCCATCACCGTGCGGGGCGCGGCGGCCACGGCCAGGGCAAGCAGCGCCACGGCGCCCGCGGCGACGACGAGCTGATCCCGGTGCCGCCGGGGACGACGGCCGAGGGCCTCGAGGGCGAGCGCTACGACCTGGTCGAGCCCGGGCAGCGGGCGGTGGTCGCTCACGGGGGGGCGGGCGGGCACGGCAACAAGCGGTTCGCCAACTCGACCCGCCAGGCTCCGCGGTTCGCGGAACGCGGGCTCGGCGGCCAGTCGGGGTGGATCGAGCTGCGGCTGAAGCTGCTCGCCGACGCCGGCCTCGTCGGGCTCCCGAACGCCGGCAAGTCCTCGTTGCTGGGCAGGCTGACGCGGGCTGCGCCGAAGGTCGCGGACTATCCGTTCACGACGCTCGAGCCGGTGCTGGGGACGATCGACGACGGCGAGCGACAACTCGTGCTCGCCGATATCCCCGGGCTGATCGAGGGCGCCGCCGAGGGCGCCGGGCTCGGCCACGAGTTCCTCGCCCACGTCGAGCGTTGTCGGGCCCTCGTCCACCTCGTCGAGCTCGGGCCGGGTACCGATCCCGAGGCGGCCTACGCGACGGTCCGCGGCGAGCTCGCGGCGCACGGTGCCGGGCTCGAGCTGTTGCCCGAGCTGGTCGTGCTGACGAAGCGCGACCTGCTGCCCGCGGAGGAGGTCGAGGCGTCGGTGGCCGCCTGGCGGCGGCGGCTCGGCGAGTCGACGCTCGGCGTGCTCGCGATCTCGTCGGCGACCGGCGCCGGCCTCGACGAGCTCCGCGGGGCGCTCCTCGGCGCCGTCCCGTCGACCGACGACGCGGCGCCTGCCCGGCTCGCCGCCGGCGAGCCCGAGTTCGAGGCCGAGCACATCGTCTACCGACCGCAGGGCGACGGGGGCTTCGACGTCGAGCGCGAGGGGCCCGCGTTCCGGGTCACCGGCCGCGGCGTCGAGCTGCTGGTCGCGCGCCACGACCTCTCCAACCTCGAGGCGCTCGCCTATCTCGAGCAGCGGCTGCGCGAGATCGGCGTCATCGCGGCGCTCGAGCGCGCCGGCTTCGAGCCCGGCGACGAGGTCCGGATCGGCGACGAGGAGTTCGAGCTCGACCCCGGCTGAGCGGGGAGCCGTACCTACACTCGGCGCCCATGACCATCGTCGTCAAGCTCGGATCCTCGATCGTCGCCGACGACCGCGGGGCGTTGCGCGAGCAGGTGCTCGACAGCGTCTGCGCGCAGGTCGCGCGAGCTGCACCACGGCGGCGAGGACGTGGCGATGGTGACCTCGGGGGCGATCGCGCTCGGGATGGGGCTGATGGAGCTGCCGACGCGCCCGCGGACGATCGACGAGCTGCAGGCGGCCTCGGCGCTCGGCCAGGGGACCCTGTTCCGCGCCTACGAGGCGCGGCTGGCGGCCGAGGAGGTGCGCGCCGCGCAGGTGCTGCTGACCTCGTTCGACCTCGCGGTCCGGGTCCACTACCTGAACGCGCGGCGGGCGCTTCGCAGGCTGCTCGATTGGCGCGCCGTGCCGGTGATCAACGAGAACGACACCACGGCGACCGACGAGATCACGTTCGGCGACAACGACTTCCTCTCCGCCCAGGTGGCGCTGCTGCTCGGGGCGCGCCTGCTCGTCCTGCTCACGGACACGGACGGGCTGCACACCGCCGATCCGCGTCATGACCCGTCCGCCGAGCTGGTCGGGCGAGTCGACGACTTCGCCGAGCTCGACCGCTACCGGATCGGCGACCGCACCTCGCCGCTGGGTTCGGGAGGCATGCGCAGCAAGGTCGCGGCGGCGGGGATGGCGAGCGCGGCCGGGATCCCGGCGGCGATCTGCAACGGGACCGTGCCGGGGACGCTGGTTGCCGCAGCTCGGGACGAGCCGGTCGGGACGCGATTCGCGGCGCACCCCGAGCGCACGCCGGCGTTCAAGCTCTGGCTCCGCCACGCGAAGCCGGTGCGGGGGCGCGTCTCGGTCGATGCCGGGCGCGGCGCGGGTGCTGCGCGAGCGCGGCTCCAGCCTGCTCCCGGTCGGTGTCACCGCCGTCGACCGGGGAGTTCGCCGCCGGGGACGCCGTCGACGTCGTCTGCGACGGGGAGCTGGTCGGCAAGGGGATCGTCAACTACTCGGCCGCCGAGCTCGACCGCGTCAAGGGCCTGCAGTCCGAGCAGGTCGTGGAGATGCTGCCGAGCGCCTCCGAGGAGGCGATCCACCGCGACCGGTTCGTGCTCGCATAGGCCTGCAGCGGCTCCGCGCGCCGCTACCCTTTGACGACGATGGCGATCGCCGCGAAGAGCGTCAGCGAGGCCTGCGAGAGCGCCCGACGCGCCTCGCGCGAGTTGGCGAGCGCCGGCACGGAGACCAAGGACCGCGCGCTCGAGCGGCTCGCGGAGCTGATCGTCGAGCGCGCCGACGAGGTCCTGGAGGCGAACGCCGCCGACCTCGCCGATCAGCGGGCCGAGGGGCTCACGGACGCGCTTCGCGACCGCCTCACGCTGACGCCCGAGCGGGTCGTCGCGATGGCGGACGGGGTCCGTGCGGTCGCCGCGCTGCCCGACCCGGTCGGCGAGGAGCTCGAGGCGCGCACGCTCCAGAGCGGCCTCGAGCTGCGCAAGCTCCGGGTCCCGCTCGGGGTCGTCGCCGTCGTCTACGAGGCGCGGCCGAACGTGACCATCGACTGTGCCGCGCTGACTCTGAAGAGCGGCAACTCGATCGTGCTCCGCGGCTCGAGCTACGCGGAGCGCTCGAACGCCGCGCTGGCCGGCCTCGTCGCCGAGGCGCTCGCCGACGCCGGGCTGCCCGCGAACGCGGTCGAGCTGCTCTCCGGCGACCGCTCCGAGCTCGAGCAGCTGGCGACCGCGGAGGGGCTGGTCGATCTGATCATTCCCCGCGGCGGCGACGGCCTCAAGGAGGCGCTGAAGTCGGTCGCGACGGTGCCGGTGATGTACGCGGCGGCGGGCAACTGCCACGTCTACGTGCACGCCGACGCCGATCTCGAGATGGCGAGGCGGATCGCCTACGACGCGAAGGTGGATCGGCCGGGCGTCTGCAACTCGGCCGAGACCCTGCTCGTGCACACCGACGTCGCGGCCGAGTTCCTGCCCGCGATCCTCGCCGACCTGCGAGCTGCAGGGGTCGAGCTGGTCGGTGACGGGCGCACCCGCGCGGTGTCGGGGGCGAGCGAGGTCGGCGAGGCGGCCGACGCCGATTGGGATACCGAGTACCTGGGCCTGAAGATGGCGGTCGGGGTGGTCGACTCGCTGCCCGAGGCGGTCGAGCACGTCAACCGCCACGGCACGGGACACTCCGAGGCGATCGTCACCGGCTCGAGCGCGGTCGCCGCCGAGTTCACCGAGGATGTCGACGCCGCGGTCGTCTACGTCAACGCCTCGACGAGGTTCACCGACGGCTACGAGTTCGGGATGGGAGCCGAGATCGGCAACTCGACCCAGAAGCTTCACGCGCGGGGGCCGATCGGCCTCCGCGAGCTGACCACGACCAAGTACGTGATCTACGGCGACGGCCAGGTCCGGGGGTAGCGCGGTCGGCGCGCTCGGCATCCTCGGGGGTGCGTTCAACCCGCCTCACATCGGCCACCTGGTGCTGGCCCAGGAGGCCGCTTCCCAGCTCGGGCTCGACCGGGTGCTGCTCGTCCCGACCGGGGAGGCGCCGCACAAGGCGATCGAGCCCGACCCGGGCAGGGAGGTGCGGCTCGAGTTGGCGCGGCGCGCCGCGGCCGACAACGAGCTGCTCGAGGTCAGCGACAGCGAGGTGCGGCGGGACGGGCCGTCCTACACCGCGCTTACGCTCCAGGAGTTGCGAGACGCACGGCCCGGCGACGATCTCTTCTTCCTGATGGGAGCCGACGTCGCTGCGCAGCTCGACGAGTGGCACCGGCCGCAGCGGGTCCTGGAGCTGGCGCGGATCGCGATCGCGGCGCGCCCCGGCACCGCGCTCGACGCGGCCGAGGCGGCGCTCGAGCGACTCGGCGCCGCCGGGCGGTCGGAGACGATCTCGATGCCCGAGATCGGCGTCAGCTCGACCGAGATCCGGCGGCGGATCGCAGAACGGCGGCCGATCCGCTACCTGGTTGTCGACCCGGTCGCGGACCTGATCGCCGAGCGGGGGCTCTACCGGGAAGCGGTGCCGGCGTGAGCGCCGCGGCGGAGAGCGAGCCGGTGGCCGAGTCCGAGCGCGCGGCCGAGCGCGCCGCGCCCGGGTCCGGAGCGTCGGCGGCGTTGACGCGCCGGATCGCGGCGATCGTCGACGACAAGCAGGGCGAGCAGATCGTCGCGCTCGACGTCGCCGACCTCGTCGGCTACACGGACTATCTGCTGATCGCGACCGCGCGCAACGAGCGCCAGGCGAAGGCGATCCACGACGAGGTCCACCAGCGGCTGAAGAAGGACGACGGGCGGCTGCCGGCGCGGGTCGAGGGCGAGCGCGAGGCGCGCTGGATCCTCGCCGACTACCTCGACTGCGTCCTGCACATCCAGGTGCCGGAGATCCGCGAGCGCTACCGGCTGGAGAAGCTCTGGGGCGAGGCGGAGCGGCTCGAGCTCGGGATCGAGGGCGCGGCGGCGTAGATGAGCGGCGCGGAGGGCGGTATCCGTCCGATCGGGCGCCTAGCTTCCACGCATCGAGGGCAAGCGGTTCAAGCGGTCGCTGTTCGGCTACCGGCGCAGCGAGGTCGAGGAAGCACTGGCGGCGCACGACGCGGCCGCCGCCGAGGCCTCTGCGGCGCTCGAGCGCCAGGCGTCGGAGCTCGCCGGCGTGCTCGACGAGCTCAAGCAGCGGGAGCTGCGGATCGCGCAGCTCGAGCTGGTCGCCGACGGCCTCTCCGAGCGGGTCGTCGAGCGCGAGCGCCAGCTGGCCGAAGCGCGGGCGGAGCTCGAGCCGTTGCGGGCCGAGAGTGCGAGCGGGATGCGATCGCTGGTCGCGCTCGCGGCCGAGCTCGAGGCGGTTCGCGGCCAGGCGCGCGGCCAGGCGACGCGGATCCGGCTGCGCGCGATGCACGATGCCGCCGAGCTCGCCGAGCGGATGGCCGAGCTCGAGCGGCGGCCGCCGGGCGGCCGGGACCGGCTGATCGACGCGCTGCGCGAGGGGATCGCGCGGCTCGCCGGGGACGAGGAGCCCGACCCCGACGCGGTCGCCGAGACGAATGGACAGGTAGACCGACCCGCCGCCGAGCTGTTCAGGGGCGTGGTCGAGATCGAGGTCGGCCCGCTCAACGACTTCTCGCAGCTGGTCGGGTTCGAGGACGCCGCGGGCGGGATCGCCGAGACGGCGGAGATCTCGGTGAGACGGTTCGCGTCCGGGCGGGCGACACTGGAGATGCGCCTCGCACAACCGGTCGAGCTGCTGCGCGAGCTCGAGGAGCGCTCGCCGTTCGAATTCCGGGTCCGGGACCGGCGCTTCGACCGGCTCGTCCTCGACGTAGACGACGGCTGAGCAGCGGTCCGCCCGCCAGAGGCGCCGGCTACCGGGCGATCCGGCGCGCACCTCGCCGGCTGACCCGGTTTCCGTCCGGAGGTGATGCGAACATGTGTTCGTGGTGGAGCACGACCCGAACCTGAAGGGCAACATCGCCGAGCTGAAGATCGCCGCCGAGGCCACCCGGCTCGGGATCCCGGTGCTGAGTCCGATGACGGAGCACGGACGCTACGACCTGGTCTTCGAGCTGGGCACGAACCTGATCCGAATCCAATGCAAGTGGGCGTCGGTGCGTGGAGCGGTGATCCAGGTCAATACCGCAGGCAATCGGCTCACCCCGCGCGGCTACGTCGGGACGACCTACAGCGCGGCGGAGATCGACGCGATCGCCGTCTACTGCGGCGACCTGGACCGTTGCTACCTGCTGCCGGTAGACCTTGTCGCAGGCCGACGCAGCGTCCATCTGCGTCTCGCGGCTGCGAAAAATGGCCAGCGGGCTTGTCTACACTGGGCGGCGGAGTACGAGCTCCCTGGGGCTGTAGCTCAGCTGGGCAGAGCGCCGGCGTGGCACGCCGGAGGCCGTGGGTTCGAGTCCCACCAGCTCCACTCTCGAGCCGGCTCGGCGGAGGTCGTCACCGTGGGCGCTCATGAGTACCGCGAGCGCTTCGGCTGGTACATGGAACGCGCCGCCGGAGGTGAGAGCTTCCTGATCACCCGGCGCGGCAGGCCCTACGCTCGGCTCGTGCCGCCGGCGGACCAGCTCGAGATCGCGACCGAGGTCGCGGCTCGCCAGGACGCGGCTGCCGATGTCGTCCCGATCGCCACCGCGAAGGAGAGAACAGCATGACGGTCACCCCGCGCCTCAGCCTCGTCACCCTCGGCGCCCGCGACGTGCGGGCCCTGCGCGCCTTCTACGACCGCCTCGGCTGGAAGACGACCTCGACCGCAGACGACTTCGCCGCTTTCCCACTCGGCGGCGCGGTGCTCTGCCTCTACGACCTCTCGTCGCTCGCCGGGGAGGCGGGCGGCGCCGAGGTGCCCGAGCAGGTTGCCTTCAACGGCGTCACGCTGGCGATCAACGTCGACGAGCGCGACGACGTCGACGCGGCGATCGCCGCCGCCCGCGACGCCGGGGCGACGGTGCTCGCCGAGCCCGTCGACCGCGACTGGGGCGGCTGCTCCGCGTACTTCGCCGACCCGGAGAACAACGTCTGGGAGGTGGCCTGGCTGCCGGACGCCCAGTTCGACGACCGCGGCGGCCTGATCTGGCCGTACTGAGCGACGGCCGCGAGCGGCTGACCTGCTAGGCGGCGACCAGCTCGCGCGCCGCGTCGAGCGCCGGACGCGCCCGCTCCTCGAGCTGCCCGCGCACCCTCCAGAGCCCGCCCGAGAAACCCAGGTTCGCGACCTTCACGAAGCCGAGCTCGTCCTCGCGGAGCGCCAGCAGCAGGTGCGCGACCCGGTCGGCCGCCGGCAGCTCCGCCGTCTCGGCGACCCGCACGCACCAGCAGTCCAGGCGCCGCCCGCCGCGACGGACGAGGAAAGCGCCCTGCTCGCCGACCAGCCACCCGCCGAGCTCGCCTCGCTGCATCGCCAGCCCGGTCGCCGCGAGCAGGTCGCGCTCGTCGTGTCCGAGCAGATCACCGAGCAGCCCGAGCGCGATCCGCTCCGCGTCGCCGTCGGACGGCTCGCGGCGGGCGGCGCTGCGCTCGCCGCCGATCGGGACCACCTGGCGCGCTCCGCGACGCGCCTGCAGCCACGGAATCGCGACGGCATGGGCAAAGCAGATCGCGGCGACCGGAGCCGTCAGCGGCTCGATCACGATCAGCAGCACCCCGGGTACGCAGAAGACGACGACGATCCAGCACGTCCACGCCGTCCACCGACGGCCGTCGCGACGCAGCGTGTACTCGCTCGCGTCCTCGCGCCAGACGAGCCGCTCCGCCTCGCCGAGCCGCCCGGGCGCGGCCGGCGGCGCCCGTCCGGCGAGCGTCCCCTCGTCGGCCATGCGGTCGGCTCAGCCGCCGGCGATCGGCCGCCGCACGACCACCAGCTCGGCGTCGAGCGGCAGCTCGCGCACGACCTCGGCGGTTCCGTCCGGATGCGATACCGAAGCCACCATCCCGAGCTCGAGCTCCGCTTGGAACGCGGTCGCCGCCGCCTCGCTCGGCTCGGCGCCCTTCCACTCGGCGAGCGTCGTGTGGCCGCTGCGGTCGAGTCTGATCAGCCGTCCCATCGCAACCTCCTGTTCGGTGATCTCCCGGGCCCGAGTCTACGCCGGGACGCCGGCCCGGCTGCGATCGGCACGCCACTCGTAAGATCGGTGCGTGGACCGCTACGAGCCGCACGAGATCGAGCGCCGCTGGCAGGCGGTGTGGGCGGACGAGCGCACCTGGGAGGTGCCGAACCCCGGCGATCCCGGCTTCGACGACTCGAAGCCGAAGTCCTACGTGCTCGAGATGCTGCCCTACCCGTCGGGCGAGCCGCACGTCGGACACCTGAAGAACTACTCGATCGGCGACGCGATCGCCCACTTCCGCCGTCGCAACGGATACCAGGTCCTCCACCCGATGGGCTACGACGCGTTCGGCCTCCCGGCCGAGAACAACGCGATCAAGACCGGCGAACCTCCGCGCAAGGCCGTCGAGGCCTCGATCGCCGCCTACCGCGAGCAGTTTCGGACCTGGGGCGTGTCGATCGACTGGTCGCGCGAGATCTCCTCCCACGCCCCCGAGTACTACCGCTGGACGCAGTGGATCTTCCTGCGCCTGTTCGAGCGCGACCTCGCCTACCGGGCGGAGGCGGCGGTGCAGTGGTGCCCGGTCGATCAGACCGTGCTCGCCAACGAGCAGGTGATCGACGGCCATTGCGAGCGCTGCGGCTCGCTCGTCGAGGCGCGCGACCTCGAGCAGTGGTTCTTCAAGATCACCGAGTACGCGGACCGGCTGCTGGCCGACTTCGACCTGCTCGAGTCCTGGCCGGAGCACGTGATCACGATGCAGCGCAACTGGATCGGCCGCTCCGAGGGCGCCGAGGTGGTCTTCCGCTGCGAGGAGCTCGATCTCGACTTCCCCGTCTTCACGACCCGCCCCGACACCCTCTTCGGCGCCACCTTCTTCGTCGTCGCGCCCGAGCACCCGGCGCTCGAGCGGCTCGCCGCCGGCACCGGGCACGAGGCCGAGGTTCGTGCCTACGCCGACGAGTCGATCCGCGAGACGGCCTCCGAGCGCGCGTCCGAGGCCCGCGCGAAGACCGGCGTCCCGCTCGGTCGTACGGTCACCAACCCGGTCAACGGAGAGCAGATCCCGATGTTCGTCGCCGACTACGTGCTGATGGAGTACGGGACCGGCGCGCTGATGGCCGTGCCGGCCCACGACGGGCGCGACTTCGACTTCGCGACCGCGTTCGGGCTCCCGATCCGCCGTGTCGTCGCGCCGCGTGACGGCGCCGAGCAGGACCTCGACCAGCCGTTCCTCGGCCACACCGACGACGAGGTCCTGGTCGATTCCGGCGAGTTCTCCGGGCTCGGATCGATCGAGGCGAAGCGCGCGATCGTCGCCTGGCTGGCTGAGCGCGAGCTCGGCGCCTCCGCCGTCAACTACCGCCTTCGCGACTGGCTGCTCTCCCGGCAGCGTTACTGGGGCTGTCCGATCCCGATCGTCTACTGCGACCGATGCGGCACGGTGCCGGTGCCCGACGACCAGCTCCCGGTCGAGCTCCCCGAGGTCGACGATTACGCGCCGAAGGGCAAGAGCCCGCTGGCGGCGGTCGACGACTGGGTCGAGACGACCTGCCCCTCGTGCGGCGGCCCGGCGCGGCGCGAGACCGACACGATGGACACCTTCGTCGATTCGTCGTGGTACTTCCTCCGCTACCTCGACCCGGCCGACACCGAGCTCCCCTTCGACCGGACGATCGCCGACTTCTGGATGCCGGTCGACCAGTACATCGGCGGAGTCGAGCACGCGATCCTGCACCTGATGTACGCGCGCTTCTTCACCAAGGCGCTGGCGGACATGGACATGCTCACCGTGCAGGAGCCGTTCGCGAGCATGTTCACGCAGGGGATGATCACGATGGACGGCGCGAAGATGTCCTCGTCGAAGGGCAACACGGTGAGCGCGATGGAGACCGTCGCTCACTACGGCGCCGACACCGCGCGCACCTACGTCTGCTTCCTCGGGCCCCCGGAGCGCGGCGGCGATTGGGTCGTCGAGGGCGTCGAGGGCGTGCACCGGTTCCTGACCCGGCTCTGGCGGTTGAAGGAAGAGGTCGTGGAGAGGACCGAGCAGGGAGCAGGGAGCAGGGAGCAGGGAGACGTGCGTACCGCGGGGGCGCGGGAGCTGACCGCGAAGGCTCACTGGGCGATCGACAAGGTCACCCGCGACATGGGCGAGTTCCAGCTGCACACGGCGATCGCCGCGGTGATGGAGCTGGTCAACGACGCCTACCGGCTCAAGGACGGCCTCTACGGCGACGCCGACGGCGAGCGCGCGCTGCGCTTCGCGACCGAGACGGCCGCCTCGCTGATCTTCCTCTTCGCGCCGCACCTCGGGTCCGAGGTCTACGAGGCGCTGACCGGCGATCGGGTCTGGGAGCAGCCGTGGCCGAAGGCCGACCCCGAGCTGCTCGCCCACGACACCTTCACCCTGGTGATCCAGGTGAACGGCAGGCGCCGTGACCAGATCGAGGTCGCGGCGGGAACCCCGGAGGCCGAGCTGCTCGAGCTCGCGCGGGCGAGCGAGAACGTCCGCCGCCACCTCGACGGCCACGACGTGATCAAGGAGATCGTCGTCCCGGGCAAGCTGGTAAACCTCGTGGTCCGGTGATTCTCAACACCCCCTCGGCCCGGGTCTGGTAGAAAGCTCGCGTGCTCGTCAGGCGCTTTTCCGACGCCACGGTTACCGAGGTGCACAGGCTGCGCCCGCACATCCTCATGGACGCGGGGGAGCTCGGTTCGAGAAACCTGTCGGTGAACTGGCTCGAGGTGCCGCCCGGCGTCTCGGAGGAGCTGCGCTCCCACGAGGAGGCCGAGCAGGCCTACGTCGTCGTCAGCGGCACCGGGACGATGTCGGCGACCGGGGACACGCAGCGGCTCGGCGCCGGCGATCTGGTGCTGATCCCACCGGCGACCGACCACGCGGTCGCCAACGACGGCGACGAGCCGCTCGCGCTCGTCTCCGTCCAGTCGCCGGCCGTCTCCGCGGATGAGCTCTACAGCCGACGGCTCGCCACCCAGGCCGCCGGCTACGACGACGACGACGAGCAGTACCCCTAGTCGTGGCGGCGTGATCCGCCGCCGAGCGCTCGTCCACGGCCGCGTCCAGGGCGTCTTCTTCCGCGATACGACCCGCAGGGTCGCGAACGCGAACGCGGTCGCCGGGAGCGCCGCGAACCGCACGGACGGCACGGTCGAGATCATTCTCGAAGGCGACCCCGATGCGGTCGAGGCGGTGCTCGCCTTCTGCCGTCAGGGGCCCGAAGGCGCCGCGGTGAGCCGGGTCGAGGTCTTCGACGAGGAACCCGCCGGACTGCAGGGATTTCGGATCGTGTAGGCGATCCGGCACGAAGCGCCGGCCACCGGTGACGATGCGGCGGGCAGCCTTTCGGCGATGGCCGAGTTGAGCCGCTCGCAGTTGCTCGTCTACGGCGCGATCGCTGTCGCGCTTCTGCTCCTCGGAGCGAGATGGCTGCGCTCCTCCGACGGCGATCAGAAGCCCGGGTTCGGGGGCGTCGCGCGAGCCGCGCCCGAATCCTCGTTCGAGCTCGAGGCCGGCGACGGCGATCTCGTCGTGCACGTCGCCGGCGCGGTCGCCAAGCCCGGGGTCTACCGCCTCCCGGGCGGCTCCCGGGTCACCGACGCGGTCGAGCGCGCCGGCGGGCCGACGCGATCCGCCGCCCCGGATGCGATCAACCTCGCGGCGAAGCTCGCCGACGGACAGCAGGTGATCGTGCCGGCCCGGGTCCCGGGCGCGGCCGGGTCGGCGACAGCCGGCGCGGACCCGACGGCCGACGGCCCGATCGGCCTCGGCACGGCGACCGCCGAGCAGCTCGACACGATCGAGGGGATCGGCCCGATCACGGCCGAGGACATCATCCGGTTCCGCGACGACCACGGCGGGCTCTCATCGGTCGACGAGCTCGACCAGATCAGCGGCATCGGACCGGCGACGATGGAGGCGCTTCGCGACCGCCTCCAGCCCTAGGCCGGCGCTCGGCCGGGCGCAGCTCGGCACCGTCTGGCGCTTCACGGCCCTCGGCGGTCTCGCGGGCGGGCTCGCCGCGGCGCCGCTGCTGTCACCGTCGGGGCCGCCCGCCGCCGCCGTCGCGGCCTCGCTCGCCGCGTTCACGACGCTCGCCCTCGTCGCCGCCCGGCTTCCCCGGGCGCGCGACGAGGCCGCGCCACGCGCCGCCGCAGTCACCTGGCTCTGCGGGGTCGCCCTCGCCTCCGCGACGCTCGGAATCGGGATCGGATCGGCCCGGACCGATGCGATCGACGCCGGCGCCCTGCGGCTCGGCGGGGTGCGCGAGGTGGTCGTTCGCGGCTACGTCACGGCGCCGCCGCGGCGCTCCGCAGGCGAGGTCGAGGTCCGCGTCCAGACGCGGGCGGGACGCCTGCTGGTCGAAGCGCCCGAGCCCGTCCCGGACCTCGAGATCGGGCAGGCGATCGAGGCGCGCGGCGTCGCCCGCCCGCCGGGCGACTGGCAGCGCGCCTACCTGACCCGGCTCGGGATCGCCGTCGTCCTCGCCGCGAAACGGATCGAGCCGCTCCAAGGCCGCCGCGAGGGAATCTCCGGCCTGCTCGACGGGGTGCGGACGCGCGCCGAGGCGGCGCTCTCGACGGGCACGCCCGAGCGCTCCGCGAGCCTGCTGCGCGGCTTCGTCCTCGGCCAGGACGACCGCATCGATCCCCACACGGTCGACGACTTCAAGCGCTCCGGCCTCGCCCATCTACTGGCCGTCTCGGGTCAGAACGTCGTTCTGCTCGCGATCCTCGCTGCGGCGGTGTTCGCCGCCCTCGGCGTTTCCGCGCGATCGCGGCTCGTCTGGATCCTCGTCCTGATCGCGGTCTACGTCCCGGTCACCGGCGCCGGGCCGTCGATCCAGAGGGCGGGGGTGATGGGCGCCGCCGGCGTCGTCGCCGCACTCGCGGGCCGGCGGCGGTCGCGCTGGTACGCGCTGCTGCTCGCGGCCGCGGTCACGCTCGCGATCGACCCCCGGGCGACCGCCGACGTCGGCTGGCAGCTGAGCTTCGCCGCCGTCGCAGGGATCCTGCTGTTCACCGCGCCGCTCGGGCGGGTGCTCGCGGGCCCGCGACCCGGCGCCCTGCGCCGTGGCCTCTGTGAGGCCGCCTCGCTGACCGTGGCGGCGACGCTCGCGACCGCGCCGTTGATGTCGCTCCACTTCGGGACCGTGTCGCTGGTCTCGCTGCCCGCGAACCTGCTCGCGGTGCCGGCGGAGGCGCCGGTGATGTGGCTCGGGATGGTCGCCGCCGCCGCGGGACAACTCGATTGGATCCCGGTCGCGCCGATCACCTGGGTCGCCGGCCTGCTCGCCGCCTACATCGCCGGGGTCGCTCACTGGCTCGCGGCGCCGCGCTGGGCGCAGGTCGAGCTCGGGGTCCCGGGCGCCGCCGCCCTGCTCGCGAGCTACGCCGTGCTCGGCGCCGCGATGGCGGTCGGGCTGCGCGCGGCAGAACGGCGCCGCGGCGTGCGCTCGCTCGGGCGCCGCGCTCGACGCACGGCCGAAACCCGGCCGGCCAAGCCCCGCCTCGTCGCGGCGGTCGCGCTGGCGATCACCTGCCTCCTCGCCGGGCCACGACTCGCGTCGCTGAGGGCCGGCGCCGACCATGGCTCGCCGGCGGCGGGGCTTCGGATCGTCGTCCTCGACGTCGGGCAGGGCGACTCGATCCTGCTCGCGCCGCGCCGGGGCGACCCGGTGCTCGTCGACGCCGGGCCCCCGGAGGCGGATCTGGCCTCGATCCTCGAGCAGCGGGGAATCGACCGGCTCGCCGCGCTGATCATCACCCACCCCGACAGCGATCACGCCGGCGGGGCGGGCTCGGTGCTCGACTCGCTCGACGTCTCCCACGTGCTGTTCGCGCGACCGCCCCGCGCCGTCGCTGCGCAGGCGGGCGCGGCGGGCATCCCGACCCGGCGGCTGAGCACCGGCGGCGTGCTGCGCTCCGGACCCCTGCGCCTGCGCGTGCTCTGGCCGCCGCGGGTCGCCGCGCTCGACCGCGGCCCCGCCCCCGAGCCGAACCTGCGCTCGCTCGTCATCCTGGCACGCTGGGGGCGATTCCGGATGCTGTTGACCGGCGACGCCGAGGCCGAGCTCGCCCCGGTCCATCCCGGGCCCGTGGACGTGCTCAAGGTCGCCCACCACGGCAGCGACGACGCCGGCCTCGCGAATCTGCTCGAGCAGACCTCTCCGGGGCTCGCGGTGATCTCGGTCGGCGCCGACAACCCCTACGGCCACCCGACCCCGGCGACCCTCGCGACGCTCGCCGCGGCCGGGGTGCCGGTGGCGCGAACCGACCTCGACGGCGAGGTCGAGATCGACGTCGGCGCGGGGTCATGGTCGGTCGCACCTTGATCCGCCGGGGCGCTTGGCGCAGCCAATCGATTGCTAGGGTCTCGGCCCGCGAGGGTGAGGGCCCCTCGCGGCGTCCATTCGTCTCACTCAGAAGGGAACCCAAAAAGATGGAAGCAAGTGGTACCCCGACGCCCGCGGGCGAGCCGGCGCAGCCGCCGCCCCCGCCGCCGCCTCCGGCGGCAAGCGCGGACCAGAAGCCGAGCGGCGGCTGGCGCGCGCTCGCGGTACTGCTGGCGGTCGCGCTCGCGTTTGCTTCCGCGGTGATGGTGATCGCGATGAGCGACATCGGCTCGACGCCGACCTGCGAGGACGTGCTCACCGGCCAGGCGGCCCTGCCCTCCGACGGCGAGTGCTTCGACGGGTCGTCGACGAAGAAGACGATCAGCCTGATCCTCGGCTGGCCGAGCGGGGTGCTCGCCGGCCTGGCGGCCTTGTTGGCGATCTACTTCGCGGCCACCGGCCTTCGCGGACGCCTCGTCCTGCAGATGACCGGAGCCGCGGTGGTGCTCGGCGCGCTCAGCATCATCGTCGGCAGCATCTAGATGAGTGATCCCACGACCTCACGCACGCGGATGACGCCCGGGTACCGTCGCTGGATCGCGCCCGTCGGGACTTGCCCATGCCAACCGGCATCGGCTGCGCCCGCCGGCCACGCCCAGCGCGGTCCGGAGCGCCCCCGCGCACGCGACTCCCTGGAATCAATCATCTAGGGATCGATCGGGATTGCGGGTCCTGCCCGTCGCCCGGGGTCGGCCGGGGCGGCGAATAGACTCGCTGCGGTTTGGCCGGGGCTCAGCAAAGCTCGGAGATCGGCCCCGCATACCTGATCGCGGGCACCGACGGGGCGAAGATCGACGCCACCGTCGCGCGCCTGCGCGCCCGCGCCGAGCGCGAGGGCGGGGTCGGGGCGCTCGAGGCCTTCGCGGCCCCGCCGGGCTCGAGCGCAGGCCCGGACGCCGAGGCCCTGATTCGCGCGATCCCGGCGATGTCGCTGACTGCGGCGCGCCGCTACCTGCTCGCTGACGGGGTCGAGCGCTGGTCCGCGAAACAGGCGGCTCCGGTGGCCGAGGCCCTGCGGGCGCTGCCGCCGGACCTGACCGTGGTCCTGGTCGCCCGCGAGCAGCCACCGAAGCGCCGGGCGCCGAAGGCGCTCGCCGACGCGGTCAAGGCGGCCGGAGGGGAGGTCGTCCCATACGGCGCGCCGAAGCCCCGCGAGCTGGTCGGCTGGCTGGTCGCCGAGGCTCGCCGGCGTGGGTTCGAGCTCGAGCCCGAAGCCGCCCGGCTGCTCGCCGAGCGGGTCGGCGACGGGACCGTGCGACTCGCGACCGAGCTCGACCGGCTCGCCGTCTGGGCCGATCCCGGCGCAACGGTCGCCCGCGGCGATCTCGAGTCGATGATCGTCGACACCTCCGAGCAGGTCGCGTGGGCGCTCTCGGATGCGATCGTCGACCGCGACGCCGCCGCCGCGCTCGGCGCCGCGGAGCGGATGACCGACCAGGGCGAGGCGGTGACGCCGATGATCTACCAGGTGGCGAAGCGCCTGCGGGAGGCGAACGCGGCGCTCGAGCTGCTCGGCGGCGGGATGCCGGCCAAGCAGGTCGAGGCGGCACTGCCGATGCATCCCTACGCCGCGAAGCTGCTCGTCCGCAGGCTTGTCGACCGCTCGTCCGGCGAGCTGCGGGCCGCCGCGTGCGCGATCGCCGACCTCGAGTGGTGGACCCGGGGCGGTTCCGACTATCCCGAGCGCGTCGCCCTCACCCTCGCCGTGCGGCGGGCCGCCGGCGCGTGAGGGCTCAGGAAGCGGGCGACCCGGCGAGCACGCGCGCGGCGCGCGCCTTCTTGCGGGCGCCGGCGTTCGGATGCAGCGCGCCCTTGCCGACCGCGGTGTCGATCCGCGAGCAGACGAGACGGTGCTCGGCGTCTGCGGCCGCCGAATCGCCGGCGGTGACAGCAGCCTCGAGCCGCTTGAGATGGGTCTTCACGGCGCTCGTCAGGCGCCGATTCTCGTCGTGCTCGCGCAGGGTGCGCGCGTTGCGCTTCTTCTGTGAGGCGATGTTTGCCATCGGGCGACGGCGGATGATAGCGGTGACCCGGATCAGCGATCCGACGACGTCGCGCGCGGGATGAGCGGCCGCGAGCCCCGACGGCCGCGACTCGGCGATCTCGACGACGTCGCCGAGGCCGAGGTCCTGCCCGAGGAGGGGATTCGCGCCCCGCGGCCTCGCGCCGGGCGGCTCGCCCGCTCGACCGC
This sequence comes from uncultured Solirubrobacterales bacterium, assembly GCA_963705955.1. Lineage (GTDB taxonomy): Bacteria > Actinomycetota > Thermoleophilia > Solirubrobacterales > 70-9 > WHSW01. Next base: position 1,224,553 of record CAVPLH010000006.1, on the reverse strand, counting down.
GTTCTTCGCCGTCGCGACCGCGTTCTCGCGTGTCGCCGGGCTGGTGCGGGAGATCTTCGCCGCCAGCTACTTCGGGATCGGGCCGTCGATGTCGGCATTCACGATCGCCTTCCTGGTCCCGAACACGGTCCGCAGCCTGTTCGCCGACGCCGCGATCCAGGCGGCGTTCGTGCCGGTGTTCACCGAGGAGCTCGAGCACGGCCGGCGGCGGGAGGCGTTCCGGCTCGCATCGACGCTGATCTTCGTCGTCGCCGTCGTCCTCGGCCTGATCACGGCGTTTTTCATCCTCGCCGCCCCGGTGATCATGCCCGTCTTCGCGCCCGGCTTCGAGGGTGCGACCCTGGACCTGACCGTCTCGCTCTCGCGGTTGCTGTTCCCGATCCTCGTCCTGCTCGGGATCTCCGGGATGGTCGTCGGCGTCCTCAACAGCTACGACCGCTTCTCGGTCTTCGCGATCGCGCCCTTCTTCTGGAACGTGGCGATCATCGCCGTCCTCGTCGGGCTCGCGCCGGCGTTCCCGGCCGACGACCAGATCTATGCCTACGCGATCGGCGTCCTCGTCGGCACCGTGATCCAGCTGGCGATGCTCACCTTCGACCTGCGCCGGACCCCGTTCGGAATCCGCCGCGCGCTCGTCGATCCGTTCCGGATCGGGTTCCGGAAGGCGTTCGGGGACGCCGACGTGAGGCGGGTCCTGCTGCTGATGCTGCCGGTGACGCTGAGCCTCGGGCTGATCAACATCAACCTGCTCGTCAACAGCTTCTTCGGCACCCTCGTCTCGGACGAGGCCCCGGCCGCGATCGACAAGGCGTTCCGGATCTACATGCTGCCGCAGGGGATCTTCTCGGTCGCGGTCTCGACCGTCCTCTTCCCGACCCTGGCCCGCTACGCCGCCCGCGGCGCGCTCGACGACCTGCGGGCGACGATGGCCAACGGGATGCGCCAGATCATCCTCCTGCTGACCCCCGCGGCGGCGGCGATCCTGGTCCTCTCCGAGCCGATGATCCGGCTCGTCTACCAGCGCGGCGAATTCGGCGCCGCGCAGACCGACCTCGTCGCGACGGCGCTCTTCTGGTTCGCCTTCTCGCTGCCGTTCAACGGGCTCTTCCTGCTGCTGACCAGGACCTTCTTCAGCCTCCAGCGCCCCTGGGTGCCGACCGCGATCTCTGCGGTCAACCTGGCGATCACGGCGCTCGTTCTCGCTACTGCTCTACGACCCGTTCGGGGTCGGCGGCATCGTCGCCGCGACGGCGATTGCGACGGCGGTCAGCGTCGGCGCCCAGGCGGTGGTGCTGCGCCGCGCGCTCGGCAGGCTCGAGCTCGGGCGCTTCGCGTGGACGGCGATCAGGGTCGGGGTCGCATCCGCGGCCCTCGCCGCGGCGAGCTTCGGAGTCTGGGACGTCCTCGATCAGGCTCTCGGACGAGGGCTCGGAGGTCAGATCGTCTCGCTCGGCGTCGCCCTGCTCGCCGGGGCGGCCGTCTACGGCGTCGCGGTCTCCGTGATGCGGATCCCCGAGACGCGCCAGATCAGGAACCTGGTGCCGATCGGCCGCCGCTGACGCGCGGCGTTCCCGCCGGCGAGGCGGCCGCGGCGCCGGCAAATGTGAAGCTCTGTGAGCTCGGTCACACAACCGTAGCCAGGGGCGCCGGCGAGGGTTAGATGCGACGTGCCCGCCTCCCGGACGGCCCCTGCGGGGGCCGCGGCGGGCCGAGGAGCGCCACACCGGCGCCGGGCGCGACACCGTCGCGCCCCCGAACGAAACCGAGAGAGGTGGCGCATTCATGCGACCCGGACCCCGGCTTTGGACCGCTGCCGCGATCGTGGCCGGCGCAGTAGCGATCGCACCCCAGGCCCTCGCCGTCGCCCGCCCGAATGCGGAGGCCGCCGCGGACGTCGCGACGATCCAGCGCGCGCTGCCGCGCGCGCTCGAGAAGGGAGCCGAGTTCGCCCGCGCCGAGCACCGCGCTGCCGAGCGGCTCGTGCACCCGGGACCGTTCGTCCCGGTCGTCGGCCGGCCGGACTACGGCAGCGCCGAGAACCGCTTCGGCGCCCCGCGCTCCGACCACGTCCACGCCGGCCAGGACATGTTCGCGCCGCCCGGCACCGCCGTGGTAGCGGTCACCGACGGCGTCGTCGCCGACGCCGGGACCGACGGCGAGCAGGGCAACTACGTCTACCTCTACGACCCGCGACGGGCGCGGACCTACGTCTACATGCACCTGATCGAGCCCGCGAACGCGAAGCCCGGCGAACGTGTCCGCGCCGGCGAGCGCCTCGGCGGCGTCGGCTGCACCGGCTCGTGCTGGGGCGAGCACCTGCACTTCGAAATTCGCTCCGGTCGCGGGATCGCCGCCGCGCCGCGTGATCCCCTGCCGCTGCTACGGGACTTCGAGCCGCTCCGCCGCCCCCGCTGAGAGCCGCTCAGATCCCGGAGAGGTGCTCGCAGGACTTCGCCTCGTCGGAGCCCTTGCCGCCCGAGCAGCTGTCGGACTCGCTGCCTCCGTCGAGCAGATCGTCGTCGGTTTCGCCGAACAGGTCGTCCTTGCCCGAGTTGCCGTTCAGGCGATCGTCGCCGCCGGCACCGTGGATCCGGTCGGCGCCGGGACCGCCGACGAGGCGGGCACCCTCCGCTCCGCCGCCGGAGTCGTCGCCGGCGTCGCCGAGCACGAGGTCGGCGCCGAAGTCGCCCTCGATCCGGTCGCGGCCGCTGCCGCCGCAGATCACGTCGTCACCGCCGAAGCCGTTGACGCGGTCGTCGCCGCCCGCTGCGTAGATGACGTCGGCGCCGTTGGTGCCGTTGATCCGGTCGTCGGCTCCGTTGATCGGGCCGCCCGCGTTGTCGGTGCTCACGGTCACGGGCTTTCCGTTGCACCTCGGGGCGCCGCGGCCGGCGTCGGCAGCGGCGAGCGAGCCGATCAGCGCCAGGGCGACCGCGAGCGCGCAAGCGACCAGCGAAGGCCTCGCGACGCGCCTCGGCCACCCCGACATGCGATCACCCTATCGCCATACTGAGCGCCCGCACCGAAAGCTCATGGAACGCATTCGCAACTTCTCGATCATCGCCCACATCGACCACGGCAAGTCGACCCTGGCCGACCGCATCCTCGAGCTCACCGGGGCCGTCGACCCGCGCAAGCACATGCCTCAGCTGCTCGATTCGATGGAGCTCGAGCGCGAGCGCGGGATCACGATCAAGGCCCAGGCGGTCCGGGTCCCCTACCGCGCCGGCGACGGCGCGGAGTACGAGCTGCAGCTGATCGACACCCCCGGTCACGTCGACTTCTCCTACGAGGTCTCGCGCAGCCTCGCAGCCTGCGAAGGAGCCCTGCTGGTCGTCGACGCCGCCCAGGGAGTCGAGGCGCAGACGGTCGCGAACACCTACGCGGCGGTCGACGCCGGGCTCGAGCTGATCCCGATCCTCAACAAGGTCGACCTGCCGAGCGCCGAGCCGGAGCGCGTCGCGGGCGAGATCTGCGATCTGATCGGCTGCGAGCCCACCGACATCCTGCGGATCTCGGCGAAGACCGGGGAGGGGGTGCCCGAGGTGCTCGAGGCGATCGTCGAGCGGATCCCGCCGCCCGAGGGCGATCCCGCGGCGCCACCGCGAGCGCTGATCTTCGACTCCGAGTTCGACCAGTACCGGGGCGTCGTCGCCTATCTGCGTATGGTCGACGGAAGCTTCGCGGCGGACGAGCCGATCGAGGCGATGCAGACCGGGACGCAGGCCCGACTCGACGAGATCGGCTTCTTCGCCCCGCAGATGAGCGCGACTCCCCGACTCTCGGCGGGCGAGGTCGGCTATGCGATCACCGGGCTCAAGGACGTCTCGAAGCTGCGCGTCGGCGACACGCTGACCGCCACCGACCGCCCCGCGGCCGACGCGCTGCCCGGCTACCGCGAGGTCCGGCCGATGGTCTTCTGCGGCCTGTTCCCGATCGACACCGACCGCTACGAGGACCTGCGCGACGCGCTCGAGCGCCTGGCGCTCAACGACGCCGCGCTCTCCTACGAGCCCGAGACCTCACAGGCGCTCGGTTTCGGCTTTCGCTGCGGCTTCCTCGGCCTCCTGCACATGGACATCGTCCGCGAGCGCCTCGAGCGCGAGTACGACCTCGAGCTGCTGGCGACGACGCCGAACGTCCGCTACGAGGTGCTGCTGACCGGCGGTGAGACCGTCGACGTCCACTCGCCGGTCGACATGCCGGACCCCGGGCTGATCGCCGAGATCCGCGAGCCGTACATCCGCGCCTCGATCATCTCGCCCTCCTCGTACGTCGGCCAGGTGATGGAGCTCTGCCAGGCTCGTCGCGGCACCCACGTCGACATGCACTACCTCTCGCCGGAGCGGGTCCAGCTTCGCTACGACCTGCCGCTCGCCGAGATCGTGCTCGACTTCTTCGACCAGCTCAAGTCGCGCACCGCGGGCTACGCGTCGCTCGACTACGAGCCGCTCGACAACCGGGCCTCGGACCTCGTCAAGCTCGACGTCCTGCTCGCCGGCGACACGGTCGATGCGCTCTCGCAGATCGTCCATCGCGACAACGCGTACGACGCCGGAAAGGCGCTGGTCGAGCGACTGCGGAAGACGATTCCGCGCCAGCTGTTCGACGTCCCGGTTCAGGCGGCGGTCGGCTCGCGGGTGCTGGCGCGCGAGACCGTGAAGGCGCTTCGCAAGGACGTCACCGCGAAGCTCTACGGCGGCGACGTGAGCCGCAAGAAGAAGCTGCTCGAAAAGCAGAAGAAGGGCAAGAAGCGGATGAAGCAGGTCGGTGCGGTCGAGGTCCCGCAGGAGGCCTTCCTCGCCGTGCTCCAGGTCGACGGCGACTGAGGGGCGCCGCATTAGACTCCCGCGACGATGGCGCTGAAGACAGAAGCCGTCGGCCGCTCATGGGGCCCGGCCCCGTTCGAGGTCGAGGCGGAGCGGATCATCGAGTACGCGGCGGCGATCGGGGCCGAGAACCCGGTCCACAGCGACGCCGACGCGGCCCGCGAGGCCGGGTATCGCGACCTCGTCGCGCCGCCGATGTTCTGCGTCGTCTACAGCTCGGTGGCGCTCGGCCCGGCGATCCTCGACCCCGACGTGGGCATGAACATCGCGGCGATGGTCCACGGTGGACAGGAGTTCGAGTGGGCCGAACCCGTCTGTGCCGGGGACACGATCACGACCACGGCGACCTGCAGGTCGATCGACGAGCGCGTCGGCAAGGGCTTCTACGTCTTCGAGTCCGTCTCGGAAAACCAGCACGGGGCGCGGACCGTCAAGGGAACGTGGACGGACATCGTCAGGGGAGTGTGAGCGTGGCGATCAGCGAACCACAGGTCGGCGATCCGATCCCGGAGCTGCGGGTGACCCCGGACGCCGGGCTGACGAAGCGCTACGCGGAGGCTTCGGGCGATCCGAACCCGATCCACACCGACGCCGAGTTCGCGAGGTCGGTCGGCCTGCCCGGCTGCATCCTGCACGGGCTCTACACGATGGCGTTGGTCGCCCGGGCTCACGGGGCGCTCGCCGGCGGCGACCCGCGGGCGCTGAAGCGCCTCCGGGTCCAGTTCCGCGGCATGGGCTTCCCCGAGCAGGAGATCGTCGTCACGGGCGCCGTGAAGTCGGTCGACGGCACCCGGATCGTCACCGACACCGAGGCCGCACAGGGCGAAAATCGGATCATCCGCAACGCGGAGGCCGAGGTCGAGCTCGAGCCCTAGCGGCCCCGGGGGAGCGCTCGAGGAGCCCCTGAAGAGCGACCGCCGGGGCGCGTTCGGGGATCGGCGATCGCGTCGATCCTAGAATCGTCTTTGATGCTCACCGACCGCCAGCAGCAGATTCTCACCCTCGTGGTCAACTCCTACCTCGAGTCCGGCAAGCCCGTGGGCTCGGCGGCGATCGCCGAGGACGCGGCGGTCGACTGGAGATCGTCGACGGTACGGGCCGAGCTCGCGGTGCTCGAGCAGCGCGGATACCTGACCCACCCGCACACCTCGGCCGGGCGCGTGCCGACCGACTCCGGCTATCGCTTCTACGCCGACACGCTGCTCGCGGCGGGCAGCAAGGCGGGCCCCGCCAGCGGGGCGGTCGACCTGCGGCAGATGCGTCGAGAGATCGAGGAGGCGCTGCGCGAGACGACCGCGGCGCTGTCGCGGATGACCGACCTGCTCGCGATCGCGACCGCGCCGCCACCGTCGGCCGCCCGGGTCCACCGGGTCGAGGTGCTGGCGCTGCAACCGCGCGTCGTCATGGTCGTCGTGATCACCTCCAACGGCGCGGTGACGAAGCGCGTCTTCAACTTCGCCGACCCGGTGGACCCCGGGCTCGTCGAGTGGGCGTCCAGCTTCCTCAACGAGCGCCTCTCCGGTCTCGCCCTCGGGGCCCGGATGACCGGCGACCGGCTCGACGACCCCGAGCTCGGGCCCGCCGAGCACGCCTTCTTGACCGAGATCCGCGACTCCTTTTCGGGCCTCGAGGAGCAGGCCGCCTCCGACCTCTACGTCGAGGGAGCGGCGCGCCTGCTCTCCGCCGAGCACGCTCCGGACCTGCCGCGCGCCGACTCGCTGATGCGGGCCCTGGAGCGACGCGCGAACCTGCTCGAGGTGCTGCGGTCGACTCTCGACGAGCGCTCGGTGTTCATGTGGATCGGCGACGAGAACCCGGCGCCGGAGCTGCGCTCGGTGAGCGTCGTCGGCGCCAACTACGGGCTCGGCTACCGCAACCTCGGCGCGGTCGGGGTCGTCGGCCCGCTGCGCATGGACTACGAAACCGCGATCGCCTCGGTGCGCGAGGCGGCGGGCGAGCTCTCCCGCTTCTTCGAGTCCGTCTACGACTGAGATCGAGCCGATGCCGCGCGACTACTACGAGATCCTCGGGGTCGGCCGGGGGGCCACCGAGACGGAGGTCAAGAAGGCGTTCCGCGGCATGGCGCGCGACCTCCATCCCGACGTCAACAGGCACGACCCGGAGGCGGAGGAGAAGTTCAAGCAGGCCGCCGAGGCATACGAGGTGCTCTCCGACCCGGAGCGCCGGCGCACCTATGACGCCTACGGCCACGAGGGGCTGCGCTCCGGCGGCTTCTCCCCCCACACCGCCGGCAGCATGGAGGACATACTCTCCTCGCTGTTCGGCGGCGGCGACTCCCCGTTCGGAGACCTGTTCGGGTTCGGCCGCTCAGCCGGTCCGGCGCAGGGCGGCGACATCGCGGTCGAGGTCGAGATCACGCTCGCCGAGGTGCTCAGCGGCGCCGAGCGCCACGTCTCGTTCGAGTCCGTCTCGGTCTGCGAGCACTGCCACGGCAACGGGGCCGAGCCCGGGACGCCGATTCGAACCTGCGAGACCTGCGGTGGACAGGGGCGGGTGCAGCAGGTCCGCCGCAGCGCCTTCGGCCAGCTCGTGCAGACGGCCACCTGTCCGACCTGTCGTGGCGACGGGCGGACCGCCGAGCAACCCTGCGAGCGCTGCGACGGCGCGGGCCGCGAGCTCCGGGAGCGGACCTTCGACGTAGAGATCCCGGCGGGGATCGAGTCCGGGCAGCGGATCAGGATCGCGGGCGCCGGGCACGCGGGCGAGAGCGGCGCGCCGGCGGGCGACCTCTACGTGCTCGTCTCCGTCGCCGAGGACGCGCGCTTCGAGCGCCGCGGCACCGATCTGATCACCGTCGCGAGGGTCCCGGTGACGATGGCGATGGTCGGCGGCCGGCTCTCGGTACCGACCTTGGACGGCGACCGCGAGATCAAGGTTCCGGCCGGCGCCCAGCCCGGCGACACCGAGACGCTGAAGGGGCTCGGCCTGCCGTCGCTGCGGGGCCGCAGGCGCGGCAGCGAACACGTCGTCTTCGACCTCGTCGTCCCGCGAAAGCTCTCCCGCAAGCAGCGCGAGCTCGCCCGGCAGCTGCACGAGTCGCTCGACGGCTCCGCCGGCGGGTGATCCGGCTCTCGGTCCGCTGCCGCCCCGAGCTCGCCGAGCGGGTGCTCGCCGAGCTCTTGGAGCTGGCGCCCGGCGGGGTCGAGGAGGACGACGCCGGGGACTGGGTCGAGTACTCGATCTACGGCCCCCCGGGCGAGGTCCCGAGCCTCCCGGACCTCGAGGCGGCGGCGGGCGACGGCCTGGTCGAGATCCGCTCGGCCGAGATCCCCGACGACTGGGCCGATCGCTGGCGCGACTTTCACCGGCCGGTCTCGATCGCCGGCGGGCGGATCGTCGTCCGGCCCTCCTGGGAGCGGGACGCGGGTTCGGGGGCCGAGGTGGACATCCGGGTCGACCCGGGTCAGGCGTTCGGCACCGGCGCCCACGCGACCACCCGGATGTGCCTCGAGCTGTTGCTCGAGCTCGCCGACCGCGGCGAGGCGGCGGGCCCGCTCGTCGACCTCGGCACCGGCTCGGGGGTGCTCGCGATCGCGGCAGCGAAGCTCGGCTGGGCCCCGGTGACCGGGTGCGACAGCGAAGCGGCGGCGATCGACGCGGCGGCGCAGAACGCGGCCGCCAACGGGGTCGAGCTCGGGCTCGAGCGCGTCAATCTGCGCGAGCGTGCCGCCCCCACCGCGCCGGCGGTCGTCGCCAACCTGACCGCGCCCCTGCTGCTCGCGGTCGCCGGGCGGCTCCGATCGCATCCGCGGAGCCTGATCTGCTCCGGGCTTCTGGCCGCCGAGGTCGATCAGGTCGTGACGGGGCTGGGCGCCGCCGGACTCGAGATCGCTGAGCGGCGGGTCGATGGCGACTGGGCGGCGCTGCTCGGTCGGTCGGTCAGTTCCGACGGGGGTGCGGGGTAGTGTGGCGCCATGATCGCCGCCACAGTCACGTTCTACAACGTCGTCGTCTGGGCCCATATCAGCGCCGTCGTGCTCGCCTTCGGCCCCACGTTCGCCTACGGGATCTTCCTCGCGATCGCGGGCCGAGACGACCCCCGCAGCCTGCCGACCATCTTCCGCGTCCTGCAGCGGATCGACCGCTCGATGGTCACGATCGGCGCGATCGTGATCCTGATCACGGGGCTCTACCTCGCCGGGGACAGCTGGGACTTCGGCGACTTCTTCGTCGCCTGGGGGCTGATCGCGATCATCGTCCTGATCGGGATGGTGCACGGCTTCTTCCTCCCGAACGAGCGCCGGGCCGAGCAGCTCGCGCGGCGCGACATCGAGGCATCCGGCGGCGGCAAGGTCGAGTTCAGCCGCGAGTTCAACGAGGTCAGCGGCAAGATGGCGCGGCTGGGCCCGGTCGCCGGCCTGATCGTGATCCTGACGATCTACGTGATGGCCGCGAAGCCGTTCCTGTAGGCGACTCAGGCGCGCAACGCGACGACCACGGCCGCCGCGGCGAGCACCGCCGCGGCGAGCAGCCCCGCGCGCGGGCTCTGCTCGCCGAGGATCGCCCCGCGCTCGGCGGCCGACATCACCGAGCTGCGCGACGCCGCCGACAGCACCGAGCCGATCGAGGCGACCGAACCGATCGAGAGCGCCGAGGCGCCGCAGCCGACCGAGCCGATCGAGAGCGCCGAGCCGACCGAGCCGATCGACAGCGCCGAGCCCTTCGAGCAGATCGAGAGGACCGAGTCCTGAGACCACAGCGACAGCGCCGATCCCGAGTCCTGACCGAAACCGTTCACCGCTTCAGTCTCGCACCGGCAATCATCTGACGCGTGACCCCGTCCGCCCCCGATCCCTCGCTGCCGATCGCGGTCTTCGATTCGGGCGTCGGCGGGCTCACCGTCCTGCACGAGTGCCTCGTCTCGCTGCCGGAGGAGGACTATCTCTATCTCGGCGACGACGCACGCTTTCCCTACGGCGCGAAGTCCGATGCCGAGCTGCGCGAGTGCTCGGAACGCAACACGCGCTATCTCGTCGACCGGGGCGCGAAGCTGATCGTGATCGCGTGCAACTCGGCCGCCTCGGCCGGGCTCGAGACGGCTCGCGAGATCGCCGCCGAATCGGGGGTCGAGGTGGTCGCGGTGATCGAGCCGGAGGCGGAGATCGCGGCCGCGATCACCGATTCCGGCCGCGTCGGCGTGCTGGCGACGAGGGCGACGGTCGAGGGCGGTGCCTACCTTCGCGCGCTCGGCCGCCAGCACCGCCAGCTGAGGGTCACCCAGGTCGCCGCCCCGGACCTCGCGGCGATCATCCAGCGCGGCTTCCCGTTCTCGGAGTCCGTGGTCGAGACCGTGCGCTCCTACTGCGCCCCACTGCGGCGCGCCCACGTCGACACCGTGATCCTCGGCTGCACCCACTACCCGCTCGTCGCTCCGATGCTGCAGCGCTTCCTCGGTCGCCAGGTGCGCCTCGTGACCGCCGGCCACGCGCTCGCGGCGACCGCGCAGCGGTTGCTGGAATCGGGCGGGATCGCCGCGACCGACAGCGACGAGGGCTCCTACCGGTTCCTCTGCACCGGCGACCCGACGAGCTTCCGCGAGCTCGGGACGCGCTTTTTGCAGCTGCCGCTCGGCGACGTCGAGCTGGTCGACCTGACGCCGTAGCCGGTCGCCGGGTTCGCGCCCGTCACGGCTACCCTTGTGGCGATGACCGAGACGATTCTCGAGCGGGTCCAGGCCGACACACGGACCGCGATGAAGGCCGGCGAACGCGACCGGGTCGGTGCCCTGCGGATGGTCGCCGACGCACTGCAGAAGGACGCCAAGGAGGGCGGCTCGGACGAGGTTGCGGTGCTGCGCCGCGAGCGCAAGCGCCGGCTCGAGGCCGCCTCCGCCTACCGCGAGGGTGGCAGCGAGGACCGCGCCGCCTCGGAGGAGGCCGAGGCGACGGTGATCGAGGGCTATCTGCCGGCCGAGCTCTCCGACGAGGACCTCGAGCTGCTGGTCGACGAGGCGATCGCCGCGAGCGGCGCCTCCGACCAGGCGGCGATCGGCAAGGTGATGGGCGCCGTGATGCCGAGGGTGGCCGGGCGGGCCGACGGCGGTCGGGTGAGCGCGGCGGTGCGCGAGAAGCTTGCGGGATAGCCGTTGGCCCGCCGCCAGCTGACCCTCGACAACAACGTCGCGGCCGAGCTCGCGGGCTCGGAGGACACCGTTCTCCGCGAGCTCGAGGATCGACTCGGCTGCGAGCTGTTCCTGCGCGGGAACGTACTCACCCTCGACGGCGACGACGCCGACGTGAGCCGCGCCGCGACGATGGTCGACGAGCTCGTCGGCCTGGTCGAACGCGGACACGACCTGGCGCCGACGACGATCGACACCGTCACCGGGGCGCTCGATGCGGCGGCGCAGCCGGCGACGATCCTCGAGGACGTGATCTGGCGACATCGGGCGATCAAGGTGGCCCCGAAGACGGTCAATCAGAAGCGGTACGTGGATTCGATCCGAAACCACACGGTCAGCTTCGGGATCGGCCCGGCCGGGACGGGCAAGACCTTCCTCGCGGTTGCGATGGCGGTCGCCGCGCTCGAGTCGCGCGAGATCAACAGGATCATCCTCACGAGACCGGCGGTCGAGGCCGGCGAGCGCCTCGGCTTCCTCCCCGGCGACATCCAGGCAAAGGTCGACCCCTACCTGCGCCCCCTGTTCGACGCGCTCTACGACATGCTCGATCCCGAGCGGGTGCTCGCCTACTTCGACCGCGGGGTGATCGAGGTCGCCCCGCTCGCATTCATGCGCGGCCGCACCCTGAACGACTCGTTCGTGATCCTCGACGAGGCACAGAACACGAGCCCCGAGCAGATGAAGATGTTCCTGACCCGGCTCGGATTCGGCTCGAAGATGGTCGTCACCGGAGACATCACCCAGATCGATCTCCCGACCGACCAGCGATCCGGGCTCGTCGTCGTCGGCGAGATCCTGGAGGCGGTCGACGACATCGCCTTCGTCCGTTTCGGCGGCGAGGACGTCGTTCGCCACCAGCTCGTGCAGCGGATCGTCGCCGCCTACGGCGAGTACTCGGAGCGCAAGAAGCCCGGTTGACCGCCGACCTCTCCGACGTTCCCGAGTCGCTGCGAGACGCCGTCGCCGCGACCCTGGACGCGGTCGGGGCGGCCGACGGACACGTCTCGGTCGAGCTCGTCGGCGAGCCGCGGATCCGCGAGCTCAACCGCCGGCACCGGGGCCGCGACGCGCCCACCGACGTGCTCTCGTTCCCGATCGACGGGGCCGGACCGACGGCGGGCCCGCGCGAGCTCGGCGACGTCGTGATCTGCCCCGGGCAGACCGCCGATCTCCTCGAGGCGACCGTTCACGGCGTCCTCCACCTGTGCGGGCACGACCACGAGACGGACGACGGCGAGATGCTCGAGCTGCAGGCTGCCGTCCTCGGCCGGATCAGGGCTTCGGGCGGCGATTGAAGCGGGCCACCCTGCTGGGCTCCGTGCGCGCGCGGCGAGTATGCGACGCTGGCCGTTGGTGACCGGCGGCGAACAGAGCCTTCCGACCCGGGCCGGGTTCGTCGGCCTCGCGGGCCGCCCGAACGTCGGCAAGTCGACGCTCGTCAACGCGATCGTCGGGGCGAAGGTGGCGATCATCTCCGACCGGCCGCAGACGACCCGCCGTGCGAGCCGCGGCGTCGCCACCGATCTCGCCGCCGCCTGGCAGCTCGTGCTCGTCGATCTGCCCGGCGTGCAGCGGCCTCGCGACGTGCTCACCGAGCGCATGCAGCGCCGGGTCGAGCAGGAGCTCGAGGGCGCCGACGCCGTGCTCCTGGTGGTGAACGGCGAGCAGGGGGTCGGGCCCGGCGACCGGTTCATCGCTCGCCATCTGCTCTCCGCGCAGGTCGGCGTCCCGGTGATCTGCGCCGTCAACAAGGTCGACCGGCTCGACCCGGCTGCGACGACCCAGGCGCTCGCCGCGGCCGCCGAGCTCGACGCCGTCGATGAGGTCTTTCCGATCTCCGCGAAGCGCGGCACCGGGATCGAGCCGCTCGTCAACCGGCTCGCCGAGCTCGTCCCGGAGGGCCCGCTGCTCTACCCGCCCGCCGAGCGCACCGACCAGGCGAGCGAGGTCCACCTCGCGGAGCTGATCCGCGAGCAGGTCCTGCGCCGCACCCGCGAGGAGCTCCCGCACGCGGTCGAGGTCGCGATCGAGGAGATCGCCGAGCGCGAGGACGGCCTGATCGAGGTCAGCGCCCAGATCTGGGCCGAGACCGAGTCCCAGAAGGCGATCCTGATCGGCAAGGGCGGGCGGATGGTCCGCGAGATCGGGACCGCGTCCCGCAAGGAGCTCGAGCGTGAGCTCTGCGCCAAGGTCTTCCTCGACCTCCATGTCCGGGTCCGCGAGCGCTGGCGGCGCGACGAAGGGTTGCTCGACCGGCTCGGGATCGACTAGCGATTCCCTACGTAGACTGGCGCCGATGACCGTGCCCGAGATCCGATTCGACGAGCGGGGCCTGGTGCCGTGCGTGATCCAGGACTGGACCAGCGGCGAGGTGCTGACCCTGGCCTACATGAACGCCGAGGCGCTGCGGCTGACCTTGGAGACCGGCGAGATTCATCTTCACAGCCGCTCCCGGGACGAGCTCTGGCACAAGGGGGCGACCTCGGGCAACGTCCAGCGCCTGCGCCAGCTGCGCTACGACTGCGACGCCGATGCGATCGTGGCGCTGGTCGACCCGGCGGGCCCCGCGTGCCACACCGGGCAGCGCTCATGCTTCTACCGCGACTACGCGGGGTCCGCCGATCCGTCGACGGACGCCGATCCGGCGCCGGGGGAGCCCGAGCCGGCCGCCCACGAGGCGCTCGCCGGGCTCGCTCGGACGCTCGTCGAGCGGCGCGACGACCGACCCGCCGGCTCGTATACGGTCGAGCTGCTCTCCGATCCGCGGCGAATCGAGTCGAAGGTGCGCGAGGAGGCGGACGAGGTCGCGCGCGCCGCGGCCGGCGAGTCGGACGAACGGGTTGCCGAGGAGGCGGCCGACCTGCTCTACCACCTCGAGGTGCTGTTGCTGTCGCGCGACGTCCCGCTCTCGGCCGCACTGGAGACGCTCAATGGCCGTCGTCACTGAGTCCGAGCCGCGGCTCGAACCGGACCTCGGCCGCGCTCGGGAGCTCGCTCGGGAGGCCGACGTGGTCCCGGTCTCCTACCGCTTCGTCGACGACTGCGAGACGCCGGTCTCGGCGTTCCTGAAGCTGCGCGAAGCGCTCCCTGGGCCCTCGTTCCTGCTCGAGTCGGCCGAGCGGGGCAGGCTCGGCCGCTACTCGTTTCTCGGCTTCCGCCCGCGGGTCGAGCTGCGTTGGGAGCAGGGCCGGCTGATCGTGACCCGCGACGGGACCGTCACCGAGACCGACGCGCCCGACCCCTACGCCGCCGTCGCGGCGGCGCTCCGCGGGTTCACCGTCGCCGCCCCCGGGGAGCTGCCGCCGTTCGCCGGCGGCGCGGTCGGGTTCTTCGGCTATGACCTCGTGCGGGCGGTCGAACCCCTCGGGCCGCCGAATCCCGACCCGTTGGGCCTCCCCGACATGTCGCTGATGATCTGCGAGCTGATGCTCGCCTTCGACCACCTGAGGCACGAGGTGTCGGTGATCGGATACGCGTTCTGCGATTCCGACGAGGGCGTCGACGCCGCCTACGACCGCGCTCTCGGGGTGATCGAGGAGGCGCGGGCGGCGTTGCGGGGCCCGGTCCCGCCGCCGCGGCCGCGACCCGATGCGACCGCCGCCGAACCGCCGCCCCCGGATTCGTTCAAACCGGACGGCGTCGAGGGACCGTGGGTCTCGAACCACAAGCGCGAGCACTTCGAGGCCAACGTCGCCCGGGTGATCGAGTACGTGCACGCCGGCGACGCCTTCCAGGTGGTCCCCTCGCAGCGCTTCTCGGCTCCGGCCGCGGTCGAGGCGTTCTCGATCTACCGCGGACTGCGGGCGGTCAACCCGTCGCCCTACATGTACTTCCTCGAGTTCGGCGACTTCCAGATCGCCGGCGCCTCACCCGAGCCGCTGGTCAAGGTCGGCGGCCGCGAGGCCGAGACGCGGCCGATCGCCGGCACCTACCCCCGCGGTGCCGACGAGGAGGAGGACCGGCGCCAGGCCGAGGCGCTGCTCTCGGACCCGAAGGAGCGTGCCGAGCACGTGATGCTGGTCGACCTGGGGCGCAACGATCTCGGCCGGGTGTGCGAGTACGGATCGGTGACCGTGGACGAGTTCATGGTCGTCGAGACCTACTCGCACGTGCTCCACATCGTCAGCCAGGTCTCCGGGACGCTGCGCGACGGGATCGGCGCGATGGACGCGCTGCGCGCGGTGCTGCCCGCCGGGACGCTCTCCGGCGCTCCGAAGGTCCGCGCGATGCAGATCATCGACGAGCTCGAGCCCCACAAGCGCTGCTCGTACGGTGGCGCGGTGGGCTATCTGAGCTTCACAGGCGACCTCGATACGGCGATCCACATCCGCACCGCCGTGGTCAAGGATGGCCGGGTCCACGTCCAGGCCGGCGGCGGCACGGTCGCCGACGCGAAGCCGGACTACGAGTACAGGGAGAGCGTCGCCAAGGCGCAGGCGATGTTCAAGGCGGTCGAGCTCGCCGAGAGCCAGGCGGAGTGGGGATGATCGAGCGGCGAGCGATGCGGGTTCTGATGATCGACAACTACGACTCGTTCACCTACAACCTGGTCCAGTACCTGGGCGAGCTCGGCGCCGAGGTCGAGGTGGTGCGCAACGACAAGGCGTCGGTCGCGGAGCTGCTCGGGCGCGAGCCGGAGCGGCTCGTGATCTCGCCCGGGCCGTGCACGCCCGCGGACGCCGGGATCTCGATCGAGGCGTCGCGGGCGTTCGCCGAGGCCGGGGTCCCGACGCTCGGCGTCTGCCTCGGCCATCAGTCGGTCGTCGAGGCGTTCGGCGGCAGCACGATCCGCGGCGAGCCGGTCCACGGCAAGGACGCCGAGATCGAGCACGACGGATCGGGCCTCTTCGCGGGCCTGCCGAATCCGCTCCGCGCCGGTCGCTACCACTCGCTGATCGCCGATCCCCAGCTGCCCTCGGAGCTCGAGCGCACCGCGCGGTACGGCGATGTCGTGATGGCGGTTCGCCACCGCGCCCTACCCGCCTTCGGCGTCCAATTTCACCCCGAGTCCGTCCTCACCCCCGACGGCAAGCAACTGCTCGCGAACTTCCTCGAGCCGCGAAACGGGCAACCGGCCCCGACCGACTGAGCCGATGCCGAACGAAATCCTCACCCGCGCGATCGACGAGGTCGCGTCCGGGATCCACCTGACCGCCGACCACGCCTCGGCCGTCCTCGACGAGGTGATGGAGGGGCGGGCGAGCGACGTGCAGGCCGCCGCCTTCCTGATCGCGCTGCGCGCGAAGGGCGAGACGGTCGCCGAGCTGGTCGGTCTTGCTCGAACGATGCGGAGGCTCGCGGCATCGGTCGAGACCCCGGCCGAGGGCCTCGTCGACACGGCGGGAACCGGGGGCGGCCCGTCGACGTTCAACATCTCGACCACGGCGGCGCTGGTCGCCGCGGGCGCCGGCTGCGCGGTCGCCAAGCACGGCAATCGCTCGAACACGAGCCGCTGCGGCTCCGCCGACGTGCTCGAGGCGCTCGGCGTTCGGATCGACCTCGGTCCGGGTGCGATCGCGCGCTGTATCGAGGAAGTCGGCTTCGGGTTCATGTTCGCCCCCAGTCACCACGCTGCGATGAAGCACGTCGTGCCGGTGCGCCGCGAGCTCGCCGTGCGGACGATCTTCAACTTCCTCGGCCCGCTCACCAACCCCGCCGGGGCGAGCCGCCAGCTGCTCGGGGTCTCGGCCCGCCTCTACCAGGAGACGATCGCCGAGGCGCTGCTCGGCCTCGGTTGCGAGCGCGCGCTCGTCGTCTGCGCCGATGACGGCCTCGACGAGGTCAGCGTCGGGGCCCGGACCCGGGTGATCGAGGTCGCCGAGGGCGGCACCGAGGAGTGGTTCGTGACCCCGGAGGACCTCGGGATAGTCCGAGCCGAGCTCGCCGAGATCGCCGGCGGCAGCCCGGCCGACAACGCGGCGACCGTCCGGTCGGTGCTCGCCGGCGACCCCGGTCCGGCGCGTGACGTGGTCGCGCTCAACGCCGCGGCTGCGATCCTCGCGGCCGGCGGCGCCCACGATCTCGGCTCGGCGCTCGACCGCGCGCGCGCCGCGATCGACTCGGGCGCCGCCGAGGGCGTCCTCGGCCGTCTCGTCGAGCTCACGGCGGAGCTCGCTCGATCGTCATCCCCGCTTTAGCGCGGGCTCGTCTACCCTGCTGCGGGGATGAGCAAGCTCGACGAGCTCGTGGGGGCAGCGCGAGGAGACGTGGAGCGCCGCAAGCGGCAGGTTCCGCTCGGCGACCTCCGCGACGCGGTTGGGACGCTGAGCGGGTCGCGCCCGTTCAGCGAGGCGATGGTGAGGCCCGGGCTGTCGCTGATCGCAGAGTTCAAGCGGCGCTCGCCGAGCGCCGGCGAGATCGCCTCCGAGCCGACCGTCGCGGAGATCTGCACCGCGTACGAGCGCGGCGGCGCCGCGGCGCTCTCGGTGCTCACCGACGGGCCCCACTTCGGCGGTTCGCTCGACGATCTGCGCACCGCCCGCGCGGCCTCGAGCCTGCCGATCCTGCGCAAGGACTTCATCGTCGACCCCTACCAGCTCTATGAGGCTGCTGTCAACGGCGCCGACGCCGTGCTCCTGATCGTCGCGGCACTCGACGACGCCGCCCTGCGGACGCTCTACGAGGAGGCGAGGCTGCTCGACCTCGACTGCCTGGTCGAGGTCCACGACGAGGCCGATCTCGACCGTGCCCTCGAGCTCGGCGCCGGGACGATCGGGATCAACAACCGCGACCTCTCCGACCTCTCCGTCGACCTCGAGACCACGGCCGAGCTGCTCACCGACGTCCCGGCCGGCAAGACGGTGGTCTCGGAGTCGGGCTACGACCGCTGGGAGCAACTCTCGGAGCTCGAGCGAATCGGCTGCGACGGGGTGCTGATCGGCGAGGCGCTGATGCGCTCCGGGGACCCCGAGGCGGCCGTCCGCGAGTTGACGATGGACGAGGAGCGGACCCGCGAGCACTACCTCGACCGCACGTCCGAGGCCTGAGCCCGCGTCGCAGGCGACGATCGACGCCCGCCGGGCGGGTTCTTAGCTCCAATTTCGGGTCGCGTTAGACCCGGTTAAGGCCCCCTGAGCATTCTCGCCGCATGAAGAAATTTTCTCGCACCCCATTTGCCTCCGCACTCGCGGGCGGGCTCGTGGTCGCCCTGCTCGGGTGGGCTGCGATCGCCGCCGGCTGGGTCCACTCCGACAACGGGTCCTCGACGTCCGCGGTGCTGACACCGTCGGCGCCGTTGGCGACACCCACCGCCGACACCAAGGGCAAGGCCCTGACCGTGAACCAGATCTATTCCAGCGACGCCCCGGGTGTCGTCCTGATCACGGCAAAGCAACAGGCCCAGACGTCCCCCTTCAACCCGTTCGGCCAGTCGGGCGGCGGCACCGCGACCGGATCGGGCTTCGTGATCGACAACGAGGGCCACATCCTCACCAACGCCCACGTCGTCGACGGCGCCAGCGACGTCACGGTCACCGTCGGCGGCTCCGACGGCCAGACCTTCCCGGCGAAGGTGGTCGGGACCGACCCCTCGACCGATGTCGCCGTGCTCTCGGTCGACAGCGGTTCGGTCCAGCTGAAGCCGCTGCCGCTCGGTTCCTCCTCGCAGGTCAAGGTCGGCGACCCGGTGGTCGCGATCGGAAACCCGTTCGGCCTCGACGACACCGCCACGGCCGGGATCGTCTCCGCGGTCCAGCGCCAGATCGACTCGCCGAACGGCTTCGCGATCGAGAACGCGATCCAGACGGACGCGCCGATCAACCCGGGCAACTCCGGTGGCCCGCTGATCGACTCCGCCGGCCAGGTGATCGGGATCAACTCCCAGATCGAGTCCGGCGGCAGCTCGAACGGAAACGTCGGGATCGGCTTCGCCGTCCCGATCGACACCGCGAGCGAGATCGCCCAGCAGCTGATCGACCACGGTTCGGTTCGAGCACGCCTTCGTCGGGATCAGCGGCGCCGATCTGACGCCCGAGATCGCCAACGTGCTCAACCTCGACACGAGCTCGGGCGCGATCGTCGAGTCGGTCGTGCCCGGCAGCCCTGCCGACAAGGCGGGCATCGAGGCCGGCAATGCCACGGTCACGGTCGGCGGTCAGCCGATCAAGGCGGGCGGTGACGTGATCACCAAGGTCGATGGCCAGCCGGTCACGGGCATGGACGACGTGATCGCGGCAGTGGACTCGAAGAAGCCAGGCGACAGCCTCGAGATGACGCTCCTTCATGGCGGACAGGAGCGCACCGTGACGCTCACCCTGGCCGAGAGGCCCGCGCAGGCACATGGGTAGGCACCCGCCACGCGCGGAGCGGTAAGGGACCCTCCCAGGGATCCTCCGATCGGTGGTGGGCCGGCTGGTAAGCCGGCCCACCGCTATTTGGTCTGCCAACCTAGGGGCGTATGCGCGTCAAGTTCTGCGGCATCACCGGGGTCGAGGACGCTCGCGAGGCGGTTCGCGTCGGAGCCTGGGCGATCGGCCTCAACCACTGGGCACAGAGCCCCCGGCGCTGCGACCCCGCGACGGCGATCGAGATCAGCGCCGAGCTGCGCCGCCAGGTCGAGATCGTCGGGGTGTTCGTCAATCCGACCCTCGACGAGCTCGCCCACGCCGCCGAGGACGAGCAGCTCGCGATGCTCCAGCTGCACGGCGACGAGGGCCCCGACTTCTGCCGCGAGGCCGCGCGGCGCACCGGCTGCAAGGTGATCAAGGCGATTCGCGTCCGCAGCTTCGCCGACGTCCAGGCGGCCGAGGTCTACCGCACCGACTATCACCTGCTCGACACGCACCGCCCGGGCGCGCCGGGCGGCACCGGCGAGCGCTTCGACTGGGAGCTGGTCCGCGGGCGTCGCTCGACCGTGCCGATGATCCTCGCCGGCGGTCTCTGCGCCGAGAACGTCGGCCAGGCGATCGAGGTCGCTCGGCCGTTCGCGGTCGACGTTGCGAGCGGGGTCGAGTCGGCGCCGGGGATCAAGGATCACGCTCGAATGGCCGCCTTCGCCGAGAGCGCCGGGCTCGCCTCGGGCGATCCCGAGGCGGTCGCCGGATGAGCGGCGCGCCCTCGGGGGCGGCCGGCGGGATCGGCGCTGCGACGGGGATCGAGGAGCGCTTCGGGCCCTACGGCGGCCGCTTCGTCCCCGAGGTCCTCGTCGCGGCCCTCGACGAACTCACCCTCGCCTGGGCCGATGCGCGCCGCGACCCCGCGTTCCGCGCCGAGCTCGAGCGTCTGGGGCGCGATTTCGTCGGCCGCCCGACGCCGCTCTATCCGGCCGCGCGGCTCTCCGATCGAGTCGGGAGGCGGATCTATCTGAAGCGCGAGGACCTCGCCCACACGGGTGCCCACAAGATCAACAACGCCGTCGGCCAGGCGCTGCTGGCGAAACGGATGGGCAAGCCGCGGCTGATCGCCGAGACGGGCGCCGGACAGCACGGCGTCGCGGCGGCGACCGCGTCCGCGCTGCTCGGCCTCCGGTGCGTCGTCTACATGGGGACGGAGGACATGCGACGCCAGGCGCCGAACGTCGAGCGAATGCGCCTGCTCGGCGCCGAGGTCGCTCCGGTCGAGGCGGGCGCCCGGACCCTGAAGGAGGCGGTCAGCGCCGCGATCCGCGACTGGGTGACGAACGTCGCCGACACGCACTACGTGATCGGGTCGGCGGTCGGGCCGGCGCCGTACCCGGCCCTGGTCCGCGACCTGCAGCGGGTGATCGGCGACGAGGCGCGCGAGCAGGCGATCGCCGCCGAGCGGACGCTGCCGGCTCGGGTGATCGCCTGCGTCGGCGGCGGCTCGAACGCGATCGGGACGTTCACCGCCTTCCTCGATGACCCGGAGGTCGAGCTGATCGGCGTCGAGGCGGGCGGGGAGGGGATCGCAAGCGGCCGCCACGGCGCCTCGCTGAGCGCCGGGCGCGCCGGCGTTCTCCACGGCGCGCTCTCCTCGGTGCTCGCCGACGACGACGGGCAGATCCTCGAGGCGCATTCGGTCTCCGCGGGTCTCGACTATCCGGGCGTCGGACCGGAGCACGCCTATCTGCGCGATATCGGACGGGTCCGCTACGAGGCGGTCACCGACGACGACGCGCTGCGCGCCTTCCGCGAGCTCGCCAGGCTCGAGGGGATCATCCCGGCGCTCGAGCCGGCGCACGCGATCGCCTGGCTGCTCGCCAATCCGGGACCACCGGATCGCGACGCGGCGAGCTTCGACGTCCTGACTCTCAGCGGCCGGGGCGACAAGGATCTGGCCGAGGTCGTCGAGCTGCTCGGCGATGGCTGATCGGATCGCCGCCGGGTTCGCGGCGGCGGCGGGGGAGGGGCGGGCCGCGCTGATGCCGTACATGATGGGCGGCTTCCCCGATCGCGAGACCTCCGCCGCCGTCGCCGAGGCCTACGTCGACGCGGGGGCCGATCTGATCGAGCTCGGCGTGCCCTACTCGGATCCGCTCGCCGACGGCCCCGTGATCCACGCGGCTGCGACCCGCGCCCTGGCGGCCGGCGCGACGCTCGACACCGTGCTCGAGGACTGCACCCGGTTCTCCGGGCGGGTCCCCGTGGTCGCGATGGCCTACGCGAACATGGTCCTCGCCCGCGGCCCGGAGCGGTTCGCCGGGGCGCTCGCCGACGCCGGCGGCGCGGGGGCGATCGTCCCCGACCTGCCGGTCGAGGAGGGCGCCGAGATCTCGGCCGCACTGGAGGCCGCCGGGCTCGCGCTGGTGCCGCTCGTGGCTCCGACCACCCCGCCGGCGCGCCGGGCGGAGATCTGCGCGGCGGCGCGCGGGTTCGTCTACGTCGTCTCCGACACCCGCACGACCGGCGAGCGAGACGAGCTCCCGGCATCGCTCGGGGACCTCGTCGCCGGGACGAGGGCCGACGCGGCGGTCCCGGTCGCGGTCGGATTCGGGGTCGGGACCCCCGAGCTGGCGGCGCAGGTGGGGGCGATCGCCGACGGCGTGATCATCGGCACCCGACTCGTCCGCGCGGCCGCCGAGGCCGACGGCGCGCCCGCGGCCGCCCGGGCCGTGGCCGAGTTCCTCGGTGCGGCACGCGCCGCGATGTCACGCTGAGCGGCTAGATTTCGGCACGTGCGACTGCTCGTTTTCACGGTGATCGGCCTGATCGCGCTGATCGTCGCCTACGCCTTCTCGCTCGGCGGCACCGTCGCCGCGTTGATCTTCCTGTTCATCCTCCTGAACGGCGTCCTCGACCGCTGGGCGAAGCCGCTGATCGACTGGATGAAGACCTGAGCCGACGATCGAGGCCCGGGCGCGCGGCGGGTATGTTGCCCGGGTGCGATTCGGAGTTCTCACCGGCGGCGGCGACTGTCCGGGTCTGAACGCGGTCATCCGCGCGATCGTCCGCAAGGGAATCGACCTCGGCGGGCACGAGATCATCGGGTTCCGGGACGGATGGCGCGGGCCGCTGGAGGCCGACGCCGAGCCGCTGACGATCGAGTCGACCCGGGGGATCCTGCCCCGGGGCGGGACCATTCTCGGCACCTCGCGCACGAACCCGCTCAAGGATCCCGACGGCCCCGACCGGATCTCCGCGAGCATCGATGAGCTCGGCCTCGACGGGTTGATCGCGATCGGCGGCGAGGACACGCTCGGCGCCGCCAACCGGCTTCACGCCGAGCACTCGCTGAACGTCGTCGGTGTGCCGAAGACGATCGACAACGACATCGGCGCGACCGATGTCACGTTCGGCTTCGACACCGCGCTCCAGGTGGCGACCGAGGCGATCGACCGCCTGCACACCACCGCCGAGTCCCATCATCGCGTCATGGTGGTCGAGGTGATGGGACGCCACGCGGGCTGGATCGCGCTCTACTCGGGGGTCGCCGGCGGAGGCGACGTGATCCTGATCCCCGAGCAGCCGTTCGACATCGACGATGTCTGCGGGCTGATTCGCCGCCGCCACCAGCGCGGTCGCTTCTTCTCGATCGTCGTCGCCGCCGAGGGCGCGACCCCGAGGGAGGGGACGATGGAGGTCGCGGCGGGAGAGACGGACGAGTTCGGCCATGTCCGGCTCGGTGGGATCGGCCAGCGGCTCGAGCGCGAGATCGAGCAGCGCACCGGGTTCGAGACCCGCGCCGTCGTCCTTGGCCACATCCAGCGCGGCGGTACGCCGACCGCGTACGACCGCGTGCTCGCGACCCGGTTCGGCGTCGCCGCGATCGACGCCGCGGGTGAGCGCCGTTGGGGAACGATGCCGGCGCTCCGCGGGACCCGGATCGAGCTCGTGCCGCTCGCGGAAGCGGTCGCCGAGCTGCGCACGGTCTCGCCCGAGGAATACGCGGTTGCGCAGCCGTTCCTCGGTTAGTCGCCCGCTCACCCTGCGCGGCGCAAGCACCCTCGCGGGCGCGGCAGTGGTCGTCGCCGCGTTGCTGTCGGGCTGTGGGGGCGGTGACGGAGGGGGCGCCGAGAGCCTCACCGTCTACGTCAGCCTGCCGCTGCGCGGGCCGAGCGCGGTCGACGGACGGGATATCGCCGATGGCGCCCGCCTGGCGCTCGTCGACGCCGGTGGTGCGGCCGCCGGCGTCGAGGTCAGGGCGCGCTACCTCGACGACACCGAGGGCCCGGCGCGCAGCGCCGCGTGGACGCCGGCGCAGGCCGCCGCCGACGCCCGCACCGCGACCGAGGACTCGACCGCGATCGCCTACCTCGGGGAGTTCGACTCGGGGGCGTCACGCGCCTCCGTGCCGATCACCAACGAGGCGAGCCTGCTCCAGGTCTCGCCGGCCAGCGGCGCGGTCGATCTCGTCGCTCCCTTTCCGGGTTCGGACGATCTCCCCGACGCGCAGCCGTCGGGCCAGCGCACCTTCGCCCGCGTGATCCCCGCCGACGACGCCCAGGCGCGGGCGGCAGCCGGGTGGGTGCGCCGGCTCGGCGTCCGCCGGGTCGCGACCGTCTCCGACGGGTCGCGGTTCGGAAGGGACATGGTGGCCGTTTTCGAGGACACGCTCGCGGGCGCCGAGATCACCCGGCGGGGGGCGCAGCTGATCTTCTACGGCGGCGAGCCCGATCGCGAGCCGGTGGCGATCACGCGCGGCTTCGGCGGCCGGCTGCTGACCTCCGATGCCGAGCTCGTCCCGGGCGCCGTCGAGGCGCAACCCGACGGGACCCTGGCGACATCGGCCGCGCTCGCTCCGTCCCAGCTCCCGCCCCGCGGTCAACAGCTGAGCCGCCGCTTCGAGGCTCGCTACCACCGCGCCCCTGGCCGTTACGCGGCCTACGGCTACGAGGCGATGGCGGCGATCCTCGACGCGATCGACCGCGCCTCGGACCCCGGGGACCGGGCGTCCGTCGTCCACGCCTTCTTCGACACCGCCGATCGCGACTCGGTCGTCGGTCGCTACTCGATCGACGACGTCGGCGACACCACACTCGCGCGGCTGACCGGCTACCGGATCATCGGCGGCCACCCGGTCCCCGCGGCCGGGCTCAGCGCGCGGTAGGCGCGGCGCTCAGCGCTCGAGCAGGTCGCGCAGCGCCGGCTCGACCTCGCTGTAGCGGAACGCGTAGCCGAGGTCCTGGGCGCGTCGCGGGATCACCCTGTGGCTGCCGACGATCTGCTCGGCGAGCTCCGGTCCGCGCATCGCGACGACGGCGAGCTTCGGCGCCGGGAGAAACGACGGCCGGTGCAGCGCGGCGCCGAGTGCTTTCGAGAATTCGCTGTTGGTGACCGGGCTCGGTGCGGTCGCGTTGAGCGTCCCGCTGACGCTCGGGTTGTCGATCGCCCAGAGGATCAGCCCGACCTCGTCGTCTCGGTGTATCCACGGCATGTACCAGGCCCCTCCGGCGAGCGGACCGCCGAGCCCGAACCGGAACGGTGGCACGAGCTGCTTCAGCAGCCCGCCCTCGGGGTCGAGGATCAGCCCGGTGCGCAGCACGACGACCCGGACGCCGCCCGCCTCCGCCTGCCGCGCCTCGTGCTCCCACTCGACCACGAGCTGGGGGAGAAACCCGTCAGCGGGAGGCGCGGACTCGTCGAGGACCGCGTCGCCCCGATCGCCATAGATTCCGATCGCCGCCTGGCTGACCAGAGTAGCCGGCGACGGGCTCGCCGCCAGCATCGCGTCGACGAGGTTCTTCGTCGCCCGGACGCGGCTCTCGTGAATCCGCTGCTTCGCCTCCGGGGTGAGCCGCTGGTTGATCTCCTCGCCGACCAGGTTGACGACCGCGTCGACGCGCTCGAACACGGCTTCGGCGGGGCGCTCGTTGGCCGGATCCCAGGCGTGCCAGGAGACGGTCGGGTGGGAGCCCCTCGCCTTCCCCGGGTCGCGGCTCAGCCCGACGACCTCGTCGCCGCGCGCGAGCAGCGCGTCGCAGACGGCGGATCCGATCAGGCCGCTGGCACCGGTGACGAGAACACGCATCGCAAGCCTTTCTACCCGTGAGGGCTTCGCCTACTCGATCGTCGCGAACGTGCCCGTTTCCTCCGAGACGCGGGCGATCCCCGCCCGCCGCGCTTCCTCGACGACCGCCTTGGCAACGGCCGGTGCCACGTCGCGGTCGAAGACCGAGGGGATGATGTAGTCCTCGGAGAGATCGTCGTCGGCGACGACCTCGGCGATACCCTGGGCGGCGGCGAGCTTCATCTCCTCTGTGATCCGGGGCGCCCCCGCGTCGAGCGCGCCACGGAAGATCCCGGGAAAGCAGAGCACGTTGTTGATCTGGTTCGGGTAGTCGGAGCGGCCGGTGGCCATGATCCGCACGTACGGGTCGGCCTCCTCGGGCATCACCTCAGGCGTCGGGTTGGCCATCGCGAAGACGATCGCGTCGTCGGCCATCCGCTCGAGGTCGATCGGTGCGATCAGCCCCGGGCCGGAGACCCCGACGAAGAGGTCGGCGCCCTCGATCACCTCCGACGGCGGACCGAGGCGGTGCTCGGGATTGGAGTTCTCGGAGTACCAGCGCTTGATCTCGGTCATCTGCTCGTAGTCGTCCCGGGTGGTCGAGAGCGCGCCCTTGCGATCGCAGCCGATGATCCTCGTGATCCCGGAGGCGAGCATCATCTTCGTCACCGCGACCCCGGCGGCGCCGAGCCCGAGCATCAGGACGTTGAGCTCGGAGATCGGCTTGCCGACGATCTTCAACGCGTTGAAGAGGGCGGCCATCGTCACCACGGCGGTCCCGTGCTGGTCGTCGTGGAAGACCGGGATGTCGATCTCGTCCTTGAGCGCGTCCTCGATCACGAAGCAGCGCGGTGCCGAGATGTCCTCGAGGTTGATGCCGCCGAAGGTCGGGGCCATCAGCTTCACGGCATCGATGATCTGCGCCGGATCGTGAGTGTCGAGGCAGATCGGGAAGGCGTCGATCCCGGCGAACTCCTTGAACAGCATCGCCTTGCCCTCCATCACGGGCATCGCCGCCTCGGGGCCGATGTCGCCGAGCCCGAGCACCGCCGAGCCGTCGGAGACGACCGCGACGGTGTTCTTCTTGATCGTGTAGTCGAACGCCTTCGAGCGGTCGGCGGCGATCTCCATGCAGACCCGCGCGACCCCGGGCGTGTAGGCCATCGAGAGGTCGTCGCGGGTCTTGAGCGGGTACTTGTTGTGCTGCTCGATCTTGCCGCCGCGGTGCATCGCCAGCGTCCGGTCGACGTAGTCGATCACCCGGGCGCCGCGGGTAGACCCGATCGCCCGCAGGATCTCCTCCCAGTGCGCCTGATCGCGGGCGTCGATCGTGAACTCGCGGACCCGCTTGCCCTCGGCGCCCGCACCGGGCACCAGGTCGACGCCCTGCAGTGCCCCGCCGGCCTCGGCGATCGCCCCCGTGAGCTTGCCCAGCGGCTCCTGGCGCGCGTCGAGCTCGACGCGCACGGTGACCGAGAACTGGGCGGAGACCGAGGCCACGGGCGCTGGATTCTAGGCGGGGGACGAAGCCGGCCGGAGGGGCCCAGGCGCCAGTGGCGGTACATAAGATCAAGGGGTGGCGAAGAAGGCGGCGGAGAAGCGCGGCGAGGAGCTGTTCCTGATCGATGGGAACTCGCTCGCCTATCGGGCGTTCTTCGCGCTCCCGGAGTCGATCGCAACCGCGGACGGGCGGCCGACGAACGCGATCTACGGGTTCGCCTCGATGATGGCCAAGATCCTCATCGACCACTCGCCGAAGGCCGTCGTCGTCGCCTGGGACAAGGGGTGGTCGGGCCGGGAGAACGTCTACGCCGAGTACAAGGCGCAGCGCAAGTCACGCCCGGACCTGCTCAAGGAGCAGTGGCCGCACCTGGCGCCGCTGGCCGAGGCGTTCGGGTTTCGCAACGTCTCGGTCGAGGGCTATGAGGCGGACGACGTGATCGCCACCCTGGCGCGCCAGGCATCCGGCGCCGGGATCCCGGTGATGATCGTCTCCGGCGACCGCGACGTCTACCAGCTGGTCGGCGACGGGATCCGGGTGATGACCACTTCGCGCGGCGTAACCGACACGAAGGTCTACGACCGCGAGGGCGTGATCGAGCGCTACGGGGTTCCGCCCGAGCTGGTCACCGACTTCATCGGTCTCAAGGGCGACACCTCCGACAACATCCCGGGCGTGCCGGGGATCGGCGACAAGACCGCGGCGCAGCTGCTTCAGCAGTACGGCTCGCTCGAGGACGTCCTCGGAGCGGTGGGCGAGATCTCGGGGGCGAAGCGGAAGCAGAACCTCACCGTGCACGCCGACGACGCCCGGGTCTCGAAGCAGCTGGCGACGATGGTCGAGGACGTCGCCGTGCCGATGGCGATCACCGAGGAGCTGCGCTCCTCGCCCGACCGCTCGAAGCTGCGCGACGCGGCGAACGAGTTCGAGCTGCGGGCGGTGATCCAGCGCCTCGACGACGAGTGGGACGAGGTCGTCCCGGGGCGGATGGTCGAGGAGACGATCGAGGTCGACGCCGAGGAGGGGACCCCGGCGGACCTCGCCGACGGGCCGATCGCGGTCGCGATCGGCGGCGGGCGCTGGGCGGGCAGCGACGGTGCGAAGGTCGTCTCCGGCGATGCGGCCGACCTCGCCGCCCTGGCCGGCGAGCTTCGCGACCATCCGCTGATCGGCCACGACGTCAAGGGACTGGGCGGCCACGGGCGCCGCAGCCTGCTCGCCGCGGCGCGGCCCGAAGGGCTCCACCTCGCCCACGACACGATGGTCGCCGCGTACCTGATCGATCCGGCTCGCCGAACCTACGACCTGCACGAGCTTGCGGCCGACGCCGGGCTCGCCGCGGCTCCGGCAGCAGCCGAGCAGGGACAGCTCTCGCTCGCCGCCGAGGAGGGCGAGGCGGCCGGCGATCCGGCGGTTGACGCACGGCTTGCCGGGGAGCTCGCCGAGCGCCAGCGCGAGCGACTGACGGAGTTCGGGGTCGAGCGGCTGCTGAACGAGGTCGAGATGCCGCTGATCGAGGTGCTGGCCGAGATGGAGCGGCTCGGGCTCCGCCTCGACACGGAGCGGCTGGCCGAGATCGGCACCGGGATGGAGGAGCAGATCGCCGAGCTCGAGCGAGAGATCTACGACCTCGCCGGGCACGAGTTCACGATCGGTTCGCCCCAGCAGCTGGCGACGGTGTTCTTCGACGAGCTCGCGCTGACCAAGAAGCGGCGCGGCAAGACCGGGTTCTCGACCGACGCCCGCGTCCTCGGCCAGCTTCGCGACGAGCACCCGATCGTCGAGAAGGTCGAGCGCTGGCGCGAGCTGACGAAGCTCAAGAACACCTATCTCGACTCGCTGCCGGGCCTGGTCGACGACGACGGCCGGATCCACACCACCTTCAACCAGGTGACGGCGGCGACCGGCCGGCTCTCGAGCACGAACCCGAACCTGCAGAACATCCCGATCCGCTCCGAGGTCGGCCGCCCGGTGCGCTCGTGCTTCGTCGCCGAGCGCGGCAAGCGATTGCTTTCCTGCGACTACAACCAGGTCGAGCTCAGGGTGCTCGCGCACGTCGCCGAGGAGGACGTGCTGCGCGAGATCTTCGCCTCCGGCGAGGACGTGCACGCCGCGACGGCCGCCGGGATCGTCGGCGCCGACCCGGAGGCGATCACCCCGGCGGAGCGATCGAAGGCGAAGATGGTCAATTACGGGATCGCGTACGGGCTCTCCGCGTTCGGGCTCGCCGACCGGCTGAACATCGAGCGCGACGAGGCAGCCGTCTACATCGATCGCTACTTCGAGCGCTTCCCGGCGGTGAGGACGTTCATCGAGGCGACGGTCGCGAGCGCGGAGGAGCGCGGCTTCGTGAAGACGCTGATGGGGCGCCGGCGGAACATCCCCGAGCTTCGCTCCTCGAACCGCCAGCGCCGCCTGCTCGGCGAGCGCCTGGCGGTCAACACCGTGATCCAGGGAACGGCGGCCGACATCATCAAGGTCGCGATGGTGCGCTGCCATCGCGCGCTCTCGGAGGCGGGCCTGAGCACCGAGCTGGTCCTCCAGATCCACGACGAGCTCCTGTTCGAGGGGCCGAGCGCCGAGATGGACGCCGCGACCGAGATCGCGCGCCGCGAGATGTGCGCCGCCTTCGATCTCGATCCACCGCTCGCGGTCGAGGTCGGGGTCGGCTCCGACTGGCTGGCCGCCAAGTAGGCGCGCGCCGAGGCGCCCCACGGGCCGTCCGCCGACGGCGTTCGGCGGTTACCCGGGGCCGGACGAGCCCGACGAGTCGGAGCCGAGGCTTCCGGACCCGGAGTTGTCGGTCGTCGTCGTCGTCGTCGTGTCGTGGACGTGGTCGTCGTTCCCGAGCCCGGCCCGGATGAGGAGACCGTGGTCGTCGCGGCGTCGCCCGAGCCGGAGCCGGACGAGCCTGAACCGGAGCCGCTCGACCCCGAGCCGGAGCCCGAGGAGCCGGAGCCCGGAGCCGGAGCCGGAGCCGGAGCCCGAGGAGCCGGAGCCGGAGCCCGACGTGCCGGAGCCGGAGCCCGAGGAGTCGGAGCCGGAGCCCGACGAGCCGAGCCGGAGCCCGACGAGCCCGAGCCGGAGCCCGACGAGCCGGAGCCGGACCGCTCGAGCCGGAGCCCGATCCGCTCGTACCGGAGCCCGAGCCGCCCGAGCCGGGCCCGCTGCTGCCCGAGCCGCCGCCTCCGCTGCCCGGGCCGGAAGAGTCGCTGCCGGGCCCGCTGTTGCCACCGCCCGGCCCCCGTTCGTCACCGTGGCCCGAGCCGGGTCCCGACGATGACCCGGACCGATGAGCCCGGCCCCCGACCCGAGGAGCCCTCGGAGTCGTCGACGAGCTGAGGATCGCCGCCGCCGGGTCCGCGCGTATCGGCCGTGCCCTGCCCGCTCTCGGAGCCATGACCGGAGTTCACCGAGCGCTCGATCGCGATTCCCGAGCCGGCGGCGATCACGCCGACTGCGGTGACCACCGCGGCCTTGGTCGCCAGCGACCCGCCCGCCGCGGCGGCGCCCCCGGCAACCGCTCCCCCCGCCGCGACCGCGGGCCCGCCCGTCCCGCCGAGCTCGACGAGGGTGCGTACGAGCGGCAGCGGGATGACCAGCCCGACGCCGGCGCGGACGGCCACTCGGGCGCGGTAGATCAGCTGTCTGACCGCGCCTGGGCTCGTCCCGGCGGCAGCGGCGATCTGCTCGTGCGTGCGGCCCTCGAGCGCGCTGTGTACCAGCGCCTCCCGCTGGGGCTCCGGTAGCGCCCGCATCGCGGCCACGACCCGGACGAGCTCCTCCTTCGTCAGCACGACCTCGTCGGGCCGGCGCACGCCGTCGATCTGGTCCGAGAGCGGTTGGTGGGTGCGCGCGTCGCGGCGCGCGTTGAGCGCCCGGTTGCGAACGATCGTGTAGAGCCAGGCCTTCAGCTTCATCTCACCCTTCGAGTCCCGCAGTGCGTCCCAGGAACGGATCAGGCTCTCCTGGACCACGTCCTCGGCGCGGTCGGACGGCGCGTACGCCGCCGCGAAGGCGACCAGCCCCGGCCGATAACGGCGCACGATCTCCTCGAACGCCGCCTCGTGGCCCTCGCGTGCCAGCGCGACCAGGCGGTCGTCGGACTGGGTCCGGAGGACCGACTGGGCGAGCGGTCTCAGCCTGGGCTTTTGCGCCCTGCGCTCCTCTCCCACATCCGGTCATACGAGCGAGAACGCGCTGCGGCTCGCCGTGCGGCGAGAAATTCGCAGCGCGCCCGATCCCGTTCGCCGGTTACCGGAGCTCGACCTCCTCGAAGATCGGCCCGGACGCCGTCACCTCGAGCTCGGCCTCGTGCACGATCGCGCCTCCAGACCAGGTCGGCGACCGTGCAGTTACGGTCGTCGTCACCGTCCCCGGGGCCGCTGTGCGAGTCGCGGCCGTGCCCGGGACGATCGCCGGTCGTCGCCGCCGTCGTGGCCGGGACCATCGTCGCCGTCGTCGTCCCCGGGTCCGTCGTCGCCCTGGTCATCCCCGGGGCCCTCGTTGTCGCAGCGGATCTCGGTCTCGTCGGTGACCATGCCGCTGACCGGGCCGCCGGAGAACGTGTTGATCACCAGCTCGCCCGTGCTCGGGTCGAACGAGGAGATCCTGCCGGCGTCCTCGTCGCCGTCCTCGATCCCGTCGTCGTCCGAGTCGCGGTCGCGGGGGTCCATGCCGCCCCGGAACTCGCCACGGTTCTCGAGCCCGTCGCGGTCCTGATCGCGGTGCGCCTGGTTGTGGGTCAGCGAGAGATCGTTGTCGTGCTCCCACCGATCCGGGAGATTGTCGTGGTTGCGGTCCTTGGCCCCGGCGAGCGCCGGCACCGCGATCGCGATCGCGACTGCGATCACAGCGGTGCCGAGCACCCGGAGGCATCGTCCGGACGAGCCGGTCATCGGGTCACTCCTTCTGTCGAGCGGTTCTGTTCACCTGCTCCTCGAACACCGCGGCTGCGAAACCATCACGGTGAAACCGCCCGCCCGCGGGCGCTCGAGGCGGGATCGGGCGCTCAGCCGCGGTCGCGCGGCAGCTCGGCGGAGAGCGCGATCAGCGAGAGCATCTCGAAAACCGCGTTCGCCGCGAACAGCCCGGTGACCTGGCCCGGCCCGTCGTAGGCGGGAGCGACCTCGACCACGTCGTAGCCGACGAAATCGAGCCCGGTGAGCGCGCGCAGATAGCGGAGCGCCTCGAAGCTCGTCGGGCCGCCCACCTCGGGCGTGCCGGTCCCGGGGCA
Organism: uncultured Solirubrobacterales bacterium; assembly: GCA_963705955.1. Taxonomy (GTDB): domain Bacteria; phylum Actinomycetota; class Thermoleophilia; order Solirubrobacterales; family 70-9; genus WHSW01. The sequence continues at coordinate 1,192,502 of CAVPLH010000006.1, read as the reverse complement.
GAACGCGGCATCGACGAAATCGACATCGAGCGACAGGAACGCCGGGCCGGGCCCGAGCCGGTCGCGGGCGCGCGCCGCGAGCTCGTCGGGCGTCATCTCGGCGAGCGCGGTCCAGGGGATCGTCTCGACGCCGAGCGCACCCGGGATCTCCTCATCGGCCTCGCCGTACAGCGACCCGCGCATGCCGGCCTGCAGGACGCGGGCCGGATCGAGGATCCCCTGCTCGAGCGCGCGCCGGAACATCGTCCCGTGGCTGTAGGGGAGCCCGTTGTAGCTGTCCCAGAGATCCGTGTGGGAGTCGAGGTGGACGAGCCCGAGCGGACCGTGGACGGCGGCGAGCGCCCGCAACTCGGCCAGCGTCATCGAGTGGTCCCCGCCGATCGCCACCGGGATCGCCGGCGACTCCGCGATCGGGCGCACGAAGGCCTCGACGCGCTCGAGCGTCTCCTCGATGTACCCGGGGGCGGTCGGAGCGTCCCCGTAGTCGATCGTCGACAGCGCCCCGAAGACCTGCACCTTCTGGACCGGGTTGTAGGTTCGGATCATCCCGGAGGCCGATCGCACGCCCTCGGGGCCGAACCGCGCCCCGCCACGGAACGAGGCGCCACCGTCCCAGGGGATCCCGAAGACCGCGGCGTGCACCCCGGCGAGGTCGGTGACGTGCGGCAGCCGCGCGTAGGTGCGGGGGCCCGTGAAGCGCGGCGCCGTGAGAGCGTCCCAGGGCTCGTACACGATCACCCGGCTCCCCGGTCGCTCTGGAGCTCGACTAGCATCGCTCGCCGTGCCGGCGCTGGACGGACTGCCGCGGGGGATGCGAGACGTGATCGAGCAGGCACTCGAGGCCGGCGAGGAGGTGGTCGGCGTCTGGAGCACGCGGGGCCTCGGGGCCAACGCCCTCGTCTGCGCCCCGGCACGGGCCCTGATCTCGAAGCGAAGCGGGTTGCGCCGCTGGTCCGTCACCGCCTTCCCGTACTCGGAGATCGGCTCGGTCGAGGTGATCCGAGGGCGGCCCGGCGGCGCGGTCCAGGTCGCGCTCGTCCCGCCGAAGCCCGAGACGCCGGCGAAGCCGGGAGTGTTCGACGACTTCCCGGACGCCTACTTTCAGGAGTCGCGTCGGCTCGTGGCACCGAACACGCTGATGTTTCGCAGTCGACGCCGTGCGCGGGAGGCGGTCGAGGCGGTCGAGCGCCTGATCGCCGAGGATCGGCACGGCTGATCGGCGGGGCTGCGGCTCAGGCGACCGGATCAATCGATGATCTGCTCCATGATCTCGAGGTTGCGGGCGCCGTCCTCGCCAGTTGCGTAGTCGACCTCGTCGCCCGAGGCCGCCCGGGTCACGGTCTCCAGTTGGGCAACCCAGGAGTTGGGCCGCTCGCCGGTCACGTCCTCCGGTCCTTCGCCCGCTCGAAGCAAGGTCACCGCTCCCTGGCCGGTCGGCGAGGTGTCCTCGGCGACCAGCGCGCCCTCGGTGCCGTGCACCTCGACGCGCGTGTACTGCACCCAGGCGTTGGTGCTCATCGTCAGCGTCGCGACCGGCCCCGACTCGAGCCGCATCGCAGCCGCGACCGCGTCGTCGGTCTCGAAGCCCTGCTGGCGCTCGTGGTATCCGGTTGCCTCGGAGACCTCGCCGAGCAGCATCCGAATCAGGTCGATGTGATGCGTCCCGACGTCGGATAGCGCCCCCCAGCGGGCGGTCTCGCGCTTCTGGCGCCACTCCGGCGGCGGACCGGGGCGATGGATGCCGTAGTAGGTCCTCGCCGCCGACGGCTCGCCGATCGCGCCCTCTTCGATCAGCCGCTTCATGTTCAGGTGCCCCGGCACGTAGCGCGCCTGATAGCCGGTGGCGAGCAGGACGCCCGACTTCCGAGCGGCCTCGACCAGGTCCCAGCCCGCCTCGACGCTGATCGCCAGCGGCTTCTCGAGCAGGACATGCTTGCCGGCGTCCAGGGCCGCGCGGCCCTGCTCGTGGTGCCGCCAGGTGGGGGAGGCGATCCACACCGCCTCGAGATCGGGGGCGCCGAGGAACTCCCCGATGTCGGCGGTCGCCGTCTCGACCGCGTGCTCGGCGCCGAACTCCTCGGCGCGAGCGGGGTCGCTGCTGAGCACGGCGACCAGCTCGGCGTTCTCCGCCTCCTTGAACGCGTTCAGCCCGCCCTTGTCGACGAGTCCCCGGGTTCCGATCATTCCCCAGCGCATCAGCTCTCCATCCTCGCGTTCATCGGGTGCCGCAACGACCTCGACGGGACGTTAGCAGCACTAACTGGACCAGGCCAATCCGCGTTGCAAAGCCAGTTCGCGCTCGTCGCGCACCCGCCGATAGATTGAGCTTGACTTGGCCAAACTCCGGGGATACAGTAGCGCTGCTGTTTCTCGTTTAGCAAAGCTTTCGGGGGCGGCGCGCCGTTGGTCGAGTCGGGCGACAGGTCGATTTTCGGGAAGGCACACACGCTCGAGAGCAGGCCACGGGGCTCAGATACCAGGAGGGATCGAGAGGAGAGACTCATGGTGAGGACGCTAAGAAGGCGATGGAGCCGCCTGCTGCTTGGCGGGCTGGCCCTCGTGAGCGTGGTCGCCCTTGGAGCCTGCGGAGGCAGCGACGACAGCGGGAGCACCGGCGACATCGAGGCGCAGAAGGTGATCCGCTTCGCATTCGCCCCCGACCCGGTCTGGAACTACATCGTCGACAGCGGCATCCTCGACAAGAAGGGCCAGGAGGCGGGGATCGACATCAACGCGTTCCAGTCCTTCGACGAGTTCGGGCTCTTCGCCGGTGGCAACGCCGACATCCTGTCGACGGGCACGTATGAGACCTGGCAGCTCGACGATCAGGGGATCGACACGGTCACCTTCGGAAAGTACAACGCCAACAAGGACATCTTCGTCGTCGCGGGTGATACCGACTACAAGACGGCGGCCGACCTTCCGCAGGGATGCAAGGTCGCGGCTGAGGCGACGACCGGGAACACGATCGTCTGGGCCAGCCTGATCGACCAGATCGACGGGCGCGAGATCGCCGAGGGCTCGAGCGACCTGCCGCTCGTCACCGCCGACTACCAGGTGATGCCGCAGCTGGTCGCCGACGGCGACGTGTGCGCGGGGATCCTCGATCCGTTCCAGGGCACCGAGGCCCTGCGGACTGGCGCGGTGAAGCCGCTCTATGACGGCAAGGCGGCGTCGCAGCTGTTCGCCGAGCAAGTCGCCGCCGACCCGAACCACCTCGGTGTCGATTCGAACAACTTCGTCGCTCGCAAGGACTGGTTCGACGCGAACCCCGACCTCGTCGCCTTCTTCCTCGACGTCTGGCAGGAGGGGATGGACGAGTGGGAGAAGAACCCCGACCAGATCATCCACGACAACCCGGCGGACTTCGCGATCCAGAGCCCCGAGGACGAGACGTACATCAAGGACTACATCCACAACACGTTCGATTTCCAGCAGGACTCGGTCTACCTGACGAAGGATTGGATCGACAACGAGTTCGGTGTCTTCGACCTGCTGCTGGGCGCGGGGGCGATCACCGAGGACACGGCGCTCGGCGAGTTCGCGGTCATCGACCCGAAGACGGGAGACGTGACCGAGACGGTGCAGGGGGAGGCGACGGCTCCGAGCAGCGGCTGATAGTCCGAGGTAGGCGCCGGGGAGCGACGGAGCGGGCGATGGCCGGCCGATGAGCGCCGCCCAGGACACTCTGCGCGGCCCCACGATCGGCGTCCAGGGACCGTTCCGATGGATCCGCAGCCGGGCGGTGGCCCGGGTCCTCCTCTCGCTCCTCGGGGCCGCCTGCTTCATCGGGCTCTGGGCGGCACTCGCGGAGTGGAAGTTCGAGCCGATCGTCCTTCCCTCCCCGTTCGCGGTCGTCGACAACATGCGGGCGCTGCTGAAGGAGGGCGTGGTCGTCGATGCCTTCGTGAAGAGCCTCGAGAAGACGATGCTGGGGTGGGGAGCGGCGCTGGTGCTCGGCATCGTGATCGGGCTGCTGATGGGCCGGTACCGCTATGCGCGGGCGTTCTTCCACGACCTCGTCTACCTGCTGGCCAACGTCCCGCTGGTCGTCTACGCGGTGGTCTCGCTGGTCGTCTTCGGGATCAGCGACATCGGTCCGGCGTTCGTCGTCATGCTGCTGGTCCTGCCCGCGGTGTCGATCAACGTGGCCGCCGGCGTGGCCTCGGCCGACGAGGGCCTGATGGGGATGAGCCGCGCCTTCAGGCGGGACAGCAGGCACGTGACGGCTTATGTGGTGATCCCCGCCGTGCTGCCGTTCCTGCTTGCCGCGGCACGGGTCTCGTTCGCCGACTCGTGGAAGCTCGAGGCTCTGACCGAGACGTTCGGGAGCTCGAGCGGGGTCGGCTTCGAGATCCACAAGGCGTTCACGAGCTTCTCGGTGCTCGACGCGCTGTCGTGGATGATGTTCTTCGTCATCTTCGTGATCGTCGTCGAGCGCCTTCTTCTCGCTCCGGCGGAGCGACGCATCTTCGCCTGGCGCAACCCCGGAATGGCCGAGGACTCGATGTGAGCGCGGCCCGCCGCAAACGCGCCGGAGGCGCGCGATGGGCATAGCCGACCGGGCCGGAGATCTGCCGGGCGTCGACCCACGCAACTCGGACATCGACCGTTCCGCGATCACGGACGAAGACCTGAGCACCGGCTCGCGGAAGTGGTGGAGCTTCCTCGTCTCCGACACCGCCGCGGTCTGGACGGCGAGGATCCTCGCCCTGCTGCTCTGGCAGCTCGTCGGATCGGAGATCGATCGCATCCCGACCCCGATCGAGGTAGGCGAGTTCCTCTACGACCACCGCGACCTCCTGCTTCCGAACATCTGGGTGACGATCCAGACGGCGTTGGTCGCGCTCGTGATCATCCTCGTGGTCGGGATCCTGGTCGGATTTGCGATGGGTCGGTGGTGGCAGGTCCGCTACTTCCTCACCGATGTGGTGATGGTCGGCATCGCCCTCCCGGCGTTCATCTGGGCGCTGCTCGCGGTGATGTGGTGGGCGTTCGACGACATCGGCCCGATCTTCGTCGCCTCGGTATCGGCGACGCCGATGCTGATCGTCAGCACACGGCAGGGTGCGCAGGCGGTCGACGGCGACCTGCAGAAGATGTCGACTGCCTACAAGGTCCCCGTGCTGCGCCAGTTCCGCAAGCTCGTCCTGCCGACGATGAGCGAGTACATAATCGCCGGCTTCCGCGTCGCCGTGCTGGCGGCCTGGGGCGCCATCCTGCTCGTCGAGTTCTTCGGCAGCGAGGAGGGGATCGGCTTCCAGGCCGCCTACTGGTACGACGCCGGCAGCTTCACGGGCATGATGGCGTGGGGTTTCGTGATGCTGGTCGTGATCGTCGCGATCGACAAGCTGGTCCTCGAGCCCGTTCTGCGTCACACCCGACGATGGCGGGCGAAGAGCGCGGCCTGGACGATGTAGGCGCGGGGTCCGCCGGGGTCGCGGGAGCGCGGCCTCCTCGCCGGCCGCGGCGCGCCCGCCCGGCCGTGTGGATCGTGGCGCTGGTCGCGGGGATCCTCCTCCCGGGTTGCTCCGGGGACGAGGGTGATGCGGTGCAATTCGTGCAGCGACCGGAAAGCCGCCTCGTCAAGGTGCAGACGGTCGGCGTGGCGGCGTTCGGCCCGATCGTCCCGCACGCCGCTGAGCGCGTCGGTCGCCGCCGCGGCGTTCGGCGAGCCGGCGTCGGTCGCTCGGCATCGCGAGCTCTGCCGACGCCGCTGGCCGGTCCTCGGCCTGACGATCGATTTCTCCGCCCCGAGCGGAGCGGACCCGTGCGGCGAGCAGGCCGGAATCGAGTCGATCACGGTCGCGGGTCCGGCCGCCGCGAAGGCGAGGTGGCGAACCGCGGAGGGCATCCGACCCGGCATGTCCGTCGCGGCGGCACGCCGGATCTATCCCGATGCGCACCGCGGGAGATCCGGCGCGCTGGTCCTCGTCGAGCCGCCCGACGGAACCGGCTCGGACGAAGCGGGCCCGGTCCTCGCGGTGACCACCGCGCACGGGAGGGTCGACGCCCTCGTCTTGCCGATCGGGGCGGGCTGAGCCGACGCGGAGCTCGACCAGGGTCGGCCCGGAGGCCGCGAAGGCGTCGCCGAGCAGCGCCGGCAGCGAGCGAGGGTCGTCGATCGTCTCGCCACGGGCCCCGAGGGCGCGGGCCGCGGCGGCGAAGTCCGGGCTCGCCAGCTCGACCCCGAGCGGCGGCTGGCCCCGGTCGAGCATCTCCCGCCGGATCTGCCCGTACCCGCCGTCGTTGACGACCACGACCGCCAGCGTCAGGTCGAGCTCGCTCGCGACGGCCAGCTCGGGGAGCGTGAACATCGCACCGCCGTCCCCGATCAGGACGAGCACGTCGCGCCCGGGTTGCGCGAGCCTTGCGCCGATCCCGGCTGGGATCCCGTAGCCGAGCGGGGCGAACCCGGTCGGGTAGAGAAAGCGGCGCGGCGCGGCGCGGGGCAGGAGGTGGACGGCGCCGTAGTAGCAGGCCATGGTCGAGTCGCCGGCGAGAATCGCGCCCTCCCCGAGGGCGCTCTCCAGGGCCCGGATCAGATCGGCGTATGCGCCCGCGTCGGCGAGCGCCTCCGCCCGCAGCCGGAGGCGAAGCTCCTCGACCGTGCCGGCGCCCCGGTCGCGGCCGGCGGAGCCGCGCAGCCCGGCGAGGATCGCCCCGAGCGCGGCCGAGGCGTCGGCGACGATCGCCACCGCGGCGCGCGCGTTCCGGTCGCGTTGGGCGGGGTCGATGTCGACGCGAACCAGCTGCCCGCCGAGCGGCAGCGGCGGGTCGCGCCAGAGGTCCGACTCGGCGAGCTCGGTGCCGACGGCGAGCACGGCGTCGCATTGCGCGAGAAAGCTCTGCGCGGAGCGCAGCCGGATCGAGGCCCCCAGGGAGGCCGGGTCGCGCTCCGGGACGGTTCCCTTCCCGTTCGCCGTCGTGATCACCGGGGAGCCGAGGACCCGCGCCAACTCGAGCGCCTCGGCCCCCGCGTCCACGGCTCCGCCGCCGAGCACGATCGCCGCGCGCTCGGCATCCCGAAGCAGCTCAACCGCCGCCGCGACCGCCTCGCGGTCGGGCGGCGGCGGTCGGGCGACCGGCGGCTCGGCCGGAAGATCGCCGGTCGCTTCCATCGCGTCGAGCGGAATCTCGACGTATGCCGGCCGCGGCCGTCCCGAGGCAAAGGCCGCGAACGCCCCGTCGATCGCGGCCGCGGCCTGCGCCGGCCCGCCGACCCTGACGGCCGAGGCTGCCACACCCTCCATCGCACCGCGCTGGTCTCGGGCCTCGTGCAGGTGGCCCGTGTCACGTCCGGCAACCGAGTCGCTCATCCCGGGGGCGAGGATCAGCATCGGGACCGAGTCGGCGTAAGCGGTCGCCACGGCGGTTGCGAGGTTGAGCACCCCGGGCCCGCTGGTCGCGATGCAGACAGCCGGGCCGCCGCCGGCGCGCGCGTACCCATCCGCGGCGTAGCCGGCACCCTGCTCGTGCCGCGGGGTGACGTGCGCGATCGACGAGCCGGCGAGGCAGCGGTAGAGCGGCAGGTTGTGGCTGCCGGGGATCCCGAACGCCTGCCGGATCCCGTGTGCCTCGAGCCGCGCGATCGCAGCCTCGGCGGTAGTCAGGGTCGCCATCTCGACGGACCGGCGCTCAAAGCATGATCCGGCCGCCGGCGACGTCGAGCGTCACGCCGGTCAGCCAGCCGGCGGAGTCGGAGACGAGGAAGAGCGTGGCGAGCGCGCAGTCCTCGGGCGTCCCCATCGTCCCGAGCGGCGACAGCTCCGCCGTCCGCGCCCGAGCCTCCTCGTCCATGATCCGGCCGATGCGCTCCGAGCGGACCGTGGCCGGCGCGAGCACGTTGGCGCGGACCCCGTGGGGCCCGAGCTCCTTGGCGATGTGGCGCGTGAACTGGATGACGCCCGCCTTCGCGGCCACGTACGACGCGGTCAGAAGCTTGTCCAGGTAGCGGGCCCCGTTCGACGCCATCGTCACGATCACGCCCCGGCGGCGCTCGATCATGCTCGGGACCACGGCGCTGACCGTGAGGAAGGTCGACGTCAGGTTCGCCTCGATGACCCCGCGCCACTCCCGTGCCGTGATCTCCTCGATCGGCGTGAACGCACCGAACCCGCCGGCGAACGGGAGCAGGATGTCGATCGGCCCGAGCTCGGCCTCGACCCGGTCGCGCATCGCGGCGATCTGGTCCTCGTCGCCGCAGTCGGCGCTGACCCCGATCGCCTCGGCACCGGACCGGCGGAGCTCGGCGACGAGCTCGTCGATCGCCGCTCTGGTCACGGGCTGCGACCGCGACCCTGACGCCGTTCGCGGCCAGCACCCGGCAGGTCGCCGCGCCGATCCCCTTCGAGCCGCCGGTCACCAGCGCGACCCGGCCCTCGAGGTCGGGATAGGTCGGCATCGGCCGCGGCTCGGCGGGCACCGGACTACGACGCGGTCAGGACCTGGGGGTTGACCGGTCGATCCGGCGGCTCGCCGGCAAGCGCCCGAGCCACCTCCTCGGCGGCGCGCCGCTGCAGCTCGGCCTGCGCCTCGACCGAGTAGAAGCGCCATGTGCGGGGTGAGGATCGCGCGCGGGTGACGGCGCAGGGCGTGATCTCCGGGCAGCGGCTCGACCTCGGTGACGTCGAGCGCCGCGCCGCCCAGCGCGCCGCTCTCCAGCGCCTCGGCTACCGCGTCGACGTCGACCAGCGGCCCGCGTGAGGTGTTGACGATGATCGGCGCCCTGCGCATTCCCTGGATCGCCCGCCGGTCGATCATGTGACGGTTCTCCGGCGGTCAGAGGCACGTGCAGCGAAACGGCGTCGGCGTCGCGAACGGCGTCCTCGAACGTGTCGGCGCGTTCGGCGTCGACGTCCCAGTCCTCGATGTAGGGATCGAAGGCGACCAGCTCGAACCCGAACGCGCGCGGCGCGCTCGATCACCCGGCGCCCGATGCCACCGACGCCGATCACGGCCAGCCTGCGTCCCCGAAGACGGTGCACCGCGCCCTGGGGGACCGACCAGTCGCCGCCCCGAACCGAGCGATCGGCATCGACGACCCCCCGAGCGAGGCCCAGCAGCAGCGCCAGCGTGTGGTCGGCGACCTCGTCGAGGCAGTAGTCGGGAACGTAGGTGACGACGATGCCGCGGCGCGTCGCCGCCGTCGATGTCGATGTTGTCGTAGCCGATCCCGTAGCGGGAGATCACCCGGCAGCCCGCATCGGCCGCGGCGTCGATGACCGGCGCTGTGACCTTCGCGTAGCAGACCAGGATCGCGGCCGCCCCGGACGGCGGCAGCGGCGAGCGCGGCCTCGCCCGTGTCGTCGGCGAGCTCCAGCTCGCAGCCGAGCGGCTCGAGAATCGAGCCTTCGATATCGAGGTTGGCGAAGACGTGGTCGGTGACCAGTACCTTGCGACTCATCCCTCGAGCGCGTACTCGTAGAACGGGTGCCTGGTGAAGAGCACCGGCCCGTCCTTGGTGACCAGCAGGTTCTCCTCGAGGCGGACCGTCTGCTCGAGGCCGGGATGGCCGGCGAACGTCTCGGTCGCGAAGTACATGCCCTCCTTGAGCTCGACCGGGTAGTCGAGCGAGTACGCCCGCGAGATCCACATGCCCTCGTACAGCGAGAGCCCGATCGAGTGCGCGAACTGCTGCAGGGTCACCGTTCTGTACTGGTCGTCGGCGTACTCCGGGAACTTCGAGGCGACATCGGCGGTGGTGTTCCCGGCCTTCATCTGCTCGATCGCCGCGTACATCGACTCGTAGCACTCCTTGTAGAGGTCCTGCTCCTTGACGGTCATCGTTCCGTCGACCTTGAAGGTGCGGACGAAGTCGACGAAGTAGCCGCCGGGGCCGACGGCGTTCTGGTCGACGATCACGAGGTCGCCCTGCCGGATCACCTTGTCGGTGTGCCAGCGGCGGTAGGGGCTCGTGTTGCCGCCCGAGGCGACGATGATGTCGTAGACGAAGTCGAAGCCCTGCTCGTAGAGGTACTCGTTCACCTTCGCGGTGATGTAGCTCTCCTTGACGCCCGGCTTGAGCCACTCGTTCTCGATCTTCCAGAACGACGTGTCGCCGATCGCGCTCGAGATCTTCAGGCACTCGATCTCGTCGGGGGTCTTGATCGACCCGCGCGCCCGACATCGCCGGCCAGGCGCTGCGTGTTCGGATCCCGGTGCGCTCGAACGCGGCGGCGGCCGAGCGGGTCGTAGATGTCGATCCCGATCGGCTCGTCCTCGACCCCGGCTCCCTCAGCACCTCGAGGATCGAGTCGGCCATCCGGTCGACCATCATCTGCTCGGCGGTCTCCGCCCACTTCCAGGTGATCGCCGGGCGGATGTTGCCCGTTCAGCCACGGCGCGTCGATCTTCGCGCACTCGAGATCGGAGCCCGCGGTCTCGAACAGGACCGGCTCGCCACCGCGCGGCAGCACGCAGTAGCGAATGAAGATGTTGTTCTTCCAGTTGCCCTGGAAGACGCCGGTGATGTAGCGGACGTTCTCGCCGACGAAGCAGACCAGCGCGCCGAGGTCGTGCTCGTCCATCATCATCCGCGCCCGCGCCGAGGCGGTCGCGACGCAACCGGTCGAAGTCGACCCGCCCCTGCCAGTCGGTGGCTGTGGTGCTGTAGACGCGGCGGGGGTCGAACTCGTGCGGCTTGCCGAGGAACGAGAGGTCCATGCCCTTGCCGTACTCGGTCAGGCCGTTGCCGCCTGCCTGCTCGGAGCGTTCGGTCGGTTGGTTGAGCATCGTTCTTCCCTCCATCCCCCGTTGACGGGCGGCGGACGTCCCTGTGGCACCCCGGTCAGCCCGTTGGCCGAGTGAGGCAGAGTCAGTGACGATCGAGAATCTTTAAGCGATACTATCTAAGTTTAGAGTCACTGTCCAGTGTTACCGTGAACGACGCCTCACTGGAGTAGCAACCGCTCGTCGAATGCGGTCCGTGTCAGAGCCACGCCGCCGCCCTCGGCGACCGCGATCGTGTCCTCGAGTCGGACGCCGCCACCGCCGGGCACGCCGGGGACCCAGATCAGCGGTTCGATCGCCATCGTCATCCCGACGCGCAACTCGACCGTCGCGTCGCCGGGCAGCGCCTCGCCGACGTAGGGAGGCTCGTTCGCCCCGATCCCGACGCCGTGGCCGATGAACAGGCTGAGGAACGACTCCTCGAGCCCGCCGCGCCCGCCGGCAGCCCGGACGGCATCGGCGACGTCGTCGTTCGTGTTCCCGGGGCGCATCGCCTCCCGTGCGGCGCCAGAGCGCGTCGTAGACCGCGCTGAAGACCTCCTGCTGGCGCCGGCTCGGCCGCCCGCAGATCACGGTTCGCCCGATGTCGGAGTAGTAGCCGTTCTACATCGCGCCGATGTCGATGAAGACCAGGTCTCCCTCGCGAATCAGCTTGTCCGATGCAAAGCGATTCGGAGGGCTCATGTGCTCGCCCGAGGCGACGAACGGGGTCGCGAGATGCGCCATCTCGCCACCGAGGCGATAGAGCGTGTGCATGGCGTCGGCGACCACGTCGTACTCACGCACGCCGGGTCGTACCGCCGCGATCGCCGACTCGGTCACCGCCTCGGCAATCGCGCTCGCCTCCTGCATGAGCGCGATCTCGGCGTCCGACTTGACGAGCCGGACGGCCTGCATCAACGCGTCCCCGTCATCCAGCTCGGCCTCCGGCAGGACCCGCATCAGCTCCAGCACCTGGGCGTAGGAGGGCTGGTCGAGCCCGATTGCCGCCCGGTCCAGCTCGAGCCGCCGAAGCACCGGCGCGATCACCTCCTCGACCGCGCCCGCGACCAGGCCCCGCTCCTCCATGATCGGGACCGCCTCGACCTGCTCGATCCATGGCATCACCTCGCGCACCCGATCGACCTCGCCGCCGGAGCAGAAGAGGACGACCGTGCCGTCCTCGACCAGCAGGCAGCCGTTCAGCAGCGCCGACTTGCCCTGGATGATCTGGGGTCGCAGTCCGGAGACGAAGCGCACGTTCTCGTCCTTCCAGAGCAGCAGCGCCCGCATCGGCGATGCGTCGAGCGCAGCGCGCGCGCGCTCCAGTCGCTGCGCTCGAAGCTCCTCCATGCCGACCCGCTGCTCGTAGTCGACAGCGAAGGCTCCGTGGGCGTATGAGCCCAATCCGGTCCGTTGATCCATCGGTCCCTTCGGTGCTCGCTCGGTTACGCGCCCCGACGCGTCGGGAGGCCAGCGGTGAGCCGCGACACAGTATCACTAACACCGTGCCGAGAGCCGCGGAGCCCCGCTAAACCACGACCTCGGGCAGGAAAGCGGGCCACCGCACCGCCGCTTGACTTCGGTTCTCACCTACTGTTACAGTAGCGCCGCTGTTATTCGTTTAGCACAACTGTTGGAACGCCGAGAACGGCTCGACGGTGGAGGGTTGCCCCGTGGCTAGGTTGGTCGCGAAGGACGTCAGGAAGGTCTTTCCGCCGCGCGTGAAGGGCCAGGGCCCGGTGCTGGCGATCACCAACGTCAGCTTCGAGATGGAGGGGCACACGTTCGTCTCACTCGTCGGTCCGTCGGGCTGCGGAAAGAGCACCTTCCTCAATCTCGTCTCTGGAGTCGAGCTGCCCTCCTCGGGGACGCTCGAGCTGGTCGGAGAGGGGTCCGACGACGTCAAGATCGGCTACGTGTTCCAGGACCCCAGGCTGCTCCCCTGGAAGTCGGTTCTCGACAACCTTCTCTACGTCCAGGACGGGGATCGGCGACAGCGAACCGAGCGGGCGAAGCGCTATCTGGAGCTCGTCGGGCTCGCGAGTTCGGCAGCGCAGTACCCGGGGCAGCTGAGCGGGGGCATGCAGCAGCGCGTCGGCATCGCGCGGGCCCTCTCGGTCGACCCGGGGTTGCTGCTCATGGACGAGCCGTTCAGCCACCTCGACGCGATCACCGCACGGACGATGCGCGAGGAACTGCAGCGGCTCTGGGAGACGACCGGCGCCGGGGTCCTGTTCGTCACCCACGACGTCCTCGAGGCCGTGCTGCTCTCCAACCGCGTGCTGATGATGAGCAGCGCGGGAGAGTATATCGCGACATCGAGATCGACCTTCCGTACCCACGCAGGCAGACCGAACACGAGGTCGTGACGCTCCAGGCCGACATCCTCGAGCTCTTCGAGCTGATGGAGGAGGAGGCCTCGAACGGCTCCGCCAAGCGCTCCCCGGGGGCCGCCGACGGCGTCCCCGCCACGGGTTGAGGGATCGACGACCTTCGGGTCGATGCCAAGCCCGGCAACCCGCAACCGGGCCGGCTCCGCGTCGGCCAGGCAGACGCCAACCCCGACCGAGGAGGTAGCAGGCACGTGCTCAGGCACACCGCGTTCTTCTGTTCCGCGAGGAGATCACGCCGGAGCAGCGACTGGCGATGCTGAAGGGCCTCGCGTACATGCGCTTCGAGTGCGACAGCGTCGTCGCCCTCGACTACGGCACGACCTGTTCGGGGGCTCGACGGCCCTGCGCGAGATCAAGCCCTGGGACCGGACGCCGCGCTGGCGCGGCCGCCGAGGACGGGCCGCCCAGCAACTACGACGTCGCGCTCGATCTCGACTTCGACGATCAGGCCGGGCTCGACGCCTACAACGACGACGACGTCCACCACGAGGTCGGCGACTACAACGCCTCGATCAAGCCGCGGCGAGCTGACCGCCCGCGTCGACTGGTGGTACGACGGCGATGCCGTTGATCGCAGCCGGGCCACGTCCGCCACTCGGCGATGTTCGTCTGGGCGGACGACGCCGACGACGCGGCGCAGGAGCGCGGCCTGCGAGCGGGCCCGGGGCCTCGGCGTCGGCGGCCGGGGTCGAGCAGCGTGACGATCGGCGAGAACGTCGGGCCGATGAAGACCGACTACGACTGGATCCTCGACGTCCACGTCACCGACGATCGGACGCCGCTCGGGCGTTGCTCGACGGCGACGCTCTACACGGAGGTGATGCGCGCCGTCGCCCCGGTGACGAAGTACGAGTGGACGGCCCGCCTGTCGCACGAGATCGATGCGATCGTGACCGCCCGATCATCGAGGGGGGCATGACGGCGAGGACGTCCGCGTCATCGACGTCCACGCCCACGTGACGCCCGCAGCGGTTCCAGCGGGCGGTGCTCGCCGGCGACGTCTGGCACGGGATCGACCGCGCGGACGGCGAGCTCGACAACCCGAAGAACCGCTGGCTGCCCGAGCGCCGGATCGAGGAGATGGACGCGACTCGAGGTCGACGTCCAGGTCGTCTCCCCGACCGACGTCTTCTACCAGTACGTCCGGCGCCCGCAGACGACCGCCGCGATCGCCCGGCGACTGCAACGAGGAGGTCGCCGAGATGGTCCGCGACCGTCCCGACCGCTTCATGGGCCTCGGGACGCTGCCGATGCAGGACATCGAGCGGGCGAGTCGCGAGATGGCGCGCTCCATCGGCGAGCTCGGCCTGGTCGGGTTCATGATCGACGACCACGTCAACGGCCTGACCTACGACCACGACGCTTCGACGAGCTTCTGGGCCGCGGCCGAGAGCTCGGCGCCTTCATGCTCGTCCACCAGTTCCAGCCGACCGTCGGTCACGTACCGGATCCGAGGACTACTTCCTGCTCAACTCGATCGGCAACCTCGTCGACCGCACGCTCGCCTTCTCGGCGCTCGTCTACGGCGGGGTCATGGACCGCTATCCGGCGGCTGAAGATCTGCCTCGCGCCACGCGGGCGGATACGTGCCCTACGCGGTCGACCGACATCGACAAGGGCTGGGAGGTGTGGCCCGACTCGCGCGGCGGGCGCTCGAGGCCAGGCCGAGCACCTACCGCGATCGGTTCTACTACGACACGGTCACCTTCACCGATCGCAACCTGCGCTTCATGATCGACGCGCTCGGCTCGGATCGGGTCGTCTTCGGCACCGACTGGCCGGCCCCGATGCAGGTCTACGGGGCCGTCGAGCGACTGCGGACGAGCGAGGTGCTCGAGGAGTCCGAGCGCGCGGACCTGCTGTGGCGTACCGCGGCATCGATCTTCGACGGGTAGGCGGGCACGACGTGGAGAGGCCCAAGGTTTTCGTGGTCCAACCGATCATGGACGTCGGCCGCCGCGCCCTGGCGGAGATCGCCGACGTCGTCGTGCACGAGTCCGAGCGGATGATCGACAGGGCCGCGCTCCTCGACGGCGTCCGCGACTGCGACTACATCTGGATGCTCGGCGATACGCCGATCGATGAGCAGGTGATCGACGCCGCGCCGCGGCTGAAGGGGATCGCGACGATGGCCCTGTTTCCGAACGTGGTCGACGTCGAGGCGGCGACGGCACGCGAGATCCCGGTCACGGTGGTGCCGCACGTGATCACCAGGACGACCTGCGATCTCACGGTCGCGATCATCGTCGCCCTGGCCTGGCGGCTGATCGAGGCCGACCGCTTCGTCCGCAACGGGAGCTTCCACCAGGAGCAGTCGACGACCTTCCTCACCCACGAGCTCGCCGGCAAGGTGGTCGGCATGGTCGGGGTCGGCGCGATCGGCACCGAGATCGTCAAGCGCCTGCGCGCCTTCGAGATGGAGATCACGTACACGAAGCGCAACCGGCTCGCCGAGGAGCAGGAGCGCGAGCTCGGCATGACCTGGATCGAGGAACGCGACGAGCTCCTGCGAGGCGCCGACTTCGTCGTCGTGATGGCGACCTACAACCCGTCGACCCACAAGCTGATCGGCGCGCGCGAGTTCGAGCTGATGAAGCCGTCGGCCTTCTTCGTCAATACCGCACGCGGCCGGATCGTCGACGAGCCGGCGCTGATCGACGCGCTGCGGGGCGGTCGGATCGCGGGGGCGGGGCTGGACGTCTACTGGAACGAGCCGCCGATCAGCGAGCCGGCTCCGAGCCCGGCGCTGTTCGAGTTCGACAACGTGATCCTGACGCCGCACATCGGCAGCGCGACGCATGAGGCCCGCGACGCGATGGCGCTTGCCGTGGTCGACAACCTGCGCGCGATGATCTCCGGCGAGCGGCCACCGAACGTCGTCAACGCCGAGATCTACGGCGAGGTCGGCCTGCGGTCGGATCGCCTCGGCTAGCGCCGGCGGCGCCGGCGACATCGAGGACCACCCGGCCGACCACGTCGCCGCGCTCGAGCGCCTCGAGCGCCTGATTCGCCGACTCGAGTGGCAGCACCCTGTCGACGACGGTCTCGACTCGCCCGTCGGCGACGAGGCGCACCGCTCGCTCGAGCTCGTCCATCGCCACGTAACGCGAGCCGACCAGCTCCACCTCCTCGAGCACGAACCGCGCCGTCGGGAGTGAGATCTCGGAACCGATCGAGTAGCCGACCCCGACGATCCGTCCGCCGGGACGGGTCAGGTCGAAGGCACGCCGGAGGGTGGCCTCGCTGCCGACCGTGTCGATGACGACGTCCGCTCGGTCGCCGTCGGCGAGGCTTTGCACTCGCGCCTCGGCCTCGCCACGATCGGCGGCGACCGCGGTCAGCCCAAGCTCGGAGGCGACCGCGAGTGCTCGCTCGGAGACGTCGATGCCGATCGCGCGCGCCCCGAGCGCCGCGGCTGTCTGCAGGGCATGGATGCCGACGCCTCCGAGCCCGATCACGACCGCGACGGCCCCGGGCGCGATGCCGCCGCGCGTCGTCACCGCCCGGTAGGCGGTCCCGAGCGCGCAGGTCAGCGGTGCCGCGTGAACCGGGTCGATCTCGTCGGGCACGACGACCAGACGGTCGAGCGGCGCGACGATCCGGCGCTGGAAGCCCCCGGCGTCGTGAACCCCGTCCAGCCCTGCGGGTTCTGGCAGAGCTGCTCGAGCCCGGCGCGGCATCGACCGCACCGGCGGCACGGCCACAGGTGGTAGACGACCACGACGGTGCCCGGGTCGAGCGCCGGCGGGTCGCTGCGGACCACCCGAGCGCAGATCTCGTGGCCGGGGATGTGGGGGAGAGCGAGCCGGTCGCTGAACGGCATCCGGCCGCGCGCCGTCTTCAGGTCGGTGAAGCAGACCCCGCAGGTCAGGATCTCGAGCAGCGCGTGCCCCGGACGCAACACCGGCTCGGGAAGCTCGATCGGCTCCAGTGGATCCGCGTAGTCGCGGACCGCCATCCCCAGCATGCTCAAGGACGGGCCGCCGGCGCGCCGTGAACGGCGGTCAGACGGGGGTCCGGCCTGGATCGCGGGCAAGGCCGCGCTCAGGGGCGCCGCTGCGGGCTGTCCCGGTGCGACGTGCGTTCGCCGTCGTGCACGATCACCGTCACCGCCCGGGCGACCTCGTCGGACGGGTTGATGTACCGATGCGGGAACGTCGAGGGGAAGTGGATGCTGTCGCCGGGTTCCAGCGAGTACCGCTCGAAGCCGACGAAGATGTCGAGCCGCCCGGTCAGGACCAGCACCATCTCGGCGCCGGGGTGGCGGTAGAGCTCCGAGTGCGACTGGGCGCCGGGCTCGTAGACGAGCTCGAGGAAGTCGATCTGGGGGAGGGTCTGCGGTGTCAGCCGCTCCCACCGAACTCCGCCCTCGATGTCGATCGCATCGCGCATGCTCCGCCGCACCACGTACCGGGCCTCCGGGCCGGGTTCCTCGTCGCCCGTAGCCGGTCCGTCGGCGTCCCGGACGGGCTCGCCGTCGGCCCGCGGGACGATCGCGTCGTCCTTCGCGAAGAAGGCGTCGACGGGAACGTCGAGAGCCTCCGCGAGGGCGAACAGCGTCGAGACGGAGGGTTGCGACTGACTGCGCTCGATCTGGCTGATCAGGCTCGGTGAGACGCCGACGGCGCGGGCCAGCTGGGAGACCTTGAGGTCGCGCTCCTTGCGGTACGCGGCGACGCGCCCGCCGACGCGGTCGGTCGCCGACTGTCGCCGGCGCTTGCGCTCGGAGGATGTCTGGGTGCCGGCTTCAGGCATGGCGCCGCGGGGCTCGGCCTCCGCCGGGGAGCCGCGCTCGACCACAACGTAGCCGGTGGTCCTCGTCGGGCGAGTGCGCAAGGAGGCTAACGAAACACATCATGCGTTAGTAAAGCTACCCGATCGGTGGGACCTGACGATGGATCCATCCGGCTTGGGCGCTGACCTCCGGGCCCGATCCTTTCCGCGACACTGATTGATTCCGACCATTCGATAGCATTGCTAAACGTTTTTCCCCACGCTCGGCGTGGGATCGGTCGGGGGCCTTGGTTTGAAGATCGACGTTCACAACCATGCGATTCCCCAACCCGCGCTCGATCTGCTGGCGCGTCAACCGCTCTACGGCGTGACCCTCGAGGGGAGGCGCTGGAGCGGGGGCATGCACGTCGACTTCGAGGTCGCCGACGCCTTCGTCGAGACCGACGCGAAGCTCGCCGAGCTCGAGGCGCGCGGTCTCGATGCCGCGGTCGTCTCGGTTGCCCCGCCCCTCTTCTACTACCACGTCGAGGCCGAGGCCGGCGAGGCGATGGCGCGCGCCGTCAACCGGGGGCTGGCGGAGCTCTGCGCGGCGGCTCCGGACCGCCTGCGGTGGCTCGCCACGGTTCCCATGCAGTCCCCCGAGCGGGCGTGCGCGATGCTCGAGGAGCAGCTGGGCGATGGCTGCGTCGGCGTCGAGATCGGCACCTCGGCGGCGGGTCGTCGCCTCGACCAGGCAGAGTTCGAGCCCTTCTGGGACGCGGCGGAGCGGCTCGGTCAGCCGGTCACCCTGCATCCGGCCTACACCGAGGGGGTGAACCCGGCGCTCGCTCCGTACTACCTCGAGAACGTGCTCGGGTACCTGTTCGACACGACGATCACGATCGAGCGCCTGCTCTGCGCCGGAACGCTCGAACGCCATCCGGACCTGCGCCTCGTTCTCCTCCATGGCGGGGGTTACTTCCCGTATCAAGCCGGCAGGCTCCGCCACGCGCGGACCGTTCGCGCCGAGCTCGCCGGCGCGCCGGCGGATCCGTGGGCGCACCTGGACCAGCTCAATTTCGACCCGATCACGCACGATGCCGCTGCCCTGCGCTTCCTGATCGAGCGGGTCGGGCCGGAGCGGGTCGTGATGGGCACCGACCTTCCGTTCGACATGGCGCTCGAGGACCCGATCGGGACCTTGCTGGCGGCCACCGACGAGCGGACCGCCGTCGCGATCGCGGAGCGCAATCCCGCGGCGCTCTACGGATGGGAGTCGCGGGTGGGCGTTGGCACGGAAGCCGGCGACGGCCGCTGAGCGACGCCGCGTGGCGCCGGTCTCGCGGGCGGTGATCGCGCCGTCACCGCCCGCGGTCGACGGTCTCGGCCGGGGAGCGCGGCGAGCGGCGGTGATCACCATCCTCGCCGCGGTGATGGCGCTTGGGATCATGCCGATGGTCGCCGTCGGAGTGATCGCGCCGCTGTTGATCGACGACCTCGGCATCTCTCGCGCGGACATCGGGATCCTGGTCGGGGTCGTCGCAGGCGTCTCGGCGCTGCTCTCGCCGTTGGTCGGGGGGAGGGTGGACCGGGTCGGCGACCGAACGGCGTTGCTCGCGGTCCTGGCGGCCGGGACGCTGGCGCTGGCGTTGATGGCGGCCGCCTTCGACTACGCCTCGATGGCGGTCGCGCTTGCGGTGGCGGGAGTCTGCCGTGCCGGGTGCAACCCGGCTACCAACCGCCTGATCCGCGTCAGGTTGGCGCCGGGCGCGCGCGGCTGGGTGACCGGCATCAAGCAGTCGGGTGAGGCGTTGGCGATCGTCGTCGTCGCGAGTGCGCTGCCCGCGCTCGCCGCGCTTTGGGACTGGCGGGTCGCGCTGGCCGTGCTCAGCGGCCTGACCGCGGCGACGCTGATCGCCGCCCGCTTCCTCGTCGCGGGGTCCCGGTCCGGAGGCGTCGCCAGGCGGGACTCCGAGGATCCCCGGCTGCGGGGCTCGATCCACTGGCTGAACGCGTTTTGCCTGCTGATGGGCGCCGGCGCGGGTGCGGTTACCGGCTATCTACCGCTCTACGCGCACGAGGTCGCCTCGCTGAGCGTCGCCGCGGCCGCCGGGGTGATGGTCGTCGCCGGCGCGGTCGGCGGGATCTTCCGCATCCTCTGGAGCCGCTGGAGCGAGACGCGCTTCGGCTTTCCAGCCTCGCTCGCGGTCCTCGCTGCCCTCGCCGCCTCGTCGACGGCCGTGCTGATGCTGGCCGCCGATCTCGGATCCACCGCCGTCTGGGCCGGCGCGGCGCTCTGGGGCGCGAGCGGCCTCGCCTTCGGCTCGGTGGCGATGATGGCCGTGATGGCCGAGGCCGAAGACTGGAACACGGGACGCGCCTCGGGCCTCCTCGTCCTCTGGTTCGGGGTCGGGTTCACGGTGATGCCGCCGCTGTTCGGCCGGCTGGTGGACGGCACAGACGGCTACGGGCCCGCGTTCGCAGTGCTGACCGTCGTCTACCTCGTCGCGATCTGGATCATCGTCGCGGGCCGGTCGAGCTTTCGACCCACCGCGCGCTCCGCCGCATAGGTCCCCGGCCGGCGGCGGGCCGACGGTTGACGGGCGAAGAGCGACACTTTAAGATCGCCCGAAGTCAAGCTGCATTGCCGTTAGTGGCTTTAATAACAGCGCTGGTGCCCTCGACGAGGAGGTCGGAATGAGTTCGGAGACACCCTGGGAGGCGGAGGGTCGCTACTTCACGAGCCCCTGGAACCACCTCGACTCGGTCCGTGAGGGACTCGACTTCCCGAGCCGCGTCAAATTCCACGACGTGTCGTTGCGCGATGGCGAGCAGCAGGCCGGGATCGCGTTCGCGCCCGCCGACAAGCTCGCGATCGCGCGCGGCCTGGCCGCCGCCGGCGTCGACCGGATCGAGGCGGGGATGCCGATCGCCTCGCCCCAGGACGAGGCCGCGGTCAAGTCGATCGTCGAGGAGGGCCTCGACGCCGAGATTTTCGCCTTCGCCCGGTGCATGGTCGATGACATCGCCAAGGCCGAGGAGTGCGGCGTCGACGGGGTCGTGATCGAGATACCGTCGTCGGGGCACATCATCCAGCGCGCCTACGGCTGGCCGCTCGAGCGCGCGATCGACCTCTCGATCGAGGCAACTCTCGCGGCCAAGGAGGCGGGCCTCTACACGGTGTTCTTCACGATCGACTCCTCGCGCGCGGAGCTCGATTGGTACCTCGACCTGGTCGCGCGGGTCGCGACCGAGGGGCACATGGATGCGCTCGCCCTGGTCGACACGTTCGGCGGCGTGACCCCGCAGGCGATCCCGACCTGGGTCGCCAAGGTCCGCGAACGGCTTCCCGACGTGCCCCTGGAGGCTCATTTCCACGACGACTTCGGGATGGCCGTCGCGAACTCGATCGCCGCCACCGCGACGGGGGTCGACGTCGTCCACACGACCGTCACCGGGATCGGGGAGCGGGCCGGCAACACGCCGATGGAGGAGCTCGCGCTGGCGCTGACGATGCTTTACGGCGCCGGCCACGGACTCGACACGAAGCAGTTCTACCCGCTGTCGCGGCTGGTTCGCGAGCGCGCGGGTCACACCATCCCCTCGAACCGACCCGTGGTCGGCGACCGCCTCTTCGAAGTCGAGTCCGGGATCATCGTCGGCTGGTTCAACCAGTGCATCGACGAGTTCCCCACCGAGCTCTTTCCATATCACTGGGACGAGGTCGGTCAGCCGGCGGCGCGCGTCGTCTACGGCAAGGGCAGCGGCCTACCGTCGGTGACCGCGGCGCTCGAGGCAATCGGGATCGAGGCCGAGGAGGAGCAGATGCGCGAGCTGGTCGCGGCGATCAAGCAGCGAGCGATGGAGACGAAGGCGCTGCTCCCGCTCGAGGAGGTGGCGCGACTCGCTTCGCAGGTGCTGTCCCGTCAGACACGCGATCGAGCGGCCCTCGTGGGCCGCTGAGGATCTGCGCTGTCCGGGCACCCAACGTGCACGGGGCCGATTGCCGGCCGATCCGCGCCGCATCTCGGCGCGGCGGTCGGTGTCGTCCCGGTACGAACCGGGGGAAGGCCGTCGCCGCGCCGTGACTGTTGCTGCGCCGCGGTGGCCGACTCCGCCTCTCTCACCGGGTACGGGTGGGCGGCCGCTGGGGTCGCCCGCCCGTAACCGCCTGCCGCCGGTGGTCTGAGGATGGATCGCGGCCTCGCGGTCATCGTCACCGCGGTCGCGGGCGGCTTCATCGCGCTTCAGCCTCCGCTCAACGCCGTCCTCGGGCGGGCCACCGAGGGCATCGCGGCCGCCTTCATCTCGTTCCTGATCGGCACCCTGGCCCTGGCGGCGATCCTGGCGCTGAGCGGCGGCGCCTCCAGCCTCGGGGGGGCGACCGAGGTCAAGTGGTACTACCTCGTCGGCGGAGGGCTGCTCGGCGCGATGTACGTCTACGTCTCGCTCGTCACCGTGTCGGCGATCGGAGCCGGCGGAGTGGTGGCGGCGACGATCACCGGCCAGCTGGTGATCTCGCTGGCGATCGATCGGATGGGCATCCTCGGGCTCCACGAGGCCGAGATCACCGTGGGCAAGGTCATCGGCGTCCTGCTGCTGCTCGGCGGGACGTACCTCGTCGTGCGCTGATCTGGCGTACGCGCGCTGATGATCCGAGCGAGACCGACTTGCAATTGCCCCGAAGGCGGGATTGGATAGGGACGGCGATGAGCCGACCGCACACCCACCGGGCCCGGCGCCGGCCGGGCCGTCTGGCCGCGAGTTGCGCGGCGCTCGCCGCCGTCGCGATGCTGGCGCCGAGCGCCGCCGGGGCCGCCACGGCAGGGCTCGACGGCGGTCGGCTGGTCTACGCGGCTGCGACAGGGGAGCAGAACGCGCTCACCATCGAGACGGGCACGGGGTCGTTCGTGCTCCGGGACCCCGGGGCGCTGATCAGCCCCGGAGCGGGGTGCGATGCCGGCTCACCGTCGCACCACGTGACCTGCGACGCGACGGGTGTCGACGGCATCCAGGCGAACCTCGGCGGTCGCAACGACACGCTCGGCGTCGATCCTTCGGTGCAGGAAACCGTGATCGCCAAGGGAGGGTCGGGCGCCGACGCGCTCCGCGGCGGCGCGGCCGACGACGAGCTCGACGGCGGGGGCGCTGCCGACGACCTCCGCGGCGGAGACGGCAG
Organism: uncultured Solirubrobacterales bacterium; assembly: GCA_963705955.1. Classification (GTDB taxonomy): domain Bacteria; phylum Actinomycetota; class Thermoleophilia; order Solirubrobacterales; family 70-9; genus WHSW01. Next base: position 1,169,504 of record CAVPLH010000006.1, on the reverse strand, counting down.
GGACACGGTCACGGGTGCGGCCGGGGACGATTCGGCCTCGCTGGGCGCCGGTCGCGACAGGTTCGAGTGGAATCCGGGCGACGGCAGCGACGTGGTCGAGGGCCAGGGCGGCAGCGACACGACCCGATTCACCGGCTCGGAGGCGGACGAGGGCTTCCGCCTCTCGGCCGACGCCGGGCGGATCCGCCTTCACCGCGACGTCGGCAACGCGACGATCGACGCCGACGGGATCGAGTCGGTGCACATCCGCGCGCAGCGCGGGGCCGATGCGGTGACCGTCGACGACCTCGCCGGCACCGGCCTCGAGAGCGCCGACCTCGACCTGGCCGGGGGTGGCGGCGACGGTGAGAACGACGTCGTCGACCTCGTCGGGACGAGCGCGACCGACCTGATCGGCGCCGATGCCGTCGGCGGCGAAACCGTGGTCAGCGGGCTTTCGGCGCCGGTCGCGATTGCGAACGCCGACCCGGACCGTGATCTACTCCGCGTCAAGGCGCGTGGCGGCGACGATTTCATCGGTGCCGACCCGACGCTGATCGAGATCCTCGGCAACGGCGGGGCCGACACCGACACGGTGATCGCCTCGGGCACCGCGGGCGCGGACGCGTTCGCCGTCGGAGCGGACCCGCCCGTGGCGCGGGTGTCCCGCGACGGCCGCGTGGTCGAGGCAGAGGCCGAGAAGCTGACCGTCGACGCGCTCGACGGCGACGACACCGTCGACGCGGGATCCGGACTCGCCGCCCTTCCGGTCGAGCTCGCCGTCCTCGCCGGCGCCGGCGAGGACACGATCGACGGCGGCGACGGGAACGACACGCTGCTCGGAGGTGACGGCAACGACTCGGTCGACGGCGACAAGGGCGACGACTCCGTGCTCCTCGGCGCCGGCGACGATGGGTCCGCCTGGCGCCCCGGCGACGGCAGCGACACCGTCGAGGGCCAGGACGGCTTCGACACGATGAGGTTCAACGGATCGAACGCCGGCGAGCAGATCGACCTCTCGGCCAACGGCCAGCGGCTGCGATTGACCCGCGACGTGGGCGTCGTGGTCATGGACGTCAACGGAGTCGAGGGGATCGACTGTCACGCCCTCGGCGGCGCGGACACGATCACCGTCCACGACCTCACCGGCACCGCGGTGACCAACGCGACCTACGACCTCGCGGCCGCGGGCGGGATCGCGGGCGATGCCCAGCTCGACACGGTCATCGTCGAGGGGACCAACGGCGACGACGTGATCAACGCCGCCGGGGACAGCAGCGGAGTTAGCGTCGTCGGGCTCGCCGCGAACGCGTCGATCCTCCACGCCGAGAGCGCCGGCGACACGCTTCGCATCAACGGACTGGCCGGCGACGACGTGCTCGATGGTTCCGGTCTGGCGGCCGGGGCGACCCTGCTGGTCGGAGACGGCGGCGACGGGGCCGACGTGCTGATCGGCGGGGCGTGGAGCCGACACCCTGCTCGGCGGCGAAGGCGACGACGTCCTGCTCGGAGGGCCGGGCGTCGACGTTCTCGACGGCGGCCCGGGCGACAACACCGTGATCCAGGACTGACCGCGATCGCGGGCGCGCCGGCGCTAAGCGGCGGCGGCCAGCGGCCGCTGCGTCCGGCGAGCGGGCGTACGCGCGAACGACGGGTCCGCGATCCGCAGGTAGTGCCCGAACGACCAGTCGAGGAACGATCGCCGCTCCATCCCGCGCAGCGCGCCGGCGAGCAGCCGCGGCGGCACCCGCGGGACCAGCTTCTGGACCCGCAGCATCCACTTGAAGTGCCACTCGTGGCGGGCCGAGAAGGCGCTGGTAGGCGCGCAGCGCCGTCTCCGCGTCGGCGCCGCCGTCGATCACCGATCGCAGCTCGCGCCCGCAGGCGATCCCGAAGTAGAGCGCCGTGCGGATCCCCTCCGCGGTCAGCGGCAGGCAGTGACCGGCCGAGTCGCCGACGAAGAACACCCCGTCGTCGGTCGCGTCCCGGAGCCGGTGGGGGATCCAGTTGCCCTGGTAGCGCTCCGGCGTCCGGTCGAGGTCCTCGGCGAGCCGCACGGTCGGCTCCTTGACGTGAAACCGCGGATCGAACGAGCCGACGCCGATCCGAAGCTCGTCGCGAGCCGGGAAGCTCCAGCCGTAGCCGGCCGGCACGTAGTCGCGATCGATCCAGATCTCGAGCTGCTCGGAGCTTCCGAACGGGTGCACCTCGAGGCCCCTCGAGAGCGGCGCGTCCGGCGGCTGGTACCCGTTGCCGGCGAGGACTCGCTTCCACCCGAGCGCGTCGACGACGAGCGGAGCGGAGACGACTCCCCGATCCGTCTCGACCGCGATCGGCGCACCCTGCCGCCGATCGCCGGCCGCCGACCGGCCCTCGACCTTCGCCGTCTCGAACTCGGCCTCGGATTGCGCGTAGAGGAGCGCGCAGAGCTCCCGGTAGTCGAAGGTCGAGAAGGTCCACGGAAGCCGGAAGTCGACCGTCGTATGCGGGGTGTGGACCACGAGCGTGTCGAACGTCTGGCGCACGGAGTCGGCGACGCCGACCGCGTGCAGCCACTCGGTGGGTGCGGCGCAGGCGGACGTCTGGCGCTCGCCGATCTCGTAGCGGTCGACGACCAGGGTCCTCGCTCCCGATCCGGCGAGCTCGCGTGCGACCGCGAGCCCGGCGAAGCTGGCGCCGCAGATCAGCACGTCGTAGTCGCCCGCCAGCGGGGTGCGCTCGGTGCCACGCTTGGTCGCGCGCCTGGGCATCGAATGGCGAGGGTACCGTTCCGACCGCCCCGCGAGCCACACACGCAATCGCGGCGTCCCTATAGTTACCCGTCGTGCCTGCGGCAGAGACGACAACCGATGCTGCCCCGGAGGCGGCGATCGCGCCCCCGCCGGCGCCCCCTGCGCAGACCAGCAACGGCTCCCCCGACCTGCTGATCGAGGTCGACGGCAAGCTCGTCCCGAACTACGACGCGACGATCAAGCCGTTCGAGGAGGGCGACGTGGTCGCCGGCGAGGTCGTGCGGATCGACAAGGACGAGGTCCTGGTCGACATCGGCTACAAGTCCGAAGGGGTGATCCCGGCCAACGAGCTCTCGATCCGGCGCTCGGTGGATCCCTCCGAGGAGGTCTCCCTCGGCGAGCAGGTCGACGCGCTGGTGCTCACCAAGGAGGACCAGGAGGGTCGCCTGATCCTCTCGAAGAAGCGCGCCCGGTTCGAGAAGGCGTGGCGACGGATCGAGGCCGCGGCGGAGACCGGCGAGCCGGTCGAGGGCATCGTGATCGAGGTCGTCAAGGGCGGCCTCATCCTCGACCTCGGCGTCCGCGGCTTCCTGCCCGCGTCGCTGGTCGATATCCGCCGGGTCCACAACCTCGACGAGTTCAAGGGCCAGACGCTCGAGTGCAAGGTGATCGAGCTCAACCGCTCGCGCAACAACGTCGTCCTCTCGCGCCGAGCGGTGCTCGAGGAGGAGCGCAAGGAGGTCCGCGAGCAGATCCTCGGGCGCCTGCAGCCGGGAATGGTCGTCGAGGGCAAGATCTCGAACATCGTCGACTTCGGCGCCTTCGTCGACCTCGAGGGAATCGACGGCCTGATCCACATCTCCGAGCTCTCCTGGAGTCACGTCAACCATCCCTCCGAGGTCCTGTCGATCGGCGAGACGGTGCGGGTCAAGGTCCTCGACATCGATCGCGACCGTCAGCGGATCTCGCTCGGCCTCAAGCAGACGCAGGAGGACCCGTGGCAGACGGTCCTCAACGAGTACAAGCCGAACGACATCCTCGAGGGCAAGGTGACGAAGGTCGTCGCCTTCGGCGCCTTCGTCGAGATCGTCCCCGGGGTCGAGGGGCTCGTCCACATCTCGGAGCTCGCCGAGCACCACGTCGAGTCACCCGGCGAGGTCGTCCAGCCGGGCGAGGAGACCTGGGTCAGGATCCTCGAGATCGACGAGGAGCGGCGCCGGATCTCGCTGAGCGTGAAGCGCGCCCAGGCGAACGACAACCTGCCGCTCCGCGACCTGATCCCGCCGGAGCTCCAGCCCGGCAACCAGCCCGTTCCGGAGCCCGACGCCGGGGTCCCCGACCTCGACCTCTCCGAGGAGGTCTTCTCGGAGCCGCCGCCCGACGCCCCTCCCGAAGACGGGGTCCCGCAGGCCGCGGAGCCGGAGGCCGCGCAGCCGACCGGCGACGACGACTCGAGCGAAGCCTCCTGAGGCCCGCGCGGTGCCCGCCGCGCGCCAGACAGCTACTCGAATCCCATTCGTCGGGCTGACCGGGTCGATCGCCGCCGGCAAGTCCGAGGCGCTGGCGGCCCTCGGCCGGCTCGGCGCGGCGACGCTCTCGGCCGACGCCGTCGTCCACGAGCTGCTCGCCGACGAGCGTGTCCGCGATCTGCTCGTCGCCCGCTGGGGCGACGAGGTGGCACCGAGGCGGAACCGTGGACCGCGCCCGCGTCGGCGAGATCGTCTTCGAGGACCCGGAGGAGCTCGCCTGGCTCGAGCGGACGCTGCACCCGCTGGTCGGCGAGGAGATCCTCGCCTGGCGAGACGGCCTCGAGGCGACCACGCCCGTCGCCGTGGTCGAGGTGCCGCTGCTGTTCGAGTCGGGACTGGAGGCCGTCTTCGACGCCACGATCTCGATCGTCGCCGATGACGAGACCCGGGTGCGGCGGGCCGGTGCCAGGGGAACGGCCGATCTCGAGGCTCGCGCGGGTCGGCAGATGTCGGCGGGCGAGAAGGCCGTCAGAGCGACCCACGTGGTCGGCAACGACGGCAGCGTCGCGGACCTCGAGGCCGCGTTGCGCGGGCTGATGCCGCGGCTGAGCCGCGGCGCGGATGGTGACGATTGACCCGCGCCCGGGTGCTGGTGGTCGCCGTCGTGATCGGCGTCGCCGCGGCCCTGATCATCAGCCGGCTCGACGTCGAGCAGGCGTTCCGCGAGGTGACGCTGCCGTTGCGCCACGACGACATCATCCGCCAGCAGGCCGCCGACAAGGACCTCGATCCGGCGCTGATCGCGGCGGTGATCTACGCCGAGTCGAGGTTCCGCGAGGACCAGACGTCCGCGGCCGGCGCCCGCGGCCTCATGCAGGTGACCCCGAAGACCGCCCTTGCGATCGCCGCCGAGACCGGGGGAGTGGCCTTCAACGTCGCCGACCTGGCGGATCCGCAGATCAACATCGCCTACGGGAGCCGGCACCTGAGAGACCTGCTCGACCAGTACGACGGCAACCTGATCGCGGCGCTCGCCGCCTACAACGCCGGCAGCGGCAACGTCGACTCGTGGGGCGGCGCCGACCTGCGGATCGACGACGTCGCCTTTCCGGAGACCCGGGCGTACGTCGAGCAGGTGCTGGAGAAACGTGAGCAGTACCGCGACACCTACCCCGACGACCTCGGCCTCTGATCGGGCTTGACCCTGCTCGTCGCCTGGCTCCTGTTCCCGGCCGTGCTCACCGCGCTCGCGATCGGCTGCGGGCTGCTCGTCGATCTGGCCGCGGGCGGTCGTCTGCCGCTCGCCGTGATTCCCGCGGTCGGCTTCGCCGCGATCGTCGTCGTCGCCGGGTTCCTGACGCTCGCGGACGCGACCGCCGAGCTCAGCGTCCCGGCGGTGGTCGCGATCGCGATCGCCGGGCTCGTGGTCGGCGCGCGGCGCCTGCGCCCGCTGCCGAGCGGCTGGGCGTTGCTCGCCGCGGCCGGCACCTACGCCGTCTACGCGGCGACGATCGTCCTCTCCGGCAAGGCGACGTTCGCCGGCTACATCCGGCTCGACGACACGGCGACCTGGATGGCGCTGACCGACCGGGTGATGGAGCATGGGCGCAACCTCGACGGCCTGGCGCCGTCGAGCTACGAGGCGACGCTGGCGTTCAACCTCGCCGACGGATACCCGGTCGGCGCCTTCCTGCCGCTCGGGGTCGGAAGGGCGATCGTCGGCACCGACGTCGCCTGGCTGATTCAGCCGTACATGGCCTGGCTGGCCGCGGTTCTCTCGCTCGGGCTCTGGACGCTCGCCCGGCCGCTGGTCGAGTCGCCGCGCCTGCGCGCGGTCGCGGTCTTCATCGCTGCCCAGCCGGCGCTCCTGTTCGGGTACTTCCTCTGGGGCGGGATCAAGGAGGTCGTCGCGGCGGCGCTGATCGCGGCGGGGGCGGTCCTCGTCGGCCGGCTCTGCGCCGGGCGCTTCGGATTCCGCGCGCTGATCCCGGTGGCGGTCGTCGCCGCCGGGCTGGCCGCCGTCCTCAGCGCCGGCGGGCTCGTCTGGCTTCTGCCCGGGCTCGCCCTGGCGCTGGTCGTCGCCGCGCGCACCCTGCGCCCGGCTGCGCTCGCCGGCCGCGCGGCGGCGCTGGCCGCGATGCTGGTCGCGCTGTCCATCCCCGTGATCGCCGGCGGGCTGCTGCCGCCGACCTCGTCGCCGCTCACCGACGCCTCGGCGCGCGGCAACCTGCTCGGTCCGCTGGAGCCCGCCCAGGTGGCCGGCATCTGGCCCGCAGGCGACTTCCGCGTCGACCCCTCCGCGGGGCTGCTCGTCGCGGCGCTGATCGCGTTCGCGATCCTGCTCGCCTGCGTCGGCCTGCTGCGGGCCTGGAGACGGCGGTCGTGGGGTGCGCTCGCGTACGTCGGTGGCTCGCTCGCGGCGGCGGCGGCGATCTACGCGTTCGGCTCGCCCTGGGTCGACGCGAAGGCGCTGGCGACCGCCTCCCCGGCGATCCCGTTCGCGGCGATGGTCGGGGCCGCCGGGGCGATCGCCGGGGGGCGGCGCCTGGCCGGCGCGATCGCCGTCGCCCTGGTCGCGGTCGGCGTCCTGTGGTCGAACGCGCTCGCCTACCGCGACGCGAACCTCGCCCCGCGCGATCAGCTCGCGGAGCTCGAGCGGATCGGCGATCGGATCGCCGGGCAGGGACCGACGCTGATGACCGAGTACCAGCCCTACGGAGTGCGCCACTTCCTCCGCGACGCGGATCCAGAGGGAGCGTCGGAGCTGCGCCGGCGTCAGGTGCGACTGGTCGGAGGCGGCACGCTGCCGAAGGGCGAGACCGCCGACACCGACGCTCTCGATCCGGGGGCGCTCTCGGTCTACCGGACGCTCGTCCTCCGTCGTTCTCCGGCGCAGAGCCGACCGCCGGCCGCCTACAGCCTGATCTGGCGAGGCCGGTACTACGAGGTCTGGCAGCGTCCGGCGGGACCGGCGCCGGTCGACCGGCGGATCGGCCTCGGTGGGAAGGTGCAGCCGGTGGGCCGCCCGGACTGCGGCGCCGTGCGCGCGCTCGCCGCCGGCGCGCTCCCGGAGTCCGAGCTGGTCGCCGCGACCCGGCCGCCCGTGATCGAGGTGCCGCTCGCCCGCGCGACGCTATCCATCCGAGTGGGCGGTGCCGGGCTCGGCCTCGTTCCCGATCCCGCGCGGCGCCGGCGAGCTGGAGGCGCAGGTCGAGGTGCCGGACGGCGGGTCGTACGAGGTCTGGCTCGGCGGCTCGATCCGCCCGCACGCCGAGCTCCGCGTCGACGGCGAGCCCGCCGGTGAGGTCCGAGACCAGCTCAACAACTCCGGCCAGTACGTGAGCCTGGGTGAGGCAGAGCTGGGGCCGGGTACCCACCTGATCGAGGTGCGCTTCGACGGAGCCGATCTTCACCCCGGAAGCGGCGGGACGGCGGGCGCGATCGGGCCGCTGGTCCTCAGTCGCGCCGACGCCGCCGAAGCGAGGCTGGTCCGCGTTCCCCCGGGTCGCGCGCAGCTGCTCTGCGGTCGCGACTGGGACTGGATCGAGCTCGACCAGGGAGGAGAATGACCGAGCGCTCGCTGCGCGCGGCGCTGACCGTCGCGGTCGCCCTCGTCCTCGCCGACTCCTCGGTCGTCGTCCTCGCGCTGCCCGAGATCTACCGCCAGCTCGACGTCTCGGTGCAGTCGGTCACCTGGGTGCTGATCGCCTTCAACCTGGTGCTGGCGCTCGCCGCGGTCCCGGTCTCGCTCGCCGGGGCGCGGGTCGGGGCGGCGCGGCTGATGTTCGCGGGGCTGCTGTTGTTCGCGGGGGCGAGTCTCGTCTGCGGTCTCGCCGACGGTATCGGCCTGCTGCTGCTGGCGCGCTGTGTACAGGCCCTCGGCGGTGCGGCGACCGTCTGCTCGGCGCTCGAGATGCTGCCGCGGGTCGTCGGCTCGGAGCGCGACGCGGCGCGCCGGTGGGCGGCCGCCGGCGCGGCGGGGGCCGCGCTCGGGCCCGGGATCGGCGGCCTGCTGACCGAGCTCGTCTCCTGGCAGTCGATCTTCTTCGTCCAGGTCCCGGTGGCGCTGGCCGTCGCCGTGCCCGTCGCCGCCTCGGTTCGCGGCGACGGCCGACGCGAGCCGCGGGCGGCGCCCTCGATCCGGCCGCACGTCGCCGCGAACCTCGCCCTGGCGTTGATCTCGGCCGCGCTTGCGGCGGCGCTCTTCCTCGTCGTCCTGCTGCTGATCGAGGGCTGGCGGCTGACCCCGATCGCGGCGGCCGCCGCGGTCACGGTGCTGCCGCTGGCGGCGCTCGCCGCCGCGCCGCTCACGTCCAGGGTGCCGGCGGTCGACGCGCGCGCCGCGGCGGGGACGATCCTGATCGCCGGCGGCCTCGCGGGTCTCGCCTTCCTCCCGCACGCCAGCGTCGTCCTCACCCTGCCCGCCGCAGGCGCTGGTCGGCGTCGGGCTCGCGCTCGCCCTCTCGGCGCTGACCGAGTCCGCGCTCGACGGTCGCTCTGCGCAGGCGATCCACGGAGGCTGGACGATCGCCGCGCGCAGCGCCGGCGTCGTCCTCGGCCTCGTGGTTCTGACCCCGGTGTTCACCGGCGATCTCGAGACCGAGCGCGCCGACGCCGAGCAGGCGGGGACCGCGGCATTGCTCGATTCGAGGATCACGCCGGAGGCGAAGCTCGTACTCGCCCAGCGACTCGCCGACCAGATCGCCGCGGAGGGCAGCAAGGTACCCGTGGTCGGGCCGGCGTTCGAGCCGCTTCCCGACGATCCCGCCGAACGCGCCGCGACGATCGACCTGCGGACGCAGATCGAGGATCAGGTCGATCGTGCGGCGACGCACGCGTTCAGCGCCTCGTTCCTGATCGCCGCCGGGTTCGCGCTCGCGGCGACGATCGTGATCGCGATCGCCCGCCGAAGGATCCAGCTGTGAGCGCGGAGCGGGAACCGTGGAGCCGGGATGCGGTGCCGGGCGCGAGCCGAGGCGGTGTCGGTGGCGGACGGCCTGGTCCTGCTCTCGCTCGCCGCCTCCGCCGCCCTCGTCGTGGCCTATCTCGCTGCGGGCGGGAGCGGCTACAAGCCGACCGTCGTCGCCGATCCGTGCGCGCCCCGGGAGTGGACCGCGCCGCAGGGCGTCGACGAGTACGCGCAGCAGTTCACCCTCTCGGCCCTCGACGGAGCGGCGTGCGAGCTCGGCGTCAGCCGGGAGACGCTGACCGCGGCGCTCGCGTCCACCGCGTCGCGCGAGCAGTTCGCCGCCGACTACGGGATCGACGCCCGCCGAGCTCGAGGCGGCGGTCCGCGCCGGGTTGGTGCGGGCGGTCGACGATGCCGAGCGCGCCGGCGCGCTCGACCCGACCGCGGCGGTCGCCCTGCGCGCGGTCGCCGAACGGCTCCCGGTCGAGACGGCGATCGGGCTGATCGAGGACGCCCGCAGGATCTTCGAGGGAGGGCAGGGCGTGGTCGACAGCCTCGGTGGCCTGCTCGACGAGGCGGGCAACCTGTTGCCCTGATCGACGCACACCGCGCGTTTGCGCCGCCAGCCGGCGCAACGTGCGCATCCGGGTCGGCCTATGGCTCAGCGGCTCGCCGTGGCGCGCCAGGCCCAGCGGACGAGCAGCGGCTGCAGCGGCAGCCGCGCCCACAGCAGCCACCGCGGGATCCGGTCGGCCGGGAGGCCGCGTGCCGCGACCTTCTCGGGCTCGCGCGCCATGTGGACGTTGGCCGGGAAGACGGCGATCAGCACCCCGATCAGCAGCCAGCGCCCGAGCCCGCGGGTGACGCGGAGCGGCGGCGGCGAGCCCACCGGCGATCTCCGCGTAGCCGCTCCACCGAACGGCCTCGGGGGCCGGGATCGGGATGTAGTCGGGGACGATCGCCTCGTAGTCCCTCGGTCGCACGAAGTGCATCGTCCCGGCGAAGGTGAAGAAGGCGGCGAGCAGGCGCGGCGAACGGCTCACGCGCCGATCCTCTCAGGCGCCGCCGCGAGACGCGTCGCCGCCGCCCGGCGATCGCGCACGCCGAGCGCCACGGCTCCGGCCCCGGCTGGCCGTCCGGACCCCTCGTAAGATCATCGGGGATGCCGGAGTTCCAGCTCAACCCCGCCTACACGCCGACGGCCGACCAGCCGAAGGCGATCGAGGCGATCTCCGACGGCCTCGACGCGGGCGAGGAGTTCCTGACCCTGCTCGGCGCGACCGGGACCGGGAAGACGTTCACGATGGCCGGCGTGATCGAGCGCGTCCAGCGCCCGGCGCTGGTGATCGCCCACAACAAGACCCTCGCCGCGCAGCTCTGCAACGAGTTCCGCGAGTTCTTCCCGGAGAACAAGGTCGAGTACTTCGTCAGCTACTACGACTACTACCAGCCCGAGGCCTACGTCCCGCAGCAGGACCTCTACATCGAGAAGGACTCCTCGATCAACGACGAGATCGACCGCCTCCGACACGCCGCCACCGCCTCGCTGCTCGCCCGCCGCGACGTCGTCATCGTCGCCTCGGTCTCCTGCATCTTCGGGATCGGCTCTCCCGAGCTCTACCGGCGGCAGATGCAGCTGTTCAAGGTCGGCGAGTGGATCGACCGCGACCAGCTCTTCCGCAAGCTCGTCGGCATGCAGTACACGCGCAACGAGACCGCGCTCACGCGTGGCACCTTCCGCGCCGCCGGCGAGATGCTGGAGATCTTTCCGGCCTACGCCGAGTCCGCCTACCGGGTCAACCTGTTCGGCGACGAGATCGAGTCGATCCACCATTTCGACCCGCTGACCGGCGAGATCTTCGACGAGATCGATCACGTCGCCGTCTGGCCGGCGAGCCACTACGCGACCGAGGAGGAGACGCTCGAGCGTGCCGTGAGCGAGATCAAGGAGGAGCTCGACGAGCGGCTCGCCTGGTTCGCGGAGCGCGGCAAGGAGCTCGAGGCGCACCGGTTGATGCAGCGGACCCAGTACGACATCGAGATGCTCAAGGAGCTCGGCTTCACGTCGGGGATCGAGAACTACTCGCGGATCCTCGACGACCGCCCACCGGGCTCGCCGCCGCACACCCTGATCGACTACTTCCCCGACGACTTCGTCGTCTTCGTCGACGAGTCGCACCAGACGATCCCGCAGATCGGCGGCATGTACGAGGGCGACCGCTCGCGCAAGCAGACGCTGGTCGACTTCGGGTTCCGGCTCCCGTCCGCGCTCGACAACCGGCCGCTGCGGTTCGACGAGTTCCTGCCCCGGGTCGGCCAGCTGGTGATGGTCTCGGCGACGCCCGGGGAGTTCGAGCGCGGGACCTCGGCGCGGATCGTCGAGCAGATCGTCCGCCCGACCGGGATCGTCGACCCCGAGATCGAGGTCCGCGAGACCCGCAACCAGATCGACGACCTGATGAACGAGGTCCGCCGGCGGGTCGAGCGCCAAGAGCGGACCCTGGTCACGACCCTGACCAAGAAGATGGCCGAGGACCTGACCGGCTATCTGCTCGAGCACGGGCTCCGGGTCCGCTACCTGCACTCCGAGGTCGACACCCTGGAGCGGATCCAGATCATCCGCGACCTGCGGCTCGGCGAGTACGACGTCCTCGTCGGGGTCAACCTGCTCCGCGAGGGCCTCGACCTGCCCGAGGTGACGCTGGTCGCGATGCTCGACGCCGACAAGGAGGGGTTCCTGCGCGGGGAGACGAGCCTGATCCAGACGATCGGCCGCGCGGCGCGAAACGTCAACGGGCGCGTGCTGATGTACGCGGACAAGGAGACCGAAGCGATGCGAAGCGCGATCTCGGAGACCGACCGTCGGCGCGAGATCCAGCTCGCCTACAACCGCGAGCACGGGATCACTCCGGAAACGGTCCGGAAGGGGATCTCGGACATCGCCGAGTTCCTCTCGATGGAGTCGAGGGTCGCGCCGGACCGTCGCCGTCGACGGCGCTCCGACGACGGCGAGGCGCTGAGCGAGGAGCAACTCGAACGGGTCGTGGTCGAGCTCGAGGAGGAGATGGTCGCGGCGTCGGAGGACCTGCGGTTCGAGGAGGCGGCCCGGATCCGCGACGAGCTCAAGGAGCTGCGCCGCGATCTCGAGTCGCTGCGGGCCTGACGCAGCGCGGCGCGCGGACCAACCCCGGTCGCGGCTCCCCGACCGACCCGCCCGCTCACGGCGCTCGGTACTCTGACCGCATGGACGCCGAGCAGATCGTCCACGACGTCGCCGAGCGGGTTCGGGAGATCGTCGCCGAGGCCGAGCGTAAGGCGGCGAAGATCGTCAGCGACGCGGAGACCGACGCGAAGCGGATCCGAGCCGACGCCGAGCGACAGGGCCGCGAGCGGCTCGCCGAGGTCCGCACCGCGCTCGAGGAGCTTCAGGGCAAGCTGGGAGCGACCGGCTCGCCCGCTGCGGATCGGGCAAGCGCCGCGGCGAAGCCCTCGGCGGAGGTCGACCCGGGGCCGGTCGTCGTCCCCGAGCCCGAGCCGGCGCCGATCCCGGAGCCGGCGCCCCCGCCCCCCGAGCCGGCGATTCCGCAGCCGACCCCGGAGCCGGAGCCCGCGATCGTCCCCGAGCCCGAGCCGCCGCCCGACGAGGGCACCCCGCCGGCGGCCGACAACGGCACCCCGACAGGCGCATCGCCGAAGTCCGATGACGCAGCCGGAGCGAGGCTGGTCGCGATGAACATGGCGCTCGACGGCTCCTCGCGGGAGGAGATCGAGGGCCATCTGGCCGAGCACTACACGCTCGATGACCCCGCCGGGATCGTCGACGACGTGCTCGCGCTGGCGCGCAAGTAGCGCTCACGGACGGCTGCCGCGGCGGGCCGGCGCCGACTGACCCCGCCCGTACACTTGTTCGCAATGGCCGGCTCGGGACAGATCGTGATCTCCGGTGCGCGCGCGCACAACCTCAAGGGAGTCGACCTGAGCCTGCCGCGCGAGGCGCTGATCGTCGTCACGGGGCTCTCGGGCTCCGGTAAGTCGAGCCTCGCCTTCGACACGATCTACGCCGAGGGGCAGCGGCGCTATGTCGAGTCGTTGTCGGCATACGCGCGCCAGTTCCTCGGCCAGATGGAGAAACCGGACGTCGACTCGATCGAGGGCCTCTCCCCGGCGATCTCGATCGACCAGAAGACGACCTCGCGCAACCCGCGCTCGACGGTCGGCACGGTGACCGAGATCTACGACTATCTGCGGCTGCTCTGGGCGCGAATCGGCAAGCCGCATTGCTTCAACTGCGGGGCGCCGATCGCCGGCCAGTCGATCGAGCAGATCGCCGACCGCGTGATGACCCTCGAGGAGGGGACGCGGTTCATGGTCCTCGCCCCGATCGTGCGCGGCCGCAAGGGCGAGTACGGGAAGCTGCTCGACGAGATGCGGGCGCAGGGCTACGCGCGGGCCGTGATCGACGGCGAGCTGCGTCGCCTCGACGAGGAGATCGACCTCGACAAGAAGTACAAGCACGACATCTCGATCGTCGTCGACCGCCTGGTGATGAAGGAGGGCCTGCGCAAGCGGCTCGCCGAGTCGCTCGAGGCGGCCTCCCAGCTCGCCGAGGGGATTCTCGAGGTGGAGCTGGTCCGGGACGGATCCCGGTCGGGGACTCAGGACGGCGCCGCCGGTGGCGCCGTCGAGGGGCCGGGAGCCGCCGTCCTCAGCGGTCCGAGCGCCGGCAAGCGCGGCGAGGTGCTCGTCTTCAGCGAGAAGTTCGCGTGCCTGTCCTGCGGCACCTCGATGCCCGAGCTCGAGCCGCGGATCTTCTCCTTCAACTCACCGCACGGAGCCTGTCGGTCGCTGCCACGGGCTCGGCTTCCAGCGGGTCATCGACCCGGAGCTGATCGTCCCCGACCCGACCCTCTCGATCGCCGAGGGCGCGCTCGAGCCGTGGACGAAGGCGGCCTCGATGTATCACCGGCGCCTGCTCGAGGCGGTCGCGGAGGCGAACGGCATCGACACCCGGAAGCCGTGGCGCGACCTGCCGAAGCGAGACCGTGACCTGCTGCTCGAGGGCACCGGCGACGCGCGTCACACGATCTCCTATCGCAACCGCTTCGGGCGCCAGCGCAAGTACACGGTGCGCTTCGACGGCATGCTGCACAGCCTCCAGCGCCGCTACGAGAACACGGACTCGGAGAACACCCGCGAGCGGGTCGAGGCGCTGATGGCGCTGCAGCCGTGCCCGGCCTGCAACGGCGCGCGGCTGCGGCCCGAAAGCCTCGCCGTGACCGTCGGCGGCCTCAACATCCACGAGTACACGCAGCTCTCGGCGCGGCGGGCGCTCGCCTGGATCGAGTCGCTCGAGCTGACCGAGACCGAGCGCGCGATCGCGCGCCTCGTCGTCCGCGAGATCGGCGAGCGGCTGCGCTTCCTCGACGCGGTCGGGATCGGCTACCTGTCGCTGGAGCGGACCGCGACGACGCTCTCCGGCGGCGAGGCGCAGCGGATCCGGCTCGCGACCCAGATCGGCTCCAGCCTGGTCGGCGTCCTCTACATCCTCGACGAACCCTCGATCGGCCTCCACCAGCGAGACAACCAGAAGCTGATCGAGACGCTGGAGCGCCTCCGCGAGCTCGGCAACACCGTGATCGTTGTCGAGCACGACGAGGGCACGATCCGCGCCGCCGACCACGTCGTCGACCTCGGCCCCGGGGCGGGGGAGCACGGGGGAGAGATCGTCGCCGAGGGCACCCCGGAGGAGATCGAGCAGCAGCCGGGCTCGCTGACCGGGCAGTTCCTCTCCGGGGAGCGCGAGATCCCGGTCCCCGAGACGCGGCGGTCGGCGCGCGGCGAACTGGTCGTCCGCGGCGCCCGCCAGCACAACCTCAAGGGGGTCGACGTCGAGTTCCCGCTCGGGGTCTTCTGCGCCGTCACCGGCGTCTCGGGCTCCGGCAAGTCGACGCTCGTCAACGAGATCCTCTACCGCGCGGTCGCCAACCGCCTCCACCGGGCCCGGATGCGACCCGGCGCCCACGACCGGATCGACGGGATCGAGCGGGTCGACAAGATCATCAACATCGACCAGTCTCCGATCGGTCGCACCCCGCGTTCGAACCCGGCGACCTACACCGGCGTCTTCGACCACATCCGCCAGCTCTACGCGGGGACCCGCGAGGCTCGCGCCCGCGGATACAAGCCGGGTCGGTTCAGCTTCAACGTCAAGGGCGGGCGCTGCGAGGTCTGTCGCGGTGACGGCCAGATCAAGATCGAGATGCACTTCCTGCCCGACGTCTACGTCCCCTGCGAGCAGTGCCACGGTCGCCGGTACAACCGCGAGACGCTCGAGGTCCGGTTCAAGGGCAAGTCGATCGCCGACGTGCTCGAGATGTCGGTGGGGGAGGCGTGCGAGTTCTTCGACGCGATCCCGAAGATCAGCCGGCGTCTGCGGACCCTGCACGACGTCGGGCTCGACTACATCCGGCTCGGGCAGCCCGCGACCCAGCTCTCCGGCGGCGAGGCGCAGCGGGTGAAGCTCGCGACCGAGCTCTCCAAGGTCGCGACCGGGGACACGCTCTACATCCTCGACGAGCCGACCACCGGCCTGCACTTCGCCGACGTCGAGCGCCTGCTCGAGGTGCTCGGCCGCCTCGTCGGGCAGGGCAACACCGTGATCGTCATCGAACACAACCTCGACGTGATCAAGTCGGCCGACCACCTGATCGACCTCGGGCCCGAGGGAGGAGAGGCGGGCGGCGAGATCATCGCCACCGGCACCCCGGAGCAGGTCGCGGGATCGCCGACCTCCTACACGGGCCGCTTCCTCCGCGGGCTGGTAGAGGCGTCAGAGCCCGCCCCGAAGCCGAGGCGGACCGGCCGCAAGCGCGAGCCGGTCGCCGCCTGAGCCGTTTCCCGGCTCGGGCGGTGCCGCGGAGCCCAGACGACCCGTGTCTGAGAAGGTGCGGGCGATGAGCGAGCTGACCGGCTGGCGGACCTGGTGGGTGAAGCGGCGCTGGTATGAGCGCAACCGGCGACTTCGCCGCCGCTGGCGGATCAACCGCCACATGGCCCGAGCGGGCGCCTTCATCCGCTACCCGGTCGAGGGCGAGGTGCTCGAGGGGCTCGACTCCGGCCGGCTCGCGATCGGCGAGCACACCCTGCTCGAGCCGGGCTGCTGGCTGACCCTCGGGCCGACGGCCGAGATCCGGATCGGCGCCGGCTGCTTTCTCAACCGCAACACGATGCTCGCGGCGGTCGAGCGGATCGAGATCGGCGATCACGTCATGTTCGCCAACGGCTGCTTCGTCGGCGACGGCGAACACCGCTACGACGACCCGGAGCTCCCGATCACCTGGCAGGGATTCGTCCCCCGCGGGCCGGTGCGGATCGGCTCGAACGTCTGGTTCGGGGTCAACTGCGTCGTCACCGGCGGGGTCGAGATCGGCGATCGGGCGGTGATCGGCGCCAACTCGGTCGTCACCAAGGACGTCCCCGCCGGGACGATCGCCGCCGGCGCGCCGGCGCGGGTGATCCGGGAGATCGAGTTCAAGCGCGGCGAGAGTGGATAGCGATAGCCGGATGAGAGCAGCCCTCGCCGCGACGGCTGCGCTGGCCGCGCTCGCACTCGCCTCCTGCGGCGATGACCGGCCCGACTCGACCTCGACCTCGACCTCGTTCACCGCCACGACCGCGGCGACGACGACGACCGCCTCGACCGCCACCGGCTCGGGAGCGGCCTCGAGCGCCGGAGGCGGGGGCGGCTCGGGCGCGGCCTCGAGCGCCGGAGGCGGGGGCGCCCCGCCGCGCTCCGATGCGGTCCGCAGCGCCGAGCTGCCGCGCTCGGTCGACTCCGTGATCGCCGCGGTGCTGACCGGCTCCGAGGCTCCCGAGGCGATCTGCGATCAGCTCGTCACCGCGGCCTACGTCCGCACCGCCTACGGCGATCGCCAGGGCTGCGTCGCGGCGCAGAGGCCCGGGACGCTGGCGAAATCGGTGCAGGTCTCCCGGATCGAAGAGTCGGGTGAGACGGCGACCGCGGTCGCGGTCCCCAGCGGCGGTCCATACAGCGGCGTCGACGTCGACGTGAAGCTCGCCGCCGATCCGGACGTCGACGGCGCCTGGCGGGTCGA
Organism: uncultured Solirubrobacterales bacterium; assembly: GCA_963705955.1. Classification (GTDB taxonomy): domain Bacteria; phylum Actinomycetota; class Thermoleophilia; order Solirubrobacterales; family 70-9; genus WHSW01. The sequence goes on along the minus strand of CAVPLH010000006.1, from coordinate 1,152,301 downwards.
CTCGCTGCAGGCTAACGTCCCTGCCGGCCCATGAGCGTGCGCCGCGGCACCTACTCGATCGTCGCCCGCGACCCGGAGACCGGCGAGCTCGGGGTCGCGGTCCAGTCGCACTGGTTCTCGGTCGGCTCGATCGTCACCTGGGCGCGTCCGGGCGTCGGAGCGGTCGCGACCCAGTCGATCGGCGAGCCGTCCTACGGGCCGCACCTGCTCGACCGCCTCGCCGGCGGCGAAGCGCCGGCCGAGGCGCTCGCCGCCGAGCTCGACGGGGACGAGCTCGCCCGCTTTCGGCAGGTCGCGCGTGGTCGACGCGCGCGGCCGGGTCACGGCGCACACCGGGGACGGTTGCATGGCCTTTGCGGGCGACCGCCAGGGCGATGGCTTCAGCGCCCAGGCCAACCTGATGGCATCGGCCGAGGTCTGGCCGGCGATGGCGGTCGCATTCGACGTGGCCGAGGGGCCGCTGGCGCGGCGGCTGCTGGCGGCGCTCGACGCCGCCGAGGAGGCGGGCGGCGACGTCCGCGGTCGCCAGTCGGCTGCATTGCTGGTCGTCGGCGCCGAGGGCGAGCCATGGCAGACGGAGGTCGAGCTGCGGGTCGAGGACGCGACCGTGCCGCTCGCCGAGTTGCGGCGGCTGCTCGACCTCCACGACGCCTACGCACTCGCCGACCGCGCCGACACCCTCGCCGGCGAGGGTCGTCACGAGGACGCCGCCGAGCTCTACCGCGCCGCGGCCGAGGCGGCGCCGGCGAACGTCGAGCTCAGCTTCTGGGCCGGTCTCGGGATCGCCGCAAGCGGCGACGTCGGCGCGGGCGCCGAGCGAGTCCGCACAGCGCTGGACGCGCACGGCGGCTGGCGCGACCTGCTCGCCCGCCTCGAGCCCGAGATCGCCCCGGCGGTCGACGCGGTTCGCGCCGCGCTCGGGGTCCCGCGAGCGAGCTCAGCCGATCACCTGGACCACGACGGTGCGCTCGCGGGGGCGGTCGTCGAAGTCGATCAGGACCAGTTGCTGCCAGGTCCCGAGGGCGAGGCGGCCGCCGCTGACCGGGACCACCTCGGAGGCTCCGACCAGCGCGGCACGCTGGTGGGCGTGCGAGTTCGAGTCGTGGTTGAGTCGGTTGTGCTCGTAGTCGCCGCGCTGCGGGATCAGCCGCTCGAGCATCCGCTGCAGATCGTGGACACCGCCGGGCTCGTACTCCATCGTCGTGATCGCCGCGGTCGAGCCGCGGACGAAGGCGCTCGCCTGGCCATCCGCGATCCCGCTCTCGGCGACCGCGCCCGCGACCGCCCGCGTGATCTCGATCACTTCGGAGTCGCCGCCGGTCGAGAGCCGGATCTCGGACGTGTGCACGCTCACGCGCTCACCGTAGTACGACACGGGCCGGGCGTGTGCCCGGCCCGTGTCCCCTTTGGTCGTTCCGTCCGGATCAGACGCCGCGAGGATGTGCCCCGTGACCGAGATGGAACTCGTCCATCAGCCGCGGGACCCAGACCAGGGCGCAGACGCCGAACAGCACGTAGATCACGTCGGTGACCGTCCCGGTCCCGAAGATCTCCGTGATCACGTTGGTGTCGAAGAGCGAGATGATCGCCCAGTTGAGGCCGGCGACGATCATCAGCAACAGAGCCAGCGGCTCGAACTTCCTCAGCATCTCCATTTCCGTCACCTCGCCTTCCTGCGAAGCCTGTCCGCGCGGTATTCGTGCGGATCGTTACAAATGGAAATACACCGAGGTTTGGTGGCGGTTACTGGCAGCTTGCAGCTTGCAGCTGGCAGGCGCGATCTGCCAGCTGCCAGCCGCCAGCTGCCAGCTCAGATCTCAGTGGCGGTCCAATCCCCGCCGAACTCACTCGCCCTCGCGAGGCTCTCCTGCTCGAGGTAGCTGCGGAACGCCGCCAGCTCGTCGGCATCGATCGAGTAGGCGTGCTCGTCGCGCGGGAACTCGCGGGAGCGCACCTCGCGCGCGTAGTCGGCCACCCCTTCGATCATCTGCTCGCGCAGCTCGGCGAAGCGCTTCACGAACTTCGGCGCGTGGCCGGCGAAGATCCCGAGCAGGTCGTGGAAGACGAGCACCTGGCCGTCGGTCGCCGGCCCGGCGCCGATCCCGATCACGGGGATCGTCATCGCCTTCATCAGCTGCTCGGTGACCGCCGCGGGCAGCGCCTCGAAGACGATCGCGAAGCATCCGGCCGCCTGCAGGGCAAGCGCCTGTTCGGCGATCGCCGACGCTTGGCCGGCGGTCCTCCCCTGAGCCTTGAATCCGCCGAGCGCGATCGCCGTCTGAGGCGTCAGCCCGACGTGGCCCATGACCGGGATCCCGGCCCGGACGATCGCCCGCGCCCGGTCCACCGAGGAGCCGCCGCGCTCGAGCTTGACGGCGTCACAGCCCGCTTCCTTGACGAACCGTTGCGCGTTGGCGATCGCCTGCTCGTTCGACTGCTCGTACGAGCCGAACGGCATGTCGCCGACCAGGATCGGCGTCCTCAGCCCGCGGCGCACAGCCGCGGCGAGCATCAACATCTCGCCCATCCCGACCGGCACGGTCGAGTCGTAGCCGAGCACGGTCATCGCCGCCGAGTCGCCGACCAGGACGACGTCTACGCCGGCCTCCTCCGCCACCTGGGCGGAGGGATGGTCGTACGCGGTGACCATCACGATCGGCTCCGCGTTGAGGCGCATCTCGGCAAGCGCCGGGATCGTCATCGGCGCGCGCTCGGCTTCGCGCGGGGCCGCGCGCTGCGCGCTCACGGCGTCGCTCCCGCCGCCAACGGCTGCTTCGGCATCCTGATCAGCATCTGGTTCCTCCTCATCGGTCGCCCGGCTCGTCGCCGGCGACTGTCCCGATCACCACGTTGTCGATCAACCGCGCGGGGCCGACCCGTGCGGCGACGGCGACCAGCACCGGTCGCCCGTTGAAGTCCTCGGCCGGTGTCAGGCTCTCGGCGTCGCGCGCCTCGATGTACTCGGGCTCGACGCCGGCGGCCTCGAGCTCGGCGGCGGCCGCCGCGAGCGCCTCGGCGGTGCTCGACGCGCCCCCCGCAACGGCGGCCTCGACCGCCCTCAGCGCCCGGTTCAGCGCTGCGGCCCGCGTCCTCTGCTCGCCGGCGAGGTATGCGTTTCGCGAGCTCATCGCGAGCCCGTCCGGCTCGCGGACGGTCGGCACGACGACGACCTCGACCGGGAAGTCCAGGTCGCGAACCATGCGCCGGATCACCACCGCCTGCTGCGCGTCCTTCTGGCCGAAGAACGCGACCCGGGGCTCGACCACGTTGAGGAGCTTCGCGACGATCGTCGCGACGCCCGTGAAGTGCTCCGCTCCGCGCCGGGAAGGGTCACCGTCGAGCACGTCGGTGAGACCGCCCCGGACCTCGACGGAGGTCGCGAAGCCGGCCGGATAGACCTCACCCGGCTGCGGCGCGTAGACGAGGTCGACACCCGCCTCCGCGGCGACCCGCATATCGGCCTCCCGGTCGCGCGGATAGGCGGCGAAGTCCTCGCCGGGACCGAACTGGGCGGGGTTCACGAACAGGCTCATGACGACGATCTCGCAGCGCTCCCGGGCGGCGGCGAGTAGCGACCGGTGGCCGGCGTGCAATGCGCCCATCGTCGGCACGAGCCCGACCGAGCGGGTCTCCCGGCGCGATTCGGCGAGCTCGGCTCGGAGCTCCGACCTGGTGCCGACGACCTTCATCGCGGCATCGCCCCGGTGCGCTGCGGCGCCTGCTCGGCGGCGACCGCACGAGCGCGCTCGGCGAGCTCCTCGTAGAGCCCGATCAGCTCGGGGGCGTGCTCGCGGAGAGCGACCAGGTGCCGGCGGACAGTCTCCGAGTCCCCGCGGGCGATCGGGCCGGTCAGCGCCCCCGGCCCGAGCTCCGCCCAGTTGGCGGCGGCGCGGAGCACCAACGGGGTGAGCAGCTCGCGCGCCTCGCCGACCCCGACCCGGGCGAGCAGACCCGCCGCGGACTCCTCGAGCGCGACGAGGAAGTTCGACGCGATCGAGGCGGCGGCGTGATACGCGGTCCGGTTGTGCTCGTCGACCTCGAACGGCCGCATCCCGAGCCGCTCGGCGAGCGCCCGCGCGTAGGAGAGCGCCTCGTCGTCGGAGCCGGAGATCGCACAGGGGCATCCGGTCAGGTCGGTGACGCCGTCGGGGAAGGTCTGCAGCGGGTGTACCGAGAAGGTCGCCGCGCCGGCCTCGGTTGCGGCGGCCAGCACGTCGAGCCCGGCGGCGCCGCTCGTATGGCCGACGAATCGGGGGACCTCCGCGGCGGCTGCGAGCGCCTCGGCGAGATCGGCGATCGCCTCGTCGGGCACGCAGAGCAGAGCAGCGCCCGGCCGCCCGACGGCCTCGCCCCGGCCGAGCAGCCGCACCTCCGCGCCGCCGGCGCCGGAGCGCGGCGGCGAGCGATCGGCCGACTCGGCCGGCGCCGACGATCGCCAGCGACGCCGGGTCGGCCTCGGTGGTGGCGGTTGTGGCGGGAAGGTCCCGTTCCAGTTCTCGCATCGGAGATACCAGACGGCGTCAGGTTTTCTCGATCGGTAGCCGGCGGGCCGGCCTCGTCCGCGCCCTCTCGGGTCGCGGCGTGGGGGAGATGTTAGCTGGGAAATCGGGGACGATCGCCGCTGCGGGCGTGGATACCATCGGGCTGTGCCGATCTACGAGTTCCGGTGTGACAGCTGCCGCGAGCGCTTCGAAGCACTCGCCGAGGCCGGGACCGAGACGGCCGAGTGCCGCGCCTGCGGCGCCCCCGCGGCGACCAGGGTGCTCTCCGCTCCCGCCGGGCCGATGAACCTGGTCGGCGGACCGCGGGCCAAGCGCGCGCAGGAGCGCCGCAACGCCGCGCTTCACCGGCAGGCGAAGGCCGATTTCAAGGTACACCGGCGGCTGTCGCGGGACGCTCGCAAGGGGGGATCGGGCGGGTGAGCGAGGTCCCCGAGGTCCGGCGGGAGGCGCTGATCGAGCTCTACCGCGAGGTCTCGGGCTGTACCCGCTGCCCCCTTCACGCGGGCCGTACGAAGGCGGTCTTCGGAGCCGGCGACGCGGACGCCGACCTGATGTTCGTCGGCGAGGCCCCGGGCGCCGAGGAGGACCGCCAGGGCCTGCCGTTCGTGGGCCGGGCCGGTCAGCTGCTCAACGAGCTGCTCGAGAGCATCGGACTGAAGCGCGACGACGTTTTCATCGCCAACGTGCTCAAGTCGCGGCCACCCGGCAACCGCGACCCGCAGCCGGACGAGATCGAGGCCTGCTGGCCGTATCTCGAACGCCAGATCCAGCTGGTGCAGCCGCGCGTGATCGCCACGCTCGGGAACTTCGCGACCAAGAAGCTGACCGGCAGCCAGACCGGGATAACGCGGGTCCGGGGGACGCCCCAGGTCCACCGGCTCGCCGGTCGGACGCTGTTCATCTTCCCGCTGCTTCACCCGGCCGCCGCCTTGCGGACCCCGTCGCTGGTCGAGACGCTTCGCGAGGACTTCGCGAAGCTCCCGGACCTGATCGCCGAGCCGCTGCCCGAGCTCGAGTCCTCGGCCGATCCCGAGCGCGAGGCCGTCGAGCCCCCACCTCCCGACACCGACAGCCAGCTCGATCTGTTCGCTTGACCGTGGAGCTCTCCGACGGGCCCGCCGCGACCGAGGCGCTCGGAGCGCGACTCGCCGCGAGGCTGCGGCCCGGCGACGTCGTCCTGGTCAGTGGCGAGCTCGGGAGCGGCAAGACGACGCTCGTCCGGGGGGCGTGCCGGGCGCTCGGCGTGACCGCCCCCGTGACGTCACCGACGTTCACGATCGGGCGCCGCTACGCGGGCAGGACCCCGATCTCCCACCTCGACCTCTACCGCGTCGAGGGGCTGGCGCACGAGGAGCCGGGCCTGCTCGACGACTACCTGACCCGGGACGCGATCGGGTTCGTCGAATGGCCGCCGGCGGGCGGCGAGATCGGGCTCGTCGACGGGGTGGGAGTCGCGCTCAGGGTCGAGCTCAGGCACGCGGGGGGCGACCGCCGCGAGATCGAGATCGACGCCGGGCCGTCGGGCTGAGCCCTAGTAGCCGCCATTCTGCTGCGCCTGGTCGATCTGGTTCTGGGCGTCCTCCAGCGCCTGGTCGGCCGCGCTCTGGGCGTCCCGGGCTGCCTGCCGGGCGCTTTCGCGTGCCTGCTGGAGCTCGTTCTGGACGTCGTTCTGGATCTGCTCGGCCTGCTGCTGGGCGTTGTCGATCGCGTCGTTGACCTGATCGGAGGTGCTGTCGCCGCACCCCGCGGCGAAGGCTCCGCTGCCGGCGATCGCCAACGCAGCGAGTGCCGACAGGGCGAGGCTTCGCTTCGATCTCGTCATCTGTTCGTCATCCCTCGGCTCGTGGTGGAGCGGCGCGTCGCAGTCTCCGAAGCCTAATCTGGGCGCCGTGATCTCGTCGGATGCAGCGGACGGCGTGCTCGGTGTAGACACCGCGACCGGCGACGTGGCGGTCGCGCTGACGCGGGGCGGCGAGCTCGTCTTCGAGACGACGGTCGCCGCGGATGCCGGCGGTCGACCGCGTCACTCCGAGCGGCTGCTGGCCGAGATCGAGGCGGCGGCGGAGGCCGGGGGCGGATGGCGCCGCGTCGGTCTGATCGCGGTCGGGATCGGCCCCGGGACGTTCACGGGCCTGCGGGTCGGAATCGCGACTGTCAGGTCCGTCTCCCAGGCTCGGGGTCTCGCCGTCGCGCCCGTCGGCTCGCTGGCCGCGCTGGCGCGGGGGATCGCCCCGGATGCCGACCCGCGCCGCCCCCGCCTGGCTGCGATCGACGCGCGCCGCCGGCAGCTCTTCGCAGGGCTCTACGGGCCGGCGGGCGAGGAGCTCGCGTCGCCGTTCGTCGCCGGCCCCGAGGAGCTCGGCTCGAGGCTGGCGCGCCACGGAGAGAGCGCCGTGGCTGCGGGTGACGGCTCGCTACGATTTCGGGAGCAGCTCGAGGCTGTCGGCGTGGAGGTCCTCCCCGACGCGGACCCGGCGCACCGGATGGCGGCGCGGCACGTTTGCGCGCTGGCCGCGGAGGTGGAGCCGGGCCCGCCGGAGGCGGCGACGCCGATGTACTTGAGAAAGCCCGACGCGGAGCTCTGGCGTGAGCAGCGAGATCGCAACACCTAGCCCGGCAGCCGGCCCCGAGATGGTCGTGCGGCGGCTCGTCTACGGCGACCTGCCGTCGGTGCTGGCGATCGAGCGCCGCTCGTTCACGACGCCGTGGTCGCTGGCGATGTTCGTGCTCGAGCTCTCGAAGCCGTCGGGGATCTGCCTCGGGATCGCCGGGCGGGAGGGGCTCGAGGGATACCTGATCTGCTCGCGGTACGCCGATGTCTGGCACCTGATGAACATCGCCGTGACCCCGGAACGACGCCGAGTCGGGATCGCGTCGAGGCTGATCGCCGAGCTGTTCGAGGCCGCGGGCGTGGACGCCCGGTTCACGCTCGAGGTGCGGACCTCGAACCGGGCCGCGATCGAGATGTACGAGGGCTTCGGCTTCCGCCCCGCCGGCCACCGCCGTCGCTACTACCACGACAACGGCGAGGACGCCCTGATCATGTGGCTCGAGCCGCCCGCGGCCCAAGCCTAGATGAGTGATCCCACGACCTCACGCACGCGGATGACGCCCGGATACCGTCGCTCGATCATCTAGTGCGACTCCACCGCCAACGGAGAGCGATCCGCGGACGCGGGGCGTCGTGATCCTGGCGCTCGAGACGAGCTGCGACGACACCTGCGCCGCGGTCGTCGACGGTGCCTCGGTCCGCTCCAACGTGATCTCCTCGCAGGCCGCGGCGCACGCTCGCTTCGGCGGCATCGTCCCGGAGGTCGCCGCGCGGCACCACCTCGAGCGCATCAACGCGATCGTCGACGCTGCGATGGCGGAGGCCGACGCCGGGTTCGGCGACCTCGACGCGATCGCGGTCACTCGCGGCCCGGGTCTGATCGGGGCCCTGCTGATCGGCCTCAGCACCGCCAAGGGCCTCGCGGCGGCGACCCGCAAGCCGCTCGTCGGAGTCGATCACCTGCACGGACACGTCGCCGCCAACTTCCTCGGCCCGGGCCCGCTCGAACCGCCGTTTCTGTGCCTGATCGCGAGTGGCGGGCACACGCTGCTCGCCGGGGTCCGCGAGCACGGCTCCTACGAGGTGATCGGTCAGACGCTCGACGATGCCGCCGGCGAGGCGCTCGACAAGGCGGCGCGGATGCTCGGGCTCGGCTATCCCGGCGGGCCCGCGATCGAGCAGCAGGCCGCCGACGGCGATCCGGCCGCGTTCGAGCTCCCGCGCGCGATGGCCGACGACCCGCGGCTGGACTTCAGCTTCAGCGGATTGAAGACCGCGCTGCTGTACGCGACGCGAGATCTCGGACCCGAGCGCACCGCCGAGCGGCGCGCCGACCTCGCCGCGAGCTTCCAGGCCGCCGTCGTCGCGCAGCTGACCGCGAAGCTGGCCCGGGCGCTCGATCGCGGCGACTGGAACGCGGTCGCGCTCGGCGGCGGCGTCGCCGCGAACGGGCCGCTGCGCGAGCGGGTCGCGGAGCTCTGCGGGCAGCGCGGGATGACGCTGAAGCTCGTCGATCGGCCGCTCTGCACCGACAACGCGGCGATGATCGCGTCGGCGGCCCGATACCTCGATCCCGCTCCGTACCCCGAATACCTGGGCTGGGACGCGTGGCCCGATGAAGGAGCGCGATGACGGGCAGCTCGAGGCCGCGCCCGCTCATGGCGCCGCCCGGCTGGGCCCGCCGCGGGGCCCGGCCCGCCGCGCGGGCCCTAGACTCGCACGCTGTGGCCGCGACCCGGACCCACTCAGAGGGCGCCGTGGTGACGCTCTACGGTCGTCCCGGCTGTCACCTCTGCGAGCTCGCACGCGCTGCGCTGCTCGGCGTCGAGGCGATCGAGCTCCGCGAGGTCGACATCGAGACCGACGACCGGCTGCTCGCCGAGTACCTCGAGCGGATCCCCGTCGTCGAGCTGCGCGGACGGATCATCAGCGAGCTCGAGTTCGACTCCGACGCGTTCGAGGCCGCGCTCGCGCATACTGTCGGGCCGTGAACGACCCGACCGTGAGCGAGCAGATCGAGGAGGGCGGGGCCGACGACGCGATCGCCGACGGCGACCGCCTCTCACTCGGCGTCGCCGCGAGGCTGTCCCGCTACCTCCAGGTCCTGATCCAGGCGCGGAAGATGGGTCGCGAGACGATCTCCTCGCAGGAGCTCGCCGAGTACACCCACATCAACTCGACCCAGATCCGCCGCGACCTCTCCGGGTTCGGCAAGTTCGGCAAGCGCGGGGTCGGCTACCGGGTCGACTCGCTGGTCACGGAGATACGCAAGATCCTCCATACGTCCGGCCAGCACAACATCGCGCTGTTCGGGGCCGGCAATCTCGGCCAGGCGATCGCGAGCTCGGACATCTTCGCCGACCACGGCTTCCGGATCGTGGCGATCTTCGACGCGGATTCGAGCCTGGTCGGCAACGAGTACGGCGGGGTCCCGGTGCGGGCGCTCGACGACCTCGACCAGATCGTCCGTGACGAGGAGGTCGTCGTCGGGGTGCTCGCGGTTCCGGCGCAGGCGGCGCAGGCGGTGGCCGAGCAGCTCGTCGCCGCCGGGGTGAAGATCATCTTCAACTACTCCGAGCAGCTGCTCCAGGTGCCGCCCGAGGTCACGGTGCACACCTCGAGCCCCGCCGTCGACCTCCTCTACGCGCTCTACTTCTACCTCGCCTGATCGGTGTCTGCGGGCAGGCCTGAGCCCTCGGAGAGCCTCGACCTCGACCGCGCTCGGGAGGTCTTCGAGGCCTCGCGGGACTTCACGATCGGGCTCGAGGAGGAGTTCGCGCTGGTCGACCCCTCGAGCCTGGAGTTGGTGCACCGGTTCGAGGAGCTCTACGCCGCCTGCCTCGAGGACGACCTGCTCGCCGAGTCGGCCGCCGGCGAGCTGATCGACACCGAGATCGAGATCCGCTCGGGACGCGGGGAGACGTTCGCGGCGGCGGTCGAGCTGCAGCGCGAGCGCCGCGCCCGGCTGTTCGCGCTCGCCGACCGGCTCGAGATCGGCCTCGCCGCGATGGGCACCCATCCGTGGGCGAGCTATCTCGACCAGCGGATCATCCAGACCGACCACTACAACCTGCTCCGCGAGGAGCTGCGCTGGGTGGCGCAGCGCAACAACACCTGGAGCATGCATGTCCACGTCGGGATCCGTGACGCGGACCGCGCGATCGCGGTCTGCGACCACGCGCGGGGGATGCTGCCGCCACTGCTCGCGCTGTCGGCGAACTCGCCGTTCCTGGACGGCCGGGACACCGGGCTGCATTCGGTCCGCACCGAGATCTTCACGCGGACGTTCCCCCGCTGCGGCGTCCACGAGCCGTTCGGCGACTGGAAGACCTACGCCGACTTCATCGCCCTGTTGACCGAGACCCGCACGATCATCGAGTCGACCCAGCTGTGGTGGAGCGTGCGTCCCCACCACGCCTTCGGCACGGTCGAGCTGCGGATCTGCGACGCGCAGAGCGATGGCGAGGGATCGTTCAACCTCGCCTCGCTGATCGCCGCCTGCATCGCCCAGTCGGCGCTCGACTACGACGACGGCCGGCTCGGACGGCCGTTGCGCCAGCGCGAGATCGAGGAGAACCTGTGGCGGGCGATCCGCCACGGCCTCGAGGGGACCCAGATCGACTTCGCTGCCCGCGAGGTGATCGCGACCCGGAGCGCGCTCGAGCGGCTGATCGAATGGACCGCGCCGGCCCGCGACGAGCTCGGCCTCGAGATCGAGCTGCCGGATCGAAACGGGGCCCAGCGGCGGCGCGAGGAGCTCGAGGAAGGCGCCGTGCTCGCCGATGTCTACCGCGAGTCGGTGGCAGAGACGCGCCGAACCTACGTGCCAGAGGGCGTCGTCGGCTAGATTCGGTGCGATGGAGTCCGGCGGCGGACAGCAACCGTTCGAGCCCGCGACGCCCGGCGCCGGCGAACCGCCGAGCCAGGAGGAGATGCAGCAGCGGCTCGAGGAGCAGCTGCGTCAGATCCGGGTCCAGGACCTGCTGCTCGAGAGCGTCGTCAGCATCCTCAATCTCGCGGCGCGACGGATCTCGAAGCCCGACGAGCGCGACCTCGAGCAGGGCAAGGTGGGGATCGACGCGGTCCGGGCGGTGATCGACCTGATCGAGCCCGGCCCGCGAGAGCAGGTCCGCGAGGCGCTCTCCCAGGTCCAGATGCTCTACGCGCGCGAGGCGCAGGGCGGCGAAGGGTCCCCGGGTGCCGGGGGCGGCGACCAGCCGGCCCCGTCCGGCGCGCCCGAGGAGCCGCGTGTGGAGCGGCCAGGCGGTCTCTGGACCCCGCCCGGCGCCTCATAAAGCCGGTCACCGCGTTACACTCCGCGCGCCTCGCGGCCGGAACGTTCCCGGCCGCTTCTGACTGATTAGACCCCTGACGGAGGACCTCACTTGACCGATTTCCTGACCGACTACGGAGTCTTGATCGCGCTCGTCTGCGCCGGCGCCGCCGTGCTCTACGGCGCGCTCGTCACTCAGCGGCTGCTCCGCCGCCCGGCCGGAAACGAGCGGATGCAGGAGATCTCCGGCGCCGTTCAGGAGGGCGCCAAGGCCTACCTCAACCGCCAGTACCTGATCATCGCCGTGGTCGCGGTCCCGCTCGCGATCCTGATCACGATCCTCCAGGACGTCAGCACCGGGATCGGCTTCGTGATCGGCGGCGTGCTCTCGGGCGCGGCGGGATTCATCGGCATGAACCTCTCGGTCCGCGCCAACGCCCGCGTCGCCGAGGCCGCGCGCGGCGGCGTGCCCGCCGGCGCTCGACGTCGCCTTCAAGGGCGGCTCGGTCACCGGCCTGTTGGTCGTCGGGATGGCGCTGCTCGGGGTCGCCGGCTACTTCGGGATCCTCGTGCTCGCCGACAAGACCGACAAGGAGGCAGTCGACGCGCTGATCGGGCTCGGCTTCGGTGGCTCGCTGATCTCCGTCTTCGCCCGGCTCGGCGGCGGGATCTTCACGAAGGCCGCCGACGTCGGCGCCGACCTGGTCGGCAAGGTCGAGGCCGGGATCCCCGAGGACGATCCCCGCAACCCGGCGGTGATCGCCGACAACGTCGGCGACAACGTCGGCGACTGCGCCGGGATGGCGGCCGACCTGTTCGAGACCTACGCCGTGACCTCGGTCGCGGTGATGCTGCTCGGCGTCCTCACGTTCCCCGACTTCGCGCGCGAGGCGGCGCTCTTTCCGCTCGTCATCGGAGGGGTGGCGATCCTCGCCTCGATCGTCGGCGCGCTCGCCGTGCGGACGACCACGGACAAGGTCGAGGGGGCGCTCTATCGCGGCCTGATCATCTCAGCGGTGATCTCCGCGGCGCTCTTCTACCCGATCACCTCGTGGCTGATGAGCGATCCGCTCTCGCTTGGCGTCGGCGACACCGGCAGCCCGCTGTTCGACACCTCGGTCGCGGAGCTCTGGCTCTGCGCGCTGATCGGGCTCGTCGTCACCGGCGGGCTGTTCGTGATCACCGACTACTACACCTCGACCCGTTTCCGGCCGGTCAAGACGATCAGCCAGGCGTCGCAGACCGGCCACGCGACGAACATCATCCAGGGCCTCGCCCAGGGCTTTCAGTCCGCGGTCGCGCCGGCGCTGCTGATCGCCGCCGCGATCCTCGTCGCGAACCAGCTCGCCGGGATCTACGGGATCGGGATCGCCGTGATGGCACAGCTCTCGCTCTGTGGGCTGATCGTCGCCCTCGACGCGTTCGGCCCGATCACCGACAACGCCGGCGGGATCGCCGAGATGGCGGAACTGCCCGAGGAAGTCCGCAACGTCACCGACCCGCTCGACGCGGTCGGCAACACGACCAAGGCGGTCACGAAGGGCTACGCGATCGGCTCGGCCGCGCTCGCCGCGCTGGTCCTCTTCAACGCCTTCGAGATCGAGCTCGCGGCCGAGCCCGACGCCGGCGACCTGACCTTCTTGATCTCCGATCCGGCCGTCCTGATCGGGCTCCTGATCGGGGGGATGATGGTCTACTTATTCGCGGCATTCGCGATCGAGGCGGTAGGTCGCGCAGGCGGCCAGGTCGTCGAGCAGGTCCGCAAGCAATTCCGCGAGCACCCGGGGATCATGGAGGGAACCGAGAAACCCGACTACGCGCAGACGGTCGCGATCGTCACCGCCGCTGCGCAGCGGGAGATGATCCTGCCGTCGCTGATCCCGATCGTCGTCCCCGTGATCGTCGGCCTGATCAGCGTCAAGGCGCTCGGCGGTCTGCTGATCGGGGTGATCGTCGTCGGGCTCTTCGTCGCCCTGTCGATGACCGCCGGCGGCGGTGCCTGGGACAACGCGAAGAAGCTGATCGAGGACGGCGCCTTCGGCGGCAAGGGCTCCGAGGCGCACGCCGCCTCGGTCACCGGCGACACGGTCGGCGACCCCTACAAGGACACCGCCGGTCCGGCGATCAACCCGATGATCAAGGTCGCGAACATCGTCGCGATCCTGATCATCCCGATCGTCCATTTCTAGGGCGGCGGCTCGCTCGGCAGCAATCGCGGCGCCGAAGCCCGGCGGGGGCCTAGACTCGGCGGCGTGAGGGCGATCGTGCAGCCGAAGCCCGCCTGCCGGCACTGTGGCGCGGTGCTGCAGCGTTTCCGGCGCTGCCCGAAGTGCGGCCGCTGGTCGCTGGCAGCGTTCGTGGGCGCCGGCTGGTGGGCCCGCTACTGAGCCCGCGGCCCTCGATGCTGATCGACTCTTCGCCGGGACCTGCGTGCGCGACTACGAGGCGGCGTAGCCGTGGGCCCAGCCGACTCGCGAGACCTCAAGCTTTCTCGAGCAGTTCGATTCTGTAGCCGTCGGGATCGCGGACGAAGCAGATCCGCGAACCGCCCTCGTGCACCCGGTAGGGCGGCCTCTCGGGCTCGATTCCGTGCTCGGCGAGGCGCTCGAGGGTGCCGTCGAGATCGTCGGTAGTGATCGCGACGTGCCCGTAGCCGGTCCCGATCTCGTACGGCTCGGTGCGGCCGTGGTTGAGGGTCAGCTCGAGCCGCGCGCCGTCCCCGGGGAGGCCCATGTAGCAGTTGGTCGCCTCGTCGCCGATCTGCGTCTGGTGCATCTCCTCGAAGCCGAGGCGCTCGTAGAAGTCGACCGAGCGCTCGAGGTCGAGGACGCGGTAACAGGTGTGGATCAGCTCGCTCATCGGACCAGGCTACCGAGGACCCTACGACGCTCCGGGCCCGGACGCGCCCTGACTCCCGCGGCTGCATCCTGCGTATAGTCGCGCCGTGCCTGCGCCCGAGCCGGTCAACGTCGCGGACTACGAGCGTCTCGCGGCGGAGCGGCTCGATCCCGGAGTGCATGGCTACTTCGCCGGCGGGGCGGGGGACGAGCGGACGCTGCGCGACAACCTCGCTGCCTTCACCCGCCGCCGGCTGCGTCCGCGGACCCTGGTCGACGTCAGCGAGGTCAGCACCCGCGCCACGGTGCTCGGCGCCGAGGTCTCGATGCCGTTGCTGGTCGCTCCGGTCGCCTTCCAGCGCCTCGTCGATCCGGACGGCGAGGTGGCGATGGCCCGCGCCGCGGCCGCGGCGGGAACGATCATGTGCCTGTCGACGATCGCCACGTCGCGCCCGACGGAGATCTGCGAACGGGCGCCGGCCGCTCCACGATGGCTTCAGCTCTACTGCTTCAGCGACCGCGCGATCACGAGAGCGCTGATCGACGAGGCGGTCGACTGCGGTTTCGACGCGATCGCGCTGACCGTCGACGCGCCGCGCGCCGGACGGCGCGAGCGTGACCTGCGAACGGGTTTCTCCGTCCCCGCGGGAGTCACGGCCCCCGCCGTCGCCGCCGCGATCGGATCGGATCGGGCGATCACGATGGAGGAGGTCTTCGAGCTCGTCGACGCGACGCTCGCTTGGGAGGACCTCGCCGCGCTCGCCTCCGAATGCAGCCTGCCGATCGTGCTCAAGGGCATACAGACCGGCGAGGACGCGCGGCTCGCGGTCGAGCATGGCGCCGCCGGGATCGTCGTCTCCAACCACGGAGGCCGCCAGCTCGACGGCGTCGCTGCGTCGCTCGACATCCTCCCCGAGACGGTCGATGCGGTCGACGGCCGCTGCGCGGTGCTGATGGACGGCGGCATCCGCCGCGGGACCGACGTCGTCACCGCGCTGGCGCTCGGCGCCGACGCCGTGCTCGCCGGCCGCGCGCCGCTCTGGGGCCTCGCCGTCGGGGGCGAGCCCGGAGCCCGCAGGGTGCTCGAGATCCTCCGCACCGAGATCGAGCTCGCCCTCGTCCTGACCGGCTGTCCGACCGTCGCCGACCTCGGCCCCGGGCACGTCCAGAGCGGTCCCGGCACGGTCGTATAGTCGGCCGTATGACCAGCGACCAGCGACCAGCGACGAGCGCCTGACCGATGGCCGAGCGGCACCCACGCGAAGCGGCGCTGCGCCGCGTGCACGGATCCGGGGCCCTGTTCGCCGCCGCCTACGGCAACGTCGGCTCGTCGATCTACTACGCGCTCGGACTGGTCGCGCTCTACGCCCTCGGCCTCACACCGGTGACGTTCATCATCGCCGGGATCATCTTCGCGTTCACCGCGGCGACCTATGTCGAGGCGACGGTGCTCTACCCCGAGGCGGGCGGGTCGTCGAGCTTCGCCCGCCACGCATTCAACGAGCTCGCCTCGTTCCTCGCCGGCTGGGCGCAGATGCTCACCTACATCGTCACCGCGGCGATCTCGGCCTTCTTCGTCCCGCACTACCTGGCGGTCTTCTGGGAGCCGCTCGGTCACGGTCCCGCCGACGTCCTGTTCGGGATCGGCCTGCTCGCCTTCCTGGCGGTGCTCAACATCAAGGGCACCGAGGAGTCGGCGCGGCTCAACCTGGTGCTCGCGATCGCCGACCTGGCGACGCAGGTGGTGCTCGTCTGCATCGGCCTGGCGCTCGTCTTCAACCCCGATCTGCTCGTCTCCCAGGTCGACTTCGGCACCGTCCCGTCGTGGGGTGACTTCCTGCTCGGGATCGCGGTCGGAATGGTCGCCTACACGGGCATCGAGACGATCTCGAACATGTCGGAGGAGGCGAAGTCCCCGAACATCACGATTCCGCGGGGGACCGCGCTGGTGGTGTTCGCCGTGGTCGGGATCTACTCCTTCCTGCCGGCGATCGCGCTCTCGGCGATGCCGGTCACCGAGAACGCGGCCGGCCATTTCACGACCACGCTCGGCACCACCTACGCCGACGACCCGGTGCTCGGAATCGTCGAGAACCTCGGGCTCGCGGGAGGGGTTACCGACGTCCTGCGGGTCTACGTCGGCGTGCTCGCCGCGGTGATCCTGTTGATCGCCACGAACGCGGCGCTGATCGGGCTCTCGCGGCTCTCGTTCTCGATGGGCCAGCACCGCCAGCTCCCGGAGCTGCTGCGACAGGTCCACCCGCGCTTCAAGACGCCCTACGTCGCGATCATCGTCTTCTCGGTCGTCGCCGCGCTCGTCATGGCCCCCGGCAAGACCGCGTTCCTCGGCACGATCTACGCCTTCGGGGCCACCCTGTCGTTCACCGTCGCCCACGCCTCGGTGATCCGGCTGCGGAAGCTGCGACCGCTCGCCGGGCGGCCGGACGGGCCCGACGGCGACCCCCCGTGGCACCCGATGGGCAGCGTCCGGATCCGCGGTCTCGACATCCCGCTCACCGCGGTCTTCGGCGGGCTCGGAACGCTGGGCGCCTTCGTCGTCGCGATGGTCCTCGACCCGGTCGTGCTCGCCGTCGGCGGCGGCTGGATGGTCGTCGGCACGCTCCTCTACGTCGCCTATCGTCGCTACAAACGCCTGCCGCTTCGCGAGACCGTCAAGGTCGAGTCGCTGACCCCGCTCGGAGTCGAGGAGGTCGAGTACCGAAGCGTGCTGATCGCGTTCGACGAGGACGTCCCGTTCTCGGAGGAGACCGTCGCGGTCGCGCGCGCCCTCGCGACCCGCCGGCGCCGCGCGATCCACGTCCTCGCCCTGGTCGAGGTGCCCTCGAACCTGCCCCTGGACGCCGAGATCGAGGACCGTGAGAGCGCCGCCGAAACCAAGATCGAGCGCGCGAAGCTGATCTGCGGTCAGCGCGTCTCCGGCAGGATCGAGCGGGTCCGCAAGGGGGCCGCCGGACAGGCGATCGTCGACGAGGCGCGGGCGCTCGACGCCGCCGCGATCGTGATGAACCTGCGCTACCGCGACGGAGCACCGCTCTACGGCAAGACCCTGCAGACCGTGCTCGCCAAGCGCCCCTGCAGGGTGATCGTCGAGGCGGATCCGCGCGAGCAGGCCGAACCCGCCCGCGCCGGCGACCTCGCGGTGGCGGCATCGTGAGCGCGCCGCCGCCCGACGAGGTCTACCGGGGCGTCACGCGGCTGTTCGCGGTGATCATCATCGGCTTCGGCGTGACGATCATCGCGCTCACCCTCTCGCATGGAGGCAACCTCGCCTCGAGCGGGCTCTGGATCGGGCTGATCTTCACGGCGCTCGGCATCGGTCGCCTATACCTGTCGCTCAGGTCGCGGGATTGATCGATCCGTTCCGCTCGGGGGGCGAGCGATCGCCGATCACACGCCGCTGGCTCGGCGTGCCGTTGCTGTTCGCGGTCTCCTACTCGGCGGTCGGGTTCTCGCTCTATTTCTCGCTCGGGCTGGTCGCCGAGCACGGGCTCGGACTGACACCGCTGATCTTCCTCGGCGTCGGGCTGATCTTCGTCCTCAACTCGATGACCTACGTCGAGGGGGAGGCGATGTTGCCGGAGCGGGGCGGCTCGGCGACCTTCGCCCGCGCGGCGTTCAAGAACGAGCTCGTCAGCTTCATCGCCGGCTGGGCGATCCTGATCGACTACGTGATCGTGATCGCCCTCGCGGCGATCTCCGTCCCGCACTACCTGACGCCGATCTGGTCCGGCTTCACGGATTTCGGCGGCGAGGTGATCACCGGCGGGCTGGTGATCGCGCTCGTCTCCGCGCTCAGCATCGTCGGGTTCACCGGTGCGGCCCACAAGCGACTGCTGGTCACGATCGCGGTGGCCGGGGTGCTGTTGCTGGTCGCGGTGGTCGTGATCGGCGCGCTGACCGTGTTCGACATCGGGGCGATCACCGATCAGCTCGACCTGTTCACGAGCCCGACGCTGCGCGACGTGATCTACGCGGGAGTGATCGCGACGGTCGCCTTCGCGGGTATCGAGGCGGCCGCGAACCTGGCGCCGGACCTCCAGTTCGGGGCGGTCGAACTGCGCACGTTGCTGGCCGGCGCGGCGACGCTGGTTCCGTTGATCTACTTCGGTGTCGCGGTCGTCGCGCTGATGGCGGTGCCGGTGGAGCCGACGCCGCATGGGCCGCAGACGGCGCTCGGAAGCACCTACATCGAGAACCCGGTGCTCGGGGTGGTGCAGAACCTGCACCCCGCCTGGGTCTCGCAGGCGATGGAGGTCGCGGTCGTCGTGATCGCGCCCGTAGCCCTGGTCTGGGCGGCGAACACGGCGATGCTCGGCCTCTCGCGCCACGTCTACGTGCTCGGGACCAACCGCCAGATCCCGAGCTCGCTCGGCCGCCTCGGGCGCCGCTACCAGACCCCCCACGTCGCGATCGTGATCGCCGCCCTGCTCGCGTTCGGCCTCGTGTTGCCGGTCGACATCTCGCTGCTCGGCGGCCTGTTCGCGTTCGGAGCGACGATCGCGTTCACGATCGCCCACGTCTCGGTGATCAGGCTGCGCTACACGGAACCCGACCGCCCGCGTCCGTTCCGGATCCCGTTCGACGTCACGATCGCCGGTGCGCGCGTGCCGCTGCCGGCGCTCGCCGCTGCAGCGCTCTCGGCGCTCGCCTGGGTCAGCGTCGTCGTCTACCACGACACCGCCCGCTGGGTCGGCGCCGGATGGATGATCTTCGGGCTCGTCGCCTACGTGATCTACCGCAAGGGCGTCGAGGGGACGACGCTGACGCATCGGATCGAGGTCCCGGCCGAGGCGCTGGTCAAGGAGGAGACCGACGTCGAGCACAGCGACCTCCTCGTGCCCGTTTTCGGGACGAAGCTCGACGACGACATCGTCGGCACCGCGGGCCGTCTCGCCGACGCCGCCGACCTCCCCGGCGAGGTCGCGCCGAAGCTCGAGGTGATCTACGTCGTCGACCTGCCGCTCACCGTGCCGCTCGACTCGCCGCCGCCTCCCGACCGCGCCGCGATCGCGAACGCGGCGCTCGAGCGCGCGCAGCAGGTCGGGGAGGAATACGAGACCGTCGAGGTCCTCACGTCGGTGGTCAGGGCGCGCAGCCTCGGCGCGGGGATCGTCCAGGCCGCCCGGGATCGCGGCGTCGAGATGATCGTCATGGGAGGCGAGCCGCCGACCAAGATCCGCGGCGGTGCCGTGCTCGGCGGACTGGGCGGGAGCCGGCCGGCGGAGATCGGGCCGGTGACCGAGTACGTGCTCCGCCGTGCCGAGTGCCGGGTCCTGCTCACGGCGCCGGGCGGCGACGGCTCGCGCCGGGGCACCGCCGGCGCCGACCGGAGGAGCGCGGATCAGATGGTCGGCAGCGAGGGGGCGCTCCCGAGCGCCGAGTGACCGGGCGGATCTTTGCCGGCGGACCCGGCATAGGTCATAAGATCAGCTCCATGTTCGTCCTCATCGTCGGCGCCGGGAGAGTCGGTTCGTCGCTCGCCCGCGCGATGCTCAAGGAGGGTCACGAGGTCTCCTGCCTCGACGAGGACCCCGAATCGCACGCACGGCTCGAGATCGGGCTCGACCAGCCCTGGGAGGACAAGGGCGGTCACTTCACGGTCGGAACGGCGCTCGAGGTCGAGGCGCTGATCGCGGCCGGGATCGAGCGCGCCGACGTCTTCGTCGCCTCGACCGACGGCGACAACACGAACATCGTCATCGCCCAGATCGCCACCGGGCGGTTCAAGGTGCCGACGGTCGTCGCCCGGGTGCTCGACCCCTATCGCGCCAAGTGGTACGAGGACCAGGGGCTGCACACGATCTGCCCGACCAGGGTCGCGATCGACATGCTGACCAGCGAGGTGACGGCCGCCGCGGCACGAACCGACCGCGCCGTTCCGGTGAGCGGCGGCGTCGATCACGAGGACGCCGACGTCTGAGCGCTGACCACGATGCCCTACCAGCAGTACATCATCATCGTCGGGGCCGGGAAGGTCGGCTGGAACCTCGCCCGCGAGCTGCTCGAGAAGGGCAGCGAGGTGACCCTGATCGAGAGCAACCGGGAGCGCTACCTGACCGTCGAGCAGGAGCTCGAGCACAACATCCAGTACGGGGACGCCTCCGAGCTCTGGGTGCTCGAGCGCGCCGGGATCTCTCGCGCCGACATGGTGATCGCGGTCACCGGCGACGACGAGGACAACATCCTGATCTGCCAGGTGGCGAAGGAGAAGTACCTCGTCGACCGGATCATCGCCCGGGTCAACAACCCCCGTAATCGCGAGCACTTCGAGCTGCTCGGGATCAAGCCTGTCGTCTCGGCGACCGATCTGATCCTGCGCCTGATCGAGCACGAGGTGCCGGAGTACGGCCTCGTCCACCTGCTCGACCTGCCCGAGCAGCGGCTCGAGATCATCGAGATGGAGCTGCCGCACGACTCGAAGGCGGCCGGGACGCGGGTCGGTGACCTGGAGATGCCCGAGGGGACCCTGCTGATCTCGGTCCTCCGCGAGGACACCGGGTTCGTCCCCAACGCGGAGACCGTGCTCGAGGCGGGGGACGAGATCCTCGCCGTCCTCGACCCTCGCGTCGAGGAGGACCTGACGGCCTACTTCGGACCCGACGGCTCCGGTAACGGCGACGGCGAGATCGACTGAGGATCGGGACGTGCCGATGAGCGCCAGGGCGATCGACTTCCTGATCGTCGGCGGCGGGCTCGCCGGCGCCTACTGCGCCTCGGAGCTGCGCAAGCGCGGCGCCGAGGGCTCGATCCTGCTCGCCGGTCGCGAGCCCGAGCCGCCGTACGAGCGCCCGCCGCTCTCGAAGGAGTACATGCGCGGTGAGGCGTCGCGCTCCGACGCCTACGTGAACCCGCCCGACTGGTATTCCGAGAACGATGTCGAGCTCCTGACCCGGACCAACGTGATGTCGCTCGACCCGGGCGCGCGGACGGCGAAGCTCCAGGGTGGCGAGGAGGTCGGATTCGAGAAGGCGCTGCTGGCGACCGGCGCGAACGTCAACATCCTGCGGCTCGAGGGCGCCGAGCTGGAGGGGATCCACTATCTGCGCGCGTTCGGGAACTCCGACGCGATCCGCGAGGAGTCCGAGGCGGCGCAGCGCGTGATCATGATCGGCGGCAGCTACATCGGCTGTGAGGTTGCCGCCTCGCTGCGGGCGCTCGGCCGCGAAGTAACGGTGGTGATGATCGAGGAGGTGGCGCTGTCGAGGACGTTCGGCGAAGAGGCCGGCCGTTACTTCCACGAGAAGCTCGCAGCCCACGGCGTCGAGCTGCTCGGGGGCGAGGAGCTCGAGGCGTTCGAGGGCGACGGGCGGGTGAGCGCCGTCGTGACGAAGAGCGGGCGCACCGTCGAGGGCGACCTGGTCGTCGTCGGGGCGGGCGTCCGGCCCGACGCGATGCTCGCCGAGCGTGCCGGGCTGCAGGTCGAGGACGGGATCGTCTGCGACCAGCGGCTCGAGAGCTCGGCGCCGGGGATCTTCGCCGCCGGCGATGTCTGCTCCTATGACAGCGCGATCCACGGTCGCCGGCTCCGGGTCGAGCACTGGGACGTGGCGCTGCAGCAGGGCCGCTACGCCGCCCGGGCGATGCTCGGCGAGGCCGAGCCGTATCGCGAGCTGCCGTACTTCTTCAGCGACCTCGCCGACTGGGCCTCGCTCGAGTACGTCGGTCCGGCGGAGGACTGGGACGAGGTCGTCTGGCGGGGCGACCGCGACTCGGACCAGTGGAGCGCCTGGTATCTGAGCCGAGGCGTCGTCCACGGCGCGCTCGCCGTCGGCAGGTCCGAGGACCTCGTCCACGCGCGGACCCTGATCGAGACCGGCGCCGACGTCTCGGCCGAGCGCGAGGCGCTCGCCGACCCGGATTCCGAGCTCGAATCAGTCGGCCGCTGACCGAAATCTCTCCGCTATGTTGTGCCCTGGCTCCGGTGGAGCCAGGCACACCTTGCGCCCTGGTGTAACGGCAGCACGCCTCGCTCTGGACGAGGTAGTTGGGGTTCGAATCCCTGGGGCGCAGTGAAAAGCCTCATCCAGCCGCGCGCGGAGTGAGTTTGACGCCCAACCCGTTTGTTACTTTGGGCACTCATGGACGTCTATCAGCGCAGGCGCCTGGTCGCGCTTAGCGCGGTCGCGGCGGTCTTCATCGTCCTCGTGCTGCTGATCAAGAGCTGCGGGGGCAGTGACGAGCCCAGCACCGCGCTCACCGCACCCGTCTCCGGCGCCAGCGGCGCCAGCGGCGCGGCGGGGGCGCTGACCCTGGACGCCTACATCCAACAGGGCGACGACATCTGCCTGCAGGCGAACACGGCGCTCGCCGGCGTCGACACCTCCGACACCCAGCAGGCGGCGACCGACAAGGCACAGATCCTCGCCGGCGAGCTCCAGCAGCTCCAGAGCCTGCAGCCACCGGACGAGAACTCGAACAAGCTCGACAACTTCCTCAGCGCGCTGAAGAAGCAGCAGAAGGGCTACGAGGACGAGGCGACCGCCGCCGAGCGAGGCGACGACGCGACCGTGAACGAGGTCGCGGCGACGATCGAGCGAGCAGGCAGCCGAGGCGAAGACGGCCGCGAAGAAGTTCGGCTTCAAGGTCTGCGGCGATACATCGCAGACCGGCAGCAGCAGTACCAGCAGCGGCGGTGGCGGGCGGCGATACCTCGACCACCACCGACTCCGGGGGGACCGCGACGCCCGTCGCCCCCGCGACGACCACCACGACGCCGGTCACTCCACCCGCGGATACCGGGGCGGCTCCGATCCCGCCGCCTCCCGCTCCGGCTCCCGCCCCGGCTCCGGCTCCCGCTCCGGCTCCGGCTCCCGCTCCGAGCTCCGGCTCGGGTGGCGTCAGCCCCTGATCGAGGCGCCGGGGCTCACGCAGCGGCGGATTCCGCCCAGGTCCCGTAGAGGCGGGCGTAACGGCCGTCCGCCTCGATCAGCTCGTCGTGCGTACCGGATTCGACGATCTGGCCGTGCTCGAGCACGACGATCCGCCCGGCGCGCCTGATCGTCGAGAGCCGGTGCGCGATGACGATCGCGGTGCGCGCGTGCAGCAGGCGCTCGAGCGCCCCCTCGATCACCCGCTCGGTGCGCACGTCGACGTTCGACGTCGCCTCGTCGAGGATCAGGATCCGCGGCTCGGCGAGCAGCGCGCGCGCGAAGGAGACGATCTGACGTTGGCCGGCTGAGAGCGCCACGCCCCGCTCGCCGACCTCCGTGTCGTAGCCGCTCGGGAGTCGCTCGACGAACGTCTCGGCGCCGACTGCCCTCGCGGCGGCGAGGATCTCCTCGTCGCCGGCGTCGGGCCGGCCGAAGGCGATGTTCTCGCGGATCGTGCCGGAGAACAGAAAGCCCTCCTGGGGAACGATCCCGAGCTGGCTCCGGAGTGCCTGGGCGCTCAGGTCGCGGAGGTCGTTGCCGTCGACGAGCACCCGTCCGCGCTGCGGGTCGTAGAAGCGCGCCACGAGCTTCGCCATCGTCGACTTGCCTGCCCCGGTCTCGCCGACGAGTGCGACGGTCTGGCCGGCGGGGACGTGGAGGTCGACGCCCCGCAGCGCCCAGCCGGCCGGCCCGGCTCCGTCCTCGGCGGCGCCGGGCCCGGCGCCGTCCTCGGCGTCGCCGTCCGACGCCTCGGCGAGCTCCCGCGCGGTCGCGTCGCCGCCCCGGGCGTAGGAGAACCAGACGTCGTCGAGCTCGATCTCCCCGCGGATCTCTCCGGGGTCCTTCGCGTCCGGGCGGTCGACCATGTCGGGCTCGGTGTCGAGCAGGTCGAAGATCTTGTCGAGCGCCGCCATCCCCTGCTGGTAGGTCGTGTAGAGCTGCGAGATCTGCTGGATCGGGTCGAAGAACAGCTGCAGGTAGCCGATGAACGCGACCACGATGCCGATCTCGATGTTGCCGTCGATCGCCTGATAGCCGCCGTAGACGATGATCGCCGCCGTGCCGAGCGCCGAGAGCAACTCGACGGCGGGGAAGTAGGCCGCGTTCAGGTAGACGGTCTTCATGTTCGCGTCGCGGTTGCTCTCGTTGAGGCCGGTCATCCGCTCGACGTGCTGGCGCTCGCGTCCGAAGGTGCGCACGACCCGGACGCCGGAGAGCGTCTCCTGCAGGTAGGCGGTGATCTCGGCGATCTTCTCCCGCGTCAGCCTGTACGTCCCGACCGAGGCGATCCGGAAGATCACGCTGCCGATCGCGAGCAGCGGGAAGGTGAGGAATGTGACGAGGGCGAGCGGGACGTCGAGCGCGATCAGGATCGCGACCACGCCGACCAGGGTCAGGGTGCTCGAGAACAGGGTCACGACCCCGTCGGTGACCAGCGAGTCGAGCGCCTGGACGTCGTTGGTGAGGCGCGAGATCAGCACCCCCGGCCGGCGCCGGGTGAAGAACCCGATCGACATCGCCTGCAGATGGACGTAGATCCGCTCGCGAAGGTCCTGAAGCGCTCGCTGGCCGACCCAGCCGACGAGGTAGGTCTGGGCGTAGGAGGCGACCCAGTAGAGCGCCACCGAGGCGATGAACACGGCGACGATCGTGCCGAGCGCGTCGACGTCGCCGGCCTGGATCCCGGAGTCGATCGCCTTCCCGGCGAGAAACGGGGGCGCGAGAGCGGCCGCGGTCGCGATCAGCAGCGCGACCATCATCAGCGTCACCTGGACGCGGTAGGGGCGGAGCAGGCTCAGCATCCAGCGGACCTTGCGCGCCCGCTGGTCCTCGCCGCGGACGAGCCGCCAGATGTCACGGAACATCAGCAGCGTGCCGGCGAGCCGGCCCGGCTGGTTGCTCTGGTCCTCGGTCTCGCTCGCGACCTCTGAGCCCTGCGCCTCCGGATCCCGCTCGGTCACCGGGTCCACGGAGCCGTCGCGGTCGCCGTTCGTCCGCCTGCCGTGCGACTCGCCGCGACTCAAAGCCCAGCCACCGCCTCGCGCTCCTCGAGGTCGCGCTGCAGGAAGAGCACGTCCTCGCAGCCGAACTCGGCGATCTCCGCATAGAGGGGGCAGCGGTCGAGCAGCTCCTCGTGGCGGCCGCGGTCGACGATCCGGCCGGCCTCCATGACGACGATCTCGTCGGCGAGCGAGATCGTCGAGAGGCGATGGGCGACGACGAACGTCGTCCGCCCCTCCATCACCTCCCGAAGCCCGCGCTTGATCGCCGCCTCGGTCCGAGCGTCGACCGAGGAGGTCGCGTCGTCGAGGATCAGGACGCGCGGGTCGGCGATCAGCGCCCGGGCGATCGCGACCCGCTGGCGCTGTCCACCGGAGAGCGTCATGCCGCGCTCGCCGACCATCGTCTCGTAGCCGTCGGGGAGCCGGGCGATGAAGCCGTGCGCCTGCGCCCGCCTCGCGGCGGCCTCGATCTCCGCCTGGCTCGCCTCCGGGCGCGCGTAGGCGATGTTCTCCGCCACGGTCGCCGAGAAGAGGAAGCTCTCGTCGGCGACGAACGCGACCGAGCCGCGCAACGAGGCGACGTCGACCGAGCGCAGATCGGCGCCGTCGAGCAGCACTTCGCCGTCGGTCGGGTCGTAGAGGCGCGCGATCAGGGCGACCAGGCTCGTCTTTCCCGAGCCGGTGGGGCCGACGAGCGCGATCGTGCGGCCGGCCGGAACCTCGAGGCTGACGCCGCGCAGCGCCGGCTCAGCGCCGTCGTAGCGCAGGCTGACGTCCCGGAACGCGACCTCGCCCGGCCCGTCGGGCAGCGGCGGGGCGCCCGGCGGGCTGGTCACCTGCGGCGCTGCGATCGAGGATCTCGAACAGGCGGTTGCCCGACGCGACCGCGCGCTGCGCCATCCCGAGCGACATCCCGAGCATCCGCATCGGTCCCATGAGCATCATCAGATACGTGTAGAAGGCGGTGAAGTCGCCGAGCGAGAGGTTGCCGGCGATCACCTCGCGGCCGCCGACGTAGAGGACGACCGCGAGCCCGAGGCTGGGGATGAAGCCGAGCATCGGCGAGTAGAAGGCGCGCAGCCGGGTCGAGTACACGTTCTGGTCGAAGACCCGCGCCACCGTGCCTCGGAAGCGCCTCAGCATGTGCTCCTCGCGCGCGAACGCCTTCACGATCCGGATCCCGGAGATGCTCTCCTCTGCCTCGGCGGTCAGCTCGGCGATTCGCTGCTGGACCTCCTGGACGGCCGGGCGCGAGAGCCGGTTGAAGCGCATCGCCCCGAGGACGACGAACGGCACGGGCAGCAGCGCGAGCGCCGCCAGCCACGGCTTGATCGCGAACATGACGACGCTCGCGAGTCCGATCGTGAGCGCGTTCTGGGTCAGGAAGATGAGCCCGTAGCCGAGGAAGAAGCGGATCGCCTGCAGGTCGACCGTCGCCCGCGACATCAGCTGCCCCGTCTGCTGGGTGTCGAAGAAGCCGAGCTCGAGCGCCTGCAGGTGGCCGTAGATCCGCTCGCGGAGGTCGAACTCGACGTCGACCGAGACCTTGCCGGCGATCAGTCGGCGGACGACCGTGAGTCCGAGACGCAGGACCCCGGCGCCGATGATCGCGAGCGCCAGCGGCAGCAGGTCGGGGCGGTTGCCGCTCTCGATCGCGTCGACCGCTCTGCCGACCAGCCACGGGATCAGCACGGTCATCGCCATCGCGAGCCAGGCGAAGACGAGCGAGCCGATCACCGCGCGGCGATATGGGCGCAGGAAACCGAGCAATCGCCGGAAGGTGGCCATCCCCTCGACTATACAAAGTGAAGTACTGGCGACGACGCAATACTGGGCCGGTGCAACGACCGCCGGCCGGCCTCTGCGATTCCTGTCGCCACCAGCGCGTCATCCGCAACACCCGCGGCTCGGCATTCTCGCTCTGCGAGCGCTCCCGCACCGACCAGGCCTACCCGCGCTACCCCCGGGTGCCGGTGCTCGAGTGCCCGGGGTGGGAGCGGCGACCCGCCGACGGCGGTCGCTAGGAACGCCGTCAGGCCTCCGCAGGAGGCGGCGCCGTGCGCAGTGCGCCGGCGCTCGCGCAGACCACGAGGGCGATCGCGACGATCTCGCGGCCGCTGAGATCCTGGGAGAGGGCGAGATATCCGACCGTCGCCGCGACCGCGGGCTCGAGGCTCATCAGGACGCCGAACGTCCCGCGTGGCAGCCGCCGCAGCGCCTCGAGCTCGAGCGAGTACGGGATCGCCGAGCTCAGCATCGCGACCGCGAAGCCGACCGCGAGCGGCCCGACGGCGAGCAGCTCCGAGCCGCCGTCGATGATCCCCGCCGGGAGGATGAGGACGCTCGCCACGGCCATCGCCAGCGCCAGCCCGCGGCCGCCCGCGAAGGCCCGGCCGATCCGCTGGGAGAGGACGATGTAGGCGGCCCAGAAGGCTCCTGCGAGCACTGCCAGCCCGGCTCCGGCGGAGTCGAGGCCGCCGCCCGGCGTCGGGGAGAGGAGCACGATCCCGCCCGCGGCCAGCGTCGCCCAGACGAGGTCGAGCCGCCGGTGAGAGGCGGCGAAGGCGACCCCCAGAGGACCGATGAACTCGAGCGTCACCGCGATCCCGAGCGGAATCCGGTCGAGCGCCATGTAGAAGGCCGTGTTCATCCCCGCGAGCGAGACGCCGAACAGGAACACGTCGAGAGCGTGGGCGCCGCGAAGCCCGCTCAGCGCCGGGCGCCAGATCGCGCCGAGCACGATCGCGGCGAAGACGAGCCGCAGCAGCACCGTGCCGACCGGGCCGAGCTCGTCGAAGAGCTCGGTCGCCGCGGCGGCGCCGATCTGCACCGAGACGACCCCGCCGAGGACGAGCGAGATCGATGTCGCGCGATGGCGGTCGGTCACCGCGCCTACGGTAAAAGGCCGCGGCCGTCCCGGTCGGCTAGATTGGGGCCGGCACGGGATGCGTCAGAGCGGGCGGGAGATGAGAGGGAGGACGCGAGCGGTCCTGGTCGCGCTGGGACTCGTCGCGGTGGCCCTGTTCGCGTCGACCTCGGCGAGCGCCAAGTATCGGGTCACGACGATGGGCGGCTTCGCGGCGCCGGGAACGCCGCCGGAGCTGAACAAGGTCCAGGTGCTCAAGCAGGGGCGCGAGAAGGCCGATCACGTCCTCGTCCTCGTCACCGGGACCTCGGGCGGCGCCGCCTACTTCAGGCCGCTCGCCTCGTCGATCATCGATCAGCTGCCTGACTATCAGGTGTGGTCGGTCGAACGCCGCGAGAACCTGCTCGAGGACCACTCGATGCTCGATCGCGCGATCGCCGGGGAGATCGACTCCCGGCAGCTGTTCGACTACTACCTGGGCTGGCTCAACGACCCGAGCGTCAGCCCGCACTTCGATCCGGTACCCGAGAGCTCGGTGCCGTTCGCGCGCGAGTGGGGGATGAACGTCGCGGTCCACGACGTCCGCAGGGTCGTCAAGGCGGCGGGCAAGCGGGGTCGCAGCGTCGTCCTCGGGGGGCACTCGCTCGGCGGCTCGATCACGACCGCGTACGCAAGCTGGGACTTCAACGGCAAGCCGGGTGCCAAGGGCCTCTCGGGGCTCGTGTTCATCGACGGCGGCTCGCTCGGCGGGACGCCCCCGAGCGCCGAGCAGGCGAGCGCCTCGCTCCAGCAGCTGCAGGGCCAGTCGCCGTTCCTCGACCTCGTCGGGCTCGGGCTGCCCTGGGCCGCCGGCGTCTTCAACGCGACCGGGTCGACGACCGCGCTCGAGGACCCGACCGGCGAGTCGATCTTCGGGTCGTGGCCGCTCGCACCGGCGAACCTGGTCCCGCCGGTGCCGGTCACCAACCGCGCCCAGTACGGCTACGCGCTCGATACCGACACCGGGCCCGCGAGCCTGGCGCTGGTCCAGGTCCACATCGGCGGGCTGGCGGCAAGCGGCGACCCGCGCGACTGGGCGAACGGCGAGCTCGGAACGGTCGAGCGGGCGGCGAAGGTGTTCTCGGGGATTCCCGGGATGGACGGCACTGCCTGGTATCACCCGCGCCGCCTCTCGCTCGATTCGAGCGCGGTCAACAACGGGATCGCGAACCCCGCCCAGCAGGTGCTCGGCGACGACGCGATCCACGGCGACGAGGTGAACCTGCCGATCTACGCGTTCCAGACCTCGCTCGGCTACGCGAACGGCCAGAACCGGGTGATCAACGCGGCGAAGCAGCTGGCGAAGCAGTCAGGCGTCCCCAACAAGGACCTGAGGCTGGTCTCGAAGCCGCAGACCTACGCCCACATCGACCCGCTCGCGGCCTCGGCCGACAAGAACGCGTTCCTGCTCAACCTGGTCCGGTTCCTCAAGCACCAGGTGGGGTAAGCGGCGCCGGCGGTCCGCAAACCTCACCGTCTCGGCCCGGGGGCGGTCGAGAGTGGGGTTTTCGGCGCGCGGGGAGCGGCCCCTAGCGCTTCTTCGGAGGACGGATCGCGAACCGGACCGAGCGCGGCTTGCCGGTGTTGTTCTGGCGGTCGGTGGCGCGCAGCAGCGCGAGGTAGCGGCCCGGCTCGGCGTCGAAGTGCTTCCCACGTCCGCCGAACCGGATCTCGTTGTAGCCGACGTAGGCGCTCCACCTGTCCCAGCCGGCGTAGGTCCGGGGGCCGTGGCGGCGGAGGCGGTAGTAGTCGGCGTCGATCTTCGAGCGCTCCCCGAGCGCGAACCGAAGCTGGCCGCCGCGGCCGCGCAGCGGGTTACCGGCGAGCGCCAGATCGCGGATCTTCGGCGCCTTCAGGTCGACCTTGTTCGCCGGAACGGGGTCGGGCTCGGCCTGCGGATCGCCGGGCGTCGAGGAGACGGTCACGGTGCCCCTGACCGAGCTGTGCAGCTTGCAGCGAAACGAGTACGTCCCGGGCTGGTCGAAGCTGAGCTCGAAGCTGTCGCCGACCGGGTGCTGGGGCAGGTTGTTGCCGGGGTCGGAGTCGAGCCCCAGCGAGTTCGGCGAGTCGCCGGTCACCGAGTGGACGACGTCCGGTCCGACCCAGTACCAGGTGACGTGCTCGCCGAGGTCGACCTGGACGTCCTCGTTCGACCACTGGTAGTTCGAGATCGAGATCCGCCGGTTCGCGGCCTCGGCGCCGGGGGCGATCGCGAGGCCGCCTACGAGCACCAGTCCGACCGCCAGCGCCGCGGCTGAGCTGACGACGTACCAACCGTTCATTCCCTGGTGCAGATGGCTGAACACGTGGCAGTGATAGAACCAGCGGCCCGGGTTGTCCTCGACGAACGAAGCCGTGATCGAGTCGCCCGGGCCGAGCGTCTCGTTGTCGATCACGGTCCCGCTCGGGTCGACCCAGCGGTGGCCGTGGATGTGGAAGGTGTGGAAGTCGTTGTCGATCGCGAAGACGTGGAAGGCGACGTCGTCGCCGATGTTCGCCTGCAGGGTCGGCGTGTTCCCCGCGTACGCGTAGCCGTTTATGCAATAGAAGGCGGTCTGGAGCCCGGTCGCCGGCGGCAGGAACGAGTGGAAGGCGAGGCAGAACTCCCGGGTCGGTGGCGTCGCCCCGGCCGCCCGCACGAGCAACGGGCCGAACAGCCCCTTGTAGACGGGCATCGGGTCCATCGGCCCGTGGTCGTGGTACAGCCAGGCCCCCTCGGTCCCCTCGCGGGCCTCCCAGACGTACTGGAAGGTCTGCTTCTTCTGCACGAAACCGCCGGGGTCGGTGTGCCGGCCCCGGTATGCGCCGTCCATCTCCTGGGAGTAGAAGATCCCGTGGGGGTGGATCGTCACCGGGACGTCGACGGTGTTCTGGAAGTTGACCACCACGGTGTCGCCGATCTCGGCCTCGATCACCGGCCCCGGGATCGTCGGCGGCCCGATCGGCGCCGCGAACCCGGCCGAGTACGGCCGGTAGGCATACGCCGTGAACTTCGTCTTGCCCTTGACCTTCTTGTCCATCATCCCGTCGCGGCCGGTGGGGACGATGTTCCAGCGCGCCGGCTCAGCCTTGATCCAGTACTCGCGGCGGGCGCCGGACGCACTGGCGAGGGTCGCGGTCGCCGCCGAGCCGGTGGTCGCGCCGGCCGCCGCGGCGGCCTTCACCTTCGGCGGCACGGGAACGTCGGCGGCGAGCTTCTTCAGGTCCGCCTCGCCGCCGTCGGTGAACACCTTCTGCCCGGCGAGCGTGCAGAGGAAGACCCCGCCCGTCCCTGCGAAGAGCTCGCGGCGTCCGAACGGCTGCATGTCCATGAGGGGCCCGGCTCCCGGCTACTTCTTGACCTTGAGCTCCATCTTCATCACCGTCTTGTGGAAGGTGCAGACGAAGTCGTAGGTGCCGATCTTCTCGAACTTGCGCTTGAACTTGCCGCCGATCGCGTAGTTGCCCGACTTAAAGTCGCTCTTCTTGACACCCTTCGGCCCCTTCGTGAGCACGACGTTGTGGGTGTCGGTGTTGCTGGACGACCAGACCCAGTTCACCTTCGCGTTCTTCTTCACCTTCAGCTTCACCGGCAACGTCCCGGTGCACTTGCCGCATGCGAAGTAGTCGTCGTTGACCGTGACGTTCGTCGTCGCCCGCTTCGCCTCGGCACCGCCGAAGGCGGGGACGGCGACCACCGCGACGGCGGTCGCGGCCAGCGCCGCGCAGATCAGTGCTCGGTTCTTCATGGACAACTCACTCCCTCGAGGTTCAGGGGCTTGTACTTCTTGAATCCGGGATGCTCGTGCTTGGTCCACGAGCACTCCTGGGTCTCGGGCGGGGCCGCAGTCACGTACGAGGCGAGCTCGGCCGAACTGCGACGGGTCACCGGCACTGGTGCCGCTGCCGCCGGTGCCGGGGGGCGCCGGGCAACCCGGATACAGCTGGGCGTCGGTCGCCGTGCTGCTCGGGTCGAAGGTCGAGCTCTGGTTCCCGGAGTAGCAGTTGGCGCTGCCCGCGCCGTCGGTGAAGAAGTCGTAGCCGTTCGGGTCGGTGCCGCCGCGGCCCATCTGGTTGTTGATGAACTGGTTGTTGCGGCTGATCGCGTCGTCGCCCTCGTTGAACGGGTCCGTCACCACCGCGCCTCCCCACTTGAAGTTGCCGAAGATCTGGTTGTCGCGAACGACCCAGCCATCGGCTCCGAGCAGAACCACGCCGACCCCGGTCGGGTACTGGATCGTGCCGATCCCCTCGACCGTTCCGAGGCCGCTCGAGACGGTCTTGACGCGCGAACTCGGCAGGAAGTAGTTGAAGTTGTTCCAGAAGATGTTGTTGTTCTTGATGATCCCGTTGGCGGTCGGCTCGAAGCGCTCCGAGTCGAGCGTGTTCGGGACCACGCCGGCGCCGTTGTTGTAGAAGTTCGACTTCGTGATCTTCACGTACTTCGAGTTCGTGCCCGAGTAGCCGAGCACGTTCTCGTGGCCGTCGAGATGGTCGAGCTTCGTCCACTTCGGCTTCTTCTGCGCCGGCGTCTCGCCGACGTAGTAGGCCGAGTCGCCCTGGCCCCAGCCGACCGAGTCGGTCATCCGCCCGCCCTTGCAGTTGAAGGAGAAGAGCCCGTACGCGCGGTTGAACGAGGCGCGCAGGTTGTCCATCAGGTATCCCTTGCAGTCGACGACGTGGAAGCCGTTGGCGAGATAGTGGGTCGCCGTCATGTTGCGGATCGTGACGTCGTCGACGCCGAGGGTCTCGATCCCGTTGTTGGCGGGCTGACCGTCCGGATCCTTGGCGTTGTTGCCCTGAAGGACGACCTTCCTCGCGTCCTTCTTCGTCCCCTGGATCGTGATCCCGTCGTGGCGATGCCCGTTCGCGACGACGCCCTCCCGGTAGGTGCCGGGCCTGACGTTGATCGTCGCGTTCTTGCCGGAATGGTCGACCGCGGCCTGGATCGTCCGGTACTGGCAACCGTGCTTGCAGACCTCGAGTTGCTTCTTCTTCGCGGTCGCCGTGCCCGCGGGCACGAGGACTGCGGCTGCGACGAGCGCGAACAGCACTCCGCGGACACCGACCCTCCGACTCATCCTCTTCCTCTCAATAGCTGGCTATTCCTGCCCCCTAACTGTTCCTGCTCCCCTAATGCACTCTATCCCACGAAGTTGCGCTGACGCAACAAGTTCGCAGCGCCGCTAGGGCGGGGGATCGCTCGCGAACGGCTCCGCGATCCGCGCCCGCTCGACCTTCGGGACGCGGGAGGCGATCCCCTGCATGACCCCGTAGAAGCGCGGCAGCTCCGGGTAGAGGACCGGCTTACCGCTGGTCACCAGGGCCCCCGAGATGCCGCGCTCGGGGTCGGCCCAGCCGATGATGTTGATCAGCCCGAGGTGGCCGAAGGCGGCCTGGGTATCGCGGCCGTAGAGGCTGATCAGCTGGGCGCCGAGCATCATCCCGTAGCTGAACCGGGTCGGGAACAGCAGCGAGAGGTCGATCTCGAGGTGCGATTGCTCGGTCAGCGCGCGGCGCAGGGCTCGCGGCCCGATCACCCGGACCCCGTCGAGCTCGCCTCCGCGGCGGAAGATCTCGAAGAAGCGTGAGAGCTCGTTCGCGCTCGTGACGACGTTCGCCGAGGGGACGATCGCGGTCAGAAAACGCGGATCGTTGGAAAGCTCGACGACCCGCTCGAGCGGCTGCCCGAGTGCCCGGGTGACGATCGTCGAGAGCGGCGGCAGCATCGGCGGCCCGGTCGGGTAGCTGAGCCCGACCTCGGGCAGCTGCTCGGGCCGGACGCCGTAGTTCATCCAGCGGAACCCGAGCGGATCGAGGATCCGCTCGACGAGCACGTCGCGGATCGTCATTCCGGTTACCCGCGCGACGATCTCACCGAGGATGAAGCCGCCCGAGACCGCGTGGTAGGCGAGCAGCTTCCCGGGTGCCGAGGCCGGTTCGGCGTCGCAGATCATCTCGGTCAGGAACTCGCGATCGTCGAGCCGGTCGAGGTCGAACGCGTCGCGCGGCAGGCGCGGGACGCCGGCCCGGTGCGACAGCACCTGTCCGATCGTGATCTCGCCCTTGCCGTGGCGGGCGTACTCGGGGATGTGGTCGGCGACGCGGTCGTCGATCGAGAGTGCCCCGCCCTCGTCGAGGACGTGAACGACCATCGCCGTGACCGCCTTCGAGGTCGAGTAGACGCAGAACGGCGTCTCGGTGGTCACCAGGACGTCCTCGGTGTCGTCCCGGTCGGCCGGGCCGTTGCCGCGTGCGTGGCCGATCGCGCGGTCGATCACCACGTGGCCGTCGCGCCGCAGGCAGAGCGCAAGCGCCGGGTGGACGCCGGCGCGGTAGAGGTCGACCGCGGAGCTCCAGATCTGATCGACGACGTCGGCGTCGATCCCCGCCGCCTCCGGGTTCGCCTCGGCGCCGGCGGTCGTCACGGCTTCGAGGTCCCGCGGGACCTCGATCCTGCGGAGCGGATCGGGCACCAGCGGCAAGCGGGGAAGGGTGGGCACGCGGGCTCGGGAGCCTAGTCCGTGCGCGTGTCGGGCGGGCCCTCCCGGGGGCTCTCGGAGACCCTTGTCGGAGTTCCGCCGACAGGGAGGATGCAGCCTCGACCTGTCGTATCTGTATGCTGCCGCGAGTTCGTTTGAACCCGTTGCCGAATCTCCGCTTGCAGAAGCGGAGAGCGGGGGACCCAAGTGTTGGGGCCAACCTACCCTCCGAGGTAGGGGCGCTTCTCCTCTAGCGCCAGCCCGTCAGCTAACCCCGCAGGCGGAAAGAGAGACGGAAAGCGTGCCCAGGAACTCCTCATGCTTCGCTCGGAAGCTCGCCGTAGCCGCGATCGCCTGCTCGGCCTCCGCGATCCTGCTGCTCCCCGGGTCGGCGCTCGCCGAATCGGGCGGCATCAGCCCCGACGGGACCGGGGGCACGGATCCGACCGGGACGACCGCACCGCCGGCGCCGCCACCGACTCCCGGCGCCGAGGCGAAGCTGCGCAGCACCGGGCTCGCCTCCGCGCCGTCCTCCGCGCCGATCGAGGTGAAGCGCGCGATCAAGGCGGCGAACAGCATCGACTTCGCCAGCTACTGCACCGGCGGAGGTCACGGCCACTGGCACTCGCAGTGCTACGACTGCTCCGGCGCGGTCAGCTACGTGCTCGGCCCGAAGGGCGCCGGCATCCTCGACTCGCCGCTCGACTCCGGGTCACTGGAGCGCTGGGGCACCCGTGGCAGGGGAAGCTGGATCACCGTCTACACGAACGCCGGCCACGCCTACGTCGTGATCGCCGGCCTTCGCTTCGACACCTCACAGCCCGACGACGGCGCCAGCGGCCCGGGCTGGAGCAAGGACGTCAAGGCCGGGCTCGTCAACGGCCCGTTCCAGAAGCGGCACTTCGAGGGTCTCTAGCGGGCTCCGCCGCGGCGGCTAGGCCGCCGCGGCTTCCGGCGTGAAGCGGACCGGCAGCGTCTTCAGCTGGTTCAGGAACAGCGAGCGTGCCTTGGTCGGCTCGCCGGCGAGCTCGATGTCGGGAAAGCGACGCAGCGTCTCCGAGAGCAGCATCCTGATCTCGAGCCGCGCCAGCGCCGCTCCGAGGCAGAAGTGCCGACCCCCGGCGCCGAACGCCTGGTGGTCGGGCGCCCTGGTGACGTCGAGCCGCTGGCCGTCCTCGTAGACGTCCTCGTCGCGATTCGAGGAGACGTACCAGAGCAGCACCTTGTCTCCCGCGCGGACCGTCCTGCCGTGCATCTCGACATCCCGGGTGGCGGTGCGGCGGAAGTGTGCGAACGCCGGGTACATCCGCAGCAGCTCCTCGACCGCGCCGTCGATCAGCGTCGGGTCGTCGAGCAGCAGCCGCTTCTGGTCGGGGTTCTCGAACAGGCCGAGCATGCCGCTCGTGAACACCGATCGGGTGCTGTCGTTGCCCGCCGCCCCGAGCAGGCCGAGGCCCATGAAGATCTCCGCGTCGCTGAGCCCCTCGCCGTCGACCTTGGAGTGGACGAGGACGTCCATGAGGTCGTCCATGCCCGGGTTCGCGCGCCGCTCGGCGACCATCTCCATCGTCTCCTCCCAGTTGCGGCTGATCATCTCGATCACCGCCTCCTCGGTCGGCCGCAGCTCCTCGTCGCCGAACCCGAGCACCATGTTGGTCTCCTCGACGTGGCGGCGGTCGTCCTCCTCGGGGGTGCCGATGAACGAGCCGATGACGCGCGAGACGACGGGCCCGGCGACGTCGAGCACGAGGTCGCACTCGCCGCGCGCGGCGACCCGGTCGAGCACCCGGTTGACGATCGCGCGGATCCGCTCCTCGTGCTCGGCGATCCGCTTCGGCGTGAACCCGCGCTGGAAGAGCGCCTTGATCCGATCGTGGCGCGGGGGGTCCATCGAGATCATCTGCTGTTGCTGTCCCTCGAGCGGGATCCCGAAGTCGTCGAGGACCATGATCCCGCCGACGTGGGAGGAGAACGTCTCCCAGTCGAGGCTCACCCGGCGCAGGTCCTCGGCCCTGGTCAGCGACCAGAATCCTGCCTCGGCCGGGTACTCGTCCGAGCGGGCTCCAGTGGAGGGGCGCCTCGCGGCGCAGCCGGGTGAAGAGAGCGTGGGGAGGGCCGTCGTCCCAGAGCTCCAGATCCCCGAGATCGATCCGGTCGAGGTCACGTTCGGCGATCACGTTCATGCGCTCTCCTTGGTCAGCTCTCGACGCCGCGGCATCGGTCATACTACAGATGTAGTGAAA
This sequence comes from uncultured Solirubrobacterales bacterium, assembly GCA_963705955.1. Lineage (GTDB taxonomy): Bacteria > Actinomycetota > Thermoleophilia > Solirubrobacterales > 70-9 > WHSW01. The sequence continues at coordinate 1,115,635 of CAVPLH010000006.1, read as the reverse complement.
GTGACGGAGACGAAGAGCGCCGACCGCCGCGCGGTGATCGCCGGCGCCGCCCTCGAGGTGCTCGAGCTGGATGGCGGCCGCGGGCTCACGCATCGCGCGGTCGACCGCCGCGCGGGCCTGCCGCAGGGTTCGACGAGCAACTACTTCCAGACCCGCGAGGCGCTGCTGACCGCCGCGCTGCACCGCCTCGTCGAGCTCGAGCAGCCGTCGGTGCGCGCGATGGAGGCGCTCGTCCCCGACGGACCCTATGCACCGCACCGCGCCGCCGAGCTGGTCGCCGAAATGGTCCGCACCTGGCTCGCCCCCGATCACGCCGGGCTCGCGCTCGCCCGCTACGAGCTCTTCCTCGAGGCTCGCCGCCGGCCCGAGTTCCGCGCCGCTCTGGACGCCGTCCGGCGCGACTACCTGCTGCTCGTCGAGCAGCTCCTGCCGACCGCGGGCTGCCGCGATCCCCGCCGTCACGCGCCCCAGCTCCTCGCCCTGCTCGACGGGCTGCTCCTGAACCAGCTGCTGCAGCCGGCGACCGAGCTCCCCGAGGACGGCCTGGTCGATCAGCTCGAGCGCTTCTTCGAGACCTGCTGAGCGGCGCTAGGCGGCACGCTCGTCGAGCCATCGCGCGTGCTCGACGCCGAGCTCGGTTGTCGGTTCGCCCCCCTCGACGAGCTCCCGCATCAGGGCGCCCCAGGTCGGCCTGCGCGCGCAGCGTCGAGGCGATCTGGAAAAGCAGGCCCTCCATTCGCCGCAGCAACAGGGCCTGGGGCGGCAGCGACATCCGGCGAACCTGATCGATCATCTCGCGGCCGTGCTCCTCGCGCATCGTCTCGGTCCCGCGCCAGAGGTCCTCTGGCGCCAGCCGCAGTGGCTCGTCGGCGAGCAGCCACCAGGAGAGCGATCGCATGTGCTCGAGCAGCAGCTCGGGGTTCCAATCGCTTGCCTCGCCGGTCAGGTAGCCGAGCTCGTGCAGCTTCGCCGCGAGCGCCGCCGCGTCGCCGGCTCGGACCGCCCTGAAGACCTCGCCCTCCTCGCGCAGGTAGTTGCGTGGCAGCCGGCTGATCATCCCGAAGTCGAAGAAGGCCACCTTGCCGTCCTCGCAGAGCAGGTAGTTGCCCGGATGGGGATCGCCGAGCGCCAGCTCGAGCGCGGCCGCGGTCGCGTAGTAGTAGCGGTAGACGATCTCGGCGTAGCGGTCGCGCACGGCGTCCGGCTCGGAGGCAACCGCGTCGAAGCCGAGCCCGTCGACCCAATCGGTGACGAGGACCCGACGGCGGCTGAGCTCGGTGTCGACCGCGGGAACGCGGACGAACGGGTGCCCGCGCCAAAACCGCGCCAGGCGGCGATGGTTGGACGCCTCGAGCTCGTAGTCGCACTCCTCGACGATCCGCCGGCTGAGCTCGTCGATCACAGCCTTGACGTCGAGCCCCGGCATCATCCGGCGCAACAACGGCGACAGCACCCTGATGTTGCGCATGTCCGATTCGACCGCGTCGGCGATCCCGGGGTACTGCACCTTGACCGCGACCTCACGGCCGTCGCGCGCCTGCCCCCGGTACACCTGACCGATGCTCGCCGCCGCCGCCGGCTCCGTGTCGATCGCAGCGAGGACGCGTTCGGGCTCCGCTCCCCACTCGCCGCGCAGGAGCCGGCGCATCTCGTCCCAGTCGACCGGCGGGACGTCGTCGCGCAGCGAGGCCAGGCGCCCCTTCAGATACGCGGCCTGGTCGGGGTCGAGGCCCGGGAACTCGACCGTCGACAGCACCTGACCGACCTTCATCGCCGCGCCGCGCATCGCGGAGAGCTGGTCGACGAGCGAGTCGACTGTCGCGACCATCCGGTCGCCGCGGCGGCGCTGGCGCTCGTCGTCGGAGCCGCGCGAGTCGAGCCGGTCGCCCGCCCATCGCGCGGCGCCGCCGGCCGCGACCCGGCCGAGCCTCGCGGTGCGGGCCGCTCGACCGGCGACCGGACGCTGTCCCGGCTGTCCCCGCCTCTCGGCCATCGCTACGAGTGTGGCGGAAGATGCGCCCGCGGGTAGGTGCCCTCCGACGCGGCCACCGCCCACGACACGCCGCCGGTCCAGGCGAGGTCGGTACGGTCCCGGACGTGCAGGGTCTGGTGGCGGGCAAGGGGCTGGGCGCGATCGCCGCCGCCGTTCTCGCCTGCGGTGCTCTCGCCGCGCTTCCCGGCGCCGCGGCGGCGAAGCAGGCGACGGTCTGGCTCTGCAAGCCGGGAATCGCCGCCAACCCGTGTCGGCCGAGCCTCGATACGACACGGTTCTCGCCGACCGGCGAACAGCTCGGGGTCGACCGGATCAAGCGCGAGACGCATCCGAAGATCGACTGCTTCTACGTCTATCCGACGGTCAGCGACGACCCGACCCCGAACTCGGACCTCTCGATCGACCCGGAGGAGCGCTCGATCGCGCTCTATCAGGCCGCCCGCTATTCGCAGTCCTGCCGCGTCTTCGCGCCGATGTACCGCCAGTTCACGCTCGCGGCCCTGTTCAGCGGCGAGCCGGTCACGGAGGACGAGCAGCTGACCGCGTTCAACGGCGTCGTCGCCGCCTGGAAGACCTACCTGAAGAAGTACAACGACGGCCGCGGTGTCGTCCTGATCGGGCATTCGCAGGGCTCGTTCATCCTCCGCCAGCTGATCCGCCAGTACGTCGAGCCGAAGCCCTCGGTACGCAGGCGGTTGGTCTCGGCGCTGCTCCTGGGCGGTAACGTCGAGGTCGCGAAGGGGAGTGAGGTCGGCGGCGACTTCAAGCGCATCCCGGGCTGCCAGTCGCGCCGCCAGGTGGGCTGCGTCGTCGCCTTCTCGACCTTCGACGCACCGGTGCCCGCGAACGCCCAGTTCGGCAGGGTCGGGGGCGGCCTGACGCCGGGCGATCCGAGCAAGCTCGACATCCTCTGCACCAATCCGGCGTCGCTCGGCGGCGGCTCGGGCACCCTGAGCTCGATCTTTCCCACCGCCCCGTTCGCCCCCGGGACCACGATCGGCGCCGCCACCGAGCTGCTCGGGGTGCCGAGGCCGCCGGCGTCGACGCCGTGGTTCGAGTTCCGCGGCGCCTACACGGGCGAGTGCTCGTCGGCCGACGACGCCCACGTGCTCCAGATCACGCCTCAGGGCGGCGCGCCGACCTTGAACCCGGTCCCGAACGCGACCTGGGGCCTGCACTTCGTGGACGCCAACATCGCGCTCGGGAACCTCACCGATCTGGTCCGCAAGCAGACGAAGGCGTACCTGGGCCAGAGCCGCTAGGCAGCTCGTCTTGCGCGCGCGGCGGCGGCGGGGTTCTAGGCTTGTCGTCTGAGCCAAGGATCCGCACAAGACGGCCGCGCCCGGGACGAGATCGAGGAGGAGCTCCGCGAGCTCAAGCAGCGCTTCGAGGCGGTGTTCGACCACGCGCCGATCGGGATGGCGCTCGTCGCCCCGGACGGGCGCTGGCTGATCGTCAACCGCGCTATCTGCGAGATCGTCGGCTACTCGGAGCCCGAGCTGCTGACGAAGACGTTCCAGGACATCACGCACCCGGAGGACCTCGAGGCCGATCTCCACTACGTCGACCGGATGCTCGCCGGCGAGCTGGGCGAGTACACGATGGAGAAGCGCTACGTGCAGGCCTCGGGCGAGATCGTCTGGGTGCTGCTCAGCGTCTCGATGGTCCACGACGACGCCGGCGCGCCGCTGTACTTCGTCGCCCAGGTCCAGGACATCAGCGCGCAGAAGTCCCTCGAAGCCCGGCTCCGTCACGACGCGATGGAGGATTCGCTGACCGGGCTCAAGAACCGCCGCGCGTTCGAGGAGGCGCTCGAGCGCCAACTCGCCCACAACCTGCGTTACGGCGGCCGCAGCGCGCTGCTGCTGATCGATCTCGACAACTTCAAGCTGATCAACGACCGCCTCGGTCACCACGTCGGCGATGCTCTTCCTCTGCTCGCTGGGCGAGCGGTTGACCGAGGTCGTCCGCGGCAGCGACCTGCTGGCACGGATCGGCGGCGACGAGTTCGCCGTTCTGCTCGTTGCCCCTGATCTGCACGACGTCGAGGCCGTCGCCGGGCGGCTCGTCGCCGAGGTCGGCGAGCACGCGGTCGACCATGGCGGTGAGCGCCTCTCGTGCACCGCGAGCCTCGGCGCGGTGGTCTTCAACGGCGCGCACGGAGAGCCGGAGGACGACCTGATGCGGGCGGCCGATCGAGCCATGTACGCGGCCAAGAACGCCGGCGGCGATCGCTGGAGCACGGTCAGTGCTCACGCGCCGAGCGCGTCTCCGGGGACCGGGACGGCGTCCTAATCCGAACCCGGCTGACCCGGACGGCGCTCCGGGTAGCGCGGCAGGCCATCCGCGGGAATCGTCTCCCAGGGAGCCGCGTAGGCGACGAACTGGTGATAGCTCGGGCGGATGCCGGGATCCGAGTCGGTCGCGCCCATGCGCACGCTGATCACCTCGTGATCGGACGGGTCGCGGCTGAACAGGGCCGATCCGCAGTCGACGCAGAACGCCTTCTCGAAGCCGGTGAGCGGTGAATAGACCCGCACATGTCCCTCGCCCTCGGTGATCCGGAACGAGCCCGGCGCGGCGTTGAGCGCGATCGATCGATCCGTGCCGGTGCGGCGCTGGCACCTGGTGCAATGGCAATAACCGGCCGAGAGCGGCGCCTCGGTGAGCTCGAACCGCACCGCGCCGCACATGCAGCCACCGGTGAGCGGCAGGTCGGGGCGTTCGGACACCGGCCGAAGGGTACGGGCCGACGCACGGTCGAGGTGACACCGCGGCGAGATGTCGGTTGGCATGGGCAAGTCCCGACGGGCGCGATCCAGCGACGGTCTCCGGGCGTCATCCGCGTGCGTGAGGTCGTGGATCACTCATCCAGGGCGGGTTTGGCCCGGTCGGCGGCCGGGTATCTCAACTCGCGGTCGAGGCGCCCAACGCGCTTCACCGGCACAGGGGGCGCCGCGCAGCAGGCAGAACACGCAGCAGGCAGAAAGGAGTCCGCCGTGACCACCGCTTCCGCAACCGCCCCCGACCGCCGGGATCCGCACGCACGACCCGAAGCAAGGGCCCGCGACAAGGCGATGCTCCGCAGCTTCGCGATCACACGGTCGCCGCAGCTGCGCGAGGACATCGTGCACCGGTTCATGCCGCTCGCCCGGCGGCTCGCGCTCCGCTATCGCCGCCACGCGGAGCCGATGGACGACCTGGTCCAGGTGGCGAACCTCGGACTCGTCAAGGCCGTCGACAACTTCGACCCCGGGCGCGGCAGCCCGTTCAACGCCTACGCCGTCCCGACCATCCTCGGCGAGCTCCGCCGCCACTTTCGCGACCACGTCTGGACCGTCCGCCTGCCGCGCGGCCTCCAGGAGCTGACGATGAAGATCGACCAGGCGACGACGCGGCTCGCCGAGGAGCTCGGCGAATACCCGACGGCGACCCAGATCGCCGAGCGAATCGGCGTCTCGGTAGAGGACGTGCTCGACGGGATCGAGGCCGGGCACGCGCGTCGCACGGCGTCGCTCGACGCCCCGCTCAGCAGCGACGAGGAGTCGATGCCGATGATCGACACGATCGCCGATGCCGAGACCGGCTATGACCGCGTCGAGGCCGACGCGGCGGCACGCGACGCCGGCCTCGACGACCGCGAGTGGTTGGTCCTGCGGATGCGCTTCACGGACAACCTGACCCAGCGCGAGATCGGCCGCCGACTCGGCGTCTCGCAGATGCAGATCTCGCGGATCAGCCGCCGGGCGCTGGGTAAGCTCTTGGATGCGGTTCGTGCCGAGCCGCCGGAGAGCTCCGGTGGGCGAAGCCCGGCCGGCTAGACCAGCGGTGGCTGCCTGTGACCAACGCGACTTCATCGGAGTTCGACGCAGAGTTCGACGTTTCGTCGACGGAGGGGCGCGGTGGAGTGATCGTCGCCGTCAGTGGCGAATTCGACGGCGGTGTCGCGGGTGAAGTCGCGGACGAGCTCAGCCGGGCGATCGAATCCAGCCAGACCGACGTCCTCCTCGATCTCGCAGAATGCCCGTTCATCGACTCGAGCGGCCTTCAGGTTCTGCTCCGCGCGGCGAATCGACTCGGCGACGAGGGGAGGACGCTCGCGGTCTGTCGCGCGCAGGACGAGGTCGCGCACCTGTTCCGGCTCACCGGGCTCGATCTGCACCGATCGCTGAACGTCTACGACGGCTGGCCGTGAGATCGGGCGGCACCGCTGTGCCGAAGTTCTAACAAACGCTTTACCGCGACTTCACAGGCGCTGAAGGTCCGCGTCTCAATCTCCGACCGGACCGACAAAGGAGGCGCGAGTGACCGAGATCATCGTCGTTGCGGGAACCCCGAAGAATCGTGATCCGGCCGTGCTCCTGCGGGAGCGGGTGCGGATCACGGACCTCGAGTCCGAGCACTTCGCCGACCAGCTGATCGAACGGCTCGGGTGGGCTCTGCTCGACGCCGACGACATCGAGCGCGGCGAGCAGGGCGCAAGTCAGGCCCGGGCCCCCCGGAGCGGGTCGGCGGCGAAGCTGCACTGAACCGAAGCGAGAGGCCCTCGACGTAAAGGGGAGCGGCCTCCAGGCCGCTCCCCTTGCGATCGGCCCGAGCCCGGCCGGTGATCTCCGGCTCGGCCTCGAGAAGGCGCTACTTACGCTTGCACTTCTGCGTGTCCGTCCCGGTCGCCGGGACGGCGTCCGAGTAGTTGAAGGTGCCGGTGTAGTGGATCGTCTTCGACTTGCAGCGGGCCTGAACGAAGTTCTTCTTCTTGATCTTCGACGTGAACTTCGCGATCGCGCCCGTCCCGCCACCGAGCGGCGGGATGTCGATCGACAGGTTGGCGCCCGAGAGCGTGCCCTTGAGGACGACCGTGGTCCCCAGCGAATCGACACGGGAGTGCAGCAGGACGCCCTTCGCGTCGGCCCGGTTGAACGCCTCGACGACCGCCGGGAAGTCCTGTCGCGTACCGCCGACTCCGAACGGGAGCGCGGCGATCGCCGAACCGCTTCCGACCTTGGCGCTGCCGCAGGAGGCGAGCGCCGTCTGCGTCGAGGTGTTCTCGATCGTATTCGGGTCACACTTCGGAACCGCCTTGGTGTTGAACCTGACGTCCTGCTTGTCGAACTTGACCAGGCCCTTGGTCGCCTTCGGCGGCATCCCGGCCGGGTTGTCCGCGTCGGCCGTCTCCGTGGTCACCTCGACCGAGGTCGCCTTGAACTTCTTCTTGTCGAACTTCGGGGTCGCTTTCCCGCCGACCTCGCCGACGATCGTCTGGGTGGGCGTGATCGCACTCGCCGAGGCGGCTGTGAGCCCGAACACGGCGAGGCTGAGCACCCCGACGCGGAATAGATTCCTGCGCATGATTCTCCTTCGTATCTCTGCTGGCTGAGCGAGCTTAGAGCGCCGACTTAAACCTTCCCTTGGCTCGCCGTGCGCTTAGCGCTCCTTGAGGGGAGCGCGGGAGACTTGCGCAACGGCGACAACCAATGAGTCCTCGGGCACGTAGACGGCACCGACGCTCGCACAACTCGGCGGGCAAGAAGCTCGTTCGGGCCCTGATAGCCGTGGTCGTCTGCGTCGGCGCCGCCGCCGCCGGTGCGACGGCGTGGGTCTTCGGCACCGCGGCCGGCGATCCGTCGCTCGACCAGGTGAAGCCGACGCAGCAGGGAGCGGTCTCGTTGGTCCTCGCGGCCGACGGCTCGCGGCTCGGCTACATCGCCTCCGACACCGTCCGCGACCCTGTCGCGGCGGCCGCGATCCCGCAGCGGCTGAGGCAGGCGACGGTCGCGATCGAGGATCGGAACTTCTATGACCACGGGGCGCTCGACTACGAGGCGATCGCCAGGGCCGCGCTTCAGGACATCGCCGCCGGCAGCGTCGAGGAGGGCGGCTCGACGATCACCCAGCAACTGGTCAAGAACCTCTATATCGCCGATCCGAAGGACACGCTCGACCGCAAGATCCGCGAGGCGAAGCTGGCGGTCGAGCTCGAGCAGCAGCACTCGAAGGACTGGATCCTGAACCAGTACCTGAACTCGGTCTCCTACGGGACCAACGGCGGCCGAACCGCGGTTGGAGCCGAGGCCGCCTCGCAGATCTACTTCGGCGAGCACGCCGCCGATCTCGACCTCCGACGCGCGGCGCTGCTCGCCGGCCTGCCGCAGGCGCCGACCGCGTACAACCCGCTGCTGAACCCGGGGCGCGCGAAGGCGCGCCGCGACGACGTGCTCGACGCGATGTACAAGCAGGGCTACATCTCGCGGGCCGAGCGGCGGCGCGCGAAGGCCGCCGGCCTCGGCCTCGATCCCGGCTCGAAATACGACACCGTCAGCGATCCCTACTTCTTCGACTACGTCGAGGGCCGGCTGATCCAGCATTACGGGGTCAACACCGTCCGCGACGGCGGGCTGACCGTTCACACGACCATCGACCCCACCCTGCAGGCGCTCGCCCAGCAGGCCGTCGACGACGGCGCGGCGCGGCTCGCGGGCCCCTCGGCCGCCCTCGTCGCAACCGACGTCGCCACCGGGCACGTGCTCGCGATGGCGTCCTCTTCGAGCTACGCCACCGACAAGTTCAACCTCGCCGCCCAGGGGCACCGCCAGCCCGGCTCCTCGTTCAAGCCGTTCGTGCTCGCGACGGCGCTCAAGCAGGGCATCGATCCGAACACCACCTACTACGACGGCACCAGCCCCGTGACCCTCTACCCGTATGGGCAATACGGGGAGCCGTGGACGGTCAACAACGCCGAACCGGGGGAGGGGACGATGAGCCTCACCGCGGCGACCACGAACTCCGTCAACGCGGTGTTCGCGCAGCTCGACCTCGACGTCGGGCCCCAGAACGTCGCCGAGACGGCGCACTCGCTCGGGATCACGAGCCCCCTCGACGGCTACCCGGCGGAGGGAATCGGCGGGCTCCGGATTGGCGTCTCGCCACTCGAGATGTCGGACGCCTACGCGACGTTCGCCGACGGCGGGGTCCACCACGACTCGACCGCAATCGACCGGGTCGTGTTCCCCGCGACGGGAGGCCGACAGCCCAGGGTCGACCAGCTCGGCGACGCTTCCGGAACGCGCGCCCTCTCCGACGGCATCGCCGCTGAGGAGACCGACGTGCTGAAGACCGTGATCGCGTCCGGAACCGGAACCGCCGCCAACATCGGCTGCCCGGCGGCGGGCAAGACGGGGACCACCGACGGACAGACCGACGCCTGGTTCGTGGGCTACACGCCGAGGATCTCGACCGCGGTCTGGACCGGGTATCCGGATGCGCGGACATCGATGGGTCCGAGCGCCTTCGGCGGCAGCTTCGCGGCCCCGATCTGGCACCAGTTCATGACCGCCGCCCGCGGCAGCTACTGCGGAGACTTCCCGCCGCCGCAGTCGCCGCCGAGCCTCTCCGCGTTCACGGGTGGCCACACGGTCTCGGCGGCGGCGCCTCCGCGGCGGCGGCCGTGAGCTCGGTCTAGAAGACCCGCCTCGCGAAGTACAGGATCACGAGGACGAGCAGGATGATGATCAGGATCGTCACGATCGACATGGCTTCGGGTTCCTTCCGTGGGGTTTCTCAGGTTTCGTTCGGGCGAACCGGCGGAGCCCGCGGCGGCCGGCGGTCGCCGCGGGCGCGACGGCTGCAGCGGTCGCCGCCGACAGGTCGCGGGTCGGCGCGGTCCGCCTCGCTTGATTGCGCGTCCGCGTCGGGGTCGATCCGGGCCGCGTGCTCCTCGTGAGCCTCGGCGGTCGAGCGTTGCTCGCTCGCGGATCGCGCGTGCTCCTCAGCCTCGGCGGCCTCGCGGCGCGCACGTGCCGACTGCTCGTCGGCCGCCGCCGCGTCCTTCTCCGCCGCGATCCGCCGCGAAGCGGCTTCCTCGCGATGGTGATGGGCGATCTGGCGACGGTTCTCATCGCGCGCGAGGCGCCGGCGGCGCATTGCAGCGGCGATCAGGACGATCACGATGATCGCGGCGACGACGATTAGGACGATTGCGACTGTGCTCATATCGAGTCCTTTCGGCGGGCGGACGGCCCGATCGGGTCGTCCCGGCGCGGTCGCACGGCCCGGGACGCTGCTCTCTCAGCGACCGCGTGTACCCGCCGGGGGCGCCGTGACACATCTTGAGCCCGCGAACCGAGTCGGGCGGGCTCGCAGGTCCCGACCGGCGCTCGGCTACGAGGTCGGGCAGCGGGCGACCACTAAGGTTCGTACGACCTCCGCGTACCCCGATCGCCGATGCACTACACGGAAGCCGCCACAGAGCTCGTTTGTCCGAAGTGCGGCGGTCCGATGCGCACCTACGAGCGCAACGGCGTCCAGATCGAGCAGTGCCGCGACTGCCGAGGGATCTTCCTCGATCTCGGCGAGTTCGAGCGACTGATGGCGGCCGAGAGCAGCTTTCTGGGTCGGCCGCCGCCGCGCGACTGAGCCGATGCGCTGGCTGGTCGACGGCATGAACGTGATCGGCACGCGCCCCGACGGCTGGTGGAGGGATCGCGACGCGGCGATGGCCCGGCTTGTCGACCGGCTCGAGCGATGGTCGGCGGCAAGCGGCGACGACGTCACCGTCGTCTTCGAGCGCAAGCCGTCGCCGCCGATCTCCTCACCGGTGATCGAGATCGCGCACGCCCCGAAGCCGCGCCCGAACGCCGCCGACGACGAGATCGTGCGCCGTCTTCGCGCCGACCCGGATCCGGCCTCGATCAGGGTCGTGACCTCCGATCACATGCTCGCCGACCTGGTCCGCGGGACGGGGGCGACGGTCGAGCCGTCGGCGTCGTTTCGCGACCGGATCGACTCCGGCTGAGAGCGCCGCGGGCCTCAGCCGTCGCCGGCGATCCTCAGGGTCACGACGTGAGCCGGGTTGACGCCGATCCGGCGATCGGTTCCGGCCTCGGTCAACCACGCGAGCCGCGACTGGCCCGAGCGCGCGGCGTCCGAGAGAGCCTTCTCGACCTCCTCGAGCGCCTCGACGGCGGTGACGGTCTCGCCGGTGACCAGCTGGAGCTGGACTTGGTTCACGGACCCATCCTAGGCCCGGAGCGAGAGAGCCGGGTTTGGCAGCTCGGCGCCGTCGGCGCGAAGGCCGTCGCCGGCCGCCGTCGAAGGGAGATGGGCGATGCCCGCGCGCGTCTACGTGATCGAGCTCAGCCGCGGCGCGGGACGGCGGCGTGATCCCCGGATCCCGTGGGTCTACGTCGGCTCCAGCGCCCGGGATCCCGAGATCCGCTTCGAGCAGCACCGCCGCGGCTACAGGTCATCGGGGTTGGTGAAGCGTTTCGCGGTACGTCTGCGCCCGGACCTCTACGAGGACCTGCGAGCCTGCCAGCGGCTCCCGCGAGGCCCGCAGGGCGGAGCTCGAACGAGCCCGGGAGCTGGCCGGCGCCGGGTTCGTCGCCCATAGCGACGGCGTCTCGTACGGGCGCGACGCCGGCGGGTGGGCCGAGTGGGGCGCGGCGCGGCTCGAGCCGGTAGCCGGGCACGTCGACGCGGCCGCCGCGCAGCTGATCGCTTCGTCGTTCGAGCCGCTCCCACCAGGCCGCTGCGCGCGGCTCCTTCACGGCGAGCGCGGCTTCTGGGTCGCCGACTTCATCGACCAGGCCGACCCGCCGCCCGCCTACGGCCTCTTCGCGCACGTCGGCCTCGCCGTGCTCGAGCAGCGAGTCGCGCGGCTCGTCGCGACCTAGCCGGCCGCGTCGAACAGGTTGGGCGGCCGGTCGGAGTGCGGGCGCTCGATCGACAGCAGCCGCGCCTTGGTCGCCGCGCCCCCGGGCGCCGAGAAGCCGCCGAGCTTGCCGCCGGCGGCGACGACCCGGTGGCAGGGGACGATGATCGGGAACGGGTTACGCGCCAGAGCCGTGCCCACGGCGCGGGCCTCGAGCGGCTCGGAGATCCGCGCCGCGACTTCACCGTAGGTCAGGGTTTCGCCCGGTTGGATCGTGCGCGCGAGCTCATAGACGCTGCGGTCGAACGGCGCGATGCCGTCCGTGTCGAGCTTCGCTGCCGAGAGGTCGCACGGCGACCCGGCGAGCAGCGACCGGATCCCGTCGATCGTCTGTTGAACGGTCGGCGGAGGCGGCAGCTCGCGGCTCCCCGGCGCCCGTCGCAGCAGCTGGGATCGGGTCAAGTCCTCGCGCGGGGCCGGGAGTCGAACCGCACGGATCCCCCGCGCGCCCCAGGCGATCCCGCAGCGGCCGATCGCCGTCTCGAACAGCGCGCGACCGGTCGTGACATCGGTCGTGTTCATCGAATCTCCATCCTCACGTCGCGGTCGGTCAGATGGGAAACGACGCCGACCGCGATCGCGTGAGGCGGGGAGGATCGTCAGGAGCGCCGGCGCGACGGGGATTTGGAACTTGCCGGGGGCGCCGGTATGGTCGGCCGAGGACGGAGAGATGACAATTTCGGCGCCGCAGCAGGGGGACGGGATCGCCGGCCGCCCGCCGAAGCCCGGGGTCCTGCTGGCGATCGCGACGGCGGGCGTCGCCGGCGCGGTCTGCGTCGTCGTGTTCCGGCTCTCGAGCGATCACGGTGGCCCGGAGCCCGGCTTGCACGCCGCGCTCCTCGACTGGATCGTCGTCTCCTACATCTTCAGCGGCCTGCTCGCCTGGTGGCGCCGCCCGGAGAGCCGCCTCGGGCCGCTGATGATCGCGGCCGGCTTCATCACGTCGCTGTCGAGCCTCGCGTCGACGAGCCCGAGCCTCCCGAACACGATCGGCGCGGCGCTCGATCTGGTGCCGTTCGCTGTCTTTCTGCACGTCTTCCTGGCATTTCCGACCGGGCGGCTGCGGGGGCGATTGGACCGCGGCCTGGTCGGCGCCGCGTACTTCGCGGCCGTCGGCATGCAGCTCCTGGTCCTGATGCTCGGCGGCCTCAACCCCGACAACGTGATCGCGGTCGCCGCGCAGCCGGGGACGGCCGACGCCCTCTCGAAGATCCAGCTCTCGGCGCTCGCCGTCCTCTCGCTCGCCGGGCTCGTCGTCCTCGTCGTGCGGCGTGGGACTTCGGGGCCGGCGGTTCGCCGCTCCGCGGCGTTGCTGGTCGATTCGTTCGCGGTCGCCCTGGTGATGAGCGCGGCGCTGCTGATCGCCGGCGCCTTCTATCCCGAGAGCGCGGCGTTCATACCGATCCAGCGCGCGACCTTCATCGTCCTCGGGCTCGCCCCGGTCGCGTTCCTGATCGCCTTGCTCGACTCCCGTCTGGCTCGGTCGGCGGTCGGCGACCTGCTGGTCGAGCTGCGCGCCGATCCGGCGCCCGCCGACCTGAGCGAGCCGCTCTCGCGCGCCCTTCACGATCCCTCGCTGACGATCGCATACTGGCTGCCGCAGTTCGCCAGCTGGGCCGATCCCGAGGGCCGCCCGGTGCGGCTTCCCGGCGCCGACGACGGCAGGGCGACGACGATGATCGACCGCGACGGCGAGCACCTGGCGGTGCTGATCCACGACCCGGCGCTCGACGACGAGCCGGAGCTGCTCGACTCGGTCAGCGCGGCAGCGGGAATCGCGCTCGAGAACGGCCGGTTGCACGCCGAGCTCAAGGCCCGCCTCGAGGAGCTGCAGGGATCGCGCGGGCGGGTTCTCGAGGCCGGACAGGAGGAGCGCAAGCGATTGGAGCGCAACCTCCACGACGGCGCCCAGCAGCGGTTGATCGCGCTCTCGCTCGATCTCGGGATGCTCGGCCGCCGGTTCGAGGACGACCCCGAGGCGAGGGCCCGGGTCGAGCAGGCGCGGCGCGAGATCGCGGTCTCGCTCGACGAGCTCCGCGCCGTGGCCCGCGGGCTGCATCCGGCGGTCCTCAGCGGGCACGGCCTCGCCGTCGCCCTCGAGTCGCTGGCGGCGACCTCGGCGGTGCCGGTCAGGCTCACCGTCGCGCTCGAGGGCCGAGTCGAGGAGCCGGTCGAGGTGGCGGCCTTCTACGTGGTCAGCGAGAGCCTCGCCAACGTCGGCAAGCACGCGGAAGCCGCCTCGGCGACCGTCGACGTGGTCCGCGACAACGGCGAGCTCGTGGTCGAGGTCATCGACGACGGCGTCGGCGGCGCCGACACGGAGCGGGGCTCGGGCCTGCGCGGCCTCGCCGACCGGGTCGAGGCGCTCGGCGGCCGGCTGCGGGTCTGGACGCCGCGCGGCGGAGGGACGCGTGTGAGGGCCGAGATGCCGTGCGGGTAGCGATCGCGGAGGACAGCGTTCTGCTCCGCGAAGGGCTCGCGCGGCTGCTCGACGACGCCGGCTTCGACGTCGTCGCGCAGTGCGGGACCGCCGACGAGCTGATGCTGAAGCTGAACAGCTACGAGCTCGACGTCGCGATCATCGACATTCGCCTCCCGCCCACCCACAGCGACGAGGGCCTCCGAGCGGCGCTCGAGATCCGCTCCAGCCATCCGTCGGTCGCGGTCCTCGTCCTCTCCCAGTACGTCGAGCTCGGGCTGGCGATGAAGCTGCTCTCCGACTCGGCCGAGCGCACCGGCTATCTGCTCAAGGACCGGATCGGCGACGTCGACGAGTTCGTCGACGCGGTGCGGCGGGTCGCCGCGGGCGGCTCCGCCGTCGATCCGATCATCGTCTCGACGCTGCTCTCGCAGCGGCGAAGCGACGACCCGCTCGCCGAGCTGACCCCGCGCGAGCGTGACGTCCTCGAGCTGATGGCGACCGGGAGCTCGAACCAGGGGATCGCCGACAAGCTCGTGATCACGCTGCGCGCGGTCGAGAAGTACGTCTCGAGCATCTTCGGCAAGCTCGGCCTCCCCTCGACCGGGAGCGAGTCCCGGCGGGTGCTCGCGGTGCTGCTCTATTTGCGCGCCTGAGGCGCCTCGGCGCCTCGGACGCCAGAAAACCGTCCCCCCGAAACGGCCAGTAGACCGGCTTCCCCCGCCGGGTCGCAGCGGAGAGGCTGCTCTGGTCCATCCGTACTGCAAAGGGAGCAGCGAATGAAGACCCGCGTGATCCAGGATCAACCCGAGCCCGACGACGGCGCGACGCCGGCGGAGCCGCCCCCGCCGCCCCCCGAGCGGTCGCACAACCTCGCGGCTCGCATGTGCCACTGGAGCGCCGAGCACCGAAAGATCGCGATCTGGGGCTTTCTGGCGTTCGCCGTCCTCGCGCTGTTGATCGGCAAGGCGGCCGGCACGAATCAGCTCACCGACCTCGATCAGCTCACCGGCGAGAGCCATGACGCCGAGCAGGCGCTCGACAACGCCGGCCTGAGGCCGGTCGAGGAGGTCGTGCTGCTGAAGAGCGACACGCTGACGCTCGACGACTCCGAGTTCCAGGCCGCGGTCGAGGATGTCACCGGGCGGATGTCGAAGCTTCAATACGTCGAGGACGTCAAGTCGCCGCTCGACGGCGCGACGGAGGTCACCGCCGATCGCCACGCCGCGCTCGTGAACTTCACGATCGCCGGCGACTCGGTCGAGGCCAAGGATCGCGTCGATCCGAGCCTCGCGGCGACCGCCGCCGTCCAGGCCGAGCACCCGGACATGGTGATCGAGCAGTTCGGCGGCGCGAGCGCCAACAAGGCGATCAACGCGACGATCAACGACGACATCGCGAAGGCGGGCGAGCTCTCGCTGCCGATCACGCTGATCATCCTGACGCTCACCTTCGGCTCGCTGGTCGCCGCCGGCGTGCCGCTGCTGATCGGAATCGCATCGGTGCTCGCCGCCTTCGGGCTCGTCGCGATCCCGAGCCACTTCCTCGCCCTCGACGCCAACGTCAACGCCGTGATCCTGATGATCGGGCTCGCGGTCGGAGTCGACTACTCGCTCTTCTACCTGCGACGCGAACGGGAGGAGCGCGCCGCCGGGCGCGACGAGCGCTCGGCGCTCCAGGTCGCCGCCGCGACCTCGGGTCGCGCGGTGCTGATCTCGGGCCTCACGGTGCTCGTCGCGATGGCGGGGATGTTCATCAGCGGCGACAAGGCCTTCATCTCGTTCGCCTACGGGACGATGATCGTCGTCGCGATCGCGATGTTCGCGTCGCTGACCGTGCTCCCGGCGATTCTCGCCTGGCTCGGCGATCGGGTCGAGAAGGGCCGCATCCCCTTCCTCGGCCGTCGCCGTCGTCCCGGCGGGCAGTCGCGCTTCTGGACCGCGGTCACCGACCGGGTCACCCGGCGCCCCTGGCTCTCGATCGCCCTCGCGGGCGGCCTGCTGGTCGCGCTCGCGATCCCGGCGCTGAACATGAAGACCGTGATCAGCGGCGTCGACGACCTGCCTCAGGACCTCGCCGTGATCAAGACCTACAACACGGTCAAGGCCGTGTTCCCGAGCGAGGGGGTGACGACGACCGTGGTCGTCCAGGGCGACGACGTGCGCTCGGGTGAGACCGCGACCGGGATCGCCGCGCTGCAGGACCAGGTCAAGGCGTCGGACTCGTTCCTGCCCGGGACCTCGGTCACCTACAGCGACGACAACACGGTCGCCGAGATCGACGTCCCGACCCGGGGCACCGGCACCGACGCCGCGTCGACGAACGCGCTCAGCGAGGTCCGCGATCAGATCGTCCCGGCGACCGTCGGTCAGGTCGAGGGCGCCACCGTCAACGTGAGCGGCGACGCGGCCGCCTCGGTGGACTCGAGGAATCAGTCGAACAGCCGGCTGCCGCTGATCTTCGCCTTCGTTTTCGGGCTCGCATTCCTGCTCATGCTGGTCACCTTCCGCTCGATCGTGATCCCGATCAAGGCGATCCTGCTCAACCTGCTATCGGTCGGCGCCGCGTACGGGGTGCTGGTGCTGGTCTTCCAGGACGGTCACGGAGAGTCGCTGCTCGGCTTCACGTCGAACGGCGGGGTCGCCTCGTGGCTGCCGCTGTTCCTGTTCGTGATCCTGTTCGGGCTCTCGATGGACTACCACGTCTTCATCCTCTCGCGGGTCCGGGAGCTCTACGACGGGGGGATGAGCACCAAGGACGCGGTGCGCCAGGCGATCTCGACGACGGCCGGGACGGTGACCAGCGCCGCGCTGGTCATGGTCGGCGTGTTCGCCGTCTTCGCGACCTTGAGCTTCATCGACCTCAAGGAGCTCGGCCTCGGCCTGGCCGTCGCGGTCCTGATCGACGCGACATTGATCCGCGGCGTCCTCCTGCCGGCATCGATGTCGGTGCTCGGCGATTGGAACTGGTACCTGCCACGGTGGCTCGAGTGGCTGCCGCGGGTTGGTGCGGGCCGCGACCGCGCTCCGTCCCCCGACCCCGGTACCGGCGACGGGCCCGCTGCCGCCGACGCGCCGAAGCCCGCGTCGGTCTCCCGCCTAGACGGTCGCGAAGCCACCAGCAGAGACGCAAGATGTCGCAGATCGAGATCCCCGGCCCGACGAAGCGCTTCGGCGTGATGCTCGAGGCGATGGCCGCCGCCCCGATCGTTACGGTTCTGAGCTACCGATGAGCGGATCCGAGTCCACGCCCCCTCCCGAGAAGCGGGAGCAGCCCGAGCAGCAGCCGGACCAGCCCGCGCAGCCGGACCAGCCCGCGCCGCCACCGCCACCGCCGCCGGGCCGCCAGAAGTCGAACTGGACCGGCGGGCGGGTCGCCGGGATGATCGCCGCGAGCCTCGCGGCGCTGATCGGGTTCGTGATGCTGCTCGGCGGCCTCGCCCTGATCGCCGCCCACGCCTTCGCCCGCGACGACGACGGCTTCTACACCACGGGCAACGAGCGGCTGATGAGCGACGCGTACGCGATCACGACCGACGAGATCACCCTCGGTGCCGACGTCGCCGACCAGGTCCCCGAGGATCTGCTCGGGACCGTGCGGGTGAAGGCCGAGAGCACCAACCCGCGCCCGCTGTTCGTCGGCATCGCCCGCACCGAGGACATCGACGGCTACCTCGGCGGTGTCGGCCGCAGCGAGCTGACCGATTTCCGCCACGGTGACCCCGTCTACCAGCAATTCCCCGGTCGGGCGCCGGCGGGTCCGCCGGGCGCGCAGAGCTTCTGGGTCGCCGAGAGCTCGGGCACCGGCCAGCAGGTCGTCGACTGGGACGCCGAGAGCGGGGACTGGACGATCGCGGTGATGAACGCCGGCGCTACCCGCGTCGTCTCGGTCGACGCCGACATCGGCGCGAAGGTCGGCTGGCTGATCTGGGTCGGGATCGGGTTCGCCATCTTCGGCCTGGCGGTCACCGCGGCCGGGGTGATCCTGATCATCGTGATCAGCCGCCGCGCGTCTCGCGATCCGGTTCCCGCCTAGTCCGCCCCCGGCGATCGCGACTTCGGCTCATACTCGGCCCGTGTCCGCATCGCTGCCCGCAGAGGAGATCCTGGCTCGCGTCCGTGCCGTGCCGCCCGGCTTCGTGACCAGCTACGGCGACCTCTGTCCGGGTGCGCCCCGTCACGCCGGGCGGACGCTGGCCGAGTGCGACGACCCCGACGTCCCCTGGCAGCGTGTCGTCCACGCCGACGGATCGCTCGCCAAGGGCGCGCGCCAGCGCCGCCTGCTCGAGGCGGAGGCGGTCCCGTTTCAGGGGGCGCGGGTGAAGATGAGCGTCGCCCGGGTGCCGGCGGAGGCGCTCGACGAGCTCGTCGGGTAGAGCCGGTCGGGGCGAATCCTGATCAGCGAGGATCGATCGCGAGCCGCCACGTCTGCAGGTACGCCTCTGCCGACCGGAACAGGGTCCGCTCCGCGGCCTCACCTCGCTCGGTGCGCTGCATGTCGGCGATCAGGTCGGCGAACAGCCCGTAGTGGGCGACCCCGTCGGTGTTCAGGTCGTAGACGCGGTCGCCGCTTCGCTGGCGGTTGAACTCGACCCGTCGGTCGTAGGACTCGAACGGGTAGTGGAGCGGATCCGCGCCCGCGTCGGCTCGCGGGCCGGGCAGCGAGGAGAAACCGCCCGTGTCCGTGCCGAGGCCGACGCCGAAGTAGTGCCTCGGGCTGCGGTAGCGCCCGAACCCGAGAATCTTGTCGGCGAGCTCGGGGGCGGGGTCGGGCGTCGCCGCGGCGAGGCCGCCGAGCGCGTAGAGGCGCTTCAGCTCCGACGGCGTCCATGCCCCGCCGGTGCCCGTGTGGCTCGAGATCAGCGGATAGCGGTGGGCGGCGGCGATCGCCAGCACACGGGCACGCGCCTTCTCGCTCATGTGGTCGACCTCGATCAGCATGTGCGCGGCGATCAGCTTCCGGATCAGATACGCGCCGAGCTTCGTCAGCCCCTTGGCGTTGCATTGCCGTCCCGGCGGATAGGTCGGCATCGGCTCGATCCCGGCGGTCGCCGGGAAGAACTCGCCGAGCACCTGCATCTCCAGCGGGCCGAGGGTGTCGATCTCCTCACCCTGGCTCGGGTCGGGGCACGGTCCGGTGCGGAAGTAGTGCCCGGTCTCGACCTCGTCGAAGACGTTGATGAACGTCCCCTTGATGCCGCCCTCGAGTGCGGCGCCCGCGAACGCGTTGTCGACCCAATGGGCGACGAACAGGCTGCGCACGCCCAGCCGGCGGAGCTTGGCGATCCCGCGGTCGACGTCAGCCCTGGTGCAGCCCGCGCCCTCCGAGCAGCCGAGGACGTCCGAGGACTCGACCCCGATCACGACCGCGAGCTTGCCCTGCTCGATCACCCGCCGGGCCTCCCCGGGGCCGTAGACGAGACGGAACCAGCCGCGGCCGGGGCCGCCGCTCTGCGCGTCGACGTAGTCCTGGAGCGCCTCCAGCTCCCGGATCTCGAGCTTGATCGTGTGGGACTCGTCGCACGAGTGTGACTTCAGCGGCTCGATGCGACACAGAGGCTCATCCTCGACCGTCTGGGCGACCGCGACCCGGAGCCCTGCCTTCCAGGCCCGCTTCAGCCACCCGTAGTACGTCTGCGTGTGCGTGTTGGTGTCGTTGACCGGCCAGCCGGCGAACGTCGGCCACCCGTGGGTGTCATGGGTGCCGAACGGCAGCCCGGTGCGGAGCAGGTTCCCGGTCACGTCGAGGCTCCCGTCGGCACCGTGATCGCGTGCATCGTCGCCCAGCGCCCGGGTGATGCCGAAACGGTTGAACGGCTCCCCGCCGATCACCCGGCCGCCGGCGCGCATCTCGGCGGTGATGTGGAGATGCATGTCCGCGAAGCCGAAGACCGTGCCGTCGGCGTTCGTGCCCGCGAACGGCTTCCCGACCGCGCCCGCCGCGGCCTCGGGGTAGCGCCGACAGCCCCGGTTCGGCACGAACGCGAAACGCTCGGGCCGCCCGGCGCTTCCAGGCGCGCTGAGGATCAGCGCGCCGCCGCCCGGCCCCACCGAAAGGCGGCGGCCGTCGATCGTGGACGCGACGGCGAAGCCGGCCTTGGAGGTCCGGGTCGGCGCCCACTCGGCTTGCTTGTTGGGCGTGTCCGAGCGTCCGACGTCGCCGCGGCGGTCGCGGGGGTGCGGGCGGGCGCCGATGCTGATCAGCTGACCGTCCTGGTCGGAGATCAGGTAGGTGCCGAGGCCGGTCGGCTTGAGGAAGAACGCCGCGGCATCCGCCTTGTGGTGGGCGTCGGCGCGATAGCCGTCGGCCCCGGCGATCGCGACGAAGTCGCCGTTGCCACGCGAGGCGATCGCGAAGCAGCGGTTTGCAAGCGCGAAACGATCGCGAATCGCGCCGGGCGAGCGCTCGCCCGTCGCGCGCTCGCCCGGGCCGGATAGCGCGCCCGCGGATCCGCTCGCCGGCAGGCTCAGGAACGCGATTGCCGCAAGGGCAGCACCGGGCAGCTTCGCCGCAGAGGCTTCCGAGGATCGACCGTCGCCCGCACCGTGATCGCCGCACGTCGGCGGACTATATGTCAGCCCGACTGCCCCCCTGCCAGCTGCCAGCTGCGCAGCTCGCAGCTCGCAGCTGGCAGCCACCCCAACGCCTCGCCTCGATAATCCCTCGCCATGCGCATCCTCTTCGTCACCCAGATGTGGCCGGGCCCGACCGCGCCCGACCTCGGCAGCTTCCTCGTCCCCCTGACTCGTGAGCTCGAGGCGCTCGGCAACGAGGTCGACGTCGTCGCGATCGATCACCGGCGTCGGTCCCGCACCAAGTACGCGCGGTTGTCCGCGGATGCTGTTCTGAGCGGCCCGGCGTTCACGCCCCGACGTCGTCTTCGCCCACGTCCTGTTCCCGGCTGGTGCGGCCGGGGCGCTCGCCGCGGCCGCGGCCCGGGCCCCGCTGGTCGTGATGGCGCACGGCCAGGACGTCGCGAACCTCGATCGGGTCAGGGGGGTGGCGGGCGCCACCCGCGGGGTCGTGGGTCGGGCTGCGGCGATGATCGCGAACTCGCGCTGGCTGGCGGACCGCCTCACGAGTCGGATCCCCGCCGCAGCGCCGAAGCTCGTGGTCGCGAACTGCGGCGTCGACCTCGACGCGTTCACCCCTCGTCCGGCCGCCGAGGCCCGGGCCGAGCTCGGCTGGGACGGCGAGGGCCCGGCGCTCGTCTGCGTCGGCTCGCTGATCGAGCGCAAGAACGTCGTCCGGCTCGCCGAGGCGTTCGGCGCGGCTCGGCGGCGGCCGGCTGGCGTTCGTCGGCGACGGTGAGCTTCGAGGGGCGCTCGAAGGGCGGGCGAACGTGCTCGTCACCGGACGGGTCGCACAGGACGAGGTCGTGCCCTGGATCGCCGCATCGGACGTCCTCTGCCAGCCGTCGCTGGTCGAGCCGTTCGGCCAGGCGACGCTCGAGGGGATGGCGATGGAGCGGACGGTCGTCGCGACGACGTGCGGCGGCCCGCCGGAGTTCGTGACCGATCGCGCCGGGGTGCTCGCCGACCCGCTCGACGCCGACGGGCTGGCGCGCGCCCTGGAGCTCGCGGTGGCGATGCCGTCCCCGAACCGCGACGCCCGTCAGGCGGCGCAGAAGCAGGACGTCCGGGTCCAGGCGGCGCGGATGGCGGCGGTGCTCGAACGGGCAGCCGGCTGATCGCCGCGACCCGGACGGATTCCTCGCCGACCCGAACCGCGCGACGGTGCCAGTATCCGAGCGATGACAGTGCGCGAGGTCGCGACCCCGAGCGGACAGGCGAACGCCCACCTGCACCTCGCCGATCAGCCGAGCGGTGCCTTGGTACTCGGCCACGGAGCCGCCGGAGGGGTGGGCGCGCCGGACCTCGTCGCGGCGACCGAGGCCGCGGTCGCCGAGGGGTTCAGCGTCGCCCTCGTCGAGCAGCCCTACCGCGTCGCCGGGAAGCGCTCCCCCGCTGCGGCGCCGCGCCTCGACGCCGCCTGGACCGCCGTGATCGAGAACCTCGTCGCCGCCGAGCTCCGCGGCCTGCCGCTCGTGGTCGGGGGACGGTCGATCGGCGCGCGGGTGGCCTGTCGGACCGTGGAGGCGACCGGGGCGGTCGGGGTGGTCTGCCTCGCGTTCCCGCTCCAGCCGCCGCAGCGCCGCTCCGGAGCGCCGACGCCGAGCCGCCTCGCCGAGCTCGACGCGGTGACGGTCCCCGTGCTGGTCGTCCAGGGCGAGCGTGACCGGTTCGGGATGCCCCCGGCCGGTTCGGACCGCACCGTGGTCAGGGTGGCGGGCGACCACGGCCTGAAATCGGACCTGGAGGCGGTCGGCGCCGCGGTCGCCGACTGGCTCCGGAGGACAACGACTCAGACGGCTCGAACGAGAACGCGATCGTCTGCGGGTTGATGTAAACGGGCTTCCGGTCGGGGCCCGCGTCAAGGCCGCCGACCGAGGCTCAGGGCTACTGCTCGTAGCCCTCGACCGTGTCGGTGTCGCGGACCGAGGCGTCATCGGGATCGAGCCCGAACTCCTCGCGCGCCTCACGCTGGCGCAGCAGGTCCCAGCACCGATCGAGCTCCGTCTTCAGCTCGGCCAGCCGCGCGTGTCGCGCGTCGTCCGGCCCTTGGCCCTCGCCGGCTTCGAGGAGCCGCTGTTCCTCGGCGACCAACTGCTCGATCTGGGCCCGAAGGCCGACATCGTCCACGCGGGGGACGATAGCGCCGGCGGGCCGACGCCTCGCGACACGCTCGACCGCGCAGCCCGTGACCGGCTGAGAGGTGACCGTCTCGTTGGTCGGCCGGCTCGTGTGCCGCGGCCACGGCGGCTAACGTCCTCGACCTACGCTGATGGCTTCCGACTCGCTCCGCGCCAACGAAACGCCCGGCGCAGAGGGCGCCGGTACCGCGTGAGCACGCCGGCGACCACCGACGGAGGATTCTCGAGGCGGACGGCTTGGGTTCGCAACGTGCCGACGCCGCTGCGCGAGTTCCTGCGCACCGAGACCGGCGGAGCGGCGGTGCTGCTGGCGGCAACGATCGCGGCCCTCGCGTGGGTCAACATCGACGCATCGTCCTACGACGGGGTCTGGGACACGAAGCTGTCGATCAATCTCGGCGACGCCGGGGTCGAGCTCGACCTGCGCCATTGGGTCAACAGCGGGCTGATGACGTTCTTCTTCTTCGTCGTCGGTCTCGAGGCGCGGCGCGAGTTCGACCTCGGCGAGCTCAGGGAGCGCCGCCGGTTCGCGCTGCCGCTGCTTTCGGCGGTCGGCGGGATGGCGGTGGCGGTCGCGATCTACCTCGCCTTCAACGCCGGTCACCCCTCGGCTCACGGCTGGGGAATCGCGATGTCGACGGACACCGCGTTCGCGCTCGGGCTGCTGGCGCTCTTCGGGCGCCGGGTTCCCGATCGCCTCCGGGCGTTCATCCTCACCGTGGTCGTCGTCGACGACCTTCTCGCCCTCGCCGTGATCGCCACGGTCTACACCGAGAGCGTCACGGCCTCGGCCCTGCTGGTCGCCGCGGCGCTGTTCGCAGTCACCCTCGTCGTCCGCGCGTTGCGGATCCGCGTTGGCGCGGTCTATCTCGTTCTCGGTGTCGCGATCTGGGTCGCGCTGCTCGAGTCGGGGGTCGAGCCGGTGATCGTCGGGCTGGCGATGGGCCTGCTGACCTACGCGTACCCGGCGGCCCGGTCGGACCTCGATCAGGCGGTCGAGCGGTTCCGCCGCTTTCGCGAGCAACCGACGCCTGAGCTCGAGCGTTCGGCGCGCCAGGGGCTCAGATCGGCGATCTCGCCGAACGAGCGGCTCGAGCAGATGTTCCACCCGTGGACGAGCTATGTGATCGTTCCACTGTTCGCGCTCGCCAACGCCGGAATCGCGATCAACGGCGCGTTCCTCGATCGAGCGATCGCGTCACCGATCACGCTCGGGATCCTGGTCGGCTACGTGGTCGGCAAACCCGTCGGGATCGTCGGGATGTCGTGGCTCGTGAGCTGGGCGAGCCGCGGACGGATCCGCCCCCCGGTCGGCTGGGCGGCCGTCGCCGGAGGCGGAACGATCGCCGGGATCGGTTTCACCGTGGCGCTGTTGATCGCGAGCCTCGCGTTCGCGGGACCCGATCTCGAGGAGGCGAAGCTCGGCATCCTCGGCGCCGCCGCCGGAGCTTCGCTTCTCACCTGGCTGACGTTCCGCGGCACCGACCTGCTCCCGGAGCGACGGCGCGATCGTGTCCTGCTCGGCACTCCCGATCTGCTGACCGACCTCGCCGACGACGTCGATCCCGAGCGCGATCACATCCGGGGCCCTCGCGACGCGGCGGTGACCGTGGTCGAGTACGGCGACTTCGAGTGCCCCTACTGCGGGCGCGCGGAACCCGTCGTACGCGAGCTCCTCGGCGACTTCACCGACATCCGCTACGTCTGGCGCCACCTGCCGCTCAACGACGTCCATCGCCACGCCCAGCTGGCGGCCGAGGCGGCGGAGGCCGCCTCCGATCAAGGCGCCTTCTGGGAGATGCACGACAAGCTCCTCGGACACCAGGGCGCGCTCGAAGGCCGCGACCTGGTCCGCTACGCCGAGGAGCTGGGCCTCGACCTGGACCGCTTCTCCGAGCACGTGCGCGAGCGCCGCGGCGCCAACCGGATCGCCGACGACGTCGACGGCGCCGATCTGAGCGGCGTCTCCGGGACGCCGACCTTCTTCATCAACGGCCGCCGCCACTACGGCGCGTACGACATCGGCACGTTGTCCGACGCGGTCCGCGCAGCCGGCGCCCGGGCGCGTGTCGCGGCGACTTGAACAGAGAGCGGTCGCTTCCGGCGCCCGGCCTAGGCGTCAAGCCGCGCCGCGTGCCACCCAGGCCTTCGCCGAGACTACGAACGGTGGCTCCGGCAGCCTCTCCCTGCAGAGCTCGCGCAATGCCGTGCGCCGATCGGGCTCGAGGCCGGCGACGTGCGCACCCACGGGGCGACGCCGAGCGTGAACGGCTCCCACCAGTCCTCGAACGTGGCGTGCTCGACGTCCACCGCGACGGCGCTGTCGACGATGTCGCCGATTCCGGCCGCGCGAAAGAGGTCGGCCAGGTGGCCGGCCCTGCTGCCGGGGCAGACGACCCAGTCTCGACCTCAGGATCGAGCGCTTGGGCGGCATCCCAGAACGGACCGATGGGGCCGCCGTCGGTGAAGTCCCACACGCATGCGGCGACGACGCCGCCGTCCCGCGTCACCCTCGCCATCTCGCAGGCCTGCGACCGGATCGTCCATGACGTTGACCACGAGCTGGGCGAGCGTCGCATCGAAGCAGCCTCCTTCGAACGGCAGATCCTCAGCCGGCGCGCGGATGACCTGGACTCCGGGATGGCGGCCGCGTAGGGCCGCGACGAATTCCTCGGACGGGTCGACCGCCGTGACCCGTCCCGGCCTGGCCCTCCGGGCGAGCTCCGCGGTCAGCGGACCGGGGCCGCATCCGACGTCGAGGACCCGGCCGTCGAGCGGGAGTCCGGCGAAATCGGCGAAGGGCACCGCCAGCGGCCTCGAGTAGCGGCCCATGAACCGGTCGTAGGCATCGGCATCGCTCAAGCTCACTTCTTCTCCTTCGGCGGCGACGCGCGGGCGAGAGCGACGCTCTGCACAGCCCAGGGCTCGAGCGCTCGCTTCGTGGAGATCGACTCGGCATCAGCTCGAAGCCAGCCCTTCATCTCGCGTCCGCGCATCTCAAACGGTCGCGCACCGGGCTTGGCGAGGAGAGCCTCGGTCTCCTCCTTGGAGCAGTGGAGCATCAGGCACCCTCGCCGCTTGACCCCCACCGCCATGTGGCCGTCGATCACGAAGCCGATGCCGCCGAACATCTTCTGCTCGGTGTAGCCGTCCTCGGAGGCGATCAGCTCGCGGATCCGGTTGGCGAGATCCTCGTCGTAAGCATCGTGACAATCATGGCGCATGGGGCTTTGGCGCCGATAATCGGGCTTCGCCTGCTCGCGCTCGCCGCCGGGCTTCGGCATTACGCCGAGATCGGTCAACCGGGCCTGTGTTTCAGCGCCTACGGCCACAAATTCGGAATCAACCATCTAGGTGTCTACGACGGCGGCGGAGGCGCGAACGACCCGGCGGTGTTCCAGGCGGTCGCGACCTGCTTCGGGCCCTAGATGAGGTCGGGGGCCTAAAGCGGGCCGAGCCGGCTCGCCAGGTGCTCGTTCAGGAAGATCGGCGAGATCAGTGGGCGGAACGCGTCGAACTCGTGGTTTCGCCGCACGAACTCGGGGTCGATGAAGTTGATCTTCCCCCAGTGCGCCTTGAACGGAACGCCGGCGGCTTCGAGGTGCTCCCAGAGGCCGTGCAGGTGCGTATAGATGGCCTCCTTCTCGCCCGGCTCGGTGCAGACGTCGGTCAGGTACATGAAGTTGAACTTGATCACGTAGGGGAGGCCCTCCCATTTCCACGCCGACATCAGCGCGTCGTCGACGCGGGTCGGCTCGATCTCCGTGGGGATGTTGGGCCAGCCACGTTCGTTGAAGTAATCGCGGCACTCGCCGAGCACGCGCTCGGTGTCCGAAGGCCTGAAGCTCCACTCGGCCATCGCAACGTGCAGCGGGGCTCGGCGGTCGACGGGGATCATGTTCCGGAGCGGGCCGGTGGCACGGCTGTCCGAGTAGGTGGAGGTCATCACCTCGTAGACCAACTCCAGCGCCCCGCTCAGCAACGGTCCCGAGTCGGTGAGCTTGTCGAGCACCTCGAAGACGACCTCGAGCACGCTCTCGGGCTGGTCGGTCGGGTAGTCGCCGTTCGGCTTCGACCGGTCGAGCGGGATCGCGGTCGCCGCCCAGAGGAGCCCCTCTCTGCTCTTCGGCGCCCAGTTGACCCGCCAGAAGTCGTATCTGGCCGAGGTCGCATCGAGGTCGGCCAGAACGTCGTCGAGCTGGACGATCTTCTGGACCACCTCGAAGTGGAGCTCGTCCACGAGGCGAAAGCGGACCCGCGTGATCACTCCGAGCAGGCCCAGCGAGCAGACGGCGGCCGGGAAGTCCGCGTCGGCGCGAGAAATGCGCCGTTCCGTCGCCCGCCCGGTGGCCGGGTCCACGGTTAGGAGCTCCACCCAGTCCAGCAGCTCGTAGAGGGCGTGGCGAGCGCTGGCCGGCGCGGTCCCCGTGGAGATCAGGCCCGCGAGCGTCTGCTCGTCGGTGCCGCCCGTCGCGGTGACCGACTTGCCGCGGCGGCCGAGTTCGGCGAGGAACTCGTGCAGGGTCACGTTCGCCGATGCGATCACCGCCTCGTCGTCGGGCTCGAAATCCAACGTGCTCGGGATCGCCGCGGTATCGAGGAGCGCGTCGGAGACCACGATCTTGGAGCAGGAATGCAGGGAGCCGGGAACCCGAACGCGCCCATTTCCCACCTCGCCCCGGTGGATCCGCTCCAGCGTCCTCTTCAGCTCGTCCGTGCTCGCCGGTCGCAGGACGAGATCCGGACGGAAGGAAATCAGCTTCGCCCAGTCCTCCATCACGGGGGCCGCGTCCGCGCCCGCGTCGGTCATCGGGCCCACCCTATCCGCCCTCGTCGCATTGACGGCAGGGGCGAGCTCGGCGCGCGGGTGCAATAAGACCACTCGGAGCGTGGCGAATATCAGAGCGGATGCAACGAGAACCGCCGGCTGTCGAGCGCTCATAATCCGGCGCGGTGACTGAATCAGCCCCGCCAACCGCGGCGAGCGCGCGGGCGAACATCCGCTGGGCGAGCGTCGGCGACGCTCGCGCGATCGCAGCCGTTCACATCGCCTCGTGGCTGGCCGCGTACCGGGGATTGATGCCCGACAGGGTCCTCGACGAGCTCACGATCGAGGGACGAGAGCGGGATTGGCAGGGATGGTTGGCCGAGGGCGGCGAGCGGCAGCTCACGCTCGTGGCCGAGCGCGAGAGCAGGATCGAGGCGTTCTGCACGCTCGAGATGCCGTCGCGCGAGGAGGACGAGCCAGACGGTGTCGCGGGGATCCCCGCGCTCTATGCACATCCCGAGGCATTCGGCCGAGGAGCGGGGCCCGCCCTGTTGGACGCAGCGATCGAGGCGATGCGCGACCGTGGCTACCGGGAGGCGATCCTGTGGATGCTCGAGGGAAACCGCCGCGCCGAGGCCTTCTACGAGCGCCGCGGCTGGGGCCGGGACGGCGGCAGGCGGCCGGCCGACTATCCGAAGCTGACCGACGTCGCCGAGGCCGACCGCCCGCTCGAGGTCAGATTTCGGCGCGGGCTGATCGTGCTCACCTGAGCTATCAACGGCCGGCTCGAGGTCGCCCGCCCGTAACGATTTACCCGGTCGACCGACTGCCTGAGCAAGGAGCGTGATCCGAATGAGCGCGAATCAACAGGAGTCCGACGGCGCGACGCGGGTGGCATACATCCTCGGCGTCCCGTTGGCGGAGAACGTCGTCCGCCAGTGGCCACAGATGGATGAAGTCGTGCGCACCAGGAGACTGGTTGCCGACGTCGAGGGCAACTTCCCCGAGCTCACCCTCGAGGTCGGCAGGCGCCTGCAGCTCGATGACGCGGTGGTGGTCGAGTGGACCGGCAACTACGGTGACGGGCGCCTCTATCGGAACGTGACCATCGGCGAGCTCGAGGACGGGAAGGCGGTGCGCGTGACCGACTACTGGGGTGAGCCGACGACGACGCCCGAATGGCGGCGGCCGCTCACCGAGCGCCTCGAGATGCCGGGCGACGGCATCTGGCCCGACGCAGCGCACCTCGGCCACTACTGATGGCAGCCACCGTCGACACCGATGAGCTCGAGGCCAAGGTCAAGGACATGTACCGCCACGTGGCCGAGGAGCCGGAGGGCGACTACCACTTCGAGCTCGGGCGCGGGCTGGCGATCCAGCTCGGGTACCCGAGCGAGGTCCTGGGGCACGTTCCCGAGGGCGCGAGCGAGTCGTTCGCCGGCGTCGGCTACTTCTTCGACCTGGCCGGGCTGCAGCAGGGCGAGTCCGACGATCGACCTCGGCAGCGGCTCGGGGATGGACGTCTTCTTCGCCGCGCAGCAGGTCGGGCCGGAGGGTCGCGTCGTCGGAGTCGACTTCACGGTCGAGCAGCTCGAGAAGGCGCGCCGGCTCGCCGCCGAGGCCGGCTTCGACCAGGTGGAGTTCCGAGAGGGGCGGATCGACGCGCTTCCGGTCGAAGACGAGAGCTTCGACTGCGCGATCTCCAACGGCGTCATCAACCTCTCGCCCGAGAAGGAGCGCGTCTTCGCCGAGGCGGCGCGAGTTCTGCGCCCGGGTGGTCGGCTGGCGATCGCCGACATCGTCAGCGAGCAGCAGCTGAAGGAATCGATCGTCCGCGATGCGGACCTCTGGGCCTCCTGCATCGGTGGCGCCGCACAGCAGGACGCTTACCGCGAGGCGATCGAGGCGGCCGGCCTGCGGATCGAGGAGATCAGGCAGAACCCGTACGAGTTCATCTCCGACCGGGCCCGCGACGCCAGCGTCAAGTACGGGGTGAAGAGCGTCTCGGTGCGGGCGACGAAGAACCGAGACGACCAGCCTCTGCGATCGCGGCCTGATGTAAGAAGTCGGACGGACGCGACGCTAACGGAGCATGCGGCCGAGAACCAGGCATACACGCCGCCCGGCAGATGACGGAGCACGCATCCCGCCCGCCGAGCCCGGCGCCGACCTCGCCGCCTGGCGGGAGGAGCGCCTCTTGCGCGCGGGCATCGAGCCCGATCTCGCCGCCTCGATCGCCGCCGATTGCGCGATCGATCTGCACGCGATGATCGAGCTCGTCGAGCGCGGGTGTCCACCCGGGCTTGCGGCGCGCATCCTGGCGCCATTCGACCACGAGCGAAGCCGATGCTGAACGCCGCCGCGATAGACGCCGGTGCTACGGTCGAACGCTCCGCCGGGCCGCCTCCGGCGCCAGCCATGAGCCAGCGAAGCGAAGCTCTGCCAGTCCCCGGCCCCGATGCCGAATCGCGGGCTTGGCTTGTCGGGCTTCGGGCCGAGGGGGCGCGAGGTGACGAGGCCTCGCGTCGCTTGCACGACCTGCTCCTGCGCGCCGCGCGCTTCGAGATCAACCGCCGACGGGCGGCCCATCCGCATCTCCGCGGCGGCGACCTCGACGACCTCGCATACCAGGCGGCCAACGACGCGCTGTTCGCGATCCTCGAGAAGCTCGATAGCTACCGGGGGGAGAGCCGCTTTACAACCTGGGCGTACAAGTTCGCTCTGCTCGAGGCGGCGGTGAAGCTTCGCCGCCGCGCCTGGCAGGGCCGCGAGGTACCGATCGAGCCCGAGCACTGGTCGGTGATCGCCAGTCGTGGCGATTCGCCCGCCGGCGAGGCAGAGAGCCACGAGCTCCTCGGCTCGATCGGGAGCGCGATCGAGACCGAGCTCTCGCCGCATCAGCGCGAGGTGCTGGTCGCCGTGGCGCTGAACGACGTCCCGATCGACGTCCTCGCCGAGCGGCTGAACACGACGCGCGGCGCGCTCTACAAGACGATTCACGACGCCCGAAAGAGGCTGCGCTCGCACCTCGCCGACGCCGGCCTGCGATTCGAAGATGACGAACTGGAACGGACTGGACCGAAATCATGAGTGACACCCCGATCAACGAGGAAGCACGCCTTCTGAAGCGGCTTCTGGGGCCGGCCGGACCCGAGATCAGCTGCGAGGAGTGCTTCGATCAGCTCGATCGCTATGTCGAGCTCGAGCTGACCGGCGCGGATGCCGACGCGGCGATTCCCGGACTGAGCGAACACCTCGACGGCTGTCCGGCGTGCGCTGAAGACCATCGCAGCCTGCGGGCTCTGGTCGAGGCCGACGCCGAGACGTAAGCCCGGCTCTGTCCGCGCGGCCCGAGGCCGGGCGGCGCGGCGTCTGCGCCCGGCGTTCCTGACGGCGGGCGCGAGTAAGAACCGGCGCCGAGCGGTCGCTAACTGCGCAACGACCTCCCGAAAGGAGCCACTAGATGAACGCAATTGCAGCCACGCTGCGACCGATCCCCTTCCCTTCGCTTGCCCGACTTCGCGAGGACCCCGTCGCTCAGGCCGTCACGCTGCTGCGCCTCGGGTTCTTCGTCCTGCCGGTCCTGATGGGCATCGACAAGTTCGCCGAGGTGCTGAACGACAACTGGCCCGCCTACCTGGCGAGCGAGTACAACGACATCATCCCGGGCAGCGCCCAGGACGCCATGTACGCGGTCGGGGTCGTCGAGATCCTGGCCGGGTTCATCGTCCTCGTCGTCCCGCGGTTCGGAAGCTTGCTCGTCGGGGCATGGCTCGGCGGCATCATCCTCAGCCTCGTGCTCGTCGGCGGCTACGGCGACATCGCGCTGCGCGACGTCGGCCTGCTGCTGGGCGCGCTGACGCTATTCAGGCTCGCCGCAACGCAGCCGGTGGATTCGCGCGAGCGCGGGCTCGCCGAGCCGGTTGGGCGCGGAGCCGGGCGCCGGGCCGACAGCGGCCTGACCGCCTAGCAGGCGCAGTACGGGTTCCCGGTGCAGGCGGGTTCGCTTGCACCGGGGCCCGGCTCCGCAACCGGCCTCCGTCGGCCATGAGCGCCCGCTTCGGCGGGGCGCTGCCGTGCTTGGAGTCGCCCCGACCGCCGGATAGGCTCGCCACGTCCCCTTGGACGGGCGCCTCCTCGGCACTTCACGCGCACGACTCAGACGTGCTGCCTGGCGTTCGTCCATCGATCAAGACCGGGAGGTCTCGAGATGTCCGCCATGCGCCGTTTCCGTCGCAGCCAAGCCAACGCCTCCTACGCGCGAGGTCACGTTCCCTCGGGGGTTCGTTCGCTCGGGCGACGGGTCCGGATCGCGACGATCGCCCTCGCCCTCGTCGCGATCGGCCTCGGCGCAGGCGCCCCGGCGAGCCTCGCCTCGACCGGCAGCGTCTTCTTCGACACCAGCCGCAACGTCGGCGCCGGCGAGACGTTCTTCAATGGAACCTTCACGGGCCAGGACAACGTCGGTTTGGGCCTCTCGGTGATGCCGAACCTGACCACCGGCTTCAACAACGTCGCCATCGGCACCAACGCTCTGGACGCCAACACCACCGGTTTCGCGAACATCGCGACCGGGACGCTCGCGCTGGGTGACAACACGACCGGCAGCGCCAACGTCGCTAACGGTGAGGGCGCGCTACTCAGTAACACCACCGGCAGCGGCAACATCGGGACGGGTCAAGTCGCGCTGGCTGACAACACCACCGGCCACGACAACATTGCCACCGGTGGTTTCGCGATGCGGTTCAACACGACCGGCTCCGACAACATCGCCACGGGAGCCGAGGCGCTGTCCTCCAACACGACCGGCAACGACAACCTCGCGACCGGCACCAATGCGCTGCTTGACAACACGACCGGCCACGCCAACGTCGCGACCGGCACGAACGCGCTGCTCGCCAACACCACCGGCCACGACAACCTGGCGGCGGCTTTCACGCGCTGACCGCCAACACGACCGGGATCAACAACGTGGGGCTCGGAAACAACGCCCTGCAGGCGAACACGACCGCGAACGCGAACGTCGCGACGGGCAGAAACGCGCTCGTCCAGAACACGACCGGCCACGACAACACCGCGAGCGGCTACCGGGCGCTGCGCCAGAACACGACCGGGTCGGCCAACCTCGCGCTCGGCTCGGGCGCCGGTCAGAACCTGACCACGGGCTCTGACAACGTCGACATCGCCCATCAGGGCGTCGCCGGGGAGTCGGGGACGATCCGGATCGGCACCAACAACAAGCAGACCGCCGCCTTTATCGCCGGGGTGAGCGGCGTCTCGGTCGGCGGCTGACGCAGCCCGTGGTGATCAACTCGGCGGGCAAGCTCGGGACGGCGAGCGGGCGGGCACCGCAGCCGAGCGCGATCGAGCGGCGCCTGCTCGCCGAGAACGAGCGCATGCAGCGCCAGATCGACCGGCTACGCGCGCAGCTGAAGAGGGGTGGCTGACCGGGGCATCGAGAAGGCGATCCCCATGGGCCGGATCGAACCCGCGGTGTGCCCCAGGGGATCGCCGTCTTCTGCGCAGGGATGAGTCACCTCTACGCCCTCGGCGTGTGCTTCCTCCTCGATGACCCTGAGCACCTCCTCCATCTCGGTTGGCCTGATGCTTCCGCTCTCATTCGCGAAGGGGTGGTCAAGGAACCACACCAGCAGCAGCGTCGCCGTCGCCATCGCGGCGACGGAAGCCACCGCGCTGGCCTGAACGACGAAGCTGCCCCGGCGATCGGCGCCCAGCACGATCCATCCGACCGTCAACAACGCCCCCATGATCAGCACGAACCACAACGGGGGCGGCGTCACGCGGATGGCCTCGGCAAGCCTCATCCGCCGGCCTTCGATGCGGCCGTCCTGTTCCTCGAGGAGCTGCCGGAACGCGGCCGCATCTACCAGCGAGCGGACACGGACCTCGAACGCCGCTTCCCTGAAGCGCCTCCCCCAGTCGGTCACCACCGGGCTATCCTCGCCGTGCTGCATCGCGGGCCATCCCTGCTCGATTACCGCCCGCCCGTAACAGACCATCGTCCCCTCCAGGCGGGCGTGTTCCTCCGGCGTGAACGCCGAGGCTGTGCGCGTCAGCTCCAGGACTCCCTGGGCCTCCAGCTCGGCGCCTCTCTTCGCGTCGTTGTAGCTGTCGTACGCCTGGAGCACCACGAATCCGAGCAGGATTGCGAACGCGATGCCCAGGAAGTCGAACGCTCTGCCGTGCTCGCCGAGCTGCGACGAGAAGCGCTCGTTCAGCGGGTTACGCCGGGCCAGCCACAGCATGCCGGCAGCGGCTGCGGCAACCGCGATGATGATCCCGGCGAGCGCGAAGAGGTTCATCGGCCGGCGTAAGGCTCGCGTGTCGGGCCGGCGGCGTCAAGGCGACGGCGCCAGGATCCCACGCCGCATCGGCATCACCGCCTGACGGCCCCCGCTCGGTAGGCGGCGACGCCGGTCTGCCGTGCTCGGCCTCCTTGGCGGGCTGGCCCTCGCTCGTTGTCGGCATCGCGTTGACTGTCTGGCGGATCGAGTCGCGCGATGGATTTGGTGGTCACCGACCGCGACCGGTACACGCGCCCCGCGATCAGCCTCCCTTCACCTGCTCGCGAAGCCGGTCGACCTGGCGCTGCAGCCGCTCGACGGTCGCCGCGAGCGATGCCGTGGACGCCGACGCCGAGGACGCCGTCCCGAGCTGACCCTTTGCGTTGACGAGCACCGGTTCTACGGGACCGTCGATCGACTTGCCGCTGATCCCGGCGATGAAGGCGCGGTTCTGCGTGCCCTTTGTGCCGATCCGGATCGCCTTCGACTCCCCCGCCTTGCCGACGTTGGCGATCTCGATGTTGTTCGAGCCGGTGGTCAGGTTCTGGCCGGCGCCGAAGCCCACCGCCGTGTTCGAGCTTCCGGTCGTGTTTCCGATCAGCGCCTCGACCCCGGTGGCGACGTTGTCGTTTCCGGTCGTGTTCGAGGCGAGCGCCAAAAAGCCGCCCGCCGCGTTTTGGGCGCCGGTGGTGTTCTTTGACCAGCGACAGCGAGCCGAGCGCGAGGTTCGAGTTCCCGTGCGTGTTGGCGGCCAGCGCCGCGGTGCCGCTCGCCAGGTTCTCGTTGCCGTCGACGTTGCTCTTCAGGGCGTTGAGGCCCGTCGCGACGTCGTCGCCGCCGGTCGTGTTGGCGGTCAGGGCGTTGGAGCCGGCGGCGATGTTGCCGGCGCCGGTGGTGTTCGCGGAGAGCGCGTGAAAGCCGGTGGCGACGTTGTCGTCGGCGTTGTTGAACTCGAGGGCGTTCGTGCCGGTGGCGATGTTGTGAGAGCCGCTGGTGTTCGAGTAGAGCGAACCGGTCCCAGCGGCGATGTTGTCGGTGCCAGTCTTGTTCCCAGCGAGGGCCCTCAGTCCGGTGGCGACGTTGGCGTCGCCGGTTGAATCGATCCCGAGCGCCTGGTAGCCGACGGCGACATTCCCGTCGGCATTGCTCGAGTGGAGCGCGTCGGTCCCGACCGCGACGTTCATACGCCCAGCCTGGTTCGACTGGAGCGCCCCCGCGCCGGCAGCCACGTTATTGCTGCCGGTGGTGGTGGAGTAGAGCGCGTCGAGGCCGATCTCCGTATTGGCGGAGCCCGTGGTGAGGTTGTCCAGGGCGGTTTGACCGACCCCGGTGTTCGCGAGGCCCGTGCTCAAGTTCGAGAACAAGACCCCCCCGGCCGCGGCGTTGCCGTTGTTGTCGAAGTAGACGCTGCCGGTAGAGGCGAGGCTCGGCGAGGCGCCCGCGCCGAGGCCGATCGCGCTGAGCGCGAGGGCGATCACCGTGACTCGCAACCGGCGTCCGAGCGCGGTTGGCTGACATAGACGGGAACTGAGCTTGACGGGCATCTTGACCTCCGGGTCGGTGATTCGATTGGGTGGAGGCGAGACGGCGCGTCTGAGTCGTACCGATGAAGTGGCGCCGATGGCGCCCTCCAAAGGGACGCGCGGAGCTTACCGCGGCGGGTGTGGCTTGACGCAACCAGGGCACGGCCATCCGCAGCCGCCTGTGGCGGTCGCCCCGAGCCCAGAACCACCTTCCGACAGCGACATGGCGCTGCTCCCGGGCTATCCGAGAGACGGCGAGGGGCCTGTGCGCGAGGTCTCGCTCGATGCCTGTAGCGCGGACGTCCGCGCCGGAAGCGGTTCCGAGGAACCGACTAGCCTCGCGCTGTGACCGAGGGCTCCTACGAGATCGGCATTGACCGCCGCGAAATCGGGGGGATCCGTGGCGGTGAGGAACACCGAGCTGTCGGTCGCCGCGCTCGGCGACGGCTAGGTTCGAGGCGGCTTGCGCAGGCCCCTCGATACCTGAGAGGGTCTTGCGAATCCAGCTACCTCAAGGGGAGTCGCCATGCGAGCACTTCGCAACCGTCTGACCTATGCGAACGTCGTCGCCACGCTCGCGCTCGTGATCGCGGTCGTAGGGGGTACCGCCTACGCCGCCAACACCGTCTTTAGCTCCGACATCGTCGACGACCAGGTGCGCAGCGTCGACGTGCGCGACGACACGCTTGCGGGCGGCGGACTCACCGCCGCTGACCTGCGGGCGGGTTCGGTCGGCTCCTCCGAGGCGGACGGCTTGAGGGGTGCCGACATCGCCGAGTCGACGCTGCGCCAGGTGCCCGACGCGGACAAGCTCGACAGCCTCGACTCCACGCAGCTGAGCCCGGTGACCGGCGACGGACGGATCGCCGACCTTTCGCTGAATAACGGCAACCAGACCGTGCTCACAGCGACTATCACGACAGTGCGCAGCGCCGCGCTGGACGTGTCGGCGGCCGTCGACGTCGCAAACACGCAAACGAATACCGGCGGGGTCACCTGCTACTTCCAGTTCGATGGCTCTTCTACCTTCAGCCCGGAGTTCACCACCTACGCCGAAAGTCTCAAGGAGACGCTTCCCCTGGTGTGGGTCCAGGGTGTCGCGGCCGGGACGCACACCGTCGACCTGCGCTGCCGCGGCGCTACATATCTCTATGTCGACAACGCCGGGATGAGTGTCTCGGCCCACCTTTAGCGACTCACCACCCCGAAGCGGCGGCGAACAGCGGGCCGCAGCCGGGCGGGTTTTTTCAGTACTCGTCCCGGGCCACCGTCGTACTGCGTGCGCCAAAACGCCGTGCTCCTACAGGCGAGATACTGAGCGGGCGATGTCGGAGGAGAACGTGGAGATCGTGCGGCAGCTCTTTAGGGCCTTCGATGAGGGCCTGGATGCCGCCGCGGAATTCTGGGACCCGGAGGTCGACTGGCGAGCCATCGAGGGCGCTCCTGATGACGTCGGCATCATCAAGGGGCCTGCGGCGCTCCGCCACTACTACGAGCAGTGGTACGAGACGTTCGATGACCTGAGCGCGGAGCCTGAGGAGCTAATCGATGCCGACGGCAAGGTCGTAGCGGTGGTCCGTGTGATCGGACGCATGACGGACAGTGAGGCCACGGTAGATATGCGCCTTGCGATCGTCTACTCGTTGAAGGACGGGAAGGTCATCCGCGGCCGCGAGTACGCGACTCGCGACCAAGCCCTCGAAGCCGCCGGGCTGTCGGGGTAGGCGATGTCGCAGGAGAACGTCGAGATTGTGCGGCGCTTCTATGAAGCATGGGCTCGCCAGTTCCCGGGGCCGAACGAGCTGATGGACCGGGAGATCGAGTACGTCAACCCCGCCGGGGCAGTCGAGCCCGGAGTCCGACAGGGTCGAGCCGCATTCGCGAAGGCAGTTGAGGCGGTTTTCGATGGATGGGAGACCTGGCAGATGGAGCCCGAGCGGTTCACGGCCGCGGGAGATCATGTGGTGGTGGTGCTGGGCTATCGCGCCCGCGGACGCGGAAGCGGCGTCCCAATCGAAGGCCAGGAGTCGGCGCTCTGGACATTGCGCGATGGGAAAGTCCTGCGTTATGAGTGGTTCCATGGACCCACGGGAGCCTCCGAAGCCGCCGGGCTGTCGGAGTAGGCGATGTCGCGGGAGAACTTGGAGGTTGTGCGCTCGATCTTCGCGGCGTGGCGACGCGGCGACTTCCGCTCCGTCGACTGGGCGCACCCCGAAATCACTTTCGTGGTCGCCGACGGCCCTGCGCCCGGAAGCTGGAGCGGAGTGGCGGCGATGGCAGAGGCGTGGCGCGAAGGCCTGGGCGCCTTTGAGCACTTGCGGACCGAGGCCGATGAGTACCGAGCGCTCGACGATGAGCGGGTGCTCGTGCTCATGCACCTCAGCGGGCGCGGCAAGACCAGCGGCCTGGAGGTCGGGGACATACAGATGAAGGGAGCGAACCTGTTCCACCTTCGCGATGGCAAGGTGACGAGGCTCGTCCTCTACTGGGACCGCCAGCACGCTCACCCCGACGTCGGGCTGTCGGAGTAGGCGGCGCGACTTTTGAACAATCCGGCCCGGTGCACCACCGCGCCAGCCAAAAACGCCGGGTGTGACCCACAGGCCCCGTGCCACGGTTAGAGTCCGGCCCGATGCAAGTCATCGCCTTGTCGTGGACAGCTGGCGTCGGCCTCCTCGTCGTGATAGTGGCGGTCGGCGTGGTCATCGCCTGGCTGGTCAGCCGCCGTGCGGTCAAGGAGGACACGGCGGAGCGGGAGGCGGTGGCTGAGTCCGACGTGATCTGTCCGACCTGCGGCGAGCGCTTCCTTTCGGAATCTGAGCTTGGACGCCACATCGCCGAATATCACCCGGCCGGTTAGCTGATCGTGCCGACGCCGAAATGCTCTGGTTGCCGGGGAACGTGGCCCTTCGGTGGCAATCCCGGCACCACGCGAGCAGGTTCGCGATCCGGTTGTCGGTCAGGTCGCCGTCGATGTGGTGGTCCCTATGCGCGAAACCCAGAAGCTCCCGTCTGGTTAGGCCTCGACGATGACGCTGGTTTCGGATGGCCGAGTTAGAGCACGCTTTAGGCGCGAGGGACGCGGAAGCGGAGCATGGTGACGGCGCCCGACTGGGTGTTGCTGAATGGTTCGAGATCAATCCTGTGGAGGGTCGGGGTCGAAAAGCGGACCCCGTCGCCCAAGAGCACCGGTAGGACATAGACCAGGATCTCGTCGACGAGCCGTCGCTGCAGGCACTGGCTGGCCAGGTCGGCGCCGAGGATCTCCAGGTTCTTACCGCCCGCGGCCCTTAGCGCCGTGGCGACGGCTTCCGCAATGTCACAGGTGAGGAATGTGACGTTCGGGTCCGGCTCGTCGGGAGGCTCGTGGGTGAGGACAAACTCGGGCTCCGCCCTCGTAGGTGCTCTCCTCGTCGGCCATCTGCTTGCCAACCTCGTAGGTACCCCGGCCGATAAGCATCGCACCAGTGGCCGCCATGACTTCAGGGAATGCGTCCGCTGTCAGGAAATCGAAGATCCAGTCCATCGTGTGGCCGGGACCGGCGATGAAGCCGTCAAGCGACATCGCCCTGTTCACGACCACTTTGCCAGTGTCGGTGCTCATAACACGCGCTCCTTTCCAGAAGCTTGGGGCCCCGGGCTGAACGATAAGTCCGGGGCGGTGAGCTGGGCGAGGGCGAGACTGAGTGCGGCGAGGGCGATGCCGGTTGAGCGCCCGGATGACTGGTCGTCGGCGCGCTTTCGCTTCGCGCGGAGGCTGTCGCATAAAGGGTCTCCGCGAGAGGCACCACTA
Organism: uncultured Solirubrobacterales bacterium; assembly: GCA_963705955.1. Taxonomy (GTDB): domain Bacteria; phylum Actinomycetota; class Thermoleophilia; order Solirubrobacterales; family 70-9; genus WHSW01. The sequence goes on along the minus strand of CAVPLH010000006.1, from coordinate 1,076,412 downwards.
TGGACGTTCAGACCACGATTACGCCGAGCAACCGGACGGCTCGCGGGACGAGCGCCCAGTCGCAAGGGCCGAGCTCGGCCCGATTGTTAACGGGGGTCGAGACGGCCTCTCAAGAGGCCATCAGGGGTTTGTGCGACAGCCTCTGCGCAAAGGAGGAGCGACCGGGGCGAAGTCTCGGCGCGCTCGCGAGGCAAGCGGCGGCGATGGTGTCTTGAGACGGACGAAGAGCCATGTCGGCTCCATGGCGGAGGCGCGGGAAGGCGTTCCTAAAGGTTATGCAGCGCTGCACATCGGCTCGGCGCGAACCCGTCGGCCCCGATCCCCAAGGCACGAGGTCTGCCCTGCCGCGAGGCTCAGGGGATCGGCTCTCCGAACTCGGGGTCGAACGGCACCCGGTCGGAGGGGCAGACGGTCCCGCGAGGTGGGGTGACGAGGTCGACGAGGTACCGGCCTACCGCGTCCCTAACACAGGCGCTGGGGTCTGCGCTGCTGAGGTGGCCATAGCCGTCTTGGGCAAGCAGGACAGCGTTGCCGAGCCGACGCGCGACCCGCCGCGCATTGCCGAACGGGGTCGAGGGGTCGAACCGTGGCCCGAGGACCAGAATCGGATTCTTCGTCTCGGCATCCCACGGTCCCTCGTAGCGGTCGGCGCCGCGCACGGGCCAGGAAGCGCAGGCGGCCCAGAGCCACCAGGCATAGGGCGGTCCGCCGATGCGGCTCACATCGGTCAGGCGGTCGACGGCGCTCGGCCACGCCCGAGGGCCTTGCCGCGCCGGGCTGTCCGCGCACACGATCGACCGTGTCTGCTCGGATTCGACCGAGTAGAGATCCGCGAGCCCTTCTCCGGCTCGCGTGGCCAGGGACGATCCGTCGCCGTCGACAGCCGCCTCGAGGTCCTCGGCCAGATGTGCCCACACGGCGGGGGTGTCGAGCGCCAACGTGATCGCGGTCAGGGTCTCGCCGTATGTCAGCCTCCCGGGTGGGCTTGCGGACGGCGCCGCTAGAGGCCCCCGCCGCAGTCGCCTCAGCAGCCGGCTCACGCGCCGCGCGACGGAGCCGTGTCCGGCCAAGGCGCAATCTGCCGGTCCGGCGCTTTCGCAGAGCGACTGGAACTTCTCGAAAACCCGGTCGGTGTCGCCTCGAAGGCTGGCGATCGACGCCTCGGCGCCGGCGGTCCACGCGCGGGGATCCACGACGCCGTCGAGGACCATTGCGCGGACCCGGTTCGGGAACATGCTGGCGTAGGTCTGGCCCAGGAACGTGCCGAATGACGCCCCGTAGAAGGTGAGCCCGCGGTCGCCGACGAGGCGGCGCAGGTAGTCGAGATCGCGGACCGTATCGGTGGTCGAGATGTGGGCGAGGAGCCCGCCGTTAAGCGCACCGCATCGCTCAGCGAACGCGACCGTCTTTGGCAGGTAGCGTCGGGCGCGTCGCTTCGTGGTCGGGAACGGTTGCCGATCCCAGAACCTCGACCGGCGCCGCTCGCCCTTGAAGCAGCTCACGCCCGCGCTCTTACCGGAACCGCGGATATCCCAGGTGACGATGTCGAAGCGGCCCTGAGTGAGCGCGTCGAGCGCCTTGCCTCCATCTCTGACGTTGGCAATGGAGGCGCCGGGGCCGCCCGGGTTGATGAACATCGAGCCGATCCGCTCCTCGGGCTGGCTGGCGAGGTGGCGGATCACCGCGAGCTTGATCTTGCGCCCGTCCGGCTTGTCCCAGTCCAGCGGCACCCGTACCTTCGCGCACTCGAGCTGCTCGCCACAGCCCTTCCAGTCGATGCCGCTGTTCGCGAGGCCGGAGAGCGGAGCCGATCCCCGCGGAGCCGCTGTGGCCGCGCTGGTCGCGATACCAGCGATAAGGAGCAACGTCCCGACGAGCGCCGAGAGACCGACGAGCCCGGGCCGGAGAACCCTCGTGCCGCTCGTGCCGCGCGCGAGGGCGGGTTCCTCTTGGGTGAGCATCCCTGCGGGAGGACAGGCCGCAAAGCGCGTCCCGAGTCCTCCTGCACGTCCCTGCGTGTGCGCCATGCGCTGCCACCTTTCTGCGGTTGGCTCTCGGCCGGTGCCGCTACGCAGGGACTAAGAGTTCGCGATCGGGCCGCAACGGTAGCCGTTAGGGCGACGCGCGGAAGCGTAGAACGCCGCAGACTTGTGCTCGCTCGGGGACTTCCGCTTTGAACGCGACGACGAGGAGTGAGCGCCAGCCGTCCGTTCGGGCGCTCGCCGATGTGCATTGCGGCACCGGCCGCTACGCCGGTGCGCCTGGGCATGGCGCCGCGTTCGCCGCACCAGGCGTGCAAGGTGTTGACCCAGGCGTTGACCCGAGGGGGTCTTGAGGGTGTAATGGAGTCGTGTCGGCGACGAGACTACGCCGTGCAGGGTTCGGAATGCCGGAGGAGGGACTCGAACCCCCGACACGCGGATTATGATTCCGCTGCTCTAACCAGCTGAGCTACTCCGGCGGGGGCTGGGATCGTAGCGGCGCGGGGCGGCCTGGAGGGCCGAATTCAGCGCTATAGCTCGCACCTGCGGACTCGGTCGATCGGCTCGGCTCGGACTCGATCCTTCGCCGCGCCGCAGTCGACTCTGTCGCGAGTGTCGTTGTCCCTGGAGTTGAGCAGGTCGGCTCCTGTTCCGCCGAGCAGCTCGTCGGAGCCGCCCTCTCCGAAGATCGCATCTCGGCCCGGGCCGCCGAGCAGGTGGTCGGCTCCCGGGCCGCCGAAGATCCCATCGTCGCCCGGTCCGCCTCGTGCGCGGTCCCGGCCGCTGAATGCCTCAGCCAGCCAATCGTCGCCGGCGCCGCCGGCGCTTCGATCGTCGCCGAGGCCGCCGTCGATGTAGTCGTCACCTCCGTTGCCGAACAGCGTGTCGTCGCCGGGTCCGCCCGCCAGGTTCTCACCCAATGTGGAAGGGGTCGTCGGCTGGTCAACGCCGATCAGGCGATCGTCGCCGCTTCCGCCCACGAGGTTCTCCGCCGAGCTCACGTTGTCACCCTCGGCCGGGGCGCCGTCGTCGGCGACGCCGTTCGACGAGATCGAAACGCCCGAAGCCTCGGCTCCGTAGCTGATCGAGTCGAGTCCGGCGCCCAGATCGAGCAGGTCGGCGCCGTCCGGAGCCGAGACGGCCGCCGTCACCCTGTCGGATCCGTCGCCGGTGGCGACCGTGTCGGCGCCCGGCCCGGGGTCGATCGAATCCGCGGTGGGCCCGGTCACCACGCGGTCGGCTCCCGTGTCTCCAAAGACCGCGAGGAGAAACACCCCTCCGCCGTCGTCGGAGGCGACAGTGCTGCTGTCGAGCGAGTCGGCGCCGTCTCCGAGCCCGAACTTCAGCGTCACCGAGCGCCCGCCGTCTACGCAGAAGGTCCGGACGCAGCGGGCCGGCCGCGAGGGTTGAAGCCGGCAGGTCGCCGCGACGTCCGGCGCCCCGCCTCCCGTGCACCCAGGCCCTGCGATCAGCGCTGAGCCCGAGTCCGTGACGACGTACGTGACCTCGATCGGAGACGCGCTCGCAATCTGCACCGTGACGCCGTTTTGCTCGCCGGGAGTCGATTCGAAGAACAGGGTCGAGCGCTGAGGGAAGGACGTAGGGGCACCGAGATCCTCCTCGGTGCGGACGGTTGCGGCGCTCGCGCTCGCCGCGGCGGTGAGGGCGCAGCACGCCGCAGCGGCAACGATCAGCGGGCGCACGCCGATGCTGAGGATCGGACCCATCGACCCGATCCTCCTACGGGAGTCGGCGCTGTCAAGCGCGGGACGGAAGGGAGCGTCTTCGACTCATCCGCACCGCCGGTGCGCCACCAGCCGAATCTTCCTGCCCCGCAGCTTCGCCGAGACCCGCTCGCGCCGCTGCCGCGATGATGTCCCTCGTGAGCACCGCCTACGCCTACGACGAGCGCTGTCTGGCGCACGACAACGGTTCGATGCTCGTCGACGAGCGCGCGGCAGGCTGGCTGGAGGTCCCGCACTTCGAGCGCCCGGAGCGGCTCGCGCGGACGATCGGTGTCCTCGGCGAGGCGGGGGTGCTCGACCGGCTGACGAGGCTCGAACCGCGCGACGCTACCCGCGCCGAGCTCGAGCTCGTCCATACGGCGGCGATGATCGACGCGATCGAGGCCGCCTGCGCCCGCGGCGAGCACGCCTGGATCGGCCCCGAGGCGCGGGTCGGGCCGCAGACCGCGACCGCCGTGCTGCTCGCGCCCGGGAATGTCCTCGCGGCGACCGACGTCGTCCTCGACGGCGACGCCGAGAACGCGCTCGCGCTCGTGCGGCCGCCGGGCCATCACTCGACCGCCGATATCCCGATGGGTTTTTGTCTCTTCAACAGCGTCGCGATCGCAGCTCGCCACGCCCGGCGGCGCGACGACGTCGAGCGGGTCGCGATCGTCGACTGGGACGTCCACCACGGCAACGGCACCCAGGCCGTCTTCTACGACGACCCCTCGGTCCTCTTCGTCTCCCTGCATCAGGACGACCTCTATCCGCTCGCCTCGGGGACGCTCGACCAGGTCGGCGACGGCGACGGCCACCGGCTGACGATCAACCTGCCACTGCCCGCCGGCACCGGGGACGCCGGCTACCTGCTCGCCTGGGACCGGATCGTGGCCCCGGCGCTGGCCCAGTTCGCCCCCGACCTCGTGCTGATCTCGGCCGGCCAGGACGCGGCGGCCTCGGATCCGCTGGGCCGGATGAGCGTCACGACCGAGGGCTTTCGCGCGCTCACCGAACGGGCGCGCTCGGCCGCCGAGAACCTCTGCGGGGGCCGGATCGTGGTCGCGATCGAGGGCGGCTACAGCCTCGAGCACCTGCCGTTCTGCAATCTCGCGATCGCCGAGGCGCTGGCCGGGCTCGAGCCGTCGTTCGCGACAGATCCGCTCGAGCTCGACGTGCCCGAGGGATTGCGGGACTTCGAGCGCGAGGCGGTGGCACGCGCGGTGGCGCCCACGCACGCTTCTGGTCGTTTGACTGATCGCCGCTACGCGGTCCCGCGCTGATCCCAGGCGAGAAGCAGAAGCTCGTTCGCGAGCACGAGCACCGCGAACACCGCTGCCATGATCGGGTGCGCTGCGGCGGCGAGCGCTGCGACGACGACGCCGAACAGCGCCAGCTCGACCCAGAGACGCTCGGGGTCGGCGAGCCGCGCCGAGGCGCGCGGCGCGATCCAGCGTCCCCAGATCGCGACGAACGCCGCCGTCATGGCGACCGCGAGCACGACGTCGGCGAGCACCGTCGATCCGAGCTCGAAGCCCGAGTAGATCAGGGCCGCGAGCGCCGCCAGCTCGAGCAGGAACCGGACCAGGAGGTTGGCCGCCTTCATCTCGTCCGATCTTGACGCGCCTGGCAAGGTGAGGCCTTCCGATGACGATCGAGCCCGACGACCCGAACCTGATCGAGCAAAGCGCGGCGGACAACCCGCTGTTCGCCGAGCTGCTCTGGGTCCACTCGATGATCCGCCGCGATCTCGCGACGGTGACCGAATTGGCGCGCGATGCCGCCGCCGACGCGCCGCCGGCCGAGCTCCGCGAGCGGATCGCCGATCTGAAGGCCGGCAGCATCCTCTGGCAGCTCAAGTACGGCTGCCTCAGGCACTGCCGCTTCGTCCACGCTCATCACCGCCTCGAGGACGTCGCTCTGTTCCCGCGGCTGCGCCGGGTCGAGCCCGCGATCGAGCCGGTCGTCGACCGGCTCACCGACGAGCACCGCCAGGTCTCGCGGCTGCTCGACGAGGTCGAGGCCGCGGCGGAGGCCCTCGGCGCGGACGACGACGGTCGCGCGGTCCTCGTAGCGGCGCTCGAGCGCCTCGGCGAGGTTCTGCTCGCCCACCTCTCGTTCGAGGAGCAGAGCCTCGAGCCGGTGCTCGCGCTGATCGGGGATTGGAGCGGCTGAGCCGGCGCGATAGGCTCGCGCGCGGTGCCGAGCGCTGAAGCAGCGAAGCTCGACGGACGGCGGCCAGGAGGCTGAGCGATGGAGATCAGACGGGATCGGGGTACTTGCGCTCGCCGGCTTGGATCGCGGCGTCGAGCCGGTTCTCGGGCGGGGCGAGCGGACAGGCCCAGCGCGAGTTGTAGGCGCAGGAGGGGTTGTACGCATAGTTGAAGTCGAGGACGACGGCGGTTCGCTCGCCCTCGACGATCTCCAATCCGCCGCGGTAGCTGCCCTTGATCGTGTCGGTCAAATAGCGCCCGGCCCCGTAGGTCTCGGTCGGCGCGGTCGCGTCGCGAAACGGCAGGAAGAGACCGCCGCCGTAGCCCTCGGTCCAGAACAGGGTGAGCTCTCCCCACGGCGTCACCAGGCGCCCGACCCGCGCGTAGCTGACCACCCCGTCCTCGCCTCCGGAGTCGATCCGCAGCTGATCCGAGTCGTCCGTCCGGCGCGAGCTCGCACTCGACCCGCGCCGCCGGGTCGAACTCGAAGTAATCGAGGCCGTCGAAGCGCTCGCGCTGCACGGCGGTCAGCGCCGACGCCGGGTGGTCGCGAAACAGCCGGTCGCGGCGATCGCGGAACTCGGCGACCGCCCCCGGGCCCTCGACGGCGGTCGCGAGGTAGAGCTCGGCGACCCGGAGCCGGTAGTCGGCGAGGTCGAGCGTCTCGCGAGGTGATGCGCCGCGCATGCTCGCCGGGACCCTAGCCGCCGGCCCCGGTCTCCGGGCGCCGCGACGAGGTCCCAGGCGGTAGCTTGCCGATTGCATGATGCGAGGTAGGAGGTGGGGTCTGATCTTGGCGGCGAGCGTCGCCGGGGCTCTCGTCGTGCCGGCGGGCGCCGGGGCGGTTTGCACGCTTCCGGGCCAGGACGACCCGACGATGAAGCCGCTCGACGACTTCATCGGCAGCTTCGACCGAAGCCAGCAGGGCGACTTCGTCCAGATCCCGTTCGACGTCCCGTCCGGCACCCGCGCGATCCGGATCCGCTACTGCTACGACTCCGGGAGCACCCTCGACATGGGCGTCTATGAGCCGCTCCACGGCGCCGACACGGTGGCCGGGCCGAACGAGCGGCGGGGTTGGAGCGGCAGCGCGGTCAAGGACCTGGCGATCGCCGAGAACGGCTTCAGTCCGGAGTCGACCTACCTGGCGGCGAAGAAGGCCTACGTGAGCGGCTACACGACCAGGGCGTATGAGCCCGGCGCGATCCCCGCCGGCAGGTGGGTGGCCGAGCTCGGGCTGGCGGCGCTCGACGAGCAGACGGTCAACTGGCGGGTCGGGGTCGAGACGAGCACCGATGCCTCGAGATGGGCGAACGCTCCCTATGCGCCCGCCGCCTACGACACCGGTGTCGCCAACCCGAACCCCGGCTGGTACGCCGGCGACGTCCACACCCACGGCGAGATGGAGCCCGGCAACGCGACGATGCGCCAGAGCTTCGACTACGGGTTCAGGCCGCTCGCCGATGGCGGCGCCGGGCTCGACTTCCTCGGGCTCGTCGACCACAACAACGACGTCAACCGGGGCGAGATCGGCCGCTATCAGCCCGCCTACCCGGGCAAGCTGATCATCCCCGGCACCGAGGTCACGACCTACCACGGCCACTACAACAACATCGGCTCGAACTACTTCGCCGACTTCCGAGGCGGGCCGGTTTTCAGCTACGACCCTGCCGACGCGTCGCTGAACAAGGTCCAGGACGCGGTGACGCCGAACACCCAGATCCCGAGCATCGACTCGACCGGCGGCTGGTCGCAGGTCAACCACCCGACGATCTTCCCGTCGAGCAGCCCGAGCAACGTCTCGCTCTGCCGCGGCTGTCCCTGGGACTGGTCCGACGCCGAGACCGACTACTCGAAGGTCGACGCGATCGAGGTGCAGACGGGCCCCGCCGACATCGGCGCGGTCCGGAACCCGTTCACGCTCCCGGCGATCGCCTTCTACGAGCAGAAGCTCGCGACCGGCGCCCACATCGCGGCGGTCGGGTCGAGCGACTCCCACCAGGCGGACATGACCGACATCACGACCGCCCCGATCGGCCGCGCGACGACCGTCGTCGGCGCGACCGAGCTCTCCGAGAGCGCGATCGTCGCCGCGATCAAGGACGACCACACCTACGTGAAGCTGTACGGCAACGACGGTCCCGACATCCGCGTCACCGGCCGGGCGGCGGGCGCGTCCGACGCGATCATCGGCGACACGCTGACCGGCCCGAGCGCCGCGTTCGACGTCGAGGTGATGCGTGCCGGCGCGACCGCGGCGCGCCCCGGAACCTACGAGGTGCGGCTGCTCAAGGACGGCGACGCGGTCGACTCGGCGACCGTGACGAGCGACGACTTCACCCATACGTTCGCGTCCAGCGGCGCCGCCCGCTACTCGATCGAGGTGCTCCGCCTCGATCCCTCCGGCGACCGGGTCGAGGTCTACTCGAGCCCGATCTGGTTCGAGCAGGGCAAGAACTTCAGGGTCGTCAACCAGAAGCGCAACAAGCGGGCCGGCACCGCGACGTTCGCGGTCCGGGTCGCCGGGCCGGGCACGCTCTCGCTCGACGCGAAGGGCGTCAAGCGCGCCAAGAAGACCGTGAAGAAGGCCGACAGGTACAAGCTGAAGCTGAAGCCGAAGGGGAAGCTGGCGCGAAAGCTCGATCGCAGAGGCAAGGCGAAGGTGTCGCCGAAGCTCAGGTTCGTGCCCGAGAACGGCGACGTGGCGAAGCTGAGCAAGAAGCTCCACCTGAAGCAGAAGCGCAAGCAGCGCCGCTGAGCACGCGAGCCCGCCCCGACTTGTAGTTTGCGGGCATGAGCGACCTCGAGCGTGCCGTCTCGGCCGTGATCAACGAGTGCATGGGGGTCCGCGAGGGAGAGGAGGTGCTGGTCGTCTGCAACCCGGCGACGATCGGCCTCGGGGAGCGGCTTCGCGCCGCGGCGGGCCGCGCCGGCGCCGAAGGCGTGACGATGCTGATGGCCGAGCGGCGCTCACACGCCGCCGAGCCGCCCGACCCCGTCGCGGCGGCGATGGCGGCCGCGGACGTCGTCCTCGCGCCGACCGTGCAGTCCCTCTCGCACACGGCCGCGCGCCGGATCGCGACCGAGGCCGGGGTGCGGATCGCGACCCTGCCGGGGGTGACCGAGGAGATGCTCGCGCGCGCGATGTCGGCGGACATCGAGGGCCTGCGCCGCAAGGGCGAAGCGATCGCCGAGCTGCTGACCGGCGGCGCGGAGGCGCGGATCACCTGCGCGAACGGCTCCGACCTGCGGCTGGGGATCGAGGGCCGCGAGGGGATCCCGGATCACGGCGACCTGAGCGCGACCGGCGCCTGGGGCAACCTGCCCTGCGGCGAGGGGTTCATCTCGCCGGTCGAGGGGACCGCCGAGGGAACCCTGGTCGTCGACGGCACGATCGCGACGATCGGGGTCCCCGAGCGAGCCGGTCGAGCTGACGGTCTCGGGAGGGAACCTCGTCGCGGCGACCGGCGCCGAGGGCGAGCGCCTGATGGAGCTGCTCGCCGTCGGCGGCGAGGGCGGGACCAACGTCGCCGAGCTCGGGATCGGCACGAACGAGAGGGCGATCCCGAGCGGGAACGTGCTCGAGGACGAGAAGCTGCTCGGGACCTGTCACGTCGCGTTCGGCGCCTCGGCGGGGATCGGGGGCACGGTTCAGGTGCCGGTCCACCTCGACTGCGTGGTGCTGAAGCCGGACGTCAGCGTCGACGGCGAGGCGCTGGTGCGCGCCGGCGAGCTCGTCGTCGGGAGCTGAACCGGCGGGAGGCGAGATGGCGGTCGCGGTCCCGAACTTCTCCGAAGGCCTCGACCGAGACGCGGTCGCCGCGATCTCGACCGCGTTCGGCGGCGCCGAGGTACTCGACCGCCACACCGACGAGGTCCACAACCGCACCGTGCTCACGCTGACCGCGCCCGACGATGCGATCGTCGCCGAGCTCGCCGCCGGGGCGAGGGAGTGCGTCGAGCGGATCGACATGAACGAGCACAACGGCGCCCACCCCTGCGTCGGCGCGCTCGACGTCTGCCCGCTGGTCTGGCTCACGGAGAGCGATCGCGCGACGACGAAGGAGCTGGCGCTGGCGACCGCCGCGGAGATCGCCGAGCTCGGGGTTCCGGTTTTCCTCTACGGCGAGCTCGCGTCCGCGGAGGAGCGTCGTGAGCGCGTCTACTTCCGGCGGGGCGGACTCGAGCTGCTGAGCGGGCGGATGCGCTTGGGCGAGCTGGCGCCCGACCTCGGCCCGTCCCGCTCCCACCCGACCGCCGGCGCGACGCTGGTCACCGCCCGCCCGCCGCTCGCGGCGTTCAACCTCGAGCTCGACACCGACGAGGTCTACGTCGCGCGGGCGATCGCCCAGAAGCTGCGCGAGTCCGGGGGCGGTCCGGCCGGCGTGCGGGCGGTCGGGATCGATCTCGGCGACCGGGCCCAGGTCTCGACCAACATCCACGACCCCGCCGCGGTCCCGCTCGCAGACGTGATCGAGCGCGTCCGCGAGCTCGCGGCCCGCCACGGCGCCCAGCCGGTACGCGGCGAGGTCGTCGGTCTCGTACCCGAGGCGGCGCTCGCCGGGCTGCCCGCGGACCTGCCGATGGGGGCCTTCGACGCGGACGAGCAGGTGCTCGAGCGACGCCTCGAGCGGCTCGATCGTTAGCCTCTCGCCGATGGCACAGCGGGCGAAGAAGAAGCGCCGCCGCAAGCATCGCGGCACCCAGACCGGTGCGATCGACCGCCGCGGCCCGCGCGGGCGCCCGCGGACGCGCGAGGAGGCGAGGGCGCGGGCGCGGTCGCGGGGCAAGAAGAATCCGGCTCGCCCGGTCGACCGCCGCGACGTCCCGCCGACCTGGGCGAGCGCCGCGAAGCGCGGCGCGCTCGGCGCCGTCGTCTTCTTCGCCCTGATCGTGCTGTTGTTCAAGCAGCCGGTCGCGAGCGCGCTCGTCCTCTCGGTCCTGATGGTGGCGATGTACGTGCCGCTCGGCTACTACGTCGACCAGTTCTTCTATCGCCGCCGCATGCGCCAGCAGCAGCTGGCGCGCCAGCGCCAGGGCTGAGCCGGCGGAGCGATACCCTCGGCGGCGATGGACGTCCGCAGCCTCACCGTCGGCCAGGTGGCCGAGAACTGCTACGTGCTGCGCCGTGACGGATCGGATCGCGGCCTCGTCGTCGATCCCGGCGAGGAGCCCGAGCGGATCCTGGCGACGATCGACGAGCTGGGGATCGGGATCGACGCGATCCTGCTCACCCACTGTCACTTCGACCACATCGGCGCCGTGACGCCGGTGGCGCGCGCGACCGGGGCGCCCGTCTACTGCCCCGAGATCGAGGTCCCGGTGCTCGCCGACATCATGGCCTTCGTCCCCTGGCCCGGCTTCGGGCCGTATGAGAGCTACGACGCCGACGAGACGCTCGCCGGCGGAGAGACGCTCGAGCTCGCGGGCATCGACATCGACGTCATCTTCACGCCCGGGCACAGCCCCGGCCACGTCACCTACGCGATTGCAGACGAGCCGGCCCTGTTCTCGGGCGACGTCCTCTTTCAGGGATCGGTCGGGCGTACCGACCTCCCCGGCGGCGACTGGTCGACGCTGCTCGAGAGCATCCGCGGGCTGGTCGAGCGCTTCCCCGAGGAGACGACGGTATACCCCGGTCACATGGGGATCACGACGCTCGGCGCCGAACGCGCCTCGAACCCGTTCCTCGCCGAGCTGGCGCGCTCAGCCGACGCGGGGCGCGCGCACCCGAAGGACGAACACGAGGATGTCGTCGCGTGGGGCGCCGGCGTCCGGATCGAGGACGAAACCGGTCAGCCGGTGGGCGATCTCCGCCGGGCCGAAGCCCGCGCAATCGCGCAGCGCGACGGCGAGCTCGCGCGGGGTGACGATCCGCCGGGGCGCGTAGGCGTCGGTCAGCCCGTCGGTGTAGAAGACGAGCGCGTCGCCGACCCCGAGCTCGATCGTGTCGTCGGTGAGCCGCGGATCGGGCTGCACGCCGAGCACCAGTCCGGGGTCGGCGCCACGCTCGACCCCGCCGTAGGCGCGGAGGATCAACGGTGGCGGATGGCCGCCCGAGGACAGGGTCAGCCGGACGCGGCCGGCGTCGCCGTCCTCGAGCCGCGAGTACGCGACCGTGCACGACTGCTCGGGCGCCTGGCGACGGATCGCATTGTTGAGCTCGAGCAGGATGCGGCTCGGGCGCCGCTCGTGGACCGCGGCGGCGCGCAGTGTGTAGCGGGCGAGCGCCGTCGTCGCGGCCGCCCCGGCGCCCTTGCCGAGCGCGTCGCCGACGACCACCGACCAGCTGCCGTCCTCGCTCTGAAAGACGTCGTAGAAATCACCGCCGACGACGTGCCCCTCGCCGGCTGGCCGGTAGTCGACGGCCGTCTCGATTCCCGGGATCTCGGGGAGGCTGCGCGGCATCAGGCTCTCCTGCAGCGTGCCGGCGATGTAGCCCAGCGTGTGCTCGATCCGCGTCCGCTGGGCGATCTCCGCCGCGAGCACGAGCGCGGTGACGCTCGCAACCCCGATGAAAAGCTGCGCGAGCAGCAACCGATCGTCGGGCGCGCTGCCCGAGAACGGGCCGACGTCGTCCTCGGTCAGCGGGATCGCGATCGCGGCGACGAGCAGGATCGCGGCGACCGTGCCCGGCTGCCAGAAGCGCAACGCGACCGCGACCAGCGGCGGGTAGACGAGGTAGATGAGCGGCGCCTCCGCGGTGAAGGTGAGGGCGGCGACGCCGCCGACGAGCAGTGCGAGCGCGACGGCTTCGAGCGCTCGTCCGGGTGCCTGGCGGTAGGGCCAATGCGTCGCAGCGACGAGCAGGGCCGGGGCGACGACGAGGTCGCCGCCCATGTCCCCGAGCCACCAGGTGCGCCACACGGAGTCGATCTCGCCGGAGTCGATCTCGCCTCCCGCGAGCAGGCTCGCGACGCCGATCGTCGCGCTCACCATCGTGCTCACCCCACCGGCGAGGACCGCAAGGCCGACGACGTCTCGGACCCGCTCCAGCGACGGCCGGAAGTCGACGAAGCGTTGCAGCAGGTAGGCGCCGACGACCGCCTCGAGCGTGTTGCCGACGGTGATCCCGAGCGCCGTGTAGAGCGGGACGTCGGTGAAGACATTGGCCAGGAAGGCACCGAGCGCGACCCCGGGCCAGATTCGGTAGCCCCAGAGGATGACGGCGGCGAGCGCGATCCCGGTCGGCAGCCAGATCGCGGTCACGCTCGGGGTCGTGAAGGCGAGCCCGAGGCCGAGCTTTGCGGCCAGGTAGTAGGTACCGGCGACGGCCGCGATTCGTCCCAGGTAGAAGAGACGACCGCGATCGTCGCCGCTCCGGCCTACTCGTGACCCCCAGCCGGCTGACACGGCGGCCAGCCTACCCGCCGCGTTCGGGCCCGCTCGTTACCCTCGCGCAGCGATGAGCTCGCGCTTCCAGGCCCCCCGGGGCACCTTCGACGTTTTGCCTGCCGACTCGGCGCTGCGCGAGCAGGTCCATGAGACCGCCGCCGGGATCTGCGAGCGTGCCGGTTACGGACGGATCGAGACGCCGGTCTTCGAGGACACCGAGCTCTTCGCGCGCGGTGTCGGGCAGGGCACCGACGTGGTCACCAAGGAGATGTTCAGCTTCTCCGACCAGGGCGATCGGGCGTTGACGCTGCGGCCCGAGGGCACGGCCCCGGTCTGCCGCGCCTACGTCGAGCACGGGATGCACAAGCTCGCGCAGCCCGTGAAGCTCTGGTACTGGGGCCCGTACTTTCGCCACGAGCGCCCGCAGGCGGGGCGCTTCCGCCAGTTCAACCAGGTCGGGGTCGAGGCGATCGGCTCCGACTCGCCGCTCGTCGACGCCGAGCAGATCTCGCTGCTCGACCAGCTGCTGCGCGAGCTCGGCGTCCCCGGCGTCCGCCTGCGGCTCTCGAGCCTCGGCACCGCGGCCTCCCGCGAGGTCTACCGCACAGAGCTGCGCGCGTTCCTGCGCGAGCACGAGGCCGAGCTCGGGCGCGAGGTGCTCGAGCGGATCGACGAGAACCCGCTCCGCGCCTTCGACTCCAAGGACGCGGGCACCGCCGCGGTGATGGCCTCGGCGCCGACGATGCTCGACCGTCTCGACGATGCCGACGCGGAGCACTTCGAGGAGGTGCGGCGGCTGCTCGACCGCTCGGGAGTCGGCTACGAGCTCGACGGGACGCTGGTCCGCGGCCTCGACTACTACACCCGCACGGTGTTCGAGTTCGAGTCCGAGGGCCTCGAAGGGCAGGCGCGGACGCTCGGCGGAGGGGGGCGCTACGACGGCCTCGTCGAGCAGCTCGGCGGCCCGGCGACCCCGGGCTGCGGCTGGGCCGCCGGGATCGAGCGGATCCTGCTGGCGCTCGACGAGCCGCCGCCCGAGTCGACCGCGGACGCCTTCGTCGCCGGCCCAGAGAGTCAGCAGGAGCGCGCTTTCGCGCTCGTCCGCGAGCTGCGCGGCGCCGGGCTGCGCGCCGAGCTCGACCTCGCGGGCCGCTCGCTGAAGGGGCAGATGAAGCAGGCGGATCGGATCGGCGCGAGGGCGACGATCGTCCTCGACGACGACGGCGCGGCCCAGCTTCGCGACATGCGGAGCGGCGAGCAGCGCCCGCTCGAGCTCGGCCGCCTGATCGAGGAGCTGCACGGGTGACCGGCTTCCCCGCCCTGCGCCCGAACGAGTACCGCGACGCGTGGAGCGGGCAGGTGCTCGGCGACCGCGTCGGATCGACCGTCCGCCTCTCCGGCTGGGTTCACCGGCGCCGCGATCACGGTGGCCTCGTGTTCATCGACCTCCGTGACCGCACCGGCCTCGTGCAGCTCGTCTTTCACCCCGACGACTCGGGCGCGGCGTTCGAGCTCTCGCACCGGCTGCGCCCCGAGGACGTGCTCTGCGTCGCCGGCGAGGTCGTGCGCCGCTCCCCCGAGACGGTCAACGCCGAGCTGCCGACGGGCGAGTTCGAGGTCCGGGTCCGCGAGGCTCGGCTGCTCGCCGGATCCGAGACCCCTCCGTTCGAGATCGAGGGCTACTCGGGCGAGGTCGGGGAGGACCTCCGGCTTCGCTACCGCTACCTCGACCTGCGGCGGCGCCCGATGCAGGACGCGATTGCGCTCCGCCACCGGGTTTCGAAGGCGATCCGCGACTTCCTCTCCGACGAGGGCTTCCTCGAGGTCGAGACCCCGATGCTGTCGCGATCGACGCCGGAGGGGGCGCGCGACTTCCTCGTCCCCTCGCGGCGCGAGCCGGGGTCGTTCTACGCGCTGCCGCAGTCACCGCAGCTCTTCAAGCAGCTGCTGATGGTCGCCGGGTTCGAGCGCTACTTCCAGATCGTCCGCTGCTTTCGCGACGAGGACCAGCGCGCCGACCGCCAGCCCGACTTCACCCAGCTCGACATCGAGATGTCGTTCGTCGCGGTCGAGGACGTGCTCGACCTCAACGAGCGCATGCTGGCGGCCGTCAGCGAACGCGTCGGCGGCCCGGCGCTCGAGCTGCCGCTGGCCCGGCTCCCGTACGACGAGGCGTTGGCGCGATTCGGCACCGATCGCCCGGACCTGCGCTTCGGGCTCGAACTGGTCGAGCTCACCGATCTGCTCGCCGCGACCGAGTTCAAGGTCTTCCGCGGCACGGTCGAGTCCGGCGGCGTCGTGAAGGGCATCAACGCCGGCGCCCGCGACGTGCCCCGGTCGGTGCTCGACGGCCTCATCTCGCGCGCCCAGGAGCTCGGCGCGAAGGGCCTCGTCTGGGCGTTCCGGGAGGGCGCCGGCTGGCGCTCTCCGACCGCCAAGTTCCTCTCCGCTGATGAGCTCGCGGCGCTCAACGATCGCCTCGGCGCCGCCGAGGGCGACCTGCTGCTGCTGGTCGCCGATCAGCCCGGGACCGCGAACTCGGTGCTCGGCCAGCTGCGGCTCGAGCTCGGCGAGCGCTTCGGTCTGATCGACTCGAAGGCGGAGAGGTTCTGCTGGATCACCGAGTGGCCGATGTTCGAGTGGAACGAGGGGGAGTCGCGCTGGGACGCGCTCCACCATCCGTTCACCGCGCCGGCCGGGGAGTTCGACCCCGAGCACCCGGGGGAGGCGAGGGCGCTCGCCTATGACGTCGTCTGGAACGGCCAGGAGATGGGTGGCGGCTCGATCCGGATCTCCGACCCGGAGGTCCAGCAGCAGGTGTTCGAGGCGATCGGGATGAAGCGCGACGAGGCCCGGGAGCGGTTCGGCTTCTTGCTCGAGGCGTTTCGCTACGGCGCGCCGCCGCACGGGGGGATCGCCTACGGGCTCGACCGGCTCGTACAGCGCCTCCTGCACGCCGACTCGATCCGTGACGTGATCGCGTTCCCGAAGGCCGCCTCCGGCGCCGACCCGCTGACCGGGGCTCCGGCCCCGGTCGACGAGGCGCAGCTGCGCGAGCTCGGGCTCAGCCTCCGCGTCCCGCGCCCCGGTTAGCGGCCCGGGATCGCGCGGCCGATCGGCGCGCGGCTGGTACCGTTTCGGACAGGCTCGAGCTTGTACGCCAGCCATTCATTTGTGAACCAACACAATTGCCTTGGGAGTCACCGTCCGGTAGCGCGCTGGGCGTAGCGCCGGCAGACACCCACCTGTTCATTCAGGTTCGCAGGCAGAGTGGTAACGGCAAGCTGGGGCCTCTCTAGATCCACGGGGCTCGGATCGCTCTACCCTTGCCCGGACGGCCGCCCGGCGGGGCCCGATCGAGCATGGACACCGACGCGATCCAGCACTACCTGACCGACGCGACCCGGCGCGGGGCGCCGCTTCCGGACGGCTTCGACGGCGCCGCCGGGGGCGCCGCGTGCGGCGATCTGATCCGGATCTCGCTCGGGCTCGTCGACGGCCGCGTCGCCGGAGTCAGCTTCGAGGCCGAAGGATGCGCCGCGGCGCTCGCCGCCGCCGCCGCCGCCGCCGAGCTGGTCGACGGCGCGACCGTGCTCGAGGCGGCGGCGCTGAGCCCGGGATCGATCTCGACGACGCTGGGCGGGCTCTCGCCGCAGGGCGCTCACGCTGCCGAGCTCGCCGCCGACGCGCTGCACCGGGCGCTCGCCGCCGCCGCCGGCTCCGGCGCGGCGCTCGCCGACCCGCCGGCCACCGGTGAGCGGGTCCTGGTCGCGCTGAGCGGCGGCGTCGATTCGGCGGTCGCGGCCCTGCTGGAGCGTCAGCGCGGGGCCGAGGTGGTCGCGGTGACGGTGAAGCTCTGGGCCGATCGGCGCACGGACGCCGCGCAGAGCTGCTGCTCCCCGCTCGCCGTGCTCGGCGCCCGCGGGCTCGCCGCCGGGCTCGGGATCGCGCATCTGACGCTCGACCTCGAGCAGCGATTCCGCGCCGGAGTCGTCGACCGCTTCGTCGACGGCTATCGCGCCGGCCGGACGCCGAACCCGTGCGTGATCTGCAACGGCGACCTGCGGATCGACGCGATGCTCGAGCTCGCCGGGCGGCTCGGCTGCTCGACGCTCGCCACCGGCCACTACGCGCGGATCGCCGATGACGGCGAGGGGCCGCTGCTGAGCGCCGCCGCCGACGGGGCCAAGGACCAGACCTACATGCTCGCCGGCCTGCGCCCCGAGTCCCTGGCGCGGCTTCGCTTCCCGCTCGCCGAGCTGACCAAGCCGCAGGTGCGCGAGATCGCTGCGGCGGCCGGGTTGCCCGTCGCGGCGAAGGCCGAGAGCCAGGATCTCTGCTTCCTCGCCGGCGAGGGCAAGCGCTCGTTCCTGGAGCGCTACGGCGGCCTCGCCGAGCGGCCGGGAGACGTCGTCGACCGGCGCGGGCGCCGGCTCGGGCGCCACCGCGGTCATCACGAGTACACGGTCGGGCAGCGACGCGGCCTCGGCGTCGGCGCGCAGGAGCCGCTTTACGTGCTCGCCACCGACGCAGCGACGAACACGGTCGTCGCGGGATCGCGGTCAGAGCTCGCGACCCGGACCGTGACCGTCCGCGACGCGACCCTGCACCGGCCGGGGGGGAGGGTGGACGGCGTGCGGCTTCGCTACCACTCGCAGGTCCTCGGCTGCCGCCTTCCCGACCTCGCGGCGGGGCGCCATCGAGAGCTCGATCTCGAGCTCTCCGAGTCCGCCTACGGGGTCGCCCCGGGGCAGACGGCCTGCCTGCTGTGTGGCGATCTCGTGGTCGGCCGCGCGACGATCGCCTGAGCGACGCCCCGCCTAGACTCAGGCTCGTGATGACCTCCGACGAGATTCGCGAGACCTTCCTCTCGTTCTTCGAAGAGCGCGACCACCTGCGGCTGTCGTCGTCGTCGTTGATCCCGGCGCCCGACGACACGTCGACCCTGCTCACGGTCGCCGGAATGCAGCAGCTGAAGCCCTACTTCGAGGGCCGGGAGGAGCCGCCGAGCCGGCGGCTGACCTCGGCGCAGCGGACCTTCCGCACCGTCGACATCGAGGTCGTGGGGACGACGAAACGCCATCTGACGATGTTCGAGATGCTCGGCAACTTCAGCGTCGGCGACTACTTCAAGGCCGAGTCGATGCGGTTCGGCTGGGAGCTGTCGCTCGCCGGCTTCGGCTTCGACCCGGAGCGGATCTGGGTGACCGTGTTCGAGGGCTCGGAGGAGCTCGGGATCGGAGCGGACGAGGAAGCGGAGGAGATCTGGCGCGAGATCGGGGTCCCCGAGCAGCGGATCGTTCGACTACCGGCCTCGGAGAACTTCTGGCAGGCCGGGCCGACCGGCCCCTGCGGGCCGTCCTCGGAGATGTACATCGACCGCGGGCCCGAGTTCGGCTCCGACGACGTGCGGCCCGGCGACGACACGGAGCGCTACCTCGAGTACTGGAACCACGTCTTCATGACCTATGACCGGCGCGAGGACGGGACGCTCGTCGAGCTGCCGCAGCGCAATATCGACACCGGCCTCGGGCTCGAGCGGATGGCGTTGATCCAGCAGGGGGTCGATTCGGTCTTCGAGACCGACGCGTTCGCGCCGCTGATCGCTCTCGCCGAGGAGCTCTCCGGCGCCGCATACGGCTCCGACCCGAAGTTCAGACCGGGCGATGCGGGTCATCGCCGACCACACGCGCGGCGCGGTCAATCTGATCGCCGACGGCGTCGTGCCGTCGAACGAGGATCGCGGTTACGTGCTGCGGCGGATCATGCGACGCGCGATCCAGCAGGGCCGGGTGCTCGGGCTCGAGCCTCCGTACCTGGGCGCGTTCGCCGAGCGGGCGATCGAAACGATGGGCACCGCCTACCCCCACCTCGCGGCGGAGCGCGAAAACGTGCGCCGCTGGGTCGGCGACGAGGAGCAGGCCTTCGGACGCACGCTCGACCGCGGCACGGAGCTGCTGGCGCGGTTGATCGACGACGCGAAGCGGTCGAACACGTCGTGGATCGACGCCTCAGAGGCGTTCCGGCTTCACGACACCTACGGCTTTCCGTACGACCTGACCAAGGAGCTGCTCGCCGAGCAGGGGCTGTCGGTCGACGACGACGGCTTCGAGGTGCTGATGGAGCAGCAGCGTGAGCGCGCCCGCGCCGGCGTCGCCCCGGTCGAGGACCGCCACGAGACGGTGATCTCGTTCGTCGGCGCCGCGCCGCGGTCGGACTTCGTCGGCTACGAGGAGCTCAGCGCGCGAACCAGCATCGCCGCGGCGCGGCCCCTCGACGGCGACGGCGACGGCGCGGTCCTGGTCAAGCTCGAGGAGAGCCCGTTCTACCCCGAGGGCGGCGGGCAGGTGGCCGACTCGGGCGTCGTCGCCTGGGACGGGGGGGAGGCGGGGGTCGAGGACGTTTACCGGGTCGGAGATGATCAGGCCGTGCAGCTGGCAGCCGGCAGCTCGCAGCTGGCCGCGGGCCAGGCAGTGACCGCAGTCGTCGACCACGAGACGCGCCACGCGACGATGCGAAACCACACCGCTACCCACCTCCTGCACGCGGCGCTGCGCGAGCGGCTCGGGACCCACGTGCGCCAGGCCGGCTCCGCGGTGCGCCCCGACAAGCTGCGCTTCGACTTCACCCACGGCGCGCCGCTCTCCGCCGAGGAGCTGCGCGAGATCGAGGACCGTGTCAACGAGTGGGTGAAGGCGAGCCGTCCGGTGCGAGCGCTCGAGATGCCCCGCGCGGAGGCCGAGGCGCTCGGGGCGATGGCGCTGTTCGGTGAGAAGTACGGCGACTGGGTCCGGATGGTCGAGGTCGACGACGTCTCGCGTGAGCTCTGCGGCGGAACCCACGTCGCGAACACCGCCGAGGTCGGGATCTTCGCGCTCGTCTCGGAGGGCTCGAGTGCCGCCAACGTGCGCCGGATCGAGGCGCTGACCGGCCCCGCGGCGATCGATTGGTACCGCGCCCGCAGCGATCAGCTGACCGAGGCCGGAGCGCTGTTCGGCTCGCCGCGAGATCCGCTCAGCGCCGCGCGCCGCGCGGCCCAGCGCCTCGCCGAGCTCGAGCGCGCGGTTGCCGATGCCGGCCGCCAGGAGGCCGGCGCCGAGGCCGAGCGGCTGGGCGAAGTCGGCGAGGAGATCGCCGGGATCAAGGTCGTCGTCGACGAGAGCGGCGGCGCCGATCAGCGCGCGATGCTCGACCTCGCCGACCGGATCAAGCAGCGCCTCGGCGACGCCGCCGTGGTCCTCGGTGGGACCGACGACGGCAAGGTCGCCCTGGTCGCGAGCTTCACCCGCAGCGCGGTCGACCGGGGGCTCTCGGCGGCGGAGGTGATCCGCGAGGCGGCGAGCATCGTCGGCGGCGGCGGCGGCGGCCGCGAAGACGTCGCCCAGGCCGGCGGCCGTGAGCCTGAGCGGCTCTCCGAGGCGCTCGAGGCCGCTCGGACGGCGATCCGCCGGGCGCTCGATCCCTAGTCTCTGCGCGACGGATGCGTGTGCTGGCGATCGATCACGGGGGTGTGCGCGCGGGCGTGGCGATCTGCGATCCGAGCGGGACGATCGTTCGCCCGCTCGACGTGATCTCGCCCCCCGCCGTAGCCGAGGTCGCCCGGGTCGCCGCCCGCGAGCAGGCCGAGTTGATCGTCGTCGGGCTTCCGGTCTCCCTCGACGGGGTCGAGCGCGACCAGGCCGTCGCTGCGCGCGAGTTCGCCGCCGAGCTCGCGGCGGCGACCGAGATCGAGGTCGAGACCTACGACGAGCGGCTGACGACGCGGATGGCGGCCGATTCCGCCCGCGCGGGCGCCAGCGCCCCGCCCGACGCGCTCGCGGCGGCCCACCTGCTCGAGTCCTACCTGCAGAGCCGTGCCCAGACGCCGGGCGAGGGGACCGCCTAGGTGCCGGGCGCCGACTGGCACGACCCGTTCTCCCAGGACCAGGAGGCGGTCGAGCGCGAGCGCCGTCGGGCCGAGCGCGAGGCGAGGCGGCGCGAACGACAGGGATCGCTGGGCGAGAAGGTCAAGGCCGGCGCTGCCGGCGCCCCGGAGACCGGGGAGCAGACCGCGGACGCGGACGACTCCGTCGCGACGGCGACGTCGACGGCCGTTCCACCACCGTCGACGCCCGAGCCCGCGGCACCGGCGGGGACCCCGCCGCGCCCGCCGCGCCGCCGCGGCCCCGAGCCGATGCTCGCCCGGCGGGTCGTCGGCGCGCTGATCGTGATCGCGGTTCTCGCGTTGCTTGCCTTCGGGGTCAGCAAGGTGATCGGCGCGCTCGACGGGGGCCCGCATGCGCCGGCCCCGAAGCCGAAGCCCGTGCAGACCAAGGACCTCACGATCCCGGAAGGGCTCGATCGCCACCAGATCGCCGAGCTGGCGAAGAAAGCCGGGATCAAGGGCGACTACGAGAAAGCGACCCGGCGATTCAAGGGCTTCGATCCGTCCAAGTACGGCGCCGGGAACCCGCCCAACCTCGAGGGCTTCCTGTTCCCGGCGACCTACGAGCTTCCGAAGCACGCGACCGTCCACGACCTGATCGAGCGCCAGCTTCAGGCGTTCGAGGACAACCTGGCCGGGGTCGACATGTCCTACGCGAAGTCGAAGAACCTGAACACATACGACGTGCTGAAGATTGCGTCGATGATCGAGCGCGAGGTGCAGGTGCCGAAGGAGCGCCCGCTGGTCGCGAGCGTGATCTACAACCGCCTCGCCGCCGACAACCCGCTGGGGATCGACGCGACGATCCGCTACGAGGACCAGAACTACACCGAGCCGCTGCTCGAGAGCCGGTTGCTGGAGAACACTCCCTACAACACCCGTACCCATCCGGGCCTGCCGCCGACGCCGATCGGCAACCCCGGCCTCGACTCGATCGACGCCGCCGCCAACCCCGCGAAGACCGACTACTTCTACTACGTGATCAAGCCCGGGACCTGCGGCGAGCACGTGTTCACGAAGACCAAGGCCGAGTTCGATCGCGCCTCGAGCGCCTACCAGCAGGCGCTCGAGGCGCAGGGCGGCTCGCCGACCGACTGCTAGATCGGCAGCGGTTTCCGCCCGACCCGCTCCCGCGTAGCATCGCCCTCCATGCCACGCCTCGCCGTCCTCGGACAGCCCGTCTCGCACTCGCGGTCTCCGGCGATGCACAACGCGGCGCTCGCCGAGCTCGGGCTCGCCGGCGAGTGGTCCTACGTGGCGATCGAGGTCGCGCCCGAGGGCTTCGACGGGCTGGTGCGGTCGCTGCCGGGCGAGGGCTTCGCCGGCGTCAACGTGACCGTCCCCCACAAGCTCGCGGCGCTCGCGGTCGCCGACCGCGCCTCGGCGGCCGCGCACGAGATCGGCGCTGCGAACACGCTCAGCTTCAGCGAGGCGGGGATCGAGGCCGAGAACACCGACGCGGCCGGGGTGATCGCCGCGCTGCCCCGCCCCGTACGGAGGATGCGGGCGCTCGTCCTCGGCGCCGGGGGTTCCGCGCGCGCCTCCGCGTGGGGGCTGCGCAACGCGGGCGCCGAGGTCGAGATCTGGAACCGCACCCCCGCGAAGGCCGAGGCACTCGCCGCCGAGCTCGGGGTCGGTGTCACCGAGAGTCCGGCGGAGTTCGACCTGCTCGTGAACGCTACGACGCTCGGCCTCGGGCAGGCGAGCGAACGCCCTCCGCAGCCCGCCGACATCGCGGCGTTCCCGCTCGACGCCGAGTCGATCGGCGCTCGGCACGTCGTCGTCGACCTCGTCTACGGGGGCTACGAAACCGCACTCGTCGCAACGGCGCGCGAGCGCGGCGCGCGCGTCGTCGACGGGCTCGAGGTCCTGGTCTGCCAGGGAGCCGCCTCGCTGCGGATCTGGACCGGCGCCGAGCCGTCGCTCGAGACGATGCGACGCGCCGCCCGCGACGCGGCCGGCTGAGCCGCGCCGGCCCGGCACGCACCGGGCCCGGCGGACCCGTACGGCGCGTCGGTCCCGACCAGCCGGTCGCTGTCGGTGTTACATCGCGAGTTGCGGTTCCTCGACCGCGGAGGGGCTTTCGCCCTCGGCGTCCGGGGCGGGGGGCGACTCGCGGCGCAGCATGGTCACTCCGGCGAGCGGGAAGACCATCACCGAGAGCAGGCCCGCCGCGATCAGTGCCGCGCTCTCCGCCTCGTCGACGAGGCCGAGGTCGACGCCGATCGCGGTTGCGGCGACGATGAACGGCAGCGACGTCGCCTGGAAGAGCGCCGCTACCCGGACCTGGTTGCGGTTCAGATAGCCGCGGTAGAGCAGCGCCGGCAGGCCGCGGACGACGAGCAGCGCCGCGAGGAAGATCGGGACCATGATCAGGGTCGAGGTGTCGGCGAACAGCGCGTCGAGGTCGAACCGCACGCCGCTGGTCACGAAGAAGACCGGGATGAAGACGCCGAACCCGATCGCGGTCAGCTTGGGGCGGAAGTCGGGGTGGGTCATCGCCTCGTCGCGATCGCTGAGCCGCAGCAGGGCGCCGGCGATGAACGTGCCGAGGATCACCTCGAGCCCCAGCGACTGCGCGGCCGCGGCGAAGCCGACCAACAGCACGATCGCCCCGCGGACCCGGATCTGGGCGGTCGTGTTCTGAAGCCGCAGCAGGTCGGCCGAGATCCGTCCCGAGTGCTCGGCCGCGCGGGTGGCGAGGAAGATCACGCCGGCGAGCAGGATCAGGCCGATGATCAGGATCAGCGTCGCGCCGATCCCGCCCTCGCCGGAGAAGAACAGCGAGAGCAGGATGATCGCGCCGAAGTCGGCGATCGAGCCGGCGGCGAGCACGAGCTGGCCGAACTTGGTCGAGACCTGGTTCGCGTCCTTGAGCACCGGGATGATCACCCCGAGCGACGTCGCGCAGAGGATGATCGCGACGAGCAGCGGGGTCTCGACCAGGCCGGCGGCCTTGAGGCCGAGCGCGACGACGATCGCGAGCAGGAAAGAGATCGCGTAGCCGAGCCCCGCGAGCCGCAGCAGCCTCCCGCGGAGGCGGTCGAAGTCGATCTCGAGCCCGGCGAGGAAGAGCAGGAAGGCGAGCCCGAGCAAGGCCACGATCTCGACCGTCTGGTCGACCTCGACCCAGCCGAGGCCCGACGGGCCGACGACGATCCCGGCGAGGATCTCGAGTACCACCGCGGGCAGCCGCAGGCCCGGGGCGAGCCCGAGCACGAACGGCGCGGCGAATCCGAGCGCGACGATGATCAGCAGATTGGTGAAGCCGGGCTCGGGCATCTGGCGCCGGAGTCCGGCGGGATCCGGTTTCGTTACACGCGCCACGACGTGTAACGGCCGGGGCGATCGCGGGACGCAGGAACATGCCTCCAGATTCCGCGGACCGCCCGCTCGCCCCGCTGCCTTCGAACTTCGAGACCGCGCGGCTCGCGCTCCACCGGGTCGCCGAGCGGATCGTCGCCCCGGCCCGCAAGCCCGAGAACGAGATCTCGCTGCGGGCGACGTTCGGCGGCTTCGGGACGCCCGAGTTCGAGTTCGGCGGGCTGCGCCGCCAGGTCCGGGTCGAGGGCGCGGCGCTCGTCTACCGCCGCGGCGAGGACGAGAGCCGGATTCGGCTCACCTCGCTCGCCGACGCTGCGGCGCTGGTCGCCGAATTGCTTCCGAGCGGCGCGGCGCTCGACGACGCGCCGCTCGAGATCGACGACGCGTCGGCGGTCGCGCTCGGCGCCTGGTACGCGCTCGGGCACACCGTGCTGGAGCGGTTGCGCGCCGAGGCCGCCCAGGGGGCGGACCCGAGTTCGGCGCTGCTCTGGCCCGAGCACTTCGACCTCGCGATCGAGGCCGGCGACGAGGCGACCGGGCGGAGGGCGAACTACGGCTTCTCGCCGGGCGACGCGGACCACCGCGAGCCCTACATCTACGTCGGCCCGTGGCGCGACGACGTCGCCGGCGAGCTCTGGAACGCGACCGGCTTCGCCGGGGCCGAGCTCGGCTACGCAGAGCTGCTCCGGGCCGAGGACCAGACAGCCGCAGCGCTCGACTTCTGCCGAGCGCTGCAGGGCCGAATTCGGCATCCGAAGCGCTTCAGACCGAGGACCAGCGCTCGCAGCTGGTCGAGCGCTGGTCGATCTGGCGCAGCGAGAAGGCGAGCCGCGAGCGCGACGATCGCGGCAGCGGGATCGCGTCGGCGGCGGTGATGGCGGCGATGAACCGCCAGATCCCCGACGACGCGGTGATCGCCTGTCGACGTCGGCAACCACGCCTACTCGTTCGGCCGCTACTTCAGTGCTCGGCACCCAGAGGGTGCTGATGTCCGGCTATCTGGGCTCGATCGGGTCTACCCGGCCGCGATCGGTGCCTGGGCGGCAACCGACGGCCGAGCCCGATCGTCGCCGTGACCGGCGACGGCGGCTTTGCCCAGTACATGGCGGAGCTGACCACCGCGGTCAAGCACGAGATGAACCCCATGCTCAACAAGCCAGCTCGAATCTCGAAGGAGCAGCGCGCGGGGGAGTGGGAGGTCTGGCAGACGCAGCTCCACAACCCCAACTTCGCCGATTACGCGACCAACTGCGGCGCCCACGGCGAGCGGGTCACCGACCCCGCGAGGCTCGACGACGCGATCGCCAGCGCTCGCCCACCCCCGCGATGGTCGAGGCGATCACGGACCCCGACCTGGTCTGAGCTCCAGGGCCCTGACCGGATAGCTGCGCGATGGGTTGCCTCGTAGTCCTCGTCGCGCTCCTCTCGCCGCGGCTGGCGCTGTTCTTCATCTGGATCTTCAGCGATCTGCTCAGTCGCGCGTTCGACAGCTGGTTCGTCCCCTTCCTCGGCTTCTTCCTGCTCCCCTGGACGACGCTCGCCTACGCGCTGATGTGGGGCTCGGAGAACCGCGTCTACGGGTTCGAGTGGTTCATCGTCGGGCTCGCGTTCCTGATCGACCTCGGCTCCTACGCCCAGAGCAGCCGCATCCGGCAGGCTTAACTAGCCGGGCACCCGGCGGTCGGATCAGCCGATCACCAGGTCGGCGGCCGCGCGCACGGTGGCGACGTCGCCGCCGATCAGCAGCGTGGTCACGAACGAGTCGCGCCACGCCTCGAGGTCGTGGCGGATCTTGTCGGCGGCCCGATCAGCGACATCTGGTCGATGAGCTCGAACGGGATCGCCGCGGCCGCCTCCTGCTTCTTGCCGTCGAGGTAGAGGTCCTGGACCGTCTCGACCATGTCGCCGTAGCCCATCCGGATCGGCACGTCGGCGTGAAAGTTCTTGCCCTTGGCGCCCATGCCGCCGAAGTAGAGCGCGTAGTAGTGGCGCAGGGCGTCCGCTGCGGCCTCGACGTCGTCGGCGATCAGCATCGGCACGGTCGCGGCGACCTCGAAGTCCTCGGCCGTGCGCCGGGCGCCGGGGCGGGCGAACCCCTCGGCGAGCGCGTCGCGGTAGAGGTCCTGATGGTGGGGCGAGAGCAGCATCGCCATCCAGCCGTCGCAGAGCTCGGCCCCCAGGGCGATGTTCTTCGGGCCCTCGGCGGCGAGGAAGATCGGGATCTCCTCGCGCAGCGGGTGGATCGACGACTTCAGCGGCTTGCCGAGGCCGGTGCCGCCTTCGATCGGCAGCGGGTAGTGCGGGCCGTCGGCGGTCAGCGGTCCCCGGCGCGCCCAGACGTCGCGCAGGATGCCGATGTACTCGCGCGTCCGTGCGAGCGGCTTCGCGAACGGCATCCCGTACCAGCCCTCGACGACCTGCGGCCCGGAGACGCCGATACCGAGGATCACCCGACCGCCCGACAGGTGGTCGAGCGTCATCGCCGCCATCGCCGCCGCCGCCGGCTGGCGGGCCGACATCTGCATGATCCCGGTCCCGAGCCGCACGTTCTCGGTCCGCGCACCCCACCAGGCGAGCGGGGTGAGGCAGTCGGAGCCGTACGCCTCCGCGGCCCAGATCGAGTCGAGCCCGAGGCGGTCGGCCTCGGCGATCGCCTCGACGACGCCGGCCGGGGGGCCGGCGGACCAGTACCCGGTGTTGTAGCCGAGCTTCAGCCCCTTGCTCATCCGGGGGCGGAGCCTATTCTTGCGACGTGACCGACGCCTGCGCCAGCCACGCCCCCGCCGTCGCCCTCGGCGGGGCCGGGCCGGGGATCGCCACCGCGCCGCCGATCCGGTTCGCGTGAGCTCGCCGACCGCAACCCGCCGCGGATCGCTCGGCGACCGGGTCGAGGAGGCGATCTCGGAGCACGCGGACGCCGAGCTCGAGATCGAGCGCGGCGAGGCCGAGTCGGCTCGCTCGGCGCCGAGCCTGCGGCGGACCGTCTTCTGGCTCGCGGTCACCGGGGTCTCGCTCTACCTGGTCGCCCCGAGCCTGCTCGACGTGCTCGGGTCGTGGCGCGACCTGCGACGCATCGACCTGATCTGGTTTCCGGCGATGGGCGTCCTCCAGGCCGCCGGCCTCGCCTGTCTCTGGGCGCTGCAGCGGATGGCGCTTCACCGTGCCAGGTGGCCGGACGTGATCGAGTCACAGCTCGCCGGCAATGCGCTCGGCAAGATCGCTCCGGCGGGAGGCGCGGTCGGCGCGGCGCTGCAGTACCGGATGCTCGTCGAGTCGGGGCTCGAGCGGGGGCGGACGGTGGCCGGCATAACCGCGGTCAACCTGCTCACCTTCGCGGTCGTCCTCGCCCTCCCGGTGCTCGCCCTCCCGGCGCTGCTTGGCGGTTCGGTGAACCGCAACCTCGTCGACGCGACCCTGATCGGCGTCGCCGTCTTCGCCGTCCTCTGTGCGGCCGCGGTCGCGGTGCTCGCCTTCGATCGCCCGCTCGAGGTCGTCGGCAGGGCCGCACAGAGGCTCCGCAACCGCGTCCGCCGCGGTGCCGAGCCGTTGCAGCGCTTGCCGCAACGCCTGCGCCGCGAGCGCGACAAGCTGATCGGAACCCTGGGGCCGAACTGGAAGCAGGCCGTGGTCGCGACGGTCGGGCGTTGGGCGTTCGACTACGCGACCCTGCTCGCGGCGCTGGCCGCGGTCGGTTCGACCCCCCGCCCGGCGCTCGTCCTGCTCGCCTTCTGCACCGCCCAGGTGCTCGCCCAGATCCCCGTCACCCCGGGCGGGCTCGGGTTCGTCGAGGCGGGGTTGACGGCGACGCTGGCGCTCGCCGGGGTCGGGGCGGGGCAGGCGGTGCTCGCAACGTTCGCCTACCGGCTCTTCGCCTACTGGCTGCAGCTGCCCGCCGGGTTGGTCGGATTCCTGATCCACAAGCGGCGCGTCGCTGCCGGCGGGGCTCAGACCCCGGCGCCCTCGCGATGAGCAGCGACAGGATCAGCTACATCGGGCACGCGACGACCTTGATCGAGCTCGACGGTGTGCGGCTGCTGACCGATCCCGTGCTGCGCGGCCGGATGCTGGGGGTGATCGTGCGTGACCCCCCCGAGCCCGAGGCCCATGTCACGGAACGCCTCGACGCGGTCCTCGTCTCCCACCTTCACCACGACCACCTCGACCTCGCGTCGCTGTCGCGGATCGGCAGGGGGGTGCCGATCGTCGTCCCGCCGGGCGGCGCCAAGGTGCTTCAGAGGCGCGGCTTCGAGCGGGTCACCGAGCTCGACAGCGGCGAGAAGCTGCGGGTCGGAGAGGTGGAGCTGACCGCGACCGAGGCGGTCCACGACGGCCGGCGTTACAAGATCGGCCCCCCCGTCGATGCGATCGGCTAC
This sequence comes from uncultured Solirubrobacterales bacterium, assembly GCA_963705955.1. Lineage (GTDB taxonomy): Bacteria > Actinomycetota > Thermoleophilia > Solirubrobacterales > 70-9 > WHSW01. Next base: position 1,047,537 of record CAVPLH010000006.1, on the reverse strand, counting down.
GTGGCTCGCGGCGCCCGCCACGCGGTCTACTTCGCCGGCGACACCGACCTCTTCGACGGCATGGTCGACCTTGCCGGTCAACTCGACGCGGCGATGCTGCCGATCGCCGGCTGGGGGCCGCGCGTGGGCAAGGGCCACCTCGACCCGCGTTCGGCGGCCCAGGCGGCGGCGATCATGCGCCCTCGGCTCGCGATCCCGATCCACTGGGGGACGCTGCTGCGAGTCGACCTGCTCCGCCGGCGCGAGGAGTTCCTGCGCGCTCCCGCCGAGCGCTTCCGAGATCAGCTCGCCGCGCTGGCGCCGGGGGTCGAGGCGGCGGTCCTCGATCCCGGCGATTCGGTCGAGCTCGCGCCCCGCGGCTCGGCGTAGGCCACCTGCCCGAGCCCGGCGAGCCAGCGCCGCAGGATCCGATGCACGTTCTCGGCGCCGACGACCGGCTCCGCCGGCCACTCGAGCTCGGAGGGAAAGAGGATGAACGGAAACGACTGGCCGCCGCCCATGCCGCCGTGGGAGCCGACCAGCTCCTCGAACGCCGCCACCTCGCCCATCGCCGGCCAGTAGGTGCTGTTGACGACCAGGTCGGGGCAGTGCTCGAAGCGATCGGTGCGCCGCACATGGTCGGCGGCGTTGGGGCCGAACGGGGCGAGCGGATCGGCGCCCTCGACGCAGACCGCGGTCGAGATGGTTGATCCCGCCGGCGCCGATCGCCAGAGCACCGTCGCGTTCGGAGCGCACGAGCACGAAGCCGATCCCGGGATGGTGGCGGAGGGCGTCGAGCAGCCGCGGGTGAAGCCCGGAGAGCCGCTCCAGCGTCACCCGGCCCGGCTCCCGCGGGAAGCTGATCAGGCCGAGGCAGCCCGAGGCCATCACCGAGACCTCGGGGAGCGCCTCGGCCTCGCCTTCGTCGGCGCGGCCGGAGCCGTCGGGACCGCCGAGCGCGACGACACCCTCGTCGGTGCGTCCTCGTGTCGCCGTGCGGACCGCCCTCGCCGCGGTCGTGTCGTCGCGCACCATCTCGGTCAGGCCCGCGCTCAGGTACGAGAGGGCTTCGTCGCCGCCACTCGCGTCGGCGTCGACATCGGTCGCCTCGCAGGCCTCCGAGACGAGTTGCTCGAGCGTCAGCCCGTAGCGCTGCAGGAAGGTCGCGCCCTGCGACTGACCGTGGTCGGCGAGGACGATGATCCGGTAGGGGCGCGGCGCGTCATCGGCGGCGGAGGCGATCCGGCCGATCTGGCGGTCGACCTTGGCCAGCACGGCGAGCGTGTCCGCTCGCTCGATCCCGGAGTGGTGGGCGACCTCGTCGTAGGCGAGGAAGGTGGTGTAGATCACCGGCCGCCCCGAGAGCATGTCGTCGACCACCGACGCAACCTGGAGGTCGAGTTGGACGACCGTCGCCCAGGCGCGCACCGCCGCGTAGACGCGCGAGCGGGCGATCCGGGGACGGACGTCGCGGCGTCGCTGGCGGGCCTGGGCGCGGCGCTCGCGGCCGATCTCGGCAAGCGCGGCGACGAGCGTCTTCGAGACCGCGTAGGGCGAGGCGAAGTAGGCTGCGTAGTCGCGTCCGATCGGCCGCCGCCGTCGCAGCACGGTGCTCATCGTCAGCATCGAGTGGGGAGCGTCGCCGGAGAGGATGTTCGCCCGGCTGGCGCCGTCGGCGTGCAGCAGGCCGCGCCCGTCGGAGTGACGGCGCTCGATCTCCTCCGCGTCGCGCGGGTGGTTGGTGACGATCGCGGCGCCTCGATCCTTCTCCCACCAGCGAAACGCCGGCATGTCGTGGTTCGAGCCGTGCAGCAGGCCGGCCTGGCAGGCGCCCGTCTGCGACGACCAGTCGGTCTCCCAGCGCTCGAACCGGTGCGCTTCGTCGCGCACCCAGCGGGAGAGGTTCGGCGCCGTCCCGTCGCGTAGCGCCCGCGAGGCGATTTCGTAGGCGAGGCCGTCGATCTCGCAGAAGACGATTCCGGGGACATCGGTCTCGACCCGGTCGCGCTCCCGGCGCGCCTGGCGGGCGACGACGTTGCGGTACCAGGAATCGTCGTCGTCGATCGCCAGCAGCGAGGAGGTGATCGCGGTGATCACCGTGAGACCGATCGTCACCACTACCGCCTCGAAGAGGCCGTCGATCGAGGCGCCCGCGACGAGGCTGACCGCGATCACGAACACGACCCCGTTCAGGATCAGGCCCGCGAGGCCGAGCGTGAGGACCGTGAGCGGGAGCGCGAAGCGCGAAAGCGTCGGCCAGATCGCGGCATTGAGGACGCCCATGACCGCGGCCGTGCCGAGCGCCGCGGCGGGTCCGTCGAGGACGAAGCCGGAGAGGATCTCCGAGAGCAGCAGCAGCACGGCGGCGTCGAAGACCAGGACCACCGCCCCCCGCGCCAGGAGCCGAACCGGCGAGTGCCGTTGCTGGGTCTTGGGTCGGTCCACGCTGGGTCAGAGACTGACATCGCAAGCGAAGCGATGTCGGGTCGCCGGACGCGGGAAAAGGGCGAGACCTCAGCCGCCGGCGCCCTGTCGGCGATCGCGCTTCGGCTCCGACTTCCGCGGCATCGAGACGACGATCCGCCCGATCACCCGGTTCGCCCGGACGAGGCGGATCGGGAAGGTGCCGGGATCGAAGGCGAGCAGGTCGAAGTGCGCGGCGAAGTCCGGGTCGGTGTCCTCCAGCTCGCCGAAGCCGGGGATCTCGACCTGGTCGGGGCGAGGCGACCTGACGTCGAGATCGAGCTGGTCTCCGGGCGCCAGCCGGATCGTCGCCGGGTGCTTGGCCGCGGCGTCGATCACCCGCTTGACCAGGGCGCCCTCCGGCGGCGGCGGGATCGCGGGCTCGGTCGTCGTCGTCGGGTGTGCCTTCGGCTCCGGGGCGGGCTTGACCGGGATCAGCACGGCGGCGAGGCTCGAGAGCACGAGCAGCACGATCATGATGATGAGCAGACGGCGGGCGGCCACCGGCCGCAGCGTAGTGCTCGGCCTCCGAGGGGGGACCGCTTAGGATTGGCCCCGCCATCGCAGCACTTCTGCGCTCGTGGGCCGCGGTCTCGCGGCGTTACCCCGTCGCCGGGCTCGGTGCGCTATACGGCGCCACGTACCTGATCCTCGGCGCGGGCGACCTCGCGGAGCTCGTCCTCGGGCTCGTGCTCTGCACGGTGCTGGTCGCGGTCACGCTCACCGACCTCGAGCTGCGACTGATCCCGAACGCGATCGTGCTCGCCGGCGCCCTGGCCGCGGTCGCGATCGTCGCCGTTTCCGACCCCTCGAGCCTCGGCGAGCGCGCGGTCGCCGCCGCGGCCGCCGGTGGTGCCCTGTTGCTGGTCGCGCTCGCGTACCCGCGGGGAATGGGGATGGGTGACGTGAAGCTCGTCGCGATGCTCGGCCTGTATCTGGGCCGCGCGGTGGCGCCGGCGTTGCTGATCGGCCTCGCCGCCGGCGCTCTGTTCGGGGTCGCGATGATCGCCCGCCACGGTGCGGCCGCGCGCAAGCGGGCGATCCCGTTCGGGCCGTTTCTGGCGCTCGGCGGCGTGATCGGGCTCTGGTTCGGGGACGGGATCGTCGACTGGTATCTGGACGAGTTCCTGCCCTCCGGCTGAGTAGCCTTGCCGCCAGATGGCGGCCTTTCGCTTCACAACCGCCGGCGAGTCGCACGGGCCCGGCCTCGTCGCGATCGTCGAGGGGCTGCCCGCGGGCCTCGAGCTCAGCCGTGAGCGGATCGACCTCGAGATGGCGCGCCGCCAGCTCGGACACGGCCGCGGCGGGCGGATGAAGATCGAGCGCGACGCGGTCGAGGTGCGCTCGGGGATCCGCCACGGGCGCACGCTCGGGAGCCCGGTCGCGATGCTGGTCGCGAACCGCGACTACGCGAACTGGGACGAGCGCATGAACCCCTGGCCGGTCGACGCCGAGGTCGAGGAATCGCACCTCCCGCGACCCGGGCACGCCGACCTCGTCGGGGCGCAGAAGTACGGACATCGCGACGTCCGCAACGTTCTCGAGCGCGCCAGCGCCCGCGAGACCGCCGCCCGGGTGGCCGCCGGCGCCCTTGCGAAGGAGTTCCTCGCGGCGCTCGGCGTCAGCGTCCATAGCCACGTGTTGCGGATCGCCTCGGTGGCGGCGCCCGAACGCGATGATCTCACCGCGGCGGACTTCGCCGACGTCGACGAGTCGCCGGTCCGCTGTCTGGACGTCGACGCCGGCGAGCGGATGGTCGCCGAGATCGACCGGCTGCGGAAGCTGAACGAGAGCCTCGGCGGCGTGTTCGAGGTCCGCGCCTTCGGCCTCGTGCCCGGGCTCGGCTCCTACGTCGCCTGGGACGAGCGCCTCGACGGCCGCCTCGCCCGAGCGGTGGTCTCGATCCAGGCCGTCAAGGGCGTCTCGGTGGGCGAGGCCTGGGAGGTCGCGGCGTTGCCGGGCTCGCAGTCACACGACGAGATCTTCTGGTCGGACGAGCGCGGGTATCACCGCGAGTCGAATCACGCCGGCGGCGTCGAGGGCGGGATGTCGAACGGCGAGCCACTCGTCGTCCGCGGTGCGCTGAAGCCGATCTCGACCCTGACCAAGCCGCTGCGCTCGGTCGACACCGAGACGAAGCAGCCGGCGCAGGCGATGCGCGAGCGCACCGACTCGACGGTCGTCCCGGCGGCCGGGGTGGTCGGCGAGGCGATGGTCGCGCTGGTGCTGGCGCGCGCCTACCGCGAGAAGTTCGGCGGCGATCACATCGACGACGCTCGCGCCGCCGTTCAGGCGTACCGGGAGCGGATCGATTGGCGCCGCTAGGCCCGACGGCAAGCCCGACCCCCGCGCTCGTCTTCATCGGCTTCATGGGAGCGGGAAAGTCGCGCGCGGCCCGCACGGCGCGCGACGCCGGACTCGAGGCGCTCGACACCGACGAGTTGCTCGAGCTCGAGCTCGGTTGCTCGATCGACGAGTACTTCAGCCGTGAGGGCGAGGGCGAGTTTCGTCGCCACGAGGCGACGCTCGCCACCGGCCTGCTCGATCGGGCCGACGGCGGCGTGATCGCGCTCGGCGGCGGCAGCGTGCTCTCCGAGGGCGTCCGCGAGGCGCTCCGGCGCCACGTCGTCGTCTGGCTGCAGGTCGATGCCGAGACGTCCTGGCGCCGGGTCGAGGGCAAGCGCCCGCTGGCCCGCGATCGCGAACGCTTCGAGGCGCTGCTCGCGGAGCGGATTCCGCACTACGAGTCGCTCGCCGACGCGATCCTGCCCGGCGACGCCGAATCGGTGCGCCGCGCCCTGCCCTCCCTGCTCGCCCTCCGCGAGCTCCCCGCGGCGCGGCTCGCGTGGGGGCGGAGCGCCTCGGGCGAGTATCCGGCGTTCTTCGGCCGCGGCCTGCTCGGGAGCTACTGGCCGCACGAAGGCGAGCCGTTCTGCGTCACGGACTCCGACGTCGGACCGCTGCTCGCCGAGCGGATCGGCCCCGAGGCGCGCCGGGTCGTCGTCGCGGCCGGCGAGCGCGCCAAGACATGGGCCGGAGCCGAGCGGGTGCTCGCCGACCTCGCGCGGCTCGGCGTCACTCGTTCCGACCACCTGGCGGCGCTCGGCGGGGGCGTCGTCGGCGACCTCGCGGGCTTCTGCGCGGCGACCTACCAGCGCGGGATCGACGTCGTCCAGGTGCCGACGACGCTGGTCGCGCAGGTGGACTCCGCCTACGGCGGGAAGACGGGGGTCGACCTGCCTGAGGCGAAGAACTACGTCGGCGCTTACCACCAGCCCGCCGCGGTGCTCACCGACCCGGCGACGCTCGCGACCCTTCCGCGGGCCGAGCTCGCTGCCGGGTTCGTCGAGGTGATCAAGACGGCGCTGATCGTGGGCGGCTCGCTCTGGGAACGGGTCAGGGCGATCGACGAGCTCGACCCCGGCGACCTCGACGAGCTGATCTTCGCGTGTGCCCGGACGAAGCTCGAGGTGGTCGCAGCCGACGAACGCGACGCCGGCCCGCGCCAGGTGCTCAACCTCGGCCACACGGTCGGCCACGCGATCGAGACGGCGACCGGCTATCGGCGCTATCGCCACGGCGAGGCGGTCGGGATCGGGCTCCTGGCGGCGCTGCGGCTCTCGAGCGCCGACGGGCTTCGCGACGAGGTCGCGGCGCTGCTCTCGCGCCACGGCCTGCCGACCGAGCTCTCCGCCGAGGTCGATACGGACGCCGTGCTCGCGGCGCTCGAGCGCGACAAGAAACGGACCTCGGCCGGGCTCGGCTTCGTCCTGCTCGAGCGGCCCGGGGAGCCGCGGCCGGGCCAGTCGATCGACCCGGGTAGGGTGCGTGCAGCCGTGTCCGAGCTGGTCGCCCGATGAGCCCCACAGCACACAATCGGGTCGAGGTTCTGCACGGTGTCAACCTCGACATGCTCGGCCACCGCGCCGGCTGAGCATTACGGCGACCTGACGCTCGACGAGCTCGAGCAGCAGATCCGTCGCTTCGGCGCCGAGCTCGACCTCGAGGTGCGCCAGTTTCAGACCAACGACGAGGGCGAGTACATCGAGCGGCTGCACCGCCTCGGCGAGCTCGCCGACGCGGCGATTCTCAACCCGGGCGCCTGGACGCACTACAGCTGGGCGATCCGCGACGCGCTCGAGATCGCGAACGTCCCGGCGGCCGAGGTCCACCTCTCGGCGGTCTCCGAGCGCGAGGACTGGCGGCGGGTCTCGGTGCTCGACGGACTCGTGATCGCCAAGGTTTCGGGCAAGGGGCCCGAGGGCTACCGCGAGGCGCTCGAGCTCCTGAAGCGGGAGCTGGGAGCGTGAGCGCCGAGCGCGCCGACCGGCTCGCCGCTGCGGTTGCCGAGCGCGATCTGGACCAGCTGATCGTCGGCGACCTCGTCCGCCCGGGCGACTCCGGCCCCGACGCGATCGCGAACTGCCGCTGGCTGACCGGCTTTGCCGGTACCAGCGCTCTTGCCGTGGTCGGCCCGCAGACCCGCGTCTTCATCACCGACTTCCGCTACGGCGAGCGTGCCGAGCGTGAGGTCGGCGACGCCTTCGAGCGGGTCACGGCGAAGGCGCGCCTGCTTCCCGAGCTCGCCTCGCACCTCTCCGGAAGAGTCGGTTACGACGACGTCTCGACCAGCGTCGCCAACCTGCGCAAGCTGACCGAGCAGCTCGAGTCCTCGGATGTCGAGCTGGTCGCGGTCGGCGGAGTCGTCGAGGAGCTGAGACGGCGCAAGGACGACGCCGAGCTCGAGGCGATCGCCGCTGCGGCGAGGCTCGCCGACCAGGTCTACGAGGACGTGCTCGGCGGCGGGCTCGCGGGGCGCACGGAGCTCGACGTCGCCCGAGCCGCCGAGGCGCGAATCCGCGAGCTCGGCGGCGAGCCCGCGTTCCCGGCGATCGTCGCCGCGGCACAGAACGGCGCCCAGCCTCACGCGACACCGTCCGACCGCCCGATCGGCGACGGCGAGCTCGTCGTCTGGGACATGGGCGCACTGCTCGACGGCTATTGCTCGGACTGCACCCGGACCTTCGCCGCGGGCGAGCCGGACGCCGAGGCGCGCGACGTCTACGAGCTCGTACGGACGGCCCAGGCCGCGGCGTTGGAGGAGATCGCGCCCGGGATCGGTGGCGAACAGGCCGACGAGTTCGCGCGCTCGGTCATCCGTGACGGCGGCCACGGCGAGCACTTCGGGCACGGCCTCGGCCACGGCGTCGGGATCGAGGTCCACGAGGCGCCGCGGCTCGGCAAGAGCTCCGACGACGTGCTCGCCGAGCGCGATGTGGTCACGGTCGAGCCCGGCGTGTACGTGCCGGGGCGGTTCGGGGTCAGGATCGAGGATCTGGTCGCGGTCACCGCCGACGGTTACCGCAACCTGAGCTCGCTACCGAAGGCTCTGCAGGTCGTCGACTGAGCTGCATGCGTCGAAGCGGCGGCCTAGGGTAGAAGTAACTGATGCCAGACGCGGGAACGCAGCTCCTCGACGAGCTCACCGGGTGGGCTCCAGAGGGGGGTGTCGTCTCGGTCTACGTCGAGATCGACCCCGCCGACCGCAGCGAAGGCTGGCGGATCGACCTCAAGAACAAGCTCGCCGGCGTCGATCGGGGCGGCGGGGAGCGTGTCCTCGCGAGGTTCCCGCCGGACTCGCCGCTGCCACGCGGTCGCACCCAGGTCGGTTTCGTCGAGCTGGGCGGCGCGCGGCGGGAGATCTGGCGCGGCTTTCAGATCGCCTCCGGCGAGACCACGGTCGCGCAGGGAGACCTCCCCCGGCTCGAGCCGCTGATGCGGATCCTCGACGACGGCTGGGCCGTTCGGGGTGGTCGTCGTCTCGATCGAGGCCGTCAGGGTGCTCGAATGGACGCTGGGCGAGATCGGCGAGCTCGACGGATGGGAGCTCGAGGTGACGAGCCTCGACTGGCACGAGAGAAAGGCGCCCCGACGCGATCCGACCGCCGGGACCGGCGTCAGCGCATCGGGACGCGACCAGTACGCCCAGCGCCTCGACCACAATCGGGAGCGATTCCTGAAACAGGCGGGGAGCCTCGTCGCCTCCCGCTACGGCGATCGGGCCTGGCGTCAGCTGCTGGTGATCGGAGAGGCCGATCGTCCGAAGTTGCTGACCCGCGGCCTCGGGGCGCTCAGCCGGCCGGATCCACGAGGTCCATCACGATCTGATCCGCGCCGCCGCGCCGGAGATCGCCGCTCGCGTCGACGAGCAGCTCGACGGGCTCAACCGCGCCCGCGAGCAGGAGCTGATCGCGCAGGTCGAGCGGGCGATCGGATCGCGCAACGGAGCTGCGCTCGGGCCCGAGGAGGTGCTCGAGACGCTCGCCGAGGGGCGCGCGCACCACGTGATCTTCGACGCGACCCGCGAATGGGAACGCCGCGACGGCGTTCCGATCAGCGAGCTGCTGATCCAGCGGGCGCTGGCGACCGACGCCAGGGTGACCCCGGTCGAGGGCTCGGCCGCCGAGACGCTCGCCGGGCGCGACGGCGCGGTCGCGTTGCTGCGCTACTGACTGCATAGACTGCGCCGCGGTCAAGGGAAACCGAAGGAGACAGAAGATGGCCCTGAAGGTCGAGAGCGACACGATCACGCACGGCGAGCGGGTGCCCGACGATCACTCGTTCGGGGTCCCGGACGGCAGCGGCGGGGCGGCTGCCGAGGGCGGCAACCGCAGCCCGCACCTGCGCTGGTCGGGCCATCCCGAGGGCACCCAGTCGTTCGTCGTGATCGTCTACGACCCCGACGTCCCCGCCGACGCCTCCGACGCCAACCAGGAGGACAGAACGCTCCCCGTCGACGCCGAGCGGGCCGACTTCACCCACTGGCTGCTGGTCGACATCTCGCCGGAGGTGACCGAGCTACCGGAGGGCGCCGGGTCGACCGAGATCGTGGTCGGAGGCAAGCCGCCCGGCGAGACCGAGTACGGGGTCGCCGGCGTCAACAGCTACACCGACTTCCTCGCTGGAGACCCCGACATGGAGGGGACCTACGGCAACTACGACGGACCGTTTCCGCCGTTCAACGACGAGCGCCTCCACCACTACCACTTCGTCGTCTACGCGCTCGACGTTCCCAGCCTCGGGCTCGAGGGCGAGTTCAAGCTCGACGACGTCCGCGGTGCGATCGAGGGGCACGTGCTCGACGAGGGCGAGCTGGTCGGCACCTACACGCTCTACAGGGACCTGCTCTAGCGCGACAGGTCGACGTCGGCGTCGACCGAGGTCGCGAACGCGACGAGGAGCTCGATCGCTCCCTCGACGTCGCGCAGGTCGACCATCTCGACCGGCGAGTGCATGTAGCGCAGCGGCACCGAGACGAGCCCGGTCGGGATCCCGGACTTCGAGATCTGGATCGCGTCGGCGTCCGTCCCGGTCCGGCGGCCCGAGGCCTCGAGCGTGTACTCGATGCCCTCTCGCTCCGCGGTCTCGACGAGCAGCTCGAAGACCTTCGGCGAGAGTGTGGAGCCGCGACCGATCACCGGCCCGGAGCCGAGCGCGTGGCTGCCGTTCTCCTTCTCGTCGACCCCGGGCGCGTCGGTGGCGTGGGTGACGTCGACGGCGATCGCGAGGTCGGGGGCGAGCGCGAAGGCGGAGGTGCCGCCGCCATTCAGGCCGATCTCCTCCTGGACCGCGGCGACGCCGGCGACGCTGCCCGCGTAGCCGCCGCGCTCCTCGCAGCTGCGTGCGAACTCGAGCGCGATGTAGGCGCCGAGCCGGTTGTCCATCGAGCGCGAGACGAGGCGATCGCCGACCAGCTGAGCGGGGGCCGAATCGATCACGGCCGGGTCGCCGATCCGGAGCATCTCCTTCGCCTGATCGCCGTCGGCGGCGCCGACGTCGATGTGCAGGCCGTCGAGCTTGACGGCGCTCTTGCGCTGGTCCTCCTTCAGCAGGTGGATCGGCTTGCGCCCGACCACGCCGAGCACCGGCCCGTCCTTGGTCTGGATCTCGACCCGCTGGCCGACCAGGATCTGCGGGTCCCAGCCGCCGATCGGGGTGAAGTAGGCAAAGCCCTTCTCGTCGATGTGGGTGACCCCGAGGCCGATTTCGTCGATGTGGCCGACGACGGCGATCAGCGGGCGCGCGTCGGCGTCGCCGACGCGGGCGATCGAGGAGCCGAGCCCGTCGGTCTCGAGGCTCGCGAACGAGGCCGCCCGCCGCCACACCGACGACGCGGGTGCCTCGTAGCCGGAGGGGCCGGGGGCGCGCAGGAGCTCGTCGAGGAGCTTGGGAATCTCAGTCATCGGCGGAACACTAGCCAGCCGATGGTCGGAGCCGCCGCGATGTTCGGGGCGACCTGCCGGGCAATCCCCGGCTCCTACGGGAAGATCACCTCCCCGGTGCTCTGATCCGTCACCGTGATCGCCAGGGCCGGGCAGGACTCGGCCGCCTCCATGATCTCCTCGTCCGTGCCCGGGCCGATCACGACCGCGGTCTCGTCGAGGGCGAACACGCTCGGCGCGATCGCGACGCAGTCGCCGTGAGCGCTGCAGGCGGTCTCGTCGATCGTCGGTAGGTAGGTCATCTGATCATCTCCTTGGTTTCGGGTTCGGGTCCAGTTCGAGCTTCTCGATCAGCCGTCGCATCGCAGCGAGCTCGCGCGGACGGCCGACCGCGAGGGCGGCGACCGGCCGCTCGTCGCGGCTGTAGAGGACGGCGAAGTCACGGTCGCGCGGGTCGCCGCTGAAGCGGATCTCGTCGGCCCCGGCAGCATGCCCGACGTACTGGATCCGAAGCCCGTACTGGTCGCTCCAGAAGCTGGGCAGCGGACCGGGCCTCGAGTCCTCACCGAGCATCGCCCTGGCGGCCGCGGCGCCCTGACGGCTGGCGGCGTCCCAGTGTTCGGTCCTGGCGTGGTCGCCGATCCGGTGGTCGAACGGGCGCGCCACGTCGCCGGCTGCGAAGACGTGCGGGTAGCGCGGTGCGTCCGACGGCGTCCGTGCGAACGCCATCGGTCTCGAGCCCGCTGCCGGCGAGCCAGTCCGTGCCGCGGGCCCGACTCCGACCCCGACGACGACGACGTCGCACGCGAGCCGCTCGCCGGTCTGCGAGCTCGAGCTCCTCGACCCGCCCGTTCCCGCGTGCCGCGGTCGAGCCGCGACTCGAGCACGCACCGAACGCCCTCGTCGCGGTGCATCTGAACCAGCCAGCGGCCGATGTCCGGGCCCAGCAGGGGGCGAGCGGCAGCTCGCAGCGCCTCGACGATCGTCACCTCGGCGCCGAGGCCGAGAGCCGTCGCGGCAACCTCCTGGCCGATGAACCCCGCTCCGACGATCACCAAACGGATCCCGGGTGCGAGAGCTCGGCTCGGAGGCGACGCGCGTCGTCGAGCGTGCGCAGCGGAGACGCGTTGGCGAACCCCTCGAGCTGCGGGAGCGAGCGCGGCGCCGCGCCGGTCGCGATCAGAAGCTGCTCGTATCCGAGCGACGAACCGTCGTCGAGCTCGACTCGGCGCTCGCCGGCACGCAGCCCGGTCGCCCGCCGGCCGAGAATCAGTTCGACAGCGTTGTCGGCGTACCAACGCGGCTGGGCGAAAGCGGATCTCGCGGCGTCGATCTCTCCGGCGAGCAACGCCTTGGAGAGCGGTGGCCGGTCGTAGGGGAGCTCGGCCTCGGCGCAGACGATCCTGATCGGATCCTCGTAGCCCGCGGAGCGCAGCGTCTCCGCGCAGCGCTGGCCGGCGAGGCCGCCGCCGACGATCACGATCCCGGCACCGCGGGCGCTCATGCCGAGCCCTCGCCTCGATCTCGGGGATCGTGGTCGGCCGCGGGCGCTGGGCGCGCCGGGCCGGGCCTGCGCTTTCGCCGCGGGGCCACGAGCCGGATCAGGAAAAGGACGGCGATCGGCGGAGCGGTGAGAATCAGCCACCAGCGCAGCCACGGCGTGCTCGCGTCCGTGCCGGCACCGAGCGTGTGGGCGACGGCGAGCGCGTAGACGACGATCGTCAGCCGGTGCGCCCGGCGCCAGAGCCGGGCCCCGATCCGTCGGCGCGCGTAGAAGCTCAGCCCGAGGATCGCGGCCAGGTAGCCGGCGCCGATCCCGAGGCCGGTCCACAGGGGCCTGTAGGTCATCGCTCCGGGGACCGTGATCCCGACGATGCCCGGGTTCAGGAACTGATCGCCGAGCAGGGTGATGCCGTGGACTGCGATCGCGATCAGTCCGGCGAGCGCGGTCTGCTCGTGGAGGGCGGTCAGGACCCGAGCCCGGCCCGGCGCGCGCATGATCCGCCCCGCCATCGTCAGCCCGAGGCCGACCGAGATCGTGATCAGGCCGAGGGCGACCAGGCCCGAGGCGCGGCTCGCCAGCCACCAGAGGTGATCGCCGAGCGCGGGGTTCATGCGGCCACTCCGGCGCCGAGCACCGAGGCCGGGACCGAGATCGTGTAACGGGGCGAGGCGTCGACCGGGCCGACGGGCTCGACCTCGCCGTCCTCGCGGACGATCAGGCCGCCGTGCTCGGCGAGCAGCCTTCGGGCGCCCTCGGGGCCGGAGAGCAGCGCGGCTTTCGCCAGTGTCTCCGCCTCGACCGCGGTCCGCGCGAGCGCGGTGGCGCCGACGAGCCCCGTCCAGGCCGGCTCCCCGGTCGACGGATCGAGCAGGTGATGGGCGAAGCGCCCGTCCTCGCGGCGCCAGACGCGGACGTTGAGACCCGAGGTCGCGACCGCGCCGGCCCCGAGGTGAAGCGTGTGGGCGAGCTCGCCGGTGAGCGGATGCTCGGCGAGGATCTCGAACCCTGCATCCGGAGTCGCCCAGCCTCCGACCCGCAGGTCGCCGCCGCAGTCGACGACGAACTCACGGTGGCCGGCGAGCTGCTCGGCGAGCAGGTCGGCCGCCAGGCCCTTGCCGATCCCGCCGCTGTCGAACCGCACGCCCGCCGGGCGCCGGACGACGCCGAATGCCTCGTCCACCTCGATCAGCGCCCAACGGGAGTCGGAGCTCGGGCGGGCCGGCTCGCGCGGGGGCGCGAACGCCAGCGCCTCGCGCAGCGGCGCGGGCGTCGCGCCCTCGCGGGAGCCGATGTAACCGACTGCCTCGATCTCGTCTACGAGGGTCGGATCGACGAGACCGCCGGTGCGACGGGCCGCGCAGACGCCGGTGCGGACGGCGTCGCGGAGCAGCGGCGACGCCGGGACCACGTTGCGCGGGTCGGCGTTCAGCGCGCAGAGCTCGCTGTCGGGGCGAAACCGCGACAGGCAGTCCTCGAACCGCTCGATGAACGCGCGCGCCTCGGCTAACCGCCCGTTCGGGATCGGATGCCCCGGGCCCGGGCTCCCCGACGATCAGGCGGATCGCCGAGCCCATCGCGCGGAAGCTGACGTCGGCTCTGCTCATGACGAGCTCGTGACAGGCGCGGCGGCGGGCGACGCGGCCGGGGCGGGTGCGGGGGCGGGTGCCGCGGCCGGCGCCGGTGCGGGGGCGGGTGCAGGGGCGGCGGCCGGCGCCGGAGCAGGGGCCGCGACGACGGCGGAGCCGGTGCCGGTCGTGACCGGTGCTGCGGAGCTGCCGACCGGCTGACGCGGCGGCAGGTGGACGACCCGTGTCTGGACGACCTTGCGGTTGAGCACGGTCGGTCGCTTCGGAGCCTGGGCGGCGATCGACTGCGCGCCGAGCGCCGGGTCGTTGCCCGAGCGCAGCTGGAAAGCCAGGAACTCGAACAGGACCAGGAAGCACGCCACCGAGGCGAGAGCGGTCGGCAGCAGACGGGGCTTGCGCGGAGGCCTCTGGGCCGACTTCCCCGGCTCCGCTGCCTGCCCAGGGCGCCCTTCCAGACGCCCTGAGCGGCTCGCTCCCGCCGGCTCGGGTCCGCTGCGCTCACCGGAGGGCTCAGTCATCGCCGACTTCGCTCTCGTGTTCGCCACTCTGATCGTCGTCCGACCCGGAGGTGTTGGCGCCGGTGCCACCGCCACCGCTGGTGTGCGTGGTGACGGGCTTCGACGACGTGTTGCTGACCGGCACGGCGGTCGGCGTCGGGGCCGGTGTCGGGGCGGGCGCGGCGACCGTCGCGGCAGGGGCGGGCGCCGCCGGGGGTGGCGCGGCTGCCGCTGGCGTCGAGGCCGCGGCGGGCGACGGCGGTGCCGCCGCCACGGTGGCCTTCGGGTGCGGTCGGACCTGGATGGTGTGGTGGATCACCCGGGTGTGGACCTTCGGCTTCATGTGAGCCGCGGTCGTCGTGGCCGCCGGGGTGGCCTGGACTCCGTCGTTGGACCCCATCGCGTATCCGGCGAGTCCGCCGAGCCCGAGGACCGTGGCCCCGGCGGCGATCTTCATTCTTACGTTGGTCACGATCGTGTCTCTCCTTGATCGGGGAACGAGCGATGGCGACGAGTCTGCAGCGGCGACGGGAAGCAGCCGAGAAGGCGCGGGTAAAGAGTTGGAAAAGCTTGGGGCCGACCTGCCGAAGCGGCTGAATGGGCGTCTACAGTGGGCTGCGTGACCTCGAGCAAGAACGGACGGATCCTCTTCGTCGAGGACGAGGACGCGATTTCGGCGCCGTTCGCTCGCGCCTTGCAGCGTGAGGGGTTCGAACCGGTCGTCGCGCGCACCGCGATCGAGGGGCTGGAGCTCGCCTCGCGGATCGAGCCGGACCTGGTGCTGCTCGATCTCAACCTTCCCGACGGCGACGGCCGCGACGTCTGCCGCGCCCTGCGGCGGGATTCCGACGTGCCGATCGTGATGCTGACCGCGCGCGGGACCGAGATGGACCGGGTCGTCGGGCTCGAGATGGGCGCCGACGATTACGTGGTGAAGCCGTTCAGCGGCGCCGAGGTGATCTCCCGGATTCGGGCAGTGCTGCGCCGGAGCCGCGCCTCCGGACCCGGCTTCGAGCCTGTGTTCGAGGTCGGCGATCTGGAGCTCGACGTCGCGGCGCGGGTGGCGCGCCTCGGCGGCGATGAGCTGAGCCTGACCAGGAAGGAGTTCGACCTGCTCGCGGAGTTGGCGCGAAACGCGGGGCGGGTCGTGACTCGCGAGGACCTGATGTCGCGCGTCTGGGACGTGAACTGGTTCGGGTCGACCAAGACGCTCGATGTGCACATCGGCGCCCTGCGGCGCAAGCTCGGGGACGATCCGGCCGATCCGGGATACATAGAGACGGTTCGCGGCGTCGGGTTCCGATTCGCCGCGCCGGAGGCCGGGCAGCGATAAGCCTGCGACGGACGCTTCTGCTCGCGGTCGCCTACGTCCTCTTGCTGGCGCTGATCGCCTTCGGCGTGCCGTTGGCGTTGAGTCTCCGGGACCGGGTCGACGCGGAGGTCCGCGGACAGGCGCGCAGTCAGGCCGACGTGATCGCCGCCAGCGCGACCGAGTTGCTCGGGCCCCACGACCGCAGGACGCTCGACCGCCTCGTTTCCTCGTCCGCCGAGTCGGTCCGCGGACGGGTGATCGTGGTCGACCAGGCCGGAGATGTGATATCCGACAGCGCCGGCCGCGGTCAGCTCGGCGCCGCCTACGCCAGTCGCCCGGAGATCACCGCCGCGCTCGCCGGGAACAGCTATCAACAGACGCGCCACAGCGACACGCTGTCGGCCGACATCCTCGCCACCGCGGTGCCGATCCTGCACGGTGGGGCACCGATCGGCGCCGTCCGGATCACGCAGAGCGTCTCCGCGGTCGACCAGGCGGTGCGACGATCGCTGGTCGGTATCGCCCTGCTCGCAGCCGTCGTACTCGCCCTCGGAGTGATCGCGGGCGCGCTGATCGCGAGGCGGATCGCGCGTCCGATCGGCCGCCTGGCTGACGCCGCGGACGAGGTTGCGGGGGGCGATCTGGCCGCCCGCGCCCCGGTCGAGGGCAGCTCCGAGCAGCGGTCGCTCGCGCACAGCTTCAACGACATGACCGAGCGCCTCAGCCGCTTGCTCGAGAGTCAGCAAGAGTTCGTTGCCGACGCTTCGCACCAGCTGCGAACGCCGCTCACAGGGCTGCGCCTGCAGCTCGAGGAGCTGCGCGAGGGGCGGCCCGACGACGAGGAAGGCGGGCGCGCCGCCGACGTGGCGATCCACGAGGTCGACCGGCTCTCCGCGATCGTCGACGAGCTGCTCCTCCTCAGCCGTGCCGGCGAGCATGAGCTCGCCGCTGAGCGGGTCGGGCTCGCGGACGCTGCCGATCGCGCCGCGGGACGCTGGGCCAAGGCGGCGGACTCGAAGCGGCTGCGGATCGAGCGGCGGTCCGAGAACGAGAGCACCGCTCTGTGCGCACGCGCAGACCTCGACCGGGCACTCGACGCCTTGCTCGAGAACGCCGTCCTCTACTCACCGCCCGGAGGTCGGATACAGATCGTCGACAGCCCGGGCTCGATCGAGGTCCTCGACGAGGGCCCGGGACTCGAGCCGGGGGAGGAGGAGTTGGTGCTCGAGCGCTTCTACCGGGGTCGAGCTGGGAAGCTGGGCCCCGAGGGAACCGGCCTCGGCCTGCCGATCGCCCGGGAGCTGGCGGCCCAGTGGGGAGGCTCGGTGACGATCGAGAACCGCGCCGGCGGTGGCGCGCGAGCGACGCTTGCGCTGCCGAGCGCCCGGGCCGTCGATCGGGACCTGGTGGGCGGATGAGCGGGATCGGCTCCTCGGCGACCTGGCGGTGGGTGTTGCTCGCGGTCGTTGGGCTCGCCGTTGCCGTCGCCGTCGGCATCGTCGCGAGCAAGGTAACCAGCCAGCGAATCGGACTCGCCTCGGAGCCGCTGAAGGCTGGAGAGGCGCTCGCGCCGGAATCGGCGAACCACGGTCCGGGAGGGTCGAACGGCGCCGACCATGGCGAGGACCACGGTTCCACGACGACGACGAGCACGACCGGCTCGACGACCACGACCAACCCCACCGACCCGCCCACGACCACGGTGCCGCCCACGACCACGGTGCCGCCCACGACCTCGACCGATGACTATGCCTCCGGCTCCGGCGAGTCCGGCGGCGAGGCGGGCTCGGACGACTGAGCGCGATCGGCCCGGACGTCGGAATCTCTGCGGACTCAGGCCTTCTCGAAGACGATCCGGTGGTGGTCGAGGAGCTCTCGCTCGAAGCAGACGCTGTTCGCGCTGACGCCGGAGGTGAAGGCGAGCCGGAAATCGGCGCTGGTCAACCAGCGCGGCACGAGCCGGGCCTTGAGCAGCGTCTTCTGCAGGCTCGGCTCGGCAAAGCGCTTGCGCCACTGCTTGATCGTCTCGATGTAGTCGAGCCGGCCGCTGACGCTGGAGACGAGCCGGAAGTGGGGCTCGGCGCAGCGGATCACCTGCTCGTCGCCGAACGGCAGGAAGGAGCCGGGGAACTGGCGGCCCATCAGCGCCAGATACCAGGCGTCGGAGTCGCGCGGCGCGCCGATATCGATCTCCTCGGGCGGGATCATGTTGCGGCCGAAGACCATCGTCTGCAGGTAGAAGCGCCCGCCGTCGGGCAGCACGCCGGCGACGTGCTCGAACAGGTCGCGGTAGCGGTCCTCCTGGCGCCCCGCCTCGTATTCCTCGGGCGAGCAGAAGTGCTCGAAGGCGCCGAGGCTGGCGACGGCGTCGAAGCGACCGACGCTTGCCGGGGTGACGCTGCGACCGTCCTCGAGACGGACGTCGAGGTCGTGGCGCCGGCAGGCCTCCGCCTGGGCGGATGAGAGGGTGAAGCCGAGCCCGGTCGCCCCGCGCTCGCGGATGAAGGCGAGCAGCGGTCCCCAGCCGCAGCCGAGGTCGAGCACCCGGCGGCCGGGCTCGATCCCGATCTGCTCGGCCACGTACTCGTGCTTTCGGCGCTGGGCCTGCTCGAGCGTCAGCGAGAAGTCGCCGTCGTACTTCGCGCCGCTGAAGTCGGCCAGCTCGCCGAGGCTGAGCCGGAAGATCCGGTCGATCAGCGAATAGGTGAACTCGAGGTCCTTGCGGTCGGCCATAGCTCGTGCGGCAGGGTAGCCGGGTGGGCGCCGATCAGCCGCAGGCGGCTCCGCCCCGGCTCGCTACCCTGGCCTCCGATGCTGAGCACCAACCAGTTCAAGAACGGAACCCACATCGAGGTCGAGGGGACGATCTATCGGATCGTCGAGTTCCAGCACGTGAAGCCCGGCAAGGGCGGCGCCTTCGTGCGCTCGAAGCTTCGCAAGCTCGACGACGGCTCGGTGATCGACAAGACCTTCCGCGCCGGCGAGAAGTTCCGCCCGGTGCGGACCGAGACCCGTCGCATGCAGTACCTCTACGACTCCGGAGACGCCGCGGTGCTGATGGACACGGAGTCCTACGAGCAGACCGAGATCCCGCGCGACACGATCGGCGACGAGATGCAGTGGGTGCTGCCGAACGACACGGTCGAACTGCTGCTCGTCGACGAGCGACCGGCGGGCGTCCAGGTGGCGAGCGCGGTCGACATGACGGTGACCCAGACCGATCCGGGGCTCAAGGGCGACACCGCCTCGGGCGGCGGCAGCAAGCCCGCGACCCTGGAGTCCGGCGTCGTCGTCCAGGTGCCCCTGTTCGTAAACGAGGGCGACCGGATCCGCGTCGACACCCGCAGCGGCGAGTACGTCTCCCGAGCCTGACCCGGCACCCTTTCGCAACTCGTCGCCCTTGGCCCGCGCGGCAGCAACCGCCAGGCTCGCCGCATCGCCACCGCCCGCCGCCGCATCGAGCCGAGGGTTGGTCCGCGTCAGACGGACGAAAGCTCGCCTCGACCGGATGTGCTCGTCGCTGCGAGGGCCGCGGATCAGTGGGGAGTGCTGTCGCTGGGCGAACTGCGCGAGCTCGGCCTCTCACGGCAGGCGGTGTCGGTGCGGGCGGGCAACGGGCGGCTGCACCGCCTCTACCGCGCGGTCTACGCCGTCGGCCACCCGAACCCCGGGTTCGAGGGCCGAATGCTCGCCGCGGTCAAGGCGTGCGGCCCGAACGCCGTCCTCAGCCATCACTCGGCGGCCGAGCTGTGGGGATTCATGGAGCGGACTGACCGGAGTCCGGATGTGACCATCCCGGCGAGCGAGCGCCGGGGCCACGCTGGAATCGGCGTCCACCAGAGCACCCGGTTGGAGCCACGCGACCGGGCCAAGTTCGAGGGGATCCCGGTCACGACCCCGGCCCGCACCCTCCTCGACCTGGCGGCCGTGCTCGAGTACCGAGTCCTGCGAGGCGCGGTGCGCAGGGCGGAAGGATTGCACCGCGCGAGCCCCGCTCAGCTCGAGGAGGTCCTCGATCGCCTGCGTCCCAGACGGGGGGCGCGCCGCCTCGCCGCGATCGTTGCGACGGGTCCCGCCCCGACGAACAGCAAGCTGGAGGATCTCGTCCTCGAGCTTGTCCTCGCCGGGGGCCTGGCGCATCCCGACCTCAACAAGCCTCTCGTCCTCGACGGCCGCCGCGTGGTCCCCGACTTCCGGTGGCCCGAACAGCGACTCGTGATCGAGGCTGATGGTGCGGCCTGGCACGACGGAAAGGTCGCCCGTGAGGAGGACGCCGCCCGACAGGCTCTGCTCGAGGCCCACGGCGAGCGGGTCCTCAGGGTCACGTGGCGCCAGGTCGTCGATCAGCCACAGCGGACGCTGACGAGGATCCGACGCGCCGGAGCTCCGCGCGCGGTTCGAGTCGCGGGTTTGTAGCCGTACGGCTGACAAGCCCTCGGCTCGGCCGGGGTACCGGGTTGGCGGGCGTCCCGGCTCGGCGGGCGTCGGCAGGTTGGCAGCCGGCAGTCCGTAGGCTGCGTGCTTCGATGCGCCGATCCGAACAACGCCGCGACGCCGTGTTCGCGCTCTATCAGCGCGACGTCACGGACCGCAGCCTCGACGAGCTGCTCGAGGACGTGAAACCGTTCACGCGCGAGCTCGTCGAGGGGACCGACGCTGAGGCCGCGGCGCTCGACGAGGAGATCGGGCGCCTCTCGCGCGGCTGGGAGCTGGAGCGGATCGCCCCGCTCGAGCGGTCGATCATGCGCGTCGCCCTGTACGAGATGCGCCACGGGCTCCCGGTCGAGGTCGCGATCGACGAGGCGGTCAACCTGGCGAAGGAGTTCTGCGGCGCCGACGCGCCCGGGTTCGTGAACGGGATCCTCGGTTCGGCCGCACGAGAGCTCGAGGAGGCGCCGTCGTGAGCGGCGCCTCGGCGCCCGGCGGGTCGGCTCCCGGAGAGTCCGCGCCGGACACCGCGGCACCCGGCGATGCCGTCGCCGAGGTGCGGAGGCTCGCCGCGAGGCTCCGGGAGCTGAGCGAGCAGCTGCGTGACCCCGAGGTCGGCGACGAGCAGGGCGCGGAGCTGGCGCGCGAGGCCGCCGAGCTCGTCAGCCGGGCCGGGAACGAGATCGACCGCGCCCTTCGCGAAGCGGATTCCGAGAGCGACTGAGGGCGCCGGGTGGCCGGCTACCCGGACGATCTGCAGGCCCTCGTCGAGGCCTACCTCGAGCGGCTTCGATTCTCCGATCGCGAGGCGACCTCCGGCCTCGACGATGCGATGCGATACAGCCTGCTCGCGGGGGGGAAGAGGATCCGGCCGGTGCTCTGCCTCGCCGCCGCCCGGGCCGCCGGGACCGACCCGGGCGAGGTCCTACCCGCCGCCGCGGCGATCGAGCTGATCCACACCTACTCGCTGATTCACGACGACCTTCCGGCGATGGACGATGACGAGCTGCGCCGCGGCCGTCCGACCTCCCACGTCGTCTACGGCGAGGACGTCGCGATCCTCGCCGGCGACGGCCTGTTCGCCGAGGCGATCCGCCTGTTCGGCGAGCAGCAGGAGGGTGAGCCCGCCCGGGTGCTCGCAGCGCTCGCCGAGCTGACCCGGGCGACGGGGGCGGCGGGCATGGTCGGCGGCCAGTACGTCGACGTGACCGCGGCCGGGCAGCTCGACCCGGCGGGGCTGCGTGAGCTTCACGGTCTGAAGACAGGCCGGCTGATCGCCGCCAGCGTCGCCGTGCCACTGATCCTCGCCGGCCTCCCGGATCTGGCGATGGACCCGTACCGGCGATTCGCCGCCGAGGTCGGCGTCCTGTTCCAGATCGTCGACGACATCCTCGACGTGACCGGCTCGGACGAGGAGCTGGGCAAGCCCCACGGCTCCGACGAGCGCCACGGCAAGCTCACCTACGTGAGCGCCTACGGCCTCGGGCGAGCGCGCGAGCTGGCCGCGGAGTCGCACGCGAACGCCCGCCGAGCGCTCGACCAGGCCGAGGGCGAGACCGCCGACCTGGAACTGGTCACGGACTTCATCCACAGACGCCAGCGCTGAGACGAAGCCGCTGTCATCGACAGTCCGCAGCTACGCGGAGCACCCGGCTGCGACAATCTCGGGTCGGTCCAGAATGAGCGCGAACCCCGACCACACCTCCGGCGAGACGCCGACGCCGATGCTCGATCAGATCGAGGGCCCCGCCGACCTTCGGGGGCGCTCCGACGAAGAGCTGCAGCAGATCTCGCAGGAGGTCCGCGAGCTGATCATCGACACGATCGGGGAGATCGGCGGCCATTTCGGCGCCAACCTCGGCACCTGTGAGCTGACCACGGTGCTGCATGCGACGCTCGACTCGCCGCGGGACAAGATCCTCTGGGACGTCGGCCATCAGGCCTATCCGCACAAGGTGCTCACCGGCCGCCGCGAGCGCCTCGAGACGATCCGACAATACGGCGGCCTGGCCCCCTTCTGCTCGGTGTTCGAGTCCGAGCACGACATCATGGGCGCCGGCCACGCGTCGACCTCGGTCGGCTACGCGGTCGGGCTCAAGGAGGCGATGCGTCACGGGATCGGCGAGGACGGCAAGGTCGTCGCCGTGATCGGCGACGGCGCGCTGACCGGCGGCGTCGCCTTCGAGGCGCTCCACAATGCCGGTGGCCTGCAGACGCCGATCGTGATCGTCCTCAACGACAACGGGATGTCGATCTCGCCGAACGTCGGCGCGATCGCCCGCTCGTTCCAGCGCATGCGGCTGCGCCCGCGCCTCTACCACGCGCGCGAGGACGTCGAGTCGGCGCTGACCAGGCTCCCGCTCGGGCTCGGCCGCCAGTTCGAGCGACTCGGGCCCGAGATCAAGACCGCGATCAAGGCCTACGCCGCGCCGGGTCTGTTCTTCGAGGAGCTCGACCTCGCCTACATGGGCCCGATCGACGGCCACGACGTCGCCGCGCTGCGGCCGACGCTCGAAACCGCGCTCGAGGCCGACCGGCCGGTCGTCGTCCATATCCACACGGTCAAGGGAAAGGGATTCGAGCCGGCCGAGGAGGGCGGGCTCGAGGGGATGGAGAAGTGGCACGCGGCGAAGCCGGGCTCGATCGTCGGCGGCAAGCCGGCGCCGAAGAAGCCCGCCGCGAAGCCGCCGCTGACCCGCGGCGAGATGATCGAGGGAGCCCGGCCGGAGGAGACCCAGAAGCCGCCGCCCGCCTACACCTCGGTGTTCGGCGACGCGCTCGTCGTCGAGGCGAAGCGCGACCGCCGCGTGATCGGGATCACCGCGGCGATGGCCGGCGGCACGGGGCTGACGGCGCTCGAGAAGGAGTGCCCGGAGCAGTACTACGACGTCGGGATCGCCGAGCAGGACGCCGTCCTGTTCGCGTCGGGGCTCGCGGTCCAGGGGGCAAAGCCGGTCTGCGCGATCTACTCGACGTTCCTGCAGCGTGCCTACGACCAGCTGGTCCACGACGTCTGCCTGCAGAAGCTGAACGTGGTCTTCGCGATGGACCGCGCCGGTCTCGTCGGCGACGACGGGCCGACCCACCACGGCGCCTTCGACGTCTCCTACTTCCGCGCGCTCCCCAACGTCGTCGTGATGGCTCCGCGAGACGAGGCGATGCTCGTCCACATGCTGCGTACCGCGGTCAGCCACGACGACGGGCCGATCGCGTTTCGGTACCCGCGGGGCACCGCCGAGGGGGTGCCGCTCCCGGAGCGCGCGAAGGAGATTCCGATCGGCACCGGCGAGGTGCTGAAGCAGGGAGAAAGGGTGGCCCTGCTCGGTTACGGATACGGCGTCCGCGTGGCTCTCGACGCCGCCGCGATCCTCGCCGAGCACGACCTCTCGGTGACCGTCGCCGACGGGCGCTTCGCGAAGCCACTCGACGAGCGGTTGATCGAGCGGCTCGCCGCCGACCACGACCTCCTCGTGACGATCGAGGAGAACGTCCTCGCCGGGGGATTCGGCTCCGGAGTGCTCGGGCAGCTCGAGGACGCCTTCGCCGGTCGCGAGGGGGAGCGCGCCACCGTGCTCCGCATCGGCCTCCCGGACCGCTATGTCACGCACGGTAAGCCCGCGTTGCTCCGCGAGGAGGTCGGGCTCACCGGTCCGGTGGTCGCCGATCGGGTGACCGCGGCGCTCGCCGCGTGCGACGCCGTCCCGTCCTAGCGGCGTCGCCCTTGCGCTGATCCGGCCGGTGTGACTCTCGTCACACACGAAGCGCACGTATGTTCGTACCCTGGAATGTGATGAGCGGCAGAGCAATCACGCCCGCGGTCCACGCAGCCGTCGAGATGGTCCTCGGGCCGGCGATCATGGTCGCGCCGTTCCTGCTCGGGTTCGGACGGTCCGGGACGGTGATCGCGGTCGCGATCGGGGCCGCCCTGATCGGGCTTTCGCTACAGGCCGAGGGAACCGGTCGGGCAGTGCCGCTCTCGGCGCACGCGGGGTTCGACTACACGCTCGCGGCGATCGCGACGACGGCCGGCATCTCGATCGGCCTGACGTCGGGATGGGCCGCAGGAATCTTTCTGGTCGGTGTTGGCGCCGTTCTGGCCGCTCTGACCGCTTCAACGCGGTTCAGCGCAGTCCGCGGCGCCTGAGTACGCCCGACCTACCTCACACAGACAAAAACACACACATATCTCTCCTCCCTGTACCAGTGACGGCCCCGCTTCGGCGGGGCCGTCGCTTTCTCTTCTGTACCCGAGCTCGCTCGGCGGCAGCGACGACGACGAGCTGCGCGGCAAGGGCGGCGACGACCTGCTCAGAGGCGGGACCGGCAATGACGTGCTCAGGGGCGGCGGAGGCTCGAACGACTGTCGCGGCGGGGGCGGCTCGAACAGCAAGCATCGGTGCTGACCCGCGCCCCAGGCGCCCCGCGAAACGCCTGAACGGCGCCTTGCACGACACATAACAACGCCACACGGCAGGGGATCCGCGCACGGGCGCAAAGCACCGGGCAGACAACAAGAGAGGAGCCCGGTGTGCGTCGTTCGCGCCTGGTGGGGGTGCTCGTCGGCGCGACCGGGGCGATCACCCTCGTCGCGTCGCCTGCCACCGCCGCCGTCAGCCATATCGTCCAACCCGGCGAGACCCTGTGGTCGATCGCTGCCAGCAACAACTTCACGACCCGGACGGTCGCCGCCTTCAACGGCCTCGCCGAGGACGCGCAGATCTACGTCGGCGAGACGATCCAGGTCCCGACCGTGGCCGAGGGGGCGGCGGCCCTGGCCTCGGCGGGCGTGTCGACGTCCTCGAGCTCGAGCGTCGCCTCGCCCGTATCCGGCGCCACCCACACCGTGACCGCGGGCGAGAGCCTGTGGTCGATCGCGCTCGCGAACGGGGTCGCGGAGGCAGACCTCGCAAGCGTCAACGGCCTCTCCGCGGACGCGCTGTTGATCATCGGGCAGACGATCCAGATCCCTGCGGGCGGCTCCTCCACGAGCTCCGTTTCGAGCTCCGACATCCCGCTCGGGGCGATCCCGTCCCCGTTCGGCACCCTGTATCTGCGCAGCGACGCCGCCGCGGCGTGGAACTCGCTGCGCGAGACGTCGCTGAGCAGCTACGGCGTCGACCTCTACCCGGAGGGGTCCCTGGGCGCCTACCGCACCTATGACCAGCAGGCCGAGCTCTACAGCCAGTACCTCGCCGGCGTCGGGCTCCTCGCTGCGCCTCCGGGAACCTCCGAGCACAATCTCGGCATCGCGGTGGACGTCGCCACCCCGGAGATGCGGTCGATCGTGGATCAGATCGGCGCCTCATTCGGCTGGGCGAAGGTCGACGCACCCGACGAGTGGTGGCACGTCACCTTCGTCGGCTGACCAAGCTCACGCGCGTTCGACGATCAACCCGCCGAACGGATCCATCGCGGCCCCGGTCTGGCCCACGCCGCCCTGGACCGCGCCCCGGGCCGCTACCGTGCCCGCATGCCGAAGCGGCGAATCGACACCCTGCTCGCCGAGCGCGGGCTCGCGAGCTCGCGGACCAGCGCGGCGGACTCGGTCCGCTCCGGTCGGGTGCGGATCGGCCGCGACGGGCCGCTGGCGCTGAAGCCGAGCCAGCTCGTCGCCGAGGACGCCGACCTGCTGGTCAGCGAGCCGCCCCGGTTCGTCTCCAGGGGCGGCGTGAAGCTCGAGAACGCGCTCGACGCGTTCGCGATCGAGGTCGCCGGCCTCGCCTGCCTGGACGTCGGCGCCTCCACCGGCGGTTTCACCGATTGTCTGCTGAAGCGTGGGGCGGCGCGCGTTATCGCTCTCGACGTCGCGCGAGGCCAGCTCGACTGGAGCCTGCGTAACGATCCCCGCGTCGACGTGATCGAGCACCGAAATGCACGCGAGATCGTGCCCGGCGAGCTCCCGTTCGCCGCCGCGATCGCGACCGTGGACGTCTCGTTCATCTCGCTGAGCAAGATCCTGCCGGCCGTCGCGAGATGCGTGGCGGCGGATGGCGAGATCCTGGCGTTGGTGAAGCCGCAGTTCGAGCTCGGCCCCGAGCGGGTCGGCAAGGGCGGGGTGGTACGCGAAGCACCCGCCCGTCGCGACGCGCTGCGCGGCGTAGCCGAAGCGGCGCCGGGCGCCGGGCTCGCCGTGGTCGGGTTCGCGTCGTCCGGGCTCCCCGGCGCGAAGGGAAACCGCGAGACGTTCATCCGCCTGCGAAAGGGCGCCGCCACGATCCCCGGCGTCGACGTCGAAGCGGCGATCGAGGCGGTCGAGCCGTGAGCACCGGTCCGGTCGAGCCGCCCGCCGAGATCCGGACCGCGGTGGTGCTCACCCACACCCAGCCCGAGCAGACCGCCGACGCGCTGCGCCAGGCCGTCGCCGCAGCGGCGGCCGCCGGCTGCCGGCTGCTCGCGACCGCCGACGAGCTCGCCAAGCACGGGGACGCAGCGGCCGGCGTCGAGCGCATCGACGAGCTTCCGGGCGAGCCGGATCTCTGCATCGTCCTCGGCGGCGACGGGACGATCCTCAAGGCGCTGCGCGCCTACGCCGAGACCGAGGTGCCGGTCTTCGGCTTCAACTACGGAACCGTCGGCTTCCTCGCCGCGGTCGACCCCGATCAGCTCACCGACGGCCTCCAGCGCGCCTTCACGGGCGACTTCGAGGTGATGCGGATGCCCGCCCTGGCGGCCGGCTTGGACATCACCCCGCCGGCGCTCAACGACGTCTCGTTCATCCGCCGCCCTCACGGAAGGGTCGCCGAGCTCGCCTACCGACTCGGTGGCCAGGAGGTCGGCCACGTGCGCTGCGACGGCCTCGTCGCCGCGACTCCGGCCGGCTCGACCGGCTACAACCTCGCCAACTCGGGGCCGATCCTCGCCTGGGGGGTCAAGGGGTACGTGGTCAGCTTCATCGCTCCGCACACGCTGACGGCGCGGGCGTTGGTCGTCGCGCCGAACGACGTGCTCAGCGTCCGCAACGCTGCCGGCCGCGACCCGGTCGACGTCGTGCTCGACGGCGAGCTGTTGGGCGAGCTGGCAAGCGGCGCCGAGATCGAGGTCCGGTTTCGCGACGACGTCGGCCGCCTCGCCCAGCTACCGAGATCGAGCTTCTACCGACGGATCCGCGAAAAGTTCGGCCGGCTCGCGCACTAGCAGCCGCTGCAGGATGGCGACGAGCTGGCGCTCCTCGGCCTCGGTGAGGACGGAGAGGATCTGCTCCTGTGCCGCCATCAGCGCCCCCCGCTTCTCGGCGATCCAGGCGCGCCCCGCGTCGGTCGCCTCGAGCGCGTAGGCGCGGCGGTCGTCGGGGTTGCGGCGCCGGTCGACCAGCCCGGCTGCCTCGAGGTCGTCGACGACGCCGACCATCGTCGTGCGGTCGACACGCATCCGGTCGCAGAGATACTGCTGGGAGAGGCGCCCCTCGTCGGAGATCACCGTCAGGCAGCCGAAGTGCTTGATCCCGAGCTCTCCGGGCCCGAGGACCTGGTCCGCGCGGTCGTGGAAGAGGGCGTGCGCCTTGGCGAGCAGGAAGCCCGCCATCTCGGCGAGCGAGGGAGGGAGTGACGTCTCGGCCATCTCGTCGGAGCTTATGATAAAACACTGAAAGTCAGCATGGCTGACGATCGCTGGGGCTGAACGTTAGGAGGCTAGTTCAGATGGAGCGCAAGTGGTGGACCCTTCTCGCCGTCTGTGTGGCGACGTTCATGCTCTTGATCGACGTCACGATCGTCAACGTCGCGCTGCCGGACATCCAGAGCGACCTCGACGCGAGCTTCTCGAGCCTCCAGTGGGTGATCGACGCCTACGCGCTGACCCTCGCCTCGTTCCTGCTCGTCGCCGGCTCGATCGGCGATCGGATCGGCCGCCGGCGCGTGTTCAGCTTCGGCTTCGCGCTTTTTACCGCCGCCTCCTTCGCGTGCGGGCTTTCGGGCGATCCCACCGTCCTCAACTTCGCCCGTGGCTTCCAGGGAGCCGGCGCCGCGGCGATGTTCGCGACCGCCCTGGCGCTGATCGCACAGGAGTTCGAGGGCCGCGAGCGCGCCAACGCGATCGGCATCTGGGGGGCGACCGTGGGCGGCTCGGTGGCGGTAGGCCCGCTGATCGGAGGCGTGATCACCGAGGGGCTCGGCTGGGAGTGGATCTTCTTCGTCAACGTGCCGATCGGGATCGGCGCGATCGTCCTCACCGAGAGGAAGCTCGCCAACGTCAAGGCGTCCGACCCGCAACCGATCGACTGGGCGGGACTGATCACCTTCTCGGTGGCGCTCTTCCTGCTCATCTTCGGGCTCATCCGCGCCAACGCCGAGGGTTGGGGCAGTGCCCAGATCGTCGGCTCGCTCGGCGCCGCCGTTGCACTGCTGGTCGCGTTCGTGGTCATCGAGCTCCGCCGCGAGCACGCGATGCTCGACCTCTCGCTGTTCCGAAAGCCCTCGTTCACCGGCGTCTCGATCGTCGCCTTCGCGCTCTCGGCCGGGATGTTCGCGATGTTCCTCTACCTGACGCTCTACATCCAGGACGTGCTCCAGTACTCGCCGCTCGAGGCAGGGCTGCGGTTCCTGCCGCTGACCGTGCTCTCGTTCGTCGTCGCTCCGATCTCCGGGCGGCTGCTCAACCGGGTCCCGGCTCGAGCGCTGATGGGCACCGGGCTGATCATCGTCGGCGTCGGGCTGACGCTGATGCACGGCGTCGAGGTCGATGACGGCTGGACGACGCTGCTGCCGGGCTTCATCCTCGCCGGGATCGGGGTCGGGATGACGAACCCGCCGATCGCGTCGGTCGCGATCGGTGTGGTCGACGCGGCCCGGGCCGGGATGGCGTCGGGAATCAACAGCACCTTCCGCCAGGTCGGGATCGCGACCGGCACGGCGGCGCTCGGCGCGATCTTCCAGGCGCGGATCGACTCGAAGCTCAGCGAGCTGCTGCCGCAGGCACCGTCGGCGTTCTCCGAAGCGGTCTCCTCCGGCGCGGCGCAGACTGCGGTCGCATCCGTGCCGCCGCAGTTTCGCCAACAGGCGGCCGACGCGGCCAGTCAGGCGTTCATCAGCGGGCTCAACGAGATCCTCCTGGTCGGCGCCGCGATCGCGTTCGTCGGCGGGATCGCCGGCTGGGTGCTGGTTCGCGGCCGGGACCTCGTCGAGGCGTCGGCCGGGCCTGCGCCGCAGCCCGCGGCCGAGAGCCGGCCGGATCCGAACCCGGCGCCGGCCGGCTCAGCGGTTTCCATCCAGCGGGGCGAATCCGTCGGGGCGCCTCGCTAGAACGGGGGAGTGCTACTCGAGCTCCGGATCGAGAACCTGCTTCTGATCGAGCGCGCCGAGCTGCGCCTCGGCGAGGGCCTGAACGCGATCACGGGCGAGACCGGCGCAGGCAAGACCGTGCTCGCCCACTCTCTCGATCTGCTGCTCGGCGGTCGGGCCCGGCCGCAGATCGTCCGGCCGGGAGCCGAGGAGGCGTGGGTCGAGGGCGCCTTCGCACTGCCCGAGGGCGCGCTCGACACCCCGGAGCTCGCGGCGGTCGCCGAGCGGCTCGGCGAACGAGGCGACGAGATCGTGCTCGGCCGGAGAATCGGCAGCTCGGGGCGCACCAGCGCCTTCATCGGCGGGCGCTCGGCGTCGGCGGCGGAGCTGCGCTCGCTCGGATCGCGGCTGCTGGCGTTCTACGGCCAGCACGAGCACCGCAGGCTGACCGTCGCCTCGGCGCAGCTCGAGATCCTCGACGGGTTTGCGGGAGCCGAGCACCTTGGCGCTGCGGACCCGGTATCGCGCCGCGCATTCGGAGGCGCGCGGACTGGCGCGCGAGCTCGCCGAGCTGCAGCAGCGTGAGGGCTCGCGCGAGCGCGACCTCGACCTGATGCGCTTCGAGCTCTCGGAGATCGAGGCCGCGGCGCCCGATGCCGACGAGGCGGCCGAGC
The DNA here is from genome assembly GCA_963705955.1 of uncultured Solirubrobacterales bacterium. GTDB lineage: Bacteria > Actinomycetota > Thermoleophilia > Solirubrobacterales > 70-9 > WHSW01. The sequence continues at coordinate 1,017,657 of CAVPLH010000006.1, read as the reverse complement.
TCGAGGCCGAGCGCGATCGTCTGCGCCACGCGGAGGGGCTACGCCTCGCCGCGGCGCGTGGGGTGGAGGCGATCTCCGGCGCAGCGGAGGATGGCGGCGGGGCGCGTTCGGCGCTCGGCGAGGCCGAGGCGGGGCTGACCGGCGTCGGCGGGATCGACGCCGAGCTCGACGAGCTCACCGAAAGGGTCCGCGCGACGGCCGTCGAGCTCGACGACCTCGGTGCCGAGCTGCGTTCCTATCTGGAGCGGATCGACGCCGACCCCGGCCGCCTCGAAGCGGTCGAGGAGCGGCTCGACGCCCTCGACCGGCTGCGCCGAAAGCACGGTGGCTCGATCGGGGCGGTCGTCGCCCACGCCGAGCGTTGCCGGGCCGAGGTCGAGCGGCTCGAGAACGCGGAGGTGCTCGCCGGCGAGCTCGAGGGCCGGCTGGCCGCCGCGCGGCAGACCGCCGAGCAGCTCGCCGGCGAGCTCTCGGCCGAGCGGGCCGCGGCAGCGGGGAGGCTCTGCGAGCGGGTCGGGGCCGAGCTCTCCGAGCTGGCGATGGACGGGGCGCGGCTGGAGGTGGCGCTCGAGCCGCACCCCGACGGGCTCGGCACGAGCGGCGCCGAGACGGTCGAGTTCCTGGTCGCGACCAACCCTGGAATGCCGGTGTCGCCGCTCCGCGACACGGCGTCGGGCGGCGAGCTGTCGCGGATCATGCTGGCGTTGACCGGGCTCGCCAGCGAGGGCGACGGCCGGGCGCTCGCCTTCGACGAGATCGACGCCGGGATCGGGGGGAGCACCGCGCGCGCCGTCGGCGAGCGGCTGCGCCGGCTGGCGCAGGGCCGGCAGGTGATCTGCATCACCCACCTGCCGCAGATCGCCTCGATGGCGAGCACCCACTTCCGGATCGAGAAGGCGAACCTCGGCGGCGCCACGGTCGCGACGGCCGAGCGCGTCGACGGCGATGAGCTGCTCGCCGAGATCGTCAGGATGCTGGGCGGCGAGCGCGGCGACACGGCGGCGAGCCGCCACGCGCGCGAGCTGCTCGAGGCCGCGTAGCGTCAGCTCCCGGCCCATCTCAGCGACGATACCCCGGCGCCGCGTGATCCTTATTGGCGCTCGTTGCGCTGCATCGAGCGTAGGCTGGCCACATGGTGAGCAAGCGGGCTCGGCGACCGTGATCAGCGGCGAGATCAACGTCGAGGACGTGCCCGAGCGTCACGACGGCCCGCAACGGACGCAACGGCGTAGGCGACTGGCGATCCTCGCCGCCGCGCTGGCGGTGGTGCTCGGACTTTGCGCTCCGAGTGCCGAAGCCCAGTCGCCGACACTGCTGATTTTCCATCCTGGCGGCTTCATCTTCGGCGACACCGACGAGCATGTCCCGCGCCGTCACGATGGCCACCGAGATGGGCTTCGAGGTCGACAACGTCGACTACCCGCTCTGGGACCTGAACGGAGCGGTCGCGTCGGCGGAGCAGGCGGCGGCTCAGTACGACGACGTCTATGCCTACGGCGAGTCCGCCGGGGGGACGCTCGCGGCGCTCCTCGCCCAGCGGGGCCTGGTGAAGGCGGCGGCGGTCTACTCCCCGGTGGCGAACCTGAGGGTGTTCGCGAGGCACCTGAGCCCGGACCCGCCGTATGCCGATCTGGTCAACGCGACGAACGCCGACCTGCGACGAGCATCGCCGATCTACTTCGACAGTTCGCTTCCGATCCTGGCCCTGACCCCCCGGGACGACTCCAGGTGGATGAATCAGAAGACCCGAAAGTGGGCTGCCGCCGATCCCGAGGTCGAGGCGCTCACGGTTCCCGGGGGCCACCTGGGTGACCCAGACGATCCCTCGGTCTATGACGCCAACGCCCGCCTCCTGATGAGGTTCCTGTCCCCGGTCGACGACCCGCCCGGCGCCGTCCACGACCGAGCGACCGTCGCCGAGGACTCCGGCGCCAGCACGGTCGACGTGCTCGCCAACGACCTCGACGTCGACGGCGGGCCGAAGCAGATCGTCTCGACGACGAACGGCGCCAACGGCAGCGTCGCGATCACCAACGACGGCGCCGACCTCACCTACACGCCCGGTCCCGACTTCGCCGGCTCCGACAGATTCACCTACACGCTGAACGGCGGCGCGACCGCGAGCGTGTCGATCACCGTCACCCCGGTCGACGACCCGCCGACCGCGGTCGATGACGAAGCGACCGTCGCCGAGGACTCCGGCGCCAACACGGTCGACGTGCTCGCCAACGACCTCGACGTCGACGGCGGGCCGAAGCAGATCGTCTCGACGACGAACGGCGCCAACGGCAGCGTCGCGATCACCAACGACGGCGCCGACCTCGCCTACACGCCCGATCCGGACTTCGCCGGCTCGGACAGCTTCACCTACACCCTCAACGGCGGCTCGACCGCGATCGTCGCGGTTACCGTCAGCCCCTGAGCCGAGCGGTTACCCGTAGCCGGCGCTCGAGCGCCGGAAGACGTCGGGGCCGTCGGGAGGTGCCCCCTCGGCTCGGAGCTCAGCCGCGCTCGGCCGGTACCAGGTGGTGACCGCGATCCTCTCGACGACCCGGACGATGTCCGGCCGCTCGGACTCGGCGAGCGCTCCCAGTGCTTCGTCGAGGTCGCCCGCCGTCAGCTCGCCGCCCTCCGTGAGCGTCACCGCGGCGACCGCGAGCGAGACGGTGGCGTCGTCGGTCGGCACGCTGTAGACGACCGCGAGGTCGATCGAGTCGATGTCGCCGAGCGCGTCGGTGATCGGAAACCCGCCGACGAACCCGTGGTCGGTCCGGATCATCGCCTGCGCGTGGTCGATCAGCCACAGGTCGCCGTCCTCGTCGGCACGAAACAGGTCGCCGGTCGCAAGCCACGCGTCGTCGGGCTCGAACAGGCCGCGCAGCGGGCTCTCCGTGGTCGAGACGACGCTCCGCTGGCGCGTCAGCAGCATCCCGATCTCGCCGGGGTCGCACGGGGCCGCGAACCCGTCCGGGCGCTCCCGCAGACGGCCGGTCTCGATCTCGTAGGCGGCGAGGCGAACCTCGGCGCTGCCCGGCAGCGGCCGTCCCTTGCTGCCCGGCTTGTCGCCCCGCAGGTTGACGAGGATCGCCTCGCCCTCGGTCGAGGCGTAGAACTCGAGCACCCGCGCCGGGGCGAAGCGCCGCGTGACGCGCCGCCAGAGCCCGCGGGGCATCCCCGCGCCGATGAAGAGCCGGAGCGGGTGATGAAGCTCGGCCGGGTCGGGCGGGGCGGCCGCGATCCCGCGCAGCATCGTCCACGTGTAGGAGGCGACCGTGATCCCGTAGCGCCGCACCTCGGCCCAGAAGGTCGCCGGGTCGAAGTCGCGTGCGATCGCCAGCCGCGCCCCGCCGGCGACGGCGCCGCCGATGCTCATCAGCAACCCCGAGGGGTGGTAGATCGGGGTCACCGCGTAGACCGTGTCGTCGTCGGAGAGGGCCGCCGCCGACGCGGTCGCGAACGCCGACAGCGCCCAGCGCCCGTTCGTGACCCGGTTGGCGCGAGTGCGCTCGCCCTCGCCGGTGAAGAGGACGCAGGCGAGGTCGCTGGCGCGACCGGGGTTGGGCACGTACCAGGCGGGCGGCTCGACCTCGTCGGGGTCGATCCGCTCCATGTCGATCACCCCGCGGCCGAGATAGCGGTCCTCGCCGCCGCCGCCGAGCACCATCACCTCGCCGACCCCGGCCTCGGCCGCGCGCGCAGCCAGCTCCGGGTCGGCGACGATCCGCCGCACCTGGCCGAGCTCGGCCTCGCGGGCGACCGGCCCGTCGGGCCGCATCAGCACCGCGACGGCTCCGAGCCGGTTGAGCGCCGCGACGACCGAGAGGCCGCTCGGCCGGGTCCTCATCAGCACCCCGACGTGCTCGCCCTGGCGGACGCCGAGCGAGAGCAGCCCGCGGACCACGTTGTCGATCCGGCGCTTGACGGCGTCGTGACGGTAGGCACGGTCCTCGAACAGGAAGAACTCGGCGTCCGGCGCCCGTCGGGCCTGCTCGTCGAGCAGCAGGCCGAGCGAGACCCGGGTGTCGGGGCGCAGACGGCCGAGCCGCGCGAGGCGGGGCAGCTGGCCGGTGATCTCCTCGGTCAGCACCCTCGCGCCTCCGACGGTGCGGACCGCGGCCCCGGCGACCGAGCGGGCGAGCCCACCGCCGACGCCCGCCGCGAGCTCGAGGCCGAGGCCGAGCCGGGTCCCGACGCCGGGGGCCTCTGGCGGGAGGTCGATCCTCGTCGACGTTTCTGATCAGCTCGGGGAGGCTCCCCGTCGCCGGCCCGCCACCGAGCCCAGGCGGCGATGGTCGGCCAGGTGGTCTGCGTCGCCGTCGAGCCGACCACGAGCCCGAAGTGTCCGGCGCGGAGCGCGAGCTCGTAGACCTCCGCCCGAGGCGCGGCGCGGGCGATCGCTCGGACCCCCTCGGCGGGAGCGATCTCGTCGACCTCGCCGACCACGGTGAGGACCGGGCAGGAGATGTCGGCGAGGGTCACCGTCCGGTTGCGGATCACGAACCCGCCCTGAAGCATCCGGTTGTGGGCGATGAACTGGCGCATGAAGTCGGCGACGGCCGGCCCCGGCCACGCGACCCAGCCCTCGCCCATCAGGAACCGGCGCTGGCGCTCGCGCGGCAGCAGCGCCTCTCGGTCGTGGAGCTGGAGGATGAAGTCGACCTGCTGGCGCAGCGACTTGACCGGATCGAGGAGGCGAAACCCGGTTCGGCTCATCCACGCCGGGACCGCAGTGCGCCCGAACACCTCCGCGAGCACGCCGGCGCCGGCCTCGGCGACCTCCGCCGGGATCCCGAGCGGCAGCGAGACCCTGGTATCGACCGGGCTGCCGAAGGTGATCACGGTGTCGATCCCCTCGCCCCGCCGGTACGCGGCGGCCTGGTAACAGAACATGCCTCCCTGCGAGTAGCCGGCGAGGTGCACGTCGCGGCCGCTCTCGGCGCGCACCCGGTCGACCGCGTCGGAGACGGCGACGACGTGGTCGGCGAGGTTGCGCTCCAGCCCGCCCTCCTCGTGCTCGGGGGCGCCGAAGTCGACCACCCACGGATCTGCCCCGAGCTCGTGCAGGACGGAGACGGCGCTCGAGGAGGGCGAGACGTCGTAGACGTCGGCGGCGAGCATCATCGGCGGCACGAGGAGGACCGGCGGACCGGCGGCCGCGTCCGGGTAGTAGCGGCGCAACCGATAGACCGGGCGCTCGGCGACGACCTCGAACGGCGACGGCTGCTCGCCGGTCTCGAGGCCGCCGAACCTGGCGACCTCGAACGCGTTCTGGGCGGCGGCGCCGAGCTGCGAGACGGGCTTCGAGATCGGGTCTGGGATCAGCGCGATGGCCGGACGCTACCGCGCGGCGTTCGCGTCAGGGGAATAATCCGGGCATGGCTCTACGAAGCCGGGCTCGTTCCTACCTGCGCGGGCCCGAGATCCAGCTGCGGCCTCCAGGGCCGGCATCGATCAGCGGCCGGGCGAGGCTCGGTCGCAAGACCAAGGACCTGGTGAAGCGGCTGCGGCCCGGCGAGATCGCGGTGATCGATCACGCCGACCTCGACCGGCTCGCCGCCGAGGATCTCGCCGCGAGCGGCGTCGCGGCGGTGATCAACGTCGCCCGGTCGTCGACCGGTCGCTACCCGAACACCGGGCCGTTGGTCCTCGCCCGGGCCGAGGTGCCGCTGATCGACGCGCCCTCCGCGCCGCTGTTCGAGGAGCTCGGCGACGGCGACGAGGTGATCTTCACCGACGGAGAGATCCGTCGCAACGGCTCGGTGCTCGGAGCCGGCAGAGTGATCGACCTCGAGATCGCGAGCGAGCAGATCGAGCGACAGCGCGAGCGGATCAACGAGGCGCTCGCCGCGTTTGCCGAGAACACGATCGAACACGTTCGCGACGAGGGCGCGCTGCTTGCCGGCAAGCTCGAGTTGCCCCCGGTGCGAACCAGGTTCCGTGACCGCCACGCGCTGATCGTCGTCCGCGGCACGACCTATCGCCGCGACCTGCGCACCCTGCGCGCGTACATCGAGGACACGAAGCCGGTCCTCGTCGGCGTCGACGGGGGAGCGGACGCGATCCTCGAGGAGGGCTTTCGGCCCGACATGGTGCTCGGCGACATGGACTCGGCGAGCGACACGGTCCTGACCTGCGGCGCCGAGGTCGTCGTCCATGCCTACCCCGACGGCCGCGCGCCCGGACGAGGGCGCCTCGAGCGCCTCGGCCTCGAGCCTGTCGTCGCTGCCGCGGTCGGCACGAGCCAGGACGTGGCGATGTTGCTCGCGCACCAGAACGGCGCCGAGCTGATCGTCTCGGTCGGCGCCCATTTCAACCTCACCGAGTTCCTCGACAAGAACCGTGCCGGGATGTCCTCCACCTTCCTCACCCGGCTGCGGATCGGCGAGACGCTGGTCGACGCGAAGGGCGTCAGTCGCCTCTACAACCCGGGTGTGCGCGGCTGGCAGATGGCCGGCTTCGTCCTTGTGTCCGTTGCGCTGATCGTGATCGTCGTCCTCAGCTCGCCGGCACTGGCCGAGTTCTTCGACCTCCTGTGGCTGAAGCTCAAGGTGCTGCTGAACCTGTGAGCGCGGAGCGAGATGTGAGCGACCCCCGCTGATGGGTTACTCGGCGCGCTACCACGCGGCCTCGCTGGCGGGGGTCTTTTTCGCCCTTGCGGTCGGGATCCTGATCGGCGTCGGGTTCGGCTCCGACATCGTCAACGGCACGGCCGACAGCCTCGAGCACAGCCTGCACGCCGACATCGACAACTACCGCGAGCAGGTCGACGACCTCCAGCAGCAGCTCGGCGAGCAGGGGCAGTTCAGCCGCCTCGCCGCGCCGGCGCTCGCCGACGGACGCCTGCAGGGCCGCCGGATCGCTCTCGTCGCGCTCGGCGGGCTCGACGACGCGATTGCCGCCGACGTGCGCAGCTCACTGCAGCAATCCGGCGGCCAGCTGGCAGAGGTCGCGGTGGTCCGGGAGCCCCCGGATCCGGGGGCGGTCGCCGACGCGTCCCAAGGTGGCTCGCAGCGCCCGCTCCCGCGAGGGACGGCGTTCGATCGCGCCGCGAAGCGTTCCGGGCGGTTGCTCGTCCGCGGCGGCAAGGGCTTCGCCGGCCTGCGGGCGGCGCTGCTCACCCGCTACAGCGGCGAGCCGGGGAGGATCGACGGGGTCGTCGTGGTCCGCCAGCGCCCTCCGACCGGGTCGGCGCGTGAGGAGCGCGATACGGACCAGCTCGAGAGCGAGCTGGTCGGGGGGATGACCGACGCGAAGGTGCCGGTTGTCGGAGTCGAGACTACGGACACCAGCGACAGCTCGATCACTTTCTTCGACGCCAACGCCTCGGCCAGCGTCGACAACGTCAACCAGCTGCCGGGCAAGGTCGCGCTCGTCTACACGCTCGACTGCGCGGAGGGCAACTACGGCGTCAAGGACAGCGCCGACAGCCTGCTACCGGACCTACTGGCGCAGGGCAGCACCCGCTGTCGCTGATGCTCTCCGGCCTGCTGGTCTCGGCCGCGGTGGCAGCGGTGTTGCTCGGCCCGTGGCTGAGCGACATGCTGAGATCCGGGCTGGCGCGCGAGAACTACCGCGGCCGGCCGGTCGCCTTCCCGGCCGGGGCGCCGATGGTCGCCTGCTCGTTGATCGCGCTCGCGCCGCTGGCGGTGCTCGACGACCGCGCCGACCTCGACCTGCTCGATCCGGAGCTCCGGGGCTGGATCGTCTACGTCCTCGGGGTGGCCCTGCTCGGGCTGCTCGACGACTCGCTCGGTCGCGGGGCGGCGACCGACAGCGCGCGGGGCTGGCGGGGCCACGCGCGAGCCGTCCTCGCGGGGCGCTTCTCGACCGGGGCGGTCAAGGGGGTCGGCGCGCTCGCGCTCGCCGCCTATGTCGTCTCCGGGCGCGGGCGAGAGGGGATCGACTACCTCGGCGATCTCGCCTTGCTGCTGCTCGCGACCAACCTCTTCAACCTCCTCGACCTGCGACCGGGACGGGTCGAGAAAGCGTTCTCGGTCCTGCTCGCCGGGCTCTGCATCGGGGCCTGGACGATCGCCCCGCTGGAGTTGCTCGGCGTCTTCGTCGGGCCGGTGGCCGTCGTCTGCTGGTTCACCCTGCGCGAGCGGGCGATGCTCGGCGACACGGGCTCGAACCTGGTCGGCGCTCTGGCCGGGATCTCGCTGCTGACGACGCTCGGCGACTCCGGGCGCTGGGTCGCGCTGGCGATCGTCGCCGGGCTCACCCTCTACGGCGAGTTCCGGTCGATATCGGCGGCGATCGAAACCGTTCCGCCACTGCGCTGGCTAGACTCGCTCGGCAGAGTGAATCGGGGTGATTGAAGCGATGAAGCCGGGCGAGACGCGCTTCATCTTCGTCACCGGCGGCGTTGTCTCATCACTCGGCAAGGGGATCGCAGCGGCCTCGATCGGGCGCCTGCTCGTCAGCCGCGGGTTCCGCGTCCAGCTGCAGAAGTTCGATCCGTACATCAACGTCGATCCGGGCACGATGAGCCCGTTCCAGCACGGTGAGGTGTTCGTGACCGAGGACGGCGCCGAGACCGACCTCGACCTCGGTCACTACGAGCGGTTCACCGACGAGAACACGTCGCGTTCTTCGAACGTGACCGCCGGGGCGGTCTACAACTCGGTCATCCGGCGCGAGCGCCGCGGCGACTACCTCGGGGCGACCGTGCAGGTGATCCCGCACATCACCGACGAGATCAAGCAGCGGATCCTGATCGTCGCCGAGTCGCAGGCGGTCGACTTCGTGATCACCGAGATCGGCGGCACGGTCGGCGACATCGAGTCGCTGCCGTTCCTGGAGGCGATCCGCCAGCTCTACTCCGAGCTCGGCCCGCGCCGCTGCATGTTCCTGCACCTGACTCTCGTCCCCTGGATCGGACACGCCGGCGAGCTGAAGACGAAGCCGACCCAGCACTCGGTCAACGAGCTGCGCCGGATCGGCATCCAGCCGCACGCCTTGATCTGCCGCTCGGAGAGGGGCCTCGACCGCGATATCCGGCGCAAGATCGCGCTCTTCGCCAGCGTCCACGAGGACGCCGTGCTCTCCGCGCGAGACGTCGACAACATCTACAAGGTGCCGTTGGTGATGCGGGCCGACGGCGCCGATGACCTCGTCCTCGACCACTTCGGGGTCGAGGCACCGGCCCCCGACCTCGAGGAGTGGGAGACGCTGATCCGCCGCGCCGACGCCTGCGAAGGGACGACGCGGATCGCCCTGGTCGGGAAGTACGTGCAGCTCGCCGACGCCTACAAGTCGGTGATCGAGGCGCTCACCCACGGCGGCTACCACTACGGCACCAACGTCGACGTCGAGCTCGTCGACTCCGAGGACTTCGACCCCGACGAGATCGCCGGCTGGGCGGACGGGATCCTGATCCCTGGCGGGTTCGGCGAGCGCGGGATCGAGGGCAAGATCGCCGCGGCCAGGGCCGCCCGTGAGGGCGGCGTCCCGTACCTCGGGATCTGCCTCGGGATGCAGATCGCGGTCGCCGAGTTCGCCCGCCACGTCGCCGGGATGGAGGGAGCCAACTCGACCGAGTTCGACCCCGAGACCCCGTTTCCGGTCGTCGACCTGCTGCCGGAGCAGAAGGAGGTCTCCGACATGGGCGGGACGATGCGCCTCGGCGCCGACCCGGTGAAGCTCCACGACGGCACTCGGGCGCGGGAGATCTTCGGCGAGGCCGTGATCTACAAGCGCCACCGTCACCGTTACGAGGTCAACAACCAGCTACGCCGGCGGCTCGAGGACGAGGGCCTCGTCTGCGGAGGCACCTCCCCGGACGAGCGCCTGGTCGAGATCATCGAGCTGCCCGGGCACCCGTTCTTCGTCGCCTCTCAGTTCCATCCGGAGTTCAACTCGAGGCCGACCCGTCCCGAGCCGCTGTTTCGCGAGTTCGTCGGCGCAGCCGCACGCCGCGCCGCCGGGCGGCGGCCGGAGCCGGCGGTCGAGGAGCCCGACGCGGAGCAGGCCGCGGACGCGGCCGAGATTCGGGTTCACCGCGAAGCCTGAGCCGGTCGCGACTCGCATAGCCTGTCGCCATGGGCGACGAGGCGCAGGTGGTTCGCGGCCTCTGGGCGCGCTGGAACTCCGGTGACCGCGAGGTTGTCCAGCGAGGAGATCGACCCCGAGGTCGAGATTCACTCGCAGCTGACGAGCACTGTCTATCGCGGGAGCGAGGGCGTCCGGCGCTGGGCGGCGGAGATCGACGACCAGTTCGACTCCTGGCGGGTCGAGATCTCTGAGGCCCGCGTTCTCGAGGATCGACGCGTCCTCGTCATCGGATCGATCCACGGGCGCGGCCGGAAGTCCGGGATCGACCTCGACCAGCCGGCGGCGTGGGTGGTCGAGTTGCGCGAGGGCCGGTTGTACCGGATGCACAACCACATCGGGCGTCAGGCGGCCGACGCCGCCATCGCCTCGGTCTCGTGAGCGAATCGCGCCTCCTCGACCGCTTCGCGCGGCTCTGCGAGATTCCGAGCCCGACCGGCTCCGAGCGGGCGGCGGCCGATGCGGTGGCGGCCGAGCTTCGGTCGCTCGGGGTCGACGTGATCGAGGACGGACGCGGCCGAGCCTGCCCGGGCGGGCGCCGGCAACCTGGTCGCACGGATCCCGGGGACGGGGGAGGGGTGGGTGATGTTCTGCGCCCACCTCGACACGGTGCCGCACGACGAGCCGATCGAGGTCGAGCTCGCCGACGGCGTCTTCCGCAGTCGCGGCGAGACGATCCTCGGCGCCGACGACAAGGCGGCGGTCGCGGTGTTGATCGAGCTCGCCGCGCGGGCCGCAGGCGCGGCGCCCGCGGCGGGGATCGAGCTCGCGTTCACGGTCGCCGAGGAGGACGGCCTTCGGGGCGCCAAGGAACTCGATCTCGGCTCGCTGCGGGCCCCGTTCGGCTACGTGCTCGACCACGCGAGCCCGATCGGCGAGCTGATCGTCGCCGCGCCCACCCATCAGCGGCTGGTCGCCGAGTTCGAGGGGGTGGAGGCTCACGCCGGGATCCGGCCCGAGGACGGCCACTCGGCGATCGAGGCGGCCGCCGCGGCGATCGGCGCGATGGAGCTCGGGCGACTCGACAACGAGACGACGGCGAACGTCGGCGTGATCGCCGGTGGCACCGCGACCAACGTCGTCGCCGGCCGCTGTGCGATCGAGTGCGAGGCACGCTCGCTCGATCAGGGCAGGATCGCCGCGGTGATCGCGGCGATGCTCGACGCCTGCACCTGGGGGGCGAGCGAGCACGGGTGCGATCTCGACGTCGACGTCACCGAGGTCTTCCGCGGCTACCGCCAGCCGCCGGGCTCCGCGGCCGTTCGCGTCGCGACGGAGGCCCTGCGGCGCGCCGGCCACGAGCCGCGCCGCGTCGTCACCGGCGGCGGGAGCGACGCGAACGCGCTCGTCGCCCGCGGGTTCGACTGCGTCCTGCTCGCCAACGGCACCGAGGCGAACCACACCCCGCAGGAGAGCGTCGGCGCCGCGCGGCTGACCGAGATGCTGGACGTCTGTGAGGCGATCGTGGAGCTCGCCGGGGACGCCGAATGCTGAGCCGTCGATGCTGAAGCTGCGCCGCGGGATCGTCGTCTCGACCGATCCGCTCACGGTCGAGGTGGGCGACGAGCGCCGCGCCGCCTGGGCCGACCAGAAGCTGGTCGGGGAGGTCGAGGTCGGCGACGAGGTGATCGTCAACACCGAGGCTCGCGACCTCGGACTCGGCTCCGGGGGGTTCGACCTCGTCCACGCCAACCTGAGCCGCGGCCTCGACCGTGGTGATGCCGACGGCGTGCACGTGATGAAGCTCAACTACACCTCGCTGCAGCATCCCGTCGATCCGGTCGAGGTCGACGAGTCCGCGACCAGCGAGCGGGTCCGAAGCCGCCCGCTGTCGTGATCTCGCTGCACGGACACCTGGCACCGGTGGCGTGGGCGGCGGCGCAGGAGCGGCCCGGCCTGCGGGTCGGCTTCGTCCAGGGGGCCGGCGGGGCGCTCGCGGCGGCGCTCTCGCGCGACGTCGCCGAGCTGCGCGAGCGCGGGCTGCTCTGCGGCGTGATCACCGCCGGACCGGCGTACGGGGCGGAGCACGAGGCGATCTCGCTGCCGGGAGCGCTCGACGCCGCGGCGCGCCGGCTCGGCTGGGACGCGATCGTGGTCGGGCCGGGGCCCGGGATCGTCGGTTCGGCGACACGGCTCGGGCACGGGGGCATGGCCGCGCTCGACGGCGCCCACGCCGCGCTCGCGCTCGGCTTGCCGACGCTGCTCTGCCCGCGCCTCTCGAGCTCCGACGAGCGGGCTCGTCACCGCGGACTCAGCCACCACTCGGCGTCGGTGCTCGAGCTGCTCCTGGCCCCGGTTCGCGTCCCGGTTCCCGAGGCCGAGCTCGAGGGATGGCCGCTGCTCGCCGAACAGGCGCCGGAGGGCGGGTCCGCGCAGGCCGCGCTCGACGACCTGATCGAGATCTGCACCGGGCGCCACGACCTCGCCGTCGAGCCGGTCGACCTCGACGGTTACGCGGCCAGCGGCCTGCCGGCGACGACGATGGGCCGACCGCTTGCCGACGATCCGCTCTTCTTCGCCGCACCGCTGGCGAGCGGCCGGGCGCTCGCCGCAGCCGCGAACGGGTAGTGAGGCAGGATGGAGAGGATCTCCTCGAGAACCGTCTACGACGGAACGATCGCCAGCGTGCGCGTCGAGGAGTTTCGCTACGCCGACGGCGAGACGGCGGAGCGCGAGATCGTCGCGCACCCCGGCGCGGTCGCGATTCTCGCCCACGACGACGAGACGATCTGGCTGGTGCGCCAACCGCGCGAGGCGGTCGGCGAGCCGGCGCTGCTCGAGCTGCCGGCCGGAAAGCTCGACGTCGACGGCGAGTCGCGACTCGAATGCGCGCGGCGGGAGCTGATCGAGGAGATCGGGATCGCGGCCCGCGAGTGGCGTCAGCTGAAGCGCTTCTACACCTCCCCCGGGTTCGCCGCGGAGGAGGTGACGATCTTCGTCGCGACCGGCCTCGAGCCGGTCGCCGAGCACCGTCCGGAGCCCGACGAACGGATCGAGATCGTCGAGTGGGCGATCGACGACCTCGACGAGGCGATCGCCGAATGCGCCGACTCGAAGTCGCTGATCGGCCTCCTGCTGTTCCGGCTAGAGCTTGGCCCGTAGCCGCTTCGCCCACCAGCGCGCCGCGGTGAGCTGCGGGAAGCGTGTGATCCGCAGATAGCGGGGGCGCAGGCGGCGATCCTCGGCGTGCAGCAGCTCGAGGTTGTGGCGCAGCGCGTCGACCTCGCGCGGGTCGTCGGCGACTCGCTCGAGCTCCTCCGTGGTGATCGCGCCGGATCGCTTTCGCAGCACCACCCAACCGTGATCGGAGGGCGCCGTCCCCGGGTGGATGCTGACGACGTCGAAGGCGCGTCCCCAGTGCTCGCGCAGCCACCACTGGGAGTGAAAGACGGTCGGCCCGCCGATCGACCACGGCTGCCCGGCCCGGATGACGCACATCCCGATCCGGTCTTCCTCCCATGCCCCGTCGCCGATCGCCGCCCACATCCCGGGTCCGAGGAAGGAGGTCATCAGGATCCCGTCGTCGGCGAGCACCCGATGGAGCTCGCGCAGCCAGCCGCTCCAGCGATCGGTCATGTGGGTGAAGACGGAGATCGCCCAGACGAGGTCGAAGAAGCCGTCGGGCTGGGGCAGAACGGGCGCCTCGGTGCAGAGGAAGGGATGAAACGGAGGCTCGAGCTCGCTGCGCATCCAGTCGACGCTCGGTCGGTCGATGTCGCACCCCCAGAGCTCGGCCCGTCTCGGCCTCGTCGGCGTACTGGCAGAGCATGCGACCGACACCGCAGCCGAAGTCGAGAGCCCGCTTGCCGGTCCAGTCCCAGCCTTCGGGCAGACCGGCGTCGATCCGCGACCGTGCGACCGCCCCGATCCGGTCGTAATGACCCCAGGGATCCTCGGCGATCGAGCTCGCCGACACGGCGAGCCAGCTTCAACGGAGGGCGGGGCAGGGCCGGCATCGGTGCGCGAGGCTACATCGTCGCCCGCGGGCTGGCCGGGCTCTTGCACCGGAAGGGGCGCAGGGCGGCCGCGAGAACCTCGGCCCATGGCGATCGCGGTACCCAAACCCGAGGCGCGCGAGACGGACGCGCGCTTCGAGGCGCTGGTGCTGGACTTCCTCGCCTACCTGGAGTTCGAGCGCGGCCTGGCTCGCAACACGCTCGACGCATACCGCACCGACCTGCTTCAGTTCGGCGCCTTCCTCGCCGCGCGCGACCGGGACGCGACCGAGGTCGCGCGGGCCGACGTCGCCGACTTCCTCGCCGATCTCGCGACCGGCGTCACGCCCGACGCGGACGGCAACGGCGGGCGGGCGGGATGCTCGCCGGCGACGATCAACCGGAAGACGGCCTGCCTGCGTTCCTTCTACAGGCACCTGCGGCGCGAGGAGCTGATCGTCGACGATCCGACCGCGTCGCTGACCCCGCCGACGAAGAGCCGCAAGCTCCCCCACGTCCTCAGCCACGCCGAGGTGACGAAGCTGCTCGAGACGGCGCGGGGGCCCGATCCGATCTCCGTCCGCGACAGGGCGCTGCTCGAGGTGATGTACGGGTGCGGGCTGCGCGCCTCGGAGGCGATCGGGCTCGAGACCGGCGACGTCGACCTGCGCCGCGGGTTCGTGCGGCCGCACGGCAAGGGTTCGAAGGAGCGGATCGTGCCGCTCGGGCGCGAGGCGGCGCGCGCGATCGAGCGCTACCTGCGAGCCGCCCGCGCCGAGCTCGTCGGGGAGCGCATGGAGCGCAAGCTGTTCGTCAACTTCCGCGGCGGCGGGCTGACCCGCCAGGGCCTCTACAAGATCATCCAGCGCCACGCGAAGGAGGCAGGGCTCGCCGAGAAGATGAGCCCGCACACGCTGCGCCACACCTTCGCCACCCATCTGCTCACCGGTGGCTGCGACCTGCGCTCGGTCCAGGAGATGCTCGGCCACGCCGACGTCGCGACCACCCAGCTCTACACGCACCTCTCGCGCGAGCGGATCAAGGAGGTCTACTTCAAGGCCCATCCGCGCGCCAACGCCTGAGCGCCGGCTCGGTCCCGCTCGAGGGCGGACGCGCGGGCGCTCTTGTTAGATAGACGGATGCCCGAGTTGCCCGAGGTCGAGACCGTGCGCGCGCAGCTCGAGCCCGAGGTCGTCGGGCGGACGATCGAGGGCGCCGAGGTGCTCGACGAGCGCTGGACGCGACCGCTGCCCACGGGCCCGGTGGCCGAGGCGCTCGCCGGCCGGCGGATCGAGTCGGTCGGGCGCCGCGGCAAGTACCTGCTGGTCGGGCTCGACGACGGCGCGACGCTCGTCATGCACCTGCGGATGACGGGGAATCTGCTGCTCCGGGCGCCCGGCGCCGGAGAGGTCACCGACCTGATGGATGGCGAGCGATTCGGCGGGCCGCGCCTCTACGAGGCGGCCCCCGACGCGCGGCATCTGCGCGCTCGGATCCTCCTCGACGACGGCTCCGAGCTCTGGTTCACCGACCCGCGACGGTTCGGTCACGCGGCCGTCCTCGGCCCGGGCGAGCTCGACGATTACTTCGCCACCAGGCTCGGGATCGAGCCGCTCGAGGACGCGCTCACGGCGGAGGCGCTGTGCCGGCTCGCCGCCGGCCGGCGAGCGCCGCTGAAGTCGTTTCTGCTCAATCAGACGGGGATCGCCGGGATCGGCAACATCTACGCCGATGAGGCGCTGTTCCGGGCCGAGCTTCATCCGCTCTCGCCCGCGGGCTCGATGAAGCCGGTGCACTGCGAGGCGCTCCGCGAGGGGATCGTCGCGGCGCTCGAGGCGGGTCTCGCGAACGGCGGCTCGTCGATCGACGACTACCGCGACGCGCGCGGCGAGCGCGGCTCGATGCAGGACGAGTTCCTGGTCCACACGCGCGAGGGCCAGGAGTGCGTCCGGTGCGGCAGCGAGATCCGGCGCGTCGTCGTCGCCGGGCGCTCGACCTACTTCTGTCCGGGGTGCCAGACGCGGCTCCGAGCCCGCCGGCGCCGTGGGAGGACGAAGCGCAGATGAGCGAGCCGATCGCGCCGCCGGACGGCTTCTTGATCGGGCACTGGACCGATTCCGCGGGCGCTACCGGTTGCACCGTCGTGATCGCACCGCCGGACGCTCGCGGCGGCGTGGACGTTCGCGGCGGCGGTCCCGGGACCCGCGAGACGGACGTGATCGGGCCGCTCGCCGGCGCCCACGAGGTGACCGCGGTGACGCTCACCGGGGGCAGCGCCTTCGGGCTCGCGGCGGCCGACGGAGTGATGCGGTGGTGCGAGGAGCGAGGCCGCGGCTACCCGACGCCGAGCGGCCTCATGCCGATCGTCCCGGCGGCGGTCATCTACGACCTCGCCGTCGGCGACCCGGCGGCGCGGCCCGGCTCCGAGGCGGGCTATGCCGCCTGCGAGAAGGCCGCGCCGGGTGTCCCGGAGCGAGGGCGGGTCGGGGCCGGGACCGGGGCCGCGGTCGGGAAGATCCTCGGGCGCGCGGGCGCCACGCCGACCGGTGTCGGCTACGCCGCGGCGAGGACCGGGGTCGGCCACACGGTGGCTGCGCTCGCGGTCGCGAACGCGTTCGGCGATCTGATCGGCGCCGACGGAGAGGTGCTGGCAGGCCCGCGCGCGGAGGGCGAGGCGGGCGAGTCGACCGCGGCGACGGTCGCGGCGATGCGGACGGCCCCGGACTGGCGCGAGCTCGAGGAGCACAACACGACGCTCGTCTGCGTGCTCACCGACGCTCCGCTCGACAAGCCGTCCTGCTCGCGCGTCGCGCGGATGGCGAGCGCGGGCGTCGCCCGTGCCGTCGACCCGGTGTTCTCCGAGGTCGACGGCGACGTCGCCTTCTGTCTCGCCTCGGGAGCGCCCGCGACCGCGGACCGCTTCGTAGGCCTCGCGGTCGGAACCGTCGCCGCGACGGTGACCGCGGCGGCGATCCGCGACGCGGCCCGAGCCACGTAGCGTCCGGCGCGCCGGTCAGGCTGCGCGCAGTGCCCGGGAAGTACAAGACGGAGGCGATCGTCCTGCGCGGCATCCGCTACGGCGAGGCCGATCGGGTGCTGCACCTCTACAGCGCCGGCAGAGGCCGGATCGGAGCGATCGCAAAGGGGGTGCGCCGGCCGCGCTCGCGCTTCGGCGGCCGCTTGGAGCCGTTCTTCCGCCTCGACCTGATCCTGCACGAGGGCCGCGGCGAGCTCTCGACCGTGACCGCGGCGCACACGATCGCCGCGCATCCGAACCTGCGCGCGAGCGGGCCTGCGATCGGCGCCGCCGCGCGTGCGTGCGACGCGGTCCTGCGCCTCTGCGACAGCGAGGAGGCCAACCCCGCCGCCTACAACCTGCTCTGCCGCTACCTGGCGATCCTCGACGGCTCGGAGTCGCTCGACGGCGAGGGCAGCGCCGACGGGGCGGTCGGGCTCGCCACAGCGCTCGCCTTCCGGCTCAAGCTCGCCCTCGCCGCCGGCTTCAGCCCCGAGCTCGCGAGCTGCGCGCGCTGCGGCGAGGGCGGGGAGCTGGCCGGCTTCTCGGGCGCGGCCGGCGGCGTCGTCTGCGACGCCTGTGGTGGATTCCCGCTCTCCGCCGACGCGCACCTGTTCATGGTCGAGGCGCTCGGCCGCCCGCTGGCTCAGGCGCCCACCGCCGGCCCCCGGGATCTGCGCCAGGTCGAACGGGCGATCACCGAGACGCTCGAGCATCACGCTCACGTTCAGCTGCGCGCCGCCGCCTGATCCGGAACGCAGGCAGGTCGTGCCGTGAATGTCGCGACAGGCGCACGGTTCGGAGGCGTGCGCGTTCGCTCGTCCGGCCTCGGCCTATGCTCTCTGCGAGGTGTCCGAAACCCGAGTTCAAGCGTCCGACGACGCCGCGGCCCTGCCCGCGGCGATCCCGCTCGAGGAGCGCGTCCGCGCGTCCGAGGAGGCGTATCTGTGGCAGCGGGCGACCCGCTCGTATCCGGCGCAGCGGCGCGAGCCCGAGCCCGACAGCCCGGTCCGGACGCCGTTTCAGCGCGACCGCGACCGGATCGCCCACTCGAAGGCCTTCCGCCGTCTGAAGCACAAGACGCAGGTGTTCATCGCGCCCGAGGGAGACCACTACCGGACCAGGCTCACGCACACGCTCGAGACCTGCTTCATCGCCCGCACGGTCGCCCGGGCGCTGGGGTTGAACGAGGACCTGACCGAGGCGATCGGGCTCGGGCACGATCTCGGCCACCCGCCCTTCGGGCACATCGGCGAGGAAGCGCTCGACGAGGCGCTGCGCGACCGCGGTGCAGCCGGCTTCAGGCACAACATCCATTCGCTGCGGGTCGTCGACACGCTCGAGCGCGACGGCCGCGGGCTCAACCTCACCGAGCCGGTCCGCGACGGGATCCTCAACCACACGGGCTCCGCGCGCCCCGCGACGCTCGAGGGGCGCATCGTCCGCCTCGTCGACCGGGTCGCCTACATCAACCACGACATCGACGACGCGGTCAGGGCCGGGATCCTCGCCGAGGCCGACCTGCCCGCGGACGAGATCGAGCTCCTCGGCCCGACCGGATCGGCGCGGATCGACACGCTCGTCAGGGACATCATCGAGACCTCGAGCCGGCGCGGCGACATCGCCCAGACGGAGGAGGTCGGAATGGCGATGCTGCGGCTGCGCAAGTTCATGTTCGAGAGCGTGTACCTGGCGCCGGAAGCGCGCAGCGAGCACGATCGGGTTCGCCGCACGCTGAGCGGGCTCTTCGACCACTACCTCGATGATCCGAGCCTGGTGAGCGGCGGGGACGCGAGCGCGGACGAGATGCAGCGGGTCACCGACTACATCGCCGGGATGACCGACCGCTTCGCGATCTCGACCTTCAGGCGCCTCGCCCTGCCCGAGGAGTCGCGGCTTTGAACCGCCTCCCGGGTGCTCTCGTTCGGGTCCCGCGTGCGGCGGGGTCGAGCCGGTGAGCCGGTTCACGGGCGACAGCGTCGAGCGAGTCAAGGACGCGAGCGACATCGTCGAGGTGATCTCGGCCTACACCGACCTGCGCCGCTCGGGAAACAGGTTCACCGGGCTGTGCCCGTTTCACGACGAGCGCAGCCCATCGTTCTCGGTCGATCAGCTCGAGAAGCTCTACCACTGCTTCGGCTGCGGGGTCGGTGGCGACGTGATCAAGTTCGTCGAGGAGAAGGAGGGGCTCTCGTTCCCGGAGGCGGTCGAGGCGCTCGCGGAGCGGTATGGCGTCGAGCTGACCCGCGAGGCGGAGGACCCGAGGGAGGAGGAGCTGCGGCGATGGCGCGGGCGGCTCGCCGAGCTGCTGGAGCGAACGGCGAGCTTCTATGCGAGCTTCCTTCGCGACGGGCCGAAGGCCGAGAAGGCCCGCGAGTACCTGCGCGGCCGGGGGCTCACCGACGAGATCCTGGTCGACTTCGGGGTCGGCTGCGCGCCGGGGACGTGGGACACGGTGCTCGTACGCGGCCAGCGGGCCGGCTACTCGGTCGAGGAGATCGAGGCCGCCGGGCTGATCCTGAAGAGCCAGAAGGGCAAGGGCCACTACGACCGCTTTCGCTCGCGGATCGTGTTCCCGATCCGCGACGCCCGGGGCCGCGTCCAGGGGTTCGGAGCCCGCGCACTGCAGCCGGATCAGAAACCCAAGTACGTGAACTCGCCGGAGGGTGAGCTCTACCGCAAGCGGCGCACCCTGTACGGGATCGAGCGGGCGCGACCGCAGATCGTCAAGCAGGGCAGGGCGGTCGTCGTCGAGGGCTACACCGACGTTCTCGCCTGCCACCAGGCGGGGATCCGCGACGCCGTCGCGATCATGGGGACGGCGATCACCCCGGAGCAGGTGAAGCTGCTGGGCGCCTACGCCGACGAGGCGGTGCTGGCGCTCGACGCCGACCGTGCGGGGCGCGAGGCGATGCTGCGCGCCGAGGCGGTCGGCGGTAAGCGGCTGCGGCTACGGGTTGCGCGGATGCCCGAGGGCGAGGACCCGGCGGACCTGCTCGTCGGCGGCGACGGGGCGAGCGCGACCGCGTTCCGGGAAGCGATCGACGCCGCCGAGGACCTGCCGGTGTTCCACACCAGGACGCTGCTCGACGACGCCGACCTCTCCTCGCCGTCGGGCCGCGACCGGGCGCTGGACGAGGTCGTCGGCGTGATCGCCGCGATGCCGGACTCGATCACGCGCGAGGAGCTGACGCGCGAAGTCGGCGACAGGCTCGACGCGGACCCGGGGCTGGTCGGCCGGCGGATTGCGGCGGTCGGGGCGGGGGCGGGACGCGAATCCGCACACCGAGACCGCGGGCTCGGGCGATGTGGCCAAGCCGGAGACGCCACGCCAGCTCAGCACCCGGGAGCGTCGGGAGCTGGGGTTGCTCGCGATGTGCGTGAAGCTGCCGGCGGAGGGCCGCGAGATCCTCGATCGACTGACGGACGAGCACTTCTCCTCGCCGACGGCCGCCCGAGCGCGGGAATGGCTCGGCGGTCACCTCGAGGAGCCGATGCGAGGACTGGGGCGCGACGATGATGACTTGCTCGCGTACCTGACCCAGGTGATGATGCAGGCCGATCGCGAGCCGGCCAGCCGAGAGGCGATGGAGCTCAGCTTCCTCGAGCTCAAGCTCGCCGTGATCGAGACCCGGATCGCCACCGCAGAAGGCGACGGTGCGAGCCCCCCGGTCGAGCTTCAGCGCATCCGCGCCGAGCTGACCGAAGAGATCGCCCGAGCTCAGTCGTAGGGGCGACTCATACGGGAACATACGTTCGTTTTCCCGTCCGCCAAAGGCCCCACAATGACCTCATGGATCGAGACCTGCTGAGGGGTTGGCTGGAGGCTGGAATGTCGCTTCCCGAGATCGGAGCACTGACCGATCGCGATCCGTCAACGGTCGGCTATTGGGTGAAGAAGCATGGGTTGGTTGCCAACGGCAAGCGGAAGTACGCTCCGCGCGGCGGCCTGACCCGAGAGCAGCTCGCGCCTCTGATCGCCACCGGCGCCACCCTCCAGGAGGTCGCCGACGAGCTCGAGCGGAGCCCCTCGACGGTCCGACATTGGCTTCGAAGGTACGGCCTTGAGCTGACGCGCCATCGCGGAAACCGCGCCAAGGCGCTGGCGGCACTGGAGTCCGGGAAGACGCGCTTCACGGGAACCTGTCGCCGTCACGGCGACCGGGACTTCCTGGTCTTCTCGAACGGGAGATATCGCTGCGCCCGTTGCAACACCGAGGCGGTGGTTCGCCGCAGGCGCAGGGTCAAACGATCGCTGGTCGACGAGGCCGGCGGCCGGTGCGTGCGCTGCGGATTCGATCAACATCCGAGTGCCCTGCAATTTCACCATCTCGACCCGGCGCAGAAGGAATTCGCGATCAGCCGTAAGGGCGTGACGATCGCGGTCGATCGGTCACGGGCCGAGGCCGCGAAGTGCGTTCTTCTGTGCGCGAACTGCCACGCGCTGGTCGAGGCGGGCGTGGCAAGCGTGTCCTAGACTGACCGACAGCGAGCCTCGCCCGCGTGGCGAGGTCCGATTGCACACGGTCCGGGGTGGCGAAATTGGCAGCCGCGGCAGACTGTTAATCTGTTGCCCGAAAGGGCGTGTGGGTTCGAGTCCCACCCCCGGAGCTTAAAAAAGCCCGCAAAGCGGGTTTTTTGCGTAGTCAGCCGCGTGCCAGCTCCTCGACCAGCTGCGCCCCGCGCTCCGCGCCCGCGTGCCCCGCCGCCCAGGCCGATATCTCCGTCGCACGAGCCGCGAAGCCCGGGTTGCCGAGCAGCCTGCGGGCGGCGAGCCGCAGGGTCCGCGGGCCGAGCAGCCGCCAGGGCAGCATCAGTCCGGCGCCCGACCACGCGACGCGCGCTCCGTTCTCGGCCATGTCGCCGACGGCGGGGCAGCAGAGCACCGGGACGCCGGCGGTGAGCGCCCGCGCGACCGTCCCGTGCCCCCCGTGACAGATCACCAGGTCGGCGGCGCCCATCGCCTGCGAGTAGCTGAGCCAGTCGACGACCACGGCGTTCGCCGGGGTCGGCAGGGGCGAAAGCTCCGCGGGCAGGCGGCGGTTGGTGCTCGCCAGCACGCGCACCGGCTCGTCGGCGAGCGCCTCGAGCGCCACCCGGACGAGTTCGCACTCGGGATCCTGGGCGGTCGACGGCGCCACCAGGACGAGCGGACCGTGGCCCTCGGGGAGCTCGACATCGGGGTAGGGGAGCTCGAATTCGATCGGCCCGGTGACGTGAACGTGCGCCGGCCAGTCGCGGCCGTACTCGAGCTGGGGGAATGTCGCGACGATCGCCAGTTGCTCGGAGATCCCACCGTGAAAGCGCTCGACGGGCGGCAGCCCGACGAGCGCCCGCGTCTCGTTCATCTCGTCCCGCCCCTGCCGCAGGCCGCCGACGAGCGCCGGTAGCGCCGCCCGCCAGAGGCCGCGGCCGAGCGCCGTGCGCGGCGGCAAGGCGCCGAAGGCGAAGAACGGCATCCCGGCATCGCTGACCGGATAGACGTGCGGGATCAGCGTCGCGCGGCGCAGCCCGGCGCGCTCCGCGGCGAGCGCCGGGGCGACGGTGAGGATGTCGCTGACCACGACGTCGAAGCGCTCCGACTCGACCATCGGCAGCAGCGCCAGCGCGGCGTCGGCGGCCGACGGGCCGTCCGCGGGGTCGGGGCCCGGTGGGGGGAAGGTCGTGTACTCCTCGGCGGCGGCAAACTCGAGGCCGGCGCCGTCGACCGCCGCGCTCCACCGCTCCCAGGTCTCGACGAGCACCTCGTGGCCGCGCCCGGCCAGCGCTCTCGCCAGGCCGATCGCCGGGAAGGCATGCCCCGCGTCCCCGAAGGCCGCGACCATGAAGCGGCCCGGGCTCATCCGGGACCGCGACGCGACGCCCGGCCGCTGCAAGATCCGTTTCCCGCGCCGTCGCGCGTATTGACCGAGTGCCTCACCTCGCGCACCATTGTCACGATGCGACGGCGATCACGAGATCCCGTGCGGCGGCTGCGGGTCGCGGTCGGAAGACTGCCGATCCGAACCAGAGAGGCGATGCTGCGCGGCATCGACTCGACCCGGATCATCGTCGGCGCCTACGTCGATCCGGCCTCGGGCGGCGTCTGCCCGATGCTGGCGGCGCACCGAAACGGAGGCCGCACGAACGTCGCCAGCTTCGCCCGCGCGTGGGACGAGTACACCGGCGCGAGGCGACCGCGGCGCGCGACCCGGCGCGAGGTCAACACGCTCCGCGCCCTGTTGGTCTCGAGCCTGGACCTCGATCCGTCGCTCGACCGCGTGCCGATCACCGAGCTCGCGGCCCAGATTCGCGCCGAGCGCGCCGAGCTGGCGCGCTGTCGCGGTGCCGAGTCGGCGGCCGAGCCGGACGTCGCCGTGCCGGAGCCCGACGATTCCCGGATCCGGATCCGGCGCAGCCGCCCGCTCGGCGACCTGCTGACCGCGACCGAGCAGCAGCTCTTCGAGCGCGTCTAGCCTCGCCCGCCGGGCTAGATCCCCTCGCCGGGCCGGGTGAAGACGATCTCGGGTATCAGGCAGGCGGGCGAAACGGCGAGCAGGAACCGAACCGCCTCGGCGATGTCCTCGGGGCGGATCATGTCCTCGGGCGCGACGTGGTCGCGGATGAACTCGGTCATGTTCGTGTCGACGAACCCGGGGCAGAGCGCGGTCACCTGGATCCCCTCGTTCTCGTGCTCCTTCTGGGTCGCCTGGCTGAAGCCGACGACGCCGGCCTTGGTCGCCGAGTAGACGGACAGCCACCCCTGGCCCTTCTTGCCGGCGATCGAGGCCGTGTTGGCGATCAGCGCCTTGCCGTGCTCGGCGCCGGCCTCCTTGAGCAATGGCAGGCACTCGCGGGTTGCGAGGATCAGGCCCCGCAGGTTCGCGCCGATCTGGATATCGAGCTTCTTGGTCGTGATCTGATCCATCGCCTCGCCGATCCCCACGCCGGCGTTGTTGACAAGCACGTCGAGGCGGCCGAACCGGTCGCGGTGGGCGGCGAACGAGCGCGACGATCTGCTCTTCATCGGTCATCTGGGCCGGGTGTGAGTGGACCTCGAGGCCCTCCGAGCGCAATTGCTCGCCTGCCGCGTCGAGTTTCTCGGGTCTGCGGGCCGAGATCGTCACCGCGTAGCCGTCCTCGCCGAGCGCGCGGGCGATCGCGAGCCCGATGCCGCTCGATCCGCCCGTCACCAACGCCGCACGTTCCGCCACGTCGTCCTCCTTGGCTCGATTCGAGCCGCCACCCTATCTCCGCTACCCGTAAACCCGCTTAGCGAAGGATTAGCCGCTCTGTCTAGCATTCGCGCGGTGAGGTTCCCGAGTTCCCGCGCGTCGGTCGCCATCGCGCTCACCGGTCTGCTGACCCTCGCGGTCGCAGCCTGCGGCTCGAACGACCCGACCACCGCCGAGAGCAGCACCGCGCCGGCCGCGTCCTCCTTCCCGGCCCCGGCGGGCTCGCTGAGCAAGCTGATCTCGGACAACCAGGCGAGCACCGACCTCGTGGTCTCGCCTGCGACTTCCGTGTTCACGGTTGGCGAAAACCGGTTCGGGTTCGCGGTCTTCACCCTCGACCGCGACCAGATCACCGACGCCGACGTGGCGATCTACGCCGAGCACGGCGCGACCGGGAAGGTCGAGGGGCCGTTTCCGGGCAAGGTCGAGAGCCTCGCGACAGAGCCGGCGTTCACCGCCCAGACGACATCGAGCGATCCCGACGCGGCGAAGGCCGTCTACGTCGCCGAACTGAAGCTCGACAAGCCTGGCGAGTGGCGCCTGGCGGCGCTGGTCGAACGCGACGGGAGCACGGAGGCGGTGCGGATGCCCAGCATCGTCGTCAACACCAGCGATCCGATCCCCGAGGTCGGCGACAAGGCCCCGGTGATCCACACTCCGACCAAGGACGAGGTCGGCAACATCTCGCAGATCGATACGCGGGTGCCGCCCGACGACATGCACGACGTCGACTTTGCCGACGTGGTCGGCAAGCAGCCGATCGTGCTCGAGTTCGCGACGCCGGCACTCTGCCAGAGCCGCGTCTGTGGGCCGGTGGTCGATGTCGCCGAGCAGGTCAAGCGCGACAACCCCGGCAGCGCGGCGTTCATCCACATGGAGATCTACAACCAGAACGACCCCAACAAGGGGCTCCGTCCGCAGGTCCGCGCCTATCACCTGCAGACCGAGCCGTGGACCTTCGTGATCGACAAGAACGGGATCATCTCGAGTCGTATCGAGGGCGCGCTCGGAGTGGACGAGCTCCAGGCGGCGCTCGACAAGGTCGCCAGCCCGAGCTGACCCGGACCGGCCCGCACGGACGTAGGATGGGCGGGATGCCGGACGCCGACTACGTGATCGTCGGAGGTGGATCGGCCGGTTGCGTGCTGGCGAACCGCCTTTCCGAGGACCCCTCCGCCCGGGTCTTGCTGCTCGAGGCAGGCGGCCGGGACCGTCACCCGAACATCAAGATCCCGGCGGCGTTCGCGAACCAGTTCCACACCCGGCTCGATTGGGACTACGCGACCGAGCCCGAGCCCGCCGTCGACGGGCGTTCGCTGTTCGTGCCCCGCGGGAAAGCGCTCGGCGGCTCGAGCTCGATGAACGCGATGCTCTACGTGCGGGGCCGGCCGCTCGACTACGACCTCTGGGAAAAGCAGGGCGCGGTTGGCTGGGGGTGGGAGGACGTCCTGCCGTACTTCATCCGCTCCGAGGACAACGCTCGCGGCGCCTCGGAGTTTCATGGCTCCGGCGGCGAGCTTCACGTCTCCGATCAGCGCTCACCGCGGCCGCTCGACCGTCGGCTCCTCGAGGCGAGCGCGGCGGCCGGAATCCCGCGGATCGACGACTACAACGGCCCCGAGCAGGACGGCGTCTCGATGTTCCAGGTGACGCAGAAAGGGGGGCAGCGATGGAGCGCCGCCGACGCCTTCCTGCGCCCGGCGCTCGAGCGCCCGAATCTCGAGGTGCGCACCGGCGCCACGGTGCTCGGCCTCGAGCTCGACGGCAAGCGCGCGGTCGGGGTTCGCTATCGCGGCGGGCGCGGAGGCGAGCGGACCGCGCACGCCGCGAGCGAGGTGATCCTGGCCGCGGGCGCGATCGGCTCGCCGCAGATCCTTCTGCTCTCCGGGATCGGACCGCTGACCACCTCCGCGACGTCGGGATCGAGCCTCGCCACGACCTGCCGGGCGTCGGTCGCAACCTCCAGGATCACCCGTTCGTGAGCATGCTCTGGGAAGTCTCGGAAGGACCGACGATGTACCGAGCCGACCGGCCGCGCAACGTCGCCGAGTGGCTGCTTCGCCGCTCCGGGCCGCTGACCTCGACCGTGGCGGAGGTCGTCGCCTTCGTTCGCACCCGCGCCGGGCTGCCGGCGGCCGATATCCAGTTCCACATGGGCGCCGCTTACTTCGAGGACCACGGCCAGGAGGAGTTCGACGGCGACGCGATGACGATCGCACCGGTGCTGGTCAGCCCGCAGGCACGCGGTGCCGTCTGGCTGCGCTCCGCCGACCCGACGGCGAAGCCGCGCATCCTGACCCGCTCGCTGTCGGAGCCCGACGACGTCGCCTCGCTGGTCTCCGGAATGGAGCTTGCTCGCGAGATCGCCTCCGAGCCGTCACTCGCCGAGGTCGTCACGCGTGAGCTGAAGCCCGGCCCCGACGCGGACGACCGCGACGCGCTGGAGGCCGACCTGCGGCGCCGCTTGATGCTGCTCTACCACCCGGTTGGGACCTGCCGGATGAGCGACCGGGACGACGCGGCGGTCGTCGACTCGGAGCTCCGCCTGCACGGGATCGAGCGCCTTCGGGTCGCCGACGCGTCGGTGATGCCGGTGATCCCCGGCGGCAACACGAACGCGCCGACGATCATGGTCGCCGAGAAGGCCGCCGACCTGATCCGCGGGCGCGAGCCGCCGCGCGGCGACGCGGCCTGAGGTCTGCGGGCGCCCACGCCTCGGCGAGCTCGCCGGTCCGACTCAGCGACCCGCGCAAGTCGTGCTTCCTCACTCGGAGCGGGCCCCCTCGAGGCGCTCGATCGGGGTCGGTTCGCCGCGGGCTGCCCGCCCCGCCGCGGCGACCTGCTCGCTCACGATCACCGCGACGAGGACGGCGACGAGCAACGCCGCGACGACGAGCGCCGAGGCCGCACCGGCGAGCAGGCCGATCGCGGCGCACGCAAGCGCACCGGTGAGTCGGCGCCTGCTGACCGTGCCGGTCATCCGCAGTCGAAGCGCGACGTGGGCGAGCAGGTAGAGCGCCGGGCCCGCGACGACGGCCACGAGCTCGGCGTCGGGCAGCTGCTCCGTGGGGTGGGCGATGACGAGCTCGTCGCCGACCGCCGACAGGATCACCCCGGCGACGATCGCCGCGTGGAGGTAGGTGTAGGCGTCGCGGGCGAGGATCGTGCGGTTGCGGAGAAAGCTCGAGCCGCCGCTGGGCGATCCGCGCGACGTAGTTGAAATACAACCACCACATCGCCGCGGTGGAGAGGAAGGCAAGCCCGAAGGCCGCCACCCGCGACAGGTCGAGGTCGAGCTCGGAGGTGGTCGTACCGGTGACGACGATCGACTCGCCCAGCGCGATGATCACGAAGAGCTGAAAGCGCTCGGCGAAGTGGTCGGTGCCGACCTCCCACGCGGCGGCGGTCAGCCGTGGGCGGCCGGGAACCCAGTAGGTGACCAGGGGCGCTACGTAGTCGAGACCCAGGGCGACGAGCCAGAGCGCGGTCCGAGCCGATCCCTCCGCGAGGGCCCCGGCGATCCAGAGCGCACCAGCGGCGACGAACCAGGTCAGGATCCGGGCCGCACGCTCGCGTTCGACCGAGCCGGCCTCCGCGGCGGCAAACGTGAGGAAGGTGTGACGCCCGACCTGGATCGCGACGTACGAACCGGCGAAGAGGAGGGCCCGGTCGCCCCAGGCTTCGGGGATCGCGACCGCCATCAGGAGGCTGGCGAGCATCAGAGCGATCAGCAGCAACCGGACGACGGTCGATTCCGGGTCGAGCTCGTTGGTGACCCAGGTCGTGTAGTTCCATGCCCACCAGACGACCAGCAGGACGAGCAGCGACTGTCCGGCGCCCTCCCAGCTCAGATTTGTGAGCAGCAGGTGCGAGACCTGCGTGATCGCGAACACGAACACGAGGTCGTAGAAGAGCTCGAGCGTCGTCGCCCTCTGATCCGTTGCCGCGTCTCGCCGGCGGACGTTGCGCACCGCACGCAACCTAGACGACCCGCTTGGGTCCGACCGCCACGCAAGCGCCGAGGTACGCACCGCCGCCACCTATCTGATTGGCGCCGGCGCATGGCCACCCTCCGCGCTGCTCGCCTCCCTTGGCGCACGCCGCCGCAACCCTGAGAGGGTCGAACCACAACCAGCTACCTGGAGGGGGGAGTCGCCATGCGCTCCATGCTCTTTGCCCACCTGCGACGCCAGTGATTGGGGCGCTTGCCCTGTTCGTGGTCTTGACCGGTGGCACCGCCTATGCCGCCAACACGGTGTTCAGCTCCGACATCGTCAACGGCCAGGTGAAGACCGCCGACCTCGCCAACAATGCGGTCAGGACCGGCAAGGTCCTCAACGAGAACCTGACCGGGGCCGACATCGTCGAGTCGTCGCTGGGCGAGGTCCCGTCGGCTCGGCTCCGGGGCCTCGGGGGCGACACGGCTCAGGGCACCAACTGCGACCCGGGGAGCTCGTCGCTCACGACCTGCGAACAGACCGGCACCATCACGCTCGCCGCCCCCACCCGCGTGCTCATAATCGGACAGATCACCGCCAGCCCCGACAACTTGGGCACCCAGGGGGAGGGCCACTGCCACGTCGGTACGAACGGCGGGGTCCTACTCGACAGCTCGGCCGTTCCCTTCGTCGTGGATCAAGCCGATGTCATCTCCATGTCGGGCGTCACCGACGTCGTCGGACCAGGGCCGATCGCGTTCGGACTCGACTGCAACGAGGAGGGCCAAGGAGGGATCCATTACTCCCATGGCCACCTGAGCTTCGTCGAACTCTCGCCCGGCTAGTCTCGGCAGCTCGGATCGCGCATCCTCCCCCTGGAGCGGGCGGCGGGATACTGAGCGGGCAATGTCGCAGGAGAACGTCGAGATCGTGCGCCGTCTGTACGCCGACTTTGGTTTGACCCCCACGCAAGTCCAGGCAGCGGCCCGCGCCGGGTTGATTGCGACCGACGCCGAATTCGACTATTCCGCCCTGTACCCCGATGGCCCAGTCCTCAGAGGAGTAGAAGCCTGGCGCGACTATGCTGACTCGTTGCCCTGGGGTCGGTCCCTGAAGCTCGCGCCTGAGCGGTTCTTCGACGTCGACGACGAGCGCGTGCTGGTCTTCGTGCACGCCACCGCCGAGGGGGAGGGGAGCGGGGTTCCGGTCGAGCGGCGGTCCGCAAGCGAGTACACGGTCCGCGACGGGGCCATCGTGCGCGTCAAGCTGTACCTCGACACGACGGAAGCGCTCGAAGCCGCCGGGCTGTCGGAGTAATCGATCGGCAATTTGGCGATTCGTGCGATGGCGAGAAACGCCAAAACCGCTCTAGCATGCGCTCAGGGCCGGTAGCTCAGTTGGTCAGAGCAGCGGACTCATAATCCGTTAGACGTAGGTTCGAGTCCTACCCGGCCCATCGCACAGGCAAGCGGAACGCGAGGGCAAGCCATCGCTCACGGACGGCGACCTCGAGCCAGAACCCGGCTCCCGTGCGGCCGGATCACCACGCAGCCGACGTCCCCGTCGATCACCGGGGCGAGCGTCCCGAGCGCGTGCATGTCGTCCCCGGCGTTGGCGAACAGAGACCAGCATCTAGGCACCGGGGCTCGTGGGCATCGCAGAGAAGCCTTCGTGGAGCTCCCACGACGAGCCCGCCTTCGTAGCTCAGGTACCACCCGCCGGGCCGAAGCGCGGGCGACTCCTCGGTCCCGCCTAACTCCCGGTAGAGCGCGAGAACGTCGTCTACAAGCTTGCGGACATCTCGGCCATGCTCGGGCGTGCGGCGCGGCGGTCGAGGCTATGCCGCGGCAAGCCCCCCGCCGAGCCGGCATCCACTTGTGCTGATGCCGGCCTGGCGGACGGTCGATCAGCTATCAATAGCTGACCTGGGGGCTCTGGTTGCTCGCGGCACTGGAGGAGCCACCGCTCCCGCCAACAGCGACGACGTTCCAGGTGAACTGCTGGCCATCGAACGCGTCCATGAACCCGTCTCCGGTCACCTGACCGGGCCCGTCCTGGGAGAACGAGTAAACGGGCCTGCCATCGAAGGTGACCTGCCTGCCCCCGTCGGGTCGCGTGATGACGCCCAACTTGCCGGGGACCGAGCCGTGCGGGTCACCGCCCTTGATTGTCAGCGGCGTCCAGAACGACACGCAGGCACCGGTGCACATGACGCGGCCGGCGGCCTCCTGGTCGGACGCGTACAGGGCCTGACCGCTCGAATCGACGAGGACGCGGCCCGCGT
The DNA here is from genome assembly GCA_963705955.1 of uncultured Solirubrobacterales bacterium. Lineage (GTDB taxonomy): Bacteria > Actinomycetota > Thermoleophilia > Solirubrobacterales > 70-9 > WHSW01. Next base: position 987,220 of record CAVPLH010000006.1, on the reverse strand, counting down.
TCCCGACGTCCTTTACCGAGACGGTCTGTCCGCTCGTTGCCGGCGTCGCGGCGGTTGCCGAGTTGTTGCCGTCGCTTCCCCCTCCACATGCTGCGATGGCCAGGGCTGCCACGATGGCCGCGAGGACTAATAGCTTCTTCATCACAGACCTCCTGGTCGGATGGTTTTGTCATTCACCCACTACAGACGCCGCCGCGGCGCGATTTCGTCCCGCAGCGATCGGCGCGCGTGATGCGGCCTCCGCGCAGGCTGGACCCCGAGCGGGTGGTCGATCACCTGCCGCGCCTCTATCGCGCCGCCCGCGCCTGGACCGACTCACGCGAGGAGGCCGAGGACCTGGTGCAGGAGACCAGCGCCCGGGTGCTGGCGCGTCCGCGCTTAGTCCGCGGTGAGAGCGAGCTGGGCTACCTGCTACGTGCGCTTCGCAACACCCTGGTGAGCCAGCGCCGAGCCGCCGCCAGGCGCCCGCAGACGACCCAGCTCGCCGAAGAGCTCAGCGCGAGCGCGCGGTCGGGCGACGATCCGGCGCAGGCGGCCGAGCTCCGGGAGGTGCACGCGGCGATCGCCGCGCTACCCCAGGAGTTCCGCGACGCGCTCGTGGCAGTGGACGTCGCCGGGCTCTCCTACCGTGAGGCCGCCCGTGCGCTAGGGGTCCGAGAGGGGACGCTGACCAGCAGGATGTTCAGGGCGCGTGACCGAGTCGCCCGCCGGCTGGAGCTCGGGGACGAGACCCCGCGAGCCGCGCAGCGCTCGCCCGACCAGCCCGATCAGTAGTTCAACGCGCCGCCGCCCGGCCAGCTCGCAAGGGTCAGGAGCTCCGCATCGGATGCGGCTCCCGTGAGCACGCAGCTGTGGCCGACCCGTTCCCAGGTCACCGCCGGATGCCCCTGAGAGCTAAAGCCCCCGTACTCGACGCCCCGGCGCACGCTCTCGCTGACGTCGGACGGCTTCGGGAGACCGGGGCCCGACACGATCACGTACGCGATCTCCCGTTCCCCCTTGCGGTAATAGACGACGGTCGCGTCCCGACCACCGACCTTGTCGTGGCGCACTCCCGCCGCACGCCAGCCGTACCGGCGTGAAAAGTCCGGGAACCACACACCCTCGACCTCCGCGTTCAGCAGGGTCGGGTGGCCCTCGACGCGTGGCGGAGCGGGCCCGGTGGCCGGGAGGCCCGCGAGCTCGGCGGCGTCGGCCACGCTGGGCCCGGCGGTTCCCCCGCCGAGAACCAGTACCAGGACGATCGCGGTCGCCGCGGCCGCGGCGACCCCGCCGAACGCCAGCCGGGGCATCAACGACCGCTTCCGGCCGCCGCGCGCATCGCTCGCCTGGGTCGCGACGGACGCGGCGAGCGAGGCGGAGGGCTCCTCGCTCGCGGTCGCTCGCGTCGCCGCCACCGAGCGGCGCTGGCGCTCGAGCAGCGCCCGCAGCTCGGGCGAGGACGCGACCCACTCCTCAACCGCGGCGCGCCGAGCGTCGGGCAGCGTGCCGTCGGCGAGCGCGCACAGGTCCGCCATCTCCTGGTCGGTCAGCCGCGGTGCCACGTCAGCCATCGCCTCCTAATATCACCAGATCGCGCCCGTGCGGCGGACGGGCCCTGCGAGGCCCCCCGTCGTCTACCAGCGCCCGGTCGACCACCTGCCCACGAACCGAGCGACGAGGAAGCCGCCCAGGAGCAGGACCGCGGCTCCTTCGGCAAGACGGGAGGCCAGGATCGCCGTTGGGTCGTAACCCGGCTCCATGAAACCGAACAACGGCGTGTGCTCGCTGATCGCGAGGAACACGAACGCGGTCGCCGCCAGGCCGATCCCGGCGAGCGCCATCAATCCCACCACGGCGGCGCCCAAGCGGGCGCCGAGCAGGTGCTCGACCGGGGCCAGCACGGCCATTCCGATCGCGGTGGCGCCGGCGAAGTTGAGCACGAACAATGTCCCGATCGTGGGGATCGCGGAATACAGCTCGAAGTACTGCTGCAGGTGTATGGCGCCCACCGCCAGCACCGCCAGCGCACCCAGGGCGCGGACGGCCAGCCACGGATCGTGCCTACGCCCGGCGGCCGCACGCGCGACCGCTCGATCTCGACTCAAAGCCTCCATGAGAACCTCCTCGATATTCGGGGTCATGAAGCAAGACGCCACCGGCCGGCGATTTCGTCCCGCGGCGTCGGAACCGAGGCGATCAGGATGGTTTGGAAGCGCAATCGACCCTCGAGCCGTCGCTTGAGCTGCTCGCGGAGGTGGTCGATCTGGCGCTGCTGGCGCGCGTTCTCGCTCCGCTGGCGCTCCACCTGGGACGCGAGCTGCTCGACGGTCGCCGCGAGCGATGCCGTGGACGCCGAGCGCGCGGGCGCGGTCCCGAGTTTGCCCGCTGCGTTGATCACCACGGGCTGCGTCTGCCCGCCGACCGAGGTCCCGCTCACCCCCGCCATGAACGCGCGGTCTGCTTTCCGTCGGTCCCGATCCGGATCCGTCCCGACTCCCCGGCGACCCCCGGGTTGGCGATGTCGACGTTGCCGGACGCCGGCATGGCGGCCTCAGGCGCGGACGATCACCAGGGCGCCTCGCCGGCACGGTGACGCCGAGGGCTCAGCGCTGGGCGGTCACGGCATTCCATTGCAGAGCGGTACTTCTCGCTAAGGCTGCCGGGACTCCTGCGTGGGTCGGACTAGGCGAGAGTCGTAGCCCACTCGCATCCGTGCGTGGTCGCGCTCTGATGCCAGCGTCGGGCGCTCGCCTACCGCCATGCGCTCGGGTCGCGCGCTGGCGAGTGCGTCGCGGAAGGGCTGGCCGAGCGACTCGGCGTCATCATCCGGCAGTTGGCCGAACTGCCCGATTCGCGTCGCGAGCGCGTCGGTGGCGTCGGCGAGCGCTGAGCGCAAGCGGTCCTGGGGGCGCTGTGGCCAGATCGTCAAAGCCGCCACGAGCGAGATGGCGCCGCCGAGTAGCACCCCGGGCACTCGCGACTCCAGGGCGCCGACCGGCGCCGGGACGGCGCAGGCGACCAGGAAGAAGAGCAGCACTCCATTCGCGCCCGTGGCGACGTTGCGCCCCATTGCCGTGGACAGGGAGACGCAGAGCGCGACCACGAACAGCAGCCCGGCGGCCGCGAACGTGTGCTCGGACACGACGGTCCCGAGCGCGACCAGCCCAGCGCCGATCACCGTCGCGAGCACGTAGGCGCGAGCCTGGATGACGAGCTCGCCGCCGAAGTCGGCAAGCACCAGCAGCCCGATCACGCCCAGCGTCCCGAACACCGCGAGCACGGGGTCGTCGATCACGATCCAGCCCAGGTAGAAGCAGGCCGTCGCTGCGATCGCGGCCCTCAGTGCGCGCCGCTGCGGGAGTCCGAAGATGCCGGCGGCCCTAGTCACACGACGAACACTCGCAAATGAGCAGCATGGGATCAGGACATGAGCACCGACGCTGGCCTCGACCGACCCTGTTCGGGATCGGGCCGTGCCTACTCTGCGGCTGCAAGCTGGCGGTTCGTTACTTCCGTGGCGAGCCCTTCACTTTCACCTTCAGCCGCTTGAACTCGACGTTGGAGACGTCATCGCTGAGCTTGATCCTGATCTCGGCGGTTCCGTGGCCACCGCTATGCAGCGCGGCGGCGATATGGCGCTCCTGGCGCTTGTGGGACGGCCTCAGGGTGGTGGCCTCAGTGACGCCGCCATGAAGGCGCAAGAACTTCCTGGGCGTCTGCTTGAGGTGATAGGTGTGCCCCGGCGCTGACCGCAGCGTCAGCGATCCGATCGCGGTGGCCAGCACGTGCCCGAATCCCTCCACCTTGATCCTGATTCGCACCTTCTTGCCGGCCTCGACCTGTGTCTTTCGTGCCTTCGCCGCTCCCAGTGTTCCCGGTTTCCCCACCGTCAGCTCGAGCGCCCCGACGCCCTCGACGAAGCTCGAGTCCACGTCCGAGCCGTCGAGATTCGCCCGCGCGATCGTGCCCGTACTCAGGTCCGACCAGTAGATGTGCGTGGAGTCGAGTGCGATGCCCCATGGGTCGCCGGGAACGTCGAGAAAGGTCGGAACGACCCCGGAGCCGTCAAGGTTGGCGCGCCCGATCGTCTCGGTTCCGAAGCTAATCCAGTAGATGTGCGTGGAGTCGACTGCGAGCGCGGTGGGGAGATCCGGATCCGTGATGAAGCCCGGTTCGACGCCGGTACCGTCGAGGTTGGCGCGGCCGATCGAATGGCCAAGTCCGGCGGCCCAGTAAAGGTGCTCGGAATCGACCGCCACCGCTCCCGGGAATGGGGTCTGGATGAAGCTCTCGTCGACCTCGGAGCCATCGAGGTTCGCCCGCCCGATACGGTCGTCTGCCGGCTCGGCCCAGTAGACGTGAGCGTCGTCCACGGCCACTGACGCCTGACGGGACTCCGCGAGCGGGCTGATGAACCCGTCATCCGGATTCCCGCCAGGGAGATCGGCACGCCCGATCCAGCCTTCTCCTCCCCAGAAGATGTGCTCGGCGTCAGTCGCCAACCCAAAGACGGCCGGTGTGCTGGCACGGATGAAGTTCGCATCGGGGTAGAAGCCCTCGAGGCTTGCCCTCCCGATCGTTCCCGAGGAGCCCGTCGTCCAGTAGAGACAGCATCCGCCAGGGAGGACCGAGTGGGACGTAGCTCCCGCGCCCGGCGTGAACACCAACCCGGCCACTACGCCGGCGAGTACCGAGATCCAAACCCTGACGATCGTCGCGAGGGGAATGCCGCGAGCCCGAGCCTCCGTCTCCTCGACCGACCTGCCCGCGGCGACACCCGGCGCTTCCGTCAGGTGACTACGTATGGCTTCCATGCTCCTGAAGAGCTTGCCAGGACTCGTCGCGCGGCGCCGAGTTGCCCGCGACCGCGCGTCCGATCGGCTGAAACGGCGAACGGTTCTGATCGTCCGCCCCGCGAGCCTGGAGGGGTTATCAGGCAAGCTGGAGCGCTTAGCCAAGACGGCAATGGGCCGCGAGCGCCCGCCTTCGGCAGGGCGCTCAGCCTCCGAGCCGTGGGGCGCGTAGGATCGCCCGCCGTGAGCCTTGAGGGTCTGAGCTGGCGGGAAGAGACCGAAAGCCGCTACGTCTGCGAGGGCTGTGGTCAGCTGATCGAGATGGAGGTCTGGGTCGACTCACGGCGTCTCGGACGGCTCCCAAATGGCGAGTTCGTGACGCTCCAGGTGCCGGCTCTCGCGGACCCGCCGCAGCGCCCGACCGTCTATCGGTGCCGTTTCTGCCAGCGCCTTCACGTCGGCCGTCCACCCATGATCGGCAGCGCGGACTAGACGGACCGCGGCGTCGCGCCGTCCTCTCAATCCGTCGAGGCGATCAGCGGTCGACGACACCTACTCCGACAGCCCGGTGGCTTCGAGGGCTTGTCCGCGATCAAGAAATGCCCGTATTCGGGTCGCGCGGCCATCCTCGAAGCTCCAAACGTGAAAGAGCGGGACCCGAGCACTCGCTCCACTGCCGGCGCCTGTTCCCAGCCAGTGCATCGAAGCCAGCACCCGGTCGCCATTAGCGACGAACTCAGCTGCCGCGAATTGCATATCTGGAAAAACCTCCTGCAACTTCCCGAACACGGCACGGATGCCGTCATGGCCGTGATAGCTCGAGGAGTCGGGAATCTCTGGAGGTTCGGTGACCTCGACATCGGGATCGCACAACTCGAAAAGCATCGAGAGGTCCCCGATGGCGATAGCGGAGTACACCGCCCGGAGCGTTTCGACGTTCTCCTGCGACATCGCTCGCTCAGTATCCCGCCGCCGCTCTCAGGGGGAGGGTCCGCGAGCGTCAGCACCGTGTCCAGCTACCCGAGCTGAGCTGATCGCCGAGCCCGACGTGGCCGACTCGGTCGGCGCGCGCCGGCGCTGGTCGGCTCGCCCTGGCAGGCTGACCCGAGCTGATCGACCGGGAAATCGCCGAGGGCGGTTCGAGTCCTGAGCGGCGAGCCGCGCGGGCAGCCGGAGTGAAGCCGGCCGCCCGCGCTTCGCCAGTCGCGAACGCGGCTAGTTGCGAACGACGTTCTCGCAGGTGGGCGCGATGTCGTGGGCCGAGTTCTCGCTCTTGTCCACGTAGACGGTGTCCACTCCGGCGCCGCATAGGTACTCGTCCGCGCGGTGCGGGTTGTTCGTCTCATCCGGTCCGCCGGTGAGGGTGTCGTCTCCCTTGCCACCCCGCAGGACGTCATCCGCCGGCCCGCCGTAGAGGGTGTCGTTTCCTCCCTGGCCGAACAGCGCTGTCCTTCTCCTTGCCGCCGAAGATCGTGTCGTCTCCGCCCCTGCCGAAGATGGCGTCCCGGCTCGAGTGCTCGGCGTTTTGATCTCCGAGCAGCACGTCGTCGCCGGGCGTGCCGACGATGAGCGCCCCCGAAGCCACCCCCGCTCCGACGGCCAGCACCACCGCCGTGATCGCCGCGAGCAAGATCGCTCTCCTGCCAATCATCTTTTCCTGTCCTCCTTTGTCGTCCCCTTTGACGATGTCCAACTGCTTTCGCGTTTCCCCCCAAATAGGAGTAACAAACGGCAGGATCGTCCGCGCCAGTAGGAAACGGCGCCAAACGCAATCAGGGGGCGGGGCGAATGAGCGCATGGGTAGGAATCGGCTCCAACCGGATGGAGCTGACGATGGTGTGGGGATAGGCTCGCCACGTCCCCTTGGACGGGCGCCCGTGGGCGCCACGAGCGACCCGCCGCCGGCCTCCGCCCAAGCCCTCGACGCTGGGAGGTAAGCATGCTCGCCAAGCAACGGTTCACGACTAATCAGGCCAACCCTGAGCCGCGCTCGCGCGGTCAGGCGCCACCGTGGGGCCCTTCGCCCGGGCGACGGGTCCGGATCGCGATCATCACCCTCGCGCTGAGCGCGGCGGTCGGGCTCGGCGCGGGCGCTTCACAGAGCCTCGCCGATGTCGGCAGCGTCTACTTCGACGGTAACGACAACGTCGGCGCCGGCGGCTCCGTGATGCCCAGCCTGACGTCTGGCTATCGCAACACCGCGATCGGCTCGAGCGCGCTGTTTGCGAACACGAGCGGGGCCATAAACAGCGCAACGGGAGCGTTCGCGCTCAAGGCCAACACGACCGGGATCGCGAACGTGGCGACCGGCTACAACGCGCTGGCGAGCAATACCACCGGGTTCGGCAATGTCGCAACCGGCGGCGCCGCCCTGGCGAACAGCTCGACCGGCGACGACAACGTCGCGACAGGGACGGATGCGCTCTTCTTCAACAGCACCGGCCACGACAACGTCGCCACCGGCAGCGATGCGATGTATTACAACGACACCGGCCACGCCAACGTCGCCATCGGCAGCAACGCTCTGTACCTCAACGGCGACGGGCACGACAACGTCGCGACCGGCTTTAACGCGCTGACCGCCAACACGACCGGGATCAACAACGTGGCACTCGGAAACAACGCCCTGCAGGCGAACACGACCGCGAACGCGAACGTCGCAACGGGCAGAAACGCGCTCGTCCAGAACACGACCGGCCACGACAACACCGCGAACGGCTACCGGGCGCTGCGCCAGAACACGACCGGATCGGCCAACGTCGCGCTCGGCTCGGGCGCCGGTCAGAACCTGACCACGGGCTCTGACAACATCGACATCGCCAACCCCGGCCAGGCCGGCGAGTCGGGAAAGATCCGGATCGGTACCGCCGGCAAGCAGACGGCGGCGTTCGTTCAGGGGATCAGCGGGACGTCGATCTCAGGGCCAACGCAGGTCGTCCGGGTTAACGCCGCGGGGCAGCTCGGGACGGCGACCGTGCGTTCGGATAGCGCCTCGAGGCCGCTCGGCGCCACCGTTGACCGGCTGATCTCGCAAGTGGAGGACCAGCGGGCAGAGAACCGGCGCCAGCAGCACGAGATCGACCGGCTTCGCGAGCAGCTCCAGAGGGGTGGCTGAAGAGGACACGCATCGCGATTCGGGACTCGGACTGGCCGAGGCGACCGCGTTGCGCTCGCCCACCGCTGCAAACCCTCAGATGAATGGCAGGGAGAGGTCGAGGGCTGTGAGTCGGAAGAGCTCGGCCACGTGACCGTTTCCGCGGGTGAAGCGAAGACGTCGACCGTCGACTTGATCCGATCGGACCGCCTTGACGAAGACACGCAGCCCGGTCGAGTCGATGAAGTCGAGCCCGTTGACGTCGACGAGTATCCGCGCGGCGTCGGTGTTCGCAGCCTGATCGAGCGCCCGTTCGACCGTTGCGCGCCCGTCGAGGTCGAACTCACCGCTGAGGCGGACGATGTAGTCAGGGCCCTCCTGGCCGGTTTCGATCACCAGCGCGCGCACGCGTTCGTCGTCCATCGGACCTCCAGTCGGCTCCACCACTACACCGTCTCGTCGGGCCCGCCGACCGTCCCCCTACGTGCGTGCCTGCGACCGGGGTGCCGCCGCGACCGCTGATCCACGCGGGATCCGCGGCGCGACTGCGGTGCGAGCCTAGCATCGTCCGTGATCTTCTCAGCCGCTGCTGACCGACCGCCGGTCATGCGAACCGCCCTCTGGTAGAACACGGGCGTGGCGACGTTTCTCGTCGTGCGACTGCGCTCCGGCCCTCAGTGGGATCCCTCGCGGCCGATGGAGGAGCAGTCCGGCTGGGGCGCGCACGCGTCGTTCATGGACGGTCTCGTCGATACGGGCTTCGTCCTCCTCGGTGGGCCGCTCGCCGACGAGCTCCGCGTCGTCCACGTCGTCGAGGCGGAGTCCGAGGACGCGATCCGCATCAAGTTCGATCGCGATCCGTGGAGCGAGTCGCATCTCCGGGTCGACACGATCGACCCGTGGACGATCCGGCTCGACGGGCTGCGCACGCGCGCGCCGGACCAGGTTGCCCGGCCGGCCGAGCGCTGAGCCCGAGACTGCCCGATAGGTTCTCGGTCCGTTTCCCCGAGGTGAAGGAGAGGTCATGAAGCTGAGCGCGCGAAACCGGATCCCGGCGAAGGTGGTTTCCGTCTCCCAGGGAGAGGCGATTGCGAACGTCGAGATGGACGCCAACGGCCAGCGGATCGTCGCCTCGATAACCGTTGAAGCCGTCCGTGATCTCGGAGTCGCCGCGGGCGGCGAGGTCCTCGCGATCGTCAAGGCATCCGACGTGATGATCGCGATCGAGGACTGACGCTCGCGACCAACCTCTTGTGAGCCCGTTTTACGTCTCGACCGACCCGAAACGCCTCGCGAACGCCGTCCAGGCGGCACAGAGGGCGCTCGGCGTTTCGGTGAAGCTGGACGCCCGAGCCGCGTAGGAGCGCTCGCGCTTCAGTCCGATTCTGCGGCCCGGACGGCGGCGGCCAGGGCCTCGCCCCCGATCAATCGCTCGAAGTGCCCGAGGCTCGCCCAGAGCGCGCCCATCCGCCATCGCGCGCGCCGATCAACGGGCTGCACCCGCGACTCGCTGACGATCGCCGCACCCTCGGGCTCGACCTCCACCCAGTGGGCGAGGATGACGCGGACCGAGCCTGGACGGTCCCACGCGAGGAAGTCCTCGGCGCCCTCGATGCGCGGATAGTCGCGCCGGATCGACCACACGTTGCCGCAGAGGCCGGACACCGACCAGCAGTCACCTTCGGCGAGGACCGCGAACGGATACCGACGAAATACCTCGCGATAGGGCAGCGCGGCCGGTGTGCCCGGGATCCGCCAGCGGAGCACCCGCCCGAGCCTCGGGGCGTCGGCGACCCGGACCCGCTCCGCCGCGGTCCAGAGCCGGGCGGGCTCGGTCCGCGCGGAGCGCCGATGCCGGGTCCGCACCTGCGGATCCGGAAGCCAGTGGTCGAGGTCCGCTACGGTCATCATCTGTAGATACCGCGTGACGACCGCTCGGGATCGCTGCTCGGGCGAGCCGCCGGTGCCCACCGGACGGCGTAGCGCCCGCCGGTCCGCTTAGTCTTTCCCCGGCGCCGACGCAGCCTCGGCGCCTGTCACCACCCTTGGCCATTCGAGATCACAGTTCATTCGCGATCGGATTCGACCGCCGTGATCGGGAGCGTCTGCATGCCCTGTGGGACTCGGTGATCGAGTCCGAGCAATGGTCCGAGGGCGAGTTGACGCAACGCTTCGAGGCCGCGTGGGCGGAACGAAACGGCCTCGGTGCCGTCGCGCTCGGAAGCTGGACGGGAGGAGCGCTGGCGGCGCTCGAGTTCGCCGGCGTGCGGGGCGAGTCCGTGCTCTGCCCGTCGAACACCTTCATGGCGGTTCCGCTGGCGATCCGGCAGGCCGGGGGCAGGGTCGGGTTCGTGGACTGCAACCGCGACGACCTCTGCATCTCGTTCGAGGACTTCGAACGCAAGGCCTCCGCCGAGCGGCCCAGGGCAGCGGTCCTCGTCCACATCGGCGGCCACATCGCGTTCGAGGTCGAGCGGATCGCCGAGTACTGTCGCGCCAACGGCATCTTCCTGATCGAGGACTGCGCCCATGCCCACGGCGCGACCTGGGGCGATCGCCGGCCCGGGCAATGGGGCGACGCCGGGGTCTACTCGTTCTACGCGACGAAGACGATCTCGACCGGCGAGGGTGGGATGCTCGTCTCGCGCCATGACGACCTGCTCGAGTACGCCCGCAGGTACCGTAACTACGGCAAGCCCGAGCACGACGTCGGCGGCCTCAACTTCCGGCTCAGCGAATTCACCGCGGCGATCGGGCTCGTGCAGACCGAGCGCCTCGATGAGATCGTCGAGCGCAAGAACGAGATCGCGCGCGCCGAGCTCGACCCCGCGTATCCCGCGCGGCTCGAGCTCCCCGCCGGGATGACCTCCGGCCTCTACAAGTACATCGTCTTCGAGTCGGTCGAGCGCTCGACCGGTCGGGTCTACAGCGACCCCTGCCATCGGTTGATGGGTACCGGCGAGACGCTCCCGAACACCGATTGGGTCGCCGAGAACCATTGGTGCGTGCCGCTCTACTATGTCGCGGCCACCGAGCGGGTCGCGGAACCGGTCGGAGGCGTGGCGTGAGGCGGGTCCTGGTCACGGGCGGTTCCGGTTTCATCGGCTCCCACGTGGTCGATCGGCTGATCGCCAGCGGCATCGAGCCGCGGATCTTCGACCTGCGCCCGTCGCAGTATCACGCCGAGACGGTCGACACGGTGCTCGCCGACCTCGACGACCCGGTCGCGCTCACCGGGGCGATGCGGGGCTGCGACGCGGTCATCCACCTCGCGGCGGCCGCCGACGTCGGCATCGTCGCCGAGGAGCCACGCGACTCCGAGCACTGCAACGCCGGTGGGACGTTGGCCGTGCTCGAGGCCGCGCGTGACGTCGAGCTCGAACGGGTGGTCTACGGAAGCACGATCTGGGTCTATAGCGAGGCGGACCATGAGACCGTCGACGAGGAGTCACCGATCGGCCTCCCGAAGCACCTCTATACCGCGAGCAAGCTGGCCGGCGAGATGTACTGCGTCTCCTACCGCGAGCTCTACGAGCTCCCCTACACCATCCTCCGCTTCGGGATCCCATACGGTCCGCGCGCGCGCCCAGCGGCGGTGATCCCGATCTTCGTCCGCAAGGCGCTGGCCGGCGAGCCCCTGACGATCGCCGGCGATGGGCTGCAGACGCGACGCTTCGTCTACGTCGAGGACCTCGCCGAAGGAGTCGTGCGCGGGCTGCGGCCATGCGCGCAGGACCGCATCTACAACCTCGCGAGCACCGCGACCGTGACGATCCGAGAGCTCGCCGACACGGTGGGCGAGGTGGTCGGAAACACGGCCATCGTCCACACCCCGGGTCGCAACGGCGACTTCGGCGGCGCCGAGATCTCAGCCGGCCGCGCCGCAGACGAGCTCGGATGGGAGGCGACCACCTCGCTCCAGGAAGGCGTCGGACGCTACGTGGATTGGTACACGAGCAGCGAGCGCGAGCAGGTCGAGACAGCGCCGGCAGCGCCTGCAGCGCCGGCGGCGCCGCGGCGCGCCGGTGCGATCGCCGCCGCCCTCGGGCGGACGAGGCGCCCTCTGACCCTGTCGCTCGGCGTCGTCTGCGGGACACTGATGGCCTACGTGCTCGCCTCGTTGCTCAACTCGTTCGACGAGGCGCAGGCCCATACCGTCGCGGTCACGACGCTGGTCGCGATCGCCAGCCTCCTGCTGCCGCTGCGCTGGTCGGACTCGCGCTCCGCGACGTCGAGCCTGACGCCGTTCGCGTGGCTGTTCGCCGGCTATGTCGCTCTGCTCGCCTTACCCTGGTCCCGTCGCGCGCTCGAGCTGACGATGCCGAGCGTCTGGACCCTGTTGCTGAGCTGGACCGTCGCGCTGGGCGCATTCGCGGTCGTGTTCGCGGTCGCGCGTCAGGACGACGCCGTCGCGCACGACCAGATCAGTTGAGCGTCGGTCACGACGAGTAGCTGAGCCGGTGACCGATACATCGCTGATCGCGGGGGTCGCGCTCGCCCTCGGTGCGGCCGCCTGCTACGAGACCGGGTACGCGCTGCAGGCGCTTGAGGCCCGCCGCGCCCCGCGCCGCCACGCGCTCCACGCTTCGCTCGTCGCCCACCTGGTGCGCCGGCCGCTGTGGCTCGGGGGCACGGCGCTATCGCTCGCGGGCTGGCCGCTGCAGGTGGTCGCCCTGACCCTCGCGCCGTTGACGATCGTGCAGCCGACCCTGGCGCTCGGCCTGCTTCTGCTGCTCTTCCTCGGCTCACGGATCCTGGACGAGCCGGTCGGCCGGCGGGAGATCGTCGCGGCGACCCTCGTCGTCGCCGCGGTGGCGACGATCGCGTGGGCCTCGCCTGACGAGATCGGCACCGTGACCCGGGGCGCCGCCCTCTGGGTCGCGCTCGCAGCGCTCGCAGCGCTCACCGTGGCGCCGTACGTGGTCGGGCGCGGCCGCATAGCCCCGGCGGCGCTCCTGATCGCCGGCGCCGGCGCGGCCGACGGGATGGCGGCCTTCGTCTCGAAGCTGATCGCCGAGGACGCCACGGAAGCCGCCTGGCTGGCCGCCGCCTGCTGGATCGCGCTCGTCGCAGTCGCGGTCGGGATCGGCGTGATAAGCGAGTCGAGCGCGTTGCAGCGGGTCGCCGCGACCAGGGTTGCCCCGGCGATCCTCGCGATGCAGATCGTGATTCCGACCGTGCTCGCCCCGCTCGTCGGCGGTGAGAGCTGGGCGAGCACTCCGCTCGGCGGCGCCGTGCTCGTCGGCGCGATTGCGGTGCTCGGTGCTGGGATTCTGCTGCTCGGCAGCGCGCCGGCGGTCGCCGGGATCATCGCCGAAGCCGAGGGGGAGGGGGACCCCGAGTCCGAGCTCGCCGCGGCGCCGGCCTCAGCCGGCGATTGATTCCCGGGTCGCGTCGAGGACCAGCTCGGCTGCCTCCGGAAGCTCGGCGAAGCTGCGGTCGGGTTCCCGCCGCGCCGCCAGCGCGCGGTCGAGCGCATCCCGCAGGCCGGACCGGTCCTCGACGACCTCGGCGAGGCCGAACGCGCGGTAGGCGCGGTTGTTGGCCCGGATGTGCGCCCGCCCCCAGCCGTAGGAGATCACGCGGGTGCCGCAGATGATCGCCTCGAGCACGGTCAGCCCGGCGGTCGAGTGGACGAGAACGTCCGAGGCGCTGAGCAGGTCCCGCATCCGATCCGAGAAGCCGAGCACCCTGACCCTCGGATCGTCGCGGTACGTGCGCCTCATGTCCGCGAGCAGGTCGTCGTTTCGCCCGCAGAGGCAGATCACGAAGGCGCCGGGCACCGCAAGTGCCGCCTCGGTTGCTCCGCCCGCGTCGCCGACGCCCCATCCGCCACCGGATACGAGCACGATCGGGACTGCGGCGGGAAGGTCGAGGTCACGGCGGGCCTCGTCCTGATCGCGCGGGAAGTAGAAGGAAGGGTCGTTGAGCCCGCGCGCCGCCTCGATCCGGCTCCCGGGCGCGATCGCGGCGACCTCCGCGCGCGACTCCGGATGGGTGATCAGGTGCAGGTCGACGCCGGGATGGGCCCAGTAGCGAAGCGCGGCGAGGTCGGTGATCGCGGAGACGGCCGGGACCGCGAGCCGGCCACGCTCACGCATCGCCCCGAGAAGCTCGGTGGCGCCCGGGTAGGTGGAGACGACGACGTCGGGTGCGAACCGTGTGATCGCGCGGCCAAGCCGGCGGTGACCGAGTACCCAGAGGCCCCACTGGCCGAGCCGACGCGTCAACCGCACCTCCGAGGCGAGCCGGAACTCGATGTCGAACATCCGGTTGCCGAGCTCGGAATGAAACTGCGACCCGCCGATCACGATCTGGCGTACCAACGGGCTGACGATCGCGAGGAAGTCGGCGATCGCGACGACCGCGTCCGGCTCCCGCCGGACGACGCCGTCCGCGAGAATCCGGGCCGGGAGATCGTGTCCCTCGCCGATCGACGCCGACAGCACCAGGACCCGAGGGGGACCGCCGGACACTCTCAGCGCGGCCTGCGTCGGCGTCCGGCGGGCCGTCGCCCCCGGGCCTCGAGCCTGCCGCGCTCGGACTCGTTGGCGCTCACTCGCCTGAGGCTGCGCAGTTCGCCGACCAGGGTCTGCTCGGCGCAACGTTGATGCCAGTGATGATGCTCGGTGCCCCCGATCCGGTGGACGTACTGGACGACGACGTGATCGGCGCCGATCTCGATCTCGTCGTGACACCCCGGGCAGCGGTAGAGCTTCTGCGCCACCGAGCGGATCAGCCACGCCTCGTCACCCGCGTCGGTGAGGCCGACGAGGCTGGTGCGACGGTCCGGGAGGTCTTCGAATCCGTTCATGCCGGGCATTCTTGCGTGCGGGAGCGCTCCGAAGCGGGGCGTAGCTCGTTGTCGATTGCTCGACATCCAGCCCGCGCGCTCGACCTTTCTGACCGGGCGTGCAGGCGCTGCTCAACTTCGACGGGATCGGGTCGCCTGCCGCGAAGGCCGTCGGCTACGCGGCGCTCACGACCCCGAGGCTCTTCAACGGATTCTCGCCTTTCTATCGGGCCGACCACCCGCTGATGACCCCGCCGGCGGTCCTCGGGCTCAACCCCGCGCCCAACTTCCTGCTCTACCGGTAACGGGGTGCCACGACAGCGCCGGCCGCCGTGTCCCGCGACCGCGGCGGAACGGCAGCCGGCGCGGGACAGCGTCGCGATTGCGGGCGAGAAGGCCGAAGCCGAGCGTCATCGCGAGGTTGCCGGCGCCGGCGACCCACATGCCGGCCCGACCCCGGGGCGAGAAGGAGGCCGAGCGCGCCCAGACGATGTCGGTCGCGAGCTCGGTCCCGCGCAGCCAGGCGAGCGCCCACCAGTCCTCGGGCCGATCGCGGCGATGGGCGACCGCGTGCGCCGCGGCGAACGTGAGCCAGATCGGGCCGCAGCGGCGAAACAGGTGGCGCGCATCGGGGGACGGCTCGTCGTGTCCGAGGACTCGCAGGGTCGCGTCGGGAGCCAGCAGCGTGCCCGAGCCCAACGCCAGATCGAAGAAGATCATGTTGCGGTTGGTGAGGCGCAGCAGCTGCTCGGCGTCCATCCCGGCCACGGATCCAACCACATCCGCTTTCTTGGCCGGTGCCGTTGCAGGCGAGAGGAAAAGCGCCCGCTGAGGCGAAACAACCGGCCGTGACCAAGACCGCGACCAAGACCCGCCCCGCCGCCCGCACCCGCAACGCCACCCATTCGAACGGCCGCCGGCCGGCCACCCGCCCGAACGGCAAGGCCCTCTCCACCTACATCACGGAGCGCTTCGACGAGTTCTCGCGTTCGCAGAAGGACGTCGCCCGCTACATCGTCGACCACCTCGACGAGGCCGCCTTTCAGACCGCGGAGGAGCTCGCGCGCCGCGCCAGCACCTCTTCGTCGACCGTCGTCCGCTTCTCGCAGGCGCTCGGCTTCGAGGGTTACCCGGAGCTCCAGCAGGCAGCGATCGAGGAATACCGGAGCCGCGCGCCCGGTGAGCAGACCGGGTCGGCTCCGCTGTTCGACTTCGACCACTCCGAGTTCGAGGCCTCGCTGGCCGCGGACCACGCCAATGTCGAGGAGACCGTCCGAAACCTCACCCGCGAGCAGGTCGAGGCCTGCGTGACCGCGCTCGCGGCAGCCAACCGGGTGATGGTCGTCGGCATGGATCAGCTCGCCTTCTTCGCCAGCTACATGCGTCACCTGCTCGCGCTGCTCGACATCCGCGCCGAGGTCGTCGCGAGCCCGCGCCAGGACTCGATCACCCGCCTCTCTCGAGTCGACGAGGACTCACTGGTGATCGCCTTCTCGGCGGGACGCGCGCACCCGATCGTCGTTCGCGCGATGAAGCTCGCCAAGCATCGTGGCGCGTCGACGATGGCGATCACCGACGCCACCCTGTCCGACATCGGGCAGTACTCAGACCTGACTCTCTACTACTCCTCGAACGGCCCGTCGTTCACGCGCTCGAACACCTCGCTGCTCGCGATCGTCCAGGCGCTCGCCCACGGGGTCTATGCGCGCGACAAGGGTGCCTACAAGGACCGCATCCGGGCGTTCAAGCTGAAATAACTCCCGCCACCTCCTCCGCTCGAACACTACCCCCGCCACCTCCTCCGCTCTCGCTCGAATCAGTTGCCCACGGCTACGCCGTGGGCTTTTTTTTCTGCTTCCGCGTCCGGGGGTGCGGGGGCGCAGCCGACCTGTTGCCGGCGCCGTCTCGCACCTCTGACCAGAAGCGGACGTATTCGCGGGCGTGGCCGATGCCGGCCTCGAGCGCCAGCCGGACGCCCTCCGGGACCTCGGTCGCGTTCGACTCGACGGCGATCTCTTCGAACAAGCGGAGGTTCTCGCGGTGTGCGGCGAGCTGGCTCTCGGCGAGCGCCGCGGGGTCGGCGCCGAAGAAGAGCTGCAGCAGGCCGGCGTCGCGGATCTCGTAGAGCTCGGCGGTCGGCTCGGAGCGCCAGGCGTCGAGGGCCTCGCGCCCGTCGGCGGTGAGCGTGTAGACACGCCGCCGGCGCCCCTTCGGCTCGCGGCGCTGCGCCAGCAGGCCGGCTGCGGCGAGCCGGGCGGGCTCGGAGTAGAGCTGGGTGTGCGGCAGCGACCAGAAGTAACC
Source organism: uncultured Solirubrobacterales bacterium (assembly GCA_963705955.1). Classification (GTDB taxonomy): domain Bacteria; phylum Actinomycetota; class Thermoleophilia; order Solirubrobacterales; family 70-9; genus WHSW01. The sequence goes on along the minus strand of CAVPLH010000006.1, from coordinate 970,257 downwards.
GACCCCGAGCGCCGCCGCCTGCTTGAGCTCGTACGACGTCGCCGCGCCAAGCTGCTCGATCAGGCCGAGGACGACGTAGGAGGTGGGGGTGAGGCGGATCGTTGACATTCGATTCATCATACGCTACGTTTAGCACCGTTCGAAAAGAACTATTGAGGAGAGTTATGACCACCACTACCGAGGCCGCGACCAGGTCGACGCCAGCCCAGGGTTTCGAGTCGATGGAGAGCGAGGTCCGGGTCGACTCGCTGCCGATGACCGGCGCGCTGCCCGAGTGGCTCGTCGGATCGCTGCTTCGAACCGGGCCCTCCAAGTGGGAGGTCGGCGAGCGGACGATGAGCCACTGGTTCGACGGCCTCGCGATGCTGCATCGATTCGGCTTCGCGGACGGTTCGGTGTCGTACGCGAGCCGCTTTCTCGAGACCCGCGCCTACCGGTCCGCCAAGGCGACAGGCGAGATCAGGTACTCCGAGTTCGCCACCGACCCCTGTCGTTCGCTGTTCCAGCGGGTGACCTCGATGTTCTCTCCGACGCTGACCGACAACGCGAACGTCAACCTGGTCCAGCTCGGTGAGCGGTTCATCTCGATGACCGAGACGCCGATCCCGATCCAGTTCGACGGCGAGACGCTCGACACGGCAGGAGTGGCCTATGACGTCCCCGGGATGCTGACCACCGCGCATCCTCACCTCGACCGGGAGACGAAGGGGATGCTCAACTACGCCGCCGGTCTCGGGCGCCGCAACCAGTACCGCTTCTTCCATCTGCGTCCCGACGAGACCGAGCCGGAGGTCGTCGCCCGGATCGGGGTCCGCGAGCCCGCCTACATGCACTCGTTCGGACTCAGCGAGCGCTTCTTCGTGCTCGCGGAGTTCCCGTTCGTGGTCAACCCGCTTCGGCTCGCGCTCAGCGGGCGTCCCTACATCGAGAACTACCGTTGGAAGCCCGAGCTCGGCACCCGGTTCACGCTCATCGATCGCCGCACCGGCGAGCGGACGGGGCCGTTCGAGACGGACCCCTGCTTCGGCTTCCACCACGTGAACGCCTACGAAGAGAACGGCGACGTGATCGCGGACATCTGCGTGTTTCGCGATTCGGGGATCGTCGAGGACCTCTACCTCGACCGGCTGCGGGCCGGAAAGCCGGTCGAGCCGGCTGAGCTGCGTCGATTCCGGATCCGCCCCGCGACGCGGACCGTGGACCACGAGCGGCTGATCGAGGACGACATCGAGCTGCCCCGGATCAACTACGGACGCTGCAACGAGCGTCCGTACCGCTACGCGTGGGGAGTCGGCAGCGGCGATTCCGGCTGGGTGCAGAGGATCGTCAGGGCCGACGTCGAGGGGCGCAGCTCGTCGAGCTGGTCGGAGGAGGGCTGTTATCCGGGCGAGCCGGTGTTCGTCGCCGCGCCCGGGGCCGCAGCCGAGGACGACGGTGTGCTGCTCTCGGTCGTCCTCGACTCACGCCGTGGCGGCTCGTTCCTTCTGGTCCTCGATGCCCGGACGCTCGAGGAGCTGGCGCGAGCGGAAGCGCCCCACCACATCCCGTTCGGCTTTCACGGCCAGTTCGCGCGTACTGGGTGAGCTGGGAGATTCCTCCCGTGCAACGGATCCTGCAAATCTCATAGAACGCTCACATCTCGGCGCGGGCCCGTCTACGGTCGTGGATGCCGGAGGCCTCGCGGCCCGGCGACCGCATGCCGAGCGCGCAGATCAACCTCCGCCCACTCAGTCACTGCCTCGTGATCGCGCTGGCCGTGCTCGCCGGAGCCCTCGCGATCGGGCTGGCCGACGGCTCCACCACCAGCGCCCAGACCACGCGGCTCGACCGCCTGCGCTCCGAGCAGGACCGGGTCCGTGCCCAGCTCGCGGAGCAGAACGCTGCCGTCGATGCCCTGCTCGGGCAGGTTTCGGCTCTGCGCCAGCGCGAGGACGCGGTAGCCGCTGAGCTCGCCGAGCAAGAAGCGAAGCTCGCGGCTGCGAGGCGCGACCTGGCGGAAGCGCGCGACGCGCTTGCGGACACGAAGCGGCGGCTCAGGGGCGCGACCGACGAGCTCAAGCGCCTGCTCGTCTCGATCTACCGAAGCGGCGAGCTCGACGTCGCGGCGCTGCTGCTCGACTCGGATAGCGTCGATGACCTGGCGACGAGATCGCTCTACCTCGAGCGCATCCAGGACTATCAGAGCCGGGTGGTCGGCCGGGTCCGCGATCTCCGCGCCGCCGCGAGCGCCCACGTCCACGAGGTGGAGACCTCGGTCGAGCGGATGGAGGCGGCCCGTGCTGCGATCGCAGATCGCCGGCAAGCCCTGGCGGCATCGCGGGCGACGCTCGAGCAGCGCGAGTCCGCCCTGCGCGCCGTACAGGAGCGGCGCCGCGGCCGGCTCGCCGACCTGCAGGGTGAGGCGCGAAGCCTGGTCGAAGCGCTGTCGGGGCCGGCGCCTGACCCGGGGCCGGCGGGCGCCGGCGAGCCGGCCGCGGCGCCGGCCGAGCACGTCGCCTCTCCGAGCGGCTCGGGGGCCACGCTCAACTCCGACGGGACCGCGACCGCCCCGGCTGACGCTCCGCAGGCGGTCGTCGACGCGATCGCTGCCGCGAACTCGATCTCCGACGCGCCGTACGTGTACGGGGGCGGGCACGGCTCGTTCGAGTCGAGCGGCTACGACTGCTCGGGGTCGGTCAGCTTCGCGCTTCACGGCGGCGGCCTCCTCTCCGCGCCGCTCGATTCCACCGGCTTCATGACCTGGGGAGAGAGCGGTCCCGGGAGCTGGATCACGGTCTACTCGAATCCGGGCCACGCATACGTGGTCATCGCCGGTCTCCGCTTCGATACCTCGGGCGGTGCGGGACCCCGCTGGCAGGGTCCGCGCGACCCGGCCGGCTTCGTCGCGACGCACCCGCCCGGCTACTAGATGAGTGATTCCACGACCTCACGCACGCGGATGACGTCCGGATACCGTCGCTGGATCGCGCCCGTCAGGACTTGCCGATGCCTACCGGCATCGGCGACGCCCGCCGGCCACGCCCAGCTCGGTCCCGCGCGCCCCCGCGCACGCGACTCCGTGGAATCAATCATCTAGGCGACCGATCCGCCCAGGCGCCCGTCCGCCGGCGGTCGCCGCCTGCCGGCCCGGACAAGGGCGCCTCGCGAGATTGGACGGAGGCGCGCGCGGCGGGCCGCCTCGCCCTCTCTATCCTTGGACGCGGTGACCGAGCGCGCCACATTCCGGGTCAAGCGCGGCCTCGCCGAGATGCTCAAAGGCGGCGTGATCATGGACGTGGTCACCCCCGAAGAGGCAAAGATCGCCGAGGACGCCGGCGCCGTCGCCGTGATGGCGCTCGAGCGCGTCCCGGCCGACATCCGCCGTGACGGTGGGGTCGCGCGGATGAGTGACCCGTCGGTGATCAAGCGGATCCAGGCCGCGGTCTCGATCCCGGTGATGGCGAAGGCTCGGATCGGCCACTTCGCCGAGGCCCAGGTGCTGCAGGCTCTCGAGGTCGACTACGTCGACGAGTCCGAGGTTCTCACCCCGGCCGACGAGGCGAACCACATCGACAAGCACTCATTCGAGACGCCGTTCGTCTGCGGCGCAACCAACCTCGGCGAGGCGCTGCGGCGGATCTCCGAGGGCGCGGCGATGATCCGCTCCAAGGGTGAGGCCGGGACGGGCAACATCGTCGAGGCGGTGCGCCATCTACGCGAGATCGTCGGCGGGATCAAGCAGCTCGGGGCGCTGCGCCCGGAACAGCTTGCGAGCGCGGCCAAGGACCTGCGGGCGCCGGTCGAAGTCGTCGACGAGGTCGCGCAGGCGGGATGGCTCCCGGTGCCGCTTTTCTGCGCCGGCGGGATCGCCACCCCGGCGGATGCGGCACTGACGATGCAGCTCGGAGCCGAGGGCAACTTCGTCGGCTCGGGAATCTTCAAATCCTCCGACCCGGAGCGTCGCGCCCGCGCGATCGTCGAGGCGACGACCCACTTCAACGACCCCGAGCGGGTCGCGGCCGCATCGATGGAGCTCGGCGAGCCGATGCGCGGCGACGACATCGCCGAGCTGACAGCGCGGGGCGAGCTGCTCCAGCACCGCGGAGCCTGACTTGCGCGACGGACGGGCCGCGGCCGAGGGGGCTGGCAGCCTGCGCGTCGGCGTGCTCGCGAGCCAGGGAGACTTCGCGGCGCATACGCGGATGCTCGAGGGGCTCGGGGCGGAGGCTTTCGGCGTCCGCACCCCGGCCGCGCTCGATGGACTCGACGCTTTGGTCATCCCCGGTGGCGAGTCGACGACGATCACGAAGGCGATCGAGCGCGACGGCCTCGAATCCGGGATCCGCGCCCACCTCGAGCAGGGCAGGCCGTTGCTCGGAACCTGCGCCGGGATGATCGTCTGCGACCGCAACCACCTCGGCCTCGCCGACCTCAGCTGCCGGCGAAACGCCTTCGGCCGTCAGATCGCCAGCTTCGAGGCCGACCTCGATCTCGCGGGCATCGGCCCGGAGCCGCTCCGCGCCGTGTTCATCCGGGCCCCGTGGGTCGAGACGATCGGCGAGCGGGTCGAGGTGCTGGCCGAAGTCGCCGGGCATCCGGTTGCGGTTCGCGACCGCGATGTGCTGCTGTGCGCGTTTCACCCGGAACTGACCGACGACTCGCGGGTGCATGCGCTGCTGATGGCGATGGCGACCGCGGCTCGTCGCAGGCGTATGGAGGGTGCGCAGGGCGCGCGGATCGCCGCAAGCGAGCAAGAGGGGTCCGATGACTGAACGAAGGGAGTGGGCGTGAGGGATCCGAGGGTCGAGAACCTGGCGAAGATCCTGGTCGGTTACTCGACCAAGGTGGGGGAGGGAGACACCTGTCTGATCGAGGCGCCGTCGGCGGCCGAGCCGCTGGTCGCGGCGATCTTCGAGCGGGTGCTCGATGCGGGCGGCCACCCCGTGGTCTCGCTCGGCTTCGAGGGGCAGCAGGCGGCGTATTTCAAGTACGCCTCAGACCGGCAGCTCGAGTGGATCTCGCCGGTCTCCGAGTGGGCGGCTGAGCGCTCCGACTGCCGGATCGCGATCTGGGCCGAGTCGAATACCCGCGAGCTCTCGGCCGTCGACCCCGAGCGCCAAACGGTCCGCAGGGCCGCGACGCGTCGGCTGATGCAGACGATGATGCAGCGCGCCGCCGACGGTGAGCATCGTTGGGTCGGGACGATGTTCCCGACCAACGCCCACGCGGCCGACGCCGAGATGAGCCTCGCGGACTTCGAGGACTTCTACTACCGCGCCTGTCTGGCCGACGACGGTGACCCACTCGAGGCTTGGCGGCGAGCCTCCGTCGAGTGCCACCGCCTGGCGGAGTGGATCGAGGGCCACGAGGAGGTCCGGATCACGGGGGAGGGAACGGATCTGCGGCTCGGGATCGCCGGCCGGCACTTCATCGCCGCCGACGGGGAGCACAACATGCCCGACGGCGAGTTCTTCACCGGCCCGGTCGAGGATTCGGCCGAGGGCGAGGTGACCTTCCATCTGCCGGCGACGATCGGCGGCCGGGAGGTCGCCGGCGTTCGGTTGCGATTCGAGGCGGGCAAGGTCGTCGAGGCGAGCGCCGAGCGCGGCGAGCAATACCTGGTCAGCATGCTCGACACCGACGAGGGCGCGCGGCGCCTCGGCGAGCTCGGGATCGGGACCAACTTCGGAATCGAGCGCGGCACGAGGTCGGTGCTGCTCGACGAGAAGCTCGGGGGCACCGTCCATCTCGCGGTCGGGGCGAGCTATCCGGAGACCGGTGGCACCAACGAGAGCGCCGTGCACACCGACCTGGTCTGCGATCTGCGCCGAGGCGGCAGGCTCGAGGTCGACGGCGAGCTGCTGCAGGAGAACGGCAAGTTCGCGGTCTGATCGCGGCACCCGGGGCCAGCGCAACTTGGGCCCCCCGGGATTGTTCTGAATCGTGCGCGTCGCCGCGAAGCCACGCGCCAGGGCGCGAGGCGAAGGGGGGCGATGAGCGGCGCAATCGGGATGCCGACGCAGTGCCGCGACCGGATCGGGGGCCGGTCGCGGTCGCGTGCTCGCCGAGCAGTCGCCGGGCTCGACCGTCGTCGGTTCGCCTCTAACATGAGCCGCGATGTCGGGTCACTCGAAATGGGCGTCGATCAAGCACAAGAAGGCCGCCACCGATGCGAAGCGCGGGCAGCTGTTCACGAAGCTGGCGCGAGCGATCTCCGTCGCAGCGCGTGAGGGTGGCGGGGACCCGGACTCGAACTTCACACTCGCCGCGGCGATCGAGAAGGCGAAGGGCTACTCGATGCCGAAGGACAACATCCAGCGGGCGATCGACCGCGGAACCGGAGCCGGAGCCGGCGAGGAGCAGATCGAGCGGGTCGTCTATGAGGGCTACGGGCCCGGTGGCGCGGCGGTGCTGGTCGAGGTGCTGACCGACAATCGCAATCGGACCGGCGCGGAGGTGCGTAACGCGTTCGACAAGTCGGGTGGCAGCCTCGGTGAGCCGGGCTCGGTCGCCTGGCAGTTCGAGAAGAAGGGTGTCGTGCTGGTCGACGCGGAGCGCTACGACGAGGAGGACCTGCTCGGTGCGATCGATGCCGGGGCCGACGACGTGGTCGCCGACGGCGACGTGCTGAAGCTGACCAGCGAGCCCGGGTCGCTTGCCGCCGTGCGCGGGGCGCTCGATCAGGCCGGGGTCGAGGTCCAATCCGCCGAGCTCGCGATGGAGCCGTCGGCGGTGGTCGAGATCGGCGAGGAGGCGAAGGCCCGCGCGCTGATCCGGCTGATCGAGTCGCTCGACGATCACGACGACGTCGAGTCGGTGCACGCGAACTTCGACATCCCCGAGACCCTGCTCGAGCGGGTCGCCGCGTAGCCTGGTCGACCCCAGCCCGGCCGGCCGACGGCCGGCCGAAAAAGAGGCATCCGGGCACGTAAACAGAATCCGTAGTCGTGATCCTCGTGATGGGCATAGATCCCGGCGTGGCGCACACGGGCTTCGGCGTCGTGCGCGTCGCCGGCGGCTCGATGAGCGCCGTCGACGGCGGCGTGATCGAGGCTCCCGCCGATCGGCCGCTCGAGACCCGGCTCGCCCGCATCCACTCAGAGCTCGAGAAGCTGATCGCCTGGCACGAGCCCGCGGCGGTGGCGCTCGAGGAGCTCTACTTCGGCAAGAACGTGCGCTCGGCGGTTGCTGTCGGGCAGGCGCGCGGGGTCGCGATGCTGGCCGCCGGAAAGCGCAAGATCCCCTGCTTCGACTACACCCCTCAGGCGGTGAAGATGGCCGTCTGCGGCAGCGGATCGGCCGCCAAGCGCCAAGTCCAGGAGATGGTCGGCACGCTGCTCGGGCTGCCGCGCCCGCCCGAGTCCGATCACGCCGCCGACGCGCTCGCGGTCGCGATCTGTCACGCCGGGTACGCGCGTACTGCGTCGGCGGTCGCCGCCTCCTCGCATCCCGAGGTGAGCGTCGGATGATCGCCTCCGTTCGCGGCCAGGTGCTGGTCCGGCGGCCCGATCACGTGGTCGTCGAGTCGGCCGGCGTCGGCTACCGGCTGACCGTCTCGGCCGAAACGCTGAAAGCGGTCCCGGCGAGCGGGCGCGAGGCCGTCCTTCACGCGCATCTGATCGTTCGCGACGACTCGCTGCAGCTCTACGGGTTCGCGAGCGAGGAGGAGCGCGATCTCTTCTTGCATCTCACCTCGGTCTCCGGCGTCGGCCCCAAGGTCGCGGTCGCGATCCTCTCGTCAGGCGGCCCCCGCGAGCTGCTGCGCGCGATCGCAGCCGGCGACTCGAAGCGCTTCCAGGCCGTGCCGGGGGTCGGCAAGCGGACCTCCGAGCGGGTCATCGTCGAGCTCCGCGAGAAGGTCGCCGGCGAGCTCGAGGAGGGCGTTCCGGCGCTCTCCGACGAGTCCGGCGACGATCCTCACTCGCTCGCCCGCGACGGCCTCATGCATCTCGGCTACACCCTGGCCGAGGCCGAGAAGCTGCTCGACGGTGCCGGCGGCGAGACCCCCGAGGAGCTGATCGCCGCGGCGCTCCGCGCTTCCGGCGGCAGCCGGGAAGCCGCATGAGCATCTCCCGCGATCCGAGCATCGGCGGCGGCGGGCTCGACGACCCGATCGCCGAGCCGATGGCGGAGGTCAGGATCGCGGCAGCCGACGAGGAGCTCGACCGCTCGCTGCGCCCGCGCCGTCTCGGCGACTTCATCGCCCAGACGCAGGTCACGTCCCAGCTCGAGGTCTTCATCGAGGCCGCGAAGCGCCGCGACGAGCCGCTCGACCACGTCCTGCTCTCGGGCCCGCCCGGGCTCGGCAAGACTTCACTCGCCCACATCATCGCCGCCGAGCTCGGGGCGCCGATCGTCCAGACCGCGGGGCCGGCGCTCGAGCGCAAGGCGGACATCGCGTCCTTCCTGACCGCGCTCGAACCCGGCTCCGTCTTCTTCATCGACGAGATCCACAGGCTCAACCGGGCGATCGAGGAGACGCTCTATCCGGCGATGGAGGACCGACAGCTTCCGATCGTCCTCGGCCAGGGTGCCGGCGCGCGCACGGTCACCCTCGACCTGCCCGCGTTCACGCTCGTCGGGGCGACGACCCGCGCCGGCCTTCTGACCACACCGCTTCGTGACCGCTTCGGGGTCTCGCAGCGCCTCGAGCATTACGAGCCGGGAGACCTGGCCCGGATCGTCCGCCGCTCGGCGGGGATCCTCGAGGTCGGCATCGAGCCCGATGGCGAGCGCGTGATCGCGGAACGCTCGCGCGGCACGCCGCGAGTCGCGAATCGCCTCCTGAAGCGGGTCCGCGACTACGCCGAGGTTCGCGGCGCCGGCGTGGTCACCGGCGAGGTTGCGGCCGGAGCCCTCGAGCTGCTCGAAGTCGACGCCGGCGGTCTCGACCGCCACGACCGCACGATCCTCGGCACGATCGCGGTCAAGTTCTCCGGCGGCCCGGTCGGGCTCTCGACCCTGGCCGCCGCCGTCGACGAGGAGCAGGAGACGATCGAGGACGTCTACGAGCCGTATCTGCTTCAACAGGGGCTGCTGAAACGCACCCCGCGGGGGCGGGTGATCACGCAACGAGGTTTCGAGCACCTCGGGCTGCCGGTCCCGGACTCGGCGGCGTCATTGTTCTAGCTCGCAGCTGGCAGCTGGCAGGGCGGAAGGCCGCTGCCAGCTGCGAGCCGCGAGCTGCCAGCTGATCCGCGACCGCGCCTCGCACCCTCGCTAGGCTTCAACCCGTGCCCTTCTTCATCTGCCCGAACTGTGGCAACCGGGAACTGTCAGGAGAGCGCGCAGGGTTGATCGCGCGCCCGAAGGCGTGCTCGAAGTGTGGGGCACCTTTTCTGTTCGAGCTGCTCGACGATTACTACCCGGCGCCCGATGCCGCGTTTTTCATCTGCGACCAGGAGGGGAGGCTGCTCGACGTCGGCCGCAACGGGTTCGAGCTCACCGGGCTCCGGGACGAGCAGGTGATCGGGCGCCCCGTCCGCGAGGTGCTGGGCCTCGAGTGGATCGATCCCGGTGACGGTGGCGAGACGGCGGACACGGACCGAAACGGGGTCACCGATCCGATCGAGACGACGCTCGAATGGGGTGTGCGCTCGCTCGGCAAGCGAGTCTCGGTGAACGCCGAGGGCGACCTGCCCGCCGAGGCGGTAGCCGACCTGTTCCCCGCCTACGACGACGACGGCGGCCTGCTGCTCGTGCTCACGCCCCAGTAGAGAAACCCGGTACCGATGGGAAGCCGAAGGCGCAACCTGATCGTTTTGACGCTGGTCGCCCTGCTGCTCGCGACCTCGCTCTACGTGCTCACGAGCAAGCCGACGGTGCTCGGCCTCGATCTCAAGGGCGGTACCGAGCTGGTCTACCAGGGCCGCCCGACGCCGCAGGTCCCGGAGGTGACGACGACCGACATCGACCGCGCGATCGAGATCATCCGCAAGCGCGTCGACTCGCTAGGGGTCTCCGAGCCCGAGATCTCCCGGGTCGGCTCGGACCAGATCGAGGTCGGCCTGCCCAACGTCTCCAACGCCAAGGAGGCAACGAGCCAGATCGGGACGACGGCGCAGCTCTACCTCTACGACTTCGAGCCGAACGTAATCCCTCCGAACCCGAACGTCCAGGATCCGACCAGCCGTCCGTACAACCGCGAAATCGACGCGGTCCGCGCCGCCGCGAAGCAGCCGCCCGTCTCGGTCGCTCAGTGCGAGAAGCAGGGCTGCACGGCAAGCGGCGACACCTACTACCTGTTCGACTCGAAGACGCTCCAGCCGATCGGCCAGCCGTCGGAGCGCAAGCAGGACCTGTTCGTGAGCTCGGACGGCAAGCAGCCCGCCGGCACCGAGGTGATCGCGGTACCCCGGGGCACGGTCGTGGTCGAGCAAAAGCCCGCCGACGACCCGGCGACGCCCGACGTCAACGAGGCCGACACCGGACAGCCGCAGTTCTTCGTCCTCCACGACAAGCCCAGCCTGACCGGCAACGAGATCACCGACCCGAAGCAGAGCTTCGACCCGGTCACCAATCAGCCCAACGTCACCTTCGACTTCACCGACCAGGGGCGCGAGGAGTTCCAGACCGTGACCTCGGCGATCGCCCAGCGCGGGCTCTCGGATTGCTTCGCCGCCACCGGGACGCCGTGCGGCGGGATCTCGTCGAGCCAGGCCGATCAGTTCTCGGGCTCTTTCGCGATCGTCCTCGACGGGGAGCTGATCTCGCGCCCGATCATCAACTTCATCGACAACCCGAACGGGATCGACGGGCGCACCGGCGCTCAGATCTCGGGGCTCGACAGCCTTCAGGAGGCCCAGGACCTGGCCGAGGTCCTGCAGATCGGTGCCCTGCCGATCAAGCTCGCGCTGATCAGCCAGTCGACGGTCTCGGCGACGCTCGGTTCCCAGGCTCTCGACCAGGGCCTCAAAGCCGGCGCCGCGGGGCTGATCGTCGTCCTCCTCTTCCTGCTCTTCTACTACCGCTTCCTGGGCCTGATCGCGGGCCTCGGGCTGCTCGTCTACGCGCTCTTCTACTTCGCCATGATCAAGGCGCTGCCGATCACCCTGACGCTTCCCGGGATCGCCGGTCTGATCCTCACGATCGGTGTCGCAGCGGACTCCAACATCGTCATCTTCGAGCGAATAAAGGAGGAGATCCGAGCGGGCCGGTCGATGCTCTCGGCGATCTCCGAGGGCTACAAGAAGGGCATCGCGACGATCATCGACGCGAACGTGATCACGCTGATCACGGCGTTCATCCTCTTCGGGCTCGCGACCGCCGGCGTCAAGGGGTTCGCGTTCACCCTCGGGATCGGGACGATCGTCTCGCTGTTCACGGCGGTGCTGTTCACGCAGGCCGTGCTCAGTTTGCTCGGGCGCTCGAAGATCCTCCACTCACCGGCCGCCCTGGGGGCTCGTGAAGGCCGCTTCCGCTGGAACTTCGACTTCACCGCGGCCTCGAAGTGGTTCTTCTCGATCTCCGGCGCGATCCTCGCGATCGGCGCGATCGCGTTCGCGACCAAGCAGCTCAATCTCGGAATCGACTTCGAGTCCGGAAGCAGGATCGAGGCCGCGCTGGCAAAGCCGGCGACGGTCGACCAGGTCCGCACCGCGCTCTCCGACGCCGGGATCTCGGGCGCGTCGTCGGCGAAGATCCAGGAGACGACGAACACCGACTTCGGCGACAACGTGATCCAGATCCAGGCGAAGATCTCGCCGACCGAGGCGAACCGGGTCAAGCCGGTGCTCGACCGTACCTTCGGGCTGGAAAGCGAGACCAGCTTCAACTCACAGACCGTGGGCCCGACGTTCGGGGCCGAGATCGCGCGGAAGGCGATCATCGCGATCGTCTTCAGCCTCCTGGTGATCGCGGCGTACGTCGCGATCCGGTTCGAGGCGAAGTACGCGGTTCCGGTGCTGATCGCCCTGGTCCACGACGTGCTGATCACCGGCAGCGTCTACGCGCTGCTGGGAAGGGAGGTTTCGAGCGCGACCGTCGCCGCTTTCCTGACGATCCTCGGCTACTCGATGTACGACACGATCATCGTCTTCGACCGAATCCGGGAGAACGTGCCGCGGATGCCGCGCGCCGCCTTCTCGCAGATCGTCAACCGCTCGATGAGCGAGGTTCTGACGCGGTCGCTGATCACCGGCCTGTCGACCGTGTTCCTGGTCGGCATGCTGCTGATCTTCGGCGGCGCGACCCTGCAGGACTTCGCCTTCGCGATGATGGTCGGCGTCGCCTCCGGTACCTATTCCTCGATCTTCATCGCCTCGCCGGTGCTCACCCATTGGAAGGAGCGAGAACCCGCGTACCGTTCCCGCCGGGCGCGGATCAAGGAGGCGATGGGCTACGTGCCGACGTTCCCCGAGGAAAACGCGGTCGCGAAGATCGACGAGGTGGAGCGACACGTCCCCGCCGCGACGACCGGCAACGGCGCCCCCGAGCCGGGGGGACCGAGCGTCGCACCGGAGCCGGCCGAGGCGCCGGTGGCGGTCGCGGACCCGCCGGTGCAACGCTCCGCCGACGTTCAACCGACCCCCGAGGAGGACGGCGGCGGCGTCGCGGGCCGGCCGGAGGTCGAGGCGAAGCGGACCCAGGCGAGGTCGCGCAAGAAGCAGTCGCGCCGCCGGCGCAAGCACGGGAGGAACCGATGAGCGGGGCGGGCAGCTGATGGCGCCGTTGGTGTGGTTCACGACCGGGGTGGCGATCTGGCACTTCACGGTCTTTCTCCCCGACCGGTTCTGGGCCGGGATCGTCGGCGCGCTGCTCGGTGCGACCGCGGGGGCGATGACCACGGGGGCGATCGCCCAGATCGTCACCGGACAGGGGATCGGCGAGACCGGGATCGAGACGGTGATCTACGCGATCCCGGGCACGCTCTTGGGGATCGCGGCGATCTACACGATCGGCGCCCGCAAGGAACGCGAGCCGGTCGAGGCCTGAGGGGGAGATTCCGTCGGGGCGTCACCCTAGCTTGGGGGCGTGGCGGAAGATCCCCGACGACGGTTCACGCTCGAGCCCTACGACTATGCCGAGGCCCGAGCCCTGATCGAAGGGCTCGGGCTGGCCGAACCGGTCGCGGTGACCCTGGTTCGTCGCGGCCACCGGACCGTCGATCAGGCACGGGCCTTCCTCGAAGCGGCCGACGACCACGATCCGTTCGGCTTCGACGCGATGGCCGAGGTCACCGATCGGATCCGCGCCGCGATCGCCGATCGCAGGCGGATCACCGTGCACGGCGACTACGACGTCGACGGCGTCTGCTCGACGGCGATCCTGATCTCGACCCTGCGCGAGCTCGGAGCGGACTGCGACTGGCTGATCCCCGGCCGCCGGGACGACGGCTACGGGCTCACCTCGGCGACGGTCGGGAAACTGACCCGGCGCGGCACCGCGCTGCTGATCACCGTCGACTGCGGGATCGGCTCGGTCGCCGAGGTGGCGGAGGCCCAGGCGGCCGGGATCGAGGTGATCGTCACCGACCACCACGAGGCCGCCGAGCAGCTGCCCGACTGCCCGATCCTGCACCCGGTCGTCTCGGGCTACCCGTTCGCAGAGCTCTGCGCGACCGGGGTCGTCCACAAGCTGGCAGTCGCATTGCGAGGTGCCGAGGCCGCGGAGGCCGACCTGGATCTCGTCGCGCTGGCGACGGTCGCCGACCTGGTCCCGCTGCGCGGCGAGAACCGTTCGCTCGTGAGGCGAGGCCTGGCGGTCGCGCGCCGGGCTCGGCGCCCGGGAATGCGGGCGCTGATCGGATCGGCCTCGGTGCTCGCCGAGCAGCTCGACGAGGGCGATCTCGCGTTCCGCCTCGGCCCGAGGATCAACGCCGCCGGACGGCTCTACCGCGCCGACGCCGGGGTCGAGTTGATGCTGAGCGCCGATCCGGAGCGCGCGGCCGAGATCGCGGCGGAGCTCGAGCGCGCGAACCACGAGCGCCGCGAGGTCGAGCGCGAGGTCCTGCGCGCGGCCGAGCGCTCCCGCGACGAGCTGCCGCCGGAGCTCGCCGACGCACCCGGCCTCGTGCTCGCCGGCGAGGGCTGGCACCCGGGCGTCGTCGGGATCGTCGCCTCGCGGCTCGCCGAGCGCCACGGGCGCCCGGTCGTCCTGATCGGGCTCGACGCCGATCGGCGCGGCCGCGGATCGGGCCGCAGCGTCGCCGGCTTCGACCTGCTCGCCGCCCTCCGCGCCTGCGAGCGTCACCTCGCTCGCTACGGGGGCCACCGCGCCGCCGCCGGACTCGAGATCGAGGCCGACCGGGTCGAGGCCTTCCGCGAGGCGTTCGCGGCCCACGCGCTCGAGGTGCTCGGCGACACTGCGCCGGAGCGGGTCGAAGCCGTCGACGCTGTCGTCGGAGGCGAGAGCCTCGGCCACGAGGTCGCCGAGCAGCTCACCCGCCTGGCCCCGTTCGGCAAGGGCAATCCGGGCGTCCGCCTGCTGGTTGCCGGGGCGCGGCTCGGCGATGTGCGGCCGATGGGCGACGGCGATCGCCACGCCCGGTTCAGCCTCTCGAGCGGGAGTCGACGTGCGCTCGGGGTCGCGTTCGGCGTCAACGGCTCGCTCGACGCGGCCGTCGGCGGCCCGCAGGACGTCTCGGTCGGGCTCGAGCTCAACCACTGGAACGGAGCGGTCGAGCCCCGGGTCGTGCTCGGCGAGCTCTACCCGATCGAGGCTGCGCCGCCCGCCGCCGAGCGGCCCGCAGAGCCGATCGCCGACGACGAGTTCTGGCGGCGCCACGACGCCGAGCTCGAGTGCGGGCTCACGGACTGGCCGCCCGCCGGCGCCAACGCCCCGACTCAGCGCCTCGTGATCGATCGCCGCAACGGCTCGGGCGTCGCGACGATTGCCGCGCTCGCCTCCAGCGGCGAGACGGTGCTGGCGGTCTGCGCCGACGCGATTAGACGACGCGAGCTGGTCGAGCGGGCGGCCCGTCCGGCGAGGTTCGGGGGTGGCGAGCTCGCGATCGTCTCGGCGAGGCTCGGGGACGCCTCGGTGGCCGCCGCCGTGACGCGGGTAGCCGTAGCGGGCTCGGGGGTCGTGCTCGCGGATTGGGCGGCGCTGGCGCGCGACCCGGGCCTCGCGGGGCGGTTCTCGCACGTGGTGATCGTCGACCCGGCGCCGTTCGCGTATCTCGACCGGATCGCCACCGCCGGCGAGGGCTACCTGCACAGGCTCGACGCCGACGCGGAGTTCGCGCTGCGGGTGCTTGCCGACGAGTGGCCGTCACGGGCCTCGCTGGCCGAGCTGTACCGCTCGCTCGGAGAACGAGGCCGCGACGGCGTCGTCGAGGCGCCGGTCGGTCGCGAGCTGCTCTGCGGTCACGGTCGTGCCCACCCGCTCGCCCCCGAGCCGGCGGCGCGCCGGGCGCGGGTGCTCGAGGAGCTCGGCCTGCTCCGCCTCCAGGGCTCGGGCGCTGATCGCGTGCTGGGAGTCGTATCCTCGTCTGGTACGGATCTGGAGAGATCCACCGCTTTCGTCGCCTACCGCGACCGGTACCAGGAGGCACGGCGATACCTGACCGGCAGAAGACAGACCTAGAGCACGTCGAGGGCGCACCCGTCCCGACCGACCGCCGCGGTCACATTCAGGTCGGCGCCCAGGAAGCGGACGGCCCCGCCGCCCCGGTCAATCGAGTCACCAAGGGCCTCACGCCCGACGAGCGGGCGCTGCTCGGCGACCTGTTCGCGGTGATCGGCGAGCACACGGCGAACGGCGACGACGGGCTCGACCGCGAGGCGATCGAACGGGCCTTCGCGTTCGCCTGCGAGCGCCACGCCGACCAGCGCCGGCGGTCGGGCGAGGAGTTCATCATCCACCCGGTCGAGGTGGCGAAGATCTGCGCCGGGCTGCGGCTCGACACCGAGACCCTCTGTGCGGCGCTTCTGCACGACACCGTCGAGGACACGAGCGCCAGCCTCGATCAGGTCAGTGACCAGTTCGGGGAGCCGGTCGCCGGGCTCGTCGACGGGGTCACGAAGCTGACCGGGATCACGTTCCAGAGCCGCGACGAGCATCAGGCCGAGAACTACCGCAAGATGATGGTCGCGATGGCCACGGACGTCCGGGTCATCCTGATCAAGCTCGCCGACCGGCTCCACAACATGCGCACCCTGGAGGCGCTGCCGAAGCAGAAACAGCTCGACAAGGCGCGCGAGACGCTCGAGATCTACGCCCCGCTGGCTCACCGGCTCGGAATCCACGCGATCAAGTGGGAGCTCGAGGATCTCGCGTTCCAGCGACTGCATCCGCGCAAGTACGAGGAGATCAAGCGGCTCGTCGCCCAGCAGCGCACCGAGCGTGAGCGCTACGTGACCGACGCGGGCGAGTTTCTCGGCCGCGAGCTCGCGAAGGTCGGGATCGAGGCCCAGATCTCGGGCCGGGCCAAGCACTTCTACTCGATCTACGCGAAGATGAGCAAGAAGGGGCGGGAGTTCAACGAGATCTACGACCTCACCGCGATGCGGGTGATCGTCGCCTCGATCAAGGACTGCTACGGCGCGATCGGGATCATCCACTCGATCTGGAAGCCGCTTCCGGGCCGGTTCAAGGATTTCATCGCGACCCCGAAGCTGAACCTCTACCAGGCGCTGCACACGACCGTGATCGGCCCCGAGGGCCGGCCTCTGGAGATCCAGATCCGGACCCCGGACATGCACGAGACCGCCGAGTACGGGATCGCTGCGCACGTGATCTACAAGGAGGGCGCCGGGAAGGGCACCGAGCGCGAGAAGATGACCTGGCTGCGGCAGCTGCTCGACACCGACGGCGACGGGGACCCGACCGAGTTCCTCGAGGCGCTCAAGGTCGACCTGTTCGAGGACGAGGTCTTCGTCTTCACCCCCCGGGGCGAGGTCAAGAACCTCTCCGCCGGCTCGACCCCGCTCGACTTCGCCTACGCCGTCCACACCGACATCGGCCACCGCTGCGTCGGCTCGAAGGTGAACGGCAAGATCGTCCCGCTGCACTACCAGCTCAAGTCAGGCGACATCGTCGAGATCCTGACCTCGAAGCAGGAGCGCGGCCCGTCACGCGACTGGCTGGCGCTGGTGCGGACCGCCCGGGCCCGCAACAAGATCCGGGCCTTCCTGAAGCGCGAGCGACGCGAGGATGCCGAGCACCACGGCCGCGAGGAGCTGCAGACGGCGCTCCGCAAGGCGGGGCTGCCCCCGCAGCGCCTCGCCGGCTCGCCGCTGCTCGCCGACGTCACCCGCGAGATGGGCTTCCGCAAGGCGGACGACTTCTACATCGCTCTCGGCCAGGCGAAGATCTCGGCGAAGACCGTCGTCAACAAGGTCATGCAGCGGCTCAAGTCCGGCGATGCTGCCGCAGGAGGCGAGACGGAGGCGAGGCTCGCCGGGGTGCTCGAGGGGCGCGACGAGCGCCAGCGGCGAACCCAGGATGCGTCCAGCTACGGGATCAAGGTCGAGGGCGTCGACGACGTCGTCGTCCGGCTCGCGAAGTGCTGTCGCCCCGTGCCCGGCGACGAGATCGTCGGTTACGTCTCGCTCGGGCGGGGGATCACGATCCACCGCGAGGACTGCAACAACGTCGAGGCGCTGATGAAGGCGCCGGAACGGTTCACGGACGTCTCCTGGGCCGGCGACAACGCGACCTCCTACCGGGTTGAACTGCAGGTCGACGCGTGGGATCGCACCAGGCTGCTCGAGGACCTCTCGCGGACCTTCTCCGAGGCCGGGGTCAACATCCTCGAGGCGAACTGCAGCACCAAGCACCCGATGGTCCGCAACCGGTTCGTGGTCGAGGTCGGCGATTCGCAGCAGCTCAAGGCCTGCATCAACCGGCTTCGCAGCCTCGACGCCGTCTTCGACGCCTACCGCGTCACGCCGTCGGATTGAGCCGGCCGGCGATCAGCACCGTCGTTCCGTTTCGCGGCGACGAGGCGTACGCGGCCAAGGCGCGGGTCGCCCTCGGGCGGCTCGAGCTCGGGCCAGGCGACGAGCTGATCGTCGCCGACAACACCGAGGCCGGGATCGCCGGGCCGGTGCTCGGCGAGATCGCCCGGGTGCTCCGCGCGACGGGCGAGCGATCGTCCTACCACGCCCGCAACGTCGGCGCCGCGGCCGCGCGCGCCGACTGGCTGCTGTTCATCGACGCCGACTGCGTGCCGGTCGCGGACCTGCTCGACCGCTTCTCGACCGAGGCCGTGTCGCCGCGCTGCGGTGCGATCGCCGGCGCGATCGTCGGCCTCGACGGTCAGAGCTCGCTGCTCGCCCGCTACACCCGCAGTCGCAACTTCCACGATCAGACCGAGGGCCTGCACGGCAAGGCGCGCGCCGCCGCGGCGACCGGCAACCTGCTTGCCCGCAGGGCGGCGTTCGAGCAGGTCGGCGGGTTCGCGGAAGGGATCCGCTCGGGCGGCGACGTCGACTTCTGCTGGCGGATGCAGCGGGCGGGTTGGAGCCTCGACTACCGCCCCGAGGCCCTGGTCGAGCACCGGCATCGCGAGGACCTCGGCTCGTTCCTCGCGATGGTCGCGCGCTACGGCGCCGGCTCGCGGTGGCTGAACGAGCGCCATCCGGGCTCGGCGCCGCGCTGGCCGCTGGCCGGCGGGCTCGCAGGTAGCGCCAGGGACATCGCCCGACACCTGCTTCGCGGCCGGATCGAACCGGCGACTTTCCGGGCGATCGACGGGCTCGGGCTGATCGCGCACAACCTCGGCTACCAGGCCGGCAACGCCGCCGCGGCGCTCCGCTGAGCCGGCGCCGCGGTTTCCGTCCGCGCAGCGCCATAGCTTGCCTCGTCCCGAGAGGATCCCCTGATGAGCGAGCTCGAAATCGGCCGCACCCTGCTGCTGTGGTTCTGGGCCCTCGGGCTGGCCGGGATCGAGATCGAGATCGAGGGCGGCTACGGATGGGCGGAGCGACTTCCGACCTGGTGGCTGCGGCGTGGGCTGGTCGGCCGGATCTACGGGGTCGCGATGGGCCACCGGCCGCTGACCGGCTACCACGTGTTCGCGTTCACGATCCCGCTGCTGATCCTGCACCTCCCGTTCGTCTCCGGCGTCGACTGGACCTTCGCCGGCGAGCTCGCCACGATCGGCACCTACTTCCTGCTCGCGGTCGTCTGGGATTACCTCTGGTTCGTGCTCAACCCCGCCTACACCGTGGCCCGGTTCAAGCGCGGCAACGTGTGGTGGTTCGAGGTCCCGTGGATCGGGCGCTTCCCGCTCGACTACTACTTCGGGATCGGGCTCTCGATCGCACTCGCCGGGCTCGCGAGCCTCGTCGAGGGCGACGCCGAGCTGCTCCGGCGGCACCTGTGGCTGCTCGCCGGCTGCGCGGTGCTGACCGCGATCACGGTCGCCTGCGCTCCGCTCTACCACCGCTGGTACCGCCACATGCGCCGGGCCGGCGCCGACGACCGCGCGACCACGCGGACGTATCCGCCGCCCGCTCCCGACGCTGCCTGGGAGGGGGGAGTACCCGAGCTTGCACCGCTCGAGGGCCGCGATGGATGAGCGCTTCAAGCGGAGCGAGTTCGCGATCCGGCTGGGCGCCGTCGATGACCTGTTCGAGTCCTTCGACGCCCGCCCGATCGCCGACCGGCCGCTCAACTACGAGGCGCGGATGTCGCTGCTCGACCAGTGGGAGCTCTCCCGCGACGCCGAGCCGTCGTCGCTGAGGCTGTACCTGCCCGAGAGCGAGCGCCCGTCGACCGACGAGGCCGCCGTGCGGGCGGCGATCCGCTCGGACCTGACCCTGGCCTCTGGGCCGCTGCGCGACGTCGACCCGCTGACCAGGTCGGACAGGATCGCCGCATGGATCGGCATCGTGCTGCTGTTCGTCTGCATCACGACCTCGACCGCGATCGACCGGGCGACCGACGAGCTCGTCCTCCAGGGCGTCTCGCAGGCGATCCTCCTGCTGGGCTGGGTGGCGCTCTGGGACCCTGCCGCGCGCCTCGTGACCCAGATCCTGCCCCACTACTTCAACCGGCGCCGGTTCGCCGAGTTCGCGGACATCGACGTCCGTTTCGACTGGGTTTGAGCCTCAGCCGGATGTGGTCAGGCGGGCGACCGCGGCGCGGACCGCGGCCGCCGTCTCGGCCGCGTGGCGGTCGCCGGAGTACCTGCTGCGCGGCCAGAAGAACCCGCGCAGGCCGTCCTTGCGCACCCGGGGCACGACGTGGGTGTGCAGGTGGGGCACCGACTGGCTGACCACGTTGTTGATCGCGACGAACGAGCCCTGGGCGCCCATCGCCTCGGGGATCGCGCGGCTGAGCAGCCGGGCGCCGGCGAAGTAGGGCTCGACCAGCGCCGCCGGGAGGTCGGCGAGGGTCTCGTGGTGTGAGCGCGGCACGAGCAGCGAATGGCCCGGGAACAGCGGGCGGAGGTCGAGGAAAGCGACCGAGGTCTCGTCCTCGAAGACGATCTCCGCCGCGGCTTCGCCGGCGACGATCTCACAGAACGGACACTCGTCCATCGCCGCGCCGAGGCCCGTCAGCTGATTATCCGCAGCGCACCGGGGTCGATCCCGAGCGCGAGCTCGGTGTGCTCGCCGATGTAATCGCCGTCGACCTGGACCGGGAACGGTCTCGGCTCACCCGCCGGGTCGAGCGAGACCGAGGTCAGCCGGGCCGCGGTGACGTCGTCGAAGTGATCGATCTGGCGGTGATCCGACGCGTGCAGGCGCTCGTAGAGCACCCTGGCGACGATCGGACCCATGTCTCGCTGAGCTGCGCGACGCAGGGAGGCGACCGAGAGCGTGCCGTCATCGATCTCGATTCCCTGACAGACGCGGACCGGGCGGCTGCCGAAGTACGTGAACGGATCCGAGTTCTGCGCCAGCACCGTGATCCCCTCGGTCTCGCGGTCGCCGACCTCGAGCCGCATCCGGACCGGGTTTCGCATGTACCGGGTGTAGAAGGACTGCACCGCGACCCAGGTGTAGAAGTAGGGCCCGCCGCGGGCCTTGAGCTTCGGGCGCTGGTCTACCCGCATCGCAGCGGTCGCGTCGAGCCCGGAGCCGCACGAGAAGACGAAGCGCCGGCCGTTGGCGATCCCGAGATCGATCGGTCGCGGCTCGAAGCGGTCGGCGAGCCCGAGCAGGTGTTCGGTCGCATCGACGACGTCGTTGGGAATCCCGAGCGTCCGTGCGACGACGTTGGTCGAGCCTCCCGGGAGGATCGTGACCGGGATCTCGCTGCCGGCGAGGCCGTTGGCGACCTCGTTCAGGGTGCCGTCGCCGCCGAACGCGACGACGACGTCGTAGTGGCCGTCGCGTGCCTCGCGGCCGATCTCGGTCGCGTGGTTCTGCGCCTCGGTGAGCACCGCCTCGACCTCGTAGCGCCCCTGGAGCGCGTAGACGACGAGGTTCTTGAGCCGGTCGGAGACCGTCGTCGCGTACGGGTTGACGATGATCAGCATCCGCTTCTTGGTCGCGGGGGAGACGCCGCCGTTGCCGGCGGCCTCGGGGCGAATTGAGGTTGGCGCCGTCGCGGTGCTCACTCCGGGATCGTAGCCGCGCCGACCTCGCCGGTCGCTTCGAAGCGGATCACCCCGGCGTCGTCGACCTCGCGCACGGCGCCGGCGTCGATCAGCAGGTCGACGTGGCCGACCACCTCGGAGAGGGTGAGGAACGCCTGAGTTACCGCGACGTTGCCCCACAGCTCCTGGGCCAGCTCGTACGCGGTCCGCGGCCGTTCGGCGATCAGCTTCCGGAGCTTCTCGGCGCGGCGGCGATGGAGCGCAAACCGCTCGTCGATCAGCGCGACGTGGTCGACGATCGGTTCCCCGTGTCCGGGCAGCACGAGCTCGGCCGGAAGCTCGCGGGTGCGGGCGAGCGAGGCGAGGTAGGCGACCAGCGAGCGCGGGCGCTCGTCGGATCCGTCGAGCGGCCGGGCGAGCAGAGGGTTCGATGAGATGTGGGCGATCAGGTGATCCGCGCAGATCAGGATCCGCCGGTCGGCGTCCCAGAAGACGGTGTCCGACGGGCTGTGACCGGGTCGGTGCTGGACCTCGAAGCTGCGGTCGCGCAGAGCGAGCGTGCCGCCGTCGGCGAGCGGACGGGTCACCCGCGCCGCGGCGCCCCAGCCGCGGAAGCTGCGCGAGACGCTGCGCAGCGCGATCACGAGGTCGTCCGGGATCCCGTAGCGAACCATCAGCGCGCTCGCGAACTCGTCGTCGCGCTCGGCGTCCTCGCCGTAGCGCTCGACGAAGCCGACCACGAGGTCGAGCGCGGCGACGTCGGCGCCCGACCGCGAGGCGATGATGTCGACCAGGCCGAGGTGGTCGATGTGCTGGTGGCTGATCACGATCAACCCGAGGTCCTCGACGGCGTGTCCGGCGGCATCGAGTTGGCGCTGCAGCTCGTCCAGCGACTTGCCCGAGTTCGGCCCGGCGTCGACGAGCGTCAGCGGCTCGTCCTCGATCAGATAGCAGTTGACCCGCCCGACGGCGAAAGGGGTGGGAATCTGGAGGCGGAGGATTCCGGCGCGCTCGGCGCGCTCCAGCGCTTCCGTCGGAGTCATGGGCGGCTCAGCCATGAGCTGGCAGCTGGCAGCTGGCAGGCACCGGGGCAGAACCAGCTGCAAGCTGCAAGCTGCAAGCTGGAAGCGCTGCGATCACGCCCGGATGAACCCGAGCACCTCGTCGCGCTTGCGCTCCATGTCCTCCCGCGAGACGAGCGACTCGAGGTTGAGCCGCAGCAGCGGCTCGGTGTTCGAAGGCCGGACGTTGAAGTGCCAGTCGGGGTAGTCGACCGAAACGCCGTCGAGCCAGCTGACATCGGCATCCGCGTACCGCGCGGCGAGGTCGTTCATCATCGCGCCGGGATCGGCGACCTCGGAGTTGATCTCGCCGGAGATGAAGTAGTGGCGCCGCAGCTCGTCGACGAGCTCCGAGAGCGATCGTCCCTCGGTCGAGAGCAGCTCGAGGACGAGCAGCGCCGGCAGCGTGCCCGAGTCCGCGCACCAGAAGTCACGGAAGTAGTAATGACCGGAGACCTCGCCGCCGAACGCTGCGCCCCGCTCGCGCATCGCGATCTTGAAGAACGCATGTCCGACCCGGTTCAGGTGCGACGTCCCGCCGAGCTTGCGCACCGTGTCGGGCACCGCGCGACTGGCGCGGACGTCATAGAGCACCGTGGCCCCGGGCTCCTTGCGAAGCATCTGGCCGGCGAGCAGCGCGGTGAGGAAGTCGCCGTCGACGAACTCGCCGCTGCCGTCGATGAAGAAGCAGCGGTCGGCATCGCCGTCCCAGGCGATCCCGAGGTCGGCGTTCTCGGAAAGCACCCGATCGAT
Organism: uncultured Solirubrobacterales bacterium; assembly: GCA_963705955.1. Taxonomy (GTDB): domain Bacteria; phylum Actinomycetota; class Thermoleophilia; order Solirubrobacterales; family 70-9; genus WHSW01. The sequence goes on along the minus strand of CAVPLH010000006.1, from coordinate 947,031 downwards.
CACGAAGCGGCGGTTCTCGGGCAGCAACGGATTCGGCTCGTGGTCGGGGAACTCGCCGTCGGGGACCCAGTAGGTCTCGATCGGATCGAGCTCGAGGCGCTCGAGCAGTGGGCCGACCATCGGGCCGGCCATGCCGTTGCCGCCATCGACGACGAGGCGCAGGGGCTTGATCGCGTCGGGGTCGATCATCGTCAGCGCGTGTCGCTGGAAGTCGTCGTAGATGTCGACCGCCTCGACCTCGCCGCCGGCCGGTGGGTCGGGCATGCCCGCGAGGACCAGATCCCTGATCTCGCCGATTCCGGCGTCGCCGGAGAGCGCCAGGGCGCCCTCGCGAACCAGCTTCACCCCGGTGTAGGCCTTCGGGTTGTGCGAGGCGGTGACCATCGCGCCTCCGTCGAGCTCCCGCGAGCCGACGAGGAAATACAGCATCTCGGTGGCCACCATGCCCGCGTCGACGACCGTCGCCCCCTCGGCGACGATCCCGTCGCGGAGCCGGCGCGCCATCTCGGGGGCCTCGAGACGCATGTCGCGCCCGACGCCGATCCGCAGATCGCCGACCGGCCTCTCGCGCAGCGCCCCGAGCACACGCGCGAACGCCCGGCCGAGCTGGTAGTTGACCTCCCCGTCCATCTGCGAGCCGTAGAGACCGCGGACGTCATAGGCCTTGAAGATCGCGGGGTCGACCTCAGTCAAAGGTCCCCTTGAGCGCCTCGTAGCTCTGCTCGAGCGACTGCGGCATCACCCGGGTGTCGCCGAGCACCGGCATGAAGCTCGTGTCGCCGCCCCATCGCGGGACCACGTGCATGTGGATGTGGTGCTCGACGCCGGCGCCGGCGACCCGCCCCTGGTTGAAGCCGACGTTGAAGCCGTGCGGCGAGTACTTCGCCTCGAGAGCGCGGATTCCGCGCTGCGTGAGGGCCATCATCTCGGCGACGGTGTCCGGCTCGAGGTCGGCGATCGAGCCGAGATGCTCGTAGGGGGCGATCATCAGGTGCCCGTTCGTGTACGGGAACAGGTTCAGGATCACGAAGCAGCGCTCGCCGCGATGGACGATCAGGTTGGCCTCGTCATCGTCGGCGACCGGCTTGACGCAGAAGATGCACCCCGCGTCGGAGTCCTTCGCTGCGTCCTTCACGTAGGCGAGGCGCCACGGCGCCCAGATCCGCTGATTGGCCACACCGCCCATCGTATGCGTCAGGCACGGATCCCGTGCCTGGATCAGCTCACCGAGGCTGCGTCGGGGTCAGCGAGGCGGGGGTTCTATGAGCGGTCCGTGCTCGGCCGCCTTCCGAGCAGCTTCCTGGCCTGGTCTGCGAGGAGTCGTGGGACCAAGCGTGGGCCTGGCAGGACGAGCAAGCCCAACTGCCGGAGGAGTGTGACCTGGTCCATCTCGACCCAGTGCTCAGCGACCTTTCCGTCGACCATGCGGTTGATCTCGAGCCCAGAGAACGTGACCTGCCTGTTGGTCGGTGGAAGGCCCTGGAAAACACCGGTGTGCGTGCCGGAAAAAAGGATCCGTTGCGCGACCAGCCCTTCGTCGGCCACGGCATCCACGACCTCGACCTGGAGATCGGGGAAGCCCTCGAGAAAGGTGGAGAGGAACCGGGTCCATGCGTCGGAGTCCAGCGGGGCGGGCTCGATGCTGGCGGGCGCGTGGGCGATGTAGTCGGCCGTTCGGGCGGCGGCCTCACCGTGCTCGTCACGGGCGTTGAACGCTTCGATCCACCGACGAGCGGCGGTCCTGTTGTCCTCCGCCGTGGCGGCGCGGTCTTGCCGAGACGACTCCTGGGGCGCCGCCGCGGGCTCAGAGGTTTGATCGCTCATGGACTGTCCTTTCCGGCTCCGCGTGGGGAAGTCGATGGTCGAGGTGGCTGCGCCCGACTCGTCAGGACGATACCCGTGACGCAGAGCGCCCGGCCGCAAGATCCGGCCGCAGCGCTTGGAACGCGAAGCGCTACGAGACGAGTGGCGGACGCGGGCGCGTGCACGCGCCGCAGAGCAGTTGAGCGAAAGGTATGTCCGACACCACAGCGAAGATCTTTGCCCAGGACAGCGTAGGCAGCTAACAGCCACCGAAGGAGCAAGCGATGGAGTCAGGCAGTTCCGGCCGCACGACCGACTCGGGATGGGCGGCCTTCGCCGGGGTGATCATGTTCATCGTCGGGTCGCTCGACGCCCTTTGGGGGCTCGGCGCGATCCTCAACAACAACATCGTCGTCGTCGGCGGTCAGGGGGCGATCGTCGCCAACATCACGACCTGGGGCTGGGTGCATCTGATCCTCGGCTCGATGGTCGCCCTCACGGGGCTCGGGCTACTCGACCGGCAACACGGCCGCTCGATGGCTCGGGGTCTTCTTCGTCTCGGTCAACGCGATCCTTCAGATCGTCTGGTTCCCCGCGGCGCCGTTGTGGGCCTTTCTGATCATCATCCTCGACGTGACGATCATCTACCAGCTCACGGCACGCTGGAACGTCCAAGGTCGCTGGGACTGATCGCATCGTCGTAGCGCTTCGTCAATCGAGCGCTCTGTTTCAGGGCCCCCGCCGGGCGGTCGCGCCGGCGGCGATTGTTAGGATCCCGGGCGCCACACGATCGGTCAACGAGGAGGACGACAAATGCTGATCGCGGCTGACTACCCGTTCCTCGACGTGTTCTGGACGATCCTCGTCTTCTTCGCCTGGCTGGCGTGGATCTGGATCGCGGTCATGTGCTTCATCGACATCTTCCGCCGTCACGACATCGGCGGCTGGCACAAGGCGGCCTGGGTGGTGTTCATCATCGTCGTCCCGTTCCTCGGCGTTCTCGTCTATTTGATCGCCCAGCACGACGGGCTGCGCGAGCGCAGCGTCAAGCAGGCCCAGGACCAACAGGCGGCGATGGACCAGTACGTCCGTGAGACCGCCGGCGGCTCGGCGACCGAGATCGCGAAGGCCAAGGAGCTACTCGACGCCGGGACGATCTCCCAGGCCGAGTTCGACGCGATCAAGGCGAAGGCGCTCTCCGCCTAGCCCAGGCCCGGCCGCCGCCGCGGCCTGATGAGTGATCCAGGAGTCGGTTCCGCGCGCCCCCGCGCACGCCACTCCATGGAATCAATCATCTAGAGCCACCCGCGGCGGCGGAAGTAGGCGAGCATGCCGAGCAGCAGCCCGACCATCGCTCCGACGATGATCCAGAAGGCGGTGTCGTCGCCCTCGCCCGGGACGCCGACGTTCATTCCCCAGAGACTCGCCAACAGCGTCAGCGGCAGCACGATGACGCTGATCGAGGTCAGCACGCGGAGGATGTCGTTGACGCGATGCGAAATGTAGGACTCGTTCGTCCCCTCGAGCGCCTCGACCACCTCCTTGTAGTTCTCGAGCATGTCCCAGATCCGCTCGTGGCTGTCGCCGACGTCGTCGAAGTAGAGCTCGAGCTCGCCGCTTGCGGGAGCGAGGAACGGCTGCTCGAGCTTCTCGAGGTCGCGGAGGACGGGGCGCTGCGGGCGGATCACCTTGCGGAAGTTGATGATCTCCTGCTTCGCGTTCGAGATGTCGCGGACGATGTCCTCCGAGCGGCCCTCGAAGATCTCGTCCTCGAGCGCGTCGAGCTTGTTGCCGATCTTGCGGAGCATCGGGAAGCAGTAGTCGAACGCGTCGTCGATGATCCGGTACAGCAGGTAGCCCGAGCCCTGCGAGAAGAGCTGCTCGCGCAGCTCCTCCTTCTGACGGCAGCGCTCGAACAGGTACTCGATCGGCTGCAGGGGAGTGTTCGGGATCGTGACCAGGAAGTCGCGACCGACGAAGATGTCGATCTCACCGGCGTTGAGACGTCTGACCTGGCGATCGAAGACCGGGAAGTGCAGGACGATGAACAGGTAGTCCGGATACTCGTCGATCTTCGGGCGCTGGTTTCGCGACAGCACGTCCTCGAGGTCGAGCGGGTGGAAGTCGAACTGCTCCTCCAGCCAAGCGCACTCGAGCGGCGTCGGCTGCTCGATGTTGACCCAGCGCAGGCCGGAGGCCTGGATCGTCTCGACCTGGGGGGTTCGCTCGCGGGGCTCAGCCGGCGCGACGAGCTCGGCGCCGCGGTGGCGGCGTAGCCTGGGCTTCGGGAGGCTCGGCATCGGGGCTCATCTCGCTCTGCAGCTCGGTCATCGCGCTCTCCGACAAGGGTACGCCACCCTTCGCCCAACCGGCGCAAGGCCGCTCGCAGCGTTGGTATAGTCCGTCGCCACATAACCGCTGCATCCAGAGGAGTGGAGGGACTGGCCCGATGAAGCTCCGGCAACCGCCGAAGGGCCCGAGGGTCCGAGGGAAGGTGCCAATTCCAGCAGGCGACAGAGCCTGGGAGATGTGAGTAGGACGTCCGGTTTGGACCTCTGCTCGCAACAAGCAGAGGTCTTTTTCGTAGGTCGAACGAAACCGGAAGGAGCTTCATCTATGGCACCCAGCACGCTCGGTTGCAAGGAGTGCAAGGCCCTCTACCCGCTCGAGGCGAGCTACGTCTGCGAGCGGTGCTTCGGCCCCCTGGAGGTGGTCTACGACCATTCGGGACTCGACGCCGCGGAGGCGAAACGGAAGATCCAGGCCGGCCCGTCGAGCGTCTGGCGATACGCGGATTTCCTGCCGCTCTCCGAGCATCCGGCCGACCCGCTGCAGCCGGGCCTGACGCCGCTGCTGCGCGCCGACCGGCTCGCCGACCGCCTCGGGCTCGCCGAGCTCTGGATCAAGAACGACGCCGCCAACCCGACCCACTCGTTCAAGGACCGGGTCGTCGCCGTCGCGCTCGCGAAGGCGCGCGAGCTGGGCTTCGAGACGGTCGCCTGCGCGTCGACCGGCAACCTCGCGAACGCAGTCGCCGCGCACGCGGCGGCCGCCGGGCTCGATTCCTACGTCTTCGTCCCGGCGGACCTCGAGGAGCAGAAGCTGCTCGCGACCGCCGTCTACGGGACCCGTCTGGTCGGCGTCGACGGTAGCTACGACGACGTCAACCGGCTCTGCACCGAGCTCTGCGAGGCGCGGCCGTGGGCATTCGTGAACGTCAACCTGCGCCCGTACTACTCCGAGGGCTCGAAGACGATCGCCTACGAGACCGTCGAGCAGCTCGGCTGGTCGCTGCCGGACCGCGTCGTCTGCCCGGTGGCCTCGGGCTCGCTGTTCACGAAGATCGCCCGCGGGTTCACCGAGTGGCTCGACCTCGGCCTCGTCGAGGGCGAGCTGCCGGTGTTCAACGGCGCCCAGGCGCTCGGCTGCAGCCCGGTCGCCGAGGCGTACGCGGAGGGCTGGGACGTCCCCAAGCCGCAGCGCCCGGACACGATCGCGAAGAGCCTTGCGATCGGCAACCCGGCCGACGGCGTCTACGCGCTCGAGCTCGCGAGGCGGACCGGGGGAGCGGTGAGCGCGGTCAGCGACGACGAGATTCGCGACGGGATCAGGCTGCTCGCCGAGACCACGGGAATCTTCACCGAGACGGCGGGCGGGGTGACGACCGCGGTGCTCGCGAAGCTGGCGAGGGCCGGCGCGATCGACTCCTCGGAGCGCGTCGTCGCGGTGATCACCGGCGAGGGGCTGAAGACGCTCGACGCGGTCCGCGAGGGGTTCCGGATCGACGCGATCGAGCCGACGATCGACTCGTTCGAGGCCGAGGTCGAGTCGCGGGTCGCCGCCGCCGCCTGATCGAGATCCGGCGCCGGCGATCCGCGCTGTAGATTTCCCGACCTGATGGCCGTTACGGTCAAGATCCCGGCTCAGCTCCGAGGCTCCACCGACGGCGAGGACGCCGTCTCGGTCGACGGCGGCACCGTCGGCGAGGCGCTCGACGCGGTGTTCGCCGCGCACGCCGACCTGCGCGAGCGGATCACGGAGGACGGCACGCTGCGGCGGTTCGTCAACGTCTACGTCGACGGCGAGGACATCCGCTTCCAGGACGGGCTCGACACCCGGCTCTCAGACGGCGACGAGGTCACGATCCTTCCGGCCGTCGCCGGTGGCCGCAGCTGAGCGCGCCCGCCGACGTCCCGGTGGCGATCCTGTGCGGGGGCCGCGGGACGAGGTTGCAGGAGCAGACGCACGCGATCCCGAAGGCGCTCGTCGAGATCGGCGCGAAGCCGATCCTCTGGCATGTGATCCGGATCTACGCGGCCCAGGGACACCGTCGCTTCTTGCTCTTGACCGGCTATCTGGGAGACCAGGTCGAGGGGTTCGTCGCCGCCGAGCAGTGGCCCGAGCCGGTCGCGATCGAGTGCCTGGACACCGGCCTCGAGACCGCGACCGGTGGGCGCGTCGCGCGGGCAGCCGACCGGCTCGGAGGAATGCGCTTCTGCCTCACCTACGCCGACGGCGTCGCCGACCTCGACCTCGGCGCCCAGGCCGCAGTCCATCTCCAGACCGCGGCCGAGGTGACGATGACGGTCGTCCGCCCGTACAGCCAGTGGGGCATCGCGATCGTCGACGGTGAGGACAGGATCACCGGCTTTCGTGAGAAGCCGCGGCTCGACTACTGGATCAACGGCGGCTTCTTCGTCTGCGAGCCGGCCTTTCTCGAGCGGCTCGACGACGACTGCGTGCTCGAGCGCGAGCCGCTGGAGCGGACCGCCGCCGCCGGCCGCCTCGGCGCCTATCGCCACCCCGGCTTCTGGGACTGCATGGACACCTACAAGGACGCGGTGACGCTGAACGATCTCTGGAAGTCGGGCGAGGCCCCGTGGCGCGTCTGGGAGCTCGAGGCGGCCGGGTCGTATGAAGACCGCGCTGGTCACCGGCGGGCGAGGGTTCGTCGGCGGCTGGCTCGCCAAGGCGCTGCTGGAGCGGGGTACGGAGGTGGTCTCGCTCGATCGCAGGCGCCGCAGCGAGCGGCCGTCGGCGATCGGGATGCTCGGGATCGAGTCGGAGCTCGTCCAGGTCGAGGCCGAGCTCACCGACGCCGAGCAGGTGGAGGCCGCGATCGTCCGCCACTCGGTCGACTCCGTGTTTCACCTCGCAGCCGAGACGATCGTCGGCACCGTCCGGTCGTCGCCCGAGCGGGGCTTCGAGTCGAATGTGCGCGGCACCTGGACCGTGCTCGAGGCGTGCCGGAGGCGCGCCGTGGAGCGGGTGCTGGTCGCCTCGTCCGACAAGGCATACGGAGCGCACGACGAGCTCCCCTACCGCGAGGACTTCGCGCTGCAGCCGACGGCGCCGTACGAGGCGTCGAAGGCCGCGGCGGACCTGATCGCGCGCAGCTACTGGCACGCCTACCGCGTCCCCGTGGCGGTGACCCGGTTCGCGAACGTCTACGGCGGCGGCGATCTCAACTTCTCGCGGCTGGTCCCCGAGGCGGTCAGCGCCGCGATCTCCGGGCGGCCGCCGGTCCTGCGCTCCGACGGCTCCCCAGAGCGCGACTTCCTCTACGTCGAGGACGCCGCGGACGCGTACATCGCGATCGCCGAGAGCCTCGACCGCGCGGAGATCCGCGGCGAGGCGTTCAACGCCGGCGCCGGCCGGCCGGTCGCGGTGCGCGAGGTGGTCGAGATCATCGCCCGGCTCGCCGGGACCGGGGTCGAGCCGGAGGTGCGCGGCGACGGCAATCCCGAGGGCGAGATCGACCGCCAGTTCGTCGACCCCTCGAAGCTCGCCGAGCTCGTCGGGTGGAGCCCCTCGGTCGAGCTCGAGGACGGTCTCGCGCGCACGATCGAGTGGTATCGCGACCACCCCGAGGCGCTCGCGCAGCGGCGTTGACGATCCGCGCAGGCGCACCGGCGGTCACGAGGCGTATCTAATAAGTCCCTAAAAGCTGCGAGATATCGGGGGGATCCGCCGGTTCGAGGAGGAAGATGAGGGCGATCGAACAGGAGGTCCCTATGTCCCCAGTCGTGATCGTGGGTTTTGGCGCGATCGACGCCGCGCTGGTCGGTCAGGCCGTCTATGCGTACACGGACTACCACCGCAGGTCCGCCGTCAAGTCGAGGCGAGCCGCCCAGCCGCGGAAGGCCCGCCGCTAGACGAGGTTCGGGCGGACGGCGATCGGCGCGCGGAGTCAGGCGCTCGCGACCGCCGCGGGATCGCCAGAAAGCTGACGCCGCCCCAGACCTAAGATCGGCGCCTCACCCCGCCCGCCGGTAGCGGATGTGCGTGGCGAGCGGAGAGTGGAGCACCTCGACCGGCTCGAACCCGAGGGACTCGACTCCGTCGAACAGCCGCTCGCCGGACCCGAACAGGACGGGGACCACGTCGAGCGTGAGTTCGTCGATCACTCCGGCGGCGAGCGCCTGACGGACGGTCGAGGCGCCGCCCGCGATGTCGATGCCATCCTCGCCGGCCGTCTCACGCGCCTGCGCGTAGGCGGCCTCGAAGCCCTGGGTGACGAAGTGGAAGCTCGTGCCGCCCTCCATCTCGATCGGCTCGCGGGCGTGGTGGGTGAGCACGAAGACCGGCGCGTGGTAGGGCGGCTCGGAGCCCCACCATCCATCCCAGTCCTCATCCCACTCGCCGCGGATCGGCCCGAACATGTTGCGGCCCATGACGTAGGCTCCGCGCGGTCGCATGAGCCAGCCCTGTGCGGTCGCGTCGGCGTCGTTCGCGCGCTCGTCGCCGAGGTGCCAGCTATGGACCTCCCGGCCGCGCTTCCCGAGCGGGTTCTCCCGGCTCTGGTCCGGCCCGGCGACGAAGCCGTCGAGCGAGATCGACATGTGGCAGGTGGTGTCCGGCATCGGCGTCCTCCAAGTAATTTCTGTTGCCCGCGGTTCGACTACCGGGAGGGTCAGCGCGCCCGGCAGGATTCGAACCTGCGACTTCCAGCTCCGGAGGCTGGCGCTCTATCCACTGAGCTACGGGCGCCGAGCCGGTCAGTCTAGAGCCGTCCCGGGCGGGATCACCCGCCGGGCAGCTTCGACGCGATCACGTCGACCTGCCCGATCTCGGGCGGCGTCGCGAGCAGCTCGTCGGCGTTCGCCATCAACGCCTCGGCGACGGCGCCCTCGAGGTGGGCCCTGCGCCCGGACTCGCCCGGGAAGACGTCGAAGATCCCGTACTCCGACGGCCCGAGCTTGAGCGCGAACCACGCCGTCGTCTCGGGCTCCTGCTCGACGAGCTCGAGCCCGCCCTCGAGGAACTCCTCGACCTCGGCCTCCTTGCCCTGCTTCGCGTTCAGCCGTACCAGCAATCCCACTGAAACCATCTCGCGGTCTCCTTTCGGCGCGGCATCGCCCGCGCGATCGGTGCCCCCACCGACCACTACGGTACGCCCATGGACATGGATTTGGCCTTCCTCGGAACCGGCGGGTCGGTGCCGACGGCGAGGCGCTCGACCGCCTGTCTGCTGGCGAAGGTCGGCGCCGACCGGATGCTGTTCGACTGCGGCGAGGGATCCCAGCGCCAGATGCAGCGGTCGACCGGGCTCGTGCAGGTCGACGACATCTTCATCACCCACCTGCATGCCGACCACTATCTCGGGATCCCGGGCCTGCTGAAGACCTACGACCTCCACGGCCGTGAACGCCCGCTGCGGGTGATCGGCCCGCCCGGCCTGTTCGAGCTCTTCGGGGCCCTGCGGCGGATCTTCGGCCGGCTCGCATACGAGATCGAGCTCGTCGAGCTCGAGCCCGACGAGGCGGTCCGCCGCGGCGGGTACGAGGTGCGCCCGTTCGGGGTCGCCCACAGGATGCGCGCTTACGGTTACGCGCTGGTCGAGGACGTCCGGCCCGGCCGCTTCGATCCCGAGGCCGCAGAGCGGCTGGGGATCGCCGCCGGCCCGGACTTCAAGCGCCTCCAGGAGGGGGTCGCGGTCGACGGCCCGGCGGGGACGGTGTCGCCGGAACAGGTGATGGGCGAGCCGCGCCGGGGACGCAAGCTGGTCGTCACAGGCGACACCTCACCATGCGAGATGACACGCCTCGCCGCCCACGAGGCGGAGTTGCTCGTCCACGACGCCAGCTTCGCCGACGAGGAGCTCCAGCGGGCGACCGAGACCGGGCACTCGACGGCTCGCCAAGCGGCCGAGCTCGCGTCCGAGGCGGCGGTCGAAATGCTGGCCCTCGTCCACATCTCGTCTCGCTACCACGTCGGAGAGGTGCTCGCCGAGGCGCGCGAGGTGTTCGGCGCTGCATTCGCTCCGCGCGACTTCGACCTCGTCGAGATCCCGTTCCCCGAGCGCGGTCCGCCGCGGCTGATCGAGAACGGCGCCCGCGAGCCCAAGGAACCGAACGCCACCGAGGCCGCCTCTACGCGATGACGCTCGACGAGCGCTTCGCGCGCCATCTGCACGTCGAGTCGCTTCGCCATCGCGATCTACACCCCGAGCACGAGCCGCACGTGCTGTTTCAGGCGTCGACGATCGGCGCCCTGCTCGAGGGCGCATTCGAGGGCGACGTGACGATCGAGGAGCTGGCCGGCCACGGCGACCTGGGACTCGGGACGCTGAACGGCCTCGACGGCGAGATGATCGCGATCGACGGCCGTTTCTACCGGGCCGACGTCGACGGCTTGACCGAGGAGATCCCGCCCAGCGAGCGGACGCCGTTCGCCGCCGTCGCGTGGTTCGAGGCATCGCTGGAGCTGGAGCTCGAGGGCCCGATCGAATATCGCGAGATGCTGGCGCGGATCGATCGGGTGGCCGCCGATCCCGACGCGGGCTGCGCGCTGCGGATCGACGGTGAGTTCGAGCTGATCCGCGCTCGCTCGGTGCCGCGGCAGCTGCCGCCGTACCGACCGCTGGCCGAGGTCGTCGCCGATCAACGTGTGTTCGAGCTCGCCGACGAGCCGGGAAGCCTGGTCGGCTTCCGGTTTCCCGACTACGCGCAGGGGATCGAGATCGACGGCTATCACCTGCACTTCATCTCCGAGGACCGCGCTCGCGGCGGTCACGTGCTCGAGTGCCGGCCGAGCCGCGCCGTCGCCGGGATCGATCTCTCGGGCGAGCTTCACGTCGAGCTCCCGCCCGGTGTCGAGCTCGACTCGGACGCGCTCGACGCCGCCACCGCGGCGGCGATCGAAGCGGTCGAGCAAGCGGGCTAGAGAGCGCTCATCTAGCCCAGCGGGGCTGCATGGTCGGCGATCTCGAAGGCGAGCGCCGGCGCCTGGTCCTCCTGGAGGAAGTGCTTGGCGGGAAGCAGCACCGGATCGTCGACCCCGAGAACGCGCTGCGCGATCCGCATCTGATCGAGTCCGAGCGCCGGGTCCTGCTCGCCCCAGATGATCCGGGTCGAGTACGGGCGGTTGGCGAGCCCCTGCCAGAGGAACCGCTGCTTCTGCTCCGTGAGCTCGAATCCGCGCATGATCCGCAGGAACGCCCGGCCGCCGTCGACGCGGAGCAGCAACTCGTGGTAGGCGTAGATCTCGGCCAGCGTCATCGCCCGTGTGTCGCCGAGGCCCTGGCGCCGGAACAGCGCCGCGAACGCCTGGCGCGGGGTCAGCCGCAGGTAGAGCTCGCCGAGGCCGCGGATCGCGAAGGGGCGCATCACCCAGGGACGGCGGAAGCTCGCCGGGTCGAGCATCGTGTCGAGCACCGTCAGCGAGAGCACCCGGTCCGGGTTGCGGATCGCCCACTCACAGCCGATCGGCCCGGCGATGTCGTGAACGACGAGGTGACAGCGGTCGAGCTCGAGCGCGTCGATCGCGGCCCCGGTCCAGCGGGCGAGGCCGGACCACGAGTAGTCGAAGTCGGGCGGCCTCTGGGCGAGGCCGAGTCCGGGCAAATCGAAGGCGACGGCGCGCAGCCCCTGGTCGGCGAGCAGCGGGATCACCTTCCGGTAAAGGAACGAGCTCGCCGGGACCCCGTGCAGGAGAACGACGTCAGGACCGCGGCCCTGTTCGCGGACGAAGCTGCGCGTGCCGCCGGCCTCGAAGCGGCGGCCGGCGGCGCTGTGGATATCGATCACCTCGGCGACGGCGGAATCCATCGTCAGGATGATTACCGCAAGCTCGGCCACTATCGCGCCGCCGCCGCGGCGATCGCCGAGCCCGCTGCTACTCTGGGCGGGTCGGTTCCTTTAACCCGGTCCAGAGAGGCCAGGAAGGGGCGCGCATGGAAAACCTGCCCGAACGGGTGGTACTCGACCGCGACGATCTCCGCCGCACCCTGGTGCGGATCGCGCACGAGGTCCTCGAGAAGAATCCCGGCTCCGAGGCCGATCCGCGAGCGCTGGCCGTGGTCGGCATCCATACCCGCGGAGCGGTGCTCGCCCGCCGCCTGCACGCGCTGGTCGGTGAGCTGACCGGGTCCGAGGTGCCGCTCGGAGACCTCGACATCTCCTTCTACCGCGACGACCTTCCCGGCCGCGAGCCCGGGGCGCAGCCGATCGTCCACTCCTCGCACCTCGACTTCGACCTCGACGGCCGCACGGTGGTCCTGGTCGACGACGTCCTGTTCACCGGCCGCACGGTGCGGGCGGCGATCGACGCCCTGTTCGACTACGGCCGCCCCGCCCGCGTGCAACTGGCGGTGATCGCCGACCGCGGCCACCGCGAGCTGCCGATCCGGCCCGACTACGTCGGCAAGAACCTGCCGACCGCCCGCGGCGAGCGGGTCTTCGTGCGGCTGGAGGAGACGGACGGGATCGACGAGGTGACGATCGAGCCGCTCGCCGACCGTGCCACCGCGACGATCGGAGACGACCGATGAGACACCTGCTTTCGATCGAGGACCTCGAGCGGGCGGACGTCGATCGGATCATGGCGCGGGCGAGGAGCTTCGCCGAGGTCGGGCGACGCGACATCAAGAAGGTCCCGACGCTGCGCGGCCGCACGATCATCAGCCTCTTCTACGAGTCCAGCACCCGCACCAGCTCGTCGTTCGAGCTCGCCGCGAAGCGGCTCTCGGCCGACGTCGTATCGGTCAAGTCCGCGGGCTCTTCGGTCGACAAGGGCGAGTCGCTCAAGGACACGGTCGCGACCCTGACCGCCTACTCGCCGGAGGCGATCGTGATCCGCCACCCGCACGCCGGCGCGGCCCGCTTGATCACGGATTGGACCTCGGCCGCGGTCGTCAACGCCGGCGACGGCAAGCACGAGCACCCGAGCCAGGCGCTGCTCGACACCTACACGCTGCTCGAGCGGCTCGCCGACCACGACGGAAGGCCGCGCGGCGATCTCGCCGGCAAGCGGATCTGGATCGTCGGCGACGTCCTCCACAGCCGGGTCGCCCGCTCCTGTGCGCTCTGCTTCCAGATGATGGGGGCGGAGGTCACCGTCTGCGGGCCGCCGACGCTGCTGCCGCGCGGGATGGCGGAGGAATTCGGCTGCGCCGTCACCCACGACCTCGACGGGCTCGCCGAGGCCGACGTCGTCTACGCGCTGCGGATGCAGCGCGAGCGCATGCACGACTCGTTCGTGCCCTCGCTGCGCGAGTACGCGGCCCGCTATCAGATCGACTCGCGGCGGCTCGGCTCGCGACAGCTGCTGATGCACCCGGGACCGGTCAATCGCGGCGTCGAGCTCTCGCCTGAGGTGATCGACGGGCCTGCGTCGCTGATCACCGCGCAGGTGGAGAGCGGCCTCGTCGTCCGGATGGCGATCCTCTACGAGCTGCTCGCCGGCGGCGACCCCCGCGCTTCGGGTGACCGCTCTGCGGACGCCGAGCTGCCCGCGCCGACCCCGATCGGAGAGCCTGCCTAGATGGCCGAGCCGAGGTCGATCTCGTCGCTCGACTGGCGCGGCTCCGAGGCGGCGCCCGCGGGTGACCTCGTGATCGCCGGCGCGCGGGTGTTCGACCCGGGCGCGGCGATCGACGAGAGCCGAGACGTGGTCGTCCGCGACGGGGAGATCGCCGAGCTTGCGCCGCCGGGCTCAGGCGGTCGCGACGGCGCGGAGACGGTCGACGGCGAGGGGATGGCGCTGTTCCCGGCCTTCTTCGACCCCCACGTCCACCTGCGAACCCCGGGCCGCGAGGACGAGGAGGACGTCGAGACGGGCTCGCGCGCGGCGGCGGCGGGCGGCTACTGCGGGATCGTCGCGATGGCGAACACCGAGCCGCCGGTCGAGACCGCCGCCGACGTCGCGGCGCTCCGCGAGCAGGCCCGCGAGCAAGCGGCGATCCCGACCGGGTTCGTCGCTTGCGTCACCCGGGGGATGGGCGGTGAGGAGCTGACCGAGATGGCGGAGCTCGCCGACGCGGGCGCCGCCGGCCTCTCCGACGACGGGCTGGCGATCAGAAGCGCCCGGGTGATGCGGCGCGCGCTTTCCTACCAGCGGCTCGCCGGCCTGCAGATTGCCGTCCACGCGGAGGATCCCGAGCTCTCGGCAGGCGGCTCGATGCACGAGGGGACGGTTTCGGCGGCGCTCGGAATCGGCGAGATCCCGTCGATCGCGGAGTCGACGATGATCGCCCGTGACTGCGCAATCGCCCGCTTCGAGGGTGGGCGGATCCACGTCCAGCACCTCTCGGCCGCCGAGTCGGTGGCCGTCGTCGAGCAGGCCAAGTCGGCCGGCGTCCAGATCACCTGCGAGGCGACGCCACACCACCTGGCGCTCACCCACGAGAAGGTCCGCAGCCTCGACGCCCGCTTCAAGATGAACCCGCCGTTGCGGGCCGAGAGCGACCGCAAGGCGCTGATCGAGGGCGTCCGCTCGGGTGCGATCGACTGCATCGCGACCGACCACGCACCTCACTCCAGCGACGAGAAGGAAGTCCCCTTCGAGGAGGCGGCGATGGGTGTGATCGGCCTGGAGACCGCGTTCGCGGTGCTCTACACCGAGCTCGTCCTGCCCGGGGTGCTGGAGCTCGGGACCGTCGTCGAGCGACTCGGCGCCGGGGCGACGGCGTTCGGTTTCGAGCCGACGCTGATCACGCCCGGTGCCGAGGCAAACCTCGTGCTCGTTGACCTGGACGCCGAGTGGGAGGCCGGCGCCGACGGATGGGAGAGCCGCTCGGAGAACTCGTGCTTCACGGGCTCTCGGCTGCAGGGCAGGGTGCTGATGACCGTGGCGGCGGGACGGGTCGCCTACCGGCAACGGAGCTTTGCGATGGGGGTCGCGAGTTGAGCGGGCAGTCGGCGGTCGGCGCGCGGAAACTGCGCGCGGATCGTGCGGCGCTGGTCGTGATCGACATCCAGGAGGCGTTTCGCAAGGCGCTGCCGGGCTTCGGCGAGGTCGCCGCGCAGGCGGCGACGCTGGTCGAGGGAGCCGCCGCGATCGGAATCCCGATCGTCGTCACCGAGCAGTACCCAGAGGGCCTCGGCGCCACGGTGGGCGAGGTCGCCGCCCATCTTCCCGAGGGCACGCGGCGGATCGAGAAGGTGCGATTCTCGGCCGCCGAAGCGGAGGGCTTCGATCTCGCCGACCGCGATCAGGCGCTCGTCTGCGGGATCGAGGCCCACGTCTGCGTCAACCAGACGGTGCTCGACCTGCTCGATTCGGGGATCGAGGTCCAGGTCGCGGCGGACGCCGTCGGCTCGCGAACGGCCGCGAATCGCGAGCTGGGCCTGGCCCGGATGGAGCGTGCCGGAGCGCTGCGCAGCAGCGTCGAGATGGCGCTCTTCGAGCTTCTCGGCGGCTCCGACGCGCCGCGCTTCAAGCAAGTGCAGGCGCTGGTCAAGTGAGTCGGCAGGCGGGCCGAAAGCCCGGCTACGTGCTGCTCGAGGACGGCACTCGCTTCGACGGAGTCCTCGCCGCAGGCGGGGGCGAGGTCACCGGGGAGGTCGTCTTCAACACCTCGATCACGGGCTATCAGGAGGCGGTCACCGACCCGAGCTATGCCGGGCAGATGATCACGTTCACGTACCCGCTGGTCGGCAACTACGGGGTCAGCGCGAGCGCGATGGAGTCCGACCGCGTCCACGCACGCGGCATCGTCATGCGCGAGGCGAAGAACGGCGAGGATGCCGCCGATGCCGAGGGCGGATGGCTCGACTGGCTCGCCGACTGCGAGGTCGCGGCGATCGGCGAGGTAGACACGCGGACGCTCGTCCGCCACATCCGTGACCGTGGCGCGATGCGAGGCGGGATCTTCTCGGCCGAGGTCGCCGAGGCGGAGGCAGGTGAACGGGTTGCGGCGGAGCCCACGATGGCCGGCGCCGACCTCGCGCGCACGGTGACCCCCGACGGCGCGGTCGAGTTCGAGGGCGACGGACCCCACGTCGTCGGCATCGACACCGGGATCAAGCACTCGATCATCCGCCAGTTTCGCGAACGCGGCTGCCGGGTGACGTTGCTGCCCTGCTCGGCGTCGGGCGCGGAGGTGCTCGCCCGCGAGCCGGATCTGGTCTTTCTCGCCAACGGCCCCGGGGATCCCGCGGCCCTCGACTACGTGGTCGGCACGGTGCGCGACATCGTCGGCGAGAAGCCGGTGGTCGGCATCTGCCTCGGCCACCAGCTGCTCTGCCGGGCGGTCGGGCTCGAGACCTTCAAGCTCCCGTTCGGCCACCGCGGCGCCAACCATCCGGTCAAGGACCTGGAGACTGGCCGGATCGACATCACCTCCCAGAACCACGGCTTCGCCGTCCGCCCACCCGACGGCGGCGAGACGATCGCCGCCGACGAGCCGGTGCGCTGGGAGACCGACTTCGGCGCCGCGGAGCTCACCCACCTGAACCTCTACGACCGCACCGTCGAGGGCCTCGCGCTGCGCGACGTCCCCGGCTGCACGGTCCAGTACCACCCCGAGGCGGGCCCGGGGCCGCACGATGCGCGGTATCTGTTCGATCGGTTCGTTGAGCTGGGGGAGGGGTCGTGAGCAGGGAGCTGGCAGCTGGCAGCTGGCAGGTGTCAGACGTGTTCGCTCTTGATCAGGCCGTTGACGAGTCGTGCGAGCTCGGCGATCGTCGCCTCGTAGCGGTCTGGGGCGAGGAGGCCGCGTGCGGTCGAACGCTCGATCCAATACTCGGCCTCGGTGACCGAGCCTCGGGCGATCAGGAACATGCGCCGTCGATCGGCGCCTGCGCCACGACCGAAACCCTCGGCAATGTTCGCGCCGATCGAATCGGTCGCCCGCACGAGCTGAATCCCGACCGACCAACGTTCAAAGGCCTCCCACGTCGCGACGACGGCGTGGAGCTCATCGGCGAGCTCACCGGCAAGCCGATAGCCGCGGAAACGGGTTTGGCGACTCCCCGCCATAAACCCTCGAGTAACGCTTCGGCGCTGGCTCTCCCCCTGCCAGCTGCAAGCTGCAAGCAACCGCATGCCTAGACGCAACGACCTCCACAAGATCCTCCTGCTCGGCTCCGGGCCGATCGTGATCGGCCAGGCGGCCGAGTTCGACTACTCGGGCGTGCAGGCGTGCAAGGTGCTGCTCGAGGACGGATACGAGGTCGCGCTCGTGAACTCGAATCCGGCGACGATCATGACCGACCCGGAGTTCGCCGACCGCACCTATGTCGAGCCGCTGCGACCCGAGTACGTGGCGCGGGTCATCGAGCGCGAGCGTCCCGACGCGCTCTTGCCGACCCTGGGCGGCCAGACGGCGCTCAACCTCGCGAAGTCGCTTCACGACGACGGCACCCTGGAGCGCTACGGGGTCGAGCTGATCGGAGCCGACTACGACGCGATCCATCGCGCCGAGGACCGCGAGGCCTTCCGCGAGACGATGGAAGGCGCCGGCCTGCGGGTGCCGTGGTCGCTGATCGTCGAGTCGGTCGCCGACGTCGAGAAGGGGATCGCGGCGGGCGAGATCTCGCTGCCGGCGATCGTCAGGCCGGCGTTCACGCTCGGCGGCCACGGCGGAGGGGTGGGCCGGACCGAGACCGAGCTGCTCGGCGTCGTCTCCGAGGGCCTCGCCGCGAGCCCGATCAACCAGGTCCTCGTCGAGGAGTCGGTGCTCGGATGGGGCGAGTTCGAGCTCGAGGTGATGCGGGACCGCAACGACAACGTGGTCGTCATCTGCTCGATCGAGAACGTCGACCCGATGGGCGTCCACACCGGCGACTCGGTGACGATCGCCCCCGCGCAGACGCTCACCGATCCGCTCTACCAGGAGCTCCGCGACCAGGCGCTGCAGGTGATCCGCGCGGTCGGGGTCGAGACCGGGGGCTCGAACGTCCAGTTCGCCGTCAACCCGCAGACCGGCGAAGTGGTCGTGATCGAGATGAACCCGCGCGTCTCGCGCTCCTCGGCCCTGGCCTCGAAGGCGACCGGGTTCCCGATCGCGAAGATCGCGGCGAAGCTCGCGGTCGGCTACGCCCTCGAGGAGATCGACAACGACATCACCGGGGTCACCCCCGCCTCATTCGAGCCGACGATCGACTACGTCGTCACGAAGGTCCCGCGGTTCGCGTTCGAGAAGTTCCCGGGAGCGGAGGGCGAGCTGACCACGCACATGAAGTCGGTCGGCGAGGCGATGGCGATCGGGCGGACCTTCCGGGAGTCGTTCGCGAAGGCGATGCGCTCCCGCGAGCTCGACGCGGCGCCCGAGCTCCCCGCCGACACGGATCAGCTGCTGGCGCGGCTCGGGACCCCGCGGGCGGACCGCTTCGACCTCATCCTGGAGGCGTTTCGCCGTGACGCGACGGTCGAGCAGGTAAACGAGCGGACCTCGATCGATCTCTGGTTCTTGCGCGAGCTGCGGGCGCTCGCGATCGACGGCGACGGAACCCGCGAGATGCAGCGGACGTTCCGCTCGGTCGACACCTGCGCGGCCGAGTTCGAGGCGCGGACGCCCTACTACTACTCGGGCCACGAGCGCAAGGCCCCGCTGGCGGGGGAGGTGAGGCGAGGCGACCGCGACTCGGTCGTCATCCTCGGCTCGGGGCCGAACCGGATCGGACAGGGGATCGAGTTCGACTACTGCTGCGTTCACGCGGCGATGACGGTGCGCGAGTCGGGCCGCGACGCGGTGATGATCAACTGCAACCCCGAGACCGTCTCGACCGACTACGACACCTCCGACCGCCTCTACTTCGAGCCCCTGACCGCGGAGGACGTGCTCGCCGTGATCGAGGTCGAGCGGCCCGAGGGCGTGATCGTCCAGTTCGGGGGGCAGACACCGCTGCGGCTCGCGAAGCCGCTCCAGGAGGCCGGCGTCAAGCTGCTCGGAACCGCGGTCGACGCGATCGACCTCGCCGAGGACCGGGGCCGGTTCGGCGCCCTGTTGCGCCGGCTCGAGATCGCCCACCCGCCCTACGGGACGGCTCTCTCGGCCGAGGAGGCTGCGGTGATCGCCGAGGATGTCGGTTTCCCGCTCCTCGTACGGCCCTCCTACGTGCTCGGCGGCCGGGCGATGGAGATCTGCTATTCGGCCGGAGGACTCGCGCACTACCTCGAGCGCCATGTGAAGGCCGACCAGGAGCACCCGCTGCTGCTCGATCGATTTCTCGAGGACGCGATCGAGATCGACGTCGACGCGCTCTGCGACGGCGAGATCTGCGAGGTCGCCGGGATCATGCAGCACGTCGAGGAGGCCGGCGTGCACTCCGGCGACTCCGCCTGCGTGATCCCGCCGATGAGTCTCGGCGAGGGGATGCTGAACGAGATCCGCGAGACGACCAGCAGGATCGCGCTCGAGCTCGGCGTGATCGGCCTGATCAACATCCAGTACGCCGTCGCGGGCGGCAGGCTGTACGTGATCGAGGCGAACCCGCGAGCCTCGCGCACGGTCCCGTTCGTATCGAAGGCGATCGGCGCTCCGGTCGCGAAGCTCGCCTGCCGGCTGATGCTCGGCGAGCCCCTGTCGGGAATCGAGCTGCCCTCGATGCACAACGGCCACGTCTCGGTCAAGGAGGCGGTGCTGCCGTTCGCCCGCTTCGCAGGCGCCGACTCCGTGCTCGGCCCGGAGATGAAGTCGACCGGCGAGGTGATGGGGGTCGCGGGCGACTTCCCGACCGCCTTCGGCAAGGCCCAGGCGGCCGCCGGGGTGATGCTGCCGTCGTCGGGCACCGTGTTCATCACGGTCACCGACAACGACAAGGCGGCGGCGACGCAACTCGCGGCGCGGTTTCACGACCTCGGGTTCTCGATCATCGCCACGCGCGGCACCGCGCAGGCGATCTCGCGGATGGGGATCCCGGTGGAGGCGATCAACAAGATCGCCGAGGGCTCGCCCCACGTCGTCGACTTCATCCGCGACGGACGGGTCGACATGGTGATCAACACCCCGACCGGCAGCGGCGCCCGCTCCGACGGCTACGAGATCCGCAGCGCCGCGGTGCGGCGGGGGATCGCCTGCATCACGACGATGACCGGGGCGTCGGCCGCGGCCCGGGCGATCTTCGCCGGCCAGCGCGAGCCCGCCGAGCCGGTGTCGCTGCAGGAGATGCACGCGAAGTCGGCGGTCGCCGATCGGCAGTCGGCCGGGCGCGGATGACCGAGCGGGTGCTCGCACCGTTCGGGCGACGCGCCTGCGAGGTCGTCGCCACGACGCAGACCGGCGGCTACCGGATCTTCTCGGCGGTCGACCGACAGGGGCCGCTGCCGGCGGCGGGCCAGTTCTACATGCTCGCCACCGACGCCTGGGGTGGTCCGGGCGGGCGTCCCTACCTGCCCCGCGCGTTCTCGGTCGCCGACGCCGAACACCGAGCCGAGGGCGTACGGCTCGACTTCCTGCTCGAGGCCGTCGGGCCGGGCACCGAGCGGCTCGCGGCCCTCGGCCCCGGCGCGCGTCTTTATGTCACCGGGCCGCTCGGCCGGCCGTTCTCCGACCCCGCGGAGCTCGTCGCCGGGCCGGCGGGGGCGATCCTCGTCGGCGGCGGGATCGGGATCGCGCCGCTTGCCCTGCTGCGTCGCCGGCTCACCGATCGCGGCGTGCCGCAACGCGTCCTGCTCGGGTTTCGCGACCGCGAGCACTCGGGCGGCCTGGAGCTGTTTCGCTGTGAGGAGGTGCGGACCGCGTCCGAGGACGGCCACGCCGGTCATCAGGGCTATGTGACCGACCTGCTCTCGGTCCTGCTCGAGGGCGACGACACCGCCGGTGCGGTCGTCTACGCGTGCGGGCCGCCGGCGATGCTCGAAGCCGTCCGCGCCCTGTGCGCGGCGCGCGACGTCGTCGCGGAGCTCGCGATGGAGGCTCCGATGGCGTGCGGGTTCGGCTCCTGCTTCGGCTGCGCCGTGCCGCTGCGCGGCGGTGGCTACATGAGGCTGTGCGTCGATGGGCCGACGGTCAGGGCTGACCGGCTCGAGACCGCGGTCGTGGCGGGGAGTGGGCATTGAGCTGGCAGCTTGCGGCTTGCGGCTTGCGGCTGGCAACTTGCAGGTCTAGAGCAGGCCCCCTGCCAGCTGCAAGCTGCCAGCTGCCATGAACCTCTCCCTCAACATCTGCGGCATCCCCCTCGCCCACCCGATCATCAACGGCAGCGGCACGTTCGACGCGCTCGCGGCCCGGCGCGCGTTCGGCGCCGACGTCGAGGAGCGGTTCCCGTTCTCGGCCTTCGTCTCGAAGACGATCACCCCCGAGCCGCGCGCCGGCAACGGCCCGCCGAGGCTGTACGAGACGCCGGCCGGGATGATCAACTCGATCGGGCTCCCGAACAAGGGGCTGGAGGGTTTCATCGCCGAGGATCTACCCGAGCTCGCTCGCCTGCGCGTGCCGCTGATCGTCTCGGTGATGGCTCCCTCACGCAGCGGCTTCGCGACGCTCGTCGAGCGGGTTGCAGAGCACGACGGGGTCGCCGCGATCGAGCTCAACGTCTCCTGCCCGAACGTCGATTCCGGGCTGATCGTCGGTGAGCAGCCGGCCGAGGCGCTGGCGCTGCTCGAGGCGCTGCGACCGTTGACCGACCGGCGCCTGATCGTCAAGCTGACGCCGAACTGCGCCGATCCCGCCGCGGTCGCCGCCGCGGCGGCGGAGGGCGGGGCGGACGCGATCTCGATGATCAACACGCTGCGCGCGGCCGCACTCGCGCCCGAAACCCTCGAGCCGTGGCTGGGCGCCGGAAGCGGCGGGCTCTCTGGCCCCGCGGTACGCCCCGTGGCGCTCGATCAGCTGCGCCGCGTCGCCGCCGCGGTCTCGATCCCGGTGATCGGCATGGGGGGGATCGAGACCGGCGCCGACGCGCTCGCGTTTCTGGCCGCGGGGGCGAGCGCCGTCGCGGTCGGCACGGCCAGCTTTCGCGATCCGGCCGCCGCCGTCCGGATCCGCTCCGAGCTCGAGGGCGAGCTCTCGGCGAGGGGGCTCGACGGCCTACCCGCCGCGCACCCCGCGTCTACCTCAAGTTGAGGTCGAAGCGAATTTCATCGAAAACGCGGTGAAAGGGCTTGCGCCTCGCTGCTGCGGGGATATACTCGCCGCCGCCGATGGCCCCCGCCTCCGTCGAGACATCCGCCGCTGTCCCCGAGAGGTCTCGAGAGCAGCGAATGCGGGCACTTCGGCGTGCGAATGAGATCCGTACCGCCCGCGCTCAGCTGAAGCGCGACCTGAAGGCCGGGAAGACGAAGATCGAGACCCTGTTGCTCGATCCGCCCGAGTACGTGCTGTCGGCGAAGGCCTTCGACATGATCCTCGCGGTGCCCAAGTACGGGCGCGTCAAGGCGAACAAGATCCTCGGCCAATGCCGGATCTCGCCGTCGAAGACGATCGGCGGGCTGTCCGAGCGCCAGCGCGCCGAGCTCGTCCAGTTCCTTCGCCGCTAGACCTCCGTCGACGGCCGTAGGCTCGCCGACGTGGCGAAGGTCTTCGTGATCACGGGCCCGAGCGGGGTCGGCAAGGGAACGCTGATCCGGGCCCTGCGTGAGCGCGTACCCGGGCTCGCGCTGTCGACCTCGGCGACGACCCGTGCGCCCAGGGAGGGAGAGGAGGACGGGCGCGAGTACCACTTCCTCGACCGCGACGAGTTCGACCGCCGGGCGCAGCGCAACGAGTTCCTCGAGCACGCCGCGTACAGCGGCAACCGCTACGGGACGCTGCGCGCCGAGGTCGAGCGTCGGCTCGATGGCGGCGAATCGGTGCTGCTCGAGATCGAGGTCCAGGGCGCGCGCCAAGTCCGGGCCGCGATGCCCGAGGCGGTCCTCGTGTTCATCGCCCCACCCGATCCGTCGGCGCTCCGAGAGCGGCTCGAGAGCCGCGGCACCGACGACCCGGAGGCGATCGGCGAGCGGCTGCGGGTCGCCGCGATCGAGCTCGAGGCGCAGCAGGAGTTCCAGCACGTGGTCGTCAACGACGAGCTCGAGCGCGCCGCGGCCGAGCTGGAGCGGATCGTGCGCACCGAGCTCGCCCCGTGAACGTCTGCGCGCCGGCCCTCTACACTCTCGCGCGATGATCAAGCCACGCGTTGACGAACTGCTCGACCGCACCGACAGCCACTACGCCGCAGTCCTGGTGGCCGCGAAGCGCGCCCGGCAGCTGAACAGCTACTACCGGGCCCTCGGAGAGGGCAGCTACGAGGAGTACACGCCGCCGATGGTCGATGCCCAGTCGGGCAGCTACCTGACGATCGCGCTCGAGGAGCTCGCGGCGGGGAAGATCCGCTACCGCTACCGGTCCTAGCCGGCGAGCGCGCGGGGCTCTGAGATGGCCCGCATCCTTCTCGGCGTGAGCGGCGGCATCGCCGCCTACAAGGCGCTCGAGCTCGCGCGGCTGGCGACTCTCACGGGCCACGGTGTTCGCGTCCTGATGACGCCGAACGCGGTCCGGTTCGTGGGGCCGGCGTCGTTCGAGGGCATCGTCGGGGCACCGGTCCTGATCGAGGAGTTCGAGCGCGACCCGATGCGGGGCGCGTTCCCCGGGGACGCGCCGCCCGCCCACGAGCCGATTGGCCACCTCGAGCTGGCCGCCAACGCGGACGCGTTGATCGTCGCTCCCGCCTCCGCGAACACGATCGCGAAGCTCGCCGCGGGGATCTGCGACTCGATGCTGACGACGTCGTTTCTCGCCTGCACCGCACCGCGCCTCGTCGCTCCCGCGATGAACGACCGCATGTACGCGGCCGCCGCCACCGCAGCCAACCTGGCGACCCTGCGCACGCAGGGGGTGGCCGTGATCGAGCCCGACTCCGGGGCGCTCGCCTCGCGCGGCGAGTACGGCACCGGCCGTCTGCCGGCGCCGGAGCGGCTGCTTGCCGAGGTCGAATCCGCGGCGCCGGGATCGGCCGGGTCCTGGGACGGCCTCCGAGTCGTGGTCACCGCGGGCGGCACCCGTGAGCCGATCGATCCGGTGCGCTTCATCGGCAACCGCTCGAGCGGGAG
This sequence comes from uncultured Solirubrobacterales bacterium, assembly GCA_963705955.1. Lineage (GTDB taxonomy): Bacteria > Actinomycetota > Thermoleophilia > Solirubrobacterales > 70-9 > WHSW01. The sequence continues at coordinate 923,034 of CAVPLH010000006.1, read as the reverse complement.
GATGGGGATCGCGCTCGCCGCCGCGGCCGCCCGCCGCGGGGCCGACGTCGCCCTGATCGCCGCCAACGTCAGCCTTCCCCCGCCCGCCGGGGTGCGGACGATCGAGGTCGAGACGACTGCGGAGCTCGCCGACGCGGTGGTCGCCGAGTTCGAGCGCGCGCACGTGCTGCTGATGGCCGCCGCCCCGGCCGACTTCCGAGCGGCCGCCCCGGAGCCCGGCAAGATCTCGCGCGCGGCCACCTCCGGCCTCGAGCTGCGACTCGCTCCGACCGAGGACATCCTCGCCCGTGTCGCGGGCGCGCGGCGGGCCGATCAGACGCTGGTCGGGTTCGCCGCCGAGACCGGAGCCGGGGCGATCGACCGGGCGCGGGCGAAGCTCGAGCGAAAGGCGGTCGACGCGATCGCCTTCAACGACGTCTCCCGAGCCGAGATCGGCTTCGACTCCGCCGAGAACGAGGTCACGATCATCGACCGCGACGGCGACCACCACGTTCCGCTCGCCTCCAAGGAGGCCGTGGCGGAGGCGATTCTGGATCGCGTCGAGGCGCTGCGCGGCGCGCAGCCGGCAGCTCGCAGCTCGCAGCCGGCGGGCCCCGAGGCCTAGCCGGGGCGGATCCCGGGCTGCGGCTCGGAGGCGCGAGCGCCGACGCCGGTAAATCACCCGGCGCCCGCCCTAAACTGAACGGATCGCCCAACCCACCGACAACCTCTACACCCTCTATCGCCGTGGCGTCGAGCTGCTCGAGGACGGCAGCTTCGGCGAGGCGACCGTGCCCCTGGCCGAGGTGGCGCGCCACGCGCCGGAAAAGACCTCGGTCCGCGAGGCGCTCGGCAGGGCCTATTTCCGCAACCGCCAGTTCGCCGAAGCGGCAACCGAGTTCGAGGCGGTGCTCGAGAGCCACCCGGTCGACGACTACGCGCACTTCTGCCTCGGGCGGGCGCTGAGCCTGACCGGCGAGCGCGAGCGCGCGCGGCATCATCTCGCGCTGGCCTCCAACCTGCGACCGGACCGCCGCGACTACAGGATCTACCGCGACCGCCTGCGCCGCGCCTCCTGAACCGTTGCGCGCGCTCGTCCAGCGGGTCAGCCGCGCGGCGGTCTCGGTCGACGGTGAGGCGGTCGCCGCGATCGGCGACGGACTGCTCGTGCTGCTCGGAATCCGGGACGGCGACGGCGAGGCCGATGCGGACCGGCTCGCCGAGAAGGTCCGTGCACTGCGGGTCTTCGACGACGCCGAGGGCCGGATGAACGAGCCGCTCGGCGAGCGCGAGCTGCTCTGCGTGAGCCAGTTCACGCTCTACGGCGACCTCCGCAAGGGCAACCGCCCGAGCTACGTCGAGGCTGCGCGCCCCGAGATCGCCGAGCCACTCTACGAGCGTTTCTGCGAGCGCCTCGACGCGTCCCGCGGTGTGTTCGGCGCCCGGATGGCAGTCGAGCTCATCAACGACGGCCCGGTGACCCTGCTGCTCGAGGTCTGAGCGCCGCGCCGAGCCCGGGTTCGCCGAGCCCGGGCGCGGCTTGGCCACCCGTGCGGGCGAAGCTATACTGAGCGGCACTTCCTACGTACCCGAACCCTGTGAGTGGTGGGCCCGGGCCCGCCTTTTTTTTCGCGGTTTCGCGGTCGTCAGGGAGACCGGAGCGAGGAGTGAAGGACGAAGTGAGCGATACAGAACAGCTGCAGCGAACGATCGAGGAGCGACTCGAGGCATACGACCCGAGCGTCGAGTTGATCGCGCTCGAACGCCCCGCTGCCGAGACCCTGCGGCTCTACATCGACCATCCGGACCGGGTCGATCTCGGGCTCTGCGAACGGGTCACCGACGAGCTCCGCGACCTGCTCGAGTCCTACTCGCTCGAGGTTTCGTCACCGGGCGCCGACCGGCCGCTGACCAAGCCGGAGCACTTCCGGCGCTTTCTCGGGCGCCGGGTCAAGGTGCGAACCAACGAGGCGATCGCCGGCAGCCACAACTTCACCGGGACGCTGACCGAGGCCGACGAGGAGAGCGTCTCGCTCGATTCGAACGGCGGCGCCGTCCGGATCCCGCTGGCCGGCATCCGCCGGTCGAACCTGGTCCCCGACTTTGGAGGAGGCAGCGCTTGAGCCGCGAGATCGTCGAGGCCCTGCACGGCCTCGAGCAGGAGAAGGGCATCGATGCCGAGACGCTGATGGCGGCGCTCGAGGACGCGCTCCTTTCCGCCTACAAGAAGAGCCCCGGTGCCGCCAAGTACGCGCGCGTCGACCTCGATCGCGACACGGCCGACTTCCGCGTCTACGAGCTGATCCTGCCGCCCGAGCTCGAGGAGAAGCTGCTCGCCGAGGTAGCCGAGGAGCAGGAGGCGACAGTCGATCCCGAGACCGGGGAGCTTCGCGAGCCCGAAGAGCCCGAGCTCGATCCCGAGATCCTCGCTCCGTACGAGGACCAGATCAAGTCGCGCGACGTCACCCCCGACGATTTCGGCCGGATCGCGGCCCAGACCGCCAAGCAGGTGATCCTGCAGCGGATCCGCGAGGCGGAGCGCCAGATGATGTACGACGAGTACCAGGATCGCGTCGGCGAGCTGATCACCGGGATCATCCAGCAGTCCGACAACCGGTACACGCTGGTCCAGCTTCGTGAGCGCGTCGAAGCGCTGCTGCCGCGCTCGGAGCAGGTCTGGAACGAGCGCTACGACCACGGGATGAGGGTGAAGGCGGTGATCACCGACGTCTCGGCCGAGGGCAAGGGGCCGAGCATCGTCGTCTCGCGCCGCAGCCCGGAGCTGATCAAGGAGCTGTTCGAGCTCGAGGTCCCCGAGATCGCCGACGACCTGGTCGAGATCGTCGGCGTCGCCCGCGAGCCCGGCTACCGGTCGAAGATCGCCGTGATCTCGCACGCCGACGGGGTCGACCCGGTCGGCGCCTGCGTCGGGCCTCGAGGCTCGCGCGTCCGCATGGTCGTCTCCGAGCTGCGCGGCGAGAAGATCGACATCATCCCCTACAACGACGAGCCCGCCCGGTTCGTCGCCAAGGCACTCTCACCGGCGCGGGTACGCGAGGTGCTCGTCGACGACGAGACCAAGGAGGCGACCGTGATCGTCCCCGACGACCAGCTCTCGCTGGCGATCGGGCGCGAGGGCCAGAACGCACGGCTGGCCGCGAAGCTGACCGGCTGGAAGGTCGATATCAAGTCGCAGACGGAGTTCTCGCAGGAGGACGAGCTCGAATACGAGCAGGAGGAGCAGGCCGACGGGCGCTGCGCCGCGGTCCTCTCCGCCGGACGGCGATGCCCGAACGCGGCGCTCGCCGGATCGCGTTACTGCGGCCTGCCGCAACATCAGGCACTCGCTCGGCTGTCGACCAATCAGGTCACGGTCCTCTCGGTGCTCACGGACGAGGAGGTCGCGACGCTCGCCGACCCCGACGCCGACGAGACCCGGGTCACGGAGCTGGTCGAGCGCGCCGAGGCCGACTTCTCCGAAGCCGACGCGGAGGAGGTCGCCGAGGAGGCCGGACCGGCCGCGCCGCAAACCGACCAGGACGCCGCTCGGGCAACCGAGGACGGCGAGGCACCTGCCGAACAGGCCGCGCCCGAGGCACCCGCCGCCGAAGAGGCCGCCGCCGAAGAGGCGGCGGCCGAGGCCGCGCCCGAGCCACCCGCCGGCGAAGAGGCGGCGGCCGAGGCAGAGGCGCCCGCCGCCGAGGCAGAGGCGCCCGCCGCCGTCCCCGCCGAGGAGGCGGGCGAGACGGCCACTGAGGAGGCCGTGGAGGCCCCCGCCGAGGAGACCGCGGAGGCTCAGTCCTAGTTGGCCCGCAAACGCGTCCACGAGATTGCCAAGCAGCAGGGGCTGACCAGCAAGGAGGTCCTCGCGGCGCTCAACGCCGCCGGCGTCGAGGCGAAGGTGGCGGCCTCGAGCGTTGAGGAGGACGTTGCGCTGCAGGCGTTGCAGGGGGCCGGCGACGGCACCGCACCCGCGGCGAAGGCCGAGCCCGCGGCGGCTGCGAAGCCGTCCGAGCCGCAGGCGCCCGCGGCCGCCGAAGCCGACCCGCCCGGAGGCGCGGCGGCGCCGCCCGAGAAGCCGCGCCCGGTGCGGCCCGCCCCCGACGCGGGCGCGGGCGGCCAGGCAGCCGGGCAGAAGAAGCGACGCCGCGTGGTCATCGACTCGCAGGCCTCGCGGCGGGACCAGATGCCCCAGGCTCCACCGCGGAGGCCGCCGCGGCGCCGTGGCGGTCGCCGCCGCCGCCCGCTGCTCGAGGAGCCGCCCGAGCGCGCGCCGACGACCGAGGTCGAACAGGAAGCGCTGAAGATCCCGTCCGGCGCCACCGTGCGCGAGGTCGCCGAGACGCTCGGCGTCGGCAGCGCCGAGGTGATCAAGAAGCTGATGCAGCTGGGCGAGATGGCGACCCTGACCCAGACGCTCTCCGACGAGACGATCGGCGTGCTCGCGGACGAGTTCAACCAGAAGGTCGAGGTCGTCAGCGCCGCCGAGGAGGCGGTCACCGCGCCCGTCTATGAGGACGAGCCGGGCGACCTCGTCGATCGCCCGCCGGTGGTCACGATCATGGGTCACGTCGATCACGGCAAGACGTCGCTGCTCGACGCGATCCGGGAGACCGAGGTCGTCGCCGGGGAGGCCGGCGGGATCACCCAGCACATCGGCGCCTACCAGGTGCATCAGAACGGCAAGACGATCAGCTTCATCGACACGCCGGGCCACGCCGCGTTCACGGCGATGCGAGCCCGCGGCGCCGACGTGACCGACATCGTCGTGATCGTGGTCGCAGCCGACGACGGCGTGATGCCGCAGACCGTCGAGGCGATCGACCACGCGAAGGCCGCCGACGTCCCGATGCTGGTCGCGATCAACAAGATCGATCTCCCGGACGCCAACCCCGACAAGGTCAAGGGCGAGCTCGCCACCCAGGGGCTCAATCCCGAGGACTGGGGCGGGGACACGATCTTCGTCAACGTCTCGGCGAAGACGCACGAGAACCTCGACGAGCTGCTCGAGAACATCCTCCTGGTCGCGGAGGTCGAGGAGCTCGGGGCGAACCCGAACGCCCCCGCTTCCGGCGCGGTGATCGAGTCCCACCTCGATCCGGGCCGCGGGCCCGTCGCCACGGTGCTCGTGCAGCGCGGGACGATGCACGTCGGCGACTCGCTGGTCGCCGGGTCGCAGTGGGGCAAGGTGCGCGCGATGCAGGACCACACCGGTGCGAGGCTCGAGCAGGCGGGTCCCGGCGACCCGGTCGAGGTGCTCGGGTTCGAGGGCGTCTGCGAGGCCGGTGAGCGGGTCGAGGCGGTAGACAACGACCGCCGGGCGCGTCAGCTCGCCGAGGAGCGTGCGCAGCGGCTGAAGACGGAGCAGCTGGCGCGCCGCCAGTCGCGACGGCTCACCCTCGACGAGGTGTTCGCAAAGGCGCGCGAGGGCGAGATCAACGAGCTCAACATCGTCCTCAAGGCCGACGTCTCGGGATCGCTCGAGGCGCTCCAGGACGAGATCGCGAAGCTGCCGCAGGAGGAGATCGTCGTCAACGTGATCCATGCCGCGCCCGGCGGGATCAACGAGTCGGACGTGATGCTCGCCGCCGCGTCCGACGCGGTGATCATCGGATTCAGCGTCCGCCCGCTCGCCGACGCGCGCCGCGCCGCCGATCAGGAGGGCGTCGAGATCCGCACCTACTCGGTGATCTACAAGGTGACCGAGGAGCTGCGCGCGGCGATGGAGGGCATGCTGCAGCCCGAGGAGGTCGAGGAGGCGCTCGGCCAGGCGGACGTGCTGGAGCTGTTCAAGGCGTCGCGGGTCGGCACGATCGCCGGCTGCGCGGTGACCGACGGCAAGATGGTCCGCGGCGCGGAGGTGCGGCTCGTCCGCGACGGGACGATCGTCTGGAGCGGCCGGATCGGCTCGCTGCGCCGATTCAAGGACGACGTCCGCGAGGTGCCCGAGGGCCAGGAGTGCGGGATCGTCCTCGAGGCCTTCCAGGACGTCAAGGTCGGCGACGTGATCGAGGCGTTCGAGACCAAGCAGGTCGAGAAGACGCTCGAGTAGCGCGCCGCGCCGGTCACGGCAGTCGGGCGGCCGATCGCGAGCGGCGCTCGTCCGTCTCGGCCTAGCCTTCCGCCGGTGAGCAGCGACCGCACCGCCTACGTCTGTCTGGTCGAGATCCAGCTCGACCTTCGCAGCTCACAGAGCCTGAAGGAGAAGCGCAAGACCGTGAGCTCGCTGAAGGCCCAGATCCGCCAGCGGTTCGTCGCCGCCGTCGCCGAGACGGCGGCCCACGACGACCGCCGCCGGGCGACCCTCCTCGTCGCGCTGGTCGGCGGCGCGGAGATCGAGGCGCGGGCGGGGGAGCTGGAGCGCTTCGTCGAGGCTCGCTGCCCGGACGGTTGCGCGTTCGAGCGCGACCTCAGGACGCTGGCGGACATCCGCGACTGAGCGGCTCGGGCGCGGCTGCTAGGTTGGCCGGCTATGGCCGGTGACAGGATGCGAAGCATCAACGAGGTCATGCGCGAGGTGATCGGCTCGGCGATCGCGAGCGACCTCGAGGACCCGAGAATCGGATTCGTGACCGTGACCTCCGTCGAGACAAGCCCCGACCTGCGCTCGGCGCGCGTCTACGTCAGCGTGCTGGGCGACGCCGACGAGCGCGAGGCGACGCTGGCCGCGCTGCGCTCGTCGCATGGGAAGCTGCAGGCGGCGATCGCGCGCGGAGCGCGGATGAAGTACACGCCGAAGCTCACCTTCCGCTACGACGAGGGACCGGAGCGCGGCGTCCGCCTCGCCCGGCTGCTGGAGGACGGCGAGTGAGCGAGCCGGCGGCCGCCCTGGTCTCCGATCTCGACCGCGTCGTCGAGGAGCTGCGAGACCAGGACCGGTTCCTGCTCACCACACACGAGGGTCCCGACGGCGACGCCCTCGGCTCGTTGCTGGCGGTGCACAACATGCTCCGGCAGATGGGCAAGGACTCGGTGATGTTCCTCGCCGCGAAGGAGTTCCCGCTCCCGGTCGAGTACCGCTTCCTGCCCCTCGAGGAGGTCTTCCACGAGCCGCCGGCCGACCTCATCGACCGGGTCCTGGTTTTCCTCGACTGCGGCAACATCGACCGGATGCCGGTCGACTTCCTGCAGCGCGACGGGGCGCGGCTCGTAAACATCGACCACCACCACGACAACACCCGGTTCGGGACCGTCAACCTGGTCGACACGGAGGCCTCGTGCACGGCGGAGATCGTGCTCGAGATCTCGAAGCGGCTCGGGGTCGAGATCACGCCCGAGATCGCGTCGGCGCTCTACGTCGGGCTGGTCACCGACACGGGCAAGTTCATGTACGAGAACACGCGGGCCGCATCCCACCGGATGGCCGCCGAGCTGATCGAGGCCGGGGTCGACGTCCACGACACCTACCGGCGCCTCTACGAGCGCGTCCCGGAGGAGAAGCTGCGGCTGATCGCGCGCGCGCTCGAGAACGTCGAGCGCTTCGACGACGGCAGGGTCTCGGTGACCTATATCTCAGCCGCCGACTACGAGGCGACCGGCGCGGCCGAGGTCTTGACCGAGGGGATCATCGACTTCCTGCGCTCGCTCGAAGGGACCGACGTCGCGGCGGTCATCCGTGACAAGACCGACGGTGGGCGCTCGGCGCGCAAGGTCAGCCTGCGCTCGGCCGACGGCGGGGTGGACGTCTCGGCGATCGCCCGCATCCACGGCGGCGGCGGTCACCGGCGTGCCGCCGGGTTCGGCAGCGACCTGCCCTACCCCGAGCTGGTCGACTTCCTGCGTGCCGAGATCGCCGCGCAGCGCGGCTGAGCTCGCCGCCGGCGGGGCGGTCGTCCTCGCCGACAAGCCGGCGGGGCTGAGCTCGCACGATCTCGTCGCCCGGCTGCGGCGCACCTACGAGGCCAAGGGCGGCCACGCCGGCACGCTCGACCCGTTCGCGACGGGGTTGCTGATCGTCCTCCTCGGCCGCCCCGCGACCCGCGAGCAGCGACGGTTCATGGAGCTCGCCAAGACCTACCGGGTCCGGGCGCGCTTCGGCGCCGTTTCGAGCACCGGCGACCCGGAGGGAGAGATCACCGAGACCGGGGTCCTCCCGGCCGGCGAGCTCGCGCTACCGACCGGCGAGATTCGCCAACGGCCACCCGCTTACTCGGCGGTCAAGGTGCGCGGCGAGCGCGCCTACCGGCGGGCGCGCCGCGGCGAGCAGCTCGAGATGCCGCCGCGGCTCGTCACCGTGCACCGCTTCGAGCAGCTGGAGTGCCAAGGCGACGAGGCCGAGTTCGAGATCCACTGCTCGTCGGGGACCTACGTGCGAAGCCTGATCGCCGATCTCGGCGACGCCTACTGCACGGAGCTGCGGCGGGTCGCGATCGGGCCGTTCGACGTCGCGGAGGCCGACGAGAGCTCGCCGATCGCGATCGCCGACGCGCTCGCACGCCTCTAGCTGGCAGAGTTCGCGGCTGTGAGCGCGGAGCTCGAACAGACACCCGGGGTTCGGGCGCGGCCCCGACGAAGCGGCATCGTGAACGTCGCGGTCACCTCCCTGCCCGACGCCTCACCGCGTCCCCGCGACGTCGCGATCGGCACCTTCGACGGGGTCCACGTCGGGCACCGCCGGGTGATCAAGGGCGCCGACACGGTGCTCACGTTCGACCCTCACCCGCTCAGCGTCATCCACCCCGAGGCCGCTCCGAAGCTGATCATGCCGTTCGACGTCAAGCGGGACGTGATCGAGGGGCTCGGGGTCTCAGAGCTCGTCGTGATCCCGTTCAACGGCGACTTTCGCGAGATCGAGGCCGAGGAGTTCTGCTCGAAGATCCTGATCGAGAAGCTTCGCGCGACGCGCGTCTCGGTCGGGGAGAACTTCCGCTTCGGCAAGAAGGCCAAGGGCGACCCCGAGATGCTCCGCAGTCACTCGGAGTTCGAGACCAGGGTGGTGCCGCTGGTCGAGGTCGACGGCGAGACGGTCTCCTCGACGAGGATCCGGGCCCAGGTCGCCGCCGGCGACCTCGACGGCGCGATGCGGTGCCTCGGCGCACCGTTCCTGCTCGAGGGGACCGTGGTCGAGGGCGATCGCCGCGGGCGGACGCTCGGCTTCCCGACCGCCAACGTCGTCCCCGACGAGGACTACGTCTACCCCGGCCACGGCGTCTACGCGGCGTTCGCGGACGGGATCCCCGCCGCCGTCAACGTCGGCGTGCGGCCGACCTTCGAGACCGGCAGGGGGGTGCTGATCGAGTCGTATCTGATCGACCACGAGGCCGACCTCTATGGGCAGACGCTGCGGATCGCGTTCATCGCCCGTCTGCGGGGCGAGAAGCGGTTCTCGGGGGTCGACGAGCTGGTCGCCCAGATGCACCGAGACGTCGAGGCCGCGCGCGAGCTCTGTGCTCAGCTTCTCTCCGCCGCAGCCCTGACGGGCGCGGCGTTTTATGTGAGGCGGAGCGGAGCGAGCCGAGCCGCCGCTGAAGCGCTTTATTCGAATGAGCCTGACCAAGGACAAGAAGCAGGAGCTGATCGGCAAGTACGGCCGTTCGGACGCGGACACCGGCTCGGCCGAGGTCCAGGTCGCGCTGATGACGGCACGCATCAACGAGCTCACCGAGCACCTGCGCTCGCACAGCAAGGACCATCACTCGCGTCGCGGTCTGCTGATGCTGGTCGGCAAGCGCCGCCGCCTGCTGCGCTACCTCGAGCGCTCCGACGTCGAGCGCTACCGGGCGCTCGTCGCCGACCTCGGCCTGCGCCGCTAGGACCAGTGAGGCGTAGCCCGAAGGGCGAGCCGAGCCGCGCCGCCGTTGAGGCGCCTGATCTGAGGCGTAGCCCGAAGGGCGAGCCGAGCCGCGCCGCCGTTGAGGCGCCTGATGTGAGGCGTAGCCCGAAGGGCGAGCCGAGCCGCGCCGCCGTTGAGGCGCCTGATTTTCGCCGGCCGTGATCGAGCCCGGCGCCCAGGCCCCCGACTTCACGCTTCCGAACCAAGACGGCGAGGACGTCTCGCTCGCCGCGCTCCTCGACCGCAAGCTCGTGCTCGCCTTCTATCCGGCAGACTTCAGCCCGGTTTGCACCGACCAGCTCTCGGTCTACGAGCAGGTGATGCCGCAGATCGTCGAGCAGGGGGCGCGGGTGGTCGGGATCAGCGTCGACTCCACCTGGTCGCACAAGGCGTTCCAGGAGAAGCTCGGGATCTCGATCCCGCTGCTCTCGGACTTTCACCCCAAGGGCGAGGTGACGCGGGCATACGGCGCCTACATCGCCGAGCGTGGCCACCCGAACCGATCCCTGGTGCTGATCGACGAGCGTGGGGTGGTGCGCTGGGTACACGAGTCCGAGACTCCGCTGGAGATCCCCGGGGCGAATCTGATCTTCGACGCGCTGGACTCGGTCGCTGACTGACCTTCGCAGCGCCCCGGTGCCCCCGATCGGGCAGTCCGATCACGTCGCCGGTGTCGGCCCGGAGGCGATCGTCTACGTCGATCTCGCCTGCCCGCATTGCGCGGCCGGCTGGCCGCGGATCCGCGGGCTCGCGCTTCGCCTCTGCGTACGACACTTCCCGGTCGCCTCGAAACGCCCCCGCGCGACCGCCCTGCACGCGGCCGCCGAGGCGGCGTCGATGCAGCGCGAGGCGGCGTTCTGGAAGCTCTGCGACTCGATCTACGCCGACCAGGGCCACCAGGACGATCCGCACCTCTGGGCCCGGGCGGAGGCGCTCGGCCTCGACCTCGAGCGGTTCGAGGCCGAGCGGCGATCGGAGCCCGTGGCGAGGCGGATCGCCGCCGACTTCCAGAGCGGGATCAGGGCGGGCGTCACGGGGACGCCGGCCGCTTTCGCCTCCGGCCGGCCGCTCCGCGGTGACCCGGCCGCGGCGCTGACGGCAATTGCGGCATCTGTAACATCGCCCGCGTTAGAGAACGAGAGTTCTGACTGAGTGGGTAGCCATCCGGGCTGCCGAAAGGAAAAGCGAATACATGAGCATGTTTGACGTTAAGCGCGTCTCGGCCGAGATCGGCGACAAGGAGATCTCCTTCGAGACGGGCAAGCTCGCCCGCCAGGCGGGCGGCGCGGTGGTCGTCCGAGCGGGCGAGACCATGGTCCTCTGCACGGCGACGATGGGCAACCTGCGCGACGTGGACTTCCTACCGTTGACCGTCGACGTCGAGGAGAAGCACTACGCCGCGGGCAAGGTACCCGGGTCGTTCTTCCGGCGCGAGGCACGGGCCGGCGAGAAGGCCACCCTGACGGCGCGGATGATCGACCGCCCGATCCGCCCCCTGTTCCCGAAGGGCTGGCACTTCGAGACGCAGCTGGTCGCCCAGCCGCTCTCGGTCGATCACGTCAACCCCTACGACATCCTGGCGATGAACGGCGCCTCGGCGGCACTGGCTATCTCCCCGATCCCGGTCCAGGCCTACGTCGGCGCGGTGCGGATCGGCAAGCTCGACGGCGACTTCATCGTCAATCCCGAGGAGGAGTCGCTCGAGGAGCTGGAGATGGACCTGATCGTCTCCGGGTCGGACGAAGCGATCCTGATGGTCGAGTGTGGCGCCGAGGGCGTCACCGAGGCCGAGGTTCTCGACGCGCTCGACATCGCCCACGGCGAGATCAAGACCCTCGTCGCGACGATGGAGGAGCTGCGAGCGAAGGCCGGTAAGGAGAAGGTCGAGGTCGAGGCACCCGAGATCGACGCGGACCTGCTGGAGAAGATCAAGGCCGGCTACGGCCAGAAGCTCGACGAGGCGACGCAGGTCGCCGAGAAGCTGGCGCGACAGGACGCGATCGCGGCTGTCGAGGCCGAGGCGCTGGCAGAGCTCGCGGCCGGCGAGGGCGACGCGGAGACGGACCCCGAGCGGGCTCCGGAGGTCACCCGCGCGTTCGCGAAGCTCGAGAAGGATGTGATCCGGCGTCGGATCGCGGTCGACAAGAAGCGGCCCGACGGGCGCGCCCAGGACGAGATCCGGCCGATCGAGACCGAGGTCGACGTCGCTCCGCGCGTGCACGGCTCGGCGCTCTTCACCCGAGGCGAGACCCAGATCCTCTCCTCGGTGGCGCTCGGCACGACGCGGATGGACATGAAGGTCGACAACCTCGGCCTCGTGGAGACGAAGCGGTTCTGGCACCACTACAACTTCCCGCCCTTCTCGGTCGGGGAGGCCGGGTTCATGCGCGGTCCGAAGCGGCGCGACATCGGCCATGGAGCGCTCGCCGAGCGCGCCCTGGCGCCGACGATCCCGGACGAGGAGGATTTTCCGTACGTGATCCGGGTCGTGTCCGACACGCTCGAGTCCAACGGGTCCTCGTCGATGGGCTCGGTCTGCGCCTCGTCGATGGCGTTGCAGGCCGCCGGTGTCCCCGTCTCCACTGCGGTCGCCGGGGTCGCGATGGGGCTGATCAAGGAGGGCGACGACTACATCGTGCTCACCGACATCGCCGGCGTCGAGGACCATCTCGGAGACATGGACTTCAAGGTCGCCGGGTCCGAGGACGGGATTACCGCGCTGCAGATGGACATCAAGATCACCGGCGTGACCTTCGAGATCCTCACCGACGCGCTCGAGCAGGCCCGCAAGGGACGTCTGTTCATCCTCGGCAAGATGGCCGAGGCAATCGACGCACCACGGGAGAAGCTCTCCGTGTACGCGCCGGCGATCGAGACGATCAAGATCGACCCCGAGAAGATCGGGGCGGTGATCGGCAAGGGCGGCGAGACGATCCGCGGCATGCAGGAGGAGTTCGAGGCCGAGATCGACATCGACGACGACGGCACGGTGCGTGTCTACGCCCCGAGCGGCGCCCTGGTCGAGGCCTGCATCGCGCGGATCGAGTCGATGACGCGCGAGGCCGAGATCGGCGATCAGTTCCCGAAGGCCAAGGTCGTCAAGACGACAACGTTCGGCGCCTTCGTCGAGCTCGTCAAGGGCACCGACGGGCTCCTGCACATCTCGAACGTGAAGCCCGGCGAGCGGGTCGAGACGGTCGACGACGTGCTCTCCTCGGGCGACGAGATCGACGTCACGGTGGTCGAGGTCGACCCGGAGCGTGGACGCATCGGGCTGCGCCTCTCCGACGATCCCGCGATCGCGGGCAAGTCGGCGGAGGAGCTCTCGGCGATGGGCACCGGCGACCGCGGGTCCGGCGGGCGTGGCGGCCGCGGTGGTCGTGACGGCCGCAACGGCGGCGGCGGGCGTGGCGGCCGCGGCGCGAGCGTCTCGACGACGGCGGCGGTCGGGAGCGCCGCGGCGGACGGCGTTGAGCCCCGACGACCTCCCTGCCGGGGTCGAGCTGACCGAGCTCGACTCCGGCCTCCGGGTCGTCACCGAGGCCGTCCCCTCGGTTCGCTCCGTTGCCCTCGGGCTCTGGGTGAAGACCGGATCGCGCGACGAGACGCCGGCGCAGGCCGGCGTCTCGCACTTCCTCGAGCACCTTCTGTTCAAGGGAACCGAGCGCCACTCGGCGATCGAGATCTCCGAGCTCTTCGACGGCATGGGAGCCGCGACCAACGCCGCCACGGGCAAGGAGTCGACCCACCTCCACGCCCGCTTTCTCGACGAGCACACCGAGGAGGCGTTCGACCTGCTGGCCGAGATGCTGCTCGCGCCCGCACTGCCCCCCGACGAGATCGACTCCGAGCGCCACGTGGTTCTCGAGGAGATCGCGATGTACGAGGATGAGCCCCAGGATCGGGTCCACGACGTGCTCGCCGAGGCGATCTACGGCGACCATCCGCTCGGCCGCCGCGTCCTCGGCCGCGCCGAGGTGATCGGCGGGATCCCCGTCGACGACATCGCCTCCTATCACCGGGCCACGTATACCGCCGGGCAGATCGTCGTCGCGGCCGCCGGGCACCTCGAGCACGAGCGAATCGTCGAGCTCGCGAGCCGGCACCTGTCGCCCCGGATCGCCGACGGCGCCGGGGCGAACGGCGGCGGCGCGGTCGAGAACGCCGCCCTGCGCTTCTACGCGAAGGACACCGAGCAGTACCACATCTGCTTCGGTGGTCCCGGGATCGCGCGGGCCGACGAGCGACGCTACGCGCTCGGGCTGCTCGACACGATCTTCGGCGGCTCGGTCTCCTCACGCCTGTTCCGCGAGGTCCGCGAGCGCCGCGGGCTCGCCTACTCGGTCGGCTCCTACACGCACGAGTTCGTCGACACCGGGTTCGTCGCGATGTACGTCGGCACCCGCGCCGACAACGTCGCCGAGGCCTGCGAGATCATCGGCCGCGAGCTCACGAAGCTGACCGAGGAGGGCGTCACGGACGAGGAGCTTCGCCGCGCCAAGGAGCACGTCAAGGGGCGGATCGTGCTCAGCCTCGAGGCGACGGCGGCGCGGATGGGGCGCATCGCCCGCGGGATCCTCTTCGACGTGCCGCTGCTCTCGCTCGACGAGACGCTGGCGCGGATCGACTCGGTCGGGGCCGACGATGTCGCGAGCCTCGCCGGCGAGCTCTACGACCCCGGCAAGCTTGCCGCCGCCTGCGTCGGACCCGACGAGGACTGCTTCCGGACCGCCGCGGCTCACGTCTCGGAAGCGCTGGCGGCGTGAGCGGGCAGGCGAAAGACGCGCGTCGGAGCTCGGCGCCCGGCTGCCTGCGGCGGTGATCCGAGTCGTCGTATCGGGCGCCGCGGGGCGGATGGGAGAGGCCGTCTGCGACGCGGTCGCCGCAGCCGAGGACATGGAGCTTGTCGGGCGTGCCGATCCGGCCCTCGACACGCCGCTCACCGCGGTCCTCGACGGCGCCGACGTCGCGATCGACTTCACCACCCCGGCGACGGCGCTCGAGAACGTCGGCGCCTGCCTCGGCGCGGGCGTTCACGCGGTCGTCGGCACGACCGGCTTCGACCGCGACGCGATGCGCGAGACGGCCGAGCAGGCGCGCGCCGCCGGCGGCGGGGCGAACGTCTTCGTCGCCCCGAACTTCGCGATCGGCGCGGTGTTGATGATGCGATTCGCCGCCGAGGCGGCCCGCCAGATGCCGGAGGCGGAGATCGTCGAGCTTCACCACGACCGCAAGCTCGACGCCCCCTCGGGCACGGCGAAGCGCACGGCGGAGCTGATTCGCGAGGCGGGCGGCAACGTCCACGAGCCGATTCACTCCGTACGGCTGCCCGGCCTGGTTGCCCACCAGGAGGTGATCCTCGGCGGCGAGGGCCAGACGCTGACGATCCGCCACGACTCGGTCGACCGCCGGTCGTTCATGGCCGGAGTCCTGCTCGCGACCCGGCGGGTCTCCGAGCTGGAAGAACCGTTCACCGTGGGGCTCGAGGCCCTGCTCTAACGAGGAGGCGCGATGTCCCAGACGACGACCGAGCTGGCGGGCATGGATGCGACCGCTCAGGCCGAATTGGTGAGCAGCGGCGAGGCGTCGCCGGAGGAGCTGGTCGAGGCGGCGATCGCGCGCGTCGAGGCGCTCAACCCGGAGATCAACGCGGTCATCCACGAGCTCTTCGACGAGGCGCGCGACGCCGCGACCGGTGAGCTCGCCGATGGCCCGTTCAAGGGCGTCCCGTTCTTGCTCAAGGACCTCGGTGCCGCGCTCGCCGGCCAGCCACTGCACCTCGGGATGGGCCTGCTCAAGGAGGCCGACTTCCGCGCCCCCGTGGACAGCTACCTCGCCCAGCGCTTCCGGGGCGCCGGGCTGGTGACGATCGGGAAGACGAACACGCCGGAGCTCGGGATCCTGCCGACCACCGAGCCGCGGGCATACGGCGCGTCGCGCAACCCCTGGGACACGTCGAGGACGACCGGGGGCTCGAGCGGCGGCTCGGCTGCGGCGGTCGCCTCGGGGATGGTCCCGATCGCCCACGCGAACGACGGCGGCGGCTCGATCAGGATCCCGGCCAGCATCTGCGGGCTGTTCGGTCTCAAGCCGACCCGCCAGCGGATCTCCGAGGGTCCGCTGCTCGGCGACAACATGTCCGGGCTCACGGTCGAGCTCGCGGTGACGCGATCGGTCCGCGACGCCGCGACCCTGCTCGACGCGGTTCACGGCCCGGCGCCCGGAGACCCGTACGTCGCGCCCGAACCCGAACGACCCTATGTCGAGGAGCTGACGGCGGATCCGGGCCAGCTCCGCATCGGGGTCCTCGAACAGCCCCCGGTGGCGGGGCTCGAATCCCATCCGGAGTGCGTCACCGCGGTCCGCGGCGCGCGTGACCTGCTCGAGTCGTTCGGTCACGCGGTCGAGGAGTCCTCACCCCTGGCTCCGGAGATGGTCGAGGCGATCGATCTCGAGGACACGTTCCTGACCCGCTGGGCCGCGGGCCAGGCGGCGAGCCTCGACCAGTTCGCGGCGATCATCGGTCGCGAGGTGCGCGAGGACGAGGTCGAGCCGCTGACCTGGGCGCTGGCCGAGGTCGGCCGGGAGCGCTCCTCGGGCCGCTACCTGCGCGACGTCGCGATCCACCAGGCGGTCGCGCGGGCGATCGCCGCATGGTACGAGGGCGGGTTCGACCTGCTGCTGAGCCCGACGATGAGCGAGCCCCCCGTACCGCTCGGCAGCTATGACGACTCGGGGGAAGATCCGCTCGAGGCGTTCCGCCGCGCGGTGCCGGCCGGCGCGTTCACCGCGATCTTCAACTCGACCGGCCAGCCTGCCGTCTCGGTGCCCCTGCACTGGACCGAGGACGGCCTTCCGGTCGGCGTGCAGCTGGCTGCCCCCTACGGGCGCGAGGACCTGCTGATCGCGGTCGGGGCACAGCTCGAGCAGGCTCGGCCCTGGGCCGACCGCCGTCCGCCCGTGTTCGCCGGCTGAGCAGGCGTTACGCTTTGCCCGCATGAGCGAGATCGGCGGTGTGATCACCGCGATGGTGACGCCGTTCGGGGACGGCGGGGAACTCGACCTCGACGCCGGGCGCCGGGTCGCCCGGCACCTGATCGACAACGGCTCGCACGGAGTCGTGGTGGCGGGCACCACGGGTGAGTCGCCGACCCTGACCGACGACGAGAAGCTTCGCCTGCTCGACGCGGTGCTCGACGAGATCGGCGATCAGGCGACCGTGATCGCAGGGACGGGCTCGAACGACACCCGCGAGACGGTCGAGCTCACCGCGAGGGCCCGGGAGGCCGGCGCCGATGCGGTGCTGGTCGTGACGCCCTACTACAACAAGCCCAACCGGGCGGGGCTCAGGGCTCACTTCGCGGCCGTCTCCGAGGCCGCCGCCGAGACGCCGGTCGTCCTCTACAACATCCCCTCTCGGACGGTGATCGACCTGCCGCCCGACCTGCTCGCGCAGCTCGCCGCCGAGAACGCCAACATCGTCGCCGTCAAGCAGGCCGACAACGACGCGCTCGGGCCGGTCGAGGGCCTCGACATCCTGGCCGGCAACGACGAAAGCTTCGCCCGAACGCTCGGCTTCGGCGGTGCGGGCGGCATTCTCGTCGCCTCGCACGTCGTCGGACCCCGGATGCGCGAGCTCTACGAGGCCGCGATCGCCGGCCAGAGCGAGCGGGCCGCCGAGATCGACGCCGAGCTCGCCGCCGTCTACGAGGCGCTGACCGTGACCTCGAACCCGATCCCCGTGAAGACCGCGCTCGAGCTCGCGGGAGTCGCCGCCGCCAACTTCCGGCTGCCGATGGTGCCGGCGAGCGAGCAGGAGCGGAGCGTGATCCGCGCCGCGCTCGAACAGCTCGGCGGGATCGTCGCCGCCGACGCGGGGGGCCGGTAGCGCCTTGAGCGACTCGGTTCGGATCCTCCCGCTGGGGGGACTCGGGGAGATCGGCAAGAACATGACCGTCGTCGAGCACGACGGGCGGATCGTCGTCGTCGACGCCGGACTCATGTTCCCGACCGCGGAGATGCTCGGGATCGACCTGGTACTGCCCGACTTCACCTACCTGCGCGAGCGCGCCGGGGAGATCGAGGCGATCGTGCTCACGCACGGTCACGAGGACCACGTCGGAGCGCTCCCCTACGTGCTGCGCGAGATCGGGCTGCCGCCGGCGATCTACGGTGGGCCGCTGACGATCGGCCTCGTGCGCTCGAAGCTCGAGGAGCACAAGATCCGCGACGCCCCACTGCAGGTGCTCGATCCCGGCACGGTGGTCGAGGCCGGGCCGTTCGGGATCGAGTTGATCCACATGTCGCACTCGATTCCCGACGCCTGCGCGGTCGCGGTCACGACGTCGCTCGGCACCGTGCTCGCCACCGGTGACTACAAGTTCGACCAGACCCCGGTCGACGGGGTCCCGGCGGACACGACGCGGCTCGCCGAGCTCGGCCGTGAGGGCCTGCTCTGCCTGTTCGGGGACTCGACCAACGCCGACCGGCCTGGGATCGCGCCGTCGGAGTCGGCGGTCGGGCCGGCGCTGCTGGAGGAGTTCTCGCGCTGCGAGGGGCGGATCATCGTCACCTGCTTCGCCTCCAACGTGCACCGCGTGCAGCAGGTTGTCGACGCTGCCGTCCAGCTGGACCGTCGGGTGGCGCTGGTCGGCCGGTCGATGCGCAAGAACTTCAACATCGCGTCCAACCTCGGGATCGCGAACGCCCCGAGCGGATTGCTGATCTCGCCGAAGGAGATCGAGGACTTTCCCGACCACAAGGTGATCGCGATCTCGACCGGCAGCCAGGGTGAGCCGCTCTCGGCGCTGCGTCGGATGGCGTTCAACGATCACCGCGACGTCGAGCTGCACTCCGGCGACACGGTCGTCTTCTCGGCGACGCCGATCCCGGGCAACGAACGCTCGGTCAACGAGACGATCGACCGCATCTTCGAGATCGGGGCCTCGGTCGTGACCGCGGCCGACGCGCCGATCCACGCTTCGGGGCACGGCTGGCAGGAGGAGCTGAAGCTGATGCTCAACCTGACCAAGCCCCGCTACGTGCTCCCCGCCCACGGCGACCACCGCAGGCTGCGGCTGCACGCCGAGCTGGCCGAGGCGGTCGGGATCGATCCGGAGCGGATCTTCCGGGGCCGCAACGGCGTCGCGCTCGAAATCGACGCTGACGGGGCGAGGCTGAAGGAACGCGGGCGGGCCGGGATGATCTTCGTCGACGGCGTCGACATCGGCGACCCCGACGACGTCGCGCTCCGCGACCGGCGGACGCTGTCGGCCGACGGGGTGTTCATCGTCGTCGCCACCGTCTCGGCCGAGGACGGCGCGATGGTCGCGGCACCGGAGATCATCTTCCGCGGCGTCCCGTTCCTCGAGGAGGAGGCGGCCGACGGCCTGATCGACGAGCTTCGCGACGTGGTCGAGGCATCGCTCGCGGACGCGGCCGACGACCGGGTCGCCGAGCCGGTCCTGCTCCAGCAGGACCTGCACGAGGACATCGCGGCATTCGTCTACGACCGGCTCCGGCGGCGCCCTATGATCCTCCCCGTAGTGGTCGAGGTATGAGCAGGGACGTTCGCCTCCGGGCCGCGGCGACGGTCGCGCTCGTCGCCTCGCTGATTGCCGCCGCGCCCTCGTTCGGCGCCGATCGCCTCACGGCGACCGCAGCGCGGGCCGCGGCGCCGCTCAGCGAGCTTGCCCCGGCGCGGCCACTCTCGGCCCCGGGCGGCGGGATCATCCAGCGCTACCGCCAGCGCTCCGGTGGCCTGCCGGTGCTCGGCGCCGGGGCCGTGGTCGCGGTGCCGGCGGGGCAGCGCCCGATCCTGGTCAGCGACACCACGACCCGCGGCCTCGCCGCCGGCAACCCGGCGGACGCGATCCCCCGATCGCGCGCGCTCGCCGCAGCGCGCCGGATCAGCGGCGCGGATCGACTGCGGGCCCCGGCTCGAGCGAAGCTCGGGATCGATCCCGTGACCGGCCGCATGGCGTGGCAGCTCTCGCTGCCCTCCGCCCGCCCGCTCGCCGACTTCCTGGTCACGCTCGACGCGCGCACGGGGGCGAGGATCCGGAGCCGGGACGTGCTCCAGCGCGCGACGGGCAGCGCGATGATCTACAACCCGAGCCCGGTCACCGAGCAGGGTGGCTATGACGGCCTCCGGGATCGCAAGGACCACGACTCGGACCGGCTGACGTCGCTGCGGCTGCCGGTGACGCTGGAGCGGATCACGAGCGCCAAGGGGTGTCTGGTCGGTACCTACGTCGACGCCCGGGTGGGCAAGAAGGCGAAGTCCGTCTGTGCGCCGAACCTCGACTTCACGCGCCTGACCCGGTCCAACGACCGCTTCGAGGCCGTGATGGCGTACTTCCACATCGACCGCGAACGCGCCTACGTCGACAGCCTCGGGCTCACCGAGCCGCTCCGCGGCAAGCCCCAGAAGGTCCGCGCCGACGGGATCACCGAGGACAACTCGTTCTACTCGAGCAAGACCAGGTCCCTGACCCTGGGCTCCGGCGGCGTCGACGACGGCGAGGACGCCGACGTGATCAGCCACGAGTACGGACACTCGCTCCAGGACCAGGCGACGCCGGGCTTCGGTGAGACCCGCCAGGGCGCCACGCTGGGGGAGGGGTTCGGCGACTACATGGCGGCGGCGATGTCGGCCCTGACGACCGGCGGCAGCCCGTTCGACACCTGCATCTTCGACTGGGACGGCGTCTCCTACTCGAGGACGGGCTGCGGCAGGCTCGCCGACCGGCCGCAGGACCTGACGACGGCACAACGCAAGTGCGACCTCGAGATCCACTGCGTCGGCCAGATCTGGTCGTCGACCCTGTTCGGCCTCCGGGAGGCGCTCGGCGACGATACCGCCGGTCACTCGGTGATCGACCGCGTCGCGCTGGAGGCCAACTTCCTGCTCACGCCGCGCTCGGGCTTCAGCGACAACGCGAAGGCGCTGCTCGCCGCCGACCGGATGCTCTACGGAGGCGCTCACGCGGCGACGATCGAAGCAGCGCTCGTCGATCGCGAGATCTGCAAGCGCTCGGGCTGCTGACGGCCGACGAGCTTTTAGCGGACGTGTGGCGGACCTTTAGCGGTCCTTTACGGAGCGACTCTACGTTGGGCATTGGACGAGACACCGCTCGTGGGGGCACCCCCGACATCGCCTTCCACGAGCATCCAATTGGCGCAGTCTGAGTCTGAGCCAATCGGCCCGCCGGGGATCCCCCTCCCTGAACCCCGGCGGGCCACCTTCTTTCCGGGGCAGGGGCGCGACTCTCAGGCGACGCGGGCGGGCTCGTCGGCCGGGCGGCGCTGATCGAGCGGCAGGCGGACCTCGAAACGCGCCCCGCCGCTCGGCGAGCTGCCGAGCTCGACCTCGCCGCCGTGGGCGACGGCGACCGCCTTGACGATCGCCAGCCCGAGGCCGGTGCCGGAGTTGACCGCGAGGTCGGCGGGTCCGTCGCCACGCACGAAGCGGGAGAAGATCTGCTCGCCGACCTCGGCGGGAATCCCGGGGCCGTCGTCCGCGACCTCGAGCACGACGTTCGAGTCCTGCGCGGCGACCGTGACCGTGATCTCGCTGCCCGGCGGGGTGTGGCGGACCCCGTTCTCGACCAGGTTGAGCACCATCCGGTGAAGGTCGTCGGGATTGCCCGCGATCGGAACCGGACCCACCGAACGGAGGGAGACCTCGTGCCCCTCGGCGACCGGGCGTACCTCGGCGATCGCCTCGGCCGCGACCTCGGCCAGGTCGCAGCTCCGGCGAGGCCCGGCGCGCCCGGCGTCCGCCTTCGCGAGCAGCAGCAGATCGGCGACCAGGCGCCGCATCCGCCGCGAGGAGCCGAGCGCGCCGGCGACGATCTCCTCCTCGTCCGCTTCACCGCCGCGGGCCGCGAGGCTCGCCTCGAGCAGCTCGAGGTTGGCGAGGATGCTGGTCAGCGGGGTCCGGAGCTCGTGCGAAGCGTCGGCGACGAACTCCCGCTGCGCCTGGATCATCTGCTGCGTCTCCGAGCGCGCCGCGTCGAGCTCGCGCAACATCTGGTCGAGCGTCCGCGCGAGCTCGGCGACCTCGTCCTGGCTCTCGGGCATCGGCACGCGCCGCGACGGATCGCGGGTCGTCGCGATCTCGCGCGCGGTCGCGGTCAGCGAAGCGATCGGGCGCATCGCCCGGCCCGCGACCGCGAGCCCGGCAAGCGTGGCCAGCATCGTCCCCCCGATCACCCCGCCGACGAGCAGCAGCCAGAGGCGGTCGATGGTCGCGGTCAGGGAGGTGCGGCTGCGCGCGTACTGCAGGTAGACGGGGCCTGCCAGCGAGCTCGTGTCGAGCGGGACGGAGACGACCTCGAACGGGCCGCTCTGGCTGATCCCGTTCACCGGCGGGCCGAGGTCGGGGGCGTGCGGCGTCTGGCGGACGACGTTGCCTTCGGAGTCGACGATCCGAAACGCGGCGTCGCCGGCGACGAGCGCGCCCAGGTTGCGGCCCGTGATCCCGACCGCCGGGTCGCGGCCGAGCTGATAGTTGCTCTGCAGCTGGCTCGCGACGCTCAGCAGGTCGTTGCGGAAGTCGTCGCGGATCCGGCTGGTCGCGAGCGTCCCGACGATCACCGCGAAGCAGACGAGGATGATCAGAGTCAGGCCGGCCGAGACGGCCGTGATCCGCCAGCGGACCGGCCAGCGCTTCGGGTTCAGTCGGGAGGGCCGGCTACGCGCGGGCGTCTCAGTCATCGGCGCGTGGCGCGCGGAGCACGTAGCCGGCGCCGCGCTTGGTGTGCAGGAGGCGGGGCTCGCCGCCCTCCTCGAGCTTGCGGCGCAGGTTCGAGATGAAGACGTCGATCGTGTTCGTCATCGCCAACGGGTCGTAGCCCCAGACCTCCTCGAGCAGCCGCTCTCGGGAGACGACGAGCCGCTCGTTGCGCATCAGGTACTCGAGCAACTCGAACTCGCGGTTGGTGAGGTCGATGGTGCGGTTGCCGTTCGCGACCTCGCGTGTGTCGGGGTTGAGGCGCAGATCACCGACCACGAGCGCGGCGCTGCCGCGCGGCGGGCGCCGGCGCATCAGCGCCCGCATCCGGGCGAGCAGCTCCTGGCGCTCGAACGGCTTCATCAGGTAGTCGTCGGCCCCCGAGTCGAGGCCCTCGACGCGGTCGCTGAGGTCGGAGCGGGCGGTCAGGATGAGGATCGGGACGTCGGACTCCGAGCGCAGCCGCCGGCAGACCTCGACCCCGTCGAGTCCCGGAAGACCGAGGTCGAGGATGACCACGTCCGGTACGAACTCCTCGGCTGCGCGCAGCGCGTCGACCCCGTCGGCCGAGGAGCGAACCTCGTGACCCTCCTGGCGCAGGGTGCGGCGCAGGACGTCGGCGATCGCCTCGTCGTCCTCGACGACGAGCACGCGGCCAGACTGATCGTCGGTCTCGAGCATCGGCTTAGAGATTAGAGGGGTGAACCGCCGACAAGGGGGATATTTACTGCGCGTTTAGCCATCCGCAGGGGTCCGCCCAGGGCTGTCGAACTCCCAGGCACGGAGCGCGCGCGCTCCGGCGTCAGCATGAGACTTCCCTGGTCCAAGCCCCGATCCAGCTCGGCTCGCCGAACGGCGGCGCAGCGCCCTCGTCGCAGGTCGCCGTCGCGCCCCCGCCGCGACCGTCCCGCGGCACGCGAGTTCGTCGACCGCCTCGAGCAGCGCCACTACGACGTCATCGGCCTCGGTCTGTTCGCGGCGGCGATCTACCTGGCGCTGGTCCTCTACTTCGGCTGGGACGGGGGAGTCGTCGGCAGCTGGATCGCCGACGCGCTCTCCAACCTCGCCGGCAGGGTCGCCTATGTCGCGCCGATCGCGCTCGCCGGCTGGGGCGCGGCGCTGATCGCGCGACAGAAGCTCGACACCCCCTCGGCGCTGAACGCCGGCGGGATCCTCGTGATCGCCGCGCTGCTGCTCGCCTTCGCTGCGCAGACCGCCGGGCTCGGACCCGATCATCCCCGCCGCCACGACTACTTCGAGCACCGGTTCATGGTCGCCCACGGCGGGGTCCTCGGCGAGTCGCTCTACTGGGCCGCGAGCACGCTCTTCCAGCGCGTCGGCGCCCACATCCTGGCGCTGCTGATGATCGTCTCGGGCGCCCTGCTGGTCACCGGGACGACGGTCGCGGGGCTCCTCGGATCGACGAGCAGGGCGATGCGTCGCGCCGGGACCCACAGCCGTGAGATGGCGCGCACCGTGCGCAGCGCCCCGACCGCGGCGACCGACCCCTGGGGCGACGCTCGCGGCGAGGAGATCGCGATCACCAGACAGGTCGAGACCGAGAGCTTCGAGACGGAGGCGCTCGCGGCCGAGGACGAGCAGGAGACGATCGCCGTCGAGGGGGGCGAGAGCGAGCAGCGCCCGGAACCCGACGGGTTCGCTTACGCCGAGCCCGGCGAGGATGACCGAGCCCCGAGCCCCGAGCCCCGCGAGCGCGACGCGGGATCGGAGGGCGCTCCGGGCGTCACGCCGATGGGCAACAAGCGCCACGCCCACGGGATCACCGCGTCCGACGAGATCGACTACCGGCCGCCGGCCACGAAGGCGCTCGACAAGGGGAAGGCCGATCCGGGTCCGGACATGCGCGACCGCGAGGCGACGGCGAGCGCGCTGCTCGAGTCGCTGCGCCACTTCGGCGTCGAAGCGAGGCTGCTGGGGACCGTCAGCGGCCCGCACGTGAGCCGCTACGAGCTCCAGCTCGCGCCCGGGACGAAGGTCTCGAAGGTCGCTCAGCTGAAGGACGACCTCGCCTACGCGCTCGCCTCGACCGACATCCGCATCCTCGCTCCGATTCCGGGGAAGAAGGCGGTCGGGGTCGAGGTCCCGAACCAGCGCCGGCGACTGGTCCGCCTCGGCGACATCTACGCCGAGCCGCCGAAGGGCTCCTCGCCGCTGCTCTGCTGGCTCGGCAAGGACGTCTCCGGCCAGTCCGTGAACGCCGACCTGGCGCTGATGCCGCACGTGCTCGTCGCCGGTACGACCGGCTCGGGAAAGTCCGGGTGCATCAACGCGATCCTCACCTCGATCCTCATGCATGCGTCGCCGAACGACGTCCGGTTGGTGCTCGTCGATCCGAAGCGGGTCGAGCTCAACCACTACGAGCGAATCCCGCATCTGCTCACCCCGGTGGTGACCAACCCGCGGCTTGCCGCCAACGTGCTCGCGAACCTGATCGGCGAGATGGAGAGCCGCTACGCGGTGATGAGCGAGGCGCGCGCCCGCAACCTGGTCGAGCTCAACCGGGCTCGGAAACGCGCCGGGGAGCCTTCCTTGCCCCACATCCTCTGCGTCATCGACGAGCTCGCCGACCTGATGATGGTCGCCCCGGCCGAGGTCGAGGACTCGATCATCCGCCTCGCCCAGAAGGCGCGCGCGATCGGGATCCACCTCGTCCTCGCAACCCAGCGCCCCTCGACCGACGTGATCACCGGGACGATCAAGGTCAACATCCCGTCGCGGATCGCCTTCGCGGTCGCCTCGCAGGTCGACTCCAGGGTGATCCTCGACCAGGGGGGCGCCGAGACGCTGCTCGGCCAGGGCGACATGCTGTTCCGCCCGGTCGGGACGTCGAAGGTGAACCGGATCCAGGGCGCGTTCGTGACCGAGGGCGAGATCGCCCGCGTCTGCGGCCACTGGGCGAACCAGGGAGAGCCCGAGTTCGACGAGGAGCTGCTCGAGGCCCGCGAGCCGGAGATCGACGACGGGGCGGGCGGCGAGTTCTCGCCCGACGAGGACGATCTGCTCGCCGACGCGGCGCGGATCGTG
This sequence comes from uncultured Solirubrobacterales bacterium, assembly GCA_963705955.1. Taxonomy (GTDB): domain Bacteria; phylum Actinomycetota; class Thermoleophilia; order Solirubrobacterales; family 70-9; genus WHSW01. The sequence goes on along the minus strand of CAVPLH010000006.1, from coordinate 897,502 downwards.
GTCGAGTCGGAGACCGCGTCGGTCTCGATGATCCAGCGGCGGCTTCGAGTCGGTTACACGCGCGCCGGGCGGCTCATAGACATGCTCGAGCGACGCGGCATCATCTCCGGCTACGAGGGATCGAAGCCGCGCCAGGTGCTCGTCTCGCAGTCCGAGCTTCCGCGGATGCTCGAGCGGCTCGCGACCGGGATCATCGATCGCGACGCAGAGCCGGGCGGTCAGCCGGACCCGGGGACCGAAACCGGCCTCGAGCGGGTCGAGAGCTGAGCCTCGCGCCCCGCGCGGCGCCGCGGCGTCCCCGGTGGCGACAATAACCCGCATGGCCGCTGAGCTCCCAGGCGAGATGCGGATCGGGAAGTCGCTCGCCGACGCCCGGCGCCGGGCCGGCCTCGACCTGCGCGCGGTCGAGGCGCAGACGAAGATCCGGCTCAAGTACATCAGCGCGCTCGAGGACGAGGACTGGGACGCACTGCCGAGCTCGGCCTACGCGAAGGGGTTCCTGCGCACCTACGCCGAGCTGCTCGGCCTCGACGCCGAGCGGCTCGTCGACGAGTACAGGCGCCAGGTCGAGGACGCGGTCGGCGGGCCCCGCGCTCCTGCCGGGGCGCCCGACCGGCCGACCCGCGCGGGCGCGGGCTCGGGGCGGCCCTCGCCATGGCTGCTGGTCGGCGGCGGCGCTCTGCTCGTGCTCGCGGTGCTCGTCGTCGCCGGGCTGCTGAGCGGAGGCGACAAGCCCGGCGACGCCAACCGGCCGCACAAGCACGGCGGCGGCCGGGGAAACCATCACTCCTCCAACGGGCACGGGGGCGGCAAGGGCGGCACCGTGAAGCTCGAGCTCGTGATTCGCCAACCGGTCGAGGTCTGTCTGGTCGGCGGAGCCGGCGGCGCGCTGATCGACGGCCAGGTGCTCGCCGCGGATACCCGCGAGCAGTTCGAGCGCCGCCGGTTCGAGCTTCGCTTCCCGAAGGGGTTCGACCGCGACGAGCTGCGGCTGAAGCTCGCCGGCGAGCCGGCCCGCTTGCCGAAGGGCAGCGGACCGGCGAGCTTCGAGATCTCGCCGCCGGCCCACCTGCGGCCCGGCCCGCGGCCGGACGAGGTCTGCCCGTGAGCGACGGACCCGAGGCGGACCGGGTGCGGGCCGGGAATCCTGGTCACGGGCACCGAGGTGATCACGGCGACGATCACCGATCGGAACGGCCCCTGGATCTCCCAGCGGCTCGCCGCGCTCGGGGTCGAGGTCGCCCAGATCCTCGTCGTCGGCGACCGCCCGGACGACCTCGAGGCGGGCCTGCGGTTCATGGCCGACGAGGGTTGCGACCTGATCTTCACCAGCGGCGGGCTCGGACCGACCGCCGACGACCTGACCGCGGAGATCGTCGCCCGCTTCGCGCGGGTCGAGATGGTGCTCGACGAACGGATGGAGCGGCGGATCGCGGAGATCGTCGCCGGCTTCGCTCGACGGCTGCGGTTCGATCCCGAGGCGCTGCGCGCCGCGAACCGGAAGCAGGCGATGGTCCCGCGCGGCGCCCTGGCGCTGGATCCCGCCGGGACCGCGCCGGGCCTCGTCGTCGCGGTCGAGGACGGCCCGGCCGTCGTCGTGCTCCCCGGTCCGCCGCGAGAGCTGCACGAGATGTGGGACGCCGCGATCGCCAGTCCGAGCGTCGAGGCGGTGCTCGCGCGCGCCGAGCCCTACACGACCCAGACGCTGCGCCTGTTCGGGATCCCCGAGTCGGAGCTCGCACAGTCGCTGCGTGAGATCGAGGCCGACGTGGATCTCGCGCCGCTCGAGATCACCACCTGCCTGCGGCGCGGCGAGCTCGAGGTCGAGATCAGACATCGGCCCGGCGCCGACCGGGCTCGGGAGGCGCTGGTCGAGGGGATCGCCGCGCGCCACGGGCCGTTCCTCTTCAGCCTCGACGGGTCGACGATCGACGGACAGGTCGCGGCGCTGCTCCGTGACGGGCAGACCGTCGCCCTGGCGGAATCCTGCACCGCGGGGTTGCTCGCCGCCCGGATCGCCGACCCGCCCGGGGCGTCGGACTATCTGGCGGGCGGGGTCGTCGCCTATTCCAACCGGTCGAAGACGGAGCTGCTCGACGTGCCGGCTGAGCTGATCGAGCGCCACGGCGCGGTGTCACCGCAGGTGGCGGCGGCGATGGCGGACGGGGCGATCGCCCGCTTCGGCGCCCGGCTCGGCGTCGGCGTCACCGGGATCGCCGGCCCGGATGGCGGCACCGAGGAGAAGCCGGTCGGCTACGTGTGCATCTGCGTCCGCTCGTCGGACGGCCGGACGATCGCCCGCGACCCCGTGATCCCGGGTGACCGCGCCGACATCCGCGACCGTTCCTGCACGCTGGCGCTGCATCTGATCCGGCGGCTGCTGCTCGGCGAGGAGTTTCCACGGTGACGCACTCGGCGGGTGTCGCCGACGCGCCGCAGCGATTCGCGATCGAGGTCGCCGACGCCGCTCTCGGCGAGCTCCGCGAGCGCCTCTCGCGGGTGCGATGGCCCGCCCAGCCCCCGGGCCTCGGATGGGAGACCGGAGCTGACATCGGCTACCTGCGCTCGCTCTGCGACCACTGGCGCGACGAGTACGACTGGCGCCCGACCGAGCGGCGCCTGAACGCGCTCTCGAACTGGCGCCGGGGCGGGATCCATTTCATCTGGGAGCGCGCCGAGCCGCGACCGCCCGCCGACCGCCACCCCGCCGCGGCTGCCGGTGGTCTTGATCCACGGCTGGCCGGGTGGACCGATCGAGTTCCTCGAGCTGATCCCGATCCTGGTCGGCGCCGGCCACGACGTGATCGTGCCCTCGTTGCCGGGATACGCCTTCTCCGATCCCCCCGCGGAGCCACTCAACGTGGAGGGCATGTCGGCGGCGCTCCGGGATCTGGTCGCGGCGCTCGGATACGACCGCTACGCACTCCAGGGAGGCGATTGGGGAACGGTGATCGCCGCCCGGATGGCCTTCGACGACCCAGGGTCGGTGGCCGCGCTGCACCTGAACGCCCCCGGCGTCCTGCCGCTGCCCGGCGACCTCGGCGACCCGCCGATGACCGAGGCCGAGCTCGCCTATGCCGAACGGGCCAGGCGCTGGCGGCTGCGCGAGGGATTTCACCTCCTGGTCCAGGGAGCGGCGCCCGACGCGCTCGCGCCGGGGCTGTTCGACTCGCCGGCGGGGCTGGCCGCCTGGCTGGTCGACAAGTACCGGCGCTGGTCGGACTGCGACGGCGACGTCGAGCGACGCTTCTCGAAGGACGACCTCTGCGATTTCCTCACCCTGTACTGGGCGACGGACACGATCGCCTCCTCGATGCGGCTCTACGCCGCCGAGGCGCGGCGGAGATGGCGCCTGGCGCCCGGGGAGCGGATCGATGTGCCGACGGCGATCGCCGACTTCCCGGCCGAGATCCTGCGCCCGCCGCGCGAATGGTCGCAGCGGGTGCTCGCCGACCTGCGTCGCTGGACCGAATTCGACCGCGGTGGGCACTTCGCCGCCTTCGAGGAGCCCGAGCTGCTCGCCGAGGACCTGCTCTCGTTCATCGATCCGCTCTGATCGACGCGGCGCCGCCGCGCAACGCCCCGCGGCCCGCGATCGGGCCCGCGTCGGGGGTGGATGTGAGAGCGATCGGTTCGATTCGGCACGCTTCGGGCACGCACCCGGGTCGGCTCGTGGCCGTTTGGCGCCGCGTCGCCGCGTAGTTTCAGCGGCATGGCCAAGCAGCGCCTCAAATCGCCGCGAGCGCGCCTCTTCGTCGCCCTCGACTTGCCCGATCGGGTGCGCGAGGCGCTCGCCCGATGGCAGTCGAAGGCGTTTTCCGATCCCGCGCTGCGACCGATGCGCGCCGACGCGCTGCACGTGACGCTCTGCTTTCTCGCCTACCACCCGGAGCGGGCGATCCCGCGCATCGCCGAGATCGTCGGCTCGGTGGCGCCGCGACCGGTCGAGCTCCGGTTCGCGAGCGAGGCGTCGCCACTGCCGAAGGGACGGCCACGCCTCTATGCGCTCGGCGCCGTCAGCCCGGATGCCGAGGCGATACAGCGAGAGCTCTCCGAAGCGCTCGAGGCAGAGCGCTTCTATGAGCCCGAGAAGCGCTCGTTCTGGCCCCACCTGACGATCGCGCGGGTTCGCACCGAGCGGCTGCCGCCGGATCGGGGCAAACGCCGCGGAAAGGGGCGCCCGCGACGCGTGCGCGAGCCCCCGGCGGCGCTGCCGGAGGCGTTGACCGAGCCCTTCGGAGCCGTCCGGGTGGCTCTTTACCGTTCGAATCTGAAGCCCGAGGGTGCCGAGTACGTGTCCCTGGCGGGCGTGGACTTGGCGTCCCCTGAGGGACAGAAGAGGTGATCAAGAAGATGGCGGATACGAAGAAGGCGGATCTGAAGGCGGCCGAGAAGGAGGCGAAGGCCAAGGGCGCCGCGCTGACCGCCGCGGTCAGCCAGATCGAGAAGCAGTTCGGGCAGGGCTCGGTGATGCGTCTCGGCGACAAGGCGGTCGTCCCGGTGGACGCGATCCCGACCGGGGCGCTGTCGCTCGATCTCGCGCTCGGGATCGGCGGGGTCCCGCGCGGGCGGATCGTCGAGATCTTCGGCCCCGAGTCGTCGGGCAAGACGACGCTCGTCTACCACATCATCGCCGAGGCCCAGGCCCTCGGCGGCGTCTGCGCGTTCGTCGACGCCGAGCACGCGATCGACCCGATCTACGCGAAGCGGATCGGCGTCGACACGGACGAGCTGCTCGTCTCCCAGCCGGACTACGGGGAGCAGGCGCTCGAGATCGTCGACGTCCTCGTCCGCTCCGGCGCCGTCGACGTGGTCGCGATCGACTCGGTTGCGGCGCTGACCCCGCGGGTCGAGCTCGAGGGGCAGATGGGGGAGACCCAGGTCGGCCTCCAGGCTCGGCTCATGTCCCAGGCGCTGCGCAAGCTCGCCGGAAACCTCAACCGGGCGAAGACCGTCTGCCTGTTCACGAACCAGATCCGCGAGAAGATCGGGGTCATGTTCGGCTCTCCCGAGACCCAGCCCGGTGGGCGCGCGCTCAAGTTCTATTCCTCCCAGCGGCTCGACATCCGCCGGATCGAGACCCTCAAGGAGGGCACCGAGGCGGTCGGTAACAGGGTCCGCGTCAAGGTGGTCAAGAACAAGGTCGCGGCGCCCTTCCGCCAGGCCGAGTTCGACATCGAGTACGGGACCGGCGTCTCGCACGAGGGCAACCTGCTCGACCTGGCGCTGGAGAACGACCTCGTCCAGAAGTCGGGCTCGTTCTTCTCCTACGGCGAGCTGCGGCTCGGCCAGGGGCGCAACAACACGAAGCAGTATCTCGCCGAGAACCCCGACCTGGCGGCCGAGATCGAGGCAAAGCTGTTCGCGGAGCTCGGGGTGGAGCGGACCCCGGCGCGGCCACGGGCCGTGCCGGACGCACCCGAGGCGGCCGAGGCCCCCGAGGCGGCCACGGCGGCCGAGGCCGAGGTCCCCGAGGCGGCCGAGCGCGAGGCCGCCTGAACCGAGGCGGTCGCCGGGGATGCCGGGCGAGGCGGCGTTCGAGCGCGCGCTCGAGGCGCTCTCGCACAAGGAGCGGACCAGCGCCGAGCTGGTCGCCTGGCTCCGGGGACGCGGCTTCGGGGTGGGCGAGATCGAGGACGCGGTCGAGCGCCTGACCGTCGCCGGGGCGCTCGACGACGAGCGCTTCGCCGCTCGCTTTGCGGCCGACAAGCGCGAGCTCGCCGGCTGGGGCCCCGAGCGGATCCGGCTCGCGCTGGGCGAGCGCGGTCTCGATCCGTCGCAGATCGAGGCCGCGCTGGACGGGGACGGTCGCTCGGATCAGCTCGAGCGGGCGGTCGAGCTGCTCGACCGGCGCGCTGAGCGCCCGGTCGACGAACGGTCGCGCGGGCGTGCGCTCGCCTACCTGGCGCGTCGCGGCTACGACTCCGAGCTCGCCTACGACGCCGTCCGCGCCTTCGAGGGCGGTGCGGCCTGAGCCGCGCCCTGCGACGCGGTGGCTGCGGCGACCCCGGGACTCGGGCGGCGACGCGGTGACTCGGCGCTGCGCAACTTGCGCGATCGGCGGTCCGGCTCTACGATCGCTGCAGCGGCCTGCGGGTCGCCCCGAACACGCGAAGCATGCTGGACGTGAAGTCCTTTTCTGCGATGAACACGACATCTGAGAGGCTGCCGACACCGAGGACGTAAGTCACGGATGAGGCGCGTGCGTCCGCGCACGCCTCGAACAGCACGCCACGCGCGCTCCGGGCGCCGCGGTCGTGGCGGCCGACCGGCCGCCGGACAGCGCAAACCGAGGCGGCCCCCTGGGCCACAGAAAGGAAGCGATGGCTCAACGCGCGCTCTGGCTCCCCTGGCGACGCGATCGCCGGCCGCCGCCGGCCCCAGAGCCCGGTGCCGCGGCGCCGTCGCCGCCAGAGGCGGCTCCGCCGGGTCGCGCCGATGGCGTGCCCGGGGCGGACCCGCCGGCGGCCACCGCGCCCGATGCTCTCCCGGCGGTCGCCGCCCCCGCAGGTCGACGGCGCCGCGCCGACCGACCCGACCGCCGACGCCGAGCTACGCGCCCGGCGCGACGAGATCGCGCGGATGGAGGAGCGGGCGCTGCGCGAGACCGAGTCGCTCGCCGTGCAGCGCGCCGACCTCGACCGTCGCGCCCAGGCGCTCGAGGACCGCGAGCGCAACCTCGAGACGGCGACCGCGGAGCTGAAGAGCGCGAAGCGCGTCCAGCGGCGCGAGCTCGAGCGGCTCTCCGGGCTCTCCGCCGCCCAGGCGCGTCAGCTGCTGCTGGCCGACGTCGAGCAGGAGGCCAAGCACCAGGCCGGGCTGAGGCTGCGGCAGGTCGAGGAGGAGACCCGGGTCGAGGTCGAGCGCCGCGCCCGAAACATCCTCTCGGTCGCGATGCAGCGTCTCGCCGCGAAGCACTCCAGCGAGTCGACGACCCGCCTGGTCGAACTACCCAACGACGAGATGAAGGGGAGGATCATCGGCCGCGACGGCCGCAACATCCGCGCCCTCGAAAAGCTCACCGGCGTCGACGTGATCATCGACGAGACGCCGTCGGCCGTCGTGCTCTCGAGCTTCGACGGCGTGCGCCGCGAGATCGCGCGGCTGACGCTCGAGCAGCTGATCGCCGACGGGCGCATCCATCCGGCGCTGATCGAGGAGACCTACGAGCACGCCCGCGAGCAGGTCGGCGGGCGGATCGCCGAGGAGGGCGAGAAGGCAGCGCTCGAAGCCCGGGTCAACGGGCTCGACCCCGAGCTCACCCGGCTACTCGGCGAGCTTCGCTTCCGGACCAGCTACGGACAGAACGTGCTCGATCATCTGGTCGAGTGCTCGCAGCTCGCGGCGATGCTCGCGACGGAGCTCGGCGCCTCGGTCGAGACGGCTCGCCGGGCGGCGCTGCTGCACGACATCGGCAAGGCGGTGAGCCATGAGGTCGAAGGCCCGCACGCCCTCGTCGGCGCGAAGATCGCCCGGCGGCGTGGCGAGTCGGAGGCCGTCGCCCACGCGATGGAGGCTCACCACGCCGAGGTCGAGCCGCGGACCGTGGAAGCCGTGATCGTGCAGGCCGCGGACGCCCTCTCGGGCGCCAGGCCGGGAGCACGCGGCGACGCCCTCGAGCAGTACGTCGAGAGGCTTCGCGACCTCGAGGAGATCGCCTCCCGCCATCAGGGCGTCGAGCGGGTCTTCGCGATGCGGGCCGGCCGCGAGATCCGCGTGATCGTCGATCCCGGCGAGATCGACGACGAGCGCGCGGCGCTGATCTCCCACGAGATCGCGACAGCGGTCGAGAAGGAGATGGACTACCCGGGACGGATCAAGATCACAGTGATCCGAGAGAGTCGCGCAACCTCCTTCGCGAGCTGAGCGTTCGTGCGCCGCGACCGCGGCACGGCGGGGCGAAAACCCGGCCGGTGAATGTCCGCGGCCGTGTTCTAGGATCACCCGCGGATGAACAACGGGACCGCCTTCTACATCCTCGGCCTCGGCCTGGTGGCCGCCGCGCTGATCGTCTCCTTCGTCGGATTGCGCTTCAACAAGTTCCCGACCTCGCGCGCCCTGCTGATCGGCGGGGTGGCCGTGTTCGCGCTCCTGGTCGCCGGAACGACGACGTTCGCGTGGCGCCACGCGGTCGACGATCAGCACGAGCGAGATCAGGCCCTGGCCGAGGCCACGGCCGAGAATCAGGCAGCCGGGAATACCACCGAGGCGAACGAGGAGGCCGGAAGCGTGGAAGCGAGCTCGAGCACGACCTCGACCAGCGCCTCGACGACGACCGCCCCGAACGTCGACGGCTCGCAGGTCTTCGTCGACGCCGGCTGCTCGGGCTGTCACACGCTCGCGGCGGCGGGATCCACCGCCCAGACCGGCCCCGATCTCGACGCCGTGCTGAAGAAGATGAGCGCGGCGGAGATCAAGACGGACATCACCGATCCGAACGCGACGATCGCCAAGGGCTATCCGCCCAACGTGATGCCGCAGGACTTCGGCACCCGGCTCAGCCCTGAGGAGCTCGACGCAGTCGTCCAGTACCTGGTCGAGTCGACCCACGGCAAGGGCTCGAGCTGAGATAGCGGCGAGCCGGACTCGGCCCAGCGGGGGGCTGCTTCGACGCCCTGGCGTCCGCGCCCTGCTGACCGCTGAGATCCTCTCGACGACCGGTTCTGCGATCACCGCGCTGGCGTTGCCGTGGCTCGTCCTCGAGACCACGGGCTCGCCCGCTCGGGCCGGCTTCGTCGCCGCCGTCGAGTTCATCCCGATCGCCCTGTTCGGGATCCCGAGCGGCCAGATCGCCAGCCGCCTCGGCGCCCGACGGACGATGCTCGTCTGCGACCTCGCCCGCCTGCCCCTGGTCGCCGCCGTCCCGCTGCTGCACAGCCTCGACGCGCTCTCCTACGGCGTCCTGCTGGCGATCGCGTTCGGGCTCGGAGCCTTCTTTCCGGCGCACTTCGCCTCCCAGAGGGCGATCCTTCCCGAGCTTCTCGGCGAGGACTCCGGCGAGTTGACCCGGGGCAACGTGATGCTGCAGGCGGCGAACCGGCTGCCGCTCGTGATCGGTCCCGCGGTCGGCGGCTCGCTGATCGCGCTGATCGGGGCCGAGCAACGTGTTGATCGTCGACGCCTGCAGCTACGCGGTCTCGGCGTCGCTGCTCGCCTTCGGGGTCCCGCGCCAGGCCGCCCCACCGGTGCCCGAGCCGGAGCACGGAGGCGTCTGGGCAGGAGCCGCGCACATGTTCGGCGACCCCGTCCTGCGGCCGATGACGGTGGCCTTCGCCACGCAGGAGCTCGCGATGCAGGGGCTGCTCCTCTCGTTGCCGATCCTCGCCTTCACCGAGTACGGCGAGCGCGCCGGGATCGCCGGCCTGCTGCTCGCGGCGTGGGGGTTCGGGGCGCTCGCCGGCACGATCCCGGCGCTGCGGGTCGCCGACCGGCCGCCGATCCCGGTGATCCGCGCCTCGATCCTGATCCAGGCGCTTCCGCTCTGGCTCATGGCGCTGCCGCTGCCCGCCGTCGCCCTGACCGTTCCGCTGGCGATCTCGGGCCTTGCCAACCCGGTCGCCAACGCGCCCGCGAACACCCTCGTCACCCTGCGTACCGCCGTCGGCCTGCGCGCGAAGGCGCTGCTCGCGTTCCTGACCGCGTGCATGACGGCGGGTGGGGTGGGACTGATCGTCACCGGGCCCGCGGCACAGGCGTTCGGCGTCCGCACGGTGCTGCTCTGCGTCGCCGCGCTCGCGACGCTGTGCGGCGTCGGCTTCTGGCTCGCCACCCGGCGCGCGGCGGTCGTCGACGATCACCGGTGAGGGACTCGCCCCGGGGCTGGGCTCGCCCGCTGATCTCGTCGTATTCCATCTCTGCTCCTAAGATTGCGGTCGTGAGCTCGAAGCGCTATCACGTCACCACGTTCGGCTGCCAGATGAACGTCCACGACTCCGAGCGGATGAAGGGGATGCTGGAGTCGCTCGGCTACGAGGAGGCCGAGGAGCGCTCGGGCGCCGACCTGATCCTGTTCAACACCTGCTCGATCCGCGAGGCGGCGGACTCGCGGTTCATCGCCCATCTCGGCGAGGCGAAGCGGCTCAAGTCCGAGCAGCCCGAGCGGGTGGTCGGGGTCGGCGGCTGCTGGGCTCAGTCGCTCAAGGACGAGGTATTCGAGCGCTTTCCGTTCGTCGACGTCGCCTTCGGCCCGGGCCAGATCGCGCGGTTGGCCGAGTTCCTGGCCTCCGACTCGCTCTCCGCGCAGGGCTACTTCGAGTTCGAGGACTTCTCCGGTCACCTGCCGATGAAGCGCGAGCGCGAGTTCCAGGCCTGGGTGCAGATCTCCCAGGGCTGCAACTGCCGCTGCTCCTACTGCATCGTGCCCTCGACCCGCGGGCGTGAGCAGAGCCGCGACCCGGCCGAGCTGCTGATCGGAGGTCGAGCGCCTCGCCGACGACGGCGTGCGGGAGCTGACCCTGCTCGGCCAGAACGTGAACAGCTACGGCCGCGACCTCCCCCGCGACACCCGGATCAGCTTCGCCGAGCTGCTCGCGACGGTCGACGCGGTCGATGGGATCGAGCGGATCCGCTACACGAGCCCGCACCCGAAGGACATGCGCGAGGACGTGATCCGCGCGCACGCCGAGCTGGCGGCGCTCTGCGAGCACATCCACCTCCCCCTGCAGTCGGGGTCGAGCCGGATCCTGAAGGCGATGCGCCGGACCTACGATCGCGATCGCTATCTCGACCGGGTCGCGATGGTTCGCGAGCACGTCCCCGACTGCGCCCTGACCACGGACATCATCGTCGGGTTCCCGGGTGAGAGCGAGGCCGATTTCGAAGCGACGCTCGACGTCGTCGAGCGGGTCGGCTACGACGGCGCCTTCACGTTCAACTTCTCGCCGCGGCGCGGCACCGAGGCGGCGACGCTGCCCGACCAGGTCCCGCACCCGGTGAAGCGCGAGCGCATGCAGCGACTCGTGGACGCCGTTCAGCGCCGGGCGCGGGAGCGCGCGCAGCGCTTCGTCGGCCGGACGGTGGAGGTCCTCGTCGAGGGCCCGAGCCGCACCGACCCGACCCGCGCGCGGGGGCGCAGCCGACACAACAAAGCGGTCAACTTCGAGGGCACCGCGGAGGCCGGGGAGCTGGTCGAGGTCGAGATCGCGTCGGCGACCTCGCAGTCCCTCTCCGGCCACGAGCGGCTGCTCAGTCGCGCCCGCTGACCGGCCTTCGGAAATGCAGGTCGTCGCGATCTTCGGGCCGACCGCGGTCGGCAAGACCGGGATCGCGATCGAGCTCGCCGAGCTGCTGCGCGCACAGGGAGAGGACCCGGTTGCCGTCTCCTGCGACTCGATCCAGATCTACGCCGGGCTCGAGACTCTCAGCGGCGCGGCGAGCCCGGCCGAGCAGGCGCGACTCGAGCACCGGCTGGTGGGGGTCGCCGGGATCGACGACGAGTTCTCGGCGGGCCGCTTCGCCGAGCTCGCGCACGCCGAGATCGACGGCCTGCTCGCCGCCGGGCGGCGCCCGATCGTCGTCGGGGGGACCGGCCTCTACATGCGCGCCGCGCTCGCGGACCTCGAGCTGCGCCCACCGGTGCCGTCGGCGGTCCGGGCGGCGGTCGAGGCTGATCTCGCCGAGCGCGGATCGGAGGCTCTTCACGGCGAGCTCACGCCCGAGCTCGCCTCGGGGGTGCACCCGAACGATCGCAAGCGGATCGTCCGCTTGACCGAGCTCTCGCGGCTCCGGATCGCCGCTCACCCGGCCGGCTCCGCGCTCTGGAGCGAGCGTCTGCGGGTCCCGACGGCGCTGGTCGGGGTGACGCTCGACCGCGACGAGCTGCGGGCGAGGATCGACGCCAGGGTGGATCAGATGGTGCGCCTCGGAGCCGAGCGGGAGGTCCGCAGCGCCGACCTCGGCGGGGCCTCGCGGACGGCGCGGGCGGCGATCGGCTTCGACGAGCTGCTCGCCGGCGACGTCGAGGCGATGAAGCGCGCCCAGTGGCGGTTCGCGCGCCGTCAGCTCACCTGGATGAGGCGGATGGAGGATGTCCACCGCATCGATCGCACCGGCTGCGATGACGCCGCGGTCGCCGGCCGGATCGCCGCGATGCTGGGCTAGGGTCGTCGGCAACCACTAGGCTCGCCGACCGTGCGGTTCGAGAAGTGGCAGGCGCTCGGCAACGACTACATCGTCGTCGAGCGCGAGGCGCTCCCCTGGGAGCTCGAGCCGGAGCGGATCAGGCGGATCTGCGAGCCCCACTTCGGGGTCGGCTCGGACGGCATCCTGCTGCTGTCGCGCGCCGAGGACGCCGGTCACGTCGCCGAGCTGCGGATCTTCAACCCGGACGGCTCTGAGGCCGAGCTGTCGGGCAACGGAGCCCGCGAGGCGGTCCTCTACCTGCGCGAGGCGGGGTGGACCGACGCCGATCGGTTCACGATCCTGACGAAGGCCGGCGAGCTCACCCCGACGATCACCGGCCCGGGGACCGTCTCGATCGAGCTCGGCAACGCGTCGCTGACCTCCGCCGACTACCCGACGGGGCCGGAGGACGGTTCCGGAACCCTGATCGCGGGGGGCCGCGAGTGGCGTTTCCGGCACGTCAACGTCGGCAACCCGCAGTGCGTGATCGAGGTCGCCGCGAAGCTCGAGTCACTCGAGATCGCCGCGTTCGGAGCGCAGATCGAGCACCACGAGCTGTTCCCGAACCGGACCAACGTCTCGTTCATCCGCGTCGACGGCTCCGAGGTGCGGGCGCGGATCTTCGAGCGCGGGGTGGGGGAGACGCTCGCCTCCGGGACCGGCGCCGCCGGCGCCGCCGTCGCCGCGCACCTCGCCGGCTCGCCGAGCCCGATCACCGTCCGCCTCGACGGCGGCGAGCTCACGGTCGACGTCTCCGACGAGCTCGACCTGACCCAGAGCGGAACGGCGTCGCGCGTCTACGCAGGCGAGCTCGACGCCGGCTTCGTGCGCGAGCTCGGCGAGCTCTAGCGACTCTCGGGACCCGCTCGGCTAGCCTCTTCCGCTCGATGGCGCTCACCGACCCCTCGCAGCGGCTGCAGGCGATCCCGCCGTACCTGTTCGCCGAGCTCGAGCGCAAGGTGGCGGAGAAGAAAGCCGAGGGGATCGACGTGATCAGCCTCGGGATCGGCGACCCCGACCGGCCCACCTTCCCGCACATCGTCGAGGCGATGCGCTCCGCCGTCGCCGACCCCGGGACCCACGGCTACCCGTCGAACCGCGGCCGTGAGGAGTTTCGCCGCGCCTTCGCCGACTTCTACGGACGCCGCTTCGACGTCGAGATCGATCCCGAAACCGAGGTGATCCCGGCGATCGGCGCCAAGGAGTGCATCTACCACCTCTGCTTCGCCTTCCTCGACCCGGCCGACGTCGCGCTCGTGGCCGACCCCGGCTACCCCGTGTACACGGGCGGCCCGCTGCTCGCCGGGGCGGAGGCGGTGCTGATGCCGCTCGTGCCCGAGCTCGGCTTCGCCCCCGACCTCGACGCGATCCCGCCCGCGGTGCTCGACCGGGCCCGCCTCCTGTTCCTCAACTACCCCAACAACCCGACCGGCGCGGTGGCGCCCGACGGGCTCTTCGAGCGCGCCGTCGAGCTCGCCCGCGAGCACGAGATCCTGATCGTCCACGACAACGCGTACTCGGAGACGACCTACGACGGCTACGTCGCGCCGAGCTTCCTCGCGACCCCCGGGGCGAAGCAGGTCGGGGTCGAGGTCTTCTCGCTGTCGAAGGGCTTCAACATGACCGGCTGGCGCTGCGCCGCGATCCTCGGCAACGCCGAGGCGATCGCCACCTACTGGCGGCTGAAGACCAACATCGACTCGGGCCTCTTCGAGGCGATCCAGCTCGCCGCCGTCGCCGCCCTCGACGGTCCGCGGACGGCGGTCGACGAGATGAACTCCGTCTACGCGCGGCGGCGGGATCTGGTGATCGGTGCGCTCGCCGAGATCGGCGTCGAGGTGACGGCGCCGCGCGGGACGATCTACGTCTGGGCGCCGGTCCCCGACGGCCACACCTCGACCTCGTTCGCCGAGCTGGTGCTCGAGCAGGCCGCCGTCGTCGTCTCGCCCGGATCGCAGTACGGGCCGAGCGGCGAGGGGTTCTTCCGGATCTCGCTCACGACCCCGGACGAACGGCTCGCCGAGGCGGTGGAGCGGCTCCGCGAGCACCTCGCCTGAGCCCCAGAGCGGCGCCTCGGCACGTCGCAATCGCCACGAACGAAGTGCGGGGGGAGTGAAACCTCCGTGCCCCGGATGTGTTAGCACTTGTTCATACGCAGGGCGCCCGCTGGGACTGCGACGGGGTCGCGGGGGAGAAGCAGGGCGCTCGAAATGCTTACCGATCCAGACAACCGATGACCACGCTTGGCATAGCGCTCGCACTTGCCTGCGCGGCGATGGCGAACCTCTCGATGCTCTGCAAGCACCGCGGGGCGTGCGAGTCGCCGGAGATCTCGCTGCGGAGCCCGTATCGCAGCGCCAGGGCACTGTTCGGCTCGCGCTGGTGGACCGTGGGCTTCGCGGTCGCCGCCGTCGCCTGGGTGCTCCACGTCGCCGCGATGTCGATCGCGCCTCTCTCGCTCGTCCAGGCCGTGATCGCCGGCGGGCTGGTGCTGGTCGCGTTTCCGGCGCAGCGCTACTTCAACCACCGCCTCGGCCGCCGCGAGTGGCTCGGGCTCGGGCTCGCCGCCACCGGGCTCGCGTTCCTCGCGGTCACCGTGCCGCACGCGCGGGAGAACGACGGTTACTCGATCGCGACCCTGGCCGCCTTCGAGACCGTCGCGATCGGGATCGGCGGCTTCCTGTTCGCCTCAGGGGTGCTGCGCAAGGGGACGATCTGCCACGGCGTCGTCCTCGGGCTCGCCTCCGGGGTGCTGATCGGCGTCTCCAACGTCGCGATCAAGGCGCTCACCGAGTCGATCGGCGGCGGCGGCGCGATCGCCCTGCTCAGCCCCTGGACCGCGCTCGCGGTCGCCGGCGGTCTCGGCGCCTTCTTCGCGCTCGCCCGTGGCATGCAGCTCGGCGAGGCGATCCCCGTGATCGCGACCGCGTCGGTGTCCTCGAACTGCGCCGCGATCCTCGGCGGCGTCGTCGTCTTCGGGGATCCGATCGGCTCCGGGGTCTTCGAGGGCCTCGCACGCGGGCTCGCGTTCGCGGCGGTGATCGCCGCGGCGGCGGTGATGCCGAACGCGGCGGGCCCGAAGCCGACTCGCGCCTGACGCCGACCGGCTGCTCAGGCCGCCAGCTTGCCCTCGGCCGCGAGGGTCTCGCGCATTCCCTCCTCGAGACCACGCGGCGAGTAGCCGAGCTCGGCGATCGCCTTGTCGTGCTTGGCCCAGAAGGTGACCCCGTCGGCCGATGAGATCAGCTCCCGCAGGTTCGGCCGCTGCTTCATGACCTTCCCGACGAGTGGCCCGACCGGGGTGAGCGCCTTCAGCAGCGGGGTCGGGAACGACCGCGTCGGCGGCTTGCGGTCGGCGACCCGGCCGACGGTCGCGATCATCTCGCGCATCGTCGTGATCTCGCCCCCGAGCACGTAGGCCTCGCCCGGCTTGCCCTTGTCGAGCGCGAGCAGGATTCCGGCGGCGACGTCGTCGACGTGGACCATGTTCATCCCGAGGTCGGGAAACGCCATCAGCGGCATCTTCCCGTCCAGAAACTGGTTGATCTGGCTCCCGATCGCGGAATGGTCGTCGGGTCCGTAGACCCCGCCCGGCTGGACGATCACGCACGGCAGCCCTTCCTCGGCGATCAGCCGCTTGGCGATCTGATGCGCCTCGTACTTGGTCTGCTCGTAGTAGGAGGTGAACTCCTTACCCGGGTGTTCGTAGCTCTCGTCGACGACCTCTCCGTGGGTGTTGCCGAAGGCGCCGACGGTGGAGACGTAGACGACCTTCGGGGTGCCGGCCTCGAGCGCCGCGCGCAGCACGTGCTCGGTGCCGAGCACGTTCGCCTCGTACATCGCCCGGTGCTCGCTCTGCGGGATCCCGACCTCGTAGACCGCGGCGCCGTGGATCGCCGCGTCGCAGCCCTCGAGGCCGGCGGCGATCGCGCTGGAGTCGGAGAGGTCGCCGATCACCAGCTCGCAACCGATCTGCTCCAAGGCACGTCCCTTCTCGGCCGAGCGGACGTAGGCGCGCACGTCATCGCCTCGATCGCGAAGCGCACGGGCCACGTGGCCCCCGATGAACCCGGTCGCGCCGGTGAGGAATACCCTCATCTGCAATGCGCAGACTATCGTGACCCGCGAGCGATGGGCGGGGGTCGACCGCGCCCTCGAGGAGCTCCTGATCGGATCCGACGCGGCGCTCGAGGCGGCGCTCGAGGCGAACGCCGCGGCGGGGCTGCCGGCCGACGACGTCTCGCCCACCGAGGGCAGGCTGCTCGAGCTCCTGGCGCGAACGGCCGCGGCGCGGAGGATCCTCGAGCTCGGGACGCTCGGCGGCTACAGCACGATCTGCCTCGCCCGGGCACTGCCGCCGGACGGCCGCCTGATCACCCTCGAAGCGGACCTCCGGTTCGCTGCGGTCGCGCGTGCGAACATCGCCCGGGCCGGCCTCGCCGATCTGGTCGAGGTCCGGGCCGGCCCTGCGCGCGAGTCGCTTGAGGCGATCGTCGAGAGCGGCGAGGGGCCCTTCGATCTGATCTTCATCGACGCCGACAAGCGCAGCAACCCCGAGTACCTCGGCCGGGCGCTGGAGCTGTCGCGCCCGGGAACCGCGATCGTCGCCGACAACGTGATCCGTGAAGGCGCGGTCGCCGACCCGGCCGACGAGGAGCCGAGCGTCGCCGGGGCGCGGCGCTTTCTCGAGCTCGTCGGCGCGGACCCACGCCTCAGGGCGACGGCGATCCAGACCGTCGGTGCAAAGGGGCACGACGGTTTCGCGCTCGCGGTCGTGCGCTAGGCGCCGGGCGCCGGACGGTACGGCCAGGTCCGCCCGTAGACTTGGCCGGGTGGAGACGGGCCGCAACGGAAACCCACCCCCGAGCGCTCACAACGGTGCCCCCGCGGGGGTTCGAAACGCCCGCGCGCGGCAGCGTGCGTTGGCGATCGGGATCGCGCCGACCGCCGAGGCCGTCGCCGAGCGCGACCCGCTCGTCGAGCTCAAGGAACTGCTGCGGACCGCCGGCGTGGCGGTCGCCGGCGAGCTCGTGCAGGTGCGGCCGGAGCCCGACCCCGACCGCTACCTCGGCCGCGGCAAGCTCACCGAGCTGAAGCGCGAGATCAAGCGTCGCGGGGCGAACCTGGTCGCCTGCGACGACGAGCTCGCGCCGCGGCAGGAGCGCAACCTCGAGGCGGAACTGGACGTGCCGGTGATCGACCGCACCGCGATCATCCTCGACATCTTCGCCGACCATGCCCACTCGGCCGAGGGCAAGCTGCAGGTCGAGCTCGCGCAGCTCGAGTACAACCTCGCCCGGATGCGCGGCCTGTGGACCCACCTCGAGCGCCTCGGCGCCGGGCGGATCGACGGCGGCATCGGGACCCGGGGTCCGGGCGAGTCGCAGATCGAGACCGATCGCCGCCTCGCCCGCGACCGGATCTCCGCGCTGCGCCGCAGGCTCGTCCGCGTGCAGCGAAATCGGGGCGTGATGCGCGCCCGGCGAGAGGCGTCGCCGGTGCCGGCGGTGGCGCTCGCCGGCTATACGAACGCCGGCAAGTCGACGCTGCTCAACGCGCTCACCGGAGCCGGCGTGAGCGTCGGAGAGAGGCTGTTTCACACCCTCGACCCGACCACCCGGGCCTACGAGCACGCCGGGCGTCGCTATCTGGTCACCGACACGGTCGGGTTCATCCGCAAGCTGCCACACCAGTTGGTCGAGGCGTTCAAGGCGACCCTGGAGGAGACGAGCATCGCCGACCTGCTGCTGCACGTCGTCGACGGCTCCGACCCCGAGCCCGTGCGGCAAGCGAGCGATCGCTGCGGTCGACTCGGTGCTCGAGGAGATCGGCGCCTCCGAACAGCCTCGGCTGCTCGTCTTCAACAAGCTCGATCTGCTCGACGCCGACGCACGGCGGCGCCTGCTCGTCGGCTCGCCGGGCGCGGTCGGCGTCTCGGCCGCCACCGGAGAGGGAATCGAGGCGCTTCGCGATGCGATCGAGACCGCGTTCGAGGACACCTTGACGGCGGTCGAGCTGCTGGTCCCCTACGCCGAGGGAGCCCGGCTCTCGGAGCTCTACGAGCTCGCCGGCGACCTCGAGCGCGCCGAGCGCGACGACGGGGTCCTCGTCCGAGCGAGGATTCCCTCCGCCCTCACGCATCGGTTCGCGAAGTTCGCGCTCGACGGTGCCGCCGCGGACGAGTAGTGGAGCTGCGCTTCAAGCTGCTCGACGACGCGGCGCGGGTCCCGACCCGCGCGAATCCCGACGACGCCGGCCTCGACCTCTACGCGGCCGAGGCGGCCACCGTCGAGCCGGGCGGCGGCCGGGCCGCGGTCGGCACCGGGCTCGCGGTCGAGATACCCCCCGGGCACGGCGGGCTCGTCCTGCCACGGTCCGGACTCGCCGCCCGGCGTGGGATCGCGCTCGCCAACGCCCCCGGGCTGATCGACCCCGGCTACCGCGGCGAGCTGCGCGTCCTGCTGCTCAACACCGACCCGGGCGAGCCGTACGAGGTCGAGCCGGGCGACCGGATCGCCCAGCTGCTCGTCGTCGCGCTCGCCGAGCCCGATCCCGTCGCAGTCGCGGAGCTCTCCGGAGCGGCCCGCGGCGACCGCGGGTTCGGCTCCTCCGGGTCGTGAGGCGGTCTGGCACTGCCGTCGCAACGAGTCGCAACGATCGATTTGGAAGACAAGCCGAATGAGGTGCAACCAAAGATGAAGAAGAGCGCAACGACGAAGGGCGAATCCCCTTCCCGGCTGATCGACGCGAGGATCAAGGAGCTGGACGACTGGAGGGGCAAGACGCTCGCCCACCTCCGCGCTCTGATCAAACAGGCCGACCCTGAGGTGGTCGAGGAGTGGAAGTGGAGAGGCGTTCCGGTCTGGTCTCACGATGGCATCATCTGCACCGGCGAGACGTACAAGAGCGTCGTCAAGGCGACTTTCTTCAAGGGCGCTTCGCTCGAGGACCCTTCAGGACTTTTCAACTCCAGCCTCGAAGGCAACACGAGGCGCGCGATCGACTTCCATCAGGGCGAGGAAATAGATGAGGATGCCTTCAGGACGCTGATCCGCGCCGCTGCAACCCTGAACCGCTCATCGGCGCGATAGGCCGGCTTTTCCAACTGGCGCCTGACAAGCCAACTCCGAAGCTGACTCGGATCCGCGGCTCGGCACGTGCACCAGCCTGCGCGTCGATGGTCGCCAGACGGTGTCGGCGAGCGTTCCCGTCGGACCCGTGACGGACGCGGACCGGGCCTCGACGGCCGCCCTCGCCGAGGCGCGTTCCGGTGGCGCGATCGGGGCCGCGACATCGACCCTGCTCGACGGGCTCGATCCGACCTCGATCTCGGCGGACGAGGCGCGGATCGCCTTCTGGATCAACCTCTACAACGCCCTGCTGCTCGACGAGCTGGCGCGGAGGCCGCGGCAGGGCTCGCTGCTTCGTCATCGCGCGATCTTCAGCTCCGCGAGGCTCCGCGTCGGCGGGCTCGACTACTCGCTCGACGCGATCGAGCACGGGGTCCTGCGCCGCAACGCCCGATTGCCGTACAGGCCGAGCAGGGCGCTGCGCAGGGGCGACCCGCGCGCGAATGCGGCGCCCTCACGGCTCGACCCGCGGATCCACTTCGCGCTCAACTGCGGCGCCGTCTCGTGCCCGCAGATCGCGCCGTATGAGGCCGTGGCGCTCGATCGCGACCTGGAGGCGGCGACGAGCGCCTACATCCGAGCCGAGACGGTGCTCGACCGCGAGCGGGGGCGGGTCGAGCTCCCGTACCTGATGCGCCTCTACAGACGCGACTTCGGCAGCCGCGCCGAAGCGATCGCGCTCGCCGCCCGTCACCTGGAGCCCGGGGATGGCGCCTGGCTGCTGGCGCGGGATCGAGTCCGGGTCGGCTACCGGCCCTTCGACTGGACGCTCGAGCGCGGTTGACGAGCCGTCGCGGCCGCCAGCGCGTTGCGGTGCGCGGCGCGCTCGAGCCCGTCGTCGAGCGGGGCGAGCGCGGGCTCCGAGCCATAGCGCCGGGCGAGCGCACGGCTGATCAGGCGGTCCGCGAGGTGCGGGTTCTTGGGCAGCAGCGGGCCGTGCATATAGGTCCCGATCAGGTTGCGGCGGCGGACGCCCTCGTACCCGTCGACGCCGTTGTTGCCGTGGCCGCTCAGCACCCTGCCGAGCGGCGTCGCGCCGGGGCCGAGCCGGGTTCGGCCGCCGTGGTTCTCGAATCCCGCGATCACCTCGGGGCCGTCGCCGAGATCGATCTCGATCGCGATGTTGCCGATCAGGCGGGGACCGGGGTCTCGGACCGTCTCGAGGTCGACGAGCCCGAGGCCGGCGATTCGCTCGGCGCCGAGCTGGTAGCCGTTGCCGAGCAGCTGATAACCGCCGCAGACGCCGAGCACGACGGCGTCGTCGTCGACCGCCGCCGCGATCGCCTCGCGCTTCGTCTCGAGCATGTCGACGGCGACGAGGACCTGATCGCGGTCCTGGCCGCCGCCGATGTAGATCAGGTCCTGCCCGGCCGGGTCGAATCGCTCGCCGGGCCCGGCCGAGGCGTAGGAGAAGCCGATCCCGCGCCACTCGCAGCGGCGCCGCAGGAAGATGATGTTGCCGCGGTCGGCGTAGATGTTCATCTGCTCGGGGTAGAGCGCCAGCAGCCGCAGCTCCATCAGGCCGCCTCCAGGACGCAGACGACCGAGCCGACGTGATCGGCGGTGGGTGCGACCGTGGCGCGCTCGGCGGGCCGCAGGCCGAGCGCAGCGGCCTCGTGCTCGAGATCCTCGGGCGCGAGCCGGTCGAGCCGGGTGAGGTCGAGCTCCTCGCGCAGGTCCCCGCGGGGGGAGACCAGCTGTCGCACGCGGGTGATCTCGATCGCGGTCTCGGTCGCCTCGACGCGGAGCGGCAGGCTCGAGTAGATCCAGCCGTCGACCTCGCGCACGTCGGGGAGCAAGCTGCCGATCCCGTACGGGCCCGAGGGGAGCTGATCGGCGAGCAGCGCCGCGGCGAAGATCCCGCCGGGCTCGAGGTGGGCGGCGACCCGGTCGAGGACCCGCCGCCTCCCCGAGGCGCCGCCCATCAGGTGCAGGAGCTGCATCGGCGCCAGCACCGCGGCGAACCGTTGTCCGAGCTCGATCGTCCGAGCGTCCGCCTCGACGGTAGCGACCGCGAGCCCGGCGGCGGCGCTGCGCCGATCGAGCTCCGCGAGCAGCTCGCCCGCGTCGTCGACCGCGGTCACGTCGAGACCGGCGCGGGCGAGGTCGAGCGCGACTCGCCCCGTCCCCGAGCCGAGCTCGAGCACCGGGCCGTCGGCCGCCTTCGCGAGCTCCCGCCACAGCGGCAGATCGGCTGCGTAGGACCCGCACTCGACGTCATGCCAGATCGGCGCGCGCCCGAGCGGTCCATCCTGGAGCTCGGAGCTCATCGCCAGAACTCCTCGGCGAGCCCCCGCGAGGCGAGCAGCGTGCGGAGCTCGATCAGAGCGGTGTAGGTCGGGAGCGCGAAGACGGTGTCGGTCGCGGCGCCCGCGACGGCGATGTCGAGCGCCCGCTCGATCGAGGGCTCGACCTCGATCAGCGACGGATCGACTCCTGCGTACTTGAGCCGCACCGCGATCTCCGGCGCGCGCGTCCCCGAGCAGACCACCCGCCGCACCGCGCCGGCGAGAAGCTCGAAGTCGGCGTCCCAGATCCAGGAGACGTCGCGGCCGTCGGCGATCCGGTCGTTGAGCGCGATCCAGAGGTCGAGCCCCGGCGGGGCGGCTTCCGGTCCGGCCTCGAGGCGCAGCGTGCGGAGCACCTCGTTCGTGCCGGCGGGGTTCTTGACGAGCAGGATCGAGACGGACCTGTCGCCGACCGCGATCGTCTCGACACGCCCGAACACGGCCTCGACCCGCGCCAGCGCCGCCGCGGTCGCCTCGAGCCCGACCCCGAGCCGGAGCGCCGCGGTGAGCGCCGCGAGCGCGTTGTAGACGTTGTAGAGGCCGGGCAGCGGCAGGTCGATCTCGACCTCACCCTGCGGGGTCCTGACGTGGACGTGCGAGCCGCTCATCCCGCGGAGCTCGATCGCGGTCGCGGCGACGTCGGGGGAGGGACGGTCGGCGTGGCAGTTCGGGCACTCGTAGTGGCCGAGGTGACCGACGAACGCCCGCGCGTACGAGTAGGGGTGGCCACAGCGCCGGCAGTGCTTGGCGTCGTGAGCGTGCTGGAGCTCCGGCAACGCCTGCGATCTGTCGTCGATCCCGAAGTAGACGACCCCCGGGCGGCGGCGCAGCTCGCGATCGCGGCCGAGGTCGGCGACGAGCGGATCGTCGGCGTTGAGCGCGAAGTCGCTGCGGCCCTCGCGTTCGGCGACCATGCGCGCCCACTCGTCGGCGAGGTGCTCGAGCTCGCCGTAGCGGTCGAGCTGGTCGCGAAACAGGTTCGCGAGCACGATCAACCGCGGGTCGAGGTCGGCCGCGATCCGGGGAAGCCAGGCCTCGTCGACCTCGAACAGCCCCTCGTCGCCGCTTTGCTCCAGAAGCGCGGTCGCGACCCCCCAGCTCATGTTCGACCCGGCGCGGTTGTGGACCGGCTGGCGTCCGGCGGAGCGCAGGGCGGCGGCGAGCATGCCCGCGGTCGTCGTCTTGCCGTTCGTGGCGCTGACGATCGTCGAACGGCCCGAGAGCTCGCTGCCGAGCCGCGAGATCGCCTCCGGCGCCATCCGCAGCAGCAGCCGCCCAGGGAGCGTGGTGCCCCCACCGCGGCCGCTGCGGCGGCTCAGAGACCCGCTGAGGCGGGCCAGCGCGACCTTGGCGCGAAACCCGCGTCGGGGACGGGCGGAGACGCTCATCCGGGGACGATTACCGAAAGCGCCGCCGGTCGCACGCGCACGGTCACCGGGAGGTCGGCGAGGTGATCGCCGTCGGCGTAGACCTCGAATGGTCGGTCGGCCTCGATCCGCACCTCGGCCGCGCGCGCGACGTCGACCTCGGGCAGCGCGACGTGGGTGCCGTCGAAGACCCTCGGCAGGGGCTTGGTGAGGAAGCGCAGCTTGCCGGTCTCCCGCATCGTGACGACGTCGAGCAGGCCGTCGTCGAGCTCGGCCTCCGGGGCGACGAACATGCCGCCGCCGTAGGCGCGGCTGTTGGCTGCGGCGACGCCGTATCCGCGGAGCTCGCGGCGCTCGCCGTCGAGGGTCAGCGTGAACCGGGCCGGCTTCCAGGCCACCAGAGCCCTGAGCGCCGCGTACGCGTAGACCAGTCGCCCCTTGAGCCAGCCGGTCTCGTTCGCGATCCGGTTCGCGTCGGAGTCGAACCCGCAGCTGGCGATGCAGAGGAAGCTGCGGCCGTCGATCTCGCCGACATCGATCCGCCGCCGTGCGTCCGCGGCGAGGACCGCCACCGCGTCTCCGACGGCGGTGGGAATCCCGAGCACCCGGGCGAGGTCGTTGCCCCGCCCGCCCGGGATGATCCCGAGCGGCATCTCGGTGTCCGCGACGGCGCCTCCGATCTGGCCGATCAGCCCGTCGCCGCTGATCACGACCGGGATCTCGCCGGCGGCGGCCCCGGCGCGAGCCTCCGCGCAGCCGTGCTCGAGCCCCTCGGTGAGCAGCGAGCGGTGCGAGAGGCCGTGGCGGGCGAGCTCGCGCTCGACCTGCGGCAGGAGCTCGCGCGCGCGACCTCCGCCCGCCGAAGGGTTGACGAGCAGAAGGTAGCGCTGGGGCTCGGGCACCGGCAGGTCAGCCTACCCGGGGCTCCTGCGGCCGACGAACCAGGTCCCCGCCCCCGCCGCGCCGCTGCCGGCGGGTTCGATGCCGTGACCGCGAAAGCCACGCTCGAGGACCGCGGGCGGCGTGTAGAACGGGGTCGCAGCGCCGCGGCTGGCGGCCACGATCACATGGCCGCCGGGGCGCAGGACGCGTCCGATCTCGGCGAAGAACGGGGGCATGTTGAGCTGCGCGACGAGGTCGAAGGACTCGTCCGCGTAGGGGAGGCTGGCCGCATCGGCGACCTTGAACGCGATCCGCCCCTCGGGATCGAGGCCGACCTTCGCGCGGGCCGCCGCGATCATCGCCTCCGAGACGTCGACGCCGCGGACGCTGGCCCGGGGAAACTCCCGGGCCAGGAACAGCGCCCCCTCGCCGGTGCCGGTGCCGAGCTCGAGGACACGTTCGGGGGGCGGTGAGATCGCCGCCGCCGCGGCGGCGAGCGCGGCGAGGTGTTCGACCGACCCGGCGTTGGTGCGCTGATCCCAGCCCGGGGCGGAGCGGTCGAAGAAGCCGCGCATCGGGCCGCGGAGCAGGGGCCACAGCCACGGTGCCCGGGTCACGGTCCCGTTCAGCGCCCTGCCGATCAGCCGGACGCGGGTCGGGATCGGGGTCGGAGGCTGCTCCACCGCGCAATCTTCCCAAGCGGCGCGCCGGGCGGCAGGCCCCGGTGCCGCCGGGACGCGTGTACTAGCCTCCGCGACCGATGGGGTTCCTGCGAGGATGCCGCCTCGCGGCGCTGATCGCCGCGCTCGCCGCCGCCGCCGCGCTCTCCGCCTGCGGCGGCGGTGACGACGCCTCGACGAGCGCGGCGACCGCGCAGGGCGACTGCCGCCAGGTCGAGGCGCCGGCGCCGAAGAGCGAGCACTTCCCGAAGCCCGGCAAGGTGCTGAAGCCGGGCACGCCGGCGAGGGCCACGGTCGAGACCAGCTGCGGGGCGTTTGAGATCGAGCTCGACACGAAGCGCTCCCCGGAGACCTCGAACTCGTTCGCGTTCCTGGCCGACAAGGGGTTCTACGACGGCACGGTCTTTCACCGGATCGCCCCCGGATTCGTGATCCAGGGCGGCGATCCGAAGGGCGACGGGACCGGGGGACCGGGCTACACGGTGGTCGAGGCGCCGCCCAAGAACACCGTCTACCGCAACGGGCTGGTCGCGATGGCGAAGACTCAGGTCGAGCCGCCGGGGGCCTCGGGCAGCCAGTTCTTCGTCGTCACCGCCCCTGCCGACGCCGGCCTTCCCCCCGACTACGCGGTGCTCGGCAAGGTGACCGACGGGATGGACGTCGTCGACGCGATCGGCAAGCTCGGCGACCCGGCGACCGAGCAGCCGACCCAGACGGTCACGATCGACAAGGTCACGATCGAGACGGGCTGATGGCGCGGGTCGAGATCGGAGATCCGGCGCCGGACTTCGAGCTCACGGGCACCGGCGAGCGAACCGTGAAGCTCTCCGACCACCGCGGCAGGTGGGTGATCCTGGCCTTCTACCCGGGGGACTTCACACCGGTCTGCACGCGTCAGTTCTGCTCCTACCGCGACGCGGCCGACCATCTCGACGCGCTCGACGCCGACGTGCTCGGGATCTCGCCGCAGTCGATCGAATCGCACGAGCGCTTCACCGCCGAGCACGAGCTCACCGTGCCGCTGCTCGCCGACCCCGACCACGCCACCGCCCGCGCCTACGGCGTCGTCGGCCCGGGTGGGCTGGTGCGGCGCTCGATCTTCATCGTCGACCCCGAAGGGGTGGTCCGCTACCGCCACGTCGCCCTGCTCGGACTCCGATACAAGGACGTCGAGCACCTCGCGGCGGCGCTCTCGCTCGCCCGGGGCGCCGCTTCGTGACGCTCGATCCGGTCCCGTTCGCCGTCGATCGCGGCGGTCGTCAGCTCGCCGGCGAGACGACGGGGGAGGGGCCGCCGATCGCGCTCCTGCACGGGCTCACGGCGACCCGCCGTTACGTCGTCCACGGCTCGCGGACGCTCGCCCGAAGCGGCTTTCGGACGATCGCCTACGACGCCCGTGGCCACGGTGTGTCGGATCCGGCCGGGGCGGGGGAGGGGTATGGGTACCCAGAGCTGGCCGCGGACGCGACGGCCGTTCTCGACCAGCTCGCGACCGGCCGGCGCTCGGTGCTCGCGGGCCACTCGATGGGCGCCCACACGCTGGCCGCGGCGGCGCTCGCCGACCCCGAGCGGGTGGCGGGGATCGTCGTCATCGGGCCGACCTGGCTCGGTACCCCGCTCGGCGCCGAATCGCTCGCCTACTGGGACAGGCTCGCCGACGGCCTCGCGAGCGGGGGGGTCGACGGGTTCATCGAGGCATATGACCACGATCTGGACCCGGCCTGGCGGGAGACCCTGTTGCGGATCTCGCGCGACCGGCTCGGCCTCCATCGTCACCCCGGGGCGGTAGCCGAGGCGCTGCGCGAGGTACCGCGCTCGCAGCCGTTCGATGATCTCGGCGAGCTCGAGTTCCTCGACCTCCCGGCGCTCGTCGTCGCCAGCGGCGACGAGGCCGACCCCGGCCACCCGTTCGCCGCCGCCGAGGCCTGGGCCGAGCGGTTGCCGAGGGCGCAGCTGATCAGCGAGGAGCCGGGCGCCTCGCCGCTCGCCTGGCAGGGCGGCAGACTGTCGCGCGAGATCGCCTCCTTCTGCGAGCGACGCGAGGTCGCCGAGCGCCTCGACGCCTGAGCGAGACTCAGCCCCCGCGGCGGTCGCGGAGCCGGTGGACGAGGCGCAGGCCGGACCAGGTGGCGTCGATCGCGCAGACCTTGTTGTCGACCAGTCCGGCCTCGAGGGCGACCTCGCGGATCACGTCCTCGGTCAGGTCGGTGGCGACGCCCGAGGCGCGCTTCGGCCACGCGACCCAGAGCCCGCCGGCGGGATAGACGGTCCGCGCGAGGCGGCCGAGGCGCCGCTCGAGCTGCGCCCGCCGGGTCAAGAAGACGACGACGACGTCGAGCGGGGCGCTCGCACGGCGCTTCACCGTGACCGACTCGGGCAGCGGCCCGAGCGCCGCCGGGAACTCGGGTGGGGCGCCCGGGAAGGCGACGGCGCTTCCTTCCTTGATCCCGAGCTTGCGTGGCAGCGGGCCGCCGTATCCGGTCGTCGGGTCTTCGCTGGTGTCCCCATCTGCCCCGACACGCTACGGACGGAGGACTTGCCCCGCGGGCCGGCCGGGCGTAGGGTCTCGAGGTTGATCGGGACGGGCGCCAAACCGCCTGCTGGTCGGGTGGGGTAGCCGGTGACGTGCTCGCCCTATGCTGTCGGGGTGGTCGACGACGGACATGCGATCCACTACACGGCGCTGCCGAAGGGCATTCCGGTCTACGCCGCGGACGGGACCGAGGTCGGCCGGGTGGCGGAGGTGGTCGACAACTTCCGCGAGCACATCCTCGACGGGATCGTGATCGAGGCCGCGGACGGCGCGCTTCGATTCGTCGATGCGCCGGAGGTCGGCCGGACCGCGGAGCGCGGGGTGACCTTGACGATCACCCCGGATGAGGTATCGCAGCTGCCGCCGCCCGACCGCGGGGTCGGCAGCTTCAGCGCCAACGTCCGGCCGGGACGACTGAGCAAGCTCTTCGGGCGCGCCTGGAAGCGCGATTAGCTGCCGAGTCCTAGGGGTACCTGAGCGCCGATGGAGGCCGATTCCAGAGTGGAGTTCTCCCTGCCCGCCAAGGCCGAGAACGTTCCGCTTGTCCGCCACGCCCTCGCCGGCCTCGCAGAGGCGCTGGAGATGGACCCGGCCGAGGTCGCCGACCTGAAGACGGTCGTCACCGAGGCCTGCATGAACGTCGTCGTCCACGCCTACGACGACGGCAAGCCGGGACCGCTCGAGGTGCGCGCCTGGCCCGAGCCCACCAGCCTGATCGTCACCGTGCGCGACTTCGGCACCGGGATCCGCCCGCTCGCCGACGTCGAGCAGCGCAGCCTGCGGCTCGGGTTGCCGCTGATCGCGGCGCTCACCGAGAGCCTCGAGATCAGTGCCGCCCCCGGCCGCGGCACCCACGTGATGATGCGGATTCCGTTCGCGGAGAACGGCGCCGAGCCGGTCACCACACCCGAGATCGCCGACGAGACCCTGATCGGGTTGCCCGCAGGGGAGCTGCTCGCGCCGGTCCTCTCGAGGGTGATCTCGATGTTCGCGACCCGTGCGGACCTCTCGGTCGACCAGCTCTCCGACGCCGTCCTGCTCAGCGATGCGCTCTCGGCCGGCGGGCCGGAGCGGTTCCCCGGCGGCACCGCGCGGATGGCGATCAGCGAGCGCGACGGCTCGTTCGAGCTGCGGGTCGGCCCGCTGGACCCGGGCGGTGCCCAGCGCCTGCTCGACGGGATGCGGATCCCGGCCCTCGACACGTCGCTGGAGACGCTGGCCGACGAAATCCGCGTCGAGGCGGTCGATTCCGGTGAGCTGCTGGTGATCCGGATCGGTCGGTCGGCGGACTGAGCGACGGCTCAGAGATCGTCGGTCTCGCCCTCGGTCGCGGCGTCTCGGAGCCTGCCGAGCGCCCGGCGCAGGATCCGGGAGACGTGCATCTGCGAGTAGCCGACCCGCTCGGCGATCTTCGACTGGGTCAGATCCTCCGCGAACCGCAGCTGCAGGACCTCGCGCTCGGTCTCGTCGAGAACGCCTGCCGTGGCGTCGAGCGTCGCGCGGTCCTCGACCAGCTCGAAGCCGGGATCGTCGCCGCCGATCCGCTCCGCCATCGGCGCGTCGTCGCCGGGCTCCGAGCCTGCCGAGGGCTGATCGAGCGAGATCGTCCGCCTCGCGCCGGCCGCCTCGAACGCCTCCAGCACCTCGGCCTCGTCGATCTCGACCAGAGCGGCGATCTCGGCTACCGTCGGCGAGCGCTCGAGCTCGTGGCTGAGCTTCGTGATCGCGCCCTCGACCGAACGAATCCGCTCCTGGAGGCCGCGCGGCACGCGCATCGTCCAGACGCGATCGCGAAAGTGGCGCCGCAGCTCACCGAGGATCGTCGGCCCCGCGAAGGCGGCGAACGGAACCCCGCGCTCCGGGTCGAACCGCTCGAGCGCCGAGACGAGGCCGAGGCTCGCCACCTGGATCAGGTCCTCGCTCGGCTCGACCCCGCCGCTGTAACGCATCGCGAGGCTGCGCGCGAAGGGCAGGAAGCGGCGGACGAGCTCCTCGCGGGCGTGCTCGTCGCGGGTCCGGGCGTAGCTTTCGAGCAGCTCGGATTCACCGGCGAGCGCGTTGTTCGGGCCGCCGGGGGCGGGCAGGTCACCGGCGGGGCGGCGGCGATGGCGTCGGTCGGCACTCATCGGGGGCAGTCGCAAGATAGGCGATGCCCGCCCTCGGACCCGATTCCGGGGCGAGTCCGCGACGCCCCCGATAACGGTCGTAAACCCGCAGCGGTGGCTAGTCTCGCGGGATGGCCGACTGGGACACCGTGACGAAGTTGGCCGGCGAGCTACCGGAGGTCGTCGAGGGCACCTCGTACGGCACACCGGCGCTTAAGGTCCGCGGCAAGGGGTTTCGCGCGTTTGCGTGAGGACGGCGAGACGCTGGTCGTCCGTGTGGACTTCCTCGAGCGCGAGGCGCTGATCCAGGAGGATCCCGAGACGTTCTTCATCACTCCGCACTACGAGGACCATCCGGCGATGCTCGTCAAGCTGGCGACCGTGGACCCCGACGAACTGCGAGAGCTCCTGATCGAGGCCTGGCGGATCAGGGCCCCGAAGCGCCTTACGAGGGCCTACGACGAGCTCGGCGGCGACTGAACACCGCGACGAACCTGGAGACCTCGATGCCCGAACATGACCGCCTGAAGCTCGCTCGCGACATCTACCGTGCCTACGGATCCGGCGACCGTGACGTCGTCGAGCAGCTGCTGACCGACGATTTCACGTTCTACAGCCCCGCCGACCCCGGAATCGACCGCGAGCGGTACTTCGAGCGCTGCTGGCCGAACGCCGACCTGATCGAGGGGTTCGAGTTCAAACGGCTCGTCGAGGCCGGCGACGAGGTCGTCGTCACCTACGAGGGCACGAAGACCGATGGACACCGGTTTCGCAACACCGAGGTCCTGACCTTCGAAGCCGACAAGATCTGCAGAGCCGAGGTCTACTTCGGCTGGAACCTCGAATGACTCTCGGCTCCGGGGTCTAGTCCCGGGCCGGATGTGGAGGAGCGGTGAGACGCGACGCCGAGCGCGAGACCCTCTGGGAGTCCAACTTCGGTGTCGAACCGCCGTTCGCGCTCGGCGTCGAGGAGGAGTTGCTTCTCGTCGGCAGCGACCACGAGCTGATCGATCGCGGCGCTCAGGTCCTTCGCCGAGCCGATCCTCCCGAGGGAGGGCTCACCGGCGAGCTCTTCAAGGGGATGGTCGAGGGGAGGTCGGAGGTCTCCTCGAACGCCGCCGAGGCGGTTGCGGCGCTGCGCCTGATTCGGCGCGAGGTGCTCGACTCGGGTACCGAGATCATCGGCGCCGGGCTTCATCCCAACGCGGCGCCCGGGGAGGTCGAGGTGCACCAGGCGCCGCGCTACGCGCTGATCGAGGACTTGTTGCAGGGCGTCCTGCGGACGCCGATCTGCGGTCAGCACATCCACGTCGGGATGCCAGACGAGAAGGTCGCCGTCCGCGCCTACAACGGCATCCGAACCCACGTCCCGCTGCTCAACGCACTGGCGGCGAACTCGCCGTTCTGGTTCGGCGAGGACTCGGGTCTGGCGAGCTCTCGGACCGTGATCTTCCGCAGCTACCCACGCGCCGCGATGGCGCCGGAGTTCGCCGACTTCGAGCACTTCTGTCGCGTCACGAAGCAGGTCTGCGTCGCCGGCGACCTGGAGGACTACACCCACATCTGGTGGGACGTCCGCATTCACCCGGGGCTCGGGACGATCGAGATTCGCGCCGCCGATGCGCAGTTCGACCTGCGCCGCGTCGGGGCGCTGGCCGCTCTCGTTCACTGCCTGGTCCGGGTCGAGGCCGACCGCGACCAGGGCGAGATCCCGGCCCGGGAGGCGCTTGCGGAGTCGAGCTTTCAAGCGACCCGCCACGGGCTCGAGGCGAGGCTCCTCGATCGGCGCGGCGAGCTGGTACCGGCTCGCGAGCTGGCCCGGAGATCGCTGGAGACGGCGTACACGGTCGCCGCCGAGTTCGGCTGCGAGGCTGAGCTCGACCACATCGCCGTGATGCTCGAGACCGGTTCCGGCGCCGGGCTCCAGCGGCAGGTGCACGCCGAGCACGGAATGAGAGGACTGCTGGCCTACCTGGCCGAGCAGACCGCCCGACTCGATTAGGCCGTTCTCGACCCTGCGGACGCCTGCCTGTAAAGCCCGGGTTTCCATAACGTGCGTTCTCGTGCGTAGGATCGGCGTCAGGCGTGACGCTGCGCGCCGAGCGCCGGTGGCCTGCCCCGCCCCGACGCTCCTTCGCCGAAGACCAGGAAGGCGAGCCCGGCGACCGCGATCCCGATCGCGGTCGCGATCGCACGCTCGTCGGCGGCCTCGAGCGCCGGGAAGCCGAGCGTGTCGGAGAGGAGCACGATGAAGACGGTGATCGCGGTGGTGAAGATCGCGTACTCGAGCGCCAGGAACGCGTAGGCGAGCGCCATCGCGGCGCCGAGCAGGAGCGCGATCGGGATCACCGCGTCGCCGAGCAGCTCGGCGAGCGCGGTCGCGATCAGCAGCCCGACGATCGTCCCGGCGGCGCGCATCGCCATCCTGCGCACCGTCTCGCCCTGCTCGGGGCGGAGCACGAAGAGGATCGTCAGCGGCACCCAGTAGCCGTGCGGGCCGAGGTCGACGACCCGGTAGATCGCAACCCCGAGCGCCAAAGCCCCGCTCCAGCGGAGCGCGTGGCGCATGCTGCGCGAGCCCATCGTCAGGTTCTCGCGCAGGGCGGCGCGCGCGGCCCGCCAGCGCAGGCGCGCGGCGTCGGGCTCGACCGCGTGGTCGAACAGGGTCCAGACCACCAGCGCCCAGAGGGCCTGTACGAGGCCGCCCAGCGTCGCGTAGGCGAGCGATCGAAGCGTCGCGTCCAAATCGATGTAGAGCCCCTGGGCGATCAACAGGACGAGCACGCAGGTGATCGCGGCGATCGAGAATCGCCGTGAGATCGCGACGCAGCACCCGCCGACCCCCGCGGCCAACGCCATCGCGACGATCGCGGTCGCCGTCGTCTGGCTCGAGAGCACCCCGACCATCGCCGCGAGCCCGAGCACCGGGGCGGTCGCCGCCTGCCACCGGAACCGCACCCGCGCGGGGGCGTCGAAGGCGACGAAGCCGGCGAACGAGGCGGAGGTCGCGATCCCGCCGACGACCCGCTCGTCGAACCCGAACTCGAGCATCAACAGGGCGCTGACCGGGATCGCGACCAGCACCCCGCGCGCGATCGCCGGCCCCGGCGCCGCGCGCAGGCGCCAGGAGGCGGGAACCGGCGGCCGGCGAGCGATCGACGAGTTCAATTCAGCGACGGGTCCTCCGGCATCCGGGCGACGAGCGCGAACTCGCCGCCCTTTCGGGTCAGCACGTCCTGCCACAGCGCCTCCGGCCGATCCGCAAACAGCTCGGCCGGCAGCGGCGCCTCGACGATCCAGGCCTCCTCCTCGAGCTCGGCCTCGAGCTGCTCCGCCCCCCAGCCCGAGTAGCCGGCGTAGACGCGCCCCCGACGAATCACCGACTCGAGCTCGCCGCGATCGGTGTCCGCGGCGACGAAGCCGACGTCGGCGACGACGATCCATGCAGCCGCCCGGGGATCGTTGAACTCGGCGAGGACGACGAGCGCCTGCGGCTGGACCGGACCGCCGACGAACACGGCCTCGGCGGCGGCGATCGACGTGAGCTCCGGAGCGACCTCGTCGACCGCCGTCTCGGACGGTCGGTTGAGGACGATGCCCATCGCGCCCTCCTCCCCATGCTCGGTGATCAGGACGACGCTGCGGGCGAAGTTCGGGTCGCCGAGCGCCGGGGACGCGATCAGCAGCTTGCCTCGCAGGGACTCGTCTCGCTCAGATCCGGACACCGGAGGTGATTCTCCCCGCTCGCTAATCTCGATGGCGGCTTGAGTCGCGATGTAGCCGAATCCGAGTTCATGACGGTGGTCGTCGAACGGTCGCGGGAGCTGCCCGTGGTCGTCGACTTCTGGGCCGAATGGTGCGCGCCGTGCCGTCAGCTCGGCCCGGCGCTCGAGGCTGCGGTCGCCAAGCGCGCCGGCAGGGTCGAGCTCGCCAAGGTCGACGTCGAGTCGAACCAGAGCCTCGCGTCCAGCTTCGGCGTCCGCGGGATCCCCGCTGTGAAGGCGTTCCGGGACGGCAACGTGGTCGCCGAGTTCACCGGCGCGATACCCCCCGCCGAGATCGAGAGGTTCCTCGACGGCCTCGCCCCCTCCCCCGCCGACGAGCTGGTCGCCTCCGGCGACGAGCAGTCGCTGCGCGACGCGCTTGGCGATCGACCCACGTCATTCAGGGGCCGCCACGGGTCTCGGACGGATCCTGCTCGAACGCGGTGAGAACGAGCAGGCCGCCGAGCTGCTCGAACCCCTGGCCGGAGACTTTCTCGCCGAGGGACTGGCGGCGAGGGCGCGGCTCACCGCGGCAAACGGCGACGTCGACGCGGAGGCCGCCGCCCAGCTTGCGGACGCCTTCGCCGCCTGGGATGCGGGCGATCCGGAGGCCGCACTCGAGGGGCTTCAGGCGGCGATCGCCGCCGAGCCCGACCCCGACCGTCGCGATCTGTTCCGCCGGGCGATGGTCGGCATCTTCACCGAGCTCGGGCCCGAGCACGAGCTCTCGCGCGAGCACCGTCGCCGCCTCGCGGCGGCGCTCAACTAACGACGACCGATGACAGATCCCGTATCCGGTGCCGACGTCCCGGTCGCCTTCGTCGCCGGCCTCGTCTCGTTCGTCTCCCCGTGCGTGCTGCCGCTCGTGCCGGGCTACCTCTCCGCGGTGACCGGCGTCACCGTAGGCGAGATGGAGAACGTCGGTTGGCGGCGGGTGATCGGGCCGAGCCTGCTGTTCATCGCCTCGTTCTCGACCGTCTTCATCCTCCTCGGGCTGACCGCGACCGCGCTCGGCTCGACCCTGCGCGACCACCAGGACCTGCTCACCGACATCGGCGCCGTGATGCTGATCGTGATGGGAACCCTGTTCGTGGCCGCCACGTTCGTCAACCGGTTCAACCGCGAGTGGCACGTCGACGCGCTGCTCGCCCGCGCCGGCAAGGGCGGCCCGATCGTCGCCGGCGCCGCCTTCTCGATCGCCTGGACGCCGTGCACGGGGCCCGCCCTGGGCGGGATCCTGACGCTTGCCGGGATCCAGGGCGAGGCCGCGCACGGCGCCTTCCTGCTCGCCGTCTACTCGCTCGGGCTCGCGGTCCCGTTCCTGCTCACCGCGCTCGCCTTCTCGAGGGCGACGACCGCGTTCGCGGTGATCAAGCGTCACTACGGCGCGATCGTCGCCGCCGGCGGCGGGATCCTGATCGCGATGGGCGTGCTGATCCTGACCGGCGGGTTCACCGACCTCAACATCTGGGCGCAGAAGGTGACCAGCGAGCTCGGGCTGAACCTCTAGATGAGATCACTCATCTGGGCCGTCAGACGGGCGGAGTGAGCGGCGGCTCGTCGCCGCCGACGCCGACCTCGATCGGGGTTCCGACCGCCTCGGTCTCCTCGATCCCCTCGCCGTCGTCGCCGCGCGAGCAGACGATCCGGAACCGGCCGGTGCCGATCTCGGGGTCGGGGACGATCGGAAGCCCGCGGATCTCCTCCCAGCCGAGCCGCTCCACCTCGAACGGGTTCATCCGCACCTCGGACGCCGGCCACGGGCAGTTCTGGTTGTGCTGGTCGATCGCCTTCGAGATCGCCTCGAGGTTCTTCGCCTCGGATGCCACAGGTTCGATTCTAGGCCCCGCCCGGCTCGCCGGCGGCTACTCGCGGTCGGACTCGCTCGACTGCTCGTGATCGGCCTCGCCGTACTCGGCGTCCGTCGGCTCCTCGGGGCGACCCGCGAGATGGCTCGGGTCGGGACCGCTGTCGCCGTGCGACGCGTGTTCGATCAACTCCGCCTCGGACTCCTCGAAGCCCTCGGCCTCGCCCTGGCCGGCCTCGCGAAGCGGGCGCATCTCCTCTTCGTGACGACGTTCTCGATCTTCCATGGTCTTCAGAGCTCCAGATCTCGGTCGGGTCCCCGCGGGCGACTCTACCGTCGCCGGGCCCGTGACGCCGAGGGCCCGGGACCCGTCGGCGGGTCCGGAGTCCCACGGTTTGAGAAGATCCCCGATATGAGCTCGGATCGCCTCACCGGACTCGACTCCTCGTTCCTTCACCTGGAGCGCGGGCCCGCCCACATGCACGTCGCTTCGACGACCCTGTTCGAGGGCCCGACCCCCGAATACGGGGAGCTCCGCGACCACATCGCGTCACGCCTGCATCTCGTGCCGCGGTTTCGCCAGAAGCTGCGCACCGTGCCCCTCGGCCAGGGTCGGCCGAAATGGGTCGACGATCCGCAATTCAACCTCGAGTACCACATCCGCCATACCGCCCTCCCGGCTCCGGGCACCGAGGAGCAGCTTCGCGTCCTCGCCGCCCGGATCTTCTCGCAGCGGCTCGACCGGTCGAAGCCGCTCTGGGAGATGTGGCTGGTGGACAAGGTGGAGGGCGAGCGCTTCGCGCTGGTCACGAAGAGTCATCACTGCCTCGTCGACGGCGTATCCGGGGTTGACATAACCACGGTCCTCTTCGACACCGCCCGCGACCCCGAGTCGGTCCCGCAGCGCGAGCCATGGACCCCCCACCCGGAGCCCAGCGACGCCCAGGTGCTCGCCGAGGCGCTCCTCGAGCGGGCGACCAGCCCGGCCGAGATCGTCCGCGGCGCCCGGGCCTTGTTTCGCGGCCCGCGCCGGATCGCCGCAGGCAGCGATCGACGCCGCCGAGGCCGCCGGCGCCTTCGCCCGCGCCGGATTCGCGGCGCCGCACTCTCCCTTCAACGTCCCGATCGGCCCCTACCGGCGCTTCGCAACGGTCCGCACCGAGCTCGACGAGCTGAAGCGGATCAAGAACGCCGCCGGCGGGACCGTCAACGACGTCGTTCTCGCGGCGGTGGCCGGAGCGCTCGGCCGCTACCTGCGCGGGCACGGCTATGCGACCCAGGGCGTCGAGCTGCGGGCGATGGTGCCGATCAGCGTCCGCGGCGCCGACGAGCACGGGGCGCTCGGCAACCGGGTTTCCTCCTACATGGCGCCGCTCCCGGTCTGGTGCGACGACCCGCTCGAACGCCTCGGGCTGGTCAGCCGGACGATGGGCGACCTGAAGCAGTCGAAGCAGGCAGTCGGCGCGACCCTGATGACCGAGCTCGCGGACTTCGCCCCGCCGACGATCGCCGGGCAGGCGGCGCGGCTGCAGTCGCGCCAGCGGTTCTTCAACCTCGTCGTCACGAACATCCCGGGGCCGCAGATGCCGCTCTATCTGCTCGGCCGCGAGCTCGAGGCGATCTTCCCGATGGTTCCGCTCGCCAAGCGACAGGCCGTCTGCTTCGGGATCATGAGCTACAACGGTCAGGTCAACTTCGGCCTGATCGGCGACTTCGACGCGGTCGGCGACCTCGAGGCACTGGCGAGCGACCTCGAGGCCTCGCTCGCCGAGCTCGCCGAGGTCACCCCGCCCGTCGCCGAGCGAGGGCAACGGGCGACCGGCCCAGGGCCGCCAGCGGGCCAAGACCTAGGCCCTCGAGGCGCCGCGCCCGAGCGCCGCGGTTACTCAGCGCTCGAATCCGCTCGTCCGGCGCGCCGGACGCGGCGCGGCGTCCCTAATCGATTCCTAAATCCTCGCGCCGACGGTGATTTTTGCCGTCCGGCGATGTATTGTGCTCGCCCAATCAATGCTCGTCGTAGGGCGTGGCGGGGGCGAGCTGCAGGGGAAGCGCAGCAACCCGCCGAGACCGTGCGACGGCGCTGTTGCGCTGCAGAGCGGCGCAGAAAGGACGCGAATTGAAGCAGAAGACCACGCTGCGCCTACTGGCGGTCATCGGGGCCGTCGCGGCGCTGGCGGTGATCGCGAGCGGCGGAGGTGCCGCCGCTGCGAGCACGGCATCGAAGGCCAAGCCGGCCACGATCGACATGGCCAGGGACGGCAAGGAGCTGTTCTTCGAGGGGCCAAAGACCGTCCAGGCGGGCGCCACCCTGAAGATCAAGAACCTGACCAACCCGAAGCAGGTCGGTCCGCACACGTTCTCGCTCGTGCAAAAGCAGGAACGGCCGAAGACCAGGAGCCAGATCAAGGCGTGCGCGAAGAAGCTCAAGGGCATCTGCGGCGCGATCGTCCAGTGGCACGACGTCAACGTCGACACCGGAGAGATCGGCGAGAACCCGGTCGAAGTCGGCAAGGACGGCTGGAACCAGGAGGGCACCCTGAAGCGCAAGGGTGACTCCTGGATCGCGCAGAGCAAGAACGAGTCGTTCAAGCGCGAGGTCACCGCGAAGCCCGGCACGACGCTGCACTTCATCTGTGCTGTGCATCCGGAGATGCAGGGCAAGATCAAGGTCACCGGCTGAGCATCCGACCGTCCGTTCGCGGTCAGCAGCAGGGCCGGCGCCTCTCGCGCCGCGCCCTGCTGACCGCCGGCGCCGGGTCCGCGCTGGCGCTGGCGCTGCCGCTACGCCTGCGCCCTGCGGGCCTCGGCGTGCCCGCGTCCGCCGCCAAGCAGGCGAAGGTGCGGTTCGCTCGCAAGCTGCGGATCCCGAGGGTGATCTCCGACCCCGAGATCGCGGTCGAGATGCGCCCCGCCTCGATCTCGATCCTGCCCGGGCCGAAGACCGAGATGTGGACCTACGACGGGACCTTCCCGGGCCCGACGATCCGCCGTCCCGCGGGCGAGCCGACCCGGGTGACCTTCACCCACCGGCTGCCGCCGAAGGCGGGCGAGCTCACCGTGCACCTGCACGGCGGTCACAATCGCTCCGCCGACGACGGCCAGCCCGGCGGGCTGACCGCCGCGCAGCCGCGTTCGCTCTACTGCGACATCTCGGACCGTCTCTCGGCGCGCGACTCCGGCAACGACCTGCTGATCGAGCCCGGTGGGAGCCGCACGTATCAATACGACGAGGTCGAGGACGGCGCCCCGGAGCGCGCCGCGTTCCAGTGGTATCACGACCACCGTCTCGAGCGCACCGCAGTCAACGTCTGGCGCGGGCTCGCCGGAATGTGGATCCTCGACGACGCCTTCGACTCCTCGCTCCCGCTTCCGACCGGCGCCCGCGACATCCCGCTGATGATCGTCGACCGCTCCTTCGACAAGCGAAACCAGCTCACGAACCCGTTCGGAGCCGGCGCCCACCCGCCCGACGACGGTGTCGTCGGCAGGTTGGCGCTGGTCAACGGCGTCCACCTCCCCCATCACCACGTCAGCGCCACACGCCACCGGCTGCGGATCCTCAACGCGGCGCACTTCAGCGCCTTCGAGCTCGAGCTCTCGAACGGCGCCGAGATGGTCCAGATCGGGACCGAGAGCGGGCTCATGCCGCGTCCCGTGAAGCGGCGGCGGATCCTGATCTCCCCCGCGGAGCGGGTCGAGGTGATCGTCGACTTCCGCCGCTCGGCCGGCAAGCGGGTCGAGCTCGTCAGCACCCGGCGAGGCGGCGAGGGCGAGCTCGGGGCGAAGGTCCACGACGGGCCGCTGATGCAGTTCAGGGTCGGCAAGCGCGCGACGGACACGACCAGCGTCCCGGCGACGCTGCGGCCGCTCCCCGCCTGGGTCGCGTCGGCGTCGCCGACTCCGACGCGGACCTGGGAGGTGACGATCAGCTCCGGCCTGCCCCCCACCTGGCTGATCAACGGCAAGACCTACGACCCGGCGCGCTCGGATGCCTTTCCGGTCCTCGGCACGACCGAGACCTGGGAGCTTCGCAATCGCACCGCGGTCGCCCACGCGATCCACATCCACGCCACCGACTGGTACATGCTCTCCCGTAACGGCCGCCCCCCGAAGCCGTGGGAGGACTGCCTCAAGGAGACCTTCCTGCTCAACCCGCGCGACCGGGTCGTCGTCGCCGGCCATTTCAGCGACCACGCGGGCAAGTTCGTGATCCACTGCCACATGCTCGATCACGAGGACCACGGGCTGATGACGCAGTTCGAGGTCGTGGCGCCGGGCCGGCCCTGAAGCCGGGGCGCCAGCGGGCCGACGTCTAGAGGCCGAGGTCGCGCAGGAACTGGGGCTCGTGGTCCTCGATGAACACGAACGCCGGGTGCGGAAGGTCGCGATTGGTGGCGTGCTTCGCCGGGTCGGCCACGGGCACGTCGGGCTCTGCGAGCGGCTCGTCGGCATCCTGCCAGAAGAGCTCGGACTGATTCCAGCGACGGCGTCGGATGTCGGCGCTGAGCCCGTCCTCGTCGAGCACCTCGCCGACCACCCGCTCGGCCTCCTTCGCGGCCTCGGCGGTCTGCGTGTAGACGTAGAGCCGCTCCCCGTCGCGGGTCACGATGACGCGATCGCCGAGTCGCTTCGCGACCTCGTCGTCGAGATCGAGCGAGCGCAGCCGCTCGCTGAGGTGTCCGTGGACCGCTTCGTGGAGGTCGATCTCGACCCTGAACTCGTCGCTTGCCATCGCCGCGCGAGGCTACCAGCCCGCTCTAAGGTCCACGAGACCATGGACCAGGTGATTCAGGTGATCGGTGCGCTGCTCATCCTCGCCGGCTTCGCGGCGGCGCAGTTCGGTTGGCTGCGGGTCGACTCGCGCGCCTACCTGTGGCTCAACCTGCTCGGCTCCGCGGTGCTCGGCTATCTGGCGCTGCACGAGAGCCAGTACGGCTTCCTGCTGCTCGAGGGCGTCTGGGCGATCGTCTCGTTCTGGAGCCTCGTGCGGGTCGCCCGGGGCCTCCCGGTCGCCGGCGGGCACTAAAAGCCGTCCGGCCGCGCCCGTATAGAACCCCGGATGGTGCAGTCCCAGCCGCTCCCCGACGCGAGCCGATGGCGTCGCCATCTGGACGCCGACGGCTACGGCTACGGCTGGCTGCTCGTCCTCATCCTCTGCTCGATCGCCTTCCAGCTCGCCGCCCCGGACACCGACCTGGCGCGGGTCGTGACGATCTTCCTCGTCGGGGGCACGCTGCTCGCCTCGCTGCGTGTATCCGGCGTTCAGCGCTGGCTGATCCACATCGCGACGATCGTCACGGTGCTCGTCGTGGTCGGAGCGACGGGCGTCCTGATCGGCTCCGGCGAGCTCGACGACGGCGCCGGACGCCTGCTCGGCATGCTCTTCGTGCTCCTCGCCCCGACCGCGATCGTGGTCGGGATCGTTCGCCAGGCGAGGCGGCTCGGGAGGATCACCGTGCGGACGATGTTCGGCGTCCTCTGCGTCTACCTGCTGGTCGGGTCGGCGTTCGCGTTCGCCTATGGGCTGATCTCGGCCGCCGAGAGCGCGCCTTTCTTCGCACAGGTCGCCGACGCGACCCAGTCGGATTTCCTCTACTTCAGCTTCGTCACCCTGACGACGACCGGCTACGGCGACCTCACCGCCGCCACCGACGTCGGCCGCGCGCTGACGATCACCGAGGCGCTGATCGGCCAGATCTACCTGGTCACCGTGGTCGCGCTGATCGTCACCAACATCGGCGCCGGCCGGGTCCGAGCGGACCGGCTCCCCCTAGATGAATCACTCATCTAGCCGGTCAGTGAGATGTCGAACGGCCGCTCGTCGCGGCTGTAGGCCCAGTCGTCTCCGGTCAGGCCGGTGACGCGCCCGTCGGCGTTCGTGACCACGGCCGTGATCCGCGCGAAGCGTTGCGGGTCCTGGAGCGTGATCGCCGCCTTGCCGCCGTTGTCGAGATAGCGGGTCTTGAAGACCACCGATCCGCCCACCGGGTCGCCCTGGCGGGCGACGAGCGCGACCCCGCAGCGCACGCCCCTGCCGGCATCGAGCTTCAGCTTCAGCCGGTCGCCGGAGCCCGGCTGCACGCTGAGCAGGCGATAGGCGGTGTGGTCGAGCTTGAAGTGCTTGTGCGAGCGCTTGTGCATCGATCCTTCACGCCTCACGTCCGGATAGGCGGTCGCGTCCGGGAACCCGCCGAAGCCCGTCCGCCACTCGGCGGTCGCCGCCGCGAAGCGCGAGAACTCGCGCGAGAAGCTTCGCCCGCCGCCGTTGCGGATCGCCTTGTCGTATGCGGCGATCGCGAAGTCGGGCGGGTCGACGCCGTCGGAGACCTCCCAGGCCCTGCGGACCGCGTCGTCCCCGTACCCTCCGCCGCCCGAGTCGAGCCAGTGGTTCCAGACCGCGGACCCGTAGATCTTCAGCCCGCCGCCGCCCTTCCGGTCGGTGATCGGATCGCCGGGGTTGCGCGCGAAGCTCGGCACGTAGTTGATGTAATCGTTGACAGCGGGAAAGACCTTCTCCTCGGCCCAGACCGCGGTCGACTCGAACATCCAGACGTCCTCGAAGCTGTCGTAGTTCTGCTGCAGCAGGTGGTTGTACTCGTGCGCGAACGTGACGCTGGCCGGGATCGCGGGGTCCGCATAGCCGTACTCGGCCGGGGCGTAGTCGTTGTCGAGGACCATGTAGCCGTACTGGCTGCGGGCGCTGCCCTGGCCGGGATCGGGCGACTCGTAGCCGAACAGCTGCTGGTTGCCGAGCTGCTCCAGATAGACGTCCGAGCGCGTCGACGGATCGGCTCCGCAGCCCGTCGTGTCGGGCTTCGGCGGCTGCCACCCGAGCGGCCCCGGAGTCACCTCGACCCCGTAGGAGCGCTCGGCGATCGCGGCGATCGAGTCGACGTAGTCGGGAACGCCGTTGAGGTTCGCGTCGGCGAGGCTCGGGGCGTCCCGCGATCCCGGATCGTTGACCCAGAAGACGCAGAAGTGGTCGCTTTCGACGCTCAGCACCGGGGCCCCGGCCGCGTAGCCGTCGCCGTACTGATCGGCGGCGCCGTCGGTCGGCCTCGCGAGCAGGCCCTTGGCGAGCCGGCGGTCGTCGCCGGTGAGCTGCGGATACGCGGCCGCGAGCTGGTTCAGCGCTGTGGTCGGGTCGGGGGCGATCGCCGGCGTCGAGCTCGGCGTCTCGGGGCCGGGGCCGGGAGAGAGCGCCGCCTGAGCGTCCTCGAGCGCCGCTGCGGCCTCGCTCGCGGAGGGCTCGGCGACCGGCTGCTGGCCGGAGGCCGGGGCGGCGAGGAGGAGCGCCAGAGCCGCGACCGCCGTCGCAGTCGCACCGACGGTCGGTCGGATCTTCATCGCCCTGAACATACTTAGTGCCAGTGAAGCAACCCGCGCCGGCTCTTCGTGTTGCGCTCGCCCAGGTCGATCCGACCGTGGGCGACGTCGGCGCGAACGCCGAACTGATCCGAGCGGCGATCGCCCGCGCGCGCGCCGAGGGTGCGCATCTCGTCGTCCTGCCCGAGCTCTCGCTGCCCGGCTACCCGGCCGAGGACCTCTACCTGAAGCGCCACTTCGGCGATCGGAACGCCGAGCTGGTCGCCGGACTCGCCGCCGACGCCGCCGCAATCACGGCGCTGGTCGGGTTCGCCGAGCCCGTCCCGGCCGAGGCTCGGGAGCGCGCCGACGCGCCCTTCCGCCGCCCGGTCCACAACTCGCTCGCGGTGCTCCGGGACGGGCGACTGGAGGCCGTCTACCGGAAGATCCGGCTCCCCAACTACGGCGTCTTCGACGAGGTCCGCTATTTCGAGCCGGGCACGCGGCCGCTGACGATCGAGGTCGAAGGGGTCACCGTCGGGGTGACGATCTGCGAGGACGTCTGGGAGCCCGGGCCGCCGGCGTCGGACGAGGTGGCGGCGGGCGCGGCGCTGATCGTCAACGCGTCGGGCTCCCCGTATCTGCGCGGCAAGGGTGGCGACCGCGAGCAGATGTTCGGGGACCGGGCCCGCGAGTCCGGGGTTCCGTTCGCGTTCTGCAACCTGGTCGGCGGTCAGGATGAGCTCGTCTTCGACGGGCGCAGCTTCGTCGTCGACGCCTCGGGCGCCGTCGTCGCCCGGGCGCGCCAGTTCGCCGAGGACATGCTGATCTGGGAGCTCGGCGCCCCGGGGCCGTGGCGCCTCGAGCAGCCGCTGGGCGACCTCGACGAGGTCTACGAGGCCCTCGTCCTCGGCCTTCGCGACTACGTGCGCAAGAACGGCTTCACCCGGGTGTTGCTCGGGCTCTCGGGCGGCATCGACTCGGCGCTCGTCGCGCTGATCGCCTCCGATGCGCTCGGACCGGCGGCCGTGACCTGCGTCGTGATGCCGTCGCCCCACTCCAGCGACGCGACCCAGGCCGACGCGCGGGCGATCGCCGCCAATCTCGGCACGGAGCTGATCGAGCTCCCGATCGCGGCCGCGATGACCGCGTACGACGAGGTGCTCGCGGGGCGCTGGAGCGGCCAGGGCCTCGCCGCCGAGAACATCCAGGCGCGGATTCGCGGCAACCTGCTGATGGCGCTCTCGAACGATCTCGGCGGGCTCGTGCTGACGACCGGGAACAAGAGCGAGATGTCGGTCGGCTACGCGACCCTCTACGGCGACATGGCAGGCGGGCTGGCGGTGATCAAGGACGTGCCGAAGCGGGTCGTCTACGAGCTCGTCGAGCACCGAAACCGGCGCGGCGGCGAGGCCCCCGTCCCGGCCTCGGTGATCGAGCGGCCACCGTCCGCGGAGCTGCGAGCCGATCAGCTCGACGAGGACTCGCTGCCTCCGTACGACATCCTCGACCGCGCGCTCGAGGGCTACGTCGAGCGCGATCTCTCGCGGGCGGACCTGATCGCCGAGGGCCTCCCGGCCGAGGTCGTGGACGAGGTCATCCACATCGTTGATCTGGCGGAGTACAAGCGCCGCCAGGCGCCCCCCGGAATCCGCGTCACCAGCAAGGCCTTCGGGCGCGACCGGCGACTCCCGATCACGAACCGCTTCGGCGGCTAGGCGGCGCTCGCGGCCGGGCGCACGGCGACCGTGATCCGCACCAGGGCGCAGAGTCGCCCCGAGTCGTCGCTGATCTCGCAATCCCAGATCCAGATCGTGCGACCGCGATGGCGCGCGGTCGCCGCCGCAGTTATCGAGCCCTGGCTGATCGGGCGGATGAACGAGGCGCTGTTCGACTGGCCGAGCGCCACCATGCCGTCATCGCGCACGGCCTCGAAGGTCGCCCACGAGCAGAGGGTCTCGGCGAGCGTCGCGTAGGCGCCGCCGTGGACGATCCCGTACGGCTGGCGGACCCGGTCGCTGACCTCGAGCCGCGCCAGCGCCGCCTCGGGGGCCGCATCGAGCAGCTCGATGCCGAGGTACTCACCCATGTGCGTCGCGTTCTCGGCGCTCATTTGCGCAGCCTATCCCGGCGCCGACGCCGAACCGCGTGTCCGACGCGCGTCACAGCGTAGGCTTCCGCCCTCAGAGTGGCGATCACACCAGACCAACAAGCGACCCTGCAGCTGCTGCTCGAGCGTGGACAGAGCTATTCCGATCTCGCCTCGCTGCTCGGGGTCGAGGAATCCGAGGTGCGCTCACGGGCGCGCGCCGCGCTGGTCGAGCTCGGCGGTGCGGATCCGGACCGCAGGGTCGGGCTCACCGACTACCTGCTCGGCCAGGCGGATCCGATCGGCCGCGCCGATGCGTCCCGCCACCTGCGGGAGGACGCCGCCGACCACGAGCTCGCCACGACCCTGGTCGAGCGGCTCCGCGAAATGTTCCCCGCGGCCCAGCTTCCGCGGCTTCCCGGCGAGCCGCGATCGGGGCGCTTCGCCCGCCGGGCTGCCGGTGCCGGTGCGCGGCCGGACGAGGGGTCGGCCTCGGGCACGACGTCGCGGGGACGGTCGGGGCTCTCGCGGTCGCAGACGCGGCTGATCGCGATCGCCGCCAGCGCGGGCGTGATCGTGATCGCGATCGTGCTCGCGATCACCGGTGCGTTCGGCGGCGGCAGCGACTCGACCGCCTCCGAGGCGACGAGCACCAACGCCTCCGCCTCGGACCAGCAGATCCAGACCGTCGCCCTGAAGCCGCTCGACGGCGGCAACGCCGGC
This sequence comes from uncultured Solirubrobacterales bacterium, assembly GCA_963705955.1. Taxonomy (GTDB): domain Bacteria; phylum Actinomycetota; class Thermoleophilia; order Solirubrobacterales; family 70-9; genus WHSW01. The sequence goes on along the minus strand of CAVPLH010000006.1, from coordinate 852,709 downwards.
GGAGAGGCCGTCTTCGGCCTCGCAACGGGCGACCAGCCGTACGTCGACGTCTCGATTCAGGGGCTCGACCCCGCCCCGCAGGATGAGACGTACGTGATCTGGCTGATGCTCACACCGGGCAAGGGATATCCGCTCTCGCCGTTCGCGGTGCAGGAGAACGGCAGCTTCCAGAACCGCTATTCGATCCCTTCGGCCGTCCTCCCGGTGGTCGCCAGGGTGCGCTACGTCGATGTCTCGATCGCGCCGGTGACGGCGATCCGCAAGCTCGTCCGCGGCGCGATCAAGAACACCAGCCTGGTGCTCGACGAGCCCGGCGACACGGTACTCCGGGGGACGATCCCGAAGGCCTCAGGCGCCCAGCAGCCGCAACAGTAGGGCTCGCCGCGTCCCTGACGCCGGGCTATTCGGGTAGCAGCTTGCCGGGGTTCATGATCCCGGCCGGGTCGAGGCGCTCCTTCAGCGTCCGCAGAGCCTCGACGCCCGTCTCGCCGACCTCCGAACGCATGTAGGGGGCGTGATCGCGGCCGACCGCATGGTGGTGGGTGATCGTCCCCTCGGCGGCGACGATCGCCTCGCAGGCGCTGGTCTTGATCGCCCGCCACTGCTCGATCTCGGCGCCGGGGCGCGCCCGGCAGGCGAACGTGAAGTAGAGCGAGGCGCCGTCGCGATAGGCGTGCGAGAGGTGGCAGATGACGATTCCGGGCGTGCCCTGCGCCTGCATCGCGGAGTCGAGCGCACCGCCGACCTCCCGGTAGAGCTCCTCGAGCCGGGACCAGCTGTGGGCGGTTTCGAGCGTCTCGACGAAGTACCCGAGCTCGATCAGCTCGTCGCGCAGATAGGGGCCGTCGAAGCGCCCCCGCTCCCAGGCCGCCCCGGCAGCGGTGCCGAGCTTCACGGCGCCGCCCGCCCGCAGCGACCGGGCGGCCAGCGCCCGGCGGCGCTCGACCGACTCCCGATCCCCCTCCCAGCCGCAGATCATCAGACAACCGCCGCGGCGCCGGCGCGCCCCGAGGTACGCCCCGAGCAGCGCCCGGCGGGTGCCGGTCGGGCCCGAGAGCCCGAGCGAGATCCGGGTCTCGGACTCGTCGGAGATCCGAGTCACGTCGGGGAGCACTCCCGCCTGGGCCAGGGCGCGAACGATCTCCCGGCCGGAGGCGAAGTCGCCGGCGATCCAGCTCTCATAGCGGCGTTCGCTGGGCGCCGGACGGACGCGCACCGTGACCTCGGTGATCGCCCCGAGCACGCCCTCGGAGCCGAGCGCCAGCTCGCGCAACGCAGGACCGGCGGCGGTGTGGGGAGTGATCCGGGTCCGGAGTGTCCCGGCCGGGGTGACCATCTCGAGCGAGGTGACCATCTCGTCGAAGCGCCCGTAGCCCGCCGAAGCCTGACCGGCCGAGCGCGTCGCCGCGAAGCCGCCGATCGTCGCGTACTCGAACGACTGCGGATAGTGGCCGAGGGTCATCCCTTGGGCCCGCAGCGCGTCCTCGGCCTCGGGTCCGCGCAGGCCCGGTCCAAGGGTCGCGGTGAGTGAGACCGGGTCGACGGCGACGCCGCGCATCCGCCGCAGATCGAGCGAGACCACCCGCTCGTGGGGACCCGCGAACGGCTCGACGCCACCGACGACGCTGGTCCCGCCGCCGAACGGGACCACGGCGATCCGCTCGCGTTCACATACCTCGAGCAGTGCCGCGACCTGATCGCCGCTGCCCGGCATCACGACTGCGTCGGGAGCGGCCGTGAGAGTCCCGGCACGGACCCGGATCAGATCCGGATACCCCTTGCCCGCCGAACGCCGGACGCGCTGTTCGTGCGAGGTCAGCACGCTTGCCGCGTTGACGGCCTCGGTCACCGCGGGCGGGAGCTCCCGCGGGGCAGCGATCGCGACCTCCTCGAGCTCGACCCGCCCCGACGGCTCGGCCTCGCCGAGCTCGGCGCGCAGCATCGCCACCGCCTCCTCGCGGAGCGGCATCCGTTTCGCCGGATCGCCCCAACCCCACCACTTCGCCGGCGGCGCGATCGCGACTCGGTCACCGGCCTCGCTCACGCGCCCACCAGCGCCCGCTCGATCCCGCCGAGCGCCTCGTCGAGGCGACGCCGTGCGGCGCCGCGCATCATCGACGCGCCGAGCCGCGAGAGGCCGCGCAGGGCCTCGTCGGCCGTCAAGGTGACCTCGGTGCCTCCGGCCTGCGGGCGCAGTCCGATCTCGAGCCGCGAGGAGCGCAGGACGCGCTCGAACGGCGTCCCGGCGACCTCCTGCTCCCAGGTGTAGCGCTCGCCGTGCTCCGAACCGGTGCAGCGAAAGTCGGCGCGCACCCCGCTGCCGCGCTCGGTCGCGAGCACGGTCGTCCACTGCCCCTGGCCGCCGGTGTCGCGGACGTCCTCGACCCGCAGGGTGCGCGGCCACCAGCGGGGCAGGCTGTGCGGGTCTGAGACCAGATCCCAGACGCGCTCCGGGTCGGCGGTGATCACGCGTGTGCGCGAGACACGGGGCATCGGGCGCCGGATAGCGACGAGGCCGCGCAGCCGCTCACTCGGCCGCCGCTTTGAGGCGCCTCAGGTCCCTGACGAGCAGCAGATGCTTGAGGTGCCCACAGACGGCGGCGAGGCTCTCGAGGTTCTCGACCGCCTCCTTGCGGCGGGCCTGGCTCCGGGAGCGAAGCTGGGCGCCGAGCAGCTGCTCGAGCAGAGCCGCCTCGCGATCGGCCGAGGTGCGGAAGACGCGCAGGTTGCGGCCCGCGACCCCGAACCGAGACAGCTCGGCCGCCGAGCGGACGATCTCGAGGTCGGTCTCGTCGTAGCTCTCGCGACCGTCGCGGCGCCGCGGCGTCACGATCCCGAACTCCTGCAGCTCGCGGAGCAGCCCCTCGTCGACGCCCGCCTCGCTGAGCAGGTCGCCGCGGCTGAAGTTCGTCACCGCCTCGCCGACCGACGCGGCGCGGCGCTTCTGGCCCTCGTCGCTGGGGCGCCGGCCGGTGAAGTCGCCCGTCGCCAGCTCCTGACGGATCACCCGCAGGGGGAGGAACTCGTCGCGCTGCATCCGCAGGATCGCTCGTAGACGCTCGACGTCCGCCTGGCTGTAGAGCCGATATCCCCCTGCCGTGCGTCGTGGCGCGAGCAGCTTCTGGTCCTCGAGGTAGCGGATCTTGGAGATCGAGATGTCGTCGAACTCCTGCCCGAGGATCTTCGCCACGGCGCCGATCGTCAGCGCCTTGCGAGGCCGCGAGTCGCCGCCCTCGGCGCGGACCGAGGTCGCGTTCTCCGCGGCGCTTCGCGGCCGAGCGCTTCCCCGTCACCACTGCCATCGCCGCTCGACCCTCACTTCTCCAGGTAGCTGAGCTTGTACTTGCCGATCTGGATCTCGTCGCCGTCCTCGAGCAGGTGCGACTCGATCCGGCGCCGGTTGACGTAGGTGCCGTTGAGCGAGCCGAGGTCGTCGATGTAGTGGCCGTCCTGACGCTCGACGAGCAGCGCGTGGTTGCGAGAGACCGTGACGTCGTCGAGGAAGACCGCCGCGTCGGGCGTGCGGCCGATGCTCATCCGGTCCGCGTCGACCGTGAAGCTCTCCCCGGCGCGCCCCCCGCCCGAGCGGATCACCAGCGCGGCGCCGACCTTCTCGACCTCCTCGTCGATGTCGACGGGCGTGTACTCGCCGGTCTCGTCGACCTTGTAGGTCATCGTCGTCGGCTCCTCGGCGCCCTCCGGGCGACCGAGGAAGGCGCCGCACTTCTGGCAGTAGTTGGCGCCTTCGGGGTTGACGAACCCGCACTCGGGACAGTGGAGGGCCACTAGTCCTCCGGTACCGCCGGAACCTTGCCGAGCAGGATGTCGGTCAGCTGCTGCACGTCGGCGCCGGTGATCGTGGGGTCGCCCGCCTCGCGCTTCGCCTTCAGCCGGTTGACGAGCTCGGCGCGCATGATGTCGATCTTGCCGTGCAGCACACGGCGCCGGTAAGAGACCTCGCGCTCCTGCTCGGTCAGCGCCTCGATCCGGTCCTTGAGGTCCTGGTCGGACATCGACCCGAGGTCCGGGAGTGTGTCTTCGAACTGGCTGCTCATCTCGCTCTCGTACCGCGCTCGCCGGCGCTGATCCGCCGGCCGGGCTGATTATACGGCCACGACTCAAACATCAAGTAGAGCTTGAGCGTTTGCGATCAGGCTTGCGCCGGGGTGCGTGGATCGCGCCCGAGGGCGGCTCGCACGTAGACGAGCGTCGCGACGAGCGCGAAGGCTACCCCGACGACGAAACCGGCCTCGATGATCCACCAGTCCACGACCATGCTCCAGAAGATCCCGCCGAAGACCAGAAAGACCGCGATCCGCCCGATCCAGTTGACCTCGATGTCGAGCCCTCGCCGCAGCGCGACCTGCGCCAGCGCCAGGGTGACCAGCTCGCGCACGGCGAGGATCGCCAGCGCCCAGCGCGGCAGCAGCTCGAAATGCCAGCAGACCACGGCGCCGGAGAGCACCGCGAGCCGGTCGACGACCGGGTCGAGCAACGCGCCCATGCGCGAGTACTGGCCCGTGGCGCGGGCGAGGAAGCCGTCGACGTAGTCGCCGCCGACGATCGCCAGGTAGATCAGGGTCGGCGCGGTCGCGCGGCCGTCCCCCGAGTCGAATGCGAGCACGAGGAAGACCGGGAGCAGCGCGAGGCGGACGTAGCCGACCAGGTTCGGGATCGTCAACGGGCGTAGCGGCGCGCCACGGCGCGTCTGGCTCGGAGCCGGCCCGGAGCGGTCGATGCCGAACAGGCGCCGCTTGGTGGGCACGCCGGAGGCCCTCAGCCGAGCGCCCCGACGATCTCGACCGCGCGCCGCGCGGCGTCCTCGATCGCCAGCCGCTGATCCTCGCCGCCCCGCCGCACCTGCGCCTCGACCTCGCCTTCGGCGAGCGCCCGCTTGCCGACCACGATCCGCAGCGGGCAGCCGAGCAGCTCGGCGTCGGTCAGCTTCTCGCCGGCGCCCGCCTCGCGATCGTCGTAGACCGTCGCCAGGCCGGCCTGCTCGAGCTCCTCGTAGAGGCGGTCGGCGGCGGCGATCGTCTCCTCGCCCGCCTTCCCGAGGCTGACCAGGTGAACCGACCAGGGCGCCAGCTGCCTCGGCCAGACGATCCCCTTCTCGTCGGCGCCCTGCTCGACCGCGGCGCCGATGATCCGCGCCGGCCCGATCCCGTAGCTGCCCATCACGATCGGCCGTTCGCGGCCCTCTGCGTCGAGGTAGGTCGCCCCGAGCGGCTCCGAGTAGCGGGTGCCGAGCTTGAAGATGTTGCCGGCCTCGATCGCCGTCTCGATCTCGATCGGGTCGCCGTTCGGCGACAGGTCGCCGGCCTCGACCCGGCGGATGTCGACCTCCTCGAAGTCGAAGTCGCGTCCCGGCTCGACCCCGATCAGGTGGGCGTCGGGGCGGTTCGCACCGGCAAAGAAGCCGCTGCCGGTGATCGCCGCATCCTTGACCACCGCCACCCCGGCTCCGACCGGGCCGATGAAGCCGGGCGGCCCGAGCTCGGCCTCGATCTCCGCCGGCACCGCCTGCCGCACGGGGGCGCCGAGGGCGTTGCGCAGCTTGATCTCGTTCAGCCTGTGGTCGCCGCGGACGAGCGCCAGCACCATGCCCCTGCCCTCGACGATCACCGGCATCGCCTTCAGCGCCGCCGCCGGCGTCACCCCGAGTGCGCCGGCGACCTCGTCGACGGTCGTCAGCCCGGGCGTCGGGACCTCGCGGGGCTCGTCGAGCGCCGGCGGCAGCTCGACCGGCTGCGGCTCGGCGGAGGCGATCTCGACGTTGGCGGCATAGCCCGGCGCGAGCGCGACCTCGTCCTCCCCCCCGGCGCATGGCGCCATGTACTCGTGAGCGCCGCTTCCCCCCATCATCCCGACGTCGCCCTCGACCTCGTACCAGCGGATCCCGGTGCGGTCGAAGATCCGCGCGTAGGCGCGCCGGTGGAGCTGGTAGCTCTCCTCGAGCCCGTCGAGGTCGCGGTCGAACGAGTAGGAGTCCTTCATCGTGAACTCGCGGGTCCGCAGCACACCGGCGCGCGGGCGCGCCTCGTCCCGCTCCTTGACCTGGACGTGGTAGAGGATCTTCGGCAGCTCCCGGTAGGAGCGGATCTCGCGGGCGACGTGCCAGGTGACCGCCTCCTCGTGGGTCATCGCGAGCACGTGCTCGGAGTCCTTGCGGTCGCGGAGCTTGAACAGCTCGTCGATCTCGTAGCGTCCGGTCTGGCGCCAGATCTCCGCCGGCTGCAGGACCGGCATCAGCATCTCCTGACCGCCGATCGCGTCGATCTCCTCGCGGATGATCGCCTGCACGGTGCGGACGACGCGAAACCCGGCCGGAAGCCAGGTCCAGAGCCCGGCGCCGAGCTGGCGCACGAGCCCGGCGCGGACCATCAACCGGTGCGAGAGCGCCTCAGCGCCCGCGGGCGAGTCGCGCAGCGTAGGCAGGAAATAGGTCGAGAGCCGGGCCACGGTGCGGCGAGACTATCTCGCGTCCTACCATCGGTGACTGGCGTGAAGCTGATCATCCAGATCCCGTGCCTGAACGAGGAGCGGACGCTGCCCCGCGCGCTCGCGGCGCTCCCGCGCGATGTCGAGGGCTTCGACGCGGTCGAGTGGCTGGTGATCGACGACGGCTCCGCCGACGCCACCGGCGCGGTCGCCCGGGTCGCCGGGGTCGACCACATCGTCCGGCTGACCAACAACAAGGGGCTCGCCGCGGCGTTCCAGGCAGGCCTCGACGCGGCCCTGAAGCTGGGCGCCGACGTGATCGTCAACACCGACGCCGACGACCAGTACCGCGCCGCCGACATCCCGACGCTCGTCGCGCCGATTCTCGCCGGGCGCGCCGACATGGTCGTCGGCGACCGCCGAGTCGAGCAGCTCGAGCACTTCTCGCCGGCGAAGAAGCTGCTGCAGCGGCTCGGGAGCTGGGTCGTGCGCCGCGCGTCCGGGACCGCGATTCCCGACACGACGTCGGGCTTTCGCGCCTACAACCGCGAGGCGGCCCTGCAGCTGCTCGTCGTCTCGAACTTCACCTACACGCTGGAGAGCCTGATCCAGGCGGGCAAGATGCTGGTCGCGGTCGAGCACGTCCCGGTGGCGACCAATCCGCAGCTGCGCGAGTCGCGCCTCTCCGGGTCCACCGGTGCCTACGTGCGCCGCAACGCGCTCGCGATCTTCCGGGCGTACGTGCTCTACGAGCCGCTGCGGGTGTTCGCCGTCGCCGCCCTCGTGTTCGCGCTCGGCGCCGCCGCGGCCTGGAGCCCGTTCGTGATCGATTTCATCCTCAACGGCGACTCCTCCGGGCACGTCCAGTCGCTGATCCTGGGGGCCGTGCTGGCGGTCGTCGCGGTGCAGATGTTCGCGCTCGGGATCATCGGCGACGCGCTCGCCGGCCAGCGGGTGATCGCCCAGCGGGTCTTCGAGAGGGTGCGCAGGATCGAGCTCGAGATCGGCGTCCCGCCCTCTCACATCGAGCGCGCGGAGGACGACGAACGGGCACGATTGAAGACGATCTCCCTGTAGACGAAGTACTTGCCGAGCGCCGAGATGCAGACCGAGGCGCCGGTGGCGATCAGGTAGTCGATCCCGAGCGCGAGGTGCAGGAGCAGGAAGATCGCGTACTCGAGCGCTCTGAAGGCGATCGATGCGACAGCCGTCTCGGCCATCTGACGCCCGATTCGCGCCGACTGGTTCGGGAACACGAAATGGCGGAGCAAGAAGAAATTGACGATGAAGGCGAGCACCAGCGCGATCGCCGGCGCCAGCGTCTCCGAGACCCCGACGAGCTCGTGGAGCCCGGCCGTGGCCGCGATGATGAGGATGAAGCTGAACGCAGAGGCGAGCGCGTAGCGGGGAAGGTCGCCGAACGCGGCCACGCCTCGAGTGTATGACCCTGCCCGGCCCCCGCGCGTGGGATCATTCGCGGCCGCATGGCGGCGGGCGGCAACGTTTACGACAAGTACGCGACTCGCAACCCGGTCGAGCGCCGCCTGGTGGGCGGCTTCATGGCCGAGGTGCGCGAGCTCGCCGCCCGAACGGGGGCGCGCGAGGCGCACGAGGTCGGCTGCGGTGAGGGGGAGCTCTCGCTGATGCTCGCCCGCGAGGGCCTGCGGATGCGCGGCACCGACGCGTCGGCCGAGGTTATCGAGGAGGCGCGCCGGCGCGCCGGCGCGGCCGGTCTGGCGGTCGACTACCGCCCCGCGCCGATCGCCGGGCTCGTCGCCGAGCGCGATCGCGCCGAGCTCGTCCTCTGCTGCGAGGTACTCGAGCACCTCGACGATCCCGAGGCCGGGCTCGAGCGGCTCGTCGAGCTCGCCCGCCCCTGGCTCCTGGTCAGCGTCCCCCGCGAGCCGCTCTGGCGGGCCCTCAACATCGCCCGGCTGCGGTACCTCGGTGAGCTCGGCAACACCCCCGGGCACGTCGGTCACTGGTCGCGGGATCGCTTCGTCCGCTTCCTCGACCCGAGGGTCGAGGTGGTCGAGGTCCGGAGCCCGCTTCCCTGGACGATGGCCCTCTGCAGGTCCCCGGCGTGAGCGTTCAGCGCCGGTTGGGCGCCTGGGCGCGAGCTCGCAGCGCGACGCTCGCGATCGTCGCGATCGGAATCGCTTGGGGAGCGGTGATCCACACGATGGGATGGGCCCAGATAGCCCATTTCGCGGAGGTCCGCGCGCTCGCGTCCGGGGAGCCGACGATCGACCGCTGGCATTGGGAGACCGGTGACGTTGCCTGGATAGACGGCCACTACTACTCGGTCAAGTCGCCCGGGATGGCGGCGATCTCCACCCCGCTCTACATGCTGATCGACGGCACCGGCGGCCGCGAGCTCGCCGCCGACGCCGCCGACAATGCCGCCCGTGCCGACGAGCCGCGCTGGGTCCCCAACGACGAGGCCCCGTACGCGTCCTACGGTTACGACCCCGCCCGTGCGCTTCGTGTCGAGTCGAGGATCGAGGATGCGACTCCCGTCGTCTGGGTCCTGACGCTGTTCGCGGCCGTCGTGCCCTCGGTGCTCTTGCTGCTGCTCGTCCGCCGCGTCGCCGACAGCCTCGAGCCGGGCTACGGGACGGCCGCCGCGGTGACGCTCGGCCTCGGGACCATCCTGACGGTCTTCGCCGCCGAGTTCTTCTCGCACGCGATCTCGACGATGATCGGGTTCGCCGCCTTCGTCGTCCTGATTCGGGAGCGAGCCGGACCGCCACGAGCGCTGCTCGTCGCGCTCGCCGGCCTGCTCGCCGGCCTCGCGGTCAGCTTCGAGTTCCAGGTCGGCCTCGTCGGGTTGGTGCTGTTCTTCTACGCGATCGCGCGTCACGGCCGGGCGCGGCGCGCGCTTCTCTATGGCGGCGGAGCGCTGATCGGGGCCCTGCCCGCCCTCGCCTTCAACACCTGGACGCTGGGCTCGCCGCTGAAGCTCGCCTACAGCCACGCGGTGTCCGTGATCGGCACCTCCGGCCACGCCTCGATCGGGCTCAACAGCGACGGCTTCTTCGGCATCACCCTCCCCCGTCTCGACGCCGCGCGCGATTTGCTGCTCGGCGGTCGTGGCCTGCTGGTCCTGACGCCGGTCGTGGTCATGGCCGTGATCGGGGTCGTGCTGATGCTGCGTCGCGGACACCGTGCCGAGGCCTGGACGATCCTCGGCGTCGGGATCGCGTACTTCCTCTACAACTCGGGTTACTGGCAGCCCTACGGCGGCGGAACGCCGGGGCCGCGCTTCTTGATACCCGCCCTGCCCTTCCTGGCGCTCGGCCTCGCCTTCGCCTACAGGCGCCTGCCGGCGACGACGCTCGCGCTCGCCGTCCCATCGGTGGTCTGGATGCTGACCGCGAGCCTCACCTACCCGCTGATCGGCGAGCAGGGCACCGGCTTGTGGGCCTCCGACCTCGGCGGGGGCATGCTCGAGCACACGGTGCTCACGGTGCTCGGCGTGCACTCGAATTGGATCGCCGCTGCCCCGGTGCTGCTCGGGGTCGCCGCCGCGGTCGCCTTCGCGGTGCAGGCGACGCCCCGGTCGGGGACCGTCGGCAGACGCGACCTGCGGGCGGCGATCGCCGCGCTGCTCGCCTGGGTCGCGGTCTCGGCGGTCGGCCCGACGATCAGCAGCGATCCGGTCACGCCCCTCGACGGCAGCGTGAAGTCGTTCGTGATCGTCGGGATCGGCGCTGCGGCGGCGCTCGTCGCACTCGCGGCGCTGCGGACTCGCCGCCCCGCCCGGCCGCAGCCTCAGGGCGCCGCGCTGACGGGCGACCTCGCGCTCGGCGAGCGCACGTCGTAGATCAGCAGCGGCCCGTCGGTTCGTCGCCGGATCCCGAGCCCGGCGAGCGGACGCGAGGCAACGGCGGCTTGTGGAGTTCCCGCGGCCCTGTCGGTGTGGACGATCACGCTGGCCACACCGATCCGGCGAAGCTCGGCCACCGTCGGGGCACTCGGGAACCGGGCCATATCGTCGACCAGACGCTGGGTGAAGTGCGGCTGAGTGCTCGAGCGGCCGTTGATCAGATCGGGGAAGCCGTCCGTGGACCAGAGCAGGTAGCGGCGGTTGTCGCTGGGGCGCTCGGCCGGGAGGTGAAGCTGCGGCGCAGGCACGGCCGCAGTCGACGGCGGCGTCGCCGGGGCATGGGGCTGCGTTGCCGAGCCGGTCGGATCGAACGGCAAGCCCCGGCCCTCGACGATGATCGCCAGTGCGAGGAGCGGAATCGCCACCGCGGCGATCCGAGCCCGGCCCGAGGCCCTTGCCCAGGCCGCTGTTCGCTCCGCACCTCCCGCCGCGAGCAGCGCCAGGGCGAGCGACGAGAAGGTGACCAGCCTTCCGGGCGTCCGGAAGGCGTCCCAGCCCGGGAGGACGTCGTAGAGGACGCGGTAGGGCCACAGCAGCCCGCCCTCCTCCCTGAACCCGAGCGCCAGTACCGAGATCGCGATCGCCGCCGCGCCGAGGCCGTAGCGGAGCGCCCGCGGCCAGCCTCGCCAGCCGAGCCCGACGATGGCGAGGACGATGGTCAGCAGGCCGGGAAACAGCGTCTTCTCGGGAACGTTGGAGAGTCCGTCGCGCAGGCTCGCGGTCGCGTCTCCCCAGACCAGGCTCTCGTCCGGAGCGACGAGGAACTCCTGCGGCGGACCCGAGTACGCGGCGACCGTCGCCGGAGCGCGCGTCGCCGCGGGGAACTCGTCCGCGACGCGCTGGTACGGGCGGCTGATCAGCGCCGCGGTGACGACGAAGACGAGCGCGCCCGCGGCCGCGGCGCCGACCACCCGTCGCGGCGGCGCCGGGCGGCCACGCCGCCACCAGACGACGATCACGATGATCACGGCGAGGCCGAGCAGGTAGGCGAGCGGCAGTCCGAGCGTGAACCCGAGCGACAGCTGCCAGGTCGCGACCAGCCAGCCGGCGCCCATCGCGACGGGGCTGCGGAGGCGCATACCCCGGACCAGGAGCGCAAGCGCGAGCGGTATGCCGCCACTCGAGATCACATGCAGGTGACCGTCCTGCTCGAGGCGAAACGGCGCGAACGCGAACGCGGCCCCCGCGACGACGGCGCCGCCGGGGCCGAGCCCGAGCTCGCGGGCGAGCAGGTACGCGCCGGCGAAGGCGAGCGCGTACGCGAACAGGAACAGGAGGTCGTAGCGGACCAGCGCCGCGTGCGGGCCGGAGCCGATCAGCCCGGTCGGCGCGTATCCGAGCAGCGCGTCCGAGAACGCGAGCGTGTCGTGGAAGGGCCAGAACTGATTCGACTCGAAGAAGTCGAGCGGCTGGTGGGCGAGCGCGTGCCCGCCCCAGGCCACCTGCCACGACTGCGGCAGCGGGTCGCCGAGGTCCTTGGGCACGGTCTCGCCGAGATGCAGGATCAGCGGCCAGTGCATGATCACCGAGAGCAGGCAGGCGCCCGCGACCAGCGCGAGCAGCTCGCGACCGCCCAGCTCCGTCCGCTTCAGGCGCTCCACCGGCGCTGATCCTCTCAGCGCCGGCCTCCCGAGGTCAGCCAGGACGCGGTGGGGTCAGGCGCGGGTGAACCGGCGGCCCGCGGTCGGCGAGTCGCTCTCATCGAGCGCCGGACGCTTCACCGGCTTCAGGAACGGCTCGCGGATCACGTCGTTTCCCTCCGCGCGGGCCCTCTCGGCTTCGAGCTTGGCGATCCGCTCGGGCGTCAGCTCGTCGGCGTTCTCCTCCTCGATCCTGGCAAGCCACTCGGCGCCCTCCGCCGCCTCGAGGTCGTCGACGTCGACCGCGCCGCGGTCGAGCGACTTGTCGATCTCGGCGAACAGGGCATTGACGAGATCGTCCTGGGGGACCTTCCGCAACGGCTTGCCGTGGGCGAAGATCAGCCCCTCGTTCTTGGCGCCGGTGATCCCGAAGTCGGCGTGTGAGGCCTCGCCGATCCCGTTCACCGCACAGCCGAGGACGGCGACCTCGATCGGCTCGGCATACGCCTCGAGCCGCGCCTCGATCTCGGCCACGACCGAGTCCATATCGAACTGCAGCCGGCCGCATGTCGGGCAGGCGATCAGGACCGGGCCCCGCTCGCGGAGGTGCAGCGCCTTGAGGATCTCCCAGGCGACCTTCACCTCCTCCTCGGCGTGGAAGGTGGAGAGGCTGATCCGGATCGTGTCGCCGACGCCGTCGGCGAGCAGCGTCCCGAGCCCGACCGCCGACTTCAGCGACCCGGACCACTTCGTCCCCGCCTCGGTGATCCCGAGGTGCAGCGGATACGGGATCCGCTCGGAGAGAAGGCGGTTCGCGGCGATCGTGTTCGGGACGTTGGTCGACTTGATCGAGACCTTGAAGTCCTCGAAGTCGAGCGACTCCATCATCTCGACGAACTCGGCGGCGGCGGTGACCAGCGCCTCGACCGGGTTCTCGCGCTCGAGCGCGTGCAGGTGCTTGGGCAGCGAGCCCGAGTTGACCCCGATCCGCATCGGCACCCCGGCCTCGGTCGCGCGTACGGCGACCTCCGCGACCTTCTCGCGACCGCCGATGTTGCCCGGGTTGAGGCGGATGCAGTGGGCGCCCGCGTCGATCGCCTTCAGGGCCAGGGTGTAGTTGAAGTGGATGTCGGCGATCACCGGGATCGGCGAACGCTCGACGATCGTCTTCAGCGCGACCGCGTCCCGGTCGCGCGGCACGGCGACACGGACCAGGTCGGCTCCCGCATCGGCGACCTTGACGATCTGCTCCATCGTCGCCTCGAGATTCGCGGTCTCGGTCTTGGTCATCGTCTGCACCGCGACCGGGGCCCCGCCCCCGATCGGCACACCGCCGACGAATATCTGGCGCTTCGATGCCATGCGCACATTGTGACAGCGGGTGAGGGGCCGGCCGCGATCGGCACCGGTCCTGCCGTGGAGATCGGAAATACTGCGCCGCGGTGTCGCGGCAGAGCATCGACGTCGTCCGTGCCTTTTACGACCGCTGGGACGCGGCCGATCTCGCTCCGGCCTTCGAGCTGATGGCGCCGGACGTCGAGTGGCACACCGCGCCGAGCAGCCTCAGCGCGGGTAAGACGCTCCACGGGGTGCAGGCGGTGGTCCGCCACATGGACCAGCTGCTCGATGCGGAGGTGATCGAGGAATCCGACGTGACCGTCGAGCGGATCAGCGATCTCGGTGACCGGGTGCTCGTGCTCGAGCGCGAGACCTACGTCGGACGCGCCAGCGGCGTCCGCACCGAGGCTCGAATCGGCGCCATCTACAGGGTCGTGGACGGTCGGATCGTCGACGTTCGGGGTTTCATGACTCACGAGGAAGCCCTCGAAGCCGCCGGGCTGCGCGGGTCGGTCTAGCGGCCGGCCCGACCGCCGAGGGCTGAGACGCAATCCCGGCGCCACCGGGCCTCGTATGTCCTGGTGATGGCGAGGCGCACCCTGATCGTCGCGGTCCTGGCGCTGGGCGGGCTCGGCGCCTTCGCCGGCCCGGCTCAGGCGACCTTCCACCTGATGAAGGTCAGCGAGGTGATGCCCGGCACCGCGGCCGCACCGAACGCCGAGTACGTCGAGCTGCAGATGTACGCGCCGCTGCAGAACTTCGTCGCCACCCACAAGGTGACCTTCTACGGACCGAACTCGACTCCGACCGGGACCTGCACGTTCGCCTCCGATGTCGCGAACGGCCAGAACCAGAACACACTGCTGATCGCCACCCCCGCCGCCCAGGCAGCCTTCTCGGTTGGCAGCGACTGCGCGATCGCAGACGCGAACCGACTCGACCCGGCGGCCGGCGCCGCCTGCTGGGACGTGCTCGACTGCGTCGCCTGGGGGTCGATCACGAACACCGCGACGCTGCCGTCTCCGGTCGGGACCCCGGCGGCGGCGATCCCCGACACGATGTCGCTGACGCGGTCGATCGCCCCCGGCTGTCCGACCCTGCTCGAGGCCACCGACGACACCGACAACAGCGCCGCCGATTTCACGGCGACGGGCCCCTCGCCGCGCCCGAATTCGGTCGCGCCGACCGAGCAGCCGTGCAGCACCGGCGGCGGAGGTGGGCCTCCTGGCGGTGCAGGCGATCAGACCGCCCCGCAGACGAAGATCAGCAAGGGCCCGAAGAAGCGGATCGAGAAGTCAACCGTCAAGGTCAAGTTCCGCGCCACCGAGCCCGGCTCGACCTTTCAGTGCAAACTCGACCGCAAGCACTACAAGCGCTGTTCCTCGCCTCACAAGCTGAAGCGACTGGACCGCGGCAAGCACACCTTCCGCGTCCGTGCGATCGACGCCGCCGGAAACGTCGACCCGACGCCGGCGAAGTTGAAGTTCAAGGTCGTCGCGGCCCGCGCACGTCCTTGAGCTGGATCAGCTCACCCTGGAAGGTCGTCACGTAGAGGTTGCGACGGCCGAAGCCTGCGGGGTGCTCCTTGCCGGGCGCGGTGCCGAAGGCGACCGCGCTCGGCCCGACCGGCGGCAGGTGCGCGAGGGCGCAGGCGTGTCGATCGGCGCCGATCCGCCAGACCGCGCCGCCGATGTTCGCGGCGGCGTAGAGCCTGTCGTGGGCGTCGCGGGTCAGCCCGTCGAGCCCGGCGGATGTATCCCCGGGCGGCGCCTGGAACCAGGGCGCGACCGTCGGCGGATCGGTGAGGTCGATCCGTGCGATCGCCGAGGCGACGAACGTCTGGGCGGCGTAGAGGTGCCGCCCGCTGGAGTCGACGACGAGGCCGTTCGATGACGGCAGCTGCGCCCATCCGAGCTCGACCCGACCAGCGAGCACGCGGTCGACGCCGATCCCGAAGTCGTTCGAGGCGTAGATCGCCCCGTCGGGCCCGCGGGCGACGCCGTTTGCCATCGTCAGCCCGTCGGCATAGAGGCGGTTGCGGCCCGTCCTCGGGTCGACCCGGATCAGCCCGGCCTGCGGGTTCTCGGTCCCGCGCGAGGCGGTCGCCGCCGCGTCGCCGTAGCCGACGAGCAGGGAGCCGTCGGGTAGGAAGGCGAGGCCGCCGGGGGCCCTGATCCCGTCGACCAGGACACGCGGCTGCGAGCTGCGGCGGTTGACCCGCAAGAGCTGGCCGTGCTCGACGTCGGTGAAGAACAGGTGGCCGCGATCGTCGACGATCACCGACTCGAGCCTGCCGAGGCCGCTGACGAGAACCCGCTGCTCCGGGGTCGCGACCGCAGTCCGCCACCCCGTAGGCGGCCGACGGGACGATGATCGCGAGCGCGAGGGCGATCAGCGCTGTCCGGGCAACCCGGATCACGCGGCCGCCTGCGAGCGGGCGAACTGGCGCCCACGCTCCACCCACCTGGCACGCCCGACCACGAGCCCGTCGACGTACTCCAGGCTGCGGTGCTCGTAGCGGATCGCTGCCCACGGCTCGAGGAACTCGATGATGAAGCGACCCACCCCGCTCAGCGGGCGTAGAGCGTCTCGATCTCGCCCTCGTACTTCTCGGCGATCGGGCGCCGCTTCAGCTTCATCGTCGGGGTCAGCTCGTCACCGCCGGGGGCCCAGTCGGTAGGCAGGACCGTGAACTTCTTGATCTGCTCGACGCGTGACATCTTCGCGTTCGCCGCGTCGACGCCCTCCTGGATCGCCGCGATCAGCGCCTCGTCGGACGCCAATTCCTCGGCGGCCTTGCCCTCGAGGCCGTTCTGGCGCGCCCACGCCGGCGCGAAATCGGGGTCGAGCACGATCAGGGCGACGTTGTAGGGGCGCCGGTCGCCGATCGCGACCGCCTGGCCGATCAGCGGGCTGGCGGCCTTCAGCTTCGACTCGATGTTCGCTGGCGACATGTTCTTGCCGGCCGCGTTGATGATCAGCTCCTTCTTGCGGTCGACGATCTTCAGATAGCCGTCGGCGTCGAGCTCGCCGATGTCGCCGGTCGCCAGCCAGCCGTCGGCGTCGATCGTCTCCGCCGTCTTCTCGGGCATGTTGCGATATCCGGCCATGTTCAGGGGACTGCGGACCAGCACCTCGCCGTCCTCGGCGAGCCTCAGCTCGACTCCGGGGACCGGCGGCCCGACGGTCCCGAGCTTGATCCGGCCGGGCGGGTTCACGGTGGCGGTTCCGCAGGTCTCCGACATCCCCCACAGCTCGCCGATCGGGATCCCGATCGCGTGGAAGAACTCGAGCACCTCGAGCGGGGTCGGCGCCGCGCCGACGTTGACGGCGACGGCCTCGTCGAGTCCGAGCATCTTGCGCAGGTCGGAGAACATCTCGTCGTCGGCCTTCTGAACCGCGGCGGCGAGCTCCTCGGGCACCGGCTCGCCGGCCTGCTCGAGCCGCAGCCTCTGCAGCGCGGCGTCGAGGCCGGCCTGAGCCGCCTCCCCCTGCTCGCCGGGCAGATGCGTGAGGTTGGCCTCCAGCCCCGCCTTCAGCTTCTCCCAGATCCGCGGCACGGCGAAGAACCAGGTCGGGCGCACCTTGGGCAAAAAGGCGATGATCTCGCGCGGGTTGGGGCAGATCGTCACCGTGCAACCGCGGATCACCGGCAGGTAGTAGTGGGCGCCCCGCTCTGCGATGTGGGCGGCTGGAAGCCATGAGATGACCTTCGCTCCCCGGTCGGGGAAGTCGACGATGTCGTCGACCCCGGCGGTCAGCGTCATCAGGTTGCGATGGGTCAGCTGAACGCCCTTCGGCGGGCCGGTCGTGCCCGAGGTGTAGATCAGCGTCAGCAGGTCGTCGGGGCCGACCGCGGCGACCGGGCCCGAGACGTCGAAGTCCGGGTCCATCTGCTCGAGCTCCGCGAGCGAGACGTAGTCGAGCCGCGCCGCTGTTGAGGCGCCTGATTCAGGGTGGTCGCCGCCCTCGCCGTCGATCACGACCAGGGTCTCGATCTCCGGGAGCTCCGCGCGAGCCTCGTTGAAGACGTCGAGGAAGGCCGATTCGACGATCGCGATCTTCGCCCCGGCGTCCGAGACCACGTACTGGATCTGCCCCGGCGAGGAGGTCTGATAGATCGAGAACGGCACTCCTCCGAGCGACACGGCGGCGAGGTCCACCGGGATGAACTCGGGGCGGTTGTTGAGCATGATCGCGACCGTGTCGCCCTTCGCGACGCCGAGCTTTGCCAGCCCTCCGGCGATCCGGCCGACCCGCTCGCGGAGCTCGTTCCAGGTGATCCGGATCTCGTCCTCGCCCGCTCCCGCGACGATCGCCGGATCGTCGCCGATCCGGTCGACCGTTGCCTGGAAGGCGAGCGCGAGGTTTTGCGCCTGGAGCTCGCGCGCGGGTCCCCCGCTCGCATAGCTCTCCGCCGCCGTGACCTCCATCTCTCTCCTTCTGTAGCTCCCGACCGCTACCGGAAAGCTATCGCCTGAGCGGGGTCATCTGATCTTGAAGCCGTCTCCGGAGAGGCGCCCGATGTCGTTCGTGAGCCCGATCACGAACAGCATCAGCACCAGCGCGAAGCCGATCACCGAGGCTCGCTCCATCGTCCGCAGCGAGGCGGGCCGGCCGCGGAACTTCTCGACCAGCGCCCAGAAGATGTGGCCGCCGTCGAGCGGCAGGAACGGGAACAGGTTGATCACCGCGAGCGAAAGGCTGATCAGGGCGAGCACGAAGAGCGCCTGGCGGGTGTCGAAGGCGAACGACTGCCTGGTCACCTCATAGCTGCCGACCACGCCCGAGATCTGCTTGCGGTCCTCGGCGTTGAAGATCCGCGCGACGATGCTGACCGTCTGCGAGGTCACCGTCCACATCCGGTCGGCGGCAAAGCTCGCCGAGCCGCCGATCGACTGGTCGGCCGGGACGAAGCCGGCGCCGACGAAGCTGAAGCCGAACCTGAACCGACCCGCCGTCGCGTCGTAGAAGGGGCGCATCCGGATCGTCTCGGTCTTGCCGTCGCGCCGAACCACGACCGGTACCGCCGTCGTCGCACGGCAGCCGTCCGTCTGCTCTCCGGCGCAGTGGAGGCCTCCGAGCGCGTCGACGAGCCGGCTCGACTGCTCGTCCGCGGTCCCTTCCCCGCGCTTCACCCCGTTGATCGAGATCAGCTTGTCGCCGGCCTCCAGGTGTCCCTGGGCGGGGGAGCCGTGCTCGATGTCGCCGACGGCGAGGCTGGTCGGCTCCTCGAGGCTGAACCCGAGCGCGAACAGGATCGCGAACGCGATCACCAGGTTGACCGCCGGCCCGGCCGCGATCACGACGATGCGCTTCCAGACCGGCTGGTTGCTGTAGGCGCGCGGCGCGACCTCGGGCTCGAGCTTCTCCTCCGGGTTCATCCCGGTGATCCGGACGAAGCCGCCGAGCGGGATCGCCCCGATCCCGTACTCGGTTTCGCCTCGTTTGACGCTCCAGATCTTTGGCGGGAAGAAGAGGAAGAATCGCTCGACCCGCATCCCGACCGCCTTCGCGGCCGCGAAGTGCCCCGCCTCGTGGAGGATGATCAGGAGCGCGAAGCCGGCGAACGCGAGAACCCAGCTCATGCGTGCGCAGCCGCCCTCGCGACGAGCTCTCCGGCGTGCTCGCGGGCCCGCGCGTCGGCCGCGTACAGATCCTCGAAGTGGCCGACGGGCTCGGCCCCGAGCGCGTCGAGCGTGCCCGCGATCACCTCGGCGATCGCGGTGAACGGGATCGAGCCGCCCAGAAATGCCGCGACCGCGACCTCGTCGGCGGCGTTCAGGACGCAGGGCGCGGTGCCTCCGGCGATCCCCGCCTCGCGGGCGAGCCGCAGGCACGGGAAGGTCTGCAGGTCGGGCCGCTCGAAGCTCAGCTCGCCGACCGCGGCGAGATCGAGCGCCGGTGCCGTGACGTCGGCGCGCTCCGGATAGTGGAGCGCGTAGGAGATCGGCACCCGCATGTCGGGGAGGCCGAGGTGGCCGAGCTGGGCACCGTCGTTGAGCTCGATCAGCGAGTGGACGATCGACTGCGGATGGACGACGACGTCGATCCGCTCGTACGCGACCCCGAACAGGTGATGGGCCTCGATCACCTCGAGTCCCTTGTTCATCAGCGTCGCGGAGTCGATCGTGATCCGCCCGCCCATCTCCCAGGTCGGATGCGCGAGCGCCTCCTCCGCGCTCACCCCGGCGAGGTCCGTGCGGCCCCGGAACGGACCTCCCGACGCGGTCACGATGAGGCGCTCGACGTCGCCGGGCCGGTGCCCGTCGAGCAGCTGGAAGATCGCCGAGTGCTCCGAGTCGACCGGCAGGATCCGTGCCCCGGTCGCCTCGGCGAGCGCGGTCACGAGCTCGCCGCCGACGACCAGGCTCTCCTTGTTGGCGAGTGCGAGATCGACCCCCTCGGTCAGGGCGACGATCGTCGGCCCGAGGCCCGCGACGCCGACGATCGCGTTGAGGACGAGGTCGGCATCGCTGCTCGCGATCAGCTCGCGGACCCCGGCGTCGCCGGCGAGGACCCTGGTGCCCGAGAGCTCGGCGGCGGCCAGTCGCGCGGACTCCGGTTCGGAGAGCGCGACGGCCTCGAGCGTCGCGTCGCGCGCCTGCGCGACGAGGCGATCGGAGTTGCTTGCCGCGGCGAGGCCGGCGAGCTCGAGCTCCTGCGAGCCTGCGATCACGTCCAGCGCCTGCTCGCCGATCGAGCCGGTCGAGCCGAGAATCAGAACCCGCTTGGCCACCCGAGGCAGGGTAGCGACGGCGCTAACTCCCACCTAATAGGGCCGGCGGTGGGCGGCGCTCGTATCCTCTCGCTCGGATGGCTGCCCAGGTCCCGGTCGGAGCCCACGTGGCGCGAGAGCGTCCACTCGAGGCTGCGGCCGAGCTCGGGGCGGACTGCCTGCAGATCTTCCTCTCCGCGCCCGGCTCCTACGAGAAGCCTCCCCCGCACCCCGAGGCGGCCGAGCTCCGCCGGAGCCCGGCCGGCGTCTACGTCCATGCGCCCTACCTGGTCAACGTCTGCTCGCCGAAGCCGAACGTCCGTTACGGCTCGCGGAAGATCCTCCAGCAGACCTGCGACGCGGCCGCCACGGTGGGTGCCGAAGCCGTGATCGTCCACGGAGGGCACGCCGAGGACGATCCCGCCGAGGGCCCGGGCCGCTGGCTGCGGTCACTCGAGCTGCTCGAGACCGAGGTGCCGGTGCTGATCGAGAACACCGCCGGGGGCGAGAACGCGGTCGCGCGTCGGTTCGACGCCCTCGCACGGCTCTGGGAGGCGATCGGCGATCAGCAGACCGGGGTCCGGCTCGGCTTCTGCTTCGACACCTGCCACGCCCACGCCGCGGGCGAGGAGCTCTCGGACGCGATCGCCAGGGCGCTCGCGATCACCGGCCGGCTCGACCTCCTGCACGCCAACGACTCGCGCGACCCGCCCGGGACGGGCGCCGACCGGCACGCGCGCCTCGGCGAGGGCGAGATCGATCCCGAGCTGCTGCGCCGGATGATCCACGCCGGGGCGGCCGCGGGGGCGCCGGTGATCGTCGAGACTCCGGGACCGGAGTCCGGGCTCCGCGACGACCTCGAGTTCGTTCGGGCGGCGCTTTAGATCACTCATCTAGTAGACGAACAGGATCGCCAGGTAGTAGCCGCCGACGATCGTGAACAGGAGCGAGTCGAGGCGGTCGAGGAGACCACCGTGGGGGCCGAAGATCGTCCCCGAGTCCTTGATCTTCAGATCGCGCTTGATCATCGACTCGAACAGGTCGCCGATCGGAGCCAGGACGGCGACGCAGGCCCCCATGACGAGCGCGTCGACGCCCGGCAGCCAGTCCTGGTAGAGGCCCGCGAACCAGAAGCCGAGCGTGCCGCCGACGATCCCGAAGACGAGGCCCTCGAGCGTCTTGTTCGGTGACAGGGACGGCGCGAGGCGGTGACGCCCGAACAGCCGCCCGCCCGCGTAGGCGGCCGTATCGGCGATGAACGTCGCGACGAGGATGTCGACGAGCAGCGCCGTGCCGTGGTCGGGGAGCTCGCGAACCAGGACGGCGTGGGCGAACGGGATCCCGATCCAGACGATCCCGAGCAGCGTGACCGCGATCGAGATCGTTATCCCGTCGCGATCGGGCCGCATCACGGCGGCGACGAAGATCACCGGCACCGCGGCGATCAAGGCGATCACGAGCTGGAAGTGGGTGCCGTAGTAGGCGGCGGCCACGAGCCCGGCGGCCGCGGCGAACCCGACCAGCGCGAAAGGCCCTAAATCGCGCGCCATGCGAAAGAACTCGCTCAGCCCGACGCAGGCGAAGCCGATCATCGCGACCGCGAACAGCGGCCCGCCGACGATCGCGATCGTGACCACGATCGCGATCCACGGGATCGCCCAGGCGATCCGCGCCAGGGTCTCCGATCGCCGGCCCCGCGGCGGCTCGCCGCCGTCGCCGGGCGACCGCCGCCGCCGTCGTCGTCGGCGGCTCGGCTTACGCGGGGTCGCCAGAGGCTCCGGCACGGGGCTGCGGGTCCGGCGCTGGTGGTCGAAGTCGACCTCGGAATCGAACGGGCGGGATCCCTCCACGGCGGTCAGCGCCCCCCGAACCGGCGCCGCCGGCGCTCGTACTCGTCGAGCGCGGCACGGAAGGCCTCGCGGCTGAAGTCCGGCCAGAGCTCGTCGCGGAAGACGAGCTCCGCGTAGGCGCACTGCCAGAGCAGGAAATTGGAGATCCTCTGCTCGCCGCTGGTCCGGATCAGGAGATCGGGGTCGTGCATCTCGGGCGCGTACAGATGGCGCCGAAACTCGTCCTCGGAGTCCCCCTCGAAGCCGCGTGCCGCGTCGACGAGCTCCGCCCTGCCGCCGTAGTTGAAGGCGACGAACAGCGTGATCCTGTCGTTGCCCTCGGTCACCCCCTCGGCCCACTCCATGCGCTCGACCAGGTCCCGGACGACCCCGTCGCGCCTACCGATGAAACGCATCCGCACCCCCTCGGCGTCGAGCTCGGGGGTCTCGCGATCGATCCGCTCGGCGAACATCGCCATCAGACCGTCGACCTCTGCCCGTGGCCGGCGCCAGTTCTCGGTCGAGAACGAGAACACGGTCAGCTCCTCGATTCCGAACTCGGCAGCGTCGCGAAGCCGCTCCTTGACCCTGTCCGCCCCCGCCTCGTGGCCGTCGACCGGCGCCAGCCCGCGCTCCGACGCCCAGCGGCCGTTCCCGTCGGTGATGATCGCGACGTACCGCGGTCCCTCGTTCTCGTTCGTCGCATTCATCGCAAATCCGCACCCTAACCCGGACGAGGCACGACTCGATCGACTGCCAGCCGGCGGCCGCGGACGCGGGAGCACAACAAAAGGCCCGCGGCGTAGCCGCGGGCAATGTATTCGAGCGAGAGCAGAGCAGCCGCCGGAGTTGTGTCTGTCCGTCAGACCTCGAGGATCTCGTCTTCCTTGGCCTTCAGGAGACCGTCGATCTCCTTCGTCGCGTCATCGGTGCGCTTCTGCAGCTCGGCCTCGGCGCGGCGCTCGTCGTCCTCACCGACCTCTCCTTCCTTCTTCAGCTCGCGGAGGTCGTGCATCACGTCGCGGCGGATGTTGCGCACCGCGACCTTGCCCTCCTCGGCGACGCCGTGGACGACCTTGACGAGCTCGCGGCGACGCTCCTCGTTCAGCTCGGGGATCTGGAGCCGGATCACGTTGCCGTCGTTGGACGGGGTGAGGCCCAGGTCGGACTCGAGGATCGCCTTCTCGATCGTCCCGATCGCGTTCTTGTCGAACGGCGTCAGCGTCAGCAGGCGGGCGTCGGTCGCGGCCACCTGGGAGAGCTGCTTGATCGGGGTCTCGGCCCCGTAGTAGTCGATGATCAGCCGGTCGAGCAGGTGCGGTGAGGCACGGCCGGTGCGCACGGTGGCGAGCTCGTGACGGCACGCATCGACCGACTTCGCCATCCGCTCCTTGGCGTCGATCAGGAACTCGTCGGTGATCTCACTCATCGGCTCGCGATCCTATTAGGAGACGATCGTCCCGACGCGCTCGCCACGTACGATGCGCCCGATATTGCGCTCGTCGGCCATGTTGAAGACGTGGATCGGCAGGTCGTTGTCCATGCACAGCGAGAGCGCCGTCGAGTCCATCACCCGCAGCCCCCGCTCGATCGCCTCGCGGTGCGTGATCTCGGGCAGGAACCTTGCCTCCGGCACCTGCTGCGGATCGGCGTCGTAGACCCCCTCGACCCCGTGCTTTGCCATCAGGATCGCCTCGGCGTGGATTTCGAGCGCGCGTAGCGCGGCGGCCGTGTCGGTGGTGAAGAACGGGTTCCCGGTCCCGGCCGCGAAGATCACCACCCGACCCTTCTCGAGGTGGCGCATCGCCCGGCGGCGGATGTAGGGCTCGGCGACCTCGGTGACCTCGATCGCCGACTGGACCCTGGTGTGGGTGCCGAGCTTCTCGAGCGCGTCCTGGACGGTGAGCGCGTTGAGGACGGTCGCCAGCATCCCCATGTAGTCGGCCGTTGCTCGGTCCATGCCGCGTGCTGCGCCCTCGAGGCCGCGGAAGATGTTGCCGGCGCCGACGACCATCGCGATCTCGACGCCGCCCTCGGAGACCTCGTGCACCTGGGTCGCGATCGTCCGCACGCGGTCCGGATCGGTGCCGTACTCGAGCGAGCCCATCAGGGCCTCGCCGGAGATCTTCAGCAGGACGCGCTTGAACACCGGGTCCGCCATCGGCGGCAACCCTACCCCCCGCTCCTCCGTCTACTCCTCGCCCACCCTGAAGCAGGCAAAGCGCGCGATCTGGACGTTCTCGCCCGTCCGCGAGGCGAGCTCGGCGCGCAGCTGCTCGATCGTCTTGCCCTCGTAGCGGTCCGAGCGGATGTGCTCCTGGCCGAGCAGGGCCACCTCCTGCTCCCACTTCGCCAGCTGGCCGTCGACGATCCGCTCGATCACGTTGTCCGGCTTGCCCTCCTCCTTGGCCTTCGCCTCGAACACCCGGCGCTCGACCTCGCGCTCCGGCTCGGGGATCTCGTCCGCGGAGACGTAGCGCGGCGGCGGATTGGTGCCCGCGACGTGGATCGCGACCTCGCGGGCGAACTCCCTGAAGTCGTCGTTTCGGGCCACGAAGTCGGTCTCGCACCGGACCTCGACCAGGGCCCCGACCTTGCCGTTCGAGTGGATGTAGGACTCGACCACCCCTTCTGCGGTCTCGCGGCCGGACCGCTTCGCCGCCGAGGCCTGGCCCTTGACGCGCAGGATCTCGACCGCCTTCTCGGGATCTCCGCCGGACTCCTCGAGGGCCGACTTGCAGTCCATCATCGCCGCACCGGTGCGATCCCGGAGCGCCTTGACCTCGCTCGCCGAGACCGCCATCAGCCGCCCCGCGCAGGCTCGGCGCCCTGCGGTCCAGGCGGCTGTCCCTGCCGGGGCGCCTGTTGCTCTCCGGCGGGCGGAGCCTGGGGCGTCGGCTGCGCGGCCTGCGCCTCGGCCGCCTTCGCGGCGGCCTCCGCGGCCTCCTTGCGCGCCCGCTCTTCCTCGTCGCGCTTGCGCTTCGCCTCCTCCTCGACCCGGCGGCGCTCCTCCTCCTCGGCGCGTCGCTTCGCCTCGCGTTCGCGATACGCGTTGGCGGACTCCTCGATTCCCTCGCCGACGGTCGAGATCACGAGCTCGCAGGAGCGCATCGAGTCGTCGTTGCCGGGGATCGGGAACTCGACCGCGACCGGGTCGACGTTCGAGTCGACGAGGCCGAGGATCGGGATCTGCAGGCGCTCGCACTCGGCGACCGCGATCGCCTCGGTCTTCAGGTCGATGATCAGCGCCGCCTGCGGCAGGCGCTTCATGTCGCGAACACCGCCGAGGTTGTACTCGAGCTTCGCGAGCTCGGACTCCATCGACATCCGCTCCTTGGTCGGGAGCAGGGCGAGTTGACCGTCGTCCCGCAACGCGGTGAGCTCGTGCAGGCGGTCGATCCGCGCCGAGATCGTGTGGAAGTTGGTCAGCAGCCCGCCGAGCCAGCGCAGGTTGACGTACGGCATCCCGCAGCGCTCGGCCCACGACCGGACCGAGTCGCGCGCCTGCTTCTTGGTGCCGACGAAGAGGACGTTGCCGCCCTGGCCGGCGAGCTCGGCGGCGAAGTTGCGCGCCTCGAGCAGCAGCTCCTCGGTCTGCAGCAGGTCGATGATGTGGATCCCATCGCGCTCGCCGTGGATGTAACGGCGCATCCGCGGGTTCCAGCGCCGCGTCTGGTGGCCGAAGTGAAGTCCCGCCTGCAGCAGGTCCCTGAGTCCGGGTTCGGACATCGTGCTCCCTTGGTAGTCGCTTGTCAGCCTCCGGAGCGATCCGGGGACCCGGCGAGCTGTCGCGCCGGGCAGGGCCCCTTCTCGTTCTCCGGAGGGTCGGTTTCCGGTCGCCGGGGATTGTAGAGAGCGCCGGGCGGGGGCGGTCATCGGCGTGACGGAGACGGCAAGACGGTGTCCGCGCGGCCGCTCACCCGCCTCCCCGGGCCCGCTCCAGCGCCTCGGCCAGGTCGTCCGGGAGATCGGACGCGAACTCGAGACCCTGACCCGTGAACGGGTGCTCGAACCGCAGCCGCGCGCTGTGCAGGAACTGGCGTTCGAGCCCGTGGCGGCCGGCGTTGCCGTAGCGCGGGTCGCCGGCGACCGGGTTGCCGATCGCCGAGAAGTGGGCCCGGATCTGGTGCGTACGGCCGGTTTGGAGCGTCGCCTCGACGAGCGTGTCGGCCGGCAGCACCTCGAGGACCTCGAAGTGCGTGCGCGCCGCCCGCGCCCCGCGCCCGCGGACGGCCCGTCGCTGTGGCGCCCGGTGGTCGCGGCCGAGCGGAGCGTCGATCGTCCCCGAGCGCGACCGCGGCCTGCCTTCGACCAGCGCCAGGTACGTGCGGCCGACCTCGCGGTCCTTGATCATCGCCGAGAGGCGGCGATGCGCGTCGGCGTCGCGCGCGACCACCATCAGGCCGGAGGTGTCGCGGTCGAGGCGATGAACGATCCCGGGGCGCGCCGGATCGCCGCCTCCGAGGAGCTCGGAGAGCAGCTCGACGAGCGTCGGTCCCCGGGTCCCGGGCGCCGGATGGACCACCAGCCCTGGCGGCTTCTCGATCACCGCGAGGTGCTCGTCGACATGGACGAGCCGCGGATCGCCGCTCACGGGTCGGTGGCCCCGGGGCCCGGCTGCGGCGAGAGCGCGGAGAGCGCGATGATCGCGACGCCGACGGTGATCGATACGTCGGCGAGGTTGAACGCCGGCCACAGCGGCGGATCGATGAAGTCGGTGACCGCGCCCTCGCGGATCCGGTCGATCAGGTTTCCCAGCGCCCCTCCGACCAGCATCCCGACCCCGAGCCAGAGCCAGGGGCGGGTCGTGTCGAAGGTGAACCAACCGAGGATCAGGGCGAGGGCGGCGAGCGTGATCGCGAGCACGATCGCGTCGCCGCCGTCGTCGAGGAACCCGAACGCGATCCCGCTGTTGGTCACCCTGGTGAGCTCGAAGCCGAGCGCGAGGTCGGACCGCTCGCCGAGCGCCATCGAACCGGTGATCGCCGCCTTCGCCACCTGGTCGAGGACGACGACGACCACGCAGACGGCGAGCATCCGCAGCCAGGCGCGAGCGCGGGCTGAGCTCACCCTCTGATCAGCCCGATCACGATCCCGCCCCCGATCGAGAGCGCCAGGATCGCGAGGATCGGGCTGATGTCGAGCGGGCCGATTCGCGGAACCCAGGCGCGAAACAGGTTCAGGTACGGGTTCGTGCTCTCCTCGATGAAGCCGGTCACGGCGCGCAGCGTGAGGTTGTAGGGGATCGGCCGGAACTGGCCCACCCACGAGAGCACCACGTTGCCGATGATCAGGACGGTGTAGACGAACAGCAACGCCGCCAGGTAGTCGGCGACGTCGCCTCGGGTGAGCGCGGTCACGATCATCCCCGCATCCGCTCCACGGACGCGCGCACGGCGGCGCGAAAGGCGTCGGCCGTCCCGGCGTCGGCGAGCGCTTCGAGGCCGGCCTCGGTGCTTCCCCCGGCGAGGCGACCGTCGCCCGGACCTCGATCGGGTCGTAGCGCCGCAGCAGCTCGATCGTCCCGGCGAACGTCTCGATCACGAGCTCGTAGGCCTGATCGGGGTCGAGGCCCTCGTCGGCGCCGGCCTCGGCGAGGGTCTGGACGACGACCGCGAGGTAGGCCGGCGTGCAGCCCATCACCGCCATCGCCGCGTCGATCAGCTCGTCGGGCACCTCGGCGAGGTGGCTGAGCTCGCCGAACAGGTTCAGCAGCCGGGCACCCGTCTCGCCGTCGGCGGGCTCGAGCGGTGCGTGGCAGATCACGCCGCGTCCGATCTCGGCGACGATCGTGGGCATCGTGCGGATCACCGGGATACCGGGGAAGACCTCGCGCAGCCGCGAGACCGGTGTCCCGGCGAGCACCGATGCGACCGCCTTCGCCTCGCCCTCGAGCAGCTCCGCGGTGCGCTCGAGCGCGAGCGGCTTCACCGCGAGCACGACGGCGTCGGACCTGAGCGCCAGCTCGGCCAGCGAGTCCGGGGCCTCGCCGCCGGTCAGCTCGGCGAGCGCGGCGGCGCGACCGGATCCTGCGTCGCAGAACAGCATCCCCTCGGGCCCGTGCTCGGCCTGCATCCAACCCCGCGCCAGCGCGGTCGCCATGTTCCCCGCTCCGGCGAACCCGATCCTCATGCCCTAGAGCCTAGTGCTCGAACCGCGGCGCCAGGAACGTGGCGGAGCGTCCGCCGGGCGATCCTCAGGACTGGTTGAAGAAGCCCTTTTCGACCAGGCGCGCCTTCTCCTCGGCGGAGACCTCGACGTTGCGCGGCGTGAGCAGGAACGTCTTCTCGGCGATCTTCTGCATCCCTCCGTCGAGCGCGTACGTGAGGCCCGAGGCGAAGTCGATCAGGCGCTTCGCGAGCTCCCCGTCGGTCGTCTGCAGGTTGAGGATCACCGGCACCGTGCTCTTGAACCGGTCGGCGACCTCCTGGGCGTCGTTGAAGCTGTGCGGCGTGACCAGATGGACCTGGACGTCGGCGCCGCCGTTCGAAACCGGGCGCAGCACGCGCCCGCGCCCGACCGGCTCGTCGTCGGCGAAGATGTCGTCGATCTCGTCGCGCGACCTGCGGCGCTCGCCGATCCGGCTCACGGTCGCCGAGCGGGGTGCCGCCTCGTAGACCTGGCCGTGCGGGGCGGTGTCGGGCTCGTAGAGGTCGTGCTCGCCGTAACCCGTGTCCTCAGCGAGGCCGAAATAGACGAGCGCGCGGTGCCATGTGTCTCGAAGTGCCATACGGGGGCGGTGTTCGCTTCGGATCCGCGGATTCCTTTACCGCGATTATGGAGCAACGGCGCACCCGGCGGGGCGCTCAGCGGTAAAGCGAGGTTCCCAGCCGTACGATCGTCGCGCCCTCCTCGGCGGCGACCTCCCAGTCCTGGCTCGTGCCCATCGACAGGCGCTCCAGCCCGTGCTCGGCCGCGAGCTCCGCGAGCCTCGCGAAATAGGGGCGCGAGGCCTCGGGGTCGGTGGTCAGCGGCGGCATCGTCATCAGCCCGGCGACCCGGGTCGCAGAGCGACCGATGAACTCGCCGAGGGCCTCGGGCGCGATCCCGCCCTTGCCCTGCTCCCCGGAGAGGTTGACCTCGACGAGGATCTCCGTCTCCGGCTCCGCCCAGCGCCCGAGCTGCTCGAGCGCCGAATCGGTCGCGACCGAGTGGATCAGCCGCACCAGCGGCACGATTCGCCTCACCTTGCGGCTCTGCAGGTTGCCGATGAAGTCCCACGCGAAGGCGTCCCCGTAGCGCTCGCGCTTCGCCTCGAGATCCTGAAGGCGGTTCTCGCCGACGAGCGTCACACCCGCCTCGGCAAGCGCCTCCATCTCGTCGGCGACCACGTACTTGGTCGCCGCCAGGATCTCGACCTGCGGGCCGCAGCGCTCGCGCACGCGCTCGAGGTTGCGCCGCACGACCTCGGGCTCGATCCCGTGGATCGGCTCAGGCATCGTCCTCCAGCCACGCGAGGCCCGCCTGCCTGCCGGTCCTTCCGTGATCGCGCCGGTGCGAGAAGAAGAGCTCGGGCTCGCAGCTCGTGCACAGGCCCGCCACCTCGACCTGCTCGACGCCGGCCCGCGCGAGCAGTCGACGGGCGACCTCGGCGAGGTCGAGCATCCGCCCATCGGCGATCCCGTCGCCGAGCGGCTCGAAAGCGCCCAGGACCTCGTCCCCGACCTCGTAGCAACAGCGGCCGATCCCCGGACCGACCGCGGCGGCACGTGCGTCGACGGCGGTCGCGCCCCGGGCGACGATTCCGGCGGCCAGCCCGCGCCAGCCGCAATGCAACATCGCCACCCCGCCGGCGCCGACGAGCGCCAGCGGCAGGCAGTCGGCGACCTGGACCAGGGGCGTCAGGTTGGCGTTCGCGGTCAGCTGCCCGTCCGCCCGCGGAGGGCGCGAGGCACGGTCGGTGTACGCGTTCGGAGCCGGCGCCTGGTCACGGACGAGCAGCTCGCCGCCGTGCACCTGGTGGCCGAAGAGGACGTTCTCCGGCTCGCGGTCGAGGGCCGTACCGAGCCGGTCGCGGTTGGCGAGCACGGCGTCGGGGGCGTCATCGGTGAACAGGCCGAGGTTGAGGCTCTCGAATGCCCCGGCGCTCTCGCCCCCGAGCCGGGTCGAGAACGCCGCCCGGGCACCGGGCAGGCTCGCCTCGAGCCAGCGGACGCCATCCTGCTCTCGCCAGTCCATCTCGCGAAGGCTAGACGGCGTCAGATCAACGTCTCGGGGCCACGCGCGGCCTCGAGCGCGACGCGGAGCTCCTCGGCGCGGCCGCGGACACCGCCTTCGAGCTTCGCCCGCAGCGCCGCCGAAAGGCCGCGGCCGACCGCCGGACCCTGCTCGACGCCCTCCGCGAGCAGGTCCTCGCCGGTGATCTCGAGCCGCACGCGCGACCACTCGGTGAGATAGGTGTCGAGCCACTCGGCTCCGATCACGCGGGCGAGAACGAGCACGACCGGGCTCCGCCCCCGGGCCGCGGCGACGGCGTGCCACGGCGACTCGGGCGGCTCGGCGGCCAGCGCCCGGGCCTGCGCGAGGGCGGTGCCCGACCGTCGCCTCGATGACGATCGCGGAACGGTCGGCGAGGTCGGCCCACGGCTCGACCGAAACCAGGCCGGCCGCCGCGGCGACGAGCGCCGGCAGCTCCGGGTCGACCTCGATCAGCCTCCAATCGCGGACCAGCTCGAGCGCTCCTCGGAGCTCCGGTTCGGCCGCGACCCTCGCGAGCTCGGCGGCGACGCGGTCCGCCGAGACGGTCTCGAGGTCGGCGGCGCGGAGCAGCTCGAGGGTGCGATCGTCGATCTCGAAGCCGAGCCTCGCCGAGTAGCGGGCCGCGCGAAGCGCCCGGGTCGGGTCGTCGCGGAAGGAAGCGTCGTGGAGGACCCGCAGCAGCCCGGAGCGCAGGTCGGCGATGCCGCCGTGCGGATCGATCAGCGCGCCGGGCTCGGCGACCGCCACCGCGATCGCGTTGATCGTGAAATCGCGGCGCGCCAGGTCGTCGGCGAGCCCTGCGGGCCGCACCTCGGGCAGTGCGCCGGGCAGCGGATAGGCCTCCGCTCTCGCTCGAGCCAGGTCGATCGACCCGTGCGGGCCCGTCACCGTCGCGGTCGCGAAGCGGTCGTGCACGACCGTCTCGCCGCCGAGCGCCCGGGCGAGCGCGAGGTGGTCTCCGACCACGACGACGTCGAGATCGGCGCGCCCGCGGCCGAGCAGAGCGTCGCGCACCGAGCCGCCGACGAAGAACGCGTCGACCCCGGTCCGCGTTGCCGCAGCACGTACCTCCGATGCGCCCGGCAGGGCTTCGATGCGGGCGCGCACGCCCTCGGGGTCTGTGTCGAGCTGCGGTGCCACCTGGTCGGAATCCGGACGCCGTTCCCTACCATGACGGCCCTCGCGGATGACTCCCTGGTCCCGAATCCCGCGCGCCTGGGCCGAGCCCGCGCACTTGGCGATCCTCGCCGTCGTCAGCCTCGTCGTCGCCGGCGGCGCCGCCGCCGCGTACCTGGTCCTGAAGCGCGACTCCGACCAATCGTGCCCGCCGCCGTGCACGCTCGAGGTCGACCGGCCGCCGAAGCACGCCGAGCAGGTCAAGACCGTCAACTGGCCCTACTACGGCTACGACGCGCAGCGCACCCGCTACCTGCCGACGAAGCGCGTCAAGCCCCCCTTCGACGCGTCGGACTGGAGCTTCCAAGCAGGCAAGCTGCTCGAGTTCTCGCCGATCGTCGTCAAGGGGACGCTCTACTTCCAGGACAAGGACGCGCTGCTCTACGCGCTCAGCGCCGACCTGGGCAAGGTCGAATGGAAGAAGAAGATCGGGGCCCTCGGCGCCGCCTCACCCGCCTACTCGCACGGAGTCCTGTTCGCGGTCACGCTGCAGCGCGCTCCCGGGGTCGATCAGGGCGAGGTGTTGGCGCTGCGGGCGCGCGACGGCAAGCTCCTGTGGCGCTTCCCGCTCCCGGGGCGAAGCGAGACGTCGCCGATGGCCGCGGGGCGCGACATCTTCGTCGGCAGCGAGTCCGGCGACCTCTACGCGCTCGACCGCAAGACCGGCAAGGTCGACTGGCACCAGTCGACCGCCGGCGCCGTCAAGGGCGGGCTGGCGCTCGAGGACGGCGTCCTCTACGGGGCGAACTACGCCGGGCAGGTGTTCGCGCTCCGCGCCTCCAACGGACAGTTCGTGTGGCAGTCGAGCACCCAGGGGCTGAGCTTCGGTCGCGGCGGCCCTGTCTACTCGACCCCGGCGGTCGCCTACGGGCGCGTCTTCCTCGGCAGCATCGACAACCGCGTCTACAGCTTCGACGCGGACAGCGGCGACCTGCTCTGGAGCCACTCGACCGGCGACTGGGTCTACGCGGCGCCGGCGGTCGCCGACACCCCGCGGACCGATCCGACCGTCTACGTCGGATCGAAGGATCAGAACTTCTACGCGCTCGACGCGAAGACCGGCGCGGTGCGCTGGCAACAGGACCTCGGGGGCGTGATCCTCGGCGGCGCCAGCGTGCTCGGCGAGGTCGCCTACGTCGCGGCGCTCGGCCCCAACGTCGGCACCTTCGGTTTCGACGTCAAGAGCGGCAAGAAGGTCTTCTACTCCGAGCTCGGCGAGTACAACCCGGTGATCTCCGACGGGGCGCGGATGTATCTGACCGGAACGTCGAACATCCGGGCGTTCCAGCACGAGACGAAGGCGGAGCGAAAGCGCAAGGCAGCACGTCGCCAGCGCGAGCAGGCGCCGCAAGCGCGAGCGCCTCAAGCGCCAGCGGGAGGCGAAGGCCGCAAAGCAGAAGCGACAGCAGCAGGCGCGGGCCGCGAAACGCCACCGCCAGCGCGAGGCGCACCGGGCGCAGCAGAACGCCTCGAACGGACCCTAGCTCGCCTCGTCGCCGCGCCGCGCGACGCCGCGGACCGCGATTCCGGCCTCGCTCAGGGCCCGCTTCGCGTCGCTGATCTTAAAGCGGCCGTAGTGGAAGATCGACGCGGCGAGCACGGCGTCGGCGCCGCCGTCGCGGATCGCGCCGACGAGGTGCGAGAGCTCCCCGGCGCCGCCCGAGGCGATCACCGGGACGGCGACCGCCTCGGCGACGGCGCGGGTCAGCCCGACGTCGTACCCGTCCGTGGTCCCGTCGCGGTCCATGCTCGTCAGCAGCACCTCCCCCGCCCCGCGCTCGGCTGCCTCGCGCGCCCAGGCGACCGCTTCACGACCCTCGACTCGGGTCCGCCCGCCGCTCGCGAACACATCCCACCCGGGCGCCGAGACGTCCCGACGCCGAGCGGAGGAGGCGGCAGCGGCGCGCTGCTTGGCGTCGATCGCGATCACGACGCACTGTGAGCCGAAGACCTCGGCGAGCTCGGAGATCAGCTCCGGGCGCGCCAGGGCCGAGGAGTTGATCGAGACCTTGTCGGCGCCGGCGTCGAGCACCGCCTGGGCGTCGGCGACCGAGCGGATGCCGCCGCCGATCGTGAACGGGATGAACACGTTGTCGGCGGTCCGCCGCGCGAGCTCGACGATCGTCTCGCGATGCTCGTGCGATGCGGTGATGTCGAGGAAGACGAGCTCGTCGGCGCCGTCGGCGTCGTAGCGCTCGGCGAGCGCGACCGGATCGCCGGCATCCCTGAGACCGACGAAGTTGGTTCCCTTGACCACCCGTCCCCGATCGACGTCGAGGCAGGGAATGACGCGCCTCAGTGCCACGAGGGCAACCGGAAACGCTACTTCTTGGCGGAGCGCCCGCGCGCGGCGCTCCACGCCCGGTGCGCGAACGACCCCGGCTCGAGCTTCTGCACGAGCCTCAGCATCTCCTGGCGCTCGTTCGCCGTCAGGTTGTGGTGCGGCCGGCCCTTCGACTTGCCGACCAGCTTCGCGAGCCGCGAGCGCTCGTCGGACTCGAGCAGGGTTGCGTGATGGCGGACCAGCAGCGCCAGTTGCGCGATCGCGAGGACACGGAACCAGAACATCTGCCTCGAGGCTACCGAGCGTCCAGCGCGGACATGCCCTCGGCGACCGTGAACCGGCCCTCGTAGAGCGCTCGGCCGACGATCACCCCGGTGAGCGCCGCGAGCCCGAGCCCGGCGATCGTGCGCAGGTGGTCCGGCGTCCCGATTCCTCCGGAGTAGACGAGCTCGCCGTCGATCTCCGCAGTTGCCTCGGCGACCCCGCGGAGGCCGTCGAGCGCCGGGCCCCGCAGCGTGCCGTCGACCTCGACCGGCGTGTGGACGAAACGGCGCACGCCCCGGCGGGCGAGGTCGGCGACGAGCTCCTCGGTGCGCAGCGGCGTCTCGCGCTCCCAGGCCTCGACCGCGACACGGCCGGCGCGCGAGTCGGCCGCGACGGCGATCCTCTCGCCGTGCTCGGCGACCAGCGCCTCGATCAGCGCCGGGTCCGCGAGCGCCGCCGTGCCGAGCACGACCCGAGCGGCGCCGGCTCGCAGCACCGCGTCGACGTCGTCCGCCTGGCGCAGCCCGCCACCCGCCTGGACCGGCACGTCGACCCCGGAGCAGATTCTCGCGACGTGCTCGATGTTGATCGGCGCTCCGTCCCGAGCCCCGTCGAGGTCGACCACGTGCAGGGCCGGAGCTCCCTGGTCGACCCAGCGCCTGGCCGCGTCGAGCGGATCCGCGTCGAACACCGTCTCGCGCTCGTAGTCGCCCTGGACGAGGCGGACCGCGTGACCGTCGCGGATGTCGATCGCCGCGTAGAGGATCACGCCGGCACCCGGGCGCAGACGCCGGCGAAGTTGGCGAGCAGGCGGAGGCCCGCGGCGCTCGACTTCTCGGGGTGAAACTGGACCCCGTAGAGCGGCGGCCTCGCCACCGCGCAGACGAAGCGCCGGCCGTGCTCGGCGGTCGCGTGCGTCTCGCCCTCGCTGACCAGTCGCGGCGCGAACCCGTGGACGAAGTAGAACGGCGTGCCCTGGTCGATCCCCTCGCGCAGGGGCGAGTCGGTCGCCCAGACGACCGGCTCCCAGCCGATGTGGGGCACCTTCAAACCCGGCGCGTCGAGCTCGACGACCTCGCCCCCGATCAGGCCGAGGCCGCGGGCGCCGCCGAGCTCGGTCGAGGATTCGAACAACAGCTGAAAGCCGAGGCAGATCCCGAGAACCGGGGTCCCGGCCGCCAGTCGCCGCTCGATCAGCCGGTCGAGCTCGCGCTCGCGGATCCGCTCGATCGCCGTCGCGAACGCCCCCACCCCCGGCAACACGAGGCCGTCGGCGGCGTCCGCCGACTCGGGGTCGGATGTGATCGAGGCCCGGGCCCCGACGTGCTCGAGCGCCTTCTCGACCGACCGCAGGTTCCCCATCCCGTAGTCGAGGACGCAGATCCGTGGACCGGCGGCTGCCGAATGCGCGCTCACCCGCTGAGCGTCCCCTTGGTGCTCGGCACCCCGTCCTCGTCCGGATCGACCGATACCGCCTCGCGCAGGGCGCGCGCGAACGCCTTGAAGCATGCCTCGACGATGTGATGGGCGTTCGAGCCGTAGCGCGTCCCGAGGTGCAGGGTGATCCTCGCGCTCGTCGCCACGGCGCGAAAGAACTCCTCGGTCAGATCGACGTCGAAGCCGGCGATCGCGACCGGCGGCAGGTCGGCCTCGAACAGGCACAGCGGGCGTCCCGAGATGTCGAGCGCGCACGCTGCCAGCGCCTCGTCCATCGGGACCAGGGCGTCGCCGTAGCGCCGGATCCCGGCGCGGTCGCCGAGCGCTTCGTCGAGCGCCCGGCCGAGTGCGATCCCGACGTCCTCGACCGTGTGGTGCGGCCCGGTCTCGAGATCTCCGCTCGCCTCGACGCGCAGGCCGAGCCGGCCGTGGCGGCCGAGCAGCTCGAGCATGTGGTCGAAGAACCCGATCCCGGTCGAGGCCGAGACCTCCCCGCCCTCGAGCTCGAGCTCGACCGAGACGTTCGTCTCGCCGGTCGTTCTCTCGATCTTCGCCGTTCGGGTCATCGCTTCGTCCTCGCGGCTGCCGACTCGCCGTGGACGGACGAACCCCTCCGCGTTCGCGATCGTCACCACATGTGGCGCCAGCGCCGTCGCCGCGGCCGACCCGATGGAGACTACGGAGCTTCGGCGCATGAAAGCCCCCGGGCCGAGCGGACCCGCGAAGCGGGCCGCTCCGCCGGTCGGCAGCACGTGGTTGGAGCCGGCCGCGTAGTCGCCGAACGCCGTCGCCCCTGCGGAGCCGACGAACACGCAAGCGGCGATTCGGCCCTGGGCGGCGGACTCGTCCGCCCCCGAGAACATCAGCTGCAGATGCTCCGGGGCGATCGCGTCCGCGAGGCTCAGCGAGAGCTCGAGCCCTGGCGCGGTGACCAGCGCGAGGGGTGCGTCGGCGACGCTCGGCCGCTCGGCGACAAGTGCCTCGACCCGTGTCCCGATCGCGTCGAGCAGCGCGGCGTCGGGAGAGACGACGATCACCGGGCTGTCGTCGCCGTGCTCGGCCTGGGCGCAGAGATCGAGCGCGATCCACTCCGGATCCGCGGTCCCGTCGGCGACCACGACCAGCTCGCTGGGCCCGGCGAGGCCGTCGATCGCGACCCGCCCGATCACCCGACGCTTGGCCTCGGTCACGTAGCGGTTCCCCGGACCGGCGATCACCTCGACCGCCGGGATGCTCTCGGTTCCGAAGGCGAGCGCGGCGATCGCCTGCGCGCCTCCCACCGCGTACACCTCGTCGAGCCCGACGATCGCACAGGCGGCCAGCACCGCGTCGGCGGGCTTGCCACCGAGATCGGGGGGCGTCGCAACCACGACGCGGGCGACGCCGGCGACCCGCGCCGGGATCGTGCACATGAGGACCGAGGAGGGGTAGGCGGCGCGACCGCCGGGCACGTAGACGCCGGCGACCGCGACCGGGGAGCTGCGCACCTCGACCCGCTGTCCCTGCTCGAGCTCCGCCGAGGCCGCCCGCTCGAGCACCGCGAGCTCCGCGCGCGCGACCGCGGCGATGTTGAGCGCGGCCAGCCGCAGGCTCTCGCGCAGCCCGGGCTCGAGCAGCCCGGGAGCGGCGGCGACCGCGGCGGGATCGACCCGCAGGCGCTCGCCGACCGGGTCGCCGAACTCCTCCGCGAGCTCGCGCACGGCCGCGTCGCCGCCGGCTCGGACGCGGTCGAGAATCTCGGCCACGGCATCGCCGGGGCCGGCGGCGCTCGAAGCCGCGGAGCGCAGCCTGGCGGCGAGCGCCGCCGTTCCGGCTCCGTTCCACTCGATCCGCTCGATCCTCACGTCGAACACGCCTCCCGCAGCCGGGCGACGAGCTCGTCGAGCTCGGCGGCACGCAGCTGGTGGGCGACCCGGTTCGCGACCAGACGGGCGGTGCAGCCGGCGATCTCCTCGCGGACCTCGAGGTCGTTCTCGGCCAGCGTCCTGCCGCTGTCGACCAGGTCGACGATCCCATCCGCGAGGCCGACCAGGGGCGCCAGCTCCACCGATCCCTTGACCTCGATCACCTCGGCCTGGCGCCCGGTCCGCTCGCACCAGCGCTCCGTCGTCCGCGGGTACTTGGTCGCGATCCGCATCGTGCCGAGGCGTCGCTCCGCCTCGCCCATGCTCTCGTCGCCGCGGCGTCCCGCGAGGACCAGCCGGCAGGCGCCGTAGCCGAGATCGACGAGCTCGTAGACGGCCCGATCGGCTTGCTCGGCGAGCACGTCCTTGCCGGTGATCCCGAGCTCGGCGGCGCCGGCCTCGACGTAGGTCGGGACGTCGGCGGGCCGCATCGTGACCAGGGTCAGCGGGCCCGCGTCGAAGACCAGCGACCGCGAGTCGCCGCGCAGCGCGGCGGTCTCGACTCCGATCCGGTCGAGCAGGTCGAGCGTGCCCGCGAACAGCGCTCCTCGCGGCAGCGCGAGCTTCAGCGGTCCCTCCCCCACCGCCCTGGTCGGGCCGGCCACCGCGCCGTAGCCCCTCATCGGACACCCTCCTCGGCCTGGGCGACATGGAGGCGCTCCAAGAAGAGCGCGAAGCCGGCGGCCGGAAGCGGCCTGCCGAAGCGTCCCATGAGCTCGTCGTAACGGCCGCCGCCGCCGAGGATGTGGCCGAGCGCCGGGTCGTAGACCTCGAGGATCGCGCCGGTGTAGTAGCCGAGGTCGCGAAGCAGGCCGAGGTCGAGGCGCACCCGCTCGGCGACCCCGCGCTCTCGCAGCGAGCCGAACGTGTCCGCGAGCCGGCGCGTCGCCCGCTCGGTCGCCTCGCCCCCGAGGCGGCGGGCCTCGTCGAGCACCTCCGGGCCGCCGCGCAGACCCGGCAGACCGACCAGGACCTCGCGCTCGGCCGTTCCGAGATCCGACGCTGCGACCTCCGCCTCGAGCCCGACGAGGTCGTGGGTTGCGAGGCAGTCGAGCAGTCGCGCCCGCGACTCCGGCCCGACGCCGAATTCACCGAGCAGCTGGCCGTACAGGTCAGCGTCGCCGAGCGCGATCACCGCGCGGGTCAGCCCCGCCGCGTCGAGGGCCGCAGCCAGCACCTCGACCACCTCGGCGGTGCCGTCCGGTGCCGGCGCCCCGACCAGCTCGACGCCGGCCTGGGTGAACTCGCGCATCTGGCCCCGCTGCGGTCGCACCGCCCGGTAGGCGCGCGCCAGGTAGCAGAGCCGAAACGGCGGCTCGGCCGTCGCGTAGCGGTTCGCGACCAGACGGGCGATCGGGATCGTCATGTCCGAGCGCATCGCCAGCAGCGCCCCCGACTCGTCGAAGAAGCGATAGGCGACCGGGGCGCCGCGCTCGTCACCGCGCGCCAGCACCTCCTCGTACTCGATCGTCGGCGTCGCCACCTCGCCGTACCCGAAGCGCTCGAACGCCTCGATCAGGGCGAGCGAGAGCCGGCGCAACTCGGCCATCTCGTCGGGGAGGACGTCCCGTGTGCCGGGGGGGATCGAGTGGGTCATGGCAGTGCGAAAGCGTAGGGGCTTACGAGCAGGGAGCAGGGAGCATGGCAGACACGGGAGCGCGGACCTGCCGGCTTGCCGCTTGCAGCTGGCGGACCCTGACCTGCCGGCTCCCAGCTGCCGCTGCCTACGCCGGCACCGCTTCGACCGCGACGCGTTCGATTCGCGCCCCGAGCGCGCGGAGCCGCTCGTCGATCCGCTCGTAGCCGCGGTCGATCTGCATCGCGTTGCCGATCTCGGATGTGCCCTCGGCGCAGAGCGCGGCGATGAGCATCGCCATCCCGGCGCGGATGTCGGGGCTCTCGACGCGCTCGCCGTGAAGCCGGCTCGGACCGCTGACGATCGCCCGGTGGGGATCGCAGAGCGTGATCCGAGCGCCCATCGCGACCAGCTTGTCGACGAAGAAGAGGCGGTTCTCGAACATCTTCTCGAAGATCAGGATCGTGCCTCGCGCCTGGGTCGCGAGCGCCAGCGCGATCGACGTCAGGTCGGCCGGGAAGGCCGGCCACGGGCCGTCGTCGATCTTCGGGATCGCGTCGCCGAGGTCGTCGCGGACCTCGAGCGCCTGGTCTGGAGGCACGAGGACGTCGTCGCCCTCGACCATCGTCTGCAGGCCGAGCCGGCGAAAGTGGCGCCGGATCGTGATCAGGTCGTCGGGCTCCGCGTCGCGGATCCGCAGCTCGCCGCGCGTCGCGGCGGCGAGCGCCATGAAGCTCGCGACCTCGATGTGATCGGCGGCGATCCGGTGCTCGGCGCCGCCGAGCTTGTCGCGGCCGTGGACCGTGATCACGTTCGAGCCGATGCCGTCGATCTCGGCGCCCATCTTGACCAGCAACCGGGCGAGGTCCTGGACGTGGGGCTCGCAGGCGGCGTTCGAGATCGTCGTCGGGCCCGGCGTCAGCGCCGCCGCCATCAGCGCGTTCTCGGTCGCCATCACGGAGGGCTCGTCCATGAAGATCCCACACGGCTTGAGCCCGTCCTCCGGGCCCGAGATCACGACCTCGCGCCTGCCCTCGATCGTCGCGCCCATGTCGCGGAAGGCGTCGAGATGGGGATCGAGCCTGCGGCGACCGATGAAGTCGCCGCCCGGCGGCGGCATCCGGGCCTCGCCGAACTTGGCGAGCAGCGGGCCGGCGAGCAGGAAGGACGCCCGGATCTTCGCCGACAGTGCCTCATCCGGCGCCGTATCGGTCACCGAGTCGGCCTGCAGCCGCAGCTCGCCGTCCGACCACGCGGCTCGCACACCGATCCCCTCGAGCACCGCGACCTGCGTCTCCGTGTCGCGGATCCGAGGCACGTTCGTGAGCACGAGCTCGTCGTCGGTCAGCAGGCAGGCGGCGAGGATCGGCAGCGCCGCGTTCTTGTTGCCGGCGGCGACGATCTCGCCGGAGAGCGCCGGCCCCCCTTTGATCACGAACTTGTCCATCGGCGCGGAGGGTAACTGCTCGCGGCGGTGACCAACGTCGTGTTTGGCGAGCGAGAATCGCGCCTGCCAAGGACGCAGGGAGCGACGCGTGGCAGGGCAACGCGAGCGACCGAGGACGATCGCAGGCGCCGATTCGCTGCCGCCAAGCGCGCCGTTGGTACGCCGCCGGGAGCAGTTAAATGGGCTCATGCCACAACCGACGCGCGACGAAGCATGGGATCTGGTCTGCGAGTGGATCGAGTCCGACTCGCTCAGAAAGCACCTGCTCGGAGTCGAAGCCGCGATGCGTGCGTACTCGGGGCCGCTCGGGGGCGACGAGGAGCTCTGGGCGGTCACGGGGCTCGTCCACGACCTCGACTACGAGCGCTTCCCGGACCTCGACGACACCGAGAACGGCCATCCCCGAACCGCCCTGCGGCTGTTCGCCGAGCTCGACTGGCCGCAGGAGCTGATCGACGCGGTGGCCGGCCACGCGACCTTCCTCGGGGTCCCACGCGAGACCGAGATGGCGAAGACGCTGTTCGCCGTCGACGAGCTCTCGGGCTTCATCGCCGCGTGCGCGCTCGTCCGGCCGACCGGGATCGAGGGCATGAAGCCGAAATCGGTGCGCAAGAAGCTCAAGCAGCCGTCGTTCGCCGCCGGGGTCAATCGCGACGAGGTCCAGCAGGGCGCCGACGAGCTCGGGGTCGACTTCGACGAGCACGTCGGCTTCGTGATCGAGGCGATGGCTGCTCGAGCCGACGAGCTCGGGCTCGGTCCGCGTGAGGACGGGGGCGCTTGAGGCGCGGCTGGAAGATCGCGATCGGAATCCTCGTCGCGCTCGCGGTGCTGCTCGCGATCAACACGATCGTCGTCGACAACGAGACCAAGGACGCGGAGATCACGATCGATGGCGGGCGGATCCTCTCGCTGCCGGGCGGGGACGTCCAGGTGACGGACACCGGAGAGCCGCGCTCGCGTCGCGCCGGAGCCCCGATCGTGCTCCTGCATTGCTTCGGATGCTCGCTGCACTGGTGGGACTCGATGGTTCCGCTGCTGGCCGCCGATCATCGAGTGATCAGGGTCGACCTGCTCGGCCACGGCGGGTCGGCGAAGCCGAAGTCCGGCTACTCGATCGAAGACCAGGCCGACCTCGTCGCCGCGGCGCTCGATCGGCTCGGCGTCCAGGGCGCGGTCGTCGTCGGCCACTC
The DNA here is from genome assembly GCA_963705955.1 of uncultured Solirubrobacterales bacterium. Classification (GTDB taxonomy): domain Bacteria; phylum Actinomycetota; class Thermoleophilia; order Solirubrobacterales; family 70-9; genus WHSW01. Next base: position 811,437 of record CAVPLH010000006.1, on the reverse strand, counting down.
GCTCGGGGGGACCGTCGCCGTCGCGGTCGCGGAGCGCGCCAGCCAACTCGTCGACCGCGTCGCGATCATCGACCAGGCGCCCGACTCGAGCTTCGGGAGCCTCGACTTCCTGGCCAAGCTGACGATGGCGCCGGTGATCGGGCAGGCGCTGTGGCGAGTGAGGATCGCGTCGCTGGTCAAGCAGGGCTACGAGCAGGCGTTCGCGCCCGGATACGACCTCGCGGACGGCTTCGCCAACCCGGATCAGGTCGTCGATGACAACAAGGCGATGACCTACACCTCGTACCACGACTCGGCCCAGGCGGAGGAGGACTACACCGATGCGATCCCGCTCGATCAGCGGATGACGACAGCGGCCGTCCCGCTGATGGTGATCTTCGGAGCCGAGGACCAGATCTACGACGCCGGCGAGGCCCTGGACGCCTACAAGGACGTCCCCGGAGTGCGGACCGTCGAGGTCAAGGGTGCCGGCCATTCGCCGAACGTCGAGAAGCCTCGCGAGACCGCGGCGCTGCTCAAGGAGTTCGCCGCCGACGCGGGCGACGAGGCGATCCCGCCGCGAAGCAGCAACGCCGGGCAGAAGCCCGGCGGCTCGGGAGGCAATCGCGGCGGGTAGGAGACCGTGATCGGACCGGAGAGCTGTCTCACGGCTCGCCGGTCCGCTCCCAGAGCTCGAGCCGGCTCTCCGGATCCGCGCTCACGGGCCGGAAGCCGGCGTCGGTCAACAGCGGGGCAACCGGCCCTCGGCGGCCGAGCAGGTCGGCGATCAGCGGCCCGACCGGCCTCATGAAGATCTTCGAGCCCTGTGCCTGATCGAGCGCGTCGAGGGCCCGCCCGACCTCGCGCTCGGAGAGCAGCTCGATCGCGTCGTTCCACGGCGAGACGTCGTCGACCCCGGCGCGCTCCGCGGTCCTGTGGTCGGGCGCCGCACCGAACAGCAGGATCGGCTCCCCGGGGCTGGTCTTGGCCTCGACGAATCGCTCCTCCGCGGGGCCGGCTCCGAGGTCTCCTGAGGCCGAGAGCCGGTCGACCTGTTGCCACGGCGTCGGGAACGTCGCGATCGCGGCGATCATGACGCCGAAGCCGACCAGCGCCGCCGCCGAGGGCAGCAGGGAGCGCGACAGCCGTCTCCCTCCCGCCCCGACCGAACCCAGCTGCGCCAGCGCGGTCCAGGTGAGCAGTGCGAGCGCGAACCCCCAGATCGGGAAGAGGAGCATCAGCTGCCAGGGAAGCGAGCGGCCGACGAAGTAGGAGCCCGAGAGCAGGCCGAAGACGCCGGCGTAGGCGAGCATCGCGGTCAGGGTCGCCCCCGGGCGCGACTGGACGTGGCGGACGGCGGCGACCAAGATCGCCGCGACGAAGGTCAGATACATCGGGATGTGGAGGCCGAGGGTCGGCATCCGCACGAGCCCGAACCCCTGGCGACCGAACAGGGAAGCGAAGTAGGTGAGCTCGCCCAGATCCGGTAGCTCGCCGGACCGCACCAGGATCACGACGCAGACGAGTGCCAGCGCGCCCGCCAGTCCGGCGACGGCCTGCGGCAGCAGGACCCGCGCCGTCTCGAGCGGCGGCCTACGATCCGATCCGAGGATCAGCGCGACGCTGAGCGCGATCACGCACGGGACGCCGAACTCGGCGTTGTTGAGGATCGCCAGCCCGCCGACGAAGAACAGAAGCCAGATCGGGAGGCGTCGGTTGCGGACCGCGCGCGCACACATCCAGCAGAGCACGAACGGGCCCAGATAGCGACCCGGAAAGAACGCGTAGTAGTTGCCGTTGAACTCCCATTGCGAGCCGTCGCGCGTCCACGGGAAGAGGGAGAACGCGAGCAGCGGGACGTAGAGGGCGAGCGCCGCGAGCGGGCGCCGATCGACGGCCTCATGGAGCGCACCGTAGAGCGCCACCAAGGCGACCAGCGAGAGCACCGCCAGGACCACCGAGAGCGAGCCCAGCGACGAGTCGAAGGCCGCGAGCACGGGCTCGACGGCGAGCGGGATCAGGTGGACGTACTGGGGGACGAAGTCGACCAGGGGCGTGCGTCCGTTGACGACCGCGAAGTACTCGTCGGCCCAGACCGGAATGTGCGTCGACGGGAGGAACCCGGCCCCCCCGACGGTGGCGTCCGTGACCAACGCCGGCAGCAGCCAGAGACCGGTGACGAGCAGCGCCGCCGCGAACGCACCGCGCCGCCACCAGGGCGAGGTGCGAGCCGGCCGCGGGAGACGGTCCAGTGGCCTCGCCGGCGCCAGCGCGAGCAGCGTCAACCCGATTCCGATCGCGGTGCCGACGACGACGATCGGCACCGAGAGCAAGAGCGGCGAGAAGTAGTCGGCGGGTGCCGGGAAGAAGGGCCCGTTCGTCTGCGCGGCGACTGCCCAGACGACCAGTCCGAGGCCGGCGACCTGAAGCGCGATCACCGCGAGGTCGAACCGCTCCCGCCCCCTCCCCGGCGAGCCGAGGCACACCAATCCGGCGAGCAGCAGGGGTACTGCGAGCGCGATCAGCCACCGGGTCGCCTCGAGCGGCTCCGGCCTGACCTGCGGCGTCCAGATCCCGAAGAAGCTGTAGTTGGACGCCGGGTAGAGGTCGGAGAGCGGCGGCGCGAGCCAGAGCACGCCCGCGAGCACCAGGATTACGGCCGGCCAGAGGCCCACCCAGGCGATGTCCTCGGCCGAGGGCCGAGCACGAACGCTCCCCGTGCGCGCCGTCGCCACCGGCCGATCGCCGACCCCGGCCTCGCGGTCCATGCGCGCTTGATACCAGCTGGATCGCTAGGCGGGCGTCAGCGAGATCGCGTGGTTGGCGCGAATCGTCTCGTCCGGGTCCCAGCGCCGCTTCACCTCGGCGAGCCGCGCGCAGGTCTGCGGATCGAGGATCGCGTCGATGTCGCAGGGGCGCTCGGCGAAGTTGAAGTAGCCGCCCTCGCCCGCCCACGGCGCCATCGTCTCGTTGAGCAGATCGAGCCGGACGCCGATCGCCTCGCCGACCTCCGGCGTCATCGGCAGGCCGATTCCCAGCATCGCGAACTCGGCGTCGATCTTCGAGAGGGCGCCGGCCCCCGGAGCCTCGCGGGCGAGCGCGCCCCCGAGGTGGCGCAGCTCCGCGAGCAGGAGCGGCGAGCCCGCCTCCGGACCGACGACGCCGAAGAACGCGTCGATCGCCTCGTCCGGCAACTCGCGGATCACCATGTGATCGCCGATCGCGGGGACCGGCTGTTCGGGGTCCATGTGGATCCGGCTCAGCCCCTCGATCGGGATCTGCCCGAAGGTGTCCAGGATCGGCTCGCCGAGCTCGCGAAGCGGGGCGATCAGCCGCGCCCCCTCCTCCTCGGTGCCGATGCAGGCGGCGTCGATGGTCAACAACGGCTTGTCGCGAATCGGCTCCGGTACGTCGGGGAGCGGCGGCGGGCGCAGGAAGCGGACGATCGACGTGACCTCGTCGGGAACCCCATGAGCCCAGTCACGGTAGGCACGAACAGCGTCGGTGCCGAGCTCGGCTGCGAAGACCAGCGCCCCGGCGTAGATGTCCGCGATCGGCGTCAGCTCGAGCTCGAGCGCGGTGACGATCGCATAGCCGCCCCCGCCCCCCCGCAGCGCCCAGAACAGATCGGCGTCGGTATCGGCGTCGACCCGGCGAGCCTCGCCCGCCGCGGTCACCAGCTCGATCGCGTTGACGCGGTTACAGGCGAACCCGTAGCGGCGACCGAGCCAGCTCAGCCCGCCACCGAGCGTGTAGCCGACGACGCCGACGTCGGGGGCGGAGCCCGGCATCGAGCAGAGCCCGTCGGCCTGCGCCGCGGCGCCGATCTCGAGCGCCAGCACCCCGGCCTCGACCCGTGCCCTCCGATCCGCGGCGCTGACCTCGATCCCGCGCATCCGCTCTGTCTTGATCACGATCGTGTCGTCGAGCGGACCCACCGCCGCCGCGCCGTGCCCGGTCGACTGGCCGAGGACCTTGAGCTCGTGGTCGGCCGCGAACCGGACCGTCGCGGCGATGTCCTCGGCGCTCTCGACGAAGGCGACCGCGCTCGGGTGCGGGTCGGCGGCCAGGTTCCACGCCTGGCGCGCCTCGTCCCAGTCGGGGTCCGCGGGCGTCGCGACACGGCCCGAGATCGATAGCCGGCTGAAGTCGCTCATCGAGCGCGCACTCTATGCACAAACCCGGGCTCGGGGGTCAGCGCCGGGCCGCGACGACGACCGCCTCGCTCCCCGGCTCGAGCGAGTCGATCGGGACGACCTCGCGGCCGAAAGGGGTCAGCGAGATCGGTACCAGCTTGATGTGCGCCGCGGCGAGCGGGATGCCGATGATCGTGATTGCGAGCAGGAACGCCGTGATCAGGTGCGCGAGCGCCAGCCACCAGCCGGCGAGCACGAACCAGATCACGTTTCCGATCGCCGACGGGATCCCGGCGTCGGCGCGCTTGACCAGGGTGCGCCCGAACGGCCAGAGCGCGAAGCCGGCGATCTTCACCGCCTGGAGCCCGAACGGGATCGTGATGATCAGGATGAACATGATCAGCGCCGCGAGCAGCCATCCGAGCGCCATCCAGAGCCCGCCGAGCACGAGCCAGAGAACGTTGAGGATCAGTCGCATCGCGCTGCCCCTACCGCCATCGGCCGCCGGCCTTCGCCCACTCGTTGAGGTGGTCGACGGAGCAGAAGTCGTCGGCGATCCGATGCTCGCCGCGGTGTCGTACGAGCAGCACCCGCACCTCGCCGAGCTCGGCGTCGCAATGCGAGCAGCGGCGCGGCCCGGAATCGACGTCCGGCGGCTCGGCGAGCGCCCCCGGCTCCCAGTGCGCGCCCTGGATCGCCCACGGGATCACGTGCTCGAGGCGACAGAACGTCGCTCGCCTCTCCCCGGCCGCCTCGTAGAGACGGAAGCCGTCGTCGGCCTCCACGGCCTGCCCGCACCAGCTGCAGGCTTGCCCCGTCATTCCGTCGGATAGCCTCGGCCGACCATGGCTCCGCTGAGCATAGTCGCGCTCGAGGGCGATCAGACCGGGCAGGAGTTGCTCGATCAGTCGTTGCGGGTCCTCGACCCCGAGGTGCTCGGGCTCGAGGTCGAGATCCGCCGCATCGACCTCTCGCTCGCCAACCGCCGCGCGACCCGCAACGCCGTCTGCGCCGAGGCCGCCGAGGCGATGCTGGAGACCGGGCTCGGCCTCAAGGCGGCGACGATCACGCCCGAGGGCGCCGACGACGTCGGCAGCCCGAACCGGATCCTCCGCGAATCGATCGACGGCAACGTGATCATGCGAACCGGTCGCCGGATCCCCGGGATCACCCCCGTCGCCGGCGTCCATCACCCGATCGCGGTCTGCCGGATGGCGGTCGGCGACGCCTACGGCGCCGAGCAGTGGCGCGAGGCCGAGGACGACGACGAGCTCGCCCACCGCACGGAGACGATCCGCCGCTCCACCTGTCGCGCCGTCGCCGAGTACGCGTTCCGCGAGGCGGAGCGGATCTCCGGTCGCGTCTACGGCGGCCCGAAGTGGACCGTGAGCCCGATCTACGAGGGGATGCTCAAGGAGGAGATGGACGCCGCTGCCGGGCGCCACCCGGGGTGTGGATACGAGCCCGTGCTGATCGACGCGACGCTCGCCGGGCTGATCGGAGGCGCCGCCGACGGACCGCTCGTGATCCCGTGCCTGAACCGCGACGGCGACCTGCTCTCCGACCTCGTGCTGCCGCTGTTCGGCTCGATCGCCGGCGCCGAGTCCGTGCTGCTCGCGCTCGACGACGACCTCGCGCCCCGGGTGGCGATGGCCGAGGCTCCGCACGGCACCGCCCCGGCGCTCGAGGGCAAGGGAGTCGCGAACCCGATGGCGATGATCCTCGCCGCCGGGGCCGTGCTGCATTACGCCGGCGGCGAGGCCGAGCGGGCCTCGCGCGCCGTCTATGAGTCGGTGTTCGAGACGGTCGCGGCTGGGACCCGGACCCCCGATCTGGGCGGGCACTCTCAGACGATCGAGTTCACCGACGCCGTGATCGCGAACCTGCGCCGCAAGCTCGGCACCTGAAGCTCGCCACAGGGCGGCGGAGCGATCGGCAGCCAGCCGTTTGAGGTTTGCCCGGCCGGGATAGGATCAGCCGGGAGGAGTATGGAAGCCGGAGCACTGACCGTCGGCGACGACAGGTCCGCACTGCGCAGATGGAGGGAGTGGGCCGATCAGCGGCCGGCTCAGGTTGCGCTTGGGATCCTCGCCGTGCTCGTGCTCCTGATGGTGATCGCGAAGGGCGTCCACGAGGTCGCCGAAGTCGGGCCTCGCGGGACTCTCCACCGGGGCGATCTACGCGCTCGGCGCGGTCGGCCTGACGCTCGTCTACGGAATCCTGAAGCTGGTCAACTTCGCCCACGGCGACTTCCTCACATTCGGCGCCTACATGGCGTACCTGATGAACGTCACCTGGGGGATCCCGCTGGCCGTCGCCCTCGTCTGGGCGATGGTGACGACGGCGGCGCTCGGGATCCTGACCGAGAAGGTGATGTGGGCGCCGATGCGCAAGAAGCGCGCCGGCCTGCTGCAGCTGGTCCTGATGTCGATCGGACTCGCCTTCCTGATCCGCGCCGTGATCCAGTTCGCCTGGGGTACGGACGTGCTCAGCCTCGACGTCAACAACACCGCGACCGTCCATTTCCTCGGGCTCTCGATCGGCCGCACGCAGCTGATCACGATCGTGATCGGGGTGGTCGTCATCCTCGCCACCGGCCTGATGCTGCGGCTGACGATGCTCGGCAAGCGGATGCGCGCGCTGTCGGACGACCTCGACCTCGCCGAGACCACCGGGATCGATACCTCGCGGGTGATCCTCTACACCTGGATCTTCTCCGGCAGCCTCGCCGGCCTCGCAGGGGTGCTCGCGGGCGCCAACCTCTCACTACAGCCCGAGCTCGGGTTCACGCTCCTGCTCGCGATCTTCGCCTCGGTGATCCTCGGCGGGATCGGCGACGCGTTCGGCGCCCTCGCCGGGGGCATGGTGCTCGGCCTGGTCACCGAGTGGTCGACGATGTTCATCGACTCGCGCTGGAAGCTCGCGGTCGGCTTCGTCGTCCTGATCCTCGTCCTGATCATCCGCCCGCAGGGGATCTTCGGCAAGGCGAAGGTCGTCTAGTGCTCGGCGACCTGCACTCCACGCTGCCGCTGGCGATCGACTGGGGCTCGCTCACCTCGCCCCTGTTCCTGGTCAACGTCGGCGTCCTCGCGGGCATCTACGCGTTGCTCGCCCTCGGCCTGCAGCTCAACGTCGGCTTCACCGGGATCACCAACTTCGGCCAGGCCGGGTTCATGGCGGTCGGCGGCTACACGATGGCGATCCTGACGGTCGACACCGGGATCGGGTTCTGGCTCTCGCTGCCGATCTCGATGCTCGCCGCGATGGCGTTCGGGCTCCTCGTCGGGCTGCCGTCGTTGCGCCTTCGGGCCGACTACTTCGCGATCGCCACCCTGGCGAGCGCCGAGGTGATCCGGATCATCGCCCAGAACGCCCAGAGCCTGACCGGCGGCAATCAGGGCTTCTTCTGCAACGACGACTTCAGCAAGTGCTTCGACGACACCTGGAACGACGTCTCGAACACGATTCTCGGCTGGCTCCAGGACCTCGGCTGGTCGGACCCCGAGGCGCTGATGCCCCTGCTCCTGGTCGTGATCGTCGCCGTGATCGTGGTCACGATCGCGCTGCGGCTGACCCAGAACTCCCCCTGGGGAAGGGTCCTCCGCGCGGTCCGCGAGGACGAGGACGCGGCGCGGGCCCTGGGCAAGAACGCCCTCGCATACAAGCTCCAGTCGCTGGCGATCGCGGCCGGGATCGCGGCGATCGGCGGCTGGTTCCTCGCCATCGACCTGGCGACCGTGCACCCGACCGACTACGAGCCGCTGGTCACCTTCTTCGCCTACTCCGTCCTCATCCTCGGCGGGCTCGCCAACTACTGGGGCGTGATCGCGGGCTCGATCGTGCTCTGGGCGCTGCTCGAGGGGACGCGGGTGCTGAAGCTGTTCTCCGACGACGCCGACACGGCGGCGCTTCGGTTCGGGATCGTCGGCCTGACGCTGATCCTGTTGATGGCCTTCCGGCCTCAGGGGATGTTCGGCAAGAAGGAGGAGATGGTCCTCGGTGAGTGATGCCGCGACTGCCGCCCCGCAGAACGGCAAGGCGATCTTCGAAGCCCGGGGAGTCGTGAAGCGCTTCGGCGGCATCCGCGCCGTCAACGGCGCCTCGATGCGGGTCGGGGAGGGATCGATCACCGCGCTGATCGGGCCGAACGGCGCCGGCAAGACGACCTTCTTCAACGTGATCACGGGCTTCTACCGGGCCGACGGCGGGACCGCGAGCTTCGGAGGCGACGCGATCCTCGGGCACCCTCCGTACGTGATCGCGCGGCGCGGGATGGTCCGCACCTTCCAGATCACGAAGGCGCTCGCGGCGATGCCCGTGATCGACAACATGACCCTGGCGGCGCCCGACCAGCCGGGCGAGAAGCTGCGCAATCTGATCTTCCGGCCCGCCGCCTCGCGACGGCGGGAGAAGGAGGTGGAAGAGGAGGCGTTCGAGCTGCTCGAGGTCTTCAACCTGACGAAGCTCGCCGACGACTACGCCGGCACGCTCTCCGGCGGCCAGCGCAAGCTGCTCGAGCTCGCCCGGGCGCTGATGACGAAGCCGCGCTTTCTGCTGCTCGACGAGCCGATGGCCGGCATCAACCCGACCCTGGGGCGGCGGCTGCTCGACCACATGCAGCGCCTGCGGGCCGAGGAGGGGGTCACCTTCCTGTTCATCGAGCACGACATGGAGGTCGTCATGAACCACGCCGATCGGGTGATCGTGATGGCCGAGGGCGCGGTGATCGCGGACGGCGAGCCGCACGAGGTGCGCGCCGACAAGGCGGTCATCGACGCCTACCTGGGGGGCGGCCCGGAGGGGGCCGACGGGGCGACGACGTGAGCGGGGCGACCGAATCGAAGCCCAGGGTGCTGGCGACGGAGAGCTTGATCGCCGGCTATATCCCGGAGGCCGACATCCTCACCGGCGTCTCGATCGAGGTCCGCGAGGGTGAGATCGTGACGATCGTCGGCCCGAACGGCGCCGGCAAATCGACCCTGATCAAGACGATCTTCGGCCTCCTTCACCCGCGCTCGGGAACGGTCCTCTTCCGCGAGCAGGAGATCTCCGGGCGCAAGCCCCACGACATCACCCGGCTCGGGCTCAGCTACGTGCCGCAGCTCGACAACGTGTTCAAGAGCCTCACGGTCGAGGAGAACCTCGAGATGGGCTCGCTCGATCGCTCGACCACCGATGATCAGATCGATCGCATGTACGAGCTCTTTCCGAGGCTCGGCGAGCGGCGCTCCCAGGCTGCCGGGACGATGAGCGGCGGGGAGCGCCAGATGGTCGCGATGGCGCGGGCGCTGATGCCCGACCCGCAGGTGCTGCTCCTCGACGAGCCCTCGGCCGGCCTCGCGCCGGCCTTCGTGGACGCGATCTTCGAGAAGACCCAGGAGGTGAACCGCGCCGGGGTGACGATCGTGATGGTCGAGCAGAACGCCCGCCGCGCGCTGGCGATGTCGGACCGCGGCTACGTCCTCGACCTCGGATGCGACCGCTTCGAGGGTCCCGGCGAGCAGCTGCTCAGCGACCCGAAGGTCGCCGAGCTCTACCTCGGCGGCACCGCCCGGATCGACAGGCCCGAGGAATGAGAGAGAGGCCGGGGCGCTCGGCCCCGGCCTCCTCTCGAACTCGATTTCCGCCGGCTACTGGCTGCTCTGGCCAGTGTCGACCGGCACCTCGCCGACGAGGTCGAGGGCAGTGCCCTTGTACTGGTAGATGTCATAGACGCCGGCGGTTGCGTCGCCGTTCTCGTCCATGTCGATTGCCCCGGACGCGCCCTGGTAGTCGATGTCGTCCCCGTTCTCGAGGGCCTTGATCGCCTCGGGCAGCTGCTCCCAGGTGAACGGGTCACCGGGGGGCGCGCTGATGTCCTGGACCTTCGTCGCCATGTCCGTGCCGTCCGTCGACCCGGCTGCGACCGCTGCCAGGTAGCAGAGGACCACCGCGTCGAAGTTCTGGGCGTCGAACGTCTGACGATCGACGTCCTTCGGATCAGCGGCCGTGTAGGCCTGGTCGAACGCCTTCGTCGTCTCGTCCTTGTCAGGCGTCCCCGGCGCCGTGCCGCGGAAACCGTCGGTGACATCCGTCCCGACGTCCTTGGGCAGACTCGACGAGGCGAGCCCATCCGTGCCCCAGGTGGTCGACGGGTCGTAGTTACCGGTACGGACGAGCGCCGGACCGACCTTCGCGAACGTCTCCGGGAAATCGATGATCACGGTTGCGTCGGGGTTGCCCGACGTGATCTTCGCCGCCTCGGAGTCATAGGTCGCGGCCTCGGGGTCGTAGATGACCTCCTGGCCGATCGTTCCGCCCTGCGCCTCCCAGGCATCGCTGAACGTCTTCGCGAGACCGGTGCCGTAGGAGTCGTTGCGGGCGCCGATGTTCACCGTCTTGCCGTTCGCGCCCCCGAGGTCCTTGGCGATCGCGTCGGCGAGCGTCGGGCCCTGGAACGAGTCGGGCGGTGCGGTGCGGTTGATCAGGCCGTTGTCGTCGAGACCCGTGATCTCGTCGCTGGTCGAGGCGGGCGAGATCTCGAGCACGCCCTCCTTGATCGACACCGAGCGCGCGACCGGGATCGTCACCGACGAGGCCCACGAGCCGGCGATGCAACTGGCACCGTCGCCGACCAGCTTGCGCGCGGCCGAGACGCCGGCCTGGTCGCTCGTCTGATCGTCCTCGGTCTTCAGGGTCACCGTATGGTCCGCACCGACTTCCTTGATCGCCTCGTTGATCTTGGCGACGGCAAGGTTGGCCGCCTTGTCACCGGGCGGTCCGAAGTCCGACAGGTCGCCGGTGAGCGGAATCAGATCGCCGATCGTCAGATCAAGCGAGGTCGCCCCGGAGCCTCCCGAGCTCACTGGCTGTTGTGCTCTTCGTCGCTGCTGCCACAGGCCGCAACCCCGATCGACGACAAACCGGCCACCACTAGGGCGAAAAAGACCAGCTTGATCCTTGACATGAACCCTCCTCTCTCGAAAACACCTGCGGGCCGTACGGGTCCTGAGGCCCATTCCTATCAGGATCATGCCACGCGAGCGGACCGCCCTGCGGCCCGATCGAGCGGCGTGAGCGCGCCGGCCCGCTCAGACGGTGCGACCGGGCGCCGGTCCCTCGCCCTGCGGCGGAACCGAGCCGCCATCGAAGACGCGACGCCACTCTTTGATCTTGCCGTCCTCGACCACGAAGGCGGTCTTCGCGGTGTCGCCGGTCCCGGCGCCGCAGGCACCGGGACCGGGCCGCTCGGTGAGCCGGAAGGTGGCGACGATGAACTCGCCCTCCGGATCGGCCTCGACCAGGGTTGCGCCGCAGGGCAGCGACGCGTTGAAGAGGCGGGCGTCGCTGGAGTCGTGGACGTGGATCAGCGCCGGCCCGTTCTCGGCGACGCTGGGGATCGCGAAGTAGGCGGCGGCCCCGGCGACGTCGCCCTCGCTCAGCGTGCTCGCCCAGTCGTCGATCACCTGGACCTTGGCCGGATCGGCCCCACCGGGGATCTCTCCGGTCGAGGTGGAGTCCGAGCCGCCGCCGCAGCCGGCGAACGCGGCCGTCGCGATCACGGCGGTGAGCGCCGCGAATCGGCTCGCGATCGCGGTCGAAGGTCGCATCGTTCTCAATTCTGACGAGCCGGTGAATCGGCCTTGACATCGATCGCGCCCTATACGAACATGTGTTCGATACATGATCGCATGTGCCCTCATCCCCCGGCTCTCGCTCACGAGCGCCATGGAGGGCCGGCGGGAGATGATCGGACGGCCGGTTGCGCTGGCGCCGGAGCCGGGTGGGCCGCAGGTCGTCGGTGAGGTCTCCGGAGCGGCCGAGGCCCAGGGTGTGCGTGCCGGGATGCGGCTGGCCGAGGCGCTCTCACGCTGCCCCTCGCTGGTCCTGGTGCCCGCCGACGTGGTCCGCGCCGAGGCGATCTGGGAGGAATCCCTGCGCGCGCTCGAGGCGCTCGGCGCCGCGGTCGAGCCCGCCCTTCCCGGCGAGGCGTTCTTCGCGACCGAGCCGCTGCGTGGGATCGTCGGCGATCCCGCCGCCGTCCTCGCCCGCGTCCGGCGCTCGCTGGAGCCGCCGGCTCGAGTCGGCGCCGGGCCGAACCGGATCTGCGCCCGCGCCGCGGCGAGGCGGATGCGCTCCCGGCGCCCGGCGCTGGTCGTCTCCGGCTCCGCCGCGCGGCGCCTGGTCGCATCGCTGCCGGTCGGAGCGCTGCGCGATGCCCTCGCTCACCCGGTCCGGCGTGGGACGCTGGCGCAGGCGCGAGGAACCTGGGAGCGGACCCAGCTGCCCGACACCCTCGAGCGCCTCGGCGTCCGCACCTTGGGTGAGCTGGCGTCGCTGCCCGCCGAGGCGGTGGCCGATCGGTTCGGCGAGCCGGGGCTGCGTGCACTGCGGCTCGCCCGGGGGGCGGACGAGCCGCTTCGCCCCCGTCGCCCGCACGAGGAGATCGTCTGCCGCCTCGGCCTCCCCGAGGCCGTCTCGGGCCAGCAGCTCGAGCGCGCCCTGGACCTGCTGATCCAGCGACTGCTCGCCCACCCCGCGCGAGCCGGGAGGACGATTCGCCGGCTACGACTCGAGGCTCGAGTCGCGGGCGGGGGTGGGTGGTTGTCCGAGGCAACGATGCGAAACGCGACCGCCGGCGCCGAGCGCCTGCGGCTGGCGCTCGAGCCGAAGCTCACAGAGCTCCCGGGCCCGGCCGCATGGCTCGGCCTCCGCGCGCTCGAGCTCGGTGCCCCTGAGGGCGAGCAGGCATCGCTGGCCCGCTCGCCTTCAGAGGAACGCCGCGAGCGCCTCGGCGAGGCGGTGCGCCAGGCGCGCGCCGCGGCGGGGCGCGACGCGCTCCTGCGAACGGTCGAGGTGGACCCCGAGTCCCGCGTCCCCGAGCGTCGCGCGATCCTCGCGCCGTTCAGCGAGGAGTGGGATGGCTAGGCCCCACGTGTATTGGCCGAAGCCGGTGGCGATCTCGACCACCGCGGAGGGCGTGCCCGGGAAGGTCGCCGGAGTGGCGGTCGAGGCGGTCCGCGAGGACTGGTTGGTCGAGGACCGGTGGTGGACGCCGAAACCCCTGCAAAGACGCTATTTCGAGCTCGTTCTCACCGACGGTCGCAACTGCGTCGTATTTCGCGAGCCCGCCGACGGCGGTCACTGGTTCGAGCAGCGAGCGTGAGTTGTACGTAGAGCTCCATGCCCACTCCTCCTACTCGTTCCTCGACGGATCGTCGTTGCCCGAGGAGCTCGCGATCCGTGCCGCCGAGTACGGATATGAGGCCTTCGCGCTCACCGACCACGACAACATCTGCGGCGCGATCGAGTTCGCGCAGGCCTGTGCCCCGCACGGGGTCAGGCCGATCGCCGGCGCCGAGCTGACCGTCGCCGACGGCGCGGCGGCCCCCTTTCACCTCACCCTCCTGGTCGAGAGCGCCGTCGGCTGGGGGAACCTCTGCCGGCTGCTGACCGAGGCCCACGCCGGGACCCGGCCGAAGCTCGATCGCGAGCCCCTCCCCCCGGTGCTGCCGCTGGCCTCGTTGCTCGACCGCGGCGAGGGGCTCGTCTGCCTCTCTGGCTGCGCCGGCGACGGGGCCCTCGTCCGAAGCTGGGAGCTCGGCGGGGCACGCCGGGCCGAGGCGCTGGCGCGTCGGCTGCTCGGCGCCTTCGGCAGCGAACGCTTTCGGGTCGAGCTGCAGCGTCCCCTCTGGCGACGCGACCGGCAGCGAAACAGGTGGCTGACCGCGCTCGCGGAGCGGCTCGGCGTCTCCTGCGTGGCGACCGGCAACGTCCACGCCCACGACCGCCGGCGGGCTGCCCTGCAGGATGCGCTGGCTGCGGTGCGCGGGCATACGACCCTCGAGGAGTCCGAGCCCTGGCGCCGCGGCAACTGGAGCTCGGTGCTCGCCGCTCCCGAAGAGATGGCGGTCCGCTTCGCCGAGCATCCGGAGGCGGTGGCCGAGACAGCGCGGCTCGCCGAGCGACTGCGATTCGATCCGACCAGCGATCTCGGCTATCGCTACCCCGGCTCCGAGGATCCCGACGCCGACCGCTCCCTTGCCGAGATCTGCCGCGACCGGCTCGAGCTGCGCTACGCCGGTACTCACGAGGCACCCGAGGCCGAGCGACGCCTCGAGGAGGAGCTGCAGGTGATCCGCGGCCTCGGGCTCTCGGGCTTCTTTCTCTTGCACTTCGACCTGCTCGAGCTCGCGCGGGAGGTCGCGGCCGAGGTCCGGGGGCCGGAATCAGCGCGTTCGCTGCTTCCCCCCGGGCGCGGAAGAGGCTCGAGCGTGAGCTCGGTCGTCTGCTATCTGACCGGCCTCTCGCACGTCGACCCGGTGCGCGCGGGGCTCTTTTTGGGGCGCTTTCTGAACGACGAGATCAGCGAGATGCCCGACATCGACCTCGACTTCCCCCGCGACATCCGCGAGCGGCTGATCCCGCGTGTGCACGAGCGCTACGGCCGCGAGCGAGCGGCCCTGGTCTCGGCCTTCGCCTGCTATCGCTCGCGCGGCGCCGTCCGCGACCTCGGCAAGGCGCTCGGCCTGCCGCAGGGCGAGATCGAGCGCGTCGCCGGAATCGCCGACATGTACTCCGCCGCCGACGAGGTCGAGCGCGACATCGCCGAGGCGATCGGTGCGGCGCGGGCTGCGTCGCCGCGCTGGCGCTGTCTCGCCGGGCTCGCACGCGAGGCATGGGGGCTGCCGCGCCACATCTCCCAGCACCCCGGCGGAATGGTGCTCTCGACCCGGCCGCTGGTCGATATCTGCGCGGTTCAGCCGGCAGCGATGGAGGGCCGCCAGGTGGTTCAGTGGGACAAGGATTCGTGTGCGGATGCGGGCTTTCTGAAGATCGACCTGCTCGGGCTGGGGATGCTGTCGGCGGTCGAGCGCTGCGTCGAGGAGATCGCCCGGACCCGCAACGAGCGCGTCGATCTCTCGCGGATCCCGCTCGACGACCCGCAGACCTTCGAGGCGATCCGGGCGGCGGAGACCACCGGCGTGTTCCAGATCGAGAGCCGGGCTCAGATGCAGATGCTGCCCCGCAGCCTGCCGGAGACGATCGACGACCTCGTCGTCCAGGTGGCGCTTGTGCGCCCGGGACCGATCCAGGGCGGTGCGGTGCATCCCTATCTCGAGCGCCGCAAGCTGCTGCGCGAGGATCCCGATTTCGAGATTCCCTACGAGCACCCCGCCCTCGAGCCGATCCTCTCCGACACGCTCGGAGCGATCGTATTCCAGGATCAGGTGATTCAGGTGGCGATGGCGCTCGCCGGCTTCTCGGCCGGAGAGGCCGAGGGCCTGCGCCGGGCGATGAGCCGCAAGCGCTCCGAGGCGGCGCTGAACGCCTATGGCGAGAGCTTCGTCTCCGGGGCGGTCCGGCGGGGCGTCGACCGCTCCCTGGCCGAGCGGGTCTTCGAGCAGGTTCGCGGGTTCTCCGGCTTCGGCTTTCCGAAGTCCCACGCTGCTGCCTTCGGTCTGCTCGCCTACCAGTCGACCTGGCTCCGCGTCCACTACGGGCCGGAGCTGCTCTGCTCGCTGCTCAACGAGCAGCCGATGGGCTTCTATCCCCCGGACTCGCTCTCCCACGAGGCGCAGCGGAGGGGGATCGAGGTTCGGGCGGCGGATGTGAATCGGAGCGCCGTGGAGTGCACTGTGGAGCAGGGAGCAGCGGCAGCTCGCAGCTGGCAGGCTCTGTTGCAAGCTGCAAGCTGCAAGCTGCCCCCGCCGTCCGCTTCGGCCTCGGCTACATAAAGGGCATCGCCGAGGAGGATGCCGGCGCGCTCGTAGCGGAACGCGAGCGCGCCGGCGCCTACCGCGACCTCGCCGACCTCGCCTCGCGCTCGGGGGTCGGTCACGACGGGCTCGAGCGGCTCGCCTGGGCGGGGGCTTGTCAGTCGCTGGGGGTGACGAAGGGCTCGGCGCCGCGACGCGGCGAGCTGTGGCGGCTCGGGATCGCCCGCGGCGGTGAGCGAATCCGCGGCCGCGACCACGCCCAGCTCGCCCTCCCCCTCCCCCTGCCGGCTTCGCCCGACCTGCGGCCGCTCGATTCCTGGGAGCGGATCGTCGCCGACTACTCATCGACCGGGGTGACGCTCGGCGAGCACCCGATCGCGGTCCTGCGCCCCGAGCTCGACGACGGGCTCGCCCGAAGCGACGACCTCGCGATCCTCGGCGACCGCAGCCCGGTGAGGCTGGCCGGGCTCGTCGTCGCCCGCCAGCGCCCCGCGACCGCGAAGGGGGTCGTCTTCATGCTGCTCGAGGACGAGGTCGGGGTTGCGAACGTGATCGTCCCCCCACCCGTCTACGAGCGCTGCCGACTCGCGGTGCGGACCGCCTCCTTCGCCCTCGTCGCCGGGCGCCTCGAGCGCCGCGACGGAGTCATCAACATCGTCGCGGTCGACGTCGAGCGGCTCTCCGTCCCGGCCGCCGGCGCGGTCGCCGAGGTCCGTCAGATCGAGCCTCCCGCCGGACGCGAGACCGGCCGCGACGTGAACCCCGATGCCCCCGACGAGCCCTCCGAGGCGCTCGCCGCCGCGGCCGGGGGCTCCGCCGGCGCGCTCGCCGCCGTCGCACCTCGCCCGCACAGCTTCGGACGCCGCGGCTGACCCTGCAACTTCCCTTGCAGAACATATGTTCTGTCCGGGGTCGTTCCTAGCCTGCCCCGGGTGACTACGAGAAGAGAAATCAGCATCACCCAGCGGATCCTGGGCGCGGTCGACATGACGATCGATTTCGCCACCCTCGGCGAATACGGCCTCCAGACCCTTGCCGCAGAAGCGGGAAGCCGCACCGATGGGCAATGTCGCGGACGGCTCGGCCAGACGGCCGGGCGGGAGGCGTCCGCGACCGCCCGTCGCCGCGGCTGTCGGCCCGGGCGGATCGTCGCGCCCGGCGCGCGCCTCTGCGAGCGCGGCTGACCAATGACGGTGTCCCCGGCCCCGGGCGCGGGCCCAGGGGCGACCGGTCAACGCGGAAGAGCCGCCCGGAGGCGGCTCTTCGAGGACGGAAGAAACGGCGGCGACCTACTCTCCCAGGCGCTTGCGCACCAAGTACCATCGGCGCTGAGGGGCTTAACTGCTCTGTTCGGAATGGGAAGAGGTGTTTCCCCCTCGCTATGGCCACCGAAATTGGTCGAGACCGCACGGCTCTTACCGGCCGCCCGGCCCCGGTGGGGCTTGAAAACTGCACCGTCGCCAAACGGTCTCCGGAATTCAAAAACATCCGTCAAGACCTCGACCCATTAGTACCGGTCTGCTGAGTGCGTCACCGCGCTTGCACAGCCGGCCTATCAACCTGGTGGTCTACCAGGGGTCTTACTCCCTCAAGGGGATGGGAGAGCTCATCTCGAGGTCGGCTTCCCGCTTAGATGCTTTCAGCGGTTATCCGATCCGCACGTAGCTGAGCCTGCAGTGCCCTTGGCAGGACAGCAGATACACCAGAGGTGCGTTCATCCCGGTCCTCTCGTACTAAGGATGACTCCTCTCAACTCTCCAACGCCCACAGCAGATAGGGACCGAACTGTCTCACGACGTTCTGAACCCAGCTCGCGTGCCGCTTTAATGGGCGAACAGCCCAACCCTTGGGACCTACTCCAGCCCCAGGATGCGACGAGCCGACATCGAGGTGCCAAACCGCTTCGTCGATATGGACTCTTGGAAGCGATAAGCCTGTTATCCCCGGAGTACCTTTTATCCGTTGAGCGACGGCGCTTCCACTTGCAACCGCCGGATCACTAAGCCCAACTTTCGTTCCTGCTCCACCCGTCGGTGTCGCAGTCAAGCTCCCTTGTGCCTTTACACTCTGCGCACGATTTCCAACCGTGCTGAGGGAACCTTTGGGCGCCTCCGTTACTCTTTAGGAGGCGACCGCCCCAGTCAAACTGCCCGCCTGACACTGTTCACAGCCCGGTTGACGGCACTGTGTTAGAAGCCCAGAACATCAAGGGTGGTATCTCAAGGGTGGCTCCCCGACGGCCGAAACCATCGGTTCGTAGCCTCCCACCTATCCTGAGCGAGATATCCCGAACTCCAATATCAAGTTGCAGTAAAGGTTCACGGGGTCTTTCCGTCTTGCTGCGGGTACTCGGTATCTTCACCGAGACTCTAATTTCACCGAGCCCCTCGTTGAGACAGCGTCCAAGTCGTTACGCCATTCGTGCAGGTCGGAACTTACCCGACAAGGAATTTCGCTACCTTAGGACCGTTATAGTTACGGCCGCCGTTTACCGGGGCTTAGCTTCGCTGCTTCGCGCCGAAGCGCTAACAACTCCGCGTAACCTTCCGGCACCGGGCAGGCGTCAGCCCCTATACGTCGTCTTTCGACTTAGCAGAGGCCTGTGTTTTTGGTAAACAGTCGCTTGGACCGAGTCACTGCGGCCCCCTCGAGCTCCGCCAGCAAGTGGCTTCACTCTACCGGGGCGTCCCTTCTCCCGAAGTTACGGGACAATTTTGCCGAGTTCCTTAACGAGGGTTAGCTCGCTCACCTTAGTATTTTCTACCTGTCCACCTGTGTTGGTTCTCGGTACGGGCACGAGCGTCCTGCCTAGAGGTTTTTCTCGGAGGCATGGGTGCAGGGACTCGCCGGCGGTCAAGCCAGCTGGCATCGCGCCTCGCGTCAAAGCGCCGTGACGGGTTTTCCAATCACGACTGGCTACGCGCTTACCCCAGGACAACCATCGCCTGGGTTCCCTTTCCCTTCCTCGTCACCCCATCGGTCATAGCGGACGCGACGTGGTACGGGAATATCAACCCGTTGGCCATCGGCTACGCCTTTCGGCCTCGCCTTAGGTCCCGACTAACCCTGAGCAGACGAACTTTACTCAGGAAACCTTGGACAATCGGTGGGGAAGATTCTCAC
>CAVPLH010000006.1:0-790000 GCA_963705955.1 uncultured Solirubrobacterales bacterium | reverse complement strand
CCCGCTTTCCAGGGTTGAGCCCTGGACTTTCAGAGCGGACTTACCGGGCCGCCTACGCGCGCTTTACGCCCAATGATTCCGGACAACGCTAGCCCCCTACGTATTACCGCGGCTGCTGGCACGTAGTTAGCCGGGGCTTCTTGTGGAGGTACCGTCAGTGCGGACGGCTGTTCACCGCCACACCTTCGTCCCTCCTGAAAGGGGTTTACGACCCGAAGGCCTTCTTCCCCCACGCGGCGTTGCTGCGTCACGCTTTCGCGCATTGCGCAAGATTCCCCACTGCTGCCTCCCGTAGGAGTCTGGGCCGTGTCTCAGTCCCAGTGTGGCTGATCGTCCTCTCAGACCAGCTACCCATCGCGGCCTTGGTGAGCCGTTACCTCACCAACTAGCTAATGGGCCGCGGGCCCCTCCCGATACGGAGGCCGAAGCTTCCTTTACGCGCCGGACTTGGGTCCGGCGAGCACATCCGGTATTAGCCCGAGTTTCCTCGGGTTGTCCCGGTTATCGGGGCAGGTTACCCACGTGTTACTCACCCGTTCGCTGCTTTGCCCCAGGGCAAGCCCTGGTTCGTCGCTCAACTTGCATGTGTTAGGCACGCCGCCAGCGTTCGTCCTGAGCCAGGATCAAACTCTCCGTGAAAAGTGACTTGAGGGTTTCAATCGATGCCGGCGTCAACCGGCACCGTTCCTCTGTCTACACGAAAAGTCGTCACGTCGAATGTCTGCGGCGTACACAGAGCCACAGACGACATGACGGGGTTTGGCTGCCCGTCGGGAGCTCGAGAGCCCACGACGGGTCGGACCTGTCGGATCCGGGGAAAACCCCGGATCGCACGCTGCTCAGTTTTCAAAGACCGCGTCCCGCGCGGCGAGGGATTCCCCCCGTAGCGGGTGCCGTTTCAGGCGCGACCAACAAGTATATCTGCGACCTGCCTCACTGGCAAGCTGTCTGGCCGGCCGAGGACATGTCAATGTAGCAGCGCGCCAGGCCGAAAGCAAGCGCTCGCTCGGGCCGCCGACGACTGAGTCAACCGAGCTCCAGCCGGCGGTGGCGGCGCTTTCCAACCTGGAGGACGGTTCCCGCGAGCCGTTCCGCGGGCAGGTCGAGCGTCTCCGCGTCCACCACCTCGCCGTCGAGCTTCACGCCGCCCTGTCGGATCAGCCGCCGGGCCTCGCTCGACGAGACGCCGAACTCGGCCGCGATCAGGGCCGGGAGGTGGACCGCGTCGCCGTCGGCCGCCTCGATCCGCGCCACCGATATCTCGTCGGGCAGCTCGCCGCGCACATGGACCTGGTCGAAGCCCGCCTCGGCGGCTTCGCCGGCGCCGGCGCCGGCGAAGCGCTCGGTCAGCCGGCGCGCCAGCTCCCGCTTCGCCTCGCCGGGGTGGCGCTCGGGATCGAGCTCCTCCCCCAGCAACAGCAGGTAGTACTGGCCCATGACCGAGTCGGGGATGCTCATCAGCTTGCCGAAGATCTGCTCCGGGGGGTCGGTCACCCCGACGTGGTTCCCGTACGACTTGCTCATCTTCCGAACCCCGTCGATCCCGGGCAGGATCGGCATCGTGAGGATCGACTGCGGCGCCTGGCCATATGCGATCTGGACGTCGCGCGCGAACAGCAGGTTGAACCTCTGGTCGGTCGCGCCGAGCTCGACGTCGGCCGCGACGGCGACGGAGTCGTAGCCCTGCAGCACCGGATAGAGCAGCTCGAGCGCCGAGACCGGCTGCGCGGCGGCCATTCGGCGGGTGAAGTCCTCGCGCTCGAGCAACCTCGCGACGGTGAACCGCCGGATCACGTCGAAGAGCGCCTCGCTCGGCATCGCGAGCCACTCGCTGTTGTGGCGCAGCTCGGTTCGCTCCGGATCGAGGATCGCGAACGCCTGCTCCTGATAGGTCCTCGCGTTCGCCTCGATCTCCGCCTCCGAGAGCACCGGCCTGGTCGCGTCGCGGCCGCTCGGATCCCCGACGCGGGCCGTGTAGTCGCCGATGATCAGGACGACGGTGTGGCCCGCGTCCTGGAAGGCGCGGAGCTTGTTGAGCACGACGGAGTGGCCGAGATGGATGTCAGGGCTGGTCGGGTCGACCCCGAACTTGACCCTCAGCGCCTCGCCCGCCGCGATCTGCTCGGCGAGCCTGTCCCGCGGCAGGACGTCGACGGCCCCGACGACGAGAGTCTCGAGGGTCCGGGCCGCCTCGGGGGCGAGATCGGGCTTCGGGGGCGCCACCGGGCCAATGCTAGACTCACCGGCCGGCGATAAGGGGTGTCCACCTGAGCTCTTCCGGGTGTGAACGTGCCCGCGCCGGAGGCGCGATAGAACCCCGCCCGAGCCTCGAATCGGCTCCCGCCACGGTCGCTCGGGTGACAGGGATCGCGCCCACGCACCCAGTCTGAGAAATGGACTCAGGACGAGACAACCCCCCCGCGAACGACGACGAGGCGCCGAAGCCCGGCGAGGCCGGCCCGCGTCGTCCCGCCGAGCAGGACGAGTCGCCGCCGCAGCGAACGGCGGACGGCGACGCGAAGCCCGCCGCCCCGCCGGGACCGGAGGCGAAGCCTGGCCCCCCGGAGGGGCAGGAGTCGATCGAGTCGCCGACGGCCGACGGCCCGACCGGCCAGGCCGAGGTCACGTTCAGCGTCGACGACGACGCGGCCGGCGGCCCCGGGGCCGTGGAGGTGGATCCTCCGGAGGCGGGATCTCCCCGGCCCCGCCCCAGGGGACGGTTCAGGCGCCGCCGACGGATCGTGATCCCGGCCGCCGACGAGCCCAAGGGGCGCACCCGGCCACGGCTCAAGAAGCTCCGCTTCGCCCTCGTCGTCCTCGGGCTCGCCCTGCTCGCGTTCGTCTCCTGGATCTTCGGGATCATGATGGCCGTCGCCCAGGACCTGCCGTCGCTCGAGAACCGCGAGCAGTACCAGCACTCCGAGAACTCCGTGGTCTGGGACGCCTACGGCAACAAGCTCGCCACGCTGACCAACAACCAGGGGCGGATCCTGATCCCCTCCGAGTCGATCTCCCCGGTGATGAAGGAGGCGACGGTGGCGATCGAGGACCAGCGCTTCTACGAGCACCGCGGCGTCGACTTCCAGGGCATCGGCCGGGCTGTCTGGGAGGACATCACATCCGGCTCGGCGGCCCAGGGCGCCTCGACGATCACCCAGCAGTTCGTCAAGAACGCGCTCGCCGCGCAGGACAGCCGCACGGTGTTCGAGAAGCTGCGCGAGGCGGCGCTCGCCTACCACCTCGAGCGCCAGTGGCCGAAGGACAAGATCCTGACCGAGTACCTGAACGAGATCTACTTCGGCGAGGGAGCGACCGGGGTCGAGGCGGCCGCGAAGACGTACTTCGGATACAACCACCCCGGCTGCGGGACGACCGACAACCCGGTCGACGCCTGCGCCCACCAGCTGCTCCCGTGGGAGGCGGCGATGCTCGCCGGGATCATCTCCTCGCCGAGCGCCTACTCGCCCCGCAACTTCCCCGAGACCGCGACCCAGCGCCGCAACCAGGTGCTCCAGAACATGGTCGACCAGGGCTACATAACCCAGGACGAGTACACCACCTACAGCGAGCAGCCGATCCCGAAGCCGGACGAGATCCGCCCGCCGGCCGAGAACTCGGCGGCGCCTTACTTCACGTCCTGGCTGCGTCAGCAGCTCGTCGACCGCTACGGCGCCGGCGAGGCGTTCGGCGGCGGATTGCAGATCAAGTCGACGCTCGACCTGGAGCTGCAGCAGCAGGTCTCGGGCATCGTGCAGTCGACGCTCGGCGGGATCCCTCCGACGGGCGCGGTCGTCGTGCTCGACAACGCGACCGCCGGCGTCCTGGCGATGGTCGGCGGACCCGACTTCCAGGAGGCGCCGTTCAACCTCGCCACCAACGGGCACCGGCAGCCGGGTTCGGCGTTCAAGCCGTTCACGCTCGTGACCGCGCTCGAACAGGGTCGGTCGACCGAGGAGACGTTCACCTCGGCGCCGCAGGCGATCCCCTTCCGGGCGAAGGTGAAGAAGAACCACGGCAAGGGGACGAAGGTCGTCAACGACGTCTTCCGGGTCAGCAACTACGACGACAACTACCTCGGCTCGGCCTCGATGGCGACCGCGACCACGTACTCGGACAACTCTGTCTACTCCCAGATCGGAACCCAGGTCGGGGTCCAGAACGTCGCCCAGACCGCGGAGCGGATGGGGATCGAGACCGACCTGTCGACCCCGGGCACCGACTACTCGATCAACGACGGGCCATGGGAGCCCTACAACCCGGCGTTGATCCTCGGCGGCCTCTCGACCGGCGTCACCCCGCTGGAGATGGCACACGCCTACAACACCCTCCAGGAGGGCGGAAACCGGATCTCCGGGTCGATGGCCGCGGACTCGGGCGGACCGGTCGGGATCCTCGACGTCACCGACGGAGGCGACTGCAAGGTGGACTGCTACCAGGAGGGTGACCCCGTGGCGGACCAGACCGGCGCCAGCGGCGTCAACAAGGTGATCTCGAAGCCCGCGGTCGACCCGGCGGTCGCCGAGACGGCGAAGTCGGTGCTCTCGACCGTGGTCAGCGACGGGACCGGCCATCTCGCTCAAACGGGCGTCCCGACCTGGGGCAAGACGGGGACCACGGACAACAACGGCGACGCTTGGTTCTGCGGCGCGACCCCGAGGATCACCGCCTGCATCTGGGTCGGTTACCCGGACTCGGTGACGCCGATGGAGACCCTCTACAACGGCGGGCCCGTGGACGGCGGGACCTACCCGGCGCTGATCTTCTCCCAGATCGTCAACGCCTACGACGACCTCGAGGCCACCCGCGCGCCGGACGGCAAGTCGCACTCGAAGAGCGACTCGACCTCGACGTCCACCGTCCCGACCGACACCGCCACCGTCCCCCCCGCGACGACCACCGAGTCCGCCGCGCCGGCTGCGCCGGCGACGAACCCGCCTCCACCCCCGCCCCCGGCTGCTCCCCCGACCGGCGGCGGTGGGGACACAGGCGGCGCGGCGGCGCCCGCGGCCGGTGGCGGCGTCGCCCCCGGCTAGGTCACGCCGGCGGCGCGCAGCGGCCGCGACAAGAAGCCGCTCCCGGCCGCGCAGAAGCGCCACTCCAACTCGGTCGCCTTGCTGATCCCGATCCGCGGGCCGGTCGCGACCTCCACCTCGCGCCACTCGGCCGAGCGGGCGCGCAACTCGAACGGAGCCCGGGTCAGCGGCGCCCGGTTCTGGCTCAGGTCGATGCCGAGCGCCTCGGTGAGCTTCCCGGGTCCCGAGCAGAGGCCGGCGAGCGCGTCGCTGCCCCGCCGTGCGCGCATCTGCTCGATCCCCCAGCGCGGCTCCAGGGCCCGAATCAGCACCGCGGCCGCGCTGCCCTGCGGCTCGGCGACGGCGTTCAGGAGGCTGTGGATCCCGTAGGAGCGATAGACGTACGCTCGCCCGGGTGGGCCGAACAGCGGGGCCGTGCGTGGGGTGAGGCCGACGTAGGCGTGACAGGCGGGGTCGTCGCGCTCATAGCTCTCGGTCTCGACGATCACCCCTCCGACGCCGTCGAACCGCAGCTCGCAGCCGATCAGGTCGCGGGCGACGTCGTGAACCGGGCGGCTGAAGAACGCCTCGCCGAGCCGCGCGCCGCGACCGGCGGTCACGTGGCGTCGGGACCGGGGTCGGAGGGCGCCGAGAGCGCCGCCCGGGCGAGCTCGAGCTGCGTCGCGAGTGCCTCGGTGCCGGTGCCCCCGGCCGACCGCTTCGAGTCCAGGCGTCCGCTGCCACGGAAGAGCTCGTAATAGTCGTCCGAGAACAGCTCGGACTCGGCCTCGAGCTCGCCCGGCTCGAGCTCGGAGAGGCGCCGCTCGCTGTCGAGGGCCGCTCGGACGAGGCCGCCGACGACCCCGTGCGCCTCGCGGAACGGCATCCCCTTGCCGACCAGGTAGTCGGCGACGTCGGTCGCCGCGAGCATCTCGTCGGCGGCCGCCGCCGCGAGCCGGTCGCGGTCGAAGCGAAGTCCGGCGAGCATGCGCTCCGCCACCTCGAGGCCGAGCTCGAGCGTGTCGACGGCGTCGAACAGGGCCTCCTTGTCCTCCTGGAGGTCCTTGCTGTAGGCGAGCGGCAACGCGTGCAGGACGCCGAGCAGGGTCGACATCGAGGCGGCGACTCGCGGCGCTTTGGCGCGCAGCAGCTCCGCGGCGTCGGGGTTCTTCTTCTGCGGCATGATGCTCGACCCCGAGGCGAAGGCCTCGGCGGGCTCGCAGAAGCCGAACTCGTCGCTCGACCAGAGGACGATCTCGGCCCCGAGGCGCGACAGGTGGGTCGCGCAGACCGTCGCCGCGTAGAGATAGTCGAGCACGAAGTCGCGGTTCGAGACGGCGTCGATCGAGTTCGGGGTCGGGCGGTCGAAGCCGAGCTCCGCCGCCGTCGCGTCACGGTCGAGCTCCCAGTTGAGCCCCGCGAGGGCACCGGAGCCGAGCGGCATCTCCCCTGCGGCCCCTCGGGCCGCCTCGAACCGGCGCCGGTCGCGCTCGAGCATCCAGAAGTAGGCGAGCAGGTGGTGGCCGAGGTAGACCGGCTGGGCGCGCTGCAGATGCGTGTAGGCCGGCATCGGCCAGTCCGCGTGGCCCTCGGCGAGCGCCAGCAGCCTCGCCTGCAGCGCCCGGACGAGCTCCAGGGCGCGCTCGGAGCACTCGGCGGCGAACAGCGCCAGGTCGGTCGCCACCTGGTCGTTTCGCGAGCGGCCGGTGTGGAGCTTGCCGCCGAGCGGCCCGATCAGCTCGGTCAGCCGTCGCTCGACCGCCGTGTGGATGTCCTCGTCGGCCTCGCGGAGCTCGAGCTCCTCCCGCTCGAGCTCGCCGGCGACCTCGTCGAGGCCGCCGCGGATCCGTTCCAGCTCCTCCGCGGTGATCACCCCGGCACGCGCGAGCGCCGCCGCGTGGGCCTTCGAGGCGCGGATCTCCTGCGGCCAGAGCCGCCTGTCGTAGCCGATCGAAGCGTTGATCCGCACGAACAGCGGGTCGGGTGGCTCCTCGAAGCGAGGCATGGAGGCTGACTATAGGCTCAGCAGGATCGGTCGATGCGGTTCCTGGTCACAGGCGCGACGGGCAAGGTCGGCAACGCCGTGGCGCTGGCGCTGGCCGAGCGCGGCGACGAGGTGGTCGCCCTCGTCCGCGACCTCTCCCGAGCCGAGGACGCGCTGCCGGACGAGGTCGAGCTCGCCCGCGGCGACGTCACCGACCCCGGCTCGCTGCGCCAGGCGGCCGAAGGTGTCGACGGGGTCTTCAACTGCATGGGGATCTTCGAGCAGTGGCTGCCGGACCCGGCAACGTTCGACCGCGTCAACGCCGAGGGCGCCCGGAACGTCGTCGTCGCAGCGCGCCAGGCGGGCGTGGCGCGGGTCGTCCACACCTCGACCTTCGACGTCTTCGACGCAGCCCGCGGCGGCACGGTGAGCGAGCGCGGGCTGGCCGCCTACCCGAAGCCGACCGCCTACGAGCGCTCGAAGCAACGCGCGGAGCGGCTCGTGCTCGCCGAGGCGGCGAACGGCGTCGAGGTGGTGATCTGCAACCCCGCCGCCGTATTCGGCCCCGGCCCGTGGGCCGCGGCGGGACTGGACTCGGTCTTCCGGGACGTGCTCCGCGGTCGTCTGCCCGCCGTCCCGCCCGGCGGGATGACGCTCGCCTACGCCGCCGACGTCGCCGCCGGGCACCTGGCGGCATTCGATCGCGGCCGGCCCGGTGAGCGCTACATCCTCGCCGACGGCTACGCCTCGATGCGCGAGCTGGTCGCGGCGGTGGTCGAAGCGGGTGGCCGGGGTCGCGTCCCGCCGGCGATGCCCGAGCCGTTGGCCCGGTTCTTCGCCGCTGCCGGCGAGCGCGTTGCACGCCTCATCCGCCGCCCTCCGCTGCTCCCCAAGGGCGAGCTCAGCTTCCTGCTCTGGGAGGCGCGCGCCGACAGCGCCAGAGCGCGTCAGGAGCTCGGGGTCGAGTTCACGCCGTGGCGAGAGGGCGTGCGCCGCACGGTCGAGTGGATCGAACGCAGGCAATAGGGTGCGCGGGTTGGATTCCCGTTACGAGGTCCTCAACGACGCCGCCGGGCTCGCTCAGGGGTTCGTCGAGACGCTCGCCGAGCGCCGGGTCGGCCCCCGCGCCGACCTCGCCGAGCTCCGCGACCGGCTCGCCGTCCCACTGGGTGACGCCGGCGAGGATCCGCGAGCCGTGATCGAGGACCTGGCGCGGGACGTCGAGCCCGGGCTGATCGCATCCGCGGGCCCGCGCTACTTCGGCTTCGTGATCGGCGGCGCACTCCCGGTCGCGGTCGCCGCCGACTGGCTCACCTCCGCCTGGGATCAAAACGGCGGCGGCTACGTCGTCGCGCCGGCGCTCTCGGTCGCCGAGGAGGTCGCCGCGGGCTGGATCGGTGAGCTGCTCGGCCTCCCGGCGGGCTGCGGAATCGGCTTCGTCACCGGCTGTCAGATGGCCCACTTCACCTGCCTCGCGGCCGCCCGGCACGCGGTCCTGCGCGACGCGGGCTGGGACGTCGAGGCGAACGGCCTGCAGGGCGGTCCGCAGGTGCGGGTGCTCGCCGGTGAGCAGGCGCACGTGACGGTCGGGGTCGCGTCTCGGATGCTCGGCCTCGGGTATGACCGGGTGCGCACGATCGGGGCCGACGACCAGGGCCGGATGCTCGCCGACGAGCTCGAGACCGCGCTCGGCGAGGCGGATGGCCCGACGATCGTCTGCGCTCAGGCCGGCGAGCTCAACACCGGGGCGTTCGATCCGATCGCCCGGATCGTCGACCTGTGCCGGGACGCCGGCGCCTGGTGTCATATCGACGGTGCGTTCGGGCTCTGGGCGGCGGCGAGCCCGACCCGCCGCGGCCTGCTCGACGGGTTCGAGCGGGCCGACTCGTGGGCGACCGATGGCCACAAATGGCTCAACGTCCCCTATGACTGCGGGATCGCCGTCGTCGCCGACGCGCCGGCCCACCGGGCGGCGATGACCTCGACCGCGCCCTACATCCCGGCTCACGACGAGGACATCCCGTGGGGATTCGACTGGACGCCGGAGTTCTCGCGGCGCGCGCGTGGGCTGCCGGTCTACGCGGCGCTGCGCTCGCTCGGCCGCGACGGCGTCGCGGCGATCGTCGACGGCTGCTGCGACCACGCCCGGCGGATGGCGAGCACGCTCGCCGCGGCCGACGGCGTCGAGGTCCTCAACGAGGTCGTCCTCAACCAGGTCCTGGTCCGCTTCGGCGACAGCGACGACGTGACCGAGGCGGTGATCGACCGCGTGCAGCGCGACGGGACCTGTTGGCTCGGCGGCAGCAGCTTTCGCGGCCGGGCCGTGATGCGGATCTCGATCGTCGGCTGGCAGACGACCGCGGACGATGTCGACCGCTCGGCCGAGTCGATCCTGCGGCGCCGCCGGCGCCCAGATCTAGGTCCAGTTGCCGCGCAGGGCCTCGGCGAGCGCCTCGCATACGCGGTCGATCTGCGCCTCGGCGATCGACGGGAAGAACGGCAGCGCCAGCAGCCGCGCCGAGGCGTCCTCGGCGACCGGGAACTGTCCCTCGCGGTAACCGAAACGCTCCCGGATGTGACTGATCAGGTGGATGCAGGGCATGTACGCCTTCGCCTCCACCCCGCGCTGCGAGAGGTCCGCGACGACGGCGTCCCGGTCCGCTCCGCGCGGCAGCCGCACCGCGTAGACGAACCAGCTGCGACGCTCGGCGCCGTCGTTCTCGCCCGGGAGGACGAGGCCGGCGTCGTCGCCGGCACCGGCGGGGGCCCCGTAGTCGAGCGCACCCAGCCGCTCCGCGTACAGCGCAGCGACCCGCTCGCGCTCGGCGAGCATCCGATCGAGGCGCTCGAGCTGCGCGATCCCGAGCGCAGCCTGGACCTCGCTGAGCCGGTAGTTGAAGCCGAGCCGGTCGTGATCGACCCAGTCCATGTTCGGCGCCCGGCCCTGGTTTCGCTCGCTGCGCAGGCGGGCCGCGAGCTCGGCGTCGGCGACGGCCACCATGCCGCCCTCTCCCGTCGTCAGCTGCTTGTTGGCGTAGAAGGCGAAGCACGCGAGGTTGCCGCGCGAGCCGACCGGCGCGCCTTCACGATCGCGTGCCCCGAGCGCCTCGCATGCGTCCTCGAGCATCCCGAGCCCGGCCTCCGCCGCGCTCCGCTCGAGCTCCGGGATCGCCGCCGGATAGCCGAGGATGTCGACCGGCAGCAGGCCCGTGGTCCGCTCGCCGATCGCCTCGCGCGCGGCGGCGGGGTCGAGGTTGAGGGTGACCGGGTCGACGTCGCAGAAGACCGGCGTCGCGTCCTCGTAGAGCAGGCAGTTGGCCGAGGCGACGAAGCTGAACGGGGTCGTCACCACCTCGTCACCCGCCCCCCACCCGAGGGCGCGGACGCCGAGGTGAAGCGCTGCCGTCCCCGACGAAACCGCGACGGCGTCGGGCGCGCCCAGGTAGGCGGCGAACTCGCGCTCGAAGCGGTCCTGCATCGGCCCCAGCGCCAGCCTCCCGGACCGCAGGACCTCGAGCACGAGCTCCTCCTCGCGGTCGCCGATCAGCGGCTGCGCGAGCGGGATCTTCTCCACCTCGGTCACCCGGGGTCGGCGACGACCTCCGCCGCCCGCCGCCCGCCGCCCGCCGGCTGCCGGGGCTGGAACGCGTACTCGAGCGAATCGACGAGCGCCTCCCAGGATGCCTCGATGATGTTCTCCGAGACCCCGATCGAGCCCCAGGAATCGGGCCCGTCGGTCGAGTCGAGCAGCACCCGGGTGACGGCGCCGGTGCCGTGATGGGAGTCGAGGATCCGGACCTTGTAGTCGACCAGCTCGATCTCGGCCAGACGGGGATGCAGCTCGCCGATCGCGTCGCGGAGCGCGCGGTCGAGTGCGTTGACCGGGCCGTTGCCCTCCGCGGTGCGGACGTAGCGACGCCCGTCGACCCAGATCTTGATCGTCGCCTCGGTCTCAACCTGGCCGTCGGCGCGCTTCTCGGTGATCACGCGGAAGCTCTCGAGCCGGAACAGCGGCTGATACTCGCCGGACTCGCGGCGCAGCAGCAGGTCGAACGAGGCGTCGGCGGCCTCGTAGTGATAGCCGCGGTGCTCGCGTTCCTTGATTCGCTCGACGGCTCGCTTGGCGGCATCGGCATCGAGCTCGATCCCCGCTCCCTCGGCCCTGGAGAGCACCGACCCCCTGCCCGAGAGCTCGGAGATCAGCACGTCGCGGCTGTTGCCGACCAGCTTCGGATCCATGTGCTCGAAGGTGCGCGCGTCGGCTTGAACGCCGGCGACGTGCATGCCGCCCTTGTGCGCGAACGCGTTGCGCCCGACGTAGGGCTGATCGGGGTCCGGGGCGGTGTTCGTCAGCTCGTCGACGAAGTGCGCGGTCTCGGTCAGCAGGGAAGCCGGTCGGCCGGTACGCACTCGTACCCCATCTTCAGTTGCAGCGCGGCGAGGATCGAGACCAGGTTGGCGTTGCCGCAGCGCTCGCCGTAGCCGTTCACCGTCGCCTGCACCATCCGGGCGCCCGCCGTCACCGCGGCGAGCGAGTTCGCGACCCCGCACTCGAGATCGTTGTGGGCGTGGATGCCGACCTCGACCCGCTCGCCGAGCTCCGCGACCACGGACGCCGTCGCAGCACCGACCTCGGCCGGCAGACTGGAGCCGTTGGTGTCGCAGAGCGTGATGTTCTCGGCGCCCGCGGCGACCGCCGCTCGCAGGCACTCGATCGCGTATCCACGGTCGCTGCGCCAGGCGTCGAAGAAATGCTCGGCGTCGTAGATCACCCGCTTGCCCTGCGAGCGCGCGTAGTTGATCGAGTCGAGGATCATCGCCAGGTTCTCATCCGCCGAGACCTTGGTCACCTTCTCGAGGTGAAGGCCCCACGTCTTGCCGACGAGGGTGACGACCGCGGCGGCACAGCCGACCAGCTCGCGCAAGGCGGGGTCGTCGTCGGCGGCCAGCCCGCGCCGTCGCGTCATCCCGAAGGCGCAGACCTGCGCCCGCTCGAGCTCGACCTCGGTGAGCAGACGGAAGAGCTCGGCCTCCTTCGGGTTCGAGCTCGGGAAACCGGCCTCGACGAGGCCGACGCCGAGCCGATCGAGGGCCTTCACGACGCGCACCTTCTCCGCCGCCGAAAGCGACATGCCGTGCCCCTGCATGCCGTCGCGGAGGGTCGTGTCGTAGAGCTTCAGCTGGGTCACGTTGATGCCTTTCGGTTGCGAGGAATCGAGCGAGGTCCGTGCGCGGCACCGCCGCGCCGCCGCGAGCCGCTTAGGCGGTCGCGGCGCTCCTAATTCGCTCGATGGCCTCGTAACGCGGCATCGCTAGTGCGTGACCTTACCGCCTCAAGGCGCCTCAACGGCGGCGCGGCTCGGCTGCGTTCCTTCGGAACGCGGGCTCGCGGGCTCGACCACGTCGAGCCATTCCGCGTACTCCGGTGCCCGCCCGTGCAGGGCGTCCTCGAACTTCGCCTGGATCACCTTCGTGATCTCGCCGGGCGCCCGGAGCTCGTGCCCGTCGATCTCCCGCACCGGCACCAGCTCGGCGGCCGTCCCGCACAGGAACGCCTCCTCGGCGATGTAGAGCTCGGCCCGGGCGATGTCGCGCTCGACCACCGTGTAGCCGAGGTCGGCGGCGATCTGGATCACGGACTTGCGGCTGATCCCGTCGAGGATCGACGACGTATGGCCGGGCGTGCAGATCTCGCCCTCGCGGACGACGAAGATGTTCTCGCCCGAGCCCTCGCAGACGAGCCCGTTCTCGTCGAGCAGGATCGCCTCGTCGTATCCGGATTGCGCGGCCTCCGTCTTCGCGAGGATCGAGTTCAGGTACTGCCCCGATGCCTTCGCGTGCGGGATCAACCCCGCCGGCGAGATCCGCCGCCAGGAGGAGACCTTCGCGCGGACGCCCTCGCGCTTGCCCTCGTCGCCGAGGTAGGCACCCCACGGCCAAGCCGCGATGATCACGTCGACCGGCGCCGTCTGCGCGTAGAGGCCCATCTCTCCGTAGCCACGGAAGGCGAGCGGGCGGATGTAGCAGCTGTCGAGCCCGTTGCGGCGAATCAGCTCGTGGGTCGCCTCACGCAGCTCCGCCGCCGAGTAGGTGAGCGGCAGGTAGTAGAGCTGGGCCGATTTCTCGAGTCGCTCGAGGTGCTCGCGATGGCGGAAGACCGCCGGACCGCGCTCGGTGCCGTAGCAGCGGATGCCCTCGAAGACGCCGGTCCCGTAGTGGAGCCCGTGGCTGAGTACATGGACCTGGGCGTCTTCCCATGCGACGAACTCGCCGTTGCGCCAGATCCACTCGGACTTCTCCACGTCATCCTCCGGTCGGTTGCGGGTGCGCCAAAGTATGCCTCAGAGCGGCCGCGTGATCCAACCGCCGGTTGAAGGTATCTTCGGCCGATGAGCGTCAGTTGCGCGGCGTGTGGCGCCGAGATCGCCGAAGGCGCCCGGTACTGCTCGGCGTGCGGCGCCCCGGTCGGGGCGCCGGCCGGGGTCGAGCGCAAGCTCGCGACGATCGTCTTCGCGGATCTGGTCGGATCGACCGAGCTGATCCAGGGGCGCGATCCGGAGGATGTCCGGCGGCTGCTCGACCCGTTCTTCGAGATCGCCCGCACGACGCTCGAGGAGCACGGCGGCCGGGTCGAGAAGTTCATCGGCGACGCCGTGATGGCGGTGTTCGGGGTTCCCCGCGCCCACGGCGACGATCCCGATCGGGCGGTCGCCGCGGCGTTGGCTCTGGTCGGGCGCCTCGCGGCGCGCAGCGAGCTCGAGGTCAGGGTCGGCGTCGAGGCCGGCGAGGTGCTGGCGAGCGTTGACGAGCAGGATCGGGCGATCACGGGCGAGCCCGCCCACGCAGCGGCGCGCCTGCAGCAGGCGGCGGCGGCCGGCGAGGTCCTGGTCGGCGCACGCGCCGCCGCCGCCTGTCGGGCGGCGGTCCTCGACGGCCGGCGGGCGGTCGATGCGAAGGGCTTCCCGGCCCCGCTCGAGGCCTGGCGGGCGGTAGATGCGCGGCGGGGCGACGCGGTCGGTCGGGGCAACGGCTCCGGACCGGGCGCGGTGCCGTTGCTCGGGCGCGGCGGCGAGCTCGAAACGCTCCGCCTCGCCTACCTGCAAGCCGTCCGGGAGCGATCGCCGCGGCTGGCGCTGATCGTCGGCGAGGCCGGGGCCGGCAAGACTCGCCTCGCCGCCGAGCTGATCGAGACGGTGCGCGCGGCGAAGCCACCGGCCTCGATCCTCACCGGGCGCAACCCCCCCTACGGAGACGGGATCGCCTTCTGGGCGCTCGCGGAGATCCTCCGCTCGGCCGCGGGGGCCGCCCTCGACGCGGGCGCCGCGGAGGTCAGGGAAGCGCTCGCGATCCGCCTGCGCACGCTGGACGGCGCCGCCCCGGAGGAGACCGCGAAGGCGCTCGCGGCGACCCTGGCGGGCGACGAAGGGGATGCGGACGTCGTCGCCCTGCGGCGGTCGTGGCGGCGCCTGGTCGCGGCGCTCGCCGGCGAGCAGCCGGTCCTGATCGCGGTCGACGACGCCCACTGGGCGGACGATGGCTTCCTCGACCTGCTCGAGAACGTCGCCGGCCTCCCCTCCTGCCCGCTTCTGATCGTCTGCACCGCACGGCCGGAGATCGACGAGCGCCGACCCGGGCTCGGCGTCGGCGAGGGCCGCCAGCGGGTCGAGCTCGGGCCACTCCCGGCGGTGGCCGCCGAGGAGCTCGCGGCGGCGCTCGTCGCCGGCTCGGACCTCGAGCTCGCGCGGGAGATCGCCGAGACGAGCGGCGGCAACCCGTTCTTCGCCGAGGAGATCGCGCACGCGGTCGCCGCCGGAAGCCAAGCCGGTGGCCGCCAGATGCCCGACACCGTCCAGGCTGCGATCGCCTC
This sequence comes from uncultured Solirubrobacterales bacterium, assembly GCA_963705955.1. Classification (GTDB taxonomy): domain Bacteria; phylum Actinomycetota; class Thermoleophilia; order Solirubrobacterales; family 70-9; genus WHSW01. Next base: position 775,137 of record CAVPLH010000006.1, on the reverse strand, counting down.
GCGGCTCGACGCGCTTCCCGCGGCCGAGAAGCGCGTGCTGCAGCTCGCGGCGGTGCTCGGCGATCGTTTTCGCGTCGGCCCGCTGCGCGCCCTGCTCGCCTCGGACCCCGAGCCGGCGCTCGCCGACCTCCACAGGCGGGGGCTGATCGACGATCGCCGAGCCCGGGAGCAGGGCCTCTACGGCTTCCATCACCAGCTGATCCGCGACGTCGCCTATACGACCCTGACGCGCGCCGACCGGATCGTGCTCCACGAACGAGCGGCGCGCGGTCTCAGGGAGCGAGCCGGAGCGCGGTACCCCGAGCTCGTCGAGTTGATCGCCTTTCACCTCACCCGGGCGGCCGAGCTCGATCCCGGCGCCGGCCGGGAGCTGGCCGCGTTCGAGGCCGCCCGCGAGGCGAGCGCCTATGCCCTGAAGCGGGGGGCGCCGGCTCGCGCCCAGGAGCTGCTCGAGCAGGCGGCGAGGTACGCGCCCGACCCCGCGCCTCGAGATCGAGGTCCTGATCGGCGCCTACGAGATCGCGATGAGCCGGCTTCGCGGCGACCACGGGGTTCGCCTGATGATCGAGGCGTCGGAGACCGCCGAGCGGATCGGCGACTCGGACCGCGCCGCGCGTGGCTACGCGCGAGCGGTCGAGATCGCGACCCGGATGGCGGGCGTCAGCGGCGCGGTCGAGGAGCCCCGCATGTGGGAGCTGCTCGACCGCGCGGATCGCCTCGTCCCGGACCCGGACGTTTCCCTGCGCGCGCATCTGGCACTCGACAGGCTCTGGATCCCGTGGGCGTTCCGCCGCGACGAGGAGGTCAGTGCACGGGCGGGCGAGGCGCTCGATCTCGCTCGCCGGAGCGGTGACGCCCTGCTGCTGTCGAGCGCGCTCGACGCCGCGTCGGCAGTCGCCTGGTCGGAGAACCTGTTCGCCGAGACGGTCGGCCTGTGTCGCGAACGGGTCGAGGTGCTGGCCGGAACCCCGGACTCGACCCTGGTCGCTGTCGAGCGCACCGACGCGCTCAACATGCTCACCGAGTCGCTGGTTCGGCACGGCGAACCGCGCGAGGCATTGCGCTGGGATCGCATGAACGCGGCGGAGATGGCCGAGAAGGCACCGCACATCGCGGCCGCCCGTGGGATCCACTCCCTCTACATCCTCGGGGAGTGGGATACGGCGCTCGAGCAGGCGGTCCGAGTCAGGGAGGGCTGGCTCGCCGAGGGTCGTCCGCCGTTCGCCCCGTTCTCGCCCGGGCTGGCATGCGTCGGGGCGATCCACGGACTGCGCGGCGACGAGGCGGCGGCGCGCGACTGGTTCGAGTTCGCCGAGCGCCTCGCCGCGAACAGCGAGCAGGTCCCGGGCGTGCGGCTGTTCGAGGCCGACGTCGCCTTGCACCGAGGCGAGCTGGAGCGCGCCGTGGCGCTGCTCGAGCGGGCCCGGAGCTTCTGGTGGCAGCAGACGGTGCTCGCCCGGCGGGCGGAAGCGCTCGTGCTCGCGGGCGATCCCGAGGCGAGCGCCGCGCTGGAGCTCGCCGAGACCGAGGGTGGATCCGACGCCTGGGTCACGATCGCATTCCGGCGACGGGCGCGGGGTGTGATCGACGGCGACGAGGCCACGCTCCGCGAGGCGCTGGCGCTCTTCGACCGGATCGAGTACCCCTTCGAGTCGGCGCGCACCGCGTGGATGCTGGGCGGCGAGGATCGAGGGCGGGCGACGGTGGCCTTCGAGCGCCTCGGCGCCGTGCCGCCCGCTTAGACGATGCCCCGGGGCGGGCGCTCAGTTCGTCGCGCGCCGCTCCGCCTCTCGCAACCGAGCGACGAGCGTCTCGAGCAGCGGCCAGGCGATCTCTGCGTGGGACTCGACGACCGGCCGAAAGCTCCACGAGGTCATCCCATGGCAGCGCAGCTCGCTGTCGGCGGTCACGGTCGCCGACCGCGGGCCGTTGTCGATCAGCGCCATCTCGCCGAAGTAGTCGCCGGGCCCGAGCTTTCGGATCTCCTCGCCGTCCTTCGTCACCGACGCCTCGCCGGAATCGATCACGAAGAAGCCGACCCCGTTGTGGCCTTCGACGGCGATCTCGTGACCGGCCGGGAAGGTGCGCTCGGTGAAGCTGCGCGCGAGGCGTTGACGCTCCTTCTCGGCGAGAGTTGCGAACAGCGGCACCTTGCCCAGCACGGCGACCAGATCCTGCTCTCCCATGGTCCCGATCATATCCGCGCTCGGCGGCCGGCAGCGAGCCGGCGGACGCGCTTCGCCGGGCGGTCAGCCGAGCTCCGCGAGCACCGCCTCGGTGATCTCCTCGGTGCCGACCTCGATCTCGCCAGGGAGGTCGGACATCGGCGGGGTCTCGGAACCGACCCAGGCGAGGTCGGGGGTGCGCATCCCGCGGTCGAGCACCGCGTCGACCGCCTCCTCGATCGCCTCCGCGGCGTCGGGCCGGTCGAGCCCGTGACGGAGCATCATCGCCGCCGAGAGGAAGGCGGCGAGCGGGTTCGCGGTCCCCTTGCCGGCGAGATCGGGCGCCGACCCGTGCACGGGCTCGAACACCCCGGGGCCGTCGCCGCCGAGGCTCGCCGACGGCAGCATCCCGAGCGAGCCGGTGAGCATCGCCGACTCGTCGCTGAGGATGTCGCCGAACATGTTCTCGGTCAGGATCACGTCGAAGCGGGACGGGTCGGCGACGAGTTGCATCGCCGCGTTGTCGACCAGCATGTGCTCGAGCTCGACCCCGTCGTAGCCCGCGGCGACCCCGACGACCGTCTCGCGCCACAGCCTCGACGTCTCGAGCACGTTGGCCTTGTCGACCGAGGTGACCCGGTGCTTGCGACCGGCCGCGGCGTCGAACGCGACCCTCGCAATCCGCTCTATCTCGGCACGCGAGTAGACACAGGTGTCATAGGCGCGATCGTCCTCGCGACCGCGGTCGCCGAAGTAGATCCCGCCGGTGAGCTCGCGGACGACCAGCAGGTCGGTGCCGTCGATGCGCTCCTCGCGCAGCGGGCTGGCGCCGGTCAGCGCCGGGCTCGGCTTCACCGGTCGTAGGTTGGCGAACAGGCCGAGGCCCTTGCGGAGCCCGAGCAGGCCCTGCTCGGGCCGCGGAGCCTCGGGGTCGGTGCTGTCCCACTTCGGGCCGCCGACCGCGCCCAGCAGCACCGCGTCGGCGGCGCGGCAGGCGGCGAGCACCTCGTCCGTGAGCGCCACGCCGTGAGCGTCGATCGAGCATCCGCCGATCAGGTGCTCCTCGTAGCTGAGCTCGCCCGTCCGATCGAGGACGCGGCGCGTCGCGGCGACGATCTCCGGACCGATCCCGTCGCCGGGGAGGAGGACGATCTTCGCCATCAGCCGGGCCGGCGGGCGGAGATGTTGAGGCGCACGTAGTCGAGCACCAGCGGTCGCGCCATCGAGCCGAGGACGGCGTCGACGAACTCCTCGCGGAGCTCGGGCGGCAGCTTGTCGAGGTGCTTGGTGAGGCAGACGGCTCGCGCGAACGCCCGCGGGTCGTCGGGTCGCACGGTTCGCTTCTCCAGCCAGACCCGCTCGACCTCGAACCCGGAGCGCGCCAGTCGGTCCTGCGTGTCACCGACCGACGCGTAGTTCCAGGTCGCCGGAATGCCGCGCAGATACGGCGAGAAGCGCTCGTCTCCCTCGATCGACTCGAGCGCCCGCTTCATCTCCGCGATGTTGCCCTGGCCACCGCATTGCGCCTCGAGGCGCCCACCGCCGGCGAGCAGCGAGAAGAGGCGATCGAAGAGCCGCTGGTGATCGAGGATCCAGTGGAACGCCGCGTTCGAGAAGATCCAGTCGACCGGCTCTCCGAGCTCGAGGTCGAGCAGGTCGGAGATGATCAGCTCGACCCGGTCGGAGTCCGGGGCCAGCGTGGCCGCCGCGGTGTCGATCATCGACGGCGATGCGTCGACGCCGATCACGCGGCCCTCCGGCAGCCGCTCGAGGAGCAGCCGGGTGACCCTGCCGCTCCCGCAGCCCGCGTCGAGCACCGTCTCGTCGCCGCGGAGATCGAGCCGCGCGAGCACCTCGCGGCCCCAGTCCTCCTGTGGCGAGGCGACGCGGTGGTAGTCCTCCGCGGCCCAGTCGACCGGCTCTCCGCCGCTCATCGCGCCGTCGTCACCGGTCCGCGGTCGCCTCCCGCGGTCGCCTCGTAGGCGTCGATCGCGTCGGCGCTCTGCAACGTCATCCCGATCTCGTCGAGGCCGTGAAAGAGCCGGTGCTTGACGTCCTCGTCGACCTCGAATCGGACCACCCCGCCGGCGTAGTCCACCGTTTGATCGTCGAGATCGATCCGCGCCGCCCCGGCGGCCGCGATCGCCCGGCACGCGGCCTCTTCGAGGATCACCGGCAGCAGCCCGACCTTCGTGCAGTTGCCGTAGAAGATGTCGGCGAAGGAGGGCGCGATGATCGCCTCGAAGCCGAAGTCCTGCAGCGCCCACGGCGCGTGCTCGCGCGACGAGCCGCAGCCGAAGTTCGCCCCCGCGACCAGGATCGGGTTCGGCTCGAGCTCGATCTCTCCGTCGCGAATCCAGTCGTAGAAGAGGAACTCGCCGAAGCCGCTGCGCTCGACCCGCTTCAGGAACTGCTTCGGGATGATCTGGTCGGTGTCGACGTCGGCCCGGTCGAGGAACGAGACGCCGCCCTCGATGATCCCTACCGGCTCCATCGTGCCTCCCGGATGTCGACGAACCTGCCCTCGATCGCCGCCGCGGCGGCCATCCGGGGCGAGACCAGGTGCGTACGGCCGCCCTTGCCCTGGCGTCCCTCGAAGTTGCGATTCGACGTCGAGGCGCACCGCTCGCCGGGGCTGAGGATGTCGGGGTTCATCCCCAGGCACATCGAGCAGCCGGCGCTGCGCCAGTCGAACCCGGCGGCTCGGAAGACCTCGTCGAGGCCCTCGGCCTCGGCCTCGGCCTTGACCCGGGCGGAGCCGGGGACGACCATCGCGCTCAGCGTGCTCGCCACCCTGCGGCCCTCGACCATCGACGCCGCCTCCCGCAGGTCGCCGATCCTCGAGTTCGTGCACGAGCCGATGAAGACGCGATCGAGCGGGATCTCGCGGATCGCGCGCCCTGGCTCGAGATCCATGTAGCGAAGCGCGCGCTGCTCGGGCTCGGACCGCGGCTCCGGGACCGCGCCGGTGACCTCGGCGACCTGGCCCGGGCTCGTTCCCCAGGTGACCATCGGCGACAGCGAGGCGGCGTCGACCTCGAGCTCGGTGTCGAAGCCCGCACCCTCCTCGGTCGGCAGCCGGCGCCATTCGGCGACCGCCGCCTCGAGGTCGGCGGGGGCTCCGGGACGACCGTCGATCCACTCGAACGTCGTCTCGTCGGGGGCGATCATCCCGGCGCGGCCGCCGCCCTCGATCGTCATGTTGCAGATCGTCATCCGGTTCTCCATCGAGAGCCCGGCGATCGTCGGGCCGGCGTACTCGACCGCGTGGCCGGCCATGCCACCGGTGCCGAGCCGGCCGATCGTCGCCAGGATCAGGTCCTTGGCGCCGACCCCGTGGCCGAGCTCGCCCGCGTAGGAGATCCGCATCGTCTTCGGCCGGCGCTGGACGAGGCACTGCGTGGCGAGCACGTGCTCGACCTCCGAGGTCCCGATCCCGAACGCGAGCGCGCCGAAGGCGCCATGGGTCGAGGTGTGGCTGTCACCGCAGACGATCGTCAGCCCGGGCTGCGTCAGCCCGAGCTCCGGCCCGATCACGTGGACGATCCCCTGCCGGTCGGAGCCCAGCGAGTACAGCGGGATCCCGAACTCCTCGCAGTTTCGCTCCAGGGTCTCGACCTGCACCCGGGAGAGCTCGTCGGCGATCAGCCGCGCCGCTGCCGTCCCGTCGGTGGGCACGTTGTGGTCGGCGGTGGCGACCGTCTTGTCGGGCCGGCGCACCGTCCGGCCTTCGATCCGCAGTCCGTCGAACGCCTGCGGCGAGGTGACCTCGTGCACGAGATGCAGGTCGATGTAGATCAGCCCGTCGGCCACCTCGTGCGAGCGCCAGATCTTGTCGAACATCGTCCGCGGCATCTAGCTCCTTCTGAGGCCGGCGGCGACGACCGCGAGGAGGCGGGCCGGCTCCTCGCTCTCGTTGCTGAAGTTGTGCGGGAGATCGGCGTCGAAGGTGACGGTGTCGCCGGCGGCGAGGTCGTGGCGTTGATCGTCGATCATCAGCGCGACGGATCCGGAGAGCACGACGGCGGTCTCCCGGGCGCCGGGCTCGTGCAGCGGCGGATCGCCGGCGCTTGCGGTCGCCACCCCCGGGTCGAGCGTGTGCAGGGAGACGTCGGCGCGCTGCCCCGGCAGCGGCGGCGTCAGCTCCTCGGTCAGATGACCGTCGCGGCGTCGCGAGCGCCGCTCGCCGGATCGGATCACGACCACGTGGCGGCCCTCGTCGAGGCGCAGCAACTGCGAGAGGGTGAGATCGAGCCCCGATGCGATCCGCTCCGCCGTCGCGAGCGTCGGGCTGGTCTCACCGCGCTCGACCTGGGAGAGCATCGGAGCCGAGACGCCGCTGCGCTCGGCGAGGTCTCGCAGCGAGAGGTCCATGCCGTCCCGAAGCGCCCTCACTCGCGGTCCGAGCGAGTCGTTCTGTCTCTGCGTCGTCGCTGCGCCCACGGTTGTTGTACGTTATCACGAACGTTTGTGTACCGATCCACCGGGGCGCCGAGCAGGTCGGCGTCGGGCCCGCCGCGGCTCAGCGCGCCTGGCCGCTCGGCCGCACCAGCATCTCGTTGATGCTGACGTGCGCCGGGCGGGAGACCGCGTAGACGATCGAGTCGGCGATGTCACCGGCGTCGAGCACCTTGCCGGTCGCCTCGCGCATCTTCTCGATCTGCTCGACGACGATCGGGTTCTCGTTGTGGCCCTGGAGCTCCGTCTCGACGAACCCGGGCTCGATGCAGGTGACCCGGACGCCGATGTGGGCCCCCTCCTGGCGCAGCGACTCCGAGAATCCGACCACGCCCCACTTGGTCATGTTGTAGACACCCGACCCGAGCGCGGCGACGCGCCCGGCCACCGAGGAGACGTTGACCACGTCCCCGCCTCCCCCGTCGCGGATCAGCGGCAGGGCGTAATGGGTGCAGTAGAGCAGCCCGAGGCAGTTGACCTCGATCATCGTCCGCCACTGCGACGGGTCGGCGCCCTGCAGCGGGCCGAGCAGCATCACGCCGGCGTTGTTGATCAGGCAGTCGAGCCCGCCGAGCTCGGAATGCGCGGTCTCGACCAGGGAGCTCGCCGACTCCTCGTCGGCGACGTCGGCGTCGATCGCGACCGCGCGACCGCCCTCGCCCTCGATCCGCGCGGCGAGCTCCTCGAGCCGGTCCCTGCGCCGGGCGCCGAGCGCGACGCTCGCCCCCTCGGCGACCATCGCCAGCGCCGTCGCCTCCCCGATCCCCGAGGAGGCTCCGGTGATCAGGGCACGTCGGCCCTCGAGCGATCCGGCCATCGCCGCGGACGATAGCTGCGGACGGCTCCGGATTGCGGCGCCGATCAGGGACCGGGCGTCGCGGGCTCGGAGGCGGCGTCCGCGGTCAGGCCCTCGGCCTCGCGCACCGCCGCGCCCTCGAGCGCGTTCGACAGCGCCCGTACATAGGCGCGCGCCGAGGCCTCGAGGATGTCGGTGGCGACTCCCTGACCCGAGGCGAGGCGGCCGTGCGCTCGCAGCATCACCGTCACCTCTCCGAGCGCGTCCTCGCCCTCGGTCACGGCCGCGACCGTGTACTGGTGCAGCTCCGCCTCGACCCCGGTCGCATCCCGGATCGCACCGAAGATCGCGTCCACCGGGCCGTCGCCACCGGAATCGCCGAGCCGCGCCTCGCCGTCGGGCATCGTCACCGAGACCTTCGCCCGCGGGTCGCGGCGCGACGAGGCCTCGACGTCGAACCACCCGAGCTCGTAGCGCGACGACCCCTCGCGGACCTGGTCGGAGGCGATCGCCTCGAGGTCGAGGGCGGTCACGTGCTTCTTCTTGTCGGCGATCTCCTTGAACCGCTTGAACGCCTGGTTGAGCGCGTTGCCCTCGACCCGGAAGCCGAGTTGCTCGAGCGAGTCGCGAAGCGCGTGCCGGCCGGAGTGCTTTCCGAGCACGATCGAGTTCGACTCCAGCCCGACGTCGCGGGCGTCCATGATCTCGTATGTGGTGCGCTCCTTCAGCACGCCGTCCTGGTGGATCCCCGACTCGTGGGCGAACGCATTGCGTCCGACGATCGCCTTGTTCGGCTGCACGGCGTAGCCCGTGTAGCGAGTCACCATCCGCGAGGTCCGCGCCAGCTCCCGGGTGTCGAGGCAGGTGTCGAGCCCGTGCTCGTCGCGGCGCGTCCGCAGCAGCATCACGATCTCCTCGAGCGAGCAGTTGCCGGCCCGCTCGCCGATCCCGTTCACCGCGCACTCGACCTGGCGAGCGCCGGCGAGCAGGCCGGCGTAGGAGTTCGCGACCGCGAGCCCGAGGTCGTCGTGACAGTGAACCGAGACCTCGACCCGCTCGAGTTCGGGGACCAGCTCGTAGAGGCGGGCGAAGTAGCGCCCGTACTCCTCCGGGGTCGTGTACCCGACCGTGTCGGGGATGTTGATCACGGTCGCGCCCTCGGCGATCGCGATCGCGCAGACCTCGGCCGTGAACTCGGGCTCGGCGCGGGTCGCGTCCATGGGCGAGAACTCGACCTCCCCGCAGAGAGACCGCGCCAGCGCCACCGCCGCCTTCGCCTGGCCCTTGACGTCCTCGCGCGTCGTCTGCAGCTGGTGGGTGATGTGGATGTCGGAGGTCGAGATGAAGGTGTGGATCCGTGGCCGCTCGGAATCCCGGATCGCGCCCCAGGCGGCGTCGATGTCGGCCTTGTGGGTCCGGGCGAGCCCGCAGATCACCGGGCCCTCGACGCCGCGGGCGATCGCCTCGACCGCCGCGAAGTCTCCCGGCGAGGTGATCGGGAAGCCGGCCTCGATCACGTCGACCCCGAGTCGCGCGAGCTGCTGGGCGATCTCCACCTTCTCCTGGGTGTTGAGCGAGATTCCCGGCGACTGCTCGCCGTCGCGCAAGGTCGTGTCGAAGATGTGGACGCGGCTGGCGTCGGATACGTCGGGGACCTGATTCGAACTGTCGGGGCTCATCGCCCGTCCTCCTTCTCTGCGAAACCGATTGGACCTGTCATCTCGCGGCTCTCGCGCCGCCCAGCGCTATTCCCCCCGAAGGGGGAGGAGAAGGAGAAGCGCCTTGCGAGGCGTCGCCGAGGTGCGCCGCTGTCGAGGCGCCTGATTCGGGTCGAGCCGGAGGTCCATACGGTCGGCGAAGCCTAGCGCACGACCGGTGCCGGGCAGGGACTCCGCGCCGGGGCGAGAACAACCGGGGCGAGGACCGACGTGGAGGCCTCCCGCATCCAGAGCCGGGCCGTATTCAAGGTCATGGTGATCGTGATCGTCGCGATCGGCGTCGCGCTGCTCCTCAACCACGTCATCGTCGAGGTCAAGACGACGATCCGCTGGCTCTGCGCGGCGATCTTCCTCTCGCTCGCGCTCAGCCCGCTGGTCGATCTGATCGAGCGCGCCAAGCTCCGCGGGCGGTCGCTGCCGCGCTGGCTGGCGATCATCGTCGCCTACCTCGTCTTCCTCGCCGCCCTGACCCTGCTGATCCTCGCGGTGATCCCGCCGATCGTCCGCGAGGTCGAGCACCTCGGCACGCAGCTGCCGACCTACGTCCAGGACTTCAAGGACTGGGCGAACAACAACTCGACCTTCCAGGATCTCAACCACAAGTACGGGATCACCAGCCTGCTCTCACAGGAGGCATCGCAGCTCCCGAGCAAGCTCGGCGACGCGGCGGGGGCGCTGCAGGAGATCACGGTCGGGATCCTCAACAACGTCGTCGAGGCGATCGTCGTCCTCACGCTCACCTACTTCCTGCTGCTCGACGGCGCTGTGCAGTTCAGGCAGATCACGGCCCGGGTCCGGATGCCGGAGCGCGAGCGAATCCGGCGGGTCGGGCTCAGGATCGCGACGATCGTCCGCTCGTACGTCTCGGTGAACCTGTTCCTCGCGGTGCTCGCGGGCGTCTTCACCTGGCTCGCGCTCGAGCTCCTCGGGGTCGACCTCGCGGTGCCGCTGGCGGTCCTCGTCGGGATTCTCGACCTCGTGCCGCTGATCGGCTTCACGGTCGGCGGGGTGCTCGTCGCGGTGGTCGCCGCGCTGCACGGCTTCCCCGGCACGCTGCTGATCTGGCTGGCGCTGTTCCTCGTCTACCAGCAGCTCCAGGATCGCGTGATCCAGCCGATCTTCTACAAGCACGCGGTGCAGATCAACCCGGCCGTTGCGATCATCGTCGTCCTCGCCGGGGCACAGCTCGCCGGCATCCTCGGGGCGCTGCTCGCGATCCCGACCGCCGCGTCGCTCGGCGCGGTGATCGACGAGATCTGGCCGCCGCCCGCCGACGAGTCCGACGATCAGCGAGGCGGCGAGGTCGCCGCCTCCGAAGGCGGCCCCGAGCCGGCGCCGGAGCCTGCGGCGCCGTAGCGCGCGCTCGCCTCCTCGCGCCGGGAGTCGCCGTAGAAGCGCCGCGCCCACAGCGACCGCGGCTTGGCCAGTCGCAGCGCGGGCCCGATTCCCACCGGCCAGAAGATCAGCGAGGCGAGCGCCCACCAGAGCTTCTCCTTCGCCGCGTTGACGATCCCGACCACGATGCCGACCACGCCGAAGGCCCCGGCACCGAAGAAGACCGCGTTCTCGACCGAGTCGGCGAGCGTCACCCAGGAGCTGAACCCGACCAGCAGCGCGCCCGCGAGGCAGGCGGCGAGGATCATCGCGTCGATCGACTTCCGGCCGTCACGCGACCAGTAGACGTCCTTGAGCTCGACCCAGAGCGCGAACTCGTCGAGGGCCAGGCCCATCCCGATCGCGAAGAAGACGGTGACGATCTCCCACCAGGGCGAGCCCGGTTGATGGACGACCCCGAAGTAGCCGAAGATCATCATCGCGCAGATGCCCCAGACGAGATGGTGGACGTGCGTGCCGCCGACCTCGACGTTCCCGGGCCACCAGCGCACCTGCTTGTGGATCATCCAGGTGCTCGTGCGGATGAAGCCGAACGTGCCGAGCAGGGCGACGAAGAACAGGAACGCCGACAGCCGCCCGCTGTGGACGATCTCGCGATGGAACTCGCTACCGACGCTGGCGACGATCGAGACCACTCGCGCACGGTATCGGCGCGCGGCGGCCCGCGCTGAAGCCGCTCAGGGCGTGAGAACGACCTTGCCGACGTTGCGGCGCTCGGCGATGAACCGGTGCGCGTCGGCGGCGCGGTCGAACGGGAACGCCTCGGCGACGACGGGGACGTACTCGCCACCCTCGAGCCCCGCGGCGAGCGGTTCCAGGACGCGATCGAGACCCTCGGCGTCCCACCACTTGAGCATGTTGAGGCCGAAGACGCCCTTGTTCTCGTTCATCACCTGGAGGCTCTTCCACCACGGCATCGTCGCCAGCGGCATCCGGGCGAGCCCCCGCAGCACTGCCGGGAGATCGCGCCTGTCGCCCGTCTGCACCTCGGAGAGCCCGTACATCACCAACCGCCCGCCGGCACGCAGGATCGCGTAGTCCTTGCGAAAGCTCGACGGGCCGACGGCGTCGATGATCAGGTCGAGGCCGACCCCGCCGGTGATCCGCATCGCCTCGGCGGCGAAGTCCGCGTTGCGGTAGTCGATCGGGTGCTCGACGCCCTGGGCGCGGATCGCGTCGTGCTTGGCGGGCGAGGCGGTGCCGAATATCTCGGCGCCGATCCGGCTCGCGATCTGGGTCGCCGCGATCCCGACGCCTCCCGCCGCGGCGTGGATCAGGACCCGTTCGCTCGCGCTTCAGCCCACCCATGATCACGAGCGCGGCGTAGGCGGTCCCGTAGTTGACCGGGAACGCGGCTCCCTGCTCGAAGCTCAACGCCTCGGGCAGCGGCAGCGCCTGATCGGCCGGGACCGCGACCAGTCCGGCATAGCCCCCGAACCGGGTCCCGGCGAGGACGCGGTCGCCGACCGAGTGCGACTCGACGCCCTCGCCGACGGCATCGATCTCGCCGGCGACCTCGTAGCCGACCACGCAGGGCGGCGGCGGAGCATCGGGATAGACGCCCGAGCGAGCCATCAGGTCGGCGAAGTTGATCCCCGACGCGCGGACCGAGATCCGCACCTCGCCGGGCCCGGCCTCGGGGTCGGGACGATCCTCGACCCGGAGCACCTCGGGACCCCCGTGGCGCGTGATCACGACGGCGCGCATGCGCCGCCGACTCTACATCCGCAGCCCTCCGATTCGGTCGTCGGGGCGGGTGTAGGGTTGCTCGAAGGCTCGTCTCGGTGACCGCGAGGCGGCAACGACGACACCCTGGGGGGTGCCCCATGCGCAAGCGTTTGCGACCCCGGCTCAGCTACGCGAACGTCATGTCGACGATCGCCGTCCTGTTCGCGGTCGGCGGTGGAGCGGCGTACGCCGCGAACACCGTGTTCAGCGAGGACATCGTCAACGGCGAGGTGAAGACGGCAGGACATCGCGACCGAGGGCGTCCACACCAGCGACGTCGAGAACAACGGCCTCACCGGGGTCGACATCAAGGAATCGACCCTGAGCGGGGTCGACGCCGCGACCCTCGACGGGCTCGGCTCGAACGACTTCTTCACCCCGGTGCCCGGCAAGGCGGCGACCGCCAACGAGGACAACTTCGCCACCGTCGAGTGCGCATCGAATTGCTTCAACTTCCTCGGCAACCCGTCGAACGGGCCGGACTTCCTCGACGGGACGCTGAAGGTGGAGAGCTGCACCGACAGCGGGCTGATGCTCAGCTACGAGAACCAGTCGTCGGGAAGCCAGCTGATCCGCCAGGTTCGCTACAACGAGAGCGGCGCGTTCGTGACCAGGAGCAGCTTCTCGGCCGGCGCCGAGGCGAACTTCTTCTTCACCGCCGCGGACGAGATGCGCAAGGTGGAGATGTTCGTGACCGGCGGCGGTCTCGGCGAGAACACCTACGACGTCTACACCGAGCACCAGAACTCGTCGAACCCGGACTTCAGCGACGTCTGCCTCGGGTCCGCATCCGTGACCGGCATCTTCGCGGACTGAGCGCGCCGGGGACACCCGTCGACCGCGAGCCGCTGTTCGGCCTCCGCCCCGTCTAGAGGTCGACGCCGCGACCGACGAAGAAGCCGTCTCCGGCAGCGATCTCGTCGATCACCGCGTCCGGGACCGGGGCGTCGGTGGTCATCGCCATCACCGCCTCCTCGCGGCTCGCCTCGGCGCCGACCGCGGCGGAGACGATGTTGACGCCGTGGGCGCCGAAGGCGGTCCCGACGCGGCCGATCATCCCGGGCTGGTCGGCGTAGCGGAAGACCGCGAGGTGGTCGGCGAACGGCATGTAGAAGCTGTGGCCCCAGACCCCGACCAGGTAGGGGACGTTGCGCGGGCCGATGCCGGTCCCGGCTACCTCGACCGCGCCGATCCGGACCGTGATCAGCTCCGTGAAGTCCTCCGACGCTGACTCCTTCTGCTCGATCAGCTCGATCCCGCGGTCCTCGGCCATCGCCGGAGCGTTGACGAGGTTGACCGGCTCCTCGGTGTGGCCCGAGAGGATCCCGACCAGGACCGCGATCCCGAGCAGCCGCGTGTCGTGCTCGGCGATCCGGCCGTGGAAGGCGACCTCGACCCGATCGACCGTCCCGCCGCCGATCCCCTGGGCGAGCCGCCCGAGCTTCTCGCACAGCGGCACGAACGGCGCCAGCGCCTCCATCTCCTCCGGGCGGACCGCGGCGATGTTGACCGCGTTCGTGACCACGCCCCCGGAGAGCGCCGCGCGCACCTGCTCGGCGGTGACGACGCCGGCCCGATCCTGCGCCTCGCTGGTCGACGCCCCGAGATGCGGCGTGAGGACGACGTCGTCGCGCTCGAACAGCGGATGCTCGGTGAACGGCTCGGACGGGAAGACATCGAGCGCCGCGCCGGCGACCTTGCCGGACTCGAGCCCGGCGAGCAGCGCGTCGAGGTCGATCAGCTCGCCGCGCGCGCAGTTGATCACCCGCACGCCGTCGCGCATCCGGGCGATCGCGGCGGCGTCGATCCAGCCCATCGTCTCGGGCGTCTTCGGCAGGTGGATCGTGATCAGGTCGGCGCGCGAGTAGAGCTCCTCGCTGCTCTCGACGCCCTCGACTCCGAGCTCGCGGAAGCGATCCGCGGAGACGAACTTGTCGAACGCGACGACCTCCATCTCGAATGCCTGCGCCCGCTTCGCGACGAGCTGGCCGATCCGCCCGAAGCCGATCACGCCGAGCGTCTTGCCATAGAGCTCGCTGCCCCCGTAGCGCGACCGCGCCCACTCCCCGGCGACCAGTGAGCCGTGCGCCTGGGGGATGTTCCGGCACAACGCCAGCGCCAGCGCCATCGTGTGCTCGGCGGCCGCGATCGAGTTCGACTCCGGCGCGTTCGCGACGATCACGCCCGCGCTTGGTCGCCGCCTCCATGTCGACGTTGTCGACCCCGGTCCCGGCGCGGCCGATCACCTTCAGCCGCTCGGCCCGCTCGATCAGGGCCGGGGTCATCTTGGTCGCCGAGCGAATCAGGATCGCGTCGAAATCGCCGATCCGCTCGGCGAGCACCTCGGCGTCCCAGTCGAGCCCGACCTCGACGTCGAACTCGGCCCGCAGCAGGTCGACGCCGGCGTCGGCGATCTTCTCCTTGACGAGGACCCGGGGGACGGGATCGTCGAGGGTTCGCTCCGAGGACACGTGAGCTAGGCGGCCGGCGCGACGACCGAGCCCGCCTCCGCGAAGACGCGCTGAGCCGCCCCGGAGCCCGCGCCGGGCTCGACCTCGATGCCGAGGTCGCGCAGGGTCATCTCGAGCGCGGTCAGCGCGACGACGATGTCGAAGCCGCCGTAGTAGCCGCAATGGGCGATCCGGACGATCCTCCCCTTGAGGTGATCCTGCCCACCCGCGACGGTGACCCCGTAGCGGTCGCGCATCAGCTTCGGGACTGCGGCGCCGTCGATCTCATCCGGGAGGGTCGCGGCAGTGACGACGTTGGCGTCCGGATCGTCGGCTCCGAACCGCTCGAGCCCGATCGCCTCGATCCCGGCCCGGGCGGCTCGGGCGAGGACCGCGTGGCGCGCGAAGACGCGCGCCAGGCCCTCGGCGAAGATCATTTCGAGCGCGACGTCGAGGCCCATGAACAGGCTCACCGCCGGGGTGAACGCCGAGTTCGGCGGGTCCTGCGCCTGGCCCCTCGCCGTCTTCGCCCAGTCGAAGTAGAAGCGCCCGCCGGGCTTCTCGCCGGCGAGCGCCATCGCCCGCTCGGACACCGACGCGAAGCCGAGGCCCGGAGGGCACATGAGCGACTTCTGCGAGCCGGCGACGACGACGTCGACGCCCCATTCGTCCTGCGGCAGGTCGACGGCGCCGAGCCCGGAGATCGCGTCGACGCAGAGGATCGTCCCGCGCCCCCGCGCGACCTCGTTCAGGGCACGGATGTCGTTGACGACGCCGGTCGAGGTCTCCGACTGGGTGACGAAGACCGCGCGCGGCGTGCTCTGCGCCTCGGCGAGCGCCGCGTCGAGGCGCTCGGGGTCGACCTTCTCGCCCCACTCGAACTCGAGGTGGGTCGTGCTCGCGCCGTAGGCGTCGCAGAGCTGAGCCCAGCGCTGGCCGAACTTGCCGCACGAGGCGACCATCGCCGGCTCCCCGGGGACCACGAGGTTGGAGACGGCGGACTCCATCGCCCCCGTCCCGGAGGCGGCGAAGCAGAGCACCGGGTTGGCGGTCTGAAAGACCGCGGGCAACCGTTCGAGGACGCGGGAGTAGACCGCGACGAATGCCGGCGCCCGGTGGTAGAGGATCGGCTCGGCCATCACCTGGGAGACGCTCGGCGGCAACGGCGTCGGGCCGGCGGTGAGCATGTACTGCTTGTGGAAGATGTCTCGAGGGTCGACCATCGCCCGGATCAGGATACGGCGCGGGGCGCGGCATCATACGATGCTCGCCCGATGGGAATCGCGAGCGGCGACGGCTACTCGGTCGGACACATCGCCGATATGGGCGAGGGGCCCGGCTTTCGCAAGGTCCGCCGTGAGCTCGGCGTGACCGAGTTCGGCGTCAACGTGATCGTCCTGCCCGCCGGCTGGGAGACCGGTGGTCACTACCACGACCGCCAGCAGGAGCTCTACGTGGTCCACAGCGGCGAGATCGCGATCGAGTTCGGGGACGGCGAGTCGTACGACCTCGGGCCCGGCGGGATGGCCCGGGTCGATCCATCGACCGTGCGCTCGATTCGCAACCACGGGCCCGAGGACGCCGTCTACGTCGTCGTCGGCGCCGAGGGCGGCTACGTGGGCCGCGACGGCCAGCTCCCCGAGGGCGAGCGAGGGCGCGCCCGACCGATCGGCCAGTGACCGCCCACACCGGCTACCTGACGTTCGAGACAGCCGAGCGCCGCGAGTTCGTCCGCATCACCGACGAGGTCCAGGCGGTCGTCGACGAGGCACAGATCAGCGAGGGGATCGTCCTCGTCTCGGCGATGCACATCACCGCCGCGGTCTGGGTCAACGACGACGAGCCGGGACTGCAGGCCGACGTGCTCGAGTGGCTCGACAAGCTCGCGCCCCCGTCGTGGCGCGAGCCGGCGAACGAGGTCGCCCGCGAGCTCTCACCCGACCCCGGCGACTACCGCCACCACGCCGGAGGTGAGGACAACGGCGACGCTCATCTGAAGAACCTGCTCACCCACCACCAGGTCATCGTCCCGGTGACCGAGGCCCGGCTGGACCTCGGCCCTTGGCAGGCGATCTTCTACTGCGAGTTCGACGGCCGCCGACCGAAGCGGCTCGTGATCAAGGTGCTCGGCGAGTAGCCGTCACTCTTCCCATACGAAGGGCGGGTACTCCGTCACCAGGAAGTAGAAGTACGCCTGGGCACGGACGCTCCAGCGGTACGGGATCAGGATCAGGTCGAACATGCCCTCCGGCAGCCGCTTCGTGAACAGGATCACGAAGACGCCGACGAAGGCGACGATTCCGGCGACGGAGACCAGGATCGAGGCGACGAAGTAGTAGGGGAGGATCAGCAGCCAGTGGACGAGCGGCCGCCAGTTGTTGACGTGCTCCGGGTAGTCGATCTCGAGGGTGGCCGGGTAGGACGGCTCCTCGTCGAGCGTGAAGGGCGGGTACTCGTCGGTGAGCAGGAGGACGTACGCGACCACGCGCCAGGCCCAACGCATGACCCCGACGACGAAGTCCCACATCCCACGCGGGTAGCGGCCGGTGAACAGAACGGCGAAGAAGGCGATCAGGTGCACGAACAGAACCCCGATCCCGAGCACGATCAGGACCAGGTAGTGCGGGAACGCGAGCAGCCACTTGACGAGCGGCAGGAAGCGGTGGTACTCCTCCTGGCGCTTGGCCTCGACGCGGACCGGGTAGGCGCCGGCGGATCCTCCGGGGAGGTCTCCTGACGGCTCGGGGGGCGGGGGCGGTGGCGGTGTGGAGGTTGCTTCCATGGCGCGAACCCTAGACGCCCGGCGGCTGAATGACGTCCAGCCGCGGAAAAGTGAATGTTCCCGTGCTCAGAACTCCTGGTCGATCCACGGCATCATCGACCGCAGGTCCTTGCCGACCGACTCGATCTGATGCCCGGCGGCCTCGTCGCGCAGGCGGTTGAAGTTCTCGGCGCCGGCGCGGTTCTCGGCGATCCACTCGCGGGCGAAGTCGCCCGACTGGATGTCGTCGAGCACCCGCTTCATCGACTCGCGCACCTCCGGGCCGATCACCTTCGGCCCACGGGTCATGTCGCCGTACTCGGCCGTGTTGGAGATCGAGTAGCGCATTCCCTGGACGCCCTTCTCGTACATCAGATCGACGATCAGCTTCAGCTCGTGCAGGGTCTCGAAGTAGGCGAGCCGCGGGTCGTAGCCGGCCTCGACCAGGGTTTCGAACCCCGCCCGGACGAGCTCGGTGGCGCCACCGCAGAGCACGGCCTGCTCGCCGAAGAGGTCGGTCTCGCACTCGTCCTTGAAGGTCGTCTCGATGATCCCGGCTCGGCCGCCGCCGATCCCGCTCGCGTACGCGAGCACCAGCTCCGCGGCGGTTCCTGTCGCGTCCTCGTGGACGGCCATCAGGCACGGCACCCCCTTGCCCTCCTCGTACTGGCGCCGGACCAGGTGGCCCGGTCCCTTCGGGGCGACCATCCCGACGTCGACGCCCGCGGGCACCTCGATCTCGCCGAAGTGGATCGCGAAACCGTGGCCGAACATCACCAGGTTGCCCTCGGCGACGCCGTCGGCGATCTCGGTGCTCCAGATCTCGCCCTGCTTCTCGTCGGGCAGCAGGATCATGACCACGTCGCCGCGGCTCGCGGCGTCGGCCGTGTCGAGCACCTCGAGCCCCGCCGCCTCGGCCTTGGCGCGACTCGCCGAGTCGGGGCGAAGCCCGACGACGACGTCGTATCCGGAATCGCGGAGGTTGAGGGCGTGGGCGTGGCCCTGCGAGCCGTAGCCGAGGATCGCGATCGTCTTCCCCCTCAGGACATCGGGGTCGGCGTCGGCGTCGTAGTAGATCCTCTCGTCGCGCATGGCGGCGGATGCTATTGCCCGGGGCGTTTGACGTAGTACTCGACGAACTCGCGGCAGCGCCCGCCGGCACCGAAGTGGATCACGAAGCAGTTGTCGAACGCCTCCCGCACGCCGCCGTCGGGCTCGTGATAGACGCTCGAGCCGATCGCCACGGCGACCTCGCCGTCGACGGCGACGGGCTCGTACGTCGCCTCCCAGCTCCCGGGCTCGTCGGGATCGTCGAGCCAGGCGTCGGCGACGGCCTCGGCCCCGACGATCGCCTCCTGGTAGGGGTAGTACCGGTAGCGGACGTCGTCGGTGAACAGCGCCGCGATCCGCTCGCGGTCGTTGCTTCGCCAGGCCTCGACGTACTCGCCGAGCCAGGCCGAGACCTCGGAGCGCTCCATCGCCGGGTTTCTAGCGCAACCGTCTGCGCATCAGCTTCCCCGACGCCGTGCGCGGCAGCTCGGCGACGAACTCGATCCGCTTCGGGACCTTGTAGCCGGCGAGCCCGGAGGCGCAGTGCGAGCGCAGGTCCTCGGCCGTGACGCCGGCTCCGTTGACGGGAACGACGACCGCGGTGACCGCCTCCTGCCACTCGGCGTCCGCGCGCCCGACCACCGCGGCGTCGGCGACGCCTGGATGGCGCAACAGCATCTCCTCGACCTCGGTCGGGACGACGTTCTCGCCGCCGCTGACGATCATCTCCCCGAGCCGGCCGGTGACGTAGAGGAAGCCGTCGTCGTCGATCCGGCCGAGGTCGCCGGTGTGCAGCCAGCCGTCCTGATCGGCGGTCCCCGGCGCGACCGTCGGTCCCTGGACGAGGATCTCGCCCTCCTGGATCCGCAGGTGGGTGGTGAGCAGCGGTCGCCCCGACGAGCCGACCTTGCGCTGCGACTCGCTCGGCGAGATCGTCGTCACCTGCGAGGCGGCCTCGGTGAGGCCGTACGTCTGGACCACCGTCACCCCGCGGCCGATCGCCTCCTCGAGCACGGCCTCGGGAACCGGCCCGCCGCCGACCAGCACGGCGCGCAGCGGCAGCAGGTCGACGTCGGCGTCGAGCAGGCGCTTCAGCTGGGTCGCGACGACCGAGATCAGGGTCACCCCGTCGCCCTCCAGCGAGGACGCCACCCGGTCGACGTCGAAGCCGCCGTGGACGACCGCCGCGGTGCCGTAGATCACCGAGCGCATCACGATCGAGAGCCCGCCGACGTGAAACAGCGGCAGGCAGCAGAGCCAGCGGTCGGTCGGCTCGACGCCGAGGTTGAACGCCGATCCGATCGCGCTCCACAGGTGGTTGCCGTAGGTGAGCGCTACCGGGCGTGGCCCGCCGGAGGTGCCGCTGGTCAGGATCCGGCAGTGGACGTCGTCGAGATCATGCTCGCCGAGCAGCGGCAGGTCGGCCTCGGTGAGGCCGAGGTGCAGGGAGCGCCCGACCGTCAGCGCGGGCTGCGCGCGGGCCAGCTCGGCCTCGATCTCGGGCTCCGAGAGCCCCGTGTTGATCGGGTAGGCGACGGCGCCGAGCTTGATCAACGCGTGCACGAGGACGACGTACTCGAGGCCCGCCTCGAGCCGCAGCGCGACCGTGGCCCCGCGCCGGGCGCCGCGCGCCGCGAGCCGGCGGGCGGTCGCGGTCGCCTCGCGCTCGAGCTCGGCGTAGGTGAGCTCGGTGCCGTCGGCGATCAGCGCGATCCGGTCGGGGCAGGTCAGGGCCCGCTGGGCGAGCCAATTGTCGAGCTTCATCTCAGACCCTCCGGGTAAGGCACTGTGGCATTGTTGCGAGCGGCCGCGACTCGCGGCCTTTGACTTCACCAGGAGCCCGCAGCTGCCGCGCAGACACGACAACGCGCCCCCCGAATCCGAGCTCTACGCGCCGATCGAATGGACGTCGGCGGCCGAGTACGAGGACGTGCTCTACGAGCGCGCCGAGGCGATCGCGAGGGTGACGATCAACCGTCCCGAGGTCCGCAACGCCTTCCGGCCGCAGACCTTGGCCGAGCTGCGCGACGCCTTCCGCCGCGCCCGCGACGACACCGGGGTCGGCGCGATCATCTTCACCGGCGCCGGGGGCGAGGCGTTCTGCTCCGGGGGCGATCAGCGGATTCGCGGAGACGACGGCTACATCGGCGACGACGACGTCGCGCGCCAGGGGGTCGGCCGGCTCGACGTCGGTGACCTCCACGTCCAGATCCGCCGGCTGCCGAAGCCGGTCCTCGCCGCGGTCGCGGGCTACGCGGTCGGAGGAGGTCAGATCCTGCACCTCGTCTGCGATCTCTCGATCGCCGCCGACAACGCCGTCTTCGGCCAGACCGGCCCCAGGGTCGGGAGCTTCGACGGCGGCTTCGGCGCCGGGCTGCTGGCGCGGGTCGTCGGGCTGCGCAAGGCGAAGGAGATCTGGTTTTTGTGCCGCCTCTACGACGCCGAGGAGGCGCTTGCGATGGAACTCGTCAACCGGGTCGTGCCGCTCGCCGAGCTCGAGCGCGAGTCGGTCGCCTGGTGTCGCGAGATGACCGTCCTCTCGCCGCTCTCGCTACGGCTGCTGAAGTCGAGCTTCAACGCAGCGGAGGACGGGCTCACCGGGCTCCAGCAGCTCTCCCACGACGCGACCCTGCTCTTCTACATGACCGAGGAGGGTCAGGAGGGCCGCAACTCGTACCGGGAGAGCCGCCCGCCCGACTACTCGAAGTACCCGAGACGGCCCTAGAGCCGGGCACGGTGAGCGGTCTGCGCATCTGGCTGATGGCCGCAAGGCCGCGGACGCTGCCTGCCGCGATCGCCCCGGTCCTGGTCGGCTCCGCGGCGGCCTGGTGGGTCTCGAACGACAGCTGCGGATCGCTTCGGGACGAGGTCTCGGCCGACGCCGGCCACGTGCTCGACCTCTGCGACCCGACGTTTCGCTGGGGCGCCTTCGTCGCGGCGCTGATCGGGTCGATCTTCATCCAGATCGGGACCAACCTCGCGAACGACTACTCCGACGCGAAGCGCGGCACCGACACGGCCGACCGGCTCGGCCCGGTTCGCGTCACCTCGGCCGGCCTGATCGCTCCGCGGCGGGTGCTGCGCGCGACCTGGCTCGCGTTCGCCGTCGCGGTCGTCGCCGGCGTCTACCTGGCGACCGTGGCCGGGCCGGTGATCATCGTCGTCGGTGCCGCATCGATCCTCGCCGGCGTCCTCTACACCGGGGGCCCGCGGCCGTACGGGTACGCCGGCATGGGCGAGCTGTTCGTGTTCGTGTTCTTCGGCCTCGTCGCGGTCAACGGCTCCTACTACGTTCAGCTCGAGGAGCTCGACTGGGTGCCGTTCGCGCTCTCGATCCCGGTCGGCTTCCTCTCGACCGCGATCCTCGTCGTCAACAACGTCCGCGACCTCGAGACCGACCGGCGTGCCGGCAAGCGGACGCTTGCGGTGAGGCTCGGCCGCGAGCGGACCAGGAGGCTCTACGCCGGCCTCGTCCTCGGCTCTTACGTCGCGCTCGGGGTCGGAGTGGCCGCGACCGGCGCCCCGGCCTGGGTGCTGCTCGGCGGGCTCTCGGCGCTGCTCGTGCCGCGGCCGCTTCGCGCCGTCGCCACCCGGACCGACGGCCCCTCGCTCAACGCCGCGCTCGCCCAGACCGGGATGCTGCTCGGCGCCTTCAGCCTCCTGGTCACGATCGGGCTGCTGATCGCGAGCTAGACGAGTGGGTTGAGATGCGCGTCACCGAGGTCGAAGTCGTCCCCTACGCGCTGCCGTTCGCGCGGCCCTACACGACGGCGCGCGGGAGGCTCGAGCGCCGCGAGATCGCGCTCGTTCGGCTGCTCACCGACGCCGGGCTCGCGGGACTCGGCGAGGCGGTACCGCTGGCGCTTCGGGGCGGCGACGACCTCGACACGGTCGCGCGGGCGCTCCGCAAGGGCACCCGTCGCCTGCGGCGCGCCGACCTCTCGGACTTCGGAGGCGAGGAGCCGTTGCTGGCCGCGGTCGACGCCTACGTGCACACCGTCGCCGGGCGCCGGCTCCCCGGCCCGGCGAAAGCCGCGATCGAGATGGCGATCTTCGATCTCGCCGGCAAGGCCTCCGGCAGGCCGCTGTGGTCGCTGCTCGGAGCCGAGGCGGCTGTCCCGGTGCGTTGCAACGCGACCCTCGTCAGCGGCAGCGCGGCCGAGGTCGCCGACGATGCCGAGCGCTGGGCCGCGCGCGGATTCGAGACCTTCAAGCTGAAGCTCGGCACGGGGGACGACGTCGCCCAGGCGCGTGCCGTGCGCGAGCGGCTCGGGCCCGACGCGAAGATCCGGGTCGACGCAAACGGCGCCTGGACCGTCGACGAGGCGCTCGGCGTGCTGCGAATGATCGAGCCGCTGGGCATCGAGCTGGTCGAGCAGCCGGTCGCCGATCCGGCCGGGATGGCCGAGCTGACCGGCGCCGTGACCACCCTGATCGCGGCCGACGAGACGGTCGCGCGGGTCAAGGACGCCCAGCGGGCAAAGCGCGACCACGCCTGCGACCTGGCGACGGTGAAGCTGAGCAAGGTCGGCGGCATCGGCGAGGCGAACGGGATCGCCGCGCACCTCCCGATCTTCCTCTCCAGCGCCCTCGACGGCCCGCTCGGGATCGCCGCCGCGGCGCACGCCGCCCAGGTGCTCCCCTTCGAGGGCCCGGCGGCCGGGCTCGCGCACGGGCTCGCGACCGCGTCGCTGTTCTCGGAGACGAGCGCGATCCGCGAGTGCGAGCTCGACGGAGACCGGCTCAGCGTCCCCGATGCCCCGGGACTCGGGGTCGAGCTCGACGAAGACGCCCTGGCGCGCCTGCGGATCTGAGGTCGCTCGGCGGCGCCTGGCGGTTTCGAGTCGCATACCGGCCCCAAGGCGCCAGTCTCTAGGTTTCGCGGGCGTGGACCCGACGAATCGCAACACGGCGCTCGCCTCGGCGTTGGTCGATGAGCTGGCGCGCTGTGGCGTCCGGCGCGCCGTCCTCTCCCCCGGATCGCGCTCCACCCCGGTCGCGGTGGCGCTCTGGCGCGAGCCGCGAATCGACGTCGACGTGATCGTCGACGAGCGCTCGGCATCGTTCTTCGCGCTCGGCGCCGCGCAGGCAACCGGGACGCCGGTCGCGATCCTCTGTACCTCCGGGACCGCCGCCGCCAACCTCCACCCGGCGGTCTGCGAGGCGGACGAGTCGGCGGTGCCGCTGATCGTGCTCACCGCCGACCGCCCTCCCGAGCTGCGCGGGATCGGAGCCGGACAGACGATCGACCAGATCAAGCTCTACGGGGACGCCGTGCGCTGGTTCTGCGAGGTCGGCAACCACGACGCCGACGACTCGGGACTGCTGCACTTCCGCTCGATCGCCTGCCGCGCCTTCGCGATCGCCGCCGGCGATCCACGCCCCGGGCCGGTTCACCTGAACCTCGCCTGGCGCGACCCGCTCGGCCCCGAGCCCCGCCCCGGAGACGTGACGGCGACCTCGGCGCTGGCGCTCGAGGGCCGCGATCGCGATCGGCCCTTGACCGCGGTCCCTTCGCCTCCGAGCGTCGTCGCCGAGCCGCTGGTCGAGGCGGTCGCGCAACGGATCGAGGCGGCGCCGCGGGGGCTGATCGTCGCGGGGCGGCTCCGTGACCCGGGCGCCGCCGGTGCGATCGCCGAGCTCGCGAGCACCGCCGGTTACCCGATCCTCGCCGAGCCGACCTCGCAGCTGCGGCTCGGCCGCCACGACCGCGAGATGGTCGTCTCCGCCTATGAGCCGGTTGCCAGGGCGCGTCCGGATGCGCTCGTCCCCGATCTCGTTCTCCGCTTTGGCGAGATGCCCACCTGCAAGCCGCTGCGCCAGTGGCTCGCGGCGCGGCCGTCCGCGACGCAGCTCGCGGTCGATCCGCTCGCCGGCTGGGACGAGCCGACTCGGATCGCCGGCGCGATCGTCCGCGCCGACCCGGCGGCGCTCTGCTCGGCGCTCGTCGGACGGCTCGCGGACCATGGTTCGGATCGTGCGTGGCGCGACGCCTGGCTCGGCGCCGCGAGGGCGGCGGAGTCGGCGATCGACGCCGAGCTCGACGCGCTCGGGCGGCCCACCGAGCCCGGTTTGCACGCCGCGCTCGGTCGCGCCTACCGAGACGGCGAGCTCGTCTACACCGCCTCGAGCATGCCGATCCGCGATCAGGAGGCATTCCTCGGCGGCGCCGAGACCGAGGTCCTGTTCCTCGCCAACCGGGGCGCCAACGGGATCGACGGCCTGCTCTCCTCGGGAATCGGCGCCGCTGCCGCCAGCGGCAGGCCGACGGTGATCGTCACCGGCGACCTCGGGCTGCTTCACGACCTCGGGGGCCTGGCGGCGATCCGTGGGGTCGAGACCCCGGTGCGGATCGTCGTCGTCAACAACGACGGCGGCGGGATCTTCGGGTTCCTGCCGCAGGCCGACCAGCTCGACCCGGCCGAGTTCGACGCCCTGCTCGGGACCCCGCGCGCGATCGACGTCGGCGCCGCCGCGTCGCTGTTCGGCCTTCGCTACACCCGCGTCGACGACCTCGCCGAGCTCGGCGCAGCGCTCGCCGCCGGGACCGGACTGATCGAGGTCCCGGTCGACCGGGCCGAGAACGTCGGCCTGCACCGCCGGCTGACCGAGGCCGCGACCGCGGCGCTGTCCGGGAGCTGACCTCGGCTCGCTACGAGCTCGGCTCCAGCCGACCGCGGATCGCGCCGTCCGACCCTAACCCGGCGCGACCAGCGGAAGCAAGGCCTCGAGCTTGAGCTCGGTCTCGGCGAGCTCGGCCTCGGGATCGGAGTCGGCGACGATCCCTGCGCCGGCGAACAGGTGCGCGGTCCGATCGCGCAGCAGGGCGGAGCGCAGGGCAACGCAGAACTCGCCGTCTTCGGTCGCGTCCATCCATCCGACCGGCGCCGCGTACCAGCCTCGGTCGAGGTCCTCGAGCTCGGCGATCGCCGCCGCGGCCCGGTCGCGGGGCTCGCCACCGACCGCCGGAGTCGGATGGAGCAGCGCCGCGAGCTCGATCGCCGAGAGCGGATCGGCGAGCTGGGCGTGAACCGGGGTCGCGAGGTGCTGGATGTTGGCGACCTTGATCAGGGCCGGCTCGGTCTCGGCCTCGACCCAGACCGAGCGCGGCGCCAGCGCGCGGTCGATCCGCCTCGCGACGATCTCGTGCTCGCGGAGGTTCTTGGCGCTGTGCAGGAGCTGCTCGCCGAGATGGTCGTCGACCGCGGGGTCGGCGCTGCGGCGGGTCGAGCCGGCGAGCGCGACGGTCGCGACGCTGGCGCCGCGTCTGCGCACCAGCAGCTCGGGGCTGGCGCCGAGGAAGGCCCCCGCGGGCGTCCCGACGCAAAAGCAGAAGCAGGAAGGGAAGACCCCCCGCAAGGTGTCGAACACCGCACCCGGATCGTGGGCCGCCGGCGCTTCGACCGCGACTTCGCGGGCGAGCACGACCTTCTCGAGCTCGCCCGCGTCGATCCGCCGTGTCGCCGCGGCGACCGCCTCCTCGTAGCGACGCGGCGGCGCGACGCTCTCGATCCTGGTCGCACCCTGCGGCGACGGGTCGGTCATCGGCAGCGGCCGATCGACGAGCGACGCGAGCCGGCGCTCGAGCCGCTCGCGGGCGGCTCGCGGATCGGCGCCCGGTTCGAGCACCGCGTTGAGCGTCAGCCAGGTCTCCCCCCTCGCGCGCAGCAGCGAGAGCTCGGGGAGGACCAGCAAGGCCGGCGGGAACGACGACCAATGCGGGCCGCGAGCCCCGTCCTCGGAGAACGCGAACCCGCCGGTCCACGCCGCCCCGGCGCCGGCGGGGAGCCCCTCGGGCTCGACCGCGAGGCGGTCGCGGGTGATCGTCGCGCACTCGACGACCAGGTCGTCGAAGCGACGCGGCCCGCGGGAGACCGCCTCGTGGGCGGATCCGAGCGCCGCGAGGGCGAAGCCGTCGCGGTCGGGCTGCTCCCAGGCGAACCAGCGGTCGTCGGCGCGCCGCGAGGCGAACACGACGGCGCTCGGATCGGCGATCTCGACAACGACCGTGACGCTGACGAGGCGGCGGCGCCGGCCCGCGGCGCGAACGAGGAGCGAGTCGAGCGACTCGACGGCGCCGGCGACGTCGAGCATCTCTTCCGGGCTAATGCTCGGGCCGCGACTTGGCGATCGCGACCTCGCCCGTGCGGGCCATCTCGATCAGGCCGTGCGGGCGGATCATTCGCTCGAACGAGTCGACCTTGTCCTGGGTGCCGGTGACCTCGATCGTCAGCGACCGGCGCGAGACATCGACGATCTTCGCGTCGTAGATCTCCGCGAACTGCATGATCTCGGCGCGGCTCTCGACCGCGGCGTTGACCCGGAACAGGGCCATCTCGCGCGCAATCGTGCCGTCCGGCTCCATGTCGCGGATCTTGATCACGTTGACGAGCTTGTGAAGCTGCTTGGTCACCTGGTCGATCGGGTGCACCGCGCCGTCGAGCGTCAGGGTGATTCGCGACGTGTCGGGATCCTCCGTCGGACCGACGGCGAGCGTGTCGATGTTGAAGCCGCGGCGGCTGAACAGCCCGGCGATCCGCGCCAGCACGCCGGGGCGGTTCTCGACCAGCAGCGAGAGGATGTGCTTGCGGCCGGTGAGCTGACGCCCGACCTGCAGGTCTTCCAGCCGGACGATGTCCTGGGTTCCTGGTTCACCCATTGAACGCTCCGTTCGCAGCCGGCCTCCGCGGGCCGCTGGCGCTGGCAGCTTGCAGCTTGCAGCTGCGAGCTCGCAGCTCGCCCCTGCCAGCTGCCAGCTGCCAGCTCCCTGCTCATCCGACCATGTCCCGCGCCGCGTGCCCGGCCGGGATCATCGGGTAGCAGTTTTCGTCCTTGGTCACGTGGACGTCGAGCAGCACCGGGCCGTCGGTGGCGAGCGCCGTGTTCATCGCCTCGCGCAGATCGCCCTTGTCGGTGGATTGCATCCCCGTCCACCCGAACGCCTCCGCGAGCTTCGGCCAGTCCGGGCTCGCACCCATCTCGACCGACTGGTAGCGCTCGTCCCAGAACAGCTCCTGCCATTGGCGAACCATGCCGAAGTGACCGTTGTTCATCAGGAAGACCTTGACCGGGATCTCGTGGTGAGCCGCGGTCGCGAACTCCTGCACGTTCATCACCAGGCTGCCGTCGCCGGCGAGGCAGACGACGGTCTCCTCCGGGCAGGCGACCTTGGCGCCGATCGCCGCCGGAAGACCGAATCCCATCGTCCCGAGACCACCGGAGTTGAGCCATCGGCGCGGCCTCGAGAAGTGGTAGTACTGCGCCGCCCACATCTGATGCTGGCCGACGTCCGAGGTGATGATCGCGTCGCCCTCGGTCGCCTCGTACATCGCCTCGATCATGAACTGCGGCTTGATCTCGGAGTCGCGTGAGTCCTCGTAGCGCAGCGGATAGGTCGTCTGCCACTCGTGGATCCGCGTCCACCAGTCGTCGAGCCGGGCCGAGTCGGGGCTCAGGGCGCGGTACTCGCGGCTCAGCTTCGGCAGCACGTCCTTGGCGTCGCCGACGATCGGGATGTGGGCGGGGACGTTCTTGGAGATCTCCGCCGGGTCGACGTCGATGTGGACGAACTTCGCCCGCGGAGCGAACTCCGAGAGCTTTCCCGTGATCCGGTCGTCGAAACGAGCGCCGACGCAGACGATCAGGTCGGCCTCGTCCATCGCGTAGTTGGCGGTCCGGGTGCCGTGCATGCCGAGCATCCCGAGCCACTGCTCGTGCGGCGCCGGAAACGCCCCCAGCCCCATCACGGTCAGCGTCACCGGGAGCTTGTCGGAGGCGACGAACTCACGGAACTCCTCGGAGGCGTTCGCGTTGACGATCCCGCCGCCCCCGTAGATCACCGGCCGGCGCGCGTTCGCGAGCGCCTTCGCGGCGATCCGGATCTGCTTGATGTTGCCCTCGGTCGGCGGCTTGTAGCCCGGGAGATGCGGCGAGCCCTCGGTCGGCGTGTACTCGATATCGGCCCTCGAGAGGTCCTGCGGGATGTCGACCAGGACCGGCCCCGGGCGCCCGGTCGAGGCGATGTGGAAGGCGGCGTGGATGTAGTCGGGGATCCGGCGGGGGTCGGTGACCAGCATCGAGTGCTTGACCACGGGCATCGTGATCCCGGTGACGTCGGCCTCCTGGAAGCCGTCGGTGCCGATCAGGTCGGTGCGCACCTGGCCGGTGATGAACACGGTCGGCACCGAGTCCATCATCGCGTCGGCGATCGAGGTGACGAGGTTGGTCGCTCCCGGGCCCGAGGTCGCGAAGCAGACCCCGACCCGTCCCGACGCCTTCGCATAGCCCTCCGCAGCGTGGCCGGCACCCTGCTCGTGGCGCGCCTGGATGTGGGTCAGGTCGGCGTCGTGGAGAGCGTCGTAGGTCGGCAGGTTGGCGCCACCGGGGATTCCGAAGACGTGCTCGACGCCCTCGGCCTTCAGCGCTTGAAAGAGAGCATCCGCGGCACGCATGGGCGAGCCATCGTAGCAGCGGGGTTTCGGCCGCTCGCGTCCTTTTCCCCGCTCGCAAGCGCGATTCGGGGCGCTCAGCGGCGCGACTCGTCGCGGGGACGCAGATCCCCGGCGAGCTCACCCGGCTTCCAACGCGTCCGCGGCAGGATCGCCCGCTCGATCACCCGGTCGCGGTGGCGCTCGATGATCCCGAGCATCGAGCGGACCAGCTCCTCGCCGAGGTGGTGCGGCTCGAGCCCGAGATCGTGGAGCTTCGTGTTCGTCGCGTTGTAGTAGTGCTGCTCGGCCTCGATCCGCGGATTCGGGTAGCTGCGCACCTCGACCTCGTAGCCGAGCTCGGCCGCCGACCGCTTGACCAGCCGGGCGAGCTCGGCGACGCAGAACTGCTCCGTGAACTGGTTGAAGACCCGGAACTCGCCGAGCTCGGCCGGGTTGTCGACCGCGAGCTCGACGCACTGCAGGGTGTCGCGGATGTTGAGGAACCCGCGCGTCTGGCCGCCCTCCCCGTAGACGGTCAGCGGGTGGCCGATCACGGCCTGGACGCAGAAGCGGTTGAGCACCGTGCCGAAGTACTCGTCGTAGTCGAAGCGCGTCACGAGGCGGTCGTCGCCGACCGACTCCGGTGTCTCGATCCCGTAGACGACCCCCTGGTTGAGATCGGTGGCGCGAAGGCCCCAGATCCGGCAGGCGAAGTGGATGTTGTGGGAGTCGTGGACCTTCGAGAGGTGATAGAGCGACCCGGGCAGCTTCGGGAACGGCAGCGTGTCCGAGCGCCCGTTGTGCTCGATCTCGATGAACCCCTCCTCGATGTCGATGTTCGGGGTCCCGTACTCGCCCATCGTGCCGAGCTTGACCAGGTGGCAGTCCGGCACCCGGTCGCGGATCGCGAACAGCAGGTTGAGGGTGCCGATCACGTTCGTGTACTGGGTCTCGACCGCGGCTTCTCGAGACCGCATCGAGTACGGCGCCGACGGCTGCTCGCCGTAGTGGACGACCGCCTCCGGGAGGGTCTCGGCGATCACCGAGTCGAGGAAGCCGAAGTCCTCGATCGACCCCACGAAGGGGCGGATCTCGTTGCCCGACTTCTCGCGCCAGGCCTCGACCCGATCGGTGAGCGAGGCGATCGGGGTCAGCGAGTCGGTCGAGAGCTCGGTGTGCCAGCGGCGGCGGGAGAAGTTGTCGACGATCGAGACCTGGTGCCCACCGTCGGAGAACCGCATCGCGGTCGGCCAGCCGAGGTACCCGTCACCGCCCAGGATCAGGATCCGCATAGCGCGCGAGGGTAGCGAGCCTGGCATAGGATCGGTCTCATGGAGGCCGCCGCCGGTTCGCCCGTCTCACCGGCCAAGCTCGTACTCCCGGCCCTCGTCGGCGCGGCGGTCGCCGTCGCCCTCGGCGTCTACGGCAACGTCCACGACCCGACCGGCTCCTCGATCCTCGACAACGGGCTGTTCTTCAGCGGAACCCTGAACATGAAGACCTGGCTCGCGACCGGCGTCGTCGTGCTCGCCTGCGTCCAGATCGTCACCGCGTCGTGGATGTTCGGCAAGCTGCCGGTGCGCTCGACCCCGAGCTGGGTGCCGACCGTGCACCGATGCTCGGGAACGCTCGCCTTCCTGCTCTCGCTGCCGGTCGTCTACCACTGCCTCTGGGCGCTCGGGTTTCAGGACTACTCGACCAGGGTGCTCGTCCACGCGATCGCCGGCTGCTTCTTCTACGGGGCGTTCACGGCGAAGATGCTCTGGCTCCGGGTACCGAGCCTGCCGGGGCTGCTGCTGCCGGCGGTCGGTGGCGCGGTTTTCGCCTCGCTGGTCGTGATCTGGTTCACGAGCGCCTTCTGGTTCTTCGACAACTTCGGTTTCCCGAGCTTCTAGCGGCGGTCGAACGGCGGGCGTCCCGCCGTATCCTCAGCCGCCCCGATGAGCCCGCTCGCGGACATCCTGCCGCCGGAGCTGACCGCGATCCGAGCGGTCGGGCTGCTGCTCGCCGTCCTCATCGGCGCCTACGCGATCTGGCGCCGGCGCTCGCTTCGCAACGCCGACGTGCTGATCCTGCTGCTGATCTCGCTCGGGCTGCTGGTCGTCGCCGGGACCGAGATCCCGGACGCGCTGCTGTCGGCGTTCTCGTTCGAGCGCTCGAACGGGACGCGGATCATCGGCGTCGCGATCTTCGCGATCCTCGTCCTCTTCCTGCTCGTCCTTCGGGCGCTCAGCCAGGGCTCGCGGATCACCAGCGAGCTCTCGTCGGTGCTCGAGGGGCTGGCCGCGGAGCAGTTTCGGATCGCCGGGCACAGGGAGCGGTTCCGCGATCGGATCGGGGTTCTGATCCCCGCCTACGACGAGGCCGAGAACATCGGTGCGGTGCTCGACCGGATCCCGGCCGCGGTCTGCGGCGTCGAGACCGCGGTGCTGGTCGTCGACGACGGATCGCGCGACGGCACCGAGGACGTCGCTCGCGCCCGCGGTGCGATCGTCGCCCGGCACGTGATCAACCGCGGCGGTGGAGCGGCGTTGCGGACCGGTTATCGCCTGCTCGCCGACTCGGAGGCGAAGATCGTCGTCACGCTCGACGCCGACGGCCAGCACCTCCCCGAGCAGATGGATCGACTGGTACGGCCGGTTCTCGACGGCGAGGTCGCGCTCGCGCACGGCTCGCGGGTGCTCGGTGAGGCGGAGCGAAACCACCCGGCGCGCGAGGCGGGAATCGTGTTCTTCAACCGGCTCGTCTCGCTGATCACCCGCACCCATGTCACCGACTGCTCGAACGGCTACCGCGCCGTGCGCGCCGACGTCCTCCCCACCCTCGTGCTGCGCCAGGAGCAGTTCCACACGTCGGAGTTCATGATCGAGGCGATCAAGCGCGGGATCCCGGCCAAGGAGGTTCCCGTGACGGTCGTCGGCCGGCTTTCGGGCCACTCGAAGAAGCCGGCCGTTGTCCGCTACGGGGTCGGGTTCACGAACGCGATCGTCCGCACCTGGCTGCGTTAGCCGCCTCCGCCGTCGCGCCGCGTAGCTCAGCGGTAGGCGGGGCCCGGCCTGACCTCCTCGGGGTCGGGCAGATCCATGTCGAGGCCGCAGCGGGTGCAGACCTGGACGTGGATCTTGTGGACGGCGCCGCAGCGCGGGCAGCGGCGCTCCGGCTCGACGTCCTCGCCGCGATAGAGCAGTGCCGCGATCAGCCCGAGCAGCGGCAGCACGGCGCCGACGATGAACCAGATGAAGAACGAGCTTCCCTTCGAGCGCCCGACCAGTCCGGTCCCGATCCCGAACATGATCGCGATCACCGCGTATGCGCCTCCGGCCAACACGTCCGACCACCAACCCCGCTCAGCCGAGCGGCCGGTGGCTGCCGCCGCGGGCGTAGACCTCGGCCTTCAGCGGATGCGGATGGCCGATCGAGCCGACCTCGGCTACGTCGCGCCTGAACGGCAAGCCGACGGTCCAGTCGGCGACCGCGCGGATCTTCCTGGCGGTGCCGGGAATCTGGCTCATGTGGTACGTGCGGGCCATCCACCAGGCGACAAAGCCGCGAAAGCTCAGCGGGCCGACCTTGCCGACCGCCTTGTAGCGCCCGAGATTGACGAACGACGCCCTGGCGCGGTAGCCGAACCGCCGCGGGCGGGTCGCGACGCCGAGCTCGGCGGCGATGTTGTGGGCGACCGCGGGCCCCTCGCGGACCGCGTGCTGGGCCGTCGGAGGGCACGGCCCCCGGCGCTCCTTGTCGGGGTCGGGGACGGCGGCGCAGTCGCCGATCGCCCAGACCCCGTCGAGCCGCTCGACTCTCATGTACTCGTCGACCCTCACCCTGCCGCGCTCGTCGAGCGGCAGCGACAGGGAGGCGAGGCTGGGGTGCGGCGTGACCCCGGCCGTCCAGACGATCGTCCGGGTCGGTATCCGCTCGCCGGTCGACAGGCGGGCGAAGGTCTGCTCCGCCTCCGAGAGCTGCGTCTCGAGCCGGATTTCGATCCCGCGCCCACGCAGCTCGGTGACCGCGTAGGCGGCGAGGTCGGCCGGCACCTCCGGCAGCACCCGGTCGGTCGCCTCGACGAGGATCCAGCGCATCCCGTGCAGCCGCGCCCGTGGGTAGCGGTCCATCGCGTCGGCGGCGAAGTCCTGGAGCTCGGCGAGCGCCTCGAGGCCCGAGTAGCCACCGCCGACGAAGACGTACGTGAGCAGCTGCTCGCGGCGCTCCGGATCCTCGGTCGCGTTCGCATGCTCGAGGGTCTCGATGACGTGGTTTCGCAACCAGATCGCGTCGGCGAGGCTCTTGAAC
This sequence comes from uncultured Solirubrobacterales bacterium, assembly GCA_963705955.1. Classification (GTDB taxonomy): domain Bacteria; phylum Actinomycetota; class Thermoleophilia; order Solirubrobacterales; family 70-9; genus WHSW01. The sequence goes on along the minus strand of CAVPLH010000006.1, from coordinate 741,893 downwards.
CCGATCGCGTGCTCGGTGAGGCCCGGGATCGGCAGCGACCGGGATACCGAGCCGACCGCGACCAGCAGCTGGTCGTAGTGGAGCCGCTCGGACTCGCCTTCGTGGGTCCTCAGGGTGACGGTGCGGGACGGCGCGTCGTGCTCGCAGATCGCGCCGAGGCGCAGGTCCGTGCGTCGGAGGATGTCGCGCAGCGGGGTGACCACGTGCCGGGGCTCCAGCGTGCCGGCGGCCGCCTCGGGCAGAAACGGCGTGTAGAGGAGGAAGTTGACGTCGTTGACGAGGATCAGGCGAGCCGACTGCTTCGGCAGCAGCCGCTCGAGCTCGCGCGCCGCCGACGCGCCGGCGAAGCCGCCTCCGGCGATCACGACGTTCGAGGCCACGATCAGCCGGGACCCAGCCGGGCGCGGATCAACCGGGTCACCTCGCCGCCGTCGGCCCGGCCCTTCGTCTCCCGCATCACGAACCCGACCAACGGGCCGATCGCCTTCATGTTGCCGTCGCGGACGCGGGCAGCGGCCTCGGGGTCGGACTCGATCGCGCGCGCGACGAGCGCGTCGAGCTCGCCCGAGTCGTCCATATGGCCGAGGCCCTCGCGCTCGGTGATCTCCCCCGGGTCGCCGCCCTCGGCGATCATCGTCGCCAGCACCCGGCGCGCAGCGCCGGTCGAGATCCGCTTCGCCTCGACCATGCCCGCGAGCTTCGCCAGCGCCTCCGGGCCGACCCGCGACGCGGCCGGATCGCCGCCGTCCTCCCCGGCCTCGCGCAGCCGCCCGACCAGCTCGCCGGTGACCCAGTTGGCGACGGTCGCCGCCCCGAGATCGCGGTCGGCGGCGAGCGTGAGCTCGAAGTACTCGCCGAGCTCCGCGTCGAAGGCGAGCCGCGTCGCGGCCTCGTCGGCGAGACCGAGCTCGCTCAGATAGCGCTCGCGGCGCTCGGCGGGAAGCTCCGGCAGGGCCGCGCGGGCGTCGGCGACCATCTCGGCGGTCGGCTCCAGTGGAACCAGATCCGGCTCGGGGAAATAGCGGTAGTCGTGCGAGTACTCCTTCGAGCGCAACGGCGTCAGGGCTCCCGCTGCGCGGGTCGAAGTGCAGGGTCTCCTGCTCGACTCGCCCGCCGGCGTCGAGGATCGACGCCTGGCGCTCGATCTCGGCCTCGATCCCGCGCTCCAGGAAGCGGAAGCTGTTCATGTTCTTGAGCTCGGTCTTGACGCCGAGCGCGTCGGTGCCGGCGGGACGCAGTGAGACGTTCGCGTCGCAGCGCAGGCTGCCCTCCTCCATGTTCACGTCCGAGGCGCCGATCTGGCGGATCGTCGTCCGCAGAAGCTGCAACCACTCGCGGGCGGTGCCCGCATCGTCGAGGTCCGGCTCGGTGACGATCTCGACCAACGGCGTACCGCCGCGGTTGAAATCGACGAGCGACGTTGCCGAGCCGTGGATGCGACCCGACTCCGACTCGTGGACGAGCTTCGCCGCGTCCTCCTCGAGGTGGACGCGATGGATGCGGACATCTCCGAGCCGCCCGTTGACCGCGAGCGGATAGTCGTACTGGGTGATCTGGTACGCCTTCGGATTGTCGGGATAGAAGTAGTTCTTGCGGTGAAAGATCGAGCGCGGCGCGACCTCGCAGCCGAGTGCGATCGCGATCTGAAGCGCGTAGCGAACCGCCTGCTCGTTGGTCACCGGCAGCGTCCCCGGATGAGCGAGACAGATCGGGCAGGTGTGGACGTTGGGCTCGTCGCCGAACGAGAGCTCGCAGCCGCAGAACATCTTCGTGCGGGTGCGCAGCTGGACGTGAATCTCGAGCCCGATGACCGGCTCGTAGCGCCCGCTCATGGCGTCGCCTCGAATCCGATCGCGTGCTCGAGCGCGTGGGCCGCGTCGAGCAGCTTCGTCTCGGCGAACGCGGGCGCGGCGATCTGCAGGCCGACCGGAAGCTCGCCGTCCGAGCCGGGCGGCGCCGCGAGCCCCGCCGGGATCGAGATCGCCGGGATGCCGGCCAACGACATCGGCACCGTGAAGTAGTCGGACAGGTACATCGCCAGCGGGTCGGCGGTCCTCGCGCCGAGCTCGAAGGCAACCGTGGGCGAGGTCGGCGTGACGATCAGGTCGACCCGTGCGAACGCGGCGTCGAAGTCCTCGACGATCTTCGTGCGGACCTTCTGCGCGCGGCCGTAGTAGGCGTCGTAGTAGCCCGAGGAGAGCGCGTAGGTGCCGAGCATGATCCGCCGCTTGACCTCGGCGCCGAAGCCCGCGGCACGGGTCCGCTCGTACATCGGGTCGAGCCCGTCCGCCGGCTCGCGGAGCCCGTACCGGACCCCGTCGTAGCGCGCCAGGTTCGCCGAGGCCTCGGCGGGAGCGATCACGTAGTAGGCGGAGATCCCGTGGTCCGCGTTCGGCAGCTCGACCTCCTCGATCCCGGCGCCGAGCCGCTCGATCGTCGCCAGCGAGCGCTCGAAGACGTCGGCGACCCCGGGCTCGACACCCTCGGCGTGGTGGGAGAAATCGCGCGCGACGCCGATTCGCAGCCCGGTCGAGGTCCTCGCGCGAGGGCAGCTCGACCCCGGGCTCGATCCCGACCGAGGTCGAATCGTGCCGGTCGCGGCCCTCGACAGCTCGCAGCAGCAGCGCCGCGTCGGTGACGTCGCGAGTCAGCGGGCCGCACTGGTCGAGCGACGAGGCGAAGGCGACCATCCCGTAGCGCGATACGGCGCCGTAGGTCGGCTTCATCCCGACGATCCCGCAGAGCGATGCGGGCTGGCGGATCGAGCCGCCGGTATCGGTGCCGATCGCCCAGGGCGCGAGGCGGCCCGCAACCGCCGCCGCCGAACCCCCCGAGGAGCCGCCCGGCACCCGCCCGCGGTCCCAGGGGTTGAGCACCGGCCCATAAGCCGAGTTCTCGGTCGAGGACCCCATCGCGAACTCGTCCATGTTCGTCTTCCCGAGCAACCTCGCGCCTGCCTCGGCGAGCCGGCGAACGGCGGTCGCCGTGTACGGGGGCCGATATCCCTCGAGGATCCGCGAGCCGGCCGTCGTCTCGACCCCCTCGGTACAGAAGAGATCCTTGACGGCGAGCGGCAGGCCGCGCAGCGGCTCGCCGCCGTCCTCGCTCATACCCGGATCGGCCCGCCACAGATAGGCGTTCAGCCGGTCGTCCGCCGCGGCGTCCGCGTAGGCGTCGAAGTACTCGTCGGAGGAGAGCTCGCCGGCCTCGATCCGCGCCAGCGCGCCGGCGGCGGTGAGCTCGAGCAGGTCGCTCGGCAAGCCGATCACCGCGCCTGCGGCGAGGGGACTCGAAAGGCGCCGTCGGCGGGATCCGGCGCGGGCTCGAGCGCCCGTTCGCGTGGCAGGCTCGGGTCCGGCTCGTCGGCGCGGAGGACGTTCGAGAGCGCGACCACATGCGTCGTCGGCTCGGTCTGATCGAGGTCGAGCGCCGCGATTCGGTCGACGTGCTCGAGGATTCCCGAGAGCTCGACCGTCATCCGCTCGATCTCGGCCTCATCGAGCTCGAGTCGCGCCAGCCGGGCGACGCCGAGGACGTCTTCGCGGTCGATCATGGGCCGGATTCTAGGGTGGGTGCATCGGGCCCGTTGACGGGCGACTAGGATGCCGCCCGCGATGACCGGGGCAGCCGCCGAGCGCTTCGTCGTGATCAGCCTGCGACTGCTCGCGGGCACGTTCGCGGTCGTCGGCCTGCTCTTCATCTGCGCCCCGGACGGCACCCTCTCGGTGCTCGACGACGTCGGCGACTGGCTTCCGCTCGGCCACTTCGATCCGGCACCGGAGACGACGGAGCAGCTCTGGCTCGCGCTCGGGTTCGCCTACATGACCGTGATCGCCGGGCTCTGCATCGTCGTCTCGGCCGACGTCGTCCGCTACCGGCCGATGCTGCTCGTGCTCGCCGCCGGCAAGGCGGCGTCGTCGCTCGCAGCGCTCGGCTTCTATCTCTTCGACAGCGACGTCTTCGCCTACCTGCTCAACTTCCTGGTCGACGGCCTTCTGGTCGCCGTGGCGCTGCTCCTCTACTCGCTCGCCGGCCGGGTCGGCGACCCGGCGGCGGCGACCTGAAGGAGCGCCCCGGAGCCGCGGGCTGCCGGAAGCGGAGCCGGTCGCGCGGCGATCGGCGGCACGCTGCGCCCGGCCGAGTGGCGGACGCTGCGGGCCTTCGCCGAGGCGATGGCGCCGCGGCTCGGCAACCTGCCGCCCGCCGCCGGCGAGAAGCCGACGGCGGAAGCCGTCGACGCGGCCGCCGAGCTGGAGCCGTTGCTGGCCGTTCTCCCCGCGCGCAGCGTCCGCCAGATCCGTCTCGCCCTGCGCGCCTTCGAGTGGCTGCCGTTCCCGTGGCGGTTCTCGCGGGCGAGCCTCGAGGCCCGTCAGGACTTCCTCGCTCGAAGCGAGGACTCGGGCTCGGCGATCAAGCGCGACCTGACCCTGTTCTTGAAGGTGCTCACGGGGCTCGGGTACGCGAACGACGCCCGCGTCCAGGCGGCGGTCGGCTACCGGTCGCGGTGCGAGGTCGGCGACCACGGCGCCCGCAGCGGCGGTCGACGGCGTCTCGCCGCTCGGGGATCTGGCGCCCTCGGGCCTCGAGGAGGAGTGCGACTTCGTCGTCGTCGGCTCGGGTGCCGGCGGCGCCGTGACCGCGACGGTGCTCGCAGAGGCCGGATTCGAGGTCGTCGTGCTCGAGGCGGGGCCGTACATGGACCGCCGCACCTACCCCTCCGAGCCGCTCGCGGCGCTCACCTCCCTGTATCGCGACGGCGGGCTCACGGTCGCGACCGGGCGCCCGGCGATCCCGACCCCGGTCGGCCGCGCGGTCGGCGGCACCACGGTGATCAACTCCGGGACCTGCTTTCGGACCCCTGAGCCGGTGCTCGCGAGCTGGGTCGCCGAGCATGGCATCGACTGGGCCGGCGATCTCGATCCCGACTACTCCCAGGCCGAGGAGATGCTCGCCGTGCGCACGGTCGACACCGAGCGCATGGGGCTGAACGGCAAGCTGCTCCGCGCCGGCGCCGAGGCGCTGGGCGTCGGCCATGCCGCGCTTCGCCGCAACGCCGGGGCCTGCGTGCAGTGCAGCTCCTGCCCGACCGGATGCCGCCTCGACGCGAAACGCGCGATGCACGTTTCCTACCTGCCTCGCGCGGTCGCCGCCGGCGCCAGGGTGCGGGCCGGAGTCGAGGCGCGCCGGGTGGTCTTCGAGCGCGGGCGAGCGGTGGCGGTCGGCTGCAGGTCCGGGGTCGCCTCAGGCGGTCGGGGGCACCCGTTCACGGTCCGCGCCCGGCGTGGTGTCGTCCTCAGCGGCGGCGCCTTCGGGACTCCCGAGCTCTTGCTCCGCTCGGGTTTTCGCTCGCCGAGCGGGGCGCTGGGACGCAACCTGCGGGTCCATCCGGCGTGCTGGGTCGGTGCACGATTCGACCAGGAGGTCCGCGGCTGGGACGGCGTCATGCAGAGCTACGCCGTCGACGAGTGGGAGCGCATGGGGATCCTGCTCGAGGCAACCTTCACACCGCTCGCCTTCGGCGGCCAGTGGCTGCCGGGCGTCGGTGCCGAGCATCAGGAACGCCTGCTCGCATTCGGCAACATCGCATCGACGGGCGTTCACCTCTCCGACAAGTCCTCGGGCCGGGTCGGCCTCGGCCGCGACGGCTCGCTGCGGATCAGCTACCGGCTCAACAAGGATGACCGCGACCGGCTCGTCTTCGGGATCGCCCGCGCTGCGGAGCTGCTCTACGCGGCCGGGGCGCGTGAGGTCTACCCGCAGATCTCCGGCCTTCCGATCATCGATCGCGGCGACATCGCGTCCCTCGAGGCCTCCCCCCGCGCCGGGCGGCGCTTCGCCTCGAGGCCTTTCATCCGATGGGGACGGCCCGCATGGACGCCGACCCGCAGCGCGGGGTGACCGACACCGACGGGGCCGTGCACGGCGCGAAGGGTCTCTACGTCGCCGACGGCTCGCTGCTGCCGAGCTCGATCGGGGTCAACCCGATGATGACGATCATCGCGATGTCATCCCGGGTCGCCGGCCGGATCGCCGCCGCGCAGACGTAGAGCGGCGGCCGCCTCCGTTCACCTCTCCCCCCCCCGAGCCGATACGTCCTCTCAGGCGGCCGGGCCCTGCGGCGGCGGAGGGCCGCCCCGCCCGGAGCGGTCCTGCAGCTGGCCGGCCTGGTCGCCGAACGAAGTGCCCTCCTCCTGCATCGCGCGCCAGCCCCCGTAGGCGACCCCGGCGCAGGCGATCAGCCCGAGGTAGATCCCGTACTTTCGGCCGGCGTCGCCGACCGGGTCGATGATCCGGTAGAGAACCAACACGGTGGAGAGGATCCCGAGGCCGGCGACGAGCGCGCTCGCGGCGATCGGGAGGGCGACGTCGGTCGCCAACGCCGACATGATCGCGGTCGAAACCGCCGCGATCACGGTCAGCAGCAGGATGAGATCGATGAAGTCGAAGGACTCCCAGGCGTTGAAGTTCGCGTTCGGCACGTCGACGTTGACGCTGACGCCGAGGCTGTTCGCGATGTCCTGAGCCGCGCTGCCGAGGTCGAAGCCGAACCACGGCAGGAACATGATGATCAGCAGTGCGACGCCCGAGACACCGGCGATCGTTTCCCCAGGCCGAAGCCTTCCTGCGTCCATGTCTCTCCTATGAGTGGGAGGTGACTACGCGCGCAGCCTATATCGCTACCGCGGACGCAGGGACGCGGCGCGCAGCGTATTGGCGAGCAGCATCGCGATCGTCATCGGGCCGACCCCGCCGGGGACCGGCGTGATCGCCGCGGCTACCTCACGGACCGAATCGAAGTCGACGTCGCCGACGAGGCCGTCGTCGGTGCGGTTCGTGCCGACGTCGATCACGGTGGCGCCGGGCCTTACGAACTCGGAGGTGACGAGCCGCGGCGAGCCGACGGCGGCGACGAGGATGTCGGCGCGCGAGCAGACCGCAGCGAGATCGCGGGTGCGCGAGTGGCAGATCGTGACGGTCGCGTTGCGGTTCGTGAGCAACGCCGCGAGCGGCCGGCCGACGAGGATCGAGCGTCCGAGCACTATCGCCTCGGCGCCGTCGAGCTCTGCCCCGGCGTCGGCGAGCAACTCGATCACGCCCTGCGGCGTGCACGGGACGAGGCGCGGCCGCCCCTGGGCGAGCAGGCCGGCGCTCGTCGCGGTGAGCCCGTCGACATCCTTGGCGGCGTCGATCGTCGCGATTACGGCGTCCTGGTCGATCTGCGCGGGCAGGGGCAGCTGAACGAGGATCCCGTCGACGGTCGGATCGCGGTTCAGCTCGGCGACCAGCTCGAGCAGCTCCGCCTCCGGGGTCTCGGTTGCGAGCCCGTGATGGATCGAGCGCATCCCGACCGCCTCGGTCTGCTTGCGCTTGTTCTCGACGTAGACGTGCGACGCCGGGTCGTCGCCGACCAGCACCGTCGCGAGCCCGGGGACGCTGCCCGAGTGGGCCCGCTCGAACTCGGCCACGCCGGCCGCCACCCGCTCCCTCGTCCGAGCCGCCAGCGCTTTCCCGTCGATCACCCGGGCGCTCACGCATCCCCCCTCGGCGACCGCATCCTTCGGAGCGCGGGTCTCAAGCGACCCTCTTCAGCGGCGCGTAGTCGGCCATCAGCTTCCGCTCCCCCTCGCCGCCCGCGAACCGGACGACGACCACCGACCCGGGCTCCACCGCGGTCACGACCCCCTCGCCGAAGGTGGCGTGGACGACGTCGTCGCCGACCGAGTAGGGAACCGGTGGCGGGGCGGGCTGCTTCGGCGCGGGTGCCGCGAACCCGGAGCCGTGGGGCGCCGAGCCACCGAGGACGGTGCGCCGCGCCGCCTCCCCGCCTCCCGACGACCAGCCGGTCGGCGTGGTCGCGATCTGGCGCTCGATCAGGCGCTCGGGAAGCTCGCCGAGAAAGCGCGAAGGCAGGTTCCAGCTCGACGTCCCGTGCAGCGAGCGGCGGCGGGCGAAGGTCATCCAGAGGCGCTCGCGGGCCCTGGTAACCCCGACGTAACAGAGCCGGCGCTCTTCCTCGAGGTTGCCCTCCTCGATCGAGCGCGAGTGCGGGAAGACGCCCTCCTCGCAGCCGATCACGAGCACGGCCTCGTACTCGAGGCCCTTCGCGTTGTGGAGCGACATCAGCGTCGCCAGGCTCTCCTGGTCACGAAGGTTGTCCTGCTCGGAGACGAGGCGGATCTGGGCGAGGAACTCCTCCACGGGGCTGACGTCCGAATCGCCCTCGAGCTCGCGGTTCGCGTCGAACTCGCCGGCGACTCCGACCAGCTCCTCGAGGTTCTCGATCCGGCCCTCCGCCTCGACCGTGCGTTCGGCCTCGAGCGCCTCCAGGTAGCCGGTCTCGCGAAGCACCGCCTCGAGCAGCTCGGCGACCGAGGCCCCGCGCTCGGATCGTTCTCGTAGCCCGAGCATCGTCTCGGCGAACCGGCCGACCGCCTTCAGCGCCGCCGAGCCGAGCCCGGGGACCGCCGCCGGACTCGCGAACACGTTCCAGATCGGCTCGCCGACCGTATTCGCGTGCGAGAGCAGCCGCGCCTGGGTCTGGTCGCCGATCCCTCGCCGCGGCGAGTTGACGACTCGCGAGAACGAGATCGCGTCGGCCGGATTCGCGAGCAGCGACAGGTATCCGACGGCGTCCTTGATCTCGGCCCGGTCGTAGAACTTCGTCCCCCCGATCACCTGGTAGGGGATCTCGTAGCGCACCAGGGTGTCCTCGAGCACCCGGCTCTGGGCGTTGACGCGGTAGAAGACGGCGATCCGGTCGCGTGGCGTCCCCTCCTCGACCAGCCGGTTGATCTCCGAGGCCACGTAGCGTGCCTCGGCGTGCTCGTCGTCGAGCTCGGCGACGACCAGCTTCTCCCCCGAGGCGCCGTCGGTCCACAGGTGCTTCGGCTTCTGGCTCTCGTTGTGGGCGATCAGCGCGTTGGCGGCGTCGAGGATCGTCTGCGTGGAGCGGTAGTTCTGCTCCAGCAGCACCGTCGTGGCGTCGGGGAAGTCCCGCTCGAACTCGAGGATGTTGCGGATGTCGGCTCCGCGGAACGAGTACACGGCCTGGAAGTCGTCGCCGACGACCATCAGGTTGCGGGTCTCCTCGGTCAGCAGCTGCAGGAGCCGATACTGGGCCCGGTTCGTGTCCTGATACTCGTCGACCAGCACCCAGCGGAATATCCGTCGGTACTTCTCGCGGATATCGCCGAACAGCTCCAGCAGGTTGACGGTGCGGACCAGCAGGTCGTCGAAATCCATCGCGCTTGCCTCGAGCATCCGCCGCTCGTAGAGGCGGTAGACGTCGGCGACCGCCTCCTCGAACGAGGAGCCGACCGAGTCGCCGTAGTCCGTCGCGTCGACGAGCTGGTTCTTGGCGGCGGAGATCGCAGACTTGATCGCCCGCGGCGGGTACCGCTTCGGATCGAGCTCGAGCTCCTGCATGCAGCGCTTGATCATCCGCAGCGAGTCCGCCTCGTCATAGATCGTGAAGGCGCGCTTGTAGCCGAGCCGGGTCGCCTCGGCGCGCAGGATCCGGGCGCACGCGGAATGGAAGGTCATCACCCACATCGCCCGCGAGACGCCGCCGATCAACGCCCCGACCCGCTCGCGCATCTCGTCGGCCGCCTTGTTCGTGAAGGTGATCGCGAGAATCTCGCTCGGACGGGCACGGCCGGTCGCCAGCAGCCATGCGATCCGGTGGGTCAGTACGCGGGTCTTGCCGGAGCCGGCGCCGGCGAGCACGAGCAGCGGGCCCTCTCCGTGCGTGACCGCCTCGCGCTGGGCGGGGTTGAGCTCGGAGAGCAGGCGCTCGATGCGGTCGGCTCCGGGAGCGGTCGGAGCTCCGTGGATCGCTTCCTGGCTCACAGGCCGAGGATAGACGCGGCCGCGGCGCGCTTCGAGGCGGCCGGAACCCGGGGTCCTAGCCTCCCGCCGAGGACGGTCCCTTCTTCCGCCGCAGCTCCTTGACCTCGCCGCCGGCCGCGCGGCCGTCGAGCTCGCCGAGGCGCTGCTCGATCGCGCCGATCCGGTCCGAGAGCGCCTTGATCGCATCCGCGATCGGGTCCGGGAGGTGGATCCAGTCGGCGTCGGGGCCCTCCGGCCGGCGCCCCTCGATCCGGACGGGGTGCCCGGGGTTGCCGACCACGGTCGAGTTCGGTGGCACGTTCTCGATCACGACCGTGTTCGCGCCCACCTTGGCGCCGTGACCGACGGTCACCGGCCCGAGCAGCTTCGCGCCGGAGCCGATCGTCACGTCGTCGCCGACGGTCGGATGGCGCTTGCCCCGGGCGAAGCCCGTGCCGCCCAGCGTCACCCCCTGGTAGAGGGTCACCCGGTCCCCGATCTCGGCGGTCTCGCCGATCACCACACCCGAGCCGTGGTCGATGAAGAAGTCGCTGCCGATCCGCGCCGCGGGATGGATCTCGATCCCGGTCACGGCGCGGCTCGCGAACGCGATCGTCCGCGGGGCCAAGTGGGATCCCGGCATCGAAGAGGGCGTGCGAGACGCGATGCGCGAGCAGTGCCTGGACCCCGGCCCAGCTCGAGAGGATCTCGACCGTCCCGACGCCACGCGCGGCCGGGTCGCGGTCGCGTGCCGAGGTGACGTCGCAGGTGACCTCGTGCGCTATCCGGCGAAGTGTCGACAGGCCGACCATCTAGTCCGGAGCAAAGAATGGCAGCGACACGTAGCGCTCCCCGCCGTCGCAGGCGATCGTGACGATCCGTTTGCCCGACATCTCCGGCCGGGCAGCGACGTCGAGCGCCGCCGCGAAGGCCGCCCCTGCGGAGATTCCGACCAGCAGGCCCTCGCGCCTCGCCGCCTCGTGCGCCGCTTCGAGCGCCACCTCGTCGTCGACGGCGATCACCTCGTCGATCACATCGCGGTTCAGCACCTCGGGGACGAATCCGGCGCCGATCCCCTGGATCTTGTGAGGTCCGGGCAGACAGCCGGAGAGGACCGCCGAGCCGGACGGCTCGACCGCGACCACGTGGAAATCCGGCCGACGCTCCTTGAGGACCTCGCCGACGCCGGTGATCGTGCCTCCGGTACCGACGCCGGTGACGAGCACGTCGACCTCGCCGCCGGTGTCGCGCCAGATCTCCTCCGCGGTCGTCCGTCGATGGATCTCGGGATTCGCCGGGTTCGAGAACTGCTGGGGCATGAACGCGCCGCGGTCGGCGACCATCTCCTCGGCCAACCGGATCGCCTCCCCCATCCCCCCCAGCGAAGGCGTCTCGTGGACCTCGGCTCCGTAGGAGCGCAGCAGCTTCGTCCGCTCGCGGCTCATGCCCTCGGGCAGGGTGAGCGTGAGCTCGTATCCCCGCGCCGCGCAGACCAGCGCCAGGGCGATACCGGTATTGCCGCTCGTCGGCTCGACGATCGCGCCACCCGGTTCGAGCTCCCCGGATTCCTCGGCGGCCTCGATCATCGCCAACCCGATCCGGTCCTTGACCGAGCCACCCGGGTTCAGGTACTCGAGCTTGGCGACGATCTCGGCGTCGAGTCCGTCTCCGAGCCGGCCCAGTGCGACCAGCGGCGTGCCGCCGATCGTGCCCGAGGCCTCGATCGCGATCGCCCGCGCGGCTGTCTTCGGCGTCGTCCCGCCTTCCATACCGGTTCCAAGCTCAGCCACATCGGGCGCGATCGGCAGGACCGGTGGCGGGCTCGGCGCGTGCTCGGGCACTTGCGGGATTCCGGTCAATGCGGGAGGGTCCGCCAACCGCTCTGCAAACGGAGGAGTCCCATGCGCCAACTCGCAGGCCGTCTCAGCTACGCCAACGTCGTCGCCACCCTCGCGCTCGTGATCGCGGTGGGCGGCGGTGCCGCCTACGCGGCCAACACCGTGTTCAGCACCGACATCGTCAACGGAGAGGTGAAGGCCCCCGATATCGCCACGGCGGCGGTTACCGCAGCGAAGCTCGGGGCGGACTCCGTCAGCACGGGCAAGATCGCCGACGGGAGCGTCCGAAGCAGGGACGTCCTCGACGACTCGCTCACCGGAGCCGACCTGGCCGACGTCGGGTCCCTGCAATCGCACACTGCACGCCTCACGGACACGGCCGGGGGCAGCGCCGCCTCCGAGAACCTGTTCGCGATCGGGGGCGCCGACCTCTCGGCGTTCTGCGCGGTCGACAACGAGACCGGAAGCCTGCGGGCGGGGATCGAGCCGGTCGTCGACGCGACCGGGCCGGTGCTCGTCAGCGGCGACTCCGCGGTCGCGCTGCGGCCGAACGACGTCCAGTTCATCGTCATCGTCAATCGGGACGCCGGGCATCGGGGGCCAGGAGACATCGTTCGCGATCCTCGATCACGACGGTGAATCGGCGAGCGGCGTCGCCGCGGTGTCGGTCGATCAGGCCACCGGAGAGTGCGTGATCACCGCCGAGGCGGTGGGCTGAGCGCCACCGCAGGCCGGTAAGTCGGCTGGGCAGCGCTCGATCAGAAGAGCGCCTGAGCCCAACCGCATGCGGCGCGCCTCGTAGTCCCCGAATCGCGCGATACTCCGCGGGGATGTCGAGCGAGAACGTCGAGCTCGTCCGGGGCGCGTTCGCGATGATCACGATTCCCGGCGATCCCGCAACGATGATCGCCGCCAGCGATCCGGGCTTCGAAATGCACCTGGTCGGGGCAGCCGGAGAGGCGGTCCACTACGCAGGCGCGACGGGGATCGAGGCGTTCTATCGCGACGTCGCCCAGACCTGGGAATCGTTCTGCTTCGAGGCGACGGACCTCCGCGACCTCGGCGACCGTGTTCTGGTCCTCGGTGATGTGCGAGCTCGGGGGCGCGAGAGCGGGGTCGAGGTCGATGACCGCTGGGGATGGATCATCGAGTGCAGAGACGGCAGGGCGATCAGCCTGCGCGGGTTCATGGATCACGGTGAGGCGCTCGAAGCCGCCGGACTGTCCTGACCGCGTCCGCGAATCGCGAGATAATGGGCGGCCGATGTCGCAGGAAAACGTCGAGAAGACCCGCAAATTCATCGCGGCCTACAACCGGCGTGACTTCGACACCGCCGTCGAGGACTTCGATCCCGAGATCGATTGGGTGCTGCCGGCGCGCCAGCGCTCCGACTCCGGCCGGGGCCCCGAGGCGGCGATCCGCTTCTTCGAGCAGATCGACGAGACGATGGAGGAGCTGACGTTGGAGCCGCAGGAGTTCATCGACGCCGGCGACCATGTGGCGACCCGGCTTCGCCACCACGGGCGCGGCAAGACGAGCGGGGTCGAGATCAACGAGGAGCTCTACCACCAGGTCGCGACCTTCCGCGACGGAAGGATCGTGCGAATGGAGTACTTCGCTGGCTGGGACGAGGCGCTCGAAGCCGCCGGGCTGAACGGGTAGCACCCGGAGATCGCGGATACTCCGCGGCGATGTCGGAGGAAAGTCTCGAGATCATGCGTGCAGCCTTTGACGCGTGGTATCGCCAGGACGACGATGCGATGCTGGCCACCTGGGACGAGGAGGCGGAGCTCTACCCGCTGCGCGCTCAGTTGGAGGGTCGCGCCTATCACGGGCACGACGGCGTGCGGCGGTTCATGGCCGAGCTCGCCGATGACTGGGCCGAGGTGCGGTTCGACGTCGACAAGATCCGGGATGCCGGAGAGCAGATCGTGGGATCGGGCCGCTTTCGAGCACGAGGGCGGGCCAGCGGCCTCGAGCTCGATGAGCCGTTTGGCGTCGTCGGCGCCGCGCGCAACGGGAGGCTCGCGTTCGTACGCTTCTTCTCGGATCCGGCGGACGCGCTCGCGGCCGTTGGGCTTTCGGAGTAGCTCGGCTCGCAGACAGCGAACATGTGTTCGTATAAGATCTCGGATCGTGCGGTGCGACTTCTGCGGCAGCCGGATGGTCAAATGGCGGTATCCCGCCGGGAGCCGCGACTGGCTCGCGTGCCCGAAGTGTCGCGCCGCGATCGAGGCCGACGACCGAAAGCTCCTGCTCGAGCGCGTCGCGATGCAGCCGATCCCCACGACTCTGCCCGACAAGCTCGCGGGCAGGTTCCGCGAGCGAGCGAAGCGGCTTCACGAGGACTTCTGGGAGACCCGCAGCGGGCCGGCTGAGCCCGCTTAGTGCTCCAGATCGCGAGATACTCAGCTCGCGATGACGGAGGACAACGTCGAGATCGTGGAGCGCTTGCTGGAGGCGTTCAACCGCGGCGACGAGGAAGCCGTGATAGCGGCGTTCGATCGAGGACTGCGAGCTCGACGAGCCCCCGGAGATGCCGGACAGGCCACGCTCCGGCTTCCGGGGTCACGAAGGCGTCCGCGCGTGGATGGCGAACCTGCGCGGGGTCGGCGGAGTCCGGTTCGAGACGCGCGACCACACGAGCATCGGTGACGTCGTCGTCTCCGAACTCGCCGCGAGCGGGCTCGGGCAAGCCAGCGGGGTGCCGTTCGAATGGACGACCTTCGCCGTATTCCGCATTCGCGACGGCAAGATCGTTCGAGCCCAGGCATTCCTCAGTCGTGACGAAGCCCTCGAAGCCGCCGGGCTGCGGACGTAGTCGCTTCGTTTTTCGTCTCACAGAGCGGGGGTAGCAGGAGAGACATGAGCTCAGACGGAAGCCAAGGCCGTGTAGCGGTCATCACCGGCGCGTCCTCGGGGATCGGCGAAGCGACGGCTCGCGCACTCGCTGCCGACGGCCACCGGCTGGTGCTCTTGGCGCGTCGGACCGATCGCGTCGAGGCGCTCGCAGCGGAACTCGGCGACGGCTCGGTCGCGATCGAGTCAGACGTCACCGACCGCGACTCGGTCGCGGCGGCGGCCGAGCGCGTCCAAAAGGAGCTCCGCGGCGTCGACATCCTCGTCAACAACGCAGGCGTGATGCTGCTGGCCCCGTTCTCCTCCGGGCAGCAAGCCGAGATTCGGCAGATGATCGAGACCAACCTCCTGGGCGCGATGACGACGACCGAGGTGTTCCTCGATCAGCTGCGCGAGGGAGGCGGGGACTTGGTCAACATCTCGTCCGTGGCCGGCCGCACGGCGCGAGCGGGTTCCTCGGTGTACAACGCCACCAAGTGGGGCCTCAACGGCTGGTCGGAGGCGCTGCGCCAGGAGCTTCGACCCGACGTGCGCGTGATCGTGATCGAGCCCGGCGCTGTGGCAACGGAGCTCACCGACCACATCACCCATGCCGAGACCAAGCAGGCGACCGACAAGCTCTACGACGAGGTGGCGATCACGGCCGAGGACATCGCCGAGATCATCGCCTTCGCCGTCAAGCGACCGCGACGTGTATCTCTGAACGAGATCCTGATCCGGCCGACGGCGCAGGCGCTCTGAGGGCGACTCGGCGCACCCTTGCGCAAACCGATCAGGCGGGCGCGTTTCGCTGCGGTGCCCGGTTGGACCCGCGGCGCTCCGGAACCAGGCACGCCAGGACGAAGCCCAAGATCGGAGTGGCGAAGAACGAGAACAGAGCGAAGGCCCAGTACGAGTAGCCCTTCGAGTTGGCGAACTCCGCGATCCAGCGACAGATCAGGGCGTAGGCGATCGCCAATGCGAAGAACAAGACGATGGCCAGGGCGTCCTCCATGTGGCGACTATACCCGCGCTTTTGGCAGGCGCAGCGCGTCCTCGATCGCGAGCTCGAGCTCGGCGGCGACGTCGAGCAACGGCGCCGGGTCACGCTGGGCGCGGCTGAGCACGATCGCTCCCTCGACCGCGGCGACGACCAACGCCGCGAGCCGGTCGGCGCGATCGGCCGGCAGACCACTCGTACGCAGGCCGTTCGAGAACGCTTCGTGCCAACGACCGAAGGCGGCGGCCGCGGAGTCGAGCAGCTGCGGTGCCTCGTCGTGGCTCTCGACCGCCACCGCGGCGATCGGGCAGCCGGCCCGGTAGCCGGAGCGCTCGAAGCCCGCTCGCCAGAGCTCGACGAACCCGCGCAGGGCGGCGATCGGGTCGCGGTCTGCGATCGATTCGCCGGCGAGCGCGCCGACGTAATCGACCGCCTCTTCAGCGAGCTGGGCCTTGCCGCCCGGGAAGTGGTGATAGATCGAGCCTCGCGGTGCGTCGGTGACCTCGATCACCTCGCGAAAGCCGGTGCCTGAATAGCCGCGCTGGCGCAGCAACTCGGCTGCGCCGCGAACCATCTTTCGCCTTGTCCTCTCGCCGGCATCAGTCATTATGACGCTCATCATAGTATGCTGACCGGGACAATTCCACGATGGTCTGGAGGACCCCTATGCCAATGATCGACGTCACCTACCCGAGCGGGGCGATCGCTCCCGAGGCGAAGACAGAGCTACTCGACGAACTGGCCACCAAGCTGCTCGAGGCCGAAGGCGCGCCCGACACCGAGTTCTTCCGCTCGATCACCTGGGTCTTCGCGAACGAGATCGACCCCGCCTCGCTCGCCGTCGGCGGTCGCTCCGGCGGCGAGCCGCGCTTCCGGGTCCAGGTCACCGTCCCCGACGGCGCCCTCTCGGACCGTCGCAAGGGCATCCTCGTCGACTCGGTCAACCAGGCCGTGCTGCGGGCCGCTGGGCTGGCGGAGAGCGATGGGCTCCGGGTCTGGACGCTGATCCGCGAGGTCCCCGACGGCAACTGGGGCGCCGCCGGACAGCAGGTCCGCTACCAGCAGCTGGTCGAGGCGGCGAAGGCCGAGCGCGAGAAGACCGCCGCCCCCGCCTGACGCCGGGGCGACAAATGTCCGCGACGTGAGAGCGGACGATCGGCGCCGCTACGTCCGGTTTTCGTGTGGCGGCCCGAGGTATGGGAACTCGGGGAGCAGGTCGTTGTGTGGGCCCACCTTGTCGTCCCTCACCTTCCCATTCGTCAAGATGGCCATGAAAGGATCGGCCACATCGTCGGTGAGCATGCGACCGTTGTCCGGGTAAGCAACTGGGCGCGCGGGGTCGTATCGCAGGATGTCCGGCAGCAAGGTCCCCGCCACCCGCTTGGCCTCCTCCGCAGAGTACCCGCCTGTGTGCTCCAGCGAGTGGGCCATCACGTCGACGAAGCGAGCGTCATCTGCCGGCTCGCTGCCGACGTATGCGTCCTTCTCCTCGTTCGGGACGAGGAAGGGGACCAGCTGGGTTCGAGCCCCCCGCTCCACCTGGGTCCAGTTCGCGTCATCTGCCGGCACCAGCGCTCGGTGCCAGAGACCCACCTCGCCATCTCCCAACTCGCCATTGGGAAGCTCGAGCACGATGCTGCATACGTCGCTGTCGGCGAAGAAGTCATCTCCCGTGAACTGGAAATCGTTCAGGGCACCGCCTGCGTCGAAGAAGAAGGGGTCACTACGCCAGCCGGCGAAGAAGCGATACTCGCCCGCCTGCGTCACCGGAGCTTCTGGGCCCTTCGACACCGGAGCACCCTCGATGATCGCTTCCCCGCCGTCGCCGTCGACGCCCTCGACGCGGCGCACGGTCGCACTCTGCGCCCCGTTCTCTGACGGCGAGAATCGGAACCGATAGGTGATGTCCGCGACCAGATCCCCGTCGGTGTCGATCCTGAGCTCGTAGATCGCCTCCGGCGCGAATGGTTCTGTAGTGGTGGGCCCCTCCGGGTCCAAAGCCTTGGACGGATGCACGTCCATGATCAGAATCGACCTGTTCGTGTCCTCCGGCTTGGGGAAGGCGAACAGGTCGCAGAAGTCAAGTCGGGCGTCGCCGAGCGGGAAACCGAAATCAACCCCCGAGTAATGGTGTGACATAGGTCCTCCTCGTGCGCAAAGCGCGTCTTGTCGAACAGCATGCTCAGGATATACGCGGCGGCAACCTCCGCTTCTGCGAGCCCCGGAGGGTTGCCCTCCAGCTGGGTCAGCTCGACGTTCCCCGGATCGCCCCGCCCAGTACCTCTCGACGAGTGCCGCTTCCATGCAGAGCGGACGCGTACGCGACGCCATGCGTGGAACACGACGTCTGCACTCAAGAAGGCGAGTATCCGCTCGACCCCGCCGAGCGCAAACCGGCGTAGATGCGCTTCACCAGCTCCAAGTTCTCCTGCGACATCGCCTACTCGGACACGTCGGCCGCCTGGAGGGCCGACTCCCAGCTCGGGAAGAGACGCTGCACACCAATCCGTCCGTCCGCGAACTTGGAGACGACTGCTCCAATCTGCATCGTCATCGGGATACCCGAGCCCTTGGTCCGACCGGTCAGCTCATGCAGGGATACGACGGCGTCCCCGGCGTCGCGCAGCTCTCTGGGCGTCGAAGCCGAAGTCGTCAAAGTTGTCCCGCCATTGGCGGTCAAGCGTTCGAAGCCGATCGTGGCCGTGGTACTCGGGGTCATCGGGCCACTCCGGAATCGAGTACAGGACCGTGTCGTCACCTGGACCGGACCGAGTAGCGGTTTACGCCGACTTACTCCGACAACAGCCCGGCGGCTTTGAGAGCGTCCTTTCGCTCGGTGAACGTCTGCATCCGCACGAGCTTCCCCTCCCGGTACTGCCCCAGCCAGGCCGCTTGCGGGAAGTCGAGCGGCGCGTCGCCTCCCCGGCCCCGAGCATGCCAAGAGCCCAGGGTCAGAACCCGGTCGTCACCCAGGTCCCGGAAATCCTCCGGTTTCGGCTCGAACGCCTCCCAATCCCGCTTCATGTCCTCGATCCACTGCCGCACCCCCTCGTGGCCGTGGTAGCTCCGTCCCTCAAGGATGGCCATGACCGGAATCCACTCGACATCCGGGTCAAGAAACACATAAAGGTCGTCGGTCCCTGCCGTGAACGTCCGGTTGAATGCCTCGAAAATCCGGCGGGCAATCTCCACGTTCTCCTGCGACATCTCCCGACCAGTATCCCGCAGCTCGAGAGCCGGCTCGCATCCTGCCGAGAGCGAAGGCGGTCTACTCCGAGAGCAAGCGTCTGCCTGAGGCACATGCGCACCTACGCGCAGCGCTGTGCCAGCGGGGTGATCGTTTGTGCGAGAAGCACTCTCGCGGGCTATCAGGGCTTCGCGGGTTGCCTCGACCTGGATCGATGCGAGGGGGTCCTTCTCGAGCTTCTCGACCTAGTACTTGACGGAGCCGGTAATCACAATCGTCGCGGTGGGCGGGGGGGCGGCGGTCGGTCCACTTCCCGAGAACGTGAACTTGCCGTGGGCGCCCTTGTACTTCCCGTTGCCGCTCGTGACCTCGCCGGTGCCGGAGAAGTCGAAGCCTGTGCCGCCGGGATTAGGGGGAGGAGTCGGTGCGCCGGTGCCCTCCAAGGTGACCTTCACCGTGCCCTTGCTAAAGAAGATGCGGGCCGTGCCGTGAAACGCGGGAACCGGTCCGAAGACGTTGTGGCCAACAATCGCACCCGAGCCGAGCGCACCCTTGATCGTCCCGGCGTACTCCTCGGTTCCTGTGATCGGGAAAGTACCCGTTCTTGCGATGTCCGCGAACTTGATCGTCGAGTCGATGCTGTGCCTGGCCGCCTGGGCCGGGGTCGCCAAAACGGCTGTGAGTCCGACAACAGCCGCGACGCAAAGAAACCTTCTCATCGACTCCGCTCCTCCGTTAGTCGATCGGTGCGGAGATGACGGACCCCCCTTCCCGAGTTCGTGACGAAGCTACTTCAGCCCGTGTCACGTAGCGTCCGTAGAAACCCGCAGAGTTGGCTGAGGCTGGCGAATCGACGCGGCAAGGTCGCCGGGAGCGTGCTTGCGACTGAGAAGGGCCGGAGCACCGCCGAAGCGGACGCTCTGCCAGCGGCTCATCGGCCTTCGCGAGCCATCTGAGGAGGGGTGCCTGCCGAGGGCGGCCAACGCGGCGATCAGTTGCGGGACGACCGCCACAAGCCCGCGCTCGAGCCGTCGCCGTTGCGCCCGTTGAGCGCCGCGAGGAGGTCGCGCTCGACCTCGACGCCGACGCCGTGACGGTCAAGCGTGGCACGCGCTCGAACGCGGCGAGGTCGCAGTCAACCCCTGCGACAAGCTCTCGCTGCCGCGCTCGGCTGCCCGGCGTGACCGAATCGCCGATCCCATCGAGGGCGCGGCGCTCATTGACACCGTGCCGGATGTGGACCGCCCGTTGTGGGCAACTGCCATGTATGCCGGGCTGCGGCGAGGGGAACTGCAAGCACTGCGCGCCTGCGACGTAGACCTCGCGAGCGGGCTGCTTCGCGTCGAGCACGGCTGGGACTACAAGTTTGGCGTGATCGAGTTGAAGTCGAACGCTGGCCGCCGCCGGGTGCCCATCGCCGCGGCGTTGCGCGAGCATCTGATCGAGCAACGGTCGCGAGTCGAGCGCACGGGGGAGCAGCTTGTCTTCGGGCGCACCCCGGCCGACCCGTTCGCCCCGGACGCACTACAGCGGCGGGCTGACAAGGCATGGGGGGCGGCCGGACTCGACCGGATCACCCCGCACGAGTGTCGCCACACCTACGCGAGCCTGATGATCGCTGCTGGGGTCAACGCCAAGGCCCTCAGCACCTACATGGGACACGCCAACATCGGCATCACCTTGGATCGCTACGGCCACCTGATGCCAGGGTCAGAGGACGAAGCCGCAGGGCTGCTCGACAGCTATCTGACCGCCCGGCTTGACGCCGCCGCCGCTGCGGCTCGGGCCGCTGGCGAGGACCTGACTGGCGCACCCACTGGCGCACGAGTGGCGCTCGACAGCAACAAACCGCATAGCCATGCGGGATAAGGGCCCCTCGATCAGATGTGGTACATGCCGGCGCCGACCTCGTCGGCCTCGCGACGGGCGATGTCGGCGATCGTCGTCCGGCTGAACACGTCGCGCAGAGCCTCGACGCCCTCCTTCCAGATCCCCCCTGCCTCGCGGGCCTCCTCGCCGACGCGGCCGTCGAGCGCCTGGACGACCTCCAGCACGGTGATCTCCTCCGGCGCACGGGCGAGCGTGTAGCCGCCCTTGACGCCACGCTGGCTCTGCAGCAGGCCATCGCGTCGCAGGGTCGAGAACAGCTGCTCGAGGAATTGAACCGGCATCCCGCGTCGCTCGGCGACCTGGGCGATCGGAACCGGGCGCTCACCCGAGCGTGCCAGCTCGGCCATCGCGACGACGGCGTAACGCGACTTCGAGGTGACCGAGATCATCGGCACGGTTTGTAGCGGATGCGAGCGGAAAAACCACGCTCGTTCCGGGGCGCGGGATACCGCATCCGCGACAGCTGACTAGGATGGCTGGAGGCGGCCCCGTTGGGCCGCTTGCCGGTTGAAATGCCACTCGGCACTCGCGTCTACCGGGGCCTCGCCCCGGACCGGGGCATATGCAAACAGACGAGCGTCGCTGCCTGATCATCGATGAACAGCCCACCGTCAGGTTGGGGGTCAGGCGGCTGCTCGCCGAGCGTTATTACATCGAGGAGGCCCCGGACAGTCGGGCGGGACTCGACTTGATCAATGCGATCGGCGACTTCGACGTCGCGATCGTCGAGTTCGCCCCAGGCGTCACGGGAACCGGCGACGGCCTCGCCGGGATTCCGGCGATCCGCGCTCTGCGGCGGGCCCGGCCGGCGCTCGGGCTGGTCGCCCATGGAGCGCGCGCGGAGCGCCAGGCGGCGAGCCAGGCGATCGATGCCGGCGCGACCGCCTACGTCGCGAAGAGCTCGCCGACGGGCGCTCTGTCCCAGGCCGTGGACGCCGCCGCCGAGGCGGAGACCTTCGTCGACCCCGCCGCCCGGGGCTCCAACGGGATCCGCGGGCTGACCCGGCGCCAGCGCGAGATCCTGCAGCTCTACGCCGACGGCCTCTCGACCGAGAGCGCCGCCCAGCGCCTCGGCCTCAGCATCGAGACGGTCCGCACCCACACCAAGGGCGTCCTCGCGCGCCTCGAGGCGCGCGACCGTGCGCACGCGGTCGCGATCGGCCTCCGCAACGCGCTGATCGAGTAGCGCGGCCCAACCCCGCGCCCGGCTTCGGGCGCGTCCCCGGTCATCGATCGCGGGCTCAGAGCCAGCCGCGATCTCGGGCGATCAGGACGGCCTGGGCGCGGTCGACCGCGCCGATCTTCCGATAGACGTTGTGCAGGTGGGTGCGGACGGTGCTCACCGAGAGCGAGAGCTCCTGGGCGATCTGCTTGTAGACCTTGCCCTCCCCCAGTCCGCGCAGCGCGTCGAGCTCGCGCGCCGACAGCGGACAATGCTCGCTCGGGCGTCGGGGGCGCTCGCCCGCGTAGGGATACTCGAAGATCAGCGCGTCGAGGCCGGCGTCGTCGATCTCGAGCGCGGTCGCAGCCTCACGCATCGAGTCGACGGAGACCGGGTCCCCGATGACGTGGTGGACGATCAGGTCGGCGAGCCGGATCGCCGCCGCGTGTCCGTTTGCGTCCCGCGTGTGGTGTCGCTCGATCGCCGTCGCCGCGGTAGCCGAGAGCCCCCAGCGACGGATCAGCACCGCCCCGACGAGCGCGTGATCGATTCCGAGCTCGCGGCGCTCGTTGCGGACCCAGTCGTCCGGGGACTCGCGGCGCCCGTTCGTCGGCCCCTCCAGGTGCTCGCCTCCCGTAGAGCTCGGCGAGCACGGCCTTGCCGATGTCGTGGAGGAGCGCCGCGATCGCGAGCTCGCCTCGCTGCGGCAGCTTCGAGACGGAGGCGATCCGCTCGGCGGCCACCCGTGACGGCGACCCCGTGGCGGCGAAATCGCTCATGGCGCTCGGAGCGGATCCCGGGGTCGTTGAGCACGTCGTAGGTTTCGAGATCGCGGGCAAGCGCCGCGACCCGGTCGGCCCGCAGCTCCTCGACCGCCTCGCCCACCCCACCGACCTGGTCCGAGCCGCCGCCGCCGTTACTGGCGGCGCGCATCACCGCGATCGCCAACCCGACGTCCGCCTCCACCGCGGCGGTCAAGCTCGCCGGGCGGGGGCGACTCTGCCTCGCAGAGGCCGATCAGACGCCGCCGGGCCTCCGCGAGGGCCGGAAGACCGGCGACGACGTCGAACGCTGCCGCCAGGCGTCGACCGCCGGCCCCGATCGGGCGGTCGCGTGAGCTCGTTGTCTTCGACTGGCTCATCATCGGCCTGGCTCGGCGCCGCGCCGAATCGCGGCTTCTTCCTTTAGATCGGCAGCGTGGCGCGGTTGTTTAGCTCGAGTCCCGATCGAGCGCCGGATCACCGGCCCGCAGCCGCTCGAGCGCCGCCTCGACGCGTTCGACCGTGCGCTCTCGGCCCAGCGCCGCAAGCGAGTCGAAGATCCCCGGCGAGACGGCGGTCCCCGTGATCGCGACGCGCAGCGGCTGATAGACGTCGCGGGGCCTTGCGCCGAGCCGCTCGACCATCGAACCGAGCTCCGCCTCGAGGGTCGGCGCGTCGAAGGGCTCGACGCCGCGGATCACATCGAGCGCGGCCTCGAGCCGGGCCTGGGCCCCCTCCCCCATCACCTTCCTCCAGGCCTTCGGGTCGTCGACCGGGGGCTCGAACAGGAAGGCGATCAGCGGCCACACCTCGGCCAGGGTCTGCGCCTTCTCCTGGGCGATCGCGCAGGCGCGCTCGAGTCGCTCGGTGTCGGCGGCGGCATCTTCGTGCCCCTCTGCTTCGAGGTGCGCCGCGACCGCGGCGACGTAGTCGTCGAGTGGCATCTCGCGCATGTAGCGACCGTTGAGCCAGCGCAGCTTGCGCTCGTCGAAGATCGCCGACGAGCGGCCGACGCGCTCGATCGAGAACTGCGAGATCAGCTCGTCGGTCGAGAGGATCGTCTGATCGTCCTCGGCGCCCCAGCCGAGCAGCGCGAGGTAGTTGCGGACGGCGGCCGGCAGGTAGCCACCCTCGCGCAGCTCCTGGACCGAAGCGGCTCCGTGGCGCTTCGAGAGCTTCTTGCCATCGGGTCCGTGGAGCAGCGGCAGGTGCGCGTAGCGCGGTGGCTCGGCCCCGAGAGCGTCGAGGACGAGCAGCTGCTTGGGCGTGTTCGAGAGGTGGTCGTCGCCGCGGATCACGTCGGTGATCCTCATGTCGACGTCGTCGACGGCGACGGCGAAGTTGTAGAGCGGGGTCCCGTCGGCGCGCGCGATCACGAGGTCGTCGGCGAGCCGGTTCTCGAACCGGACCGGGCCGCGAACCAGGTCGTCGACCACCGTCTCGCCCTCGTCCGGAACCCGTAGCCGCACGGCCGTGCCCTCGCCGGGCCGCGGGTCGCCGCGGTAGCCGGCACCACCATGAGCCTCCTTGTAGGCGCGCACCTCCTCTGGCCCCGCGGGGTCCGGATACGCCTTCCCGGCGTCGAGCAGCTCCGCGATCCGCTCACGGTGGCGCTCGGCGCGCTCGGCCTGGCTCACCGGGCCCTCGTCCCAGTCGAGCCCCAGCCAACCCAGCGCGTCGAGGATCTGGGCGACGTTCTCGGGGGTCGATCGCTCGCGATCGGTGTCCTCGATCCGGAGCACGAAGGTCCCCTCCCGCCCGCGGGCGTAGAGCCAGTTGTAGAGCGCCGACCGCGCGCCACCGATGTGCAGGGCGCCGGTCGGCGACGGGGCGAAGCGGACTCTGGGGGTCTCGGCGCTCACTTGCGGATCGGCGCGAATGTTTCCACAGCATCAGCTCGGGAGCGGATCGCCGATCGGTGGCGATCGTGCATAACCGCCGCCCTGAACGGGTACTGGGCCGGCGAGAAAGGGGTGTCTCTCATGGCTGTCCTCATCGGAGTGGTCGCGGTCGTCCTGGCAATGAACGTCTGGCTCGTCGTCTGGGTGAACGTGAGCGATTGGCGCCGGGCTCGGCGTCGCCGGATCAGCGCTCACCGTCCGGTGCCGTGCCGCGAGCGCGTCTTCCCCTCAGCCGATCGGGGCCGCGCAGATCGTCTCGGGCCCGCCGCAGGGCCGTCGCTCGCCGATCCGCCTCAGCTGACCGAAGCCGGCGCGCGTCGGGCAGAATCGCCCGGATGCTGATCGGCGCGCATGTCTCGACAGCGGGCGGGCTCACGAAGACCGTCGCCCGCGGCGTCGACCTCGGCTGCGACGCCGTCCAGATCTTCAATCAGAGCCCGCGGATGTGGCGACCCACCCGTTACTCCGAAGCGGACTTCGCGGAGTTCCGTGACGCGTTCGACGCCTCGCGGCTGCGCGCGATCGTCATCCACGCCGTCTACCTGATCAACTGCGCCAGCAAGGAGAGGCAGACCAGGTCGAAGTCGATCGCCTCGCTGACTCACGCGCTGCGGGTCGGCGACGGGATCGGCGCGGCGGGGGTCGTGTTGCACGCGGGCGCGCGCAAGGGCGAGCCCCAGGGTCCCTCGATGCGGCGGGCCGCGAAGGCGATCGCGAAAGCCCTCGGCGACTCCGACGAGTGCCCGGTGCTGCTCGAGAACACCGCCGGGACGCAGGGCCCGCTGGGACGCAACTTCGACGAGCTCGCCGAGCTGATCGAGCTGCTCGACGGCGACGAGCGGATCGGGGTCTGCCTCGACTGCTGCCACCTGCTCGCCTCCGGCTATGAGATCCGCACCGCAGACGCGCTCACCGAGGTGGTCGACGAATTCGACGCCAAGGTCGGGCTCGGGCGACTTCGCTGCCTGCATGTGAACGACTCGAAGGTCCCGCTCGGCGGCAACCGCGACCATCACGCGAACGTCGGGCACGGCGAGCTCGGCGACGATGGAATCGCGACCTTCCTCTCCGAGCCGAGGTTCGAGGAGCTGCCGGCGCTGCTCGAGACCCCGGGCCCCGACGGGCATGGCCCCGACCGCGCCGAGGTCGACCACGCGCGTCAGCTGCGCGATCGCGGCCTCGCCGCGAGAGCTTGAGATCGCTGCCTAGAGAACTCTGCGGAGGTCGAAGGCGCGGATCGCCTCGGGGCCCTCGTCGGTGCAGTCGAAGAAGCGCGGGTTGACGCAGTCGAATGCCCGACCGACGCCCTCGTAACAGGGCTCGACGCGAAACTGGCACTGAGGCAGCGGCCGGCCGGTCATCTTGATCCCTCCGAAGCCCCCGGTCGCCTCGGCGAGCTCGAACATGTCCTGGTCGATCTCGGCCCGGAAGACCTTCTTGATGCACCCCATGTAGCGCCCGCCGGTGAGCTGATCCTCGTAGCTGTAGAGGAACCGGCAACCGATCTCGAGACAGCCGCGCGGCTCGATCAGCTTGTCGCAGAAGGTGCGACAGCGCCTGCACTCGCCCGCCCGCGTGCCTGCTCGCTGAACCGTTGCCACGGGGGAATTCTACGCCGCAAGCGCGGCCGGACCGAGCAGCTGGTCGATCTCGGCCCGCAGCGCAGGCGAGGGCGCGACCCGGTACTCGGAGCCGAAGCGAAGCTTGCGTGTTCCCTCGCGGGTGCGCATCTCGAGCAGCACCTCGCTCTGGCCGGGGAAGTCCTCGAACAGGGTCTTCAGGTCGTTGATCAGCGCGGCGGCGAACTCGGCGGCGTTGATCCTCAGGACCAGCGGGCCGTTTGCCGCGCCCGCCTTCACCCGCGCCGCCGCGAGCTCGTCCTGGTCGGGCTCGAAAGCCTCCGCCTCGTTGACCACGAGGCTCGTCTCGCCGCGGCCCTTGTGGTCGACCCGGCCGCGGATCACGACGACCCGGTCGACGGCGATCGCCTCCGCGGCCTCACCGGCGGCGTCCGGGACGAACAGCTCGACCTGTGCCTCGAGGTCGTCGAGCGTCGCGAACATCACGTAGCCGCCGCTTCGGGTGCGTACCTTCTTCGCCTCGCTGACGATTCCGCCGACCGTCACCCAGGCGCCGTCCTGCATCGCGGCCACCGCCGAGAGCGGCCGCTCGACCCGGGCGCGCAACGCGTCGCGGACCTCGGTCAGCGGGTGCGCGGAGAGGAAGGTCCCGAGCGTCTCCTTCTCGAGCAACAGCAACTCGCGCTGGTCGAACTCGCCCTCGGGAATCGGCGGGTGGCTGGGAGTCGCGAACGCCGCGGCGCCGCGCATCGGCGGCGGGCCCGCCGGAATCGCCGAGATCGAAGATCGATCCCTGGCCCCGGCGGCTGTCCTCCTGGGTCTTCTGGCCCGCGGACTGAGCCTGCGCGAGGACCTCGAGCATGCCGCGCCGCGTCGCCCCGGTCGAGTCGAGCGCGCCGCATTTGAGCAGGCACTCGATCGCGCGCTTGTTGACGGCCCGGGCGTCGACCCGTCGGCAGAAGTCCCAGATCGAATCGAACTCCCCGTCCGCCTCCCTCGACGAGATGATCGACTCGACCGCGGCGTGGCCGACGTTCTTGACCGCATCGAGCCCGAACCGGATCGACTTGCCCGAGACGACGAAGCCATGATCGGAGGAGTTGACGTCGGGCGGCAGCACGTCGATCCCCATCTCGTCGCAGCGGTTGACGAAGAACGGGACCTTGTCCTTGGTCGACATCACCGATGAGATCACCGCCGCCATGTACTCGGCCTGGTAGTTGGCCTTCAGGTAGGCGGTGCGGTAGGAGATCAGCGCGTAGCAGGCGGCGTGGGACTTGTTGAACGAGTAGTCGGCGGCCGCGGTCATCAGCGACCACAGGTCCTTGCGCCACCGCCGGCGCCGTGCCGGAGGAGGCGCAGCCCTCGATGAACTTGTCCTCCATGGTCGCCATCAGGTCGCGCTTCTTCTTGCCGACCGCCTTGCGAAGGTCGTCCGCCTCGGCCGGGGCGAAGCCGCCGAGCTGCTTCGCGATCTCCATCAGCTGCTCCTGATAGATGCAGCAGCCGTAGGTCTCCTCGGTGATCGGGCGCAGGCGCGGGTCCTGGTAGGTGACCGAGGCAGGGTTGCGCTTGCCGCGCGCGTAGTCGGCGATGAAGCGCATCGCGCCCGGCCGGTAGAGGGCCCCGATCGCGACGATGTCGTTGAACTCGGTCGGGCGGATCTGCTTCAGCGCCTCTCGCATGCCCTCCGACTCGAGCTGGAACACCCCGACCGAGTCGCCGCGGGAGAGCATCTCGAAGGTCTTCGCGTCGTCGAGCGGGATCGACTCCATCTCGACCTCGACCCCGCGCGAGCGGCGGATGATCTCGACCGCGTCCTCGATCACGTCGAGGTTGCGCAGCCCGAGGAAGTCCATCTTCAGCAGGCCGATCTCCTCGATCGGGCCCATCGAGTACTGGGTGACGATCTTGTACTGGCGCTCCGGCTTGCCGTTCGCCCCCTTCTCGGCCGCCGCGCCGCGATCCTCGGCCAGCTGCAGCGGCACGATCTCGTCCAGCGGGCGGTCGGCGATCACCACCGCGGCGGCGTGGATCGAGTTGTTGCGGACGATCCCCTCGAGCCCCTTGGCGACGTCGACGATCCGGCGCACGTCGGCGTCGGCGTCGACGGCCTTGCGCAGGTCCTGACCCGGCTTCAGGCACTCGTCGAAGCTCGGGCTGCGTCCCATGACCGGCTCCGGAATCAGCTTCGCCGCCCGATCGCCGGTCGCGTAGTCGAAGCCGAGCACGCGGGCCGAGTCGCGGGTGGCCGCGCGCGGCGCCATCTTGCCGAAGGTGATGATCTGCGCCACCGACTCGCGGCCGTACTTCTCCTGCACGTAGCGGATCACCCGCTCGCGGCCGCGGACCGAGAAGTCGATGTCGATGTCCGGCATCGACTTGCGCGCCGGGTTCAGGAAGCGCTCGAACAGCAGGTCGTTGGCGAGCGGGTCGAGGTCGGTGATGTTGAGCGCGTAGGCGACGATCGAGCCGGCCGCCGACCCGCGCCCGGGTCCGACCGCGACCCCGTTGGCCTTCGCGTAGGCGACGAAGTCCCAGACGATCAGGAAGTAGGAGTCGAAGCCCATCTCGGCGATCACCCCGAGCTCGAACTCGAGCCGCTCGACCGCCTCGGCGGGCGGCGGGTCGCCGTAGCGCCGGGCGAGCCCCTCGCGCGCGAGCCGGTGCAGCATCTGGCGCGGCTGCTCGCCGTCCGGGGTCGGGAAGCCGGGCAGCAGGAGCTTGCCGAGCTCGATCTCGAGCTCGCAGCGTTCGGCGATCTCGAGCGTCGTCGGCACCGACTCCGGCCAGGCGGCGAAGGCTTCCGTCATCTCGGCCGGGCTCTTGAGGAAGAACTCGTTCGTGTCGAAGGTCAGCTTCGGCTGCTTGAGGGTCGACTTCGTCTGCACGCAGAGCAGCGCCGCGTGGTTGGCGTAGTCCTCCCGACGCAGGTAGTGGACGTCGGCCGTCGCGACCAGCGGCCGGCCGAGCTCGCGGGCATAGCGGACGATCCCCTCGTTCGCCTTCTCCTGCTCGGCGATCCCGTTCGCCTGGATCTCGAAGTAGACGTTCTCGGCGCCGTAGACGCCGACCAGGTCGTCGAGGTGGGCACGCGCATCATCGGGCCGCTCCTCGACCAGCCGCCGGCAGAAGCGCGACTGGAGACAGCCGGTGAGCGCGATCACGCCCTCCGAGTGCCGGTCGAGGAGCTCCATGTCGACGTTCGCCTTGCCCCTCGAGAAGCCCTCGAGAAAGCCGCCCGAGCTGAGCTTGACGAGGTTCTTGAAGCCGGCATCGGACGCGCCGAGCAGGGTCAGGTGGTTGCGCTCCACCCTGCCCTCGGCGCGGCGATCGTCGACCAGGTAGGCCTCGAGCCCGACGATCGGCTTGATCCCGTTCGCCCTGCACGCCTTGTAGTGCTCGACCGCCCCGTTCATCACCCCGTGGTCGGTGAGCCCCAGCGCCGGCATCCCGAGCTCCGCCGCCCGGGCGGCCATTGCCTCGATCTTGCAGGCGCCGTCGAGCAACGAGTACTCGCTGTGGACGTGCAGGTGAACCACCCGCCGATCATCGCAAGCGGGGCGGCGGCAGAGGCGGTCGTTGCCGCTCCGTGCGAGGATCCGAAACGTGATCTGGCTGCTGCGACACGGCGAGGCCGAGGACGCGGCCGAGGACGACGCCTCGCGCCGCCTGACCGAGACGGGCAAGCAGCAGGCGCGCGCCGCCGGGGCTGCTCTGGCGGCGCTCGGCGTACGGATCGACCGCTGCCTCTCGAGCCCCAAGGTGCGCGCCGACGGAGAGCGCGCGCATCGCCTGCGAAGCGCTCGGCGCGGAGGTCGAGATCAGCGAGGCGCTGCGCGGTGGCGACTTCGACCCGGTCGAGCTCGCCGCCGGGCTCGGCGAGGTCCTGCTCGTCGGCCACGAGCCCGACCTCTCGCGCGCGATCCAGCTCGTGACCGGCGGTCGCGTCGAGCTCGGGAAGGGCGGGCTGGCGGCGATCGAGCCCCCGGTGCTGGCCTCGCTGCTGCGCCCTGCTCAGCTGCTGCGGATCGGGTCCGAGCCCTGAGGCACCCGGATGGGTCGCTCGCAAGGAACGTTGCAGGACCGTGCAAGTTCCGTTGCAACGAGCGACCGCTCGCGCACGGCGCTCACCGGCCGCTAACGCTTCGCTAGGCTGCCTCCCTTCGCCGAGTTCCCTGCATATCCAGGGAATCGGGGGACCCAAGACGGTGGCCTGCTCTTCGCCACCAGGGGCGAATCGCGGCGCCGATGCCGCGTAGCGCCGGCCCGAACCTTGTCGCGCGAGCCCGTCAGCTAACCCCGTAGGCGTACGGCAAATGGGCTTTCGCCAGCCAACAAGAGATTCCTTCACCCGGCTTCGCAGGGGCGTCACGGCCGTCCTCGTGTGCTTTGGAGCATGCGGGCTCGGTGCCGCCGCGACCGGCGCCCAGTCGATCGACGAGCTCAACTCGAAGATCTCAGGAGCCAAGGATCAGGCGCAGGCGCTCGGCGGGGAGATCGACGCGGCGTCGGCGCAGCTCGCCGTGGCCCAGCAGCGGGCGATCGACGCCGCCCAGCGCGAGGCGCAGCTCTCCGCCGTGCTCGCGCAGGGCGAGGAGCGCGAGGCGCAGCTGACCGAGCAGGTGGCGATCGCTCGCGACCAGCTCGCCGCCGCCCGCGACCAGCTTCGCCGAGCCCTGAACGCCCTCTCCAACCGCCTCGTCGACATCTACCGGGGCAACATGCCCGACGCGACCACCGTCCTGCTCCAGGCCGACGGCCTCGACGACCTCGAGACCCGCGCCGAGTACCTGCGCCGAATCGAGGAGGCCGACGCGTCGCTGGTCGGCCGGGTGCGCACCCTCCGCAACCAGGTCTCCGAGAAGCTCGCCGCGGTCGAGGAAGCCCGGCAGCGCGTCCACGAGTTCAACCTTCGAATCGCCTCGGCCCGCGACCAGATCGCCGCCGTCCGCGCCGACGCGGAGGCCCGCGCCCAGCAGCTCGACGCCCTCCGCGCCCAGCGACAGTCGGAGGTCGACGGCGCTGCAGTCGCAGGTCAGCGATTGGACGTCAGAGGTCCAGCACCTCGAGCGCGTCTCCGCGCGCCAGGCCCAGCAGGAAGTCGGGCAGTGGTTCGGCGACTGGGCGATCCCGCAGTCGATCGTCCAATGCGAGTCGAGCGGCAACTTCGGCGCCGTCAACCCCTCCTCGGGCGCCGGCGGCGCCTACCAGATCCTCCCCTCGACCTGGGATCTCTACGGCGGGCACGGCGCCCCGCAGAACGCGTCGCCGGGCCAGCAGTCGAGCATCGCCAGCCAGATCTGGGCCGACTCCGGCGCCTCGGCGTGGGAGTGCGCCCAGTAGCGCGGCCCCGAACCGGCTCGGCTCAGCCCTCCGGCGGCTCGCGCCTGGCGACCAGCCAGCCGCCGGCGAGCACCGCGAGCGCGAACACGCTCCCGGCCAGCTTCAGCCGGCTGCCGAAGCGCAACCACACGAGGCGGACGATGAACCGCCCGACCTTCTCATAAATCGCAGTCTTCATTCGGTGGTCCCTCCTTCGTCGTCTACCCGCCGAGAACGATTGCGAACGCGATACGCCATCCGACTCTGCAACGTGAACAACTCGATGAAGCCGGGGCTCGCCTCCTGACTGAACTCGCCCCCGGATGCTCCGAACCCGGCGAGCGCCGGGTCGTAGAGCGCGTTGGGCGAGCTTCGCGCCACGACCGTGGCCGAGCCCTTGTAGAGCTTCAGCGTGACCTCTCCCGTGACCGGCTCGTTCGCGGCATCCATGTACGCGTCGAGGTCGGTGCGCAGGGGCTCGTGCCAGAGACCGGCGTAGCAGAGGTACGCCCAGCGGTCCTCGAGCGCGCGCTTGAAGTTGTTCTGGTGGATCGTCGAGACGAGCTTCTCGAGGTCGCGGTGCGCCGCGAGGATGATCGCGGCGGCGGGCACCTCGTAGATGTCGCGGACCTTGAGCCCGACGATCCGGTCCTCGATCTGGTCGACGATCCCGACCCCGTGGCGTGAGCCGGCATCGGCCGCCCGCCCGATCAACTCGACCAGTCCGAGCGCCTCGCCGTCGATCGAGGTCGGGCGGCCGCGCTCGAAGCCGATCCGGATCAGCTCGGCCTCGTCGGGCGCATCCTCGGGCCGGGTGACGAGGTCGAAGACGTCGTCGGGGGTCGGCCGGGAGAGGTCCTCGATCGTCCGGCCCTCCGACGAGCGACCCCAGAGGTTGTCGTCGATCGAGTACGGCGGCGTGCGCTCGTTGGCGCCCTTGATCGGGATCCCGTGGTCGCGCGCGTAGGCGATCTCCTCGTCGCGGCCCATCCTCCACTCCCGCACCGGGGCGAGCACCTTGAGCTCCGGGTCGAGCGCCGCGATCGTGCCGTCGATCCGCACCTGGTCGTTGCCCTTCCCCGTGCAGCCGTGGGCGATCGTGTCGCAGCCGGCGGCGCGGGCGTGCTCGACGGCGAGCTTCGCGATCAGCGGCCGCGCGAGCGCCGTGAACAGCGGGTAGCCGCCGCCGTAGAGCGCGTTCGCCTTGATCGCCGGCAGCACGTAGTCGCCGGCGAACTCCGCGCGGGCGTCGGCGCGGATCGCGTCGGCCGCGCCGAGGTCGCGCGCCTTGCCGACGACGACCTCCCAATCCTCACCGGGTTGCCCGAGGTCGACGGTCAGGGTGACGATCTCGGCCCCGTAGCGCTCCTGGATCCAGTGCACCATCACCGACGTATCGAGGCCGCCGGAGTAGAGCAGCAGCACACGCCCGACCCGGTCGGGGTCCGCCTGATAGCTCGCAACCCTGGGCGCCGAGGCATCGCTCATCGGCGCGCAAGTCTGGCAGGCGACCGGCCGAGCCGCGGCGGCGACCGGGTCGCGAAGCTACGGGCTCGGAGTCCCGCCGCTCCCCTCGGTGGTGGTCGCCGGGCTCGTCGTCGACTCGGTCGACGTCGTGCTCGCGGTCGTCGACGTCGTCGTCGGGCTGGTGCTCGACGTGCTCGTCGCGGTGCTGGTCGTCGCCTTCGTGGTGGTGGTCGAGCTGCTGGTCGTCGTCGACGGCGTCGTGGTCGAGACCGTCGACGTCGTCGAACTGCTCGAGCCGCTGTCGTCGGAAGCGACCACGGCGAGCGCGACGCCGAGCCCGATCACGGCCGCGATCAGGAGCACGACCAGTGCCTTGGCCCCGCCGCTCATCCCGCGGCGGGGCGGCGGGACGTCCATGCGCCTCGTCGGGTCGTCGTGCATCGGCGGCAGTCTAGAAGCCGCCCCGGCGCCCGGGGACGCGCGGCCGCCGGCCGCTCAGCGGATCGAAGCGGCGAGCAGCGCCACGGCGCGGTCGACGTCGTCCTCGTCGATGATCAGCGGCGGCAGCAGCCGCAGCATCCGGCTCCCCGGCGCATTGATCACCAGCCCTGCCTCGAGCGCGCGCGAGGCAACCGCCGCCGCGTCGCGGGTTGGCTCGAGCGTGACGCCGATCATCAGCCCGCGGCCGCGCACCTCCTCGACGCCGTCGAGCTCGGCGAGGCCGTCGCGCAGGCCGTCGCCGAGGCTGCGGACCCGGTCGAGCAGCTGCGGATCGTCGATCACGTCGAGCGTCGCGAGCGCCGCCGCCGCCGCGATCGGCGCGCCGGCGAACGTCGAGCCGTGATCGCCCCGATCGAGGACGCCGGCGAGCTCCGGCGAGCTGATCACGGCGCCGACCGGCAGGCCGCCGCCGAGCGCCTTCGCCGAGGTGATCAGATCGGGCCGCACCGGCAGCTGCTCGTACGCCCACAGGCTCCCGGTCCGACCCACTCCGCATTGGACCTCGTCGAAGACGAGCGCCGCCCCGACCTCGTCGCACGCCTCACGGGCCGCGAGCAGGAGGTCGTCGGCGATCGGGAAGACCCCCGCCTCACCCTGGATCGGTTCGATCATCACCGCGGCCGTGCTCGCGTTGAACGCCTCACGCAGCGCCCCCGGGTCGTCGCGCGGCACCGCGACGAAGCCGGGCGTCAGCGGCCCGAAGAGATCGTCTCTGGCGAGTCCGGGCGTCGCGGAGAGCGCCCCGAGCGTGCGCCCGTGAAAGCCGCCCACGAGGCTGACGATCTCCGGTCGTTCGACCCCGGCCGCGTGGGCGCGCTTTCGGACCAGCTTGATCGCGCACTCGCTCGCCTCGGCGCCCGAGTTGCAGAGAAAGACCCGCCCTCCGAGGCTCGAGCGCGAGAGCCGCTCGCAGAGGCGCATCGCCGGTTCCGAGTAGAAGAGGTTCGACGTCCCGGCGAGCGTCGCCGCCTGGTCTCGGATCGCGGCGACGATCGCCGGGTGACAGTGGCCGGCGTTGTGGACCGAGAGCCCGGCGAAGAAGTCGAGGTACTCGTTGCCCTCGGAGTCCCAGAGCGTCGCCCCCTCGCCACGCACGAACTCGACCGGCGCTCGGGCGTAGGTGTCCATCGCGTAGCGCTCCTCGAGCCGCTGGAGGTCCTGCACGGCCGGCGACGCGTTCACGGCGTCACCATCGTCCCGATGCCGGCGTCGGTGAACAGCTCGAGCAGCAACGAGTGCGGACGGCGGCCGTCGATGATGTGCGTGGAGCCGACCCCGCCGCGGATCGCCTCGACGCAGGCCGCGAGCTTCGGCCGCATCCCGCCGCCGACCTCGGCGAGCGCCGCCTCGACCTCCTCGACGCTCGCCCGCGAGCGCAGCGAGTCCTCGTCGGGGGGGTCGGAGAGCCAGCCGGCGACGTCGGTCAGGAAGATCGCCTTGTGGGCGTCGAGCGCCGCCGCCACCTTGCCCGCGGCGGTATCGGCGTTGACGTTGTAAGGAGCGTCCGTCGCGGTCGACGCCGGCGGAGGCGATCACCGGGATGTAGTCCTCGGCGATGTGGTTGAGGACATCGACCTCGACGCGCTCGATATCGCCGACGAAGCCGACCTGCTCGGAGTTCGCATGCGGGGCGATCGCGAACAGCGCGCCGTCCTCGCCCGAGAGGCCGACGGCGGGCTGGCCATGGCGGTTGAGGCGCATGACGATGTCGGCGTTGACCTTGCCGAGCAGGACCATCTTCGCGATCTCGACCGTCTCGGCGTCGGAGACGCGGACCCCTTCGACGAACCTGACCTCCATCCCCAGGCGCTCCATGTAGCGGGTGATGTCCGGGCCGCCTCCGTGGACGATCACCGGGTTGAGGCCGACGTACTTGAGCAGGACGACGTCGGTGGCGAACCCGTCGCGAAGCCCCTCGTCGCTCATCGCCGCGCCGCCGTACTTGATCACCACCGTGCGCCCGTGGAACTCGCGGATGTAGGGCAGCGCCTCGAGCAGCGTCTCGACGCGCTCCTGCACCTTGGGGTCGGTCGTCTGCGTGCTCACGTCGTGTAGTCCGCGTTGATCCGGATGTACTCGTGCGTCAGGTCGGAGAAGTAGACGTGGGCGTCCGCCGCCGCCGCGTCCGAGCGAGATCGAGATCTCCGCCTCCGACTCGTCGGCCGCGAGCTCACCCGCCTCGATTGCCTCCGGCCCGAGCTCCGCGATCCGCTCGCCGGCGAGTGCCATCCCGGCGGCCTGGGCGATCCTCCCCCAGTTCGGGTCACGCCCGTGCAACGCCGTCTTTACGAGCGGCGAGTTGGCGATCGCGCGCGCCACCCGCTCTGCCTCCTCGGCCGAGCGGGCCTCGCGGACCTCGATCCGCCCGACCCTCGTGGCGCCCTCGCCGTCGGCGACGATCTCGATCGCGAGCTGCAGCAGGACGGCGTCGAGCAGCCCGCCGGGCAGCGGCGCTCTCGCCGCCCCGCTCGCCTGCAGCAGGACGGTGTCGTTGGTGCTCATCTGACCATCGACCGTGATCCGCTCGAACGAGGCCCCGACCGCGCCGCGCAGGGCGCGGTCCGGATCGGGCAGCTCGGCGTCGGTCTGCACGAAGCAGAGCATCGTCGCGAAGCCCGGCTCCATCATTCCGGCGCCCTTCGCCTGCGCGGAGAGCGACACCCCGCCGGCGCGCACGCTGCACGCCTTCGGGCCGCGGTCGGTGGTCATGATCGACCGTGCGAAGGCGTCGGCGCCGTCGGCGGAGAGCACGGCGGCGGCCTCGTCGACCCCGCGGACGACGTCGTCGACCGGCAGCGGCACCCCGATCACACCGGTCTCGGCGACGGCGACGGCGCGCGGGGCGGCGTCGACCGCGGTCGCCGCGGCGTCGCGGATCGCCAGCGCGTCGCGGTAACCGCGCGCGCCGGTGGCGGCGTTCGCGTTCCCGGAATTGACGATCGCCGCCCGGATCGCCTCGGCGTCGCATTCATCCCGACAGACCCGGACCGGGGCCGCCGCAGCCGCGTTGCGGGTCAGCAGGATCGCCGACTCGACCGGCTCGGCGTCGCAGACCACGAGCCCGACGTCGACCTCGCCGCCTTCCTTCAGCCCGCAGGCGACGCCGGCGGCGCGAAACCCGGGCGCCAGCCGCGCCGGGTCGAGCTCCTCCACCCCCTCCGGCGCCCGCACCCACCGCGACCGGAGGAATCTCGTCTGCCGGCTGCCGACCGCGGACTGCGGACTCAAGTCAATCCCTCCGCCTCATCCAACCCCAGCATCAGGTTGAGGTTCTGGATCGCCTGCCCCGCGGCCCCCTTCCACAGGTTGTCGATCGCCGCGAAGATCACGCCCCGCCCGTCCCCGAGCTTCACCGGGTGGATCCGGCAGAGGTTCGTGTCGCGCACCTCGCGCACGCCGGGCGGCGTCGCCACGACCTCGACGAACGGCTCGCCCGCGTAGTAGTCGGAATACAGCGAGGCGAGCTCGTCGGCCTCGATCTCGGAGGCGAGCTCCACGTAGCAGCTCGCGAGCAGGCCCTGGTCGACCGGCAGCAGGTGCGGGACGAAGCTGATCGGAGCGTCGACGGCGACGCCGAGGCGCCGCAGCTCCTGCTCGATCTCGGGCAGGTGACGATGGCCGTCGGTCGCATACGGCATGAAGTTCTCGGTCAGGTTCACGTACGAGTGGCGCTCGTCCGCCGACCGGCCGGCGCCCGAGACCCCCGACTTCCCGTCGATCGTCACCGCTGAGATCAGGCCGCGGTCGGCCAACGGGGCGAGGGCGAGCACCGAGGCGGTCGGATAGCAACCCGGGTTGGCGACCAGCTCGGCGTCGCGGACCGCGTCGCGGGCGAGCTCGGTGAGCCCGTAGACGGCGTTCTCGAGCAGGTCGGGGTCACCGTGGGGGCCGTACCAGAGCTCGTAGATCGCGGCGTCGACGAGCCGGAAGTCGGCCGAGAGGTCGACGACCTGGATTCCGAGCCCGCGCATCCCGGCGACGGTCGGGGTCGCTACGCCGTGCGGGTAGGCGACGATCGCCGCCTCGACGTCCTCGAGCTTCGTCAGGTCGAGCTCGGTGAGCTCGATCGGGACGCGGTGGCGGGGATGAATCCGGTCGAGACGATTGCCGACCTCGCTGGTCGAGGTCGCGGCGAACAGCTCGAGCTTCGGGTGTCGCCAGACGAGCGCCGCGGCGAGCGCCCCGGCGAGGCCGGAGGCGCCTGCGACGAGCACCCGCGCGCGGGGCTCGCCGTCGAGCGGCTGGACTTGCTCACTCACGCAGCGACGCCCCGATCTCGGCCAGCTCCGCCTCGATCCGCTCCCGCAGCCGGGCCACCTCGGCGTCGGTCAGGGTCCGATCCGGAGCGCGGAACTCGAGTCGCAGGGCGAGGCTCTTGCTCCCCTCGCCGAGCTGCTCGCCGCGGTAGACGTCGAAGACCTCGGCCCTGGTGAGCAGCTCGCCGCCGCCGGCGGCCACCGCTTCGCGAACCCGCTCGGCCGGGACGTCGTCGGCGGTCGTGACCGCGAGGTCCTGGAGGACCGCCGGGTGGGTCATCACATCCTCGTAGCTCTCGGTGCCGACGCTCGAGACCGCGAGCAGCGGTGCGAGGTCGAGCTCGAACGCGGCACCCCCGGGCAGGTCCCAGGCGCGGGCGACGAGCGGGTGCAGCTCACCCAGCCAGCCGATCGGCGAGCCGCCGACGAGCACGGCGGCGGCGCGTCCCGGATGCAGGAAGGGCTCGGCCCGCGGCTCGGGTGAGATCGAGACCCCGAGCTGCGCCGCGAGCACCTCGAGCGCGCCCTTGAGGGAGAAGAACTCCGCGGCCTCGGCCGAGCCGGCCGCCCGCTGCCAGGAAACCGGGGTCAGGTCGCCGATCAGAATTGCGGCGAGCCGGTGCGGCTCACGCGCCGGCGCCGTCCTGGTCCCTGAGAACTCTCCGGCCAGGGGCCCACCGGTCGCCGGCGGTGGCTCGGCGAGGTAGACGCGGCCGGACTCGAACAGCGCCAGGCGCCCGGCGCCGCGAGCGAGGTTGTGGCGGGCGGCGTCGAGCAGGCCGCCGAGCAGGGTCGTCCGCATCAGCGCCTGATCGGCGGAGACCGGGTTGTGCATCGCGACGGCGTCTCGCCGCGGGTCGTCGTCGGGGAGCCGGAGCCGGTCGGCGAGGCCCGCGTCGACGAGTGACCAGGCGACGACCTCGTCGAAGCCGAGGTCGCGCAGCACGTCCTCGGCGCGGCGGCGCGCGCGCTGCTCGCCACTCAGCCCTCCGACGCGATCGGGGTGCGCGGGAAGCGTGCGCGGAAGGCGGTCGAACCCGTACAGGCGGCCGACCTCCTCGACCAGGTCGACCTCGCGCGTGACGTCGTAGTGGCGGTCCACGGGCACGGTCGCCCGCAGATCGCGCTCGCCCTCCGGCTCGACCTCGAACTCGAGCCGCTCGAGGCTGGATCGCGCCTGCGCCGGTTCGATCTCGACGCCGAGCAGCGAGTCGAGCCGTGTCCCGTGCAGAGAGATCACGTGCCGGGGCGGGATCTCCGCGGCGGCGTCGAGCGTGCCCGCGATCAGCTTCGCGCCGGCGAGCTCGACGATCAGCCGCGACGCGGCCCGCTGGGCACGGATCGTCAGCTCGGGGTGAAGCTGCTTCTCGAACCGCGCCGAGGCGTCGGAGCGCAGCCCGAGCGCCGTCGAGGTGCGGAGGATGTTGGTCCCGTTCCAGTTCGCGGCCTCGAGCAGCACCCGGGTCGTCGTCTCCGAGACCTCCGACACCTGGCCGCCCATGATCCCGGCGATGCTGGTCGGGCCGTCGCGATCACAGACGAGCACCGTCTCGGGATCGAGCTCGCGCTCGACCCCGTCGAGCGTCGTCATCCGCTCGCCGGCGGCCGCGGTACGGACGATGATCTCGCCGCCCGGGACCCGGTCGAGGTCGAAGGCGTGAAGCGGCTGGGCGGTCATCAGCATCACGTAGTTGGTGACGTCGACGATGTTCGAGATCGGGCGCATCCCGGCGGCGATCAGCCGAGCCTTGAGCCAGGTCGGGGAGGGCGCGACGCCGACGCCCTCGAAGGCGCGGACGGTGAACCGCGGGCACAGATCCGGGACCTCGACGTTCACCGACGCGATCTCGGCGACCGACCCCGGACCGGTCGCGGCGACCTCCTCGGCCGCCCACGGCGGCGGCGCGAGCTCGGCACCGGTGATCGCGTGCAGCTCCCGGGCGACCCCGTAGACACCCATGCAATCGACCCGGTTCGGATTCAGGTCGAGCTCCAGCACGGCCTCGGAGATCGGCAACACCTCCTCCAACGGCGTCCCGGGGTCGGCATCGGTGTCGAGCACCATGATCCGGTCGTGATCCTCGCCGAGCTCGAGCTCGCGCTCGGAGAGGATCATCCCGTCGGATTCGACGCCGCGAAGCTTCGCTCGCCTCAGCTCCGCCCCGTCGGGCAGTCGCGCCCCGGGCAGGGCGACGGCGACGGCCTGCCCGGCGGAGACGTTGGGGGCACCGCAGACGATCGTCCGAGTGAGCCGGCCGTCGTCCACCTCACAGACCCGGAGGCGGTCCGCGTTCGGGTGCGGCTCGGCCGAGAGCACCCGGCCGACGATGAAGCCGTCGGCCGATCGGACACCGATCCTGCTCACGCGCTCGGTCTCGACCGCGCGCATCGAGAGCAGCTCGGCAACCTGCTCCGGCTCCAACCCCGGATCGCAGTACTCGGTCAGCCAGCCGAACGGAACCTTCATCTCGCGCTCCCGGCACCCTTCTGCGTGCTCGCTGCGCTCACGAGAACTGCTCCAGGAACCGTACGTCGTTGTCGAACAGCAACCGCAGGTCGGGGATCCGGTGCTTGAGCATCGCGATCCGCTCGATCCCCATGCCGAAGGCAAAACCCTGCGTGGTCTCGGGGTCGTAGCCCGCTTCGACGAACCCGAAGACGTTCGGGTCGACCATCCCGGCGCCGAGGATCTCGATCCAGCCGCTTCCCTTGCAGAGCGGGTCGCGGGTCCCGTCGGGCAGCTGTCCCGAACCGTCGCAGGCAAAGCACGAGACGTCGACCTGGACGCTCGGCTCGGTGAACGGAAAGTAGTCGGGCTTCAGACGCGTCTCGCGCTCGGCGCCGAACAACGCCTTCGCGGCATGATCGAGCGTCCCCGCGAGATCGGCGAGCGAGATCCCCTCGGCGACCGCGAGCCCCTCGACCTGGTTGAAGATCGGCGAGTGGGTGGCGTCGATCGTGTCGCGCCGGAACACGGTGCCCGGGACGACGATGAAGATCGGCGGCGGCTGGGCCTCCATCGCGCGCACCTGCATCGGCGACGTGTGGGTCCTCAGCAGCACTTCCCGCGGTCCCGGGCGGGACCACCGGCAGGCTCTCGGGGTCGACGTAGAAGCTGTCCTGGAGCATCCGCGCCGGGTGGCCGGGCGGGTGGTTGAGCGCCGTGAAGTTGTAGAAATCGTGCTCGATCTCGGGCCCCTCGACGACCCGGTAGCCGAGCCCGACGAAGATGTCCTCGATCTCGCGCCTCGTCCGGGTCAGCAGGTGAAGGTGACCGGGCGCGACCGGCGGCGTGCCGGGCAGGGTGACGTCGATCGCCTCGGCGGCGAGCGAGCCCTCGATCTCGGCCGCCTCGAGCTGCTCGCGGCGGTCGGAGAGCTGCCCTTCGAGCTCGCGGCGCGCGGCGTTGGCGGCGGCGCCGACCGGGCCGCGCTCGCTCGGCTCGAGCTCGGCGATCCCGCGCAGGATCCCGGTCAGCTCCGAGCGTCGGCCGAGCCAGCGGACCCGCAGCTCCTCGAGCGCGGCCGCGTCGGGCGCCGCGGCGATCGCCGCGGCGGCCTCATGGCGCAGGTTCTCGATCCGCTCAAGCATCCGTCGACTTCCCCGGGGAGCGCGCCGACGATATCCGGCCGAGCGCGATCGCAGCGGCGGCGGCGACGTTGAGCGACTCGGCGCCGCCCTCGCGGAGCGGGATCGTCCAGCGCCGCTGGCAGCGATCGACGAGGCCCGGCGGCAGCCCGTCGCGCTCGCCGCCGAGGCAGATCGTCCCCACGTCCTCCCCCTCCGGGCGCTCGCCGCCGTGGGCGACCAGGGCAACGCGGGGCAGCGGGGTCGAGTCGAGCTCGCCGCGCATCAGGGGAGCGGCGAAGACCGACCCCATGCTCGCGCGGACGGCCTTCGGCGAGTGGGGATCGGCGCACCCCGGCCCGACGACCACGGTCCCGTCGACCAGCGCGTGCGCTGTCCGGATCACCGCGCCGACGTTGCCCGGGTCGCGGACGCCGTGCAGGTAGACGCAGAGGCCCGAGGGCGCGGTCGCCCAACGCTGCCGGTAGACACCGATCATCCGCGTGCCCGAACCGAGCGAGCTGACGGCGTCGAGCAACGCCGGTTCGACGTCCTCCCCGGAGCGCAACGTGAACTCGGCATCGAACCCGGCCGCCTGCGCGGCGGCGACCAGATCCTCGCCCTCGGCCGCGAACATCCCCTCGCGCTCGCGGTGCTTGCGCTCCGCCAGCCTGCGGATCAGCTTCAGCTTCGTGTTGTCCTTGCTCGTGATCATCGCCTGCTGCTGACTGTCGTTCGACACAAAAAAGACGCCCTCTCGGACGCCCGGAAAACCTCTGCTCGGCGGTCTGGATGAGTCAGGCCGCCGTGGCCTCCCGGGCTTGCTCGGCAAATCGGCGAAACGCCTCGGGATCGCGGACGGCGACGTCGGCGAGCATCTTGCGGTTGACCTCGATCCCGGCGGCGCCGAGACCGTGGATCAGCTGCGAGTAGCTCATCCCCTCGCGGCGCGCCGCGGCATTGATGCGGACGATCCAGAGCCGCCGCATGTCGCGCTTGCGCCGCCGTCGATCGCGGTAGGCGTAGCTGCCCGACCGCATCACCTGCTCGTTCGCGAACCGGTAGCTGGAGTGCTTGCGCCCCCAGTAGCCCTTCGCCTGCTTGAGGACCTTCTTCTTGCGCCGCTTGCGGGCGACGGCGTTCGTGGCGCGGCTCACGAGCCACCCCCGAGCAGGTTGCGAACCCGCTTCTTGTCGGCGGGGGCGATCTCGACCGGCCTCGCCATCCGCCGCTTTCGCTTCGGCGACTTCTTCTCGAGAATGTGGCTCGAGTAGGCGCGCCGGCCGCGGAGCTTGCCCTTGGCGGTCTTGCGAAAGCGCTTCTTGGCGCCCGAATGGGTCTTCATCTTCGGCATCGGGCCGAATATTGAAGCAGACGAGCCCAACCCCGCGGGGCGGCTCGGCGTCAGGACTCGGCGGCGGCCGCGCGAGCCTCCCCTTCGGGAGCGGTCTCCGAGCGCTGGCGCTCCTCGCGGGCGCGCGCGGCGCTCTCTCTGGTGGGGGCGAGCATCATGTGCATGTTTCGCCCCTCCTGCTGCGGGTGCTGCTCGATCATCGCCAGCTCGGCGACGTCCTCGTAGAGCCGCTCGAGCAGGGCCCGGCCGCGCTCCGGGTGCGCCTGCTCGCGACCGCGGAACATGATCGTCACCTTGACCTTGTCCTGGCCGCGCAGGAAGCGCTCGACGTGGCCCTTCTTGGTCTCGTAGTCGTGGTCGGCGATCTTCGGCCGCAACTTGATCTCTCGGATGTTGACCTGCTGCTGGTGCTTGCGGGCCGCCTTCGCCTTCTGCTCCTGCTCGTACTTGTACTTCGAGTAGTCGAGCAGCCGCGCCACCGGCGGCCGCGAGTCGGGTGCGACCTCGACCAGGTCGAGGTCGCGCTCGGTCGCCATCTGCAGCGCATCGTCGGTCTTGATCACCCCGATCTGGCTCCCGTCCTCGTCGATCAGGCGCACCTCGGCGACCCGGATCCGCTCGTTGATCCGGGTCGGGTCGCGTTCCGGAGGCTGCCGGTCGAAGCGCCTCGGGACGGGCACTAGATAAGCGGCTTGGCGAGGAGCGTCAAGCTACCTGCGAGTCGGGAACGAGATCGGAAGCGGGTGCACAGGGTCGGGGCACGGGCGCGAGCGTACTAGCGGCGCGGCCGGGTGTGGGTGCCCTTCATCGGCGCGCAGTATAGAGCTACCCAAGCAAGGCGGGGATCTCGGCGACCGCGATCGCACCGAGGTCGCCGCGCTCATGCGAGCGCACCGAGGCGGTTCCGCCCTCCTCCTCGCGCTCCCCGACGACGAGCATGAACGGCACCTTGGCGAGCTCCGCGTCGCGGATCTTGCGGCCGACCGACTCCGAGCGCTGATCGACGCGAGCCCGCACGCCGGCCTCGCCGAGCTGCTCGGCTACCCGGTTCGCGTATTCGAGGTGCGGGTCGGAGACCGGGAGCACGGCAGCCTGCACGGGCGCCAGCCAGGCGGGAAAACGGCCGCCGTGGTGCTCGATCAGGATCCCGGCGAAGCGCTCCATCGAGCCGAGCAGCGCGCGGTGGATCATCACCGGCCGGTGCTCGGCGTTGTCCTCGCCCTGATAGGCGAGCTCGAACCGCTCCGGCATCTGGAAGTCGAGCTGGCAGGTGCCGAGCTGCCACGAGCGTCCGAGCGCGTCGGTGACGTGGAAGTCGATCTTCGGCCCGTAGAAGGTGCCCTCCCCCGGGCTCACGTCGTAGGCCCGGCCCTGGCGCTCGAGCGCCTCTCGAAGGCCCTCCGTGGCGCGCTCCCATTGCTCGTCCGTACCCACCGACTTCTCGGGCCGGGTCGAGAGCTCGACCCTGACCTCGTCGAACCCGAAGCGGGCGTAGAGCTCGTCGATCGCATCGCAGATCGAGTCGACCTCGTCGGGGACCTGCTCGAGCGTGCAGAAGACGTGGGCGTCGTCCTGGGTGAAGGCGCGGACCCGGAGCAGGCCGTGCAGGACGCCCTCGCGCTCGTAGCGCGAGACGTCGCCGAACTCGGCGAGCCGCAACGGCAGGTCGCGGTAGGAGTGGCGGCTCGACGCGAACACGAGGCAGGCCCCGGGACAGTTCATCGGCTTCAGCGCGTAGCGGCGCTCGTCGCCCTCGCGCTGCGACGGCTCGACGAAGTACATGTTCTCGCGGTAGTTGTCCCAGTGGCCCGAGCGGTGCCAGAGCTCCTCGTCGAGGACGCGCGGGGTCTTGATCTCGTCGTAGCCGCGCTTCGCGAGCTGCTCGCGCACCTCGCGCTCGATCAGCCGCAGCAGGACGGTCCCGTTCGGAAGCCAGAAGGGCATCCCGGGCGACTCGTCACGAAACCGGAACAGATCGAGCTCCGGGCCGAGCCGGCGGTGGTCGTTCTCGCGCGCCCGTTCGAGCAGCTCGAGGTGCCGTTCGAGGTCCTTGCGGGTGTGGAAGGCGGTGCCGTAGATCCTGGTCAGCATCTGGCGCTTCTCGTCGCCGCGCCAGTAGGCGCCGGCCAGCGAGTTGAGCTTGAAGG
The DNA here is from genome assembly GCA_963705955.1 of uncultured Solirubrobacterales bacterium. Classification (GTDB taxonomy): domain Bacteria; phylum Actinomycetota; class Thermoleophilia; order Solirubrobacterales; family 70-9; genus WHSW01. The sequence continues at coordinate 697,291 of CAVPLH010000006.1, read as the reverse complement.
CGCCGATTCGGCCGGTCGACGGGCGTGTGCGGGCCGCGACAGAGATCGGTGAACGGCCCGTTGCGGTAGAGCGAGACGCTCTCGATGCCCTGGTCGCGGACCAGGTCCTCGATCAGCTCGACCTTGTAGGGCTGGTCCTCATCCCGGAAGCGCTCGATCGCCTCGGCGACCGGGATGTCATCGCGCTCGAACGGCTCGTCCGCGGCGACGTGGGCGCGCATCGCCGCTTCGATTCGCTCCAGGTCGCCCTCGCCCGGGCGGACTCCGTCCGGGAACTCGAAGTCGTAATAGAAGCCGCCGTCGATCGGCGGGCCGATCGAGACCCTGGTCCCGGGCCACAGCTCGGTGACCGCGGTCGCCATCACGTGGGCGGCGTCGTGTCGGATCAGCCACAGCGCGTCGGCGGCCTCCTCGCCGCCGCTGGTCGCGGTCACGATCGTGATCTCGGCTCCGTCGGGAAGCTCGGCCTCCAGGTCGCGCAGCTCGCCGTCGACCTTGACGGCGAGCGCGTCCTTGGCGAGCCGGGGACCGATCGCAGCCGCCGCATCGGCCCCCGTCGCGCCGCGCTCGAGCTCGAGCGCCGAACCGTCGGGAAGGCTTACGCTGAGGCCGGACACGGCGGCCATGCTACGGGTCGCCGGCGCTCGGATCGGCTCGGGCGCCGCCCGGAATCGGCTTGCAGGGCCCCGAGTCGCTCGGACGCGGCGCCCGGTGGATCGCGGCGACGACGAGCGCGCCGTCCGCTCGACGACCGTGACCGAGGTCTCGACGCCGGGCCGCGGGGCCGCGGCCGAGGGTCCGGAGGGAACGATGCAGATCCTGTTCCCGCGCAGCTCCCAGGCCAGGTAGTCGCGCCCGTGCTGGTCGGAGAGCACCTCGGCCGGCGCGTAGACGTAGATCGACCCGTCGGGAAGCCGGCTCCGGAGCTCCGCGAGCTGCGGGGAGTACGCGGTCGGGCCGACCGGCCCGTTGGCGAGCGCGAGGACGCTCGAACCGGCGGCGGCGACCGCGAACACCGCGGCGAGCGCCCCGATCGCGAGCTGCAGCTTCGCCGCCCGGGCGCGTCCCGGAAGCAGGAAGGCAAGCGATCGCCGGCGCAGGATCGTCCGCGCCTCGGCGACGCTCGGCGCCTCCTCGAGCAGGGCGCGGACCGCCACGGTCGCGACCAGAGGCGCGGCGAGCACGAGCGCCTTGGCCTCCTGATACGGCGTCCCTTCGAGCAGCGAGTAGAGCCACAGCGCCGCCGCCGCCGCCGAGCGCCGCGGGTACTGCCCGCTCGCCGCGCCGCCACCACCAGATCAGTCCGAAGCAGAGCGCGGCGATCGCGACCGCCGCCCCGACGTAGAAGACGAGCGCCGGGACCGCCCCGTCACCCGGCTCGACCCGGAAGTCGCCCGAGGGCCAGATCCCGAGCGCCTCGAGCGGCGACAGCCGGTTGAAGAGGTTGCCGAGCCCGGGCCCGTCGGGGGCGAAGGTCTCGAAGCCCGCGAAGTCGACCATCCGCCCGGCCTCGGGGGCGATTCCGACCGCCAGGAGGCCGACGGCGAGCGCCGCCGCCGGCGCCGCCTCGCGCACGGTCACGACGAAGCCGCCGAGGTTGCGCCGTGCCAGCGCCCGACCGAGCTCGACCGCGACCCAGGCCCCGAGCGCGACCAGCAACCAGACGAGCCCGGGAAAGCTGTAGGCATAGACCGCGCCGATCGCGAGCACCGCCAGCGGGAGCCCGCGGGCGGCTCGCGGACCGGCCGAGCGCGTTCGCCATTCACGCGCCAGCTCTCCGACCCCGATCGCGAACGCGAGCAGCAGCAGCGCCTCGATCGTCTCCTTGAAGCTGCCCTGGGTGAAGTAGGAGGCGAGCAGATATGCGAAGCCGACCAGCAGCGCGCCGACGGTCCGCCGCGAGGGCGAGAGCCGTTCGAGCAGGCCGAGCGCGGCGAGGCAGGTCGAGACGGCGACCGCGAGCTGGAGGCCGTCGAAGGCGTGCACGGTGTTCGCTCCGAGCGCCGAGACCGCGACGACCAGCGAGTGCGGGCCGAGCGGGTAGCCGTTCGAGATCAGGCGCTCGGCGCCGCCGTGCGCGAGCCGGTCGGCGGCGAACAGGTGCTGCGACATGTCCGGGTTGAGCCCTGTGCCGAGGATCCCGAAGCGCATCTCGACGATGAACGGGATCGAGGCGACGGCGAGCGCGATCAGCTCGACCGGGACCCCGATCCGCAGCGCCCTGGGCAGGTCGTCGAGCCGCCCTCGGAGGACCAGCGCCGCGACCGCGGTCAGCACGCCGAGCGCGACGATCGCCGCCGTTCCGTGGCCCGGAAGCCGGACCGTCGCCCAGGAGATCGCGAGCACCGCGGCGAGGCCGACCGCCGGCGAGAGCCGCGACCAGGTCCGCCGCCCGCAGGCCGCGAACACGGCCTGGCCGACGATCGCCGACGCGCCGAGGATCAGCAGGAAGGAGGCGTAGGTCCCCAGCATCCGCGGGCGAGCATATTTCGCCGCTGCGGTACACGAACCGCCCGACCGGGATCCAGCAGGTGATCTCGTTCAACGGCCACCGCTGATCCGCCCCGAGGCCGGCCCGGCGGCGATCAGAGGGTTCGGGTTCGGCGGGGCTCTAGAAGTCCGCCGGGGTGATCGTCGGCTTCGTCGTCGTGTAGAGCCACTGCTGGAAGTAGTCGTCGAGCAGGGCCAGCTGGGCGCCGGTCAGGCCCGAGTGCTGCTTCGCGAACGCGATGAACTCGCCGGTCGAGATGTTGCCGTACGCGAACTCGGTCTGGATCGCCTTCGCGAAGTCGAGGAACGCGGCGTCGCCGACGATCTCGCGAAAGCCCTCCAGGGTCATCGCGCCACGTAGGTAGGTGGGGAAGAAGTCGAACAGGTTCGCCGGGTCGTGGTCGAGGACCGCGGGGGCCAGCGACCAGTCGAAGCCCGGGTTGTTGTAGAGCGAGTCGAACCGATCCGCGGGGCTGTCGGTCGTTCCGCCGACCGAGAACTGCCAGTCCCACTCCGAGAGCTGCGCCCAGCCCTCGTTGAACCAGATGTCGTTCCAGCGCGCCAGGGTGACCGCGTCGCCGAACCACATATGCGAGAGCTCGTGCAGGTACGTGCTCGCCGTGCCGCCGGAGACGTCCGAGCCGTTCGGGAAGAACGCGAAGTGCGACTTGGTCGCGACCTCGAGCGCGTATCCGACGCTGGGCGCCTCGTCGAAGACCGCCCCGTAGGAGTCGAATGGATACGGCCCGTAGCGAGCGTCGAGGAAGTTGATCAGATCCGAATCGCGGCCGACCAGGGTCGTGAAGTTGTCGGTCTGGGTCGGCGAGGCGGACGGATCGATCGCGTTGTAGACCGGCAGCGTCCGGGCCGGCGAGAGCTCCGTCGCGGTCGTCTCCGTGTAGTCGAAGTCACCGTTCGTCGCGGTCACGAGGTAGGTCGAGACCGGGTCGTCCTCGGTCCAGTTCCAGGTCGTCGTCCCGTCGCCGTTGTCGACCGGCGCACCGGCGAGCTCGCCGACCCCGAACGCCTGCTCGCCGCTCGCCACGGTGATCGAGGTGTCGAAGGTCGCCTTGTCGGACGGGTAGTTGTTGGACGGGAACCACGCCTGCGACCCCATCGGCTCGCCGACCACGAAGGCGCTGTCGCAGACCGTCGAGGCGTCGAAGCAGTCCGGGATCCATCCTTCGAGGGACTGATCCGGATCGACGAAGACCCGCGGCTCGCCGTGGTAATCGACCTCGACGCTGAACTCCGAGCCCCGCGGGATGCCGGCGGCCGGCGTCACCTCGAGCTTCATCGGCTGGGTGATCACGGCGGGATCGCCGAGCGGCTCGTCCGGACCGTTCTGGGTGAAGCTCGCGGCCGCGCCGTCGATCGTCACCGAGTCGATCGGCAGGTCCTGGAAGTCGAGACTGAACTTGGACAGGTTCTGGGTCGCCCTGGCGGTGATCGTCGTCGACGCCGAATCGAAGACGTTCGCGGCGCGGTCGTAGTCGAGGTCGATCGCGTAGTGGAGCGCGTCATAGCCTCCGTTGCCGATCTGCGGCAGGAGCGGATCGCCCAGCGTCCGTGATCCGGGCGTGAAGGTGGGCTGCGACGGGGGCTGGGGCTGCGGCGCCGGCGCTGCCTCGATCGCGACGCGGGAGGCCGAGGCGCGACACTTCTTCGGGCCCTTGTTGCCGCCGCGCTGAACGCAGGCGACGAGCAGGTACTCGCCGACCGGGACGACCGGGACGGCGACCGTAGCCGAGAACCGCTTGTCCTTCCGGGCGCGAACCTTGACCCGCTTCGAAGCCAGCAGCGCTACCGGGTCGCTGCGCTTCGACTCGCGAAGCGTGATCCGGACCCGTGCATGCGCTCCGCGGTCACCGCGGTTCGCGACCCTTCCCCGCAGCGTCAGCTGGTCGCCCGCCTTCGCGGTCGCCGGCGGCGACGAGAGCCCGGCGACCGAGAGCTTCGGCTTCGGCTTCGTCGCGAGCGCCGTGCCCGCGAGCGCGAAACAGCCGACGAGGGCGAACAGTCCGACTCGCTTGATCAACAGACGTCCCTTCCGAAGATTCCCGGCGGTCCCTGCATACCCGCTCGACGCACGCGCAACGCACCGTATCGACAAAGCGGATCCGAAACGGTGGATCAGGCGCGGCGCACCATCACCACGAACGCACCTTCGTCGCTCTCGAGAACATCGTCGATCGAGAAACCGTGACCCTCGGCGACCCTCCGGGAGCGATCGTTCCAGTCGAGGATATAGACGCGAAACCGCTGCGGCGAAAAGCGCTCGGCCGCGAACTCGAGTATCGCGGCGACGAAATCGTGGCCCGCTCCGCGGCCCATGAGCTCCGGGCGCACGCCGTAGCCGACGTCGAGTGTGCCGTCCTCCGCCGTCGCTCCACCGACGCGCGCCGGTGCGCCGAAGCAGCAGTATCCGAACAACCGTCCGGCCTCCGTCACCGCCCAATGATCCCGGTCGAGAGCGCCGCGATCGTCGACGTCGTAGGTCGAGTAGCGGCCCGGATAGCGCCACGCGCAGATCGCCTCCGCATCCGCGCTCGTCAGCGGCCGAACCCTCATCGCCTCAGCGCACGGCTATCGCCGAGCGGTCGCTCGGCCCCTTCGTCGCCGGGAAACAGCCACGGCGCCAGGCCGGCCCCGCGGCCCAGCAACGCGGCGCGGGTCACCGAGCCGGGACCGAACCGGTGGCGGAGCTCGTCGAGGGCGGCGTCGAGGTCGCTGCCGGCTCCGTCGAGCGGAAGCGCGAGCTGCACGCCGGCGCCCCGCGGCTCGAGGTTGGCGACGGTCACGCCGAGCAGCGTGATCCCGCGCCGCTCGATCAGCGGTGTCGCCGCCGCCAGCAGGGCCCTCGCCGGATGGAGGATCGTCCGCGTCGTTGCGGTCGCGCGAGGCATCGTGCGAGACCGCGAGGCTCGCGAGAAGTCGCCGAAGCGGAGTCGCAGGCAGACCGTGCGGCCGACGCGACCGGCTGCACGCATTCGGCGAGCCACCCGGTCGACCAGGCCGACGACGACGCTGTCGAGGGCGTCCGGCGATCCCGCCGAGCCGGAAAGCGCGGACTGCGCCCCGAACGACCCCCGGCGCCCCCCCGCCCGAACCGGTCGCGGGTCGCGCGCCCAGGCGAGGGCGTGGAGGTGGCGCCCCAGAGCGTGCCCGAGGATCGAGACCAGGGCGATCTCCGACAACGCGGCGAGCTCGTGCACCTTCACGATGCCGACCCCGTGGAGCTTTGCCGCGGTGGCCGGGCCGACGCCCCAGAGCCGCTCGACCGGCAGCGGGTGCAGGAACGCGAGCTCGCGCTCGGGCGGGACGACGAGCAATCCGTCGGGCTTGGCCACGGCGCTCGCCACCTTGGCGAGCGATTTCGTCCTCGCGACGCCGACGGTGAGCGGCAGGCCGACTCGCTCGCGGACGTCGCGACGCAGGCGGCCGGCGATCTCCTGCGGCGCGCCGCTGATCCGGTCGAGTCCCCGGACGTCGAGGAACGCTTCGTCGATCGACAGTCCCTCGACCGCAGGAGCGGCCTGCTCGAAGATCCGAAACACCGCCCGGCTCGCCTCGATGTAGGCAGACCAGGTCGGCTCGACCACCACCGCCTGCGGACACAGCCGACGGGCGCGGTCGCCTCCCATCGCCGAGCGGACGCCGAACGCGCGCGCCTCGTAGCTCGCCGCAAGCACCACCCCCGATCCGACGATCACCGGCCGGCCACGCAAGCGGGGATCGTCGCGCTGGGCGACCGACGCATAGAAGGCGTCGAGGTCGGCGTGCAGGACCGTCGCTTCATCCGACACGAACGTATGTTCGCATCTGCGGGGCCCGCGGGCAAGCGGACTTGATTCCGTCGTCTCAAGCCTGTCGGCAGGCGGCGCCAACGCAGTTGGCAAGGGCGCGTAGGCGTGCCTGCAGCCGAGCGACCACCGGCGCGTAGCGGGGTTCGCCATAGGCGTTGCGCAGTTCGTAGGGGTCGCGCCTCAGGTCGTACAGCTCCCAGCTGGAGCTGTGTAGATACTCGACGAGCACGTATCGGCGGGTGCGGATCCCCGTGTACTGCTCCTTCTTGTCGAGCAGCTCGAGCCCGATCGCCCGATCATGGAAGGCGCGTGCGCCGCTCGCGACGGGGAGCAAGGACGCTCCGTCCATCTCCAGCCCCGGTGCGGCCCCGGCGAGGGCGGAGATCGTCGGCGCGAGGTCGATGTTGGCGACGAGCGCGTCGCGCGTCTGGCCCACGGGGAACCCTGGTCCACGGATCACCAGCGGCACGCGAACCGACTCCTCGTAGGGAAGGTTCTTGCCCGTCAGCCCGTGTTGTCCGAGCAGGAACCCGTTGTCGGAGGTGAAGATCACGACCGTGTTCTCGAGCCGGCCCGTCCGGCGAAGCGTCTCGATCAGGCGGCCGACCATCCGGTCGACGGCAAGCAGGCTCTCCAACCTCCCCCGGTAGTCCGCCGCAAGCGCCGGTGACTCGACGGTCTTGCGGGTAGCGCTGATTCGGTGACGCACGACCGCGGGCTTGTCGCCGACGTTGCGCTCATCGAACGAGGGCGGCGTCGGGACGGGTCGTGCCGCGAACGTGCCGCGGTCTCGCGGAGCCGGGCGGGGGTCGCGGGTGAACTTCGCCCGGGTCTCCAGCGGTCCCTCCTGGTGCGGGGCGAGCGGAGCGACGACCATGAAGAAGGGCCGGTCGCCGGGAGCGTTGGCGACGTAGCGATCGGCCTTCCGGGCCAGGACGTCTGTCTGGTAGTTGCCGGGGCCCCGTCCGTAGCGGTTCAGGTTCCCGTTCTCGTTGAGGACGTAGCGGTACATCTGGAAGGCCGTCTGGCCGACGAGTCCGTGCCAGTCGCCCCAGCCGGGTGGCACCTCCCGCCCGCCGTTGGGATCGACCGAGTCGCCGTACCCGTTCAGGTACTTGCCGAAGTACGCGGTCTCATAGCCCGCGGCTTGCAGCCAGACGGGCAGGGTGTTCGAGCCGTTGAGCGCCCCGAAGCCGTACGGCGGGTCGTTGGAGAGGACGCCGTGGTTGTGGGAGTACTGGCCCGTGAGGAAGGTCGCCCGCGATGGGCAGCATTCCGATGTGGTGACGAAGTTGTTCGAGAACGAGACGCCCCGGTCGACGAGCTCTCGCTGCACGTTCTTCATCACAGAGAGCGAGGCCGTGTCCTGGTCGTCGGTCATCACGACGACGATGTTCGGGGCCGCCGGTCGTGCCGAGCTCGCCTTGCCGGCCGACCCACAACCGGCGATCACTCCGGCGATCACCGCCGTCGCGGCAAGCCCGACCGCCAGTGGAAGCCGGGTGGCGAAGATCCGACTCGCGACGAGCCGGGCGCTCGTACCCGCCATCGGACCACCGTGACCAGCGCGGATGAAGCGGCCGTGAAAGCGAACGACGCCTGACGCCAGGTTCGCCCGGCCGTTGAAGGGGTATGGAGGCTCTGTGCACAACGCCAGGAGGGGCAAGTGATCAACAGAAGCGTGGTTGCGACGATCGGAGCGCTGGTCCTCGCCGGCGCGGTCTTTTACTCACCGGCGGCCGCGCTGGCAGCCACCGCCGACCTCTCGGTCGACAAGACCGATAGCCCCGACCCGGTCGAGGTCGGGAGCCAGCTCGCCTACTCGATCACGGTCTCGAACGCCGGGCCGGCGACGGCAAACAACGTTCAGCTCGACGACGTGCTGCCGAACCACGTCGACTTCGTCTCTGCGATGTCTCCACAGGGACCCTGCTCCCAGCAGGCCAGGAAGGTCGGCTGCAGCCTCGGCGCGCTGGCAAGCGGTGCCGACGCGACGGTCTCGATCCTGGTGACTCCCAACAAGGCCGGACAGATCGTCAACACGGCCACCGTGAGCACGAACGACACCGACCCGGTCACGGCAAACAACTCCGACTCGGAGACGACGACCGTGATCGAGCCTCCACCACCCGCGCAATGCGCCGGCAAGGCCGCCAGCATCGTCGGCACGGAGGGCAGCGACATGCTCGTCGGAACGAACGGCAAGGACGTGATCGTCGGGCTCGGCGGCAACGACACGATCGACGGTCTCGGGGGCAACGACCTGGTTTGCGGATTGGGAGGTAATGACCTGATCAGGGTCCGCGGCGGACACGACCGTGTGCGGGCCGGCGGGGGTGACGACCGGCTGAGGGGAGGCGACGGGCCCGACGGGCTGCGTGGAGGCAGCGGCCGAGACCGGCTCGACGGCGGCCGGGGAGGCGACTCGTTGGACGGCGGCACCGGTCACGACAAATGCGTCGGCGGTCCCGGCAGCGATCACAAGCACTCCTGCTGAGGGGATAATTCGCGAACCTTGTCCGGCGAAGGCAATCGCGAGCCACGAACTCCGCCTCGCGTCGCCGATCCGGCCGATCTGGACGACCTCACCCGCGTGCTGACTGCGGCGTTCGAGCACGACCCGCTCTGGAGCTGGGTATTCCCTCGCACCGACGATCTGGCGGCCTGGTGGCGGTTCATACTGCGGGCCGCCCTGCGCTACCGATCGGTCTGGGTCCTCGGCGACTTCGCGGCTGTCTCGGTCTGGATCCCGCCCGGCGGCAGCGAGCTCGACCGAGCCAGAGGAAAGCCAGGTCGAGCCCCTGCTTCGCAGCCTCGTGGGAACCCGCACGCCCGAGGTCCTCGAGCTGCTCGCGCGCTTCGATGCGGCCCATCCGACCGACGAGCCGCACTACTACCTGAGCCTGCTCGGCGTCGATCCCGACTACCGGGGCCAAGGCCTCGGGATGTCGCTACTCGCCGAGAATCTCGCCAGCCTGGATGCCGAAGGAGTGCCGTCCTATCTCGAATCGACCAATCCGGCAAACGATCGCCGCTACGAGCGAGTCGGTTACCGTCGGATCGGCGAGTTCACGACTCCCGGCGGCGAGCGGACTGTCGGCACGATGTGGCGTGCCGCGAGGGATTGAGGACGGGCGACCCGGCACGGACTCGTCAGTCGGCCGTGCGCGCAACTTGCTTCTCGACGCTCTTCAGGGTCTGCCGGAGCATGAACTCGAAGCCGCGCCTGCCGAAGACGCGGTTCAGTGCGTATCCCACCCTCCCCCAACCCGCGGGGCGGAACTTCCGATCCAGGATCATCTCCACCGTAGCCCCGCCATCGCTGGGGGCCGCTCGCAGCTCGAACGTCGTCCCGGGCAGTAATGCGTTCGAGTCGATCACGGCGGAGCTGACCAGGCCCGGGCGCGACCACTCATAGCGGCAGCGCTCCCAGACGAACCGCGCGGGACCGGTCCCGCCCTCGGTGACCTCGGCGTGGTCAGAGCCCAGCTCGTGTACCACGAGGTGCGACTTTCTCACGTTCGGCCAGATCTTGGCCCGCCGCGCCGAGAAGTCCTTCCCGGCGATTTCGATCACCTGCTCGGGCGAGGCTGACGTCCGGGCGCTGACCTCGAATCTCACCGACTTGGGACTGGAATCGGACATTGCTCGCCCCCTTTCCGCTCGTCTTGAACGACGCCGTCCGGCTGTCCGGCCTTGTGGTGTTGGAAGTATGAACCGCGTGCGGGGTCGCCAAGATCCATCCGGGTCAGGCGGCGGCCTCGGCACCTCCGTCTGCGCCCCGGCGAATCTTCTGAAACAGCGCCACGAGGCGATCTTGCTCCGTGGTGCTCAGGTTGGACCGGCTCCCTCTCGACTTGATCACCAAGTCGCGGACTTCGCGGCGCTCGTCCGGTGTGAGGCGGTCCCAGTACTCCCTCCCGACGGTCGACAGCCAAACGATCGCCGCCACGACTCGCTTCCACGGCACCTTTCTTGCTGCCGCCAGCGCTTGCATGACCCAAGCCGGCATCTCATGCTCCCTTCGATTCTCGCGGCTGGCACGCTGAGCGCGCCCAGGTTCACCCCTGATACCCGCGCGGCCCTCCGCGAACGCACCGCTGCCGGCTACGGCTGCAGCCCGGCGGCCTCGAGGGCGTTTCTCCGTTCCCAGAACGCCTGCATCCGGATGACCTTGCCGGCGCGAAGCGTGAACACGGTCCCGGAGGGCTGAACGATTTCGATCCCGTCCCGACCACGGAAGTGGTCGATGCTGAGCAACAGCACGCGCTCGGCGTCGATCACGCGGATTTCCTCCGGGTCGGAGCGGTGCTCCTCCCACGCCTCGTCGAACTGGCTGAACGTTCGGCTGACCGCATCACGCCCCTCGGCCATCGCTTGGACCCGGTTGCTCAGGCGGTTCCTCGAAAACAGCGGCGTCATCGAACAAGCCAAGGGTTGTCGCCGCTCCGATCCCCCCGCTGTTGTAGGCCTCGACCAACCTCCGGATGACCTCCACGTTCTCCTCCGACATCGGCTACTCCCCCAGCCCGGCGGCTTCCAGGGCCTCGGCCCTGGTCGAGTAGGAACGCCGCTCGGAGACCAGCCCGTCGCGAACCGTCCAGACCTCCGCCATGTGGACGTCGATCTCCTGCTGTCCGCCCTTCGGCACCGCATGCTGCGTGCTCACGAGGACGACGCGCTCTCCGGCGTCGACGATCTCCTCGATCTCGAGGCGCACGCTCTCGAACTGCCCCATGAGATCGTCGTTGTACTTCCGCACCGCGTCCCTGCCGCAATACACGCCCGCCTGGGGCGCGTCCGCGTAGGTATGGAACTCGATCTCGGGGTGGACGTACGAGTAGGCGGTGTCCAGATCGCCTCGCGCGTACGCCTCGAATCCCCGACGCACGATTTCGACGTTCTCCTGCGACATCGACGACGCAGTATCTCGCGATCACGGGCACTGAAACCGCCCCGCCTCTGAAGCCGCGGCCGCCCCCGAAGCCGGGCGCGAACCCCTTCTGAGAAGGAGATTCAGGGAGTGGGCGCTGCTCGCTGTTCTCCGCGGGCGACACCGCGGCGAATTCGCTGGTTGACTGCGGCGATGCCGCGCATCCTCGCCGCCGCCGTGGTTCTCGTCGCCGCCGGGGTCGTCCTCGTGCTGGAGATCCTCGCGTTGCGGCTCGCCGCCCCCTACGTCGGGCTGACGCTCGAGACCTATTCGGCGGCGATCGGGGTCGCGCTGCTCGGGATCGCGGCCGGGGCGTGGATCGGTGGGCGGTGCGCCGACGCCGTGGACCCGCGGAGGACGCTCGGGCCGACGCTGATCGTCGCGGGCGTGCTCGTGCTGCTGGTGCCGCCGATCGTCGACGGACTCGGGCCGCATCTGACGGGGCGCGGGTCGTTGGGGACGCTCGCGGTCGTCGGGGCCGGGACCGGCCCCGCGATCCTCGTGCTCTCGATGGCGCACCCGGCGGTGGTGAAGCTGCGGCTCGCCGCGCTCGAACAGACCGGCGCGACCGTGGGCGGGCTGTCGGCGGTGGGGACGCTCGGGGCGCTCGGCGGCACGTTCCTGACCGGCTTCGTCCTGCTCGGGGAGCTCTCGACGCGCGAGATCGCGCTCGGCGCGGGCGTGCTGGTGGTGGTGCTCGGGGTGGTGGTGAGCATTGCCTTGCGCCGCAGCGCCCCACACGGCATCGCTGTGATCCTGCCCGCGCTCGCGGTGCTGCCCGCGCTCGCGGTGCTGCTTGCGAGCGACGGCGTCTGCGACCGCGAAACGCGCTACTACTGCGCTCGCGTGGAGGCTCGTACCCGCCTGGGAAGGCTGCTGGTGCTCGACAACCTCGTTCACGCCGAGGTCATCCCGGGCCGGCCGCGGCTGCTGCTGCTCGAGTACCTCAAGGACATGAAGAACATCGTGGACGCGGTTTACCCCGGCCGCCAGCCGCTCACGGCCCTGCACGTCGGAGGCGGCGGGTTCGCGTTCCCGCGTTACCTCGCGGCGACGCGCCCGGGAACGCGGTCGACGGTGCTCGAGCTCGATCCCGGAGTGGTGGAGATCGCGCGCGACGAGCTCGGACTGCACACCGGCCCGGACCTGCGCGTGCGCACGGGCGACGCCCGGATGAGCATCCTCGACGAGCCCTCGGATGCGTACGACCTCGTGGTGGGCGACGCCTTCGCGAGCCGCTCGGTGCCGTGGCACCTGACCACGACCGAGTTCCTGGCCGAGGTGCAGCGGGTGCTGCGGCCCGACGGGGTCTACACGATGAACCTCATCGACGGTGGCGAGTTGCGCTTCCTACGCGCCGAGCTCGCGACGCTCGAGTCGGTTTTCGACGACGTCGTGGTGATCGCCTACCCGGGACAGACCTCCGGGAACTTCGTCGTCGCCGCCTCACCGTCACAGCTCCCGCTCGACGCGCTGCGTAGGCGCATCGCCGCCACCGGGAACGAGGTGATCGACGCCGCCACGCTGACCGACGGCGCGCCGATCCTGACCGACGACTTCGCGCCGGTCGACCAGCTCATCGGCTCGTCGCCGCGAAACGGCGAATAGATCAGCGGGTATGCCCGGATCCTGATGGGTTCTGACGCTCGCACCGCTCTCGTCACGGGCGCCACCGGCTTCATCGGCGGGCGGCTGGCCAACGCCCTCGCCGACGACGGCTGGCATGTCCGCGCCCTCGTGCGCGACAGGGGCCGTGCGGGCGAGCTCGCCGAACGCGGGATCGAGCTGGTCGAGGGAGACGTTCTCGACGCCGAGTCGCTGCGCGGCGCGGGCGACGGCGTCGAGGTCGCCTACTACCTCGTGCACGGAATGGGACGGGGCGGCGAGGGCGACTTCGAGAAGCGTGAGCGCGAGGCGGCGCGCAACTTCGCCGAGATGGCCAAGCGGGAGGGGGTCGAGCGGGTGGTCTACCTCGGCGGTCTCGGAGACCAGCCGCGCTCGAAGCACCTGCGCAGCCGGGCGCAGACCGCCGAGATCCTGCGACAGCACGCCCCCCGCTCACCTATTTCCGGGCGGCCATGGTGGTGGGAGCGCGCAGCGAGTCCTACCGGACGCTCCGCTACCTGGTCCAGCGGCTGCCGGCGATGATCGCGCCGTCATGGCTCTCGACGCCGACCCAGCCGATCGCGGTGGACGACGTGATCGCCTATCTGAACAAGGCGCCCGACCTGCCTGAGTCGACGGGCCGTGAGATCCAGATCGGCGGCCCCGACGTCCTCTCCTACGGCGACATGCTCGACCGGATGGCCGATGCGCTCGGAACCAATCCGAGGCCGCGGGTTCCCGTGCCCCTGCTCACCCCCTGGCTCTCGTCGCTGTGGATCGGCCTCGTCACCCCGGTCGACGCCGGGGTCGCGAGGCCCCTGATCGAGGGGCTCTCCACGCCCACGACCGTCACCGATCCGTCGGGAGCGGAGCCCTTCGGCATCGAGCCGGTGTCGTTCGCCGAGGCGCTCCGCCGGGCGCTCGCCGAGGACTCTGGGGTCAAGACGGCCGCGGAGCGGCTAGTTCGGCGGAGGCACGAGCGGCTCCGGGTAGTCGAGTCGCTCGCGCTCGGCCGGATCGGCCTTCCAGGGCTCGTGAATCGCCCTGCCCTCGAGGCGGGCGAGCTCCGGCACGAAGCGCCGCACGTAGGCGCCGTCCGGGTCGAAGCGGTGGGCCTGCCGGATCGGGTTGAGCACGCGGTTCGGCCGGGTGTCGTTGCCCGTGCCCGCCACCCACTGCCAGTTGCCGACGTTGTTGGCGAGGTCGCCGTCGACCAGCAGGCTCTCGAAGTGGATCGCGCCGGCCCGCCAGTCGATGTCGAGGGTCTTGGTGAGGAAGGAGGCGACGATCAGGCGGGCCCGGTTCGGCAGAAAGCCCTGATCGGCGAGCTGGCGCATGCCGGCGTCCACGATCGGATAGCCGGTCCGGCCCTCCTTCCACGCGTCGAGATGGCCTCGCGGGCTCTTCCAGCGGCGATCGCGCTTCCGGTAGTCGTTGTAGGGGATGTCCGGCCGTGCCGCCATCACCTGGTGGTGGAAGTCACGCCAGCAGAGCTGCCGGGCGAACTCCTCGAGGCCCGTGCGCTCGTCCACCCGCGCGAGCACCTCGTTGGCCGATAAACAGCCGAAGTGCAGGTACGGGCTCAGGTGCGACGTGGCGTCCGCCGGCAGGTCGTCGGCCCGGTCGACGTACTGCCGCGCGCCGTTCCGAAGCCACCGACTGAGGAGCTCGCGACCCGCTGACTCGCCGCCGAGCGGCAGGTCGTTCGCGGGGTCCTCACGGGTGAGGTCCGCGAGCCGGGGTATCCGCCCCTGCCGCAGCCGCGACGGCGAGCGCAGCTTTCGCGGTGCGCCGAGCACCTCTCGCTTCGTCGCCGCTCTCCAAGCCCGCCAGTACGGCGTGAAGACGCGGTAGTGGTCGCCGGACGCCGGAGTGAGCTCACCCGGCGGGATGACGGTGACGCCCTCGAACGTCTTCAGGGACAGGCCCGCGTCCTCGCACGCTCGCTCGAGGCGTCGCCGGCGGCTGCGCGCATAGCCGCTGACGTCCTCGCTCATGAAGACCCCCTCGGCATCGCACTCGCTCGCGAGGCGCGATCACCTCCGTGACGACGTCGCCGCGCCGGATGACGAGCGCCGAGCCGCGGTCGCGCAGCGAGCGGTTGAGGTCCCGGAGGCTCTCGCGCAGGAAGGCCAGCCGGTTCGGCGTCCCCGGGCGGCCGCAGACGAGCCGGTCGTCGATCACGAAGGCCGGCACGACGCGATCCGAGTGCCGCGCCGCCGCCCTTAGCGCCGGGTGGTCGTGCAGGCGGAGGTCGCGGGTGAAGAGGACGATCGACGTCTTCACCCTGCTGAGGCTAGTCGGGAGGCGACTCAGTCGCCCGAGGTCCGGTTGATTGACGTAGTCGCCGAGCGCCGGACCCCCGGTCCGAGGTTCGCGCCCTACCCCTCGTCGTCCAAGCGGTGCTCAGCCGGCGTCGACCTTGACGAACACATGGTCGGCGTCGCCCGGCGAGATGATGATCAGCCCGCGAACCGCATCCGCGCCCGAGTTCCACACCGTGTGGGGCATGCCTCGGGGCACGACCACCACCGAGCCCGGCTCGACGGCCAGCTCTCGATCGCCGAGCAGGAACGTGGCCTGCCCTTCGGCTAGGTAGAAGGCCTCGTCGGTGTGAGGATGAATGTGGGGCGGCGGGCCGGGCTCTCCGGCGGGAAATATCCCGACCTGGACGCGATAAGCGCCATCCGTCTCGGCAGGGCCGACCTCGATGGGCCCGGGCGTCTGCGGCGGGGAAAACACGAAGCAACCGTTGATCGTCTCCATCGGCTGAGGCTATCCGAGGGGGCAATGGGGGAAGCGCTTACACAGTCGGAGGCTCGGCCGAAGCGTTGCCCGACGATGATCGCCCGAGCGCGGTCTCGACCCGCTTGGCGACGGCGGAAAGCCGGGATAGGCTCGCCTCGTCCACGCGGAACGGACGCCTCGACGGCAACTCACTCGCGACCACCGAGACGCGCCGCTTGGCCTCCGCCCAACCGATCCGAGGGGAAGTCAAGAATGACTGCCAAGCCCAGTTCCCGTCCCTGTCAGCGAACCGCGCTCCGGCGCCGGTTCCGAATCACGATATCGCCCTCGCGCTCAGTGCGATCGGCCTCGGCGCGAGCGCATCGCCGAGCCTCGCTGCCACCGGCAGCGTCTACGTCGACAACAACTTCAACGTCGGCGCCGGCGAGATCTTCTTCAACGCGACCTTCACCGGCGTCGACAACGTCGGCCTGGGCCGCGTCGTGATGCCCAACCTGACCAGCGGCGTCAGCAACGCAGCGATCGGGGACGGCGCCCTGAACGCCAACACGACCGGCAACTGGAACACCGCGACGGGCTCCCAGGCGCTGCGCGACAACACCACCGGCTTCAACAACGTCGCCACCGGCACATCGGCGCTAAACCTGAACACCACCGGGAGCGCAAACGTCGCCAGCGGCCGCAACGCACTGGCCTCCAACACGACCGGCAACAACAACGTCGCGACCGGTCACCAGGCGCTGGGGCTTAACACCACCGGCCACGACAACGTCGCCAACGGCTGGAACGCGCTCGTGTCTAACACCACTGGGTCAAGCAACGTCGCCAGCGGCTCTAGCGCGCTCCTCTCCAACACCACCGGCCACGACAACCTGGCGAGCGGCTTCAACGCGCTGACGGCCAACACGACCGGGATCAACAACGTGGGGCTCGGAAACAACGCCCTGCAGGCGAACACGACCGCGAACGCGAACGTCGCGACGGGCAGAAACGCGCTCGTCCAGAACACGACCGGCCACGACAACACCGCGAGCGGCTACCGGGCGCTGCGCCAGAACACGACCGGATCGGCAAACCTCGCGCTCGGCTCGGGCGCCGGTCAGAACCTGACCACGGGCTCGGACAACGTCGACATCGCCCATCAGGGCGTCGCCGGGGAGTCGGGGACGATCCGGATCGGCACCAACGCCAAGCAGACCGCCGCCTTTATCGCCGGGGTGAGCGGCGTCTCGGTCGGCGGCCAACGCAGCCCGTGGTGATCAACTCAGCGGGCAAGCTCGGGACGGCGAGCGGGCGGGCACCGCGGCCGAGCGCGATCGAGCGGCGCTTGCTCGCCGAGAACGAGCGCATGCAGCGCCAGATCGACCGGCTACGCGCGCAGCTGCGAATGGGGGGTTGACGACAGGACCCGTACGGCGATCAGCTAAGAGGAGGACGACCGAGACTCCCGAAACGACATCCCGCGTTCAGGGCCGAGGAGGACGTCCATTTTGGGCGATTGCCTGTTGCAGCCCTCACGCGTGCCTGTGCTCACCCACCGCTCCATGTCCTTGCGGGACGATCGAGTGCCGAGCGCACCTCCCCCGAGTTCCGCCTTCGCGCTCGGTCAGCTGGACGGTGACCGTGTTGACAGGCATGTCGGCGACCGGCGTTCCGTCCGCGTCGGTGAAGGCGTCGGTGAACTCCAGTGAGATCGGCGGATCGACGGCCGGTGCCCCGTGGGAATCGCCGTCCGGGCCGGTCATGGCCCCGGGCGGTAGGTGCGGGGCGCCTGGGTGCGCTGGGTGAGAGGGTAATTGTCCCGCGGGGCGTCCTCGGCATCTCGGCCCGTCGTGCTCAAGGTAGGCATCCATCCTGGCCCGCGCCTCATCACGGCTCCCGGGAAACAGATGCCCGTACTCCTAGTCGATGTGGTCGTACGCCGGAAGCGTGAGAAACTCGACGAAGTCATCCGACAGCGCCACCTGCTCGAACAGGTCGCGCGATTCCTTCGGGCGGCCCTCGGCGTAGAAGAACTCGCCGCCGACCTCGGAACGGATCTTCTCCAGCTCGTCGCCTGCCAGCTCGCGGACCAACTCCCGCGTGACCGGCCGTCCGTCCTCGAGCTGGGCGCCGTGCCGCACCCACTGCCACACCTGCGCGCGTGCGATTTCCGCGGTCGCGGCATCCTCCATGAGATTGTGAATGGCCGCCGCGCCATTGCCTCTCAGCCAGGACGAGATGTACTGGATCCCGACGTTGATGTTGTTACGCAGGCCGTCCTCGCTGAGCGTCCCCGGTGTGGACGGGACGTCGAGGAGATCGGCAGCCGCAACGGCGTCTTCGTCGCGTCGACGTCCCACCTGGTTGGGCCGCTCTCCCAGACCCTGTCGAACCCGTCCGTGGCTTCCGCCACCAGGTCCGGGTGGGCGACCCAGGTGCCGTCGAACCCGTCGCTCGCCTCCCGCCGCTTGTCCTCGCGCACCTTCGCGATCGCCCGTTCGTTGATCTCCGGGCGGCGGCGGCTCGGGATGAAGGCCGCCATGCCGCCGATCGCGTGCGCCCCGCGACGGTGACAGGTGCGCACGAGCGAGGTCCGTGTAGGCGCGCATGAAAGGGACCGTCATCGTCACCTGATCGCGATCGGGAAGGACGAAGTCCGGACGCGAGCGGAAGCGCTTGATCATCGAGAAGATGTAGTCCCAACGCCCCGCGTTGAGGCCGGCCGAGTGATCGCGGAGTTCGTAGAGGATCTCCTCGATCTCGAACGCCGCCGGGACGGTCTCGATGAGCACGGTCGCTCTGATCGACCCGTGCGGTACGCCGAGGGCGTCCTGGGCGATGCAGAAGGCGTCGTTCCAGAGCCGAGCTTCGTGACGGCTCTCGAGCTTTGGGAGGTAGAGGTACGGTCCCGAGCCACGCTCGATCAGCTCCGTCGCGTTGCGGTGGACGAACAGCGCGAAGTCGAAGAACGCGCCCGCAACCGCTCGCCCGTTCGACGATCACGTGCTTCTCCGGGAGGTGAAGGCCCCGCGGCCGCACCAGCAGCGTCGCGGGTGAGTCGACGAGAAGGTACTCGGTCCCATCAGGCTCGACGTGGGAGATCGTCCGCCGGATCGCGTCGGCGAGGTTCACCTGACCCCGGAGGAGATTGGCCCAGGTCGGGGAGGTGGAGTCCTCGAAGTCCGCCATGTAGCCGCGTGCGCCCGACCCGAGCGCGTTGATCACCATCTTGCGGGTGGTGGGGCCGGTTGACCCCCGAGCGACGGTCGACGAGGTCAGTCGGTGGAGGTGCGATCTCCCACGCTCCCTCACGCACGCTGCGAGTCTCGGGCGGATAGCCGAGCAGGGCACCGGCATCCAGTTCGTCTTGTCCGAGCTGACGCACCTGCAGCAACTCGCGGCGACGCTCCTCCAGCTCACCATGAAGGGCAGCCAACAGGTCCATTGCCCCGGGGGTCAGAACCTCATCAAAACGCTCTTCGACAGGGCCATGAACTTCGGCGCCGGCCACTTTCATTGCAACGTCCCCTCTTGTGGGCGCATCAGGATGTGTCTCCGAACTGACTTGACGCGTACACGGTTGACTCCAGCGAAACGTCTGGGCGATCAATTCGAGCCGCCGCGATCAATCGCGTCGCGCGGTCGCGGGCTTCCGCTCGCAGCGCCGATTCATCGGGCACGGTGGTCACGATGTCGTCGACGAACAGCGCCCGCCCACCGACCCACGTCTGGCAGATGCTCGATGAGCTGGCCGACCACACGAGCGCCTGTACCGGGTCTTGGTAGGCGGCCCACTCGAAATGGTCGAGGTCGAAGAGGACGAAGTCCGCCTTCTTGCCCGGTTCCAGCGAGCCGATTTCCTGTTCCATCCCGAGCGCGCGGGCCCCGTCGAGGGTGGCCATCCGGAGCGCGCGCTGCGCTCCCACGGCCGTCGGATCCAGGCGACAGTCCTTGAACAGACCCGCGGCAAGGTACATCTGACGCTTCAGGTCGAGGTTCCCTGACGCCGAGACACCGTCCGTCCCGAGACCGACGGTCACATCGCGCTGCATCATCTCCGGGTACTTGCCGACGCGAGTGGCGCCCTTGGCGAGCTTCAGCGACGTCCCGGGACAGAACGCAACCTTGGTGTCGTGCTGCGCGAGCATGCCGACCTCCTCCTCGTCCAGAGCGGTCGCGTGGGCGAGCACGAGGTTCGACCCGAGCCCATCCAACGCTGCAATGCGGGCTACGGGTGTGTGGCCGTACCTCCGCTCGGCGAAGCGCGCCTCTTCCACGGTCGACGCGATGTGGTAGGTGGTGCCCACGCCGAGCTGCTCGGCGAGCTCGCGAGCACCGACGTGCAGCTCCGCGCTACAGGGCTCCTTGCCTTGGATGTTGACCCAGCATCTGATCCGGCCGTCGCCGGCTCCATCCAGCTCCCGGACACACGCCTCGAGCTCCTTGAGCGCGGTTGCGGCGTCCGGGAAGAAATGCCGCTTCATCATGGCCTCGGACCATCCCCGCGGGACGGTCGCCGGCCGCACGTCGGCGGCGTGGCGCCCCGTCACCCCACGAATTCCGACGGCGGCGAGTGCGGACACCGTGATCCGGGGATCGCGCAGCGCCCCCATGTCGAGAAAGCACGTCGTCCCGCACCTCAGCATCTCGACCGCGCCGACCACCACCGAGACGCGCTCATCCTCCGCCGTGAGCTCGCCGTAGAACGGCATCACCCAATGGAAGACCCACGCCCGGGTCCCCAGGCAGTCCGGGAAGCCCGCCCGAGTCAGCGCCTCGGAGAGATGAACGTGTGTATCGACGAAGCCCGGAGTGGCGCCGAGCCCGGCGCCGTCCATGAGACGTGTCGTTCGCGTCGGGTCGAAGAGACGCGCCACCTCAGCCGTCGGCCCGACCGCGAGTAAGCGGTCGCCCTCGACGACGAGTGTGGCATCACGGAGCACCCGATCTCCGCGTAAGCCGTGAGCGCGAAGTCGAGCCCCTCAAGGACGTGCGCGGGCGTCGTCCGTCTCCGCGGTTGCTCACAGGACCGCTATGGACTCGCCGCGCTGAAGGAACTGCCCCTGACCTCGCGACCCCACGAACGACCCCTAGTCGACGATGACCGATCCGCGCAGCAGCACCGTGCGGACCGCGCCGCGGATCTCCCACCCCTCGTACGGGTTGTAGTCGCTGAGCGTTGCCTGGGTGCGCGCGCTGAGCGTGACCTCCCAGTCGGGATCGAACACCACCAGGTCGGCGTCGGACCCCGGGGCGATCTCCCCCTTGCGCGGGTAGCAGCCGAAGAGCTTCGCGGGGTTGGTGGCGATCAGCTCCACGAACCGGGTGAGGCCGAACCGCCCCCCGCGCACGCCGAAGTGGTACATGAGGGCGGTCCGCCATTCGATCCCCGGGACGCCGTTCGGGATCTTCGGGAAGTTGCCCCGGCCCATCTCCTTCTGTCCCTCGAATCGGAACGGCGTGTGGTCGGTGGACACCACCTGGAGCTCGTTCGTCTGCAGGCCCTTCCACAGGCGCTCCTGGTGCGCGGGCGTTCGCAGCGGGGGGCACATGACGTACTTGGCGCCCCCGAAGTCGGGCTCCGACAGCTTCTCGTCCGTGAGCAGCAGGTAGTGGGCGCAGGTCTCGGCGTACACCGGGAGCCCGCGTTCCCGGGCCTGCGCCACCGCCTCCAGCGCCGGCGCAGCGGAGAGGTGGACCACGTACATCGGCACGCCGGCGAGCTCGGCCAGGGCGATGGCCCGGGCCGTCGCCTCCGATTCGGTGATCGGGGGTCGGGTCACCGAGTTGTACACGGGGTCGACGTGGCCCGCCGCCAGCGCCTCCCGCTCCAGGACGTCGATGACCGGCCCGTTCTCGCAGTGCATGAGCACGAAGCCGCCGTTGTCCGCCGTTCGGCGCATGGCCTTGAAGATCACGCCGTCGTCTACCATGCGGGCGCCCGGGTAGGCCATGAACATCTTGAAGCTCGGGGAGCCCTCCCGGATCAGCTCGTCGAGTGCGGGGAAGTACTCGTCCGGCAAGTCCGTGATGACCTGGTGCAGGCCCCAGTCGACCACAGCCTTCTCGTCGGCGCGGTCGTACCACGCCTGGTGGGACGCCCGCGGGTCCTGGCCCTTGTCCTGAACGGGGAAGTCGATGATCGTCGTGGTTCCGCCCACGGCCGCCGCCACGGTCCCCGAGTAGAAGTCGTCCGCGGTGATGGTGCCCTTCAGCGGGGCGTCGAGGTGCGTGTGGGGATCGACCCCGCCGGGGAGGACCAGCATCCCCGCAGCGTCGATGGTCCGGTCGGCCCGAGCCTCCGGGAGTGAGCCGACCGCCTCGATCCGCTCCCCGTCGATCAGGACGTCGCCGTCGAACGAGGCGGCCGAGGTGACGATGTGTCCCCCGCGGACGAGCGTCCTCATGCCGGACGCCCCCCGGCGACGCCATTCGACATTCCGATCAGCTCCTCGGCCGTCCGCCGGCCGATCATCGCCAGATCCTCCTCGCCGAGCCCGACCGAGTTGAGCACCGTCACGAACCGATCGATCCCGCCCGGCACGTGCGGGTAGTCCGATCCGAACACCAGCCGGTCGGCTCCGAGCGTGTCCAGCGCGCACCGGAGCGCCGGGGCGTGCATCGTGCACGTGTCGTAGTAGAGGCCGCGCATGATCTCGGAGGGGGGCCGGTCGATGTGCTCGCGGCATTCCGGGAACTGACGGAAGTAGTTGTCGTACCGGGGGAGGACGAACGGGATGGTCCCGCCCAGGTGGGTGAAGATCCACCGGATCCCGTCGAACCGGTCGAACGTCCCCGCGTACGCCATGCGCCCCACCGCGAACATGGTGTCCGCCATGAACCCCATGGCCAGGGCCATCGCGTACTCGCGGAGGCCGTCCGTGCAGCAGGCCACCGTCGGATGGCAGAACACGGTCGTCCCCCGCGGGACAGCTCCTCCCAGACGGGCGAGAAGCGGTCGTCGTCGAGGTTGACGCCGTCGATGTTCGAACACACGACGATCCCGACCACGTTGGGCAGTGCCAGCGCCCGTTCGAGTTCCTCGAGGGCGGCGTCCACGGCGGGGAGGGGGATGCTGGCGAATACCCGGAGCCGGCCATCGGCCCGCCCCGCGAGGTCGGAGAACTCGTCGTTCATGTCCCGGGTCAGCGGAATGCGCAGAGACTCGGGGAGCCGGAACACGTTGGGCGCCGAGACCGACAGGACCTGCACGTCCACTCCGGCCTCGTCCATCATCCCGATCCGGTGTTCGAGGGGAGGGAGCGGCTGTGGGACCGCGAGCCCGACCGCGCCGTCCTGCAGCACGATCAGCCGCCCGTCATCCCGGATGTAGTGCGTGAAGCCGCTGTCGGCCCGGCGGCACGCGTCCAGGTAGCTGTCGGGGTAGTGGTGCGAGTGAACGTCGATCAGTCCGGCCATGTCGCCTCCGCTTCGAGCCGCATCGTGCGTGTCCTGCAGGCTAGCGGTGGAGCCCCGAATCGAGGAGCCCCTTCACCTGGGCGCCGTCGATCAGGACATGGGCGCCCGACACGTAGCTCGCCCGGGGGGAGGCAAGGAAGGCCACGACGTTGGCGACCTCGTCCGGCTCGCAGATCCTCCCCAGCGGCAGCGTCTCCATGACGATGCGCCGTGCCTCGTCCTGGGGCACGTTGCGGTCGAGGGCGAAGCGCTTCTCCAGGCCATCCCAGCGGTCGGTGTTCACCGGTCCGGGGTTGACCGTGTTGATCCGGATCCCGTGGCGCCCGTACTGCTCCGCCAGAGCGGTGGCCACGTTGATGTCCGCCGCGTTGGCGATCCCCGCGGTGAGCTCCCAGTAGGAGGACTTGATCCCGTCGTTGCCGACCACCAGGACCACGCTGCCGGAGCCGCGTTCGCGCATGTGGGGGAGGATGGCGCTGCAGCACCGCACGTACCCCATGAACTTCAGCCCCATGCTGCTCAGCCAGTCCGCCTCGGTGAGCTCCTCGAGCAGCCCGCCGGGGCTGCTGCCGGCCGAGGTCACCAGGATGTCCACGTGCCCCAGCGCCTCGATGGCCGCGCTCATCGTGCGATCCACGTCGGCCTGGACGCTCATGTCGCCGACCAGGGGGACGATCGTGCGTCCCGTGTCGTTGGCGATCTCCTTGGCCACGCGGTCCAGCCGCTCCTGGTCGCGCGCGGTGATGGCCACGTCGCAGCCCTCCTCCGCCAGGATGCGGGCCGTGGACCGGCCGATCCCCTTGCTGCCTCCCGTGACGATGGCCTTCGATCCCGCCAGTCCCAGATCCATGGTCCCGTCCTCCCTCAGTCGATGACGAACAGCTCGTCGGTGGCGGTGACGTCCGAGAGCACCTCGCACCCGTCGCGGCCCACGGCGACGATGTCCTTCACCTGGAACCCGTACCGGTCCGGGATCAGGAGCACCGGCTCCGTACCCAGGACCATGCCGGCCTCGATCGCCGCGTCCCCGTACCGGCCGATGTACGGCTCCTCGTGGACGAACAGCCCGATCCCGTGTCCGACGAAGCTCATCGGCTCCCATCCCTGCGCGCGGAAGCGATCGGTGACCCGCGCGTAGACCTGCGCCCCGCTGGCCCCGTCGCGGATGCCTCCCCAGATGAGATCCCGACACTCGACGATGGTGGACCAGATCTCCTTCGCCTCGGGAGGGGCCTCCTGCACCGCCGCCGTGCGGCAGATCCCCGTGTGATAGCCGTCCAGCTGGCCGAACACCTCGAGACGGACGAGGTCCCCGCGCCGGAGCTCCCGGTCGGTCGGGCCCACGTTCGGGTACTGGCTGCGCTCCCCGCTGGCCAGGATCAACCACTTGAAGTCGTCGGCCCCCAGCCGGAACAGGTTGGTGGTCACCGCCCCCGCCAGGTCCATCTCGGTATCGCCGGCGTGCACGGCCTCGAATGCCTCCTTGATGGACCGGTCCGTGATCCGGGCCAGGCGACCCATCAGCTCGAGCTCGCGCGGGGACTTGATCAGGCGGAGCCGGTTGAAGATCGGGTGGGCCGGCTCCCACGCCACGTCGGGGAGCAGGCGCGTCAGCCGGTCCATGTCCCGGGCGGGCAGGTAGTCCGTCTCCAGCCCGACCCGGGCGGCCTGCAGCCCGAGGTCCGTGAGCAGGCCCGCCAGCACCGGCATGGCGTCCTCCGCGAACTCCTCCCACACTCGAACGTGGGCCTGGGGCTCGAGCGATCGGACGGTGGAGGCCTCCATGTCCACGGCGTACAGTGAGGTCCGGCCGTCCCGGGTCACCACGACCGCCGCGTGCCGCCATCGGAGCACGGGCTGCGACGGAACGATGAACCCGGCCACGTAGGCGAAGTTCTCCGGCGACATGGCGATCAGCCCGTCGAGGTCGTGCGCCTCCATCGCCGCGACGCACTTGTCGACGATGTCCTGGTTCATCTGGCCTCCCGTCGCGTCGTTGAGCCGCTCGACGTCCTCACCGAGGAACGAATCCGAACCGGTCCGGGCTGAACGGCTCGAGGGGCTGCATGGGCTCGGTGCCGCACAGGATGTCGCCGACCAGGCGTCCGGTCCCCGGGGCCAGGTGCAGGCCCTTCATCGCGTGGCCGGTGGCGAAGACGACGTTGTCGATCCGGGCCGACCGGCCGATCACGGGAAGGCCGTCCGGCGCGCCGGCCGGATGCCCCGCCACACGTCGGTGACCCGGGCGGCGTCGATGCCGCGAAGGGTCCGGATTCCCGCGTTCAGCGTGGCCAGCACCCGGACCCGGTCGACGCGCATGTCGAGGCCCGTGAGCTGGAGCGTACCGGCCAGCCGCAGCCGGTCGTCGAACGGCGTGGCGATGACCCGGGCCTCCTGGATGTACACCGGCACCACCGGGTCGGTCTCGGCGCGGCCCAGATCGAGGTGGTACCCCTTTCCTCCCTCGATCGGCAGCGAGAGCCCGGCCCGGCGCATCAGCTTGGCGGACCACACGCCGTTGGCCACCACGACCTCCCGCGGGCGCACCTCGCCCGCCGTCGTCGCCAGCGAGACGACCCGACGGTTCTGCATGCGCAGGTCGAACACCTCGGCCCGGGTCCGAACGACGGCGCCAGCGGCGATCGCCGCCTCCATGGCCGCCAGCAGGAACCGCTCCGGCTCGCAGTGCGCCTCCTCCGGGTAGAAGACGGCGCCCACCACCCGGTCGGAGACCGCGGGCTCGAGGCGGGTCGCCTCGCCCGGGTCGAGCACCTGTGACTTGATCCCATGGGCCTCCAGCGCGGACGCCTCGGCCCGGCCTCCGTCGAACGCCGCCGCGGTCTCGTAGATGTTGATCGCCCCCAGCGTCCGCAGGCCTGTGTCCAGTCCGTCGGCCGCCAGCTCCTCGTGGAGCTCCAGGCTCCGCACGCTGAGCTCGCGGATGACCGCGGTGCCCGCGGCGACCCGCGACGGCCGCGCCGCGGCCATGAACCGGGCCAGCCACAGGAGGAGGCCGGGGCGGGGCCGCATGGAGAAGGGGCTGTCGCGCCGGAGCATGTGACGAAGGCCCTCCCGGACCGCCCCCGGCGAGGCCAGCGGGGCGCTGTGCGCCGGCGAGAGCAGGCCCGCGCTGCCTGCAGAACAGCCCGACAGGACGTCACCCGCCCGCTCCAGGACCACCGGCTTGAGCCCCCGTCTGGCCAGCTCCAGTGCGGCGAGGAGGCCGACCGAGCCGCCGCCGACGATGGCGACGTCGGGGGTTCTCCACTCCTCGCTCATCCGACCGCCGATCCCGATCGCGACTCGTTCGCCTCGAGCTCCAATTGCTCGCGTTCGATGCCCTCGATGGCCCGTCGGAGCCCCATCCACTGGCTCCTCCCCACCGTGACCGGGGCGCGTCGGCCGAGCCCTCGCGCCCACACTGCCCGGTGGCCGAGCTCGGCGGCCAGCTCGAGGTCGGCGTGGTCGGGCGGGGGAGCGATGTCCAGGACCAACGTGCCCGGGCGAAGGCGCTCGAGCACGCCTCGCCCGACCACCTGCGCCGGGACCGTGGAGAACACCATGTCCACGGACGGGGCGACGGCCGGGAGTTCCTCCAGCGTGATCGGCGTCGCCCCGTCGGCTCGGGCGGCCGCCCGCTGGATCGGGTTCCTTGCCGCGACCCGGACGCGGGCTCCCAGCGCGCGCAGGGTTCGGGCCAGGAGCGACCCAATGGTGCCGTACCCCACGACGACCACGTCCGCGTCGTTGATGGTGACGGCGGTGTGCTCGATGGCCAGCTGGATGGCGCCCTCGACGATGGCCGGGCCGCGAAGCAGCATCAGCTCGCGGTCCGGGTCGTACTCGTGGAGCGCGATCCCAGCCGCGTCGGCCACTTGCCGCATCTCTGGTGTGGTCCGACCGAGGAACACGTGCGCCCACGGCGCCATCACGCCGAAGAGCTCCGGGCCCGCGGTGACCGGCTCCGCCGCGTGCGGCGCGTACAGCTGGAGGCCCACCCCAGCGGGATGGGGAACAGGACGTAGTCGGCGCCCGCGGCGGCCTCAGAGGCGGCTCGCTCCAGGGTCGCGCCGGGGATCCCCTCCTCCGGCCACGGAAGGCCGAACGCGTGGACTGATGCCCCGGTCTCGGCGGCGAGGCGGGCGATCTCGGGGTCGCGCTCGTCCCCTCCGATCACCGCGATCCGCCGCCGGGCCCAGGGCACCGGAACGCCGGTCGAAGCCTGGCTCACACCTCGTCCTCCGAGAACAGCTCGATCCGGTTTCCGTCGGGATCGGCCAGGTACACCGTGAGGCCGTACGGCCCGGGTCCGGGTCCTTGAGCACCGTGACGCCCGCGCCGGGCGCGCGCTCGGCGATCCCCCGGATGTCGGAGTGCCGGAAGGCAATGTGCTCGACTGCGCCGGGCACGCCCGGCGAGCCGTTGGTGAGCCCCAGGCCCTGGTGGGTGACTATCAACGGCCGCCCATCGGTGAAATCCCCGCGCTTGCGCACCGTGAAGCCGAGAACGTCCACGAAGAAGCGCTCAGTCCGCTCCAGATCGGTGCTCTGTATGAGCAGGTGGTGCACACCGTGCACCGCCGCAGCGTCACTCATGGGCTGACATCGGTGCGATCGCAGCCGAGCAGGCCGCCTCGACCCCAGCTGTCCTTGGTCATCTCGCGGAACGTGACCTGGACGGCTTCGCGACGAGCGTCGGCGTCCTCCACGAGCAGATCGGTGATCCCGGCGATCACCTTGCGCTTTTGCTCCAGGGTGCGTCCTTCGAGCCAGTGAATCGTTACATTCGGCATGTCATCACCTCTCCGTCACAGCCTGGCCGCTGTCGCGTCACAACTGCGACCCTCCTGTCGTGTTCGTTGTCGGTGGCATCGGTGTACTCAGTGGTCAGACCGTGGTGACGGTCGCGCGGGTTTCAGTTCCTTGCCGTAGGTACGCTGAAACGGCCTCGGCGGGTATTCCGTGGAGCCCGAGACGACTCAGCGTCAGGCCGTCGACGCGATAGTCACGGCCGCCAAGGATCGAGCCGATCGTGATCAGGGCGTCCATCACGGGCGTTCGGACTTGCAGGGACTGGCCCAACTCCGCCCACGGAACGAGCCCGCACCCGACATCCTCGTGGAGGTAGCGGTGGTCGAGGCTGGGCGGAGCCTTGAGCCACCGGTTGGGAGCGCTCTCCTGCAGCGCAGCGTGAGCGGTTCCGCGCGCCGCCGCCGCCTCGGTCGTGTACCCGAGCTCACAGAACAGCTGAACAAACGGTCTGGTCGCTACGCCGGCAGCATCGGCGACGGCGCGCCGTTCCTCGTCGAGGACATCGATCACCCGGCCGACCGACGGGGTGGTTCCCTCGTAGTAGAAGAGGTAGTCGCCCTTCGTGTGTTCGAGCCAGCCGGCGTTGCAGATGATCTGCGGCGGGTGCTCGACGGCGTTGATGTCCATGAACCCGGTCTCCAGTACGTCACCGGCCTCATAGATCGACGGGTAGAGATCTCGCAACAGCCGGAAGAGCTCCGCCTGCCACCTGCCGGGGAAGGCTGCGAAGGCCAGATGGCTGGCGGTCTGAATGATGTTGACCGCCGCCGGGCCGTCCATCCGGCAGGCGTACGTAAGCGTGCTGACCTCGCATGTCCGAACGTCGGTCCGCCCGGTGAGCCGATAGATCTCGTGGGCGACGAACAGGCCTCCCCCCATGTGGCCCGGGTTGAGGAAGACGACACCGTCCTCTGGCAGCACCTTGCCGAGCTCCCGGGCGAAGAATGCGTGGGCGGAGACAGGAACGGTCAGCATGACCAGGTCGGCGCCTGCCACGGCCGCGGCGAGATCGTCTGTCATCAGGGATAGCTCGACGAATCCCTCGCCGCTCGAACCCCGGCGTTCGAGGCCACCCCGGCGGATGAGCGGCTCGAGCCGGGCCAATGACCGGTTGTAGAGCCGGACGTCGAACCCTCGTGCCCCGAGGTCGGCCGCGGCAGCGCAGCCGCCGTTTCCTGCTCCGAGGACCGCGACGGAGTGGACGGCCATTCGCCTGCTTACTCCTCGACGCCGTACTCGGCGACCTTGCTCATGTCGAGCTCGACACCGAGTCCCGGTCCGCTCGGTACAACCAGGCATCCATCCCGGTACTCGAACGGCCGGGTAACGATGTCGTCGAGATACATCTTTCCCGCCATCTCCGTGGGCTGGTCATCCCGCAGCGCCGTGGCAGGAAAGACTCCCGCCTCCGTAACCGCCGCCGTCGACGCGACGAGGTGAAGATTTGCGGCATTACCCACACCGGTCTCGTGCGACCCGTTCACGTTCAGCGGCAGGCCGGCCGCCTCGGCGACGGCGGCGACCTTCTTCGCCTTGGACAGGCCGCCTGGCTTGGTCGTGTAGAGCGAGATCATGTCCGCGGCCTCCCGTTCGACGATCTCGAGGACGTCCTGTGGTGTCCACGCGCTCTCGTCGGCCATGATCGGTACGGTCGTCCGACGGGCGACCTGGGCCATCTGCCGAGGCCCTCCACCGGTTGCTCCGCGTATCGAATCCGGTGCTCCTGCATCCGCTCGATGATGCCGATGGCGTACTTGGGGGTCGGCCACCCCTGGTTCGCATCAACGACGATGTCCAGCTCGGGCCCGATTGCCTCCCGGACCTCCTTGACGACCCGGACGTCGTAGGTCGCATCGCGCCCCACCTTGATCTTGATCGTCTTGATGCCCTCCGAGACCGCAGCCACCGCCTCGTTGACCGCCACGTCGTACTCGAGCCAACCGAGGCTGTGTGCGAGCGGGATCTCTTCGCGGATCTGCCCACCGAGCAGCTGATAGACGGGGACGCTGAGAGCCTTGCCCTTGATGTCGTGGAGCGCCTCGTCCACCGCCGCCTTGGCGTATGGGTAGCCCTTGACGGCCATGTCCATCCGCTGATGCGCAGCTTCGATGTTGAAAGGGTCGGTGTCCTCGAGGGCCGGGCCGAGTATCGACTCGATGAGCCGCCTCGTCAGCGCCGGCGACTCGCCGAAGTACCGTCCGTGATCCCCGCCCCATTCCTTGATGACGGTTGCTTCACCCAGCCCCTCGATCCCCTCGTCCGTGAACAGTCGCACGATTACGTACTTGCCCAGGGTGTCGCGAGGGAGTGCCATCCGATGACGGCGCCGCCACGGCAGGGCGACGATGAACGCTTCGCAGCCGCGGATCTTCACCTGCCCCTCCAGCCAGACGGTGGCTGACCGCAGGACGCGACCCCGCTGGACCCCCGCGTGATCATCAGGCAGGCACCGCCGGCGTCGACACGAGACCCGCGTCCCTCCAGACGGAGACGATCTCGTCCGTCGTGGCGACGCGCCCGAATGCCCGGCGGATGTTGGCCAGCGTCGCCTGGTGCGGCTCCTCGCTGTAGCTCGCGGTGCAGTCCTCGACCACGATGATGTGGTAGTCGCGCATGTATCCATCACGCGCGGTGGACTCGATGCACACGTTGGTCGTCACGCCCGCGAAGATGAGGTTCTCCACACCCTGGCTGCGGAGCAGCATGTCCAGCTCCGTGCCGACGAACGCGCTGTACCGGTGCTTGGTGATGACCTCCTCGTCCGGCAACGGCTGCACCACATAGAAGTCCGCGCCCCAAGTGCCTTCCTGGCAATGGTCGGTGCCGAGACCGACGAGCTCGTGGCGCTCGAGCATCGCGCTCGATAGCCACTTGTGGTCGTAGATCGCCCTGATGAAGATCGGCCGCACCCCGGCGGAGCGGGCCAGTCCGATCAGTTGATCCGTGTTCGCCACGGCTTCCCGCATTCCGTCGAGGTCCTCGCCGTGATCCGCAAACCAGCCACCGTCGGCCAGAAAATCGTTCTGCACGTCGACCACCAGCAGCCGCGTCGTCGACGGCTCAACCCGCGCCAGCGGCAGCTCACTCGACTTGCGGTCGAGGTCACCCATAGTCATACCTCCTACTTGGTCTTTGCGTCGGATTTCTGCGCGTAGCGGACAGGTCGCCGCGCCTCAGTCCCCGCTGGGGGCCGGCACCTGTCCTGCCTTGACGTCGGCCGCGCTGACAGGCCCTCCGAGGAGCTTCATCGCGATGTCCATCGGCCGCGTGTCGACGACGTCCTCGTACGTGAGGTCAGCCGCGGAGGCGTCGAGGAGCTTCGACGGAATCCCCACGTCGATGATCGTCTGCACCGCCTCTGGCGAGAGCACATCGGTGTTGTACGGCCAGATCGAGTACTTGCGGGCGAAGTCCCAGTTGTCCTTGATGATCGACTCGTCGACGCCGCCCTTCACGTAGGTGTTGACCGCATCCGTGTACTGGGCGTAGTCAGATGCAAGGACTCGGTTCGAGTACAGGGTCGTAGCGCAATAACGGCCGGCGAGGTCCGTGTTGTCGTCGAGCCACGACTTCTTGGCGTAGTAGATGTTTGCAACGAAATCCGTATCGGCAGCGGTGACGCTGAGGGTCGTGACAGCGTCCGCACCGATCTGCTTCTGCAGGTCCGGGAGCTCGAAGAGGTCGACGGACCCGACGTCCACCTCGCCGGCGGCGAGGGCGGCGAGGCGCTGACTGCCGTCGCCCAGGACGCTGACGTTCGTAAGGTCACTCACGGTGATGCCCATGTTCTTCTCCTGGAACAGGAGGTTCATGATGAAGTTGACGAGCCCACCGGGGCTATCGACCGCCACACGGACGTCCGGGTCCGTGATCTGGTCGAGGGAGGTGATCTTGTCGGTCAGTCCGACCAGTTGCTCGGTGCTGTCGACCTGAATCGGACAGAACGCCCTGACGTCTTGCCCGTGCCCGATCAGCTGCATTACCTGCGTCATCCCGGAGGATCCCACGTCCCCGCGGTCAGAAACGAGCAGCTGGGCCGCAGCGGTCTCATCCTCGAACTCCTGGACCGTGTTGTCTGCCGCGAGCCCGAACTTGTCCCCGAACAGGTCGGCAGCGTGGAATTGGCCGACGTACGCCTGGCCGGTTGAGCTCGTGACCAGTGACACAGGCGGAGTCCCCCCAGAACTCTCGTCGCTGCTGCCGCCGCAGCCGATCGCCAAAAGAGCGAGGGCGGACGCCAAGGTGATGATCATTGCGAGTTGCTTCACAGTATCTACTCCTCACGATCTGCCGAGGTGGTCTCGGCTTTCACAGCACTGATCGCCTCGTGTGTCACGGTAGGGCTCATCAGTAGGTTTTCCACCGCAACAA
The DNA here is from genome assembly GCA_963705955.1 of uncultured Solirubrobacterales bacterium. Classification (GTDB taxonomy): domain Bacteria; phylum Actinomycetota; class Thermoleophilia; order Solirubrobacterales; family 70-9; genus WHSW01. The sequence continues at coordinate 665,126 of CAVPLH010000006.1, read as the reverse complement.
ACGCCACTCGATGATTCTCGCGATCCCCATCGTGCCGGCCGCGATAATCGTGATAAAGAACACAGCCCCGAGAAGGACGCTGAGGTCAAAGGACCCGGCGGCGTTTCTGATCACCAGCCCCAGGTTTTGGGTCCTCAGGAAGAGATCGAACAGAATCGCTCCCTCGACCGCGCGGCCGACGGCGAGTCGGAGACCGGTGATGATGTACGGACTCGCCCATGGAAAGATGATTCCCGTGTAGAGCTTCCGCCGGCTCGTCCCGAACGCCCGCGCCGTCTCGATGCCGGAAGCCGGTACCTCGCGGATCCCGGTCGCCGTGTTGACGATGATGATGAATACCGCGAACAGGACCACGCCGACGACCTTCGCCTTGAATTCCAAGCCGAGATAGACGGCGATCACGGGAATGAACATTGCGATCGGGGCTGCCAGCATGGCGTTGACGAACGGATCGAGAACGTCTGCCCAGGGCCTTGACAGACCGATGAGCAGACCGACCAAGAGGCCGATGACGGCCGAGATCGCGAAGCCGACTCCCGCGAGCTTGAGGGTCCCGACCGTTGCGTCCAGAAGGTCGCCCTGACCGATCTGGTCCGCAAGGTCCGGAAGCACCTCGGAGGGCGGAATGATCGCGACCGTGATGTCGCTCCTGCCGACGATCTCCCAGACGACGAAGAAGAGCGCGATGGAGAGCAGCCAGCGGCTGAGTCTCCCGAGGTCCAACGGCCGGACCGAGCCGCGCGCTCGCTTGCGGTCGCGAAGCTTCTGCGCGATCGTCGCGATCACTGGGCCTGCCTTGCTATCTGCGCCGCTGGACGGAGCTTGCGCTCTGCCCACACGAGGCCCATGTTGACCACTACCGCAAACCCGATGATGAGCAGCACCAGCGGGTAGTAGAGGTCGAGCCGCAGCGGCGACGCGGAAAAGGTCTCAAGGAGCTCGCCGGTGCCGCTAAGGACCCAGAGCTCGGCGATCACCATCCCCTTCATGGCCATCCCGAAGCCCAGGCGCACACCGGCCACGATGAACGGCGCCGCGGCCGGCAGATAGATCCTCGTCAACATGCGCCAGCGACTCGTCCCGAATGCCCGCGCCGCTTCTCGGAGTTCCTTGTCGACGTACTGAACCCCGGCCGCGGTATTGATGATCGGGAAGAACACGGCGAAGAGGATGACCACCCATGTGCGGTACCAAAACCCGATCCCGAACGCGATGATCAACACGGGCAGCAGGGTCTGTTTCGGGGTCACGAACAGGGTGTAGACGTACGGCGAGAGAATGTCGCTCGCCCATTTCGAGCGGCCCATGAGCGCCCCGACTGGGATGGCGACGACGAGGGCGATGAGGAAGCCGAGCACGAGCTGGCGGAGCGTCGAGAGCACGGTGCTCGCGTAGCCCTCCGAAACCAGCTCGCCAAACCCGTTGATGGTCTCCGGAATGGTGGGGAGGAAGAACTCGCCCTTGATCATCGCTGTGATCTGCCACGCGATCAGGATCCCCCCGTAGAAGAGCAAGCGGAGCACCCACTTGTTGCGGAAGAGTTGGCGCCAGTCGCGCCCCTCCGTTGCGCCCGCGCTGGATTGCTCGTCCCGGTCCGGCCGGCCTGCGTCGGCCTGCTGCGTTGCGTCCCCGTGGGCCACGAGCCGGCCGTCCACCCCGGTGGTCTCGGGACCGCTCGTCATCCCTCTACCGTCGCTCCCGCCTTCAGATCGTTCCAGATCTCCTGCTTGAGCTTGCCCATCTCGGCGGAGCCTCGGATGCTCTCCTCGCGAGGGCGCCCGAAGGGCACGTCGATGATTCGGGTCACGCGTGACGGCCGAGCGCGCATGACGACGATCCGATCCGCGAGATAGAGCGCCTCCTCGATGTCGTGCGTGACAAAGATCACCGTCTTCTGGTTTCCCTCCCAGATCTCGAGGAGCTCGTCCTGAAGGAGCATCCTCGTCTGGTCATCGACCGAGCCGAAGGGCTCATCCATGAGCAGGATCGAGGGGTCGACGGCGAGGGCCCGCGCCAGGCCAACTCGCTGCTGCATGCCGCCGGACAGCTGTCCGGGGTAGTAACGCTCGAACCCCTCGAGATCGACGGCCTTGAGCACCTCCTGGGCCCGCCGCTTCCGCTCGTCCTTCTTGACGCCCAGGTTCTCGAGCCCGAACTCGATATTTCCCATGACGGTCCGCCAGGGGAGCAGGTTGAACCCTTGAAATACGAACCCCCGGTCGAGAGAGGGCTCTCGCACGTCTTCTCCGCGGATCTTCACGACCCCGGAATCCGGCGGGATCAGACCGTCGATGATCCGCAACAACGTGGACTTTCCACAGCCGCTCGGGCCGACGACACAGGTGAAGGTCCCACCCTCGAACGAGAGCGAGACGTCGTTCAGGACCTTGAGGTCCTTGCGCTCCGACTGATTGCGGAAAGACTTGTTGACGCCGTGGATCTCGACCGTTCCATGATCTGATCCGGCGGACATGGCGGGTGTCAGGCCCCGTCTGGGCTCTCGGCCGCAGCATCGCGGCGCGTGAGCAGCGGCTGTTCTGACAACAGGATCGGCACGGTTCCAACGAAACCCACGATGGCGCCGTCAGGCTACTAGAATCTTACCGTAAAGCAAGAGAGATTTTCTAGATCGTGGAAGTTCGCCAACCGATACGCAGGGGGGATGGGCGGAGAATGCATGTCGGAAGCTCGGCCACTGGGAGCGTGGGCAGGGGGATGAACCTCCGGATTCGGGCAATCCTCCGGTCGTCATTGTGAACCCTCGCTCGCCGGTCGCGGACGCGGTCGAGGTCGCTCCCGCCGGCCAACCGTCGCGCGCAAGGGAGAACCTGCGGCTGCTCGCTGACCGGAACTTCGGTCCGTTCTTCATCGGGAACCTGATCGCCAACAGCGGGACCTGGTTCCTCATGCTCGCGTCGGGGATCCTCGTCTACCGGCTGACCGGGTCGGCGTTCCTGCTCGGGGTCGTCGGCTTCTCTCAGTTCGCCGGCGTGCTTCTCCTCGTTCCCTGGACCGGTAGCGCGGCAGATCGCTTTGATCGGCGCCGGCTCCTCATCGCCACACAGGGGACCGCCAGCGTCATCGCAGCCATACTGGCGGTAGTCGTCCTGCTCGATGAAGCGACCCCGGCGGTTGTGATCGGCTTCGTCCTCGTGATCGGCCTGGTGCAGGCGTTCACGTTCCCGGCCCTCCAGGCGATCGTGCCGGACCTGGTACCGACGGATCGACTCGGTGCAGCCATCGCGCTCAAGTCGTTGACCCACAACCTGGCGCGCGGAGTAGGACCGGCGAGCGCTGCGCTCGTGATCGCCACGGCCGGGATCGGCTGGGCATTCGTCGTCAACGCGCTCGCCTATCTCGCGCTCGTGGCCGGCCTCCTCGCGACTCATCCCCGAGCTCACCCGAAACGGCCACGGCGCCCCAGACTTCGCGAGAGCATCGCCGCCGTACGTGAACGCCCCCGCCTCGCTGCCCTGATGCTCGTCTCGTCGGCCGCCGGGATCGCGATCGATCCCGTCAATACGCTCTCGCCCGCGTTCGCCACCAGCGTGTGGGACCGATCCGACGCGCTGGCGGGAGTTCTCCTCGGCGCGTTCAGCGTCGGTGCGCTCGCGGCCGCGCTCACTGTTGCGGGTCGGCTGGGCGGGCTACGGCGCCAGCTCGTCCGCCGCATGTCGATTCTGGTCGGCGGGATGGTGGCGTTCGCGCTTGCCCCGACGTTCGAGCTCGCGCTCGTTGCCCTCGCGGTCGCCGGATTCGGGTTTCTCGCGGCGAACACGGCGGCGATCAAGGAGCTGCAGCTGAGCGTCGACGCCGCCCACCGCGGGCGCATCATGGCGCTCTGGACCGTGGCGTTCCTTGGCGTGCGCCCTCTCGCGAGCCTCGTCGACGGCGCGATCGCCAGCGCCGCCGGCCCGCGGGTGAGCGCACTGGTCATGGTCGTCCCGGCGCTCGTCCTGGTCGGCGTCCTGGTGCTCCGGGGTGCGCGGGAGAGCACTCGCGGCCCGGCGACGGGCCAGAGCGCGGTGAGGCCCCCGCCGATCGGCGCGCGGCCGGCGCCGGAAGCGAGCACACCGGCGGATCCATGGCCGCAGTGAAGCCTCGTCGCGAAGGTGGGTTGGGACCTCATTCGTCCCGTCGCCCGGCGAGAATCCGACGGAACGGACACCGCGCACAGCGGACGAGGAGGTAGAGCGCATGGCCACCCACGAGCTTCACGTCGATCCCTCGATTCCGGTTCGGCGGGAAGCGGCCCGTTGTCACAACCGCTGGCACCCTGACATCCCGCCCGCGCTGTCGTGCCAACCGGGCGACGACGTCGTCTTGACAACCCGTGACGCCGTCGATGGCCAGCTCTCGATGGCCTCCACGCACGAGGACGTGGGGCGGGCCGATCGCAGCATCGTGCATCCGCTCACCGGGCCGATCTTCGTCGACGGCGCGGAGCCCGGTGACCTGCTGGCCGTCGAAGTCCTGGACGTGCAGCCGGGGGCGTTCGGATACACCGCGCAGTTCCCCGGCTTCGGCTTCCTGAGCGACGAGTTCCCGGCGCCGTTTCTCGCGCGCTGGGAGCTCGCCGGGGGCTATGCCACCTCGCCCGACCTGCCGGGTATCCGCATCCCGGGGCGACCGTTCATGGGGATCATGGGCGTCGCCCCTTCGCGGGACCTGCTGGAGCGCATCTCCGCGCGGGAGCAGGAGCTCGCCGCCGGCGGCGGGGACGTCGCGCTACCGGAACCACGCGGCGCGGTTCCCGAGGATGCGGCCATCGCGACCGAGGCGCTCCGGACCAAGCCGCCCCGCGAGAACGGTGGCAACCTCGATGTCAAGCAGATGGTTGCGGGCACCCGCATCCTGTTCCCGGTGTGGACCGAAGGAGCCCTCTTCTCGACCGGCGACGCGCATTTCGCCCAAGGTGACGGTGAGGTGTGTGGGACCGCAATCGAGACCGCGGCCACGGTCCACGTCCGGTTCGAGGTCATGAAGGGAAGCGGAAGCCAAGGCGCCCGAGATGTGCTGCTCTACGGGGACGACACCGGTGCCGTCAGCGGACCCTACGTCGCGACGACCGGCCTCTCGGTGTACGCCGATACGGGCGGGCGGGCAAATGATCTGTTGGGGGCGGTGCGCAGCGCTCTGCGCAACATGATCGACCACCTCTCGGAGCAGTACGGATATACCCGACAGCAGGCCTACGCCATCTGCAGCGTCTGCGTCGACCTGAAGATCAGCGAGATCGTCGATAGCCCGAACCACGTCGTAACGGCGCAACTCCCTCTCGACGTTCTCACCTAGGCCTCCGGGTCAGGCCCGAGGACACCCCCAGTGCCTTCAGATGGCCGTCGTTACGGCTGGGGGTTTATCGCCGGCCAGTCGCGTGGCCATCCAGTCACACATCAGAGGTACCAGCGTCGCGTTGTAGTTGGTGCACGTATGGAAGCCGTCGGCAAAGTTGACGAACTCGCCACGCGGTCCCGTCGCCATCTGCTGGCCCTCCTCGACGGTGAGGAGATCGTCGCGGCCACCATGGATGACCAGATACGGCGCTTCGATCCTCTCGACGGCATGGTCGAGAGTGAACTTCTCCTCGACGTAGTCGCGGGCGTCCGAGAGGGACTCGAGCATGAGGTCCTCCATGACATTCAGTTGGGTCGAGACCGGCCAGTGCCGGTAATCGCGGCAGTCGTAGAAGCCCCCGAGCGAGATTGCAGCCTGCAGCCGTGGCTCGTACGCCGCGGCCCGAAGGACCAGGAACCCGCCCAGGCTGCTTCCCCAGATGCCGATGCGGCGAGCGTCGACCTTCCCGCATGCAGCCAACGCATCGATGGTCGCTCCCATCGGCCTTTCCCACGCCTCGGGTCGCATCGGAAGGATCCCCACCATCGCACCCTGGCCCGGGCCATCGATGGTCAGCGCGGCGATGCCGCGCCGGACGAACTGCCTCGCCCAGTTGTGGTACTCCTCCTTGACGGAGTCGGCTCCGTTCACCATGATCACGCACGGAGGAGGCTCTCCGGCCCCGGCCGCCGGCTCGGGTAGGTGCAGATAGCCCGGCAACGCCTCACCATCGAACGGAGCGGTCAACGGCTCGATCGGTGCGGGGAAGTACTCCACGGCTCGGCGGTAGCAGCGCACCCGGCCCGCGCGGCCTTCGGCCTTCTGTTCACTACCTACTCGAGCGAGGTACTGGGACCAGTGATGACACGCCGAGGCCCGGTGGAACATGTCGGCCGCGGACACCGCTCTCTCCTCGGCCACAAACCGCTCCGCTGTCTCCTCCGCTTGCAACGCCTCGTCGTGCCAGGCGGGATACCAGGCGCGTGCGTCGACGACGCGGCTGAGGACGCGCTGAATGTCGCTGAAGTCCAATGGACTCGTCGCTTCCATTCGCGCCAGCCGCACCACCACGTACTGTCGCGCCAGATGCTCAGCGCCATGCAGCCTGATCCAGGTCGAGAGCGTCTGGTAATAACGCTCGATCTCCTGCGCGTCCGAGTCGAGCTCCGCGGGCATTCTCTACTCGCTCCCGGCCGGCAGGACCAACCTGGCCTCGTCGCTGCCGGTGGAACACCTACGCGTTCGGTCACCAGTCGGCCCTCGCTCCGGGGATTGCGGCGACTCCCGCCCGTGCGACTTCGAGATCCTCCTCACCGGAGCCCGAGCTGACGCCGACGGCCCCCAGGACATGTCCGTCCACCTCGATCGGGAGGCCTCCCTTGAGGTTCGCGAGGCGGCCCTTCGTGACGAGCCCGAGGGCCAGCGCGTGGCTCGGCTCGATGGCACCCGTCGCCGAGCGTCGGTCGGCGGCGGTGGTCGCCTTGCGCTGTGCGGTGAGGATCGACAGGAACTTTGCGCCGTCCATCCGGACGAAGGCGAGGAGGTGCCCCGAGCCGTCGACGACCGCGATGCACTGCGGTCTCTGCATGGCCAGAGCTCGCTCGACGGCGGCCTGCAGGACGCGTAGCGCCCCGTCGTGTGTGAGGATCTGACGAGTAATCGTGTCAGCCAACGGGTCCTCCTCCCGTGTTCGGCTCGCTGGAGCGGCGAGCCCCGGTTCCGGGCGTATCTGGTCGTCTCACGGCATGTCCGATCGCTCAGTCGGTAATGCCCGTCAAACTCTGGGAGACCGAGCGCGGGTCGCGCACGCCCCACTCACCGGCTGTTACATCCGTCAGGAAGTCGGCGACCAGCCGGTTGAAGAGGTCGGGTTCCTCCAGGTTCGAGGTGTGGCCCGTCCGCGCGAGAACCCAGAGCCCTGCCGACGGGATCACGTCCTTGAGCATGAGGTTGGCCTCGAGGCACCCCTTGTCCTCGTCACCGACTATCAGCAAAGTCGGGACCGTCAGGGCGCGCAGATCGTCCGTCAGGTCGTAGAGCGACGGTCGGTCGCGCTGTACACCCATCATCGTGAGCGAGCTCCCAAGGGTGGAGTGCTCAGACAGCATCTCGACAAACCGTTGCCAGCCGCGCGGATCCTTGTTCATGAACTGAACGCGCGCCGGCCCCGAGCCGTATTTCGTTGCGATCCCGGCGGCGCCTTCTGCCTCGAACGCACGAGCGACGGCCTCGCTCTCCGCGCGAAACGCGCTCCGGGCGTCGGGATGTGCTCCGTAACCACATCCTGCGATCACCAGAGAAGCTGTCCGGCTTGGATGCCGAAGGCCGAGATGAAGGGCCGCAAACGCTCCCATCGAGATCCCGACGACGTGTGTCCGCTCGATCTCGAGGTGGTCGAGCACCGCCAGGGCATCGGATACGGCGAAGTCCTGTGAATACGCGGCGGGGTCCTCCGGTACGTCCGACGGCGGGTATCCGCGAGCGTCATACGCGATGCAGCGGTGCGTCTCGCCGAAGTGGCGGATCTGGGGTTCCCAGCTGCGATGGTCTCCCGCGAACTCGTGGATGAACAGAATCGACTCCCCCGACCCCGTCTCCTCGTAGTAGAGGCCGACTCCATCCTCAGCCGTCGCAATCCCCAACCTGCTGCCCTCCCTACTCGGTCAGCCCACGGCGAATCGGAGCGGTATCCACGATGTGGAAAACAACTTCCGAGTAGTCTACCATCGTCTCATGGCCGATCCACGTCGTGACCGCGTCCAGTCGGTAGACCGGGCCCTCGACCTGCTCGAGGCCCTCGGGGAGTCCGGCGATCTCGGTGTCTCTGAGCTCGCCGCTCAGACCGGCCTCGTCGTGAGCACCGCGCACCGCTTGCTGGCGGGCCTGGCCGATCGCGGCTACGTGCGTCAGGCCGCCTCGCACGGCAGCTACGCCCTCGGGTTCAAGGTGCTGGAGCTCGCCGGCGGAATTCAGGCGCGAACCGCCGCATTGTGCGCCGTCGCCCGACCCCACCTCGAGGGCATTCGCCAGGTCACGAACGAGACGACCAACCTGGTGATCCTCGACCGCGACGCCGTGGTGTACGTGGACCAGGTCCCGGGTCTCCACAACGTGCGCATGTTCACGCAGGTTGGCAGCCTGGCTCTCGCCCACTCGACCGCATCCGGAAAGTCGATTCTCGCCAGTCGTTCCCCGGACACCGTCTCGAAGCTCTATCCGCCCGAGCGCGAGCCGCTCGAGCGCCTGACGCAGCACACCCGAACGACCCTGGCATCCCTGCGGGGGGATTTCGCGCGCATCCGCAAGCGCGGCTACGCGATCGACAACGAGGAGCACGAGGACGGGGTCAGCTGCGTGGCCGCTCCCGTGTTCGGTGGCGGCGTCGCGTTTGCGGCGATCAGCATCTCCGCTCCGACGACTCGGATCGTTCAGGCGGACACGGGTGAACTCGGGCGGCTCCTGCGCCGACACGCCGAGGAGTTGTCCGCCGAGCTGGACGATGCGCCGGTCGCCGAGCGCCCAGCCGCCGGCTGCAGCTGCGAACCGGCCTCATCGCAATCCTTGCGACATCCTCGTCCGACCTCTTCGTCGCGAAAGGATGCACGAATGACGAGTTCCACCGCCGAGCTCCTCGCCGACCTGGTTGCGATCGACTCCACCAACCTGGCGCTCATCGCTGGGGGCGCGGCGAGCCGGTGCTCGCCGCGCACGTCGCCGCCTGGGCGCGAAGCGGGTCTTCAGGTCGCCCTGTGCGAGGCGACGCCCGGTCGTCCGAGCGTAGTGGTGCGCGAGACGGGCACGGGTGCGGGCGGTCGCTCCTGCTCTGCGGCCACACCGACACCGTGGGAGCCGGGGCATGCGCGATTCGCATACGCCGCGGGTCGACGGCGACCGGCTATACGGCCGCGGGGCGTACGACATGAAGGCGGGCCTAGCCGCCGCGCTCGTCGCCTGCCGCGAGGGCGGTGCGCTCGGCCTCGGCGGCGACGTGATCGTGGCCGCGGTCGCCGATGAGGACGCCAGCCTCCGCATCCGCGAGGTGCTCGAGACGGTGCGCGCCGACGCCGCGGTCGTCACCGAGCCGACCGAGCTGGCACTTGCGCTCCATCTGCATTAGCCTCCTAACGTTCAGCCCCCAGGATCGTCAGCCACGCTGACTTTCAGTGTTTTATCATAAGCTCCGACGAGATGGCCGAAACGTCACTCCCTCCCTCGCTCGCCGAGATGGCGGGCTTCCTGCTCGCCAAGGCGCACGCCCTCTTCCACGCCCGCGCGGATCAGGTCCTCGGGCCCGGAGAGCTCGGGATCAAGCACTTCGGCTGCCTGACGGTGATCTCCGACGAGGGACGCCTCTCCCAGCAGTATCTCTGCGAGCGGATGCGTGTCGACCGCACGACGATGGTCGGCGTCGTCGACGACCTCGAGGCAGCGGGGCTGGTCGACCGGCGCCGCAACCCCGACGACCGCCGCGCCTACGCGCTCGAGGCAACCGACGCGGGGCGCGCCTGGATCGCCGAGAAGCGGGGCGCGCTGATGGCGGCCCAGGAGCAGATCCTCTCCGTCCTCACCGAGGCCGAGGAGCGCCAGCTCGTCGCCATCCTGCAGCGACTGCTAGTGCGCGAGCCGGCCGAACTTTTCGCGGATCCGTCGGTAGAAGCTCGATCTCGGTAGCTGGGCGAGCGCTCTCCGAAGCCACGTTGTCGCGGTTTGTCGCGATCTGACGGGGAGTCCGGAGACGATGGGCGCTACTGGGCTCGAACCAGTGACCTCCAGCTTGTCGAGCTGGCGCTCTCCCAACTGAGCTAAGCGCCCCGGGGCGGCGAGTCTAGCGGGGCGGCGAAGGGCGTCAACCGGCTGGAACGAGCGGCAAACCAGAACTCTGCGCAACGCCCCGTGTTAGGGTCGAAAGAGGGCGGAGCCGACGCCCTCGCGAAGACTTGAAGGACCGACGGGCCAGCGGCGGGAATCGCTGGCGGTACGTCCTTTCGGAACCAAGGGCCCCATTCTGGGGCCCTTGTCCGTTCCGGACACGAGGGCCGTTGTCAGCGCCGGCCGGCGGTCTCGAACGCCCGCCTGACCCGGTCCGGGTAGCGGAACAGCGAGTCGTAGGTGACCTTCGGCACCTCGTAGCCGAGGCGGTCGAGCAGGCCCGACGTCTCGAGCTGGGTCAGGTCGTGCGGCTTCGGTCGGCCGCTGCCGCCGACGGCACACGGCACCGCGGCGATCGCCGCCGGATCCGGAAGCGCCGGCGGGTCGAAGTCGCGCTTCGAGAAGTCGAAGCTGCGGCCGATGTTCGACGCGTAGGCGTGCCGTCTGTTCAGGATCCCGAGCCCGTAGCGGTAGGCGATCAGCTTCAGGATCGACTCGTGGGTGCAGGTCATGTGGCTCACCCTTCCGCGCTTGTGGGCGCGGGTGTAGGGCGAGATCGCGACCGCCGGGATCCGGAATCCGGTCAACGACCAGTCGTTCTCGAGGTCGGTGCGGTTGCCGCGCTCGTCGGGGACGTGCTGGGGGCTGACGTGGTCGAAGAACCCGCCCCACTCGTCGTAGTTGATGAACATCGCTCCCCGCCTGTACTGCGGGGACTCGACGAATGCGTGGGCGACGTCTGACATGAACGCCTGGCCGAGTCGGACGTCGCCGTGCGGGTGCTCGTCGGCGGAGATCCCGTTGCCGCCGCCACCGTCCTTGAACGGCGGATCGATGAAGCAGATCGGCGGCAGCTTGCCCTCCCCGGCGTCGACGTAGAACTGCGACGCCGGGCGGACCCAGTCGAGCCCCCGGGGGCCGTAGAGCGCGGGGACGGGCAGGTCGGAGACGTAGTAGGCGACCTCGAGCCCCCGCGCCTTCGCCCGGTCGAGGATCGTCTCCCACTCGAACCCGCTCGCCGACGACGGCAGCTGGTTTCGCTTCTGGCCTCCGTTCTGGGCCGCGAGCTGGTAGTGGCGGTTCGGATAGGTCGAGCCCATGATCGAGCAGAAGTAGCGGTCGAAGAGCTGGTATTCGTCGGCGACCCAGGGCAGGAAGCCGAGGTCCTGCTTCAGGTAGTAACCGAGCGCGTACTCGTCGCTGCCGGTCCCCTGGTCGTTACCGCTGTAGAAGCCGTCGAGCTTGCCGCCGTCGTACTGGTGGCGCCCGCCGTCCCAGCCGTGGTCGGGATCGCGAAACGCGCAGCCCTGGAAGTCGGGCGTCAGCCGGTGGGTGGCGAACGACTGCGAGCCGTCGAGGCTCGGGTAGCGCAGCCCGTTGTTGACCGCGTCGGCGCGCGGGTGCCATCCGAAGTAGTGGTCGAAGGAGCGGTTCTCCATCATCAGGACGACGAAGGTGTCGATCGGGAGCTCGCGCGGGCGCGGGAAATGGGCCCGCGTCGCGTGCTTGGCCGCCTCGGCGATCAGGGTCTCGGACGGGAGCAGGCCCGCCATCCCGGCGAGCCCGGCGAGCGCCGCGGTCCGGCCGAGGAAGTCGCGCCGGCGCAGGACGTCCTCCCCCGCTCTCTGCTCGAGCTCCTCGACCCTCGCCGGATCCGAGAGCTCCCCGCGGGCGAGCTTCGCGGAGTGGTCGGCCGGGCGACCGATCATCTGGCGATCACCTTCTCGCAGTCATACACCCCGTCCTCCTCGCTGTCGACGAAAGCCACGTCCGTGCCGCTGCCGCAGTTGATCTCGTCGCGAACCGAATCGCGCGCATGGATGCGGTCGTCGCCCGGAGCCGAGAGCTGGACGCCGTCGCGCATGTTGTAGGAGTCGCGTCCTCGTCCGCCGCGCAGCACATCCGGTCCCTTGCCGCCGATCAACACGTCGCGACCGCGGCCGCCGATCAGCCGGTCGTGCCCGGCGAGGCCCTTCAGCGTGTCGGCGGCCCTCGTGCCGACGATCTTGTCGCCGTGGCGGTCGCCCGTCTCGCTGGTCGCCGCCGCGATCGCTGCGAGCGCGCAGCAAACCGCCGCGACGACGCATACGAGGGTCGCGATCCTGCCCATGCGGAGATCAGCCTACTGCGGACCGCGAGAACGGGTGTTGTCGGTGGGTTACGCGCCGGGCTCGGGCTCGACGACCAGCGTCAGCCCGTCGACGGCGGAGATCCGAACCGCGTCGCCGGCGCCGATCGGCCGATCGCTCCGGGCGCTCCAGATCTCGCCGCGGACGCGCACCCGCTCGCGGTCGATCGCCTCGGCACGCTCGCCGATCATCGCCTCGACCCCGGTCGAGACCCGGTAGCGGCGCAGGAAGTGGATCCAGAAATAGACCTCGACGACCTCGATCAGCGCTGCGGCCGGCAGGACGACGTAGCGCCACGGCTCCGGGAGCACGAACAGACCCGCTATCGCCAGCGCCAGCAGCATCCGTCCAATGATGACCCGATCGCCTTTTCGGCCGCGAGAAAGCTGCCGGCCGTCCCGCGACGGAGGCGCGTGTCCGATCGCCGCTCACTTCGCGTCGTGGAAGATGATCCCGAGAGCGGTACGGGAGCCCTCGGTGACCGTGCTGAGGCCGTGGCGCAGTCCGACGCGGTGATAGCCGTTCTTGCCCTTGTTGGGGCGATCGTGGGTCGGGAAGATCACGAACGCGCCCTGGGGCGGGGTCAGCACGTGGGCCCGGCTCTGGGCGCGCGGGCGCTGCTCGACGAGGACGAACTCTCCGCCTTCGAAGTCGGCCCCCGGCCTCGAGAGGACGGTGAGCACCTGGAATGGAAAGTAGACGTCTCCGTAGAGGTCCTGGTGAAGCGCGTTCCAGTCGCCCGGGCCGTAGCGCAGGATGAGCGGCGTCGGGCGCTCCTGGCCGGCCTCCCGGCAGCGCTCGATCAGCTCCTCGTGGGTCGGCGGAAAGCTCTGCGCGTCGCCGCGGGTCAGGTCTCCCCAGGCATTCGCAATCGGCGCCAGCCGGCCGTAGAACGAGGTCCGGAGAGCCTCGATCGGCTCCGGCAGCGGGTGGTCGAAGTAGCGGTAGCGCCCGTCACCGAACCGGTGGCGGGCCATGTCGATCGTCGAGCGGAAGGTTCCGCCGTCGAAGAGGTCGGCGAGCCGGTCGCACTCCCGCGCCTCGATCACGGGCTCGGTGATCGCGAAGCCGCGGTCATCCAGCTGGGCCCGCAGCTCCCCCCAGTCGAGGGCTTCGACTCGATCGCCGACGGCGGTGGCTCGGACTTTGGCGTTGGTCGCGTTCGGACTCATCGAGGCGTTCCTCCCGGGATCGACGGCGTTCGGTTGTAAAACGGGCCGGGACCCGAGAACGTGAGCCCCACCCCCGCACTGGGTCGGCGACCGGCCCGCGGGCTGACGCGCGCGACCCGTCGATCGCGAGCTCAGCGGTCCTGGATCACCGAGAGGACGTTTCCGGCGGGGTCCTTGAACCAGGCGATGTACGGGCCTCCGCCTCGGAAGATGCCCCGCTCGTCGGTCTCGATCTCGGTTCCGGCGTAGTGCTCGAAGTGCACGCCCCGCTCGACCAACGCGTCGACCGCCGCCTCGATGTCGTCGACCGGGAAGTTGAGGATCGTGAACGAAGCAGGCGTGTGATCGGGCTTCGGGTAGACGAACGTGTCGCGATCGCCGGCGATGTGCAGCAACAGCGAGCCGTTCGCCGCCGAAACCTTGATCCCGAGGGTCTCCTCGTAGAACCGCTTCGCTCGCGGCACATCGTCGACCGAAAAGCCACTGAACGCCTTCGAGTTCTCGAACATCTCGTCTCTCCTCCCCGGAGATACTCCGAACGTACCTCCGTCAGGGTTCGACATAAAGACCGGCCGAGGTCCGCAAAATCATCGGTCGCCGCGGGACTCGGCAGGGTCAGTCCAGCCGGCCGGGCAGACCGAAGCGCTCGAACGCGGCAGCGCGCGCGGGATCGAGGGGCTGATCGGGCCAGCGCGCGTAGTAGTCGCGGCCCTCGCCCTCCGTGGAACGGGTGATGAACGCGGTGACCTCCTTGATCCGCGCGCCGTCGAGGGTCAGGACGTCGAGCGCGAACGGGCGGTAGCAGCCCTCCCCCGCGTCCCAGCTGTAGACGGCGACCGCCGCCTGGCCGTTGACTCGGGTTGGAAGGTGGCGCCAACGCCACTCGCCCGATAGCGGCCCGACGGTCAAGAAGCCCCTGACCCGATCGAGACCGCCGAACCAGGTCGCCAGCGGCGGCATCGACCACGCGGCATCCTCGGCGAGCATCGAGACGACCGTGTCGACGTCTCCGCGCTGCATCGCGTCCATGTAGTCCTCGACGATCTCGCGCAGGCGCTCGTCGCCGAGCGAGCGCAGGGTCGCCTGCTGGCTTTGCTCGGGGAGCCGCTCGTCGACGGTCTTGCGGGCCCGCTGCAGGGCGCTGTTCACCGAGGCGGTGCTCGACTCGAGCGAGTCTGCGACCTCGGCGGCCGAGAAACCGAGCACCTCGCGGGAGATCAGCACGGCTCGCTGGCGCGCCGGCAGGTGCTGGAGGGCGGCGATGAACGCGAGCTCGACCGCCTCGCGCTGCTCGTAGCGCGCCTCGGGGGCCGCGTACCCGTCCTCGACGGCGAGCGTCTCGTCGGGATAGGGCTCGACCCAGACCGACTCCACGAGCGGCTCGCCGACGCCCTCGTCGGGATCGGTCGACGGGCCGTGGTCGACCGGGAGCACGCGCTTCGGCCGCTTCTCGATCGCATCGAGACACGCGTTCGTCGCGATCTTGTAGAGCCAGGAGCGAAGCGAGCTTCGGCCCTCGAACCGAGGCAGGCCGCGCCAGGCGCGAAGCAACGCCTCCTGGAGGGCGTCCTCGGCGTCGTGGACGGAACCCAGCATCCGGTAGCAGTGCGCGTGAAGCTCGCGACGGTACGCGTCGACCAGCCGGCCGAAGGCGGCTTCGTCGCCACCGCGCGCCGCGTCGAGGAGCTCCTCCTCCCGGCCCACCCGGATTGCCTGGGCGCCGCTCATCGCCCCTCCGAGGCTCAGCGACCCGATCGCGGTCCCCACGCGCCGTGGAGCCCTCGAGACGCGACCCGGCCTGTCAGGACGAGGAAGTGACGACACCGACGAGGTGACCCTCGGGATCGTTGAAGAGGCCGATCTCGAGCGCGTCCATGACCTTGTCCGGGCCCATCACCCGCGACCCGCCGAGGCTCTCCGCCTTTGCGAGAGCGGCCTCGACGTCGGGGACCTGGATGTAGAAGGTGACGTGGCCGTCATAGCCTTCCGGGCCGGCCGAGACGCCGCCGCCGATCCCGGCGCCGTCGGCGTTCGTGTTGCCGTCGCGCTGCACGACCCCGTAGCCCATCTCGTTGTCGGAATCGATCTCCCACCCGAAGAGCTCGGCGTAGTAGCTCTTCAGCTTGTCGCCGTCCTTCCCGATGATCTCGAAGTGGACTACCGGCTGTCCCATGCTCGCTCTCCTTTCCGGCGCCGGCGGTCCCGACGCCTCGTGACTACACGTACCCATGAGACCGAGGATCGAACGGAAACTCATCGCTCGGTTGCCGCACGGCCGTCATCCTCGCGACAGATCGACGAGCGAGCCGACCGTCTGCGGCTCGCGCCAATCGAGCCGCGACGCGAGCGCGATGAACAGCTGGGCCGTCGTCAGGGCGTCGCCGTCGGCGGTATGCGGCGCCTCCATCGGGAGGCCGAGAGCCGCCACGGCGACGGACAGGGGGGTCTCCGCGCCGCGTCGGCCGACCCCGTCGGCGAGCACCTGGCCGGCGAGGGTCGCCGTGCAGATCATCGGCTCCGCGAGACGGACGCCTGCCGGCCTCAGGGCTACGGAGAGAAACTCCCGCTCGATCCGGGCTGGATGGGCGACGACGATCCGGTCGGTGAGGGCTTCGAGGATTCGGTCCCGTACCTCGTCCAGCGGCGGCGCGTCGGCGAGGTCGGCCGGGCGCAGGCCGTGGATCCGGATCGTCTCCGCGCTCGGCATCCGCTCGGGCCGGACGATCGCGGTGGTCGTACCGCCGGCCACCACCTTGCCGCCCTCGACCGGTACCGCGGCGAACGAGATGATCTCGTCGCGGCTCGGGTCGAGCCCGGTCATCTCGAGGTCGACGACGGCGAACCTCGCCTCCCGCCACGGGGTGAATGGCGGCGGCGGCTTCGCCCGTCGGTAGGCCGAAGCGGCAGCGGACCGGCGCCGGAACGGGAGCCGGATCACGGCAGCCGGTGCAGATTGGCGAGCGCGCGCTGCACCGTGCGGACGGCGTGAAAGGCGTCGCGCAAATACCGGCGCGTCAGCGGGTTGAGCGTCTCCGGGTCGAGGTAGTCGTCGGGCTCGACGCCGTGTCGCAGCTGCTCGACCTGGTGCTCGAGTCGGAGCCGCCAGAAGAGATCGAACGCCTCCGCCAGCGTTTGTGCTGCCTTGCCGTCCAGCGTGCCCGCGGTCGAGGCGACCCGTAACCGGTCCGGGGTCGAAAGGGCGCGGGCGCCGGATGCGAAGCTCGCGTAGCGGGCGATATCGATGATCGGCAGCAGCCCTCCCTGCTTGATGTCGAGCTGCCCGCGATGCTCACCGCTGTCCTCGACGACGAAATCGCGGAGGAATCCGGTCGGCGGACGATGGGCGAGCGCGAGTCTCAGCATCAGGTGGCGCAGCCGCGGCCGGTGGTCGAGGTGTCGCAGCTCGTCGAGCAGGTCGCCCGCGTCGCCGATGTGCTCGACCACCCGGCCGTCGAGCATCAACGAGAGCAGGATCAGACCCTTGTCCTCGGTCGGCGCCTCGATCGCACGGCGGAGCGCCCGGCGCCAGGACCGAGTCGAGCGCACGAACAGATCCCTGCCTGCCGTTGCTCCGTGCGGGTCGGGAGCGAAGCCGTGCGCGGCCAACTCGTTGCTGACCCGCTCTCCCAGCGTCACCATGTAGGCCCGCGTCTCGTCGTCGTCCGTATCGTCGTCGAACGCCAGCGCCGAGTCGACGTCGGACGACGGCACGACCACGCGGCGGCCGAGGCTTCCCAGCGCGAGCCAGCTCAGTGGGCACGGAGGCGGGCCGAGGTCGTCGATCGCCAGCTCGATCAACCGACGCGTCAGGGCATCGGCGACGACCGCGATGATGCCGCTGATCTGAGCCGGTGGGAGACCCGCGTCGTGCAAGGTGACGACCGAGGGCCGCAGCCGTTCGGCCGCCCGCCTGAGCTCCTCAGGGGTCGCGGCCTCGTCGATCTCACGCCGGAGCGAGAACGGCGTCCGCGCCTCGGTCGTAAGCAGGTCGACGTCCGTGAGCACGCCGAGCGGTTCGCCGAACGGCGACAGCACCGGTACGTGGCGGATGCCGCGGTCGAGCATCTCGAGCATCACCTCGGCGCCGAACCGCTCGGGCCCGACGCAGAACGCGGGCGCGGTCATCGCCGCCGTGACCGGCGCGTCGGTGGGCACTCCGTCGGCGACGACGCGCTCGCGCAGGTCGTGGTCGGTGAGGATCCCGAAGCGCTCATCGCCGAGCCTGACGAGCGCCGAGCTCGCCCCTGCTTCAGCCATGCTTCGAGCCGCCTCGCGGACCGAGGCGCTCGGCTCGCAGACGACGGGCCGGTCGCGGACGAGCTGGGATGCTCTCTGGTGGTTCGGATCGTGGCCCGCGGGCAGCGCCGCCGCATCCGGCCTCGGGCGCTCGAGCAGAGTGCGCGCCAGGTAGCGCAACCCGGCCGGCCGGCCGAGCAGGGGAACGACGTCCTCGGCCGAGAGTCGGTAGCAGAGCGCCCCGTCGTCGTCGGCACGAGCCTCGAACCCGGTCGGCAGCCCGGCGAGCATCGACGGATGCCCGAACAGCTCGCCCTCGCCGAGCCGGTCGAGCACCCGCCCGCGGTCAACCAGCTCGACCGCACCGGTACGGACGACCCGGACGTGGCGCATCGGCTCCTCCGCCTGGCGGAAGACGACCTCGTTCGGGGCGTAGTACTCGACCTCGACGTCGGACGCGATCCGCTCCAGCTCCGCATCGCCGACGCCCTCGAATGGAGCGTGTCGGCTCAGAAACTCGGCGATCGGTTTCATTCGAGGCGGTCAGCGCGGGCCGTAGGCGGCGAGGAACGCGCGTACGCCGCTGTCCGCGTAGCGGTCGAGATCGGCTCGGGCGGGGATCTGATCGTCACCGAGGAGCATCGCCTGATTGATCGGGGCCGACATCACCAGCCAGTTGAAGTGTGCGGCGGCGAGCCGCGGGTCGTCGAGTTGGAGGACGCCGCGCTCGGCGAGCCGCTCGAAGGCGGCGGCCAGCGCGGCGACCGTGCGTTGCGGGCCTCGCTCGTAGAAGGTGCGGCCGAGCTCCGGGAAGCGTCCGGCTTCGCCGATCACCAGCCGGCGCAGCTGCAGCAGCCTCGGCTGCATCACCATCGCGAGCTGGCGGCGGGCCAGGTCGCGAAGGTCGGCCTCGACGTCGCCGCTCTCGTCGAGGCTCAGGACCTCGTTCTGGACCGGGTCGCTGACCTTGTCGACCGTTCCGATGACGATCTCCGAGAAGAGGCGCTTCTTGTCGGCGAAGTGCTTGTAGACGGTCTGCTTCGAGACGGCGGCGAGCGCGGCGATCTCGTCCATGCTCGTCCCCAGGTAGCCGTTGCGCAGAAACGCCGTCGTGGCGGCCTCGAGGATCGCCTCGCGCTTGCGGGTCGAGCGCCGTTCGTCGCGGGAATCGGCGGGCGTCACGGATCGTTCGCTCATTGGCCTGCTCCGCAGCGTACTGGACAGTCCAGTCTCGTGCTAGGGTACTGTACCGTCCAGTTCTCCAGTCATCCCTCCGGAGGAGATTTCGTGCCTGAACCTCGAGTTCTGATCACCGGTCTCGCGTGCGGCGAGTCGCCTCGCTGGCACGACGGCCGTCTCTGGTTCTCGAACTGGGGCGCGCAGGAGATCGTCGCCGTCGACCCCGACGGCGACAGCGAGGTCGTCGCCCGCGTCCCGACGACGCTCCCGTTCTCGATCGATTGGTTGCCCGATGGGCGTCTGCTGATCGTCTCGGGGCCCGAGAACCTGCTCCTCCGCCGCGGAGACCGAGGCTCGCTCGCAACCTACGCCGACCTGACCCGGCTCTCCGACCGCGGCTGGAACGAGATCGTCGTCGACGGGCGCGGCAACGCCTACGTCAACGGGGTCGGCTTCGACCTCATGGCGGGTCAGGAGTTCGCCCCCGGAACGATCGCTCTGGTCACCCCCGACGGCGCGGCGCGGCAGGTCGCGGACGACCTCGCGTTCCCGAACGGCATGGCCGTCACACCCGACAACTCGACGCTGATCGTCGCCGAGTCCTACGCGCGCAGGCTGACCGCGTTCGACATCGCGGCCGACGGCGGCCTCTCGAATCGGCGCGTCTGGGCCGAGCTCGACGACGGCGTCCCCGACGGGATCTGCCTCGACGCGGATCGCGCGGTCTGGTACGGGGACGTCCCGAACATGCGCTGCGTCCGCGTCCGCGAGGGCGGCGAGGTGCTGCAGACGATCGAGCTCGACCGGGGTTGCTTCGCGTGCGCGCTCGGCGGTCAGGATCGAAGGACCCTGTTCATGGTCGCTGCCGAATGGAACGGGCCCGCGAGCATGATCGACGGACCACGGACCGGCCGTCTGCTGACGGCGCCTGCGCCGGCGCCGGGCGCGGGTTGGCCGTAGGCCGCGACCGCCGCGCTCAGGGAACCAGCGGGGCGGATCCCCAGGCCGGGTTGATGATCCCCGGCGGCGAGAGCCCGACGCCGAGCGCGTGCCCCGCCCCGCCGGCAGCGCGCATCGCGAACAGGTCTTCGCAGCACAGATCGGGAAACTTGCGGTCGCTGGAGAAGGCGATCCGGTTGCCGCGCGGCGAGTAGACGGAGTTGAAGTCGTTGAACGGGAAGTTGTTCTCGGTCAGCTGCTCGATGTCCGTCCCGTCGGGCCGCAACGAGAATACGGCCGATCCGAGGCGCGCCACGTAGCTGCTGAAGGTGAGCCGCTGGCCGTCGGGCGCCCAGTCCGGGGCAAAGCCCTCGAAGCGTGGCGGCGTGATCGAATGTGGATCGCTGCCGTCGGCGTTCATGACGAAGATGCGGCCGACGAAGCCGCCATCGGCGAAGCGCCCGAAGGCGATCTGGGTGCCATCCGGCGACACCGAGGGGACGAAGTCGATGATCTCGTTCGTCTCGTCGTGGACGAAGGGCGTCAGCGCCTGCTTGTGGGTGCCGTCGGAGCGCATCTCCCAGATCGCGCAGACACCGTCGTCCGGCTGGCAGCGGCTGAAGACGATCTCGCTGCCGTCGGGCGTGAACTTCGGCGCGTAGTCGCGGAAGCCCGGCGTCTCGCTGGCGACCTGGCTTTGGTGCGAGCCGTCGGCGTCCATGATCCAGATCCTCGAGTGGTCGTCGTCCGGGTTGAACCGGAACACGTTGAAGAGGATCCGCGTCCCGTCCGCAGACCAACTCGGATGGTCGGCGGCGTGGTGCGAGTCGAGGTCGGTGAGCTGCGCGAGACCGCTCCCGTCGGGGTTGACGGCGTAGATCTGGCCGCTGACGTAATCCGAGAAGGCGATCCTCCCGTTCGGTCCCGGGTACGTCGCCTCGGCGGAGGTGCCGCCGAGCGCCACCAGCGCGGCGATCGCGATCAGGAACGAGGACCGTGAGCCGGCGTCGGATCGCCACCGCTCAGCCCCCCGGGCCCCAGTCGCTGAGGAAGGTGTCGGGGACCCCGGTAACGACCTTCTGGAAGTCCGAGCCGTTCGCGTCGAGGGTGAAGAGGTGGTGGCAGCCGGAAGCGCCGCAGCCGCGACTGTAGAAGGTGACGATCCTCGTCCCGTCGGGCGAGAAGGTCGCGAACGCCGCGTCCCGCTCGGTCGCGACGTCGGTCAGCCGGGTGCGGTCGCTGCCGTCCGGCCGCACCGTCCACAGGTTCGAGTGCGGAAGACAGCAGTGATCGGAGAACAGGATCTTCTCGCCGTCGGGCGACCAGTCGGGCCAGAAGGCACGCAGCTTGGTCGGGGTGAGGCGCTGCCGTGACGAGCCGTCGGCGTTCATCACGAAGACCGCCGACTGGCGCCCGCCGCGGTCGCTGCTGAACGCGATCTGCTGGCCGTCGGGCGAGTAGACGGGGCGATTGTTGACCCAGTGGCCGCCCCGGGGCAGCGAGTGGAGACCCGTGCCGTCGGCGTTGATCACGCCGACGTCGCAGTAGGCGATGAATCCGAACGGCTCGCCGCAACGGCTGAAGACGATCTTGCTGCCGTCGGGCGAGAAGCTCGGCTGGAAGTTCTCGAAACCGTCACGGTCGGTGAGCTGCGTCTGGTTGCTGCCGCTCGCGTCCATGACCCAGATCTGGAAGCTCCCCGACTCGTTGCTCTCGTAGACGATCCGCTCGCCGTCGGGCGAGAAGTCCGGCGAGCCGGCGGCCTGGTCGGCGGCGACGTTGGTGAGCTGCGCCAGTCCGCTGCCGTCGGGGTTGATCGTGAACACCTGGGAGTGAGCCGAGAGGTTGCCCCCCTCGCCGCCGATCGGAGCCACGAGGTCGGACTGGGAGAAGGCGATCCGCCCGTTGCTCCCCGGGAAGGTCGCACCGGCGGGAGCCGCGGCGAGAAGCGCCGCAACGGCGATGGCCATCCATACCCCGAGTGCACGCCTCCTGCGTGTCATCCGTTCCGACCCTAACCGACCGCGGCCCGCGAGCGCAACCTATGTGAGAATCTCCGGCGGATCGGCACCGACCTTCGGAGGAGACATGCGCAAGCTCGGACTGGTGATCGTTGGCGTTCTCGCTATCACGGCGCTGGCGGCGGGACCTTCAACTGCCTTCGCCGCAGGTCCGGCGACGACCTGCACCGGCACGCTCGACTCGGGCGACTACCACATGCTGGTCGTGCCGGCGGGCGCTGCCTGCGACGGGACAGAGGCGACGATCGACGTCCGCGGCGGGATCCGGGTCGGGGAAGGTGCGACCTTCGTGCTCGGAAGCGAGGAGGGCACCGACACCGGCACGATCCGCGGCGGGATCCGGGCGAGCTCGCCCGCCTCACTGCAGGTGCACTTCGCTCACGTCAGCGGCGGCGTGACGATGCGCGGCGGCAGCGGCTTCTTCTCGACCGTCGAGGACAACGTGATCCGCGGCGGGGCGACGATCGACGGCTACTCGGGGTTCTGGCTCGGTTCATCCGCAACACGGTTCACGGCACGGTGAACCTCAGCAACAACGTGATGGACGACCTGGACGCGAACGAGTACGTCACGAACACGATCTTCGGCAGCCTCATGTGCCACGACGACTCCCCCGCTCCTCAGGTCGGCGACTCGGAGGGCGAGCCGAACGTCGTCACCGGGCAGAAGGTCGGTCAGTGCGCGGACTTGTGAGCTTCGTCTATCGGTAGCCCGCGATTCACCGCTTGACCCGGTAATCGATGAAGGTGGCGAGGGACGACTGCCGGACCCCGATGTGCTCGAGCTCGAGCGGTTGCGTGAACCCGTCGAACAGTGCCTTGCCGCCGCCGAGCACGACCGGCGCGATGATGATCGTCAGCTCGTCGACGATCCCGGCCTCGAGCGCCTGACGAATCGTGTCGGCTCCGCCCATCACGTGGACGTCCTTGCCGTCCGCCGCTTCGATCGCGCGCTCGACCGCCGCCTCGACGCCCGAGACGAACCTGAAGGCCCCACCCTCAGGCTCCTCGTCGGGCCGGTGCGTGACGATGAAGAACGGCACGCCGAATGGGTTCTCGTCGCCCCAGTGTCGAGCCGCCTCGTACGTGCTCCGTCCCCCGACGACGGCGCCCACCCTGGAGATCGCCTCGCTCAGCCACGCTGCGTCCTCGCCGACCGGCTCGCCTCGCGGCTCGTCGGCATACGTCCAGGGCCCGCCGAACACCCAGTAGTGCAGCCGCTCGCCGCCGTCGCCGAGGCCCTTGCCAGGGCCGTCGTTCGGCCCCGTGATGTAGCCGTCGACCGATGTCGTGATTGCGGCGAGAACCTTGGTCATCAGCAGTCACCTCTCCTCGTTGCAGACAAAGCCCGTCCTACAGACCGGCCGATCGACCCGAAATCATCGCGCCGCGCGTTGCAGCGCGCGCTCGGGCGATACTTGGCGGTGAGATGCCGGAGCAGAGCCTCGAGATCGTCCGCCGGATCTACTGCCGCACGCTGCCCCTCGACCCCGATCTACTGACGGCGCTCGCCGAGCTTGCGACACCCGACACCGAGTTCGATTTCACGGACGCCTACCCGGATGGGCCGGTGGTCAGAGGGATCGACGGGGTCCGTCGGATCGCTGCGAACTGGCCGTGGGACGCCCTGCACTTCGACCCGGAACGCTTCCTCGACGTCGACGGCGAGCGGGTGCTCGTCTTCGTGCGCGCCACCGCAACGGGGGTCGGGAGCGGGGTTCCGGTGGAGCGCCGCACCGCCCACGAATGCACGTTCAGCAGCGGGCGGCTCGTCCGCTTCAAGGTCTACTCGGACCGAGAAGACGCCCTCGCGGCCGCCCGCCCACCGGAGTAGCCCGACCACGCCGAGCCGGCAGCAGGCCGTCTGATATCGTTAACTATATGGTTAACGATCCGTTCAAGGCGCTTTCGCACCCGATCCGCAGGGGCATCGTCGAGCACCTCGCAGCGGGCCCGGCGACCGTCGCCGAGGCCACGAGCGGTTTCGGGGTCTCGAAGCCGGCGATCTCGAAGCACCTGAAGGTGCTCGAGGAGACCGGCGTGGTCACCCGCGTGGTCGAGGGCCGGACGCATCGCCTCTCGCTCGAGCTCGATGCGCTCAGGGAAGCGGCCGAGTGGATGGATCGCCAGCGCGCCCTCTGGGGGCGCCTGTTCGATGTCGTCGATGAGTATCTGAACGAGGAGGAGTCGAAATGAACATGCAGCCGATCGTCTCGCCGCAGGAGTGGCAGGCCGCCCGCGACGAAATGCTGGTCAAGGAGAAGGCGCACACCCGCGCCCGCGACGCGCTCGCCGCCGAGCGCCGCCGGATGCCCTGGACGGCCGTCGAGAAGGAGTACGCGTTCGAGGGCCCGGACGGCCCGGCGAGCCTGCACGATGTCTTCGACGGCCGCCGCCAACTGGTCGTCTACCGCTTCTTCTTCGACCCCGACGTCGACGGCTGGCCCGAGAAGGGCTGCCCCGGCTGCTCGTTCGTGGCCGACCAGGTCGCCCACCCCGCGCACCTGAACGCTCGCGACACGACGCTCGCGTTCGTCTCACGCGCGCCGCAGCCCGAGATCGAGCGCCTCAAGGCGCGGATGGGCTGGGAGATGCCCTGGTACACGATCACCGACGACTTCGACACCGACTTCGGCGTCCGCGAGTGGCACGGCACGAACGCCTTCTTCCGCGACGGTGAGCGGATCTTCCGCACCTACTTCATCGACAACCGCGGCGACGAGGCGATGGGCAGCACCTGGAGCTACCTCGACATCACCGCGCTCGGGCGCCAGGAGGAGTGGGAGGACTCGCCGGAGGGCTACCCGCAGACGCCGCCGTATCGGTGGTGGCGACGCCACGACGAGTACGGGGTCGACGCGTGATCGCCCACGTCGGAGGCGTGCCGCTCGAGGAGATGCTGCCGACGCTGACGGGCGGGGCCGCCGGCCTGCTGGTCGCGCGCGGCTGGATGATGCTGCGCCTGCGACGCCGACGGGAGCAGGGGAAGTGAGCGCGAAGACGAGCCTCGGCATGAAGCGCACCTATGCGGCGCCCGTCGAGCGGGTCTTCGACGCGTTCACGACCGAGGAGGTGATGCGCCGCTGGTGGCACGGCGAGCACGACTGGGAGACGACCGAGGCAGAGGTGGACCTGCGCGTCGGCGGCGCGGTCCGGGTGGTGATGCGCGATCCAGGCAAGGACGCCGAGCACGGCGGCGGCGGTCACTACACCGAGGTCGATCCCCCGGCCCGCCTCGCGTTCACCTGGGTCTGGGACGACGAGCCGCACGAGACGCTGATCGAGATCGAGTTCGAGGAGGCCGACGGCGTCACCACCGTCCGCTTCACCCACAGCGGCCTCTGGGACGAGGAGGCGGTGCGCTCGCACGAGTACGGCTGGAGCAACTGCTTCGACAACCTCGAGCGCACCCTGGAGGCCGGCTCGCCCGCGTGAGATCGCGGTCCGGTCACTCCGGTTCGATGCCCTCCTCGGCGGGCATCGTCGCCGAGAGCAGCGGTGACGGTTCGGCATCGGAGTCCTGGTCGCAGACGAAGACGAAGTCGATCACCCCGGTGTCGATCGAGGCGTGGACTCCCTCGACCTTCCAGCGTTCGTCGATCTTTCGTAGCCGGCGGACCCGGCCCGAGTCGGAGATCGTGCCGACGACCGATCCCCCGATCTCACCGTCGGTCCCCTCGGCCGAGGCGGTGAAGACGATCTCGTCGGCGGTCAGCGGGGTTGCGTCGCTGAAGCACAGGGCCGTGCCGCCAAGCTCCCCGAGGTCGTAGGAGCGGATCGCGCGCAGCTCCTGCGCGTCGATCGCGAGATCGCCGGTCAGCGAGCCCATCACCTCGCCGAGGGCGAGCTCGGCGACCACGTTGCGACCGTCCTCGTTGCCACGATGAAAGAGCCAGAAGCGATCGCCGAGCACCGCGGCGCCCTCGATGTTGAGCTTCTCGATCTCTCCTCGCAGCATCTCGTAGAGCGGGTGCAGGTCGATCACCGCGGGCTCGCCATCGAGCGACCCGTCGGCGGCCAGATGCCAGGAGAAGCCGCGGTCGCGGCTGCCGGAGTCGCTCGAGCCCGAGCCGAGCCCGAGGATGGAGCCGTAAGCGGCGCCCTCGAACGGCGGCAGGATCGACAACGCCTCCATGTCGGGCTTCTCGCGCTGCCGCGAGTCGACGTCGTCGGAGAGCTGCCCGGGCAGCGCGGCGCGCAGCTCGCCGGGCTCGGTCGACGAGACCGTGAACACGGCGAGGTCGAGCTCGTCGTCGCCGATCACGTAGGCGAAGTCGCCGCGCCGGACCACCGCCGAAGCCGATTGGATGCAGGGCGCGCGATCGCTGCCGGAGGGCCTCGTGACCTCGAGGCTGCGGACCGTGCGCAGCTCGAGCGCCGGCAGGTCCTCGGGCGTCGCAGACAGCTCCTCCATGACCTGCCGTGCTACCCCGCCGGCCCGCGCCTGACGCCTGCGCGTCCGTTTGCTTTTGCGCCGCGACGTGAGAGGGTCGGAGGCGTCTCGGCAACAGAAGGGAGCCCGACAAATGTTCTCGAAGCTGTTCGCCAGCATCCGCGGCCAATGGATGGGAGCGTTGGCGTTGTTCTTGGTCCTCAGCGGCGGGGTCGCCTACGGGGCGAACACCGTCTTCAGCAGCGACATCGTCGACGGCGAGGTGAAGACCGCCGACATCGGCAACAACGAGATCAGGGCCGCCGACCTGCGCGCGGGATCGGTCGGCTCCTCGGAGGTGGCGGGCAGCTCGATCGGCTCCTCGGAGGTGGCGGACGGCTCGATCCGAGACGGCGATCTCACCGCCTCGGCGCGGGGGGCGCGGGCCTACGCCGTCGTGGACGGGGCCGTGTGTGCGGACCCGGTGGAGTTTTGCCCGATCACTCGCGACAAGCGAGTCGCGTACGCCGTGCATGTCGGAGAGGGCCGGTTCTGCGTCGGGGTCGATGGCATCAACGCCGCAGCCCCATCGAGCCTGGCCCTTCTCGTGCCGATGGACAGCAGCGGTGATCCCTGGGCGACGTGGCGTCTCAGCAACTCGGCCTGTGTTGGAACCGAGTTTGAGATCGAAACGGGAAAGGGGCAAACCGTCATGGACGCGAACTTCACGATCGTCATCCCCTGAGGGCCGCCGTGGTCTTCAGCTAGGATCCCCCGGTCTCGATCCCGAATTGAAGGGGGGCGGCACGGATGCTCGCCAGAATCCTCGGACACCTACGCGCACAATGGGCCGGTGTCCTCGCTTTGTTCTTGGTCCTCTCGGGCGGCGTCGCCTACGCCGCCGACACCGTCCTCAGCTCCGACATCGTCGACGGCGAGGTGAAGACCGCCGACATCGGCAACAACCAGGTGCGGTCCGTCGACGTGCGCGACGACAGCCTGGCGGGTGGCGGGTTGACCGGGGACGACGTCGCCGACACCGGCTCGCTTGGCACCGCCGAGGTCGACGAGGCGACGCTGTTCAACGACGACTCGCTCGATGCCGGCGACGTTTCGAACGGCTCGACGCTGAGCGGCGCCGAGATCAACGAGGCCAGCCTGTCGACGGTGCCGAACGCAACGAACGCCTCGAACGCGTTCACGGCGGGCAACCAGAGCTTCATCCCGATCGGGTTCGAGGCCAGCAACGGCGGCGGAGCGACGGGGTTCAGCAACCTCGGCGACCTGAACCTCGAGTTCAGGTGCGACGGCGCGACGGGTGATCTCACTCTGCGGGCGAGCACCGATCTCAACAACGCGACGCTGGCCGTGAGCGACGACGACAGCTACTTCGACGACGAGGACTTCGACACGGCCGACGGGCTCGTCGACATCCTCGCCAAGCTGGGCGGCGACAGCGACGAGGTGATCAACCTGGTCTACGTCAACGGCGCCGGATTCGGGATCCACGACAAGGTCACGGCGCAGTTCGTCATCCTCGACGAGGCCGCCCCCGGGACCCAGTCCGAGTGCATCGTCGACGGCCACGCGATCGCCTCGAACGCCACC
The DNA here is from genome assembly GCA_963705955.1 of uncultured Solirubrobacterales bacterium. GTDB lineage: Bacteria > Actinomycetota > Thermoleophilia > Solirubrobacterales > 70-9 > WHSW01. The sequence goes on along the minus strand of CAVPLH010000006.1, from coordinate 637,265 downwards.
TGAGCGGAGTCGATCACCAGACCCGGCACCATCCCAACCTGGCGACGTTCCCGCGGGTCGGCCGGCCGAGCTCCCTCACTGCAGCGCGATCAGAGCGACGACCGCGAGCCCGAGCACCGGGCCGGCGGCCGCGAGAGCTGCCGCGCGCCAGTCCATGGCGTGCTTCTCTCCACCAAGCGCATCTGCCTCCTCGCGGCCACGCATCGTTCCCTGGGTGAAGAGTGCGATCCCATAGAGCGCGAAGCCGACACCGACGACGACGTAAGGCCAGGTCGACCCGGACTTCTGCAGCTCGGGCGCAAGGCGTCCGATCCCAACGGCGACCGCGAGAGCCGCGAGCCCTGTGCGCCACCAGGCGAGCTCGGTCCGCTCAGCCGCCAACAGAGTGTTCCTGCGAGCTGCTTTTTGGTCCTCGGTCAAGTTCACGGTCGGCGCCCTCGATGGCCCGTGGGCGCTTGAGCCTAATAGAGGGGGCGCCCAGTCATGTTTACGCAAGGCCGCCTGCTCGAGCAGCTCGCCTGCTCAGCGATAGGGTCGTCTGGCACGCATCGAGAAGGAGGGTCAGAGATGGACTTGGACGAATACCGGGTGACGAGCCTCGAGACCTGGCGCGACATGGCGCCCGGCTGGGAGGACCGCCGCGAGTGGCTGCTGAGCATCACCGGCGCGATCAACGAGTGGATCCTCGACCGCGTCGACCCGCAGCCCGGGCAGAGGATCCTCGACATCGCCGCCGGCACCGGCGACCTCGGCTTCGCCGCCGCCGAGCGGGTGGGCGAGGAGGGCGGCGTCATCTGCACCGACTTCTCGCCCGAGATGCTCGAGGCCGCGAAGCGCAACGGCAAGGCTCACGGTCTCGAGAGCGTCGAGTACCGGGTCCTCGACGCCGAGCGCATGGACCTCCCCGACGACAGCGTCGACGGCGTCGTCTGCCGCTGGGGGTACATGCTGATGGCCGATCCGGCCGCGGCGCTGAGCGAGACCAACCGCGTCCTGCGTGATGGTGGCACGCTCGGCTTCGCCGTCTGGCAGGCGCCGGATCGCAACGCGTGGGCCGCCGTGCCGGGGATGATCCTCGTCCAGCGCGGCCACATGCCGCCCCCCGAGCCCGGCGCCCCGGGGATGTTCGCCCTCGGCGACTCGGACCGGATCCGCGAGCTGGTCACCGGGGCCGGGTTCGGCGATCCGCAGATCGAGGAGCTGACCTTCGAGTGGCGCTATGCCGCCGACGACCTCTGGGACGCGATCACCAAGCTCGCCGGGCCGCTGGCGAGGGTGATCAACCAGCTCGACGACGAAGAGCAGCAGGCAACTCGGGAGGCGATCGAAGAGGGCCTCGAGCAGTTCCGCGACGGCGACGAGCTGGCCGTCCCGGCCGCCTGCTGGGGCGTCGTCGCGAGCTGACCCGCACGCCTCCACCGCTCGAGGCCCTGCCAACGCACGAACGACAACGCCGCCCTCCGGTAGAGACCTAATCGGGGGTATCCGCGCGGCGGATCGCGGAGACGAATACCCAGCCGAAGCCGATCACCCCGGCGGCGACGAGGATCAGGCCGAGCACCGCGCCGATGAAGAAGAACGCGGCGAAGGTGAGCAGAAGCCAAAGAATCAAGGCGACGGCGAGCTCCGCCCCGATCAGGTCTGAGACCTCCCGGCTCGCCCGGCCTTCACCGTCCTGCGCGTCGCCGTCGCCCATCCGGCCCGGGATCCTAACCGGTCCTGGTTCGCGTCCACTCGGCTCGGCCCGCACACCCTTGAGATGTCATCACTGGCGAAGGAAGCGAGCTGATTGGGGGTATGCTCGGCCTCAAATGGGGGTGCTGATGTTCGCCGTTTACCTGGCGTCGCTGGTGGTCATCTTCGGCCTCCTGGTGCTTGGGGTAAGCCGCTCGCTGCGACTGCTCCGCAGCGTCATTCATGGCGAAATCGTGCTCGGTGGACCGGAGACGCTCGCAGTCGTGGTGGCTGTCGTGCTTCTCGGCCTGCTGATCGTCGGTGCCGCGCTTGGTCTCCTGGAGCTTGCCAAGAGCGCCTGACGCACCCGCGGCCGAGGGTCGACGGGCAGCGCCGAGAGCGCGTTCGACTCGACCCGGACGCGATCGGGAGCCGCTCGTACCCGGACCAGGATCGAGATCGGCGATCGCGACGGTGGCGAGGTCAGGCATAGGATGGCCTCGAGTTGGGCGAGCGCGCAGAAATGGAACCGACGTCGTGGCTCGATATGACGCTCGAGGAGGCCGAGCGCGTCTCCAGGTCGCTGTATGACAGACCGCTGCGGGAGCTGCCACGGTGGCTTCGATGGGCGAAGCCGTTGGCCAGGTGGCAGTACAACCGGGACCGCTCGAAGCGGATGAGCCTGCAGCAGCACCTGGTTGTCAATGCGTCCACCGCCCCAGGCGAGGGCACCGCCCGACGCGAGAGCACCTTCGAGCTGTATGTGGGTGGCTCACACGAAGTCTGGGAGGAGGTGTTTCGCGTCGCCGGCGAGGACGACCTGGTCGAGCGCCTCGAGGCAGTTCGCCAACCCGCGGTCACTCGGACAGCCCCCGGTCCGTAGTCGCCCACTCGGTCAGTGCGCGCGCAAGCCGCAGAGGATGGCGCAAAGTCCGCGCCGCCAGAAGCATTCGACCTCGTCGAATCCCGCGTCTCGGAGCGCACTCAGCTCCGCGTCCAGCGGGAAGTAGCGGTCCTCGTCGGCCCACGCGGCGAAATGGCGGCGCGCCTCTGCATCGGTGATCCCCTGATCGCCCATCCGAGCCGCCATGCGGTCGAAGACGAGGCTCCTGAGTCGCGAATCCTCAGTGACTGCAGCGTCGAGGTTGAGCAGGACCCCGCCGGGCGCGAGCGCGTCGTGAATCGCGCGGTAGAGCTCCGTCTTGGCCCGGAGGTCGTGCACGTGGTGCAGCGCCAAGGAGGCGACCACAGCGTCGGCCGCAGGCAACGGGTCCAAGAAGCTGCCCTCCTGGAAGGCCACCCGATCCCCGAAAACGCTCCAGCCGCCGCCGGGCCTCGCCAAGCATCTCCGTATCGACGTCGAGAACGGTCACGCGGACGCCGGGAAGCCCGTCCAGCACGGCGGACGAGAGCGCGCCCGTACCACCACCGAGGTCGAGGACGTGCCCGTCGGCCGGCGCGAGTGCCGTGAGCAGCTCGACCCCGGTCGCGATCATGTCGTCGTAGTGCGGGATCAAATGCCGGATCTGAACGTCATAACCCTCAGCATCGACGTCCAGATGGCGCTTGACCGAGTGCATCTCGTTACCGGACACGGAGGCGAGCCTACCCCGCTCGCGCATGCTGCCCCCGATCCTCCCGAGCGAGGATCCACCCCCGTGACGGCGAGAGTCGCCTCAGGTTGCGGCCGGGGTGAAGCGGAATACTGAGCGTCGCTCTGGAGGACGCCGACCATGAGCCCCTAACAGGAGAACGAGATGGAGATCACCAGGAACTCAATCGAGACCAGGCCCGGACCCGGCGACTGGTTCACCGGTGCCGTGTACATCGACGCCGTCGCCGCGGCCCCCGAGCCATCGCGCCTTCAGGCGGCGAGCGTGCACTTCACGCCCGCAGCCCGGACGGCGTGGCACACCCACCCCCTCGGTCAGACCATCTACGTCACCGAGGGCGTCGGCCGCTGCCAGCGTCGCGGTGGCGAGGTCGAAGTCATCCGTCCCGGGGACCGGGTCTTCTTCGAGCCCGGCGAGGAACACTGGCACGGCGCTGCGCCCGATCGCTTCATGACCCACCTTGCCATGCAGGAGGCCGACGATTCCGGCAGCCCCGTGACATGGGGCGAGCACGTCACCGATGAGCAGTATGCGGCCACCCCGGCAATCAGGGCCTGACCGACACTCATACGGCGAGCTCGCTCCGGTCCAGGACTGACGGCCGCTACCCCGGGAGGCCGGCGGCTTCGAGCGCCTGGCCCTGGTCGTTGTAGTAGGCGATGCGCACGATCTTGCCGTCGCGGAAGTCCGCGATCGCGGCGTCGTCGCGCCCGAGCTCGACGCCGCTGCCCGTGCCCCTGACGTAGATCCGAAACAGGGAGAGGGTGCGGTCGTCGCCGATCGCGCGGACCTCGAGGTCCTCGATCCTCCAGCTCTCGAAGGCCGCCTCCCAGCGGCCCATCCATGCGAGGAAGGAGTCGGTGCCGGTCGACTCCGGGATGTCGGTGTCATCGACGGTGAAGTCCGGGGCGAGCATCGCCGCTGCCGCCTCGTGGTCGCCGCGCGCGACCGTCTCGCTGAACCGGCGTGCGATCTCTACGTTCGCCTCCGCTGACATCGCCTACTCCTCGATCCCGACGGCTTTGCGAGCCTCTTCCTCGGAGCGATAGGCAAGCGTCGCCCGAATCACCTCGCCGTCGCGGAACTCATAGACATCGAACTGTCGGATGTCGGTTGGTACCCCGCTCGCCTTGCCGCGGCCATGCCAGGCCGCAGCGCAGATGACTGCGTCGCCGACCTCGATGAACTCCTCGATGTCGCATCGGAGCTGCTCGAACTGCGCCGCCCATTGACCGGCGACCTCGCGGATCGCGTCCCGGCCGCTGACCACCGACGGCTGATCGGGCGCGTTGGCCCCGTCGAGGAGCTCAGCGTCAGCCGCGTACGCCGCGGCGAGGCCGTCGAAGTCGCCGCTGTTGAAGGCGGCGTTGGCGCGCTTCAGCGTCTCGACGTTCGGCGATCCCATGACGCTAAGTATCGCCGCTCCCGGACGGGCCTCGCCCCGGAGCACACTCAGCCTGCATCGCTCAGCTCCCGGCAGAGGGCAGCGACCAGCGGCCAGCGGTCGACCTCCGAGTCGTTGTCCGTGCCGACCAGCACCGCGTCGTACCGCGGCGCATGGAACGCGAAGGCCCCGATGAAGCCGGTGTGCCCGAGTAGCTCGACGCCCTCGATCGTGATCGCCCCGAGGCCGAGGCCGTAGCGGTCATAGCGCAGCGCGCCGCCGGGCGGAAACGACGCCGCGGGCGTCCAGCGCGTCAGCTCGTTGAGGTCGGTGGCGCTGAGAATTTGCCGCGACCACAGCGCGCCCACGTAGCGTCCCAGGTCGGCGGTGGTGGTGACCAGTCCGCCGCCGGCCCAGTCGATCGTCGGCGAGAGCGTCGTCCAATCGAGCGCCCCCGTGTAGTGGTGCGCTACTTCTTGCCTTCGCGCCGGCTCGCGGCCCTCGAGCCACGTGTCGTCCATGCCGAGCGGGTCGAAGATGAGCTCGCGATAGACCTCGTGAAGCGGCGCGTCCATGATCTGCTCGACGAGGACTCCGGTGACGACGAAGCCGGTGTCTGAGTATTCGAACCCTGTGCCTGGCCGAAATGAAGGAGTCCCGTACTGGGCGGCGTGATCGACGAGGTCGACCGGGCGCCAGAATCGCTCCGGCTCCTCGCGCACGCGGGCCATGAACGACTCCTCGCCGAAGTAGTTGGGAAGCCCGGCGGTGTGAGTGAGCATCTGCCGCGGTGTGGTCTGCGGAAGGTCCTCCCAGGCGCGCCAGCGCTCCAGCAGGTCGGTGGAAAGCTGACCGGCGAGCGGCTCGTCCAATGCCAGCCGCCCGTCTGCGGCGAGCTGAAGCGCGACCACAGCGGTCACGTTCTTTGTCGCGCTGGCGATCCGGAAAGCGTCGTCCGGGCCCAGCGGCCGGCTCTCGCCGCGGCTCAGCCGCCCCGCCGCGCCGTTCCAGCTGATCCCGACAGCCGGCGCTTCCAGCCGGGCGACGGCCCCTGGCGCGCCGCGCCCTATCTGCGCATCAAGCGCGCCCTGCAGCCGAGCAGAGATGCCGGGCTCACTCAACGCCCACCGTCAGAGCACCGGACGCGGGCCATCAGCTCGCGGGCGCGACCTCGAAGCTGAACATCATTCCGCTCTCGGTGTGCTCGGCGATGTGGCAGTGGGCCATCCACAGGCCCGGGTTGGTCACGTCGAGCAGGATGTCGATCGTCTGGTCGGCGCGAAGCAAGACCGTGTCCTTCCAGACGAGGTTCGCCTCGGGCTCGCCATCGCGGGCCAGGACCAAGAAGCGCCCGGCCCCGTGGATATGGAACGGGTGGTGCATCGGGTGCTCCTGATCCATCTCGTTGGCGAGCCGGATCTTGATCCTGTCGCCAACGGTGAACGCCCACGTGATCTCGGCGTTCTCGGCGCCGGTCTCGGGGTCGACCAACTGCCAGATCATGTTGGTCGTGTCGGTCTGGCGGTTGATCTCGGGCATCAGGTCTTCCCACTCCAGGCCGTCGGCGTGGTCGTGAGCGTGCTCGTCGTCCGCGGCGCCGTGCTCGCCGTCCGCGGCGTCCGGCGCTGCGCCGGCCGGGATCAGCTTCATCCCGCACTTCGGGCAGGCCGACGCCTCCGTGTCGGTGACCTCCGGGTGCATCGGGCAGACGTAGGAGGTCGGCGCCGACTCGGAGGCCGGGACGAGCTTCATGCCGCACTTCGGGCACGCCGACGCCTCTGTGTCGGTGACCTCCGGGTGCATCGGGCAGACGTAGGAGGACGCCTGCTCGACCTCGCCGCCGTAGAGGATCGGCATCTGCGAGACGAAGGCCAGGACCTTGTCGGGCTCGCGCTGGAGCTCGGCCTCGATGCGCTCGCGCTCAGCGGCGAGCTCGGGGTCGGACCGAAGCTCGTTGAACGCCGCCGCCGCCTCGCCGGCTGCCTCGCCCGAGACGACGAACCGGCCGAGATCGTAGGTGCGATCGGGGGTCCGGTTCTCGAGCACGACCTCGCCGGGTTCGTCGAACAGGACGTCGACGATCGCCCGCTCAGATGGCGCGAGCAGGATCTCGTCGATGAACTCCTCGCGCTCGACGCGGCCGCTGTCGCCACCGACCAGCTTCATCCGCGCGCCGTTGAGAGCGAAGTTGAAGATGCGCGTGTTGGCGGTGTTGACCAGATGCAGCCGAACGACCTCGCCCACCTCGGCCTCGGCTCGGTACTCGGTCTCGCCGTTGATCAGCATCACGTTGCCGAACCGGCCCATCGCCGTGAAGGTCGGTCCCGAGCGCTGGAACGGCGCCATCTGACCGCCCTCGATCAGCACGTCATCGAGCGTGATCGCCACCTGGCGGTCGACCTGCGGCCAGTAGCTCGGGTCGGCGGGCTCGACGATGATCCCGGCGTAGAGGCCCATCTCCTGGGCGTAGTCCTCGCGGATGTGCGGGTGGTACCAGTAGAAGCCCGGATCCGGGAACTGGAGCCGGTAGGTGAACTTGCCGCCGTGTGGAATCGGGGCCTGGGTCTCGCCGGGCACGCCGTCGAAGCGGTTCTCGAGGCGCAGGCCGTGCCAGTGCAGGGTCGCCTCGACATCGCCGAGGTTGGTCGCCTCGATCGTCACCTCGCTGTCCTGGTCGACGTGAAGCGTCGGGCCGGGAATCGAGCCGTTGTAGCCGAGCATCCGCACCTCGGCGTCGTTGAGGCGCTTGCGGACGGGCGTGATCGTGATCTCGTGCGTCGCGCCGTCGCGGAGCCGAATGACCTCGGGCCTCGTCGCCTCCTCGAGGCCATCGGTGTCAGTCCTGAAGTGTCCCTCGCTCGGCGTGTCGCTCATCTCTCGCCTTCCCTGCCAGGAAGCTACCGCGGCGAGGGTCTCATCGCCAAGCGCCGGCTATTGCCGCTTCGAGTTGCCGCGGCCAGAGAGCCGGGTCATGCCTAGGGGAACGTGAACCCGCAGGGCGTTGCCCTGACGAACGTGAGGTTGGTGTTCGCCTTGGCGAGCGCGTCCTTCAGCGCCGTCTGGTAGACGAGTCCTTCGTTCGCCCGCCACCGCGTCGCGGTTCTGTCCTTCGCGCGGCGGCATAGATCTGCGAGCATGCCGCTGCGCCGGCAGGTGAGTTGTCCGCCCGCTTTCGGCGGAGAGCTCCGGCCAGTGAGCGCTGCCTTCGAAAGCCGCTCTGATACGGCGAGCTGGGGTTCGAAGTCCGCCGAGCGTGGTCGTCACCGCTCGCCAGAGTCTCGGCGCGAACCAGCGAGCTTGTCGCTTGCGCGCTATCTCGCCGATCTGGCTCCGCTGCCCTGCAGACGTTGCCGAACTCTTCCGCGCCTCGTCGCTCCGTGAGCAAGCGAAACCTGCATGGAGCGGGCGTTCGCGGAACCAGTTGTCTGCACCGGATCGACTCGTGACCACGGCTGCCGAGATCGAGGTCGCTCTGAGGCGTCAGGTAGGCGGTGGCGCCGACTCGAACCTTCCAACCAGCGATCGTGTTCTCGGATGCGTTGAACTGTCCGTTCGCATTCGCGTCGTAGAACTTCTCGATGTCGAGCGTCGCCTGAGCCGAGACGTTGAAGGCCTCGCTGGTCTGGGAGCCCGAGCCGGCATGGTTGGATGCGGTCACCTCGCAGGTGTAGTCGCCGGGCTCGGTGGGCGTGAAGGTCGACGCGGTGGCGTCCACGATCTCGTTCCCGTCTTGCAGCCACTGATAGGCGAAGCTGGCCGGCGCCCTGTACAGGAAGGCTCCCAGCAGGTCGGACGCCCAGTCCCCTCGCTGCAGCGAGCTGCTCCGCCGGCTCCGCTCGGAGATCGCCGGAGGCTCGGTGCCCGTCGGCGCGCGCAACAGCGCGGCGAAGAGCGGAAGCTCTCGCCGGGCCCGAACAGGGTCGAGGCGGTATCCGAGCCATCCAGGTTTCCGACCCGGATCGTGCCGCCGAAGCTATCCCAGTAGATCTTGCCGGCCGCGGGGTCGATCGCGACTCCGCCCGGCGCGTTCTCGCCGCCGAACAGGGTCGAGGGGGTGCCGGAGCCGTCCAGGTTCCCCACCCGGACCGTGCCTGAGTTGAGGTCGGTCCAGTAGACCTTGCCGGCAGCGGGGTCGATCGCGACCCCGATCGGGTTGTCCTCGCCGCCGAACAGGGTCGAGGCGGTGCCCGAGCCGTCCAGGTTCCCGACCCGGACCTCGTCGGAGAACTGGTTGGTCCAGTAGATCTTGCCGGCCGCGGGGTCGATCGCGACCCCGCTCGGGGCGCTTCCGCCCGGGTCTGTGAACAGGGTCGAGGCGGTGCCCGAGCCGTCGAGGTTGCCGACGCGGATCTCCTGGGTGCTGAAATTGGCCCAGTAGATCTTGTTGTTCGCGGGGTCGACCGCGACGCCGCAGAGGTTGCTGCCGGCGGCGTCGAACAGGGTCGATTCGCCGGATCCGTCCAGGTTCGCTACCTGGATCGTCCCCTGGTTCCAGTTCGCCCAGTAGATCGTGCCGCCCGCGGAGTCGATCGCCACCCGCACGGGCTGCACCCCTGCAAAGTTGCGGGGGTCCGCCGTGCCGTCCAGGTTTCCGACCCGAACCGTCGCCGCCCTCATTGCCCCAGTAGATACTGTCCGCGGCGCTCGCGGTGGCGGGCAGCAGCAGAGCGAGCAACACCGCGAAGAGCCCCGCCCTGCGAAATCGATCCCGCGCCTGCGTACCGTGCGTCCATGCGAACTTCCCTTCTGGCGCACGGAGCCATACCGTGCGCGGACCTCCGATTGCTCAGGGACCGTACACGCGTCACCACTCCGTTCGTCAGTAGTTCGCCGCAGAGTTGCGCGCGGCGAGTCGTCGGGCCGTTCCGCCGTCCCCAACGCCGACGGTCGTAGGCGCTCGCGACGTCACGCGGTCGCGCCCGGAGAAGCCGCCGCCGATCCGGATTAGCTTCCGCTGCCCCGCCGCGGCGCATCGCCCAGATCGACGTCCCTCGGCTGCGCATCCTGGGCGGGCGATTCAGTCGCTGCCGACTTGACAAATCAGATCTGCAGCCGCTCGAGCGCCGCCCGAATCCGCTCCTGGCTCTCTGTGTCCAGGACCGGCTCGTGCTCGAGCCAGAGGACGAAGGCGTGAACCCAGAGCAGCCGCACGTCCATGTCGAGCTCGCTCGCGTAGGCCATCAGGACCTCCTCGGGCTTTCGCGGCCAGGCGCTGCCGTCCTCAAAGCGCGCGATCGTCGCCTGGTTTACCTCGATCGCCGCCGCGATCCTCACCTGGACGACGTTCCGCTCCTCGCGCGCCTGGCGACAGGCGCGCCCCAGCCAGGGCAGAAACGGACGCGCGATCCCCTCGGCCTCGGCCTCCATGCCCCGAGTTCTATCCGAGCGGCGCGCCATCAGCCGCGAAAGCTCGCAGACCGGGCCCCTATGCGCTTCCCATCTTCGTCCCAAACATATGCACTGACTTGTATATCTACAATCAATATGATAGAACCTCTAACGCGAGGGCGCCGACGAGGGATGCATCCGGCGACCGGTCACCGGAGCTAGAGAGCCTCGGCGAGCACCTCTTGCGCCACGTTCAGACGGAGTGTCGGCGCCTGCGCCCTGATCAGGGCGCAGGCTCGGGCAATCCCGCCCGACCAAAACCAGAAACACGGAAGGAAACCAACTCCAAATGCTCAGCAAACTGTTCAAATCGCGAAAGCGCGCGGGCGCTTCGATCGCGGCGACTGTGGGCGCCGGCGCGCTGATCGCGCTCGCGACCGCGTCGTCCGCCAGTGCCGCGGCCGTCACCGTCTACGACAACGGACCGACACCCCTGCCGGGGAACGTGGTCAGCCAGTCGTTCGAGGCGACCTCGACCTCGGAGTTCGGCGGCCAGGTCGACTTCGACGGGACCCAGAGGCACAACCCGAAGCTCACCGTGACGATGAGCAGCTGGGCGTGCGAGAAGGGCGGCGCGAGCACCGGAGACTGCTTGACGACGCCGGGCAACAAGTTCACGCACCCGATCAGGTTCAACGTCTATCGCGTGGGCGCCAACGACCGGCCCGGGCGGCTCGTGGGCGCGGTCACGCACACGTATGCCATCCCGTATCGGCCGAGCGCCAACAACATCCGCTGCACCGGCCCGAACGCCGGGAAGTGGTTCTCGACTGCAGGACTCGAGCTGCAAGAACGGCAAGGCGGTCAAGATCACCGCTGGCCTCGGCAGCCTCGACCTGCCCGAGAAGGCGATCATCTCGGTCGAGTACGACACGACCCATTACGGGTATGAGCCGATCGGCGAGGACGCTCCGTGCTTCTCGAGCTCGGGCGGTTGTCCGTACGACAGCCTCAACGTCGGCGTCGGCGACGGCGACACGAGCACGCCCGCGGGCGAGCCGACCGTCGGCACGCAGCCGACCCCGGACGACGCGTACCTGAACAGCTCCTGGGCCGGCGCGTATTGCGACGGTTCGCTGGGCACGGGCACGTTCCGGCTCGACTCCGGATGCTGGACCGACTATCAGCCGCTGTTTAAGGTCACGGCGACCAGCTAAACCGCGACAGGCGTTTGACGGAGGACGAGGGCCCGCTTCGGCGGGCCTTTGTCTTTGCACCACGAGCTATTCGCACGCTGAGGGTCGTAGTCCGCCGCGAGCGCCGGGCTGACGGTCGGGAACGCAGCGATGGGCTACGGGCCCGAACCTGCCGCGAATCCCTGGGAGGGTCGGAGTCCCGGATTGCTACCACGATCCGGGCCTCGGGCAGTCCCGGATCGTCGAGATCGAGGATGACGCCCTGGATGATCCCCTCCCGGTCCACCATGCTGGGCCGGCTGGGCGTTCCGGCAGCGATGGTCCCGAACTACCGGTCGCGGATATTCTGACCACATGTGTGGAGGTGCTGGCGCGATCGCGAGCGCCTCGACCTTCAACAGATGGAGGTAAATGATGGCCCTCACCGCCTACCAAATTGACGACGAGTCCGTTCGGGTCGACGTCTCAAATCCGCAGGGCCGAAACCGAGAAGGCCAGGTGCCGAAGGACGAACGGACGGAGATCCGCAGGAAGCGCCGGCGACGGGAGATCAACGGGCTCGCCGCGCATGGCGTGGTTACCTCCAGCTCCTGCTCGACGTCGGCGAGCGATCGCCCACGGTGAGGGCGGGATGCGCCGGATAGTTCTCCACATCGGTTACCACAAGACGGGTTCCACCGCTCTGCAACAGTTTCTGTATACGCATCGCCGGCGCTTGAGCGAGGCGGGAATTCTGTATCCGACGTCGGCCTTCGGCCCGAACCGCGCCCAACATAACTTGGCTTGGGCAGTCTCCTCCGACTACAGATTCGATCCGGCGTCCCTCACGTTCGACAAGTTGGCAGGTTTGGCGGCGGAGCGGACGGAGGACACAATGGTGCTGTCGAGCGAGGCCTTCGTTGAATGCGATCCGAGTGCCGCCGCTGAAATGGTCCGGGCGTTCGCCCACGAGGTGCGTGCCTCGGTCGACGTGATCGCATTCCTCCGTCCACAGCATGCCCGCATCAACTCCATGTATCCGCAGAGTATGAAGTCCTTCGACGAGTGGCGGCGCTTTCGAGCGTTCGCCGAGGATGCGGTCAATGAGCCACGGCTGAACTATTGGCAGCATCTGCGCGAGTGGGATGATCCCGCCTCACACATGCGCCTGATTCCGGTCCCGTACACAGCCAGCAGGCTGGAACCGAACATACAGACGGTGTTCTTCGATGCGGCGGGGCTCATCGGTCGAGTGAATGGTCTGCTCGACGATACGGACGCTCGTTGGATGAACACAACGCCGGGGCCGTTGACGGTCGAGGTGTTGCGCAGGCTCACTGAACACATCGTGCGAACGCGGGGCGGGTCCCGTAATCTTGATCCCGGGGCGTATGGGAAGCTGTTACGGTACGTCCTACGCTGGTCCCCCCGTATGACCGGTGAGGATGGAGCACCGTTCAACGGTCTCGACAACGCACTCCGAGACCGGATTGGTCAGCGGTTTGCCAAGCCCAACGACGCCCTCGCACGCCGTTTCTGGGGCGCAGATTGGCGAGACGTCTTCGAGGAAGACTACGAACGTGACCTGCTCCCGAACGAGTTCGATCGCGATCGCGTCGGACCAGGACAACGCCTCAGGGTGAGGGTCGCCACGTGGATGGCGGTGCGGCGAGCCGAAAAGATGCTGGAAGTGGGCCCGCGACCCGGCTCGCCGCCTAACCCAACTGTTGCCTAGCGCTGCGCCTCTCGGCCAGACTCCGGCTTGTCCTGGCGATCGGTGCTGGGGCGCGAGATCGCGTCGATCGCACGCTAGCGACGGCGTCCTGGCCTGAGGTCGCGAACATCCTCAGGGGCAGCCAGGGCGCCGACGCCCTGAGCACCATCGACGGCGATGCGCTCGACGCAATGAACGGCGGCGCCGGCACCGACGTCTGTGACGACTTCGGGGACGGCGACAAGAAGACCAGTTGCTGAAATAGGTTGCTGCCCGCGCGTCGGCGGTCGATGGCGTCAACCCGCGCGCGCCTCAATTCGGATCAGTTCCCGCTGTCCCACCGGCGGCGGGCACGACCCGCTCGATCGCTGCGATCTGGGCTCCTCACCCGCGAACCCCGCTCGCAGGCCGTCAGAAGCTCGAGCCGCACCGCAGATCGGTACTCACACCGCCGCCGCAACTCTGCGGCTTACTACTGACGATCTGTGTACCCGCTATGTGAGAGGGTCGGCAGCACCAACTAAGCAAAAAGGGGTGTCGAGGAGGAGCCATGAGGCAACTGGTCCTAACAGCAATCATCGCGGTGGCACTCTTGGTGCCGTCCACGGCTCTAGGCGCGAGCATCAGCTCTAAATCCGACGTCACGGTCCAACTGGAACACAGGTCCAGGTCAACGGCTGCAGACTTCCCGAAGAGGAGTCGCGGGACGATCAAGGCTGAGGGGACGCTTGTCGCCAGGTTCGCGGCCAAGGGCAGTGGCTCTTTCAGGAAGAGCATCGTCATCCCGCAAAGTCTCGCCCCCGGCCCGGCGACCGTAGTAGCAGCGACGGATTTCGGCCCTTCTGCCTCTGCGAGCGCCACGTTCACGGTCACAGCGGCGTTGCACAGCTGATTTGGCACCCGAACCAGGGGTTGCGGCCGATCAGTTGGCCTCTTGGACCCTGCGCGACGCCGGGCAGAAGGGACTCGAGGTGGTCCTGCGCTCCGCAGCGGCGAGCGCCCTGGACGATCGATTGCACGCCCGTGGGCGGCCGATTGGAGCCCGCTTGGTACCCGCCGGCCGACGGCCTCGCATGCCGAAACCCCACCATTAGCGCGGGTTTCGTCGAGAGGCGCCTGCCAGAATCGAACTGGCGTAAACGGCTTTGCAGGCCGCTGCGTAACCACTCCGCCAAGGCGCCAGAGTCGCTGATCTAAGCCAAGATCTGAGCGGGACTCGGCGAGCTCGTGCAGCCTCGCAACCGGGCTGATGCCCGTCAGTGCCGGTTCAGCAGTCGGCAGCGCGGCCCACGCGAGCGCCCTCTCGTACTCGGCCAGATACGCGGCCGACAGCTTAGCCCGCCGCGTGACTGGCTTGGTGTAGACGGTCAGCGTCAACCGATCGCGACCATCTACGCGGTGAGAGAATCTTGCGCAAATGGACCTCGCGTCCGTCACCGCATCACGTCTGAAGGGCCGAGTCCACCACCGGGGCAAGGCGCTGACGGTGACCGACCCGAATGGTGACTCGGTGGTCGAAGCGGTGCTCGGGAAAGCGGCCCGTCCCGCCTACGCGGCGTTCGAGACCGCCGGAGGTCGGTGGCGCGTCGAGGAGGGCATCGGCTCCGGACTGACGGGGATCGAGAGCGCCCCCGTTCTCGACGCGCGCGGCAAGCCGGTCGCAAAACTGCTCGAGGGAGAAATCGTGCTGTCTGGCGGCGAGAGGCTCGCGTGGAAGCTGTCGGGCCTGCTTCCACGCTGCCGAATCGGCGAGGGCCTCTGGGTCGCGAAGCTCGGCATGATGCGGTCTCGGCGCTTCACGGCCGAGCTATCTCCGGCAATGCTCGCCCGCGAGGATCTCTATCTACTGACCGGTCTCGCGGCGGTTCTCACCTACAGCGCGGAGGAGCTTCACCGGTCCAGGACCGGCGCGGCGGGCTCGTTCGGCTGGTGAGAGCCGACGCGGAGTGTGCAAACCCATCGCGGCCTCCCTCTCCATCCCAGTTGCTCGATCATGTCCGGCGCCCTCGTCGGGCGAGTGCTCCGTAGAACGAGGGGCATGGAGGCTCGCATCGGCTCGGCGGATGTGGTTCGGCTCAATCGCCCGGATTCGGACCCGCCATGGGCCGTTCGCCATCGGACCGGTGCGGGTGCGCTGCCGAAGGGCCCTCATGCGGAGCATTCGGTTGTCGCCGAGCGATGGCGACAAGGTTCTGTGCGCAATAACCGATTCTATCCCGGAAGGCGTGCTCGACTACCGCCGCCGCGTGAAAGGCTGTGCGCCCCAAATGGCGGCGCCAGTCAAGTACCCATGGGGACGGGTATTGGAAGTACTGGCCTACGTACTCATGCCAAACCGGGACCTGAACCGGGCGTGAGAATGTGAGGATGAGGGGCTCGTAGCCCTCCGCCCGCAGTATTCGTTCCAGCGTCTCGTCGGTGTAGTGCACTACATGCTCATACGAGTCCCAGAGTGAGCGAGGTGCACGGCGGACGCGCTTGGCCATCTGCTGCTTGAGAAGGTTCCAGCGGGCGTTAGGAACCTTCACGTATAGAAGGCCGTCCGGTTTGAGGCAGGCTGCCGCTGACCTCAGGAGTTGACGCGGTTGGGTGACGTGCTCGAAGACATCGCTCAGTGCCACAACATCGAAGCTCCCGTGCGCCTCCGCAGGGACATCGTCCAAGAACCCCTTGAACACCTCGAGTCCGAACATCTCGGTCGCGATCCGATGCATCGGAGGGGACGGCTCGACGCCGATCCCCTCCCAGCCGCGCGCATTTGCCAATCGCAAGAGCATGCCCATGTTGCAGCCCACATCCAGGAACCGCCCTCGGGAAGGCTTGTACCGCTCGACGAGCGATAGCTCCTCTAAATAGTTCGGGTCCCGGTGGTGCGGTCGCTGGCCCGAGAAGATCAAACGCGCCTCTGAAACGTAGCTCCCGAAATCTCCCCAGTAGATCCGCTCGGGCTCTCGTATTCGCGGGGACGTGTAGATCAGCGAGCACGCTGCACACTGCTTGATGCCGATCGAGCCATGTTCCACGGCGAGGGTCGGACCAGCGCTCTCGCCGCAAAACGGGCACGGCACCTCGACGACTTCTTCGGGCGAGTAGCTCGCCTTCTGCGTGCCTCCCCGCTCATAGTCCGCCTCCAACGTCATCCCGTCACCCTAGACGGTCACCGGTAGGGTGCCGCCGTGTCCTCGGTCGAGCTGCGCCGCGCCGGAGAGATCGCCTACCGGGAGGTGCGAACCGGACGATGCCGAGGCCGACGCCGGTCGTGCTCGTCCACGGATTCCCCGAGAGCTCGCGGATGTGGTGCCCGCTGATGGAGGCTCTTGCCGGAGCCGGAAGGCGCTGCGTCGCGCCCGACCTGTTCGGCCTCGGCGACTCGACCGACCGCGGGCCGGCGACCTTCGAGCGCAACCTCGAGGCTTTCGACCGCTTCATGGCCGGGCTCGACCTCGGCCGCGTCGCGCTCGTCGTCCACGACTGGGGCGGCTTCGTCGGCCTCGCCTGGGCCTGCGACCACCCGGACCGGATCGAGGCGCTGGTGATCAGCGACACCGGCTTCTTCGCCGACGGCAAGTGGCACGGGATGGCCGAGGCGGTGCGCGGCGAGCAGGGCGAGGAGATCCTCGGTGCGCTCGACCGCGACGGGTTTGCCGGGTTGCTGCGCGCGACCGGGGAGCAGGTCTTCGACGACGCCACGGTCGACGCCTACTGGGCGCCGTTCGCCGCCGGTCGCGGACAGCGGGCGACGCTCGAGTTCTACCGCTCGATGGACTTCGCCAAGCTCGAGCCGTGGCAGGGAAAGCTGGCGGAGATCGGCGCCCCGACGCTGCTCCTTTGGGGCGAGGCCGATCCGTTCGCCCCGCTCGCCGGCGCGCGCCGGTTCGAGCGCGAGATCCCGGGCTCGCGGCTCGTCGTGATCGAGGGCGCGGGGCACTTCGTCTACGACGAGCAGCCGGAGCGCTGCGCCCGCGAGATCCTCGACTTCCTCGCCGCCTGAACAGCGGCTCAGGGGATGTAGTACATCGGGTTCGGGAGCTTGAACGGGCGCACCGCGTGCCCGCCCGCGAGATCGGAGTCCTGATCGCCGACGTTGACGAGGATCGTGAACCCCATCTCGTCCTCGATCTTCGCTCGCTCGCCGCTCTTGTACTCGATCGTCTCGAGCCCGCCCGGCTTCGTGATCAGCGTGTAGCCCTGCGTGTAGCCGACAGACTGGAGGTTGGAGTCGGTCGAGCCGCGGACGGCGTCCGGGCGGCCGGTGATGAAGAAGGCGGCGACCCCCTGCGAGCGCGCATAGGAATAGAGGTCGAGGGTCGGCTGGATCGCCGGGTCGTTGCCGGCGACGGCGCCTGGGACGAGGCCGGCCGAGCTGAACGAGGCCGCGTTGAGCCCGGTGTAGTTGGAGAGCGAGGTCTCGTCGATGTCGAGGACGATCGCCGGCTTGACCGCGTGGCAGTGCGTCCCCTTCTTCGAGCATGCCGAGTAGTGGCCCGGGCCCGGGGATTCGCGCAGCCGCCGCAGCTGGTTTCCGAGCGAGCGCTTCGCCTTCGCGTCGACCTCGTTGAGCTCCTGGTCGTAGCGCCCGGAGTCGTGGTAGGCGCGGATCGTGCCCGGAAGCTCGGCGACCCCGTACGTGGACTCCGCGCCGAGGTTCGGCAGCCCGGCGCCGGTGAGGTTGATCGAGGTGACCTCGGTCCCGTCCGAGGTGTCGTATCGGGCGGCGAACGCACCGCCGACCGCGATCGCGCCGAGCGCGAACCCGGTTGCCAGCAGGATCAGGGCGCGGAGGCGGCGGCGGGCCATCGGTCGGTGAGACTACCCGTCCGCCGCCATATCCGCACCGGAGCGGCGCTCAGGCGAATATCTCCGTAGTGCAGTCGCCGCCGTCGAGGCGGACCTCGTGCGCCCTCGCCGGTCCCTGCTCGCGGTCGTGGAAGTCGACGAAGAAGTCGGGGTCGACCTCCATCCCACCGTCGGGGTCGCAGTTGACGCGCAGAAGCCACGAGCGAAGCTCCGGGTAGAACTGGTTGTCCCAGGTCGAATAGAGCGAGTTGGTGACGTAGAGGCGGCGCCCGTCGTAGGACAGCTGCAGCATCTGCGGCCCGCCGCTCAGCTCACGCGCCGGCGTCGCTCGCATTCCCCAGCAGCCCGCCGAGCCAGAGCTGGCCGGTGAGCCGCGGATTCGCCGGATCGGAGACGTCGTACTGGCGCAGGTCGCCGTGCAGCCAGTCCGAGAAGTAGAGGAACCGGTCGTCCATCGAGAGGACCAGGTCGGTGATCAGCCCGGGCACGCCACCCGGGAAGCGGCCAGCCCTCGAGCTCGACGTTCTCGACCTCGATCACCGGCTCGGCGCCCCAGCCGCCGTTCTGGCGGTGCCAGTGCCAGCATCGATGCTCGAGAGCGCGGCGCCGACGAAGCCGCTCTCGGCCTCGGGGTCGTGGAGCCACCGGACCTCGAGCGGGATCAGGCCGGTGTCGCCGAGCTCGACGCTCTGTTCGAGCCGGCGCTCGCCGAGGTTCCAGAAGTGGAGCCGGTGGCCGTAGCGGCCCGCCGTCACGTCGTCGATGTCGAAGCCGCCCTCGTATGCGTTCGGCTCGCCGAACTCGGAGGAGACGAGGACGTCCTTGCGCGGCTGGTACCAGAAGTCGTAGTTGAGCGGCGGGGATCTCGCCGCCGTTCTCCCAGCGGCCCTTGAGCTCGAACGTGCGGGCGTCGAGGACCGCGAACCCACCGGAGCCGTTGCCGTCGGCGTCGCCGAGCATCGAGATCACGACGTTGTCGCCGGGCATGCAGTGGACCGTGTGCGGGCGCGTGTAGCCGGTCGCCTCGACGACCTCGTCGGGCTCGATCACCTTCTCGATCCGCGGCCGTCGCGGATCGCTGGCGACGTCGACGACGTGAAGGCGCGAGGAGCGAAAGCCGGGGACGATCAGGTGCGAGCGATCGGGCCCGTGACAGGCCGAGCTGCAGCGGTTCCAGCCGAAGTGGTGGAGCTCGTCGCCGACGTTCGGCATCGGCATCTCGTGGACGATCCGGCCCTCCTCGGCGTCGACGACGGCGAGGAAGTCGGGCGCGTCGACGCCGGTGCCCTCGTGCAGGCAGGCGAGGTAGAGGAACTCCTCGGCCGGGGCTTGCATCGCCTCCTCGGGAGAGGCGTACAGCGAGGCGCCGGGGCGCCGCTCATGCGTGTCGCTCATCGTAGCGTCCTTTCCTCGCCCGGCGCGTTCGGATCGCGGGCGAGACGGAATTCTGGGCAAGTGTCACTCTATCCGCGCCTCGAGCAGGGTCAACCGTGTCGAGATTCCAACGGCGCCTCAACGGCTTCGGGAAGATGCAGCGATGAGCCCGGCGCCGCGCTCGCCGCGAAAGCAGCACGCATTGGAGCTGTTCGAGGAGCTGCCGCGCCGCTACGACGAGCTCGGTGCTGCGCTGAGCTTCTTCCAGGACCCACGCTGGCGACGGGCGATGGTCGCGACGGTGGGCGCGCGCGCCGACGAGCGCGTCCTCGACGTCGCGACCGGGACCGGCCTCGTCGCCGCCGAGCTGGTGCGCAGATACGGGTGCAGCGTGGTCGGGCTCGACCAGAGCGCGGCGATGCTCGAGCGGGCGCGCCACAGGCTCGCTGCCGACCCGGCGCTCGCCGACCGGATCGAGCTGGTCGCCGGGGAGGCGGAGTCATTGCCGTTCGAGGACGGGGAGTTCGACCACCTGACCTTCACCTACCTGCTGCGCTACGTCGACGACCCGGCGGCGACGCTGGCCGAGCTGACCCGGGTCGTCCGGCCTGGCGGCAGGATCGCGTGCCTGGAGTTCGCCGTCCCCGGCGGAGTGTGGCGCTGGCCCTGGCGCCTCTACACCCGCGTCGGGCTGCCGGCGCTCGGCCGGCTGGCGGGACGCGAATGGTTCGATGTCGGCCGCTTCCTCGGCCCGAGCATCGAGGGCTTCTACGCCCGTCATCCGCTCGAGTCGCAGCTGGCGATGTGGCGGCGGGCGGGCATCGCGACCGTCACCGCGCGGCTGATGAGCCTCGGCGGGGGCGTCGTCGTCTGGGGAACCCGCGATGGCGACTGATCGCCCCGCCTTCTACGCGCTCGCGCCCGGCGGCTGGCGGGACCTCGCGACGCTCCTCCACCCCCCGTACACCGTCTGGCATCTGAGCTACGTCGCCCTCGGGGCGGCGGCCGCGCCGCAGATCTACGCCGACCGCCTCGTCGCCGCGCTTGCGGCGTTCTTTCTCGCGGTCGGAGTGAGCGCTCATGCGCTCGACGAGCTCGCCGGGCGTCCGCTCCGAACCCGGCTCTCCGACCGGTCGCTGATCGCCCTGGCTGCCGTCGGCCTCGCCGGGGCGCTGGCGATCGGGGTCGCCGGGATCATCACGGTCTCCGCGACGCTGATTCCCTTCGTGGTCGGCGGCGGGTTTGCGGTCCTCGCCTACAACCTGGAGCTGTTCGGCGGGCGCTTCCACACCGACTTCTGGTTCGCAGCCACCTGGGGGGCGTTTCCCGCGCTGACGGGCTGGTGGTCGAACGCGCTCTCGGTCGGCAGCGTCGCGGACGCGCTGGCCGCGGCGGGCGTGGTGCTCGGCTGCTTCGGGCTCACGGTGGCCCAGCGGCGGCTCTCGACGCCGGTCCGTGAGCTGCGGCGGCGCGACGGCGTCGGTAGAGGGCGAACAGCGGCTCGGCGACGGCACCGTCCGCGAGCTCAGCGCGGCCACCCTCGCTGCGCCCCTGGACGCGGCGCTGCGGGCGATCTCGATCGCCTTGCCCCTGCTCGCCGTCGGGCTCGTCGCCGTACGCATCTAGCCGACCCCGGCGCGGTCGACCGCGAGGTCAGGTCGGGTTCAATGACCCAGCTTCCAGACGAGGCTCTCCTGGCCGCCCACCCGCGCCTCGAGCTTCGCGCCGCCCTGGAATCGAGCCCGGGTCGAGAACACCGACCCCCGTCGCACGTGAAGCTTCTTGATCGTCCGCCAGTGACCGGACGAGCGGCGCCTGATCTGAAGCTTGCCGCCCGTCGGAGCCTTGCCCCAGAGCGCGACCGACCGTTTCGATCGGCGCTCGGCGACGAACGGAAAGCGAAACGCGGTCAGCGACGGCTTCGGCCTGCCGTCGGCGAAGTAGAGGCCGGTCCCGCCGAGGAACTCGAGGTCGTTGTCCTTGATCTGCAGCATGATCGCGGCACTGGCGCCGGCCTTCCAGTAGAGGTAGAGCGATTCCTCGACCCAGCGCGCCTGTCGCGCCGGGCGGACCCCGCCGGCCGCGGGTGGATTGCTCGCCCACCAGAACTCGGTCGCCCACAGCGGGTGCTTTCCACCGGGATTGATCGTGTGCGCCCGCTCAGCGGCCCGCAGTACGTCTCGGACGTTGCCGAGGTCGGCGCTCGAGACGTCGTCCGGATTGATCGCGCTCGTCCGCGGCCCTCCCCCGAGCGTGATCGGGTTGTCGGCGAGCACGTCGAAGCTCGGCTTCGCAGAGCACTGCGTCTTGTGCGGGTGCTTGCGCCCGCGCAGGCAGAGGAGCTGGCGAAAGAAGGCGAGCGGGCGAGTCCGGAACCGGAAGCCGCCCGGTGGATCGCCGTAGGGAGCGAGGCCCCCGGTGACGACCTTGTTGTGTGGATCGACCGCCTTCACCGCCGGGTAGAAGGCGTTGAGCATCAGCCGGTACACCTCGGCGGCGACCGCGTTGCCGTTCTCGTACTGCGGTGTGAGGTTGACCGAAAGGTTCGGCTCCCCCCACAGCTGCCAGAGCCGGACGGCGGGCAGAGGTCCGGATTGCGGGCTCGCCGGGTCGACGAAGCGGCCCGAGTAGCGGGTCGCGATCGCCGTCCCGAAGTCGGCGACGTCGCCGGGATTTGGCTTCCAGGTTCCGACGAGGCCGTTGTGCGGATTGTCGGGGCCCTCGGCCCAGCTGGGTGCATTGGTAACCACGATCATCACCTTCAACCCGTGGGCGGTCGCGTCGCGAACCGCGGCGTCCAGCGTCTGAAACGAGTAGCCGGGGCTCGCGGGGTCGCGGGGGTCGAAGGCGGCCGTCGGGTTCTGCGGCGCGATGTTGCGCCAGTGCGCTCCCAGGAGCACCATCCCGGCGCCGGCGTCGGTCGCTCGGCCGAGCCAGAGGTTGCGGACCGCCGGATCGGCGTTCACGAACAGGCCGTCGCTGAAGCTGGTGAAGCCGAGCTCGAGCGGGCGCGCCGCCTGTGCCGCAGACGCCGGGACGAGAAGGAGGGCAAGCGCGGCGAGCGCCGACACGAGATGGCGGCGTACCGTTCGAGCTCGGAACCGGGCGCTGCGGCCCGGCGTCTGTGGTTGTCCCTGATCGTGCATGAAGCCGGCTCCCTCCGGCTCAGACCCGGCTCAGCCGGGCTGACCCAGTCGTCGGCGGACGATGTACAGGACCCCACAGGCGGCGATCGCGAGCAGGATCAGCGGCAAGGCGATCCCCATCCCGGAGCCGCTGCTGTCCGAGCCGAGCAGGGTGTCGATCGCGGTGCCGGCCTTCGACCCTCCCCCACTCGACCCGCCGGATCCGCCCTTGTCGTTCGCCTTGATGCGCGGCGCGTTGGCCTCGGCGAGCGCCTGCGTCGCCGGCCCGGCCGCCCCCAGGTCCTGAAGCCGCTGCTGGGTCGACGATGAGATCGGAGATGCGGCCGGAGACCCGGTGCCCGCCGAGCCGCCCCCTCCCCCACCTCCACCGGTGGATCCCCCGCCGCGGACGGTGGGGTGCCGTTCTCCTGGTTGCCGCACGCCCCGGGGATCGACTGGGCATACTGGTCGATCTCCGAGCCGCCGGGCACCGGCGCGGAGCCCCCGCAGCCGGGCTTCGCCACGGCCGCCGCGGGGGCGACGGCGAGCAGGAGGGCTCCGGCGAGCGAGAGAATGCAGATGCGCACAGCGATCACAAGATTCTTACGGGGAAGCGACGCACAAGCTGACATCGTAGGCGAGCACCGAAGCGGCAGCGGACGCGCGACCTCCTACTCCTCCGAACCGCCCACCCTCCGCGTCCCCGGGCTCGGCGCCCTGCGGCTCGATCCGGCGGGGTTCGCCGCCTGGCTCGTCCCGGCGGTCGCGATCGTCTACCTCGGGCTCAACAACGGCGGGTACGGGATCGTCGAGCGCAGCGAGATCGGAATCGTCGTCTGGTGGACGCTGCTCGTCGGCACCGTCGTCGGGGCGCTTCCGATCGCCGGCGGGACGAATGCGGGCCGCGCGCTACTCATCGTCCTCGCCGCGTTCGCCGCCTGGACCGCGATCTCGCTGAGCTGGACCGAGAGCGCCGAGCGGACCTCGATCGAGCTCGCCAGGACCATCACCTACCTCGGGGTCTTCGCCCTGGCCCTCGCCGTCCAGGGCGAGGGGCGGTGGCGCCACCTGCTCAACGGAGTGACCACGGGAGTCGTGGTCGTCTGCGGGATCGCGGTCCTCTCGCGGCTCGAGCCGACGTGGTTCCCGAAGCAGCAGGGCGGGGCCTTCCTGCAAGGGATCAAGATCGAGAGCAGGCTCGCCTACCCGATCAACTACTCGAGCGGGCTGGGCGCGCTTCGCCGGGATCGCCCTGCCGCTCTGCCTCGGGGCGACCGCGTGGGCCCGCACGAACGTCGGCGGCGCGCTCGCCGCCGCGGCGCTTCCGATCGTCGCGCTGACCATGTGGCTGACGACCTCGGGCCTCTCGGTCGGGCTGGCCGCGATCACGCTCGCGATCTTCTTCGTGCTCGCGCCCGACCGCCTGCCGAAGCTCGTGACCCTGCTGATCGCCGCCGCCGGCTCGGCGCTCCTCTTCCTCGCGGTCGAGCAGCGCGACGCGCTCGACCGCGGCCTCGGCAACCCGGCGGCGCTGCGAGAGGGCGGCGAGCTCGAGCTGATCATCGTTCTCGTCTGTGCCGGGGTCGCGCTCGCCCACGTCGGCATCGGACTCCTCGCCCGGTTCGCCGACCGCCCGAGGTGGCTGCGCCCCTCGCGCGAGGCGCTGACCGCCACCGCGCTCACCGCCTTGATCGTCGGCGGCGTGATCGCGATCGCGGCCGGGGTGCCCGGCGAGATCTCCGACCGCTGGGAGGAGTTCAAGAACCCGGCGGGGCGCCGGGACGACCGAGTCCCGCGGCACTCAGCTCCTGAGCCTGAGCGGATCGGGCCGCTATCAGTTCTGGCAGTCGGCGATCGACGCCAACGAGTCGAAGCCGCTGACCGGGATCGGCCCCGGGACGTTCGAGTTCTGGTGGGCTCGCAACACGGCAGCTACGCGGGCTTCATCCGCGACGCCCACAGCCTCTATCTGGAGACGCTCGGCGAGCTCGGAATCGTCGGCTTCGTCCTCATCGTCGGCTTCTCGCTCGGGGTGCTCGGGATCGGGGCGTTCAGGTGCCTGCGCGCCCCGCCGGACCTGCGCGTCGGCCTCGCGGGTGCTGTCGCCGGCTGCGCGGCGTTCGTCGGCGGAGCGATCGTCGATTGGACCTGGGAGATCGGCGTCTTCGGCGTCGTCTTCATGACGCTCGCCGCGATCGCGGTCGCCGGCGGCCAGCCGCCGGCGGCGAGGCGAGGGCGCGCCGAGCGAACCTGGGAGCGCCGCGCGGGCATCGCGGGGCGTGTCGCGGTCGCCGTCGTCTCGGTCGCGGCGATCATCGCGATCGTCGTGCCGCTCGCCGGCTCGACCGCGATCACCGAGAGCCAGCAGGACGCCGCTCGAGGCGACCTCCGCGACGCGCTCGCGAAGGCCGACGACGCGGCCGCGATCGAGCCCTTCGCGGCGACCCCCTACCTGCAGAAGGCGCTCGTGCTCGAGCGGCTCGGCCGGCCCGAACCGGCGGCGCGTGCAGCCCGTCGCGCGACCGGTCAAGGAATCGACCAACTGGAGAACCTGGCTGGTGCTGTCGCGGCTCGAGGCCGAGGCCGGGAACGCGAAGGCGGCGGTCGACGCGTTCCGAGAGGGGCGGTCACGAACCCGCGATCCCGGTTCTTCCGTCAGTGACTGAGGAGTGGCTCCCGCGACGTGCCCAGAGGCGCCGCCGCGCCGCCCGATACGGCGGGCGGACGACGAGGATCAGCACCGTCTGCAGGGCGGCGATCAGCGGCAGCGTCGCCCGCACCCAGCGCGGCACCGCCGGGTCGGTCGACAACCGGCGCCGAACCTGCCTCGCGGCGGCGAGCAGATCGCCGGCCGGGCGACCCCGCCGCCACAGCGACTTCGCATGGGCGTGGTAGATGATCGCCGGCCGCGGGTCGATCGCCACCCTGCCCCGGAACGCCTGCGAGACGGCGAGCACCCAGTCGTCCCCCCAGTCGCAGTCGGGGTACGCGCCCGCGTCGCGGACCCAGGCCGTTCGCAGGATCGCGCTGCCCTGTATCGGGTAGAGCGACCAGATCGCCGTCGCGAGCGCGAACAGGCGCGGTGTGCGCGCCAGCGCGGTGACGAAGCGGCGCGGGGTCCGGTGCCGGGCCCCGGTGTCGGCCTCGATCAGCGACATCGAGTAGGCGGCGGCGTCGGGATTCGCGTCGATCCCGGCCCGCAACGAGGCGAGCGCCCCCGGGGCCAACTCGTCGTCGGCGTCGAGCACCACCACGTACTCGGTCTCGACCGGGTCGAGCCCGAGGTTCCGGGCCTCGCCCACGCTCAGCCGGCGCGGCGAGCGGACGGCGACCGTCCCCTCGATCTCCGGGACCTCGACGTCGGAGGCGTTGTCGGCGACGAGGATCGTGACGTCCTCGTCCTGGGCTCGCACGCTGGCGACCGCCCGGTCGAGCGAATCCACGTACCGGGCCCCCCAAACGGGAATTACCACGGTGACATCACTTCGGGCGGCTCAAGGCGGTGATTTGTACCGTACGCACGCTCGCCGGCCGAGCTGCGGCTCGCGACGACCGGCCAACGACCCGCCGAGACTTGGGGCTTGCGATTGGCGGTGCTCCCGCGGATAAGCTGCCAACCGGTGTCCGGATGTCTGACGCAATCACTCTCACGGCGGCCTTTGTCCTTGCCCTCGGCGCAACCGCCCTGATAACGCCGGCGACGATCTCGCTCGCGTGCCGGACGGCGTTCTACGACCATCCGCGCGATTACAAGCAGCACGCGGCGGCGACGCCCTACCTGGGCGGGGTGGCCGTGGTCGTCGGCCTGCTGGTCGGCTCGTGCGCACTCGGCAGCCGCCTCGGTGAATTCGACGCGATCATCGCGGCCGCCGTCGCTTTGCTCGTCGTCGGAACCGTCGACGACCGCGTCGGGCTCGACATCGCGCTTCGGATCGCGCTGGAAACGGGCGCCGCCGTCGCCCTGTTCTACGCGGGCGTCGGCTGGTCCGTATTCGGCAGTGAGGCCGCCGACCTGTTGCTGACGATCGTCTTCGTGATCGGGGTCGTCAACGCGTTCAACCTGATGGACAACCTCGATGGTGCCACGTCGACGATCGCCCTCGTCCTCGCGGCCGCGATCGCGCTCTACACGACGATCGAGGGGCAAGTCGCGCTGGCGGCACTCGCCCTCGCCCTCACCGGCGCCTGCGCGGGGTTCCTGCCCTTCAACCTCGCGAGCCCACGCGCCAGGATCTTCCTCGGCGACGGCGGGAGCATGGCGATCGGGATCACCCTCGCCGGGTTGATGATGTCGGTGCCGGGAATCGAGGGCTTCGGCTGGGAGCTGATCCCGGTGATCGTAGTCTTCGTCGGCCTGCCGGCGCTCGACACGGCGCTCGTGATCGTCTCCCGACTGCGGCGCCGCGTCGCCGTCCTCAGCGGGGGCCGCGACCACCTGACCCACCGGCTGCTCCAACGGCTCGGATCCACGCGGCGCGTCGCGGTGGTGCTGGCCGGCGGACAAGCAGTGCTCTCGGGCCTGGCGATCGCCCTCCTCGCCGTGGACCCGGACGCTGGCGTTGGCGACCTCGTGCATCCTGATCGCATGCGGGATGGTCGCTGATCGTCGCCCTCGAGGGACCTCGGTGGAGATCGCCCGTGGGCGCGACCGAACCGGCTGTCTCCGCGATCGCCGCGAGCGAGGAATCGCCCGCGTAGGACGCTTCAGGCGCCGGGGTCTCGCTCCTCGGGCTTCGGCGAGCCCGCTGCGCGGTTGCGCCGGTGGTCCTGCGGTGATCCCTTCGGCGCGCCCATTGTCGCCGTTCGTCGTCGCCGCGTCCGACAGATCGATGCTCGCGTCCGTCTTCGTATCGGGCTCGCCCGCGTACTCGTAGTACTCGCCGCCGTAGCCGTAGAAGCCCGCCCCGCCGGAACCGGTGGCCACAGCACCGAGCAGGGTCCCGCGCGCCGTCTCGATCACCTGATGGACGCGTTGGAGCGAGTCGCGCGTCGTCGCTCCGACCTTGGCGACGAGAACCGTCCCGGACACGCTCTCGAGCAGCGGCACCGCATCGCTCACGTTGAGGATCGGCGGGGTATCGACCACCACGATGTCGACTTCCTCGCGAGAGTCGCAGCAGCAGCGCCCGCATGCTCCGCGAGCTCAGCAGTCGCGCCGGGTTCGGCGCCCGCCCGCCGGCGGCGAGCACCCGCAGTCGCCCGTCTCCGACGTCGACCTCGACCAGCGCGTCACTCAGCTCACCCTGGTTGGTGATCACCTCGCTGAGGCCGAACAATGGTTCGATCCCGAGCCGCGCCGCCACCTGCGGGTGCCTCAGGTCGGCGTCGATCAGGACCACATCCTGTCCGTCCTTGGCGAGCGCGGCGGCAAGATGGACGGAGACCGTGGTCTTGCCGTCGCCCTTCGTGGGGCTGGAGATCATCACCGTGGAGAGCGGGCGGTCGATGTTGAAGTAGACGAGGCTCGACGCGAGGGTGCGGAACGCCTCGCGGACCGGCCCGGCCGCCGGCCGCGCACCCGGGAAGGCGGCGCGCGGGATGACCGAGAGAAGCGGCGTCCCGAGCAACGGCTCGAGGTCGTTCGAGTCGCGCAGCGTGCGGTCGAGGCGCTCCCGGATGACCACCGCGCCCAACGCAAGGAGGAACGAGACGACGATTGCCAAACCCGTGTTCCGCTTCGGGTTCGGCGAGATCGGCGAGCTCGGGACCCGGGCGGCCTGCACCAGCTCGGTGCTGTCCTCCGCCGCGGTCCGCGCCGAGCGCACGACCTGGAGCTGGCGGGCGATCTCGTCCTGGGTCGCCTGGTCCGTGGCATCCTCGCGCCTGCGCCTGCAGCCGACGCTTGGCGCGGTCGATCTGCTTCAGACTGTCTTCGGTCCGCACCTTGTCGATGGCGGCCGCGTACGCGTTGGCAATCGCTGCGGCGCGACTGGCCGAGCCCGCATGGGCCGTGAGCTGGATGCAGATCAGTCTCGGCCCCGGTCGAGGTCGTAACCGGGTCAGCCCGAATGCTCCCGCTCAGCGAGCCCGCCTGCGACTCGGGCAGACCCATCTCCTTGGCCGCCGCCTTGGTCAGTGTCGTGGTCTCGACCAGCAGCGCCTCCGAGCCGACCGACTCGAGGGTCCCGCTCGACAGCCCCGGTACCTCCGTGCTCGAGGTGTGGGTGGCGATCAGCGAATAGGTCTCGTACGTCTTCGGGACCAGGCTCGAGATCACGTAGACGGCGACCGGAATCGAGACGAAGACAGCGAGGAAGAGCCACTTCCGCCGCCAAAGTACGTTGATCGCAGAGCGTAGATCGGGTTGCGCCCCCGCTGAGCGTTCCATGCCGCGGGCATTATACGGTCCAGTCGTGAGCAGCAGGTCGGCAACGCGACGAGAGCCGGCTTGACCACCTCGCTCGTCACCGGCGGGGCGGGCTTCCTCGGCGCGCATGTCGCGTCCGAGCTGCTCGCACGAGGTCACTCGGTGGTCGTCCTCGACGACCTCAGCGGCGGCTTCGAGGCCAACGTGCCGGAGGGCGCGGAGTTCACGAAGGGGTCGGTAACGGATACCCGATTGGTGGCTGACCTGTTCGAGCGCCGTCCGATCGACTACGTCTTCCACCTGGCTGCGTATGCCGCCGAGGGGCTCAGCCACTTCATCAAGCGCTTCAACTACTCCAACAACGTGCTCGGAAGCGTCACGCTGATCAACGAGGCGATCAGGCATCGGGTGCGCTGCTTCGTGTTCACGTCATCGATCGCGGTCTACGGGCGCGAGCAGACGCCGATGAGCGAGACCACCGTTCCCCAGCCGGAGGACCCGTACGGGATCGCGAAGCTCGCCGTCGAGCAGGATCTGCGCGCGAGCCTGCACATGTTCGGGCTGGACCACATCATCTTCCGGCCTCACAACGTCTACGGCGAGTACCAGAACATCGGGGATCGGTATCGAAATGTGGTCGGGATCTTCATGAACCAGCTGATGCGCGGCGAGCCACTGACGGTCTTCGGAGACGGCACGCAGACGCGGGCGTTCAGCTACGCCGCCGACGTCGCCCCGTACATCGCCCGGTCCGTCGAGCTGCCCGACGCCTACAACGAGATCTTCAACATCGGCGCCGACCAGCCCTTCACCGTCAACGAGCTCGCCGAGAACGTCATGCAGGCGATGGGGATCGCGGGCGAGATCCGGCATCTCCCCCCGCGCAACGAGGTCCTGCACGCCTTTGCCGAGCACGACAAGGCGCGGCGGGTCTTCGACATGCGGCCGCCGGTGCCCCTGCAGGAGGGGCTGAGCCGGATGGCGGCGTGGGCGAAGGAGGTCGGCCCGCGCCAGAGCGCGGAGTTCTCCGCGATCGAGGTCACCCGGGGGCTTCCCGAGGTGTGGCTCGAGGGCTGAAGCCAAGCCGATGCCGAAGATCCTCTTCGCCTCGGTCCATCCGCCAGGGCGGGTGCCGAGCCAGCGCTTCCGGTTCGAGCAGTACGTGGACTTCCTCGCCGAGCACGGGTTCAGCACCACTTTCTCGTCCGTGCTGCGCCCGGACGAATACGAGCTCGTCTACGGATCGGGACGGCAGGGTCGCAAGGCGCTGGTCGCCGCGCGGGGGCTGCTGCGCCGGCTCGCCGACGTCGCGCGGGCGTCGCGCTACGAGATCGTCTTCGTCCAGCGTGAGGCCGTCCAGTTCGGAACGGCGCTGTTCGAGGACGCGTTCAGGCGTGCGGGCGCACGGCTCGTGTTCGACTTCGACGACGCGATCTGGCTACCGAACGCGTCCGAGGCGAACCGCCGTCTCGCGTGGTTGAAGCGACCCGGCAAGACGTCGAAGATCGTCTCGCTCTCCGACCTCGTCCTGGTCGGCAACGAGTACCTGAGGGAGTACGCGTGCCGGTTCAACGAACGGGTCGAGCTGATACCGACGACGATCGACACCGAGCTCTACGCGCCACGCTCGAGGCCGGCCGACGACGAGCGGGTCTGCCTCGGGTGGAGCGGCAGCATGACGACGATTCAGCACTTCAGGCTGGTGATCCCGGTCCTGCGGCGGCTTCGCCGGCGCTACGGCGAGACGGTCTACTTCAAGGTGATCGGCGATCGCGGGTACCGCTCCGACGAGCTGGG
Organism: uncultured Solirubrobacterales bacterium; assembly: GCA_963705955.1. GTDB lineage: Bacteria > Actinomycetota > Thermoleophilia > Solirubrobacterales > 70-9 > WHSW01. The sequence goes on along the minus strand of CAVPLH010000006.1, from coordinate 606,977 downwards.
GATCCAGGGCATCGACTGGGACCCGCGGACCGAGATCGAGGACCTGTCCGAGCTCGACGTGGGGCTGATGCCGCTACCGGACGATCGGTGGGCGCGCGGAAAGTGCGGTCTCAAGGGTCTTCAGTACATGGGGCTCGGGACACCCACCGTGATGTCGCCCGTCGGCGTCAACACGGAGATCATCGACGACGACCGCAACGGATTCCTCGCGCGGTCGGACGACGAATGGTTCGAGAAGCTGAGTCGGCTGGTCGAGTCCCCGCAGTTGAGGCAGCGGCTGGGCGATGCCGCTCGCGAAACGGTGGTGGCGCGCTATTCGGTCGAATCGCAGAAATCGCGCTATCTCGAGTTCCTGCGTCAGGTCGTCTCGCGGTCCTAGCGATCGTCGCCGCGCCCCGAGCTACCGTCCGGCTGCTCGGCAAGCTGACGGTAGAGCCGGTCGTAGCGGGGAATGCCGACCTCTTGGAGAGAGAACAGGTCACGCGCGACGGTCCGACAGGAGGCCCGGCAGTCCGGATCGTCGGCGAGCTCTCGGACCTGCGCGGCGGCGCGCTCGTAGTCGCCCACGCAGAACGTATCGACGACGACCCCGACCCGGCGGCCGTTCAGAATTTCGGCGAAGATCCCCGATCCCGGGTCCCGACACCACGGGCAGTCCGGCGCCGAGGTATTCGCCGACCTTCGTGGGAGACATGGCAATGCGCGAAAACCCGGGACGACAGAATGCGATCGCGAAGTCGGCCACTCCGAGGTGCGCCCCGAGCTCCGCCGGCTCGGCTCGGGTGATGCGGTAGTCCGCCTCGGGGATGCCTGCGCGCGAGAACTCCGAGAGGATGCTCGCAGGCGACGCCTGGGTGAGGACGAGAAAGGCGAGCCCGGGATTCGAGGCTCGCGCGACGGCGAAGAACTCGACCATCTCTCGGTCGAGATAAGGCTCGCTGAGCTTGCCGACGTAGATCATGATCGGTCGTCCACGGAGGTCGAGTCGGGCGAGTACCCGCTCGGCCCCACCCGGATCATCATTGAGGCGGTCGAGGTCGGCGCAGCATGGGATCACCGTGACCTTCTGCCCCTCGCTCGGTCCGAAGATCCGTTCCCGCACCCGCTCCGTGAGCACCACGATTCCGTCCGCGCGAGCGATTGCCGCACGCTGGATCCGCTCGGTAATCCGCTGGGCGATTCCACCACGCGGCCACCGTCCCGCATCCACATACTCGTCGGCCATCAGCCCACGGATGTCGAAGAGGAGGCAGCAGCCGGTCAGGAATCGCACGATCAGCCCGGCCGCAGCGGGGACGTGGTTGCGCGCGTGGAACGCGTCCAGCCTGTGGCGGCGCAGCAGCCAGACGGCGAACAGCGCCCCCGCCAGCGCGTCGACGATGGTCGCCGGAAGCGAGGGCCGCTTGTGGTAGCGCAGCGAGTGCCATTCGATCCCGCGCCGCCTCAGGTCGCTCTCCAGCTGCCGCCTGCGCTCCGCATCGAGCTTCGGCTCGAAGGTGAGCAGGTGGATCGTATGCCCGCGCCGGGCGAGTCCCTCCAGGTAGGCGACGACCTGGGTCTCGACGAGTGGATCCTCGAGCGAGAGGTAGCAGACGTATAGAGAGCGCAGGGACCCAGGCATTGAAAAGTCGGATTCAGCGAGCCACTGGCTCAGCGTGCTATCAGTCTCCCATGTCGCCAACCGAGGCTCGGCCGTGCCCTGGCTGTGGCGGCATCGATAGCCGCAGCAGCGGCGAGGTGAGCGGGTTTCGCATGCGGACCTGCCGGGGCTGCAAAACGCTGTTCACCTCGCAACTGCCGAGCGCCACGGAGTCGACGGACTACGCGGGCTACTACCACGAAGGAAACCTGCAGGTTCCCGCCTTCGTTCACCGGCGGCTCGACGAGGTGGTCTCCGGCTTCGACTGCTGATCGACGGCTGAATCGTTGGCTGGATATCGGCTGCGGCGCCGGCGCGCTGATGGAAGCGGCCCGGGACCGGGGCTGGCACGTGATCGGTACGGAGGTGGCCGAACCCGCGGCCGAGGCGATTCGGGCAAGAGGATTCGATGTCAGGAGCGGCGAACTGGACGAGCTTGGACTCCCCGAGGCCGGTTTCGACGTGGTCAGCATCGTCGAGGTCCTCGAGCACGTACCCGACGTCGGCGGGCTCTTGGCAGCGAGCCGCCGGCTGCTTCGACCCGGCGGCGGGCTCTACGTGACTACGCCCCATGGCCGGGGCATCTCAGCACGCCTGCTGGGCACGAATTGGAGCATCATCTCCCCACCGGAGCATCTCCAGCTCTTTTCCGTGGCGGGCCTCCGCAGGGCGATTACGAGCTCGGGACTTACGGTGCGCACGCTGCGCATCCACGGCGTGAACCCCAAGGAGCTCCTCCAGGCCGCGCGCATCGGGAAGCATCCGATGAAGCCCGGCGATCGCGTCGAAAGCAGCTACCGCCTGAACGAGTCGCTGTCTACAGCCCGCTCGGGCCTGATCTTCAAGAGCGCGGCAAATGCGGCGCTGTCCGTAACGCGCCTCGGGGACACGATCAAGCTCGTCGGGGAGCGCCCGGATGCCGAGTGGTGAGCTGACGCGAGTCGCTCTCCGGTAGCGGTTCCGTATCCTATGACGCCGCTCGGCCGGAGCTCTCCTTCCCCGGCCTTCCCAGCCATCTTCCAGCCGCCCCAAAGAAACAATCCATGAGGTGCCTGGTAACCGGAGTCGCCGGTTTCATCGGCTCTCACTTGGCAGAACGGTTGCTGGCCGACGGCCACACGGTTCGCGCCGTCGATCGCCTTTCCCCGTATTACGACGTCGCGCTGAAGCGTCGAAGCGTGAGTCGCGTCGAGGCAGCGGGAGACCTCGAGTTTCTCGAGCAGGATCTGGCAAGCTGCCCGATCCGCCCCCTGCTCGATGGCGTCGACGTCGTCTTCCACCTCGCCGCGCAACCCGGAGTCAGGGTCAGCTGGGGCGACGAGTTCGAGATCTACTCGCGCGACAACGTCCTGGCTACCCAGCGTCTTCTCGAGGCCGCGCGCGATGCGTCAGCGACGCGGATCGTCGTCGCATCCTCCTCCTCGATCTACGGGGATGCGACGCGCTATCCGGTCAGCGAGGGCGACCCGGCAATGCCGCAGTCGCCTTATGGGGTCACCAAGGCGGCGGCCGAGGCGCTTTGCCGGCTCTACAACTCCCAGTTCTCGGTGCCCGTTGTCTGCCTGCGCTACTTCACCGTGTTCGGCCCCGGTCAGCGACCCGACATGGCGTTCAACCGGTTCATCCGCGCGGCCCTCGACGGCGATCCGATCACGGTCCTGGGAGACGGCGCGCAGAGTCGCGACTTCACCTACGTGAGCGATGCGGTCGACGCCACGGTCGCCGCCGGATCGCGATCGGTGCCGGGCGAGGTCTACAACGTCGCGGGCGGCTCACACGCGACCATCAACCAGGTCGTCGATGCGCTCGCGGGGCCTGCTCGATCGCGAAATCGCCGTCGCGTACGGGGCGCCGGCACCCGGTGACGTCCGTAACACCCACGCCAGCGTCGAGAAGGCGAGAAGAGATCTCGGCTACCAGCCGAAGGTCTCGCTCGCCGAGGGCCTCGGCCGCCAGGTCGAGTGGCAGCGGGCGGAACAGCCCGGGATGAGCGATCCGCCTGCCACCCCTCGCGCCGCAGAAAGACCTCGAGCGTGAGCAGGGTCCAGAGCGCATGTCCGTGACAGGGCCCCCGGCTCAGCAGGCGCGGGCAATCCTCATCCGCAGCTCGCGCAGCGTGACTCCGTCCGCGGTGACCCGGGGATGCACGCGCTCGCGAATCGAAGACGGTCGCTCGCCGACCAGCAGCACGTAATCGAACCCCGCCTCCTGGGCGATCCTCACCTGGGACGGCCTGTAGCTGCCGTTCGGAAACGCATAGATCCGAGGCTCGGCCCCGAGGTGCTGCCGATACCAGCGCCGGCAGCGGCGGACGTCCTCGGCGAACAGCTCGTCGCTTTCGAACTCCATCGAGTCGTGCTCATAGGAGTGCACGCCTACCTCGTGGCGTCGAGCCACCTCGGAGAGCTCGTGCGCGGTGAGCATCGGTTGCGATGGAGGCGCCGGCGCCTGATCGTGAAGCTGCTCGAGCAAGGCATCGACGAGCGGCTCACGTTCCGAGCGCGGCCGCAGCTTGAGCAGACGGCTCACCTCGACTCCCCACCGCATCAGGGCGTGATCGCCGGCGGCGGGCTCGAGCCTGGGCAGCTCGCCCGACGGCAGCTGGAGCGCGCGCAAGCTCTCGACCGGCACCTGCTCCATCGCGTCCAGTAGCTCGACGTTCCACGGGGGACGCCCGCTCTCGACCGACGCCGCAACCACGTTCTGGTTCGCCCGTACGCCGTGACGCTCGAGAATCGGCATCGCGTACTCGACGAAATCCCGATAGCCGTCGTCGAACGAGAGAATCGCCGCCGGCTTGTGCCCGTCGGTCGCGACGTCGCGAAGCCCCGAGAACGTCGTCAGCCGGCACTCGCGGTTCAGCCACCCGACGAGCTCGTCGAAGACCTCGGGCGGAATCGGACGAACGAATCGGCCGCCGGGCGGCCCAACGTGGTGGAGGTTGAGCACAATCAGGCCGCGCCCTCTGGCGAGCCGACGCAGCCGGAGGCGGTCGATCCGGACCGAAGTGACCGCGACCGAGTACGCATCGATCAGCGCCCGTCGAGCGGACGGTCTGAGGGAGCGACGCGAGCCGGGCATTCGGACAGCGTGGGGTTTTACAAGACCTCGGCGTTGGATGGTGGCTCAGTCGTGCATGATCGGCTGGGCGTCGAAGTTCGCAGGATCCAGCCAGTCCTGTCCGTGAACCAGTCGCGGCTCCGAGCGGGCGACCAAGGAGTAACGCGCTGAGCCGGGGCCCCTGCGCGTGGGGTTCTTGACGAATCCGCTGCGCCGGAGCGCCGCTCTCCGACCGGGATCGACGGGCTCCCAGGTGTAGAGCAGGGACGCGTTGGTCTCCTCGAACAGAAAGGCCGCCAGGGCGGCGAAGGCGTCGTCGCACATCTGTGGGGTGATGAAGTCCGCTGAGCTGGATCAGGCAGCGTGACCGCGCGTCGGTCGAGAACAGGCACATCCCGACCGGCTCGGACCCGCGCCAGACGAGGCACGCCTGGGCCGGGTTGTAGGGGTGGTCGAATCCTCGCCATTGCAGAAATTCGGGCGAGAGCTCCACGGATACAGCCCGCGAGGACTGGTTTCGCGCGCTGAGGTACGGCTCGAGGTCGGTTGCGCGCTTCACGGTCGTGAAGGCCAGATCCTTCGCCCGGGACCGCCACCGGCGCGCGCGATGAATGATGCGAGGCAGAAACACGAGGGGGATGGTGTGCATGAGGGTCCACCCGGTGCGCTTCGTGCCAACCGAGAGCAGCTTCTCGTTTGGGAACGCCACCAGGGTGTAGCCGCCCTCCTCGGCGAGGAGGTGCTCGTACGTTCGGCGCGAGAGGGCCATATAGAGACCACTTGCGCGGTAGTCGGGGTGGATCATGATGTCGACCGTCTGGTGGACTCGTGTCCGCTTGCCTCGAACCACGTAGGTCTCGGGAATCACTCCGTAGAACGCAGCAGGGCCGTTCGGACCGATCGCCTCGAATCCCACCACCGGTCCCGAGGGATTCTCGGCGAATTTCCATCTGAAGTGCCGTTCTGAGACCCGAAGCCCGAAGGCTGCCCGCATCAGGGGAGCGAAGCGCTCGAGGTCCTCCAGCGGGGCGAGACGCACATCGAGGCCGGGCGGCACGCTCGGCACGTCACCACCCCTCGCGCCGCAGAAAGACCTCGAGCGTGAGCAGGGTCCAGAGCGCGTGTCCGTGGTTGCGCCGCTCGCGCCTGGTGCTCGGCGATCAGGCGGTCGACCGCTTCCGGCACCAGATGGTGCTTGACGCGTGCGTCCGCTGCCCCGAGCGTGGCGTCCACATAGCCGCGCAGGTCCTCGCGGAACCAGCGGTCGAGCGGCACGCCGAAGCCACGCTTCGGCCGATCGAGGATCTCGCGCGGAAGCAGGTCCGCAACCGCCGCCTTCAGCACCCGCTTCAGGGTCAGCGCCGCGGGCCTTGAACGCCGGCGGCAGGCGGGTCGCGAACGACAGCAGCTCGGTGTCGAGGAACGGGCAGCGGACCTCGAGTCCGTGGGCCATGCTCATCCGGTCGGTCTTCACCAGCAGGTCGTCGAGCAGGTAGGTGCGCAGGTTGAGATCCAGCAGGCGGTCGAGCGGGCGAGCGCCGACGGAGGAGTCCCAGATCGCGCGGTAGTCCTCGGCTGCCCAGTCGTCGCGGCGACCGTCGAGCAGCGCTTCGCGCTCCGGATCCTGCACGAAGCTGATCCACGCCCGGTAGGCGTCGGGAAGTCCGCGCTGCGCCACGCCGGCGAACCGCTGCAGGCTGCCCGCGCGCCCGCGCAGCGCCCGCGGTGGAAGCAGGCCGACCGTCCCGCGGGCCGCCGCCTGAAGCGGCGCCGGCAGGGCCGCGAACCGGCGCGCCGCGAGCCCGGCGACGAAGCGCTCGTAGCCGGCGAACGCCTCGTCGCCGCCGTCGCCCGAGAGCGCCACGGTGACGTGCCCGCGGGTCAGCTCGCTGAGCAGGAAGGTCGGCACCGCGCTCGAGTCGCCGAACGGCTGGTCGTGGTGCCAGACGAGCCGCTCGACCAGATCGACGGCGTCCGGGTGGACGACGAACTCGTGGTGGTCGGTGCCGTGCCGCCGCGCCGCCGATCTGCGCGTACGGCCGCTCGTCGAAGCCCTCGCGGTCGTCGAAGCCGATCGTGAACGTCTGCACCGGCCGGTCGAGCTGCGAGGCCATGATCCCGACCACCGCGCTGGAGTCGATCCCGCCGCTGAGGAAGGCGCCGAGCGGCACGTCGGAGATCAGCCGCCGCCGGACCGCGTCCTCGAGCCGCGAGCGCGCCTCGGCGGCCGCCTCGTCGAGCGAGAGGTCGAGGTGGCTGGCGCCGTCGACGCCGGCGACCGGCGGCTGCCAGTAGCGCTCGATCAGCGGCTCGCCCCCTGGCTCGAACGTGAGCACGTGGCCCGGCGGGAGGCTGCGGACACCGTCGAAGAAGGTGCGCGGGGTCGGGACGTAGCCGAAGGTGAGGTAGGCGGGGATCGCCCCGGGGTCGAGCCGCCGCGGCACCGCGGGATCCGCGAACAGCGCCTTGAGCTCGCTTCCGAACACGAGCCGCCCGCCGGCGGACCAGTAATAGAGCGGCTTCTTGCCGACCCGGTCGCGGCCGAGGACGAGCCGCCCCCGCCGCTCGTCCCAGACGGCGAACGCGAACATGCCGTCGAGGCGGCGGGCGAGCTCGACCGGCGAGAGCTCCTCGGCCAGGTGGGCGATCACCTCGGTGTCCCCGCGCGAGCGCAGCTCGTGGCCGCGTCCGATCAGTTCCTCGCGGAGCTCGCGGAAGTTGTAGATCTCGCCGTTGAGGACGACGGCCACGGTGCGGTCCTCGTTCGTGATCGGCGGGTCGCCGGTGACGAGGTCGATGATCGCGAGGCGGTTCTGCGCGATCGTCGCCTCGCTGCCGGCGAAGCTTCCGTGGGCGTCGGGGCCGCGGTGCTCGAGCGTCGCGATCTGGGCGTCGACGACGGCGTCGAGGTCGCCCGCCTCCGGTCCGACGACCCCGGAGATCCCGCACATCAGGTGGCCCACGGGACCGGTCCGCCGATCAGCTCCTCGAGCCGCGGACGGTCCTCCTCGTAGTGGGCCCGCAGTCGCGCCAGCGACTCCGGGCTCGCCTCGAGCGCGGGCGATGCGCGCCGGTTCCACATGTCGTAACGGTAGTTCGCCTCCCGCAGGCGAAGGACGATGCGCCGCCGCGCGTCGGATGGAACCAGCGTCCAGAGCGAGCGGACGACGGGCGCTCCGATCAGCTTCTTCTGGAGGGCCGACGGCGACCGCAGCCAACCGACCCGCGGAGCGCTGGCTCCTTGGCGGTAACGGCGGCCGAGGGTCGGCGGCACGAAGCCGGTCTCGACGCCGAGGAAGTCGAACAGCCGGCGCATCAACTCGAGCGGGGCCGCCTCCAGTTCGCTGGTGAAACAGACGAAAATCTGCTCGCGGGCGAAGACCGCGTAGTACGCATCGAGGATGCGGCCGTACTCACCCCAGGTGACGAAGCCGCTCACCGGCCGGCCGCGAGCCCGCTCGAGAGCCGCGGGCTCCAGCAGGTCGGCGATGACCCGGTCGAAGGACGGTGGATCCATCCCACCCCCGAGCACGCTCATTCCGTAGTGCGACACGCAGCGGTCGACCGGATCGCGGAGGATCGCGATCAGCTTGACAGCCGGGAGCTGCTCGTGAATCCGCTCCGGGATGATCCTCTCCGTCAGCCCCGGCATATACGGCTCGGCGGCCGCGTCCGGGTCGGCGCGTAGCGGCGAACCGGCCATGTACCAGGGGGTCGCCACGCCCCGCCGCGTCCCCTCGGGGACGTCGTGGAAGGTGTTGGCGGCGAACTCCGGCCATCCCGCCGCGTAGATCTCGTCATGGCTGAAGAAGGGCTGCTCCTTGCCCGGGGGCAGGTAAAGCTCCGGGTGGCCACGCAGATGCTCGAAGAGCGACGTGGTCCCGGCCTTCTGCGCCCCGATGACGGCGAAGTCGAGCATGTTCGGCCGAAGGTACCTGAGTCGCGTCAGTCGACGTCCGGGGTCGGGCCGGGTGAACCTCCCCCAATCTCCCGATATCGTGTGCCCATGGCGACCGCCCTGGCTGCATCGACGCGCGAGGTCCAGCCAAGCGGCTGATCGCGACCGACGACGCACCTGCTCCCGATGAACCAGCTCGATCTCGAACAGACCGCGACGGCGTCGCCGCCCGCAACGGAGCTCGAGTGGCCGGTCGAGCGCGTGATCGTCCCGGCCAAGCGCAGGCTGAAGGTGAGCGACCTCGTGCGACACGCGGACGTGATCCGCGTGATCGCCGGACGCGATTTCAAGGTCAAGTACAAGCAGTCGGTCCTCGGACCGCTGTGGCTCGTCTTTCAGCCGCTCGCCCTGCTGCTCGCGTTCATCATCGCGTTTCAGAACCTGACCAAGGTCGGGAGCTCCGGGGTGCCGTATGTCGTCTTCACGCTCGTGGGCCTGAGCGCGTGGTCGTTCTTCCAGGCCGCGGTGACGATCGGCGCGTCCTCGATCATCAGCAACCATGAACTACATCCGGTACACGCCGTGTCCGCGCACGGCGTTTCCGCTCGTCGGCGATCATCGCATCGCTGCCCTCGTTTGCGGTACCCGCGATCGGTGCGCTGATCGCCGCCGCGGTAACGGATCACCTCTCTCCGCTCGCCGTCCTCCTCCCCTTCGGCTTGGCTTGGCTCGTCGTCCTCACGGCGGGCGTCGTCGGAATCGCGTGCTGCCTCGCGGTTCGCTATCGCGACATCATCAGCGTGATGCCGTTCCTGCTCCAGGTCGGGGTGTTCCTGGCGCCGGTCGGCTACACGCTCGCCGGGCTGTCGGGAAAGCTGAGGACGCTCGTGGAGCTGAATCCGTTGACGGGGGTGATGGAGGCCTGGCGCGGGTTGGTCATCTCCGGCTATCACCCGCGGCCCGGACCGATCGCGGTGGCGCTCGTCGAAACCGTCGTCCTCGCGGCCGCCGGCTGGTGGCTGTTCTCGCGGATGGAAACGACGATGGCGGACGAGATCTGAGATGCCCGAGCTGAGCGGGAACGGAGCGCAACCCTACGCGGTGGTCGCGGAAGGGCTCAGAAAGCACTACCGGCTCGGTGAGCATCACAGCCTCCAACAGAGCTTCAACCGGCTGATGCGTCGGCGGTCGCGCGTCGATCCGGGCGGCTTCGAGGCGCTCGCCGGCGTCGATTTCGAGGTCCCGCGGGGCCAGTCGCTCGGGCTGGTCGGCATGAACGGATCCGGGAAGTCGACGCTGCTCCAGCTCCTCGCAGGGACGACCCTTCCGACCAGCGGGGTGATGCGGGTCCGGGGCACGGGTGATCCCGCTTCTGGCCGTCGGGCAGGGCTTCCATGGCGAGCTCACCGGCCGCGAGAACGTCGCGCTGTTCGCGGCGTCACTCGGCGTGCCGCGCAAGACGGTCGCGTCGCGCATGGACGCCGTGAGCGCCTTCGCGGAGCTCGAGCGGCACATGGACACGCCCGTGAAGCGGTACTCGAGCGGGATGATTTCGCGCCTTTCGTTCTCGATCGCGATGCAGTTCCCAGCCGACATCTACGTCTTCGACGAAGTGCTGGCCGTGGTCGACGGGGAGTTTCAGGGCCGTTGCCTCGACGCGATCAAGAGTCTCCACCGTGAGGGCAGCACGGTCTTCTTCGTCAGCCACAACCCCGGCCAGGTCGCCGAGGTATGTGAGGAGACGATGTGGCTCGAGCGGGGGGTCGTGCGAGACCGAGGTCGCACGCCCGAGGTGCTCGAGGCGTACGCGCGCGTGCACGGAGCGCTCCAGGAACGGAGCGCCCCAGGACTGAGGCGGGAGGGCGCTCTAGGCCTAGCTAGGCATGAAGTTGTTCCGGCTCGGCGAGTCGAGCTACGGGCGCCCGTGACCGAGGGAGCCATGACGTGGGGTGAAGTTGTAGTTGGGGAGCCAGCCCGGTATTCATGTGTCGCCACCACGAGCCAAAGGTCATAATGGGGTCACAGTGACACGAAGCCCGCTGACGAGCCCAGAGTTGAACTTCTGCGTCCTCCTCGACGGTCCTGTCACGTATGACGCGCGGGTACAGCGAACCGTGCGCACCCTGAGTCGCTTCGGGCGGGTGCTCCTTCTGACTACGGGAGGCTCGGAGGACGACGGTGTGTACTTCGACGATCGCGTCGAAGTCAGGCCAACCGTGCGCCCCGTGCCTTCCGGGATGCGTAAGTGGCTGCTTTTTCACCGACAACACGACCACCTCGCGGACGCTGCTCTTGCCGACGGCCGTGACTTTGACGTCGTGTGGGCAAATGACTACCCGACGCTCTTCCCGGCTCGACGGATTGCTCGCGAATTCGACGCAAGGCTGATCTACGACTCACATGAGATCTGGCTGGAGACCGTCAACCAATTCTTCCCCGCCGATGCGCCGCTGCCGAAGGCGCTCGCCTTCCGACTGATCACCTTCCTTTGCCGGGCTATAGGCAATTGGGAAGAGCCCAGGCTCGTTCGGGACGTGGATGTGCTGATCACCACCAACGAGAGCTTTGCAGCGGTATTTCGCGAGCGGTTTCATCGTGACGACGTGGGTGTCGTGCTCAACTGTCCCCAGCGAACGGAGCTTCAAGCTTCGGACCGGATCCGTCGCGAGCTTGGACTCGCGGCCACAGATCGCGTCGTGCTTTACCAGGGGATGATGAATCAGGGCCGGGGGCTCGCTGAACTCGTCATGAGCGCCGCCCACCTTCCGGACGGGGTACGCCTGGTGATGGTGGGCCAGGGACCGCTCAAAGCGGCCCTACTGAGGATGGTGCATGACCATGGACTGGAGGAGAAGGTTCTGATGCATGGCATCGTGCCGCAGGCCGACCTGCATGACTGGACCGCCTCGGCCGACCTCGGTGTCCTTATCCTCGAGCCGATCAACCTCTCGAAACGGCTTGCGCTGGCAAACAAGATATTCGAGTACATGTCCGCCCGCGTCCCGATCCTCGCGACGAACCTGCCTGAGAATCGACGGATCCTGGACAGCTGCAAATGCGGCTGGTTGACAGACCGCTGGGAGCCGACGGTCCTCGCCGGATACTTGTCACGGATCCTCGAGGACCAGGAAGAAATGAGGCGGCGGGCGGCAAATGGCAGGCGTTGCTTCGAGCAGCGATACAACTGGGAGTGCGAGTCCCGGCGCCTGATCGCCCACCTTGATGGAATCGTCCCAACGGACAGCGGAGCCGACCATTGACCGAGCGTGCATTGGCTCAACTCAAGTCGTGGCTCAAGGTCCGCTACCTGTACCCGCGTTGGTATCCCGGAAGCCGGATCGAGTCGGTCGTTCCGAAGACCCTGACGATTCGAACCGGCACGACGATCAAGCACCGGGTGTACATAGAATCGACGCTCGCGTATCTCGGACGACATTGCTACATCGGCGCTGATGCCGCGATTCTCCATTGTGCCCACATCGGAGACTTCACCAGCATCTCCCAGGGCGCTCGCGTTGGCCTGCCGCCCCATGCGCTTGACCACGTCGGGACCGCCCACCTTTTTGCCTATCCGGCGAGAGGGTGGGTAGATGTGCCGACTCACGAGCCTGGACCAGCTGCTGAACTCGGCTGCGACGTCCTGCTCTCCGCGAACGCCCTAGTCCTTTCCGGGGTAACACTCGGCCATGGTTCGGTAATCGGAGCGGGGGCCGTAGTGACAAATGACGTTCCGGCTTACGCCATCGTGGCGGGCGTCCCCGCGCAGGTGATTTCGTGGCGCTTCGAGGAGGACCTGCGGGAAGAGCTTGTCGCGTCGGCGTGGTGGACGAGGGATGACGATGAGTTACGCGCTCTCAGGACCTCATTCGACAATCCTCGGGAGTTCCTGCGCCGGCTTAACGCGGAACCAGGCGCGGATAGTGCCGAAGGATGGTCCGGCAGGTGCTCGATTGCCTGCCGTGGATGCCCCACCACCACTCCATCATGCGGTTGAATGGAGTCAATACTCGCGGGGAATCATGCCCAGTTTCCGGAGGAGCCGAGCACGCCTACCCTGCAAGAATGCCCGATAGCGATCGTTACTTTTCAGCAGCCCGAGGACGCCGTTCCCGTCGAAGAGTCGGCGACTGACCACGATGTGATCCTCTAGCAGCCCGCCTACCCCGAGCTCGACCGCGAAAATGGCATCGGGAAGATAGGCCGTCCGATGCGGGATGCCTTCGGTCGTCAACTGGTCGACGAATGCAGCCACCGCTCCGTAGATAACGCCGATGTCGTGGAAAGCGATAACACCTCTGTCCCGGACGGCGCGGCGGCAAAAGTCCGCATCTCTCGCACAGGCCTCGTTGGTGTGCTCCCCGTCAACAAAGCAAACCTGAGGCGGATCGATGGCCTCGGGATCGAGAACTTCCGTGCCGACCTCATATGTCCGTACGATCTCGAGATTCGCCCCGGGCACGCTTCCAAGCCGGTCGAGCATCCGTTTCGTCGAGTTCTCTGGATACCGGAAGCGATCCTCCGTGAACCCCATGCGCTCGTCAGGCTGCTCGTAGGGGCGCGTGTCTATCGAGGTGATCCGCGCACACCGCGGATCCCGTACAAGCGTCTGGAGTGAGCCCCCAAGGTGCGATCCAATCTCAAGCCACGCGAAGCTCTCGTACTTGCGTCTGCAGGCGACGTGGAGAGCGAGCAGCGAGCGCTTGTCCTCCGAAGTGGTTTGACTCTCGATGGATTCGAAGAGGCTCAGATCGAGCGATTCAAGCGCGGCAGCGAAACTGGACATTGCCGGGAGAGTAACCGGCTCGCTCAAGGCCCCGAGATCCGCCTTACGCCCGCGAGCACTGAGCAGGCGTCCGCGACGGCAAGCAAGGGCCGTCTGAGAATCGACCGGCGCCGACAGCCCGCGCTCAGCGCGCCTCCCAGAACTCGAAATGAACCTGGCGGGCACGCTCTCCGCATCTGCAGACGCATAGCGCGCTCTGAAGAAGTTCCAAGACCGCGACGCGAGCAGACTCAGAGCTGTCTGCCCGACCGATTGGAGAACCGTGGCGTTAGCCCATGATCTTCACCGACCCGGATCTCCGGCCAAGGCAGGCCTTCTTACTATTAGAGCTACCGATCTTCGTCCGCTTAACCTTGGCGTAGTACTTGCCCTGCACCGGCGGTCCGCTGCCGAGGCCGATCTTGAACTTGCCCTTGCTGTTGGTGCGATCGTCGACGACCTTGAACCCCGGTCCCTCTCGGACATTGACCTCATCCATAAACACCCCGGCGACTTGGATGGCCTCCCACTTAAGCTGCGCCTGCGTGGCCCCGGCCGGAGCGATGGCGTTGTCCTGATAAACCCTTGTCCAGGTGTTCCGCGGGACGCTGACGCCGCCCCCGACAGAGGACCCTATCTCTGCGCCACTCGCGTCGAGCCAGTTGAAGCTGACGCGGAAGTTGCCAGGTCTGGCCGTCGTGTTGTAGAAATACGTGCTCGCTGAGTACGCCTTCCCGGGCGTAACGGGGAACCAATACGCCGACGAGTCGCGGGGGTAGCGGTAGCCGCCGAGATCCATCGAGTGCGTGCCCGAGTACGCCCGCGCCGTGCTCCACGACGCCCCGTATATGCCGTCGAAAGGATGAAACCCGTTTTCAAACGATGGGTCGGAATAGAGGTTGGTGGTGTCAGTATTACCGCTCTTCTTTCGGTAGAGCTCGCACCTTGCGGTTCGCGACGCAGCCGCCCTTCGGCGAGTCGATCTCTCCGCTGAATTGCGCCACCGCGTTCTTCGCCTTGTACTTGAATTTTTTGAACACGGTTGGGTACCGCGTGGCGTCCGCGGACACGGTGCCCGGCCCGAGCGCAACGATTGCGGTCACAGCCAACACGCCGAGCCAACGTATCCGTGTCATCCCTCTCCCCTAGGTCCGCGCCAAAGTCGGTCAGCGCCGCACGATACAGATCGGCGTCCGGCGCCGGGGATATGACTAGAGCGCGTGTCGGCAGCACCTCCGCGACGCCGCCTGTCGCGGACCTGGGCAGTTGACCGATTCGAGCGCGTGATGGCGACTGATCGCCGATGACGTCGAGGTCATGTGGTGCGACATCGAGCGCCACGCCGGCCCTGTCCGCCCTATCGGGAACGGGCTGAGCCGGGCGCATGCCCGGGATGGCGTCGGGGCTCCACGAGGGCGATCGAGGCGCTCCCCTTAACGTGAAACCGGCGCGCGGATAGCCCGCCGAAGAAAGCCCACATACGGATCACGATGTGCTGCGAAGCTGTAGCGAGAGAGCACCGTTTGACGCGCAGCTTGGCCGATCGCAGGGAACGAGCCTTCTAACTCGATCACTCTGCGGATCGTGCCTTCCCAGTCACCGTCCGGCTCGACGAGAAAGCCGCTCACGCCGTCCTCCACGATTTCTCTATTGACGGTCAAAGCGGTGGCGATGCTGACGATCCCCAGCCCCATGTACTGAAGCAACTTGAAGCCGCACTTTCCCCGTCCAGTCGGTGTGTCACGCAACGGCATGAGGCCGATGTCCACGCGGCGTAGGTGATCCAAGTGGGTCTGCATGTCCCAGGAGACGTTCTCCACATCGATCGACGCGTTGGGGACATACGACTGGCCGCTGATGACAAGCAGCCTCAGCGCCGTATCGCGGGCGATACGTTCAAGAGCAGGAACAACCAGATCGAGCTGCCTGAGATTCCCTGTACCGCCGATCCACCCGAAGACGAGAGGACGAGAGCGACTGCGGTAGTTCTTTGCCGGCTCGTCTTCGTAATCCACGCAGGTCGGGATCACTGTCACATCGTCGCGATCGAGCTGTGGGGCCCGATCTAGGACGAGCTCCTCGAGATATCGGCTTCCGGCGATCACCTTGCGGTACATCCTCAGGCTGGCGCTGAACTTCGCCGGATGCTCGCCGAGTAGGCGACCGAAGAGGCCGACGTCACGAGGCTCACTCTTGGCCGCCCCAAGGTCGTCATCGATATCGAGGATTGCGTTGGGATGCATCGCCAACAAGAGGCGCTCGAGGAAGAGCCGGCCGTAGTCGTTCCACAGCAGCACCTCGCGCCGGACTACCACCGAGCCATACACGCCCGATGTAAGGATTCGGTGGAGTCGATGACGCGCGGGATATACGTACAGCTCCGGGTCGTTGTCCTGCACCCATCGCCAAAATCGCTCATGGTCGAAGACACAATCGATGTCGACCTGGAATCCTGCATCCTCGAGGACGCTCGCCCAGCGCGCAACTCGATACTCGTATCCCGCGTTACCCGGCCAGAAGGCCGCCAGGAACAAGACCCGCTTCGGATCGCCCCGACAGGGCCCTGCCCGACGGGCGCGCCAGGTGTGAAATCGCGCTCGGACGAGAATCGGGAATAGGCCGAGGAGGACTTTGAGCGTCTTTAGATGTCTACTTGCTAGCGGCCCCGGCAAACGCTGCATATCCTCCTCCACCACCTTAGTCGCCCAGCCACTTTTGCGCACTTGCCTGACCGATGCCGCGAACACGCTCGGCTCGATCGCGGTCGAGTCGAGGGAGGCCGGCCCGGAGGTGCGCAGCGCGATGGGCATCGGCTCAGGTGCGGGCGATGGACGCCGACGGCGTCTCGCGACGTCAGATCGCAAAGCGACTCGGAATCGATCCCCGGACGGTCAAGCGGCTGGCCGAGTCGAGCGAGCCGCGCAGCTACCACTGCGAGCCTGCGGGTTCGATGCTGGCCCCGCTCGAGCCGGTGATCCGAAGGCTGACCGCCGACTCGCCCGGATCAAGCCGCCGCGGGTGACGGAGATGCTGCGCTAGAGCACGGCTACCGCGGCTCGGTCGACTGGTCCGAACGCGGCCGCGTCCACGCCCGCGGCTGATCGCGCTCCGGCTGCGTCTCGCAACCTGCGCGATCGGCGTGCCTCGACCGCGCACCTGGAACAAGCGCTTCGCCCAGCTGGTGGCGGCCGGCAAGGCTCGTCGCCGCATAACCCGACCCCGGTGACCCCTGGTTAACGGTGGAAGTGGCGGCCGCGAACGTGCCCTTCTTGACTGCGTGGCTATCGACTCCACCTCCCTCGAGGCGATGTAGGGTTGGGGTGTGACGCTCAAGGAACGCCTCATGGGGCCGTTGGACCGCAGGCTCGAACCGTTCAGGCGCGACCTCGCCCACACGCGGCAGCTCGCCGCCCTCGCGTATGAGGCGGCGCAACGGTGGCCTGACCGGCTCGAGCAGATCCGCGCCGACCCCGGCTACGAAACCGCGTACACGGAGCGGGAGCCGTTGGTGACGGTCAGGATCGCGACATACAACAACTGGCGGATCCTCTGCGAACGCGCCCTCGCTTCGGTGCGCGCCCAAACCTACGATAACTGGGAGGCGGTGGTGGTCGGCGACTGTTGCACCGACGACACCGCCGAACGCGTAGCCAGGCTGGGGGACGAACGGATCCGGTTCATCAACCTCCCGTACAGGCAGCCCTACCCCGAAGACGAGTTGGAGCGGTGGCGGGTAACCGGCATCAACGCGATGAACGCGGGGCTACGGGCAGCCAGGGGACGGTGGGTCTGCCCGCTCGACCATGACGACGAGTTCGCGCCCGACCACATCGAACACCTGCTCAGCCGTCGCACAGCAGGAACGCGCCGAGGTCGCGTACGGCAAACTGGCCGTGGTGGACGCCGCGACCGGGGAGCCGAAGGACATGAACATCTCCGACTGGCCGCCACAGCGCGCGAGGTTCAACTGGCTGTCCGCCATCACCCACTCGGGGCTACGCCAGTTCGAGTTCGACCCGTACTGTGTGCACACGGGGGAGGTGGCCGACTGGAACCTCTGCCGCCGCCTGCTGGACACCGGAGTGAGGTTCCACCACACCGACAAGGTGGTCGGGACGTACTGGTCGCGACACTAGCTTCGATCTTGCCGCGGCGGTCGGTGTGTCGCCGACCGGCTAGTACTGCGCCATCGGGTCGGGCACCGCGCGAGCGAGGTACCGACGGCGTCCGCAGCATCACTCCTCCAGCTGGACGGCGCGCCAAGGGACGGGCTTGCCGATCAGCTCCTCGAGAAGTATCCGATCCTCCCCGTAATGGGCACCAAGCAGATCGAGAACCTCGGGGCTCGCGTCGCGACGATTGAACCCACCCGCGCCGCCTGTTCCAGAGCTGCAAACGGTAGCCTGCTCCGCGGGAGCGTAGGAGCGCGCGTGTCTGGACCCTTGGCGGAAGCAACCGCCATAGCGCCCGCGCCCAACTCTGGCGGGCCAGCTTTCTCTCGAGCGCCGCAGGGGAGGGCAACCGTGCGATCCGGGGGGAGGCTGCTGCTTGCCGATAGCGGCTGCGCAAGTGGGCCGGCACAAAGCTACGGTCGACGTCGAGGTACTCGAACAGCCTCTGCATGAACTCGCGCGGCGCGTGCTCGAGGTCGCTGGTGAAGCACACGTAAATCTGCTCGCGCGGGAAAACGTCGTAATAGGCCTTCAAGATGCGGCCATACTCGCCCCAGGCGATGTAGGCGGGGGCTTCCAGACGACGCGAGCTCTTCAGCGCCGCTGACGAAAGCAGGTCACGGATCGTCGTGTCGAAGCCTCCGCGATCTGCCACGCCGCGAAGCACATCCATCCCGTAATGAGAGACGCAGCGTGAAACAGGATCGCGCAGGATTGCGATCAGCCTGACGTCCGGAATCCGTGCACGGATTCGGTTCGGAATGATCCGCTCCAAGTCCCCGTCGGCCAGCGGTTCGCCGGAGATTCCATGCTCCGCCCGAACCGGACAGCCACTCATGTACCACGGGGTCACCGTGCCCCAGCATGTTCCGGCCGGTGCGTCCCGGAACGCTCTCGAGAGGAACGCCGACCAACCGACCGCATACATCTCGTCATGGCTGAAGAATGGATACTCCTTGTGGGGCGGGATATACAGCTCGGGATGGCTGCGCAGGTGCTCGAACAGGGAGCTTGTTCCCGCCTTCTGCGCGCCGATGACGATGAAGTCGAGACCCCGGACCGAGGCCTGCCGCAACCGCGCGTGTTCCGTCGGCACCGTCATGCCAAGTTCATGCGCCAGCATATTCGCCTCACAGGGATCAGACCGCGCGCCATCGGTTGAATCGGACGCGCCTGCGCCATGCAGCTCTGTCGCACACGGCGCAGGCCTATACATCGCGGCTAGACGACAGTCAGGCCGTCGTGCTCGCGCGAACTGCTTCCGCATCGCGACTCATGGGGGGCGGGCCTCCGCGAGGTGGCCACGATACGAGCCACCCCCGCGATATGGTGCGCCGTCCGGCGCTATCGCCGGTTTCGAGTCGGCGTCCACGATGTCGTCAGGACGCCAGACGCGACGAGCTTGCGTCGTGGCGGGTTCAATGGGCCAATCGCTCCAACCAGATGCCTCGGAACGTGTCGTTGGAGCCGTGGCTGCTGCGCTCCGTGAGGACAACGCCGAGCCCTGGGTTGCTTGACGCCGCGCCACAAGCCGGCCGCCCCCGCCAACCCGTATTCGTGGGAGGCACGGGGCGCTCAGGGACGACGATTCTGGGTGAGCTGCTCCGCCGGTCAACCGCGTATACGCTCGTCGAGCGGGAGCTTCACTTTCATGCCGACCGTGGCGGACTCGCGGACGTGCTGGCGGGAAGAATTGACGTCCCGCAGTTCGTCGAGCGAATGCGTGGGTTTTGGTATCGACGACCCAGTCCGTACGGCGATTCGCGAGGTCTGTTCTGGCTGGTCCCAGAGGTGGCTCTCGACGCGATGCTGCAGCGCTTTCCGGACGCGTTCGAGCGTGATCGCGCCCGCGCGTGCGCATCCCTGATCGACCAGGTCGTGGAGAACCATCCAGTTGCCGACGGCCGAGCCTGGATCGAGAGGACGCCGGCGAACTCGCAGGCGGCGCCGTGGTTGCTCTCGATGTTCCCCCGAAGCGGCTGTCGTCAACATCGTTCGAAGCGGACTCGACGTCGCGTCATCGCTGACCGAGCAGCGTTGGGCACCGGACGACATCAACGACTGCCTGCTTTGGTGGGCGGAGCGGTATCTGCGGGCAGCCGCTCGCGCGCTGCGACCGTTGCCACCCCGAACCTTCACCACCGTGCACCTCGAGGAACTCGTCCGCGATGACAGGGAGGGCACCTACACGCGTTTGCTCACGACCCTGGGGATCGACGACGAGCCCGCGATGCGTGCTTTCTTTGAGGCAGAGATCACCGCCCAGCGGGCGCAAATCGGACGCTGGCGTGAAGGAAAGAGCCCCAGGGAGCGTGAATCCCTGATGATCATGTACCGGCAGTTGCTTGCGCGAATGCGCGAGGCCGGCGCGGTGAACCTGCCGCGCGATGCGACCCAAGTGATGACGGATGTCGGTCGGCCCGCATCGGTCCGATTGCTTTCGAGCCGGCTGCGGACCTGGCGCTGGGAGCTCTGGCGGCGCCGACTCTGGCAGGCACCACTGCGAACTCGGCTCATCCGGAGATTGCGTGACGTCATTTCGTCACGCCGGGAGAGCTCCCGCGCCGATGAGGGCCGAGACGACGACCGGCAGGTCGACGAGATCCGTCGTCCTGCTCGCCTTCCACTACCCGCCGATGGTCGGGCCCGCGAGCGAGCGGGCGGCGTCGTTCGCCCGCCATCTTCCCGAGGCCGGCTGGCAACCGATCGTGGTGACCGTCAAGCGGGGCCTCTATCACCGCGACCCCGGGAACCGGCCGCCGCCGGTCCACACGCTGAGGACCCGTGCGCCCGAGCCGACCAGGCTGCTGGGCGCGCTTGCGTGGCGGCGGCCGACCGACTCGCGCGCCGCGTCGGAGACGGTCGGCGAGCCGGCGGGCGGGCCGGCGCTCGACCGCGCCCGGCGACTGGTTCGCGACTACGTGTACGTTCCCGACGCGCTCGCCGCCATGGATCCCGTTCGCGGTCGCGGGAGTCCGCCGCGCGCTGCGAGCGGCCCCGGGACCGGCGCGTCCTGGTCTCGACCTCGGTTCCATACAGCGCGCATCTGGCGGCGCTCGCGGTGGCGCGTTCGGAGCGGGTGCCCTGGGTCGCCGAGCTCCGCGACCCATGGGCCGGGCTCGACGATCGGCTCCGGCCCCGCTCGCGGGCGCGAAAGGCGATCGAGGCCGCGCTCGAGGCGCGGGTTGTCGGCTCGGCGAACGCGCGTCGTGGTCACGTCCGAGCTCACGCGCGAGGCGATGGTCCGGGCGCATCCGGACCTCGCGCTCGCGAAGCTGGGTGGTGCGAAACGGATTCGAGCCGTTCGCGGCGGCCGGGCGCGCCGCCGCCGGGCAGGACCGCCCCGCTCGAGCTCGTGCACGCGGGAACCGTCGGAGCCGAGATCCCGTTCGGAGCCGCTGCTGCGCGGCATCGATCGGGTCGCGAGGGCGCGACCCGGCGAGCTGCTGCTGCGCGTCGTCGGGCCGCCCGAGCGCTGGCGCGCGGCGGCCGACGGCCTCGGCGGGCTCGAATGGCTCTCCCTCGACGGGCTCACCGACCCCGCCACCGCCCAGCGGACGGTCGCGGGCGGATCGGCGAGCGTGCTCTTACGGCCGGGGGAGGTCAACCGCCAGTTCGTGGCCGCGAAGCTGATGGACTATCTCGGGGCGCGCAGGCCCGTCGTCGGGATCATCGATTCCCGGCAGCGAGATGGCCCGGCTCGCCTCCGACTACGGAGACCTGCGCCTCGTCGACCTGTATGACGAGGGAGCTGTCGCGGCGGTCGTCGAGGCGCTTCTGCGCGAGCACCGCGAGGGACATCTGCAGGCCTCCGCCGAGGGTCGCAGACCGCTCACGGAGCTGACCAGGCACGCCCAGACGGCCAAGCTCGCCGCCGTCCTCGGTTCGGTCCTATGACTCCGAATTGGCCAATCGCGGCAATTGCATTGCATACGCCTCGATATCGGTTAGAGTACGCGCAACTCGACAGACGTAGGAGGAGGGCGATGGAACTGGCTCGGAGGCCTCTCGCACGCGAAGAGGACTTGATCGTTGAAGAACTCGGCGATGAGCTCCTCGTTTATGACACCAAGGTTGACCGCGGGCACTCCCTGAGTGCCGTGGCAGCTCGTGTCTGGCAAGCCTGCGACGGGCGGACGCCCGTGGAGGGCCTCTGCGCCCAGCTCGACCTCGACGCGGACGAGGTCGGTCGCGCGGTCGACGAGCTCGACGGCTGCAACCTGCTCGAGGGGACGCCTGAGCTCAGCATCGACGAGCTCAGCGACGACGAAGCGGTCGCCGGCCACACCCGCCGCGAGCTGTCGGTCAAGGTGATGAAGGTCGGAGGGGCAGTCGCTGCCGCTCCCCTGATCGCCTCGATCGCCGCCCCGAGGGCGGAGGCGGCGCTCACCATCGTCCCGGGCTGTGAGGCGATTTTCGATTGTCTTTTCGATTGTGGCAACGTCGATCACGGCTGCCAGGGGACCGGCTGCTGCTGCTGTCAGTTGCCGCGGATCAGGTGCATTGGCGCCGGAACCATCTGCGATACGCCTGGCCACCCGAACTTCGGGCTGAAGGTCTTCCGCGCTTCGAACGTCAAGTTCTGCAGGCCGACCACGGGCGGCAGCCCCCCGGTCTGCAACCACGTCATCTGCCCGCCGCTCGACAACCTCGAAGTGTCTCTGCACCACCCCGTGTCCGGCGCAACCAGGTGGCCGGGCAGGCCGGGCAGTCCGCCGGGGCCGACCCGAGCGCCGCCCAGTCGCCGACCAGTCCGAGCTCGACCCCGTCGACGACGGGCAGCGAGTCGGCGCCGACGGCACCGCAGGCTCCGGCGACGCCGCAGACCCCGTCGACCCCGGCGCCGCCCGCCACGGGCCCGGCCGCGACGCCGGCGCCGCCGGCGACCGGGCCTGCCGCTGCGCCAACGACCACGCCGGCGACTACCACGCCTGCGGCACCCACCGCACCGACCCCGCCGCCGACGGCCCCCTAGACAGCCAACGGCGAACCGTTAGCTACCGGCGCGCCGCGCGGCGCGCCGGTAGCGCCAGGCGCGCACGGCCCACGCCGGCGCGCGGAGCAGGTGGATGGCGTAGGCCGCGACGAGCCTTGCCCGACCGGCATCTCGCGACCATCGGTACTCCCACGTGATCCATTCAGGGCGTGGGAACAGCGACCGGCGGAGGACGTCGAGACGCTCCCGGACGCCGCGCGCCCCTGCCAGCGCCTGAACGTGGAACGTTCCGCGCGGCCGGGCGTCGCGATTGAGGATCGCCCAGGTCAGCTCGTCGGTGGGCGGCAACCCGAGCTCGCGCGCGAGCTCCGTGCCCGGGCGCGGTGAGCCGCAGCCCGGCGGCGAACGCGGCTGCGCCGTCTACCTGTTCCGCAAGGTCTGCGGCCGAGCGCCATACTTCCGGGTCCCAGCGCTCGAGGCCGCGAGCGAGGTCGGCGATCGCCTTGATGTCGTCGGGCCCATGCTGGGCGGCGTGCGTGGCGAGGTGGAGGGCGAGCCCGTCGTGCGCGAGGACGGGCACGCTCCGGCCATCGAGCTCGATCCAGGCTCGCCGTCGCCCGAGCACCTTCCAGATCACGTCGGCGGGCGCCTCGCAGCCGGCGAGGCGCCAGTGCAGGTCGACCATCAGCTGGACCATCTTGCTCTCCAGGGCTTGCGACCAGAGCTCGGAATGCATGATCCCCGCGACGTCGTCGAGCCCACCGCGCTCGCTGTTTGCGTAACCGAGCTCGGCCAGCGCCCGGCGGCCGGCGTCCAGGTCCGTCGGGGCGACGAGCAGATCGATGTCGCCGTAGCCGCGGTGCTCTCCCGGGTGGTAGAGCATCCGGGCCAGCGCCGGGCCCTTGAGCAGCAGCGACTCGACGCCGGCCGCCTCGAAGGCGTCGAGGACCTCGACGGCGGCCGCGTCCAGCTCCGCCTGGTGCGGGAGGTCGCGGACGCGCTCGACGAACTCGTCGAGCTCGGGCCGCCGGCTCAAGTGAGCGTCGGCTCGGCGCTCGCCGGACCCGCGCTCGCCGGACCGGCTCCGGCCGCGGCCGTCGCGCGCCGCACGGTGAGGCGGATCAGCGGCTCGATCTCGATCATCGACGAGACGGCCGGGCTCGCGATCGTCCCGTCCGGGCGTGACGACCACGGCGGACGGCGTCGCCTCGACCCGATACGCGGGCATCACCTCGAAACTCTGGTCGAGAAGCAAGTTGGCGATCCCGTGCTCCTCGGCGGCCGGTCGGTTCTCCTCGGCGGTTCCCTGGCTGACCACGGCGACCGTCAGCCGGTCGGCGAGTGCCGCCTGCCAGCGGCCGAGCGTCGGGAAGCATCTGCTGACACGGTCCGCAGCCCGGGGAGATGAAGACCAGGACGACGGGGCGCCCGCGGGCGCACAGCGACTCGAGCGTGCGCGTCTCTCCGTGCAGGTCAGAGAGCGCGAACGCGGGCGCGACGGCGCCGACCGGCAGCCCGCTCGGGAGCGCCGCGAGCTGCTCGCGGAGCTCGTCTACATCCTCCCTGAGGTCGCGCCGCTCCCGCCACAGTCGAACGACGGCCACGCCGAGGACGAGGGCCGCGGCGACCGCCGCGACCGCGACCAGCTCGGCCGCGGTGCGCGCCGATACCCAGTCGCCGATCGACGGGCCCGGCCCCTGCCAGAGGACGATCCCGGCGCCGACGGCGAGCGCGGCGTTGCGCGCCAGCGTCGCGCGCCCCGCCACCGCCGAGTAAAGCTTGCCGAAGCAGCCGCAGTCGACGTCCTTCCCGCGCCGCAGCGCGTTGGCGATCCCGGCGACGAAGCCGAGCAACAGGACCAGCGCCGCGAGCGCTCCCCAGCGGGCCGAGCTGGGCGGGATCAGGGCGATCGCCGTCGCCAGCTCGACCAGCGGCAGCAGCCATGCTGCGACCGGCACCGCCGGGGCTGGAACGCCGAAGTCGGCGAGCGCTTGGCGCGATCCGTTCCGGTCGAAGAGCTTGGCGACGCCGGCGACGGCGAACACCGCCGCCAGCACGAGCCTGATCCCGAGCACGACCGATCCCACGGCGGGCATTCTACCGATCGGCGGCGCCCGACATCCGGCCCACGCGCGGAGGCGCTTGACTATGATCTCGCCGTGGCGCGGCGGGACACAGCAGGCGAGGAGAACGAGTTCGAGCACGAGATCCCGTTCGAGGCGTATGGGGTCCGCGTGGCTCTGAGCACGAATGATTCCGATCTGCTCGAGCCGCTGAGGACGCTGCTCCCGCCCGGCGCGCAGCCCTGCGAGGCCTCGGAGGTGACACGACGGTTCGCCCTCAAGGCCGAGGACCACGGGACCTACACGCTGATCAGGAACGGAGACACGCTCACCCAGGGCATCGACCTGCGGTTCGCCCTGACGCTGCTCGACTCCCAGCTTCGCCTCTACGTCGGCGTCAAGGCCCCCGACACGGTCTTCGTCCACGCCGGGGCCGTCGCGCACCGGGACAGGGCGATAGTCATGCCCGGTGCAGAGCTTCGCCGGCAAGACGACGCTCGTCGCCGCCCTGGTCGACGCGGGCGCCACCTACTACTCGGACGAGTTCGCCGTCATCGACGAGGAGGGCCTCGTCCATCCGTACGCGAAGGCGCTCTCGCTTCGCGATGGAGGCCGTCGAGCAGACCGACCATCCGGTCGAGAGCCTCGGCTGGACGGCGGGCTCCGAGCCGCTGCCGATCGGCATGATCGTGGTCACCAGCTACCGCCCGGGCGCCGAGTGGAGCCCGCGTCGGCTCTCCTCCGGCGAGGGAGCGATGGCGCTGCTCGCGAACGCCGTCCCGGCACGGGAGCGGCCCGCCCAGGTGATGCGGGCGCTCTCGCGCGCGTCCGCCGGCGCGATCGTGCTCGAGTCCGAGCGCGGCGACGCCGCCGAGCTCGCGCCGCTGCTCCTCGGCGAGCTCGAGCAAGCGGCTGTCTGACGGCTCGGCGCGCAGGCGCGGCTAGTCGGCGTCGGCGCGTACCGCTGCCTCGGGTCGGCCTCCGGGGCGGCGGTCCGGAGCGGCACCGCGGGCGCGCTCTGGCCGCAACCGCCAGAGCGCGACGATCACGCAGATCGCGACCGCCACGAGGTGGGTCCGGTAGCGGAACCCGGTGCCCGCGTTGCCGGTGCTCAGCGAGTAGGCGATCAGGAGGAAGAACAAGAGGTAGATCAGCGGGCCGGCGCGGGCGAAGATCTCGCCCCGGCGGTCCATCACGGCCCGGACGAGCAGGAACAGCAGCACGAGCGTGATCAGGCCGCCGATCGCTCCGAGCCGCTGGCTCGGAGTTGCCGAGCTGCCACACGAACGGCTTGAACGTGACGTCGAAGATCCGCGTCGGCAGGTTCGTGATGATCGCCGCGCGGTTGGAGAAATCGACCTGTTCGAGCGCAAGGTTCGCGTTGTCGGCCGCGTTCGCGTCCTGCGACTGCCTGGACGTTCTTCTCCAGGCTCTCGTCGGAGGATGCCGCGAGCACGGTCGGAGTTGCGAGCGCGATGAACACGGCGACGATCGCGATCAGCGCCAAGGAGCTGAACTCGTTCTTGCGCGTCGTTCGGAACGAGGCGTGCAGGGCGATCGCGACCCCGGCCGCGATCAGGAACCAGCCGGCGTACGGCCGGGTCGCGACCCCGACCAGACAGCCGGCGACGATGATCGGGAATGAGCTCGAAGTCGCCGCGCTTCCAGAGGCGGGCGCCTCCGAAGGCGACCAGGCCCTCGGCGAGGAACATCGGCGACTCCTTGTGCAGGAGGCTCGAGAAGAAGATCCCGCTCGGCTCGAGGGCGAGCACCCAGGCGGCGATCACCGCCGCCCGCGCGCCCGCCAGCTCGTAGACGGCGGTGGCGAGCAGGACGAGCCCCGCGACCGCGATCCCGATCTCGGCGATGCGAAGGACGAAGTCGGGCGAGTCGAGCGCCCAGAGCTGGACCGCGAGCACGAACTCGTGCAGATTGTCGACGATCGCGGAGGTCCAGTCCGACGACGCGAACGGCGAGTGCGCGATGTGGGTGGCGTCGCGCATGAAGGTGAACTCGTCGCCGCCGCGCAGCTCGGAGGCGATCGAAGTCAGCGAGACGCCGGCCGCGGCCAACAGCCGGAGACCGACGGCGATCCCGATCGGGAACCCGATCGCCAGCCCCGGACGGCTGCGAGCGAGCAGCCGCACCAGCGCGTAGAGGCCGAGCCCGACGACGGCGAGCGTCAGCGCTCCCGCGAGGATGTCGTGGATCTGCTGATCGGATGCGGCGGTTAAGGTGGGCACGAAAGTTCGGTCGACTCGGGGCGGCGTGGATCGCCGCCGCGATGCTAAGGGTAATCCGGAAACGCCTCCGCCATGGAAATGAGCAAAGCCTTCGCCCGCCTCTATACCGAGCACGTCGGCGACGTCTACGGCTACTTCGCCTACCGGTTCGGGTCGCGGGCCGAGGCGGAGCAGCTCACCCAGGCGACCTTCGAGCGGGCCTTTCGCGAGCGATCCTCGTTCGGCTCCGAGCCCAGGGAGTCACGCGTCCGACTGCTGACGATCGCCCGCGACGCGGGCCGCGGCCAGTCGGCGGTCGCGTCGGCCAACGCCGACGATCTCGGGCTCGGCGCCGATCTCGGCGAGGCGCTGGCGCGGCTCGAGCGGCTCGAGCGCTCCGTGGTCGCGCTTCGCTACGGCGGGGGGCTCGCGAGCCCGGATATCGCGCGGGTCCTGGGGATCAGCGAGGACCGGGCTCGCCGGGCCCAGTCGCGCGGGCTTCGCCGCTTGCGGACCGAGCTCGAGCGCCCGCAGCCCGCCGGCGACGCGGAGCCCGAATCAGTGCCCGCCCGGGGCCCCGCCGGCGACCAGGAGGGCGGCGACCAGGAGCAGGCCGAACCCTAGGAGGACGCAGGCCGCGGACCCGAGCCGCCAGCTCGACGGCACGGAGACATCGCGGGAACGCCCTGCCTCGCTCGGAAGCTCGGCGATCCGCTGCCTCGAGCCGGGCAAGGAATGCGGGGTCGGGGATCGGGCGCCCGTCGTCGAGCCGGGCCGCGGTCCGTTCCAGCGCGCGGAGCTGTCGCGGCAGGATGTGGGGCTCGAGCGCACGCAGCTCGGCCTCGTGCTCGCTTTTGCTCGGTGGGCTCATCGGACGGGACGTCGGCGGATGGTCGCCCGCCGCGGGCGCAAGGCGCTCATTCTCGCACTCCGTGGCGGCTGAGCAGCTCGCCGTAGAGCGCGTCGATGTCGGCGATCAGCCGGGCCGCGGAATAACGGCGCAGGGCGCGCTCGCTCGCGGCGGCGCCCATGCGGGCCCGCAGACCCGGATCGGCGGCGAGTCGCACAAGCGCGTCGGCCACCGCGCGAGTGTCCCCGGAGCCGACGAGGATCCCGGTCTCCGGCGCCACCACGTCGGCGACGCCGCCGACGGCGGTCGCGACCGCGGGAGATCCCGCCGCCGCCGCCTCGATCAGCGAGACCGGGGTTCCCTCGTTCGCGGAGGTGAGCACGGCGACGTCGGTCGCGGCTGCGATCTGCGTCAGGTCGCGCCGGTAGCCGAGGAAGCGGACCCGGTCGTCGATCCCGAGCTCGCGGCCGAGCGCCTCGAGATCGGGCCTCAGCTCGCCGTCGCCGACGACGAGCAGCCGCAGCGGCGCGCGATCGCCGGGCCAGGGCGAGAGCCCGCAGCAGCACGTCGGCGCGCTTGATCGGGACCAGGCGGCCGACGAACGTGAGGACGACCTCCTCGTCGCCGATCCCGAGCTCGCGACGAAGCTCCAGTCCCGCATCGCGGTCGAGCTCCGCGAACGGCGTCGAGGTCGAGGCCGAGCGGGATGACGCGGAAGCGATCCCGCGGCGCGACGCCGAGCCGCACGAGGTCATCGACCGTCGCCTCGCTGACCCCGACCAGGCAGTCGCTTCGCCGCCCGAGCGCGGTCTCGAGCGAGCGGTAGACGCGGCTCATCGCCGGACCGAAATATCCCTCGAGCACGTGCCCGTGGTAGGTGTGGACGATGACCGGGCGCGGTCTGCAGCGCGGTCAGCGCCGCCAGCCGGCCGAGAAAGCCCGCCTTCGCGGTATGGGTGTGGACGAGATGCGGGCGAAAGCGGCGCGCGATCGCGACGATCCGCGCCAGCGCGGCGGCGTCGCGGTCGGGCCGCGGCGATGGCCCGAGGCTGGGAATGAACTCGGTCCTCGCTCCCTCCCGCTCCGCGAGGTAGGCCATCGACTCCTCGCCGGCGGCGAGCGAGCCGTGGACGAGCAGCGTCTCGTAGCGCTCCGGGTCCAGCCGCCGGCCGCTGAGCAGGGCAGCCTGCTGCGCGGGCCCGCCCAGGTTCAGCCGGGCGATGACCCGGAGGACGCGGACGCGGCTCAGGCCGAGAGCCCCAGGGCCCTGCTCAGCTCTCGACCGCGATCCGCACGTCCGCGAAAGAACTTGCCCGCGCGGGCAAGGCCGAGGCGGCCCTCGCGCGACTGCTCGAAGGCCCCCTGCTCGCAGGCGATCGCGTCGTCGATCGCGTCGTCGAGGGTGCGCTGCGGCCTCCAGCCGGTCAGGCTCTCGAGCGCCGAGCAATCCGGCCGCCGGCGGCCGAGCTCCTCGAAGCCGTCGCTGTATGCCTGCTCGTAGGGGATCAGCTGCAGCTGCGAGCTCGAGCCGGTGCGCTCGATCACCTTCCTCGCGAGCTCGATGATCGTCACCGGGTGGGCCGAGCCGATGTTGTAGACGTTGCCGATCGCCGCATCGGTCTCGATCAGAGACAGCAGGGCGTCGACCGTGTCGTAGACGTGGGTGAAGCAGCGCGACTGGCTGCCGTCGCCGTACACGGTCAGCTCGTCGCCGGCGAGCGCCTGGCGCACGAACCGCGGCAGCACCATGCCGTAGGCGCTGGCCTGTCGGGGACCGACCGCGTTGAAGAGGCGGGCGACCGTCATCTCGGCGCCCCGATCGCGGACGTAGCCGTAGGCGATCACCTCGCCGAAGGCCTTCGCCGTCGCGTACGACCAGCGCGAGGTCGTCGGGGAGCCGACGATCCGGTCGTCGTGCTCGCGCAGCGGCTGGCCGTTGCTCTTCCCGTAGACCTCCGAGGTCGACGCGAAGAGGAGGCGGGTCTGATGGCGCGCGGCCGCCGCCATCACCGTGTCGGCTGCCCGCACGCTGCGCAGCGCGCAGTCGAGCGGGTGCTCGACGATCAGCTTCACGCCAACCGACGAGGCGAGATGAAAGCACGCATCCGCATTTGCCATCAACTCGTCGACGACCGCCGCGTCGTCGGCCGACTCCGTCGACCAGCCGCGCCTGGCCGCCGTCCAGCAGATGCTCGATGTTCTCCCGACTGCCGGTGCTCAGGTCGTCAAGGATCAGCAACTCGTGGCCTCGTGCCGCGAGCCTGTCCGCGAGGTGCGACCCGATAAAGCCTGCTCCCCCCGTGATCAAATACCGCAAGTTCGCTCCCAATGCCTTCCGTGGTCTCCGTGGTCTCCGATGCCTTCCGCAGTACGGATACGTACCGTTCGGCGAGACTCTATTCGTTACAAGCGCTCCAGGTCAACCCACAACCGAAGTGCCCTGAGCGCCTCACGGCGCGGCCCGCAGCGAGTCGACGGTCCGCGACAGCCCCTCTCGGAGGTCGATCTCCGGCTCGTATCCGAGCGCTTCGCGCGCCCTGGAGATGTCGGCGAGCGAGTTGCGGACGTCGCCCGGTCGCGGCTCCTCGTGGACCGCGGCGATCCCGGTGCCCGTGATCTCGCCGAGCTCCTCGAGCAGGGCGTTGAGGCTGATCGTCGCGCCGCAGGCGATGTTGAAGGTCTGCCCGGCCACCCCCTCCGCGTCGGCCGCGAGGAGGTTCGCCGCTACCGCGTTGTCCACGTAGGTGAAGTCGCGAGACTGCTCACCGTCCCCGTAGACCACCGGGGAGCGTCCCTCGAGCATCGACGTGATGAACCGAGGTATGACCGCGGCGTATTCGGAGAGCGGGTCCTGGCGCGGTCCGAAGATGTTGAAGTAGCGCAGGGCGACCGTTTCCAGCCCGTAGACCTCGAAGAACGCACGGCAGTAGCCCTCCGCCGCGAGCTTGCCGACCGCGTACGGCGAGATCGGCAGCGCCGGCGTCTGCTCGCGTGCGGGCAGCTCACGGTTGGCGCCGTAGGTGGACGAGGACGAAGCGAAGACCACCCGTCTGACCCCCTCGTCGCGCGCCGAGAGCAGCACGTTGAGCGTCCCGGTCACGTTCGCGGCGTGGCTGGTCAGCGGGTCCCGGACCGAGCGCGGCACCGACGGCACCGCGGCCTCGTGGAAGACCAGCTCGCAGCCGCTCACGCACCTGTGGACCTGCTCGTAGCTTTGAACGTCGCCCTCGACGAGCTCGACCCCGTCGGGCATCGCGGCGAGGTTCTCGCGCCGCCCGGTCGCGAAGTTGTCGAGCACCCGGACCCTGTGGCCCTCGCGACAGAGCCGATCGACCAGGTGAGAGCCGATGAAGCCCGCGCCGCCGGTGACCAGCACCGTGGATCCCGCCGATTCCATCGCGCGACTCTATCCGAGCGAAAGTTACGACCGTGGCGAACCGTTGGAGTCGCAAGTCGCGATTTCAGCGATAAGGTCGGTGATGTCCGGGGCCGGGACCGGGCGACCGGTGAGAGCAAACCCGAGGAGGAACGATGGCCGTAGCGATCCGAACCACGGACTTTCCCGAGGGAGTCGGAACGAACATGTACGACGGGGTCCAGAATGAGATGGACGTCAAGAACAACCCGCCCGAGGGCCTGATCTTCCACATGGCCGGAGAGGTCGACGGCAAGTGGACGATCACCAACGTCTGGGAGACTCGCGAGGCGTATGAGCGCTTCCGGGACGAGCGGCTCTTCCCGGCGATCAAGAAGGTCTCCGGGATGGACCCGGCCAGCGGTCCGCAGCCGACGGTCACCGAGTCCGCGATCCACGACTACTTCAAGTCCTAGCGCGGCGCGAGAGCCGCGTCGACCAGTCACCGCACGCTGACCGCCACGCTCGCCCGGGAGTGAGCTGTCGCGTCGACTATCGAGGCAAACCTCGCCCCGTCGCGCGATGTGGGTAGAGGGTGAGCCTTGCGTCGACTATCGAGGCGAGCGATCCGTCGTCGACCAGCTCAAGTCATACGGCTACGACCCCGAGATCACCGAGTTCAACCTTCCGGAATGGGTCGAGAACAGCACCCCGGTCCTCACCCGGACCGATCTCGATCCCGATAAGTCATATGTCCCGGGAACGGCCGACGACGACGAGAGCCCCGACGTCGACTTCATCACCTTCGAGCTCTCGCCCTCCGGCACGCTGACCGACGTGCCGGTCGTGCCGACCAAAGATGTGACGATCCCGAGCCCCGGCGGCACGACCAGCGGCTGTGAGGCGGATGACTTCCCGCAGCCGGCGACCACCGGCGCGGTCGCGCTGATCCAGCGCGGCACCTGCCCGTTCGTTCAGAAGCTCTCCAACGCCGAGGCCGCGCACGCGGCCGGAGTCATTCTCTTCAATGAGGGCGACGCCGACACCCCCGACCGTCAGAACGCGCTCTTCCGCTCGGGCCCGCCCGGGCTGGGGATCCCGGCGGTGCTCTCGAGCTTTGCGGTCGGCAAGGAGCGCCTACAGGCGCCGGGGTCGACCGTGCAGCATGACGATCGACGCGGAGATCAAGACGTCCCGTAGCCTGCACATTCGCCGTAACGTCTCGACACCGGTCAGCGGATCGACGACGTGCTCGAGGACCTGCTCGCAAATGACCACGTCAACGGCCCGGGCAGGGGTTCGCCGGCGGCAGAGGTCGAAGACTGGGAAGTCCGGCTGCTGCAGCCCGCCCACGGCAGGAAGTGCTACTCGTGTCTGCTGACCTCGACGGCGTCGGAGTGCTCGCCTCGCCCGTCGCAGCGAGATGGGTAGAGCGTGAGCGAGTCGTCGCCCAGCGGTTGCGGGAGGGCGGCCTTCGGGCCGCCGGCGCGGCTCAGCGCGGAATCAGCGTCGCCTTGACGTTGACCAGGTTGTTCGTGAGGTCGCTGAGCGGGCACGGGGTCCCGTTACCGACCAGCTCGCCGGGGCCGGTGGGATCGCAGCCGATGTTCTGCACGTCGCCGCCCATGGCGCCTGCCGAGTACGCGGAGGGGACGTTGGTCTTGGTCCCGAGGCCGAGCAGGTCGCCCTTCCTGACGTTGAGGCTGGTGGCGAACACGGGGCTGCCGTCGGCGGGAACCAGCCCGAGGTTGCTCTGCTTGAAGAGCTCGAACTGACCCGCGGTCTGGGTGCGGCGGTAGACGCGAAGCCGCGCCTTGCCGTCGTTCAGCCCGCCTCCCTGGCTGCTCCACGACGTGATCGTCCACAGCCCGGTGGGCCCCTTGGGCACCCGGTATCTGGGCGCCCCCGCGCCGACGTTGAGCTGGAACACGTCGCAGCTGCCGCAGCCGCCGAGGTCCGGCGGAGCGACCGAGCCGAGCGTCAGGGCGCCCGCGCCGGTCGGCATCGACAGAACGCCGAGGGCGGCGAGGCCGAGGCCGAGGAGCAGCCGCTTGCGGATGCTGGAGAACATCGACAGCCGCGAGCCTATACCGCCCTTCCCGATTAGGCTGCGAGTCACCTGTGAGAGGCCGGAGGCCGGATGCAGATCGGTAAGGGCGGAACACCCATCAGCCACATCAGCGAGGCGTATCCCGACCGGGTCGAGGTGCGGGGACGGGACCTGAGCGGCGACCTGATGGGCAGGTTGACCTTCACCGAGTACTTCCACCTGTTGCTGACCGGCCGCGAGCCGACCGACGACCAGCGCTTCTTCCTCGACCTCCTGCTCGTCGCGATCGCCGAGCACGGGATGATGCCCACCAACGTCGCCGCCCGGATGACGCTCGCCGCCGACCCCGGATCGCTGCAGGGGGCCGTTGCC
Source organism: uncultured Solirubrobacterales bacterium (assembly GCA_963705955.1). Taxonomy (GTDB): domain Bacteria; phylum Actinomycetota; class Thermoleophilia; order Solirubrobacterales; family 70-9; genus WHSW01. The sequence goes on along the minus strand of CAVPLH010000006.1, from coordinate 573,598 downwards.
GCCGGGATCCTCGGCTGCGGCCCGGTCGTCCTCGGGACGTCCGAGGAGTGCGCGCGCCTGCTCGAGGATGCGCAGGCGCGCGTCGAGGCGGGCGGCGAGCCCGCCGACGTGGCCGTCGCGATCGCGGGCTCGATCCGCGACGCCGGCGAGCGGCTGCCGGGCTTCGGCCACCCGGTGCACAGGCCGCTGGACCCACGCGCCGAGCGGATTCTCGAGCTCGCGGACGAGCGCGAGGTGAGCGGACCGCACGTGCTGCTCGCGCGCCGCTTCGGCGAGGCGGCGGCCGAGACCTGGGGCCGGCCGTTGACGATGAACGTCTCGATGCCGATCGCCGCGGTGATGCTCGATCTCGGATTCGCTCCGGCCGCCGTGAAGGCGGTGCCGATCCTCGCCCGCACGGCAGGCCTCCTCGCCCACCTCGCCGAGGAGCGCGAGAACCCGCTCGGCTTCCTGATGGCGGCCGCCGCCGAGGAGGCGATCGAGTACGAGCGAGATCCCGACGACGGACCCCGATGATGCTCGCGCCGGAGATCGAGACCAGGCCGTGGGCGGAGCAGCTCGTCATCGATGACGCGCTGTACCGCGCCCAGCTCGCCTACCTGTTCGAGCGCTCGGCCTTCTACCGCGAGAAGCTCTCTGCGGCGGGGTTCGCCGATCCGGACGCGGCCGGCGGGCTGGCCGAGATCGCGCAGCTGCCGCTCACCGACAAGGACGAGATCCGCGAGACGTGCGGACCCGGGAACCCGATCGGCTCGCACCTCTGCGTCGCGGCGTCGGAGATCGTCCGCATCTACTCGACCAGCGGCACGACCGGTGCCCCGAGCTACATCCCGCTGACCGCCGGCGACCTCGACAACTGGGTGACCGCGTCGGCGCGCAGCTACGCGGCCTCCGGGATCGCGGCCGGCGAACGGATCGTTTCCACCTACAACGCGGGGCCGTTCGCGGCCGGAGCGGCGCTCGCGGCCCTCGACCGGATCGGCCTCTGTCACATCCCGGTCGGGACCGGCAACACCGAGCGGCTGATGCTGGCGATCGAGCTGCTCGAGCCCGACGCGGCCGTGCTCACCCCCTCCTACGCGGCGCACCTCGTCGAGTGGGCGGCCGAGCGGGGCTTCGACCTTCGCGGATCGAGCGTCGAACGCGTCCTCGTCGCCGGCGAGCCCGGGGGCGGCGAGCCCGCCTTCCGCGCCAAGCTCGAGCGCGGCTGGGGCGCCGCGGTCACCGAGGCGATGGGGATCGGTGACATCGGCGTCTCGCTCTGGGGCGAGTGCGAGCAGCGCGACGGCATGCATCTGGGCGCGCGCGGGTTCGTTCACGCCGAGCTGATCGATCCCGAGACCGAGGCGCCGATCGAGATCACCGACGGCGCGGCGGGCGAGCTCGTCCTCTCCCACCTCCAGCATCGCGCCGCGCCGCTGTTGCGCTTTCGCACCCGCGACCACGTCGAGCTCCGGACGAGCCCGTGCCCGTGCGGGCGCACGGCCCCGCGCGCTCGCTGCATCGGGCGCACCGACGACATGCTGATCGTGCGCGGGATCAACGTCTTCCCGTCGGCCCTGCGCGAGGTCGTGAGCACGTTCGCCCCCGAGGTCAGCGGCCAGATCCTCGTCAAGCCGCAGGCGCCCGGACCGAAGCAGGATCCGCCGCTGCCGGTCGACGTCGAGCTCGGCCCGGATGCCACCTTCGACCGCTCGCTCGCAGAGGCGATCGCACAGATGCTGCGCGAGGTCCTCGTCGTCCAGACGCGCGTCGAGCTCGTGCCGTGGCAGAGTCTGCAGCGCAGCGAGTACAAATCGAAGCTCGTCGAGCGGTAGAGAGGAGGGCAGGTGCAAAAGCTCCAGAGCCAGGGCGTCCACCACATCACGATCGTCGGGGCCGGCCGGCAGAAGTCGATCGACTTCTGGGAGGGCGTGCTGGGGATGCCGTTCGTCTTCGAGCAGCCCAACCTCGACAACGAGTCGGAGAGCCATCTCTACTTCGACCCCGGCGACGGGCGGCTGATCACGGTGTTCACGAACGAGGACCGCGACGCCGACCCGACCCGCACCCCGACCGACCCCGGATGCGTCCACCACCTCGCGTTCGCGCTCTCGCAGGCGAGCTTCAAGCAGGCGGTGGAGCGACTCGACGAGCGCGGGATCAGCCACAGCGGGGTCAAGGACCGGGGCTTCATGGACTCGATCTACTTCGAGGATCCGCTCGGCCTGCTGATCGAGCTGGCGTCCTACCGCTTCGAGCCGCCGGCCGGCCACACGCACGCCGAGGTGCTGCTCGAGGCGCACAAGCTGCGCGTGGAGCGCGGCGACTACAACATCGCCCCGGTGCACCTCGCGGATGCAATCGAGATACTCGTGAGGCGATCGCGGGCGTCGCTCTCCGAGGACCGGTCGCCGAAGGACCCCTACGAGTAGGAGGAGCGCATGGCCGCCAACACCCTGAGCATCCTGACGCCGAGCGTCAACAACCTGACCGCTCGGATCTTCGTCCGCGCCGCCGGGCTCGAGTTCGAGGAGGTGGACGTGTGGGGGAAGACGACGACCGAGGAGTTCCTCGCCAAGAACCCGGCCCATCTCACACCGCTGCTCGAGGAGGAGGGGCTGCCGAGGGGCTCGCTGTGGGAGAGCTGCGCGATCATGCAATACCTCTGCAACAAGCACGGCCTCGAGCGGCTCTACCCGACCGATCCGGGCGAGCGGGCGATGATCGACAGCGCGATGTTCTACCTGACCGGCACCCTGTATCCGCTCGTCGCACGCGCCACCTACCCGGCGCTCGGCTTCCCGCAGTACCCGGGCGAGGTCGCGACCTCCGACGCCGACGACGAGCTCAAGGCGCAGGCCCAGCGCGACGCCGAGGCGGCGCTCGCCGAGCCGCTGGAGGCCTACCGCGCGTTCTTCCTCGACGGCAGGAAATTCATCGGCGGCGAGGCGCCGTCGATCGCCGACATCCGCCTCGCCGCGACGCTCGAGTTCCTGCGCGCGATCGACTACGAGTTCCCGGCCTGGGCCGAGGAATTCATGACCGCGATCGAGACCGCGCTCGGCGACGCCTACTCGGAGCCTGCGGCTGACGTGCGCGGCTTCGTCGCATCGGCGAGGTCGTAGACAGATGCGCGTCGCACTCGCCGCCTCGGTGCTCGCCGCGACCGCGCTGATCGCTGTCGGGCAGTCGTCGGCCGAGCCCACTTCGCGAGCCGCCAACGCCCAGACGCCGGTGACCCAGTCCGTGCTCTCCCCGCCGCGCTGGTACCGGGGCGACGACGGGCGGGTCCACATGCAGTACGAGCTCCGGCTCACGAACACGGTTCCGCTTCCCATCGACGTGACCTCGGTCGAGGTCCGCGGCGGCGGGCGCTCGATCGAGACGCTGTCGGGCGATCGGCTCGAGGCGGCGATGTCGCTGCTCGCGACCCCCAACACGCCGACGACGCGGCTCGCACCCTCGACGGTCGGGATCGTATGGCTCGACCTGAGCTTCGCGAACAAGCGCGCGCTTCCAAAGCGGGTCAACCATCGCCTCGTCGTCGATCTCGGCCCCGGCCAACCGATCGGGCCGACGATCGCCTACACCGGCGCCCGGGCCACGGTCACGCGCCACGGTCCGACGGTGATCGCCCCGCCGCTGCGGGGGAAGCGCTGGGCGGCGGTCGGCGGCGCAGACGGCCCCCACCGGCGCGCGATCCTGGCCGTCAACGGCAGCCTTCGTCTCGGGCAGCGGTTCGCGATCGACTTCGCCGCCCGACTCGACGCGGAGGGCCGCACCCACATCGGTGAGGCCGATCAGAACGCGAGCTACCTCAACTACGGCGAGCCCGTGTTGGCGGTCGGGGCCGGCAAGGTGGTCGAGGCGGTGGATCGCTTCCCCGATCAGATCCCGAACGCTCCAACGTCCGTCCCGCTGGAGGACGCGGACGGTAACCACGTGATCGTCAGGCTCGCCAAGGGCGTGTTCGCCGGATACGCCCACTTCAAGCCGGGCACGGTTCGCGTGCACCGCGGCGAGCAGGTGCGGGAAGGCCAGGTCCTCGGCAAGCTCGGAAACTCCGGGAACAGCACCGGGCCGCACCTGCATTTCCAGCTCATGAACCGCCCCTCGCTGGCGGACTCCGACGGCCTGCCGTTCGTGATCGACAGGTTCCGGTTGTACGGGCGTGTGCCGTCGCTCGACGCCCTGGTCGACGCCGACCGCGAGGGAACCCCGGTGCCGATCGATCCCGCCGGGGCCGGCGAGCGCCGCCGCCGGGGGCTGATCGACCGCGAGATCGTGGGCTTCCGGGGCGGCTGAGGGACCTCCCCGCTCGCGCAGCTACGGCGCGGCCGGCGCCGCCGGCGAAGCCTCGGCCCGGCGATAGACGTCGACGAAGTGGAGGTAGCGCTCCGCGATCCGCGCGACGGCGCCCTCGCGATCGAGCTCGCCCGCCAGATGTGAGGCGATCGCAGCCCACCAGATCGTCCGGCCGATCGCAAACCCGCCGAATCCGTCGACCGGGGCCGCGACCCGAAGCCAGCGCTCGACCCTCGAATCGTCGGCGCCGCGGCCGAGGATCAGGCAGCTGACCTCGTCGCGACCGTCCCGTCGGCAAACGGCCGCGATCCGCTCGCAGTCAGAGCGCGCCTCGATCCCCTCGATCTTCCAGACGGCAGGCTCGACGCCCGCGTCCTGGAGCTCGGTCACGGCGCGGCGGACGAGCTCGGGCCGGAGCTCGGCGTCGAAGCGCTCGCGATCCTCGCCGACGCCGCGGAGCTGATCAGGCTCCGCGGGGATCAGGAGCTCGAACAGCAGCTCTCGATCCTCGTCTCGGAGCCAGTCCGACAGGCGCCTGAGCCGCTCGATCTGCCGCCGGTTGAGCTCGGCGTCGCCGTCGGGGTTGAAGCGGACGAGCGCCTTGACGAGCTCGGGCTCGAAACGCCGGATGTGGGCGTCGAAGTCGTCGCCGTACTCGAACCGGAACTCGGCCTGCCCGGACTGCTCGCAGGCGACGGCCGCCACCACGTCCTCGCCTCGCGCCAGGTCGAGAACCTCGCCGCCGAACTGCTCATCGACCAACAGCCCGGGTATCCCCGCGCCGGTCAGCGAGTCCCGTGCGCGGAGCAGGCCGTCGAAGATGATCCGCTTCGCATCGCGAATCCGGCCCGCCTCCCGTGGCGTCGGCTCGCCGGCGGCGCCGAACAGACCGCGAATCGAGGTGCGGTGATCAAAAGCGAGCATGAAGAGCGGCGGCTGCCCGGCATTCGAACCCAATTCGCGCATATTCAATCAAAATAGCTGCACGAATTTGCGAGAACATGTAAGCTCTCGGCCGGAGTGGGACGGAGCGATTGTGTCTTTGGTCGCTGAGGAGATCCTCGCCCAGCCGAGCGCTTGGTCGAGGGCCGTCGACCTGGCGCGCTCCGTCCCCGCGTCGCTGCCGGCCGGTGAGCGGATCGCCGTGATCGGCTGCGGAAGCTCCTGGCATGCGGCGAAGACGCTCGCCGCGCTCCGGGAGCGCAGCGGACAGGGAGAGACCGATGCCTTCGCGGCCTCGGAGGCGCTCCTGGTTCGAGACTACGACCGCGTCGTCGCGATCTCGCGGTCGGGGACGACGACCGAGATCCGGCGGGCGTTGGAGCAGGTCGGCGCCGAGACCGCGACCGTCGCCCTGGTCGGCGACCCGCTCAGCCCGGTCGCCGAGGAGTGCGACCTCGTCGTCGACCTGAGCTTCGCGGACGACCGCTCGGTGATCCAGACGCGCTTCGTCACCAGCACCGTCTGCTTTGCGCGGGCTTCGCTCGGCCTCGAGGTCGACGGCCTGATCGCCGACGCGGAGCGGGCGCTCGCCGAGCCGCATCCGGCTGAGACCGACACGATCGATCGCGTCGTCGTCCTCGGCCGCGCGTGGCGGGTCGGCCTCGCCGACGCCGGAGCGCTGGCGCTGCGCGAGACGGCCCAGATCTGGGCGGAGTCCTATCCCGCGATGGAGTACCGCCACGGCCCGATCGCGACCGCAGGCCCCGGCGCGCTCGTCTGGATCCTCGATCAGCCCCCCGCGAAGCTGGTCGACGAGGCCTCGGCCACGGGAGCGACCGTCCTCACCGCGAAGCTCGATCCGCTGGCGGAGCTGATCCGCATCCAGCGGCTCGGCGTCGCGCTCGCCGAGCGGCGGGGCCTCGACCCCGACCGGCCCGCGAATCTCGAACGCGCCGTCGTCCTCGACCTGATCGAGTCGGGTGGCGGCTCGTGAGGCGGGCGCAGCGGCTCGACGGGATCCTGGCCCAGTTGGCGAGCAGCGGCTCGGTCTCGGTCCGCGAGCTGAGCGAGACGCTGGACGCCTCCCCGGCGACCGTGCGCCGCGACCTGGAGCTGCTCGAGCAGCAGAAGCTGCTCTCGCGCTCGCACGGTGGGGCGGTCCGCAACGGGCTCCTCTACGAGTTGCCGGTCCGCTACCGGGGCGGCCAGCGGGCGGCGGAGAAGAGCCGGATCGCCGACGCTGCCGTCGAACGGATCGGCGGCGCCCAGACGGTCGGGCTGACCGGTGGAACGACGACCACCGAGGTCGCCCGGAGGCTGCGAGACCGCGCTCTGACCGTGGTCACCAACGCGGTCAACATCGCCTCCGAGCTGGTGATCAGCGAGACGATCCGCCTCGTGGTCACCGGCGGCGTCGCCCGCCCGCAGTCCTACGAGCTGATCGGCCCGCTCGCCGAGCGCACGCTCGAGGGGCTCAACGTCGACCTGATGTTCCTCGGGGTCGACGGCGTCACCGCGTCCGGGCTGACCACCCATGACGAGGTCGAGGCGCACACGGATCGCAAGATGGTCGACCGCGCCGCGCGGGTGATCGTCGTCTGCGACTCCTCGAAGATCGGCCGCTCGGCGCTCTCGAGCATCTGCACAATCGCGGAGGTCGACGAGCTGATCACCGATCTCGACGCTCCTTCGGAGCAGCTCGAGGAGCTCCGGGCAGCGGGCGTCGCGGTGGTGCAGGTCTGATGGACGGTCGCTCGGCGCCCGCCTTCGTAGCCGTGAGCACCAATCCGGCGATCGACCGCGTGGCCCGGATCGAGGGGGCTCCGAGCGGGGTGGTCGGCGCCGTCGAGTTGCTCGAGACGCCCGGGGGCAAGGCCGTCCACGCGGCCTGCGTCGCGGCGGAGCTCGGCGCCGAGACCGCGATCGTCACCACCGCCGGGGGCAGGAACGGCGATCACCTCCTCGCGCTGCTCGCCGCCGAGCCGCTCGAGGTCGCCGATGTCCCGATCGCCGCGTCGACGCGGGGGACCTACACGCTGGTCGGCGACGCGGGCGATCTGGTCGAGGTCCGCGAACCGGCGGGCACCCTGACCGCGGCGGAGGCCGACCGGCTCGTCTCCGCCCTGGCGGAGGTCGCCGCCGGCGCCAGCGTCGTCGCGGTCTGCGGCAGCCTCCCGCCCGGAGCCCCGACCGACCTTCACGCCCGGCTCATCGCCACCGCCCGCGAGCTGGGCGCGTTCACGATCCTCGACTGCTCGAGCCCGGAGGCGCTCGCGGCGGCCCTCGCCGAAGGCCCGGATCTGGTCGCACCCAACCTCGCCGAGGCGGGGCGCCTGCTCGGAGCCCGGTTCGACCCCGCGCCGAGCGACGCCGAGCTCGGGGCGATCACGGACGCGATCGCTGGATCGCGGCGCCGCCTCGGTCTGGCTCAGCCTCGGGTCGCAGGGAAGCGTGCTCGCCACGGCCGAGGGTTGCTTCCGCCTCACCGCGGTCCCGCGACGAGCCGGTCGTCAACGCGGTCGGCTGCGGCGACGCGCTGATCGGCGGATTCGCCGCCGGTCTGATCGCCGGCATGGAGCTGCCGCGGGCGGCGGCGCTCGGCGCGGCCGCCGCGACCGAGAAGCTCGCCCACCTGCACCCCGGCCGGGTCGAGCGCGGCGCGGTCGAGGCGCTCGTCCCGCTCGTCGATCTGACGCCCTTGCAGACAGAGGCGGTCTCGTGAGCGCCGAGCGGTTCGATCTGCTGATCGCCGGGGAGCTCAATCCCGACGCGATCGTGCTCGCCGAGACGATCGAGCCCGCGCTACGGACAGGTCGAGACGCTCGTCGACGATGGCGTCCTGACGATCGGCTCCTCGGGGGCGATCGTCGCCTGCGGGACGGCCCGGCTCGGGATGCGCACGGCCTACGTCGGCGTGGTCGGTGACGACGCGTCCGGGCGCTTCATGCTCGACGAGCTCGGTCGCCGCGGCGTCAACGTCGATGGCTGCCGGGTCGACCCCGAGCGCGCGACCGGCCTCAGCGTCGTGCTCAGCAACGGGGGCGACCGGGCGATCCTCACATCGCTCGGGGCGATGGCGAGCCTGACCGCCGCCGAGCTGACCGACGAGCTGCTCGCGAGCCTCGGACCACCTCCACGTGTCCTCGCCCCACCTGCAGACGGGGCTTCGCGAGGGGCTCGCCGAGCTGTTCGCCAGGGCCCACGAAGCGGGGGCCTCGACCTCGCTCGACCCCGGCTGGGACCCGAGCGGAAGCTGGGGCGCCGGCCTCGAGGCTGCCCTCGAGGCGACCGACGTATTCCTGCCGAACGCCGCCGAGGCATCCAGGTTCGCCGCGGCGGATGGGCCCGAGGAGGCGCTCGACGCGCTCGCGGAGCGGATCGACACCGTCGTCGTCAAGCTCGCTTCCCGAGGCGCGATCGCCCGGCGCGGCGAGGAGAGCGCGACGGTCGACGCGCCATCGGTCGAGGCGGTCGACGGGACCGGCGCCGGCGACAACTTCACCGCCGGCTTCCTCCACGGTCTCGGCAGCGGACGGTCGCTGGAGGGCGCCCTGCGGCTCGGGGCGGCGTGCGGGGCGCTTTCGACACGCGCTCTCGGTGGCGTCGATGCCCAGCCGCTGCTCGCCGAGGCGCTCGAGGTCGCCGACGCCCTGTCCTCTCGCGAGATCGAAAGGAGCGGCGCGTGAGCGCGGACGGCGCCCGAGGACGAGGGTCCCCCCTCCCCGGACCGAAGATCTCCTTCGTCGGCGCGGGCAGCGTCGAGTTCACCGGGATGCTGATCGCCGACATCCTCGGCTATCCGGAGCTGCGGGACGCGACGATCTCGCTCCATGACATCGACTCCGAGCGGCTCGAGACCGCGGAGGGCGTCGCCCGGGCGGTCGCCGGCCAGCTCGGCGCGGCCCCGGCGGTCGAGTCTCACCTCGAGCGTCGGGCGGCGCTCGACGGCGCCGACTACGTGATCAACATGGTCCAGGTCGGCGGCCACGCGGCGACCGTGATCGACCACGAGATCCCGGCTCGATACGGCCTCCGGCAGACGATCGGCGACACGCTCGGGGTCGGCGGCGTCTTCCGGGCGCTGCGGACGATTCCGGTGATGCAGGGAATCGCCGCCGACATGGCCGCGGTCTGCCCGGATGCCTGGCTGCTCAACTACACCAACCCGATGGCGATGCTCTGCTGGGCGACCTACGCGGGCACGCCCCAGAAGCGGATCGTCGGGCTCTGCCACTCGGTCCAGAACACGACCGAGCAGCTCGCCGAGCTCGTCGGCGTGCCGTTCGAGGAGATCACCTTCCTCGGCGCCGGCGTCAACCACCAGGCGTTCATCCTCCGGTTCGAGCGCGACGGAGAGGACCTCTACCCGCTGCTCGACGAGGCGATCGACCGCGACCCCGAGCTGCTGCGCCGGGTCCGGGTGCAGATGTACCGGCGGCTCGGCTACTTCCCGACCGAGTCGAGCGAGCACTCCGCCGAGTACCTGCCCTGGCTGATGCGCGACGACGAGGCGATCGAGCGCTACCGGCTCTGGGTCGCCGAGTACGTCACCCGCAGCGAGGAGAACCTCGCCGAGTACGAGCGCACGAAGGAGCTGCTCGCGGCCGGCGCTGCCGCTCGAGCTCGAGCCCAGCAACGAGTACGCGCCGCAGATCATCCACTCGATCGAGACCGGGACCCCGCGGGTGATCTACGGCAACGTCCGCAACACGGGCCTGATCGAGAACCTTCCCGCGGACGCCTGCGTCGAGGTGCCCTGCCTGGTCGACGGCGCCGGCGTGCAGCCGACCTCGGTCGGCGAGCTGCCGCCGCAGCTGGCGGCGCTCAACCGAACCTTCCTGAACGTCGCCGAGCTCACCGTGCGGGCCGCGCTCGAGGGCCGCCCGGAGTACGTCAGACAGGCGGTGATGCTGGATCCCAACGCCGCGGCGAGCCTCTCGCTCGACGCGATCTGGGAGCTCTGCGACGAGCTCACCGCCGCCCACGGAGATGCCCTGCCCGAGGCCCTCAGGGTCCCGGTCGGAGTCAACTAACAAGGAGGAGTTGATCGTGTCGAAACTGATGAGGGCGCTCGCGGCGCTGGTTGCGCTGGCCGCCTCGGTCTCGCTCGCCGCCTGCGGAGGAGGCGACGACGAGCAAACCGGAAGCACCTCCGCCGACAGCGGCGGCGAGCCGGTCGAGATCGAGTTCTGGCACGGCCAGACGCAGGGGCCGGCCGAGCTGCTGCAGACGATGATCGACGACTTCAACAGCACCCATCCCGACGTCGTCGTCTCCAAGGACTCGGGCGGGGTCAACTCCGACCGGATGCTGCAGAAGGTCACGGCGGGGTTGCAGGCCGACAACTACCCGGACATCGCCTACATCTACGGCTCCGACCTCGCCAACCTCGCGAGCGGCGACCAGCTGATCGACCTCACCGACGCGATCGACAACGGTGACATCAACTGGGACCGCTTCGTCGACGCCGGCAAGGAGGCGGTGACGGTCGACGACGTGCCGCGCGCCGTGCCGGCGTTCATCGACAACCTCGCGGTCGTCTACAACAAGAAGATCTTCGACGACGCCGGGGTCGACTATCCGACCGACGACTGGACCTGGGACGACTTCCTGAAGACGGCCGCGGAGCTCAACGATCCCGACGCCGGGATCGTCGGATTCGGCTGGCCCGGAACCGGCGACGAGGACACCACCTGGCGGATCTGGCCGCTGGTCTGGCAGCAGGGCGGGGATATCGTCAGCGAGGACGGCACAAGCGTCGGCTTCGACGGGGCGAGCGGTGAGGCGGCGCTCAACGTCGTCGCGCAGGCGGCCTCCGACGACTCGGTCTACATCGACAGCACGGCCGGCAGCGAGCGCATGCAGCAGCTGTTCGCGAGCGGCAAGATGGCGATGAACGTCGCCGGGCCCGTACACGCTGCCCGAGTACGTCGACGCCAAGGTCGACTACGGGGTCGCCTCGATGCCCTCGTTCGGCGGCGAGCACACGACGATCGCCGGCCCCGACACCTGGGCGATCTTCGACAACGGCGACGAGCGCGTCGCCGCGGCGCTCGAGTTCATGGACTGGTTCAGCCAGCCCGAGCAGCAGTTGCGCTGGATCAGCGAGGCCGGCAGCCTGCCGCTGACCAACGACGTCCAGGACGCCCCGGGATACGCGGGCTACGAGAAGAGCCTCCCGGGCCTCGACAAGTTCATCGAGAACACCGACCTGGCCCGGACCCGGGCGACGATCCCCGAGTACCCGCAGATCTCCCAGGCGATGGGCAAGGCGGTCGCCTCGGTGCTCTACGGGGAGGCCGATCCGAGCGAGGCGCTGAGCCAGGCGGTCGACACCTCGAACAACGAGCTCCAGGTGCCCGGGCCCTGAGCGAAGCATGGGATGAGCGCCGAGCCGACCGCACCGAGGAGGACGTTCGCCCAGCGGGTTCTGGGAGAGAACCCGACCGCCTGGGCGTTCGTCCTCCCCGCGGTCGTGATCATCGTCGGCCTCGCGATCGTCCCGATCGGCTGGTCGCTGCTGCTCTCGTTCAACTCCGCCGACCTGATCGCGCCGGCGCAGTGGGTGGGGCTCTCGAACTACGACGCGCTGCTCAGCGACCCGGCGCTCCGCGACGCGGTCGAGCACACGATCGTCTACACGGTCCTCTTCGTGCCGATCACGACCGGGCTCGGGCTCTTCCTGGCGATGGCGCTGAACCGCCGGATCCGGCTGATCGGCATCTACCGGACCGCGTTCCTGGCCCCGTTCATCGCCTCGGTCGCCGCCCAGGGGGTGCTGTTCTCGTTCATCTTCGACGAGCGCTTCGGGGTCGCCAACGCCGCTCCTCGACGACGCTCGGGCTGCCCCGCCAGGGCTTTCTCGGCGACCCCGACCAGGCGCTGTTCGTGATCGTCCTGATCGGGATCTGGGGCGGGATCGGCTTTCCGCTGGTCATCTACCTCGCCGCGCTGCAGGACGTTCCGCGGGAGCTGGTCGACGCGGCCTCGGTCGACGGCGCCCGCCGCTGGGCGACGCTCTGGCACGTGATCCTGCCCCAGCTGTTGCCGGTGACGATCTTCCTCGTCGTCTGGCAGACGCTGCTCTCGCTGCAGCTCTTCGACCTCGTCTACGCGACGACGCGCGGAGGGCCGTTGGACGCGACGGCGGTGATCGTCTACTACATCTACAACCAGGCGTTCCAGCTCTTCCACGCCGGGTACGCGGCCGCGGTCGCCTACGTCGTCGCGCTCTTTCTCATCCTCCTGGTCGGCGCACAGCTCGTCTACAACCGAGTCCGGGCGAGGAACGCGTGAGCGCCCGCCCCGAGACCGCCGCGCTGCCTCCCGATCTTCCCGGGGCGCTGGCGACGGGGCAGGCGCCGGGCGAGGCGACGCGCCGCCGCCTTCCGTTCAGCCCCTGGCACCTGGTCCTCTTCCCGGCCGCGGTCCTCTTCGCCCTGCCGCTGATCTGGATGATCCTGAGCTCGTTCATGTCGAACGCGCAGATCAACCAGTTCCCGCCGACGATCATCCCCGAATCGCTTCACCTCGACGGCTGGAACACCGTCCTCGGCGACTCCGAACTTCCCGCGCTGGTTCATGAACTCGACGATCGTCGCGCTCGTCACCGTGGTCTCCAACCTCGTCTTCTGCTCGCTCGCCGGCTACGCGTTCGCCCGGCTGCGATTCCGGGGCTCGACGGTGATCTTCCTGCTCATCCTCCTCACCCTGATCATCCCGTTCCAGCTGACGATGATCCCGACCTTCATCGTCATGGACAAGCTCGGGCTCGTCGACACGCTCGGCGCCCTGATCGTCCCGCAGCTCGTGCTCCCGCTCGGCGTCTTCTTGATGCGCCAGTTCTTCGTCAACCTGCCGCGCGAGGTCGAGGAGGCGGCCCGGATCGACGGCTGCTCGCGCCTCGGGGTGCTCCTCCACGTCGCGCTGCCGCTCGCGAAGCCGGCGCTGGCGACGCTCGCGGCGCTCACCTTCCTGCTGATGTGGAACGACCTGCTCTGGCCGCTGATCGCGATCAGCTCCGACGAGAACGCGACCCTGCCGCTCGGCCTGACCACCTTCCAGGGCCAGCACACCCAGGACTTCTCGGCGGTGATGGCCGGCAACGTGATCACGGTGCTGCCGGTGCTGATCGCGTTCCTGCTCGCCCAGCGATCGTTCATCCAGTCGTTGACATCGAGCGCGGTCAAGGGGTAGGAGGGCGGATGCCGGAGTTGAGGCTCGAGCGCGTGACCAAGGTCTACGGCGGCGACGTGCTCGCGGTCGACGACGTCTCGCTCGAGGTCGGCGACGGCGAGTTCATGGTCCTCGTCGGCCCCTCCGGGTGCGGCAAGTCGACGCTGCTGCGGATGATCGCCGGGCTCGAGCGGGTGACGAAGGGCAGGGTCTGGATCGGCGAGGACGACGTCACGACGCTCGAGCCGCCCGACCGCGACATCGCGATGGTCTTCCAGAGCTACGCGCTCTACCCGCACAAGACCGTCCGCGAGAACCTCGCCTTCGGCCTCCGTCGCCGCAAGGTGGCGAAGGACGAGATCGCCGAGCGGGTCGACCGGATGGCCGCGATGCTCGGGCTCGGCGACCTGATGGAGCGCAAGCCCGCGGCGCTTTCGGGCGGCCAGCGTCAGCGCGTCGCGATGGGCCGGGCGCTGGTCCGCGAGCCGCGTGCCTTCCTCATGGACGAGCCGCTCTCCAACCTCGACGCGAAGCTGCGAACGAGCATGCGCGGTGAGCTCGCGCGGCTGCACGAGCGCCTGCCGACGACCACCGTCTACGTCACCCACGACCAGGTCGAGGCGATGACGCTCGGTCAGCGGGTCGCGGTCCTGCGCGACGGAGTGATCCAGCAGTGCGACGTCCCGCAGCGGCTCTTCGAGCATCCCGCGAACCTGTTCGTCGGGGCGTTCATCGGCTCGCCGGCGATGAACCTGGTCGAGGCCCGCCTCGACGGAGAGCTGGTCAGCTTCGGCACCAGCGAGCTGCGGCTTGCCGGATGCAGACGCGGTCGCCGAGCGGGACGTCGTCCTCGGCCTGCGGCCGACGAGCTTCGTGGTCGCCGGGCCGGGATGCGATCCGAGCTGGGCGCGAATCCGGGTCGACATCGACGTCGTCGAGCAGCTCGGCTCGGAGTGCAACCTGCTGTTCACCGTCGATGCTCCGCGCGTCGCCACCGATGACGTCAAGGCCGCGATCGGCGGCGAGAGCGGTGCCGACGAGGGGCGGCTGCTCGCCGACGACCGCCGCGCCCGCTTCACGGCTCGGATCCAGGGGCGCCCCCCGGCTTCGGCCGGCGGGTGGGTCGAGCTCGCGATCGACCCGTCGCAGGTACACCTCTTCGATCGCGAGAGCGGTCGCGCGCTCGCCCGGGAGCGACCGGCGGTGAAAGCGGCATGAGACCGGACCCGAGGAGGCTTCGATGACCGAGCCGGCCAAGCGCGCGCTCCTCGCCGCCGCCCTGCTTGGTGTGGTCCTCGTCGTCCTCGCGTGCACCGAGGATCGGCAGGTCGCCGACGCGGCCTCGACGCCGGTCGCGCCGCCCCCGACCAACGCGACCTTCGACTATCAGATCGGTGGTGACTACCCGCTTCCCGAGGGCGTCTCGGTCGTCTCGCGTGACTGGTTCTCCGGCGACGCCGCGGCCGACCCGGTCTACTCGATCTGTTACGTCAACGCCTTCCAGACCCAGGCCGACGAGCCCGGCGTGGACCGCCCCGATGAGCACTCCAACTGGCCGCAGCGCCTCGTCCTCAACGAGCTCGGCGACGACCCCCACTGGGGCGGCGAGTACCTGGTCGACGTCAGCACGGCCGGGAAGCGCCGGCGCGCGGCCGACTGGGTCGCGCAGATGACCGACGGCTGCGCAAGCAAGGGATTCGAGGCGGTCGAGTACGACAACCTCGACTCGTGGACGCGCTTCGACGGGACCCCGCTGGAGCCGGACGTCCCGTTCGGCAAACCCGACGCCCTGGCCTTCGCGACGCTCCTCGCCGAGCAAGCCCACGCCCACGGCCTCGCCGTCGCCCAGAAGAACACGGTGGACGTGACGCGGGGCCAGGCGCGAGACGTCGGCTTCGACTTCGCGATCGCCGAGGACTGCGCTCGCTGGCACGAATGCCACGGTTACCGCCACGTCTACGGAAACCACGTGATCGCGATCGAATACAAGAGGCGGTTCTTCCGCAAGACGTGCCGCGCGGCCGGCGACAAGATCTCGGTCGTGCTCCGGGATCGCCAGGTGACGACGCCCGGCTCGCCGCACTACGTCTATGACGCCTGCTGAGCGCGATCCGCCCCTCGACACGGACCGGTCCGCCGGATAGGGTCCGGTTGTGATCCAGCTGACCGAACGAGCCGCGACGTGATTTCCACGGTCGCCGTCGGGACGGACGGTTCGGCCACCGCTGCCGAGGCGGTCAAGGAGGCAACGGAGATCGCGAAGCGTTTCGGTGCGGACCTCGTCCTGCTGAGCGCCTACAAGGACTCGCGCGGCCCACCCGAGCCGGACCCCGACGTCGAGCTGCAGTGGGCGGCAAACTCGGCAGCGCGGATGAGATCGATCCTCGAGCGGATCGAGGGCGACCTCCAACTGCAGGGCGTGGCCTGCAAGACGCTCAGCGACCAGGGCGATCCCGGCGAGGTCCTGGTGCGGCTCGCCGAGGAGTGCGGTGCCGACCTCCTGGTGATCGGCAACAAGGGTATGAAGCGCCGGGTGCTGGGCAGCGTCCCGAACACCGTCACCCATAAGGCCGGATGCTCCGTGCTCGTGGTCAAGACCACCTGAGTAGTTGGTTCGTAGAGGTCCAGAACGGCTGCCGTCGGTAGCGCCCGCCGGGCGCTCCTATCTCTCAGCCGCTACTCCCGACAGCCCGGCGGCTTCGAGGGCCTCCTTTCGCGCGGTGAAGCGTCTGCATCCGCACGAGCTTCCCGTCCCGGTACTGCCCCAGCCAGGCCGCTTGCGGGAAGTCGAGCGGCACGTCGCCTCCCCGGCCCCGAGCATGCCAAGAGCCCAGGGCCAGAACCCGGTCGTCACCCAGGTCCAGGAACTCCTCCGGTCTCGCCTCGAACGCCTCCCAATCCCGCTTCATGTCCTCGATCCACTGCCGCACCCCCTCGTGGCCGTGGTAGCTCCGTCCCTCGAGGATGGCCGTGACCGGAATCCACTCGACATCCGGGTCGAGAAGCGCATAAAGGTCGTCGGCCCCTTCCGTGAACGCCCGGTTGAATGCCTCGAAACTCCGGCGGGCAATCTCGACGTTCTCCTGCGACATCGCCCGCGCAGTATCGCGCTCTGGCCGTGACCTAGCCGAGCCGGAGCTCCGGTCAGAACCGGACCGCGTCCGCCGGAACCCACCAGCTCTCGACGTCGCGCTGACCCCGATCGCCGCGCTGGGTCCCTCTGCTCGTCCGTAGCTCGGCGCCGCCGCCCGCCTCGGTCAGCGCGTCCAAAGCCAGCTCCCGCGCCTCCGCCTTGCCGGCGCCGGCGGCGCGCAGAGCTCGCAGGACACGATTGGAGTTGACCGCGAACCGCTGCTCGGGCCCCGTGGCGCCCAACCGCGAGACGTTCGCGGGATCCGTCACGAGCTTGACCGCGTCTTCGAGCCCCGGCACTGGCGACTATTCGTAGGGTGCGTAGCGCTTGTGGAGCATCAGGTCGTTGCCGTCCGGATCGGTGAAGAAGGCCATGTGGCAGACCCCTGTGTCGAGAATCTCGCCGATGAACTCGACGCCCTTCGCCTCGAGCTCGGCCCGGCGCGCGGCGACGTCGTCGACCCCGAGCGCCAGATGGCCGTTCTTCTGGGGCGCGAACGGCCTTCCGAAGCTGGCCGGCTCCCAGATGCCGAAGCACGTCCCGTCTACCCAGAACTCGAACCGGGAGTGCTCGTCCTCCTTCAGACCCAGCGTCTCGACGTAGAACGAGCGCGAACGCTCGGCGTCCTCGCTCGGAACGGCAACAAAATCAAGTCTCTCGATCATGGGGCCGACTCTATCGATCCGGCCGACCGGGCCGGACGGAGCGGTGATCAATCGCGCCGCCTCGCGCCGGCGCTAGTGGAATTCTTTGGATCAGCGTGAGCGCGACCGACCCAAGCCGACCCGAGTTGAACCCGATCGGAGTGGTCGAATCGCCGTTGACCGATCCGGCCGCCGCGCCGAAGCAGGGCGCCGAGGGCGGGCCTCGGGCCTGGCTCGTGTTCGAGCCCGCCGTGCTCGACGGGCTGCGGGAGATCAGGCCCGGCGATCGCGTCATCGTCCTCACCTGGCTCGATCGCGCGCGTCGCGACGTCCTCCGCGTTCACCCGCGCGACGATCGCGCCAATCCGATGCGAGGGGTGTTCAGCACCCGCTCCGCCGAGCGCCCGAATCCGATCGGCCTGCACGAGGTCGAAATCGTCGCGGTCGAGGGAAATCGAGTCCTGGTCAGCGACCTCGAGGCGCTCGACGGCACCCCGATCGTCGATCTGAAGCCGGTGATCTAGACTGCTCGGAAGCCAGCCGTCGCGATATCGCGTCGGCTCGGTGTCGGGAAAGCGCGCGTAGGCGAGCGCCGGGTCGCTGGTCTCCTCCTCGACCGAGGCCCCGTGTCGACGCGCAACCTCGTCGACGACGTAAGCGCCCCCGTTGCAGTCCTCGTCGATGTGCTCGCGCGCTCCGACCGCGAGGACGACGCAGGGGCCGTCTCCGGCTCCGACGATCATGTGCCTCGTCTCGGGCGGACAGTGCACGAAGTCCCACTGCCGCAGCGGCCGCTCCTCGCCCTCGACGATCAGCAGCGCCTCACCGGAGAGCACGAGGAAGCCCTCCTGGTCGGCCTCCCAGTGGTACATCCCGATCGGCTCGCCCGGCCCGAGCACGAACAGGTTGACCCCGAGTTGCGGGAAGTAGGTTTCCGCGTCGGCGTCCTCCCAGCCGGTCAACGGCAGGCTCTCGCCCCGCCCCGCGCGGTGGCGCCAGCGCGCCTCACGCGCGTTGAGGACGAACCAGCCCTCGCCGACGGGCGCGAGCCCCGCCTCGGTCTGCTCGAGCTCGGCCTCAGGGACCATGGCCGGATCGTAGACCGCGTGCGCATGGCCGCGCCGCGCGGCGGCCGAGCGTGGAGCTAGTCCGGAGCCCGGCGGCTTCGAGGGCTTCGCTGCGGCTGCGATAGAGCTCGACGCGAACGATCTTGCCCGCGCGGAGCGTGTAGAGGTACCCCGTTTGCCCGTGGACCTCCGCCCCACTCGTTCGCCCGCGCCCATGGTGCCGATCGCGCTGAGCAAGACCAGGTTCTCCTCCGACATGCCGTCGGAGTATCTCGGAGTCCCGGCGGCGAAGCGGCGGCCGCCCCCGTGGCGGCCGCCGCCCGCCCGTCCCGCCGACGGGTCCTAGAGGCGCCAGCCGTCGACCGCGATGTAGGCCGCGGCGTTCCCGTTCGGGTGGACGAGGATCACCGGCGCGAGGCACGTCGAGGGCACGGCGAAGGACCGGTCGCGGATCCGCGCGTCGCCGTCTCTCGTGATTCGTACCTGACGGCTGGTGTCGGCCGCCACCGTGTTCGAGTCCGCACCGCAGTACAGCGAGGCGCTGATCGTCGTCACCGGCCCCGGCGTGCCATCGCCGGGCGGCGTCGGGATCACGAGCCCTTCGACCCGCAACTCGAGCTCGTCGTCGCCGTTCAGTCGCACCTCTCCTCGGTCCAGGACCCAGGGCAAGCTCCCGGGGCCGACGCCGTGGAACGCCGGATCACCCGGCTGCGAGGGCGCCAGCGACTGCTCGAGCAGCGGCGACCCGTCACCGTCGCCCGAGTTCTCGCTGCCGCTCGCGCCCACGGCAAGCGCCATCGACAGAGCAGCCGCCCCGGCCGCCAACGCGACGCCCAGGGTCCGCGTAGAGATCCGCATGCTGTGCTCCCTTCGGTAGGGGTTGTCAACCCCTAAACCCGGGCGAGGACCAAGGCTCACGCGGAGCCGCTCAGCGGATTACTCAGATCCGAGGATCCGTGCCTTCTCCGCCGCGAACTCCTCGTCGGTGAGCGCCCCGGAGTCGTGGAGCCCCTTCAGCCGCTCGAGCGCGGCGACGCGCTCGTCCCCGCCCGCCGCGGTGGCGGGCGCGCCGGCGGTCGCGACGCGCCGCTCGCGCGCCTCACGCATGCGCTCGGCGATCCGGTGCGCGACACCGGCCGGGGAGCCGGTCGTGACGTGGTCGGGAAACTCCCGGATCACCTGGCGGCGGAGCATCTCGGTCCCAAGTGCGGCGAGGGCGATCAGCAGCAGCGAGGGCACGACCCGGTGGGTGGCGACCACCGGGTCCCACCAGAAGACCAGCACGAGCAGCACCGCGAGCCCGCCGTAGGCGTAGGCCGGCTGGCGCAGGTAGGGCGTGATCGCGCGGCGGATCGACGTCGCCCAGCTGGTCGGCCCCGCGAGCCACGCGGCGAGCACGATCACGATCCCGTAGGCGAGGATTGACTGGCCTGTCTCGACGATCAGCGAGCTGCCGATCTCGTAAACGGAACGGACCGCGGCGTCAGATGAGGCCGCACCGCTGAGCGAGTCGACCACGACGTTGCCGCCGGCGCTACGGGCGAACAGGACGGCGGCGCCGATCACGATGAAGGAGAAGCCGACGGCCCGCAGCGTCTCGCGGCGTCGACCGCGCGCGAGCGCGATAGCAGCCGCGTAGAGCAGCAGCGCGACCGCGGTCAGGACATAGCCTGCGGTCTTCAGGATGTTCAAGCCCGTCTGAACGGCAGAGAGCTCGCTCGACTTCATCACCTCGATCGAGGTCGCCGACTCCGGCAGCTTCGCGGCCAGCGTCCCTGGAAGGCCGAGTTGCGCGGTCACCGACTCCAGCAACGACTTGAGGTCGACCGTCACCACCCCGCCGGTGGTCGAGACGAACTCGCCCTTGTCCTCGATCAGGGCGATCAGCTTGCTCTGCGCCGTCGCGGTCGCCTGCACCCAGAGCTGCTGGACCTTCGGCTGGTCGAGCGCCTTCAGGGCGACGTCGCCGGCGGCGCTGCGAAGCGCCCCTGCAATGGGGCCGGCGAGCGGCGCGAGCTGCGGTGGCAGGCGATCGGCGAGTTGCGCCTGGACATCGACGTTGTCGTAGATCGCGGTGACGATGAAGTTGGAGACGGCGGCCTGGATGTCGTCGTCTTGGATCAGCTGCTCGCTGGTTGTGCTCCAGGTCTCGGTTTCGAGCAGCTGGCGCTTGCTCCAGAGCGCGAACACCGAGACCACCCCGATCAGGGTCGCGAGGACGATCAGGATGATCGGCAGCGCCCGGCGGCCGGTTTTCTTGGGCGCTTCCCCTTTCTGAGGCGTTTCCCCCGTGGTCACACGCCCACCCTATATCGCGGACGCGGACGGCAAGGAAATAGCTTGGCGGTTCTGCTCCGCGGCCCCGCGGGCCGGCGGGCGCCGGAGGCGCCCGCCTCGCCCGTTGCAGGCGTAACCGTGAGTCGGGCCGGTTACGAGCCGCTGACCGCGGTGCCGGCTTCCTCCCCGAGGCTCTTGTTCTCGGGCACGAACTTGCTCGCGGTGAACGTTGCGCCCTGGGGGTCGCTGATCACGGTCATCCTGACCCACGGAGCGTCGAACGGCGCAACGACCACCTGTCCGCCGAGCTCCGCGGCGCTCTTCGGCGATCGCGTCGGCGTCGTCGACCGCGAACGTCACGTCCCAGTGCGGCGGTGTGTCGGGCTGGTCGTCGGGAATCGGGTTGAGGGCCGCGACCACGTCCTCGAAACCCGCCGGCGCCCCCATCTCGGCCATCCCCTCGCGCATCCCGGGATTGAGCTGCTCGAGGTGATCGCCGTATCCGGGCAGCGTCCACATCTCGACGCCGCCCGGCAAGGCGAGGGTCTCCCAGCCGAACACCGAGCCGTAAAACGACTTCGCGCCCTCCGGGTCGCGGGTGTTGAGGCCGTTGAAGTTCAACGAGCCGTGCTCGTTGACGACCTGCGCGCCCTTGTGCTCCTTCGCCTGCCAGACGCAGATCGCGGCGCCCTCGGGGTCCGCGAAGACCGCCATCCGGCCCGCTTCCATGATGTCGAACGGCTCCATCAGCGCGCTGCCGCCCGCCTCGACGACCTTGGCCGCCGTCTCGTCGGCGCTCTCGACCCAGACGTAGGTGTTCCACATCGCCATCGGTGGCGCCGCCTCGGGGATCGATCCGACGGCGGCGACGTCGCCGCCGCGGATGCGGCCGATGAAGTACTTGCCGGGGGACCCCTCCGGCATCACGTCCTCGAACTCCCACCCGAACAGGCCGCGGTAGAAGTCGACGGCCGCTTCCGGATCCGGCTGGCTCGTGTCGATCCAGCACGGGACCCCGGGGATGTATCCGTCTCGCTCAGGCATCTGTGATCGGTGCTCCTTTCTCGATTGCTGACAACTCGGCGCATCCTAGGTCTCATTTAGGTCAGGATCTGTCCTCAATGTCGAGGACGATGAACTCGCATGAGTGAGACCTCGAGCCGCCTCCTGGAGCTGCTGTCGCTGCTGCAGGGCCGTCGCGACTGGCCCGGGGCCGAGCTGGCCGAGCGGCTCGAGGTGTCGAGGCGGACGATCCGGCGCGACATCGAGCGGCTGCGCGGCCTCGGGTACCCCGTCGAGTCGCTGACCGGACCGGCCGGCGGCTACCGGCTTCGTGCCGGCGCGGCGATGCCGCCGCTGCTGCTCGACGACGACGAGGCGATCGCGATCGCCGTCGGGCTGCGCACCGCCGCCCGCTCATCCGTGACCGGCATCGAGGAGACGTCCGTCCGCGCTCTGGTCAAGCTCGAACAGGTCCTGCCTCCCCACCTGCGACGCCGGGTCAGCGCCCTCGGGTCGGCGACGATCGCGCCCCCTGCCGGCGGCCCGACGGTCGATCCACAGCACCTGACCGTGATCGCCGCCGCGTGCCGCGACTCGGAGTGCCTGCGGTTCGCCTATCGAAGCCGCGACGGCACCGAATCGCGTCGTGAGGTCGAGCCGCACTCGCTCGTCAACCTCGGCCGTCGCTGGTACCTGGTCGCCTGGGATCGCCGCCGCGAGGATTGGCGCAGCTTCCGTGTCGACCGCCTCAGCAGACCCGCTTCGACCGGCGTCGGCTCCAAGGCACGAGCGCTGCCCGCGAAGGACGCGGCCGCCTACGTCGCGCACGGCATCTCGGGCGCGCCGACCCGCTACGAGGCGAGGGTCACGGTGCACGCATCGCTCGAGGAGATGATGCGCAGCGTCCCGTCCCACTGGGGAACGTTCGAACCGATCGACGAGCGGACGTGCGAGTACCGGACCGGTGACGACGACCTCGGATGGCTCGCGATGCGGATCGCGATGCTCGGCGTCGAGATCACGGTTCACGAGCCGCCGGAGCTGATCGAGCACCTCCGGGCGCTGGCGCGACGCCTGCGCCGCGCCGCCGGCCCTGCCGGCTGAGCCGCGTTTGACGGACTCGGCAGGGCCGGCTACCGCGACCTGATGACCGCGGGGATGGGCCGGACCGGGTCCGGCCCATCCCGGACGATTCAACCCGAGTGGCTGCTGGTGAACTGGTAGCAGGCGACGTCGTACTGCGACACCGCGTGCGGGTTGCCGTTCGAACCGTCGGCGTAGTGGGTCTCGGCCTTGGCGAAGCCGTCGGAGTCGAAGCCCGGGGGCCCCATGGTCGCTCCGGGGTCGCCGCATTCCACGTTCGGCTGTCCCTTCATGCTGGGGTTCGGGGCGGCTGCCGCCGGACCCGCCACGAACGCGGCGACGATCAGAGAGGCGATCGCGGCCACGATGAATCTGCGCATCGCAGCTCCTTCCGTTGGAACATTCGAGGCGCCTCCCCCACCGGACAGGCGCCCTCGTTCAGCGGATACGAGTTAGCGAGCGCAGAGGATTGCTCGACAGCGTTGCGCTCCGCCGGCAACCGCGACCTTATTCGCAGAAGGCGATGAACGGGACGCCGATCAAGGTCACCTTCTTGGTGTCGACGTCGACCGCGAACTGAAACTTGCCGCCGTCGGACTTCGGCACCTTGGCGAGTGTGATCCCGAATACGTCCTCCGTGCCGTGGTCGAACTTCACATGCGGGAAGGCCGCCTTGATCTTTTGCTTGCTCGATCCGATCCCGACCCCGGAGGCCTTGGCCCCGCCCTTGACGAGGATGTCGTTTGCGCGGCGCGGTGTGGTCTGCGTGAAATTGACCTCACCCTCGAGCGGTGGCTTCAGCTTCGCGGTGCGAGTGTGGGGCGCGAGCTCACAGCCGTGGCGCAGTTGACCGATCAGGCCGGCGTGCCTCAGATCGGAGGCCTTCGCGCCGAGCTCGACGTCGCCGACGCCGTTGGCCGTGATCGCCGGGGCGGCGGCGTACGCCGCGACGCCGCCGATCAGGACTGACGCTGCAACGGCAAGGACGCGGACCGGGCTTCGGGCGATCATCGAGGTCAGGGTATCCCACGCCTCACGACACGCCAACCCCGAGCCGGCACTTCCAACGCCGGGTCCCGGTGCCGCGCGTGTAGGTTCCGACGATGGAGGTCGTGCGGGCGAACGGGCTCGAGATCGCCTACGAGCGGGTCGGCGAGGGGCCGCCGCTGGTGTTCGTGCATGGCGCCGCCGCGGACAGCCGTTTGTGGCGGCCACAACTCGCCGACCTGTCCGACGAGTTCACAGTCGTCGCCTGGGACGAGCCGGGGGCGGGCCGCTCCTCCGATGTGCCTGCCGATTTCGGCCTCGCGGACTACGCGAACTGCCTCGCGGCGCTGATCGAGACGCTCGAACTCGAAGCCGCCCACGTCGCCGGCCTCTCCTGGGGCGGCACCGTCGCGCAGGAGCTCTACCGCCTCCACCCCGACCTGGTGAGGACCCTGATCCTCGCCGGTAGCTACGCGGGTTGGAAGGGCTCGTTGCCTGCGGAGGAGGTACGCGCGCGAGTCACGGGCGTGCGCCAGATGCTCGAGGTACCTCCTGAGAGCTTCGACCCCACCCTTCCCGGACTGTTCGCCGGGGATCCACCGCCCGAGTTCGTATCGCTGCTCGAGGAGATCGCGGCCGACGTCCGCCCGCAGACCCTCGGGCCCGAGCTATTCACGATGGCCGAGCTCGACCGACGCGACCTTCTCCCCAGCATCGCCGTGCCGACCCTGTTGATCTGGGGGGAGCTCGACGCCCGTTCCCCGCTCAGCGTCGCGCGTCAGTTCGAGCAGGCGATCCCGGACACGACGCTGGTCGTGATCCCCCGCTGCGGTCACGTCAGCAACCTCGATCGGCCCGCGGCGTTCAACCAAGCCGTGCGCGAGTTCTGCCGCGCGCGCTCAGCGGTTCACCCGCGCACTCGCGCCCTGGAAGTCCGGTGGGCCGTCTCGGAGCGCGACCGTATCGCGCCATCGATGCCGTTCGCGCCCGTATGATCCGACCGTGGTTCCCGAGGCCGAGCTCGAGCAGACCGAGGCGGGGTTGGTGCCGGCGAGCGTCGGTTGGTTCGTCTTCAACTCGCGCGACGCGCGCTGGTTCGAGAACCCGGGCCAGGGGCATAGCCTGCCGCTGACCGGGAAAACGGAATACGAGGCGGAGACGTTCTTCCCGATGCTCGGGATGGCGATCCGGGTCATGGAGCCGGGCGAGCCGAGCAGCACGTACCACTGGGAGACCGAGCAGGAGGACTTCCTCGTGCTCTCGGGCGAGGCCGTGCTGATCGTCGAGGGGCAGGAGCGCCGGCTCGAGCAGTGGGACTTCGTGCACTGCCCACCGGAGACGCGGCACGTGTTCGTCGGCGCCGGCGACGGCCCATGCGTGATCCTCGCCGCGTCGTCGAGGCAGTTCCAGAAGGACGGCCCGTGGGGTTACTACTGCGCCGACGAGACCGCCGCGCGCTACAACGCGAGCTCACCCGAGGACACGCAGGACACCGAGCTCGCCGAGGCCCGGTTCCCGCCGTCGCGGCCGACTCGCTACCGCGACGGTTTGCTGCCGGACGACTAGCTCCCGTATCGGCTCGGCGCGAAGGCGCCGACCTCGGAGGTCTGAGACGATCGGCCGATGGACCTCGGCGTGCACCTGCCGCTGATGCAGTTCGCGGGCCAGACCCTCTCGCTCAGACGGCTCGAGGAAGCCGTCGATGCGGCCCGGGACTGCGGCTTCGCGGCGGTCTCGGCCAACGATCACTTCGTCTTCTCGACGCCGTGGCTCGACGGGCCGACGGCGCTGGCGAGCGTAATCGAGCGCAGCGGCGATCTGACGCTCGCGACGACCGTCTCGCTCGCCGTGCTTCGGGGCCCGGTCCCACTGGCAAAGACGCTGGCGGCCTTGGACGTGCTCTCCGAGGGTCGACTGATCGCCGCCCTTGGGCCCGGGTCGTCGATCCGCGACTACGAGGCACTCGGCATCCCCTTCGACGAGCGCTGGAAGCGGTTCGACGAGGCGATTTCCGCGCTCCGGGCCCTGCTCAGCGGAGGCCGTCGCCCCGCGGACGCCCACCACTACCCGCTGCCTCGGGATCTCGAGCTCGCGCCGGTCCCCAGTCAGGCGCACGGCATCCCCCTGTGGATCGGGAGCTGGGGATCGAACGCGGGCCTGCGCCGGGTCGCGAGATCCGGAGATGGCTGGATTGCCTCCGCCTACAACACGACGCCGGAGAGCTTCGGCGAGGCGCGCGAGCTGCTGGCGGACGAGCTCGTCGACCGCGGCCGCGACGCGAACGGCTTTCCGAACGCCCTCGCCACGATGTGGACGTGGGTGGCCGAGGATCGGGCGGAGGGTGATCGTGTACTCGGCGAGGTGCTCGCGCCGTTGCTGAATCGAGATCGCGACGACCTGCGGGGTCAGGTCTGCGTCGGACCCGCGGAACACTGCGCAGAGCTTCTCTCGCGGTACGCGGCGGCGGGGTGCGAGCGCGTCTACCTGTGGCCGCTGGGAGACGAGCGACGGCAGATCGAGCTCGTGGCAAGCGACGTCGCGCCGCTGATCGAGACTCGTTGATCGGCCCGCCTCGCAGGGATCTGCGAGCGCCTAACCGGTCACGCCCGCCGCAGCGAGGGCCTCGGCGCGGTCGGTGTAGGTGACGCTCTCCACGCAGCGGCCGCCCTCGAACGTGAGCACGTGAGCGACGGGAATCTCGAGCTCGATGCCGCTCCGCCTGCCGCGCGCGTAGGTCATCAGGAAGGCGACCACGCGATCGCCGGCGTCGAAGAACCGCTCAGCCTCGTGGCGCAGGTACTCCCACTCCTCATCGAGCGAGGCGATGTAATCCCGGATCCCCTGATGGCCCCGGACCGGTTCACCGCCGACCTCGGAGAGGTACGGGCGCCAGACCACGGACGGGTCACACGGGCCAGCACCGCGTCGATGTCACCGCGGTTGCGCGCTTCGTAGATCTGCCTCGCCGCCGCGACGTTCCGCGCGGACATCGGCGACAGTATCGCTGACGGGGAGACGGGGCCGGGACCGCCCATCGACCCGACCATCTCGGCGTTTGTGCCACTCGGCGATGTCGCGGGTCGGGGACTTGCCGTGAGCACGTGTTGCGGATAGGTTCGTGCCCACATTCGGACGATCAAAGGAGCAGGGATGGCTGGTGAGGTCAAGAACTTCGATTCCCCGGACGAGACCCGACCGTTTGAGGGGAAGGGAAAGGCCGATGTCGTCAATCTCGGGGACAGGGCCATCGGAAGGGCTGTCTTCGAGCCTGGCTGGAAGTGGTCCAACAACGTCAAGCCGATCGCCCAGACCGATTCCTGCCAAGCGCACCATGTCGGCTATTGCATCTCCGGTGCGATGACGGTCCACATGGAGGACGGGACCACCTTGGAGGTCAGTGCCGGCGACGTGTTCGAGATCCCGCCGGGTCATGACGCTGAGGTCACGGGCGATGAGCCTTGCGTTCAGGTCGACTTCGGTGGGTTCGGGACGTACGCGAAGCGGTCGTAGCCGCTGACGCCCCGAACCCTTCGAGGATCTCGACTCGGAAGCGCCTGGACCGACCACCCTAATGTGATCGAGGAGCGCGCGGGCGGCCGTCCGCGATGGAAAATCATTCGCTGCGGCGGGTATACGATGATCGACGATCGAAGGGGGCGTTCACGGAGAGGAGTGACGATGTACGTAACGGTGCGACGGTACGAGGGTGTCACCAATCCCGACGAGGCCGGACGACGCGTGGCCGACGGCTTCGTGCCGCTGATCAGCGGGATGCACGGCTTCGTGGCCTACTACTGGTTCGATGCCGGGGATGGCGTGATGTGCTCCACCAGCGTCTTCGAGGACCGCTCCCACGAGGAGGCCTCGAACGCGAACGCCGCGTCGTGGGTGCACGAGAACCTCTCCGAGGTCCTCCCCAACCCGCCTACGATTACCGCCGGTCACGTCGTAGCCACGGCCTGAGCGCCGTCGACGAGCAGCGGGAACGACGCCTGGGTCGACCTCGAGGCCCGTCACCTCGCCGTAGTCATCCTGCCGTGGGCCACGTGGCCAGCTTCGACGTCGACGGTAAGGCTCGGTACTAGCCGGGCGGCGGGATCGAGGGGTTCGACCGCGCTCTCGACCGACTGGACCCCGACTGCCGGACCGGGTAGATCGCCGCGCCTTGAGCGCAAATCCGCGACGGCCCGCAGAGGCGAGCCGCCACGGTTGGCATCGGAGTGCCCCCTCGCGGGGGCCGACAGAGAGTAGTGCCTGGGCGCCAGCACCTGGACCGGAGCGCGTAAGGGTTAGAGCAGAGCTACTCCGGCTCCGACAGCCCGGCGGCTTCGAGGGCTTCGGCTTTCGTGGGGTAGTTGTGGATGCGGATCGCGAGTCCGTCCCGACTCGAACTGACCTGGGTCATGGTCAGCTCGACGGGCGCCCCGCTGCGCTTGCCCCGACCGGTCAGCCGCAGGGAGACCACGACCTGCTCGCCGGCGTCGATCAGCTCCGTCGTCTCGACGTGAACGTTCTCGAACTCGTCGAGCATTGCGCTCAGGTACCGGCGCACGCCTTCGTGTCCGCGATAGACGGCCGACTCGATGAACTCGCCGGTTGTCGACCACTCGATCTCGGGGTCGAGGTGGGCCAGCAGCCCGTCGAGCCCGTCGCGCTCGAAGGCGTCGAAGGCATCGCGCACCGACTCGAGGTCCTCCTGCGACATCAGCTACTCCAGCCCGGCAGCTTCGAGGGCCGAAGCGTGGTCGAGCCAATCCCACGCACTGATGACCTTGTCGTCTTGGAAGCGGACGAGGGCGCTCCAATCACGTTGTGCCAAGCCGGCTCGACGCCGTCGTGTCCTCTGAAGACGCTGCCCGTTCCTTCTGTGCCCTTCGGAAACGCCGGGCGCCATTTCGGCGTCGGCATGCCATCCCTCCAGGAAGCCGCCGAGGTCTTGCCGGTTCCAGGCCTCGATCACTCGCGTGACCATTTCGACGTTCACCTGCGACATCTCTCACGCAGTATCTCGCGATCACGGGCAGCATCCGTAGACCCGCCGAAGCGACGCTCTGGCCGTTGGGACAAGCGATCGTTCCGAGTCCGGATCCACGCGAACGCGGGAGAGGTAGTCCGCATCGCCCAGCGGTTCGGGGACGCCGGGCCAGTCGCGATCTGTGAAGTCGACGTCACCGACCGTGTGGTCGTCGAAGGTGAGTCGAGGGCAGCGGATCGACCGGCTCAAGCGACTCCGCGCGCCGGGCGCGCTCCCAGTTGGCCTCGAGCTCATCGCGAACCCCCGTGTGGACACTTGCGTCTCCCGCTGGCGGGGCTCGCCGAGCGGCGCTAGCGCATCTTCGACAGCGGGGAAGGTATCGGAGTGGAGGGCTCCGGCCGTGGCCGGGGCCCTCCAGCTCCGAGCTGGTCTGGATGCTCAGTCGACCAGCAGCTGAATCAGTCCGCCGACGTTCTCGACCACGTTGTCAACGCCCGCGAGGGTGTGGACGTTGAGGTGGTCGGTCGTCTCGGCGTTCTTGACCGAGACGGCGCTGGCCAGCCCGGTCACATCGGCGCCAGAGCCGTTGCCCTGAATGTTGATGTCATCGACGCCGTCGGTGCCGTTGACGTCGACGGTGTCGAGTGCGCCGTCGATCCCGCCGAGATCCAGATTGGTCTGGGTCACGTCGGTACCCGTCAGGTCCTTGACGAGGACGGTGTCGGCGTCGGCGAGAGCGTTGAAGTCAACGTTCTCGACGTCGTTGGTGTCCATGTGGATCACGCCCTGCACCCGGAAGAAGTCGAGCCTTCCTGGGTGCGTCGGGGTTGGGCTGCAACGTGACGTTGTCGATGCCCGGTGCGCCGTTGAAGAGCAGCGTGTCGCTGCCATCCTGGCCCTCGATCGTGTCGGAGCCCTCGCCCGGATCCCAGCGGAAGGTGTCGTTCCCTCCGCCGAGGTAGGCGATGTCATTGCCGCGGCCGCCGTCGATCAGGTCGTCGCCGTCGCCGCCCTCGTAGGTCTCGACCTGGTTGTCGGGAAGCCCGACGGGCGGGTTCTGCGCGCCCAGCAGCGTGTCGTTGCCGCCGCCGCCGGCGATCATGGTCGGCCTCGCGCCGCCGGTGAAGGCGCCGTTTGTGTCGTCGATCCGGGCGAGATCGTTGCCGTCGCCCAGCTTCACCTTGATCGCGTCGACCTCGCCGGCCGCGAAGGAGAAGTCGGCCGAGCCGTCGTTGCCGGCGTCGACCTGGATCGTGCTCGGGTCGCCGGCCTTGAGGCGGAGCGCGACCTGCTGGCCGCCGTCGCTGCCGGTGACGTTGAGCGTGCCGTGCTTGACCGCGGCGCGTACGCCGCTGACCTTGCCGCCTCCGCTCGCATAAGCGGGCAGAGCAGCGATGACGCTCGCGAGTGCGACAGCCGCGACGACTGCAGGCAGCCGGAAGCGCCTGGGCCGTGAATCGTTGTTGATGTCGGAGGGTGTCATGTCCTTCACCTTTCGGTTGGGGGTGGGGCTTGCCAGCGTCCTCGGACGAGCGTTCGAACGCATCCGTGACTTCGCCAGTCGCCGTCGCCAGTCCGTGCACACCGCCGTTCGGCCGTACGATGGGTCGATGGCGACAGCCGACTCCGGCGCTTTGGTGGGCCGCGAGGAGGAGTGCGCCGCGATCGACCGCCTGCTGGAGGCTTCGGCAGGCGGAGAGAGCAGCTCGCTCGTCCTACGGGGCGAGCCCGGGATCGGCAAGACGGCTCTTCTGAGCTACGCCGCGGAGCGCAGCCGCGGGCGAACGGTGCTCAGGATCGCCGGTGTCGAGGCCGAGTCGGATCTGGGCTTCGCCGGTCTGGAAGGGCTCCTGCGGCCGATCACCGGGAAGCTCGATGAGCTGCCCCGGGCCCAGGCGGATGCGCTCTCGGCGGCTCTCGGACTGGCGCCGTCAAGCGGCTCGGATCGGTTGCTGGTCTCCGCCGCAGCGCTGAGCCTGCTTGCCGCGGCGGCCGACGACCAACCGGTCCTATGCCTGGTCGACGACGTGCAGTTCCTCGACGCCGCCTCGGTCGAAGCGCTGCTCTTCAGCGCGCGCAGACTCGGGGCCGAGCCGGTGGCGATGCTCTTCGTCGTGCGGGAGGGAGCAGGGCGGGAGGTCGCAACGCCGGGGCTGCCGGAGGTCGTGCTCGAGGGCCTCGATGTCGACGCCGCCGTCGCGGCTCCTCGAGGCAAGCGCTCCCGCCGCAGCAGGGCCCGTGCGCGAGTGGCTGCTCGCGCAAGCCGCCGGGAACCCTCTCGCTCTGCTGGAGTTGCCAAGTGGCCTGAGCGCGCAGCAGCTGCAGGGTCGCGCCGCCCTTCCCGAGACCACCCGCTTGACGTCCGGACTACGGGCGGCCTTCGTGCAGCGCGTGGAGCGGCTGCCCGCCGAGACGCAGGCCGCTCTGCTGATCGCCGCGCTCGACGACCGCGACGAGGTCGCGACCGTGATGCGGGCATCGGGCGAAGCAGGCCTGCCAGCCGACGCATTGGATGCCGCCGAGCGCGACGGGCTCCTCCGGATCGCGGACGGCGCGGTCGAGTTTCGGCACCCGCTCGTGCGCTCCGCCCTGCTGGAGTCGTCGACGCACAGCCAGCGTCGGGCCGGGCATGCGGCCCTGGCAGCGGCGCTGAGCGCCGACCACCACACCGATCGCCGCGTCTGGCATCAGGCGCTCGCGAGCGTCAGCGCCGACGAAGAGGTCGCTGCCGCGCTCGAAGCCTCGGCGCGTCGATACGAATCGCGCGCGGGGCACGCCTCGGCCGCAACCGCGTTCGCGCGCGCGGCTGAGCTGTCGAGCAGCGACGACAGCCGGATGCGCAGGCTCGCGGCTGCGGCCCAGGCGGCCTGGGCGGCCGGACAGCCGGACCAGGCCCGGGACTTGATCGCCCAGGTCCTCCCGCTCGCGCCGGATGAGCTCCGCGCCGCAGCTCCTCTATCTGCGCGGCGTGATCGAAGCGAGAACGGGCGATCTTCGCGGCGCCTTCGCCGTCCTGGTCGAGGCCGCCGAGACCAGCGAGAGCCCGTCGTTCCAGCTCGACGCCTTGAGCGAGGCGGCTGAGGCGGCGACCTTCGCGGGAGAATCCGCGGTGAGCGTTGACATCGGCGCCCGCGCCGGCGCGATCGAGCCAGACGACGAACTCGACCGCTTCCGCGTCTCCATGCTGACCGGGATGGCGGCGGAGCTGGCCGGCGACTATGAACGAGCCGAGAGGCTCGTGCGGGAGGCGATCCAGCGCGGCGAGCAGCTCGAGGATCCGGGCGCTCTGGTCTCGGCGTCGCTTCTGGCGACCATGGGTCTCACCGGGGGCAACTTCGCGAGATGGCCTTCCGCACTCGAGTCGTGCGGTCGCCATTGCGCGAGAGCGCGGACTCCTCAGCATGCTCCCGCTGGCGCTCTGGGCGCAGGCGAACGCGCTGGTCGGACTCGGGCGCTTCAACCTCGCGCGATCCGCCGCGGAGGAGGGAATCCGGCTCGCGAGCGACTTCGGACACCGCTCGGGCGCGAGTTGGAACCTGACCGTCTCCGCCCTGCTTGACTTCGCTGCGGGGGGAGGAGTCGGCGACGCGCGGCCATGTCGACGAAGCGGTCCAACTGGCCGCGATCGGGGGCGGGACCCTGATCCTGGCCCACGCCGAGTGGATGCTCGGGTTGCTCGATCTGACGCTGGGAAGGCCTGACGAGGCGACCGAGCGCCTTCTGCCCCTGACGGCAATCGAGCGGCCCGAATTCAATCCACTGATCGGGCTTTGGTCGATCCCGGATCTGATCGAGGCGGCGGCGCGGTCCGGGCGGCTCGACGAGACGACGGCACCGCTTCGACCGTTACGCGAGCTGGGTGCAGTATTCGCCCTCCGCGGCGCGCCGGTCCGTGCTGGCGCGCTGCCGGGCGCTGGTGGGGGATGGGGACGTGCGGGAGCAATTCGAGGCGGCGCTGGCGCCGGACGGGTTCGTCTCGCCGTTTCTGATGGCGCGCACCGAGCTCCTCTACGGCGAGTGGCTCCGGCGCCAGCGCCAGCGGCGAGAGGCACGCCCGCATCTGCGAAGGGCGGCCGATCTCTTCCGCCAGGTCGGCGCGCCGCCATGGGAGGAGCGCGCCGAAGTGGAGCTCCGAGCGACCGGCGAGACCGCGAGGAAGCGGGATCCCTCGACGCTCGACGAGCTCACCCCGCAAGAGCTCCAGATTGCCGGTCTTGGTCGCCTCCGGGATGACCAATCGCCAGGTCGCCGAGCAGCTCTATCTTGAGCCCGCGGACGATCGACTATCACCTGCGCAAGGTCTTCAGCAAGCTCGGCGTCGCCTCGCGGACCGAGCTGGTGCAGATGGACGTGCCGGAGCCGGAGCCGGAGCGCTTGAGCACGCCGGCCCCAGCGAGCTAGTGCTCAGGGGACGGGTCGAGGGTCACGCCGGCGTTTGACCGGCGATGGCGACTGGCAATCTCACCGATGCGTTGGGTTGCTCTCGGGCGGATCCTGAGGGCCATGCGAACAGATCCACCAGATGCGAAGTTCACACTCGGACGCTACGAGCTTCCGCGCTGCGCTCGCGGCGTG
Organism: uncultured Solirubrobacterales bacterium; assembly: GCA_963705955.1. Taxonomy (GTDB): domain Bacteria; phylum Actinomycetota; class Thermoleophilia; order Solirubrobacterales; family 70-9; genus WHSW01. The sequence goes on along the minus strand of CAVPLH010000006.1, from coordinate 540,451 downwards.
CTCGCTCTCGCAGACCCGCCCGAGGCCGGCTGGCGGCTCCAACCGCCCGCCGACGAACCGATCGCGGCCGAGTGCAAGCCGCACACAGCGGCTTCCGCCCTGATCGATCGCCAGGACTGAGTGATGCGACGCGCGGAGGAGATCCTCGAGATCGCTCAGATCCTCGACGAGGCCGCGGACAGGCTCGCGACGGTTCTCGAGCGGTCCGGCGCGGGCAAGCTGCATTCGCCGGCGACGCTCCGCGGGATGGCCCGCTACGAGCTGGAGCTCGCCGCTGTCGACGTCGCATCCCTGACCTTCGGCACGAAGATCCAAGAAGGCTGGAGATGAGCCTCACCGGCAGCTCGGCGACGCAGCAGCAGGCCGAAGGCCTGCAGCGGGCGGACGCGAACTTCTTCGGGGCGCTGCTGGCCGGCGACATTCCGGCCCTCGAGTCGCTGCTGGCCGACGACTTCCTGATCGTCGATGTCGCGAGCGGCTCCGTGCACCGCCGCGGAGCGTTCCTCCTGGCCATCGCCGGCGGCGCCGTGATCTTCCAGGAGATCAAGACGTTTCCGGAGGAGTCGGTGACCCGCCTGACCGGCCCCGGAACCGGCATCGTCGTCGGCCGTACCGCGATCTCCTTTTGCGGCGGCGCCGGAACCGCCACTGGGCTCGCCAGCCGCTACACCCATGTCTTCCAGGCCGACCGCGGGAACTGGCGCCTGGTCTCTGCACAGGGAACTCCAATCAGCGGCACCCCGGCCTCATGATTCGGGCGCGTTCACGTGTGGCGCTGTTGCTCGCTGCGGTCCTTCTCCTCCGCCTGGCCTTCGCCCGTCGTGCTGTGGAGTCCATGTGCTGGGCGAAGCAGCTTGGGGTCGCTGCACCGGCGGGCACGCGGTAGCAGCGGCGGAAGGATCCTTGGCCGGGCTACCAGTCGCTGTCAATCGATCCCAACCGACGGCCGCGGCACGCCTGTCGCGCGATCTGACAGAGGTCCAGAAAAGAGCGGCTGATGGGATTGGGGTCGAGGCGTCCCGAACGGTCAGTGCGGCTTGCCTCAGTCCTCCACCTGACGGTAGTGGTCCCGCCAGATCAGCCGGTACACGCCGAGGTGGCGGGGGAGCGTCTTCACTCCGGGGATGAACGGGATACAGATGAAGGCGAGGCTCAGCGCCCCCATCAGGGCGAAGATGAGAGCGTCCGCGTTCGGCGAGCTCTTGAAGGGCTCGACCTGATACCAGAACGTGTACAGCCACAGCCAGACCTGCCCGGGGTAGCTGCCCGTCTCGTTCATCATTCCCCACTGGTCGCCGAGCAGATGCTCGGCCGAGGCGCGGTCCTCGAAGTAGCTCCCGGCGGAAAGAAACAGCAGGGGCTTCGTGTAGTTGGTCTGGTAGAAGCTCCCGCTGTTCTGCAGGGCCCCGTCCAGCCCGCCGCTCTGCGCAAGCGCCAACTCCGCGCTCATCATCGTCGCGACCGGGCCGTAGCGACCGGGCGGCACGACCACCGCTCCCCCGTCGGGAAAACGCGCCTTTGCGAGGGCATCGGTGTAGGCGGTGGTCCAGGCCGCCTGGCGCTCGGGCGAGGCGGCCTGGTAGACCGCGAGCGCCGCCGTCAAGCTGGGAACGGCAGGGATCGTGGAGAGCGGATTGATCACGTAGTCCTGCGCGGTGTCGATCGGCTGGTGGACTCCGGCGAAGTCCTGCAGGGAGATCGGACCGAGCTTCTGAGCCGAGCCAGAGGTGTCGTTGTACGGCGGCCCGTAGGTGGCAATCTCGCTGGTGCCGTCCAGCTCGGTGATCGCCGTCGCCACGAAGTCATCTGGGCTGGCCGTAGACCAACTCTGGATCGTGACCGGAGTGACGTCGGGAGAGGAGAAGAGGATCGTGAGGACGATCGCCAGGCCGGCGATTACTCCCAGCGCGATGACCAACTCCTTGATCAGGTCGTAGCGGCGGTACTCGCCCTGCCACTGTCCCTGATCACCCTGGGCCGACGACGGTGCCTCGGCGGTCACGATCGGTCCCCGCCCGCGGCGGGCGGCGCCTTGGCGGCATCAGCCACCCTAGCCGGGTACGGCGGCACCACCCCGGTGCGGCGCACCAAGAGCACGTGCCAGATAACCAGCGCTGTGACCGCCACCGGGAGCAGGATGACGTGGAAGGTGTACATCTGGCCGAAGTCGGCGACGTTGAAGAAGGCGCCGATCCCTACCGAGTTGAGCCCGTCCTTGCCCTCGCTGGCGATCCACTGCGAGTCGAAGTTCTGCTGCGAGAGGTAGCCGGTGAAGGCGGTCCCGATCGCCACCAGGAAGGTGATCGCGCCGGTCACCCAGGTGCGCCCACGGCCGTCGCGCCAGGCGCCCATGAAGAACTTGCCCCAGAGGTGGACCACCATCGTGAAGAAGAAGAGCTCGACCGTCCATAGGTGAATGCTGTTGAAGAACTTGCCGATGCTGGAGACGTGCCACCACGCCGGGCCCTTGAGACCGAGGATCACCCCTGAAAGGACGACCACGATCAGGGAGGCGATCGCGGCGACCCCGAAGACGTAGATCCAGGAGGAGACGTATGAGGGCTGGCGGTCGGGGAGCAGCTTCTCCGGAGGCAGCGCACCGACGGCGCGCTCGCGCACCCGAGTGGTCCACATCCGCTTCTCGTCGGGGCCGTCGGGGGGGCTGCTCATGGCTGCTCGCTGCTGCGCTTCGGGAACGGCACCAGGATCGCCGCGACGAAGACGACGATCATCAGGACGATCACGACGATGTTGGCGACCGACATCTGGAACCAGTGCCAGTGCAAGTAGTGCGCGGGGTCGTTTAGATCGAGCAGCGCGGCGAAGAGCAGACTCAGCGCCAACATCCGCTCGACCGTATAGTGGCCGCGAGGCGGCCGCATCCGTAGGCAATACCGATCTGCCTTTCGCGAGCAACCGCTCGAAGGCGACTATCCCTACCTCTGGCTCGACGTCAAGCACTTAAAAGGTCAGAGACAGCCATCGCGGCCACGTCCGCTCGAAGGCGATGGTCGTCGCCTACGCGGTCCATGAGACCGGCCGCCGTGAGGTGATCGGGATCGACCTCGGCGAGACCGAGGCCTTCTGGGTCGAGTTTCTGCGCTCGCTGCGGGCCCGCGGCCTTAAAGGCGTCCGTCTTTGCACCTCCGACCACCACGAGGGCTCAAAGACGGCGATCGCGCGGATCCTCGATTGCCCCTGGCAGCGCTGCACGGTCCACTTCGTCCGCAACATGCACGGGCACTGCCGGCGCTCGGAGCGCGGCCTGGTCAAGGCGGCACTGCGCGAGATCTTCGACGCCCTTCGACGCCGAGGGCCTCGAGCAGGCCCAGCAGCGATCGAGCAGCGGCTGCTCGAGCTGTTCTCCGCCGCAGGCTCCGCCGTGCTGACCAACGTGCCCGGCCCGCGCGAGCCGGTCCATCTCGCCGGCACCCCCGTCCGCGGAGTGCTCGTTTGGGCGCCGACCTCCGGCAGCGTCTCGATGAGCGTCTCGATCTTCAGCTACAACGGCGAGGTCACGGTCGGGGTGATGTCCGATCGCGGCCTGGTGCCGGATCCGGGCGAGATCGTCGCGGCGTTCGCTCACGAGATCGGGGAGATGCTCGCGCTCGGCGCGCCCTGAGAGGGACGCACCGGCGCTGCTCGTCGTCGCGCGAAGGAGCGGGCGAGTGGGAATCGTGGCGTCAGCTGGCGGGCGGCGCCGACGTTAGCCGTGCCGGCGACGCCCCGGCTCTAGGCTTCCCCGATGCTCGCGACGAGCGCCGGATCGCTCGCGTTGCTGCTCGACATCGACGGCGTCCTGCACGTCGGTGACGAGCCGATCCCGGGCGCGATCGAGGCCCTCGAGGACCTTCGCGCCCGCTGTTCCGGCGTCCGCCTGGTCACCAGCACGACCTCGCAGCCGCGGATGGGAGCATGCGGTCCGTGGGCTCGCGCCGGTCGGCTCGATGCTGTATGGATGGATCCCCTCGTTCTGAGGAAGAGAGGGTGAATACACGGGAATCCGACCGGCCGTTCCAGGCCCTGATCGCGGGCGGGGGGATCGCGGCGATCGAGGCGCTGCTCGCCCTGCGTGATCTCGCGCCCACGACCGTCCGAATCGAACTCCTCGCCCCCGAGCCTGAGTTCGTCCACCGTCCCCTGTTCGTGGCCGAGCCGTTCGGGATCGGAGCGGCTCAGCGGCTTCGGTTGGCGGACGTCGCCGCCGAGAACGGCGCGAGCCTGCGGGCGGACGCGCTCTCCTCGGTCGATGCCGGGAGACGGGTGGTGACCACCGCTGGCGGTGACGAGGTCGCCTTCGACGCGCTGCTGGTTGCGATCGGGGGCCGGCCGAAGCGCGCGGTGCCGGGGGCGTTCACGTTCGGTGACCCCGACGAACGGGAGTTCTTCGCTGCGCTCCTCAACCGGCTCGGAAGCCGCCCCGGAGAGCAGGTTGCGTTCTTGGTGCCGCCCGAGGTCAAGTGGTCGCTGGCCGCCTACGAGCTCGCGCTGCTGACGGCCTCTCACCTCAGCAGCCGCTCGGTGGCGAATGTAAGGGTCGCGGTTGTCACCCACGAGACCGAGCCACTCGAGATCCTCGGTACGGCCGCCAGCGAGTCGGTGACCGAGCTCCTCCGGGCCGCGCGCATCGGGGTCGTGACGTCGGCTGCGGTGACCTCCTACCAAAGCGGGGCCGTGGTCTTGGCCGACGGGGTCTCGGTCCGCGCGGACCACGCCGTCGCCCTGCCTGCTATGGAAGTGTCATCGATCCCGGGGCTACCGCAGCGCCGGCGAGGCTTCCTCCCGACCGACACCCGAATGCGCGTCGCCGGCCTCGATAGGGTCTGGGCGGCCGGGGACGTCACCTGGTTTCCGGTCAAGCAGGGCGGGCTCGCCACTCAGCAGGCCGAGATCGCCGCGCGGGCGATCGCCGCGACCGCCGGAGCGCGGGTGCCCGCCGCGTCCTTTCGCCCCCATCTACAGACCGCCCTCCTCACCGGCGCCCTGCCGCTCCTCCTAGAGCAGGAGCCCAGGGTCGGCGCGAGGCCCCCCGGAGGTTGGTGGTGGCCACCCGCGAAGGCCGCCGGGCGCTACCTCGGCCCGTATCTCGCCGCTCGGCGAGGCGAGGGGCCGGTAAGGGCGCGCGAGGAGGCGCCCCGGGGCCTGCGTGAGGCCGTGCGATCGGAGGCCGAGCACCGCGAGGTCGTGGAGTTCGCGCTCGCCGCGGCCGACTCCGATGCTCGGCTCGGAAACCTCCCCGGGGCCTTGGAGTGGCTCGACCTCGTCGAGGAGATGAACCTCGCCATCCCGCCCGCCTACGCCGAGCGCCGCCGTCGGTGGCGGAGAGCGGAGAGCTAACCTGCCGGCCGGTCGACCAGGGGCTCGCTTTCTTTAGAGCGCGTCCCCGGTCACACCCCTCGCACTGTACCCGGGAGCACTCCGCTCTGGGAAGTGGCCAGCGTTACGGTCGCGGATCGGGACCTCACCGGGGTGTTCAGCGGTGGCCTGACCAACCGCCTTCGGGTCGCGCTCGCGGTCGGCGACGAAGAGCTCTTCGTCGTGCGCAAAGTCGCGGAGGTCGCGGAGGAATTGAGCGAGGCGGAGGTCCGCGGGGACAACTGACGAGCGCGGCCGCGCGGCTCCGCGGCCGCACGCGAGGGTGCTCAGCGGACCACGACCAGGCAGACGCCGGGGACATGCCGGGGCGGCTTTCTTAGGCTTGGCCTTCGGCTCACTGTCCCAGCGACCGGCGCGCGCCACCGCGATACGGGCGTCTACTCGTATCCGGTCGGCGAGCAAATAGGTACGGCGGTGGATACGGTCCGTCATGGGGCGGGCCGCGTACCCCCTTCGCGGTCCGCCCCACCTTTATCCCGCTGTACGCGGGATGGGCCGCCGCGTCTCGACCGCCGACGTGTCGGCCCCGGATCCGACTTGTCCCCGACGCGTACCGATGAGGACAGAACGTCTCTCTCGGGCCGGCACCACGGTGAACCGGCAACGGCCCTCGAAAAAGTCGCGCCGCCTGCGCCGACAGGCCGCCTACTCCGACAGCCCGGCAGCTTCGAGGGCTTCTGCCGGGCTCGCGTACATCTGCATCCGGATTCCCTGTCCGCCCCGCGTCGTCCACACCTGACCGAAGTGCATCTCGACCAAAACCCCGGTCGGCTTCGAACGCCCCCGCTGACGAACAATGGCGACGACCCGATCCCCCGCGTCGATGTAATCCTCGACCTCAAGCTCCCAGTCATCCCAGGCGCTGCTCCACTCGGCGATGAATTGCCTGGCGCCCTCGATGCCGAGGTAGGTCTGCTGCTCGGGCCAGCCGTGGAAAGTCGACATGTCCCAGACGAAATCGGCGTGGAAGTTTTCGTCGAGGAAGTCACCGGTGGCTATGAGATGTTCGTAGCCGCGCCGCAGTCTCGCGACGTTCTCCTGCGACATCGCCTACTCCTGAAGCCCGGCGGCTTCGAGGGCTTCTTGGGGATCGAGGTAGGTCCAGATCCGAATCGCCTTGCCGTTCTTCATGTCGGTGACCGTGCCGAAGGCCATCTCGGTCACGGCACCGCTGTACTCGCCCCGTGTGCGGATGCGGCCGGTCCCGACGATTCGATCACCCAGGTCCCGGATCTCCGAGTAGCCGAGGTGGATCTCAGCGAGAGCCCCATACACCTCACCCAGCACCTCCAGCACGCCGTCGTGTCCCCGACTTACAGTCGCCTCGCCTCCGAAGGGAATCAGAAGCGCGGAATGCCACTCCACCTCGGGGTCGAGCTCCTTCAACAGCGCATCGACGTCCCGACGGTTATACGCCTCAGTCCCGCGCTTGAAAGCCTCCACGTTCTCCTGCGACATCGCCTACTCCTGAAGCCCGGCGGCTTCGAGGGCTTCACGCCAGGTGATGAAGAAACGGCCCTTGCCGATCTGGTCGTCGCGAAACTCCCACCAGATGGCCCCGAGTGGCTGGCGGACCGGCACGCCCGAGCCCTTGATTCTCCCGACCATCTCTGCGAGCAGCAGCACCCTGTCTCCGACCGCGCGGATCTCGTGGATCTCGAACTCGAAGTCGTCGAAGTTTTCGGTCCACTCGGCGAGGAGCCTCCGCAAGCCGTCGCGACCGCGGTATTCGGACGATTCAGGCCATTCGGCGAACGGGTAGAGGACGCTGTCGGAAGCAAGGTAAGGCAGCGCCGCCTCGACTCCGCCAGCGCCGAACGCCTGGTAGATCTGGCGCACGATCTCGACGTTCTCCTGCGACATCGCCCAAGCAGTATCCACCGTTGGAGCACGGCGTTTCTTGCGCAGCGCAGAGCGACGGCTGGCGAGCCCCTTGCCGACCATACGTAACCGCGACTAGGTCAGCGACCGTAGGATCGAAGCGTATGACGGCACCGATTCCCACCGTATTCAGAACCAACGCTGAACTCAACGCCCAGGCTCGTGCAGTCGCGAAAGTCCGTGGCCAGTCGCTGAGCGACCTGCTGCGTACGGCGCTGCGCGAACACCTGGCGAATGCCGCGTCCGGCAACGAACCGGCTGACGCGAACGCTCGAAGTCGGTGAACTGAGATGAGCCCATGAAAGGCGAAAGCCTCGCTGGCGGCGAGGCTCTCAGAGACTCCGAGCAGGAAGTCGTCGGTGATGATCCTATCGGTGGCGAGACCGAACGGGCGGACGACGTAGACGACCAGTCGGCCGCGGCGTTGCTGGAGGGAGGTGCTGTCACGACGCCCCAGCCCCTTCCGCGACGAACCATCGACGTGAGCTGGAGCCTCGACCGCAAGGCGAACCTAGCCTGGGCGTGTCTCGTCGAGGCGAACGATCCTGACCCTCGGCACCTTTGTGCCGCTCTACCTGGAGCGCCACGCCGCGTGGGTCCGGCCGAAGACGATCGACGCGCTGCGCTGGCGGCTCGCCGTCGCCACGGCGGCGTTCGGCGACGTACCGCTGAGCGACCTGGAACGCATGAGCGGGGAGGTCGCCTCGTGGCGGGCGACCCTGCCCGAGCGGTCGCGCTACGCGATCACGGCGGCGCTGAGGCAGGCGCTCGGCGCGGCGGTCCGCTGGCGCTACATGAGCGCGAACCCGGCGAAGGACGCCGGGGCCAACCCGCAGCCTGCGCCGAGGCCGGTGCGTGCGTTCACCCCGGCCGAGGTCGAGGCGATCGCCGCGGAGTTGTCACCGAGGTACGCGCCACTGCCGATGTTCGCCGCCGCGACCGGGCTGCGGCCCGAGGAATGGCAGGCGATCGAGCGCCGAGACGTGGACCGCACCGCCGGGGTGCTCAACGTCGTTCGGACCGTGTCGAGCGGCGAAGTGGTCGAGATGGGCAAGACGGCTCGGAGCGTCCGGCAGGTGCCGCTCTCGCGCCGCGCCGTCGCGCGCTCGACAGTCTGCCGCCGAGGCTCGACACGCCGCGATTGTTCCCGGCTCTGGGCGGCGGGCTGATGAACCTCGACAACTTCCGGCGCCGCGAGTGGGGACCGGCGATCGAGGCGTCGGGGGTGCGGACCCCGGCGAGGATCTACGACATGCGCGCGACCTTCGCCTCCCGCGCGCTTGCGGCCGGTGTGTCGGTGTTCCAGCTCGCCCGCGTGATGGGGACGTCCGTGCGGATGATCGAGCGCCACTACGGCGCCCTACTCGACGGCTCCGGGGCTGAGATCGCCGGTCGGCTCGACGTGCTCGATGCTGCCCGACGACGAGGCCCGCTCGCAGGACGACTGAGGCGTTTGGGCCACTATCGGGCCACGGTCCGAACCGGCCCGACGCCGGACCTGGCTCTGCAATGGGAAGCGGCTGATGGGATTCGAACCCACGACCTTCTGCATGGCAAGCAGACGCTCTAGCCAACTGAGCTACAGCCGCGCGGTGGCGGATTCTAGCTTTCCGACTGCGGTTCCGGCGATCCGCGGGTCGGCGACCTGAAAGCTGGGAACGGGCTCTCCGGCCTGTGTCTGCCAATTGTCTGCCGAAACCCCGGCCCATGCGAGCGCCGGATCGAACGCAGCGAGCCGTTTACCGTCGAGGGGCTCGCGTCGCTTTACGGCCTTCTTGTAGGTCGAGAACGTGAAGCGGGCGTCCCGGTGGCCGAGCTGCTCGGCGATGTAGACCGGATCGTCGCGAAGTGTCGCCCTGAGGCTCGCATACGTCCACCTAGCGACGTGCGCGTAGTCGTGACCGCGCGGCCCGCCACGCGCGCATCGCCCAAGCCGGGGTGACCCGGCGAACGCTCTCACGGCGGCGATCGGCGCGAAGCGCCGCTCTTAGGGCGCGGAGGAGCTCCGGGTCACGACCGCTCGACTCGAGGCGCTCGAGATTCTCGGCCGCGAACACGCGGGATGATGCTCCGATCAAACGCATGCGCCGCACTTCACCAAGGTCGATCCGATCGGGAAGAGTTCGGCACCGTCCCTCGGCCCCGGCCGTGCGCAGGTTGATCATCGTGCGCAGGCACTTCTCGCAGCGACCGCAGTTGTAGGCGCCGTTCGGGTTCTGCAAGCAGACTCGGAGCCAGCGCATGGCGAGGTCGCTGCGGGCGATGAACTCGACCCGCTCGGATCGCCGCGCCTCCTCGCCCACGGTCCTGAACTCGGTCAGCTCGGTGCTCCAAAGAGGATCCACCAGGGGGTGCGAGCCCCACTGATAAAGCCCGTCGTAGCTCATGCTCGACGGCACCAGGATGGTCCGGTAGCGCGGCTGCATCAGCAGGCCGATCGCAGCCAGAGCGGACCCGTGATACTCGCCCCAACCGACGAAGCGATTCGAGAAGGAGCGGACGTCCGCCTCGACCTCGACCAGATCCTTGCCCAACGCGTCGGCGGCCTCCCGGGCCATCTCCGAGGCCTGTCGCCGAAGCTCCTCTCGCCCGGACAGCGGGATGTCGAATCCGTGCACAAAGATCAGGTCATCGATCTGCTCGCGGTACCTGAGCGCGGCGTAGAAGGAATCGACACCGCCGCTGAAGAAGGCGCCGACCCGTTCGCCTCGCGGCCCCTGCTCGGGTCGCCGGGCGGCCTCGACCTCGACGACTCGCAGCTGATCGAACCAGAGCCGGAAGATCTGCTGAATTCGCACCGTCCCCTCGAGCAGTCGGGAAGAGACCCGGCCCGGGACGCGAAGCGCGACACCGAGTGCCATCGCAGGGACGAGGCCGATGGCGAGGAAGGCATCGGCCCCCTCGCCGAGATCCTCCGACGCCGCCACCCGCACCCGGTGACGGCGGCCGCCGATCTCGTAACTGGCCGCGACCTGTCGCGTGTCCCACGCGATGTCCGTCGGTGTGAGAGCCGCGTTGATGGCGGCAGGCTAGCGTCGGCAGGCCGGTCCGGAAGGACGCCTTCCTCGCCTACGGGATGGCGAGGGGCGGAACTGAGCTACAACCGCAAGGGTCGCCGAGCTCAGCTCAGGCCGTAGAGTCCCCGATCCCGGTCGTCCGCCGGGTCACGAGCATGCGCAGGATCGAATTGGCAATCTGCATCGCCCTCTGCGCCGCCGGCCCTCGGCGCTTGCGGCGGCGGCGATGACTCGTCCTCGACGACGACCACCTCGGCCGCCGACCTCGATCGCTTCTGCGCGGCGATCGGGGAGCTCGACGCAGCGTCGAACAAGATCTTCGCCCAGCTACGACAAGGCGGCCAGATCAGCTCCGACCAGCTGGCCGCCGCGGAGAAGAAGTTCCTGCAGCAGAACGCGGACACGGTCCAGGAACTCCAACAGGTGGCACCGGAGGAGATCCGCGCCGACCTCGCGACCAGCATCGAAGCGAGCCGGGTGCGCGCCGGCCTCGCCAGCGGCGGGCCGACGGCCGCCGAGGAAACCGCGGCCGCTCAGCACGTCCGCGAGTTCCGCAAGCAGAACTGCCCCGCCGGCTAGAACGGCGTACTCGCGCAGTGCGGCCCTAACTCGAGCGGCTGATCGGCCGCGAACGTCAACCGAGCGCCCCGTCGAGCGTTTCGTTGACGAGCCGGTCGGCGTCGACGTTCTGCTCGCGGCGCACGTGGCGGATCGACCAGCGCTCGAACTCACTCAGGGCGTCCCTCACCTGCGCGTGGAGCCCGCGCAGATCGGCGTCCTTGACCTTGTACTCGCCCTTCACCTGGCGGACGATCAACTCCGAGTCACCGACCAGCTCGACCTCGAGCGCGCCCAGCTCCCGCGCCAGCGCTACCCCGAGCAACACAGCTCGGTACTCGGCGACGTTGTTGGTCGCCGGACCGATCGCCTCGCCGCGGCGCTCGATCACCTCCCCCCCGGGCGTGGCGGCCACCGCCGCGATCGCCGCCGGGCCGGGGTTGCCCCTCGCGCCCCCGTCCACGTGGACGACCAGGCGCTCAGCCACGGCGCAGTCTCCCCTCCTGGTCGGCGCTCGCGTTCCAATCGCGGTCCTCGACCGGCAGCTCGGAGATCTCGTTGCCCTTCGCGACCTCCTTCACGGTGGTCCCGCGGACCCGCCACCGATACCAGGAGAGATCCCAGGCGACCGTGATCACCTCGACGCCGCCGGGCTCGGCCCGGATGCAGACCCGGGGCTCTCCCAGGGAGCGCATCAGCCCGGCGACCTTGCGGACCTCCGGACTCGAGTTGAAGACGTCGAGCGCCGAGCGCGGTTCGGGTTCCGGCTCCGGTTCGAGCGGCTCGCCCCGGTCGGCGGTGGCTCCGGCGCCGGCCGCTCTTGCCGCGTTGGCGGCACGGGCGAGGCGCTCGCGCAATGCCGTCGCGCCGGCGCCGCGCCGGCGCCGCGCCGGCGCCGGGGGCGGCGCGGATGCGAAACCCGCAGGCACCCATCCCGCGGCCTCGGCGCTCGACTTGCAAAGCGAGCAGACGACGACCGGCTCGCCATCCGAGTTGACGTATTCCGACGGCCGCTCGCCACGCAGGACCGTGCGGTTGCAGACCGCGCAGCGCTCGAACTCCACCGCCGCTACGCCTTGACGCCCTGCTCGTCGCCGGACCGGGCCTCGGCGACGACCTTCTGGGCGAGGTGACCCGGAACCTCCTCGTAGCGCAGGAAGTCCATCGTGTAGTCGCCGCGACCGCCGGTGATCGCGCGCAGGTCCGGCGCGTAGTCGAGCACCTCCGCCATCGGTACCTCGGCCTTGATCTCGGTCGCCGTCCCCTTCGGTTCCATCCCGAGCGGCCGCCCGCGGCGCGAGTTGAGGTCGCCGATCACGTCCCCGACCACGTCCTCGGGTACCGAGATCGTCATCTGCATGATCGGCTCGAGAAGATAGGCGTCGGCATCCGCGACCGCCTGCTTGAACGCCATCGAGCCGGCGATCTTGAAGGCCATCTCCGATGAATCGACCGAGTGGTGCTGGCCGTCGTAGAGCCTCACCCTGACGTCCTGCATCGGGTAACCGGCGAGCACCCCACCCGCCATCGCCTCGACGACGCCCTTCTCGACCGCCGGAATGAACCCGCCCGGGATCACGCCGCCCTTGATCGCGTTGTCGAACTCGAACCCGGCGCCGGACTCGTTCGGCTCGATCTCGATCCGGCAGTCGCCGAACTGTCCCCGGCCGCCGGTCTGCTTCTTGTAGCGACCGTGGGCCTTGGCCGGCCTGCGAATCGTCTCGATGTACGGAACCCGCGGCGGGTGCAGTTCGATCTCGGCGCCGAAGCGCTGCTTCATCCGCTCGACGATCACTTCGACATGGATCTGCGTCAGGCCGGCGATGATCTGCTCACCGGTCTGCTGGTCGCGATGCACGTCGAGCGTCGGGTCCTCCTCGGTCAGCCTGCGGATCGCGGTCGCCGCCTTCTCCTCGTCTCCCTTCGTCCGCGGCTCGTAGGCGAACGCCATCACCGGCGCCGGCAGGTCGAGCGGCGGGAACCGGGTCGCGGTGTCCTTCGCCGCGAGAACGTCCCCGGCCCTCGTCTCGCGCAGCTTCGCCACGGCGCCGATGTCACCGGGGCCGAGCTCGTCGATCGGCGTCGTCTCCTTGCCCTCGGGCGCCGCGAGCTGGCCGATCCGCTCCTTGTTGCGTTGACTCGCGTTCTGGACATGGGAGTCGGAGCGCAGCACCCCGGAGTGGACGCGCAGCATGTTGATCCGGCCGGTGTAGGGATCGGCGGTCGTCTTGAAGACGTAGGCGAGCAACTCGCCGTCGGGATCGGGCTCGATCTCGACCGGCTCACCATCCTCGCCCACCGCCTCGATCGCCCCTCGCATCGCCGGCGAAGGCAGGTCCTCGACCAGCGCCTCGAGCAGTCGGTTGGTACCCAGGTTGCGGGTCGCGACCCCACAGGTGACCGGAAACAGATGCCCCTCGGAAACGCCCTTCTTGAGCGCCGTGACGACCTCGGCGTGCGAGATCTCCTCACCCTCGAGGTACCGCTCCATCAACTCGTCGGAGTTCTCGGCGACCTCGTCCATCAGCTTCTCGCGGTATTCCTCGGCCCGCGCGCGCAGGTCCTCCGGGATCTCGACCTGCTTCGCGTTGCCACGTCCTTCGCCCTCGTACTCGAACGCGGTCATATCGATCAGGTCGATCACGCCCCGGACGTCGTGCTCGGATCCGATCGGGATCTCGGTCGCGACCACGTGCTGGCCGAAGGCGGCCTTGAGCTGCTCGAGGCAGGAGAAGAAGTCGGCCCGCTCGCGGTCGAGCATGTTCACGAACACGAGCCTCGCCAGGCCCTCCGCGTCGGCCCGCCGCCAGAGCCGGTCCGTGTGGACCTCGACGCCGGAGACGCCGTTGACCACGAACACGGCCGCGTCGACGACCCGCAGCGCCGCCAGCGTGTCGGCGACGAAGCTCGGCTCGCCCGGCGTGTCGATCATGTTCACCTTGCGGCCGTCGTGCTCGAACGAGGTCACCGCGGCGGCGATCGACATCCCGCGCTCCTGCTCGTCGGGCTCGAAGTCGCAGACGGTGGTCCCCTCGTCGGCGCGGCCGAGACGGTTGACGACCCCGGACTCGAACAGGATCGCCTCGGCAAGGCTCGTCTTCCCGGCGCCGCGATGGCCGACCAGGGCGACGTTTCGGATCCGGTCAGGGGGCTTGTGGGCCACGACCGGAATCTATCTATACGCGTGACTGAAAGCGCGAGCGGAGCGCGATCACGGCCCTCGTGTGGAGCTGTGAGACGCGTGACTCGGTGACTCCGAGGACCTCTCCGATCTCCCGCAGGGTGAGGTTCTCGTAGTAGTAGAGGGCGATCACGAGGCGCTCGCGTTCGCCCAACGCCTCGATCGCGTCGGCGAGCCGCTCCTTGAGCTCGACGGCCTGGAGCTCGTTCTCGGGGTCGACCGCGCCCGGATCCTGGATCGTGTCCAGGATCGATATGTGGCTGTTGCCCTCCGGGTCCGCGTAGGTCGAGAGGTCGTCGAGCGCCAATACCGAGGAATTTGCGATCTCGAGCAGTGCGCCCTGGAACTCCTCGACGGTCATCTCGAGGCTCTCGGCCAGCTCCTCGTCGCTGGGAGACCGCCCGAGCTTCGCCTCCAGCTCGGCGTGGGCCTTCTCGACCGCCCGCGCTCGAGCGCGAACCGACCGCGGGACCCAGTCGAGGGAGCGCAGCTCGTCGATGATCGCCCCCTTCACCCTGGCGGCGGCGAAGGTCTCGAACTTGATCTCGCGCTCAGGATCGAAGCGTTCGATCGCGCCGATCAGGCCGAGCAGCCCGTAGGAGATCAGGTCCGATTCCTCGACGTGCGACGGCAGCCCGGCCGCCATCCGGCCGGCGATGAACTTGACCAGCGGCGAGTAACCGACGACGAGCCGTTCGCGAGCCTGCTCGTCGCCGTCGGTCTTGTATCGGCGCCAGAGCTCGCGGAGCTCGGCTTCCTTGACAGTGGTCTCCATCCAGTCGTCTGACCGAACGTTACCCCCACCTAGGCGCGTGGGTGAGCCTTTGCGTATTCGGATCGCAGCCGGGAGGGCTCGACCCGCGTGTAGACCTGAGTCGTCGAGAGGCTCGAATGACCGAGCAGCTCCTGGATCGATCGCAGGTCGGCGCCTCCTTCGAGCAGATGGGTGGCGAAGGAATGACGGAGCGTATGCGGCGACACGCGGCCCGCCAGCGCCGCCTCGCGGACCCATTTCTCGAGCCGACGGCGGACGTCGGAAGGCGAGAGCCTGCGGCCGCGCCGCGAGACGAACAGGGCCTCCTCGTCGCGGGCCGGCCCGAGCGCGTCGCGCGCCACCTCGACGTAGCGGCTCAGGGCGCGCTGTGCGGGCTCCCCGACCGGGACGACGCGGGTCTTGCGACCCTTGCCGGTGACCCGCAGCGTCTCGCCGTCGAAGTCGGGATCGCCGCGGTCGAGCGAGACGATCTCGTCGGCGCGCAGCCCGCACGAGTAGGCGAGCTCGAACAGCGCCCGATCGCGTACCTCGAGCGGCCCGCGCGCCGGAATCCGGTCGAGCAGCGACGCGACCTCCTCGCGACCGAGCACCCGCGGCAGACGCGACTGGCGCTTCGGGGAGGCGAGCAGGTCGGCGGGGTTGCTGCTTGCCGCGCCGGTGGCGACGAGATGGCGGTGAAAGCCGCGCGCCGCGGCCAGCTTGCGGGCGACGCTGGCCCGCGCCAGGCGCCGCTCCGAGAGCGCCGCCGCATATCCACGCAGGTCGCGGTAGACAAGCCGGCCCGGCTCCCGGCCACGAGCGCTCGCCCACGCCGCGAGCTCGCGCAGGTCGCGGCCGTAGGCACGATGGGTCGCCGCCGATGCGCCGCGCCTGGTCAACTCGCGCCCGTAAGCCTCGAGCGCGGCCTCCCATGCGGGGCTCGCGACGAGCTGATCGGAGTCGGGGCTGTCGGCGGCGTCGCTCACCCCGATGAGCTTCGCCGTGCGGCCGTCTTAGCCTGCCCTCGCGGCTCGCTCAGCCGATGTAGACCGGTGTGCCGACCGGGACCTGGTCGTAGAGCTCGATCACGTCCGGGACAGACATCCGAATGCAGCCGTGCGAAGCGGCCGTCCCGAGCGAGCTGACCTCGGAGGTGCCGTGGAAGCCGGCGCCGGCGGTGACCCCCATCCAGCGCGCCTTGAGCGGGTTCTCGGCGGAGCCGCCGGCGACGGTCGTGCCGCCGAGCTCCCCGGCCCAGGGCGAGTTCGGAACGCTCCACACCGGGTCGACCTGCTTGCTCTCGATCGAGTAGAGCCCGGTCGGGGTCGGGTAGGCCGGCTGGCCGACGGCGACCGTGTACTTCTTCACCGGCTGGAGGTCCTTCCACAACGTCACCGTGAAGCTCGACTCGTCCACGGTCAGGTAGGTCGGGTACTGCTGGGCGAGGTCGGCCTTGGTCACGTCCGGGTGGACGACGTCGACCGGCACCGAGACCGTGCGGTGGTCGGGACGCTGGACGACCGACTCGACCCGCCGCCGCAACGCCGACTCGTCGACCGTGATCCCGTCATGGCCGGCGACGCCCTCGAGCGAGACCGAGGTCGGCTGGATCGTCGCGTCGGCCGGCTCCACGTTGACCTCGGCGGCGACCTTGCCGATGAACTCGTCGATCGCCTTGCTCGAGTAGCTCACCTGGGGCGAGATCGCGACGTCGACCTGGCCGCCGGTTGCGTAGCGCCAGACGCGGGTCGGCAGGCCGCCGTCCTGGCTCGCCTCCAGCGCGCTGTCGACCATCCCGTCGACGTCGGCGTCGACGCCCAGCTTCTCGGCGCTGAGCTGGTACCTGACCCCGTCGTACGTCACCGTCACCTTGCGCCGCAGCGGCTTGACAAGCGCGTTGTCGACCGCCCGGGTCGCCTCGTCCGCGTTCATCCCGCCGACGTCGACGCCGCCGATCGTCACCCCGTCGGCGATCTCATCGGAGCGTGACGAGTCCCATGCGTAGGCGCCGACCGCAGCCAAGAGCAGGACCGCGACGAAAAGGGCAATCGTTATTTGAAGCTTCCGTGCCAAAGGGGTGAAGAAAGTTTAGAAAACCGGTCCGCGGGCGCGCCACTGGTAACTACGTTGCAACCAACGCTTCAGATTCCCCGATCGAGCCCGGCGCGCTCAGATGCCGAGCGGATCGCGATCGGCGGCGACCCCGGTGCGATCAGCGTCGCCATCGCCGCGGGGACGCTGGACGTGAGGGCTCCAGCGCAGGAACTCCTCGACCTCACGCTCGTAGCGGTAGCCCTCGTCGGCGCCGCTTCCGCGAAGGATCGGCTCGAGGCGCAGGTGCTCGGCGAGCCGGATCACGGTCTCCCGTGACGTGTAGCCGTAGTCGAAGCCGGTCGCCTTGTAGAGGCGGTTGTCGACCCCGCGACCGAAGCGCAGCTGGTTGATCATCTCGTCCGGGATCCGGAAACCGAGTCGCCGCAGCGGCGCGATCACCAGCCGGGTCCCGAACGGGGGCAGTACCGGCAGCGGCCGCTTGCCGAGCAAGCCGATCACCTCCGAGAGCGCCAGGACGCCGTCGCCGGCGACGTTGAAGACCCCTGGGACCTCGTGCAGCGCCGCGTGCTCGAGCGCGTGGACGACATCGTCCTCGTGCACGAACTGGACCCGTGGATCGAAGCCGAGCACCATCGGCACCAGCGGCAGCGAGAGCATCCGGGTGAAGTTGGTCCGCACGTCGGGGCCGAGGACGTTCGCACACCGAAGCACGGTGACCGTCACCGCCGGGTTCTTCTCCGAGAACTCGGCGACCGCCGCCTCGGCCTCGACGATGTCGCGCTCGAGCCCGGAGCCCGGGGCGTGCGGCCGGCGCATCGACTCGACGAAGAAAGCGGGGTCGTCCTGCTCGGACCCGTAGTAGTGGGTCGAGCTCTTGAACACGAACCTTCGCACGGGAGAGTCGGGGCCGGAGCAGGCGGCGAGGATGTTCATCGTCCCGATCACGTTGTTCTCATGCGCCTCGCGAACCGGAGCGGCGAGCGAGTTGACGATCAAGCGCGCGTCGATCACGGTGTCGATCTCCGCCGCGCGGACGATCCGCTGGATCAGCGAGTGCTGATTCGAGACCTTCACGAACTCGGTTCGCTCGAGCTCCAGGGTCGGGTCGCGGGAGTCGACGCCGACGATCGCCTCGATCCGCTCGAAGCCCTCCAGCGCCTGGGCGAGGCGCCCGCCCCAGTAGCTGGACAGGCCGGTGATCAGGACCCGCTTGCTCGCACCCGGCCCGCTCATCCGAACCACACGGACTTTCTCGTCGCGAGCATGTCGTGCAGGTTCTCCTGGATCCGCGCCCGGACCTCCTGAGCGACCGTCTGCACCAACGCCTTGTCGTGCACGGCCTCCGCCCCGCCGAGCTCGACCGTGTCGATCGGCTCCAGGAACCGGATCTTGAACTTCGCCGGCAGGTAACCCAGCATCCCGAGCGGGCCGAGCCACGGGAAGGTCGGGGTGAGCGGGAAGTAGAGCAGACCGGTGAGCTTCTGCAGCGGTGCAACCTGGGCGAAGATCGGCGCCGACTCCTCGGCGCCGACGACGCACAGCGGCACCAGCTTCGCCTCGGCGCGGATCGCCGCCTCGACGAAGCCGCCGCGTCCGAAGCGACGCAACCGGTAGCGATCCTTGTAGAGCTTCTCGGTCCCCTTGCGGCCCTCGGGGAAGACGAGCACCAGCTGTCGCTCGTCGAACAGCAGCCGGTGGACGTTCGCGGGGTGGGCGGCGACGCCGCCGATCTTCGGGATCAGCATCGAGAAGCCGGGATATCCCTTGAAGAAGTGCTCGACCGTGAGGTAGACCGGCCGCGGGCTCGGGTGCTCCTCGCGGATCGCCTTCGCGATCATCGGCGCATCCGGCGGTAGCGCCCCGGAGTGGTTGGAGACGAGCAGGGCGCCGCCCCGGTCGGGGACGTTCTCGATTCCCTCGACCTCGCACCGGAACCAGTAGCGGTAGAAGAACTCGACCAGCGTCCGGTCCATCGCGCCCTCGACGCGCTCGGAGCGACCCCAGTCGTTGAGCCTCCGTTCGGGCTCGATCGCGGGCAGCAGATCGCGCATCTGCTCGGCCGGCCGGTGGTCGGGAAGCCGCTCCGGGGCGGCCTCCTCGGCGTCCTCGAGGGACCGATCGAGCGACTGCGAAAGGGATGTCCTCTCCGCTGACAAGGTGCCGCATAGTATCTCCACGCAGATGCGGTCCAAGGACCAGGTGAGGCGCGCCGTCTGGAAGGCGATGGACCGCGAGGGCGTTTCCCGCTTCCCCGGGGCCGAGGGCCGGATCCCGAACTTCGCCGGAGCCAAGCTCGCGGCCGAGAAGCTCGCCGGACACCGGACCTGGAAGCGGGCCCGGGTGATCAAGGCGAACCCCGACTCGCCCCAGACGCACGCGAGGCGGCTCGCCCTCGAGCAGGGAAAGACCCTCGTGATGGCGGTCCCGCGGCTGCGCGACCAGCACCCCTTCCGGTTCCTCGACCCACGTCAGCTGACCGCCGAGCAGGTTCGCGAGGCGGCGACGATCAAGGGCGCCCTGCGCCACGGGCGCGTCGTCGCCGACGACGAGCTGCCGGACATCGACCTCGTCCTCTGCGGCTCGGTCGCCGTCAACCTCAAGGGAGCCCGGATCGGCAAGGGCGGCGGGTTCTCGGACATCGAGTACGGGCTGCTGATCGAGGCGGGAAAGATCGACGACCACACCGCCGTCGCCACCACCTGTCATCCGATCCAGGTCCTGCGCGAGAACCTGCCGGTGATCGACCACGACCTCCCGGTCGACGTGATCGCGACCCCGCGCGCCGTGGTCGAGGTCGAGCGAACCTACTCCCGCCCACGGGGGATCCTCTGGGATCACCTGCAGCCGCCGCAGATCCACGAGATCCCGATCCTCGAGCGGATGGGGTACGCATAGCCGCTTATCCATGCGGTTTCTCGGTTCCGCGCGCCAGCGGTGCGCCAGTGTGTGCGCCAGTCAGCCCGTCGCCAGCACCGCGAGCGGCCGCTGCCGCGCGGTCGAGCTGGACGGTCAGATAGCTGTCGAGCAGCTCGGCGGCCTCGGCCTCTGAACCCCGCCGAAGCGGGGCGCTCACGGTTCATCTCCGTGCTGGCTACAAGCCCACAGGTCTGTGGGTGCTCCCGTCAACCACCCCCTTGCAGCTGCTCGCGAAGCCCGTCGATCTGGCGCTGCTGGCGGGCGTTCTCGCTCCGCTGGCGCTCGACCTGGGAGGCGAGTCGCTCGACGGTCGCCGCGAGCGAGGTGGCGGACGTCGAGGCCGTGGACGCCGACGCCGAGGACGCCGTCCCGAGCTGACCCTTGTCGTTGACGAGCACCGGTTGTGCGGTCCCGTCGATCGTCTTGCCGCTGATCCCGGCGATGAAGGCGCGGTTCTGGGTGCCCTTGGTGCCGATCCGGATCGCCTTTGACTCCCCCGCCTTGCCGGCGTTGGCGATGTCGACGTTGTCCGAGCCCGTGGTCAGGCTCTGACCGGCGCCCGTGCCGAGGGCGACGTTGGACGACCCGGTGGCGCCGATCAGCGCGTTGACGCCCGTGGCGACGTTGCTGTGGCCGTCCGTGTTCAGGTTCAGCGCATTGGAGCCCGTGGCGATGTTCGCGTAGCCGGTGGTGTTGGAGAAGAGCGCGTTTTGACCGCTCGCGACGTTGTTCCCTCCGGTCGTGTTGAAATTCAGCGCCGAGTTGCCGCTCGCCACGTTGCCAGAGCCGGTGGTATTCGAAGTGAGCGCCTGAGCGCCGGTCGCGACGTTGAAGTCGCCGACGGTGTTGCTGTTGAGCGCGTTGTAGCCGGTCGCGACGTTGTCGCTGCCGGTGTTGGCAAAGAGCGCGTGGTGGCCGATCGCAACGTTCTCGCTGCCGGTGGTGTTGGAGTAGAGCGCCTCTAGACCGGTGGCGACGTTGTTGGTGCCGGTCGTGTTGTTGAGCATCGCCGCGTAGCCGGTGGCGACGTTGTTGTTGCCGGTCGTGTTGGTGACCATCGCCGCGTGGCCGGTGGCGACGTTGTTGGTGCCGGTGGCGTTGTTGTTAAGCGCCAATGTGCCGGTGGCGACGTTGTCGCTGCCGGTGGTATCGGATGTGTTAGCCCCGTTGCCGATCGCGACGTTGTTGGAGCCGCTGGTCAGGCTTCGCATCACGTCGTCGCCCAGGCCGACGTTGTTGCGGCCGGTGAAGGTCGTGTTGAAGAGGCTGAAGGGCTCGCCGGCGGCGGTGTTTCCGCTGATGTCGACGTAGACGCTGCCGTCACCGGTGCCGGCGAGGCTCGGCGAGGCCGCGCCGAGGCCGATCACCGCGCTGAGCGCGAGGGCGCTCAGCGTGATTCGGAACCGGCGCCCGAGCGCGCGCCGGGAGATCGCGTACAGATTCATGAATGACTCCTTCGCATTGGCTTCGTGCGAAGGATCTCCCGGCTCGGCGCCCACCACATCGGTAGGTCTGCCTATCTTTCGGGTGAATGGTGGGGGTGCTGCTCGAACGCGAGGCGGATGTCGGGGCCCTCGAGGCACTGTTCGGCGAAGTCGAGGGGACGACTGTCCGCCCCCATCCCGTACCCGTGCCTGCGAGGCAGGCGAGGAAGCTACGTATGGAGCTTGATTCTTCGGATTCTCATTCCGTAGGACGCCCCGCATTCCCGCTGTTCATGCGCCGATCCGGCCTCAGCCTCGCCTTCGCGTTCCTGCTCGGGCGTGAGCTGAGCGGGCCGGCGGCGTATCGCGCAGGAACTTGCGCGCCTCGCGCGCCACGGCGAGTCCCTTCTTCATCCGCTCGAGGTCGCCGTCTGTGAGTGATGCCCTGCCCTCGATGCGGTCGAGATCCTCACCCACGATGCGGAGAACGCGAAGCGGGTAGCCGCGGATCGCCTCGGCGGACTCGAGGTCGGCGAGGCTTCGCGGCTGTCCCGGACCGCGCTCGCGGCGCATGTCGGCGACGATCTGCTGCGCCGTGCGGCGGGGGATCTGAAACGGCGCGCAGGAAGCGAGGCCGGCCGCGCACTCG
This sequence comes from uncultured Solirubrobacterales bacterium, assembly GCA_963705955.1. Taxonomy (GTDB): domain Bacteria; phylum Actinomycetota; class Thermoleophilia; order Solirubrobacterales; family 70-9; genus WHSW01. The sequence continues at coordinate 518,640 of CAVPLH010000006.1, read as the reverse complement.
CGAGCGATCTCGGCAGGCGTTACGCCGAGCTCGGCGCGGGCGAAGATCGCCGCCCTCTGCTCGTCGCTGTACTTCCGTGGAGCTGCCATCGCGATCCTGCCCGTCTGCTTCGTTATGCCCTTAGAGGATGCTGCCAGGCGCGGCGGAAGCCGCCCCCCAGCACGGTCGCGTTACGGGCGCAGCTCGTCCCAGGTGAAGCGGGCTCGAGGTGTATCGCCCGATGGGCGAAACGCACCCGCGGCGGGATGCACCGCGGGGTGCAGGCAGAATGCGGATCTCGAGTCACGGCTCACGGGTCCATCGCGTCCGTGCGTCGCCCAGAGGAGGCGACGGAGCGTGACGACGAACGGCCCCGAAGGGGCCGCTTGTCATCCCGAGAGATTGTCGTTCGACTAGCTGCCGCCGCAGCCCAGTGACGCCCGCACCGCGCGTGATTGGCACCTCCGGGCGGGCGAGCGCCACGCGCCAACCTAAATCTGCAGCCGCTCGAGCGCCGTCCGAATCCGCTCCTGGCTGTCTGTGTCCAGGACCGGCTCGTTTCGAGCCAGAGGACGAGGGCCTGAACCCAGAGCAGCCGCACGTCCATCTCGAGCTCGCTCGCGTAGGCCATCAGCACCTCCTCGGGCTTTCGCGGCCAGGCGCTGCCGTCCTCAAAGCGCGCGATCGTCGCCTGGTTTACCTCGATCGCCGCGGCGATCCTCACCTGGACGACCCCCCCTGTCCTCGCGCGCCTGGCGACAGGCGCGCCCCAGCCAGGGCAGAAACGGACGCGCGATCCCCTCGGCCTCCATGTCCCGAGTTCTACGAGGGCCGACTGACCCCGATAGAGACCGACCCGGCGCTGTCCCGATTGTCCCATCACTGTCCCACGGCCAGCGCCTCCCACCCCTTTCGCGTGCGCATGGAAACCCGGGCGGCTGCGACTCCCTACCGATGTGTAACTGCGGCTGTCCCCGTGGGGCGCCATCTAGATTCTGTGCGACAGGGTCCGGATGTCTCGCATCATCCGATGCCGTGACCCATCCCGCCCGGTGGTGGCCTGCTTGCAACGCGCCCGAGTACCGATCATGATCCCTCGGTGGCGCTCTCGCAGGTCGATGCCCCCGAAGCCCTGCGCCTGGTCGAGCGCGCTGATCACCTAACCGCGCTCGACGCCGCTCTCGCGGCGGTGACCCAAGGCTCACCCGGGGCTGGCCCTGGTGAGCGGGGAGGCGGGGATCGGAAAGACCGCGCTACTCACGCACTTCTGCGCCGGTCTCGGGCCGGCCGTGCGAATCCTCTGGGCTGCCTGCGACCCCCTGTTCACGCCGCGTCCGCTCGGGCCGCTGCTCGACGTCTCGCGCGTCACCGGCGGTGAGGTCGAAGAGCAGGTGGAAGGGGGAGCCACGCCCCACGACGTCGCCGCCGCGCTGATCCGCGAGCTCGAGGCGCCGGCGCCGACCGTCGTGGTGCTCGAGGACGTCCACTGGGCGGACGAGGCAACGCTTGACGTCCTGCGGCTGGTCGCGCGCCGATTGGGCGCAGTTCCGGCGCTGATCGTCGCCAGCTACCGCGACGAGGAGCTCGCGCGGTCCCATCCGCTTCGCCTCCTGCTCGGGGAGTTGCCAGGGAACGGCGCGATCACGCGGCTCGAGCTGGCCGGCTTCACGCCGGAGGCGGTGGCGAGCCTCGCGGCGGGCTCGCCGATCAACCCCGGCGAGTTGTTCAAGCGCACGGGCGGAAATCCGTTCTTCGTCACCGAGGCCCTCGCGGCGGAGACCGACCGGATGCCGAGCACCGTGCGCGACGCGGTGCTCGCAAGGGCGGCGCGGCTTGGCCCGTCGCTGCGGGCGTTGCTCGACGCCGTGTCGATCGTGCCGCAGCCGACCGAGCTGTGGCTCCTGGAGGCGCTGATCGACGTTCCTCCGGGAGCCGTAGACGGCTGCTTGAGCTCGGGGATGCTGAAGCCGGACGGAAACTGCGTCGCGTTTCGCCACGAGCTGGCGCGCCTGGCGATCGAGGGATCGCTCGCCCCCGACGTCAGGCTGGACCTGCATCGCCGGGCCCTGACGGCCCTTTCGAACCCGGAGAGCGGCGCCCCCGACCTCGCCCGGCTCACGCATCACGCAGAGGCGGCCGGAGACGGCGAATCCGTGCTTCGGTTCGCGCCGGCCGCCGCGGAGCATGCCTCGTCGGTCGGCGCTCACCGCGAGGCCCAGGAACACTACGCGCGCGCGCTGCGCTTCGCGGTTGACGTCAAGCCCGAGGAGCGGGCCGACCTGCTCGAGCGATTCGCGAGCGAGGGCTACCTGACCGACATGCGGGAGGAGGCCGTCCAGGCTCTCGACGAGGCGCTTGTAATCCACCGCGAGCGCGGCGATCTGGTGAAGCGCGGCGACACGCTTCGGAGGCAATCCCAGCTCCTTCTGTGCATCGGACGCACGGCGGAGGCTCGCGTTGCCGCCAAGGATGCCGTCGCCCTCCTCGAGCAGGTTCCCGCTGGGCAAGAGCTCGCGCGAGCCTACGCCTCGGTCTCTGCGATCGCCATGATCGCGTCCGAAGATGAGGCGACAGCCGAGTGGGGGCTGCGGGCGATCGACCTCGCCGAGCAGGTCAGTGACACCGAGTCGCTGGTTAACGCGCTCAACAACGTCGGAGTCGTCGAGATGGCCCGCCCCGACCCCGCGGCTGGGCGCAGGAAGCTCGAGCAAAGCCTGGCGCTGGCCAAGCAGGGGGACCTCACCACCGACGCGGGTCGCGCATACATCAACCTCACATGGACCCACGCCCAGCGTGGCGAATGGCTGCTCGCCGATCGCTATATAGCGGAAGGGATCGAGTACTGCCGCGATCATGGTCTCGAAGCCTGGCTCAACCAGCTCCTCGGCGGGAGGGCGCAATCCGAGCTCGCCCAAGGACGCTGGGAGGACGCCGCCGCCACCGCGGAGGCGATTCTGAGCGGCCAGCCAGGCTCGGTGATCGGACCGCGCTACGACGCCCTCATCGTGCTGGCGCTGGTGCGGGCGCGGCGAGGCGATCCGGGCTATCGAACAATGCTGGATGAGGTACTCGAGATCGCGACGTCCGCCGGCGACCTCATGTACCTCGGGCCGGTCGCGGCAGCGCGGGCCGAGGCGGCCCTGCTCGAGGGCCGGGCCGATGCGGTCGCTGCGGAGACCGACGCCGCTTTCTCGCGCGCCATCGACCTCGACGAGCGGGCATCCGTCGGGGAGCTGGCGGTCTGGCGCCGCCGGGCCGGTATCGAGGACGAGGTCCTCGGCGAGCTCCCCGACCGGTACGCGTCCGAGCTGGCGGGCAACCACGGGCAGGCAGCTGAGTTGTGGACGGAGCTCGGCTGCCCCTACGACGCGGCGCTCGCGCTTGCGGGCGCCGACGATGACGACGCCCTACGACGCTCACTCGACGAGTTCCAGCGACTCGGGGCCGGGCCGCCGGCGGCGATCGTCGCGCGCCGCCTGCGCGAGCGCGGAGCGCGTGGCCTTCCCCGCGGTCCTAGGTCGAACACCAAGCAGAATCCGGCGGGGCTGACTGCGCGGGAGGTTGAGGTCCTGGGGCTGGTCGCCGAGGGACTCCGCAACGCCGACATCGCGGAGCGCCTCTTCCTTTCCGAGAGGACGGTCGGCCATCACGTCTCGGCGATCCTCCGCAAGCTCGACGTCCGCAGCCGCGGTGAGGCGACCGCGGCGGCGCGACGACTGGGGATCGCGAGCGGTGCGTAGCGCGAGATTCGGACTCGCCACGAGGCACTAGCAAACCGCGCCCATCGGCGGTGAGCGCGCCTCCGGGTCGGTGCCGCCGACCTGGAACGCGGGCTTCTTCACAGCCAACCCACGAGCCGAGCCGCGCCTGGCTGTCGAGCCCGGCGACGCCTCGCGGCAATTACGCGCGGGAGGGAGGGAGTCACTGGTCGCTTCATGGGAACCCGCTTCCCTCAAGGGGTGGGTGGCGTCGGCGTTCTTGTTGATCCGCCGCCTCGTACGCCCTGTCTGCGCTGGGCACGCCCGAAGGACTTGGCCCGGAAGGCTCCTCGCCCAGTACGCGTCTGCCGCTCGTTGCCGAACGATCGGCCCGTATGTTCGCCATCTGACCCCTGGCGGCGGCCGCGGCGCGAGCCCTTGTGACGAATCCGATTATGCCACCGCTGGCGGCCCCGTTCCACGCGAGTTGCACAGTGCGTCGCAGCCGTGGCCCGATGGCGCCCGTGCGCCAAGCGTGCGCCAGTCAGACCTATTTCAGACGACCCGAGGCGACCCGAGGCGACCGTATAGACCGCTTGTTCATGCGAAACTTCGCCTTCTGAAGCGACGCAAGACAGATCCACGAGATCCCGATCCTCGAGCGGATGGGGTCCGCCTGATCGCCTTATCGGTCGTCAGCCACCCCTCTGCAGCTGCTCGCGGAGCCGGTCGATCTGACCCTGCTGTTCCTTGACCTGATCCACGGGCCGCCGGACGGTGGCGTCGAGCGGGTCTGCGGAGGGGCCGGCGCAGTCCCGAGCTGCCCGTTCGACCTGACGACCAGGGGCATTGAGCCGCTCGCCCTTCCCCGCCCCGTGGGGCCAAGGGTCCGACATTACAGCGTCATTTTGAAAGGGTGTTGGTCAGGCCCGCGGGTCCCGTGGCGGCAGCTCGCCACGGTCGTACGTCCCGCGGCGGCCAAACGCGAAGATCGCACCAACGACGAAGGCGACCGCGCCAACGACGATCAGAATCAGCCCGACCGTCTCGAGGTTGATCGCCTCGAGCTCGTCGTGAACCGCGAAGCGCAGAATGGCGCCCACGGCGATCAACAGCAGTCCCGTGCCCATCGTCATGGGCCTAGCCTACCCGCCGCCGACTCCGCTACTCCTGCGTGGGGGGGTGTATGCGTTGGCGTGCCTATGCCTCGCGTTCCTTGGCTCGCGCGTTTCTGCAGTCAGTGGGCCGAGGCGATGCTCTGGCATGGCTCCATGCAATACCGCTGTTGGAATTCCCCCAAAGGCCACCGCGGCGGTCCTGCCGACCCTGGCCGGAGGTTGACCCCCGGTGGCGTGCGGCGATACTGCGTGGGCGATGTCGCAGAACGTGGAGATCATCCGCAGGGGTCTCGAAGGCGCTGAGCGCGACGACATCGCAATGATGCTCGCGGACGCGGCCCCGGACCAGATCACCCAACGGCACGAGGTCGACGCTGCGACCTACCACGGGCCGGAGGGGGTTTTGCAGGCGTACCTCGAATGGACCGAAGGCTTCGACGAGTTCAACATCACTGGGGAAGAGTTCATCGATCTCGGCGAGCAGAAGGTCATGGTCCGCGTCCATCAACGGGCCGTGGGAAGCGCGAGCGGCGTCCCTGTCGAGGCCGACTTCTGGTTCCTCTACACGCTCAGAGACGAGCGCGTCGTGCGGTTGGACATGTATCCCCAGAAGCCGCAAGCCCTCGAAGCCGCCGGGCGGGCGGGGTAGGCGATGTCGCAGGAGAACGTCGAGTTCGTCCTCGATGGGTACGCCCGGTTCAACGCCGGCGAGCGGAGACCCGAGTTGTGGTTTTGGCACCCCGACGCCGAGTATCACGCCGCGCGGGAGGATCCAGATTCGGCCGTTCATCGCGGCATCGACGCGATCAGGAGGCAGTTTCAGGGCTGGGTCGATGCCTACCCCGATCTCACGGTCGAGCCATTGGAGGCGAAGGCGAGCGGAGACCAGGTCTTCCTCTGGGTGCGCTTCAAGGGCCATGGGGCGGCGAGCGGGATCCCGCTCGAGATGGAGCTCGCCCACGTGGTCACGATGCGTGACGGCAGGGCGGCTCGCACCGTCGAGTTCATGGACCGAGTGGAAGCGCTCGAAGCTGCCGGGCTGCGGAAATAGAAACCCGGAGCTTGCCCGTGAGCCAACGGCGACCCCGCATCCAGCCCTTCGGTCGACGACCGGACCCGACTCCCGCCGACGGCCCCGACCCGTACGGCGACCCGGACCCCGAATGGCTGCGGATCGACTGGCGCCGGTCTCTCCGCACGGCGACCGTTCGGGGCGCGACGGTCAACTACGTCGAGATGGGGCCGGCGGCCGTGCCGGACGCGCCGGCGATCGTCTTCGTGCACGGGCTCTCGGGCTGCTGGCAGAACTGGCTCGAGAACATCCCGCACTTCGCGCGCGGACACCGGGTGCTGGCGCTCGACCTGCCGGGCTTCGGATTCTCCCCCGTCCCCGACTGGGAGATCTCGATCCCCGCCTACGGCCGGCTCGTGCTCGACTTCTGCCAATCGCTCGAGGTCAACGACGCAGCGCTGGTCGGGAACTCGATGGGCGGCTTCGTCGCCGCCGAGGCGGCGATCGCCGAGCCGGGGCGGTTCGGGAAGCTGGTCCTCGTCTCGGCGGCGGGAGTCTCGAGCGCGAGGCTGCGGCGCGAGCCGACCGAGGTCGCGGCGCGGATGATCGCCGCCGGTACGCCGCTCGCGCTCAAGGCACAGACGCGGGCGTTCCGGCGCCCGAAGGCGCGGGCGATGGCGTTCGCCGGCATCTTCTACAGCCCCGGCGAGTTGCGGCCCGAGCTCGTCTGGGAGTTCTTCGACGGCGGGATGCGCAGCCAATCGTTCGTCGAGGCGCTCGGCAGCCTCGCGGGATACGACTTCCTCGACCGGCTCGGCGACGTCGGAGTGCCGACCCTGATCGTCTGGGGCGCCCAGGATCACCTCGTCCCACCCGCCGACGCGCTCGGCTACGCGAGGCGGCTCGAGGGCTCGCGCCTCGAGGTCTTCGATCGCTGCGGCCACGTGCCGATGGCCGAGCGCCCGGTGAGGTTCAACCGGGTGCTGGAGGGGTTCCTGGGAGAGAGTGAGCAGGGAGCAGGGAGCAGGGAGGGCCGGGTTACTCAGTGACCGCGCCCAGGGACGCGGAGCCGACGCTGCGGGCGTACTTTGCGAGCACCCCGCTCGTATAGGCGGGCTCCGGCGGCTCGTAATCGGCGACTCGGGCTGCGATCTCCGCGTCCGAGAGCGCGACCTCGAGCACCCGCCGCTCGACGTCGATCGTCACCCGATCGCCGTCGCGCAAGGCCGCGATCGGGCCTCCCTTCGCCGCCTCGGGCGCCACGTGCCCGACCATCAGGCCCCGGGTGCCGCCCGAGAACCGCCCGTCGGTCAGCAGCGCGACCTCCTCGCCGAGGCCCTCGCCGACGATCGCCGCCGTGACCTGGAGCATCTCCCGCATCCCCGGACCGCCGGCGGGACCCTCGTTGCGGATCACGATCATGTCGCCGGGATCGATCGCCTGATCCTTGACCGCGCGGAAGCACTCCTCCTCGGACTCGAACACCCGGGCCGGCCCGGTTTGGCCCATGCGCTCGGTTCCCGCCAGCTTCACCACGGCACCCTCGGGCGCGAGGTTGCCGCGCAGGATCGCCAGCCCACCCTCCGGCTTCAGCGGCGCCGAGGCGGGCAGGACCACCTCCTGCCCGTCCGCCTCGACCGCCGCGGCGGCCTCCTCGCCGATCGTCCGGCCGCTGACCGTGACCGCCTCCTCGTGCAACAGCCCGAGCTCGGCGAGCCGGTTGAGGATCAGCGGCACGCCGCCGGCGCGGTAGAGGTCCGTGGCCACGAACCGGCCGCCCGGCTTCAGGTCGGCGAGCAGCGGCGTCGCGCGGGAAATCCGCTCGAAGTCGTCGATCTCCAGCTCGATCCCGGCCTCGCGGGCGACCGCGAGCAGGTGCAGGACGCCGTTGGTCGAGCCGCCGGAGGCACAGACACAGGCGATTGCGTTCTCGAGCGAGTCACGGGTGATAACGCGGCTCGGGCGCAGATCGTCGGCGAGCACGCGCATGACCAGTTCGCCGATCCGCTCCGCGACCGTCGCCTTGTCCGCGTCCTCTGCCGGGACCATCGCCGAGCCGCCCGGCGAGATCCCCAGAGCCTCGAACGCACACGCCATCGTGTTCGCCGTGAACTGACCGCCGCAGGCGCCCGCGCCGGGGCTCGCGACGTCCTCGAGCGAGCGCAGCTCGTCGTCTGACAGCTCGCCGGCGGCGTGGGCGCCGACCGCCTCGAACAGATCGACGATCGTGACGTCCTTGCCGCGCCAACGACCGGGTGCGATCGAGCCGCCGTAGAGCATCACCGCGGGGACGTCGAGCCGTGCCAGCGCCATCACGGCGCCCGGGATCGTCTTGTCGCATGCCGAGAGCGCGACCACGGCGTCGAACTGGTAGCCGCGGACCATCAGCTCGATCGAGTCGGCGATCACCTCGCGGCTGACCAGAGAGGCCTTCATCCCCTTGGTCCCCATCGTGATCCCGTCCGAGATCGCGACCGTGTTGAACTCCATCGGGGTGCCGCCGGCCGCCCGGACGCCGGCCTTGACGTGCTCTGCGAGCCCGCGGAGGTGAAAGTTGCACGGCATCGCCTCGGTCCACGTGTTGGCGATCCCGATCGTCGGCCGGCTGAGCGCGTCGTCGTCGTATCCGATCCCCTTCATGTAGGCGCGCGCCGGGGCGCGGTCGGGACCGTCGAAGACCGCCGCCGAGCGCGGGCGTGGAAGCGTGGTCATGCCCGGATCCTCGCATCCCGCCAGGCCCGCAACCGGGCGAGGTCGCGGCTCACGTGGCCGGGGTCGACCTGGTGGCCCGGCCGGTTCAGGTTCGCGGTCGCGATCAGCTCGTGCTCGCGGCCGTGGACGGCGATCCACTTCGCGAGCACGTCGTCGGCGTCCGGCAGTCGCTCGCCGTCGTCCTCGAAACGCACGCAGTACTCCGAGAGCAGCCGGCCGCCGACGGTCTCGTAGGCGACCAGCGGCCGGTGTGGGTAGAGCAGGTACGCGTAGCCGCTCGCCGTGTCGCCACGCCCGGGGACGCTGATGAAACCGAGCTCCTCATAGGCTCTGAAGTCCTCGGCCGAGACGACCGAGCGCAACAGCTCCCGGGCCCGCCGCTCCGCGGCGTCCACGTTCAGCCGCCCGAGGCCGGCGGATAGAAGACGACCCGCTCGGCGTCGCGTGGGACCTCGGCGAACTCGCGGACCATCAGCGCCTCGTGCCGGACGCCGTCGGTCGTCGGCACCGCGGCCCACATCCCCCGGTCGAGCTGTCGGCGGAACTCCGCGATCAGCCGCTCCTCGTCCTCGGCGAGCTCGGGGTCGCCCTCGGCGAGCAGGACGTCGCCGTGCCCGGGCTTCATGCGAACCAGCTTCACGGGAGCGATTATGGCAGCGGCCCTGGGCCCGGCCGGCGAGCGGTGCGGGCGAGGCCGAAGACGTCCACCGGCCCGGCGCCGCGGCCGATCTCGACGAGGCCGTTGCCGACCGCCTCCGCGGCCACCTCTCGCGCCCAGCGGGCGGCGTCGGCGAGCTCCGCGCCGCCGGCGAGGAACGCCGCGAGCGCCGATGAATGGGTGCAGCCGGAGCCGTGTGTGGCGCCGGCCGGGTAGCGCGGGCCCTCGATCTGCAGCGTGCCGTGCGACTCGGCGAGCACGTCGACACCGCTTGCGGCATGACCACCGGTGACCACGACCGCCTCGGGCCCGAGCCCGCGCATCGCCTCGGCGAGCTGCTCCCCGGTCGCCGAAGCGCCGAGCCCGGTCAACGCCCTCGCTTCGAGCACGTTCGGGGTCGCGACGGTCGCCCGGGGCAGGACCCGCTCGATCAGGGCCGCGGTGGCGTTCGGGTCGAGGAGGCTCGCGCCGCTCTCGGCGACCATCACCGGGTCGACGACGATCGGCGCCGGATCGACGAGGTCGAGCGAATCGATCACGGCCTCGATCGTGGCCTCGTCGGCCAGCATCCCGATCTTGACCGCGTCGACGCCGATGTCGGAGACGACCGCCTCGACCTGGGCGACGATGATCTCGGGGGGCACCGGCATCACCCGCTCGACGGCGATCGTGTTCTGCGCCGTGATCGCGGTGATCGCCGTCGTCCCGTGGACGCCGCAGCGCGCGAATGCCTTCAGATCGGCCTGGATCCCGGCGCCGCCGCCGGAGTCCGAGCCCGCGATCGAGAGACATGTTGGGACGCGCCGGCCGTCTCGCATCCACTCAATCTAGCCAGCGCCGGTCAGCTCACTCGGGCGGTGGCGCCTCGAGCGCCGAGCGCGTGAACGCGCCCAGCGGTCCGCCGGCGACGTAGCCGAGAAGCTCGAGCCGCGCCAGCGCCACCGCGGCGTCGCGGGGGCCGACGGACGCCTCCGCGATCACCCGGTCGACCGTCGTCGCGCCGCTCTCGACCGCGTCGAGAACCTCCCGCAGCTCCGGCTCGAGGGCAGGGCCGACGTGCCGGCGGGTGCACTCGACCCCGTAGAGGAGATCGAGGACGTCGCGTCCGTGGCGGATCAGGTGCGCGCCGTCCTTGATCAGCCCGTTGGTGCCCTCGGCGATCCGCGCGCCGACCTGGCCCGGCACCGCTCCGACCGTCCGTCCGAGCCGGCTCGCGACCTCGGCGGTGATCAGCGAGCCGGAGGGCTGCGACGCCTCGACGATCACCACCGCCCGCCCGAGCGCGGCCATGATCCGGTTGCGGGCCGGGAAGAAATAGCTGCGCGGGGTCGTCCCCGGCGGGTACTCGGAGATCGCGGCGCCGGCCGCGACGATCTCCCGGTAGAGGTGGCGGTGGAGCGGCGGATAGACGACGTCGGGCCCGTTGGCGAGCACGGCGATCGTCGTCCCGCCGACCGCGAGCGCTCCCCGGTGCGCGGCCGCGTCGATCCCGCGCGCCATGCCGCTGACCACGGTCACGCCCGCCAGGGCGAGGTCGCGGCCGAGCGCCTCGGCGACCCGAAGGCCGTAAGCGCTCGCCCGCCGCGCCCCGACGATCGTCACCGTCGCCTCGGGGTCGAGCCGCTCGACCGCCTCGCGCCGCCCGGCGCCGTGGAGCCGCGGCGCCTCGCGCTCGCCGAGATCGGCGAGCGGTGGCGGGTAGCCGTCGTCCCCGCCACGCAGGGTCCAGCACCCGGCCGAGCCCTCCATCAGTCGCGCCGTCGCATCGTGATCGCCTCGCCGAGGTGCTCGACGGTGATCGTCTCGGCATCGTCGAGGTCGGCGATCGTCCGAGCAACCCGCAGCACGCGCTCGCGGCCGCGCCCGCTGAGCCCGCCGAGCGCCCCGGCGCCGACCAGCATCCGATCGACCTCGGATGAGATCCTCAGGTCGGCGATCGGGAGCCCTGCGTTGGGCACCTCGCCGTGTGCCCGTGAGCGCTGGCGCTCGCGGGCCGCCAGCACCCGCTCGCGGATCTCGGCCGAGCTCTGACCCGGCTCGGCGAACGCCGCCGGATCGGGCTGTTCGACGGACAGCGAGATGTCGATCCGGTCGGCGAGCGCGCCGCTCACCTTCGCCTCATAGGCGCGAACCGCGGCGGGATCGCAGTTGCATTCGCCGCTCAGCGCCCCGCGCCCGCACGGGCAAGGGTTGGCGGCCGCGACGAGCTGGAAGCGGCACGGCAGCTCGACCGCGTACCGGGCCCGCGAGATCCTCACCGTGCCGTCCTCGAGCGGCTGGCGAAGCGCCTCGAGCGCGGGACGGCCGAACTCGGGCAGCTCGTCGAGGAAGAGGACGCCGTGATGGGCGAGCGTCACCTCGCCGGCGCGCGGCGGATTGCCGCCCCCGATCAGCCCCGCGATCGAGATCGTGTGGTGCGGGGCGCGAAACGGCCGCCGCCCCGCCACCGCGGGCTCGACGGGGCGTCCGCAGGCGCTCGCCACGCGCGCCGCGGCGATCACCTCCGCGGGGCCGAGCGGAGGCAGGATCGAGGGCAGCCGGCGGGCGGCCATCGACTTGCCGGCGCCCGGAGGGCCGGTGACCAGGAGGCTGTGCTCTCCCGCGGCCGCGACCTCGAGACCGCGGCGAAGCCCGGCCTGGCCCCTGAGGTCGGCGAAGTCGGGGAGCGGACCGGCGAGGGCCGGGGCCGGGCGCGGCGGCTCCGGATGAGGCGGCGAGGCGCCGTTGCCAAGCCCGCGAAGCTGCGCGAGGGATTCGATCGGGATCACCGCGCCGTCGCCGGCGAGCGCCGCTTCGGGGCCGCACGCGGCGGGGACGACGATCGCGCGAGCCCCCGAACGCCCGGCGGCCTCGGCCATCGCCATCGCCCCCGGCATCGCGCGTACCGAGCCGTCGAGGGCGAGCTCGCCGGCGAGCGCGAGGCCGTCCAGCACCCCCTCGGACAGTTGACCCGTGGCCGCGAGGATCGCCGCGGCGAGCGCCAGATCGAACCCCGGGCCCGCCTTGCGCAGGTCGGCCGGCGCGAGATTCGCGGTTATCCGCCGTTGCGGGAACTCGAAGCCCGAGTTGACGATCGCGGAACGAACCCGCTCACGCGCCTCGCGCACGGCGGCGTCGGGGAGGCCGACGAGGGCGAACGACGGCAGGCCGTTGCGGACGTCGGCCTCGACGCGGACCTCGCGCGCCTCGACACCGAGCAGCGCGTAGGTGCGGACGATCGCGAGCACGAATCGAAGCTAGGTGGCGACGACGCGCGCGTGGCCCGCAGATCGTCACGGATCCGGCCCGTTCGGGGCGCAAGCCGCGCGCTCGGGGCTCCTAGGGTCGCCCCGATGACCGTCGCCCGGCAGAACCTCGGCCGCCGCGCCGAGTCGATCGTCGCCGCGCGGCTCGAGCGCGCGGGCTGGCTGATCGTCGAGCGCAACGCGCGGCCGGCCGGGATCCGGGGCGAGATCGACCTGATCGGGGTCGATCGAGGGGCGCTCGTCTTCGTCGAGGTGAAGGCGCGCCGGGCGGGCTCCGCACACGGACCCGAGACCCCGGCGATGGCGGTCGGGGCGCGCAAGCGCGCGAAGCTTCGCGGGCTCGCGGCGGCGTGGCTGCGCGGCCGCGGCTACGACGTGCCGCGCCACCGCGAGCTGCGCTTCGACGTCGTCGGGCTACGTCTCGACGACGGCGGCCGCGTAGTCAGCTACGAGCACCTCGAGGGTGCGTTCTAGTCGAGGCGCAGCTGGCTGTAGGCGATCGAGGCGAAGGAGCGGCGGTGAAGCGCCGACGGGCCGTGCTCGACGATCGCCGCCCGGTGCTCGGGGGTCGAGTAGCCGACGTTGCCGTCGAAGCCGAAGTCCGGATAGGCGTCGGCGATCCTGTGCATGTAGCGGTCGCGGGTCACCTTCGCGACCACGGAGGCGGCGGCGATCGCCGCGCTGCGCGCGTCGCCGTCGATCACGGCCCGGTGCTCGACCTTGCACTGCGGCACGGCGAAGCCGTCGGTGAGACAGGCGGCGCCCGGGACCGCGACCCGCTCGAGGCTGCGGGCGAGCGCCGCGAGGTTGGTCACGTGGAGCCCGCGGGCGTCGATGCCGCGCACGCAGCGAACCGTCACCGCGACCCGCGAGGCGGCTCGGACGACGACCGGGTAGAGCTCCTCGCGCTCCTCGGGGGTGCGCTGCTTCGAGTCGTCGAGGAAGCCGAGGGCGCGGCGATCGCGCATCGTCAGCCGCTCGTAGTCGAGCAGCACCCCCGCCGCCACCAGCGGCCCGGCGAGCGATCCGCGGCCCGCCTCGTCGGCGCCGGCGACGTAGCGGCAGCCGAGCTCGCGATCGAAACGGAACAGCTTCGCGGCCTTGCGACGGCGGCGAGCCACGGCCTTCGCGCGAGGACGCGGCCGGCTAGAGGATCCCGATTCGGTCCGGCGGCCAGTAGGTGAAGAAGGCGCCGCCGATGAGCCAGTCCCGAGGGACGGGTCCCCAGTAGCGGCTGTCGTCGCTCGCGCCACGATTGTCGCCCATCATGAAGTAATGGTCGGGTGGAATGGTGATCTGCTTCGGGAAGTCGCAGCCGCCGACGCCCCCGCACGGGTTGATGTCCCAGTCGCCCTCGACCTTCTCGCCGTTGACGATCGGGATCCCGTCGATGATCTTCAGCCGGTCGCCCGGGAGGGCGACGACGCGCTTGATGAAGTTCGTGTCCGCCTCCTGGGATGTCGGCAGCGGGCACGCCTGACCCCGCTCGCGGTCGGCGGCCAGGGCGCCGCACATCGGCAACGGCTCCTTCGGGTCCTGCTCCGCCGGGACGGCGCCGAGCGGCGGATGGAAGACGACCACGTCGCCGATGCTGGGATCGGCGCCGAAGCGGTAGGTGAGCCGGTTGACGAGAACCCGCTGGCCGACGTCGAGCGTCGGCTCCATCGACGGCGAGGGGATCTGATAGGGCTTGACGACGAAGGCCTGGATCGCAAGCGCGAGCCCGATCGCGAGCGCGACGATCACGACCAGCTCGAGCACCGCGCCGCGCCCGCTTTTGGGCTTCGGGATCAGCTGCGTTCCTCGGAGTCCCCGGCTTCCGGCTCGCCTGCTCGCCTTCGTCCTCGACCTGTGCTTCCTCACCGCTCCCGGACGCGGCCTCCTCGTCCTCCTCGTCCTCCGCGGGGGGCACGGTCTCGGCCTCCTCCTGGCTGACGCCCTCGGAGTCGATCGCCTCGGGCTCGGGGCTCTGGGTGAGCACGAGGTCGTCCTCGATCCCCCAGCGCCGCTCCGCGACCCGGGCGCGCTTGCCGACCCGGCCGCGAAGGTAGTAGAGCTTCGCCCGCCGAACCGCGCCGCGGGCGACGACCTCGAGCCGCTCGATCTTCGGCGAGTGGACCGGGAAGGTCCGCTCGACGCCGACCCCGAACGACTGCTTGCGGACCGTGAACGTCTCCCGGGCGCCGCTGCCCTGTCGGGCGATCACGACGCCCTCGAAGACCTGGGTCCGGCGCCGAGTCCCCTCGATCACCTGGAAGTGCACGCGGACGCGATCCCCGGCGTCGAAGCGGGGGACCTGCTTCAGCTGGCGCTGCTCGATGCTCTCGATGATCGTGCTCATCGTCAGGGTGAGGTGAGATTGCGTCAAAAAGCGCGTGCCCTCCTGGGCCCGCGCGGGCGTCAGATAGTAGACAACTCGTCGCTAAGCGGCGAATAAGCCCTCCGCGCCGGTCGTCCTCGGCCTACGCGCGCTCCCTCGAACGCTCGAGCCGCCACTCCCGGACGCGCGCGTGATCGCCCGAGAGCAGCACCTCCGGCACCTTCCACCCGCGGTAGCTGGGGGGCCGCGTGTAGTGCGGGTACTCGGGCGCGCCGCCGAGCGCCGCGGAGAACGACTCCTCGACGACGCTGTCGGCGTGCCCGAGCGCGCCCGGGAGCTTCCTGATCACCGTGTCGGCGACGACCATCGCCGCGAGCTCACCGCCCGAGAGCACGTAGGGGCCGATCGAGATCGCGTCGTCGACGAGGTGGTCGCGAACCCGCTCGTCGACGCCCTCATAGCGCCCGCAGAGCAGGGCGATGTGCGGCTCGCCGGCCAGCTCGTCGGCGAGCGCGTCGTCGAGCGGCCGTCCCGAAGGCGCGAGCAGGATCACGCGAGCGCCGGAGGGGCCGTCGCCGTACGCGGCTCTCAACGCCGCGTCGACGACGTCGACCCGCATCACCATCCCGGCGCCGCCCCCGTACGGCGCGTCGTCGACCTGCCCCCCGGTGAGCGGAGTCGTGTCGCGGTAGGAGAACGTCCGCAGCTCCGAGCCGAGCTCGACCGCGTTGCGGACGTGCCGCTGGCCCGCGAACCAGTCGAACCACTCGGCGAACAGCGTGAAGACGTCGATCCGCAACGAAGCAGCCGCGCGTCAGTCGTCCTCGACGATCTCGACCATGACGCGGCCGCGATCGTGAGCTGTGGCGGCGGCCTTGGCGATCGTCCGGATCGCGTTCGCGACCCTTCCGTCGCGGCCGATCACGCGGCCGACGTCGCCGTCGGCGACACGGACCTCGATCACCGTGCCGTCGCCCGAATCGAGCTCGGTGACCCGGACCGCGTCCGGATCGTCGACCAGGGCACGGACGAGGGACTCGACGAGCTCTCGCATCCGAGAGAGCCGGGCTAGGAGCCCGTCGCCGCGATCCCCTTGGTGCGCAGCAACGACGCAACCGTCGCGGTCGGCTGGGCACCGTGATCGAGCCAGTGGCGCGCGCGCTCCTCGTCGATCACGATCACCGAGGGATCGGTCTGCGGGTTGTAGTGACCAATCGTCTCGATCGTGCGGCCGTCCCGAGGCGCCCGCTTGTCGGCGACGACGACGCGCCAGATCGGGTTCTTGCGCGAACCCACCCTTCTCAAACGAATTCTGACCATTGCGGCGCAGGAGGTTAGCGGGTCAACGCCGGATGCCGGGAGCGGCGCCTCCGGCGCAGGTACTCAGCGCATCCCCTTCATCAGCTCGGCCGGGTTCGGCATCTTTCCCTGCGCCATCCGGGCCATCATCTTCCGCATCTGCGCGAACTGCTTGACGAGGTTGTTGACGGCCTGCACGGTGGTGCCCGACCCGCGCGCGATCCGCTTGCGCCGCGACCCGTCGATCATCGTCGGGTTGGCCCGCTCGGCGGCGGTCATCGAGAGGATGATCGCCTCGATCCGGTCGAGCTCGCGATCGTCCATGTTCACCTGGCGCAGCTGCTTCATCTGCTTTCCCATCCCGGGCATCATCCCGAGCACGTTCTGGAGCGGGCCCATCTTGCGGACCTGGCGCAGCTGATCGAGGAAGTCCTCGAGCGTGAACTGCTGCTTGCGGATCTTGCGCTCGAGATCGGCGGCCTTCTCGGCGTCCGAGACCTCCTCCGCCTTCTCGATCAGCGAGAGCATGTCGCCCATGCCGAGGATCCGCGACGCCATCCGCTCCGGATGGAAGCGCTCCAGCTGTTCGATCCGCTCGCCGGTCGACGCGTAGAGGATCGGCTTCCCGGTCACCGCCTTGACCGACAGCGCCGCACCGCCGCGGGCGTCACCGTCGAGCTTCGTCAGCAGGACCCCGTCGAAGTCGACCCGCTCGGCGAAGGTCTCGGCGACGTTGACGGCGTCCTGGCCGGTCATCGCGTCGAGCACGAGCAGGATGTCGTGCGGTTTCGTCCGCTTGCGGATCCGGGCGAGCTCGTCCATCAGCTGCTCGTCGACGTGCAGGCGGCCGGCGGTGTCGACGATCAGCGCGTCGAGGCCGTCCGACGCCGCCTGGCCGCGGGCCCACTCGGCGATCTCGACCGGATCGCGCTCGGTTCCCTGCTGGTAGACGGTCGCGCCGCAGCGCTTGCCCATCGTCACCAGCTGCTCGACGGCGGCCGGGCGCTGGGTGTCGCACGCTGCGAGGCCGACCTTCTTGCCCTGGTCGCCGAGCAGCTTCGCGAGCTTCGCACAGGCGGTCGTCTTCCCGGAGCCCTGGAGGCCCGCCATCAGGATCACCGTGGTCCCCGCCGAGGCCATCGCGAGGTCGCGGCTTGCGCCACCCATCAGCGCGGCGAGCTCCTCGTCGACGATCTTCACCACCTGCTGGCCGGGGTGGAGCGAGTCGAGCACCCCCTCACCCAGGCAGCGTTCCTTGACCTGCGCGGTGAACCGCTTCACGACCTTGAAGTTGACGTCGGCCTCGAGCAGGGCGAGGCGGATCTCCCGCATCGCCTTGTCGACGTCGGGCTCGGTCAGCTTGCCGCGTGAGCGAACGTCGGCGAGCGTCTCCTGGAGTCGATCGGACAGCTGGTCGAACACGAACCCAGCTTAGGCCAACGCTCCCGCACGCCCGGACGCGGGACGTGGCGGGTGCTCATTCATCGAGTAGAGCGTGGGCGTATGCCTCGGGGTCGAACGGGCGCAGGTCTTCGAGCGCCTCGCCGAGACCGATCAGCTTCACCGGGATCCCGAGCTCGCCCGCGATCGCCAGCGCGATCCCGCCCTTCGCGGTTCCGTCGAGCTTGGTCAGCGCGACCCCGGTGACGTCGACTGCGTCGGCGAACGCGCGCGCCTGGCGCAGGCCGTTCTGTCCGGTGGTCGCATCGATCACGATCAGCGTCTCGTGCGGCGCCCCCTCGAGCCGCTTCGACGCCACCCGGCGCACCTTGGTCAGCTCCTCCATCAGGTTGCCGTGCGTGTGAAGACGGCCCGCCGTGTCGGCGATCACGACGTCGGCCCCCCGCGCCTCCGCGGCGCCGATCGCGTCGAAGACGACGGCGCCGGGGTCGCCGCCGGGGTTGCCGCGCACGATCTCGGTTCCGGCGCGATCGGCCCAGGTCTCGAGCTGCTCGATCGCGGCCGCCCGGTAGGTGTCGGCGGCGGCGACGATCACCCGCAGCCCGAAGCGCTCCCGCAGCACCGCGGCGAGCTTGCCGACCGTCGTCGTCTTGCCGGTCCCGTTGACGCCGACGACCATGATCAGCGCGGGCTTCGCGCCGAGCGCGATCCGCGGCGGCTCGCTCGCCGCGAGCGCGGCCATCAACTCGACCAATCGGGCGCGGATCGCCTCCGGCCCGCTGACCTCACCCGCTTCGACCTCCATCTCGAGCCGGCCGACGACATCGGCGGTCGCCTTCGCGCCGACGTCGGCCAGGATCAGCGCCTCCTCGAGCCGCTCCCAGGTCTCGCCGTCGATGCGGTCGAAGATGCTCGACGAGAGCTCGGCCGCAAGCGCGCGCCGGCTCTTCCCGAGCCGCTCGCGCAGGCGCGAGAGCATCCCGGGTCGAGCACCTTCGCCATCCGTCGTCGCCGCGGCGGCGCCGTCGTCGCCCGGCAACTCGATCAGCTGCTCCCACTCCATCGGAGCGGGAGGCTACTCAGGCGGCCTCGGAGGCCTCTTCGAGCGGCTGCTGCGAGCCCTCGAAGCGGCGCGAGACGACCTTGGTCACCCCGCCCTTGCCCATCGAGACTCCGTAGAGAACCTCGGCCGCGTCCATGGTCCGCTTCTGGTGGGTGACGATGATGAACTGCGCCCGGTCGGAGAACCGGTCGACGAGCTGCAGGAAGCGGTCGATGTTCGCGTCGTCGAGTGCCGCCTCGACCTCGTCGAGGATGTAGAAGGGCGAGGGCCGGGCGAGGAAGACCGAGAACACGAAGGCGAGAGCGACCAGCGCCTTCTCACCGCCGGAGAGCAGCGACAGCCTCCTGGTCGCCTTGCCGGCCGGGGTGACCTCGATCTCGACTCCCTGGCCGGCGAACTCCTCCTCCTCCTCCTCGGCGTCGTCCTGCGGCTCGGCGTCATCCGACGGCGCCTCGGCGCCGCCGAGCACCGGGCTCGGACCGCGGCCCTCGTCGACGAGGCGCAACCGGCCGCGGCCGCCCGGGAACAGATGCTCGACCAGCTCCTCGAAGTTGCGCTCGGTCGCTTCGAAGGTCTCCTCGAAGGCGGCGTGGATCTTGCGGTCCGTGTCGCGGATCAGGGACTGAAGCTCGGCCAGCGCCGTCTCGAGGTCGACGCGCTGCGTCTCCAGGTCCTCGACGTGAGCGAGCGCCTGCTCGTACTCGCGCTCGGCGAGCGGATTGACCGGGCCGAGCTGCTCGCGCCGTCGCCCGAGGCGGCCGAGCTTCTCCTCGATCGCGGCCCGCTCCGAGTCGTCGAGCGGGCCGGCGGCGGGCGGTTGGTGGCCGACGGTGGCCGCGATCCGCTCGAGCTCGGCGGCAGCGTCGGCTCGCCGGTCGGCGAGGTGGGCGACCCGGACCTCGGCCTCGGTGACCGCCTCTCCCGCCTGCCGAAGCCGCGCCTGCAGCTCCGCCTCCTGGCGGGAGCAGGCGCGGAGGCGCTCGGTGACGTCGTCGCCGTCACCCGCGCCCAGCATCCTGCGCTCGAGCCCCGCCGCACGCTCGCCCGCGGCGTCGCGGGCGTCGGCCGCCGCCTCGCAGAGCGCCTCGATCGCCGCCAGCAACTCGGCCTCGTGCTCGAGCCGCTCCGCGAGCGAGCCCTGGCGCCGGCTGCCGAGCAGGTCGTCGAGCTTGCGCGCCATCCCCGCGGCGCGCTCGGCGCCCTCGCGGATCTCGCCGATCGCCGCCGCCCGGTCGCGGTCGCCGGTCGCTTCGCGGGCCGTTGCCAGCGCCCGTAGAGCCGCGTCGAGCGACTCGGCGATGCGCTCGAGGCCGGCGCTCACGGGGTCGTCGCCCCGTCGCGCACCGATCGCCTCGGCGAGCTCGGTCGCGAGCGCGCCGAGCGCCGCCCGGCGACGATCGAGCGACCCCGACAGCTCCGCGCGACGGCCGGCGAGCGCCTCTGCGCGGACGGAGATCCGTTCGTGGGCGGCGCGGACCGCGGTCAACCGGCCCCAGGATTGCGTCCGCTCGCGGTCGCGCTCGGCGAGCTGTTCCTCGATCGCGGTGCGCGCGCGGTTGACCTCCGCCAGCTCCGAGTCGATCGCCTCCGTCGCCTCTCGGGCCTCGCCGGCGACCTTTTCGGCGCCCGCGAGCTCGCTCTCGTGGCCGTGGAGCTCGGAGGCGAGCAGGCGACCGCGCAGCTCGCCGGCCTCGCGCTCGAGTCGCGCGTGGATGTCGGCGGCCTGGGCCTGGCGCTTCAGCGGGCGCAGACGGCTGCGCGCCTCGCGCTCGACGTCGAGCGCCCGGTCGAGGTTGTCCTGGGTGCGCTCGAGCTTCAGCTGGGCGCGGCGGCGGCGCTTGCGGTGCTTGCCGAGCCCGGCCGCCTCCTCGACCAGCAGCCGACGCTCGCGCGGGGCCGAGAGCACGATCTCCTCTACACGCCCCTGGCTGATCACCGAATGCATCTCGCGGCCCAGGTTGGCGTCCGCGAGCACCTCGATCACGTCCGCGAGCCGGGCGCGCGCTCCGTTCAGCCGGTAGGTCCCCTCCCCCCCGCGCTCGAGCCGCCGCGCGATCGCGAGCTCGGAGAACTCCGAGCCGATTCCCACGGCCCCGCCCGCTTCCTGGTCGCTCGTGCCGAGGTTCCCTGCTGCGACCGGACGCTCGCGGTCGACGTCGAGGACCACCTCCACCTCGGCGTAGCGGCTCGGCCCGAGCCCCTCGCCGCCGGCGTAGATCATGTCCTGCATCGTCTGGCCGCGGACGCTGAGCGGGCTCTGCTCCCCGAGCGCCCAGAGGACCGCGTCGGTGACGTTCGACTTGCCGCACCCGTTCGGGCCGACGATCACGCTGACGCCAGGGGAGAACACGAGCTTGGTCCGCTCCGGGAAGGACTTGAAGCCCTTGATCGTGATCGAGCTCAGGTGCATATCTTCGAGGCGGCCACGGGTAGCCTCACGTGCGGTTCGGACGTGTTTTCGGCGCCCCGTGGCTCAGCCGGCGAGACTGGCGAGCGCCTCCTCCGCCGCGGCCTGCTCCGCCGCCTTCTTCGATCGCCCCGAGCCGTAGCCCACGATCTCGCCGCTGACGCTCGCCGCGACCTCGAAGACGCGGTCGTGCGGGGGCCCGTTCTCGCTCGTCACCTCGTAGCGGACCCGCGCTCCCTCGCGGGCGAGGCGCTCCTGGAGCGCCGACTTGAAGTCCAGCAGGCGCTCGGCGGCGATCTCGATCTCCTGCCGAAACGCCGCCACGGTGGCCGTCGCCGTGACCTCGAATCCGTGGTGGAGGTAGGCGGCGCCGATCACCGCCTCGCACACGGAAGCGAGCGCGCGCTCGGAGGCGACCAGCGCCGCGACCTCGATCCCACCCTCGATCCGCCGAGGCGCCGTTTCCTCGAGCAGTTGCGGGACGCCGAGCTCGACCGCGACCTCCGCGCAGGCGCGCCCGCTGACGGCCTGCCCGTGCATCTTCGTCAGCCGGCCGATGTCCGCCCGGGGATGGGCGCGGAACAGGTGCTCGGCGATCGCGAGGCCGAGGACGCTGTCGCCGAGGAAGGCGAGACGGCCGTAGGAGTCGGCTCGGTGCTCGACCCACGACGAGTGCGTGAGCGCCTGGCGGCGCAGGGTGAGCGGCAAAGTGTCGAGCAGCCGGCGCAGCTCCGCGGGACCTGCGGACGGCGCCGCCCGCTCGGCTCCGCGACTCCGGCCTCCCCGCCCGAGCCTTCGGATGCCGCGCGCCATGGCGCTACGCCGGGAGGCGCTCGACGACGAAGTCGACGGCGTCGCCGACGGTCTCGATCCGCGATGCCTGCTCCTCGGACACCTTGATCCCGTACGAGTCCTCGAGCTCCATCACGAGCTCGTAGAGGTCGAGCGAGTCGGCGTCGAGATCGTCCTTGAAGCGGGTCGAATCGTCGATCTTCGCCGGCTCCACGTCGAGCTCGGCCGAGAGGTGCTCGCGCACCTTCGTCATCACTTCGTCGCGATCGAGGCTCACCGACCCACCTCGCGTTCTCCTCGGTCCTCGCTCATGGCCTCTCCTTCCTATCACGCATAGCCGATCTCGTCGCTCCCGAATCCTCCAGCAGCGCCGCGGTCCGCTCCACGGCCCGCTCGTCGACCGAGCGCGCCGCGAGCCGGATCGCGTTTGCGACCCCGTGCGGGCCCGAGCTGCCGTGGCCGACGACGGCGACCCCCCGCAACCCGAGCAGGATCGCCCCGCCGGTGGTGTCGGGATCCATCTGCCGGCGAAGCTCGCCGAGTGCGCCACGCAGCAGCAGCCCTCCGGCGGCGGCGACCGGACCCGATCGTGCCGCCGCGCGGACGCCGTCCGCCACCGTCCTCGCCGTGCCCTCGATCGTCTTCAGGGCGACGTTTCCGGTGAACCCGTCGGTGACGATCACGTCGGCTGCGTCGGTGAGCAGGTCGCGGCCCTCGACGTTGCCGCGGAAGTCGATCCGGTCGGCGCCGGCGAGGGTCGAGTGCGCCTCGACCACCTCCGCGCTCCCCTTCTTCGCCTCCTCGCCGACCGAGAGCAGCGCCACGCGCGGCCGCTTCACACCGAGCACCGCCTCGCTGAACGCGGCGCCGAGGTAGGCGAACTGGACCAGGTCCGCCGTCCGCACGTCCGCGTTGGCGCCGACGTCGAGCAGCAGGCTCGGCCGCCTCTCGCGGCCGGGGACGACGAGCTGCACCGCGAGCGCCGGACGGCGGACCCCGTGGAGGCGCTTGAGCGCGAACAGGGCGGCGGTCATCGTCGCGCCGGTCGGCCCGAGGCTGACGACCGCGTCCGAGCGACCCTCGGCGACGTCGGCGGCGGCGAGCACGACCGATGCACGCGGAGCCCCGCGGACGGCCGCCACCGGGTCGTCGTCGTTGGTGATCGCGTCCGTCGCCGGCAGCAGCTCGACCCCGGCGATCTCGCGCGCGTCCGCGAGCTCGGACGGATCGCCGAACACCCGCACGCCGATCCCGTCCCCGGCGGCGGCGCGGACACCGGCGACGATCGTCTCGGGCCCTCGCTCGGCCCCGCGGCCGTCGAGGGCGACGGTGCTCATCCGCGGCGCCCGCCGTGCGGCGGGCGCTCAGCCCTCCGAGCCGGCCGAGTCGCCCTCGCCGATCTCGTGCGAGATCACCTCGCGGCCCGCGTACGTGCCGCAGACCGGGCAGACGCGATGCGGCAATCGCGGGCTGTGGCAGCGCGGGCATTCGTTGAGGCGCGGCTTGGCGGCCTTGTGCTGGGCGCGGCGCTTGTCGCGCCGCTGCGAGGAGGTTCTCTTCTTCGGTACGGCCATCGGCCGCGGAATGGTAGCTACTCGAGCTCCCGCAGCTTCGCCCAACGCGGGTCCGGCTCACGCGGATGATCGTGTGCGCCCGCGGCGGCGTCGTTGAGCGATTCGCCGCAGACAGGGCAGAGGCCGGCGCAATCCGCCCGGCAGAGGAGCTGCTGCGGCACCGCGAGCGCGAGCGCGTCGTGCGCCCAGGCGCCGATCTCGAGCACGCCCTCGTGCACGTAGGGACTGCGCAGCTCCTCGTCCTCGGAGACCGGCTGGTCGACCTCGCGCGCCTCGACCTCGACCGCGACGGCGGCGTCGGCGAGACAGCGCATGCACGGCCCGGTGATCTCGCCCGCGAACGAGAGCCGCAGCGCGTGCCCCGATGCCGTACGGCTGATGTCGAGCCGCGCCGGGACCGGGTCCGGGTCGATCCTGTAGCTCTCGCCGGCGAGAGCGATCTCACCGGGATCGATCTCGAGCTCGAACCGTTTGCCCTCCCCGGAGCTGAGCGCGATTCGCCCCAGGTCAATGCTGTTATAAGCCGCCATTCGAGTTCACGAAGCGAGGTTAGCGACGCAGATGAGCCCGGCCGGAGAGCCAACCGAGCAGTTCCACTTCACCCCCGAGACGTATGAGGAGATGATCCGCTCCGACGTCCCTCGCTACGACGAGCTCCAGCGCAGGACCGTCGAGGCGATCCCGTTTGCGCCCCGCAGGGTGCTCGAGCTCGGAGTCGGTACCGGCGAGACGACCCGGAGGCTCCTCGAACGCTTTCCCGGCGCACAGGTCACCGGGCTCGATTCGACCCCGGAGATGGTCTTTCGCGCCCGCGAGCTCGGCATCGACGTGCGGTTGGCACGGATGGAAGACCCGCTCCCCGACGGTCCCTGGGATCTCGTCATCGGGGTGCTCGTGGTCCACCACCTCGGCGCCGAGGGCAAGCGGGACCTGTTTCGCCGCGTCCGCCAGGAGTCGCGTGCGCTGCTGATCGGCGACGTGGTCGAGGTCGAGCCCGAGCGCCGGATCGCCTCGCTCACCGAGGGGTTCGACTTCCCCTCGCCGGCCGGCGAGCAGGCCGAATGGTGCGACGGCGAGGTCGTCTGGGAGGCCGACGACCTGGCCGTGATCCGGGCCGGCTACCCGGAGCGCCGCTCAACGCCGGACCAACCGTGACTCCGCGCCGGCGCGCGCTCGTCACCGGTGCCGCGCGCGGGATCGGCGCTGCGGCCGCCGAGCGCCTCAGGCGGGACGGCCTCGAGGTCGTGACCGCCGACCGCGACGAGGGCTGCGACCTTCGCTTCGACGTCGCCTCCGGCGAGCTGCCGGAGCTCGGCGAGATCGACGTCTGCGTCTCCAACGCGGCGGTCACCGACACGATCGCGCCCGCCCACCGGATGACCGCCGAGCAGTGGAATCTCGACATCGCGGTCAATCTGACCGGGGCGTTCCGGGTGATCCAGGCGTGCCTGCCGGGGATGCGCGAGCGGCGCTACGGGAGGATCGTCGTCGTCTCCTCGAGCGCCGCGACGGTCGGCCTCCCGGCCCAGGCCGCCTACGCGGCCTCGAAGGCGGGCCTGCTCGGGATGACGAAGACGATCGCCGCCGAGAACGTGCGGCGGGGGATCACCGCGAACGCCGTCCTCCCCGGCCTGATCGCCTCGGAGCGGGTCAAGTCGATGCCGGCGGAGCTCTTCGAGCAGCTCCGGTCGACCTTCCTGCCCTCCGGCCGGATGGGCGAGGTCGATGAGGTCGCGTCGCTGATCGCCTATCTGGCGTCCGAGGAATCCGGCTACGTCACGGGCCAGGAGGTCGGGGTCGACGGCGGCGCCTGGTTGAACACGCTCTCGCTCACCCGCGGGCAGCGCGACTGATGCCGAGTCCACGTACCCCGGGCGCGCGATCTCGAGCTTGCGCGCGACGTGCTCGCGCAGCCGCACGAGCGCCTCGTCGAGGCGATCGTCGAGCCGGCCGGCTCGCAGGGCGGCGCTGAGCTCGAACGCGGTCGCGCGGGCAACCGCGTCCGCCTCGATCGGGGCGATCGCCGGCTCGATCGGCAGCCGCAACAGCTCACGGAACAGGCGCGCGTCGGCGAGCGAGGGCTCGGCGCCGGCGCGGAGCTCGCGGGCGATCACCGCGCACAGGTTCGCGAGCACGAGGACCTGGAACCGACGCTCATGCGGCACCCAACCGCGCACCTCGGCGAACAGCTTCGCCGCGGTCGCGTCGAGGAGCTCGGGAGCGGTCGGCCTGTCCTGCATCACGCGGCTCCTGCCGGGCGCTCCGCTTCGCGTCCGCCGCCTTCACGATCGGCGAGGATCCGCAGCAGGTCCCACTCGGGCTCGCAGATCCGCCGCCCCAGCGATGCCAGCTCCGCCGACGGGCGCGCGCCGGTCAGGTGGTCGTGGGCCTGGCGGGCGCAGATCACCGCCCACTTGACGTTCCCCATCGCCTCCCACCAGCGCAGCCGGTCGGGGTCGGGCCGGCGCCCGCCCGCCGCCTCGTAGGCGTCGAGGAAGGGCTCGAGCTCGCCGACCCCGGCGACCGGGAGGTCGTCGTTGCCGAATCGCCACGAGCGAATCGTCAGCCAGGCCAGGTCCTCGGCCGGATCGCCGCGGTGACAGAGCTCCCAGTCGATCACCGCCGCGAGTCCGTGCTCGTCGACGATCAGGTTGCCGAGCCGGAAGTCCCCGTGGACGAGCGCTGCGTCGGCACGCGGCGGCGGCCGGAGCCGGAGCCGGCGCAAGCCGGCCTCGACGGCCGGCAGCGGCTCGCCGATCGCGTCGAGCTCCGACTCCCAGAGCTCGCAGGCGGCGAGTGCCGGGTCGACCCCGCCCCCGGACAGGCCGTCGACCGTAGCCGCGTCGACCGAGTGGATCTGCGCGAGGGCGGCGGCGAGCTGCCCCGGGAGGCGTTCGCGGGCGGTCTCGAGCTCGTCGCGGCGCAGAACCCGCGGCGCGACCGAGAGCCCCGGGACGAACTCCATCAGGTAGCCCGCGCCCTCTCCGAACCGCCCGCCGGCGGGCTCGAAGGCGACGGTCGGCGCGACCGCGACCCCGGCCAGGTCGGCGGCCTTGATCGCGCCCAGCTCGACCTCGAGCGAGGCGAACGACATCCCGGCCCGTGGCTCTCGGCGCAGCACGTAGGCGGGCTCGCCGCCGGCGCAGACCAGGAACGTCTGGCGCGAGGCGCCGCCCTCGATCGGGCTCAGCTCGAGCTCGCCCGGATCGTCGCCGGCCTCGGCCAGTACCTCGCGCACCGCCGCGGCGTCGGGGGGCTCAGTCGCCGCCGGCACCGTTTCCGCGCTCGAGCCCGTGGCGGGTGAAGTGGCGTTCGGGGATGTCCGCCGGGTCCTTGTACCAGTACCAGGTGCAGGGATCGCGATCGAAGTCCTGAGGCGGGTCGGACGGATACACGGGATAGCCGATCCAGCGGATCGGCAGCGCCTCGTTCATGAACGCGCAGTGGGTGCAGTAGAGCGGGAAGCCCTGCCGCCCGTAGCTCCAGTCGTGCGCTTCGTCGGTCACCCCCCAGCCCTCGGGCCCGTAGCGGCGGTTGCGCCACAGCCGCTGGCCGGAGCCGCACGGGTTCATCGTGAAGGTGAGCTTCTCGGAGTCCTCGGTGATCTCGAAGGCGCCCGGCTTCGGGCCGACCCCGCTGGTCGAGTGGGCGCGCCAGGTCGCCGCGAGCGCCTCCGCGATCTGCTTGCGGTCGGCGGCGTCGATCGTCTCGACCGGCTTCCGCCAGCTGCGCTCGAGTGAGTACGACCACGCCTCCTCCACCCCGTCGTCGCCGAGCCGCTCCTTGACGAACGAGATCAACCCGGCGACCCCGTCGACGAGCAGGTCGTGCATGAACTGCGACTCCCACTTCATCGCCTCGCAGAGCTGCTTCGCCCGCTCGGGATCCCCGCCCTCGATCGCCTCTATCGCGCGCTCCATCGTCGGCCGCGACATCTCGGCCAGCTCCTGCTCGGAGAACCACCGCTCGCTCATCTACGCCACCTCCGGTCGGGGAGGCGAGCCTAGTCGAGCCACCTAACCGACCTCTGCCGGCTCCTCTTCGCGTCCCGCGAGGCGATCGCGTCCGCGCTGAACGGCGGCCAGGAACTTCTCCAGGTTGACCTCGAGCGTCGAGAGAATCTCGTCGGCGTAGTCCTCGGCGCCGAGGCGGATCTGGCGCTCGGTCTCGCGGGCGTCCTCGATGATCTCCTCGGCGGCGCGCTCGGCCTGCTTGTAGACCTCCTCGTCGGAGATCAGCCGCTCCTGCTGGTCGCGGGCCTCCTTGACGACCCGTTCGGCCTCGCGCTTCGCCTCGGCGAGCATCTCCTGACGTTCCTTGACGATCCAGCGCGCCTGCTTGATCTCCTCGGGGATCGTCGCGCGCATCTGATCGAGCAGGTCGTAGATCTCCTCGCGATCGACGCGAACCTGATCGGTCAACGGCACGGGGCGTGCGTTGTGGATCAGGTCGTCAAGCTTGTCTATGAGGACCAGGACGTCCATTGCTGATCGGGAAGCTTACGCGGCCGGGCAGCGAACGGCTGCTCGATGGGGGATTTCGCCGCCCTCTTGCAAGCTCCTGCCCAGAGCTCAGCGGCGGGCGCGATCGGCGAGCGCAGCGGCCACCGGAGCGGGGACGAGGTCGCTGACATCGGCCCCGAAAGTGGCCATCTCCTTGACCCCGGTGGAGGAGAGGAAGCTGTAGTCGGGCGACGCGAAGACGTAGACCGACTCGATCTCGGGCGCCAGCTTGCGGTTCAGCTGGTTCATCTCGAGCTCGTACTCGAAGTCCGAGATCGCCCGGATGCCCTTGACGATCACGTTCGCCCCCCGCCGGTGCGCGAACTCGACCAGCAGGTCGGTGAACACCTCGACCTCGACGTTGGGGAGGTCAGCCGTCGCCTCGGCCAAGAACCGGCGCCGCTCCTCGGGCGAGAACATCGTCTTCGACTTGCGGATCCCCTGCCCGACGACGCCGACGATCACCCGGTCGAAGACCTTCGACGCGCGCCCGATGATGTCGAGATGCCCGTTCGTGACCGGGTCGTAGCTGCCCGGGCAGATCGCGATCCGCTCGCTCACTCTCATTCCCTCCCGTAGATCCGGATCAGCGCCTCGCCGACGCGGCGCTCCGCGACCAGGGTGATTTTCGGCAGCTCGAGCCCCAGCGGTCGGCGCGCCGAGCTTTCGAGCGCGAGGCGCGCGAATCGCGCCAGGCGCGGCGGCAGGTGTTGCGAGAGCTTCGGCTCAAGGCGGTCGGCGAGTCTATACGGCGGATCGCAGAGGACGAGGCCGAACTTCTCGTCGCTGCGCTCCAGGTAGCGGATCGCGTCGCCCCTGACCACCTCGCAGCGATTGCCGACTCCGAGCGCCTCGACGTTGCGGCGGGCCAGGGCCGGGGCGCGATCGACCAGCACCGCCGAGTCGGCGCCGCGCGACAGCGCCTCGATCGCAAGCGCCCCGGTGCCGCAGAAGAGATCGAGGACGCGCAGGTCCGAGACGTCGCCGAGGAGCGCGAACAGTGTCTCGCGAGCGCGGTCGGAGGTCGGCCGCACATCGGTCGACCGACCCGGCGGCGAGACCAGCTTGCGGCCCCCGAGCCGGCCGGCGACGACCCTCATGCCCGGATCCGCTCGTCGCCGAACCGCTCGCGCGCGGCGTCGACCAGCGGAGCGAGCTCCGGAGCCCCGAGGCCCGCCTCGCGACCGAGCAGCGCCAGCGTCTCCCGCCGCGCCTCGGCGAGCAGCCGCGCGTCCTCGGGCAGCTCGGCGATCCGGAACCGCGGCATCCCCGACTGGCGGGTGCCGAGGATCTCGCCCTCGCCGCGCAGCGTCAGGTCGACCTCGGCGAGCTCGAAGCCGTCGTGGCTCCGCGCGATCGCCTCCATCCGCCGCCGCGCGAGCTCCGACTCGGGATCGGCGAACAGGATGCACTGGCTCTCGTGCGCTCCCCGCCCGACCCGCCCTCGCAGCTGGTGCAGCTGCGAGAGCCCGAACCGCTCTGCGCCCTCGATCAGCATCACGGTCGCGTTCGCGACGTCGATCCCGACCTCGATCACCGTGGTCGCGACGAGGACGTCGATCGACCCGGACGCGAACTCCGCCATCGTCTCCGTCTTCTCGCGCGACGGCATCTGGCCGTGCAGCAGGCCGACCCGGAACTCCGAGAGCTCGCCGGTCCGCAGCCGCTCGGCCTCGGCCCCGGCCGCCTTCGCCTGCAGCTTCTCGGAATCGGCGACCAGCGGGCAGACGACGTAGGCCTGGCGGCCCTCGCGCAGTCGCTCGCGCAGAAAGCCGTACGCACCGTCGCGCTTCGGCTCCCCGACGACCCAGGTGCGCACCGGCCGCCGGCCGGCGGGCAGCTCGCGGATCGTCGTCGCGTCGAGGTCGCCGTAGGCGGTCAGCGACAGCGTCCGCGGGATCGGGGTCGCGGTCATGTGGAGGACGTGGGGCGCGGCGGGCCCCGGGCCCTTCGCGTCGAGCCGCGCCCGCTGGGCGACGCCGAAGCGGTGCTGCTCGTCGACGACGCAGACGGCGAGGCTCGCGAAACCGACGTCGGCCTCGATCAGCGCGTGGGTGCCGACGACGAGGCCGAGCTCGCCGGACCGCAGCCGGGCGAGGGTCTCGCGTCGGCGGGCCGCAGGGGTCGAGCCCGTGAGCAGCGCGAACTGGACCGCCTCGTCAGCGAGCAGCCGGTCGAGCGTCGCCGCGTGCTGCTCGGCAAGCGTCTCGGTCGGCGCCATCATCGCCGCCTGGTGGCCCGCCTCGAGCGCCCGAAGCATCGTCGCCAGGGCGACCACGGTCTTGCCGCTCCCGACCTCCCCCATCAACAGCCGTTGCATCGGCCGGCCCGAGCTCAGATCCGCGTCGATCTCGCGGAGCGCCGCGCTCTGGTCGCCGGTGGGCTCGAACGGCAGCGAGCGCAGCCAGCGATCGACGAGCCCGCCCCGCCCGGGCTCGATCGCGATCCCGGGGCGGGATTCCTGGCGACCGCGGCGCCGCAGGGCGAGCGCGACCTGGTGGACGAGCAGCTCCTCGAAGGCGAGCCGCTCGCGAGCCAGCGCCGCGGCCGCCGCCGTCTCGGGGAAGTGGATCGCGCGCAGGGCGTCGGCCTCGACCGGAAGGCGGCGGCGGGCCCGGAGCTCGGCCGGGAGCGGCTCGACCGCACGATCGGCGGCGTCGATCGCCTGCCAGACCCAATCGCGCACCCGGTGCGGCTTCAGCGAGTCGGAGGCCGGGTGGACCGGGACCAGCCCCGTCGTATGGATCCCCGGTGCTCCGGCCTCGCCGACGATCTCGTGCGCCTCGACGCGGAACCCGGCGCGGTCGAGCTTGCCGCTGAGCAGTAGCCGGGTCCCCGGCCGCAGACGCTCCGCCAGCCAGGCCTGGTTGAACCAGGTCGCCTTCAGCGGCCCGCTGGCGTCGGCGACAGTCGCTTCGACGATCCGCAGGTTGCGCCTCCGCGTCGGCCGCACCCGCGCCGAGCGGACCTCGACCATCACCGTCGCCTGCTCGCCGATCCGCAGCTCGCCGACCTCCCGCACCGAGGAGCGGTCGCGATAGGTGTGCGGGACCCAACGCAGCAGGTCTCCGATCGACTCGATCCCGAGCTCCGACGCCGCGGCGGCGAGCTTCGGCCCGGCCCCCCGCAGGGCGGTCACCGGCGCGGCGAGCAGCGAGGGCCTCGGAAGGCTGCGAATCGGCGCCTCGCGGAGCTGTTCGCGACTGACCGCGTCACCGCTCCCGAGCGCCCGCGGTGGATCGACCGCCCCGGCTCGCTGCGCGACCACAGTCTCGCTCATCGCGGCTAAGGCTAGGCTGCACGGTAGATGGGAAGGATCACGGACAGGCTCGCGGAGCTGGGGCTGGAGCTACCGCGCCCGTTTGCGCCACCGCCGGGGGTCGAGTTCAAGTTCGACCTCGTGCACGTCGCGGGAGAGATCGGCTACGTCTCCGGGCATCTGCCGATGGACGGCTCCGAGGTCCTGGTCAGCGGCCGGGTCGGCGCCGAGCTCGACGTCGATCAGGGCTACGAGGCGGCGCGGCTGGTCGGTCTCTCGATCTTCGCCTCGCTCGAGCAGGAGCTCGGTGACCTGGACCGGGTCAGCTCCTGGGTCAAGGCGCTGGGGCTCGTCCAGTGCGCCCCCGGCTTCGACAAGCCGCCGGCTGTGATCAACGGCTTCACCGACCTCGTCTTCGACCTCTGGGGGCCGGAGGCCGGCCGCCACGCGCGTTCGGCGATCGGCGCCGCCCAGCTTCCGTTCGACGTCCCGGTCGAGATCGAGGCCGTCGTCCAGCTCGGATAACCGAGCAGGTGCTCAGCGATACCTGCGGAAGGTCTCTGACACCCACCGGTAGCCGGGGCGCTCGGTGAGCGGGCGACGGAACGCCTCGAAGCCCGCCGGGGGATCGGGCAGCACGGATGGTCCCTCGGGTGGGTTGACGAGGGGGTAGAACAGCGATGCCGCGGTCAGGTCGGCGACCGAGAACTCGTCGCCGGCGAGGTGCTCGGAGCCCGCCGCATCGAGCTCCGCCTCGAGCCGATCGAGCGCCGCCAGGACCTTGACGCGCGCCGCCGCGGCCGCCTCGTCGGAGGCGACCCGGAAGCGCAGCTCGACGTAGGTCGAGCCGAACTTCGCCGCCGCCCCGCCGGCGGGGCCGAATTCGCGGATCGGGCCCGGCAGCATCGAGCGTGAGAGCTCGGCCATCCGCTCCGGGTCCTGGCGCAGCTCGTGCCAGACGAGCAGGCGGAGGTCGGGCCCGAGCTGCTCGTCGAAGAAGTCCTCGAGCTCGAGCGCACGGCGTCGCTGGTCGGGATCGGCGGGGTACAGCGGCCGGTCCGGCCAGCGCTGCTCGAGCGCGGCGATGATCGCGGTCGAGTCGCCGACCGTGCGACCGTCGAATTGCAGCACCGGGAACGTCTTCTGAGCGCCGCGGGTCAGCCACAGTGCCGCGACCATGTGCGCGCCGGGGAGCGGCGCCCGGCGGTCGTGCTCGACTCCCTTCCAGGCGAGCGCCCAGCGGGCCTTCTCGCTGTAGTGAGAGACGGGGATATGCCAGAGGACCGGCTTGTCGGAGCTCATCGCCTGATTCGACGCTACTGGGCGGCGATCAGCCAGAAGTAGTTCGGCGTCCCGCCGCGGTGCAGCTCGAGCTCGGCTCCATCGGGCAACGACAGGTCGAGCTCCTCTAGCGCCAGCGGCGCCTCGGCTCCCTCGATCACGGTGACGATCTCGGCGTCGACTGCGAGCGCCGCGACCGTCTCGACCAGGGTCGACCCCGCGCCGCCCCAGGCGATGATCTCGCCGTCGGCGAAGCCGACCGAGTCGCCGCGGCGAAAGCGCCCGTCGGAGTCGTCTCGTGCGGCCGGGGCGACGGCGCCGACCCGGATCGCCTCGAGCCCGGCGATCAGCCGCTCGGCGTTGGCGGCCGCGTCATCCGCCGGCTCGAACTCGACCAGCGCCGCGAGCCCGGCCTGCTGGGAGCCCGATGGCACGACGACGACGCGCTTGCCGTTGCCGCCGGCCAGTCGCGCCGCCTCCTCAGCGGCCATCCGCACGTTGCGGGAGTTCGGCAGGACGACGACCTCGTCGACCGGACACGACTCGATCGCGGCGAGCAGGTCCTTGGTCGGCGGGTTGAGCGTCGGGCCTCCGTCGACGACCGTCGCGCCGAGCCGGCCGAACAGCGCCTGCATCCCTTCCCCGGTCGCCACCGCGACGACCGTGGACCGCTGACCTTCGAGCCGCGCCCGCTGGCTCGCGACCTGGATGTGCATGTCGGCGATGTCCTCGTTCGAGATCGTCCCCGAGCCGGCGAACATCCGCTTCGCGGCGTCCGGGTCGTCGGTGTGGACGTGGACCTTGATCGTCGCCTCGTCGCCGACGACGAGGACCGAGTCGCCGATCGCCTCGAGCCCGTCGACGAAGGCGTCGCCCTCGAGGCCCCGGCCGCTGACGATGAAGTTGGTGCAGAACCGGTACCGCGAGTCGGCGTGATGGACCTGGTCGAGCCGCGCCGCCGCGTAGTGGGGGATCTCGGGAAGCTGGACCTCCTCGCCCGCGAGCCCCGCGACCATTCCGCGGATGATCACCACGAGCCCGAGCGCCCCGGCGTCGACGACGCCTGCCTTGGCGAGGACGTCGAGCTGCTCGGGGGTGCGGCGGACCGCCTCCTCGCCGGCGAACAGCGCCGTCGCCATCATCTCGGCGAGCAGCGCGTTCTGCTCGACCGCGGTAGCGCCGGGATCGAGCCGCACCCGTAGCCACTGCGAGCGCCGGTCGGCGACCGCATCGGCCATCGCCCGGATCACGGTCAGCATCGTCCCCTCGGCGGGCTCTCGCACCGACGCGTAGGCGGCGACGCTGGCGTGCGTGAGCGCCGCCTCGATCAGCTCGGGGTCGATCAGGCGCCCGGGCGGCGTCGCCACCTTCTCCGCGGCGCCGCGGACGATCTGGCTGAGGATCACGCCCGAGTTGCCCCGCGCGCCCATCAGTGCCGCGCGGGCAACCTCGCGGACGATCTCGGGCCGCGGCGGGTCGCCGTCCGACTCGCGCTCGAGCTGATCGAGCTCGTCGAGCACGTGGCGCATCGTCAGCGCCATGTTGTCGCCCGTGTCACCGTCGGCGACCGGGAAGACGTTGAGGTCGTTGATCTCCTCCCGACGCGCCTCCAGGTGCGCGAGCGCGACGCCGACCACATGGCGAAAGCGAACGATCGATGAGTCCGGCACGGCGCGCGGGAGCCTACTCTCCGCGCCTGCCCCTACGCGTACTTGGTCACCTTGTTGGACTTCAGGCAGCGCGTGCAGACGTAGACGCGACGCGGCCGGCCGGCGTCCTCGATCCGCACCTTCTGGAGGTTCGGGTTGAAGCGGCGCCGGGTGGCGACCATCGAGTGGCTTCGGGAGTTCCCGAACGCGGGACCCTTGCCGCAGCTGAAGCAGACCTTGGCCATGGGGTGCGGATGGTAGCGGGGAGCAGGGAGCTTGCAGCTGGCAGCTGGCAGGGTCGGTCTTGCGAGCTGCAAGCAGCGAGCTGCCAGCTGCAGGGAGAACGCCCGCAGCTCTACCTCTCCCTGCTCCGTGCTCCCTGCTCCCTGCTCAGTTCGGCTCGTATTTGCGCCATCCGCAACACCGCCTCAGCCGCCGTGCGCCCCTGATCGCGCTTCTCCCCGCCCGCCCGGGCCTCGGCCTGCTCGAGCGTGTCGCAGGTGATGACCCCGAACGCGCACGGAACCCCGGTCCGAAGCTGGACGTCCTGGATCCCTCGCGCGGCCTCGCCGCAGACGAAGTCGTAGTGATCGGTCTCGCCGCGGATCACGACGCCGAGACAGGCGACGCCGTCGAAGCGGCCGCTCTCGGCGCAGAGCTTCGCCGCGAACGGGAGCTCGAAGGCGCCGGGGACCTCGAAGCTGGTCACCGACGCGGGGCTGACGCCGTGCTCGGCGAAGGTCTCGGTCGCGCCGTTGACGAGTCGCTCGGCCAGGTCCTCATAGAACGTCGCGACGCAGATCGCGAACTCAGCCAAGATCCTGCCGATCGCGCTCCTGCTCGGAGGCCAGCAGCTCCTCGTCGAGCGGCAGCCCCTGGTGGTGCAGGACGTGGCCCATCTTGTCGCGCTTCGCGTTCAGGTAGTCCTCGTTGTGCGGATTGGGCACCGACTGGATCGGAACCTGCTCGGCGACCGAGAGCCCGTAACCCTCGAGCCCGTGGATCTTCTTCGGGTTGTTGGTCAGGATGCGGATGCTGGTCAGCCCGAGGTCGACGAGGATCTGGGCACCGATCCCGTAGTCGCGCAGATCGGCCGGCAGGCCGAGCTTCAGGTTCGCGTCGACCGTGTCGAGACCCTCCTCCTGGAGCTTGTAGGCGCGGAGCTTGTTGAGCAGCCCGATCCCCCGGCCTTCCTGGGAGAGGTAGAGCAGGACCCCCTGGCCCTGGCGCTCGATCATCGCCATCGCCGCCTCGAGCTGCTCGCCGCAGTCGCAGCGAAGCGAGTGGAAGACGTCGCCGGTCAGGCACTCCGAATGGACCCGTACGAGCACGTCCTCGGCGCCCGCGACCTCGCCCTTGACCATCGCCACGTGGTGCTTGTCGTCGAGCAACGACCGGTAGCCGACCGCGTTGAACTCGCCGAAAGCGGTCGGCAGCTTCGTCGCCACGACCCGCTCGACGAGTTGCTCGGTGCGCCGCCGGTAGGCGATCAGATCGGCGACCGTGACCATCTTCAGCGCGTGCCGCTCGCAATATGCGACGAGGTCCGGAACCCTGGCCATCGTCCCGTCGTCGTTCATGATCTCGCAGATCACCCCGGCGGGGTTGAGGCCCGCGAGCCGCGCGAGGTCGACCGCGGCCTCGGTCTGCCCGGCTCGCTCCAGCACCCCGCCGTCCTTCGACCGCAGCGGGAAGACGTGGCCGGGCTGGACGAGCGAACGCGGGGTCGAGCTCGGATCGACCGCGACCTGGATCGTGTGGGCGCGGTCGGCGGCCGAGATCCCGGTGGTGACGCCGTCGCGCGCCTCGACCGAAACCGTGAACGCCGTCTGCAGCGGGGCCTCGTTCTTCGCCGCCATCAGGTTGAGCCCGAGCTCGTCGCAGCGCTCGGAGGTCAGCGAGAGGCAGATCAGCCCGCGCCCCTCCTTGGCCATGAAGTTGACCGCCTCCGGGGTCGCGAACTGGGCCGCCATCGTCAGGTCGCCCTCGTTCTCGCGGTTCTCGTCGTCGCAGACCACGACCATCCGGCCGCGACGGATGTCGTCGATCGCTTCCTCGATCGTCGCGAACGGTGTCTGGGTTGCGGTCTCCGCCATCAGTTGCTCCCTTCGTCTCTGAAGCCTAGAAGGCGCTCGGTGTAGCGGGCGACGACGTCGACCTCGAGGTTGACCCGGTCGCCCTCGCGCAGGCCTCCGAGCGTCGTCCGCTCGAGCGTCTCCGGGATCAGCGAGACCTCGAAGGCGTCCTCGTCGAGGCCGGCGACGGTGAGGCTGACTCCGGCGATCGCCACCGAGCCATGCTCGACCAGGTAGCGCTCGAGGCCGTCGGGAACGCCGACTAGCAGACGCCGGGCGAATCCATCCTCGGCCGCCGAGCGCACGTCGCCGACGCCGTCGACGTGGCCCTGGACGATGTGACCGCCGAGCGGGTCGCCGGCGCGCAGCGCGGCCTCCAGGTTGACGCGGGCTCCGCGCTCGAGCTCGCCGAGCGTCGTCAGGCTCAACGTCTGGTTCATGACGTCGGCGTCGAAGCCGTCCGGCCGTAGCTTCGTCGCGGTCAGGCAGACGCCCTCGACGCAGACGGAGTCACCCTGCCGCAGCTCGCCGGCGAACGCGGTCCCGATCCCGAGCTGCGCCCCCGACGGCCCCGAGCCGATCGCCTGCACCACCCCGATCTCCGCGACGATTCCCGTGAACATCACCACTCCCGAAGCCGCGCGCGGACCAGCATGTCCTCCCCGACGCGCTCCCAATCGACGGCGAGCGGCCGGATCGCGTCCGTGATCCGCTCCGCTCCCGGGCCCCCTGCGAGCGGCCTGCCGCCGCCGAGCACCAGCGGGGCGATGAACAGGCGCAGCTCGTCGACCTCGTTCGCGGCCGCGAACGAGCCGGCGAGCCCGGCCCCGCCCTCGAGCAACACGGAGCCGATCTGGCGCCGCCCGAGCTCGGCGAGCGCACCGACGACCCGCCGCGCCGGGTCGCCCGCGAGCCCGATCACCTCGGCGCCGGCCTCCCGCAGGGCCGAGACGCGCTCGGCCGGGGCCTCGGCGCCGGTGACGATGTAGAGCGGCGCGGTCTCGATCGACCCGACCAGCGCCGACTCGAGCGGCAGCCTGGCGGCCGTGTCGAAGACGACGCGCGCCGGCTGGCGGGACGCCGGGAGGTCGAGGTCGCGGGCGGTGAGCAGCGGGTCGTCGGCGAGCGCGGTCCCGATCCCGACCGCGACCGCGTCGGACTCGGAGCGCCACCGGTGGACCAGGGCCCGGCTCCGCTCGCCCGAGATCCACCTCGAGTCTCCGGCCGCGGTCGCGGTGAAGCCGTCGAGGCTGAGCGCGGCCTTGTGGACGACGAGCGGCAGGCCGGTGCGGGCTCGCTTGCGGAACGGCTGATTGAGCAGCCGCGCCGCCGCGGCCTCGGCGCCGTCTGCGAACTCGACCTCGACCCCGCCGTCGCGGAGGATCCCCGGGCCGCGGCCGCTCGCCTTCTCGCTCGGGTCGTCGGAGCCGATCACGACCCTGGAGATCGCGGCGGCGAGGATCGCGTCGGTGCACGGCGGCTGGCGGCCCTGGTGAGCGCAGGGCTCGAGCGAGACGTACATCGTCGCCCCGGTCGGGTCGCCCCCTCGCCGGCGGCAGTCCGCCAACGCCGCGACCTCGGCGTGGGCCTCGCCGAGCGCCTCGTGGCGGCCCTCTCCGATCGAGACGCCGTCGCGGACGATCACCGCCCCGACGAGCGGGTTCGGGCTCACCCTTCCCCGCCCTCCCTCGGCCAGCTCCAGCGCTCGCCGAAGGTGATCCCGATCGCGATCTGTGAGTAGCGAGACAGTCATCTCGATCAGTTGACTGACCAGTCAATCAGGATCATACGCCCTCCACCTCGCTAACTTCCCCGAATGAGGGAGGCCGACGCCGAGGCGAGGACCTACGGGCGCTCGGCGGGCCTCCTGGCCGCCGGCGTCGGCAGCGCCGGGATCCTCACCTACGCGTACTTCTCGCTCGCCTCGCACAACCTCGACGCGGAGAGCTACGGCGAGATCGTCGTCCTCTGGTCGGCGGTCTTCGTCTCGATCTCGGTTCTCTACCGGCCGGTCGAGCAGCTGCTCTCGCGGACGATCGCCGAGCGCCGCGCCCAGGGAACGGAGATCGGCAGCGCGCTCCGCGTCGCGGCGACGATCCAGCTCGCCGTCGCCGTCAGCTGCGCGATCGCGATCCTCGCCCTGCGGGCCCCGATCGAGGACGACCTGCTCTCCGGGTCGAGCGAGCTCTACTGGGTCATGTTCGCGGCGGTGATCGCGTTCGGGGCGAGCTTCTTCGCCCGCGGCTATCTCGCCGGCCGGCGCCGCTTCGGCCTGCTCGCCGGGCTGCTCGTCTGCGAGTCCGCCTCGCGAGCGGCGTTCGCGCTCGCGGTCGCGCTCGGGATCGCCAACGGTCAATCGGCGATCGCGCTCGGGATCGCCGCCGCGCCGCTGTTCAGCCTCGTCGTCGTGCCGCTCGCGTTCAGCCGCCGCGCGACCGACGACCCGGTCGCCGCCGCGCCCGGCGGCTCGGTCGGCCGGGTCTCGCTGGCGAGCGGGGGCGGGTTCGCCGCGGCGGTGTTCGTGGTCATGCTCAGCGAGCAGACGCTGCTCAACGCCGGGCCGCTGCTCGTCCGTGGGTTCTCGGGAGCCGCCGCGGCGGGTTACATCTTCAACGTCCTGATGCTCGCCCGGGCCCCGCTGCTCGTCTTCCAGGGCGTGGCGACGAGCCTGCTCCCGCACCTGACCAGGCTGCGCTCGCAGGGCGCCGGCGGCGCCGACGCCTTCCGGCTCTCGCTGGTGCTCACCCTGCGCGCGATCGCCGTCTTCACGGCGCTCGTCGCCGTCGTCGTCGCGCTCGCCGGGCCGGCAGCTGATGCAGGTCGCGTTCTCGGACCGCTTCGACTACGACCGCGCCGGTCTGCTTATCGTGACGCTGGGGATGGGCCTCTACCTGGCTGCGACGACACTCAACCAGGCCGCGCTCGCGCGGGGCCGGGCACGCGCCGCCGCCGCCTGCTGGGCGATCTGCGCCGCCGGGTTCCTGATCTGGGGCCTCACCGACGTGCTCGAGGAGGCGAGGCGAATCGAGGTCGGGTTCGCCGCGGCGGCGCTCGCGCTCGCGCTCGCGCTCGCCCTCGTCAATCGCGGCGGCGACACCCCCGACGCCCTGCGACCCGGCTCGGTCGAGGAGACCGAGGCGCGGCTCGCGATCGCCGACGAGGCGTCCTGACCGGACGATGAGCGACACCGACCTGATCCTGATCGCCGGCCTCCTGCTCGCGGCCGGGATCGCCGCCGCCAAGGTGGCCGACCGGGTCCGGGTGCCCGGCCTGCTCCTCTTCCTCGGGCTCGGGATGCTGATCGGCTCGGAGGGGATCGGCGGGGTGCAGTTCAACGACGCCGAGCTGACCAGGACCCTGGGGACGATCGGGCTGATCCTGATCCTGTTCGAGGGCGGGCTGACCGCCGGCTGGGGCGAGATCCGCCCGGTGCTCGGAACGGCGATCTCGCTGGCGACGGTCGGGACCGTGCTCACCGCGGTGCTCACCGGGCTCGCCGCGATCTGGCTCTTCGACCTCTCGACCCTCGAGGGCCTGCTGATCGGCTCGGCGGTGGCGGCGACCGACAGCGCCGCGATCTTCGCCGTGCTGCGCGGCTCGCGACTGCGCCGCCCGCTCGCCCGCACGCTGGAGGGCGAATCGGGCATGAACGATCCGGTGGCGCTGCTGCTCGTCACCGGGTTCATCGACTGGATCCAGCTTCCGGACTACGGCCCGATCGACATGGTGTCGGCGCTGGCCTGGAAGCTCGCGCTCGGCCTCGCGCTCGGGCTCGCGATCGGGTTCGCGGCGCGCTGGTGCTTTCGCCACCTCGACCTGCCGAGCCCCGGCCTCTATCCGGTCGCGTCGATCGCGACCGCGGCGCTCGCCTACGGCGTCCCCGAGCTCCTGCACGGGTCCGGATTCCTCTCCGTCTACATCGCTGCGCTGATCCTCGGCACCGGGCCGGTCCCGGCGCACCCGACGACCGTCGCCTTCCATCAGGGCCTCGCGTGGGTGGCGCAGATCTCGCTCTTCGCCCTGCTCGGCCTGCTCGTCTTCCCCAGCGGCCTCGGCGACATCGCGGTCGAGGGGCTGGCGCTCTCGGCGGCGCTGATGTTCGTCGCCCGCCCGGCGGCGGCGTTCATCGCCAGCGCGCTGTCGCCGTTCGACTCGCGCGAGCGGCTGATGCTCGGCTGGGCCGGCCTCCGCGGCGCGATCCCGATCTGGCTCGCGACCTTCCCGGTGATCGCCGGGATCGACGACGGGCAGCTGATCTTCAACGCGATCTTCTTCGTCGTCGTCACCTCGACGCTGATCCAGGGCGCCACGTTCGAGCCACTCGCGCGGCGCCTCGGCCTGACCTCGACCGAGCCGGCGCTCCCGGAGCCGCTGATCGAGACCGGGATCATCCGGCAACTCGGCGGCGAGACGCTGGTCTGGCGCGTCGCCGCGGGCAACGCCGCCGTCGGTCAGATGGTCAAGGACCTCGGGCTCCCGCGCGAGGCGCTGGTCAACCTGATCGTCCGCGGCGGAGGCGGCGATCCCGCCGCGGGGATCGACCGAGATCGAGGCCGGCGACGAGATCCACGTCGTCGTCCGGGTCGAGCAGCTGCGCGAGGTCGAGGCGCTCACCGATCGCTGGCGCAGCGGGCCGCTCGGCGAGCCGGAGGTCCCGGTCCTGCCGCCCCGAGGCGCCCCGCAGGTGTTCTCGGTCCGCCGCTGGCGCGCCGAGGACGGCGACCCGGGCCACCCCACGGAGCTCGAGGGCGCGGCCGTCGTCGGCCGGCTGCGCGTCCGCCGCGACGAGCTCGGCTCGCTGGTGGTGCTCGCCGACGGTCGCTACGCGGTCACCTCCACCGACCTGCTCGCGCTCGGCGGCCGCCGGCGGCTCGCCGAGTGGTGCGCGCGCCGGATCGACCGCGCCGAGCTCAGCCCGCAGGGGCGGGCCTGGCTGCAGGAGGTGGCGGGAGCGCTCGCCGCTCCGCGAGGCCCCGCCCACAGACCGGGCGCCTGAGCGCGGGCCGGTGAGGGCCGCTCAGCCCCGCCTGGTCGGCGAGAGGGCGATGATCGTCCCGATCGCGACCGAGCAGATGCCCCCGAAGACGACCCACTCCGCCCACGAGTTGAGGTCGAATGCCGCCGCGTAGACCAGCATCAGCATGACGAGGACGAGTACGCCGGTGAGGATCCGCAGGTGCAACGCCTGGCGGCGCAGCTTCTCCTCGTGACCGAGCTCCGCGGACGGGGTCCGCAGATGGTGCTCGTGGTGATGGGGCGCCGACGGGTCCGTGTATCGCTGCTCGCTCATCGGAGTCCTCTCCAACCCTAACGCGCTAGCCCGCCCCGGCCGCGTCGGCGATCCGCCGGTAGGCGGCAGCCGGGTCCGCGGAGCCGAAGATCGCCGACCCGGCGACGAACAGCGAGGCGCCTGCGTCGGCGACGGCCCCCACCGTGTCGGCATCGACGCCACCGTCGACCTCGATCGTCGCCGCCGGGGCGAGCTCGCGCAGGCGCCGGATCTTCCCCGGCGACGAGGTGATGAACGGCTGGCCGCCCCAGCCGGGATTGACGCTCATGCAGAGGACGATGTCGGCGACGCCGTCGAGCTCCGAGACGGCCGTCGCCGGGGTTCCCGGGTTGAGCGCCAGGCCCGCCAGACACCCGGCCTCGCGAATCGCGTTCAGCGTCCGGTTCGCGTGGGCGGTGGCCTCGGAGTGGATCGTGATCGAGTCGGCGCCGGCCTTCGCGAACTCGCCCACCTGAAGCTCGGGACGCTCGATCATCAGGTGGACGTCGAGCGCCCCGCCGGCGTCGTGGACCTGGTCGGCGATCGCCGCCGCGATCAACGACCCGATCGTGATCGGGGGAACGAAGTGGCCATCCATCACGTCGACGTGGATCAGCCGCGCGCCGGCGTCCATGACCTCCGCGACCTGGGCACCGAGCCGGGCGAAATCGGCGGAGAGGATCGAGGGCGCGACCCGGCGGCCGGAGTACACCTCGCTGCGAGCGTCGGAGCTCAAACCGGCTTCAGCATCGAGTGGCCGCAATGCTGGCAGGAGAGGTCCTCGTCGGTCGACATGCGGACCATCGTCTGGTGCTCGCCGCAGTTCGGGCAGCCCGAGACCAGCTCGTAGCGGCGCAGGCAGTAGACGCAGCGGTAGCGGCCCGGCAGCTGGGTCGGCCGAAGCCACGGCTCACCGCATCCGGGACAGTTCGGCCGGCCGATCGTGACCGGGCTCGACGAGTCCGCCATCAGCCGTCGCGCCGCCTGTAGCGGGCGGCGAAGAAGCCGGTGGTCGCGTCGCGCTCGGGCAGCAGCTGCAGGAAGCGAGCGTCCGCCC
The DNA here is from genome assembly GCA_963705955.1 of uncultured Solirubrobacterales bacterium. Taxonomy (GTDB): domain Bacteria; phylum Actinomycetota; class Thermoleophilia; order Solirubrobacterales; family 70-9; genus WHSW01. The sequence continues at coordinate 476,270 of CAVPLH010000006.1, read as the reverse complement.
GCGAGGCGAGCCGCGGATGCTCGGCGCCGAGGTCCTCGGGCTCGACGACGGGCGCATAGCGGGCCAGAGCCGCTGCCACCTGCTCGTTCTCCCGAGCGGAGACCGTGCAGGTCGAGTAGACGAGCCTCCCGCCCCCGGCGAGCGCCCTCGCGGCACGAACCAGCATCCGCCGCTGCAGGATCGCGAGCCGCTCGCAGCCCTCGAGCGACTTGCGCCAGCGCGCGTCGGGCCGCGAGGCCAGGGTCCCGAGATCGGAGCAGGGCGGGTCCAAGAGGACCCGATCGTAGCCAGAGCCGAAGTCGGCCTCGGTGACGTCGGCGACCTCGACCCGGACGCAGGTCGCGTCGGCGAGCAGCGCCAGCTTGCGGACCTGCTCGGCGCGACGCGGGTCGATCTCCACCGAGACGAGCTCTCCACGGTTCTCCATCCGCGCTGCGATGGCGGTCGTCTTGACCCCCGGCCCCGAGCAGAGATCGAGCACCCGCTCACCGGGGCGCGGATCGAGCAGCGCGACGATCGCCTGCGATCCCCGCGACTGTCCGACCAGATCACCGGTCGCGATCCGGGCGGTGACCGGTTCGGAGGCGCGGTCGACGACGATCGACTCGCTGGGCTCGAGCAGCGAGCCGGCCCCGGGCCCGCTGACCTCGATCCCGCGCTTGCGGAGCTCGGCCGCGAGCCGCGGCGGGTCGGCCCGCAGCGTGTTGACGCGGAAGGCGGTCTCCGCGGGCTCGTTCATCGCCGCCATCAGGAGTCGCGTCTCCTGCGCCCCGAGCTCGTCCCACCACATCCGCGCCAGCCAATCGGGGTAGGAATGGGCCACCGCGGCCCCCTCGGGGGTCGAGTCGTCGAGCGCGCCGAGCAGCTCGTCTCGCTCCGCCGCCGCGCGCCGGAGCAGCGCGTTCACGAATCCGGAGGCCGCCCGCACCCGCCCCAACGGCGCGCCGGAGCGCCGGCTCCCGCTCTTTGCGAGCTCCACCGCCTGGTCGACCGCGGCGTGGTCGGGGGTCGCCGAGAAGAGCAGGTCGTAGAGGCCGAGGCGCAGCGCGGCAAGGGCGGCCGCGTCGACCCTGCCGCCCCTTCGGCCGGCGAGAACGCCGATCAGGTGATCGCTGGTCGCCCGGCGCTGCACGGCGCCATAGCTCAGCCGTCGCGCCTGCGCCAGCTCCGCTCCGGCGAGTCCCGCGCGGCCGGCCGCGACACCGAAGGCGCGGTCGGTCCATGCGCCCTCCTCGAAGGTCCGGATCAGGATCTCGTAGGCAACCCGGCGGGCCGGTGTGACCTCCGCGCTCACGCGAGGCGGGGCGTCGGATGGCCGCGCAGGTAGTCGGCGGCGTCCATCGCGCGCCCCGCCGCCGGCCGGACCACGAGCAGGCGCAACACGCCTTCGCCACAGCCGAGCCGCAGGCCGTCGCCGGTCTCGAGCCCGCCGGTCGCCAGCTCGCCGGGCTCGGCGACCGCACGCAGCACGCCCAGTGGCTCGCCGCCCTCGAGCTCGAGGTAGGCACCGATGTGCGGGGTCAGGGCGCGGACCGTGCGCTCGAGGTCGATCGCCGGACGGGCGGGGTCGAGCCGGCGCTCCGAGCGGTCGATCTTCTCCGCGTAGGTCGCGGCCGAGTCGTCCTGGTCGACCAGCTCGAGCTCGTCGCGCGCCCGCAGCCCGAGGGCGCGCACGAGCAGATCCCCACCGAGCTCGGCGAGCCTCGGCGAAAGCCCGCCGAAGTCGTCTCCCGCAACCGGCGCCTCCGCGCGCAGCGCCACGGGGCCGGAGTCGAGCCCCTCGGTGACGCGCATGATCGAGACGCCGGTGAGCTCGTCGCCGGCGATGATCGCTCGCTCGATCGGCGCCGCGCCCCGCCACCGCGGGAGCAGCGACGGATGCACGTTGAGCAGCTCGAGCTCCGAGAGCAGGGGCTCGCGGAGCAGCTGACCGAAGGCGCAGACGACGCCGAGCTCGGGCTCCGACTCGCGAATCCGCGCCAGCGCCTCCGGCTGCTCGCTGGCCGAGGTCCTCAGGGTCTCGATCCCGAGCGCATCGGCGGTCGACGCCACCGCCGTCGGGCTGATCCGCCGTCCGCGTCCTCGGCGACGGTCCGGCGGCGTGACGACGAGGACGGGACGGTGCTCTGAGTCCGCGAGCCGGCCGAGGACCGCCGCGGCGAAGTCCGAGGTGCCGAAGTAGACGACCCTCACCCGTCGTCGGGCTCTGGATCGGGCTCGGGGCTGTAGGAGGTCCCCTCCCGAAGGGCGCGCATCGCGCCCTTGCGCTGATCGCGCTCGGTCCGGTCGAGGGTCAGGATCCCGTCGAGATGGTCGATCTCGTGCTGGAGCACCCTCGCCTCGAGGCCCGAGGCCTCGAGCAACAGCTGCTCGCCGCCGACGTCGACCCCACGCACCCGGGCGTGCAGCGGTCGCTCGACGTCGACCCCGATCCCCGGCAGGCTGAGGCAACCCTCCTCGGCGGTGACGAGCTCCTCGGAGAGCCACTCGACCTGCGGGTTGACGACCGCCGTCGGTCGCGCGTCGGGACCGGCCTGGAAGACGAGCAGGCGCCGCAGGACACCGAGCTGGGTGGCGGCGAGGCCGACGCCCATCGCATCGCGCATGATCGCGACCATCCGCTCGGCCTCGGCGGCGAGGTCGTCGTCGAACTCGGTCACCTCTGAGGCCCGCGAGCGCAGCACGGGGTCGCCGTACGTCCGCACCTCGGCGAGCGCTTGGGCGCGGCGCTCGCGTTCCTCGTCGGTGACCTCGTGCGGGCCGACCTCCTCGACCTCGGAGGTCGAGTCGAGCTCGTCTTCGGCTGTCTGGCTCATCCCATCGAGTCTAGGCGGCGTCGACGTCCACCGAGACCGCGATCTCCTTCAGCCGGCGCTCGCGTGCCGCGGTCTCGATCGCGTCGCGGATCGTGGCCACCGCGGCGGCGCGCTCGGGCGCCTTGATCAGGAGCTGGCGGCGCTCGCGGCCCCGGCGCCTGAACCGCGGCGCCGGCCCGAGCGCCACGGCGCCCTCCGGCAGGGTCGCGTCGAGGCGCTCGCGCAGGCCGCCGGCGGCAGTGTCGACGCGACCTGCGTCGACGCAGGTCAGCTCGACTCTGATCAGGTGCGCGAACGGCGGGTAGGCGAGCTCGCGCCGGCGGACGAGCTCCGCGGCGAGAAAGCCGTGCGAATCATGCGCCGCCGCGTGGCGGATCGCCGAGGCGCCCGGCGTCGACGTCTGCACGAGGACCCGGCCTCCCCGCGTTCCCCTGCCGCTGCGGCCGGCGAGCTGCGCGACCAGGGCGAAGGTTCGCTCCTCGGCGCGGAAGTCGGGGAAGCGCAGGGTCGCGTCGGCGTCGAGGACCACGCCGAGCACGACGTCGGGGAAGTCGTGCCCCTTGGCGACCATCTGCGTCCCGACCAGCACCCCGGACTCCGCGGCCTGGAACTCGGCGAGGATCTCGAGGTGGCCGCCCGCCACCGCCGCCGTGTCGGAGTCGAGCCGGAACACGGGCAGCGGCGCGACCGCGGCGGCGATCTCGGCCTCGATCCGCTCGCTCCCCGCTCCGGCGCGGGCCAGGGTCACCGAGCCGCATTCCGGGCACGACTGCGGGACCGGCTCCGCGTGACCGCAGTGGTGGCAGCGCAGGGTCGCGTCGGCGCGGTGGACGACCAGCGAGACGTCGCAATCGCGACAACCGAAGGCATGGCCGCAGGAGCGGCACTCCATGTAGGGCGCCCAGCCTCGCCGGTTGACGAGAACGATCGCCTTCTCCCCGCTCCGGCTCAGACCGGCGAGCGCGTCGGCGGTCCGGGGGTGGAGCGGCCCCTCGCCTCCGCGACGCCCGCGCATGTCGATCACCTCGACCTCCGGCAGAGCCCGGCCGTCGACGCGGTCCGGCAGCTCGATCCGCTCCAGCGACCGCCAGCTCTCCGGCCTCGGCGTCGCCGAGCCGCATACGAGTACCGCCCCGGTCTCCGCGGCACGGCGACGGGCGACCTCGCGAGCGTCGTAGCGGGGGTCCCCCTCCTGCTTGTAGGAGGCGTCGTGCTCCTCGTCGACGACGATCAGCCCGAGCCCGGAGATCGGCGCGAAGATCGCCGACCGCGGCCCGACGCAGATCCGCGCCTCGCCGGCCCGCAGCCGCTGCCACTCGTCGCGGCGCTCGCCCGCGGTGAGGCGCGAGTGCAGCACCGCGACCCGATCGCCGAACCGCGAGCTGAAGCGGGCAAGCGCCTGCGGCGTCATCGCGATCTCGGGGACGAGCACGATCGCACCGCGGCCGCGCTCGAGCGCCGCCTCGGCCGCGGCGAGGTAGACCTCGGTCTTGCCCGAGCCGGTCACTCCCCAGAGCAGGAGCTCTCCGCCGTCGCCGTCGAGGCCGGCGACGATCCGCGCCAGCGAGCCGAGCTGCGCGTCGTCGAGCTGAACCGGCGTCGCCGGCGCGCCGATCGCGGTCGCCGGCGGGCGGCGGCGCAGCTCGCGGCGCCCGAGCTTCACCAGCCCCCGGGCCTCGAGCCGGCGCAGCGCGTCGCTGCGCACGCCGAGCCCCGCGAGCTCCGCGGCTCCGAGCCCGTCGGGCGATTCGATCAACGCCTCCAGGGCCCGGCGCTGAACGGCCCCGAGCCTGGCGCCCGCGCCGAGCGCCTCGGAGGCGGCCGGGGCGACTGCCGTCGCCGTCATCTCCCACCGGGCCGCGGTCTGGCCGCGCGCGGACGCGGTCCCCGGCGGCAGCACGAGCTCGAGTCCGCGGGCTGCGGTCGAGCAGTATTCGCGCCCGACCCAGAGGCCGAGCCGGACGAGCTCCGCCGGGGCGCCCGCCGCCAGGGCGGAGATCGGCTCGGCGAGCCGCTCGGGCGCGAGCGCGCTCTGCTCGGCGATCTCGACCACCACGCCGAGCACCCTGCGTCGGCCGAACGGGACCTCGAGCACGGTCCCGACGTCGACCTCGCCGAGGCGCTCGGGGAGGCGGTAGTCGAACGGCCCGCGGACCGCGCGGGCGCTCAGCAACGGCTCGACGCGAGCGATCGACATCAGGGTCCAGGCTAGTGAGGGGCGCGGTTAGACTGGCGCGCGTGGCGCCGAAGCTGCACCCGGGCGAGCGGGTCCTCTACGAAGGCCACCCCTCGTGGCGGGCGATCCTCGACTTCTACCTCAAGGGCATCGTCGCGACGGCGCTGGTCGCGCTCGCGGTCGCCCTGATCACCTCGCTGTTCGGCGACAGCGTCAACGAGAGCCTGGTCGTGATCATCGCCCTGGTCGGGGTCGCCGGGACGATCCTGATCGGCTTCGTGAAGCGCGTCGCGACCAACTACATGGTCACCAACCGCCGCCTGCACATCAAACGCGGGATCGTCTCGCGGACGATCCAGGAGACGCGGCTCGAGCGGGTCCAGAACGTCAACTACACGCAGTCGGTCACCCAGCGGATGCTCCAGGTCGGCGACGTCGACTTCGACACCGCCGCCGGCGACGACTTCAACTTCGTGTTCGTCGGCGTCTCGGAGCCTGCCGATGTCGTGCACATGGTCGACCAGGCGACCGGCGTCGCCTCGCCCGACGGGCTCACCGGGGACTCGCCCGCCCCGGCGCCCGGGCGCCCTTCCTGAGCCGCGGCCCGTCCTAAGCCGGCGTCGCCGAGCCCTCCGCCGTGCCGATGCCGGCGGCGTCGCGAAGCGCCTCGGCACGATCGGTCCGCTCCCAGGTGAAGTCGTGGTCGTCGCGGCCGAAGTGCCCGTACGCGGCGGTCTTCTGGAAGATCGGCCGGTGCAGGTCGAGCTCGGCACGGAAGGCGCCCGGTCGGAGGTCGAAATGCTCGCCGATCAGCCTCCCGATCTCGGACCGCGAGATCCGCTCGGTGCCGAAGGTCTCGACCATCACCGAGACCGGGTGGGCGACGCCGATCGCGTAGGCGACCTGGACCTCGCACCGGTCCGCGAGCCCGGCGGCGACCACGTTCTTGGCCACCCAACGCGCCGCGTATGCGGCCGAACGGTCGACCTTCGAGGGGTCCTTGCCGGAGAAGGCGCCACCCCCGTGGCGGGCCATGCCGCCGTAGGTGTCGACGATGATCTTGCGCCCGGTGAGCCCCGCGTCCCCGACCGGGCCGCCGATCACGAACCGGCCGGTCGGGTTGACGAGGAAGTTCTGCTTCGTGTTCAGCTTCCGCTCGTCGTAGAGCTCGGCGGGGAGGATCGGGTGCAGGACGTGCTCCCAGAGGTCGGGGCGGATCAGGGTGTCGCAGTCGACCCCGTCGCGGTGCTGGGTCGAGATCAACACCTTCTCGATCTCGATCGGGCGCCCGTTCTCGTAGCGGACCGTGACCTGGGTCTTGCCGTCGGGGCGCAGGTACGGAACGACCTCGCCCCTGCGCACTTCGGCGAGCCGGCGGGCGAGCTTGTGCGCGAGCGAGATCGGCATCGGCATCAGCTCCGGGGTCTCGCGGCTCGCGTACCCGAACATCATCCCCTGGTCGCCGGCGCCGGCGACGTCGAGCTCGTCATCGTCGGCCGGATCGGTCCGCGACTCGAGCGCCTCGTCGACCCCCTGGGCGATATCGGGGGACTGCTTGTCGATCGCGTTGATCACCGCGCACGAGTCGGCCGAGAAGCCGAGGTCGGCGTCCGTGTAGCCGATCCTGCGGATCGTCTCCCGGGCGATCGTCGGTATGTCGACGTAGGTCTCGGTCGAGATCTCGCCGGAGACGACGACGAGCCCCGTGTTGACCAGCGTCTCGCAGGCGACGCGTCCCGCCGGGTCGTCGGCGAGCACCGCGTCGAGGACACCGTCGGAGATCTGGTCGGCGATCTTGTCCGGATGGCCCTCGGTGACCGACTCGGAGGTGAACAGGTGCTCGTTGTCCGCGAAGTTCTCAGTCATAGGTCGGGAGTAGGTTAGTCCGCCGGACCCGTTGCGGTCGCGGGCGCTTCCGCGGCATCGGAGCCCGAAAGCAGCAGGCGCGCGTCGGTCGACAGCTCGGTGTCGCCGCTGGTGATCGCGAGCCCGAGCGCGTCGAGGCGGCGGAAGTCGCCCGCGAAGGTCGCGTAGAGCGGGTCCTCGGCGAGCCCGAGGCTCTCCCCGACGGCGACCAGCGAGCCGAGGTCGAGGAAGCCGATCGCCGAAACCTCACTCTCGAACCCGGAGGTGGCGCGGTCGAAGAGCGCGGCCGAGTCGAGCCCTCCCTCGCCGCCGACGAGGCGCACGATCCCCTGCCGGTTCGAGGCGATCGCCGCGAGGCCGTCGAAGACCGCGTAGGTGAGCTCGACCGTCGGTGAGATCGTCAGCGTCCTCGCATCGACGCCGTCGATCTGCTGCTCGGAGAAGCTCGGGGCGCCGGCTTTCCCGGACGCGGCGCGGGCGATCGGGGCCGAGAGCGCGGCGAGCGCCTGATTCGCGGCGACCTCGTCGACACCCTTGGCGACGAACTCGAGGTAGGGCACGGCGCCGGAGCTGAGGCTCTTGCCCGCGAGCGGCTCGAGGGCGAAAGCAGCCTCGCCGCCGAGCGCCGCGAGCAGCTCGCGCTCGATGTCGACGCCTCCCTGCCTGCGCAGGCTGCGAACCAGGTCCTCGAAGCCCGCCGCGATCCCCGGGGCCTGGGCCTTCGCCTGGGCGAGCAGGGCGTTGATCGTGTCCTGCGGGTTGCCGATTCCCAGGTACGCCAGGGTGTCGTCGGGGAGCTGCTCCGGGAGGCTCGGCGCGAACCGCCCGAAGGCGCTGAAGAAGCCCGGGGAGGCCTTCACCCGCTCGGGGTCGAGCGCGCTGCGGATCGCGAGCTCGAGGCCGTCGTCGTCGGCGCTCAGCGCTGCGGCGGCGCCGGTGCTGTTGCCGGGCTCGATCAGCGGCGCGAGCGTGCCGAGCTGGTCGCGCGAGCGGCCGATCAGCTGCTCGGCGCCCTGCTCGGAGACCCAGGCCTCGGCGAAGTGGTGCTCGGGTAGCTCGTCGCGGACCCGGGTCGCGGAGTCGGCGCCGGCCAGCGAGGGCGCCTCGCCGGTCGCGGCGTCGATCACCGAGCGGACGCCCGTCCTCGATCCGAGCACGAGAAAGCTCTCGACCTCGGCCGTCGCCAGCCCCCGCCGATCGGCGCTGACGCTGACGCCGCGGTAGTCGCGGCTTCGAGGCGTCCCGGTGGCGAGGTCGGTGGCGAAGGCGGCGGCTCCGTCGGAGTCCGAGACCTCGAGCAGGACGACCCGCTGCGGCGGGCCGAGGCCGCCGAGCACCGCGATCGCCGCCTCGCCCCCGAACCAGGGCCGGATCTCGGCGTCGAACTGCGTCCCGCCGCCCCCCACCCCGGGAACCAGCGCCGCCGCGCGGGCGACGAGCTGGTCGCCGAGCACCGGCACGCGCGCGGCCAGCGCGGCGGCGGCGGCGTACTCGTCGGTGCCCGGGTCGAGGTCGGCGTGCACGTATGCGAGCGCGTCGGCGGGCACGAGGTCGTCGGCCTCGTCCGCGGGCGGGCAACTGTCACCGCCCGGGAACGAGCACGGCAGCCTCGGGACCGCGACCGCGAACAGCGCCACGAGCGCGACAGCAGCCGCCAGCGCCGCCCCCAGCCGCTTGCGATCCGTGACCGAGAGACGCCCCCAGAAGCCGCGCCATCCCCTGGCGAGCGCCTCCGGAACCCTGCCGAGGGCGCGGCCGACGACGTAGAGGACGTCGCCGATCGCGTAGCGGATGCTCTTCAGGCGCCGGCCCACACGACCCGCCTCATACCGGTGCCCGCTCCCGGGCCCGGGCGCGCCGCTTCTTCGGGATGAAATCGATCACCAGCGGCACTCCCTCGAGCTCGTACGCGTCACGGAACCGGTTCTCGAGGTAGTAGGCCCAGTCGCGGGTGATCAGGCGGCGATCGTTGACCTGGATCGCGATCCGGGGCGGGCGCCGTCCGACCTGCGCGGCGTAGTAGAGGCGCAGGCGCTTGCCCCTTCGCTGTGGCGGCGGCCGTTTCGCGACCACGTCGGCGACCAGCCGGTTGAGGTCGGAGGTCGGGATCCGCTCGGCGCGGCGGTCGGCGAGCGCCGCGGCGCGCTCGAGCAGCTTCGTCACCCCGCGCCCGCTCTTCGCCGAGCACGCGATCACCGGCGGGCGCTGGCGGATCCGGGAGCGCAGTCGGGCGCCGGCCTCCTTCAGGTCGAGCTCCGTGCCGAGGTCCCACTTGTTGATCGCGACCAGCGTCGCGCAGCCGGTCTTCATCGCCAGCTCGGCGACCCGCAGGTCCTCCGACGTGATCCCCTCCGCCGCGTCGCAGACCACGAGCGCGACGTCGGCGCGCTCCGCGGCTCGCTCGGAGCGGATCTGGGCGTAGTAGTCGACCGTGCCCGCGACCTTGGTCCGGCGGCGGATCCCGGCGGTGTCGATCAGCGTCAGATCGCGGCCGTTGAACTCGAGCGGCGTGTCGATCGCGTCACGGGTCGTGCCGGCGAGCTCGGAGACGATCACCCGCTCGGAGCCCAGGAACGCGTTGACGAGCGACGACTTGCCGACGTTCGGCCTGCCGATCACGGCGATCCGGACGTCGTCCCGATCCGATTCATCCTCGGGGGCGGACGGGTTGAGGTCTGGCCGGGCATCGAGCAACGTCGCCACGAGCCGATCGAGCAGATCCCCGGATCCGCGTCCGTGAGTGGCCGAGACGGGCACCGGCTCGCCGAGGCCGAGCGAGACGAGCTCGCCGACGATCGCCTCTTCCTTCGGTCCGTCGACCTTGTTCGCGACGACGACGACCGGCAGATCGGAGCGCCGCAGGATCGCGGCGACCTCGGCATCGCCCTGGCGCAGGCCGGCGCGGGCGTCGAGCACGATCGCGACCGCGTCGGCGTCGGCGATCGCCTCGCGCGCCTGCGCCTGGACGGCGCGCGAGAGCGAGTCCCCGGCCTCGAGGTCGACTCCTCCCGTGTCGATCAGCTCGAAGCTGACGCCGTTCCACTCGCACTCCAGGGCCTTGCGGTCGCGGGTCACCCCGGGCTCGGCGTGGACGACCGCCTCGCGACCGCCGACGAGGCGGTTGACGAGGGTCGACTTGCCGACGTTGGGAAAGCCGACGACCGCGATTCGCGGCGGCCGGCGGCGATCGTTGGCGCCGCTCATCCGACGCCCCGCTGGTGTGCGAGCTCGACGACGCGCGCCACGACGTCGTCGATCGCGAGGCCGGTCGTGTCGAGCTCGACCGCGTCCGGGGCCGGGCGCAGGGCCCCGTACTCGCGTCGCCGATCGCGACCGTCGCGCTCGCGCTGCGCGGCGAGCACCGCGTCCACGGGCTCGCCGCTCTCGGCGGCGCGCCGACGCGCGCGCTCGTTCTCGCTCGCCGTCAGAAAGACCTTCAGCGCAGACCGGGGGCTGACCACGGTGCCGATGTCGCGACCCTCGGCGACGTAGCGGCCGTCCTCGATCAGCTCGCGCTGCAGCGCGACCATCGCCTCACGGACCGGGGGATGCACCGAGACCCGGGAGGCCGCGGCGCTCACCTCGGGCTCGCGGATCGCGTCGCTGACGTCCTCGCCGCCGAGGCTCACGGTCCCGTCGTCGAAGCCGAGCTCGAGGCGGCGCGCCATCCGGCCCAACTGCTCGCCGTCGTCGAGGTCGAGGCCGGCCCGGAGCGCCGCCAGGGCGAGGGAGCGATACATCGCCCCGGAGTCGAGGTAGGTGAAACCGAGCGCGTCGGCGACGCCGCGCGCAACCGTTGACTTGCCTGCCCCTGCGGGCCCGTCGATCGCGATCACCATGAGCGCGCCGGAGGATAGGCTCATGCGCGAGCGAGCCACGGGGCCTCGGGCCCCGAAGGAGGAGATCGATGCTGAGCTGGGACGTTTCGGAACTCGCGATCGAGCCCCGGCGCCCGGAGGTCCTCGCCTCCGACGGCGAGGGCCGCGTGATCGTGCTCGAACTACCGGCCGGGGAGCGGCTCGGAGAGCACCAGGTCCACGAGCGGGCCTGGCTCCTGGTCGTCGGCGGCCGGGTCGACATCTCCCAGCCGAACGGCGAGCGGGTCAGCGGCGGCCCCGGCCTGCTCGTCGTCTTCGACCCCAACGAACGACACGAGGTCGCCGCGGTCGAGGATGCCCGGCTGCTGCTCCTCCTCTCACCCTGGCCCGGGGTCGGGCATCCGAGCGCCGAGACCGGATGAGGAGTGTCCGAGGCTCGTCGCCGGCCGCCTAGCGGGGTGCGAGCAGCGACCCGAGGTCGCGGGCGAACCCCGGATAGCTGACCCCGGCGGCGTCGAACCCCCTGACCTCCACCCCCTCCGCCGAGGCGAGGCCCGCGATCGCGCCGAGCATCGCCAGCCGGTGATCGCCGCCGGCGTCGAGCACCCCGCCCCGCAGCCGACCGGCGCCGGTGACCGCGAAGCCGTCGGCGGTTGCCTCGATCTCGGCGCCGATCCCGGCGAGGCCGGCGACCACCGTCGCGATCCGATCCGATTCCTTGTGACGTAGCTCCTCGGCGCCCGAGACGACCGTCTCGCCGTCGGCGAAGCAGGCTGCGAGGCCGACGAGCGGCAGCTCGTCGATCGCCAGCGGCACCTCCCCGGCCCCGACCCGCGTCGCCTGCAGCGGGCCCGGGCGGGCGACCAGCGTCGCCACAGGCTCGGCGCCCGCGTACCCGGTCTCGATCACCTCGATCCCGGCCCCCATCCGGGTCAGGATCCCGAGCAGACCGATCCTTCCCGGGTTGATGCCGACGCGATCGAGCCGCAGCTCGCTGCCCCCGACGAGCAGCGCGGCGACCACGAAGTAGGCGGCCGAGGAGAAGTCCCCCGGGACGGGGATCTCGCCCGGCTCGAGGCGCTCGGTGGGCTCCACGGTGACCCGGGTCGCGGGCAGCGCGCCGCGGATCGTCACCGGCGTCCCGGCGGCCTCGGTCGTCACCCGCGCACCGGCGGCGCGGAGCATGCGCTCGGTGTGATCGCGCGTCGGGCGCGCCTCGGTCACCCGCGTCGGGGCGTCGGCGAGCAGTCCCGCGAGCAGCACGCAGGACTTCACCTGGGCGCTGGCGACCGGCATCCGGTACTCGATCCCGCTCAGCGGCGCGCCCCGGACCGCGAGCGGCGGCAGGCGCCCGTCGCGGGCGGAGATCCGGGCGCCCATTCGTCTCAAGGGCTCGACAACCCGGTCGACCGGCCGCCGGCGGATCGACTCGTCGCCGTCGAGCGTCCACTCGCGATCGGGCTGGCCGGCGAGCCACCCCGGCAGCAGCCTGAGCAGCGTGCCCGCGTTGCCGACGTCGATCTCGGCTCCGCGAGCCCCGCGGAGCCCGACGCCGTCGACGGTCAGCTCGATCCCACCCGTGGCGTCCGCGCCCGTCTCGGTGACCCGCGCTCCGAGCGCCGCCACCGCGGCGAGCGTCGAGCGGGTGTCGGCGGCGTCGAGGTAGCCCCCGATCCTCGTCGAGCCCTCCGCCATCGCGGCGAGGATCGCCGCCCGGTGGGAGACCGACTTGTCCGGCGGCGCCGACAGGGTGCCGCGCAGCGGCGCCCGCGGGGTCGAAGCGCCGGTCGGCCACCGGCACCCTAGCCTCGTCGCCGCCGGCGGCGACGACGGAGACGACGTGGCCGAGCTCGCGCACGACCTCGGAGGCGCGCTCGGCCTCGGCCGCGCCGGCGACCCAGATCGAGATCGCGCCGGTGCGCATGTCCGGAGCCGGGTAGAGGGCCATGTCCTCGATGTTGACCTGCGCGCGTCCGAGCGCGAGGGCGATCTCGGCGACCGTCCCGGGCCGGTTCTGGACGCCGATCCGAAGCTCGCGGACGTCGCCCCCTGCGAGGTCGGACTCGAGCAGCCGGCGCCGGTCCTCGCCGGCGGCGCGGTGCCAGGCGCCGACCGCTGCCGCGTCGCCGGAGCGGATCACCTCGGCCGCTGCCCGCAGCCGCTCGACCACGGCGGCGATCTCGTCGGCGACCGCCTCGCGGTTGGTGGCGAAGATGTCCCCCCAGATCGCCGGATTCGCGCCCGCGACCCGGGTCGTGTCGCGAAAGCTGGTGCCGACCTCGGGCAGCCGCTCGGACTCCTCCGAGAGGGCCGCCGCGGCCTCGCCGACGAGCACGTTGGCGAGCACGTGCGGGAGGTGGCTGACGGTCGCCATCACCCGGTCGTGAGTCTCGGGATCGATCGCCTGCGGCCGGGCCCCGAGGCCGGCGACCGAGCGCTGCAGCCGGTCGTAGTGCAGCCCGCTGGAGGAGTCGGTCGGGGTCAGGTACCAGCGGGCGCCCTCGAGCAGCTCCGCGCGGGCGTTCTCGACTCCCGCCGTCTCCGCGCCGGCGAGCGGGTGCCCGCCGATGAACCGCGACGAGCGTTCCCCCGCCGGAAGGCCTGCGATCAGCTCGCGCTTCGTCGAGCCGACGTCGGAGACCACGGTCTCGGGCCCGCTCACCGCGAGCGCCTCGGTGACCAATCCCGGCAGCGCTCCGACCGGCGCCGCACAGAAGACGACGTCGGCCTCGGCGACCGCGTCGGCGACCGAGCCGGCGGCGGAGTCGAGCACCCCGAGCTCGAGCCCGCGCCTCAGATTCCCCGCGTCGGTGTCGAAGCCGGCGACGACGGCGTCGAGCCGGCGCTTCGCGGCGAGCCCGATCGAGCCGCCGATCAACCCGACGCCTAGGACGGCGAGCTTCAAACGCTGACGAGCTTGCCCGCCACCTCGGCCACCCGCCGGACCTGATCGGCGTAGTCGGCGAAGCCGTTGCTCGGAAGCGCCTGTGGCCCGTCGCAGATCGCGTGCTCCGGGTCGTTGTGGACCTCGACGATGATCCCGTCCGCGCCCGCCGCCGCGGCCGCCATCGACATCGCCGGGACCCAGTCGCGGCGACCGGGGGCATGGCTCGGGTCGACGACCACCGGCAGGTGGGTGAGCTCCCGCAGCGCCGGGATCGCGAGCAGGTCGAGCGTGAACCGGTAGGCCGTCTCGAACGTCCGGATCCCCCGCTCGCAGAGGATCACGTTCGGGTTCCCCTCCTTGAGCACGTACTCCGACGCCATCAGCAGGTCGTCGAGCGTCGACGAGAGGCCGCGCTTCAGGAGCACCGTCATGCCGCTGCGGCCGACCTCGGTCAGCAGGCGTGTAGTTCTGCATGTTGCGAGCGCCGATCTGGATCACGTCGGCGACCTCGACCACGTCGGCGACGTCCCGCACGTCCATCAGCTCGGTGACGATCGGCAGCCCGGTCTCCTCCTTCGCCTCCTGCAGCAGCCGCAGTCCCTCGACCCCGAGGCCCTGGAAGCTGTACGGAGACGTCCGCGGCTTGTAGGCGCCGCCGCGGAGCATCGAGCCGCCGGCATCGGCGACGACCCTCGCGACCTCGAGCACCTGCTCGCGGCTCTCGACCGTGCAGGGGCCGGCGATCAGCCCGAAGTGCTCGCCGCCGAGCTTGCGCCCGTCGACGTCGATCACCGTCCGCTCGCCCTTCTTGAACTGCGCCGAGGCGAGCTTGTACGGCTTCAGGATCGGCACCAGGTGGTCGACCCCGGGCGTTCCCTCGAGCCCGAGCGACGCGACGCGGTCGCGATCGCCGATCGCCCCGATCACCGTCAGCAGCTCTCCCCGGGAGAGGTGAGCCGAGCAGCCCACCTCCTCGATTCGCTCGACGACGTGGGAGATCTGCTCCTCCGTCGCCCCCTCTTTCATCACGATCATCATCTGTCTATGTCTCCGGTGTAGTTACTGGCGTGGCTCGCTGCTGTTGCGGCGTCCGGCGGTGCTTTCCTTCTCGCTCACGGGCCTTTCGGCCAGCCGGACGCCTAGCTAAATCGCCAGTAATACGCGAACCACCCACGCGACTGCAGCCCTCCGGGGGCGATCGAGAAAGTCGACGTGGGTACGCGGTTCATCGTCGGGTTTGTACCACGGAGCAGCGAAATCCGCAAATCGAGCCCCGCCGCTGCCTAAGATCGCCCGCGATGGCGATCGACTCCGGCCCGACCCTGCGAGTCTCCGACTCGGCGGCCCTGCGGCCGCTCGAGCCCGGCGACGCCGACGAGCTCTACGGGCTGATCGAGGCCGACCGACCGCGCCTCGCACGGTGGATGCCGTGGGCGCAGGCTCAGACCCGCGCCGGGACGCTGGAGTTCATCCGCTCCGCCCGAGGCCAGCCGGAGCGCGACGGCGGCTTTCAGCTCGCGCTCGTCGTCGACCGCCGGCTCGCCGGGGTGTTCGGAATCCACCGGGTCGACGTCGAGAACCGGACCACGAGCATCGGCTACTGGCTGTCTGCGAGACACGAGGGAGCCGGGCTCGCGACGCTCGCCGCGCGGGCCCTCGTCGGCCACGCGTTCGACGCGATGGGCATGCACCGGGTCGAGATCAGGGCGGCGCCCGACAACGTCCGCAGCCGCGCGATCCCGGAGCGGCTCGGGTTCTCCCAGGAGGCGGTGCTCCGCGACGCCGAGCGATTCGGCGACGAGTACCGCGACAACATCCTCTACGCGATGCTCGCGCCCGATTGGGCGGCGCGGCGGTCCTAGAGGATCCGCTCGAGCGCGTCGAGCAGGCGGCGGTTCTCCTCGGGCGTGCCGTAGCTGACCCGGATGTGGCCGGGTCCGCCGAGCGGGGTGCCCGCGCGGACGAGGATGCCCGCCTCGCCGAGCGCCGCGACGACCTCCTCCTCGTCACGGTCGCCGAGCGAGACCCAGGAGAAGTTGGCCTGCGAGTCCGGCGTCTGCAGGCCGAGCCCGCGCACCCCCTCCTCGACCGTCACCCGCTCGATCAGGTTGCGTTCCACCCGCATCGATACGTCGTCGGTGTGCCGGATCGCCTCCGCCGCTGCCGCCTGTGCGACGGCGTTGACGCTGAACGGCTGGCGGACCGCGTCGACGGCGGCGCGGAGCTTCGGCGAGCAGATCGCGTAGCCGACCCGCAGCCCCGCGAGGCCGTACGCCTTGCTGAACGTCCGCAGCAGCGCCAGATTCGGAAGCTCGCGCCGAAGATCGACGGTCAGGTCGGGGTCGTCGTCGAGCTGGAAGTCGACGTAGGCCTCGTCGACGAGCACGGTGACATGGTCCGGGACGCGCGCGCAGAACTCGGCGATCTTCGCCGCCGGCAGGTGGGTCGAGGTCGGATTGTTCGGGTTGCAGATCAGGACCAGCTGGGTCGCCGCGGTGACCTCGGCGAGGATCGCGTCGAGGTCGTGCAGATCCCCGTCGGCGAGCGGGACCCGGATCTCCCGCGCGCCCGAGAGGGGCGCGATGTAGGCGTAGAGCGAGAACGCCGGCCACCCGTAGACGATCTCCGCCCCCGGCTCGCAGAGCGCCAGCCCGGCCGCGAGCAGGATCTCGCAGGACCCGTTCGAGACCGCGATCTCGGCCGGATCGACCTCGTGACGCTCGGCGATCCGCCGGCGGAGCAGGCTCGCGCTCGGATCCGGGTAGCGGTGCGACGCGGCCGTCGCGCGCGCGACGGCCTCGGCGACCGCCGGGTGCGGGCCCCAGGGCGACTCGTTGGAGGCGAGCTGTGCGATCCCCTCGGCGGCGATCGACTCGGGCGCCTTGCCGGCCGGGGCGCCGGCGACGTAGCCGGGGATCGAGGCGAGCTTGCGAGCGAAGGTGACGGTCATGATCTCTGGTTCGTTTGACTGCTCATTGAGCGGAGTGCAGATCGGCTCGGAGCCTCTGCGTCTCCCCCAGGTAGACGTGGGCGGGGACGTGGTCCGCCGCGGCGTAGTAGTGGGCGAGCACTCGGATCACTCGCTCCATCGCCCCGGGGACGTCGAGCTCACGATTGCAGAGCAGCGGCACGCGGTCGAGCCCGACCGCCCGCGCGCCGACCGCAGGGAACTGGGCGTTGAGGTCGTCGGTGCAGGTGAGGATCACGGAGACGAAGTCGGACGGCTGGAGCGCGTTGCGGCTGATCAGCTCTCGCATCAGCTGCTCGGTCGCCGCCAGGATCGACGGCTCGTCGTTGCGGTCTGCCTGCACGGCGCCGCGCACTGCCCAGAGTCGCTCGCTCACCGTTGCGCATCCTTCCAGAGGCGCCGCAGCTCGGTGCGCCGCAGGCGGCGAGACTCGCCGACGCCCAGCTCGCCGAGCCGCAGGGGCCCGAACGCGACGCGCTGCAGCGAGACGACCTCGTTGGAGACCGCCTCGACCATCCTCCGCACCTGTCGGTTTCGCCCCTCGCGGATCGTGATCTCGACCACCCGCGGCGACACCGCGCGCACCTTCGCGGGCGCGGTCGGGCCGTCGTCGAGGTCGACCCCCGCTCTCAGACGCCGCAGCTCGGCCTCGGTCGGCGCCCGTCGAAGCCGCGTCCTGTACGTGCGTGGAACCTCGTAGCGCGGGTGGGTGAGCCGGTTCGCGAGCTCGCCGTCGTTCGTGATCAGGATCAGCCCCGTCGACTCCGCGTCGAGGCGGCCGACCGGATAGAGCCGCCGGGGGGAGTCGATCAGGTCGGTGACCGCCCGACGGCGTCCGGGCTCACGCGCTGTCGACGTCACGCCGGCGGGCTTGTTCAGCATCCAGACCTCGCGCGGCTCCGGGCTGACCGGACGCCGATCGACCTCGACGCCGCTTGCGTGATCGACGTCGAGTGCCGGATCGCGCACGACGCGGCCGGCGACCCGGACCCGGCCGGCGGCGACCATCTCCTCGGCGCGCCGCCGCGAGGCGACGCCCGAATGGGCGAGGTACTTGGCGAGGCGCATTCGCGCCTCTACTCTGCCCGCTGCTCGCCGGCCCGCAGGAGTCGCTCGCGCAGTTCCGTCTCGTCCTCCGGCGAGGGGTCGAAGCGGGCGGGATCGGGCAGGGCGTCGAGGCTCGCGAGCCCGAACAGTCGCTCGAACAACGGCGTCGTGCGGTAGATGACCGCGCCGAAGCGCGATCGGCCCGACTCCTCGATCAGCCCGCGCTCGGTCAGCGTCTGCACCGCGGACTCCGAGGAGACGCCGCGGATTCGCCCGATCTCGGGCCGCGAGACCGGCTGCAGGTAGGCGACGATCGCCAGCGTCTCCGCCTGCGCCTGGGTGAGCGGCGGCGTCTTCGGTCGCGCCAGCAGGCGTCGCGCCGCCCCCTCGGCCTCGGGATCGGCCGCCAGCGTGTGGCCCCCGGCGACCTCGCGCAGCGCGACCCCGCGGCCGGCGAGCGCTGCGCCGAGCAGATCGAGCGCCCGGTCGACCTCGGCCTCGCTCGCGTCGCAAGCCTCTGCGAGGTCGGCGGTGCTGACCGGCTCCGGCGAGAGGAACAGGAGCGCCTCGACGACCCGCTCGAGCGAGCTCAACGCCCCGCCTCCCGGGGCCGCCGAGCGACGGCGGGCCCGCGGCTGATCGTGATCGCGCCGAAGGCCTCGCGCTGGTCCCAGGTCGCCTCGCCGCGCTTGTACATCTCGAGCAGCGCGAACAGGGTCACCGCCTGGGTCAGCTTGTCCTCGGAGCCGAAGCTCTCGTCGAAGTCCACCGGCCCGCGGTCCGAGAGCAGCTCGCGCAGCAGCCGCAGCCGCTTCTCGAGCGAGACCGTCGGACGGATGTGGCTCGTGTCCGGCTGCGGCGGGATCCGCAGCAGGTCGCCGATCGCCGCCGCGAGCCGGTCGGGCTCGTAGGCCGGCCGGGCCGCGTCGAGCGCCACCCGGCGCAGCTCGGGCGGCAGCGGCGCGCGCCGGTAGAGATAGCGGCGCCCGTCCTCGAACAGCGACGCGAGGTGGCCGGCCGCGTCGCGGTAGCGCCGGTACTCGAGCATCCGCGCCAGCAGTTCGTCGGCCGCCTCCTCGGGCCCGAGCTCGATCTCGTCCTGCTCCGGCGCCGGGAGCAGCAGCCGCGACTTGAGCTCGAGCAGCGAGGCGATCAGGACGAGGAACTCGGTCGCCGCCTCGAGGTCGAGCTCGCCCTGCTCCTCGACGTGCTCGAGGTAGGCGATCACGATCTCGCCCAGCTCGACCTCGGCGAGCGCGACCTCCTCGCGCAGGACGACGGTCATCAGGAGGTCGAACGGCCCCGCGAAGACGTCGAGGTCAAGGTCGAGCTCGGCGGCTCTCATCGCCCGAGAGCGTAGACGGGCGCCCGGTCAGCCCCGGCGCGGGCCGACGCCCATCGCCTCGCGCACATCGGCAAGCGTCAGTGTCGCGATCGCCCGTGCCTTTTCGGCACCCGCCGCGAGGATTCGCTCGAGCTCCGCCTCGTCGTCACGGATGCCCGGGTAGCGCTCCCGCAACGGCTCGAGGTAGTCGACGACGGCCTCCGCCACGGCGCCCTTGAAGGCGCCGTATCCCTGGCCGTCGAACTCCGCCTCGACCTGGCCGGGATCGACGCCGCGGATCACGGCCATGATCTCGATCAGGTTCGTGATCCCCGGCTTGTCGTCGGCGCGCGCCACCTCCGATCCCGAGTCGGTGACCGCGGAGCGGAACTTCTTCGTCACCACGTCGGCGTCGTCGAGGATGTAGACGGCCCCCTGCTCGCTCGATGCGGTCGTCGACATCCGGCTGGTCGGGTCCTGGAGGTCCATGATCCGCGCCCCGACCTCCGGGATCCGATGCTCCGGCACGACCAGGGTCCGCCCGAAGCGCGCGTTGAAGCGCTCGGCGATGTCCCGCATCAGCTCGACGTGCTGGCGCTGATCGTCGCCCACCGGGACCTCGTCGGCGCGGTAGGCGAGCACGTCGGCCGCCTGCAGCACCGGGTAGATGAACAACCCGGCGGAGACGAGCTCGCGGTGCTGCGCGGACTTCTCCTTGAACTGGTGCATCCTGTTCAGATCGCCCCATGAGGTGACGCTCGAGAGCAGCCAGCAGAGCTCCGGATGCTCGGCGACGTCGCCCTGGCGGAAGAAGATGCAGCGATCCGGGTCGAGCCCCGCGGCGAGCAGGATCGCCGCCGTGTCGTAGGTGTAGCGGCGGAGCTCCGCCGGGTCGTAGGCGACGGTCGTCGCGTGCAGGTCGACGATGCAGTAGATCGCCTCGCCCCGGTCCTGGCCCTCGACGTACTGGCGGATCGCGCCGAGGTAGTTGCCGAGGTGCTTGCGCCCGGTCGGCTGGATGCCGCTGAAGATCCTCACGCGCCGGGAATCTAGGGATCGGGCCGGGGGAACGGCGCTTGACCGCGTCGGCCGGCTGTGAAACATTCGCGCCACTAAGCCCAACCCGGTCCCGCGCAGGGATCGGCGAGTCCGGAGGACCCAGATGAGCACCATGAGCAGGAGACCGTCGGCCGCGATGATCGTCGCGGTGATCGCCCTGGTGGCTGCCTTGACGGGCGGCGCCTACGCGGCGACGAAGATCGGCACCGAGCAGATCAAGCCCGGCGCGGTGACGAAGAAGAAGCTCCACTCCCAATCCGTGTCGACCCAGAAGCTCGTGCCGAGCGAGCGTTCGCAGGGATTCGTGTTCAACGATCCGAGCGCCGTGCCGCTCGCCGGGAATGCGAGCACGACGGTCGCGACGCTCAACCTCCCGACCGGCGCCAATTTCGTCGTCACGGCGGCGGCATCGCTCGGCAACAACACCAACGCCCTCAACCTCGCGAGCTGCGAGCTTCGCGACGACGGTGTCAAGGTCACCGCGGGCAACGGCACCCTGCCGGCCCAGACGGTCTTCGGGGAGACGATCACGCTCACCGGGACCTCGAACGGTGGCGTCGTCAGCCTCGCCTGCCAGCTCGATCACATCGGGCAGGCCAGAGACCGGGTGATCACCGCGGTCCGGGTCGCATCGCTGGGTCCGACCCCGCCCGCCCCGTAGGCGGCTGACGCCGATACGACGTCCGTAGCCTCGCCGCGCGCGCCGCTCAGCCGGGCGCGCGCGCCGAGCTCGGGCTCGGGCTCGGGCTCCAGCTTGGGCTTCGCGTCGGCGTCGGCGCCGTCAGCTCCGCACTCGCCGGTCCGCCGCACTCGCCGGTCCGCCCGCACTCGCCGGTCCGCCCGCACTCCCCGGTCCGCCCGCACTCCCCGGTCCGCCCGCACTCCCCGGTCCGCCCGCACTCCCCGGTCCGCCCGCACTCCCGCGGGGAGCCCGGACTGGGCGCATGATCAGTCGCGGCGCGCGGCTCATCCGTCCGCCGGGCATGCGAACATCTGTTCGTGTACCTGACCGTCCAACCCGACCTCGACGCCGCCGTCGCGACGGCGGACGCGACCGAGACGGCGGCCGCGACCGAGACGGCCCCGACCGAAGCCGCACCTGCGACCGTGCTCTCCCGCCTCCCGCTCGAGCTGATCGAGCGCGAGATCGAGCAGCTCGCGTCGCGGATCAACGCCGGCTCGGCGCGCTGGCTGGAGCTCGTCGGCGAGTTCGACCGGCGCACCGGCTGGGCGAACAGCGGCTGTCGCTCGACCTGCGAGTGGGTCGCGTGGCGCTGCGGGCTGTCGCCGCGATCCGCGCGGGAGCAGGTGCGGGTGGCGCGGGCCTTGCGGGCGTTGCCGCGGACCCGCGCGTCATTCGCGGCCGGGCGGCTCAGCTACTCGAAGGTCCGGGCGCTGACCAGGGTCGCCGATCCGAACTCCGAGCCGGAGCTGCTCGAGCTCGCGCGCCACGCGACCGCGGCCCAGCTGGAGCGGATTGTCCGGGCGACGCGGCGGGTGACGACGGCCGAAGCCGACGCGCAGGGACGCGAGAGCTACCTGCGCTACTACTGGGACGACGACGACGGCTCGCTGCGGATCGAAGCGAAGCTCGCGCCTGAGGACGGCGCCCTCTTCCTGCGCGCGCTCGAGAGCGCCCGCGATGCGCTCGCCGAACAGCGCGCGGACGAGGGCGAGGAGCGCACCGTCGCGGTCGAGGAGCGCGCCGTCGCGGACAACCCGGCCGTGGACGGTTCCGCGGGACCGCTTGCTGCCAACGGGCCGAGCGGTTCCGCGGAACCGTCCACGAGTGGCGAGGGCGTGACGGCGCCGGCGGCGCCCTCACCCACGAACGCCGAATGCGTGGCCGCGATCGCCGAGACGGCGCTCGCGCGCCCACCGTCCGGGCTCGCGGGGGGCGAGCGCCAGCAGCTGATCGTTCACGTCGACGCCGAGACGCTCGCCACCGACAGGCCCGGCGCGCAGGCCACCGGCGGCGGCTCGTGCGCGATCGCCGACGGGCCCGGAGTCGCGCCCGAGACGGTGCGCCGGCTCGCCTGCGACTGCTCATACGTGGCCGCGCTCGAGCGCGACGGTAAGCCGCTCAGCGTCGGGCGAAGAACGCGAAGCGTTCCGCCGGCGATCAGGCGCGCGCTCCTGGTTCGGGACGGGCGCTGTCAATTCCCCGGCTGCGAGCGCCGGCGCTTCGTCGACGCCCACCACATCGTCCACTGGGCCCGCGGCGGCGAGACAAGGCTCGACAACCTTGTCCTGCTCTGTCGCCACCATCACCGGCTCGTGCACGAGCGCGGTTTCACGGTCGGTCGCGACCCGAGTAGCGGGTGCCTCGCCTTCCGCACGCCCGACGGCGTCCGGCTCGAGCCCGCTCCCGCTCCGCCCCGCCCGCGCGGCCGGTTGCCCGCGCGCGCAGGCCCGCTGCTCACCGGCAGCGGCGAGGCGATGGACCTGCGGTCGTGCGTCGATGCGGTGCTGGCCGCGACCGCGACCGCGGGCCCGGCTACGGCTCCGGCGGCTCGCGCAGCTGGTGGGCCGGGGTGAAGAAGTTGCGGTAGGCGACCGTGGTCGCGATCAGGGTGGAGAGCGCGACGCTGCCGAGCAGGACCCAGAGCAGGATCAGCTGCAGGCGGACCGCGTCGGTCGGGTCGGCGCCGGCGAGCAGCATCCCGACCATCGTCCCCGGAAAGAAGATCAGCCCGGTCGTCTTCGTCGAGTCGATCAGGGCGATCGTGCCCGAGCGCAGGCTGCGGCGAACGCTCGGCCCCGCGGCGACGCTCGCGGTCGCCCCGAGGGCGAGCGTGGCCTCGATCTCGCGGGCGCGGTCGGTCATCTCGTCGCCGAGCCGGTTGAGGGCCACGGCGGCCGAGGTCATCGAGTTGCCGACGACCATCCCGCCGACCGGGACCAGATAGCGCGGGGTCGCGGGGAACACCCCGAGCGCGACGACGAGCCCGAGCGTCGCCGCGCCGGCCACGCCGAGGGCGATCAGCAACGGCCAGAAGGCGTCCGGGACCCGCTTCGCCCGCCGCCGGGCGGTGAACGCGCCGAAGACGACCATGACGCCGATCAGCACGAAGACCAGGGCGAGGCTGTCCTGGTCGAAGATCGCCTGGATCACGTAGCCGATCGCGAACAGCTGCACGAACGAGCGCACCACGGCGACCGCGATGTCGTCCTCGAGCCCGGTCCGCCATCGGACCGAGACGGCGATCGCGATCAGCACCAGGACGAGGCTGGCGGCAACCTCTCCGACCGTGACCTGGATCCCGACCTGGCTCGCAGCGATCATTCGCCGACCCCCGCCGAGAGCACATCCCGCGTCGGGCCCTGCTCGATCGCGCGGCCGGCGTCGATTCGCAACAGCCAGTCCGACATCCGCCGCGCCTGGCCGAGGTCGTGGGTGACCAGCACGATCGAGATCTCGAGACGCTCTCGAAGCTCCGTGAGCGTCTCCTCGATCGCGCCCGTGATCTCGGGGTCGAGCGCCGAGGTCGGCTCGTCGAGCAGCAGCACACGAGGGTTGAGAGCGAGCGCGCGCGCCAGCATCGCCCTCTGCTGCTCGCCGACCGAGAGCTTCGAGCCGTCCCGGTCGGCGAAGCTCGCGTCGAGCCCCGCGAGGCCGAGCAGACGCGATACGTCCGGCTCACGGCCGGCGAGCCGCGCCGCGAAGGCGATGTTCTCGGCGACCGTCCCTTCGAGCAGTGCCGGTAGTTGCGGAACCAGCACGACCTCGCGGCGCAGCTCGAGCGGATCGCGCTCGCGAACGTCGGAACCGCGGTAGGCGACCGCCCCGGAGTCGGGATCCGAGAGGCGGTTGAGGAGCCGCAGGACGGTCGACTTCCCGGAGCCCGACGGCCCGGCGATCGCCGTCGCCCCGGGCGGGATCTGCGCCGAGAGCTCCCGCAGCACCTGCTTGCCGGCGCGACTCAACGTAACGAGCTCGAGCTCGAACAGCATGCTGCGATTATCGGTCCTGTGTCGGGCGACGAAGCCAACCCCGATCGCGACTCGACCACCGGCGGCGATCAGCGGATGCCACGCCGCCTCGAGCCGATGCTCGCGACCGCCGGCGCCGAGCCGCCGGCCGGCGACGGGTGGGCGTTCGAGATCAAGTGGGACGGGGTGCGCGCGCCCGCCTTTTTGGCCGACGGCGGGGTGCGGATCTCGGCCCGTCGCGGCACCGACGCGACCGGCCGCTACCCGGAGCTGGCGGCGCTCGGCGCGGCGCTGGTCGGGCACGAGGCAATCCTCGACGGTGAGATCGTCGCCTTTGATGACGCCGGCCAGCCGAGCTTTCAGCTCCTGCAACGGCGGATGGGACTCTCGAACGAGGCGACGATCCGGCTCCGCTCGACCGAGACCCCGGTGACCTACGTCGTCTTCGACCTGCTCTGGCTCGACGGCCGCTCGCTGCTCGCCGAGCCGTATACGCAGCGGCGCAGCCTGCTCGCCGAGCTCGAGCTCGACGGGCCCAATTGGCAGACGCCTCGACACCACGTCGGCGACGCGCTCGACTTCTGGAAGGTCGTCCAGGAGCGCAGCCTCGAGGGCATAGTCGCGAAGCGGCTCGGCTCTCACTACCGCCCCGGCCAGCGGAGCCGCGAGTGGATCAAGGTTCCCAACCGGCGCGGCCAGGAGCTCGTCGTCGGCGGCTGGATGCCAGGCGAGGGGACGCGCGGCCGCCGGGTGGGGTCGCTGCTCGTCGGCCACTGGGACGCGACCCCCGAGGAGGCCGAGCGCATCGGCCGCCCGCAGCGACTCGTCTACGCGGGCGGCGTCGGGACCGGCTTCACGCAGGCGGTGCTCGCCGAGCTCACCGAGCGGCTGGCGCCGCTTCGCCGGCAGACCTCCCCGTTCGAGCTCGGCGAGGACCCGGCTCTGAAGTATGCGCAGCGGGCCCGCGATCGCGGCGCCGGCCCGGTGTGGGTCGAGCCGAAGCTCGTCTGCCAGGTCGCGTTCAGCCAGTGGACTCGCGAGGGCACCGTGCGCCAATCGTCGTTCAAGGGCGTGCGCGACGACAAGGACGCGCGCGAGGTCGTCCGCGAGGCCTGAGGGCCGCGATCGGGGGTCGATCGGGCGCAAGATCGCGTTCGTCGCCGCCGCCGTGCAGGATCACCTCGGTAATCTCGGGTACTAGAGACTCATGCCGCGCGCTATCTGGTCAGGCTCGATCAGCTTTGGGCTCCTCAATGTGCCCGTGAAGCTGTACTCCGCCGTCTCGAAGAAGTCGGTCAGCTTCCGCGAGCTGCGCGAGTCCGACGGCTCTCGGGTCCGTCACAAGCGGGTCGCCGAGGCGGACGGCGAGGAGGTCGACTACACGGACATCGTCAAGGGCTACGAGATCGCGCCCGACCAGTACGTGGTGATCACCAAGGAGGAGCTCGAGGAGCTCGATCCGAAGAAGACCCGCGCGATCGAGATCCTGGACTTCGTCGACCTCGACGACATCGACCCGATCTACTTCGACCATCCCTACTACCTCGGGCCGGACAAGGGCGCCGAGCGTGCCTACGCCCTCCTCGTCAAGGCGATGAGCGACTCGAACAAGGTCGCGATCGCGCGGTTCGTGCTCCGCAACCGCGAGAGCCTCGCCGCGCTGCGGCCGATGGACGACGTGATGACGATGGCGACGATGCGCTTCTCCGACGAGGTCGTCTCCCCGAAGGAGCTCGAGGAGGTACTCGGCGAGGACGTCGAGCAGCCGAAGGGCAAGGAGCTCGAGATGGCCAGCGCGCTGATCGACTCGCTGACCTCCGAGTTCGACGCCGACCAGTATCGCGACGAGTACCGCGAGGAGCTGCTGTCGCTGATCGAGCGCAAGGGCCGCGGCGAGACGGTCGCCGCCCCCGAGGGCGAGACGCCGCAGCCGACCAAGGCCCCCGACCTGATGGCGGCGCTGGAGGAGAGCCTGGCCGCGGTCAAGTCCGAGGAGTCGGATGCGAAGAAGCCGGCGCGCAAGCCCTCGAAGCCCAAGTCGCCCGCCAAGAAGACGTCCTCGAGCCGATCGCGAAGCAAGGCCAAGGCAAGCAAGTAGAGGTCGATGGGCGCGAGCTCGCGCTCACAAACCTCGACAAGGTTCTCTGGCCGCCGCGCCGCGGGGGCAAGGGCGGAAGCAAGCCGGCCTTCACCAAGGGCGAGGCGATCGACTACTACGCGCGGATCGCCGACACGATCCTCCCCCACCTCCGCGACCGTCCCCTGACCCGGGTCCGGTTTCCCAACGGGGTCGAGTCGCAGCGATTCTTCGAGAAGCGCGCCCCCTCGCACACGCCGGACTGGGTCCGCACGGCGCCGATCGAGATGGGAACCGCGGGCGTGCTCGACTTCATCGTCTGCGACGAGCGCGCGACGCTGATCTGGCTCGCCCAGCTCGCGGCGCTCGAGCTCCACCCGTCGCTCTCGCTCGCCGATCGCCCCGAGCGCCCGACCGTGATCGCCTTCGACCTCGATCCCGGACCGCCCGCGACCGCGGTCGAGTGCGCGCGGGTCGCGCTTCGCGTCCGCGAGATGTTCGGCGAGCTCGAGCTCGAGTGCTTCGCGAAGCATTCGGGATCGAAGGGGATCCAGGTCTACGTGCCGCTCAACACTCCGGTCACCTACGAGCGCACCAAGCCCTTCACCCACGCCGTCGCGCAGGCACTCGAGCGGGCCGAGCCGAAGCTCGTCGTCTCGCGCCAGAAGAAGGAGCTGCGCAAGGGCAAGGTGCTCGTCGACTGGAGCCAGAACGACTACTCGAAGACGACGGTCGCCGTCTACTCGTTGCGTTGTCGCCAGCGCCCGTGGGCGTCGGCTCCGCTGACCTGGAAGGAGGTCGAGACGCTCGCCGACGACGGCGACCCGAGCTCGGTGCTGTTCGAGGCGCCCGAGGTCGTCGAGCGGGTCGAGCGCCACGGCGACCTCTTCTCACCGGTGCTCGAATTGGAGCAGGAGCTGCCGGCGCAATAGTTCGAGCAGGAGCTGCCGGCGCAATAGGATCGGCGGATGGCCGATTCCGAGCGCACCGAGGCAGCTGACCGAGCCCGGGCCGTCTGGTCCGCGGGCGACTTCGACGCGATCGCGCAGCGGATCAAGGCGGTCGGGGAGGACACCGTCGCCCGGGTCGGGATCGGCGAGGCCGACCGGGTCCTCGACGTCGGCTGCGGGAGCGGCAACACGACGATCCCGGCGGCGCTCGTCGGCGCCGAGGTCACCGGGCTCGACATCACCCCGAAGCTGCTCGACGACGGGCGCCGCAATGCGGCCGACGCCGGGGTCGAGATCGAGTGGGTCGAGGGCGACGCGCAGGAGTTGCCGTTCGCCGAGCAGAGCTTCGACGTCGTCGTCTCGACCTTCGGTTGCATGTTCGCTCCCGACCACGGCGCGGCCGCGGCCGAGATCGCGCGCGTGCTGCGGCCCGGCGGCCGGATCGGGCTCGCCGCGTGGACCCCGGCGGGCAGGATCGGCGGCTTCTTCATGACGCTCGCCGCGCACGCGCCGCCGCCGCCGGAGGGATTCCAGCCGCCGCCGCTCTGGGGTGTCTCCGACCATGTCCGCGGGTTGTTCGCCGACACCGGCGTCGAGCCACGGTTCGAGGAGGCGACGGCGCGGTTTCGCTTCGACTCGCAAGAGGAGGCGGTTCGCGAGTACGAGACCAAGTTCGGGCCGGTGGTGACGCTGCGGGCGGCGCTCGAGCCCGAGGGGCGATGGGGCGCGGCCCACGACGCCCTGGTCGACTACTTCGGCGAAGTCAACACGGCCACCGACGACGGCTACGAGTTCGAGGCCGAGTACCTACTGACGCTCGGGGGCAAGCCGGCCTAGCCGCCGCCCCCCGCGTCAGATCGGCACCGAGGCGCTGCGCACCGGGCGCGCGCCGAGCTCGTGCGCGGCGGCGGCGATCGAGCTCGAGAGCGGACGCGCGCTCGCTGATCCGTTCCAGCCGACGGCCGAGATGGTCGGCCTGCTGCAGACGCGAGCCAGACAGCTGAAGACCACGCGCCACCGCCCCCTGCGGCTCGTCGCCCGCACCCCCGACCGCTCCCGGCGGTCGGAGGCCGAGCTCGCCACCGGCTGAGAAGTCCGGAGGTCTCGGCGTCGGGCCGGCCGCTACAGCGGCTGGCGGAGGACCGGTCTGCGGCTCGCGGCGGCCTCGTCGAGACGCCGGACCGGGGTGGTGTACGGAGCCGCGCGGAGGATCTCGGGATCCTGCTCTGCCTCGGCGAGGATCTCGTCGAACGCATCGGCGAGCAGATCGAGCGATTCCCGTGTCTCGGTCTCGGTCGGCTCGATCATCAGCGCCTCGTCGACGAGCAGCGGGAAGTAGATCGTCGGCGGGTGGAGCCCGTAGTCGAGCAGGCGCTTGGCGACGTCGAGCGTGCGTACTCCGAGCTCGCGCTTCGCCGGTGCTCCGGAGAGCACGAACTCATGCATCGGCCGGCGATCGAAGGCGATCGGGAGCCGCCTGCCGGCCCGGCCGGAGCGGAGCTTCGCGAGCAGGTAGTTGGCGTTCAGCACCGCGGTCTCGGAGGCCTCCCGGAGGCCGTCGCCGCCGAGGCTCGTGATGTACGCGAAGGAGCGCACGAAGACGCCGAAGTTGCCCTGGAAGCCGCGCATGCGACCGATCGACTTCGGCAGCTCGTAGTCGAGCCCGAAGGTCGGCCCGGCGCCGTTGCCGCCCGTGTCGCAGACGATCCGCGGCGCGGGCAGGAACGGTGCGATCCGCTCGGAGACGGCGATCGGCCCGGCCCCCGGGCCGCCGCCGCCGTGCGGCTGGCTGAACGACTTGTGCAGGTTGACGTGGACGATGTCGAAGCCCATCTCCCCCGGCCTCGTGAAGCCCATGATCGCGTTCAGGTTCGCGCCGTCGTAGTAGAGCGTGCCGCCGACGTCGTGCACGATCGAGGCGATCTCGGCGATGTTCTCGTCGAAGAGACCGAGCGTGTTCGGGTTCGTCAGCATCAGGCACGCGACCTCGTCGTCGGCCTTCGCCCGCAGGTCGTCGACGTCGACCCCGCCGCGCTCGTCGGTCGCGACCTTGACGACCTCGTAGCCCGCCATCGTCACGGTGGCCGGGTTCGTCCCGTGAGCGGTGTCGGGCGTCAGCACCTTGGTCCGCCGTTCGCCGCGATCGGTGTGGTAGGCCCGCGTCAGCAGGAGGCCGGCGAGCTCCCCGTGCGAACCGGCCGACGGCTGAAGCGAGACATGCGGCAGGCCGCAGATCTCCGAGAGGGCGCGTTCGAGGCGCCACATGAGCTCGAGCGCGCCCTGGGCGCGCTTCGGGTCCTGCGCCGGATGAAGGCGGGCGTGCCCCGGGAGCGCCGCGACCTTCTCGTTCAGCCGCGGGTTGTGCTTCATCGTGCAGGAGCCGAGCGGGTACGGCCCCGTATCGAGGTCGAAGTTGCGCCGCGAGAGCCGGGTGTAGTGGCGGACGATCTCGGGCTCGGAGACCTCGGGCAGCACGGGGCCTTCGCGACGCAGCAGATTCGCCGGGATCAGGTCGGAGAGCGGCGGCTCGGGAACGCCCGGCGGCGGCAACGCCGCAGCCCGGCGGCCCTCGACCGAGCGCTCGTAGATCGTCACCGCGTTCTCTCGCTGCTGAGGCGTCGGCACCTCCGCGGTCACCGGGGGAGTGACGCTCACCGGGCCACCTCCTCGGCGGTTGGCGCGTTTGCGCCGCCCTCGGCGGCGACGGCGCCATCGGTGGCAGCGATCGCGCGGCCGAGGGCGTCGGCGAGCCGGTCGATGTCCTCCTTCGAGCGGCGCTCCGTGATCGCGACCAGGAGGCCGTCGTCGTATTCCGGGTACTCATGTCTCAGCTCGTAGCCGGCGGCGATCCCCTCCTCGCTGACCCGGTCGAGCACCTCCGCAACCGGCGCCGCGAGCCGCAGCGCGAACTCGCGCGCCGCGGGCGCGTCGTGCAGCAGCTCGACACCCTCGACCGCGGCGAGCCTCCGGCGCGCGTAGGCGGTCCGCCGGACGAGCAGCTCGCCGAGCTCGACGATCCCTCGCCGGCCGAGCCAGGCGAGGTAGATCGTGCCCGCGAGCGCGTTCAGCGCCTGCGCGGTGCAGATGTTGTGGGTCGCCTTCTCGCGGCGGATGTGCTGCTCACGGGTCTGCAGCGCGAGCACGAAGCCGCGGCGCCCGTCGACGTCGGTGGCCTCGCCCGCGATCCGGCCGGGCATCCGGCGCAGATGCTCCTCGGTGGCCGCGAAGAACCCGAACGACGGCCCGCCGTAGTCGAGCCGGTTGCCGAGCGGCTGTCCCTCTCCGACCGCTACATCGACCCCGCACTCGCCCGGCGGCCGGAGCACGCCGAGCGTCAGGGCGTCGACGGCCGCGACGCAGAGCGCGCCCGCGTCGTGGGCGGCGGTCGCGAGCGCCTCGAGGTCCTCGACCGCACCGAGGAAGTTCGGGTTCTGGACGAAGACGGCGGCGGTCTCGGAGTCGACGGCGTCGACGAGCGCGGGGAGGTCGGTCAGCCCGTCGGCGAGACCGACCTCGACCACCTCGGCGTCGAACCCCTGCGCATAGGTCACGAGCGTTGCCCGCGAGTGCGGGTGCAGGCCGCGCGAGACGACCAGCTTGCGGCGCTCCTTCGCCACACCGAGCGCCAGGTAGGCCGCCGAGGCGACCGACGAGGGACCTTCGTACAGGGAGCTGTTCGCGACCGGCAGCGCGGTCAGCTCCGAGATCGCCGTCTGGAACTCGAACATCACCTGCAGGCTGCCCTGGGAGACCTCGGGCTGGTACGGCGTGTACGGGGTCAGGAACTCCGAGCGCGAGATGATCGCGTCGACGAGCGCCGGAACGTAGTGGTCGTACATCCCGGCGCCGATGAAGCAGACCTCGGCGTCGGCGTCGGTGTTGCGCGCCGCCAGCCCCGCGAGCAGGTCGAAGACCTCGGTCTCCGAGAGTCCGTCCGGGAGGTCGAGCGGGCGGTCGAGCCGCAGGTCGTCGGGGATGTCGGCGAACAGGTCGTCGATCGAGTCGACCCCGATCTCGGCGAGCATCGCCGCGCGGTCGGCGTCGGTGGCGGAGGTGTATCGACTCACCGAACTGAGGCTCAGCGACCCGCTCGGCGCAGCTGCCCGGCTTCGCGGCACGGGGGCCGGGCGTCAGTCGCCGGCCAACAGCTCGCGATAGGACGGGGCGTCCATCAGCTGCTCGACCTCGCCGGGGTCCGACAGCCTCACCTTGACCAGCCAACCGGCGCCGTAGGGATCCTCGTTGATCTTCTCCGGCGACTCCGAGAGCTCCTCGTTGACGGCCGTGATCTCGCCCGAAAGAGGGGCGAAGACGTCGGAGACGGCCTTCACCGACTCGACCTCCGCGTACGGCTGATCCTTGGTGATCGCGGCGCCGATCTCGGGTGGCTCGTAGAAGACGACCTCTCCGAGCGCGTCCTGCGCGTACCAGGTGATCCCGAAGGTGGCCCCGTCGCCATCGATCAGCGCCCAGTCGTGCTCGGCGTGGTACTTGAGGTTCGCCGGGTACGTCTCGTCCGCCAACTTGGGTCTCCTTCGCAGCTTGCCGGTCAGCGAGGGACTCTACGACGCCGCGGCTCGGCGGGTTCGGGACTAGTTGCCGGCCTTGGTCGATTTCGGGCTTGGCGGCGTCGCCGGGGTCGCGGGCGCCTGGCCCGACGACTCGGCCGTCGGCCCGCTCGGATCCGGCGGCTTGTTCGGGCTCCCGGCCGGTGACCCCTGTGCCGGCGCCGGCGCGACGTCGCCCCCCGGCGAGGGCGGCTGACCGGGCGTCGTGTGGATGTGGCTTCCGGAGCCGCCGCTCTGGCCGTGTCCCCGGGATCCGCCGCCGCCGCCATTCCCGGTGGCGCCCGAACCGTCTGCGGTCGCCTCAGGCGCCGGGGACTGGCCCTCGCCGGAGGCCGTCGATCGCCCGCCGGCTCGCCGGCCCGCGTGCTGAGACCCGTGGTCGGCCCCCGCTCCGGCGGCGCTCTGCTCCGACCCGCCCCCACCGCGCTCACCGTCGCCCTTGCCGCCGCGGTCCGGCTTCTGAGAGCCGCCGACGTCGCCGGTTGCCGGCTCGGTCGGCGCCGCGCCCTGAACCGAGGTGCTGTCCTCGGCCGGGTGGGGTCTCGGTCTCCTCGCCGCACCCCGACGCGCCGAGGGCGACGCCGAGCGCGACGAGGCCGGTCGCGATCAGCGCCGGCCTCGGGCGCGCGGCGACCGGCGGGGCCGCTCGGGCCCCGCCGGTCACTCCACGTGTGCGCCGTCGTTTCAGTGACTTTGGCGCCGGCGCCTCCTCACCGAGCGATCACGGGAGCAGGCAGACCGCGGTCGCGAAGATGGTCTGGTTCGCCGCCGTGCTGTTATGGGCAGCCCACAGCCATCCGTTTCCGGACTGGAACGACTCGACCGAGAAGACGCCGAAGCTGGACGCTCCGCCGCCACCGCTGAGCACCTGCGAGCCGGCGGGGCATTGGACGCTCGTGAACGCGTTGTTGTTCGCCAGGATCGTGGCGCTCGCGCTCACCGTCTGGGTCGTGTTGCCCAGCGCGCCCGCTCCGACCGCCGTGTCGGCGATCTTCGGCTTCGTCACCGCGGCGTCGGCGATCTTGTCCGTGGTCACCTTCAGCGGCCCGATCACCGGGTCGGGGTAGTCGCCGGCGAGGTCGCCGCCTGCGGGCCCGCTCGGCTTCCGCGGTGTCGGCGGTATTCGCGTGGTTGACCGAGAGACCGGGTGCCTTTTTCTTGATCTGCTTGTTCGCGATGTTCTTGGCCTGGTTCTTGCTCACCGGCTTCGCCGCGAAGTCGGGTGCCGCGATCGCGGTGCCCGCGAGTGCGAGGACGAGAGCCAAGGCCGCGACGATGATCGCGGGCGATGGACGAGAGCGCTTCGAACGCATCGAATCCTCCAGTTGAAGCTCGGTCCGCTCCCCTGTAGGCCGGCCGGCTTCAGAAATTAGACGTCGGACTACCCTCTCCGATCGGTACCTGACTGTCAAGCTCGGCGAGCGCCGGCGCTCAATCCCGTCCGGCGAGTGCCAGCAGCGGGCGCTTCTCGACCTTCGCGGCGCGCACCCGCCCGCGGACGTCGATCTCGATCTCGGTGCCCGGATCGGCGAGCTCGGCGCGCAAGTAGGCCATCCCGATCCCGCGTTCGAGCGACGGCGAGAGGGTGCCGCTGGTCACCTCGCCGACGGTCTCGCCGGCGGCGAGCACCGGGTTTCCCTGGCGCGGGATCCCGGGCCCGGTGAGCGCGAACGGCGCCAGCCTCTCGAGCGTCCCGCCGGCGCGCGCCGCGGCGACCGCCTCGGCGCCGATGAAGCCGGTCGCTTCGACGCAGCACCAGCCGAGCCCGGCCTCGATCGGGTTGCGGTCCTCGCTCAGATCGTTGCCGTAGAGGTGAAAGCAGACCTCGAGCCGCAGCGTGTCACGGGCGCCGAGACCGGCCGGGGTCGCACCGCGATCGAGCAGCGCCGCCCACAGCTCGGGCCCGACCGCCGGCGCGGTCAGGACCTCGACGCCGTCCTCTCCCGTGTAGCCGGTGCCGCAGACGAGCACCTCGGCGCCTCCGAGGCCGGCGGCGAGCGGCAGGCTCGCGGTGCGCATCCGCGGCGGCAGCTCGCCGTCGACGAGCCCGGCGACGATCGCGCGCGCTTCGGGCCCCTGGACGGCGAGCATCGCGTAGTCGGCGAGGCGGTCGGTGACCGCGACCTCGAGCCGGTCGGAGTGGTCGCGAAACCAGGCCAGGTCGCGCTCGTGGTTGGCGGCGTTGGTGACCGTCAGGAAACGGTCGTCCGCGAGCCGGTACGTGAACAGGTCGTCGAGCACACCGCCGTCGTCGCGGCAGAGGAGCGAGTACTGGGCGCCGCCGGGCTCGATCTTCGCGACGTCGTTGGAGAGCAGCCGCTGGAGGAGCGTCAGCGCGTCCGGCCCCGCGGTCTCGATCTGACCCATGTGCGAGACGTCGAAGACCCCGCATCCGGAGCGGACCGCCAGGTGCTCGGTCCGGACGCCCTCGTACTGCACCGGCATCTCCCAGCCCGCGAACGGGACCAGCTTCGCGCCCGCGGCGCGGTGCGCCTCGAACAGTGGGGTTCGCCGCAGCGCCGCCGTCTCCATGACGACGCTGAGGCTATCGACGGCGTCAGCGGCCGCGCAGGAACGGCGGGACGTCGATGTCGTCGTCGGAGACGGTGAGCTCGCGGCGCTCGCGGTCGCCCAGTCCGCCGACCTGACGGCGGCGGCCGCGCTCGCGAACCTGGATCGGCTTGCGGGCGAGCGTCTCACGACCCTCGAACCCGGTCGCGATCACCGTCACCCGGACCTCGTCGCCGATCGCCGGGTCGATCACGGTGCCGAAGATGATGTTCGCCGACTTGTCGGCGGTCGAGACGACGATGTCGGCCGCCTCGTTGACCTCGAACAGGTTCAGATCCTCGGACCCGGTGAAGTTGAGCAGCATCCCCGTGGCGCCCTCGATCGACTCCTCCATCAGCGGCGAGTTGATCGCCATCTTCGCCGCCTCCTGGGCGCGGTTCTCACCGCTGGCGGTGCCGATGCCCATCATCGCCGAGCCGGCGTCGGCCATCACCGTGCGAACGTCGGCGAAGTCGAGGTTGATCTGCCCCGGTGTCGTGATCAGGTCGGTGATCCCCTGGACACCCTGGCGGAGGATGTCGTCGGCCATCCGGAACGCCTCCTGGACGGAGGTCCGGCGCTCGACGACCTCGAGCAGCTTCTGGTTCGGGACGATGATCAGCGTGTCGACCTTGGCGCGCAGCTTGTCGATCCCGTCGAGGGCCTGCTGCATGCGGCGGCCGCCCTCGAACTCGAACGGCTTCGTGACCACGCCGACGGTCAGCGCGCCGATCTCCTCCTTGGCGATCTCGGCGATCACGGGCGCCGAGCCGGTGCCGGTGCCACCGCCCTCGCCGGCGGTCACGAAGACCATGTCGGCGCCCTTCAGCGCCTCCTTGATGTCGTCGCGCGACTCCGCCGCGGCGCCTGCCCCGACGTCGGGGTTCGCGCCCGCGCCGAGGCCCTTGGTGAGGTTGTGCCCGACGGCGAGCTTGATGTCGGCCTCGCAGGCCTGCAGCGCCTGCACGTCGGTATTGATGGCGATGAACTCGACACCCTTGAGACCGGCGTCGACCATTCGTGCGACCGCGTTGGTTCCGCCACCGCCGGCGCCGACGACCTTGATCACCGCGAGATAGGACGACTCGACCATCTTCTCCCGTTCCTCTGTTGACCCTTCTGATCCGTCCGACGCTGAAGGCAAACTTGAGCGTTTCCGCAGTTTGCAGCCTCGACGTCAAGGCGACGGTAGGGCATCGTCGACGGCATGTCAATCATCCGGGACCCGACCGGCACGGAATCGTGCACGGCCTCAACCCTTGATCCTGAGTTGAGGGTTCACATATCTCTCCAAGCCTCGACCGATGGTAGAGACTCGTGCCCGATCGCGGTCGCTCAGGCGGCACCCCCGGCGGCCGGGCGCTCGGGCACCCTGACGTCGAGGTAGGTCAGCGCGTCGAGCTCCGGATCGGCGAGCACGGCGGCGGCCGCGGCCCACTTCGCGTCGGCTCGCGAGCCGCTTCCGAAGCGCACCGGGATCCCGCCCTTCAGGGTCAGCTCGACGCCGTAGTCCTTCGCGTACCTGACCCCTTCGATCAGCGGGCGAAGCGGCTCCGGAGCGGCGCCGACCACGAGCGCCTCCTGGAGCGGCTCGTCGCTCAGCCTCCGGGCGCCGGTCGGGAGATCGCCATCCACCTCCAACACCGGCAGCGCGTCCTCGCCGGGGACGTCGACCCCGTTCAGGATCGTCCCGTCGGCAGCCGCGGGAACCTCTTGATCGCCCGCCTTGACGAGTAGAGCCGGCGGACGCTCCGAGACCTCGATTCGGAGGCCGTGGGGGAAGTTCGCGTCGAGCGTCACCGATTCGATCGTCGGGAACCGGGCCGCCACCCGATCGACCCGGTCGGGCTGGACGTGCAGCGTGCTCATGCTCTCGCCCGCCGCGGTCAACTCGCTGACGATCTCGGCGCGGTCGCCGCTGGCGACGCCGACGACGTCGACATTGGTCACGGCGACCAGCGACGAGTCGCGAAGCCAGAAGAAGTACCCGGCGGCGAGTGCGCCGACGACGATCCCGATCACCGCGAGGCGGTAGCGCCACGAGACCGGGCCCTTGGCAAACCGACGCGAGGGACGCTTCGCGCGGGCGCGCTTCGTCGCGGCGCGGATTGCGGCGCGCTTCGGTCGAGCGCGCTTCGTGGAAACGCGTTTCGCCGACGTCCGTCTCGCGGACGCGCGCTTGGTCGGAGCGCGCTTGGTCGGAGAGCGCTTCGTCGGGGCGCGCTTGGTCGGAGCGCGCTTGGTCGAAGAGCGCTTCGTCGGAGCGCGCTTTGTCGACGTGCCCTTCGTCGACGTGCCCTTGGTCGGAGCGCGCTTGGTCGACGGGCCGTTCGTCGGAGCGCGCTTCGTGGCGGTCCGCTTCGTGGATCGGGACAAAGGGGCTTTTCGAGCGCCGCGCGGTGCTGGCTTGCGGCGCTTCGCGGCAGGGGTGGCTGCCCGGATTCGGCCCATCGATGAATGGTTCGCCGCCGGGCCCGGTCCTTCCTTCCCGTCAGCCGCCGGTTTCGAGGTCCCAGTCGGACGGCCAGCGGACCTCACCGAGCACCTGGACCTCGGGCTCGAGCTCGATTCCGAACCGCTCGTGGACCCGCCGCCGGCCCGCCGCCATCACCGCGAGCAGATCCGCGGTGCTCGCCGAGCCGGCGTTCTCGATGAAGTTCGCATGCTTGGGCGAGAACCGCGCCCCGCCGATCGTCAGGCCCTGACAGCCGGCCGCCTCGAGCAGCTGTCCGGCGGTCCGACCCTGCGCCCGCGCATCGTCGGGGTTCTTGAAGGTCGAGCCGAAGGTCTTGATCCCGGACGGCTGGGCCGCGCGTCGCTTGTCGCGCATCTCCGCGAGGGTCGCCTTGACCGCCGCCGGATCGGCGGGCTCGAGCCCGAACACGGCGCTCGAGACGACCTCACCGGGACGCAGGGCAGAGCGGCGGTAGGCGAAGCCGAGCTCGCCCGGTAGGCGTCGCTCCGGGCCGGCCGCCGTGCAGACACCCACCGACTCGAGGACGAGCGCGAGCTGCCCGCCGTACGCGTTCGCGTTCATCCGCACCGCGCCGCCGACCGTCCCCGGGATGTTGACGCCGAACTCGAGCCCGGTCAGGCCCCAGGCGGCCGTCTTCGCAGCAGCCGACGGCAGCCGGACGCCGCCGCCGCAGGCGATCCGCGTCTCCTCGCGCTCGATCGTGGTCAGCTCGCCGCCGAGCTTGATCACCAACCCGGCCACCCCCTCGTCGGCGACCAGCAGGTTCGAGCCCGAGCCGACGACCTCGACCGCGAGGCCGTCCCCCGCGGCCCAGGCCAGGATCTCGACCAGCTCGCGCTCCGATCCGGGCCGGGCGAAGAGCTCGGCGCTGCCGCCGGCGCGCACGGTCGTCAGGCCCGCGAGCGAGTAGTCGCGCTCGACGCCGTCGGGCACGGTCATCGCTCGGACACCAGCGACTCGGCGAGCCGGACGACGTCCCCGGCACCGATCGTCACCAGCAGGTCACCCGGTCGCAGCCGCGCGGCGAGAGCGCGCTCGGCGGTGGCGAGGTCGCGCAGCCACCAGACCGGCCTCCCCCGCGAGTGGTCGGCCGCGGCGCGGGCGACGTCGAGACCGCTGATTCCGGCGAGCTCGCCCACCGCTCGCTCGCGGGCCGCGTAAACGTCGAGCACACCGACCACATCGGCCGCAGCGAGAGCGGCCCCGAAGCGACCGGCGAGTGCCTTCGTGCGCGAGAAGAGATGCGGCTGGAAGACCGCGATCAGCCGCCGCGGCTCGAGCTCGCGCAGAGCCTCGAGCGTCGCCTCGACCTCGGTCGGGTGGTGGGCGTAGTCGTCGTAGATCTCGGCGCCCGCCCGTGCGCCCTTGCGCTCCTGGCGTCGCAGGATCCCGGGAAAGGCGATCAGCGCCCCGGCCGCCTCGTCGGCGTCGATGCCGGCGAGCTCGAGCGTCGCGAGCGCCGCGCGGGCATTGAGGACGTTGTGGCGACCCGGGACCTCGAGCTCCAGCTCGCCCGGCCCCGGGGTCGCGGAGTCGAAGCGGATCACGCGCCGGTCGCCCCCGGTCCGCCGCGGCGCGGCGATCGGGTCGAGCTCGGCGATCGGTCGAGCTCGGCGCTCGCGAGCAGGGCGAGCCCGGAGGCCGGCGCGGCGAAGCGCCTGAACGCGTCGACCAGCTCGGCCCGCGACCCCCAGCGGGAATGGTGGTCGAGCTCGACGTTGGTGACCAGCGCGACCTCCGGCCGCAGGTCGAGGAAGCTGCCATCCGACTCGTCGGCCTCGGCCACCACCCACTCCCCGCTGCCCCACCCCGCGTTCGCCGGCTCGCCGCCGGGACCGGCGCCCGGAAGCTCGCCGCCGACGAAGTACGCCGGGTCCGCCCCGAGCGCCTTCAGGACGTGGACGAGCATCCCGGTCGTCGTCGTCTTGCCGTGGGTTCCGGCGACCGCGATCAGGCGTTTGGTCGCGCAGAGCTCCGCGAGCAGCTCACCGCGGTGAATGACGCGCTGGCCCCGCTCCCTGGCTCGTGCCAGCTCCGGGTTGTCGGGGGCGATCGCGGTCGAGACGACCACCTCGGCGTCCTCCGGCACCGCGTCGGCGTCGTGGCCGATCCGCGGCTCCAGCCCGTGGGCCCGCAGCCGATCGAGGTAGGAGCTCTCGGCACGGTCGCTTCCGGTCACCGTCGCGCCGAGCGAGTCACAAACGAGGGCCAGGCCGCTCATCCCGGCGCCCCCGATCGCGATGAAGTGGAGCTCGCGGCCGCTCAGCTCGCCTGCGTTCACGATCAGGAAGGTTGGCGGATCGAGGCCAGGAGCTCGTCGGCGACCCGCTCCGCGGCGTCGGGGCGGGCGAGCGCCCGCGAGGCGGCGGCCATCTGCGCGAGTCGGACAGGGTCGCCGAGCAGGGTCGCGGCGAGCGCGCGCAGCCGTGGCGGATCGAGCTCGGCGTCCTCGAGCACGATCGCCGCTCCGGCCGCGGCCATCCACTCGGCGTTCGCGTGCTGGTGGCGTCCGGACGCGTGCGGGTACGGGACGAGGATCGCCGGCCTGCCGGCGGCGGCGATCTCGAAGATCGAGCCACCGGCGCGCGCCAGCACGAGGTCGGAGGCGGCGAGGGCGTCGGCGAGCCCGTCCTCGTACTCGACCAGCGTGTAGCGCCCGACCCGGCCCGCCGCCTCGATCCGGGCGCGGGCCTCCGGGTAGTCGCGGGCGCCGCTGATATGCAGCACGTGGAACTCTCTCGGCTCGGTCCCGTCGCCGACGAACGCGTCGAGCGCTGCGAGGTTGATCGACCGCGCGCCCTGGCTGCCGCCGAAGACGAGCAGGCAGCGCTCCTCCGCCTCGATCGCGAACCGCCGACGCGCGGCAGCGCGATCCGCGCGCCCGACCGCGGCCGGCACGGGCCGGCCCGTGACCACGTAGCGCTCTCCCTCGCGCCCGTCGATCGGGAACGCGAGGCAGACGCGCCGGGCGCGGCGGGCGAGCAGCCGATTGGTCATCCCGAGGTGGCGGTCCGCTTCGGTCAGCACCAGCGGCAGCCCGACCGAGAGCGCCGCGAGGCCCGCGGGCGCGGCGACGTAGCCGCCGCCGCCGAGGACCGCGTCCGCCTCACGCTCGCGAATCGCGCGGCGCGCAGCCGGGACCGCCGCGGCGGCGAGCCCGAGCGCCCCGGCGGCGCGGATCGGGTGGCCGCGATCGAGGCCGCGCAGCTTCAGGAGCTCGATCTCGTAGCCCGCGGCCGGCACGATCTCGGACTCCGCGCGGCCGGCCGCGCCGAGGAACGAGACCTCGGCGCCTCTACCGCTGAGGGCGTCCGCGACGGCCAGCGCCGGCACTACGTGCCCGGCTGTCCCGCCCGCCGCTATGACCACGCTTGGCACCGCTTCTCGCGCTCCTTGCCGGGGCCGTGCGGGCGCGCCGCGCGCCCGAACGGCCTCCATCGACGACGCGGAGTGTCCCATCGCGGCTCGACGGCGTCGCCGCCGAGCCGACGCTGCCACCCCGCGCGACGTTCAGCAGCAGGCCGACGGCGGCCAGCATCACGAGCATGTTCGAGTTGCCGTAGGAGACGAACGGCAGCGGCACCCCGGTCAGCGGCGCGAGCCCGAGCACGGCGCAGAGGTTGATCACCGCCTGCACCATCACCAGGCAGGTGAGCCCCGCGGCGAGCAGCTTGCCATAGCGGTCGCGCGCTCCCTGCGCGATCCGCATGCCCGCGTAGCCGAACAGCCCGTAGAGGCCGACGAGCGCGCCGATCCCGAGGAAGCCGAGCTCCTCGCCGATCACCGCCGCGATCATGTCGGTGTGCGCCTCGGGCAGGTAGAAGGCCTTCTGGAGGCTCTCGCCGAGGCCGACGCCGAAGATCCCGCCGGAGCCGAGCGCGATCTTCGCCTGGATCGCCTGGAAGCCGACCCCGCCGGGGTCCGAGCCCGGGTTGACGAAGCCGGTCAGGCGCTCCATCCGGTAGGGCTCGATCAGCACCGCGAGCAGGATCACGACCGCGATCACGCCGGCGAGGACCGCGAGGTCCCGCATCCTCACCCCGGCGGCGATCAACATCGCCGCGGTCGCGAAGCACGCCACCATCGCCGTTCCGAGGTCGGGCTCGACGACGACCAGCGCGCAGGCGAGGCCGACGACGCCGAGATACGGCATCAGCTCGCCGAGGCTGCGGACGATCGTCGGCCGTGTCGCGAGCAGGTGGGCCCCGTAGAGCACCAGCGCCACCTTCATCAGCTCCGACGGCTGGATCTGCAGCGAACCGACGCCGATCCAGCGGCTCGCCCCGTTCGCCTCGATCCCGACCCCCGGCAGCAGGACCGCGAAGCAGAGCACGAACGCGACCGTGAGCAGGACGGGTGTCACGGCGCGCAGCAGCTTGACCCCGTGGACCGAGAGCAAGCGCATGATCAGCAGCCCGACGACGGCGAAGACCACGGTCCGCTTCAGGTAGTAGGCGCTGTCCCCCGACTGGCCGAGCAGCTGCGTCGTCGAGCTGGCGCTGAAGACCATCACCGCGCCGAACGCCAGCAGGCAGAGCGTCGCGGTGAGCAGCAGCGAGTACTCGATCGAGGGCGCGCCCTTCTGAGCCGTGCCCTTGCCGGCGCTCACCCGAGCTCCTCGACCAGGGTGCGGAAGTGCTCGCCGCGCTGTTCGAAGTCGGTATACGAGTCGAAGCTGGCGCACGCCGGGGCGAGCAGCACGACCTCGCCGGCGACCGCGTCCGCGGCGGCGGCATCGACCGCGTCGGCGAGCCCGTCGCAGCGGCGGCGGCCGACCCCGGCCTCCCAGGCGGGGCCGAGATCGCGCTCGAGGCTCGGCGCGGCCTCGCCGATCAGATAGCAGGCCGTGCAGCGTTCGGCGACGGCCGCCGCGAGCCCGGCGAAACCGCCGCCCTTCGTCGACCCGCCGAGGATGGCGCGCACACCGCCGTCGAACGACCGCAGCGCGGCGGCGGCGGCGGCGACGTTCGTCGCCTTCGAGTCGTTGACGTAGAGGACGCCGTCGCGCTCGCGCACCCGCTCGAGCCGGTGGGGTACGCCGGGGAAGGTCCGCAGCGCCTCGGCGACCGCCTCGCGGTCGATCCCCTGGGTCGCCGCGGCAATCGCCGCGGCCGCTGCATTCTCGGCGTTGTGGGGGCCGATCAGGGCGAGCTCGGAGAGCTCCAGCAACGGCTCTCCCCAGAGCTCGAGCACCGATCCGGCGATCACCGCCTGGCAGTCCTCGCGGTCATCGCGCTCGACGCAGAACGCGGCCCGGCGACCGCAGCCGCCGAGGTCGACGCCGCGCAGCGCCGGGTCGGAGCCGTTGTAGACGCAGACGTCGTCGTTTCCCTGGCGGGCGAAGAGACGGAGCTTCGCGGACAGGTAGGCGGCGAGCTGGTGATGTCGGTCGAGGTGGTCGGGGGTCACGTTGAGCAGCACTCCGCACTCGGGGGCGAACGCGTCGGCGTCCTCGAGCTGGAAGCTCGACGCCTCGCAGACGACCGTCGTCTCGGGATCGAGCTCTCCGACCAGCGAGGAGAGCGGGGTGCCGACGTTGCCGGCGACCGCGACCGGCTCTCCGGCGGTCCGCCACACGTGTCCGAGGAGCTCGGCGACCGTGGTCTTGCCGTTCGTGCCGGTGATCCCCACAAACCGGTTCGGCAGCATCCGCCAGGCCAGCTCGAGCTCGCCGATCACCGGCAGCCCGCGCTCCCTGGCGGCGACGATCGCCGGTGCGTCGGCGGGGACGCCGGGGCTCTTGACCACGCTTGCGGCCTCGACCACGCTCGCCGTCCCGTCCACATCCAGGATAACTTCGACGCCGTCGGCCGTAAGCCTCTCCGCGGCCCGCGGGCGACCCGTATCGACGCCGATCACCCGCTCCCCGCGCGAGGCGAGCAGTCGCGCCGCGGCCTGGCCGGAGCGCGCCAGCCCGACGACCAGGTAGGGGCTCGGCGGCAACGGCGGGCGGGGCTTGCTGGAGACGGGCATTTGGAGCTAGTTTCGCGCCGCCGCGATCCGCCCCTGCGGATCCCGCGCGACCGCCGGCAACGCTACATTCGTCGGATGGGAGACCGAGTCAGGCGTGCCTCGGGCAAGACCGGTCGCGTGCTCGTCGAGATCGCGGCCGCGGCGATCGTCGGGATCGGGGTCCCGCTGCTCTGGATCTGGATCGGATCGCTGATCCAGAGCTCGCGCGGCGCCCAGCACGTCGAGGCGTCGACCGCGGTGATCATGGTCGTCGGGATCCTCGTCAGCTACACGGTGGTGCTGATCATCGCCGGCGCGATCCAGGGACGCGGCGCCGACGAGGAGCGCCGCGCGCCGGCGCGGCATCCGTGGCTGCGCAGCATGCGCGACGAGCCCTACCGGCCGGGGACGAGCAAGCTGAGCCCGGTCGAGGCGGTCTTCGTCGGCACCGCGATCGTCGCCTCGATCGCGATGCTCGTCTGGTTCTTCGCCTTCGCGGGCTCGCCGCTGCCGACCTAGATGTTCGAGGCCGAGCACTCCGTCCGCGTCGCGGCGCCCCCGTCGGCGATCTGGGCCCTCTGGGCCGACCCCGAGCGGTGGCCGGAATGGAACGAGGAGGTCCGCAGCGCAGAGCTCGACGGCGAGCTGCGGGTCGGCGCCGAGTTCCGGGTCAGGATCCGGCGCGGGGGGACGGTGCGTTACTCGGTGACCGTGGTCGAGCCCGAGCGCCGGCTCCTCCTCGAGGTGCCCTTCCCGGGCGCCCGCCAGGGCCACGAGCATCGCGTCGAGCCCGCCCACCAGGGTTCGGAGGTCACCCATCGCGTCTACGTCTCCGGGGCCCTGGGGACCGTGTGGTCGGTGCTCCTGAGTCGTCGCAAGATGCGGGATCGGCTCGCCGGCTACGGCGAGAGCGAGCGGCTGATCTTCCGGCCGGGACGCAAACGCGGCCGGCGGCGACCCGTGTGAGACGGTAGGCGCGCCGCTAACCGATCGAGTTCTGGTAGAGGACGTAGCCGATCCCGCTGCAGACGGCGGCGACGATCCAGAAGCGGAGCATGATCTTCGTCTCCGACCAGGCGAGGAGCTCGAAGTGGTGGTGCACCGGAGCCATCAGCAGCACCCGGCGGCGGAACATCTTGAACGAGATCACCTGGATCGCCACCGAGAGCGCCTCGATCACGAAGATCCCGCCGATGATGATCAGCAGGAGCTCTGTCTGGGTCATCACCGCGAAGGCGCCGATCGCCCCGCCGAGGCCGAGCGAGCCCGTGTCGCCCATGAAGATCGAGGCCGGGAACGCGTTGAACCACAGGAAGCCGATCGAGGCGCCGACGAAGCAGCCGGCGAGAAGCGCCAGGTCCGACTGGCCGTTGGTGATCGTGATCGCCATGTAGGCGAGCAGCACGATCGCGCAGGACCCGGCGGCGAGACCGTCGAGACCGTCGGTGAGATTGACCGCGTTCGACGCCCCGGCGATCACCAGGTAGACGAAGACGAGGTAGAGCACCGGGCCGATGCTGATCTCGGCGTCGAAGATCCGCGAGTGCAGGGTCGCGTCGAGCCCCAGGTGCTCGTAGGCGACCCACCAGAGGCCGAGGGCGAGCGCGATCTGGGCGAGCAGCTTGTATCGGGCCCCGAGCCCGAGCGAGCGGCGCTTCGAGACCTTGATGAAGTCGTCCGTGAAGCCGATCGCCGCGCATCCGAGCGCGACGCCGAAGACCGCGAGGCTGGCGACGTCGCGTTCGGAGAGCACCAGATAGGGGACGGCGATCGCGAGGAAGAGGATCAGCCCGCCCATCGTCGGCGTCCCGGCCTTCGCGTGATGCTCCTGCGGGCCCTCC
Source organism: uncultured Solirubrobacterales bacterium (assembly GCA_963705955.1). Taxonomy (GTDB): domain Bacteria; phylum Actinomycetota; class Thermoleophilia; order Solirubrobacterales; family 70-9; genus WHSW01. The sequence goes on along the minus strand of CAVPLH010000006.1, from coordinate 431,962 downwards.
TCGCGGATCTGCTGGCCGAACTCGCGAAGCCGCAGGAAGTGGATGAACTTCGGCCCGAGGAAGATCGTGATCAGCATCGCCGCCATCCCGGCGATCAGCACCTGCCCGCGGTCGATCGACTCGGAGCCGATCGCCGCGATCGGCAGGGACGAGGCGCTCATCGCTCGGCGGCGGCGCGCATCCGCGCCGTCAGCGTGTCGGTGAACACCTCGAGCCCGATCGATCGCGAGCCCTTGACCAGTACCGCGTCCCCGTCGCCGATCAGGCCCTCGACCACGGGCACCGCGGCCTCGGCATCGGCGGCCCAGTGGTCGGGTCCGTAGTCGCGCGCCAGCTCGCCGACCCCGACCAGCTCGTCGATGCCGAGCCGCCGCGCCTCGGCACCCGCGTCGCGGTGATAGCCGGAGCCGTCCGGTCCGAGCTCGGCCATCCCGCCGAGGACGGCGATCCGGCGACCGTCGGCCTCGATCGCCGCGAGGTGCTCGAGCGCCGCGTGCATCGAGAGCGGGTTGGCGTTGTAGCAGTCGTTGACCAGCACGGAGCCCCCCGGGAGCTCGATCATCTCGCCTCGGAGCCGGGAGAAGGATATGCCCGCGCTCCGACGGGCCATCTCCTGCGGCGACGCATCGAGCGCGACGCCGACCGCCACCGCGCAGGTGGTGTTGGCGAGGTTGTGGCGCTCGGTGAACGGAAGCTCGAACCTCGCCTCGCCGACCGGGGTCGCGATCACCGCCGAGGTCGAGCCCCCGCGACGCTCTGCGTCGGCGACGAACACGTCGCCGCCGGGCCCGAACGTGATCGCGTTCAGATCGTCGTCGAGATGGGGGGCGAGCGCCTCGGCATCCACCGGGAGCACGGCCCGACCCTCGTCGGTGAGGCCGGCGAGGATCTCGGCCTTCGCCTCGGCGATCGCCTCGAACGTCCCGAGCAGCTCGAGGTGAACCGGGCCGACGTTGGTGATCGCCGCGATGTCGGGCTCGGCGATCGCGCACAGCTCGGCGATCTGCCCCAGCCCGCGCATCGCCATCTCCAGGACCAGCACCTCGGTCTCGGGCGGCGCCGCGAGGATCGCCAGCGGCAGCCCGACCTCGGTGTTGAAGTTCTCCGGGCTCGCATGCGTTCGACGCGGCAGGATCGCGCGACAGATGTCCTTGACCGACGTCTTCCCGGTCGAGCCCGTGATCCCGACCGTCAGACAGCCGAGCTCGCGCCTCCAGGCCCGGGCCAGCGCCTGCAACGAGGCGAGCGGATCAGCGGACGCGAGCACCCAGCCCGGGGTGTCGCCGGCGGCGAGCACACCGGCCCGCGCGGGCTCGACGACGACCCCCCACGCCCCGGCCTCGAGCGCGGCGGCCGCGAACTCGCCACCGTCCGCGTGCTCGCCCCGCAGCCCGAAGAAGAGGTCGCCGGGGCCGGCGTCGCGAGAATCGATCGACGCGCGTCCGGCGCGCCCGCGATCGCCGTCGCGGACGATCTCGGTGCCGGCTGCGGCGGCGAGCCTCTCCGGTGCGAGCTCGATCACGAGGGCCCGGTCAAGGCCGGGCGCCGGAGGCCGGCGCGAGCGCGCGCAGCTCCGCCCGCGCCACCTCGCGGTCGTCGAACGGGATCTTGCGTCCGTGCTCGAACTCCTGTCCCTGCTCGTGCCCCTTGCCGGCGATCACGACCGTGTCGTGCGGGCCGGCGGCGCTCAGCGCGAGGGCGATCGCGGCCCGTCGGTCCGGCTCGACCTCGACCTCGGCCCCGCCGGCGCCGATCCCCTCGCGCACCTCGTCGAGGATCGCGAGTGGGTCCTCGGACCGCGGGTTGTCAGAGGTCGCGACCGCGAGGTCGGCGAGCCGGTCGACGATCGCGCCCATCAGCGGCCGCTTCTCGCGGTCACGGTCACCGCCGCAGCCGAAGACGCAGATCAGCCGCCCGTCCGCGGCGGTGATCTGGCGGGCCGAGACGAGCACGTTCTCGAGCGAGTCGGGGGTGTGCGCGTAGTCGACCAGGACGGCGAACGGCTGGCCCTCGTCGACCGGCTCGAAGCGGCCCGGCACCCGCTCGGCTTCGGCGAGTGCCGCAGCGGCGAGATCCACGCCGACCCCGAGGGCGCGGACGGAGGCGATCGCGCAGAGCGCGTTCTCGACGTTGAACCGGCCCGGGAGCGGCAGCCTGACCTCGAACTCACCCTCGGGTGCCGCGCAGACGAACCGCGATCCGGAGGCGTCGAAGCTGGGTTCGAGGGCGCGCAGGTCGGCGCGTTCGTCGGCGCCGGCGGAGAAGGTGACGGGCTCGATCTCGGCGACCAAGCGTTGCCCGTAGGCGTCGTCGATGTTGACCACCGCGGTTTCGGCGCGCCCGCCGAGGAACAGCCGGCGCTTCGCTTGGAAGTAGTCCTCCATGTCGGAATGGAAGTCGAGGTGGTCCTGGGTCAGGTTCGTGAACGCGGCGACCGCGAACCGGACCCCGTCGGCGCGGTTCAGGGTGAGCGCGTGCGAGGAAACCTCGATCGCGCAGGCGCGATCGCCGCCGTCGGCCATCCGCCGGAACGTCTCCTGCAGGTCGATCGCCTCCGGGGTCGTCCGCTCAACCGGCTCCTCGGTCCCCGCCACGACCCGCTTCACGGTCCCCAGCAGGCCGGTTTGAACGCCGGCGTGCTCGAGGATCTGACGAATCAGGAACGCGGTCGTCGTCTTCCCGTTCGTGCCGGTGACGCCGAGCACCCGCAGCTCCGCCGTCGGATCGGCGTAGAAGCGGACCGCCGCGTGCGCCATTGCAGCGCGGACGTCCGTGACCTGGGCCTGGACGACCCCGGGCTCGAGCTCGAGGCGCCGCTCGACGACCACCGCGACCGCGCCGGCCTGCACGGCGAGCGGGGCGAACTCGTGCCCGTCGACCGTGAAGCCGGTGGTGCAGAAGAACAGCGAGCCCGGGCGCACGTCGCGGCTGTCGTAGGCAAGGCCCTCGATCTCGACGTCGGTGTCGCCGGTGATCTCGACGACGTCGGCGCCGGCGAGCAGCTCGCGAAGCTCCATCGCCACGATTCTAGGATCGAGGCCAGCCGCTACGGCGTCAGCCCTGGTTCGGCGGAATTCCCAGGTAGGGCAGCGCGAACTTCGCGATCTCGCCGAACGCCGGGGCAGCGACTGTGCCGCCGTAGTAGTCGCCCTTCGGATCGTCGACGACGACCGCGACCAGCAGCTTCGGGTTGTCGGCGGGAGCGAAGCCGACGAAAGAGGCGACGAACTGCGTGTCCGAGTAGGTGCCGTCGATGACCTTCTGCGCCGTGCCGGTCTTGCCGGCGAGCGTGTAACCCGGCACGCTCACCTCCGACGCGGTGCCCCCCGGGGCGAGCACGCCCTTGAGCATCTCCCGCAGATCGGCGGAGTCCTTGCGGCTGATCACGCGCTTGCCGGCGTCGACCGGGGTCTTGACGCCGCCCTCGGACTCGATCAGCCTCGGCGTCCGCAGGATGCCGCCGTCGGCGATCGCCGAGTAGCCGGCGGCCATCTGCATCGGGGTCACCGAGAGACCCTGCCCCATCGGCAGGTTGCCCATCGTCGAGCCCGAGTAGTCCTTGACCGGGATCACGATTCCGCGCTCCTCGCCGGGATACGAGACCCCGGTCGGCGAGCCGAACCCGAACCTGTCGCACCCAGTGGTCGAACTTGTCGGCGCCGAGCTCGAGCCCGATCTTGATCGCGCCGACGTTCGAGGATTGGGCGAGGATCTGGGCGACCGAGAGGGTCACGTAGCCGCGCTCCTCGGCGTCGGAGATCGTCCGATCGGCGACCTGGATCTCGGGCGGCAGGTCGAACATCGTCTCCGGCGTCACCAGCCGCTCCTCGAGCGCCCCGGCGACCGTGAACGCCTTGAAGGTCGAGCCCGGCTCGTAGGTGAAGCCGGTTGCCATGTTGCGGAGCTCGGCCGGGGTCGCATCGGCGGGCTTCGCCGGATCGAAGCTCGGCCAGCTCCCCATCGCGAGGATGTCCGAGCTGCGCGGGTCCATGACGATCGCCGTCGCACCGGCCGGCGTGTACTTGCGCCCGATTCCGGCGAGCACCTTCTCGGTCTCGGCCTGCAGGCTCGGCGTCCAGGGTCAGCTTCAGGTCGGCGCCGGTCTGCGCGCCTGCGACCGTGTTGCGCTCGAGCTCGTCGCCGAGCCCGTCGCGGACCACCTGGCGCTCGCCGTCGGTGCCGTGCAACAGGCTGTCGTCGGCGGCCTCGAGTCCGGTCAGGCCCTGGTTGTCGATCCCGACGGTGCCGATCACCTGCGAGGCGAGCTCGCCCTGCGGGTAGATCCGGCGGCTGTCGGGGAGCATCCCGATCCCGGGCAGGTCGAGCTTGCGGATTCGCTCCGCGTCCGCGAGGCTCGCCTTGCGCTCGATATAGGCGAAGCCGGAGTTGCGGTCGGCGAGGCTGCGCAGGACATCGTCCTGGTCGAGGCCGAGGATCTTCGCGAGCTTGTGCGCCGTCTCCTCGGCATCCTTGACCTGATACGGGGTGGCGTAGATCGTCGCAGCGTCCTCCGAGACGGCCAGCTCACGGCCCGAGCGGTCGCGGATCGTGCCCCGGGAGCCGGGGACGACCACGTTCTCGACCTGCTGGCTCTGGGCCTCCGCCGACAGCCCGGCGCCCCTCACCCCCTGGACCCAGGCGGCGCGGACGACGATCAGCCCGAGGAGGACGACGAACGCCGCGAACAGGAGTCCGAGGCGTCGGTCGATCACGCTCACGGCGCGCCGACACCTCCGCCCGCCGGCGGCGCCACCGGGGTCGTCGTCGCCACCGGGGGGTCGCGGTCGCGTCGGTGACCGCGGCCGCCGGGTCGGTTGTCGCTGCTTCGGTGACCGGAGGTGCCGCCGTCTCGGTGACGGGCGGCTCGGTGGCCGGGACGGTCGGGGTCGTCGTCACCGGCGGTGCCACGGTCGCCGCCGCCGTGTCGCTGGTCGCCGGCGCCACGTAGTCGCTCTGTGTGAGCTGCCCGTCGCGCAGGCGGCGGGCGGCGGTTGCGGCGTCGTTGTCGGAGGGCTTCAGGTACTGGATCGAGCCCGGAGGCGGGACCTCGAGCCCGAGCGTCGTCGCGGCGCTCTGGACCTTCTCGTTCGAGAGCCGGGTCGCGACCTCGGCCGACAGGGTCGAGTTCTCGAGCTTGACCGCGTCAGCCTCGCGAGCCGCCTTGCTCGAGTTCGCCGTGAAGCTGAGCGCGATCACGTTGATCGCCACGATCCCGACGAGGAGCCCGCCCAAGAGGCCGATCCACAACCTGCCGCGGGTCAGCCAGACGAAGATGCCGGAGTCGGCGAGCCCCCCGACCGCGCCCGCCGTGCGGCCGACCGCGACCGGGACGAAACCCACCACCGGGGTCTGCTGCGAGCGACGGCGGCGCGGGGCCGGCCGCTTGCGCGGAGGCGCGGGCTTGCGAGCCGGGGCGTGTCGCGCCGGGCTCGCGCTTCTCGCTGCTGCTGTCGTCGCCGCCATGCGTACCTCAGCCGTTTTCTGCGCCATAGCCGGGACTTCCTGCGTCGGCGAGCTTGCGAGCGACCCGCAGTCGCGCCGATCGCGAGCGCGGATTCGCCTCGATCTCCGCCTCGCTCGGCTTCAGCGCGCGACGCGTCAAGAGCTCTGCCTCCGGCTCGTGGCCGCACTGGCAGACCGGGAGCTCGGGGGGGCAGATGCAACCGCGCGCGCGGTCGGCGAGAAACCGCTTCACCCTGCGGTCCTCGAGCGAGTGGAAGCAGATCGCCGCCATCCTGCCGCCCTCGACGAGCGCCGACCAGGCGGCCGGGAGCGCGCGGTCGAGCGAGTCGAGCTCGCCGTTGACGGCGATCCGGATCGCCTGGAAGGTGCGCTTCGCGGGATGGCCGCGGCCGAAGCGATACGCGGGCGGGACCGCGGCGCGCACCGCCTCGACCAATTCGCAGGTGGTCTCGAGCGGCCGCCGGCGGGCGATCTCGGCGGCGATCGAGCGCGCGTGGCGCTCCTCGCCGAGCTCGCGGATCGCCGCCGCCAGACGGTCGGCCGGCCACTCGTTGACGACCTCGCGCGCGCTCAGGGACTGCGAGGTGTCCATCCGCATGTCGAGCGGTGCGTCGTAGGAGTACGAGAAGCCGCGCTCGGCGTTGTCGAGCTGGAGCGAGGAGATCCCGAGGTCCATGAAGACGACGTCGGGACGCGCGCCGCCCGCCACGAGGCTCTCGAGTGCGTCGGCGAAGTCAGCGCCGATGAACCGCGTTCGGCAACCGAGCTCGGGCTCGATCTCCGCGAAGCGTTCCGCGGCGCGGGCGTCACGGTCGATCGCGATCAGGACACCGGTCGGCCCGATTCGCTCGGCGGCGAGCCGGGCGTGACCGCCGCCGCCGAACGTGCAGTCGACGACCGTGTCGCCCGGACCGGGATCGGTGAGCGTGATCAGCTCCGGGGCGAGGACTGGAACGTGCTCGGTCGGCATGTAGGTCAGTGTGGCCATCGCCCTCAACCGGTGGGTCCGGGCGGCGTCGAGAGCTCCTCGGCCAGCACTCCCGCCTGCTCGTCGAGCTCGGCGTAGTGGTCTGCCCAGCGAGCCGGGTTCCAGAGCTCGATGTGGTCGCCGACGCCGACGACCATGCACGGCCCGTCGAGGCCCGCGTGCTCGATCAGGTGCCGGGCGAGACGGACCCGGCCCGCCGAGTCGAGCGACTCGTCCGAGGCCGAGGCGTTGAAGCGCCGGTACATCATCCGGCCCTTCCTGCCGAGCCGGTTGAGGTTGGCGAGGAAGCGCCGGCTCCAGTCGTCATAACCCTGCGGCGAGAAGACCTCGACGCAGGGGTCGAGGCCGGCGACGAGAACGATTCCCTCCGACAGTGGCCCGCGCCAACGCGCCGGCACGGTGAGCCGGTCCTTGGAATCGAGGCTGTGCTCGTATTGACCGCGGAAAGCCATCAGGCTGAGGAGGGGACTCCGAAGAAATCTGGACCGGAGTGGCGCGGTGGGAGGAGCCGCACCACCCCGGTCCCTGGGTCAACTCGTTGGGCCACGCTAACCCACTCTGCCCCACTTTGCAACACGGCATTCGCCGAGATTGGAACCGATGCGTCGGACGGACTTGCTACGGCGGTCCGCGCGGTCCAGCCTTTTTCGCTCTGGCATGGGGTTTCGGGAGCGGTCGCCGGGGCGCCTCGGACCCCTGCCCGGCGCCCCGATCTGCAACCCCGCTTGCACTGGGTAGGCTGCGCGCGTGAGCGCGGCCGTTCCGCAAGACGCCGACGACACCCGGAGCCGGCACCTCGGCGCCCTCGCGCGGAGCCCGCTGACGCTCGGGATCGGAGGCGGGATCGCGCTGATCGCGCTGATCGCGGTCGGCGTCGCGGTCGGCTTCGCGATCGGCGCCGCGGCCGCCGGCGCCGTGATCGTGCTCACCGCCCTCGTCGTCTGGCTGATCGCGAACTCACGCGCGCGGGATGACTTCTTTCGCGCCTACGCCGAGGGCCGAGGCCTGACCCGGGTCGACGGCCGCTCGACACTGCCGCCCGTTACGCCGCTACTCCGCAGGGGCGACGACCGCTACGCCGAGCAGCGGTTCAACGGCGTGCTCCCGGGCGGCATCGACGGCAGCCTCTGCCTCTACACCTACGAGGAGCAGACGACCGACTCGGACGGCGACCGACAGACGACCTACATCCACTTCACGATCGCGGTCACCGAGCTGCCCGACACCGCCGACTACATCGGCGAGATCTACTGCCAGCGGCGGGTCGGCTTCCGGTTCATGGACGGGATGGAGGACGTCTTCCGCAAGCGCCAGCGCGTCGAGCAGGAGTCGGCGGCGGTCGACCGCAGCTACGAGATCTTCATCGGCGAGCGCGACGACATGAACCGCGCCCGTCAGATCCTCTCCCCCTCGTTCCTGGTCTGGCTCGAGCAGAACTCCGACGAGAACTTCGCCTTCGAGCTCGTCTCGGGATCGCTGGTCTCGAACGTCAAGGGCCACAAGCGCTCGGCCGCGGAGCTCGACGGGATCTGCGAGGCCTCGGCGGCGGTCGCGCGCCGCCTCCAGGAGGAGGCGGACCAGGCGATCGAGCCGTCCGGCGTTCCGCCGCCGGCCTAGCGCTCTGCCGCGCGCGCGGGCGCGGACAACGCCGGACGTCAGAACGGCAGCGCATCTGCGGTCAGGTCCGCGACGACCCAATCGCCGCCGGCCGCTCGCAACGGCTCCACCCCGTACTCGCCGGTCGCGACGCTGACGACCCGGATCCCGGCGCCGTGGGCCGCCTCGACGTCGAGCGGGGTGTCGCCGACGGCGATCGACCCCTCGCGGTCGAGCCGGCCGCCGGCGACGACCGCGGCGCGATCGAGGGCCCTGCGGCAGACGTCGACCCGCTCGTCCGCGTCGGAGCCGTAGCCGCCGAAGCGCGAAGAACCGGTTGAGGTGCGCGCGGGCGAGCTTGATGTGGGCGGCGGGCTCGGTGTTGCCGGTGATCAGCCCGACGAGGCGGCCCTCGTCGCCGAGCCGCCGCAGCAGGTCCTCGACTCCGGGCATCACCCGGTAGCCGTCCGAGGCCGAGACCTCCTCCTCCAGGTGGCGCTGGCGCAGCATCATCAGCCTCGCCATCTCACCGCCCTCGGGCTCGCGGCCGATCGCGCCGCGGAAGCACTGCAGGCCGACGACCGGATCGGGCACGCCCTTGCCGGTGTAGTCGGGGACGTTGACCTCGACCCCGTAGAGCTCGAGGAAGGCCCTGTGCCAGGCTCGGTCGCTGGCGCCGCCGGTCGAGATCAGGGTGCCGTCGATGTCGAACAGGATCGCGGCGACCCCGGCGCTGGACCCCGGCACGGCCCGCGGCTCAGCCACCGCTGCGGTCTGCCCGGTAGCGGCGGATCAGCGCGTTGGTCGAGCTGTCGTGGGACAGCTCCGGCTCGCCGGCGGCCTGGAGCTCGGGGATGATCCGCTTCGCCAGCACCTTCCCCAGCTCGACCCCCCACTGGTCGAACGAGTCGATGTCCCAGATCGCGCCCTGGGTGAAGACGCTGTGCTCGTAGAGGGCGACGAGGCTGCCGAGCGCTCGCGGGTCGAGGCGCTGGGCGAGGATCGTGTTCGAGGGCCGGTTGCCTTCGAAGACGCGATGCGGCACCAGCTCCTCCGGGACGCCCTCGGCGCGGACCTCGTCGGGCGTTTTTCCGAACGCCAGCGCCTCGCCCTGTGCGAACACGTTCGAGATCAGCAGGTCGTGGTGGTCGCCGAGCGGGTTCAGCGGCTCGCAGAAGCCGATGAAATCGCACGGGATCAGCTTCGTCCCCTGGTGGATCAGCTGGTAGAAGGAGTGCTGGCCGTTGGTCCCCGGCTCGCCCCAGTACACGGCGCCGGTCTCGTAGTCGACCGGCCGGCCGTCGAGGGTCACGTGCTTGCCGTTCGACTCCATCGTCAGCTGCTGCAGGTAGGCGGGAAACCGCTTCAGGTACTGCTCGTAGGGCAGCACGGCGGCCGTCTGGGCGTCGAAGAAGTCGCCGTACCAGACCGCCAGCAGGCCGAGCAGGGCCGGCAGGTTCCGCTCGGTCGGGGCGTCCCGGAAGTGCTCGTCGACCGCGTGGAAGCCGGCCAGCATCTCCGCGAACCGCTCGGGCCCGATCGCGACCATCGTCGAGAGCCCGACCGCCGAGTCCATCGAGTATCGGCCGCCGACCCACTCCCAGAAACCGAACATGTTGGCGGGGTCGATTCCGAACTCCGAGACGCCGTCGCCGTTCGTCGATACGGCGACGAAGTGCTTCGCGATCGCCGACTCGTCGCCGCCGAGCCCGGCCAGCATCCAGTCGCGGGCGCTGTGGGCATTGGCCATCGTCTCGAGCGTCGTGAAGGTCTTCGAGCAGACCACGAACAGCGTCTCGGCGGGGTCGAGATCCCGGGTCGCCTCGACGAAGTCGGTGCCGTCGACGTTGGAGACGAAGCGGAAGGTCATCTCGCGTTTCGAGTAGTGGCGCAGGGCCTCGTAGGCCATCACCGGGCCGAGGTCCGAGCCGCCGATCCCGATGTTGATCACGTTGCGGATCGGCCTTCCGGTGTGTCCCTTCCAATCGCCCGATCGAACCCGGTCGGAGAACGCGGCCATCCGGTCGAGCACCTCGTGAACCTCGGCGACGACGTCGGTGCCGTCGACGATCAGCGAGCGGCCGCGAGGCATCCGCAACGCGACGTGGAGCACCGAGCGGTTCTCCGAGACGTTGATCCGCTCGCCGCGGAACATCGCTTCGCGGCGCTCGGCCAGCCCGCATTCGGAGGCCAGCGCGACGAGCAGCCCGATCGTCTCATCGGTGACCCGGTTCTTCGAGTAATCGAGGTAGAGCCCGGCGGCCTCGCGCCGTCATCCGCTCGCCGCGGTCGGGGTCGTCGGCGAAGAACTGCCGCAGGTGGCGGCCGGCGAGCTCGGAGTGATGCCGCTCGAGCGCCTTCCATCCGGGCCGGTCGCCTAGCGGGGTATCGCTCATCGTCGCGCGACCCGTTCAGGCCGCGGGCTGGTGCTGCTTCGCGATCGTGGCGAGCATGTCCTGCCACGAGTTCACGAACGATTCGGCGCCGTCCTTCTGGAGCTTGACGGCGAGCGCGTCGGTATCGATGCCGGCGTCGTTGAACGCCTTCAGCGTCTCGGTCGCATCGCCGCCGTCGGCGGGCAGCAATCCCCCGGGCTCGCCGTGCTCGGCGAACGCGATCAGGGTCTTCTCGGGCATCGTGTTGACCGTCAACGGCGAGGCGAAGGCGTCGATATAGAGGGTGTCGGAGGCGTCGGGGTCCTTGGTCCCGGTGCTCGCCCAGAGCAGACGCTGAGGGCGCGCGCCCTCGTTCGCGAGGCGCAGCCAACGATCGGAGTCCAGCAGCTCGCGGTAGGCCGCGTAGGTTCGCATGCCGACCGCGATCCCGAGCCGGTTGCGGAGATCGTCCGGCGCCTGCTCGGAGACGGCCGCGTCCCAGCGGCTGATGAACAGCGATGCGACCGAGTGGACGGCAGGGTTGAGGCCGGCGTCGATGCGGCGCTCGATCCCGCGCATGTAGGCGTCGGCGGCGCCGACGTACTGGTCGGTCGAGAACAGGAGCGTGACGTTGACCGGAATCCCGGCGTAGATCGTCTCCTCGATCGCCGTGCGGCCGGCGGCGGTGCCCGGGATCTTGATGAAGAAGTTCGGCTCGGCGCGGCCGTAGAGCTGGGCGGCCTGCTTGATCGTCGCCTGGTCGTCGTCGGCGAGCAGCGGCGAGACCTCGAGCGAGACCCGGCCGTCGACCCCGTCGGTGCGCTCGTTGACCGGCTTGAACAGCTCCGCGGCGCGGCGCAGGTCGGCGAGCGCGAGCTCGAAGAAGAGGTCGTCGCCCTCGAGTCCGCGGTCGGCGAGCTCGGCGATCTGGTCGTCGTAGGCGTCACCGCTGTCGATCGCCTTGTCGAAGATCGTCGGGTTCGACGTCAATCCGGTGACCGAGAGCTCGTCGATGTAGGAGGCCAGCGTGCCCTGATCGAGCATCGTCCGGGTGATGTTGTCCACCCAGAGGCTCTGGCCGAGTTCGTGCAGTCGTTCGGTTGGCTTCATCTGATTCCTCGTCTCTGGTCGTTCCTCGCCAGATTTTCTCAGGCGTCGCGCGCGAGGACCTCGCGGGCGGTCTCGGCGACTCGCTCCGGCGTGAAGCCGAACTCCGTCAGCACGTCCTTGAGCGGCGCCGAGGAGCCGAACGTATGCATCCCGATCTTCTCGCCCCGCGGCCCGACGTAGCGGTCCCAGCCCAGCGTCGACGCCTCCTCGACCGAGACTCGGGCCCCGATCGCGGGCGGCAGGACGCTGTCGCGGTAGGCGTCGTCCTGCTGGTCGAAGAGGTAGAACGACGGCAGGCTGACGACGCGGGAGCGGATCCCGTCGGCGATCAGCTGCTCGTGCGCGGAGACGGCCAGCGCGACCTCGCTGCCCGTCGCGATCAGGATCAGCTCCGGGTCGCCGTCGTCGGGGTCGGCGAGCACGTAGCCGCCGCGGCGCAGGCCGTCCGCCGAGGCGTAGCGCGCGCGGTCGAGGATCGGAACGTCCTGGCGGGTCAGCACCAGCGCCACCGGCTGATGGGTCTGCTCCATCGTCACCCGCCACGCCTCGGCGACCTCGTTCGCGTCGGCCGGCCGGATCACGTTGAGGCCCGGGATCGCCCGCAGCGAGGCGAGGTGCTCGACCGGCTGGTGGGTCGGGCCGTCCTCGCCGAGCCCGATCGAATCGTGGGTGAAGATGTGGATCACCGGCAGCTCCATCAACGCCGAGAGCCGGATCGCGGGCCGCGCGTAGTCCGAGAACACGAGGTAGGTGGACCACGAGGGCCGCAGCTTCGAGAGCGAGAGCCCGTTCGAGGTCGCGGCGGACTCGTGCTCGCGGATCCCGTAGTGGAGCTGGCGGCCGTCGCGCGCCCCGGGCTCGAAGTCGGCGACGTCGGCGAGCCGCACCGAGGTCGAGTCGGTGAGGTCGGCCGAGCCGCTCAGATACCAGGGCACCTGCGCGGCGATCGCGTTCTCGACCTGATTCGATGCCTTGCGCGTCGCGATCCCCTTCTCGTCGGGGTCGAAGCTCGGGATGTCGCGGTCCCATCCTTCGGGGAGCTCGCGGCGCTGCATCTGGTCGATCTGGCGCTCGAGCGTCTCGTGCTCGCGCTGATAGCCGACCAGCTGGTAACCCCACTCGCCGCGCAGCTCCTTCCCGCGTGCCCCGATCCCGGCGGCGAAGTGCTCGCGGACGCCGTCGGGGACCAGGAACTGGGCGTCCTCCGGCCAGCCGTAGAAGCGCTTCGTCTCCCGGACCTCCTCCTCGCCGAGCGGCTCGCCGTGGGCGGCCGCGGTGTCCTGCTTGTGTGGCGATCCGTAGCCGATGTGGCTGTCGACGATGATCAGCGTCGGGCGGTCGTCGGTCGCCAGGAAGGTCTCGAACGCGCGCGCGATCAGCGCGAGATCGTTTGCGTCGCCGACCCTGGTCACGTTCCAGCCGTACGCCATGAACCGCGCTGCGACGTCGTCGTCGTAGGTGATCTCCGTATCGCCGTCGATCGTGATGTGGTTGTTGTCGTAGATCCAGCAGAGGTTGTCGAGCTGCTGATGGCCCGCGAACGATCCGGCCTCGTGGGAGACCCCCTCCATGAAGCAGCCGTCGCCGGCGACCGCGTAGACGTCGTAGTCGAAGATCCGAAACCCGGGCCGGTTGAAATGCTCGGCCAGCCACTTGCCCGCGACCGCCATCCCGACCGAGGTCGCGATCCCCTGCCCGAGCGGACCGGTCGTCGCCTCGACGCCGGACGTGAACCGGTACTCGGGATGGCCGGCGGCCTTCGAGTCGAGCTGGCGGAACGTCTTGATGTCGTCGAGCGTGATCGACTGCCGGCCTTCGATCTCGTAGTCGGGGTCGACGGCCCTGACGCCGGTGAGGTGGAGCAGCGAATAGAGCAGCATCGACGCGTGGCCGTTGGAGAGCACGAAGCGATCGCGGTTGGGCCAGATCGGGTCGTCGGGATCGAAGCGAAGGAACCGCTGCCAGAGCGTGTAGGCGACCGGGGCGAGCGCCATCGGCGTCCCCGGATGACCGGAGTTCGCCTTCTGGATCGCATCGATCGACAGCGTCCGGATCGTGTTCACGCAGAGCTCGTCGATCTCGGTGAAGGCGTCCTGCTCGGTGCCCATGTCCTCACCCTATAGAGGCACGGTTGCGGTTATAACCCCGGTCTGGCAACGAACCGGGACACCGAGAAGCGCGCCGCCGCGGAGGCCGCCGCGGAGCTGGTCTCCGACGGCATGCTGGTCGGTCTCGGTACGGGCTCGACCGTCGCCTTCCTGCTCCCGGCGCTCGCCGCGCGCGGGCTCGAGATCCGCTGCGTCGCGACCTCGGTCGCGACCGAGGCTCGCGCCCGTGAGCTGGGGATCGCGGTCGAGCCGTTCGACTCCGTCGACCGGCTCGAGATCGCGATCGACGGCGCCGACCAGGTGGCGCCCGACGGCTGGCTCGTCAAGGGTGGCGGCGGCGCCCACACCCGCGAGAAGATCGTCGCCGCGGCTGCCGACCGATTCGTCGTGATCGCCGACTCCTCGAAGCCGGTCGAGTCGATCGCGCCGCCGATCCCGCTCGAGCTGCTGCGTTTCGGGCTCCCGGCGACCCTGGCCTCGCTCGGTGACGCCGCCCCGCGCGAAGGTGCGGCGCCGTCGCCCGACGGCGGACTGATCGCCGACTACCGCGGCGAGGTGGGCGATCCGGCCCGGCTCGCGGCGCGGCTCTCCGCGACACCGGGCGTCGTCGACCACGGCCTGTTCTCCCCCGCGATGGTCGCCGAGGTTCTGATCGGGCGCGGCGAGACGGTCGAGCGGCTCGACCTCCGACGCCGCTGAGCCGGCGGTCCGAAGGGCCGGGCAGGGAGCTCAGTCGGCGCTCGGGCCGGCCGCGGCGCGGTCGCAGATCAGGATCGCGTCGTCGTTGCGGACCCGCCCGGCGGGGATCGATCGGTCCCCGGCGCGCAGCTTGGCGAGCGCGTCGACCTTGTCGTCGCCGGTGACCAGCCAGAGGATCCGTCGCGCGGCCGCGAGCACGGGGTAGGTGAGGGTCATCCGGCGCCGGCCCTGGTATTCGCCGGTCGTCGCCACCGGCCGATCGGTGACCTCGAGCACCGGATCGCCCGGGACCAGCGAGGCCGTGTGGCCGTCGGGCCCGAGGCCGAGATGGACGAGATCGAGCCGCTCGTCGAGCTGCTCGCCGTAGCGCCGGGCAGCCGCCTCGAGGTCGTCGTCGGTGACCGGCATCGCGACGATCCGCCCCCGGCCGGCGGCCGGGAGGCTGGGCACGAGCTGGGTGAGGTTGCGGTCATCGTCGCCGTCGGGAGCGACCCGCTCGTCGACCTGGAACACGGTCACCGCCGGCCAGTCGACGTCGTGGCGGCCGAGCAGCTCGAACATCCGCCACGGTCCGTGGCCGCCGCTGACGGCGAGCGAGAAGCGCCCCCGGGCAGCGAGCGACTCCGCGGCTGACGCGGCGATCAACTCGGCGCCGCGACTCGCGGCGGCCTCGGCGTCGGCGACGACCTCGGCCTTCAAGCCCGTCGGCCCGCCACCCTCGACACGAGGCGGTCCGCGGCGCTCACTGCTGCTTCTCGGCGTGGCCGCCGAACTGCTTGCGCATCGCGGAGAGCACCTTGTCGGCGAAGTCGTCGAGGTTGCGGGACGCGAAACGCGAGTAGAGCGCGCTCGAGAGCACCGGCGCCGGCACGCCCTCCTCGATCGCCGCGATCGAGGTCCAGCGACCCTCGCCGGAGTCCGAGACCCGGCCCTCGAAGTCGTCGAGCGTCGGCGACTGCCGCAGGGCCGCCGCGGTCAGGTCGAGGAGCCACGAGCCGATCACGCTGCCCCGCCGCCAGACCTCGGCGACCTCGGGGATGTCGAGCTCGAACCTGTAGTACTCGGGATCGGTCAGCGGGGCGGTCTCGGCGTCGGCCTCGCGCTCGTGCAGCCCCGCGTCGGCGTTCTCGAGGATGTTGAGGCCCTCGGCGTAGGCGGCCATGATCCCGTACTCGATCCCGTTGTGGACCATCTTCACGAAGTGCCCGGCGCCGCTCGGCCCGCAGTGCAGGTAGCCGTTCTCGGCGGTCGACGGGTCGCCGCCGAGGCCCGGCGTCCGCTCCGCCGAGTCGACCCCCGGGGCGATCGTCGCGAAGATCGGGTCGAGGCGCTTCACGGCCTTCTCCGGGCCGCCGATCATCAGGCAGAAGCCGCGCTCGAGGCCGAAGACGCCACCGCTCGTGCCACAGTCGATGTAGTCGATCCCCTGTTCGGCGAACCTCGCCGAGCGGCGGATGTCGTCGCGGTAGTAGGAGTTGCCGCCGTCGATGATCGCGTCGCCGCGCTCGAGCCGCTTGGCGAGCTCGGTGACCGTGCTCTCGGTGATCTCCCCGGCCGGGACCATGACCCAGGCCGCGCGCGGCGTCGACAGCTTGGCGACGAACTCGTCGAGCGAGTCGGCGCCGGTCGCGCCCTCGCCGGCGAGCTCCTCGACCGCGTCGGGGTTGACGTCGAAGACGACGCAATCGTGCCCGTCTCGCATCAGACGCCGGACGAGATTTGCCCCCATCCGCCCGAGTCCGACCATGCCCAGCTGCATGCCGGGATACTAAGCACGGGGGGCACGAGGCGCATCGACGCCGGTCAATAGGCTGCTGGCCGATGACCGATCGAGCGGACGTGCTCGTCATCTTCGGGATCACCGGTGACCTGGCGAAGAAGATGACCTACCAGGCGCTCTACCGGCTCGAGCGGCGCGGCGAGCTCGACTGCCGGGTGCTCGGTGTCGCCCGGAACAGGTGGAGCCAGGAGGAGCTCGACGGACACGCGCGCGCGGCGATCGAGGCGGAGATCGACGATCCCGATCCGGAGGTGATCAAGCGGCTCGAGAAGAGGCTCGACTACGTCCGCGGCGACTTCGACCAGCCCGACACCTACGAGCGCCTCAAGAAGGAGATCGGCGATGCCGAGCAGGTCGTCTTCTATCTCGAGATCCCGCCGTCCCTGTTCGCCGACGTCGTCCACCGCCTCCACGACGCCGGGCTGACCGAGCGCGCGCGGGTCGTGTTCGAGAAGCCGTTCGGACACGACCGCGAGTCGGCCCGCGAGCTCAACCGCAAGATCTGCGAGGTGCTCGACGAGTGGCAGATCCTGCGCATCGACCACTTCCTCGGCAAGGAACCCGTGATGGACATCCTCTACCTGCGGTTCGCGAACGCGATCCTGGAGCCGGTCTGGAACCGCCAGTTCATCGACTCGGTCCAGATCACGCTCGCCGAGGACTTCGGGGTCGAGGACCGCGGCAGCTTCTACGACGCGGTCGGCGCGCTTCGCGACGTGGTCCAGAACCACCTCCTTCAGGTGCTCGCCCTGGTCGCGATGGAGCCACCCTCCGCCGGGCCGGCCGATCCCGACCCGGTCCGCGACAGCAAGGCGGACCTGTTTCGCGCCATGCCGGAAGTCGACCCCGGACGCTTCGTGCGCGGCCAGTACATCGGCTATCGGGAGGTCGAAGGCGTCGCCGCGGACTCCGAGACCGAGACCTTCGTCGCGCTGAGGCTCTCGGTCGACAACTGGCGCTGGGCCGGTGTCCCGTTCTTCATCCGCGCCGGCAAGGCGATGCCGGTCGAGGCGACGGAGGTCCGAGTCGTCTTCCAGGAGCCCCCGCGACTAGGGATCGGCGGGCGGATGATCCCCGATCCCGACGAGCTCATCCTCCGGATCAAGCCCGAGCCGGGGGCGGAGCTCTGCCTGATGGCGAAGCGGGGTGGCGAGGAGGCGCTGCAACGCGTTCATCTCGACCTGCTCTTCGGCGACCAGGTCGGCGACCAGCCGGAGCCCTACGAGCGCCTGCTTCGCGACGCGCTGATCGGCAACACCGACCTGTTCCCGACGATGGACGCGATCGATGAGACGTGGCGGATCGTCCAGCCGCTGCTCGACCGGCCCTGCGAGGTCGAGCCTTATGAGCCCGACACCTGGGGGCCTGAGTCGGCGAGCTACCTGCTCACCGGCCACGGAGGCTGGCGAAAGCCCTGGCTGCCCGGCGAGGCGCCGCCGCGTTCGCGAGCTCGCTAGTCGACGATCAGCACGAGCTTGCCCCGGGTGTGGCCGCTCTCGATCGCCCCGTGCGCGACGGCGGCGTCGCCGAGCGAGTACTGCGCCGCGACCGCGACCGTCAGCCTGCACGCGGCGACCAGCTCTGCCAGCCCGCGCAGGCCCCCGAGGTCGGGCTCGACGAGGATCCCGCTGACCCGGCGTTTGGAGGCCCTGGCGGCAGAGATCACGTTTTCGTTGGTCCCGCTCGGGACGGCGATCAGCAGGCCGCCCTCGCGCAGCGCCCCGAGCGAGCGCAGCCCGTACTCCTCGGTCCCGATCAGGTCGACGACGACGTCGAGATCGGCCGCCGCCTGCTCGAAGCGCTGCTCGGTGTAGTCGATCGGCTCGTCGACGCCGAGCTCGCGGAGGAAGTCGTGATTGGCGCCGCGGGCGGTAGCGAACACGTGGGCCCCGCGCGCCTTCGCGATCTGCACCGCGAGGTGGCCGACCCCGCCGGCGGCCGCGTGGACGAGGACACGGTCGCCGTCCGTGATGGAGGCGAGATCGACGAGCGCCTGCCAGGCGGTGAGCCCGGCGAGCGGCAATCCCGCCGCCTGGGCGACCGTGAGCCCGTGGGGCAGCGGCGCGAAGTGCCGCGAGGGCGCGGTCACGTACTCGGCGTAGGCGCCCGCCTGCCGCGGAAACCACGGCATCCCGAAGACCTCGTCGCCGGGAGCGAACCGGGTCACTCCGGCGCCGACCTCCTCGACCACGCCGGCAACGTCCCAGCCGAGGATCAGCGGCGGCTCGCCGAGCGCCGCGGCCATGCCGCGGCCGGCGCGCGTCTTCGCGTCGACCGGGTTGATACCGGCGGCGCGAACCCGGACCAGGACCTCGGTCGGAATCGGCTCGGGCCGGTCGGCCTGCTCGAGGCGGAGGACCTCCGGCCCTCCGAACCCGCGCAGCACGACCGCGCGCATCAGGGCGCTGGATCGTCGAACAGAAGCGAGGCGCCGATCGCACCTCCGAGGTCGCCGAGCGAGGCGACGAACATCGGCGCCGGATCGTCGTCTACGAACAGGTGCGGGTGCATATGCTTGGCGATCCTCTCGACGTACGGCTGTCCGAACCGCACCCCGAGCCCGCCGCCGATGATCACCGCCTCGGGGTCGAGCAGGTTGACCGCCGAGGCGATCCCGGCGCCGAGCGCCCGCAGGGCGCGCTTCATCAGCTTCTCGGCGAGCGGGTCGGAATGCTTCAGCGCTCGCTCCCAGACCCCGCTCGAGAGGCGGTCCCGTCCGTGCTCCTCCATGATCTCGAAGAGCTTCGTCGGCTCGCCGGCGGCGTGGTCGCGGCGCGCCTTCGCCTCCATTGCGCCGCGGCCCGCATAGGCCTCCATGCAGCCCCGGCGGCCGCACGGACAGCGCGCCCCGCCCTCCTTGATGACCATGTGGCCGATCTCACCCGCCGCGCCGCGCCCGATCCACCGCTTGCCGTCGAGGATCAGGCCGCCGCCGACCCCGGTGCCCCAGAAGACCCCGAGGATCGACCCGTACGGCTTCCCGGCCCCGAGCTTGAACTCCGCGTTGGTGGCGACATCGACATCGTTCGCGATCCGCACCGGCGCCCCGAGAGCGTCGGCAAGCGTCGGGCCGAGCGGAAAGCTTCCCGTCCAGCCCGGGAGGTTCCGCGCCTCGGAGACGTTGCCGGTCCGCTCGTCGGAGTCGCCTGGCGAGCCGACCCCGATTCCGGCCAGCGAGTCGGTCTGCACGCCCGCCGCCTCGGCCGCCTCGGCGAGCGCATGCTCCATCTCCGACGCCACGTCGGCGGGTCCGCCCTCGGTCGGCGTCGGGCGTCGCGCCTGCGCCGTGACCTCGCCCTCGACGGTGACGATCGCCGCCTGGATCTTGGTGCCGCCGAGGTCGATGCCGCCACGCAGAACGCCGTTGGAAGCCTTCGCGTGCACGGCGCGAGACTATTGCACCGGGCGCTCAGAACTGGGCAAAAAGGGCGTCCGAGTGGGCGACGATCGCCGCCAGGATCATCAGCAGCACCGAGGGCACGAGGACGAGCGCGACGACGAGCTGGATCTTCGGCGCTGCGCGGGCTGCCCGGTCCTCGATCCGCCGGCGCGCATCGCGCCGCAGCGCCGTCGCCTGCAGATGAAGTTGTTCGGCCAGCGGAGAGCCGTAGCGCCGCGAACGCTCGATCGCGGCCGCGAGGGCGCCCACCTCCGCCCCGCCGACCCGCTCCCGCAGCGCATCGATCGCGTCAGTCGTCGCGGCGCCACACTCGATCGTGGCGACGGTCGCGCCGAGCTCGACCGCGAGCGGGCCCGCGGTGCCGCGCGCGATCTCGCCGAACACCGTCGGCGGAGGCCGGCCCGAGGCTGCCCCGACCGCGAGCATGTCGAGCGCGTCCGGCAGCGCGGCGACGAGTCGGTCGCGGCGCCGGCGCGCGGCTCGCTCGAGCAACGCATCCGGGGCCAGGAAACCGCCGGCGAGCAGGCCGCAGCCGACGACGAGGCCGATCCTCGAGCCGACCGCGGGTGCGACGGCGGCCGCGACGAGGGCGCCGCAGCCGACGCCGAGCAGCTTCGCGGCGATCACGGTCCGTGGAGCGAGCCGTCCGGAGAGGCCGGCGCGGCAGATCCGCTCCGAGACCCGCAGCCGCGCTCCGATCTCCTCGACGCTTTGCAGGCGCCCGCCGGACGCCGCCGACAGCGCCGCCCTGGTGCCATCCGCCACCCGCTCGCCGACCCCGCCGATCAGCTCCCACGCGGCCGCGAACGCAAGCAGCACGGTCGCCGCCGCGAGCAGCGCAGTCATTCGGCCCTCGGCGCGCCGAGGCGGCGGATCGCGGCGAAGCCGATCAGCTGCAATGCCGCGGCCGCGGCCAACAGGGTCGCCGCCGCCGGGCTGGTGAGCAGCCCGCCGACGAACCCGGGCTCGAGCAGCTCCGCGAGCAGGGCGGCGGCGGCCGGCATCGCGACGACCAGCAGCCCGGTGAAGCGCGCCTGGGCGGTCGCCGATCGGGCGTCGGCCTCGGTGCGGTCGCGATCGGCCGCGGCCGCCGCGAAACGGCGCAGCAGGGTCGCCAGGTCGCCCCCGGCGAGCTGCTGGGAGAGCAGCGCGGCGGCGAACGAGTCGACCCGGGACGAGGCGACCCGGTCTCGGAGAGCCTCGAGTGCGTCGCGGGTCGGCGCGCCGAGGGCGAGCTCGGCTCGGACTCGCTCCATTTCGCGCGCCGGCGGACCCTCGAGCGATCCCGGTGCGGACTCGAGCGCGGCGCGCGCCGAGCGACCGGCGCCGAGCGCGTCGGCGACGGCGAGCGCGACGCCCGGGATGCCGCGGTCGACCGCGCGGCGGTACGCATCGCGGCGGCGGGCGACCAGCGACGCGGCGACGGCGGGGCCCGCGGCGGCGAGAAACGGCGCCGGGCCCGGGCCGAGAACGAGCAGCCCGACGGCCAGCATCGCCGCCGTCCCGAGCACCGCGAGGCGCCGCCGCTCGGACTCGGTCGGAGCGTATCCCTCGCGGCCGGCGCGACGCAGCGGCTCCACCGCCTCGGCGAGCCAGCGGCCCGCGATCGGGGTTGCGACGATCGCCTCACGTGCCGCGATCGCCCCGAGCCCGCCCGCGGTCGCGGCGAGCGCGACGCCGACCGCCCCGGGCGCGGTCACCGACGCTTCCAGAGCTCGCGGACCCCGACCCCGGCGGCGGCCCGCCGGACCTCCGCCACCTCTGTGACGCGGCGAACGCCTTCGCGGGAGCGGGCCATCTGCACGACGACTCCGATCCCGCGCGCGAGCTGCTCTCGGACCGCCTCGTGCGGGAGGCCGACGCCCGCCATCAGGGCGAGCGTCTCGATCCGACGCAGGGCGTCCTCGGGGCTGTTCGCGTGCACGGTCGACAGTGCCCCCTCGTGGCCGGTGTTGAGAGCGGTCAGCAGGTCGAGCGCCTCCGGCCCGCGGACCTCACCGATCACGATCCGGTCGGGGCGCATGCGGAGTGCGTTCCGAAGCAGGTCGCGGATCGTCACCTCCCCGCGGCCCTCGACCGATGCCGGGCGGCTCTCGAGCCGGACAACGTGCGGCTGGCGCAACCGGAGCTCGGCCGCGTCCTCGATCGTGACCACCCGCTCGTCGCGGCCGATCCAGGCCGAGAGAGCGTTGAGCAGGGTCGTCTTCCCGACCCCGGTACCGCCCGAGACGAGGATGCTGCGCCGCGAGCGCACGGCGTCGGCGAGCAGGTCGCGGACCTCGGGCGTCAGGGTCCCGGAGAGGGTCAGCGCCTCGGGGTCGGGGCGGCTGGCGGCGAAGCGCCGGACCGACAGCGCCGGCCCGTCGACCGCCAGCGGCGGGATCACGACATTGACCCGCGAGCCGTCGGCGAGCCGCGCGTCGGCCATCGGATTGAGCTCGTCGACTCGCCGGCCGGCCGGGGCGAGGATCCGCTCGATCGCGTCGCGCAGGGCACGCTCGGAGTCGAAGCTCACCTCGCTGCGCTCGATTCGTCCGCGGCGCTCGACGTAGACCGTCTCGTGGCCGTTGACCATCACCTCCTCGACCTCGGGATCCGCGAGCAGCTCCTCCAGCGGGCCGAGCCCGACGGTGTCGCGAAGGATCAGATCGACGATCTGCTCACGCCGTCGCCGCGAGAGGATCGCGGCCGCGTCGTCGACGAGCTCGCGCACCGCAGGCTCGAGCTCGCCCGCGGGCTCACCGGCGCTCGCCGCGGCACGGCGCCGGTCGACGAGCCGCAGCCTCAGGTCGGCGGCGAGAACGCGTGCGTGATCGTCCGGGGAGGCGATATCCGTTAGAGGTCACGGCGGCCGTCGTCTCTCCCCGGCCTGTTCGGTGGCGCCGCCTATGCTCCCGCGGTGAGCGCCCTCGACCTGCTCCTCTTCGCAGCCGTTCTGGTCGGGATGTCCGTGCAGGCGGCGATCGGGTTCGGGTTCGCCTTCTTCGTCGCTCCGGCTGCCTTCGCGGCGTTCGAGCCCGAACCGGCGGTGACGCTGGTGCTGCTGCTCGGGATCGCGATCAACTGCCTCGTCCTGTTCGGCGAGCGCCGCAGCGCCGAGGTCGAGTCACGGCAGATCGGGCTGCTGCTGATCGCGGCGGCGCCCGGGACGCTGGCCGGCCTCTGGCTGCTCACCCACGCCGACCGCGCGCTGCTGCAGATCGCGGTCGGCCTGATCGTGCTCGCCGGCGCCGTGATCCAGGCGTTCGCAGGATCGCAGCGGCCGGCCGCCGTCGATCGGCGCGGTGGCGGCACGGCGATCGAGGTCGCCGGCGGGTTCGTGGCGGGCGCGCTGACGACCTCGGTGAGCGTCAACGGCCCGGTGCTCGTTCTCGTTTTCACCAGGCTCGGGCTCCGAGGGGCGCGGCTTCGCGACTCACTCGCCGCCGGCCTGCTCGGCCTCTCCGTGCTCGCGACCGCGGTGGTCCTCGCCGTGCTCGGCTCCGGGCGAGCCCTCCCGGAGGCATGGGTGCTGCTCGGCTGCGTCCCTGCGCTGCTGATCGGCCATCGGTTCGGGGCGGCGGTCTTCCGGCGCCTCGACGACGCCACCCACCACCGTGCCGCGCTCGCCGCCGCCGCAATCGCCGGTCTGCTCAGCATCGCCGCCGCGATCGTCTAGGCGGTGGCGAGGCTATGCTCGGCCGGTGACGCGGATCGAGGTGGTCGAGGGAGACATCACCCGGCTCGAGGTCGATGCGATCGCGAACGCGGCGAACACCGACCTCGCCCACGGCGGCGGGGTCGCGGGGGCGATCGTCCGGGCCGGCGGTGCCTCGATCCAGGAGGAGTCGAATCGCCTCGCGCCGATCGAGCTCGGCGGGGCGGTCGCGACCGACGCCGGCGAGCTTCCGGCTCGTTGGGTGATCCACGCCGCGACGATGCGGCTCGGCGGGCCGACCTCGGCGAAGGTGATCGGGGAGGCCACCGCAGCGACGCTGCGGCTCGCCGACGAGCTCGGCGCCCGGTCGCTCGGCCTGGTCGCGTTCGGGACCGGGGTCGGCGGTTTTCCGGTCGCCGAGGCCGCGCGGATCGAGGTCGAGCAGGCGCGGCTCCACCTCGGCGCCGATTCGGGCCTCGAGCGGATCGTTTTCTGTGTCTTCGGCGACCGCGCCCGGGAGGCGTTCGAGGCCGAGCTCAGCCGCCCGGAGTGAGATAGGCGGGAAGGCTGCCGGCCGCGAGCACGTCGAAGACGAAGCCCGGCCGGGCCCCGGGCGCGAGGGTGAGTTGGGCGCGGACCTGCTCGACCTCGCCCGCCGGCCGCTCGACGCTGACCCGCGAGACGTCGGCTCCGATCCGTGCCCCCGAGCGCGGGTCACGCGCCGCCGGATCGAGGGAGTCGCTGAGCGCCGCCGCGAGGCGGTTGGCGTCGGCCGCGGCGCCGCCGAGCAGGCAGAGGACCTCGCGGTGCGGCGGCCCGGGGCCCGTCGACCGCTCGACACCGACCGCCACGAGGTCGGTGGCGAGCTCGGTCGAGAGCACGAGCTTGGCGGGCACCAGGCGGGCCGCGATCACGTCGCCGAGGCAGCTCGCGGCCTGCGCATAGACCGGCTGCTCGAGCAGCACGCCCCCCCTACCGAGGAGCGCCGCGCGGGCCGTCTCGGAGATCGCGAGCACGGTGCTGTCCGGGGCGAACGCATCGCGGGCTCCGAGGCCGTTGATGCCCGCTCGCAGCAGCGGCTCGGGGACCTCGGCGTAGTTGCCGATCCGCAGCAGCTCGGTTCCCTCCGCGTCTCGTGCCCGAGCCCCGGCGGCGATCAGCGCTCGCCGCAGACCCGGGGCTCCGACGCCGTCGAGCCGGAGCCCGAACGCGTACGAACCACCGAGCGAGACGAGCGCCGTCGCCGCACGGGGATCGAGCCCGAAGCGCCGCCGCAGCGCCGGCGCCTGCTCGACGACCGTATCTGCGTTCGGACCCAGCGCCCGCTCGAGCTCGGCGCGCGTCCGCGGGTCGAGCTCGGCTGCAGCGCGCTCGTCGACCCAGCCGACGCCGAGCGAGCCGTTCTCGCCGCCGCCGCCGACGCCGGCGAGCACCGCGGCGAAACCGGTCGGCTCGGAATCGGACGCCGGTTCGCCGCCGCCGCAACCACCGAGACAGCCGGCGCCGAGCAGCGCCAGTGCCGCGACCGCCACCGTCGCCGCGCGTTTCGCCGCCACCCTGCGCATCCCGACCTCTGAGGCTAATCGCATCTGGGCGTCGGGCGCTCAGCGCCCGATCAGGCGGACGTCGCGGGCGAAGCTCTGGGCGTGGATCAGCCGCAGAGCCTGGCCGCGGGTCAGCGCCAGGGTGGCGATCCACGCTTCGGACTCCGGGCCGGCGAGGACGTCGCCGCCCGAGCCGGCGCCCGCCGGGCGCAGATCGAGCAACCCGACGCCACGGGCGGCGACATAGGTGCGTCCGGCGGCGGTCGGCCCGGGCTCGGTCGTGACCACGACGTCAACCCTGCGGCCCGGGCCGTTCGACGAGCCCGCGAGCGGCGCCGGCCCCCTGGACCGCGATCTCGACCGGCCGCCGCCCGGCGCCGATCCGCGGCGCCCGTTCGCGCCCGGCGCCGGGTGTGGCGAGCTCGAAGGCGAGCAGGTAGGCGCCGGCGGGAATCGCCGCCGCGGGCGCTCGCCCGAGCGCCTGCGCCGGGTCGCTGAGCGCGCCCGCCGGCAGGAAGCGCTCCGGGACGCGCCGCAGCTCGAGCGAGCGGGCGATCGCCTCGCGGTCCAGTCGCCGGCCGGCGGGCAGCGGGCGGCTGGTCACGACGACGTCGCGAAGCGCGCCGAACCGCGTCTCGGCATCGATCCCGGCGCCCCCGGTCACGGCGGCGGCGAGCCCGGCGCAGAGCGCCGCCGCGGCGGCAAACGCGACGGCGCGAGCGCGACGGCTCACCCCGTGTCGCGAAGGCGCGACTCCGCGAGCGGCAGCTCGATCACCGCGCTGGCCCCGGTCTCGTGGCGGCAGGTGGCGAACCGGCCTCCGTGCTCGGCTGCGATCGCCGCCACCACCCGCAGGCCGTGGCCGCGGCGCCGGTCCCGGGCCCCGCCGACGATCCGCCCGGCCCGCGGGCGCGACGCCGTCGCCGGGCCGGCGAACACCGCGTCCGAGCCCGGCGTGCCCGCGTCGGAGCCGTCGGCGACCACCAGCCGCAGGCGCCCGGTACGAACGATGCCCTCGATCCGGACGAGGCCGCTGCCGTGCTCGAGCGAGTTCGCGATCAGGTTGTCGAGCGCACGGCCGAGGGCGCCGGGATCGCAGGCGACCCTGATCGCCCCGGCCCGCCACGCGAGCTCGAGCCGCCTGCCGGCGAGGACAGCGGGGGTGCGCCACCGCGCCACCGCCTGCTCGGCCAGGGCTCTGCACATCGACGCGCTCGCTGCGGACCCGCGGCGGCGCGCCGTTGATGGCGCGGTCGAGATCGTCGAGCGCCTCGAGCGCGAGGCCGAGCTGATCGCCGTGCGGCCGCGGACCCGAGCGCGCGACCAGCGCCAGCGCCTGCAGCGGTCGGCGCAGCTCGTGCAGGGCGCGGTTGGCCGACTCGCGACGGCGACTCGCCCGGAGGCGACCGAGCGTCGCCGCCGAGGCGCAGGCGATCGCCACCGGCCAGGCGAAGCCGGCGCTCTCAGCGATCGCGTCCAGCATCGGGACCGGGGGCGTCGATCAACCGGTAGCCGACGCCCCAGCAGTTGACGACGTAGCGGCCGCTTTCGGGATCGAGCTTTCGCCGCAGCCTGCTGGCGTGCGAGTCGAGCGTCCGCGTGCGGCCCATCGAGCGAAAGCCCCAGACGTCGCGGAGCAGCTCCTCCTTCGTGAACACCCTCCACGGCTCGGCGGCGAGCGTGCGAAGCAGCGCGAATTCCTTGTTCGCGAGCGCGACCGGTCGGCCGCCGACCCGCACCTCGCGCCGCGCCGTGTCGACGACGATCTCGCCGACCCGCAGCGGCCCGGCGCGGCGGCGTTCGGCGCGCCGCAACACGGCGCCGATCCTGGCGACGATCTCCTCGATCTGGAACGGCTTCACGACGTAGTCGTCGGCGCCGCAGGCGAGCCCCCGAAGCCGGTCGGGCGCCGTGGCCCGGCCGCTCAGGATGATCACCGGAAGCGTCGGGTCATAGCTGCCGGTCGTCGCCTCGGATCTCCGGATCTCGCGCAGGACGTCGAGCCCGGGCGCGTCCGGGAGGTTGAGATCGAGCAGCAGCAGATCGGGCTGCTTGTAGTGACAGAGGCGGAGCGCATCGGCGGCCGCAGGGCGCCGGGAGGGCGCGAAACCGGTCCGCCTGGAGGTGGTCGCAGAGCAGCTCGAGGGTCGGCGCGTCGTCGTCGCAGACGACCAGCGTCGCCCGCGGCTCGGCCGCCGGCAGCATCAGCGGCCCGCCCCGTACCGCACGCCGTCGATCAGCGGCAGCTCGACGACAGCGCTGGCGCCCGGCTCGCGCACGACTCGGTTCGGCGGAACGGCGCCCCGAACCGAGAGCGGCGTCAGGTCGCGATCACAGAAGATGACGTGGATACGGAAGCGCATCGCGAAGGTGTGGACGCTGCGACAGCGCGGGATCAGCAGGCCCTCGCCCGCCCGCTCGGGACGCAGCAGCGCGAGCCCGAGCAGGCGGGAGAGGAGGGTGACCGCCACTGGCACCCGCCGTGATGCGACTTCCGCGAGGGGCAGCCGGCGGAAGCGAAACGGGAGAGCGGAGGCGGTCACGCCGCCTACAACCCCGCGCCGGCGTGCAGCGCCCCCTCCGCGAGGCGACCGGGGGCGAGGCGCTCGAGGACCCCGGGCTCGGATCCGAGCCGACCCGAACCGCCCTTCCTTCGACGCCGATGGTGCAAACCCTCGTTCAGGATCGGGGCGGCTGCCGGCGCCGGCGACGGCGATCGGCGAAGATGCACGCACCTGGGAGGCCGCCGCAGAGAGGCGGTCCGAGAAAGTCGGAGAACTGTGGAAAGGGCAACTCGCAGAGGCAATTACGAGTCCGGGTCGGACTACGTCCTCGAGTACGGCGAGCTGCGCTTCTCATTCAACGAAAACGACTTCGCCCAGCGGGTCGAGCAGGCCGCCGTGAAGCTCGACTTCGTCGACGGCGGCCTGCGGCCCGAGGAGCTTCACGACCTGCTCGAGCTGGCCGTCAACGGCGAGATCCGCGAGCCGGGATCGGCTCTCGGCGAGCACATAAACGAGCACTGGACCGAGCTCGTCGGCCCGGCGAACCGCAGCCTCGTGCACTGGCTCCGCCGCCTCGTCTTCCGCGGTGCCTGGCTCGACCAGCGGGTGAAGGAGGGAGAGCTCGACGTCGTCTTCGACGGCGAGACGCACACCTTCGGCTACGTGCAGCCGGACCGCGACGCGGAGCCGATCGAGCTCTCGCGCGAGCCCTCCTGGGCCGGTCTCGCCTACCGCCGCTAGTCTAGAGCGAGCCGAGCAGCTCGGCGTTCGAGGACGACCCCTCGATCCGCTCCCGCAAGAGGTCGGCGGCCTCGCGCCGGTCCAGGTCGATGAACAGCCGGCGCAGCTTGCGCACCGCCTCGAGCTCGTCGGGCCCGCGGACCTGATCCTCGTTCGAGACCCGGGACTCGCTTGCGACGATCGCCGGAACGACCCCGGCGGCCGCGAGCTCGGGGTCGAGCGTCAACAGCGAGCTCTCCGTCGTGATCACCGCGCGCTCGGCCTCGCCCTCGTCGCGGGCGTCGGAGACGACGGTCGCGACCACGGTCAGCGACCCGCCGCCGGCCACGTTCCGCCCGGAGCCGAACAGCCGCTTGACCTCGGCCGTGTCGCCGGCGGCGTAGGCGAGCCGCGAGAGCGAGTCGCAGACGAGGATCGCGTCGACGCCGGCCTCGACAAGCCGGCGGGCGCGCTCGAGCGCGAGCTCGGCCGTCCGCACCTGCTCGACCGCCGCCAGCTCCGCGGTCGCGATCGCGAACTCGGCGACCGGGACGGTTCGGCGCCACGCGGTCGCCTCCTCGGGCCGCTCGTCGACCAGCAGCACGATCACCCGCACGGTGTCGACCCCGGCGGCGGCGCGGGCGATCGAGCGCAGCAGCGTCGTACGCCCCGACCGCGCAGCCGCCCGGACCATGATCCGCTGGCCGAAGGCGAGCGGCGTGAGCAGGTCGACCGCCCTCAGGAGCACGTCGTCACGGGCACTGTCGAGCGGGATTCGCCGCTCGGGCAACTCCGGGGCAAGCGCGTCGAACTCGGGGCGGCCCTCGCTCGGCTCCTCGCCGCCGACCCGGTCGACGTGCACGAGGGCACGGTGACGCTCACCGCGCCGCGGTTCGCGAGCCGGACCGGAGACCTCGTCACCGGGCCGCAGCGCGCAGCGCCGCACCTGGGCGGCCGAGACGTAGACGTCGTCGTCGCTCGGCGTCAGGCCCTCGAGTCGCAGGAATCCGTAGCCCTGCCGGGTCAGCTCGAGCACCCCGCGCACCTCCGTCGGTCGGGAGATCGTCGCCGCGCTCGTCGCCGCCCTCGGCGACCCAGCGGTCCGAGCTCGACCGGGGTCTGCTCGCTTGTCGTCGAGCACCGTCGCCTCGATCACGATCTCGTCCGTGTCCGCCTCGTCGGGCTCGACCGGCTCGGACTCGGGCGTCGCTTCGCTCGGTCTCGCCTCGAGCGCCTCGACGAGCTCCTCGCGGCGCAGCTTGCGGTAACCGGGGATCCCGGCGTCGGCCGCCCGCTCGTGCAGGTCGGCGAGGTGGAGCTCGTTCGGGTCGCGGGCCATCGGCCGCGCAGGCTAACGGACCGGCTCTCCTCCCGAGGCCGGGTCGATCCCCTCGGCGGCCGCGTCCGAGACCCAGCGCTCGCTCTCGGCCCGCTCCCGGGCCTCGTCCCAGCCGAGCTCGGACGCCATCGCCGCGGCGACCGCCGCGACCGACTCGCGCGTTCGCAGCTGCGGGGCCGCGAGCAGGCCGAGCCGGGTCCGCCGGAGAAGGACATCCGCAACCGTGCGCGCCTGCTCGAACCGCGCGGCGACGGCCGCCTCGGCGAGCAGGTCGGGCTGGCCATCGACGATCGGCCGGGCCAGCTCGTGACGCTCGCCCGCGAGGCGCAGCACGTTGCGGGCGGCGTGTCCGTAGCGGAACGCGAGCAGCTCCCGGTAGCCGGCCGGGAGGTCACTCTCGGTCAGGCCCTCCGGCGGATCGAGCTCGCCCTCGCCCGCGGCCATCCCGAGCGGGATGTCGTCGGTGCGGCAAGGGGCGACGCGACCGTCTCGCTCGACGAGCCTGTCGACGACCTGCTTTGCCATCCGCCTCCAGGTCGTCAGCTTGCCACCGGTGATCGTCAGCATCCCGGAGGAGGTCTCATACAGCTCCGCCTTGCGGGAGATGTCGACCGACTTGCGCGGGTCGCCGGTCGAGATCAGCGGGCGGACGCCCGCGTAGCCACCGGTCAGGTCGTCGGGACCGAGCTCGCTGCCGAAGAACGAGTTCGCGGCCTCGAGCAGGTATTCGATGTCGTCCGCCGCCGGCCGGACGTGGGAGATGTCGCCGTCGTAATCGTTGTCCGTGGTACCGATCAATGCCCGTCCGTACCAGGGCAGGGCGAAGATCGTGCGGCTCTCGCCGGCGGGAACGATGCAGGCCGCCCCGGTGACCGGCAGGCTCTCCATCGACAGCGTGACGTGCGTGCCGCGGCTCGGGGCGATCCGCGGGACCTCGGCCTCGTCGTGGATCTCCTCGGGACGGATCCGGTCGGCCCAGACGCCGGTCGCGTTGATCACGTTGTCGGCCCCGACCTCGAACCGCTCGCCGGTCTCGGCGTCCACGCAGGCGACCCCGGACGCACGTCCCTCGTCGTCGAGCAGGCCGACGACCTCGGCGCCGTTCAGACAGACCGCACCGAAGCGCTCCGCCTCGCCGAGGATCGTCAGCACGAGCCGTACGTCGTCGGTCTGGCAGTCATAGAACAGATAGGCCTCGCGCGGGTCGCGGTCGGCAAGCGCGGGGATCAGCTCGACCACCTCCTCGCCGGGGATCGTGCGGTGGCGGTCCGGGGCCCAGTAGTCGTCGCCCTGGGACCGCTCGGCACGCTCCCGGCGCGACATCCCGACCCGCGTCGTCGCCATCACGTCGTACATGTTGAGCCCGATCCCGATCGATCTGCTGCGCTTGCCGTCGCCGAGCGTCGGGACCAGGAACGGGGTCGGATAGACGAGGTGCGGCGCGAGCTGGACCATCAACTGACGCTCGAGCAATGCTTCGCGGACCAGCCCGAGGTCGAAGTTCTGCAGGTAGCGAAGCCCGCCGTGGACCATCTTCGAGGAGCGGCTCGAGGTCCCGATCGCGTAGTCGTCGCGCTCGATCAGCGCGACGGTGTAGCCCCTCGACGCCGCGTCGAGCGCCGCCCCGGCACCGGTGATCCCGCCGCCGACGACGACCACGTCGAAGCGCTCGGCGGTCACCGCCTCGATCGCATCGCGACGCGAGAGCATCAGCGCTCGGCGGCGGCCATCAGTCGAGGTACGCGACCACCGAGTCGGCGGGCTCGCGCTCGGGGGCCGGCTTTTCCTGTACCGGACGCCCGAGGTGGATCAGGGCGACGAAGCGCTCGTCGTCGCCGAGCCCGACGGCCGCCCTGCCCTCGTCGGAGCGAAGCACCTCCGGGGTCCGCCAGTATCCGCCCAGGCCCCGCGCGTGCGCGGCGAGCAGAACGATGTAGGCGGCGCAGGCGGTCGCGTGCAGATCCTCCTCGTCCTGGATCTCGTCTCCGCTGACCACGCACGAGCAGACCACGAGGGTCGGCGCGCGGTCGAGCTTCGCCCCCGCCTCGGGCCCGGCGGCGCGCTTCAGCCTTTCGAGCGCCCGTGGGCCGAGCACCCGAAAGCGCCACGGGTTGGTGAGATGGTGATTCGGCGCCCACCGCGCGAGCTCGAGCAGCGCGTCGGTCTCCTCACGTGCCAAGGGCTCGCGTACGTAGGCCTTGTGGGTGCGCCGGGTGCGGATCGCGGTCGCCACGTCCATCGCCGACAACCTAGATGAACGACCGATCGGGCGGGCGCGGCGCGAGCTAGACGCCGCGGCGCCGATACCAGATGAAACCGGCGGCGAGCCCGACCGCGAGCACCGCGACGCCGCCGACCAGATACCGGGTCCGATCATCGCCGCTCCGCTCCGCCGGGGCGGTGAAGACGGTCACCGGTTCTGCCGCGAGCGTCTCGCCCGCCGCCGGTGCCTGATCGGAAGCGCCGGCCTCCGCGTCGCCGCCGGCACCCGCCGACCCGGCCGCCGACCGGGACGCGGCGGAGCCGCCGCCGACCGTGGTCGGCCGTCCATCGGTGGTCGGCGAGGAGCCGGCGCCGGGGTCGGTGCCGCCCGAGGCGCCCGAGCCTACGTCGCTGCTCGGCGCACCGGTCGGGGTCGCGGCCTGCGCATTCGCCGCCGGGGTCGAGCCCTCGCCGAGATCCGCCGCCGTTCGCTCCGCCGGGATGCCCGGAGCCGCCCGCGGAGCGAGCCGCTCGGGCGACCGCCGGGACCGGGAAGGGCTGGCGCTCGAGCGCGAGCACGACCTGCGCGGTCACCCAGACCGGGGTCTGGTCGCTGGTCGGCGAGTAGCGGTAGTGCCCATCGGTCGAGCGCAGCCGGGCGAGGTAGCCGAGCGCCGAGCGCACCGACCCGCCGCCGCCGCCGGCCGCGATCGTTCCCTGCACGGCCCAGGCGGTCGACTGCGAGTTGACGACCCCGGTGGTCGCGAGCGCGTAGCCGCCGCCGGCACGCTGCGCCGCGCGCAGCCACCGCGCTCCGCGCGAGCTCGTCCGCCCCCCCGATCCGCCGCTGCCAGGCCCTGCAACGCGGCGCCGGTCGAGTCCGCCTCACTCGGGGCGCCGGGCTGGATGCCCCAGCCGCCGTCGGAGTTCTGGGCGTGCCGCAGCCAGCGCGTCGAGCGGCCCAGCGAGTCCGGGTCGGCACCCGCGGCACGCATCGCGAGCGCGTAGAACGCCGTCAGGTTGACCTGACCTCCGACCGAGCCGTTCGCGTCGCGCCGCGAGCGCAGCTCGGAGACCAGGTCGGCGCCGCCGAACCGTCGCGGGTCGAGACCGGCACCGGCGAGCGCCAGGATCGTCCGCTCGAGGTCGCCGTCGGAGCGCAGCCGGTCGGCCTGGCTGCGCAGGTAGGAGACCGGCGTCTCGCCGCCGCGCCGCAGATCGAGCGGGTTGCTGCCGGCGGCCTCGAGGCCGAGCATCACCCAGCCGGTCATCGCCGGGCTCGAGGGATAGTCGCGGGTCGCACCGAAGCCGCCGTCGGAGTTCTGGGTGCCCTCGAGCCAGGCTCGCGCGTCGGCGACCGCCGCCCTCGGCGCGAGCTGAGCGCGAGCCGGCGCCGCCGGGAACGCGGCGACGCCGACCGCTACGACGAGCAGCAGCGGCAGGACGCCCTCGGGGTGCCAGTCGAACCGCGACCGCGTCCGGTAACGGGAGATCATCCGGACCAGGGCCGGCCCGGCCGCGAGCGCGAGCGCGAAGTTGCCGGCCGCGTGAGCGACGTTGAACGGGATCCCGCGTGCCGAGAGCGCCAGGTAACGGTCGAGCGACTGCTCGCCGCCGTAGCTCATCATCGTCGAGAGGTCGAGCAGCGCTCCGTAGGCGAGCCCGGCGCCGGCGCAGGCGACGGCGAGGCCGAGGCGCCCGAGCCGGCGGCGGGTGGCGATCGCGAGCCAGGCGCCGCCGAGGCCGACGAGCCCCCAGCCCGCCATCTGCCAGGCCGTCCACGGGCCCTGGCCGAGCCAGATGTTCGAGACGGGGGCGGCGAGCGCCCCGACCGCGAACCCCGGCGCGGCCCCGAGCGCATACCCGGTGATCAGGACGATGTCGGTGGTCGCGACGACGTTCGGGATCGGGGCGAGGACGAGCCGGCCGGCGACCGCGAGCGCCGCCAGGGCGGCGACGAGCGCGACCAACCGGGCGGTCGGCCGGGTGCGCTCGTACCAGGCGAACCCGCCGACGACGATCACCGCCAGCCCGGCGAAGATCGCGACCTGCCAGGCGCTCATTCCGGGCCCGCCTCGATCGCCGCAGCCGCGGCCATGGCACGTTCGAGGTCCCGCGCCCCCGCTTCGGGAGTGATCGCGCCGCCGCGGCCGAGGATCCGAGCGACCTCGGTGGCGAAATACCAGCCCCCGGAGAGGATCTCGTCGGCGGGCCCGTCGGCGATCGCCTCGCCGTCGCCGATCAGCGCCACCCGGGTCGCGAACCGGGCGGCGAACTCGACGTCGTGGGTCGCCACGATCACCGCCGAGCCGGCCTCGGTCAGCTCCGTGAGCCAACCGACGAGCTCCCGCTTGCGGCTCCCGTCCATACCGCGGGTGGGCTCATCGAGGCAGATCAGCCCCGGTCGCCCAGAGGCGCCCTCGCGGCCCGCCATCACGATCGCCAGCGCGAGCCGCTCGCGCTCACCGCCCGAGAGGTCGCGGGGGTCGCTGGCCGCGGCCCAGTCGAGCCCGACCGCGGCGAGCGCCCGGGCGCCCGCGTCGCCGGGGAGCTCCTCGTCGACCCGTTCGCGGATCAGCACGTCGCTCGGGCTCTGCGGCAACAGCACGCAGCCCGCCGGGGTCTCGATCGAACCCCGCGCGGGCTCGAGCAGACCCGCCGCGGTGCGCAGGAAGGTGCTCTTGCCGGCGCCGTTTCGGCCCATCAGGGCAAGCCGCTCGCGAGGGCGCACGACGAGCTCCAGCCGCCGGACGACGTCTCGGAGGCCGTCACCCGAGTCGAGCTCGACCCAGAGATCGCGGGCCGCGAGAGCCGGCTCGGATGTCCGCCGCTGCCGGCGCCGGGTCGGGGCGACGACGGGATCGGCGGCGGACGGCGACGGCCGCGGCGCGAGCCGGTGCTCGGCGAGGATCCGCCGCGCGTGCTTGGCGGCCACGGGCAGCGGCCTCACCCCGGCGAGCGAGAACAGCTGGACCCCGGGCGGGGCGAGCTCCGGCGCGGCTTCCGCGACCCAATCGCAGAAGCCCGACGAGTCACCGTCGAAGACGACCCGGGCCGCGTCGACCGCAAGCACCCGGTCGGCCGCCGCGAGGCAGCGCTCGAGCCGATGCTCGGCGAGGACGACACCCATCCCCCACTCCTCGTTCAGTCGCCGCAAGAGCCCGATCAGCTCATCACCGGCGACCGGGTCGAGCTGCGACGTCGGCTCGTCGAGCAGCACCAGGGCAGGACGCAGGACCAGCGCCGCGGCGAGCGCGACCCGTTGCAGCTCCCCGCCCGAGAGGGTGTCGGTCGGTCGGTCGACGAGGTGCTCGATCGCGAGCGCCAGCGAGACCTCCTCGATCGCCCGCGCACGGGCCGCCGCGGGCTCGCCCCGCAGCTCGAGCGGCAGCTCGAGCTCACCGCGGACCGTGGCCGAGACGATCTGCGTCTCGGGGTCCTGTCCGACCAGACCGACGCGGCCACCGAGCTCCGCCGGGCCGTTCGCTCGCACGTCGAGGCCGCAGACCGAGAGCGAGCCCCACGCATCGCCTCCGTGGTAGTGGGGAACGAGGCCGCAGAAGGCCCGCAGCAGCGTCGACTTGCCCGACCCCGAGCGACCGGCGAGGACCACGAACTCCCCCTCGGCGATCACCAGGTCGAGCTCGTCGAGGGCGACGGAGTCCGCACCGGGGTAGCGATAGGAGAATCCGGCGGCGTGGACGAGCGGCTCAGCCATCGCGAGACCCGAGGCCGATGAACGGTGCGGCTGCAAGCGTCGGGAGGAGGAGCGCGAGCGCGAGCGTCGAGGGGCCGGCGGCGATCTCGACCGT
Source organism: uncultured Solirubrobacterales bacterium (assembly GCA_963705955.1). Taxonomy (GTDB): domain Bacteria; phylum Actinomycetota; class Thermoleophilia; order Solirubrobacterales; family 70-9; genus WHSW01. The sequence continues at coordinate 396,685 of CAVPLH010000006.1, read as the reverse complement.
CGGATAGGGATCGAACGAGGCGACGCCCGCGAGCCGGCCGGCGATCGCGATCACGGCGATCGCGATCCCGGCGGCGGCGAACCGCCACGAGTGTCGCGAGCTGCGAGCGGCTCCGCGGTGACCCGGCACGCCCCTGGCGTAACCGCGGAGCTCGAGCGCCGCGGCGACGTCGACGGCCCGGTCCAGCGATCCGGCGACCAGCCGGCGGGCGAGCGCCGGCCTGCCGACCGGCGCCGCGGCGGGACCTCGCAGCCGGGCTGCCTCGGCGAGCCGGGCGTGGTCGGCGGCGGCGAGCGGGACGAGGCGCGTGATCAGCGTCGCGGTCAGGGCCGAGTGGCGAGCGAGCGGGCGCAGCAGGCGCAGCATCCGGTCCGGATCGACGCACGCCGAATGGACGGCGAAGGCGCAGAAGACGATCGCGATTCGCAGTCCGACGATCGCACCCTCGGCCAGCGCCTCACCGCTGACGTCGAGCTGCCCGAGCAGCGGGCAGATGCCAGCCGCGGACCAGGATCGTGTCGCCGCGCTGGGCGGTGACCGCGTTGACCGCGACGACGAGAACGCCGAGCGCCGCTCCCCAGCGGGCGGCGGCGGCGAGCGCTCTGCCGGCGCCGGCGCGAAACCCCGCGATCGCGACCGCGGCGGCGGTCGCCGCGAGCACGATCGGGTTCGAGTAGAGGAAGGCGACGAGCGCCAGCGAGCCGAGATAGACCGACGCGGAGCCGGCGCCGACGCGTCCGAAGACTCCCCGTCGCGGAGCGTATGCGAGCGCCGACCTCATCCCGACCCCCGCACGGGAAGGGCGATCTCGCCTTCCCGCGAGGCGAGGACGGCGTAGTGGCGTTCGAGGTCGGGCGTGTCGAGGAGCTCGATCGCCGCGTCCACCCCGGTCTCATCGGTACCGGTGACGACCCACGTGGGCGGCTCGGTACCGCGGGCCAATCCGGCGACCAGGCCCGCCCCGCCGGCGAACGAGCGGGCCGGCTGGGCACGGGAGTCGAGGGCCACCGCCGTCCAGCCGCCGCCGGAGCGCTCGAAGCGCGCGAACACCCCGCTCGTCGCGGGACCGTCATCGAGCTGCGCGGCGACCGGGTCGGAGCGCACGCTCGCCCACGGCCCGACCAGGACCCGCATCGCGGACCCACCCTCCCCACCGGCGTCCTTCGGGCGCTCGATGCTCGCGTCGACCCCTTCGTCGGCGAGCCGCTCGGCGACCTTGCCGCAGGCGCCGCGGCCGGTCTCGCAGTCGACCCGGACGGGGAGCCGGTCGCTTCCCGCCGACACCTGCGCGAACGGCTCCGGCCACGAGCCGACGACGACCGGGGCCCGCATCGCAGCGGTCCAGTCGCGGTAATCCCACCAGATCCGGTCGCCGCCTCTCACCCGCGAGTCGGCGGCGCCCTGCGGCGACTCGATTCCGTTGACGAAGAAGAACCAGTCGCTGGTTCGACCGTCGCTGACCTGTCCCGAGGTCCCGTTGATCGATTGCACGAAGCCGCCGCCGTAACGGGTCGTCAGATCGGCCTCGCGATCGAGGAAGCGGATCACGGTCTCCGACTCCGCCGGGTCTCGCTCGCTCGCCTCGAGCACGAGCTCGGATCCGAAGTCGCGGGTCACGGTAAGGGTCGCCTCACCGCTGCTCGATTCGCCCGGCCCGAGGCCGCAGCCGGGGAGCGCGATGGCGGCGACCGCCGCCGCCATCGCCGCCGATCCCCGGCCCGGGCTCATCGCCTGACGGTCTCGCAGTTCTTCGCGATCTTGTCGTGCCGATCGGCGAGCACCTTGTCGCGACCGGGGCCGCAGTCGACGCGGTCGGCCTCGCCTCCGCGCGCGAGGACACGGTCACGTCCGCCGCGGGCCCGGATCGTGTCGGCGCCTCCGGTCCCCTCGATGCGGTCATCCGCGTCGCGGCCGAGGATCTTCTTGCCGCGCTTCGACGGACAGCCGGAGGGCTGCGGATCGACGCAGACGCGCAGCGTCTGTGAGCGGATATCGGTGCCGCGAACCGCGGTCAGGCGCAGATCGCCTGCCGCCGGAGCGACCAGCTGTGCGGTCCCGTCGTCGGCGGTCGTCAGGGTGCCGTTCGCGCCTGAGATCGTCGCCCCGGGTGCGGGGACCGCCTCGCAACTCGTCGCGAAGGGGGGATTTGGATCGGTGACGCAGCTGTGCGAGGTGACGGAGACCGAGAACGGCTCGCCGGGCTTCGCGCGCGCCGGGGCACGCAGCTCGAGCTCAGCCGGGTTCGGCGCCGGGAAGTTGTCCGGCGCCAGGTAGACGAGCAGCTGATCGCCGTTGGAGATCGGCTCCTGGTCGACACCTACGGTGAGCTCGGTGTGGTTTCGCTTCACATACCAGAAGGTGCCCGGCTGATCGTCGACGCCGCCGACCGCGCACAGCGCGAGGCCGAAGCCGAACTCGTCGCTGACCGAGAGCGGGCGCACGGCGGGGTTGGCGCCGGCCGCGGCGGCGAGCAGGCTGACCGCGGTCGGCTTCGGGAACTCGAAGCTCAGCGCCGCTGCCGCCGGCGCCGCCGAAATTGCAGTCGGCGGCGGGATCGGTTCGCACCGTCTCGGGCCCGACGATGTAGCTGGTACCGGGATCGAGCACCCGGTCGGGGGTGAGAACCCGGAGCTCGGCGCGAACGGTCTTCGCTCCGGCCGCGGCCGGGAGCAGCGCGAGCAGGAGCAGGGCACAGAGCGCGACGGGCGCGCAGAACGCGAACGAGACGCGTGGGGACATGAAGGCCACCCTTTCCTCGAGGGATTCGATCGGCTGGCCGGGGCAGGTCTCCTGGCTTCCGGGCTGGCCGTCGCGCCTTCCCGGGGGCGTCGTCCGTCCCCAGTGGCTGACTCGCGTCGTGCGAGGCCATCTCGCCCGGTCACAGTGGCGGGACCGCGCCGGTTTCGCACCGGACTTCCCTTGACCACCGGCCGTCGTCTTTGGTCGGCGCCAGTCTATCCCGAGCGGCGGGACCCGGCGCGCACCCGCGTCAGTCGCCGCGCTGCTCGACCTTGCGCTGCAGCTCCTCGACCACGTCGGGCATCGCGTGACGCATCCGCGCCAGCTCCCAGTGCTCGATCTTGATCAGCCGCACCGGCGAGGTCGCGGTGACGGTCGCCGAGCGGGCCTGCTTTTCGAGCAGTCCCTGCTCTCCGAAGACGTCGCCGGGCCCGAGGTCGGCGATGTGCTCGCCCTCGCGCTCGACCTTCACCGTGCCGTCCTCGATCACGTAGAAGTCGTTCGAGTAGCCACCCTCGCGGATCAGCACCTTGCCCTCCATCGCGGATTCGAGGGTCGCGAACGTAGCGACCTTGGTCAGCGCCTCCTCGGGCACGTCCGCGAACAACGGGGTGTTCTTAAGCGCGCTTACGTCCACAGCTCTCCTCGGCTCGGGTTGCGGGCGAGAACCTAACCGATCGCCTCATCGAGCGCGACGGTCAGCCGCCCGCGACGACGCCGCTCGCGCTGCTCACGAAGAGGTCGCGAGCGCCGCGCAGCTGTGCGGTCTCGCCGCGCTCCAACCGCTCGAGCGAAAGGCCCTCGAGGCCGGCGATCAGATAGACGACGATCGCGTCGAGGTCGCGAGCCGGCGGCGTCTGATCGAGACCGCGCAGCAGCTCCCGCAGGATCGCCCGGTAGCCCTCCTTCATCTCCCTCATGATCTCTCCGACCCGCGGCTCGACGACCGATTGCGAGGCGAGGTCGAAGTAGACGCGCTGCAGCCCCTCCTCGCGGTCCATCGCCCTCCAGACACCGGCGGCGAGGCCCTCGACCAGCTCCGAGGCGGTGCGCGGCTCGGAGAGGCCACCGAGCACCTCCTCGGTGAGCCGCTCGGATACCTGTCGCGCGACCGCGGCGACGAGCCCCTCCTTGGAGCCGAAGTAGTACGAGATCAACGCCTTGTTCTGATCCGACGATGCGGCGACCTTCGCCATCGTGAGGCCGGCATAACCGTCTCGCGTCAGCACCTCGTAGGCGGCGTCGAGGATCCGTTGCGGGGCGTCGGACGGCGGCCTCCCGGGGCCGCGCCCTGGCCGGCTCGCGGTCGCGGTCGCGCCGCTCAAGCGGCCACCCCGGCCGCGCTCGGCTCCATCCCCATCGCCGCGAGCTTCTTCGACAGCGACCGCATCGCGTATTCGAAGATCTCCGAGGAGTGGTAGCCGAACGGGGTGTCGAAGTCATAGGGGTCGTCGACCCACGGCGGCACGAAGGCGAGCACGCCGACCGGGAGCGTCTCGGTCAGCGTCTCCTGGACGACATGCTTGTAGCGCTCGTCGGCCTTGATCGCGTCGGCGAGAAACTTGACCCCGAAGCCGACGTGACGCGACTCGTCGCGGTTGACGTGGGTGAAGCCCTCCCGGAACCCGGGCAGTCGATCCATCTGCTTCAGGCTGCGGAGCATGAACCGGGCGCCGGTGAGCGCCAGGGTGCCCTCGATGACGATCATGTAGACGGTGATCCCGCGGACCAGGGCCTCGAAGTTCGACGGGTCCTTGCGCAGTTCCTCGGCGACGTCATGGAGGATGCCGTCGAAGAGCTTGCGGAAATCGTCGTGGACGTTCTCCCGAGTCGCGGCCAGGTTGTCGGCGATCGTCTCCGCCTCGACCCCGAGCACCTCGCGGTAATAGCGGTCGAAGAAGACGACGTGGCGCGCCTCGTCGGCGATCTGAGAGGCGAGGAAGATCCTCTGATCGTCGGTCGGCGCGGCGATCGCGAACGGGAGCAGCTCGGTCGTCACCCGCTCCTCGCCGACGAAGAACTCCGACAGGCTCCAGACCATGTATCGCTTCTCCTCGTCGGTCCACGAGTCGCCGTTCCACTCCGCGGCGTCGCGCGAGTAATCGAAGACCTCGGAGTTCCATCCCTGGCGCTCCCAGCGCGAGATCAGCTTCCGGTAGGAGGGCGCGGCCTCGACGATCCGGTCGAGGTTCGCCATCACCTTGTCGATATCGCCGTCCAGCAGGACGTCGAGTGCGTGCTCGGAATCGTCCGCCGTCTCGGCGACCCGCGTCGCCGCACCGTTCGTCTCTGGGCTGACCGCCATCCGCGCCTCCTGAAGTTCGCCGGTTGTGCGCGACAATTATTATCCAAACGGTTAGTTAAAGTCAAGGCGAGGCGCTCGGGACGCGCTCCGCGTCGTCACGCTCGATCGACAGATGTGCCTCTTCAGGCGAAGCGCAGGAGCTCGGAGCGGCTCATCATCGTCAGCTCGAAGAGCCGCTTCGGCTGCGCGTTGAGGTTGGTGATCCCGAGCCGGGCGTAGTCGCCCGAGATGCGGCGAGCGCCCTCGACGATCACCCGCAGACCGGTGGAGTCGATGAACGAGCAGCGCTCGAAATCGATCCAGACGCCGGCGCCGTCCTGCTCGACCGCGTCGAACAGCGCATCACGAAGCTGCGCGGCGTTCGAGAGGTCGAGCTCCCCCTCGATCGCTATCTCGATCACGCCGTCGTCACGTCGCCGCGAGCTGACCTCCACCCGCCCGAGATTACCGGGTACGCCACACCCGGTGCGTGATCGAAGGACGGCCGGGTACTACGAATGGAGATGCAGAGTCTCGCCGCCGATATCGAGCTCGAGCTGGGGTCTGAACCAGCCAGCGTCGGCGCCGCAAGGCGCGCCGCCGCCCGGCTCGCCGCCGACGTCGGCGCGCCCGAGGACGATGTCCGAATCGCGGTCAGCGAGGCGGTGGGCAACGCGGTCGTGCACGGATACCGAGGCCGGCGCTCGGGACCGATCATTCTCAAGGGTTGGGTCGAGGGCGGACGCCTGCTGGTCGTCGTCGTCGATCGCGGTATCGGGATGTCGCCGAATCCCGCTTCCGCGGGGCTCGGGATGGGCCTGCCGCTGATCGCGCGGGTGGTCGAGGACCTGCACGTCGAGGGCGGTCCCGAGGGGACGACGGTCTCGATGAGCTTCGCTATCGAGTCAGCCTGACCGTCGGCCTCGCAGCGACCTGGGCACCAGGGCCCGGAGCAGGGCAACCTCTCTCTCGTCGGCTCCGAGGTAGGCGCCGCGGATCGCGGCCCAGGCGCGCATTCGCGCCTCGTCCAAGCCGGCGGCGGCGAACGCCGCGAGCCGTCTCTCGGTCACCTCGAGCTCGATCTCGTATGGAATCGGATTCCAGAGGAACGGCGGCACGTCGAACTCCGGCTCACCGAGCATCGGCTTCGGGTCGATCGCCACGTGGCGTCCGCCGGCGTCGAGGATGTTGTGGTGATGAAAATCGCCGTGCACGAGGATCGAGTCGCCGGGGCTCAGCGACGAGTAGAGCTCGCGGGCAAGCGGAATCAGCTCTCGGCCCGGCTGCGCCGATTGCTCGGCCTCGTCGAGCCACCGCGGCACGTGGTCTCCGATCCAGCGAAACGGCTCTCGAGCGGGCCGCCAGAGCCGCAACCCGGTCTGCACGGCGATCGCCGTCGCGTCGCGATCGGGCAGGTCGGCGATATCGCCGCCCGGTCTCGCCCGCTCGATCAGCAGGGCCCGACGCTCGCGGCTTCGGCGCAGGAGGCGGACCGCCCCGTCGCCGTTCCAGAGGACGAGCGCGTCTGCCTCCTCGTCGGACTCGTCGTCGTCCGGCGACGTCACCTTCAGCACCGCGGCATCGCTGACGGGTGCGACATAGGAGTAGTTGGAGAGCGCGTACGGCCGGCCGACCTCGACCCCCCACTCTGCCGCAACCTCGCGGGCCACTCGCGCCAGCGGTTCGGGATCCGGTTGACGGCTCACCGCGAAGAAACCAAGCGGGAGATCGCTCCCGGTGGTCCGGCTGAGGCGCCTACTCCCACAGCCCGACGGCTTCGAGGGCCTCGTCCGGATCCTCGAACCACTCGGCCCGGGTCACCTTCCCTTCGCGGAAGGTCCACATGTTCGCGTACTGAGCGGTCACCTCAGCGCCGCTCTCGCGCCCTCTGGCCTGCACCCGGATCAGAACGACGACCCGATCGTCGGCCCCGATGAAGCGCTCCGGCTGGATCTCGAAGTGCTCCCAGAGCCGATCGAGGGCGCGAAGGAAACGACGAAACCCGTCCCGGCCGCGATACGTGTACGCGACCGGGCCCCAGCGCGACATGTCGAGCTCGAACTCCGGGATCGCGACCTTCTCGAGGTACGACGCGAGCCGACCTGCCGCGAACTCCTCATACCCGCGGCGGATGATCTCGACGTTATCCGCCGACATTGCCCGCTCAGTATCTCGCGATCCACCAGCGGCGCGACGCACCGGCGCTATTGCGGTGAGGTGTCCGGGCGGAAGCCCGAGCAGAGAACGCGCATCCAGACGATCCGCCCGTCGTCGGCGGATAGATAAGCCTGCTGCTCGACGAGAAAGCGGCCCTCCGGGTTGCGGACGCGAAACCTGTAGCCGACCCGCTCGCGATCGGCGAAGGCGTCGCTCTCGAGCCATTCGAGCGCCTCGATCTCGTCGGACTCCTCGAACCACCGGCTCAGCACGATCGAGATGACCGCGTCGGCATCGCTCGCCTCCCAACTGCGGTTCGGAGTCATCCCGCGGAAATCGATCTCCGGGTGGATCAGCTCGAGGATCCGGCCATCGTCCTTGGCGGCGAGCGCACGGGCGAACTCGACACCGGTTGGGCCGGCCTCAGCCATCTGCTTCGGAGCGCCCTCGTTGATCGCTCGCCGTTCCATGCGCCCAACGGTATCCCTCCAAACCGGGAAGCGCCCGCTGAGCCGCGGTTACGCTGCGGCCCGCTCGACGCCGGACTGAGACGTGCCGCCCAGGCCCGGAGGCGAATGCGCCTCTCTCAGCTGCTGGCCCGGTTGTTCGGCTGGTGGAGCAGCGACACCCTCTTCGGCCGCTGGGATCAGGGCGTTCCCGAGGTGCTCGTTGAGCGGCGTGAAATCGATTCCGCCTGCGCCGACTACCAATTCGCTGACCTCGCCCGGAGTCCCGGGTAGCAGCGCTGCGGGAATCGCCTCTCGCCTCAACCAACTTCTGCCCCACCCCTGGACATCCGCGATTGCTGTCTGAATCGCGTACGTCGTATACGTGTCGTCGCCGGCCAGATTCGCCATCAGGATCACCTGGCCACCAACGTCGACCCTTGTCCCGTAGCTCACGATCGCGGACCGTCGCCGAGGGGTCGGCGATCAGGTCATGCCAGCTGTTGAGCAGCTTTCCGTACGACTTGGGGCTGACCTCCCAGAGGCTCACCGAGTAGCCGTGCAAGGCGGCGAGAATGCCTCTGACGGTGGCCCGCTCGTCCTGTGTCATCAGAAGGTCGAGAGCCCCGTTCTGATCCTGTCTACCCCTCAGCCAGCTTGACGCGATGCTGATCGCGGCCCCGACTCCTGCGCCCACCAGTGCTATCGCGATATCCGACACGATGAGGCACCGTAGCGCTGCCCTCAGACGGCATCTGCGTCTGTACCGGGTACCTTCTCAAGGGTCCACTGACGAACCTCTGTCCGACCGGGGAGGAGACTTCCTATGCGCGCGGTGGTCATTCACGAGATCGGTGGCCCCGACGTCCTGCACTACGAGGAGATCGATCCGCCCGAGCCCGGCGACGGCGAGGTGCTGATTCGGGTCCACGCCGCGTCCGTCAACCCGGTCGACTGGAAGTACCGCCGAGGGCTCGCGAGTGCGCCGCTCCCGAAGGTGCTCGGGGTCGACGTGTCGGGCACGGTCGAGACCTCGCGCGCCGACGACTTCGCCGACGGTGACCAGGTGTTCGGCACGTCGGCGAGCGGCGGATACGCGGAGTACTCGACCGCGTCCGCCGCGGAGATCGCGAAGAAGCCCGAGAACGTGAGCCACGAGCAGGCGGCGGCCATCCCCGCCTCCGGGCTGACGGCGTGGCAGGCTCTGTTCGACCGAGGTGGACTGCAACGCGGGCAGACGGCTCTCGTCGCAGGTGGTGGCGGAGGGGTCGGCCATTTCGCCGTCCAGTTCGCAAAGGTGGCGGATGCGCGAGCGATTGCAACCGGCTCCACACGCAGCCGCGACTTCGTGCTCGGCTTGGGCGCCGACGAGTTCGTGGACTACACCCAAGAGGATGTCGGTGCCGCGGTTCACGACGCCGACGTTGCGCTCGACACCGTCGGCGGCGACACAACCGCCTCGCTGCTCCCGGCTCTACGCGAGGGCGGGATCCTGATCACGATCGCCGCCGCCCCGCCCGAGGAGGCCGCGCGCGAGCGTGGCGTTCGCGCTGAGCTGCTGGTGATGAGCCCGAAGTCAGCGCAGCTCCCGGCGATCGCCGAGCTCGTGGCAAGCGGGCGCGCGCGGGTGGAGATCGCCGAGACGATGCCGCTCGCCGATGTGAAGCGCGCGCACGAGCTCAGCGAGGGCGGCCACGTCCGTGGGAAACTGGTGCTGACCCTGGCGACGTAGATCGCCACCGTGTACGTCGCCAGACCGTCGGCCCGAGGTCACCGAGGAGGCCGCGGGGGCCGGTCGCGAGCTCAGTCCTCAGCTCACCGCTTTCTTCACGAGCGCGCCGATCCTTGCCTCTTCGGCGGCGGTCAACTCCTTCAGCGCGAAGGCGGTCGGCCACATGTCGCCTTCGTCGAGGTTCGCCTTGTCGCTGAAGCCGAACGTCGCGTACCTCGCTTTGAACTTCTGCGCGCTTTGGAAGAAGCAGACGACGTTGCCGTCCTTGGCGTACGCGGGCATCCCGTACCAGGTTCTCGGCGAGAGGGCCGGGGCGCTGGCTTTGATGATCGCATGGAGCCGCTCGGCCATAGCGCGATCCGGTTTCGGCATCTCGGCGATCTTCGCGAGCACGTCGCTTTCCCCGTCCGCCTTGCCCGCGCGCCGGCCGCGGCGCCCGGCCGCCTTCAGCTCTCGGGCGCGCTCCTTCATCGCGGCTCGTTCCTCGTCCGTGAATCCCTTGGACGCCTTGCCGGTGGTGCTCTTGGCGGACCGCTGCGTGCCCTTCTTTGCAGCTTTCCTCTCAGCCATTGCGAAGCACCTCTAGGTCACTCCGCCTCGAAGGGATCGCGAGCGGCACCCGTCGGCGCCTCCGCCTCGAGGCCCCGCTTGACCTCGTGGAGCGCCTGCCGCTGCTTATTGGTGATCGTCGGATACCGAGGATCGATCTCGATCAGGGCATTCACGAGCACCGCCGCCGCGCCGATCCGTGCGAACCACTTGCGGTCAGCGGGAATCACGTGCCACGGCGCCCATTCGGTGCTCGTGTGGGTGAGCATCTCGGAGAACGCCTCCTGGTACGGATCCCACAGCTTCCGCTCCCTGATGTCCGCCTCCGAGAACTTCCAGTTGTGGTCCGGGAGGTCGATTCGCCGCAGCAGGCGGCGGCGCTGCTCCTCCTTCGAGAGGTTCAGGCAGAGCTTGACGACGCGGAAGCCGTTCTCGGTGAGGTGACGCTCCCAGTCGTTGATGGAGCGATAGCGCCGCGTCCAGACGTCCCCCTCCCTCGCCGCGTCGGGCAGCCTCTGGCGCTCGAGGACCTCGGAGTGGACACGGACCACCAGCACCTCCTCGTAGTGGGACCGGTTGAAGATGCCGATCTGGCCGCGCTCCGGCAGGCCGCGCGTGTAGCGCCACAGAAAGTCGTGGTGGAGCTCCTCGGCCGACGGGACCTTGAAGCTGTGGACCGCGACGCCCTGCGGATTGACGCCGCTCATCACGTGGCGGATCGTCCCGTCCTTGCCGGCCGAGTCGAGGCCCTGGATGACGACGACGACGCCCCAGGTGTCCTGAGCGGCGAGGCGCGCCTGGTACTCCGACAGCAGACGCACCCCCTCGGCGAGCAGCTCCGCCCCCTCATCCTTTTTCTTCACCCCTGCCTTGAACGCCGGATCGAAGTCCTTCCCCAGGGTCACCTGCGATCCCGGCTTCACCCGGAACGGCGCGATGAACTCCTCTAACCGCTTGCGGCGCTTCTTGTCCACCTCTGGCTCCGACGCAGGGACTGGCTACTGGTTCCCAGCCTACGGATATCGTCCCGTCGGGTTGACCTCGGTCAAGCGCTCATGAAGCCGCCGGGATGGATGCCGGGCGCACGCTCGCTCGCCTCCTATCGCAGGTCGTGGCTGCGCCACGATCTGGTCGCCGGTCTCGTCCTGAGCACGCTCCTGGTTCCTCAGGGAATGGCCTACGCGCAGCTGGCGGGCCTGCCCGCGATCACCGGCCTGTACACGACGGTCTTCTGCCTGATCGGCTACGCGGCGTTCGGCCCCTCTCGCATCCTCGTTCTGGGCCCGGACTCCTCACTCGGGCCGATGATCGCGGCGACGCTCCTGCCGATCATCGGATCCGGCGGGGATCCCGACCGTGCGATCGCGCTGGCGTCGATGCTCGCCCTCCTGGTGGCTGCGATCGAGATCGGCGCGGGCCTGGCAAAGCTCGGGTTCATTGCGGACCTGCTGTCCAAGCCCACCCAGATCGGCTACATGAACGGGCTCGCGCTGACGATCCTGGTCGGGCAGCTGCCGAAGCTCTTCGGCTTCTCGACCGACGCGGACGGACTGATCGACGAGACGCGGGAGTTCCTCAGCGGGCTTGCGTCGGGTGACGCCGTGGCCGCCGCCGCTGCCGTGGGGGTGGTCAGCCTCGCGCTGATCCTGATCCTCCAGCGCTGGCTGCCCCGCATCCCCGGCGTGCTGGTCGCGGTCGTCGCCGCGATCGCCGCGACCTCGGCGCTCCATCTCTCCGGCCACGGGGTCTCGCTCGTCGGGGCCCTGCCCGAGGGGCTGCCCTCCCCCACCTGGCCGAGCCCGGTGTCCGACCTCCCGCTCCTGGTTGCGGGGGCCCTCGGCATCGCACTGGTATCCCTGACCGACACGATCTCCACCTCTTCGGCGTTCGCGGCCCGAACCGGCCAGGAAGTCGACGGCAACAAGGAGATGGTCGGGATCGGCGCGGCGAACGTCGGCGCGGGCTTGTTCCAGGGCTTCCCGGTCAGCACGAGCGGGTCGCGCACGGCAGTGGCCGAGCAGGCAGGCGCGAAGACACAGCTCACCGGGCTGGTCGGAGCAGCGGCGATCGTCCTGATGCTGGTGCTCGTGCCGGGGCTGCTGCGCAACCTCCCGGATGCCACTCTCGCGGCCGTCGTGATCGCAGCATCCCTGTCGCTGGCCGACATCGCGGGGACCAGGCGGCTGTGGCACCAGCGGCGCGTCGAGTTCCTGCTCTCGATGGCCGCGTTCCTCGGCGTGGCGCTGCTCGGCGTGCTCGCCGGCGTCGCCGTCGCCGTGGCGCTGTCGATCCTCAACGTGTTCCGCCGCGCGTGGTGGCCCTACCAGACCACCCTCGGGCGGGTCCCCGGGATGGAGGGCCATCACGACCGCAGCCTGTACCCCGATGCCGAGGAGCTCCCCGGCCTCGTGATCTTCCGCTTCGACGCGCCGCTGTTCTTCGCGAACGCGCGGACGTTCCGCGACCAGATCCGCCGCCTCGCGGCCGGCGAGCCGAAGCCGCGCTGGATCGTCATCGCGGCCGAGCCGATCACAGACGTCGACACCACGGCCGCTGACATGCTCCTGGAGCTCGATGAGGAGGTCAACGCGCGCGGCACCTCCCTCGTCTTCGCCGAGCTCAAGGACCCCGTACGGGCAAAGCTCGAGCGCTACGAGCTCATCGGCACGCTCGACCCGGACCACTTCTTCCGAACGCTCGACAGCGCCCTCGAGGCGTTCCGCCGCGAGACGGGCGCAGAGTGGACCGCACCCACGAAGGGCAGCCCGCGCGCTCGCCCGGGTCGACCCGAGTCGGGTGCGTGAGGCGTCCCGTCGACGTTTAGCGAGCACCACTCCGGGATACAACAAATTGGATTGATGTTTTTTCTCACCCGAGTGGAGGAGACTTCACCGCCGGGTTTCCTGCGACTGGCGGGACACCCGTTGCGGTGGCGGCTGCTAAGCGAGCTGGCGCGCAGCGATCGGCGGGTCGGTGAGTTGTGCAGCCTCGCCGGCCGGCGGCAGAGCCTCGTCTCCTATCACCTGCGCCGGCTGCGCGAGGGTGGGCTTGTCTCGGTGCGCCGCAGCGCCGCCGACGGCCGCGACAAGTACTACGTCCTCGATCTGACCCGCTGCGGCGAGCTGGTTTCGAGCGCCGGCGTGTCGCTGCACCCCGGCCTGGCCTCGATTCCGCGCCCACGCGCCGAGCGCGAACGCGGCTCCCGACTCGCGCGCGTGCTCTTCCTCTGCACCGGGAACAGCGCCCGCTCGCAGATCGCCGAGGCGCTCGCCGACCGACGGTCCGACGGCGTCGTGAGCGCCGTCAGCGCCGGCAGTCACCCCAAGCCGCTGCATCCAAACGCGGTGCGGGTGATGCGCGAGCGCGGCATCGACATCGCCGGGCGTCGGTCCAAGCACCTGAGCGAGTTCGCCGACGAGCGCTTCGACTACGTGATCAGCCTCTGCGATCGCGTGCGCGAGGTCTGCCCCGAGTTTCCCGGCGGCCCCGCAGCGATCCACTGGAGCATCCCCGACCCTGGGCGCGACCCCGGAACCGACGAGGAGACGCTGCCCGCGTTCGAGCGCACCGCGACCGAGCTTTCAACTCGGATCGACTTCCTGATCGAGGCGATCGAACAGACCACCACCCTCCAGGAGGTGACCGAACGTGCCTGATGAGCTCGTGAACGTCCGCTACATGGTCGACGACGTCGAGGAGGCGGTCGGCTTCTACACGGCCCACTTCGGCTTCACGGTGCGCTCGAATTACGCGCCGGCGTTCGCCGACGTCGTGCGCGGCAACCTGCGCCTGCTGCTCAGCGGCCCTTCGAGCTCGGCCGGGCGGCCGATGCCCGACGGCCGCACCCCCGGGCCGGGAGGCTGGAACCGCATCCACTTCATCGTCGACGACATCGCGGCCGAGGTCGAGCGATTGCGAGCCGCCCGCCTGACCTTCCGCAACGACATCGTCAGCGGCCCGGGTGGCCAGCAGATCCTGCTCGAGGACCCCGCCGGCAACCCGATCGAGCTGTTCCAACCCGCCGGCGCCTGAGCGCTGGTCATTCGAACCCGGACTCCGAAAGAGGTCAAACCGATGGCATCCACCCTGAGCCTCCAGACCAACGTCCTGCTGCGCAGCGAGGAGACCGGCGGCCACGTGTCGGTGACCGAGATCGTGGTCCCGCCGCAAAGCGCCGGTCCCCCGCTGCACATACACGACTTCGACGAGGCCTTCTACATGGTCGAAGGCGAGCTGATCTTCCAGGTCGAGGACGCGCTCGTGACCAAGGGCGCGGGCGAGCTCTCCTTCGCCCCGCGCAAGGCGCCTCACACGCTGGCCAATCACAGCGAGGCGCCCGCGCGCTACCTGCTCATCTGCACGCCCGCGGGCTTCGAGCGACACTGGGCGCGCATCGCCGCCGAGGCGGCCGGGGTCGAACCGCCGCAATGGGCGCAGCAGCCGATCCCCGAGGTCACTGTCGTCGGCCCGCAGATCGCGGCGCAGCCGTGAGGCCGCGGCTCCCCGGCGTGACCGGTTGCAGTGCCCGGCCCGGTGTGAGAGTGTCGCCCGACACGCGACTCATCGTGGGTCATGGATGCAAGGAGGTTTCATGTTGAGAAAGCGCGTTGGACGGCTTGCGGCGGTTGCGATCGCATCCGCAGCGATAGGAGGAGGACTGGCTGCTTCCGCCTCCGCATCCCCGCCGCAGTTCCTCCTCGAGGTCAACTGCGAGGCCCTGGGCACACCGGTGACGGTCGTCGTTGCCGGGGACGCTGGGATTCAGCGGGTGATCGGCCAGTTCGCTCAGAGCTGCGATCGCGGCACGATGCGCGTCTCGGTTACGAAGCTGTAGTTGGTCGAGCGAACCTCGGCGCCACTCGTTGCGCCCGCTGCAACCGCGGTTGGCGCCAAGTCAGGCGTGCGCTACGACCTCGCACACCTCAACGTCCTTGAGGGTGACCACGTCAGGAACCATCGACGGGACCCTCTCGCTCATGGCCTGGGCGGCGTCCTCGGACTCGAAGACCACCATCCCCAATCCCGACTCGTCCTTTCGTGTCCAGTACCCAGCTACGAACCCCGGGGCCTGCGACACGCCGGGCACCACGTGCTCGCGCAGATGGCTCTCCGCGACCTCGTGGTCGCTGATCGCGACGGTAACGATGACTGCGTACATCGGAGCCCTCCTTTGTTGCTGCTCTCACCGACTCTAGCCCGATCTCACGGGGGCGGGACTTTCTCCGTGCCTGTGGTTCGGGCGAGCACCGTGCTGCCGGCGCCGACGGCCGGCGGATTGTGTCAAGGAGGAGTTTAGACGAAAACGACGGTTCGAGTTCGGCGAGCGCGGATGAGGCCACGCGTGACACGCGGCGCCGAAGCGTGATGCCGATCGACCGCGGTCGTGCTGCGTGTGGAGATCGCTGAGCGGTGCGGAGGGTCATCGAGGCAGGTCCGGAGTTCCCGTGACTCAGCGTCCGCCAGACCTGGGAGGGCATCGCGCCGGCGACCGCCCCAAGGCGCCTTTCGGCCCGGCGCCAGGGCGCTGGTCGAACGCGATCGGCTCCTGATCGATACACAGCGCCAGCCCCGGGTGTGGAGGGTGACCCCGTCGAGCCCGTCCGCCACTGCCGGCGAGGCGAGTCCAGGCGCGGCTTGCCTCCAATGGTGGCTCCGCCCGCGGCAATCCGTCATCCCCGGCGTCCACGGTAGTCCGGACACGACAGCGGCGGGCTTTCAGGCTGGCGGATTCTCGCTGCTCGCGGCCGTCCATCCAGGCCGTCGAAAGCCACGGCGCGAACGGCCTCGATGAGCCTCTGGGCGTCGGAGGCATCGTTGTAGTGCACGAAGCCCGCGCGGACCGCTCCGTCGGGGGCCAGGTCCAGGAAGCGCTCCAGCTCCCAGGCGTAGTAGTTGCCGTCCCACACCGCCACCTCACGGGCGGCCAGAGCGGTCGCAACCTCGGCGGCGGAATATCCCTCGACGTTGAACATCAGCGTCGGAACGCGGTCGGGCGCGTCGCCGTAGAGGATCACGCCGTCGATCTTCGCCAGCTCGTCCCGTGTGGCTGCCATCAACGTGTCCTCGTGCGCCCGGATCGCTCCGTAGCCGACCTCCAGCATGTAGTCCGCGGCCGCCGTGACGCCGGCGAGCGCCTCGAAGGGAAGCGTGCCGAGCTCCCAGCGATCCGGCGCGTCGGGAGGCGAGGGAACGAGCTTGTCCGGCATCAGCTCGTCCAGCAGTCCGGGCGCGCCCGCCAGGACACCGACATGTGGCCCGTACCACTTGTACGCAGAGCAGGCGACCGTGTCCGCACCGAGTGCCGCCAGGTCGACGGGCCGGTGCGGCACCGCGGCGACCGCATCGACCGAGACGCGTGCGCCGCAAGCGTGCGCGGCGTCGATGATCGCCTCGAGCTCGGGCACGGAGCCGGTGGCATTACTCGCGGCCGTGACGGCGACCCACCGGGTCTTCTCCGAGAGCATCTGCGCCACGACTCCGACGGGCAGAGTGAGCGTCTCGCGCTCCGGCTCGGCCCAGCGCACGCTCGCACCCGCGCGCTCCGCCGCGATCACCCAGGGGCGCACGTTGGCGTCGTGATCCAAGCGGGTGACGACGATCTCATCGCCGGGACCGAGCGTTCGCCCGACGGCGGCCGAGAGGCGCATCGTCATCGCGGTCATGGACGGACCGAACGCCACGCTGGCGGGATCCGCCCCGATCAGGCGTCCCACGGCGGCCCGTGCCACCTCCACGCACTCGTCGGTGGCCTGAGCCGCAGCGAACGCGCCGCCGTGGTTTGCGCCCTGACCGGAGCGCATCCACTCCGTCATGGCCTCGATCGCGGTGTCGACCATCTGCGTGCCGGCCGGGCCGTCGAGGCGCGCCCAGCCGTCTGGCTCAGCCCGGGGAAGCGATCCCGATTCACGCCGACGGCTTGATGCCTAGCGGCTGCCAGGAATTCATCCACGAACTCATACAAACACAAACCCCCGCCGCGATCGCACGCACGAGTGCCATCATCGCGCCTGCCGACGCCGCAGCGTTACGGCGCGATCACAAGCCTGCTGATCAGGTCGCTCGTGACGGCGAAGTCGCATCTGAGGTCCACCGTTCCGCCGGGGAAATTCCCCGTCAGCCGAGCTGTCACCAGATACCGGCCGGCGTTTCGGGCCTCTTGGTCGAGGACCTCGGTGGTGTAGGTGTATTTGACCGCCGGTCCAGTCCGCCAAGCGCGGATCTCGCCCCGTCCGTGATAGGTCCTGCCCTCATCCACGACGGTCGCTTCGTCGCTGAACAGTGAGACGAATCCGTCGACGTCGTGTGGGTCGAGCTCGAAATAGCGGCGCACAACATCGGGAAATCCCTCGAGCATTCCGGCCGCCGAGTCTAATCGCCCCGCACGCAAAGCTTGAAAGGAGATGGGGTTCCCAAGAGGCGTAAGGACCTCCGCAAGCGCGTGCCAGCGGCGCTTGAGGTAGACGCACCGAAGTATCCGGCTGAGAGCGCCTCGCTCGAGCCGGCCGGCCAGCCACGTCCCGCCCAGGCCCTCGGTTCCGGGATCGCGCCGATGAGAGCGAACGGGGCCCGGCCGGCGGCGCGCCTGTTCGAGCGCCGAAGCCGGGCCCCGGTGGCCCGTTCGACGAATGAGGGAGATCAGCGTGCTGAGGCTACCGCCGCGCGAGACGTGAATCTGATGGGATGCGCACGTGAAGGTTCGCGTGTGGTTGGTCGCGGTCGCCGCCCTCGGTCTGGCGCTGGTGCCCTCCGGTGCGTCGAGCACGCCCTCCTGCCTCGGCCGCACGCCGACGATCGTCGATGGCCCCATGTCGTCAAACCTGCACGGCGGCCCGGGCACCGACGTGATCTTCGCCGGGGCGGGCAACGACACGGTCGCCGCGAGCGACGGGGTCGACTACGTCTGCGGCGGCGATGGCGACGACACGATGGACGCCGGCACCGGCGATGACCTCATGGACGGCGGCGAAGGCGACGACGAGCTGCACGGCTACAACGGCGACGACCATGTCGAGGGCGGCCCGGGAGCTGACTTCCTGGACGGGCGCCGGGGTCACGACGACGTGCTGGTCGCCGGCTCGGGCGACGACAGGCTGATCGGGGGCAGCCTGCAGAAGGGCGGCGGCGGAGACGACCGGCTCGACAGTCAGGGTTATCGGCGCGAGACGGGCGCCGACCGGATGCTCGGCGGCTCCGGCGACGACCGGCTGCTCGGCGACAGCGACTCGGGTCCCGGCGAGCGCATGGACGGCGGCCCCGGCGCCGACGAGCTATCGGGCGCGGACGGCGACGACACGCTCGACGGCGCCGACGGCACGGACAACCTGATCGGCGGCGGCGGCGACGACTCGCTGTCCGGCGGCCCCGGCACGGACACCTGCGACCAGGGAGCGGGCACCGGGCCGCAACGTGGCTGCGAGCGCCGCCCCCCGCTTCCGCGGCTCGCGAGCGCGACCTACGCCCGCCATTTTGTGTTCGCAAGGCCCTCGCCTACTCGGCAGGAGGCCCGAGAACGAGTAAACCCGCATTGCTATGCGGGTTCAGAGGCACCGCTACCGGGATTCGAACCCGGGTTTCCGCCGTGAGAGGGCGGCGTCCTAGTCCCCTAGACGATAGCGGCGCGAGGGCGCGATTCTAGCGGGGGGCTAGGGATCTCCCCACCGCCGTGACAGATCGCCGAGCTTCGTAGTAGCTCTGCCTCGTCGGCTCGAGCAAAGCACCGATCAGATCGTGCGCGAGATGCGGCTGGAGGGAGTCGAACCCCCACGTCCTTGCGGACACGGCGACCTGAACGCCGCGCGTCTACCAGTTCCGCCACAGCCGCTGGCGATCTCGAAATCTAGCGAGCCGCCATCGACCGCGTGAGCGAACCGGGTCCGCCGGGTAGTCTCGGTCGCAGGTCACGGAGAGGAGAGACGATGAGCACCACGACGACGATCGCCGGCGGGATCAGCTCCTACGAGCAGGCCTGCTCGGAGCACGAGTGGGACGTCCCCGAGCGCTACAACATCGCCGCCGACGTCTGCGACAAGCACCCGCGCACGAAGCCGGCGATGGTCTGGGAGCGCTTCGACGGCGCCACCCGCGAGCTCGACTGGGGCGAGCTCCAGGACCTCTCGAACCAGGCAGCACACCTGCTCTCCGAGCACGGGGTCGCCAAGGGCGACCGGGTCGCAGTCGTCCTCCCTCCCACCCCCGAGACCGCTGCGATCTTCTTCGGGACATGGAAGCTGGGCGCGATCCTGCTCTCGATGTCGGTCCTCTACGGCGACGAAGGCATCCGCCACAGGCTCGGCGACTCGCAGCCGAAGGTCCTGGTCACCGATGCCGCGAACGCCGATCGCTTCGACGCCTCGCTCGTCGACGAGGTCCTCGTCCTCGATCAGGGTCTGCTCGACGGGCGCCCGACCGATGCGATCCTCGAGGACACCGCCGCCGACGACCCGGCCCAGCTCTACTACACCTCGGGGACCACCGGGATGGCGAAGGGCATCGTCCACGCCCACCGCTACATCCTCGCCCACGAGGAGTTCGTCTACTGCCACGACATCCGCGACGGCGAGCGCTTCCACGGGATGGGGGAATGGGCGTGGGCAGCGGGGATCTCGCCGCTGCTCGGGCCGTGGCGACTCGGCGCCACCCAATACGTATTCCAGCGCCGGGGCGGCTTCGACCCGGACGAGCAGCTCGCATTCCTCTCTCGTCACCAGGTCGCGAACGTGTTCACGACCCCGACCGCGATGCGGGCGATGATGGCGGTCGCCGATGCCGGCACCCGTCATCCGCAGCGCTTCCGGATCGTCTGCAGCGCCGG
Organism: uncultured Solirubrobacterales bacterium; assembly: GCA_963705955.1. Taxonomy (GTDB): domain Bacteria; phylum Actinomycetota; class Thermoleophilia; order Solirubrobacterales; family 70-9; genus WHSW01. The sequence continues at coordinate 376,967 of CAVPLH010000006.1, read as the reverse complement.
CGAGCCGCTCAACCCGGAGGCGATCCGCTGGTTTCGGGAGCAGTACGGGGTCACCGTGCTCGACTACTACGGGCTCACCGAGTCCTATCCGCTGTGCGCGAACTTCCCCTTCATGGAGGTCCGCGAGGGGTCGATGGGGCGACCGATGCCGGGCTGGGACGTGCAGATCCTCGACGAGGACGAGCGCCCGGTCGCGGCGGGTGAGCGCGGCGAGATCTGCCTCCGCGCACGGTCGAATCCGCACTACCCGCTCGGCTACTGGAAGCTTCCCGAGGAGACCGAGGAGGCGTTCGGCGGCGACTGGTTCCACACCAAGGACGCCGCCGAAGCCGACGCCGACGGCTACTACTGGTACGCGGGGCGTGCCGACGACGTGATCATCGCCGCCGGCTATCGGATCGGACCGTTCGAGGTCGAGTCGGCGTGCATCGAGCACCCGGCAGTGCGCGAGGCGGCCGCGGTCGCCTCGCCCGACGAGATCAGGGGCAACGTCGTCAAGGCGTTCATCGTCCTCGCCGAGGGCTCGGAGCCCTCCGACGAGCTCGCCGAGGAGATCAAGGGCTTCGTCCGCAAGCGGCTCAGCGCCTACGCGTACCCGCGCCGGATCGAGTTCACCGACGAGCTGCCGAAGACGCTGACCGGGAAGATCCGCCGGATCGAGCTGCGCGAGAGCGAGCGGACGCGAGCGGATTCCGCCGACTGACGGGCTTTACTTCCGTCGGGTGCGACGGAGTCGATCTTGACTGAGAGCTCGTCGCGCTACTCGCGCGACCAGAGCGAGTTCGACCGCGCGATCGGGTTCGTCGACGCGACGTTCGCGCTCGCCCTGACCCTGCTCGTCACGACGCTCGATGTCGGCGACCCGGCGGCGGCGTTCACGAGCCTCGGGGCGCTCGACGACGCCGTCGGTCAGCAGTTCATCGCCTTCGCGATCGCGTTCGCGGTGATCGCGAGCTACTGGCTACAGCACCATCGGCTGATCGCCTCGTTCGCGGCGATCGACTACACGACGATCGTCGTCAACCTGTTCCTGATCGCGGCGATCGTGCTGTTGCCGTTCACCACTCAGTCGGTCGGCGATCCCGGCGTCGAAGACCTGCCCCTGCCGACCGTGCTGATGGCCGTCAACGTCGTCGCCGCGTCCGTGCTCCACACCCTCGTCTACGCGGTCGCCGTGCGCCGCGACCTGCTCAGCTCGGCGCCCAGCCGGGGCGAGGTCTCATACAACGTCGTCAACGGGCTCGCGGCCGCAGCCGTCTTCGGCGTCTCGGTGCCGATCGCCTACCTGATCTCGCCGGTCGCGGCGCAGATCGCCTGGATCAGCCTGCTCCCGATCAGCTACCTGCTCGGCCGCTACACCGAACGCTGGCGGCGGGCGACCGACCCGGCGTAGGCCTCGGCGAAGTGGGGCCCGCGCCTCCCGATCCAGCCCCGCCGCGCCGCCGTGGTGTGGTCGCGATCGGGGTCGCGGCGGTGACCATCGATGCCGCCCTGCTCGGGCTGATCGCGCCGCTGTTGCCGGAGATCGAACGGCGCACCGGTGCCGGCGACGCAGCGCTCGGGCTGGCGCTCGCTGCCTACGCGGTGCCGATCGCGCTGCTCTCGCTGTCATTCGGACGCGCCGCCGACGCGTTCGGCCGGCGGGTGGTGCTGGTCGGCGGGCTCGCGTTCGTCGCCGCCGGCTCGGTCCTCGTCGCACTCTCCGACTCGATCGGGGTGCTGATGGCCGCCCGGGCCGTTCAGGGGATCGGGTCGGCGGCGAGCTGGGTCGCGGCACTGGCGCTCGTCTCCGATACCGCGCCGCCGGGACGGCGTGGCGAGGCGCTCGGGGTCGCGCTCGGGGCCACGAGCGCGGGCTCGATCGCCGGCCCGGCGCTCGGCGGGGTGACGGCGCAGCTGCTCTCGTTCGAGGCCCCGTTCCTGATCTTCTGCGGGCTCGCGCTCGCGCTGCTCGTCGCGACGCTGGTGGTGCTGCCTCGCGAGACGCCGCGGACCACATCGGCCGCGCCCGCGCTGCCGGCGATCATCCGCGCGACGCGGTCCGGATTCGGCGCCTGGGCGGCGGCGATCATCCTCGCCAGCTCCTGCGTGCTCGGCCTCGTCGAGGTGGTGGCGCCACTCGACCTCGACGCCCGCCTCGGGCTCTCGAGCTCGGCGATCGGGCTCCTGTTCGCCGCCTCGATCGCGGTCGACGCGGCACTCTCGCCCTTCGGCGGCCGCTGGGGCGACCGACGGGGCCGGCGTGGCCCCGCGGTCGTCGGGCTGGCGGCGACGGGTGTCTCGATGCTGGCGCTCGCCGTCCTCCCCGGGGTGGGCGGTACCGCCGTCGCGCTCGGCATCTACGGCGCCGGCTTCAGCCTCATGATGACGGCTTCGGTGCCGTGGCTCGACGAGGCGTTCCCCGGCCGGGAGCGGGGGCTCGCCTACGGGGTCCTGAACCTGCTCTACGCCGGCGGTTACGCGATCGGTCCGATTCTCGGCGGCGTGCTGCTCGCGGACGGCAGCGCGGATCTCGCCTACGGGCTGACCGCAGTCGCGCTCGGGATCGGCACGGTCGCGCTCGCGGTCATCAGCCGACGCCAGCGAGCGCGGACGCGGGCGTAGCGGCAGCCGAGCGCAGCACATAGGCTGGCGCCGTGACGACGCCGGATGAGGCGCTGGAGGCGATCGGGGCCCGGTTCGGATCGCACCCGAGACGTCGGGCCCTGCACGCGAAGGGCGTGCTCTGCAGCGGGTCGTTCACGGCGACGCCCGAGGCCGCAGCCCTGACCCGCGCCGGCCACATGGCCGGAGAGCCGGTTCGCGCGACGGTCAGGTTCTCGAACGGAAGCGGCGATCCAACGGTCCCCGACTTCGCCCCCGACGTCCGCGGACTCGCGGTCGCGTTCCACCTCGCCGACGGCTCCCGGACCGACATCCTCGCCCAGACCCTGCCCGTCTTCCCGTTCCGTGACGTCGACGGCTTCCTGGCCGCGATGGCGATCTCGAAGCCGTCGCTCGGAGCGCTGCTGCGATTTCCGGGCTTCGCGATTCGCTACCCCGGAGCGATCGCGAGGCTTCCGGAGGCGAACCGGGTGATGGGGCGGCGGGCGAGCTTCGCCGCCCGCCATTACTACCCGTTTCACGCCTACCGATGGACCGACGCCGACGGCGGCGCCCGCTACGTGCGCTACCGCTGGCTTCCGACCGTCGACGAGCCCGACTTCTCGAAGCAGGAGGCGATGCGGCGCGGAGCCGACTACCTGTTCGAGGAGCTCGCCGAGCGCCTCGGTCGCGGACCGGTGCGGATGCAGCTCGAGGTCCGGGTCGCCGGCCCGCGGGACGACCCCGACGACCCGTCGTCGAGCTGGGCGGAGGATTGCGAGCGGCTGATCGCCGGCACCCTCGAGGTCACCGCGACCGATCCCGACGCGGACGACGGGATCGTCTTCGACCCGATGCGGCTGGTCGACGGAATCGAGCCCTCGGCCGACCCGGTGTTGCGCTTCCGCCCGTCCGTCTACGATCGCTCGCACACCCGACGCTCCGGATAACCTCAGCGTCGTGAGGGTCGGTCTCGTCCTCGGAGCAGGAGGCGTCCAGGGCGGCGCCTGGCTGACCGGGGGCCTCGACGCGCTCGCCGAGGTCACGGGCTGGGATCCGGGGAGCGCCGAGCGGATCGTCGGTACCTCGGCCGGCTCGATGCTCGGAGCGCTGCTCGGCGCCGGGGTCCCGGCGTGGTTCATGGTCGCGCACTCGGCAGGCGAGACGTTCGAGGGCGTCGCGGACGCGAGCGGACGTCCGGCCGCCGACGCCGACCGCTCCGGGGGTGCCGTGTTCCGCTACCACGGTGGATGGCCTCCGATCGGGCCCGGCTCATGGCAGCTCGGCGTCCGCAGCCTGCTGCGCCCGGGCCGCCACACCCCCGCCGCGACGATCAGCGCCTGGCTGCCGCGCGGCCCGGTATCCACCGAGCCGCTCGCCGACCAGGTACGCCGGGTCGTCCCCGAGGGCTGGGGCCCGCACCCGGGGCTCTGGGTGATCGCCTGCGACTACGCGACCGGACGCCGGGTCGCGTTCGGTCGCCCGGGCGCGCCGGCCGCCGAGCTCGCCGAGGCCGTCGCGGCGTCTTGCGCCGTGCCGGGCTTCTACCACCCCGTGAAGATCGGCGGACGCCGCTACGTCGACGGCGGCGTCTACTCGGCCTCGAACCTCGACGTGATCCGCGACGAGCGACTCGACCTCGTGATCTGCCTCAACCCGACCTCCTCGCTGCACCCGATCCGGGCGCTCGATCCGCGCGAGTGGGGCACGCTGCTGTTCCGTCGCGCCTCGGGGCAGCGGCTCGGCCACGAGGCGAAGAAGATGCGCGGCGCCGGAGTCCCGGTCGTCCTCGTCCAGCCGCTCGGCGAAGACCTGGAGACGATGAGCCGCAATCTGATGAGCACCCGGAACCGAAACCGGGTGATCGAGGTCGCGCGGCGGACCGTGGCGGCACAGCTCCGCGAGCCGGAGAACGCCGCGCTACTGGGCGGCCTGCCGGCCGGCAGGCCGGAGAAGATCCGGCGCCCGGACGCGCCCCCGTCCGAGTGGCCCGACGTGCTCGAGACCCGGGCGAGCGGCGACTGAACGGGGCCGCGGCTCGGCTCGCTCAGCCGCGAGCCGCAACGCGGATCGACGCATGAAGACCGCCGGCAGGGGCGGCGATCCAGTGCCAGTCACCGTCGCTGAGGACGACCGCGTCGCCGGGCATCGCCGGCTCGCGGTACTCGATCTCGGCGTCGAACGAGCGCGGGTCGGCCCCCGAGAACTCCTCCTCGAGCGGCGCCCAGTGGTGGGAGTTGTTGACGTGACCGGCGGCATCGACGTCGGCGGCCCGAAACCGCCACGGCCGACGCTCGCAGCCCTCGGGAGGCTGCGGGTGTCGCAGCCGGACCGGCGCGTCGCGACCAGCGGTGCTCGCCGCGTAGAGGTCGACGAACTCGGGCGGAAAGCGCGACGGCCGCAACGTCTCGGCGTCGAGCCAGACCCAGAGGCCGACCGATTCGACGCGAGCCGAAGCGCCGGTCACCGTCGTCCGACGCTCGGCCGAGAAGCGGCCGAGCCCGCTGCAGAACGTGCGCGCGACCAGCCGCTCGCCGAACCGCGGGAAGACCTCGATCCGAAGCCGTGCCCTACGCACGATCCAGACTCCGGGGCCCGTGAACCCGGCGTCGATCAGGTCGTGGTAGGCAACGTCCTGGAGCCAACGTGCGATCGCGTCGACCCGGACCCGCCCGGCGCCGTTCGCATCGGCGATCCCCGGCATCAGCGACGCCTCATACGCGCGGCCCCCTTCCGGCTCCGAGACGAGCTCGATCAGCGCCGGCTCGGTCACCCGCGCCACCCTACCTGTCGACTGCGCCGCCTTACCCCCTGGCGGCGGCGCGGTCGCGGCCCGCGTCGAGCTCGCGCACCGAGTCGCGCATCCACTCGTCGAAGTCGACCTCCATCGTGTGGCGCTTCGAGCTGTAGAAGCGCCTCGCGTGGGCGGCTCGCGCGCGGGCGATGTCGGCTCGCATCTCCTCAGCCGACGGGAGCTCGTACTCGCCCCGCAGCAGCGCCGCGATCCACTTCGCCTGCTGCTCGGCCATCGGCATGATCGCCCCGAGCGGCTGGGCGAGCCCGAGGAAGTAGATTCCCTCGATCTCGGGGTGGAACGTGCGCCGGTAGAGCGGCAGGTCGTTGTCGGGCGCCGAGAGGAAGTCGGGGTCGAAGAAGGGGAAGCTGATCCGATAGCCGGTGCAGTAGACGATCACGTCGGCGGCGACCTCGGTCCCGTCCTCGAACGCGACCCGGTCGCCGCGCAGCTCGCGGATGTTCGGCTTCGGAACCACGCTTCCGGCCTCGAGCCTGTCATGGATCTCGTCCGAGACGGTCGGGTGGGCATGGCCCACCTTGTGGTCGGGCTTCGGCAGGCCGTACCTCGAGACGTCGCCGGAACGGAGCCGAATCACCTCGAAGCCCTTCTGCTTGAAAAACCACGGCAGCCATGGCGGCGCCAGCGTCTGGTCTATCGGGGTCCGCTTGCGCCCCAGCCGCTTGCGCAGCACGTGGACCCCGCGGCGCACCGAGAGGTAGGCCGACTCGCCGTAGTCGGCCGCGTCGCGGGCGATGTCCATCGCGCTGTTGCCGCCGCCGACCACCACCACCCGCTTGCCGGCGAGCTGGGACGGTTCGCGGTAGTCGTGCGAGTGCATCTCGACCCCCGAGAACTCGCCCGGGAACGGCGGCTCGGGCAACTGCGGCTCCCAGTGGTGGCCGTTGCAGACGAGGATCGCGTCGTAGGCGGACGTCGCGGTCCCGGCTGTCCGTTGCCCGCCGCCGGGGTCTGGACCGGGGCCGCCCCGGTCGGCGTCGGTGCGGGCTACGGTGACCTCGAACCGGCCGTCCGCCGCGGGCTCGACGTGCTCGACGCGGGTGTTGAAGGTGATCGTGTCGCGGAAGCCGAAGTGATCGACGTAGCGATCGAAGTAGTCGCCGACGTCGGCGTGCGGCGGGTAGTCCTCGGAGCCGAACGGGAAGTCCGAGTAGGACATCCGCGGCCCGGACGTGTTCATCTCGAGCGTCGAATAGGCGCCGGAGAGCCCGTTCGGATTGCGGAACTTCCACAGCCCGCCGACCACCGGGCCGGCCTCGAAGCAGCCGAACGGTACCCGTGCCTCATAGAGCGTCTTCGCAGCCGCGATCCCGCACGACCCCGCGCCGATGATGCAGGCCCGCGGCAGGGCCGGGTCGGGCTCGATCGCGCCCTCCGCCCGGCCGGGCGCGGGCTCACCTCGAATCAGGTACGACATTCCAGAGCACCGGGAACAGCGGGTGGTCCATCGGGTCGCCGGCGCTCAGCTGCCGCTCGAGCCCGGGGAACGGCGGGCTGGTGCGGTGCGGCCGGGGAGCGAAGCGGACGTCGTCGCCGATCAGACGCAACGAGAAGGCGCGTCGCCGGGTCGCCGTTCCGGCGGCGGCGTGCAGGGTGAGCATGTGGAACGCGACCGCATCCCCCGGCTCCAACTCCCAGCCGAGGATCTCGTGAGCGTCGCGATCGGCCTCGATGTCGGGGACATCGGCGAGCGCTCCGGGCTCGAAGACCATCGGCGTCTCCTCGGAGAACGTGCGCGGCATGAACCAGGTGCCGTCGGCGTGCGAGCCGGCGACGAACTCGAGCGTCGACTCACGGGGCACCGGGTCGAGCGGGATCCAGAACGAGACCGTGCGGCTGCCGTCGATGCAGTAGTAGGGCTGGTCCTGGTGCCAGGGCGTCCGCGTCGTCGTCCCGGGCTCCTTGACGAGGACGTGGTCGTGAAAGAGCCGGATCTGCGAGGAGCCGGTGAGCGTCCCGGCGGTGGCGGCGAGCGGCAACTCGCTCACCGCGCGCTCGAACTCGGCGATCCGTTGCCAGTTGCAGAAGTCCTCGAAGAAGGCGCCGGGCGCACCGGGCTCCTCGGTCCGGATCGCCAGCTCGCTCGGCGCAGCCAGGTTGCGCTCGACCCCGGCGGCAAGCAGCTCGACCTGGTCCGGGCCGAGGGCGCCGCGAAGGACGACCGCTCCGTCGCGGCGGAAGCTCTCCGCGTCCGCGAAGCCGACCGATTCGTCGTTCAAGCCCGCACCCCTGCGGCCGGCAGCTCCCGGCCGAGCCAACCCGCGTAGAAGCCCGCGATGTCCGGGAGGAAGTCGTGGACGACCGGATACCCCGGCGTCACCGCCTCGACCTCCAGCAGACGGCCGGAGGCGGGGCAATAGAACTCGCGCAGCTCCATCCACTCGGGATCGCAGTGCGCCATCCGCGGGTAGACCTCCCGCAGCAGCTCGTCGCTGTCGCGGACGAAGATCCGGGCGAACATCTTCCAGTTGCTGGTCATAGCGGCAGAAGTCGTGGCCGGCCTCGGAACGGATCGTCAGCTCCCCGTCGGGGGTGCGGACGACGTACAGCGCCTCGCCGAGCGGGAGGACGATCGGGTCGTCCCACGCCACCCGGTCGGCGAGCACGGCGATCCACTTCTCGAACCGGTCCGGGTCCTTGTAGCCGGACTGGATCTCCTTCACCTCGCGGCGTGAGAGCCGCTCGTCGAGCAGCGCCTCGAGCGTCTCGCGCTCGAGCGGCTTGCCGGCCGCGAGCGGTGGATCGACCCTGGCGACCTCCGAGCCCGCCAGGAACTCGGCGGCCGACTCCTCAGGCGCCAGCTTGCCCGGCTCGGCGACCAGGTCGGGCGGCAGGGTCGGCGTCGCGGCGTCGAAGCCGAAGTCCTCCGGCAGGTCCCAGAATCCCCGGAACTCCGCAGCCCAGCGCGGTGAGAGCTTCATCGACTCCGCGTAGCCGTCTTCACCGGCTCGATCAGGTCGCCGGCGAGCACCCGCTCGCGCTCCTCGGCCCACCATTCGCTCGCCGGCCGAGCGCGCCCCAGACGCCGCGCCCGGGCGGCGTCGCGATCGCCGACCGCGTAAACGCGCTCGGCGAACTCGGGCTCGATGTGGCCCTCGGCGACGTCGCGCTCGACCGCGCTCGGCGGGACGCTCGAGCGGGTCGCCGAGGCCCGCGGCTCCCTTCATCACCGAGTGATAGAGGTCGCCCTCGGCGAACGGCGTCAGCAGGGTGAAGTTGTCGAGCTTGTAGCTCGCGCTCGCCGTCGATCGCCATCAACGCCGGGTCGTCGAACGGCCCGTCGGCGACCGGGTAGGCCTCGCCCGCCTCGGCGAGCGCGCGCAGGTTGTTGGCGCGGATGTTGTGGATGTAGGCGACCGAGCCCGGGTAGCCGCCGAAGATCCCCTGCGAGGTGAACAGTCGCGAGGTGCCGAGGTTCTGAAGCTCCCAGAACGGCGTGTTCCAGATCATCTGCAGCGACTCGAACGACGAGCCGCCGCGATGGCGCCCGGGGCCGCCCGTGTTCGGCTTGATCCGCCGCGAGAGGTAGATCATCGGGCAGATCAGCTCCCACATCTCGACGTCGCCGGCGTCGCCCTCGGGGTTGAACATCGCCGCGCAGGTATCGGTCCCGTCGAGCACGTACTTGGCCCCCATCCCCTGGGCGGCGATCTCGAAGTTCATGATCGCCGACGAGTTGCCGTACTGGTCGATGCCGCCGCCCTGGATCACGTTGCCGGAGACCGAGTAGGCGCCGATCACCTCCTCGATGAAGCCCCGCGCCTGCAGCGCTCGCGACAGCGTTCGCGGGTAGCCGGTGAACGCCGGCTGCAGGAACGCCCAGGCGATCCCGGTCGAGCCCTCGGCGTCGCCGAGGTTGGCGATCGAGCCCTCCGGGAAGTTGGTCTCGACCGCGAAGTAGGCCCCGTCGTTGACCTTGTCGTTGCAGATCAGCGTCTGGGTGAACATGACCCAGATCGCGCCCTGCATTCCCGACGGGGTGCAGTTCATCGAGTGCCACCCCCAGGCCGAGGTGCCGTCGAGGTCGAGCGCGTAGTCGCCGTCGCCGCCGATCCGGACCTCGAACGGCGCGTGCATGACGAAGTCGCGCCGCGCCCGCGCCGGCAGCTGCGACCTTGTCGGCGTAGGTGTTGTCCATGAACGAGGCGGCCCGGTAGCGGCCCGGCACGGTCATCTCGCGGATCCGTGCACTTGAACGACCGCCGGCCCTCCTCGATCACCTCGCGGCTGAAGCTCTTGAAGCGCTCGAGCCCCTCCTCCAGCGATCACCCGCTCGACCGCCTCGCGGATCATGTGGCAGCCGGCGAGCCGGGTGCGCTCGTCGAGCAGGTAGTACATCGGCGCCCGGGTCTGCTTCGCGCAACGCTCGAGGTGCCAGCGCGCGATCTCGTCGCGCTCGCCGATCTTCATGCAGGGGAGGTCGATGCCGTCGTCGAGGCGGTTGGTCGGCCCGACCGGGACGCCGCCCGGCGTCGAGGCGCCGATGTCGAGCACGTGGGTGACCCCGCCGGCCCAGGCGACCAGCTCGGGACGGTCGGGGTCGGCGAAGTCGAAGATCGGGACGAAGGTCTGCACGTCGGCGTTGTGGACGTCGCCGATCGTCGGGTCGTTGTTGGCGAAGATGTCGCCGGGTCGTATCCGCGGGTTGTCCTCATAGCCCTGGCGGACCATCCACTTGATCGCGTCCGACATCGTGTGGACGTGGACGATGATCCCGGTCGAGAGCGCGATCGAGTCGCCCTCGGGCGTGTAGAGCGCGAAGCAGAGCTCGCCGAGCTCGCGGACGATCGGCGAGGCGGAGATGTTGAGCGCCGTCTCGCGCGCCGAGACCAGACCGCCACGCAGCCGCGAGAAGAGCTTCTCGTACTCGATCGGCTCGCGAGTCCTTGAGCGCCAGCTCGCCGGTCAGACCGGCGTAGGAGCCGGTCTCGGAGAACAGCCGCTCGGATGTCGGCGAGCATCTCGTCGAGCCGCTTTCCGTCCCAGCCGATCGGGGTCCGCTCGTCGCGGCTCGAGCTCTCGGGTCGCCTCGACGATCGTCATTGCAGCGCCTGCTCGCGGGCGCGTTCGAAGTTCTCGACGCAGCGCCGCGCGCGATCGGCTCGAGCGCCGACGGCGGCAGGTCGTGGTTGAGGCCCGGGATGACGACCAGCTTCGACCCGGGGATCGCGCCCGCTGTCGCCTCGCCGCCGGAGACGCCGATCAGCGCGTCGTCGGCACCGTGGATGACCACGGTCGGCGCCCGGACCGCGCCGAGCGCCTCGGTTCGGTCCGGCGAGGCCAGGATCGCCGCCAGCTGGCGCGCGGTGCCCTCCGGGTAGAAGCCGCGGTCGAAGCTGCGCTCGGCGAGCTCGCGAGTCCGCTCGATGTCGAGCGGCTTCGAGCCGATCACGGCGCGGGCGTCGAGGAAGCTGCGCACGTAGGCGTCGCGGCCGGTCGGCGGCGGCGCCATCAACACCGCGAGCGCCGCCGGGGTCGGGTGCCCGACCGAGCGATCTCCGGTGGTCGACATGATCGAGGCCAGTGAGAGCACCCGCTCCGGGCGGTCGATCGCGAGCCGCTGGGCGATCATGCCGCCCAGCGAGGCGCCGACGATGTGGGCCCGCTCGACGCCGAGGTGATCGAGCACCCCGACCGCGTCGGCCGCCATGTCCTCGAGGCGGTAGGGAACGTCGTCGAGCTCCCCGCTCAGCATCTGATCGAGCCGCGGAGGCGGTTCGTCGAGGATCGTCGAGCGGCCGATGTCGCGGTTGTCGAAGCGGATCACGAAGTGGCCCCGGTCGGCGAGCATCTCGCAGAGCTCCTCCGGCCAGAAGATCATCGGCGCGCCGAGGCCCATGATCATCAGCACCGCGGGGTCGGCCGCGTCGCCGAACGTCTCGTATGCGAGCTCGAGCTCTCCTACCCGCGCGACCCTCTCTTCGGCACTGCCCATCGGCTTGCGGAGAACCTACCGCCCTCCGGGCCTCCGCTCTCGGGCGCCATCGACCCCGAGGTGGAAGATCTGGTGGCGGTCGAGCCGCGCCGAACGACCCGGCGGGATCGCGAACGTCGTCGCCGAGTGCTCGACGATCGCCGGACCGGCGATCTCGTGGCCGGCGCGGACGTCGCTCGAGGCGGATGATCGACGTCTCGGCGTCGCCGTCGGGCCAGCGCACCGTCCGGGTCGAGTCGACCGGGGGCTCGCCCGCGGTCTCCTCGAGCCGTGGCAGGGCCGGCTTCTCGACCTCGACCGAGCCGTGGACGATCGCCTGGGTGATCAGGTAGCCGAGCTCGGGCGAGCGTGCCGAGCGCGCGTAGACCTTCGAGTACGCGTCCTCGAAGGCGGCGATCAGAGCGTCGAGGTGCTCGCCCTCGTCCATCTCGAAGTGCGGGGAGACGATCTCGATGTCGTTGAGCTGGCCGTAGTACTGCATCCGCACCGAGTGGCTGAAGCGGATCGCGTCGCGCTCGATTCCCGACTTCTCGAACTCTGCCGCGACCCGCTCCTCGAGTCCCTGCCAGGCGCCGCTGACCATGAACCCGATCCCGGCCTTCTCCATCTCGTCGGCGGTCGGCAGGATCGGCATGTCGACCGTCTGGTCGTATCGGTACTCGAACTCCGCGCAGGCGCAGCCGTAGGCCGAGAAGCCCGCCGCCCAGGCGGGAACGAGGACGTCGCGGTAGGCGACCCCCTCGGTGTAACCGGCGACGTGCAGGGGCCCGCCGCCGCCGTAGCAGAGCAGCGCGTAGTCGGCGGGCGAGTAGCCCTTGCCGAGAATCCGCCCGATCGCCTCGTTGCGAAGCGTCTGCTCGAACAGCTCGATCACCCCGGCGGCCGCCTCTGCGACCTCGAGCCCGAGCGGTACGGCGACCTGGCGCTCGACCTCGGCCCGGGCGCGCTCGGGGTCGAGGGTGATGTCGCCGCCGAGGAAGTAATCCGGGTTGACGCGGCCGAGGACGACGTTGAGGTCGGTGATCGAGACCGTGTCGAGGCCGCCCTCCGGCCAGCTGACGCCGATTCGCGAGCCGGCCGAGTCGGGGCCGAGCTCGGGGCGGTTCGAGTTCGGGTTGACGCGCACGAACGAGCCCGTGCCGGCGCCGATCGAGTCGATCTTCACCAACGGCATGTTGAGCACGAAGCGGGCGATGTCGGGCGTCGGGGTGATCTCGAAGCGCCCGTCCGTGATCAGGGCGATGTCGAACGAGGTCCCGCCGATGTCGGTGCAGAGGACGTTCGGAAGCCCCATGCGGCTCGGCGAGCGCCTGACCCCCGACGACCCCGCCGATCGGCCCCGAGACGAGCGTCGTCGCGAGCTCCTTGGCCTCGATCGAGATCGTGCCCCCGTGCGAGGCCATCACCCGCAGCTCGAAGCCGGCGCCGGCGCCCTTCGTCTCGTCGCGGACCTTCTGCATCATCCCCCGCGACGGCTCCGCCGCGTAGGCCTCGACCAGGGTCGAGTTGAGCCGCGGCAGGTCGCGTCGCAGCGGGTAGAGCTCGGAGGCGACGAAGATCGGCACCGGGTCGGCGCCGTCCTCGGCCCCGCCGCCCAGACCGCGCTCGGACTTCACCTCCTCGACGATCTCGGCGACGCGGATCTCGTGCTCGGCGTTGCGGTAGCCGAACAGCAGGCAGATGCAGATCCCCTCGACCCCGGCGTCGAGCAGCTCGTTGGCGGCGTCGCGGACGTCGGCCTCGCGCAGCGGCAGCACCTCGGTGCCCATCACGTCGATCCGCCCGCGGACGCCCTTCATCTGCTCGCGCGGGAACGATCGGCTCGTTGTGGTAGTGGGTCGCGAGGTGGAGGCGGTCGGAATAGGAGAAGCCGAGGTAGGTCTGGATCCCGCGCTCGATCCGCAGGTAGTCCTCCTGGCCGGCGCTGACGATCGCGCCGATGTTGCGGCCGCTGCGCGACAGCAGCCGGTTCAGCATCGCGGTCCCGGAGTAGATCCCCGAGGCGATCTCGCCGAACGAGTCCGCCGGGGTCGAGCCCCATTGGGCGAGCGCGTCGTCGGCGGACGCCATGAAGCCGACCGACTCGTCCTCGGGCGTCGTCTGCGCCTTGCCGACGACGAACGAACCGGCGTCGTCGACGATGAACGTGTCGGTCATCGTCCCGCCGGCGTCGATCGCCAGCACGCGTGGGGTGCGGGCGCGGCTCTCGGCCATCGCGCCAGACTATTGAGGCGAAGCTAGGATCGCGCGATCGCGCGCAAGCACGCCTCCGCCAAGCCGAAGCTGAGCCTCCGCCGCGTCGTGCGCGAGATGGCGCGGACCTATCGCGAGCAGCCGGCGCTGCTGATCGGCGCCGCGCTTCTGATCTTCGTCCCCCTGGGGCTGATCGACGTTCTCGACGAGCGCTTCCAGCATCCGTTCGAGGACGTCGATCCCGGTGACGTCAGCGCGCTCGACTGGATCACGCTCGCCGGCGCGGCCATCCTCCACACGGCGTTCGCGATGCTCGGCGAGGTCTTCTACGCGGGCGTGATCGCCGCCGCGGTGGGGGCGACGAAGCGCGGTGAGGAGCACTCGCTCGCCCAGATCGCCCGGACGCTCCCTTACTGGCGCCTGATCGCGGTCGACGTCGCGCTCGCCCTGATCGTCGGGTTCGGGATCGTGCTGCTGATCGTTCCCGGGATCTTCTGGCTCGGGCGCCTCGCCCTCGTCGCGCCGGCGGTCGAGATCGAGGACCGCAACGTGCGCGGGGCGATGCGCCGGAGCTGGGGGCTGGTCCGAGGCAACACCGTGCGCGTGCTGGTGCTCATCGTGCCGATCCTCCTGTTCGAGGACACGCTGACCACCGCCGTGCAGTCGGGCGCGCTGTTCGCGATCGGCGACAGCCTGATCGGCGACTGGCTGGCGGCGACCGCGACCGACCTGGTCACCGCGCCGCTGTTCGCGCTCGCGGTCGTCGTCTTCTTCTACGAGCTGCGCGATCTGCGGAGCCCGAGCGACACACCGTCCTAGTCGCTGCGCTCGAGCTTTGCCGTGTAGACCTCCTCGGTGGAGCCGCCGACCGCGTCGCGGATCCGCTCCTTGAAGCGCTCGGTGCGGCGATCGGGGGGGAACCGCGCCTCCGCCTTCGCCTGCTTGGCGGGCCTGCGCTCGCCGTAGAAACGCTTCGCCCACGCCGAATCCGGCTTGCCGATCCGGCAGGCGGCGTAGACCCCGATCGGGAAGAAGAAGACGCCGACCACGCTGTGCCAGAGACGCTTCTTGACGAGGCTGATCCCGATCACGACGAAGAACAGCACGACCCCGACGATGCTCGCGATCAGGGTCACGGTGTCATCCGTATCGATGCTGAACGGGCGCGCGCCGATCAGCACCAGCGCGATGAACGCGACCACGATCACGACCGCGTCGACCGACTGGCGACCCTGCTTCGCCCAGTAGACGTCGTCGAGGTAGAGCCAGAGCGCGAACTCGTCGATCGTCAACCCGATCCCGACGCCGAACGCGAACGCGCAGATCTCGTAGATCGGCGTGACCGCGAAACCCGCGAAGCTGACCGTGCCGGCGACCATCATCAGCACGATTCCGAAGACGAGGTGGTGAACGTGGACGCCTCCCTCGCTGACGATGCTTCCCGGCCACCACGGCACCTTCGGGCTTCGCATCAGCCGCGTCGAGATGCGGATGAAGCCGAACGAGACCACGAGCCCGGCGAGGACCAGGAAGACCCATTGGCGGTCGTTGGCGACCAGCTGGTCGTTCCAGAAGTCGGAGATGAAGTTGGCGGCGAGCAACCGGGATCAGGCCTCGGCGACGAGCTCGGGCACGGTGACGAAGCTGTAGCCCTCCGCGGTCCGGCGGCGCAGGACCTCCTCGGTCGCAGCGACCGAGGCCGCCCGGTCGGCGGTCGGGGTCTCGTTGCTGCCGTCGTGCAGGAGCACGATCTCGCCCTCGATCGCGCGGCCGGCGCGGCGCGCGATCTTTGCCGTCGTCGCGGACTTGCGCCAGTCGTAGCAGGTCACCGACCAGGTGACCGGCACGTATCCGGCGGCTCTGACCGCGCGCAGCGTACCCGGGCGGCGGCGACCGTACGGCGGCCGCATCAGGGACTCATGGCCGACGGTCGAGAACTGCACCCCGGACGCCTCGACCGCGGCCCGGCAGCGCGCCATCTCCTCGGTGACACCCGCCGTCGAGAGCATCGGCATCGTCGGATGGGTGTAGGTGTGGTTGCCGATCGCGTGCCCGGCGGCCTCGAGCTCCCGGATCAGCCCCGGCTCCCGCTCCGCCCACTCGCCGATCAGAAAGAACGTCGCCCGGGCGTCGTAGCGGTCGAGGATCCGCATCAGCTCCGGCGTGAAGGCGGGGTTCGGCCCGTCGTCGTAGGTGAGCGCGATCCGCCGTCCGGCGGTCGATCCGCGACAGATCGTCGGCCCGTAGACCTGGGCCGTCGGCCATTGGCCGAGCAAGACGCCCACCCCGGCCGCGCCGAGGCCGGCCGCGGCGATCGCCGCCCGCCTCATCGCGCCGTCCTCTTGCGGGCGCCGCGCCGCTCCCGGCGCAGCTGCGCGCGGTTGCGCCGCCGCAACCGCGATCGCGTGCTGCTCGATCGTCTTCAAGGTCACCGAATTGCCCTCCTGTTCGTAGCCGGCCAGGGCGCGCTCGAACTCGCCGAGCCGCTCCAGGAACTCCCCGAGAATCTCGCGCGTCACCACCGGGGCACAGAGACCGTACCCGTCGCGCTCCAGATAGCGCGCGTTCATCATCTGCTCGAACTGGCCCCGCAGCGGGATCGCGAGCACGGGCTTGCCGAGGTAGACCGCCTCGCTGAGCAGCGAGAAGCCGCCGCCGGCGACGACGCCACGCGAGGTGCGCAGGTCATCGACGAATCCTTCGTTCGAGCGCGGGCGGTAGTCGAGGCTCTCGGCCTCGACCCGGTCCTCGGGCGCGTCGTCGCGCATCCCATAGATCCGGCACGGAACGCCGCTCGCGGCGAGGTCCTCGAGCAGCCTGCGGGTCGCCGCTCGAGTAGACCACGAGGTGCTCGCCGCGCTCGGGCACCGCGGAGATGATCTCCGGCCGGACGATCGGGGGCACCAGTGTCGTCCCGCCGCGCGCGACGGGCGACCTGAAGAAGGTGAGCACGATGTACTCCACCGCGCCGGGGACCATCGAACGCGTCACGGCCTTCGCCATCAGGAAGTCCTCGCGCTGCTCGCCGACGATCTCGGCGTCGTGTCGACAGCGGTCGAGCATGTTGATGTTGTCGATCGCGATCATCGGCGTGCGGGTCACCCGCGCGAACATTCCCGCGAGCGGCTCGAAGTCGGTGAGCACGATCTCTGGCTTCCACTCGTCGACCGTCGAGATCCAGTTGCGCACCGTCTCGGGCATGTCGCGGCGGGCGTTGCGCACGTTCTGCAGAACGGTCTGCCAGCGCTGGATCTCGCCCTCCTGCATCGCGAAGCTCGGCCCGAAAACCTCGTCGACCCGGGGCAGGCGCTCGGACAGATAGCGGAACGCGGCGCCGGAGGCGACGACGCGAACGTCGTGGCGCTCGAGCAGCTCCTCGATCACGACCCGCGATCGCGTCGCATGGCCCATCCCCTCCCCGTTGACGCCGTACAGCACCCGCATTACCTCACCTGTTCTTCCCTCGAGCGGCCCTGATCCTCTCACGATTCAGCTTCGCCACGGAGTCGATCAGATCTCCCTGGTCGTAGTAGTCGACGGCGATCAGGTTGACCGGGAGGCCGCGCTTTCGTGCGCACTCGTGCGCGCGACCGATGATCGCCTGCTTCGTCTGGAAGCCCGGATTGGCGCTGGCGCGCGGCGGGAACACGTCGGCCCACTGGTTGAGCATCAGCATCGGGCTGTCGCGGGTACCCCGGTTGAGCTTGCAGCTCAGCTCGTCCGGGGTCGTGGCGCCGAGCGGAGTGTCCTGGACGAACGAGAAGCCGTCGAGGTACCACGGCACCGTGCCGTCGGCGTCGCGCTCGGTGAACACGACGAGGCGATGATCCGAGCTCACCAGCTCGCCCAGGGTCGGCAGCGGCAGCCCCCGGTCGAGGACCGCGGCGTAGTGCTCGATCCCGGAGCGCTCGAAGGTGTCCCGGATCGCCGACGGCGGGACGTAGGGCTCGATGAACAGGATCACGACCTCGTCGCGGTTACGGTCGAGGAACTCGCGGATGTCGGTCAGCGCGTCGACCATCTTCGTCGCCCCGAGCTCGCATGCCGTGTGACAGAGGAAGACGTCGGGCTCGCCGCCGGTGTTCGCGCGCACCCCGAAGCTCCCGGCGAGGCGCTCGGCGGCCGCGAGCGTCGCCGGCGGCATCGCCTTCGCGACCCGGTTGCGGTCACGGCCCTCGGCCTCGAAGTCGGTTCGCACCCGGCCCTTGGCATCGGCGATCCCCCAGTGCGGGTCGAGCAGCAGGAGCCGGACGCCGTCCTCGAGCTGGCGGCTGATCGTCCGCCGCTGGTTGGCGATGAACCAGTTCGGGCTGTCCGCGGCGGAGAACGAGTTGTGGGTGCCCGCGAAGACCACGTCGCTGAGCCTCAGCTTGCACAGGGCCCGCGACCCGTTGCAGCCATCGGCCGGGGTCGCCAACGCCTTGTTCGGGTTCCCGGCGCTCCCCGTGAACACCACCACGGCGATCGCGACGACCGCGACCGTGACGCCGGCGGCGATCGCGGTCCGTTGCAGCGCCCGCGTCCGGACCTGCTTGTGCTCCTCGCCGGGCGCGGTCGGCGGTTGCAGCAACAGCAGCAGCTCGCCGCTTCCGAAGTAGATCAGGTACGCCCCGGCCAGCAGTCCGAAGACCTGGAGCGCGAAGGTCGTGTCGAGCGCCACCAGGAGCCCGGCTCCGATCGCGAGCACGGCCCGCAGTGCGCGGCCGGCGGTCGTCCGCGGGCGCTCCGTGATCCGCCGGCGAAGCTTCGTCACCGGATCCTCGGCGCGCTCGGGATCGAGCACCGCCGAGGCGCCTCCGACGATCAGGCCGAGCAGCGCAAGCCCGAGCGCCCAGGCGAACAGGCCCCCGAAGAAGGCGTCGAGAACGCCGCCGATCGCGCCACGGACGTCGGCATCGGTGACCTCGTCGCTGCCGAACACCCCCGCGAGGATGCGGGCGCGGACGATCAGCAGCGTGATCGCCAGGACGATTCCCGCTGCAGCGACTGCGATCGCCGCACGCAGGACGCCGACCCGGCGGTCGGGCGCGAGCGCGACCGAGGCCACGAACGCGATCAGGGCGAGTAGTGGCGCGACGATCCCGAGCCAGCGGACCTGGTCGGCGATCGCGAGGCTCTGGCGGGCGAAGGCGCGCTTCTTCAGCTTCAGCAGGGTGAGGTCGATCGAGCGCGGAAGTTCGTCGGCGAGCTTCGGCGATACCGACTGGAGGCCGAAGCGGACGACCTCCATCGCGTCGGCGAGCTGCAGGGCGACGTTGTTGCGATCGCGCACGAACAGCACCCGGTTCGCCTGCACCGCCGCCTGGCGAAAGATCTGCCCGAACGGCTTGCTGCCGATCACCGTGTCGACCACTGACTGGATCAGCGGCCGCCCGGCGACGAGATCGGCTGAGCCCTTCTCGGCGATCTGGACGGTGATCTCGGTCGCGAGCAGGTGACTGACCGCGTCGTTCTCGAGCGCCGCGGCGGCATGGTCGGCGAACGCGCCCTCGTCGACGATCTCGGTCCGCGCGTACAGCAATACGGCGCCGACCACAGCGAGAACGGCCCCGAGCACCGCCAGCGAGATGCTGGCGATCGACCTGAAGCGACCCTGGTGGTGTCCGGTCCGCCGGTTCGTACCCACCTCCATTCGGGCGGACCCCTTTCTCGATCAGTGGCCCGCGAAATCTACCGCGCGCGCCGCTCGCCGGGACGACGGCGACGGCCGCGTGCGGCGGCGCCTGCGCGCAGGGACGGCGTGGTCCGCCTGCAAAGCTTCCGGCATGTCGCGCGCTCGCTGGGGACTGATCACGGCCGCCGTGGTCGTCTTCCTGCTCGTCGGGAGCCAGATCCTGATTCCGGCGATCGGCGCCCGGCGGATCGAGAGTCGGCTCACCGAGGGCGGCGGGACCGCCGACGTGACCCTCGGCGCGGTGCCGGCCCTGCGGCTCTTGTTCGGCGACGGCGAGCGCTTCCAGGTCGAGGCGAACGGCCTCGACCTCGCCCTCGACCGTCGTGGGAGCGTCTTCGACAAGCTCGACGGGTTCGGCGTCGTCGACATCGCGATCGACGATTCGAAGGCCGGACCGTTCGAGCTTCAGAGCTTCCACCTGACGCGCGAGTCTCCGGCTCCGTACCACCTGACGACCGTCGGGCGCACGTCGGCGGCCGACCTCGTCGACGCCGGGCTGCAGGTCGCACAGCTGCCCGCGGGACGGCGTCCTCGACCAGATCCTCGGCCAGTTCTTCGGTCCCCAGGACACTCCGGTCCCGGTCGAGCTCGACATGCAGCTGACGAGCGAGAACGGCCGCGTCCAGGTGGTCTCGGGCGGCGGCACCGTCGCCGGGATCCCCACCGGGTCGCTGGCCGAGCTGATTACATCCGCGATCGTGATCCAGCTTTGAGCCGACGGACCGAGTCCGGGATCGCGTACGAGGTATCGGGCTCCGGCCCCGCCGTCCTTCTCCTGCACGAGGGGATCGCGGATCGGACGATGTGGGACCCGCAGGCCGAGCGATGGCGAGACCGATTCACGGTCATCCGCTACGACCACCGCGGCTTCGGCGACTCGGCCGACCCCGAGGGCGACTTCTCGCTGCACCTCGACGCGCTCGAGGTCCTCGACGCCGTCGCGGTCGATCGCGCGACCGTGATCGGGGCCTCGATGGGAGGCGCGGCGGCGCTCGACCTGGCGCTGGCGGCGCCGGAGCGCGTCTCGGCGCTCGTCCTCGTCGTCACGACGCCGTCCGGGTGGGAGCACGCCGCCCGAGCACCTGGCCCGCTTCGAGGAGATCGACGCGGTCTACCGGCGCGACGGGATCGAGCCGGCGAACGAGCTCGAGCTGCGGATGTGGGTCGACGGCGTCGGTCGCGATCCGACCGACGTCGACCCCGGGGTGCGCGGGACGATCTCGGCGATCAACCACGCCCTGATCGAACGCCAGGGCGACTCCGACGTCGAGCCCGCCGAGCTCGATCCGCCCGCGGTCGGGCGGCTGGGCGAGGTCGGCGTCCCGACGCTCGTCGTCACCGGAGCACTCGATCAGCCGAGCGTCAACGCCGGAGCGGCGGCGATCGCCGACGGTGTCGCCGGCGCCGAACGGGTCGAGATCGCCGACACCGCCCATCTCCCGAACCTCGAGCGCCCCGACGACTTCGACCGCGCCGTCGTCCCGTTCCTCGAGCGCCACGCGTAGCGCTTTCGTCGCGATCACGCCTTGATCGGCGCGGGTCTGGGGCCGATCCTCGTCCCCGTGTCCGAACTGACGCAACCCGCGCCCACCCCTCGGGCGCACCTTGCATCGGTTCGCGTGGCGGAGGTCGCGAGACGTCAGTGGGGCCTGATCACCCGGGCGCAGCTGGTTCGCCAGGGCGTCAGCGGGACGACGATCTCGCGCTGGCTCGCCGCCGGCCGCCTCTGCAGAGTCCACCCGGGCGTCTACGCCGTCGGCGCCGAGCCGCGCACACCCACGGGAGCGCTCGTCGCCGCCCTCCTCTACGCCGGGCCGGGTGCGGCGCTCAGCCACCAGACGGCCGCCTGGTGGTGGGATCTGTTCTCGAGCTCGCCGCGAATCGTCCAGATCAGCGGCCCGCGGCGGGTTCGGTCGTTGCCGAGCGTCCGCATCCACACGCCGCGCGAGCTCGACGTGGTCCGGCACAAGCGCCTCCGTGTGACCCCGGTCTCCCGGACGCTCGTCGACCTGGCCGGGACCGTGTCGTTCGGCGATCTGCGTCGAGCGCTCGCCGAAGCCGACCACAGGCGGTTGCTCGATCCCGCCGAGATCGGCGTGATCCTCGGTCGCGGCCACCGAGGGGCGGGCGCGTTGCGCGAGGCGCTGCGGCGCCATCTCCCCGTCGCTCGCGCGCACACGCAGTGAGCTCGAGCGGCGATTCCTGGAGCTCTGCGACGCCGTCGCGCTCCCGATCCCGGAGGTGAACGTGTTCGTCGATGGTCTGATGGTCGACGCGCTGTGGCGCAACCAGCGGGTCGTCGTCGAGCTCGACGGACACGCGGCACACGACCGGGCGGCGGCGGCCGAGCGCGATCGCCACCGGGACCTGATCCTCCGCGGGGCGGGATACCGCGTTCACCGCTACACCTGGCAGCAGGTGACGCGGGAGCCCGAGAGCGTGATCGGCGACCTCCGAGAGGTACTCGAGCGCGAGCGACGCTCGGCGGTCGCGTAGCTCAGCGGGTCGCTAGTCCGCGTCGGGCGCGGACGGCGCCGGCTCCGGCGTCACCGGTGCCGCCCGCGGTCCCGCGGACGTCGGCGGCAGCGGCGGCAGCGACTCCTCGCTCTCGAGGCCGACGTGCGGAAGGATGCGCTCGAGCCAGCCCGGGAGCCACCAGTTCGACTTCCCCAGCAGCACCATCGTCGCCGGCACCAACAGGCAGCGCACGATCGTCGCGTCGACGGCGATCGCAGCCGAGAGGCCGACGCCGAACTGCTTCACCACCGGGTCGCCGTTGAGGATGAAGCTGGCGAAGACGGTGACCATGATCAGCGCCGCCGACGTGATCACCCGGGCGCTGGTCGCGACCCCGTCGATCACCGCCTTGCGGTTGTCGCCGTCCGCCGCATAGTGCTCGCGGACCCGGCTGAGCAGGAACACCTGGTAGTCCATCGAGAGCCCGAAGAGGATCGCGAACATCAGCAGCGGCACGAAGCTCTGGATCGGGGTCTCGTGCGGGAGCCCGATCAACGAGAGCCCGAATCCCTTCTCGAACACCGCCGTGAGGACGCCGTAGGCGGCGGCGACCGAGAGCAGGTTCATGAGCGCCGCGGTCGCGGGCACGACGAGCGAGCGGAACGCGAGCATCAGCAGCAGGAACGCGAGCGCGACCACGATGACGATCACCGACGGCAGCTTCTCGCCGATCAGGTCGGCGAGATCGATGTAGCTCGCGGTGGTGCCGCCGACGAACGTCGTCACGCCCTTGGGGGCCGACGGGAGCACGTTGTCGCGGAGGTCGTTGACGACGTCCTGGGTCGCGTACGCGGACGGCGCCGTCTTCGGGATCGCGCTGAACACCGCCGCGTCGCCGTTCGAGCTCACCTTGACCCCGGAGACCGACTTCACGTCCTTCGCCTTGCCGACCTTCTTCTGAAGCTTCACCAGCCGGGGGTCGCTGGCCGTCGACTGCAGGAACTTCTTCTGCTCCGCGGTCTTCTGCTGCTTGGCCTTGCTCGGGCCCTGCGACGCGGCCTGCTGCTCGGCCTCCTGCTGGGCCTGAGGTTCCGGCACGCCCTCGGCGATCAGCTGCTGCTCGATCGACGCCTCAGCCGCCTGCTGTTTCTGCTTGGCCTGCTGCTGCTGCTTGTTCAGCTGATTGAGGCTCTTCTGGTCGTTGTGGGCCGGTGGGTTGAGCTTCACCGAGAGCAGCAGCGGCCCGTTCGTGCCGACCCCGAAGCCTTCCGTGATCGCGTCGTATGCCTGGCGAGCCGTAGTCGACTCGGGAAGCTCGCCGTTGTCCTCCTGGCCGAGGCGCATGTCGAGCACCGGGATCGCGAGCGCGATCAGGAGCACGATCGCGAGCGTCATCGCCGGCCCGGATGCCTCGCGACGCCCTCGGCCCAGCGCGCCCAGCCGTGCGGTCGGTGGTCGGTGTGGCCCTTGCCGCCGAACGGGACCTTGAGCGAGTCGATCCTCGCGCCGAGCATCGCCAGCAAGGCGGGAAGCAGGGTGACCGCGGCGCAGACCGCGACCACGACCACGAGCGCCGCCGAGTAGCCGAGCGTGGTGACGATCGGGATTTGCGCGAACAGCAACGAGACGAGGGCGATGACCACGGTGCTGCCGGCGAAGACGATCGCGCTCCCGGTGGTCGCGACCGTGCGAGCGATCGCCTCGTCGGTCTCCACCCCCTGTTGTCGCTTCTCCCGATACCGGGTGACGATGAACAGCGAGTAGTCGATCCCGACCCCGAGCCCGATCATCAGCCCGAGCGTCGGAGCCACCGTCGCCACCGGGGCGACATTGCCGAGCAGGCCGATCAGCGAGAGGCCGCCGATCACCGAGACGAGCGCGATCACGATCGGCAGCGACATCGCCGTCGCGGTCCCGAACGCGAACAGCAGGATGATGACCGCGAAGCCGAGCCCGATCACCTCGCTGACGTGCGTCGAAGGCTTCGAGACCTCCTGGCCGAGGTAGCCGCCCGCCGAGACCTCGAGCCCGGCGTCGCGCGCCGGCTGCGCGGCGTCGATGATCGTGTTCGCCTCGTCCTCGGAGAGGTCGTCGGGGCTGATCGTCAGGGTCAGCGAGATGTAGCCGGTCTTCCCATCCTTCGAGAGCGCGTCGGACCCCTTGTCCGACAGCGGGCTGACCGCCTTGTAGACACCGTCGGCGGCGGCGAGCGACTTGACGGTCGCGTTCACCGCCTTGCGGTTGGCGCTGTCGGTGAGCTTGCCGGAGTCCGAGACGAGGACGATCGGGACGGTCCCAAACTGGTCGCGCGGCAGGTACTTGGCGAGCAGGTCCGTCGCCTTCGTCGACCCGGTGCCCGGCAGCGTCAGGTTGTTCGACGTCTGCGCACCGAGGATCACCACGGCCGCCACGACGCCGACGATGAACACGCACCAGAGCGCGACGACCGGCCGGCGGCGGCGGACGCAGAAGTGGCCGAGGCGGTAGAGGGCGCCGCTCATCTCAATCTCCCAGCCACGCGGCGATCCGGCGACCGATCTGCTCGCCGGCGTCCTCCTGGAGGAAGTGCGAGGCGTTCTCGATCATCTCAGGGGGCTCGGCGTTGATCGCGGCCGCGAATCGCTCACCGACGGCGAACGGGATGATCGGGTCCGAGTCGGCCCAGAGGTGAAGCTTCGGCCGCTGATCGCTGCGCAGGGCGTCGAGCACCCGCCGGCCGGCCGCGGCGCCCGGCGCGTCAGGGGTCGTGGGCAGCATGAGCGGGAACGCGCGCGCGCCGGCCTTCGCCTCGGGAACCGGAAACGGCGCGTCGTAGGCGGCGGTCACCCCGTCGTCCATCCCTCGGGCGCAGGCGCCCTTGACGAGCATCGAGATCGGCAGGTCGTCTCGAACCGCTCCTCGGGCGTCCTGAAGGCTTCCACAGCGCCCAACCTACCTCGCCCCGATGACGCCCTCGCGTCGCACGCGCGCACCTTACACCGTGTGTCACACTATGTCAACAGATCGGCAACCGACGACGTGAGCAGGGCAACGCAACAGCAGCGGGCGCGCGGGACGCGCGAGCAGATCCGCCGGCGGATCGTCGCGGCGGCCACCGGGCTCGTCCGTGACCGGTCCTACGCCGAGCTCAGCATCGGCGCGATCATGGAGCGCGCCGGGTTCGGACGGACGATCTTCTACCGGCACTTCGACGACCTCGCCGACCTGCTCGTACGGGCCAGCCGGGAGGCGATCGAGGAGCTATACGACGCTCAGGTCGCGCTCGCCGCGACACGTATCGATCACCGCCCGGAGGCGGTCCGCGAGGCGATCGAGGTGCCGGTCGCGGTCTATCGCCGCCATGGCCCGCTGCTGCGCGCGGTGGCCGAGGCGGCGGCCGACGACGAGCAGGTGGCGGCCGGTCAGGCGGCGATCAGACGGCGCTTCGACGAGCTCGTCGTGCGAGCGCTGCACAGCGTCCCTGACCGAACCGAGAAGCGTCCGGTCGAGATCGCGGAGACGGCCCGGGCCTTGAACCTGCTCAACGAGAGCTATCTGCTGGACGCGTTCGGCCGCGCGCCGCGCGTCACGGCGGAGACCGCGGTCGAGACCTTGACCGCGGTCTGGATGGCGGTGATCAACCAGTGAGGGCCGCGGCCGGTACCTGTGGCGCGGCGCCCGCGGCGCTGCGGCGCGTGTTCTCGACCAGCTCGCAGCTGATCCGCGGCCACAGCTGCGGTGGAAGGTCGTGGCCCATGCCGCTGAGCAGAACCAGGTCGGCGCCCGGGATCGCTCGCGCCAGCGCCCGGCCCGAGATCGGCCGCACCAGCGGGTCCGCGGCTCCGTGGATGACGACGGTCGGGGCGCGAACCGTCCGCAGCTTGCGGGTCCGGTCGCCGGAGGCGTTGATCGCGTGCAGCTGGCGGATGAAGCCGGTCGGGTTGCGCGCCCGGTCGTAGGAGGCGAGAGCGAGCTCGCGCACCCGCTCCTCGGGCGTCGCGTAGGCGGGCGAGCCGATCAGCCGGAAGATGCGCAGCACGTGCTCGGCGAACGGCTCGCGCTCGGTCGGCGCATCGGCGAGCAGCATGCTGAGGACTCGGATCCTCGGCATCGCGAGCCGGCGCTTGCCGGGTCCGGTCATGATCAGGCCCAGCGACCGCACCCGCCGCGGGTGGCGGTAGCCGAGCACCTGGGCGATCATCCCGCCCATCGACGCACCGACCACGTGCGCGCTTTCGATCCCGAGCTCGGCGAGCAGCCCGGCGGCATCGTCGGACATGTCCTCGAGCGTGTAGGCGAGCCCCCTGCGGGTGCCCGCGAGCAGCGCCGCCCGGCTCGGCAGCGGTGCTTCGATCGCGGTCGAGAGCCCGACGTCGCGGTTGTCGAAGCGGATCACGCGAAAGCCGCGATCGCCGAGCAGATCGCAGAAGCGCTCGTCCCAGGCGATCAGCTGCATGCCGAGCCCCATGACCAGCAGCAGCGGCTCGCCGGCCGGGTCGCCCATCTCCTGGTAGCAGATACGGATGTCGCCGACGTCCGCGAACCGGTCCGCGCCGGCGCCGTCCTGGCCGCTCAACCGGTCCCGCCCTCCGCGGCGGCGATCTCGCCGGCTGTGCGCCGCGCGAGCGCCATGATCGTCAGCATCGGGTTCGTGCCCGAGGCGGTCGGGAAGGCGCTCGCGTCGCCGATCCAGACTCCCGGCGCATCGTGCAGCTCGCCCCGCGGGCCGGCGACCGATGTTCGCGGATCGGTGCCCATCCGGCAGCTGCCCATCTGGTGGGCGGAGAAGAGCAGGAAGTCGCGCGGCGCGATCGGCTGGGCGTTGAGGTCGGCGATGAACGCCTCGAGGTCGTCGCCGCGCTTCCAATCCGGCGCCTTGCGGGCGCTGCCGACGATCTCGGTCGCCCCGGCCGCCTCGTGGATGCGGACCAATCGCTCGACCCCGGCTCGGATGTCACGGACGTCGAGCTCGTTGACGACCGGGTACTGCGACACCGCGTTGCCGTCGGCGTCGATCACGACCCGGCCGTGGCCGCGCTCACGCAGCAGGCTGATCAGCGGTGCGGCGCGCGCCCAGTCGCTCATCCGGCGCTTGTGGTCGGCTCCCGAGCGCCACGGCACGGCGCCGGCGAACAGGCCGGTGGTCGACTGCGCCGCCTCGATCAGGAACCCGTGTCCGTCGCCGACGTCCGCGAACTCGTGTGAGAGCGCCGCCTGTGGCGGGCCCCAGCACCAGTCCTGGGGCTCGTCGTAGTAGGCGGTGACCGCCGCCGTCGGGTGCAGCCGCAGATAGTCGCCGGTCGCCGGACCGCCGATCCCGGACCGCAGCAGCAGCGCCGGCGACTCGATCGAGCCGCAGGCGACGACGACGGTGGGGGCGCGGACGACGACGCGGGTCGAGCGCGCCCCGTTGGCGGCCTCGGGATCGGCGTAGGCGCCCTCGACCCCTGCGGCTCGGCCGCCCTCGATCAGGATCCGCTCCGCGCGACAGTCGGAGACGATCGTCGCACCGGCCCGCTGGGCGTCGAGCAGGAACGTCTTCGCGGTCGAGAGCTTCGACCCCGACTGGTCGCCGAAGCCCATATAGGCGGCCGATGCCGGGTCGTAGCGCTCCGGGTCGGCGTTGCGGACGATCGTCCGGAAGTCGTAGCCGAGCTTCTCGCAAGCCTCCTCGAGCCGGCGATGCGGGCCCGAGTAGTCGGAGCAATCGGCGTTCGCCCCGATCCGCTCCGAGACGGCGTCGAGGTGGCGGTCGAACTCGGGCCCGTCGAGCCCCTCGAGGCCGTGCTCTCGGGCCCACTCCTCCCGGACCCATTGATGGGTGCGCAGGCAATTGGTCCAGTTGACGACCGTGCCGCCGCCGACCCCGGTGCCGGCGACGATCCCGACCTGGCCCTCGGCGGTCGGGAACGGGCCGCCGTTCAGGTAGAGGCGCTGGTAGGCCGAGAGCTCGAGCTGGTCGAAGTCGCGGTCGTCGTGATAGCCCCCCATCTCCAGCACGCAGACCGAGCTCCCCGCCGCGGCGAGCTCGGCGGCGATCACCCCACCCCCTGCGCCGGAGCCGACCACGCACACGTCGGCATCGATCACCTCCTCCGCCCCGCTCGGCCGGTGGATCCGCAGCGGCCGTGGGCGGTCCGGGGGCGGCGTGATCGGTCCCGGGTAGCCGATCGCGTCCCAGGTCGGGTTGCGCCCGGTGCCGAGGTCGGGCAGCGCGTAGTAGAGCGTCGCGGCGATCCCGCGCAGGGTCGAGATCGCCGCCAGGGCCTCCGGGCTCTGGTCGCTGACGCCGTGGACGATCTGCTCGCGGGCCTCCTGGGGGGTCGTGGCGACGATCCCGCTCTCGGCCAGCGAGTCGAGCAGCGAGCGCAGGCCAACCACCTGCTCGTCGGGCAGCTGCGCCTGCAGCAGCGCCACCTCGACGCCCTCCGGGATCATCGCGTGGGAGGCGGCGCGGCGCCAGAAGCCGTAGCGGTCGTCGCGGTCGTCGGCGGGCGGCTCGAGCGCCGGGATGAACGTGTCACAGAGCGCGGCGAGCGTCGCCCGCTGGGCATCCGAGAACAGGTCGCTGGTCGCCAGGACCGCGAACGTCTCACCGATCGTCTGGCTCGCCTGGGCGCTGTAGGGGAAGTGATGCGCGTCACGCGCCGGCGCGTAGCCGGGTGTGACCATCAGCGACTGGCGTTTCGTGTACTTGCGGATCCCGTCCGCACCGTGACGCGAGCCGAGTCCGGAGGCCTTCCAGCCGCCCATCGGGAGCTCGAGCGCGATGTAGTTGATCTGGGCGTCGTTGACGCAGACCGAGCCTGCTTCGACGCGGCGGGCGATCTGCTCGCCGCGCTCGTGGTCGCGGGTCCAGACCGAGGCCTGGAGGCCGTAGAGGCCGTCGTTGGCGAGGCTGACCGCCTCGTCGGCGTCGCTGACGCTCATCACCGGCAGAGTCGGTCCGAACGTCTCCTCGGTCATGCAGAGCATCGAGTGATCGACCCCGCTGAGCACGGTCGGGCGGTAGAAGCGTCCCGGACCCTCACCCCGCTCGCCACCGGTGACGACGGTGGCGCCCTTGTCGACGGCGTCGCGCACGTGCGCCTCGATCAGCTCGAGCTGCGGCGGGAAGATGATTGCTCCGACGTCGATCGAGCCGGCCGGCCCCGGCGGTCCCTGGCGCAGCCCCTCGACCTTCGCGGTGAGCCGCTCGAGGAACTCGTCGTGAACCGGCTCCTCGACGTAGATGCGCTCGACCGAGATGCAGACCTGGCCCGAGTTGTTGAGCCCGTAGGAGACCGCGGCGTTCGCGGCCCGCTCGAGATCGGCGTCGGCGAGGACGATCATCGGGTCCTTGCCACCGAGCTCGAGGCTGACGGGGGTGAGCGTCTCAGCCGCCCTCGCCATCACCTTCTTGCCGGTCGCGACCGAGCCGGTGAACATCACGAAGTCGACCTCGTCGATGAGCGCCGCGCCGGTCTCGCCGCGCCCCGTGGCGACGGCGAAGACGCCGTCCGGGATTCCGCACTCGGTCAGCATCTCGGCCATCAGCAGCGAGGTCAGCGGGGTCACCTCGGACGGCTTCAGGATCACCGCGTTGCCGGCGGCGAGCGCCGGGATGCAATCGCCGAACGAGTTGATCAAGGGGTAGTTCCAGGGCCCGATGTCGCCGACGACGCCGAGCGGCGCGTAGCGGACCACGAGCCGGCGGCCGCGGACCAGCGGCGACGCCGACTCGATCTCCTCGTCGGCAAGGTAGAGCGGCGCCTTCTTGGCCCAGAACTCGAGCGCCGAGAGCCCGTAGGAGAGCTCGGCGAGCTGGGTCTCATCGACTGGCTTTCCGGTCTCGGAGACGATCGTGCCGACGACCCGCTCGCCGTTCGCGACCATCCAGCGGTTCGCGGCGAGCAGGACCTCGGCCCGGCCGTCGAAGCCGAGCGCCTCCCATGCCGGCTGCGCGGCCCGCGCCGCGGCGACGATCGCGCGCACCTCCTCGACGCCCAGGTCCGGGACCGTGGCGATCGCCTCGCCGGTCGCCGGGTTCTCGACCTCGATTCCGTTCTGCGTCGCCTCGGCACTACCCCCGTCGGGCATGGCTCGCGAGTCTATTCGCTGCGATCGGGCTGCGACCAGGGGGCGACGGCGGTGTCGACCGGGATCACGTCGGTGCCCGCGCGCCGGTCGTGGAATCCGCGCCGGTCGTCGCGGGTGACGATGCCGCGCAATCCGAGCCCGAACGGGATCAACGCGAGGATCAGCCCGACAAGCCTGCGGCGGGCGCGGCGCCAGCCGAGCCGCGACGAGCCGTCGTAGTCCTCGATCCGGATCGCCAGAAAGCGCATCCCGGGTGTCTGACCGGCCGCGGCCCAGAAGGTCAGCAAATAGAGCGAGCCGAGCAGGATCCAGGCTCCCAAGCCGAGCACGTACCCGGCCCGCGAGACGCCTTCCGGGTCGCCGATCGCCGAGACGACGAAGCCGATCAGCGCCGTGATGCCCAGAAACGAGATGTCGAGGATCAGGGCGTCGAGCGCCATCGCGGTGAGGCGCGTCACGAAGCCGACATGGGTGCTCGGCGTGGTTCGCGGCCGGCGGATGATCCGTCGCACGGCGCGCTCGAGCCGTTCGTCGAGCCGGGTCGTCAGGTTGCGGATCTGGCGGCCGATGTCCGAGATCAGGCCGACGCCCTGCGAGGCGATCGCGGCGCGCACCTCCGGCGCGTCGGCTATCCGCTCGACCAGCTTCTGCACCTCGTCGGAGGCAAGGAGCCGATCCCAGGCGTGGTCGACGAGCTGCGAATCGAGCGCCCGCGCCGCCGCCCGTTCGACCCCCGGGCTGCTCAGGGTCCGCTCGAGCGCCTGCTGCGCAGCCTCGCTCTCGAGAACGCGGACGACGGCGCGCTCGAGAGCGGGGCTCTCGAGCGCTCGCACGATCGCTTCCTCGGTCGTACGCTCGACGGCCTCGTCGATCCCGGTCGCCTCAGCGACGCGCTCCGCGCCGCGCGCTCCGATCCCGAGCAGGCGGGCCGGAAGCGGGGGGCGTCGCGGCGGGTCTGGGTTCGGCGGTGGCATCCGCTCGCCGCATGGTCGCTGCGGCGGCGGTCGGAATCGCGGCGATTTTCACCTGCGACGATGCGCGTATGCGGACCGCGGTCGTCTCCGACCTGCACCTCGGCCACGGCGCCGGCGCCGACCTCTTGCGTCGGCCGGCGTTCGTCGACCGTCTGCTCGAGGCCGTCGACGGAGTCGACCGGCTGGTGCTGCTCGGCGACGTGGTCGAGATGCGAGACATCCCGCTGAGCGAGTCGATCGCCGTCGCCCGTCCCTTGTTCGCGCGGCTCGCCGACGCCCTCGCCGGGGCCGAGATCGTGATCGTCGGCGGCAATCACGACCACCATCTCGTCGAGCGCTGGCTCGAGGACCGGGCGCTTGGAGACGCCGCGCCACTCGAGCTCGAGCACCGCTTCGAGCCCACCGGTGGGGCGATCGGGGAGCTCGCCGCGGCCGCCGCCGGATGTCGGGTCGTGGCGGCGTACCCGGGGCTCTGGCTGCGCGACGACGTCTACGCCACCCACGGCCACTTCCTCGACCGGCACCTGACCGTGCCGACCTTCGAGCGGATGGGCATCGGTGTGGTCGAGCGGCTGCTCGGGATCCCGCCCGACGGCCCCGACCCGCTCGACCCGCCCGAGAACCCGGAGCAATCGACGATCGAGGACTACGAGCGCGTCCAGGCACCCGTCTACAGCTTCCTGACGGCACTGGCCGAGTCAGGCGGCAGCCGCAGGGGCGGCGCGAACCCCTCCGCCCGCGTCTGGGAGATGGTCGGCGGCGGCGAGAGCCGGTCGGCGCGTCTGCGTGGCTGGCTGCTCGGCTCGGTGGCCGTGCCCGGCGCGGTAGGGGTCGCGAACCGGCTCGGGATCGGCCCGGTGCGCTCCGATCTGTCCCCCGGCGCGGTCACCCGTGCGGGGGTGGTGGCGATGTCGGAGGTGGTCGAACGACTGCGGATCGACGCCGATCACGTGGTCTTCGGGCACACGCATCGTCGCGGCCCGATCGGAGCGGAGCCCGGATGGGACAGCGGCGGCACCCGCCTCTGGAATACGGGCAGCTGGGTCCACTCTCCGCCGCTGCTTCGCAGCACCGCCGCCGAGAGCCCGTACTGGCCCGGCACGATCGGCCTCCTCGGCGACGAGGGCGAGCCGGAGCTTCGCCACCTGCTCGACGATCTCGGCCGTGAGGACCTCGGAGCCGGCGAGCTCGACCGCACGCCGCGCTGAGCTCGGCCGGCGAGCGCGGCGCCCCTGGAACGCCGGCTCGTCGGCCGCTGATCGCCGCGGGCCAATGCCGTCCGTCATGTCACATCCACCGATGGCACATACAATCCCTCGCGGATGGTCACGAAGGACGCGCAGCTGGCGAGCGACGAGCTGACGATCGACGAGCTCGCGCGTCGCAGCGGAATGACCGTCCGCAACATCCGCGCCCACCAGTCACGCGGGCTGCTGCCCCCGCCCCAGGTTCGAGGACGGACCGGGTTCTACGGGCCCGACCACGAGTCGAGGATCGGGCTGATCCGCGAGCTGCAGGCGGACGGTTACAAGCTCGAGGCGATCGGCCGGCTTGCTCGACAGCGCCGGCGGCTCGAGCGAAGAGGTGCTGCGCTTCACCCGCGCGGTCAAGGCCCCGTTCGAGAACGAGACCCCGCAGATCGTCACCGCGGAGGAGCTGGCCGAGCGCTGGGGCGCCGGAGATGCGGCGCCGGCGCTGCTGCGCAAGGCCGAGAAGCTCGGCATCCTGCGCCCGCTGCCCGACGGCAAGTTCGAGGAGCTGAGCCCGAGGCTCGGGCAGGCGAGCGCTGAGCTCGCCGCACTCGGGATCCCGGCGGAGGCCGCGCTCGAGGTCGCCGCCGACCTGCGCAAGCACTCCGACGCGGTCGCGAAGACCTTCGTGTCGCTGTTCATGCGCCAGGTCTGGAAGCCGTTCGAGGACCAGGGGCGCCCCGACCGCGACCTCCCCGCCGTTCGCCAGGCGGTCGAGCGTCTCCGCCCACTTGCCTCCGATGCGCTGCTGGCGATGTTCCAGCTCGTGATGACCGAGGTCGTCGAGGACCGGCTCGGCCGCGAGGTCGAGCGGATGCAGAGCGCCGCTGAGGCGAGCTACGCGGCGCCGGCGAGCAGTCGCTCGCGGATCGTCGACGTGTCCAGGTCGGCGGGCTCGGTGGAGGCGATGAACTCCACGAGCAGGCGCGAGAACTCGTGCGGACGCTCGAGCTGAGGGAAGTGGCCGACCCCTTCGAGGATCTCGAGGCCGCTCCCCGGCATCGCCTCGTGCGCCGCCCGGCCGTGATCGACCGGGATCACCGGATCGGCCGAGCCCCAGACGATCAGAGACGGCACCGACTCGGCGAGGTAGAGACGGTCGAGCGCGCTGACGCGCTGGCCCCCGGCGTCGAGCACAGCTCGCATCGTATGGATGAACGCCGACCGCGCCTTCGCGTCGCCGAGCGACGCGAACCCGCGGGCGACCTCGGCGAGATCGGTCCCCGCCCGCAGGCGCAGGAGGCCGATCAGCCGTCCGATCGACTCACCGGCGCCGAGGACCGTGGGATGCGTAAGGACCGGCATCACCCACTCCGACCCGGGCAGCGTCGCGGCACGCAGCAAGGGGTGCACCTCGCGGCCGAGGCCGCCGCTGGAGACCAGCACGAGCCGCTCGCAGCGCTCCGGGAACTGGTAGGCGAACTGCATCGCGATCCCGCCCCCGAGCGAGTGACCGACGATCGTCGCGCGCTCGTGTCCGAGGGCGGCGATCGTGTCGCGGACCGCGCTCGCATAGGCGCCGAGTGAGTAGTCGCCGCGCGGCTTCGCCGACTCGCCGTGTCCGAGCAGGTCCGGGGCGAGGACCGCGTGGCCTTCCGCGAGCTGCTCGATCGCCGGGTTCCACTGCTCGGAACGGCCGGTGATCCCATGGATGAGGACGATCAGCGGGCCCTCGCCGCGACGGCGGAAGCAGACCCGATGGCCGTGGAGGGTGATCTCCTCGGTGCCCGGCTGCGCGCCGGGGCGAATCTTCAAGCTCATGGTCATCGGATAACCCCTACCCCTTGCGATGTTACATCAGCGGATGTAGACTTCTGCGGCCGAAACCACCCCAGGAGCGCAAGACTTGAACGCAACCACCGCCGAGGGGATCGCCGAGGAGGCGGCCGGCGCGGCCGACGGCTCGACCCCGACCTTCTCGCTCGAGCTGACGCAGGATCAGAAGGACATCCGTGACTGGGTCCATGGCTTCGCGGCCGACGTCGTCCGGCCGGCGGCCGCCGAATGGGACGAGCGCGAGGAGACGCCGTGGCCGGTGATCCAGGAGGCGGCGAAGATCGGGCTCTACGGCTACGAGGGCCTGGCCCAGTTCTGGCTCGACCAGTCGGGCCTGACGCTGCCGCTCGTCAACGAGGAGCTGTTCTGGGGAGACGCCGGGATCGGGATGTCGATCATGGGCACCTCGCTCGCGGTTGCCGCGATCTTCGGGCAGGGCTCCCCTGACCAGATGGCCGAGTGGATCGCGCAATGCTTCGGCACCGCCGACGACCCGAAGGTCGCCGCCTTCTGCTCGTCGGAGCCCGACGCCGGCTCCGACGTCTCGGCGATCCGGACCAGCGCCCGCTACGACGAGGCGACCGACGAGTGGGTGATCAACGGTCAGAAGGCGTGGGCGACCAACGGCGGGATCGCCGACGTTCACGTAGTGATCGCCACGGTCGACCGCGAGCTCGGCTCGCGGGGGCACGCCGCGTTCATCGTCCCCCCTCACACCGAGGGCCTCGAGCAGGGCGCGAAGCTGAAGAAGCACGGAATCCGCGCCTCGCATACGGCCGACGTGCATCTCGATGACTGTCGCGTCCCCGGGTCCTGCCTGCTCGGCGGCAAGGAGAAGCTCGACGAGCGAGTCGCCCGAGCGCGCGAAGGCAAGAAGTCCAACGCCCAGGCGGCGATGCAGACGTTCGAGGCGAGCCGGCCGACGGTCGCGGCCCAGGCGCTGGGGATCGCCCGGGCCGCTTACGAGTACGCGCTCGACTACGCCAAGCAGCGTCGCCAGTTCGGCAAGGCGATCGTCGAGAACCAGGCGATCGCGTTCACGCTCGCGAACATGAAAATCGAGATCGACGCCTCACGGCTGCTCGTCTGGCGAGCCGCGTGGATGGGTCGCAACGAGATCCCGTTCACCAACGCCGAGGGGTCGATGTCGAAGGTCAAGGCCGGAGAGACGGCGACCTGGGTCACCGAGCGCGCGATGCAGATCCTCGGCGGCAACGGCTACACGCGCGAGTACCCGGTCGAGCGCATGCACCGCGACGCGAAGATCTACGACATCTTCGAGGGCACCGCCGAGATCCAGCGACTGGTGATCTCGCGGGCGATCTCGGGCGTTCACGTTGAGTAGCCGAATCCGGCTTGCCGAAGCGGGATTCGGTGCGCCGCGCGGATGATCCCCCCGCCGGCTCAGCGGGAGATGTCGGGGCGGGCGGGTTCGACTGTCGAGGAGATAGACGCCAGCCATTCGGTCTATGTCTCGCAGCCAGAAGCCGTGGCCGCACTGATCAAAACGGCTGCTTCGGCCTGAGATCGGCCGCGAGCCAGCGCTCAGATCGCCTCGAGCAGGGCGGCGCAGGCTGCCTCGCAACGGCGGCAGCTTTCAGCGCAGAGCCGGCAATGCTCATGATGCTGGGCGTGGCGCTCGCACTCCTCGCCGCAGGTCGAGCAGGATTGCCGACAGCTCTCGACCTCCGCCCGCGCGGTCTCCGGCTCGTATTCCGTCTGGCGGCTGACCATGCGGCCGGTCGCGATGCAGACGTCGGCGCAGTCCAGGCAGAGGCGAACGCACCGCCGCATCTCAGCGACGTCGTCCTCGGCGAGGTTGGCGTCCACGCAGATCGTGCAGCTGCAAGCGCAGTCGTAGCACTCGGCGATGCATCGGGCGAGCGCCTCGCGGTCGACCTCGCTCGG
The DNA here is from genome assembly GCA_963705955.1 of uncultured Solirubrobacterales bacterium. Classification (GTDB taxonomy): domain Bacteria; phylum Actinomycetota; class Thermoleophilia; order Solirubrobacterales; family 70-9; genus WHSW01. Next base: position 341,344 of record CAVPLH010000006.1, on the reverse strand, counting down.
CCGCGGGTGAGTGGCGAGTAGCTCGGATACGTCGGTTGTGGTGGCCATCGGCCCTCCTTTGTTTCCGCCTCAGGTCGTCGTGAGCATCTCACCTCAACACCGGAGGTACCCGCAACGGACAACCACCAGCATCCGGGCCGTGGCGACTCGGTCAATACTCCTTCGTGTGCCGTGGCCGGACCTGCTCTCACTGTCAGGCTGAGTGCCATCCGACATCGCCGGCTTGACCGGTAGCGCGACGCCGACTAGGTTCGATCGCTGGGAGCGTTCATGAAGGCCGATCTCTCGAACATCGACCGGGATCGGGTGAAGGGCCTCGAGCAGGTCGAGAACGCGCGCTTTGTCGCCGAGCGACCGCGGTCGCTGGCGCTGTCGCAGCGGGGCCGCGAATCGATGCCACGTGGTGTGCCGATGGCGTGGATGGATGACCTCTACGAGCACCCGCCGGTGTGGGTGACGGAGGGCGAGGGCGCCCACTTCACCGACGTCGACGGGCACCGCTACCTCGATATGTACATCGCCGACGCCAGCGGCTTCTGCGGCCACGCGCCGGCGCCGGTCGTCGAGGCCGTCTCGCGGCGCGTCGAGCGTGGCAACCAGTTCCTGCTCCCGGGCGAGGATGCGATCACGGTGGCCGAGCACCTCGCCGGGCGTTATCGGATGGCGAAGTGGCAGTTCACGTCATCAGCGACTCAGGCGAACACCGAGGTGATCCGGCTGGCGCGCGAGATGACCGGCCGCGAGACCGTCCTCGTCTTCGACGGCAAGTACCACGGCGAGCTCGATGCGACGCTCGTCATCCTCGAAGACGGTCGGGTCGCGCCCGAGTCCCGCGGCCTTCCCGGCTCGGTCAGCGGTCAGGCGCGGGTGATCTCGTTCAACGACGTCGAGGCCCTGCGCGCGGCGCTGGAACCGGGCGACGTCGCCGCCGTGCTCGCCGAACCGGCGATGACCAATGCCGGGTTCCTGCTTCCGTGCGAGGGCTTCCACGACTCGCTGCGTGGACTGACCCGCGATTCGGGGACGCTGCTGGCGCTCGACGAGACGCACTCGTTGATCACCTCCTACGGTGGTCTGTGCGGCCGGTGGAACCTTGAACCGGACTTCCTCACCGTGGGCAAGTCGATCGCGGCGGGCGTCCCCCTCGCGGCGTACGGAATGAGCGACGAGGTCGGCGCGTTGATCGCACCGCCGGAGCAGTCCCGGGTTGTCTCGGGCGCTTTCGTGGACGAGGTTGCCACCGGTGGGACGCTGTTCGGAAACGCGCTCTCGATGGCGGCGGGGCGTGCGGCGCTGACCGAGGTGCTGACCGAGGAGGCGTTCGATCGCACGGCAGCACTGGGCGAGCTGATGGCGGCCGGTCTGCGTGGCGCGATCGAGGGTGCGGGCATGGACTGGAGCGTCGTCCAGTTGGGCGGTCACGCGTTCTACTTCTTCTGCGCCGAGCCGCCGGCGGATGCGGCGGCCTCACGCGCGGCGGACGATCCCGATCTCCGTGCGCTGATCCGCGTCTTCATGGCCAACCGCGGTGTCTGGGAATCGGGCTGGTGGCTGGGGCCCAGCGTCTCGGTCGCCCACACCGACGCCGACGTCGATCGCTACGTGGGCGTGTTCGCCGAGTTTCTCGCCGCGGTACGCAGGTAACGGGAAGCCCTATACGCCGCGCTTCTCGTCCTAATGTGCCAGATCGCGTGGGCCAACCGACGCGCGATGTCGACCTGGGCGACCTTGGCCCCGCGCTGTTTGCCGAGCCGACGCTTGTTTCGCTGGTAGCGCTCTGAGTAGGCGGGGTGGCGAAGCGCGTGCATCGTCGCCTCGAGCAGTGCCCAGCGCAGGTATGTGGGTCCGTGCTTGCTCAGAGCGGCCCGCGGCGATCGGACTCGCCCGACTGGACGACCCGCGGGCAAAGGCCGGTGTAGCCGGCGAGCTTCTGGGGCGAGGCGAAGCGCTCGATCTCACCGATCTCGGCGGCGATCGTGAAGGCCAGCACCCCGCCGATCCCCGGAGCGCTCATCAGCAACGGGACGTAGGGGTGATCGGCGTGGCCTGACTTGAGGCGACGGTTGGCGTCGTCGATCTGGCCGGAGAGGTCGTCGATCAGCGCCAGCGACGCGGCGACGTTGCCTCGCCAGGGTTCGGGGACGTCGAGCTTTGCCAGCAGCTTTCGGCCCTCGACCCCGAACAGGTCGGTGACCGGGCAGGGGCGGCCGAAGTTGATCAGGGTCGAGTGGATGCGGTGCTTGAGCATCGAGCGGTGCTTGACGAGATGAAGGCGGAATCTGGCGAGCTCGCGTTCTTCACGGACCCTCGGGTCGGGAAGCCAGATCGCCGGCACCAGGTCGCGCTGGGAAAGCACCGCCAGCACCATCGAGTCGATGCGGTCGGTCTTGCAGGCAAGCGGCGCGAGGCCCTTGACCTTCTGGGCGTCGGCGATCTCGACGTCCCAGCCCTCTTGTTCGAGGGTGTCGTGGACGATCCGAGCGCCGGTCATCGACTCGATCACGGCGCAGACCGGCTCGGCGTGGACCTCCTCGATTCGGTGCGCGAGGGTTCTCAGCGAGCCAGTGTCAGGCGGGACGACGAGTTGGTCGAGGTGCTCGCCCTGGTCGCTGAGCAGGCAGACGTCAACTTTGCGTCGACTGAGGTCTAATCCAGCGTGCAACATGTGAGTTGGGCCTCCTTGATGCTCGGTTGGTGGACACCACTGAGCGTCTCACCAAAGGGGGCCCTTCTTCATGGCAGTCCTACGCGTTATTCCGACAGCCCGGCCGCTTGCAACGCCTGGGCGCGGTCGAGGTAATAGTCGGCCTCGATCACCAGGCCGTCTCGCAGACGGTGCACGACGGCGAAGGACTGCGTGTAAGGCGCGTCCGCTCCCTGCCCGACCATCGTCGTGCAGGCGACGAAGCGGCCGTCGGGCAGGTCGATCAACTCGTCGAGATGAACCTCGATCGGTCCGACCAAATCGATCAGGCTTTGCATCCGGGCGAGCGCAGCGGCACGCCCGCGGAAGACCCCGGCGTTAGGCCAGCCTGGTCCCTCTCGGTAGACGGCGTCCTCGGCCCAGAACCGATCCGTGACCGCTTCCGGACCGGCCTCGTTCCAGACCTCGTAGGCGCGGCGGAGTGTGTCGGCGTCCTCGTCCGACATCTCCTACCCGGAAAGCCCGGCGGCTTCAAGCGCCTCGCCCTCGGTCCGATAAATGCCCCACCAGATCGCCTTCCCGTTTCGTGCGCGGGTGGCTTGCCACATCCTCTGTGGCACCGCTACATCGCCCAGTCGACTGGTGGCGAGGACTTGCACCACTGCCCAGTCGCCCTCGCTGCGAATCGCCTCCGCCTCGAACCGGAGGCCGCCGAGCGCGCCCTTGACCTGTTCCCACCACTCCCTGACCCCATCGTGGCCCCGGTATGTCTGGCCCTCCAACTCCGCGATCAAGGAGTGGAACTCGACCTCCGAATCGGTCAGAGAGAGGAACGTTTCGAGGTCGCTGCGGTTGATCGCCGCGAAGGCGTCCTCGAGCAGCTCGACGTTCAGGTTCTCCTCGGACATCGTTTTCCAAAGTATCCCCTGGGAGGACTCGGCCCGGGTCGCGTTCACGATCGGCGGGGCGGACTTCCTGCGGCTGGTGACGGGCAACGTCGGCGGGCCGATGCTGTTCATGAGCGGCAAGCTGAAGATCGAGGGCGACCTGATGTTCGCGGCCTCGGCAGCCTCGCTGTTCACCATCCCGAGCACCCAGGCGGGCCGGCAAAGGGCTGGAAACGGCCCGGTTAGGAGCTTAGACTCCCGGGTAGACGGCGGCCGGCGCAGCCCGCTGGATCCCAGCAGCTTTCACTCCGCCACGTGTGGGGTTCCTGCTCGGGACCGACGACCAACCGCGAGACGGAGAGGCGTCCGGCGGGCTTCGCCGCCGTCCCGGTGCTCCCGGGGCGTTCGCGCGCTCAGTGGCGTGCGGTCGGATCGATGAACAGGTCGTCGAGGACCGCGGTTCCCGGTCCCACGGATGTGAACCGAAGCTGGATCTGCCCGAGTCCGGTTACCGGGTCGAGTAGGAAGTCCGTCTGTCCGAGCAGGAATTGACGCGTGGCGTCCCAGGAATCGGACACCCGCACTCCGCGCGTGGCCTCGTCGACCGTGCCATAGAGGACCTCGACGCCGACCTTCGTCGACGCGCTGCCGACCGCCGCCCCCATCATCCGAGCGTGGCGATAGCCGTCGGCGACGCAGATCGTGGGCGAGAGCGCCGAGGAACCCGGTGGCAGGACGAGCGAGTCGTTCTCGCTCGCGGGTGAGAGCCCCCCGCGGACCGAGGCCCCGTCGGCGAGCGTCCAAGCGTTCGAAGGTCCGAAGTCTCCTCCCGGAGCGAGGAAGTAGTCACCGTTGTCGCCCCATGCCGCGAACGGCTGCTCCATCGGTGGCTGGCCCGGGCATTCGTCTGCGAGCGCGGCGGGTGCGAACGCCAGGGCGCCGAGGACGACGAGCAGTCCGACGATACCCCTCCTCACAATCAAACAACTCCTCTCCTGCTCCGAGCGACACCGATGCGGCTGAACTCCTGCAACAGCCTCATCGGAAGCGGCGCGTCAACCTGGGAGCGACCTGGAATATTCGTCCAGGGCGGGGTCGGGATCGCGATCGGGCGGGATCGGCCCGAGCCTGCGCACCATCACCTCGACCACCCGGGGGTCGAATTGCGTCCCCGCATTCGCTCGCAGCTCCCGCAGAGCGTCGGCGTGCGCGAGCGCCGGCCGGTAGACACGATCGGTGGTCATCGCATGGTAGGCATCGCAGGCGAAGACGATCCGTGACTCGATCGGGATCTCGTCACCGGAGAGCCCGTCCGGATATCCGTGGCCGTCGTAGCGCTCGTGTGACCAGCGAACGATCCGCCCGACGCTGCTCATCAAGCCGCCGATCCCCTCGAGCATCCGCTGGCCTTCGACCGTGTGCGTCCGGATCACCTGCCACTCGGGCTCGTCGAGCGGTCCGGCCTTGTTGATGATCGCGTTCGGGATCGCGATCTTGCCGACGTCGTGGAGCAGCGCGCCGAACTCGACCAGTCGCCGGCGCCCGGGGTCGAGCCGCAGATCCGCGGCGATCTCGACCGCGAGCTCGGCGACGCCGCGGATGTGGAGGCCGGTGTAGGTGTCGTCGTGCTCGACCACCTCGCCGAGCACCCGTGCCGTCCCTCGGTACGCCTCGCTGAGCTCGAGCAGCGAGGCGAGTCGCTCGTCGCGCTCGCGGGCGAACGTGGCGAGCAGCAGGTACATCGGCCAGCTGAGTGCGACCGCGATCGGCTCCGAGGTCGCCGCGATCGCAATCGCCAGCCCAACCGGCGAGAGCAGGGCGTCGACGAAGTAGATCCAGGCGCTCTCCCGGAGCTGGTCGCGCAGCGGCGCACCGCCGTGCATCCACTCACGCACCCGCGCCGCCATCGCGTCGCAGGCGAACTGGCTCGCGAGAGCGATCACCAGCACCGCGGCCGACGCGGAGTCGGCGGCCGGCGAGCCGGCGAGCACGATCACGACCGCCGGCCCGATCGAAAACCACGAGTCGGCGAACGCGTTGAGGATCCGCGACGGATGCAGGCTTCCCTGGGCAACGTCGATCGAGCGCGCGACGACGAGCGCGAAGACGACGAACAGGGGTGCGAGTTCGGGCGGCACGACGAACAGTGCCGGCACGAAGGCGAGCTGGACGGGCATCGTGTAGCCGGACCCGACCTCGAACACGACCCGCGAGGCGAGCACGAGGCCGATGAAGACGAGCACCGCGTCGTCGGGATCGACGGCGACGGACCCGCTCGGCACGACCGCGAGCACGACCGCCGCGACGAGGAAGGCGCCGCCGAGCGCCAGCTCCTTGATCAGCTCGCTGCCGCCGAGCCCACGGCCGGTGCGCGCGAGGGCTACCGCGAGCAGCCGTTGTACCCCCTCCGACCGCTCGGGGGTGGGCCCGATCACGAGCTTGCCCACCCAGACATCGAAGTGACCATAGTGAATGCCTCGGCCCAGTTCCAATCGTTGCGTTGCAGCGGATTTCCGCGAAACGAACGTTCCCCGGGGCGGCAGCGGACGGCGCCGCCCGGCGGCGTCCGGCGCGTCAAGATCGAGCCGTGCGCCTGCTGGTCGCCCCGATAATCGTCGCCATCGGCTTCGCCTGCGGCTGCGCGCTGCCCGATTTCGGCGGCTCGGACGCAGCGGCGCCGGGGCCGGTCGAACGGGCGCAGGCGAGGGCCGCCCGGCTCAGCGACTCGGAGCTCGTCGGTCAGCGGCTGGTCGCCGGGTTCGCGGGCGAATCGATCCCCGACGATCTGCGCCGCTCGATCGGCGATGGCCTGCTCGGCGGCGTCGTCCTCTTCGATGAGAATTTCGACGGTCAGGCGGGAGCCCGGCGACTGATCGCCGAGTTGCAGTCGATTCCCCGCCCCCGGGGCCTGGCCGCTCCGCTGCTCGTGATGCTCGATCAGGAGGGCGGTCTCGTCAGGCGGCTGCCCGGGCCGCCCGCGGCGTCGGCCGAGCGGATGGGCGCCGGCGGAACGCCGGAGTGTCGTCGCCAGGGCGCCGAGACCGCGGCGATGTTGAAGCGAGCCGGCGTCAACGTCGATCTCGCCCCGGTCCTCGACGTCGCCAGGGCGGGAGGCGCGCTCGACCTCGAGCAGCGGTCATTCGGCCGCGACCCCGACACCGTGGCTTCGTGCGCGGGTGCCTTCGCCGCCGCGCTCGAGCGCGGCGGCGTCGCTCCGACCGCGAAGCACTTCCCGGGGCTCGGCGCCGCCCGCGTCAACACCGACGACGCCGTTCAACGGATCGACCTCGGACGCTCGACCCTGCGCGGCGTCGACGAGCGGCCCTACCGTGGCTTCGCCGGAGCCGGCTCCGGCGGGCGCCTGGTGATGCTCTCGAGCGCGGTCTATCCCGCCTTTTCCGAGCTTCCCGCGGCGCTCAGCCGGGAGCTCGCCTCGGACGAGCTCAGGGGCCGGCTCGGCTTCGAAGGGCCATCGATCACGGACGCGCTCGAAACGGCGTCGACCGAAGCCGTCGGCGGTTCGACCGCGGCGGCGAAACTCGCCGCCAGGGCGGGCACCGACCTGATGCTGTTCACCGACCTCGGCGACGCCCGGCGCGCCGCAAAGCCGCTGCGGGCGATGCTTCGAAGCAGCGCGGCCACGCGCCGGGAGTACATCGAGTCCGTGGGCCGGGTGTTGGCGCTTCGCGAGCGGCTCCGCGCGCCGGGTTGATGGCGGCCCGGAAACCGCGGCGCGATCGTCAGGCCCCTCGGCGGATCTATCCGGAGGCGGGCCCGTCCTCGAGCAGCGCCCGGAGGCGCTCGAGCGAACGCCGCGCCTCGCGGGCCCCCGGTGCCGCGGAGAGCACGGCTCCCGCCGCCCTGCCCAGCGCGCCACCCGGGAGCGCGAACTCGTTCTCGTAGTCGAACCGGGTGCCGCCGTCCTCCGCGGCGAGCCGGTAGGTGACCCGCGCGGTCGAGCCCGCGGGCCCATCGCCCTCCCAGCGGGCGAGGGCGGGTCGATCCGCCTCGAGGACCCGCCATCTGACCTCGAACGACTTCCCCGCGAGGCGCAGCTTCTGGGTGAACGCATCGCCTCGTTTCACCGGCCCCGGCCCGATCCCGGCGAACGAGTCGTGGGTGGTGACCCACAGCTCGAGTCGCGCCGGGTCCATGATCGTCTCCCAGACGCGCTCGGGTGCCGCGGCGAGGAGGACCGATTCGCGAACGGCGCGGCTCACGAACCGACCGGCGCCGGCGCGTCGATCGCCTCGGCGAGAACCGCGTCGAGCCGCCGCGGGCGGACCGAGAACAGCTCCGCTCCGCTGCGGTCGCCGATCACGCTGGGCGTCGTCAGGCCGAGGCTGATCTCGGCGGCGACCTCCGGCGTCCCCGGCGTCACCGCCGCGGCTCCCGCGGCGACCGTCGCGGGTCGGGCGACCTCGCCCGAGATCGGGATCAGGCGCGGCGGGCGCCGCCCCATCGCCCGCGCCATCTCGCCGACCACGTCGAGGTGCGTGAGCACCTCCGGGCCGCCGATCTCGATCTCGCGCCCGGCCGACTCCGGAACGTCGAGCGCCTCGCGCAGGTAGGCGACGACGTCCCGGACTCCGATCGGCTGGGTTTCGGTCTCGAGCCAATCGGGCGCCGGCAGCGCCGGAAGCTTGCGCGCGATACCGCGCAGCAGCTCGTACGACTCGCTCCCCGAGCCGATCACCATCGCGGCGCGGAAGTGGGTCAGGGGCGGCCCTGCGGCGGCGAGCGCCCCGGCGACCTCGCGGCGCGCGGCGAGATGCCTCGACGTATCGGAGTCGCCGAGTCCTCCGAGGTAGATGATCCGGCTGGTCCCGGCGTCACGGGCGGCGCGAGCGAAGCGGGCCGCGGCGGCGCGCTCGATCGCCGGGTAGTCGTCGCCGTCGCCGATCATGTGGACGAGGAAGTAGGCGACCTCGACACCGTCGAGCGCCGCCGCCAGGCCCGTGGGCCGGGTCAGGTCGGCGACCGCGATCTCGCAGCCGAGCCGCTCGAGCTCGGTCGCGGTATCGGTGGCCGGCGAGCGAAGCATGCAGCGGACCTCGAAGCCGTCCTCACTCAGCCTCCGGGCGAGCAGGCGGCCGACGAAGCCGGACGCGCCGGTGATCAGGATCCGCCTCGGCATCGCCCGTGTGTTCCCCGGTCGCAAGCCGCTCAAACCGGCGTCCTGTCGCCGGCGTCGATTTCGCCGACCAGCGCGCCGACCGACGACGGCGGCAGGTCGAGCCGGGTCAGCGAGCGCAGGAACGAGTTGCAGATCAGCACGTGGATCCGCAGCTGGGTCTGCCCGTAGAGCCAGGCGCCGAAGCGCGCGAAGCGACCGGAGCCTCGCAACCAGGGATAGAAGTTGCGGACCTCGAGCCGGACCTCGACCGTCGCCTCGCCCGGCGGCGCTTCGGGACTTGCGGACCGCCGGACGCGAATCCGCAAAAAGCCCTCGTCGCGGCCCGCCCGGGCGACGAGCAGCCCGCGCTCGATCCTCCACGTCACGCAGCCCTCGGCGGGCGAGGTCTCGTACTCGGGGGCGTGGAAGCGCAGCAGCGGCAGCCGGCGCGAGAGCAGCACCGCCGTGCGCGAGTCGGGCGCATAGACGACCCGGATCAAGCTCAGCGTCGCGCGGCTGATGTGGCGCCAGTAGGCGCGCCCGAGCCGCTCCAGATAAGCCGGCTTCCAGACGCGGTCGAGTAACGCCGCGGGCAGCCTCACCTCGGCCTCCTGGACCGAGCCGACGGCGCCCGTGTGCGGCACCCGCTCGATCTCCTCCGAGCGCAGTAACCGGACCGATGCGACCCGTCCTCTATCGGATTGCCAGAACCCCACGGCCGGCAAATGGGTAGCAGGTATGGGCACGATCCGCGCCCGGTCGTAGGATCGCCTGCGTGAGCGACCCGCCGCCCGCGTTCGCCGACTACTACCGCCAGATCTACATCCGCGGCCTCAGCGGCGAGACCCAGTCGCTCCCGGTTGACTGGAGGGAGCTCGAGCGGGCCGCGGAGGAGGCGATGGAGCCGCGAGCCGCGGCCTACGTCTACGCGGGCGCCGGCAGCGGAGCGACGATGCGCGCCAACCGTGCCGCGTTCGAGCGCTGGCGGATCGTGCCGCGGATGCTGCGCGACATCGCCGACCGCGACCTGGCGACGCGCGTCGCCGGGGTCGATCTCCCGGCGCCCGTCCTCCTGGCGCCGATCGGAGCGCAGACGATCGTCCATCCCGACGGCGAGCTCGCGAGCGCCCGCGCGGCGGCGCGGCTCGGGCTCCCGTTCGTCGCCAGCTCCGCCGCCGCCCACACGATGGAGCAGATCGCCGCCGCCGCCGGCGACGCCCCGCGCTGGTACCAGCTCTACTGGCCGAACGATCCCGAGCTCGCCGAGAGCTTCGTCGGCCGCGCCGAGATCGCCGGCTATTCGGCGATCGTGGTCACCGTCGACGCCTTCGTCCCAGGCTGGAAGCCGCGGGACCTGCAGCAGGCGTGGCTCCCGTTCCTCGAGGGAATCGGCAACGCCAACTACCTCCAGGACCCGGTCTTCCGGGCGGCGCTCGAGCGGCCTCCGGAGGACGACCTCGGCGCCGCGACCGGTCATTACCTGCGGGTCGTCTCCAACGAGTCGCTGACCTGGGACGATCTCGACTGGCTGCGGGACCGCACCTCGTTGCCGATCCTCGTCAAGGGGATCCTGCACCCCGACGATGCCCGTGAGGCGCGCGAGCGTGGGCTCGACGGGGTGATCGTCTCGAACCACGGTGGGCGTCAGGTCGACGGGTCGATCGCGGCGCTCGACGCGCTGCCGGCGGTCGCCGGCGCGGTCGGGGGCGACGTCGAGGTCCTGCTCGACGGCGGGATTCGCAGCGGCTCGGACGCGATCCGGGCGCTGGCGCTCGGCGCCGACGCAATTCTCGTCGGGCGGCCCTACCTGTGGGGTCTGGCGCTGGAGGGCGAGGCCGGAGTCGAGACCGTGCTCCGGATGCTGCTTGCCGAGCTCGACCTGACCCTGGGGCTGAGCGGGTACCGAAGTCCCGCAGAGCTCGATCGGGCGGCGCTCGAGCCGGCGCCCTGAGCGGCGACGCTCAGACCGGCGCCGGGACGCGGCCGGCACCGCGATCGGTCGCCGGCGCCCTGGTCAGCGCGTGCTCGGAGGCTTCGAAGCGCCGCAGCGCCCTGACGAAGCGGAAGCTGAAGTCCGGCCACAGCGAGGTGTTGAGGCCGTTGCGGTCCAGATACCAGCTCGAGCAGCCACCCTCGGTCCAGACCGTGCCCTTCATTCGCCTCTGCAGCGCCCGGTTCCAGGAGCGCTGCGCGTCGACGTGCGGCTCCACGGTGGCGAGCCGATTCGCCCGCATGTGCTCGAGCGCGTCGAGGATGTAGCCGGCCTGCGCCTCGGCCATCACGACCACCGAGTTGTGCCCGAGGCCGGTGTTCGGCCCGAGCAGGATGAGGAGGTTCGGGAACCCGGATGATCAAGTCGGGCCGGATCCCGGCGCCGGTCGCCGAAGCGTCGAGCTCGAGCGACGGATGGAGCGCCTATGCGTTCACAGGCGGGTTCGCATACGCGTCTTTCAGCGGCTCACAGTTCAGCTCGGGGTTCGCGTCCCAGGTCGCACCCGAGAGCTCCTCGGCAGGAGGCGGCGGCGGCTTCTCCGGCGGAGGCGGCGGCGGCTCGTGGTAGCCGCGCCGCGGAGCGTGGATCGGGCGAAGCTGCTCAGGCGAGCAGCTTCGCCTTCATCTTCTCGTACTCCTCGTCGGTGATCGCGCCCTTCTCCTTCAGGTCGTGGGCCTTGTGGAGCTCGTCGACCGGGGAGCTGGACGCGGTCTCGCGCACGTAGGAGTCGAACTCCCGCTTCGCGTCGGCCTGGGCCTTGATCGTGCGCTCGCGCATTCCCGACCCGCGGGCGATCAGGTAGATGAGCGCGGCGAGGAAGGGAACGAAGACGAGGAAGAAGACCCATGCGGCCTTCCCCCACCCGGAGATCTCTTGATCGCGGAAGAGGTCGCTGAGGATCGTGATCAGGATCCAGATCCAGATCACGAAGAAGAAGATCTCGATGACGGTGAGCAGCACGTCACCGAGTCCGAAGTCTGCGAACGGAAGCAAGTCTTTCCCTTCCCTTGGGTAGTGCCCTCGATTGGGCGCGCCGCATCGTAGTCAAGACCCGCGGCGATCAGTCGATCGGCTCGAGGCGCGGGTTCGGGCGCTCCTCGCGGCCGGCCTTCGAGCACGGCCGGCCGTCGACCCGAACCAGGTCGGCGGTGAAATCGTTCTCGCCGTGCAGCAGTGCCGAGCCGACGCCGTAGGCGTCGACCGGCGCGCCGACCCGCTCGAAGGCGGCGATCTTCTCGGCGTCGAAGCCGCCCGAGACGACGATCCGCACCCGCTCGTGACCGGCGCCGTCCAGCGCCGAGCGAACAAGCCGGGCAAGTTCGACCGAGACGCCGCTCGGGGCGCTTTCGCCGAGCGCCTCGAGGCCCCGGTCGACGAGCCGGTCGGAGGTGTCGAGGCGCACGCCCCAGAGGTCGTCGCCGAGCGCGTCGGCGACCTCGACCGCGGTCGCCGCCGAGTCGTTGTCGAAATCGACCAGCACCGTGATGTTCATCTCGCGCGCGAAGCGCTCCGCGAACGCCCTGGCGGCGGCGGCGGTGTCGCCCCCGTACGCGGCGATCAGCGCGTGCGGCACGGTGCCGATCCCCCGACCTCCCCACCACGAGGCCTGGGCGTCGGTCGAGACCCCGATCGCCCCGGCGACGTGCGCCGACCATCCGTCACCGGTCTGCACCAGCCAGTGATCGTGGCGGGCGGGGAAGAACAGGATCGGCTTGCGGCGGGCCGCCTCGACGACCTCGCCGACGTTTCGCATCACAAGCGACCGGCGCGCGAGGCAGCCCAGGTAGACGGTCTCGAGGTGGGCGAACAGCGAGTAGTCGCCCTCGATCGTGAGCACCGTCTCCCACGGCTCGACCCGGTCGCCCTCCCGCAGGGCACGGACGGTGAGCCGCTCCCAACCCGGCACCCAATCGCCACCCGGGCCGGAGCGGCCGGAGCCGAGCTTCAGCACCGCGATCGCCTCGTCGATGCCGCCGAGCACGGACTCGTGTCGCTGAAAGACCTGCATCAACGCATCCGGATGGCGGCCGTCGCGCTCCAGCAGCTCCTTCGCGAGGTTGAAATAGGCGTCGGTGAAGTATCCGCGGCGCAGTCGGCCGACCGGGAGGTTGAAGACCGCGGGATCGAGTCGAGCCGGATGAGGTGGGGCCACCGAATGATGCTTCCCGCTCGCGTCGCCGCTCAATCCGCAGAGCTCGCTCGGCGTGGGCGCGATCGCCCCGAGGCGGGGCCGGGTCATAGGATTGACCCGGCTTGAGCGAGGCCGACGAACACCCTGCCGCCGACGCGGACGTCCCGTCCCGACCCGGGGCGGGTTGGCTCGACGACGCCCAGCGGCTGGACGTCGCCGTCTACGCCGCGATCGCCCGCACCTCGACCCCGGCGTTCGATCGCGCCATGCGCCGTCTCTCGCGGGCTGCCGACCACTCGAAGCTCTCGCTCGCCGCCGCCGGCGCGCTCGCCCTCGCCGGCGGGCCGACAGGACGGCGTGCGGCCGCCTCCGGCCTCGCCTCGCTCGCGCTCACCTCCGCCGTCGTCAACGGCCCGATGAAGCTCTGCGCCCGGCGCGTCCGCCCGGACCGGGTCGCCGAGGACGTACCGGTGGCCCGTCACGTGCGAATGCCCGTGACGCGCTCGTTTCCCTCCGGCCACGCGGCTGCCGCCTTCGCCTTCGCCACCGGGGTCGGGGAGGTGGTGCCCGCGGCGGCGATCCCCCTCCGGGCCCTCGCGGTGGTGGTCGCCTATTCGCGGGTCCATACCGGGGTTCACTATCCCGGCGACGTGATCGCCGGCGCGCTCACCGGTACGACCGTCGCCGAGGTCGCCAGCCGGGCGCTCGCACGCCGCTGGCCGAGTGCCGAGGCGCCCCGCCCGGCCCAGGCCTGCGACGCGCCTCGCTCGTCGGCGGCGCGCTCGCGCGGGCGTCACCGGAGCGCAAGCTATCGCCCAGGTTGGTCGCTCCGACCGCCGGCCCGACGACACTGTTCGGATCAACGAAGCCCTCGCCACCTCGCTGCTCGCGATCGCCGTGCTCGCCCTGCTCTGGGTGTCGCTCTCGTACGTCCGCTACCGGGTGCTCCACCGTTACGACGAGGACGACCTTCGTGATGCCCGCCGGGACGCGACGAAGCGGAGCCGCGCCGTGCTCGGTGGCAAGGCGGGCGAACAGCTGGGGCCGTTGCTGCCGGAGTTCTGTAACCGGTTCGACCCGAGCGAGGCGAGGTTCATCGGCGCGCCGATCGACTACGTCGTCTTCGACGGGATCGGCGCCGGGGAGCTGCGCGACGTGGTCCTGGTCGAGGTCAAGACCGGTCGCTCGAGCCTCAACGACAACGAGCGCCAGGTCGAGCGCGCGGTGCAGCAGGGCCGGGTCCGGTTCGAAGTGGTGCGCCTCCCGTGATCCGGGCGATATAAATGAACCGAGTGGGCGAGCCAGGGAACGAGATGCGACCGAGGGCAGGTCGGGCGTTGAGGCGGGTTTGCATTGCCGGCGCGGGGCTGGTCGTCGTCGTCTCGCTCGCCGGCACGCCGGCACCGGGCATCGGCTCCCCGGCACGCGGCGATCCCGACGACGCCGAGGGCCCGCTGGACCTCGCGGGTGTGCGGCTCGACCAGGACGGGCGCAGCGTCGTCTGGACGGTTCGGGTCCGCGGCCAGACTGCCGCCGCTTCACGAACTGAAGCGCTTCCCGTCACGGCTCGCCGCCGCGGACGAGCGATACCTATGCCTTCAGCTCGAGGGCCGGCGGATCGGGCGACGCCTGCTCTGCCCGGGGGGTAAGACCAGCCACCGCCGGGTCGCGGTCGGCGTTTCGAGCTACGGCAAGGCGGGAGCGACGACGCGGCGCGGGAGGCTACGGGCGCGGATCGAGAGCAAGGGTGGGCAGCGGATCAAGTTGCGGTTCTCGCTCTCGGACTTCGAGCCGGGTCGCTTCGGCTGGGCAACCCTGAGCGGATGGACCTCGGCGGCCTGCTCGCCGCCGCAGCGCGGGGCCCGTCGGCGCGCGGGTGACCGCCGAGGGTCCGGGCCCCAGGTGAGGCGAGCCGAGAATCGGTGTCTCGACCGCGCTCCCGACGTCGGCCTCGCGAACGGACGGTTCTTCGAGCTGCAGCGCGTCGGGTGCAGCGTCGCGTCGCCGCTCGTCAACTTCCACGGCTCCAACGGCCGCAAGCAGATCGCGCTCACCTTCGACGACGGCCCGAGCTCGTACACCGCGAGCGTGATGTCGATCCTCGATCGCGCCGGGGCCAAGGGAACGTTCTTCGAGGTCGGCGACCAGATTCCCGGCAAGGCGGCGGTGATGCAGCAGCTGCTCCGCCACGGTCACGAGATCGGCGACCACTCGCTGCATCACGAGAGCTTTCCCGGCTACGCCAGCATCCACGAGACCGGGGCTCGGATCGCGGCGGCCACGGGCTACACGCCGTGCATGTTCAGGCCGCCGGGCGGCGCCTTCAACTCCGGGGTCGTCAGCGCCGCCCGGTCGAGCGGGATGTCGACCGTGCTCTGGGACGTCGACACCAGGGACTGGACGCGGCCCGGCTCGGCGGCGATCGGCAGCCGTGCCCTCGCCGGGGCCCACCCGGGGGCGATCATCCTCATGCACGACGGCGGCGGCGACCGCAGCGAGACGGTGGCGGCGCTGCCCCACGTCGTCGCGACCCTGAAGTCGCGCGGTTACCAACTGGTCACGGTCACCAAGATCCTCGGAGAGCACTTCGTCTGGGCGGAGGTGCATTGAGCGGCAGTTGCGTGGGCGCCGCGCCCGCGTTCACCGGCACGCAGCGGCGACAGCGGCCACGCTCAGCGACGCTGAAGCCGGTCGATCAGGGCCCGCGCCGCGGTCGCTCCGACGACGTTCCCCTTCTGCTCGTGGATCCGGAGCGCGGCCGCGGCCGCCGTCGCCGCCTCCCGCGACCGGCCGCCGATCTCGTGTAGCTCTGCCAGGTCGAGCAGGGCTTCGCCGTGCACGAGCACGAGCTCGCTCTCGGAGGCGAGTCCGATCGCCTCCGTGGCCAGGGCCAGCGCCTGCTCGTCGCGGCCCTCCCTCGCGAGCAGCAGCGACCGCACGCCGCGCCGCTTGATCTGCCATTCGAGGTCGGCGGGCGCCGGCCACTCGTCGATCGCGTCGACGAGCGCCTGCGCGTCGCCGAAGCGGCCCTGTCGGTACACGGGGCGAGGAAGATCGACGGCGATCGTCGACAGGAACCACGCGTCACCGATTGCGAGAAACGCAGCCCTGGCATCCAGCATCTCGCGCTCGGCGGCCGCCGGATCCCCGGCGAGAAGCGCCACGTAGGCGCTGAGCAGACTGTGGATTCCCGTCTGCCATCTGAGCCCGAGGTCCCGGGTCAGGCCGAGGCTTGCCGTGACCCGCCGGCGAGCCTCGTCGAGGCGGCCGGCGAGGGCCTCCTGGAGGGCCAGGAATCCATTCATGTTCGCCTCCATGATCGGATTTCCCTCGGCCTGGCCGATCACCCGCTCAAGCTCCGATATCGCGGCGTCGGCCGGCGTCGGGCCCTCGAACAGACAGAAGCCGTACTCGCCCAGCGCCCACGCCTCCTCGCGAAGGCTGCCGGCGCGGCGAGCGTGGTCGGCTGCGAGCTGGGTCGCCTCAGCGGCCTCGACCACCTGCCCGCCCAGGAAGAGCACCTCGGAGAGCGCGGTCCACGCGCGCGAGAGCCCGGCATCGTCGCCGAGCGCGGTCAGCTCGTCGATCGCCCGGCGCGCCTGGTCGCCGAGCTCCTCGAGATTCGTGCTCGGCGGATCGGTATAGATCCTGATGTTGCCGCGCTTCACCTCGGCGCTGCACTCGACCGCCCGGTCGCCGAGCGCTCGTGCCAGGCGCTGCGCCTCGGACAGCACCGCGTCGGCGCGCCCGAACTCTCCGATCTCGAACAGCGCGTACCCGAGGTCGGAGAGCAGCCTCGATCGCTCGGGCGCGTTGCCCTCGAGCAACGCCGCGGCGCGCTGCAGGAGCCCTGCGGATGCCGGCATATCCCCCCGATCGAACGCACGCCGGCCGGCGAGCGCCAGACGGTCGGCCGCCCTGGCGGCGAGCTCGCGCTGATCGGTGCCGCCGATCCCGAGCTCGAGGCGCAGCCGGTGCGCCTGCTCGAGGTGGAACCCGGCGATCTCCGCGTACTCGTCCGCCGCGGCGACCCGCTGCAGCCAATCGCCGAACCGTACGTGCAGCGAGGCTCGCAGCTCTTTCGGGACCGCCCGATAGGCGGCCTTCTGGATCAGGATGTGGTGAAACGCGAACGCTCGCTCGCCGCGCAGCACCGAGCGCGCCGTGGTCAGCAGCTCCTTGCGGACCAGCGCCTCGAGGTGTCGTTCGACGAACGGCCGAGCGTCATCCGGCATCAGCTCGGCGACCGCGCCGGCCCAGAGCTCCTTGCCGATCACCGCGCCTCGCTCGATCACCGCGCGCTCGCCCGGGCCGAGCCGGTCGAGGCGGGCGGCGAGCAGCGCCTGGATCGTCGCCGGAATCGGGACCTCCTCGGTGGGCGTCTCTCGATCGCTGAGCAGCGCGAGGATCTGCCCGAGGAAGAGCGGATTGCCCTCCGCGGCGTCGAGCACCCGGGATCGCGTCGCCTCGGGCAGCGTTGGAGCAAGGCGAGCGATCAGCTTCTCAGCCGCGGCGTCGGAGAGCCGTTCGAGCAGGATCGAGGTCGCGTTCGGCATCCCGCCTCCCCAGCTCGGCCGCTGCTCGAGCAGCTCGGGCCTGGCGAGACAGAGGACGAGCAGCGGCGCGCCCCGTCCGCGTTCCGACAGGTACTCGATCAGGTCGAGCAGGGTCGGCTCGGCCCAGTGGACGTCCTCGAAGACGACGACCAACGGACGCTGCCGTGCCGCGGACTCGAGCAGCTCCCGAAAGCCGATGAAGATCTCCTCCCGGCTGATCGCCGGTTCTCCCGTGAGCAGCGCCTCGCGTGCTCTCCGGGCGACGTGCCCGGCGCGGTCTCGACGCCCCGGCGCCGTCTCGGCGAGCGGTTGCCCGGCGACCAGCTGCTCGGCGATCTCGCGCAGCGGCCAGAACGTGATCCCCTCGCCGTAGGCGAGACAACGACCGGCGACAACCGTTGCCTCCGCGCCGACGCGCGCGGCCAGCTCCTCGGCCAGCCTCGACTTCCCGATCCCGGCGACGCCGAGGATGGTGAACAGATGGACCGTGCGAGTGGCCGCCGCGCGTTCGACGGCGTGGGTCAGCTGGGTGAGCTCCGGCCCGCGCCCGACCAGCGGCCCGGCCGGCGGCCAAGCGAGCGGCGGCGGCTCGGAGCCGACGTCGATCAGCCTCCAGCTCGAGCGGTCGCGATCGGCGATCTCGGTTCGGACGGCCCGACCGAGCAAGGCGCGGGTCCCTTCGGCGATCAGGATCTCGCCCGTCGCAGCGGCCGTCGCCAGCTCGGCGGCGACCGCCACCGGTGCACCGATCAGCGGGGCGCCGTCGCCCGCGTCCCCGCCCACGAGCACCTCGCCGGTCGCGATCCCGATCCGCGGGCCGGCCGCAGCCCGATCGAGGCCCGGGCGCGCGAGCTCGTGAATCTCCTCGCTGAGCTCGGCGGCGGCGCGTACGGCACGCACCGCGTCGTCCTCGTGCACGAGCGGAACCCCGAAGACGGCCATCACCTGGGCACCGAGAACGCTCTCGACGCTGCCGCCGTGGCGCTCGACCACGGCGGTCGTCGCCTCCAGCTCGGAGTCCGCCAGTCGCCGCTGTGCTTCGAGCTCGGAGCCCTCGGTCGATGGCCGTTCCGCGATCAGGATCGTGACCGTCTTTCGCCGCTGCTGTTCGGTCGCCGGTTCGGCGTCGGCCGGATCGACGACGGTCGGCTGCTCGACCGCGGCCACCGGCGCCGGCGCTGCGGGCTCGGCGCCGAACCCGCTCGGGCGAGCGAGCTCCGCCGCTTGGCTCAGGATCGCCCGCTCGAGCTCCTGCAACGCCGGCCCCGGCGCGATCCCGAGCTCCTCGCTCAGGGTGCGATGCGTGTCCCTGTACGCGTCGAGCGCCTCGGCCTGGCGCCCGGAGCGGTAGAGGGCGAGCATCAGCTGACCTCGGAGCCGCTCGCGCAGCGGGTGAACCCCGATCAACCCCTCGAGCTCTCCGATCGTCGCGCTGTGGCGGCCGAGCGCGAGGTCGACGTCGATCCGCTCCTCGACCGCGGTCACGCGGAGCTCCTCGAGGCGGGCGATCTCCGCCTGCGCGAACGGCTCGTAGGTGAAGTCCGCCAGCGCCGCCCCGCGCCACAGGTCGAGCGCCTTGCGAAGAGCCTGGGCTGCGCTCGCCACGTCCCCCCGCCCGGCGACGGCGACCGCCATCTCGAGCTGGCGCTCGAAACGCTCCGCATCCAGCGCCTCGGGCTCGGCGCGCAGCGCATAGCCCCCCGCCCTGGCCGGCAGGACCTCGCTCGGCGCCCGCTTGGCGCGCTGCGGCTCGAGCAGCCTGCGCAGCTGAGTGACGTAGACCTGGAGCGCGTTCGCCGCCGTCGGCGGTGGGGTCTCGCCCCAGAGCGCATCGATCAGCCGGTCGCTCGAGACCGATTCGTTCGGGTGCACGAGCAGGATCGCGAGCAGCGCACGCTGCTTGGCGGCGGTCAACGGCAGCACGCGCCCCTGATCACGAACCTCGAGCGGTCCGAGGATGCGGAACTCCATCGGCGTCCTCTCCCTTCTGCCAACCGACCGTACAACAACATCGACAAGCGCTTAAGTGGCTCTTAAGCGAGCCTTAGCCGGGGCTCTCGATCCTCGCTGCAGACCTCGACTCCAACGAAGGGAAAGCGATGAACGGAAGACCGACCAAGCGTGCAATCTGGATCCGTCTCTGCGTGATCGCGCTCGCCGCCGCTGCGATCGCCGCACCGATCGCCTCGGCGTCCGACGATCTCGTCCTCCGACGCGACGGCGGCCCGGTCGACCGCGCGGTCGCCGATCCGGGCGCCGGACGGGGCGTCGACGGCGTCCTGCTACGCCGCGACGGCTCGGCCGCTCAGCCGTTCGTGGCGGACCACGGGACCCCGGTCCTCGTCACAGGCGACCCATCCGGCCTCGGCGCCGCGGAGCTCATCACCGGGATCGGCGCGCTCGTCATCGTGCTCGGGATCGGCGCGACGGCGGCGCTCACCGGCCGCCGGCCGAGGACCGTCAGGCCCTGACCGCCCGCCGGGCGCGGCGCACGGTGAGGCGAGGCGAGCCGCCCGACGTCGAGCCGCTGCTCGACGATCGCGGCGGCCGCCTCGAGGCTGCGCCGGTGCCCGCCCACCGCGGCCATGAACTGGGCGCGGGTCAGGGTGAGCAACTCCGAGTCTCCAGTCGCCCGCACGGTTGCGGTGTGGGCGCAGTCGCGCAACATCGCCACCTCGCCGAAGCAATCGCCGTCGGACCCGCTCGACCGCAAGACGCCATCGACGAGCACCTCGACCTCGCCGCTCGCGATCACGTAGAAGCGGGTGCCGCGATCTCCCTGGGCTACGACCTCCTCGCCCGCCGCGGCCCTGACCGCCACGAGGTCGTGGCTGAGCCGTTCGAGCATCTCGACCGGCAGCGGGGCGAGGATCGAGTTGTGGCGCAGGAGCGCGTAGCGGCGCTCGTCGGCCGGCGCGCCGATCTCGAGTGAGCGAAGCGCCGTCCGGCGCAGCAGCGCGAACAGCGGCAGCACGGCACCGATCGCGATCAGTGCCCCCTCGCTGCCGAGCAGCGCGATCATCGCCGGCGCCGCGATCGATCCGAGCGCCATCGCCGCAAACCGCGAGGATTCGAGGAAGCCGAGCGCGCGGGCCAGGGTCTCGTCGTCGCCGAGGCGCTCGAGCAGCGTCCGCGCGACGACCTCGACGAACGTGTACCCGACGCCGATCGCCGCCCAGGCCAGATAGGCGACCACCGGGACGACCCAGACGCCCGGGAGCGCGATCGCCGCCCCGGCGACGACGCTGCCGACCAGCAGCCCTGCGCCGAGCCGGCCGCGGTCGAGGAGCACGGCGAGCGCCCCGGCGCCGAGCAACGCGCCGACACCCCAAGCCGCGTTGAGATAGCCGACGCTGCCGTCGCCGAGCCCGAGCAGGTCGAGCGCGACGACGACGACGAGCACGTCCGCGGCGCCCTCGAAGAAGACGAGCAGGGTGAGGCCGGCACCGACCAGACGCAGCCGCGGATCGGCGAGCAGCGCTCTCGCGCCGCGGGCCGTCTCCCGCAGGACGCCGCCGGTCTCGTCCTCGGCGGGGTACGAGGGTCGCACGTCGGGACGCAGGGTCGCGAGCAGGACGGCGGAGCCGGCGCTCGCGGCCGCCGCCGCCGTGAGGACGACCTCGGGGCTCGTCGCCGCGAGCAGGATGCCGGCGACGACCGATCCGGCCAGGAAGCCGACGTTGTCGACGACGCTGTGGGCGACGTTGGCGGCCGAGAGCTCCTGCGGTGAACGGGCGACCGCCGGAAGCAAGGCGCCCTCGGCGGGAACGTAGGCGCTGAACGCGATCGTGAACACTCCGGCGAGCGCGAAGACGACCGCTGCCGGAGCTCCGAGCGCGACGGCGAGCGCGGTCGATGCCGCCACGATCGCGCCGAGTGCGCCGCTCAGAAGCAGGACGGTCCGTCGCGAGTGGCGGTCGCCCAGCAAGCCGGCGAACGGAGACGCGAGCGCCCCCGGCAGCAGACGGACCAGACCGGCGACCCCGACGATCGCGGCTCCGCCGACCCCGAATGCGTAGACCCCGAGCGCGATCGCGAACGACCAGATCGCGAACGAGACTCCCGCCCAGGCGAGCTGCAGGTGGCGGATCTCGCGGTTCGCGAAGACCGAGGCGACGGTTCCGAGCGAGGTCGCGATCTGGCGGGCGGGGGCGCTGGTCACGGGATCGATTCCTTTCTCCGACTCGGGCCCGATCGGGAACTGATCGGCGACACACGCCGACCGCCCGGCTCGATGCTGGCCGGGCGGTCGGGCGGCGGGGTGTGGGCTAGACCCCCTGTGAGGTCATGCCCGCCGGGGACGGCGTGCGTCGGCGGCGTGCCTGAACGGCGCCGGAGCCGCCGAGGAGCAGCGCCGCGGCGAGGAGCCCGGCACCGGCGCCGATCGCCGCGTCGCCCCAGTCGAACCCGTCGCCGGCGACGGCGTTATTGGACGCCGCGGACTGGTCGCTGAGGTCGGCCACGAACGGGGTCGCCTGGGAGCTGTCGCGGTGCAGCACGATCGTGCCCTGGTCGCCCTGCGGCGCGGCCTGCGAGCTCTGGACTCGGGACTCGAAGGTGCTCGCGCCGGCCGGAACGGCGGGAGCGATCGCGGCGATCGCGGTGATCGCTGCGATCGCTGCGACGATGGTCTTGGTTCGGGTCGAGGTTCTCATCTCTCTCCTTCCCTCCGCCCGGTGGGACTCCCCGGGCTTCGGCGGTGGTGTCGGAGCCGGTTTGACTCGTTGCAACCACCGTAGGCGCGCGGGATCGTGGCGACCACGTACTCCTCCGCATCCGAAGCGTGCATTTGTGCACACCCGCGGTAGCGTTCGCCTGTGGACGGCGAAGCGACCGAGGAGCCCTGGGACTTCCTCGCGCTACTCGAGCCGGATGACCGGCGCGAGCTCGAGGCACGTGCCGGGCGGCGCCGCTTCAAGCGCGGCTCGACTCTGACCCACGAGGGCGGCGCGGGCGCCGAGGTGATGGTCCTGCTCAGCGGCCGCGTCAAGGTCACGGTGACGACCGGCCAGGGCCGGGAGATCGTGCTCCAGTTCTGCGGGCCCGGCGAGCTGATCGGGGATCTCGCCGTGATCGACGACCTGCCGCGCTCGGGGACGGCCGAGGCGCTGGAGCCGGTCGAGGCGCTGGCGCTCTCGGCGGCTGAGTTCCGGGCGATGATCGCCGCCAGGCCGAGCTTCGGGGCGGCACTCCTACGGAGCCTCGCCCGGCGCTTCCGCTACGCCGACCGGCGGCGGGTCGAGTTCGCCGCCGCGCATACCCTCGGGCGCGTGGCGATGCGGCTGGTCGAGCTCGTCGATCGCCACGGGGAGGACTCGGCGGACGGGGTCGAGATCACCCTGCCGCTCTCCCAGGAGGAGCTCGCCGGATGGACCGGGTCCTCGAGGGAGGCGGTCGCGAAGGCGCTGCACACGTTGCGGGAGCTGGGATGCGTGCGCACCGAACGGCGCCGGATCGTCGTCCTCGACGAGCGGGCGCTGCGAGCCCAGGCCGGGTGAGCCGCGGGTCGGATGGCCCGATCGGATCCCCCGGAGCTGTCGAATCCGGTCGCTGGTGGTAGACAGGAGCACCGAGGCCACCTGAATGCTCTGCCCAGTCTGCCACGCGAACAATCGAGAGAGCGCGAGCTTCTGCAGGCGCTGCGGAGCGGAGCTCGTCCTCGCCTGCCCGAGCTGCTCGGCCCCCCATCCGGCCGGCCAGGCGTATTGCGACAGCTGCGGCGCGGTGCTGCCCGGCCCGGGGCCGACAGCGGCGGCGATCGAGGCGGCGTCCGGGTTCGCCGACCCGGTCCCGTCGACGGGACCAGGTGCTTCCGAGCTGCGCGTCGCCTCGGTCCTGTTCGTCGACCTGGTCGGCTACACGGCGCTCTCGGAGTCCCGAGACGCCGAGGACGTCCGCGACCTGCTCGGTAACTACTTCGAGCGGGCGAAGACGATCATCGATCGCTACGGCGGTGCGGTCGAGAAGTTCATCGGCGACGCCGTGATGGCTGTCTGGGGCGTCCCTGTGGCCCGTGAGGACGACGCCGAACGCGCGGTCCGAGCCGGGTTGGAGCTGGTCGAGGCGGTCGAGCTCTTCGGTCAGGAGGTCGGCGCTCCGTTGCGCGCCAGGGCCGGGATCGTCACCGGTCAGGTCGCCTCGCTCGCGAACCCCGGCGAGGGTCTGGTGATCGGCGATCGGGTCAACACCGCGTCGCGGGTTCAGGCGGCTGCCGACCCGGGGAGCGTGTTCGTGGACGCGGTGACGCGTCAGGTCACCTCCGCGGCGATCGCCTACGCGGACGCCGGCCGCCACTCGGTCAAGGGGAAGGCCGAGCTGCTCGATCTCTTCCGTGCGCTACGCGCGGTCGCCGGTGTCGCCGGGGCGCAACGGGTCTCGGGCCTCGACGCCCCACTGGTCGGGCGCGACGCCGAGCTGCGCCTGCTCAAGGACCTCTTCCACGCGACCGTCGACCGCGGGGTCGCGCGGCTCGTCGGCGTCTCGGGCCCGGCCGGCGTCGGCAAGACGCGGCTCGGCTTCGAGCTCCGGAGCTACGTCTCCGGGCTCGCGGACGAGGTCTGGTGGCACTCGGGCCGCTGTCTGTCGTTCGGGGACGGGGTCGCCTACTCGGCGCTCGCGGAGATGGTCCGGCAGCGCTTCGGGATCGCCGAGGAGGCGTCAGGCGAGGAGGCGTCAGCGAAGCTCTCGGCGGGGCTCGACGAGTGGGTCGCCGATCCCGCGGAGCGACGGCGCATCGCGCCGGCCCTCGGGGCGCTGCTCGGGACCGCCGAGCCGGGGCTCGAGCGCGAGGACCTGTTCGCCGGCTGGCGCCTGTTCTTCGAGCGGCTCGCCGAGCACGACCCGGTCGTCCTCATCTTCGAGGACATGCAGTGGGCCAACGACGGACTGCTCGACTTCATCGAGCAGCTGCTCGACTGGTCGGCCGATCATCCGATCTTCGTCTGTACCTTCGCGCGGCCGGAGCTCGGCGAGCGCCGCGCGAACTGGCCGGCGGGCGTTCCGAGCGGGACCGCTCTCCCTCTCCAGCCGCTCACCGGGGATGCCGTCAGCGAGCTGCTGCGGGGGCTGGTCCCGGATCTGCCTGCGGCGGCGCTGAGGCAGGTCGTCGCGCAGGCTGAGGGAATCCCCCTCTACGCAGTCGAAACGATGCGCGCGCTCTCCGACCGCGGCGTGCTCGCCGAGCACGGAGGCCGGCTCGGGCTCACCGGTGAGATCGGCGAGCTCGACGTGCCCGCGAGCCTGCACTCGCTGCTCGCAGCTCGCCTCGACGCCCTCTCGGCCGAGGAGCGGGAGCTGGTCAAGGCGATGGCCGTGTTCGGAACCAGCTTCCCGCGCGCGAGCGTCGTCGCGCTCGCGAACGTGGCCGAGGGCCGAATCGACGACGTGCTCGCCTCGCTGGTCGGAAAGGACATATTCGCGATCCGCACCGACCCGCTCTCGCCCGAGCGAGGCCAATACGGGTTCGCCCAGGGGATGCTCCGGGCGGTCGCCTACGAGATGATCGCGAAACGGGAGCGCAAGCCGCGCCACCTCGCCGCCGCCGAGCACCTCCGCGACGCGTTCCCCAACACTGACGAGGAGGTCGCCGAGGTGATCGCCGCCCACCTCCTCGATGCCTACCGGGCGGCGGCCGGCGATCCCGACGAGGAGCGGCTGCGCGCCGAAGCGATGTCAGCGCTGCGGGTCGCCGCTCAGCGCGCCGCGTCGGTGGGCGGCCCGCTCGCCGCCGAGCGCTTCCTGCGCACGGCGGTCGAGCTGGCCGCGGACGAGGCCGAGCGAGCCGAGCTGACCGAGGAGGCGGGCCGGATGGCGGCCGCGACGGGCCGCTACGAGGTTGCGCTGGAGCTGTTCGCGCGGGCGGCCGACGCCCACTCGGCCGCGGGGCGGGAGCGCGACGCCGCTCGGCTCGCGGGCTCGCTGGGACACGCCGAGGGGCGCCTCGGCCGCCACGAGGAGGCGATCGCGCGGATGCGCACCGCGCTCGAGGTCCTCGGGGCCGACAACCTCGACCCCGACGTGGCGACGATCAACTGCGATCTCGGCCGCGCCCTGCTGTTCGCCGGGCACGTCGACGAGGCGGGCGCCGCACTGGAGCGCGCTCTCGCCGCCGCCGAGGCACTCGAGATGCCCGTCCTCACCTGCCGCGCGCTGGGGTTGAAGGCAATCCACATGGAGTTCGTCGGGCGCTTCGAGGAGGCGCGAGCGCTGCACGACGGGGCGGTTGCGATCGGCGAGCGCCACAGCGTGCCGCGGGCGCACGTTGCGCTGCTGAACGGCGCCCTACTGCGGATCGTGCGCGACATGGAGGGTGCGGTCGAGGCCTGTGAGGCGGCGGTCGAGGCGGCTCGGCGGCGCGGCGACCGCGCCGGAGAGAGCGTCGCGATCTCCAACCTGATGGCGGCCCAGCTGCTCTTCGGTCGCTGGGACGAGGTCGAGCGAATCGGCGATCAGGCGCTCGAGGACGACCCCGAGCGTCCCGAGGTCGAGGTCATCAAGCACCAGCTCGGCGTCCTCGGCGTCTACCGGGGCGACCTCGCCACCGCCAGATCCAGCCTCGACGCGTGGGCTCGGCTCGGCGACTCCGACGACGTCGAGACCCGCCTCTACGTGATGGGCCTCGGAGGGCTGATCGCGCTCGACGACGGCGAGCTCGAGCGCGCCCTGGAGCTGCTCGCGGCGTGCGCACGGACCGGGCTCGAGGACCAGGGTGCTTCGAACGACGGCACCCGCCTCGCCTGGCCCGACGCGGTCGGCGCCGCGCTCGCGCTCGGCAGGCTGGACGACGCGCAGGACCTCGTCGACTCGATTGCCGATCTCCCGCGTGGCCTCGTCCCTCCCCTGTTGCGCGCCGAGCTCTCCCGGGCGCGGGCACTGCTCGCGTCAGCCCGTGATCGGCCCGACGAGGTCGAGGCCGGCCTGAGGTCGGCGATCGAAGGGCTCGCCGAGCTCGGCTATCCGTTCTGGCTCGCCCGCGCGCAGACCGATCTCGGTGAGTGGCTGACCGCACACGGGCGCCGGGACGAGGCGGCTCCGCTGCTCGAGGACGCGATCGCGACCCTGGAGGAGCTCGGGGCGAAGCCGGCGCTCGCCCGCGCGCGCGACGCGATCTCGCCCGCGGCCCGCTCGCTCTAGGTGTGGCGCTTGCGCTTCGGCGCCGCCGCAGTACTGCGCTTCGTGTGGCGCTTGTCCGCCGTTGCGGTACTGCCCTTGGTGTGGTGCTTGCGCGTCGTTGCGGTACTGCGCTTGGTGGCCGCCTTCGTGTGCCGCTTCTCGGCCTTCGCCGGGGACTTCTTCTTGCCGGCGCCCTTCGCGCCCTTGCGCTGACCGCTCTTCTCTGGCATCGGTTTCCTCCTCTGGGTGGGGACGACCCTGACCGTATCCGCTCCGCGGCAAAGCGCAAGCGAATCGTCGGCGCCGCGATGCGTTTGGCATCGGCCCGGAGGCGGGTTAGGGTCGAAGCTGCAAACGAACAACGGAGGCGAGAATGGCGGAAGCCGGACTATTCATCGGATGGGGACAGGTCGTGCGAGGCCGCGAGAAGCGCGCTCTCGAGGTTTTCAACGAGAGCGTCGAGTACTGGGGCGGTCTGCAGAGCGACGGCAAGATCGAGGACTTCGAGGTCGTGTTGCTGACGCCTCACGGCGGTGACCTGGGCGGCTTTGCGCTGCTTCGCGGCAGCACCGATCAGATCAGCGCCCTGCGCGGCGACGAGGAGTTCGACCGCCGGATCACTCGCGCCGACTTGATCGTCGAGAACCAGGGCGTCGTCGACGCGGCGCTCGGTGAGGGGCTCGGGCGCGTGATGGGCGTCTACCAGGACGAGATCGGCGCCCTCGGCTAGGCCCGGAACGCGACAACGATCGGCCCGGGGAGATAGATTCGCGGCGTGCGGCGCTCGATGATCGGCGTGGGGGCGTGCGCTGCGGCGATCTGCGCGCTCGCCGCAGCGGCTGTACCGGCCGCCGGGGCGCAGCCGGTCCGCGCCGAAACCGCGGTCGCCCGCGACTGCGCGACGAGCCTCGTCACCGGGTCGGCCGCGGGGGTCGCAGAACGCCGATGGACGGCGCCGGCCGACGGCCTGCTGACCGTCCGCCTCGAGGGCGGCGGCGCGCCCGACTGGGACCTCGCGATCTTCCGCCACGGAGAGCCCCGCGCCGTCGCCGCCTCGACCTCGGTCACGTCGGACGAGCTCGCGAGGGCGTGGGTGTCCGCCGGCGACCGGTTGACGATCCAGGCATGCCGCCGGGCCGGCGACATGGCCGCCGTCCCGCTGTCGCTCGACTTCCTGCAGATCGCGCGACCCGCGCGCGCGACCGGGCCGACCTCGCTCGCCTCGGTGACGATCTCCGGCGCGGCGGACTTGGCGCGTCTCGAGCAGCTCGGGATCGATGTCACCGAGGACGTATCGGTCGGCGCGGCCACGGTCGTCCTTCATTCCGACGCCGACCGGGCATTGCTCGCCTCCGCCGGGTTCGAATCGCGGACCTTGATCGCCGACCTCGAAGCCGCGAACGCCGCCGACCGTCGCGCCGAGCAACTGACGGCGCAGCGCCGCGGCCGTTCCGGACTCCCGAGCGGCCGCAACACGTACCGCCACTACTCCGACTACACGACCGAGCTCAAGGCGCTCGCCGACGACAACCCGGGCTTCGTCCGCTCCGTGGTCCTCGGACAGACGGTCGACGGCCGCCCGATCGAGGGGGTGGAGATCGCCTCCGGTGTGAATCGCACCGACGACGGCCGGCCCGTCTATCTCAACATGGGCCTTCACCACGCCCGTGAGTGGCCCTCGGGCGAGTTCCCGATGGAGTTCGCGATCGACCTCGTCAACGGCTTCAACGGCGACGACCCGCGAATCACGGCGTTGCTCCGCCGCGTCCGGGTGGTGATCGTCCCGGTCGTCAACGCCGACGGGTTCATCGTCTCGCGGGAAACCGCGGCCGGCGAGTTCAGACGCAAGAACTGCCGCCCGACACTCGGCGACGACGCCCTGCCCTGTGAGGCGCGCTCGGTCTCCTCGGGCGTCGACCTGAACCGCAACTACGGCGCCTACTGGGGCGGGGCGGGCTCCAGCGCGAGCCCGAGCTCGGAGCTCTACCGCGGCCCGGAGCCGTACTCCGAGCCGGAGGCCGACGCGGTCCACGGCTTCAGCTCGCAGATCCAACCGACCGTCCTGATCACCAACCACACGTTCACCAGCCAGGGCACCTGGCTTCGCCAGCCGGGATTCACCGCCGTGGTCCGGACGACCCCGGACGAGCCGGCGATGAAGTCGCTCGGCGACGCGATGGCGAACGCCACCGGATGGCTATCCCAGCGCGCCTGGAAGATCGGCGAGATCACGGGCGCCACCGAGGACTGGAACTACTTCGCGCAAGGCACGTACGGGTACACGCCGGAGGCCCGCGGGCCGGATTTCCACGGAAACTTCGACGACATGGTCGTCGGCGAGTACCTCGGCGATCCCGCCCACACCGGCCTCGGCGTCCGCGAGGCGTTTCTGATCGCCGGGGAGCGGGCGGCGAACCGGGCCGACCACAGCGTGCTCGCCGGGTCGGGTCCGCCGGGCGCGAAGCTCTCGCTCCGAAAGGCGTTCGTGACCCCGACCAGCCAGGGTGGCGTGAACGTCAGCGACGTCCTCAAGACGACGCTGACCGTGCCGCCGTCCGGGCACTACCGCTGGGACGTGAACCCGTCGAGCCGGCCACTCGTCCCCGGCGAGAAGTGGAGGATGATCTGCAGCGCCTCGGGCGGCGGGCGCGGGGTCCACAACGTCGCGGTCGCGCGTGGCGAGCGGGTGACTGTCGACTGGGGCGCCGGCTGCACGCAGATCCGCTGAGCGGTGCCGGAGACGCCGCGAGCGACCAATAGAGTCGGGGCATGGCTCGCGAGCGAGACTCGGTCGAGGTCTCCGAGCGTAGCGCCGGGCCGGCGGGCGCCGATTCGGCCGACCGCGAGCGGCTCGCGACCCTCGACTCGATCCAGCGGCGCGTGCTCTGGCTGTCGACCGCGATCGTCGACCACGCGAACCGGGTGCGCCCGAACCCCTCCGGGGTCAAGGTCGGCGGTCACCAGGCATCGAGCGCCTCGGTCGTCAGCCTGATGACCGCACTCTGGTTCGAGCACCTGCGGGCCCCGGATCGCGTCTCGGTCAAGCCCCACGCCTCGCCCGTGCTGCATGCGATCAACTACCTGCTCGGGGCGCTCGACGCCTCCTACCTCGAGCGACTCCGTGAGTTCGGCGGCCTGCAGAGCTATCCGTCTCGCACCAAGGATCCGGATCCGGTCGACTACTCGACCGGATCGGTGGGAATCGGCGCCACGCAGGTGATCTGGGGGGCGGTCGCACACCGCTATCTCGCCGGGCACTTCGAGGTCGCGGTCGGCGGCCGCCAGATCGCGCTGCTCGGCGATGCCGAGCTCGACGAGGGCGCGGTATGGGAGGCGATCTGCGATCCGGTCGTGCCGAGGCTCGGGGAGGTCCTCTGGATCGTCGACCTGAACCGCCAGTCGCTCGACCGCGTCGTTCCCGAGATCGCGACCGATCGCCTTCGGTCCATGTTCGAGGCCGCCGGGTGGCAGGCGGTGACCGTCAAGTACGGGGCGCGCCTGCGCGAGCTCTTCGCGCGGACCGGCGGCCCCGAGCTGCGGCGGCGGATCGACGAGATGCCGAACGAGGAGTATCAGCGCCTGCTTCGCTGCGACGAGCGGGAGCTGCGGTCGCGGCTTCCCGGGGAGGGACGCGACGGGCCGATGATCCGGCGCCTGCTCGCGGATCTGGACGGCGACGAGATCCGCGCCGGGCTCCGGGACCTCGGAGGCCACGATCTCGCCGCGGTCCTCGACGGGCTGGCACGCTGCGACGCGGACCGCGGGCGGCCGTCGGTGCTCTTCGCCTACACGCTCAAGGGCTGGGGCCTGCCGATCGAGGGCCATCCGGCCAACCACTCGGCGCTGCTCACGGCGGCCGAGCTCAGCGAGCTCGCGCCTCGCCTCGGCGCCGAGGTCGACGATCCGTGGGCGCGATTCGATCCCGCGAGCCCGGAGGGCCGGCTGTGTGGCGCCGCCGCCGAGCGTCTGCACCGGGACGAGGCCGAGCGGCGCCCGCCCCCCGAGGTCCCGGTCGAGCTCGACCGCGCCCACCGGGCCGACGAGTCGACGCAGCAGGCGCTCGGGCGTTTCCTCGCCGACCTCGTTCGCACCGCGCCCGAGGTCGCGTCGCGGGTGGTCACGGTGAGCCCCGACGTCGCCTCCTCGACCAATCTCGGAGGCTGGATCAACCGCGTCGGAGTCTGGAGCCCGGGCGAACGCATCGACTGGTTCGCCGACGACAGCAACACGCTCGTGCGCTGGCGCGAGTCCGATCACGGCCAGCACGTCGAGCTCGGAATCGCGGAGGTCAACCTCGTCGGCCTCCTGGGTGAGCTCGGTGCGACGTTCTCGCGTGACGGACAGCCGCTGCTGCCGATCGGCACGATCTACGACCCGTTCCTGATGCGCTGCTTCGAGCCCTGGGCGTTCGGGATCTACGCCGGCGGACGGTCGATCCTGATCGGCACCCCGTCGGGCGTCTCGCTCGGCCCCGAGGGGGGCGCCCACCAGTCGATCGTGACCGCCGGGGCCGCGCTGGGACAACCCGGCTGCACGTACTGGGAGCCCGCCTTCGGTCAGGACTTCGAGTGGTGCTTGTTGGAGGCGCTGGGCGAGCTCGGTCGCGACGACGGATCCTCGGCCTACTTCCGCCTCTCGACCAGGCCGATCGACCAGGAGCTCGCCGCAGTCCCCGTCGACCCGGATTCGCGGGAACGCCGCCGCCGCGACGCGGTCGCCGGCGGCTACCTGCTCCGGGAGGCCGGCGGCAGGCCCAAGGTCACGATCTGCGCGGTCGGCGCGATCGTCCCCGAGGCCGTCGGGGCGGCGGAGCAGCTCGAGCGGGAGGGCGTGGGCGCCGACGTCGTCTGTCTCACCTCGCCCGACCTCGTCTACCGGGCGCTGGAAGCGGAGCGCGGTCTGGCCGACGGAGCCCGCGCGGTCCTCGATCGCATCCTCCCCGTCGAGCGGGCGGCGCCGACCGTCACCGTGATCGACGGTCACCCGAGCGCACTCGCCTTCCTCGGCCAGATCCGAGGCGTTCCTTGTACCTCACTCGGGGTCAGGGAGTTCGGCCAGTCCGGCGACATCGGCGATCTCTACCCCCACCACGGAATCGACATCGAGACGATCGTCGGCGCGGCGGCCGACCTGATCCAGGGCTGATCCCGACCGGGGTCAGACGCCCAGCGCCGGGCGGCGCTCGGAGCCCGATGCGAACGAGCGAAGCAGCTCCCGCATCGGGCGTACCACCGCGTTCCGGTGCGACGCCAGGAGGTCGAGCAGCTCGCCCGCAACGGCGCGCTCGTTCGCGTCCATGACCGCGTGGTGGAACATCACCCCGACCGGGCCGGGAGCCTCGGTCGCGGCGGCGAGCAATCCGCCGAGCTCGAATCGCGACAGGCGCTCGCCCCTGCGCTTCGCGAACCAGTCGGCGAGCAGCGACTCGCTCAGTTGGGAGCCGATGAAGCCCGCGCATCCTGTGATCAGTGCCCTCATGGTTCTTATTCGTGAAACACCTGTGAACGAAGACCCTCACGTTCGGGATGACGATCGAGGTTCAGAACGTGCATCGATCACCTGACCCGGGCACCCAGGATGCGGGCCGCCGAGTCGAAATCTCAACGCGACATTGGTCGTAGGACGGCGGGTCGTAAGACCAATGTCGCGTTGAGAACCGGACCGCGCTTCAGCCACCCTCGGGGAAACCACGACCCGAAGGGACGACGATGATCGAACGCACAATCCGCAAGATCGGCCTCCTGGCAAGCGTCGCCGCGCTCGCGCTCGGCACCACGGCCGGAGCCGTCTACGCCAGCGAAGGTGCCGATGACGGGCTCGGCCACCACCATCATCATCACCACGGTGAGGACCACCACCATCACCACGGCGGCGATGACCGGGGCGGTCGTCACCACCACGGTGAGGACCACCACCACCACGGCGGCGATGACCGGGGCGACGACGGCCCGAACCACACCTAGAGCGAGGGCTCGGCTCGGACAGGCGGCGGGCGGGGCGGCTTGCGAGCCGCCCCGGTCCGCGGCCTCGAGGTCAATCCAGTCGCCCGCCCAGTCCGTGCTCGCGCGCCCAGATCGTCGCCTCGGTGCGGCTCGAGACGCCGATCCGCCGGTAGACGCTGGTCAGGTGTGCCTTTACCGTCTTCTCGCTGATCTCGAGCCGCCTCGCGATCAGCTTGTTGGGTTGACCTGAGGCAACCAAAGCGAGCACCTCACGCTCGCGTTCGCTCAATTCCTCGCCGGCCGAAGGGGCGGTGCGATCGCTGAGCAGGGTACGAGCCGCCTTCGGGGCAAGCGGGGACTCGCCGGCAGCGGCAGCGCGAATCCCGCGCAGGAGCTCGTCCGGATCGGCGTCCTTGAGCAGGTAGCCGATCGCGCCGGCGTCGAGGACCTCGAGGATCCGATCGCGCTCGGAGAACGTCGTCAGGACGACGATCCGGGCCGCGTCGTTCTCGGAGAGAATCTGCCGAGTCGCCTCGATCCCGTCGACACCGGGCATCGAGAGGTCCATCAGGATCACGTCCGGGAACAGCTCCCGCGCGAGCTCCACCGCCTCGCCGCCATCAGACGCCTCCCCTGAGACCTCGATGTCGTCGACGCTCGAGAACAGCTCCTGAAGCCCGGCGCGCACCACAGCGTGGTCGTCGGCCAGCATCACCCGGATCATCGGGCCGGGACCACCAGACGGACCCGGGTTCCGGCGCCCGGCTCGGAGTCCACGTCGAGCCTCCCGCCCGCGTCGCGGGCGAGATCGGCGAGGGTACGGAGGCCGAAGTGGCCGTTTGCACGCGTCTCCGCCGGCGAGAAGCCCCGGCCATCGTCGGCGACCTCGAGGCACGCCGTCCCGTCGCGCCGTTCGATCCGCACCTCGACGCGTCTCGCGTTCGCGTGCGCGACGACGTTGCGCAGCGACTCCTGGGTCGCGCGGAACAGCAGCGCCTCCGTTTGCTCTCCGAGATCGAGGTCCTCGGAGACCGTCACCTCGGTCTCGACTCCGCGTGTTTCGACCCCGGAGGCGACATCGGCGATCGCCGCGCGCAGTCCCGCCCGGCGAAGATCCGGCGGGTAGAGCTCGAGCAGCAGGCCGCGCAGGTCGCGGATGCCCAATCGCGTTCGCGTGGCGGCGTCGCGGAGCTCGCCCTCCTCGAGCTCGTGTCCGCGGCTCCGGGCGCGTTCCGCCGCCGCGGACATCGAGTAGGAGACCCCGGCGAGATCCTGCACGACCCCGTCGTGAAGATCCTGAGCGATTCGCCGCCGCTCGGTCTCCGAAGCGTTGATCGAGCGCTCGAGCAGAGCCTCTCGCTCACGCTGGCCACGTCGCAGCCGCCGCGCGAGCGACGCCGCGAGCGGCAACTGAAGGACCGCGAGGACGAGCAGGGCGCCGATCAGCACCGGGGCGAGCGTCGAGAAGATCTGGCGGCCGCTCGAGGCGATGAAGCTCGATTTGATGTAGGTCTCGAACAGCAGCGGCTTTCCGTCGGGCCCTCGGATCGGCAGGTAGACCTCGAGCAGCTCCTCCGACTGGTCCTCGTACTGGTTCTCCGGGCTCGAGAGGTCGGTCGGCCCGGCGTCGATCCCGCCGCCGTGCAGCGACGCGAGATCATCCGCGCCGAGCGCGAACCTGCGACCGATCAGACGATGCTCGTCCGAGTAGACGATCCTCGACTCGGCGTCCCAGATCTTGATCCGCTGGACGCCGTCGTGGCCGAGGATCGGCTCGGTGATCCGGTCCATGCGCCGGATCGCGGCGGGCTCGCCCGCAAGCAGACCGTGGCCGAGCGCCGGTTCGACGATGCCCTGGCCGGCGAGGCTCGTGATCCGCTTCGCATCGCGAATCGCCTCGTCGCGGCCGGCCCGGTTGATCAGCAGGGCGGCGACGAGGCCGAGCAGGGCGATCGCGAACAGCCCGGCGAGCGCGAACTGAACCACCGGTTGCGAGAGCCGGGCGATCAGCCTGCGCTTCGCGTTCGCGAGTCGGGAGCTTGGGATCTTCATTCGGGATCGACGGGGCGGATCGGAGGAGGCCAGATCAGCGTAGAGGGCCGTACCTTGAACACGCCCCCGGCGCGAAGATCACGCCGCATCGTGTCGGGGCCGGTCCGGCGGCCGTCGCAGCGGTCCTACGACCAATGTCCGATTGCGCTCCCGACCGGTCGGGCGCCACCGTGGGACCGCACTGCCCAACCACCGGAGGCTGGACCGCGTCCGTGAGCTTCGAGAATCTGCCCACCCGCCCGGCCTTGGCGGCGAAATTGAGCGACCCGGTCGTTCAGGTCACGCTCGCCGCGCTCGCGGCGGTCGCCGCAATCGCTGCGATCGCCGCCTTGCTGCTCGATCTCGGTGACGATGACGAGGCCGTCCTGATCGGGGCGGTGCTCGCGCTGGCGGCGCTACAGGTTCCGGTCGCCGCCTCGCTCGCCCGGCGCCTGCGGCAGCGCCACAGGGCGCGCGAGGCGCTGCTACTCGGCGAGATCGACGCCTCGTGGGTCGAGCGCCGACGAATCGCACGCAAGCTCCACGATGGCGTCGTCCAGGAGCTCGCCGCGACGTCGTTCTCGGTCGCGGCGATGGCTCGGCGCGCAGACCACCTCCCGGGCTCCGAGAGCGAGGCGCTGGGCGAGATCGGAGCGCGGGTGAGAAGCAGCGTGCGCGACCTCACGGGCCTCAGCGCCGAGATCTATCCACTCGAGATCCCCGACCTCGAAGAGGATCTCCAGAAGCTGAGGGCGCTGCTCGAGAACGACCGCTGAGCGCGCCGTCAGAGGTGGCGAAACGGAGGCGAGCCCACGGGCTCGGCGCTCGACCGGCACCGCGTCCAGCCCCTTGTCGGGCCGCTGACGCCCGGATATTGTTGGGCTCCCCGACCTCTGGAGGCCCCATATGCCCCGTCGTTGCTCGATCGCCTGCATCATTCCGCCGGTTCTGCTCGAAGAGCTCGTCCGGCGCGGGAGCGAGGACGAGCGGAGCGCGCTCTTGAACACGCTCGCGGTCGACGCCGGGCTGCGGACGGCCCGCGTCCACAATTCGCTGGTCGGCGCGGCCGCCAACGCGACGACCGTGCTGCAGAGCGTCACGCCGGGCGAGCCCGCGCGGACGATCTACGACTGCGCCGGACAGATGCCGGTGTCGAACCCGAAGAAGGTGCGCGGCGAGGGGGATCCGGAGAGCGACGACGTCGCGGTCAACGAAGCCTACGACGGCCTCGGCGACACGTACGGCTTCTACTGGAACCAGTTCCAACGCGACTCGATCGACGGCCAGGGCCTGCCCCTGCACGGCTGGGTCCACTACGGCCACGACTACGACAACGCGTTCTGGGACAGCTCGGAGATGGTCTTCGGGGACGGCAAGATGTTCGATCGGTTCACGAAGTCGCTCGACGTGATCGGCCACGAGCTGACCCACGGCGTTACCGAGCACGAGGCCGGGCTTCAGTACCTGAACCAGTCCGGCGCGCTGAACGAGTCGAT
The DNA here is from genome assembly GCA_963705955.1 of uncultured Solirubrobacterales bacterium. Taxonomy (GTDB): domain Bacteria; phylum Actinomycetota; class Thermoleophilia; order Solirubrobacterales; family 70-9; genus WHSW01. The sequence goes on along the minus strand of CAVPLH010000006.1, from coordinate 305,437 downwards.
CTCCGACGTCTTCGGCTCCCTGGTCAAGCAGTTCAAGCTCGGTCAGACCGCCGATCAGGCGGATTGGCTGATCGGAGCGGACATCGTCAAGCCGGGGTTCCCGGGCACCGCGCTTCGCTCGATGGCGAAGCCCGGCACCGCCTGGGATGGAGACGACCAGCCGGCGACGATGAAGGACTACGTGCAGACGGTGAGCGACAACGGCGGGGTGCACACCAACTCCGGGATCCCCAACAAGGCCTTCCACGACCTCGCGATCGAGCTCGGCGGGAACTCGTGGGAGAAGGCCGGGCGGATCTGGTACGAGACGCTCCGCAGCCCCCGCGTGAAGCCGAACGCGACGTTCACCGAGTTCGCCGCCTGCAGCGTCGCGAAGGCCGGGCGTCTGTACGGCAGCGACAGCGCCGAGGCGAAGGCCGTCAAGGACAGCTGGCACGGGGTCGGGATCGACGTCGACTGATGGCTGACGAGCCGGAGCGGATCGAATTCGCGCGCAGCGGCGGCTTCGCCAACATCCCGGTGCGGGCGAGCGTCGCGGCCGGCGCGTTGGAGCCCGGCGAACGTGCCGCCGTCGACGCCCTGCTCAGCCGGGAGCCGGCGGCGGGCGCCGCGGAGGGCGCGCCGGATCGCTACCAGTACGACGTCACGGTGGTCGCCGGCAAGCGCCACCACCACGTCCGGCTCGGCGAACACGAGATCGACGAGAAGCTGCGCCCGCTGATCGACCGCCTCGACCGCGATGCGAAGCCCGGCTGAGCCGGGTCACGCCGCGTCGCCCTCGGGATGAACGACGACGAGCAGGCGCTGCAGCGATTCCAGCCGCAGCTCCGATACGACTCCAACGAGGCGTTCTTCGCCGACTCGGCCGCCGAGTGGACCGACAACCCCGGCAACACGCTCCGCGAGGCCCCGCGCGGCGACAAGTCGGGCAAGGTGATCGCCGCGGCCCGCCCCGACCCCGGACAACCCCAACTCGAGCTGGCGTTCCTCGGGGGGTCGGCGTACGCGAACGGAGCCGCGACCGCGGACACCGACCTGATCGGCTGCTCGGGCACGAACTACCGGAGCCAGTACGTCGCCCTGCGCCAGGATCACGCGTACGCCAACCGGATGTACGGCCGCGCGAAACGTGACCTGGGGCGGCTCTGGCTCCAGTACTGGTTCTTCTACTTCTACAACGACTACAACCTCGCGGGAGGCGTCGGCCTCCACGAGGGCGACTGGGAGATGGTCCAGCTGCGGATCGGCGCCGACGACGTTCCCGACCTCGCCGTCTTCGCCCAGCATCGATGGGCCGAGGTCGCCCCGTGGGAGGAGGTCGAGAAGCTCGAGGGCCACCCCGAGACCCCGGTCGTCTACGTAGCCCGTGGCTCGCATGCCTCCTATTTCCGCCCCGGATATCACGAGACCGAGGCCTGGTACGACCTCGCCGACGGCAAGCGCGAGACGCCGAAGCTGACGCTCGAGATCGTCGGCGACGAGGAGCCGGGATGGATAGCGTGGCGCGGCAGCTGGGGCGACACGCGGCCGCGGATATCCGGGCTCGACCAGCCGAGCCCGACCGGTCCCTGTCGCCACAAGCAGTGGGACCATCCGGCCGAGCTCCTGCACGACGCGAAGACGGCGCGGCGGGCGGAGGCCGCGCCGGCGCCGCGGGTCGAGGTCTCGCGGGCGGCCGACCGCCTCCGACTCGCCTATGACTTCTCGGACCGCAAGGACGCGATGCCCGACCGGCTCGTCGTGACCGTGAACTCGGAGGACGACTCGGTGCAGCCGAGGACGTTCACGTTTCCGCTGCAGGGCGAGCGCAAGGGCGCGATCGAGACCGAGATCGAGCTGAAGCCCGCTCAGCGCTACGACATCTACGTCAGCGCCGTCGACGCCGACGGCCGGCCGACCGAGTCCGCACTGACGCTGCTCGGACCGGTCGGAAGCGAGCGTCCGGAGAAGTCGTGGGCGCTGTCAGCGTTCGCGCGCGTCGTCGCCTGGTTCCGGCGCAGATTTGGGGCTTCCTAGGGGCGCCGGCGGCGACAGGGTCTTCTTTGTGATGTAGGCGACCTGCGAGACGCCCATCAGGATCAGGAGCGTCCCGGGGACCGGCGGGAGACCCGCCCCCGGGTCGGCGACGAACGCCCAGACGAAGTAGACGAGCGTGAACAGGGTGAAGACGGCGTACTGAAAATCCCCCAGGTCCACCGATCCCTGGTCGTTGGTCACGACCTCGGCGACTCGCTCGGCGGCGGTGCCGCGTCCCTTCTTCGGCGGCTTCGACTTCGGATCCTTGCTGACCTTGTCCGTGGTGATCGCCTTCGCCCCGATCGCGACCGCGTAGGGCCCGCCGAGCAGGAGCAGGTACTCGTCCCTGACGTTGTCGCCGAGCGCCGTGTTGAACGCCTCGACGCCGGCGCCGGCGAGCAGCGACGTCATCGCCCAGAGCACGGCATAGGTCCAGAGAAAGGCCTGCAGCTTCGAGGTCGAGGTCCGGTTGTCCGTCCCGATGAACAGCGCCGCCAACCCGTGCTGCTTCGCCGCCGTGTCCGCCTTCGCGACGGCGACAACGATCACCTGAAGCAGGCCGCTGATCGCCGCCAGCCCCGCGAGCGCCGCCGGGTAGACCCACCACTCGATCTCGACCATTCCAACCCTCTCCGCGCGCCGCGCGCGATGACGCGTTCGTTTTGCCGACTCGCAGCGCCAGGTAGCGATGCTAAAGCCGCTCACGGCCAGATTGCAAGCCGAGGCATCCGATCGCAACCGGTTCGTCGCGGACCCTGGACAACCGTCGGCGAGTCTGAGAGGGTGGCGCCGTGCGACCAGCACGAGACAGCGCCCACGGGAGGGGCCGCTGAACGTGCGCGGCGACACCTGGGTGGTCCCGGGTGCGCCCCTCGAAGGCGGCGCCGGGTGGCGCCTCTGGTGCTCACGACCCGGCGAGGGTTGGTCCGAGCCGGCCGTCTCGGTCAGCCGGCTCGGTCGCGAGGAGCGCGTCGCGACGGAGTGGGCCCTCGTCCCGTTCAACCCCGTGATCGGCAGGCAGATGGCCGTGCTCACGGTGCGGCTGCTCGATCCCAAGCCGGGCGAGGTCTATGAGGTCTCGCTGCCCGGGATCACCACGCCGATGAGCTGGCGCACGCTGCCGGCCACCGACGCGGGCTCGGCGACGTTCATGATCGGCTCCTGCTTCTGGCGCAACGCCGACAAGGAGGGGCACTACGGCGCCGCGATGACCGACCTGAAGCGGTTGGCCGATCCGCACTTCACGGTGCTGATGGGGGACCAGCTCTATCAGGACTGGCCGCCGCAGCTCGACCAGTGGTCGGACCCGCTCGAGCTGTTCGCCCGGCGCTATGCCGAGTACTGGGGCGATCCCGGCTACCAGCAGGTGTTGCAGGCGGCGCCGAACTTCATCGCCTGCGACGACCACGAGTTCTGGAACAACTATCCCGAGCCGCAGATCCAGGTCCCGTTCACGATCCCGTCCGAGAGTCGCCGGCGGGCGTTGGAGGCCGCCAAGGAGACCTACCGCCAGTACCAGCATGCAGCGAACCCGGACGGGCAGCGACATTTCTCGTTCACGGCCGCCGGGGTCTCGTTCTACCTCGCCGACACGCGCTCGGAGCGGACACCGCACGACGACCGTGAGCGGCATTTCTTCGTCGACGAGCAGCGCGCTGCGCTCAGCGAATGGGTGGGCACGCTGTCCGGCCCGGCGGTGCTCGTCCTCCCCCAACCGCTTTATCAGAAGCCCGGAGACTTCAAGGACTACGCCCTCGCCAACTTCGAGGCCGATTACGCCGAGCTCTGCGGGCTCTTCGAGCGGGCGCTCGGCGGGCAGACCGGCGACGGCAAGCCGCACGACATTCTCGTCCTCACAGGGGACATCCATACCGGACGCCACGCGACCGGCTACATCAACGGGAGCGCCGACCCGGTTCACGAGTTCGTCGCCTCGCCCGCATCGCTGGTCGGACCCGCCCAGCAGCACCACACGGCGTCGGTCGCGCCCGGCAAGATCTCACCGCAGCACGGCGCCGGCTGGGAGGTGCGGGTCACCGACGCGCCCGGTTCACCGACGATCGACAACAACGTCGGCGTCGTCCGGGTCGCGCCGGGCCGCAACGGGAGGATCCGCTTCGGGCTCGAGCTGTGGCGCGTCCGCCCGCACGACGACCGGCCGTTCTGGAAGCGGCTCGTCGGTGTGAAGGCACGGCAGGCGCCGATGACCCGCTTGTTCGCGAAGGAGATCGAGCTGAGATGAGAGGAACCGAGCCGTGATCCGACATTCCGGCGCAACCAAGCCGAGCCCACGCGTTCACGACTTCACCGAGGATCACCGCCGCCGGCAGACGAACCGCAAGTTCCTCGAGGCGGGGTTGCGGCTGCTCGCCGACGAGGGGAGCGCCGGGATCGTGATCGGGCTGCTCGGCCAGCGCGACCTCCCCGGCGTCGCCCTCCGCAGAGCGCAGGCGATGCTGCGCTGGGATCTGCGACCGAGCCTCTGGTCGCACGCCTTCCTGCTCGTCAACCCCTCGCCCGACGAGCCGTTGCGAGAGGTCGCCTACGAGGTCTCGCTTCACCCGCGGACCGGCGTCTTTCCGGAGCCGGCGCGAAACGCGGTCACGGCGACGCCGCTGCGGCTCTACGACGACGCCCGCGTCGACGCCAACGTCGCGCTGCTCGGGGTCGCCCTCGACGATCGTCAGGTCGACGCGGTCGCCCATCGGGCCGTCGTCGACCCCAACCTGGACCGCCTCCGATACGACCTCTGGCAGAGCCTCGGCGCTTGGCAGACGTACCTGTGGTCCGCCGGCGCCGCCCCCAACCCGCTCCGGGAGGGCTTTCCGATCTTCTCCTCGGCGTTGATCGAGTACTGCTTCGAGGCGGTCCAGCTCGATCTCGCTCCGGCGACGTCGGAGCGAAACAGCGCCCCGGAGCACCTCTGGAACGCTGCGCGGTGGTGGGACGATGCCTACACCGAGCTCGAGAAGCCGATCAGCGGCTGCTACCTGCTTCGGGACCCGGAGTGCGCGCTGCTCGACCCGACCGAGCTGGCGGCGGTCGAGGCGAAGCGGGTCGGGCCCTCGATGCGACCGCCGAAGCCCGCCTGACCGGATGACGAGGCGCACGAGCAACCATGGATGAGCACTTCGACGTCGTAGTCGTCGGCTCGGGCTTCGGCGGCTCGGTGACCGCGTATCGGCTCGCCGAGGCGGGGCGCCGTGTGCTCGTGCTCGAACGGGGCAAGGCCTATCCGCCCGGCTCGTTCCCGCGCAGCCCGCTCGGTCTCAAGAACAACTTCTGGGACCCGAGCGAGGGCCTGCAGGGGATGTTCGACCTCTGGTCGTTCGAGGGCCTCGAGGCGCTGGTCTCGAGCGGGCTCGGCGGCGGCTCGCTGATCTACGCCAACGTGATGATCCGCAAGGACGAGCGCTGGTTCGTGCACGAGGATCTCGGCCGCGGCGGGTATGAGCACTGGCCGGTCAGCCGGGCCGAGCTCGACCCTCACTACGACCGCGCCGAGGCGATGCTCGGCGCCCAGGCCTATCCCTACGACCACGAGCCCTACTCGAGGACTCCCAAGACCCGCGCCTTCGAGGCCGCCGCGAAGAGCCTCGACCTCGACTGGTTCCTGCCGAAGCTCGCGGTCAGCTTCGCCCCGGACTCGGGGACGGCGCCGGTTCCGGGCGAGCCGATCGTCGAACCGGTGGCGAACATCCACGGCCGCGCCCGCCAGACCTGCCGGCTCGTCGGCGAGTGCGACATCGGGTGCAACTACGGCGCCAAGAACTCGCTCGACTACACCTATCTGAGCGCCGCCTGGCGGGCCGGCGCCGAGATCCGCACCCGGTGCGAGGTGCGCTCGTTCGAGCCCCGCGAGCGTGGCGCGGGCTACGCGATCCATTACGTCGAGCACGACCCGGAGCGCGAGGGCGAGCGAACCGATACGCAGGCGCTGCCGCGGCTCACGGTCACCGCGGACCGCCTCGTGCTCTCCGCCGGAACGCTCGGCACGACATATCTGCTGCTCAAGAACCGGGCCGCCTTCCCGGCGCTCGGACCCCGCCTCGGCTCGGGATTCTCTGGCAACGGCGACCTGCTCACGTTCGCGATTCGGTGCACGGAGACGGGGCCCGACGGAGGCCGGGTACCGCGGCGGATCGAGGCCGGTTACGGACCGGTGATCACGAGTGCAATACGCGTCGCCGATGCGGCCGACGGCGACGCTGACGGTCGCGGGTTCTACCTCGAGGACGCGGGCTATCCGGAGTTCGCAAGCTGGATCCTGCAGGCCGTCGACGAAGGGTCGGTCCTGCGCCGAATGGCGCCGGCGGTGGTCAAGCGCCTCGTCTCACGCATCTTGCATCGCGACCGAGACACCGATCTCAGCGCCGAGATCTCATCGCTGTTCGGCGACGCTGGTTTGGCATCCGGAGTGCTGCCGCTGCTCGGTATGGGCCGCGACATTCCCGACGGCGAGATGTCGCTCGCCGACGGCCGGCTGCAGGTCGACTGGAGCAAGCACGGTGCCTCGGCGGAGTACTTCGACCGGGTTCGAGACCTCTCGCGGCGGATCACCGAGGAGCTCGGCGGCGACTTCCAGGACAACCTGACCTGGTACCTGAATCGGGTGATCACCGTCCACGCGCTGGGCGGCTGCCCGATGGGGCGCAACGAGGACGAGGGTGTCGTCGACGCGCGCGGCGAGGCCTTCAACTACCCGGGCCTCCACGTCGCCGACGGATCGGTGATGCCCGGACCCGTAGGCGCGAATCCGAGCTTGACGATCGCGGCGCTCGCCGATCGGTTCGCCGACGCGATCCTCGAGCAGACGCCGAGCGCGGGTGCCCCGGCCGCGGCCAGGGAGGAGCCGGCCGAGGAGCACGCCGGCGCAGCGCCGCTCGCGGCCGCCGGACCCGACGCCGTCGCCCTCGAGTTCACCGAGGAGATGAAGGGTTTCTTCAGCTTCGGCGAGGACGACTTCGACCGCGGCTATCGCGCCGGGCGCGAGCAGCGCCGGCCACTGATGTTCAGGCTGACGATCGCCACCGACGACCTCGATCGCTTCATCGAGACCCCGGAGCACCAGGCGGTGGCCGAGGGATACGTGCGCTCGGACGTACTCGGCGGCGGCGAGCTGGCGGTCGAGCACGGGCTCTTCAACCTGTTCATCGACCACGAGGGCGATCGGCGACGAAAGCGGATGCTCTACCGCCTCTTCTTCTCCGACGCAGCCGATCATCCGCTCACCCTGACCGGCTTCAAGGTCGTCGAGGACGATCCTGGCCTCGACAGCATCTGGTCCGACACCTCGACCCTGTTCACGCGGCTGTTGCAGGGCCACGTCGATGCGGAGGACGACGCCGACGCGGAGCTCGTCGGGTCGGGGATCCTGCACATCCAGCCGCTCGACTTCGCCCGCCAGCTGACCACTTTCAGGACCGACCCCGACGGGCGCGTGGACGCAGTCGCCCGCTTCGGGGGCCTGTTCGCCGGCGAGCTCTGGGAGGTCTACGGAGGCCCGTCGGAAGGCTCGGGGTGAACGACGACCTGCGGACCACGGTGGTTCCGTTCACGGCCGGCGACGGCCTCGCTTGCAACCTGGTCCACGTCACCGGGACCGTCGAGCCGACCAAGGGGCCGGCGCTGCTCGTCCACGGAGCCGGGGTCCGGGCGAACATCTTCCGGCCCCCCACCGACCGCAACCTGGTGCGCGTGCTGATCGAATCCGGCTACGACGTCTGGCTCGAGAACTGGCGTGCCAGCATCGACATCCCGCACAACCGCTGGACCCTCGATCAGGCGGCCGTCTTCGACCATCCCGAGGCGGTGCGGACGGTCGTCGAGCAAACGGGCGCCGAGCGGATCCAGGCGGTGATCCACTGCCAGGGATCGACCAGCTTCATGATGTCGGCTGTCGCGGGCCTCGTACCGCAGGTCGACCACGTGGTCGCCAACGCCGTCACCCTGCACCCCGTCGTCCCTCCGCTGGCGCTGGCGAAGATGCGCTGGGTGCTGCCGGCTGCGGCGCGGCTGCTCGGCTACCTCGACCCCAGATGGGGCATCGACGGCGCTCCCTGGATCGTCCCGAAGGTGATCGCCGGTTACGTCTATGCGACCCACCGCGAGTGCGACAACAGGGTCTGCAGGCTGGCGAGCTACACCTACGGCGTCGGGCACCCGACCCTGTGGCGACACGAGAACCTCAATCCGGCGACCCACTCGTGGTTGCGGGAGGAGTTCGCCGAGGTCCCGTTGACCTTCTTCGGCCAGATCCGGCGCTGTATCGAAGCGGGACAGCTGGTCTCGGTCGACGACCGGCCGGAGTTGCCGGCCCGCTTCGCCGACCAGCCCCCGCAGACCGACGCCCGGTTCACGTTCACGACCGGGGAGCTCAACAACTGCTTCACCCCGGAGAGCCAGCGGCGCAGCTTCGAATGGTTCCGGGAGCACTCGCCCCGGGATCACTCGCTCTACGTGTTTCCCGGCTACGGGCACCTCGATCCATTCCTCGGGCAGCGCGCAGCGACGGACATCTTCTCGACCATCGTCGGCGAGATGGACAAGGAGTCGAGCCGATGAGGATGCCGCGGCGGCTGAGCCGCCAGGCGGGGCGCTACGCGCTGGTCGACGGGATCCCCTTCTCGTTGCCCGTGAACTCCGAGCAGACCCCGGCGCTGATGGCGGTGTTCCCGATCGACGCGGAGCGCGCCGCTGGGCTGATCCCCGGAAACGAGGTTCACCCGTTCCGGATCTCAGGCTCGCGGGGGCTGCTGGTGATCACCGTGGTCAACTACGAGATCACCGACATCGGCAACTACATCGAGTTCTCGATCGCGATCGCCTGCACCCACGGCGATCGCCCCGCACCACCGCTCGTCCCGGGCCTGCTGGCAAGCCGCTACGGCACCGGTCAGTACGTCTATGACCTCCCCGTCTCGACCGAGATCTCGGTCAAGGGCGGCAAAGGGATCTGGGGCATGCCGAAGCATCAGGCGAACCTCGACTTCGTCGTCTCGAAGCGGGTCGTCTCGAGCCAGTACGACCTCGACGGGCAGTTGGCGATGCGGATCGAGATCGATCGGCCCCGGTTCGCCGGGATCCCGGTCGCCACCGCCGGGGTCAACTACTGTGCGTTTCGAGGGCTGCTGATGAAGTCGTCGGTCTACTTCCGGGGCCGGGCGGGCATCAACCTGCCGTGTCGTCGCTCGGCGCGGCTGGTGATCGGCGACCATCCGCGGATGGCGGCGCTGAAGCGGCTCGAGATCGCCGCTCGTCCGCTGCTGACCGCCTGGTTGCCGCGGACCGCCGGTGTCCTCGACGACCACTTCGAGGGCTGGTTCCTATCCTCCGAGCAGCGTCCCGGCGAACCTCCCGAGGGCCTCGAGAGCGTCGTCGGACTGGGACTGGGCAAGCAGTGGCTTCCGCCTCCGGATGATCCCGCGCTCGACGATCGGGCCGCCGGCCGATGACCGAGACCTGGGAGGTGATCGTCGCCCTCGTGCTCCTGGCCTGCGCGTCGATGTATCTCGGTACCGGCTGGTCGCTGGTCCTCTTCTCCTTCCCCCTCGCCCCGAGCCTCACCCCGCAGACCTACGCCCTGCCGCTCGTCGAGCCGGTCCACAACGCGACCCGCTTCTTCACCTGGATGACGATCCTGATGATCGTCGCCGCGATCGCGCTGATCGTCGGTGCCTGGGACTCGGGCTATGCCTGGGCGCCCGGTGTCTACCTCGCCGCGACGGTGGCCGCCACCGCGCTGACGATGATCTTCATCTTCCCCTACAACCGCGAGATGACCGCGGGCATCGGCGACGACAAGCGCCTCCACCTGATCCTCGGCAAGTGGATGCGGCTGAACCTGGTGCGCACCCTCCTCTGGACCGTCGAGTGGATCGCGATCGCCCTCTTCTTCGCGTTCCAGGTGGCTTGAGATGTCGGATTCGGCGCTGCGCCGGGCGATGATCGCGATCGCTGCGCTGACGGTCGCGACCGGCGCCGCGCAGGTGCTCGCGCCACGGCGGGTGCTGTCCCCGCTGGCGGCCCAGGACGATGCGACGACCGGCCACCTGTTCGGCACCGTCGGCATGTTCATGGTCGTCGTCGGAGGCGGACTGCTCAACACGCTGCTGCGCCCGGCGCACAACCCCGGGGTCGTCTTCTTCGCCGGGTTGCAGAAGATCGGCGCCTCGATCGCTGTGGCGCTCGGCGTCCGGCGCCGGATCTTCTCCCCGCCGGCGCTCCTCGTCGCCGGGTTCGACCTCCTCTCCGGGGTGCTCGCGTTCGCCTATTGGCGACGGTTGCGGCGGTGATTGCCGTGCGCAGCTTTCGCCCCTAGTCCGGTGGCGCACGTCCCCCACCTCGCGGGCGCCACCGGCGACGACGATCACCCACGCCGAGCGCTGATCCTCGCCGGCGGCGGGATGCGGGTCGCCTGGCAGGCGGGCGTCCTGCGAGCCCTGGAAGAGGCCGGGCTCGCGTTTGCCCACGCCGACGGAACATCGGGCGGCACGATCAACCTCGCGATGCTGCTCTCGGGGCACTCGCCGCTCGAGATCTGCGAGCGCTGGCGCACCCTGCGCGTCGCCGACTTCGTCTCCCCGCTGCCGGTCCGCGACTATCTGCGAGCGCCGCACCTGCCCGCCTTCGGCGGCGCCGACGGGATCGTCGACAAGGTCTTTCCTCATCTGGGCGTCGACGTCGGGCGGATCCGCGACGCGGACGGGATCGTCGGCACCTTCAACGTCTGCAACCACTCCGCGAAGACGAACGAGTCGGTCGAGCATCGGGACGTGGATCTCGACCTGCTCGTCGCCGGGATCTCGCTGCCGATGCTGATGCCGGCGGTGCGCCGCAGCGGCTCGTGCTACACCGACTCGGTCTGGATCAAGGACGCGAACCTGACCGGTGCCGTCAAGCGCGGCGCCGAGGAGCTGTGGATCGCCTGGTGCATCGGCAACACGCCGGAGTACCGCGACGGGCCGCTCAACCAGTACGTCCACATGATCGAGCAGAGCGCGAACGGCGTCCTGTTCGAGGAGTTCGACCGGATCCGTGATCTCAACGACGAGATCCGCGGCGGACGCGCGCAGTACGGCCAGCGCCGGCCGATCGTCGCCCACGTGATCGCGCCGCGCTATCCGTTGCCGCTCGACCCCGACTTCTACCTCGGGCGGATCGACGCCACGACGCTGATCGCGATGGGCTACCGCGACGCTCGCGCGTACATGGCAACGATGGACTCCGAGCAGGGGACACCGCTGACCCCGGAGGCGACGCGGATGCAGCAGCCCGCCCGCGGGGTGAGCTGGCGGCAGGCACGTCGCGGCCGCCTCACAACGACCACGGCCTCCGAGGCCACAGACGGGAGCCTGAGCGTCGAACTCGTCGCCGAGGTCGCGGACGCCGAGACGTTCATCGCCGGTCCGCGTCGAGTCGGGCGATTGGTCGGGCGAGTCCGGGGGCCGCTGGTCGGAGACGTGCTCGTGCGCGATGGCACCGTGACGCTCGAACATGGCGCGCTCGTCTACGACGCCTGGTTCGATCGCGACGGATCCGGATACCGGCTCACCGCACGGCAGCAGGCCGGCGCCGCGGGCCCGCCGCTGCGCCGACTGTGCGCGCTCGGCGGCCTCGACGTCGTGCTCCGCGACGACGCCGGCGCCCGGCTCGCCGAGGGTCGCCTGGGGTCTGCCGGCGGCCGAATCGCCTCACCGCTGCCCGATCTGCGGGCTACCAACGTGGACTCGACTCGGCAGCGGCTTGCGACCGCGGGACGGTTTGCCCGCTTCCTCCTGCGCGCCCTGCTCGGCCGCCGCTGATCTCTAGTGCGAATGTGCCTCTTCGAGGGCCGACCGCTGGTGCTGGGTGCTGAGCAGTTGCAGGGTGCCGAGCACGACACCGACGATCAACATGCACTGGATGCCGAGCTGTAGCGACTCCTGTACCGCGTGCCCGTGCGTGTGCCACGGCACGTGGATCCAGAGCAAGCGGATCGCCGCGCCGGCGACCAGCCCGGCGAGCAGCCCGGTGGCGATGCTCCGCGGGATCCAGAGCGCGCCCACGAGCACGCCCGTGAGGGCGCCGCTGACCGCGAACGCCGCGATCGAGATGTTGTCGAGAGTGTCCGAGGAGAGGTCGAGGCTGGGCAGATACTGAGGCACGAATATGACCGCCCCACCCAGCGCCCCGGCCAGCGCGCCGAGGCCGAGGCCGAGCAACACCCGCTTCGCGAGGACGCGACGGTCACCCTGTACGAACGTGAGCCAGGCGGCGAGGGCGACGCCGAGCACCGCCCAGGTCACCGTACGCCGCAGAATCGCGGTCGCGATCTGGGCGCCCGCCTGGTCGAGGTCCTGGGGACTGATCGGATCGGCGATCAAGCGGCCGATCAGCGCCGCGAGTCCGGCGATCAGCATCCCGTCGACGACGATCCGGGTCGTCGACGACACACGCTTTGCAGCCTGGGTGGCGGCGGTGGACGTCGTCGCCGCGTGCGCCGCCGAGGGATCGGCGAGCAGCTCGTCCAGGGTCGCATTGAGCCGCCCGACGTCGTAGCGCCAGCGGCCGTCGCTGAGCTCGAGCGCGTTGCGACGGGTCAGCGGTCGCAGCCCCTCGGGCAGATCGTCGGGGTCCGGCATCTGCGCGCCGGCGACCAGCACCGGGATCACCGTCACCTCGGCGCGGCGCAGCGCCGTCTCCACTTCGAGTCGCACGAAGTCCTCCGGGTCGGCGAGCCGGGGCCGGCTGTCGTCGTTCGTGATCACGGCCCATCTCGGTCCGATCATCACGAGCAGCACCCGGCACGCGCCGACTGCTTCCGTGATCCGTTGCACGAAGTCGATCCCCGGCGCCAGGTCGACGTCGACGAAGACGTTCCCCTCGCCGAAGCGCGCGGCCATCGTGTCGTAGAGCCGCCCGGCGTGTCCGGCCGTGTCCTCGCGCCGGTAGCTGATGAAGACCTTCGGATCCCGGGTGCTCACTTTGCGTCCTCCGCGCGATCGTCCAGGAGCCGCGTCCAGGCGGGTGAACCGGGCTCGCCGGCGCGACCGTCCACCCCGCCGGCGACCCCGAGCCCGACGGCGCTCGTATCCTCCACCTGGTTCCTCCTCGGATCAGCGTGCTCCGCGAGTGTGATCTAACGGGGCGCCGGAGCGAAGTCAAGCCGAGCGGGCGTGAATCCAAACGCCCACGACAGGGGTCGGGATCAGGCTTGCGCCGCGTCGTCCGCCCTTCCGTGCCAATAGGCGTTCAGCACCCGCAACGCGTTGCCGGAGCAGATCAGCTCGCCGTCGTGTCCGTAGCGTTTCAGCAGCGCCTCCTCCAGCGAGGCCATGTCGCGCATGTCCTCCAGCCCGCCGAGCGTCGGCTTGATGAAGCCGTCGAGGTCCGAGCCGATCGCGGTGAAGCGGTGCGAGCCGGTCGCGTCACGGATGTGATCGATGTGACAGCAGAGGACCTCGAACGACCTCTCGAAGCGGCGCCGCTTACCGATCTCGAGGCCCCCGCGCCGCTTCGCCTCCGGGCACGGAACGTCGCCCATCTGATGCTCGGCGAAGATCAGCCCCACGACCCCGCCGCGTGCGGCGATCCGCTCGAGCGTCTCCCGGCTGAGCATGTACTCCTGCGTCCCGAAGCGATACCCGGCATGGGTCGCGACGACGGGCACGGACTTCGCGGGGTCGAGGTGGTCGAGCAGCTCGAAGGTGTCGGCGAGCGCGCGCTCGCTCATGTGCGAGACATCGATCAGCACGTGCTCGTCGACCATCGCCTCGACCGCCGCACGCCCGAGCTTCGAGAGGCCGGTCTCGGGCTGAGGAAACCAATCGCGGTACTGCTCGTCGGTCAGGAACGGGATCGCCGGGGCGTCGGTGGCCACACCCCGCCAGATCAGGTGCGCCACGGTGATGTAGGCGACGCCTTGGTCGGCGAGCCGATGCACCGCCGGCTTGACGTCCGGCGCCTCGGCTCCGAGGCAGAAACCGCCTTCGACGCAGTGCACGAGGGCGAGCTTGCCGGCGTCGGCCGCCGCCTTCAGCTCACCTGGATTGTGGGCGACGACGGCTTCCCCGGCGTGGTTCCGCGCGATGTCCTTCTCGACCGTCTTCAGTTGACCGAGGATCGAATCGAGGTATCCGGGGCGCGGCTCCGGCCCGTCGGCGATATCGAGCTCGTCGAAGAACGAGTAGACGACGGAGAGCGCGACGCCGACTCCGCCACTGCGCATGTAGCTCATTCTGGCCCGCGGCCCGGAGAACAACGAGCGGTAGTTGGCGACCATGCTCGCGAGCCCGACGAGCAGGGCGCGGACCCGATCCCGGAGCCGGCGCCGTGCGCGGCCCGAAAACAGCAGCCGCAGGACCCTGAATCTCCCCCGCGGCACGAGGTGCATCGGGTAATGGGCATGAAGGTCGACGATCATCAGCTAGTCCTCCGTCCGGGGAGCGTGCCAGGTCAGGGTGTGGGCGTCATCGGGCGACGGTCGCTCGACCGAGTTCTGTGCGCCGCCCGGCTGCGCCCGCACCCAGGCGTCGTCGCCGAGGAACGCGGGCGCTCCGAACGGCAGGTCGCGCTTCGGGATCGCCGCGTAGTCGGCCTCCTCGAAGCCGGCTCCGTAGTTGGGGCCGCTGTTGTCGCCGTCGTCGTCCGGGGTGACGATCGTGCGCAGGTGCGCGACCGCCGCCCGCCACTCGTCGACGAGCCTCGTCTCGTCGTGGCTGGACGGGTGCGGCACCTCGCGCAGGTCGACGTCCGGGCTGCGCCCCGGCCACAGCGCGACCGCGGCTTGCGCCATCTCCCCGAACGCGATCACCGCCTGCAGCTCCGGGCCGGCGACGGCATCGTAGAGCTCGTTACGCCACTCCAGCTGCGCCCGCTCGTCGAGCTTCGCACGCTCGGCGCCGGCCCGGGTCGGATGCACGGCATATGCCCAGGCATTGAGACAGATGTAGGAGCGCGTCAGCCCGAGCTTCGAGAGCAGCCCCTGGACTCGCTGGCCGGCGTTGCCGACCAATCCGCGACCGGCGATCCGCTCGGTCGGCCCCGGGTCGGAGCCGACGCAGAGCACGCGCGCCGATCCGTCGAGCCGGCCGCGGTAGAAGACGGGCCCCCAGTCGAACCAGAAATCGTCGTTGACGGGCGGGTCCGGGACGCGGTCGAAGAGCGCGGCGAGCTGGGCCGAGGGCCCGCGATCGAACTCCGACATCTCAGGCGAACACCGGTCCGACCTGCGGGTAGGCGTCGATCAGCACAGCGCAGAGCTGCGCGAGGGTCGGCGGCTCGTCGCCGTCGGGATTGACCATGTAGCTCGTGTCGAGGAGCATCGGCTTGCCCCAGGCGAAGAGCGGCTCGAGCCGCGCATCGTCGACCGACTCGCCGAGCTCGGTGATCCAGTCCGCCCGACCGTAGGTCAGATCGCCGCCGATCATCACCAGGTCGACCCACCCCGGCTCCGCCTGGACGACGTTCTCCCACGGGTCCTCGAGCCGGCGCTCGAAGACGACCAGGTCGGCCGGCCGTCCCTTCGCCAGCGAACCCAGCTTGTCGTCGAGCCCGGCGATCTTGGCCGCGTCGCGGGTCATCATGTCGACCAGCTTCTTGGCGGTGATCTCGTGGCCCTCGGAGGTGAGACATCGGCGCGCCACGTTGACCTCGGCCAGCAGGCTGGTGCTGCCGCTCGGCAGCCAGTCGGCCCCGAGTCCGACCGTGACGTCCTGCTCGAGTGCGGCGCCCGCCCTCGTCGTCTCACCGTAGAGGCGGAGGTTGCTCTGCGGTGACCAGACCAGCTTTGCCCCGGCGTCGGCGAGGTCTCCGAGCTGGGGCTCGCTGAGCGCGGTCCCGTGAATGACGACGGTGCTGGCGGTGAGCGCGTGAAGGTCGACGAGGCGATCGAACTCCTCCCGCGACCGCTGATTGTCGGAGCGCCCCTCGGCGAGGTGGATGTAGAACGCCTTCACGTCGCCGGCTTCGATCCCGTCGAGGATGCTCGAGAGGCCCTCCATGCCGAATGAGCCCGACGGCAGGTCGATCAGCGACCGCCCGACCTGTTTGCCGAAGATCCACTTGTCGACGTTGCGGACCAGCGCCTCGCCCGAGTAGCTGCGAGCCTGCCCGCCCGTGCCCTGGATCGCGGTCACGCCGCCGACCAGCGCCCGCACCTCCGCGTAACGGAGCTGGGTCCACGCCGGGAGCACGTCGAGGAGGTGGTTCTGGGGGTCGCGCACCAGCGTGTGGTAGAGGGCGCTGTCGCGCCAGGAATAGCGATTGACGAACTGCTGCGGCGGCTCCCAGGCCGCGAAGACGTTGAACTCGGGGTGACCGTGGAGGTCGATCAGGCCCGGGGCGATGACGCCGCCTGTCTCGTGGACATCGACCGACCGCGGGCGCTGGTCGGTGACCTCCGCGACCTCGCCGCCGTGGATGACGACGTAGCCCGGCTCGATTCTGCGCGCCGGCGTCAGCACGCAACCGGACAGCGCGATGCCGTCGGCCGGTGCAGCGAGCCTCGGTGCCGCCGGCGGCGCGGCTTCGCGGGCCGGGGGCGGGAGCTCCTCCGTCACCCCGGACGTGAAGGCGGTCTCGAAGCGATCGACCTCGGCCGTAAGCGTCCTCCTTGCTCCCGCGAGCCCTTCGCCTCAGCTGCTCAGCTTGATCGAGCCCGAGGTCCTGGCGAGGCAGGTCTTTCGGTTCGACGAGCTGCCGATCTTCGTCTGCAGGACCTCGGCGTAGTACTTCCCGTCCTTCGGCGGGCCGCTGCCGAGGTCGATCACGAACTTGCCCTTCCCATCCGTGTGGTCGCCACCGAGCTTGCTCTTGTTGCCGTTCTTCTGCCGGAACAGCTTCACCTTGCGGTCGGACAAGCAGCCTCCCTTCTGCGAGCCGATCAGCCCCTTGAACTCGGCCTTGCCGCCGTCCAGCTTGTACTTGAACTTCGTGAACACGGTCGGGTACTGGGTGACGCTCGCCGACGCCGTAACCGCCGCGAGCACGAGGACCGCGCTCGCCGCCAGCGCTGCGACAAGGCCTGCCGCTCTCATCTCAATACCTCCAAGGTCGGGCTCGACCGAGCCTATCCCGCCCGGCGGCCGCGGACAAGCGCCGCCGATCGCTCCGGTCGGCGAGGCGCGCCGGATCGCCGCGAGCTAAGTTGACCGCGATCGCGCGAGCCGACCCCGACAGCGACGCCTTCCTTCCATGGGCAATCTCCGGCACTTACCTCGAGGCCTGCAACTGCGAGGCGATCTGCCCGTGTCGGAGGATCGAGGGACGCAGCGGCGGCCGCTCGACATTCGGCGAATGCATGGGCGCGCTCAGCTGGCAGGTCGATCGCGGCCACGCCGGGGAGATCGACCTGAGCGGACAGCGAGCGGTGCTGGCGACCCGCTACGACGACGACGAGGCGGGATCGCCGTGGAGCATCGTCGCCTACGTCGACGAGCGCGGCGATCGAGACCAGCGGGACGCCCTGACCCGGATCCTGCTCGGACGACTCGGAGGCACCCCGCTGCGGCAGTTCCCCTGGGCCTGGAAGGCGAGCGACCTGCTCGGCGTCCGCCATGTCGCGATCGAGATCGATCACGCGCCCGGGCGTGGCTGGTTCCGGGCCGGAGACGAGGTCACGCTGCGGATCCGCGAGCCGGTCGCCGACCGTGCGCAGGTCACCTGCGTGATCCCTGGCCACGACCGTCCAGGGCGCGAGCTCGTTGCCGAGACGCTCGCGGTCGACGGCGAGCTCGAGTTCGCGTTCACGGGACGCTGCGCGTACGAGTCGACCTTCGACTACTCGTCGGGGGACGAGTGATGCGCGTGCGGCGATGAGCGCTCCGTCCACAACGCCCGCGCGCCTCTCGCCGCTTCGGGGCCAGCTCGTCCTGATCGGGCTGCTGCTGGCGCTGGCGCTCGGTGGCTGGCTGTTCACCGACAGTCGAATGGAGGGGATGGACGCCGGGCCGGGGACCGACCTCGGCGGGCTCGGGTTCTTCGTCACCGTCTGGGTGGTGATGATGGCGGCGATGATGTTCCCGTCGATCTGGCCGATGGTCGGCGTCTACGCGAGCCTGCAGGATCGCCGCCGTGCGGTTGGCAAGTCCGCGCCCGCGGGGGCGACGGCGCTGTTCGTCGCCGGCTACCTGGCGGTCTGGACCGCGGCGGGCCTGATCGCCTACGGGCTGTTCGAGGTCCTGCGCTCGCTCTCGATCGATGCCTTCTCGTGGGACCGCGGCGGCAGGTTCGTCGCCGGCGGAGTGATCCTGGTCGCGGCCGTCTACCAGCTGACCCCGCTCAAGTACGCGTGCCTACGCCGCTGTCGAGGGCCGCTCGGATTTCTGATCGAGAGCTGGCACGACGGTCGTCTCGGCGCCCTGCGGATGGGCGTCGCGCACGGCGCCTGGTGCCTGGGCTGCTGCTGGGCGTTGATGGCTGCGCTGTTCGCCCTCGGGGTGATGAGCGTCGGCTGGATGATCCTGGTCGCGGCGTTGATCGCGATCGAGAAGCTCGTTCCGTGGCCGTGGCTGGCGACGCGGGGGGTGGCGATCGTCCTCCTCGTGCTCGGGATCGCCGTCGCGACCACTCCGGCGGACGTCCCCGGCCTGACGATTCCCGGTTCACCCGGGGCCGCGATGAGCATGGGACAGGGCGGCGACGCCATGTCAAAGGGCGGCGGCGGGATGTCACAGGGCGGCGGCGGGATGTCCGACATGGCGCCCTGAGGCGGGTTTGGAAATGGAAGACCGTTGGCAGTCGACCCATCCAGTAGACGCGGTCAGCGTCGACGGCGACGCCGACCGGGAAGCTGGCGCCGCTGATGAAGCTCGGGTCCACGCCGGTGCCGTCGCTGTTCGCGCGGCTGATCGTGCCCGTGCCGAGGTTCGAGCCCATGAAGCGCCAGGTCGACCGGCTCCGCGAGCAGCTGCCAAGGGGTGGCTGACGACGGCACCGGGACGGCGATCTACTGGAGGCGCTCGACCTGGCCGAGGCGATCTCCGGGTTCGCGCGCCCCAAGCCGCCGAGCCGGTAGACACCCCCAGATGGAAACGCGCGCCGTCTAGGCCACGCCGGGATCGCCGATGACGTTTCCCGCGCTTGACCTCGACGAGCAAGGCGCCGGCGCGCATCCGCCCGATCTCGCAATCCGGCTCGCGAAAGCCCGAAGCTGGACCGCTCAGGCGCCGGCGCCCGCGTAGGCGCTCGGCCACGGCCGCGGCGGCGGCGCCGCGGCGAGCCGCAGTCGTGCGTCGACGACGACCGCGCCGTCGGGCCCGGCGACCACGGGGTTCAGATCGAGCTCGGCGATCTCATGGTGGGAGTCGACCATCGAACTGACCCGAAGGACCAGCTCCTCGAGCGCATCGACGTCGACCTCGGGAGAGCCGCGGTACCCGGTGAGAAGCGGGTAGGTGGAGAGCGAACTGATCATCTCGCGCGCCTCCCGACGCGTGAGCGGCGCGATCCGCACCCTCACGTCCTTGAGGATCTCCGCCTGAACTCCGCCGGCGCCGCAGGCGACGACCGGGCCGAAGACCTCGTCGCCGACTACTCCGACGATCATCTCGACCCCGGGCTCGATCATCCGTTGGACGAGGAAGCGCTCGCGGGCCAGGCCGGCGCGCGCCAGGCTCGCGTCCATCAGGGTCGCCGCGCCGGCGACGTCGCGGGCGCCGGCGAGGCCGATCTCGATCGCGCCGAGCTCGGTCTTGTGGAGGATCTCCGGCCCGAGCGCCTTCAGCGCGACCCGACCGCCGAGTGCGGCGGCCGCCTCGCCTGCGCCCGCCGGATCGTCCGTGACCCGCCAGTCGGCGACCGCGATCCCGTAGCAGTCGAGCAGGCGGATCAAAGGCTCGAAGCCGAGCCAGCCCGCGCCGCCCGCAAGCGCATCGGCGATCAGCGCCGCCGCCTCGTCGCCCCGCGCGCCCGCCGGCTCGGGAGCCTCGTCGGGCGGAAACCGGGTCCAATCCGCGTAGCGCCGTACTCGCGCCAGCGCTCGCGCCGCGTCCTCGGGATAGAGATAGGTCGGCACCCCGCCGGCCGCGACCATCGCCGCGTGATCCTGCGCCGACATGAACACGGCCTGGGCCGGGAGCCGCCGCGGAAGCTCGTCGAGCGCCGCCCGGACTTCGCGCGCCACGTCCTCGGCCCTCGTCAGCAGCGGGCGAACGAAGATCACGATCAGCGCGTCGATCGCCTCACACTCGCCGAGGGTCGCGATTGCCCTCCGGTACTGATCGGCGCTCGCGGTGGCGATCATGTCGACCGGGTTTCCGAGCGAAGCCTCGGCGGCGAGGAACTCGCGCAGCGCCTCCTGCGCCGAGTCGGGGAGCGGGGGCACCTCGAGCCCGGCCGCCTCGCAGGCGTCGGCGCACATGATCCCCGGCCCGCCCGCATTGGTGAGGATCGCGACCCGCGGCCCCGCCGGCAGCGGCTGGTTCGCCAGCATCGAGGCGACGTCGAGCATGTCGGCGAGACTCTCGGAGCGGATCACGCCGGCCTGCTCGAACAGCGCATCGACCGTGACGTCGGACGCAGCGAGCAGGGCGCCGGTATGGGAGGAGGTCGCGCGCGCCCCCGCCTGCGAGCGGCCGCTCTTGACGACGATGATCGGCTTGCGGGCGCCAACTCGCCGGGCGACGCGCGAGAACCGCCGCGGGTCGCTGAACGACTCGATATAGAGCAGCGCGACGTCCGTCCCCTCGTCGCTCTCCCAATACTCGAGCAGGTCGTTGCCGGTGACGTCGGCGCGGTTGCCGATCGACGCGAACGAGGAGAGGCCGAGGTTGCGGTCGCTGGCGAGGCCGATCAGCGCCAGGCCGAGAGCCCCGCTCTGGGTGAGGAAGCCGACGTTGCCGGGCGGCGGCGGGTCCGGGGCGAAGGTCGCGTTGAGCGCGACCGACGGGTTCGTGTTGAGGATCCCGAGGCAGTTCGGCCCGACCAGCCGCATGCCCGCGGCGCGGCAGATGTCGACGAGCTCGCGCTGGCGAGCCATGCCGTCCTCACCGATCTCGGCGAACCCGGCGGAGACGACGACGAGCGCCGCCACCCGCTTGGCTGCGCAGTCGCGGGCGACGTCGACGACGTCGGCACCGGGGACGGCGATCACGGCGAGGTCGATATCGCCCGGGACGTCGGTGACCCTCGGGTAGGCGCGTACCGACTGGACGACCTCGGCGCTGGGATTGACCGGATGGACGACCCCCTGGAAGCCGGCGTCGAGCAGGTTGTGGAAGATCTCGCCGCCGACCGTGCCGCGCCGCCGTGAGGCGCCGATCACCGCGACCGAGCGGGGCTCGAGGAAGGCCTGCACCGCTGCGGCGGCGGCGAGCCGATCGCGAAGCTGGAAGCGCTCGCGGGCGTCATCGGAGAATGAGGTCGGCAGCTCGACGTGGATCGAGCCCGGAACCGACGACGTCTCGACCGGAAAGCCGCTCTCGCGGAAGACCTCGACCATGCGGTGGTTCGCGGGCAGCACTTCCGCTTCAAACAGAGCGATCCCGTTCTCCGTCGGCGACCTCGGCGAGATGGGCGAGCAGGATCGTCGCCACCCCGCGACCCTGGAGCTCGTCGGCGATCGCGAACGCCACCTCGGCGAGCGTGCGATCGACCCGAGCGTAGGAGCCATGGCCGACGATCCGGCCCTCGGCGCCGCGCACCGCGACGAGCCCGTATCGATCCCGGTAGTCGAGGTCGACGGCCGCATCGGCGATCCGCCCGAGGTCGACCCCTCCGGACATGAATCGGAACGCGCGCGAGTCGGGGCTCAGGCCCTCGTAGAACTCGAGGACACCATCGCGATCGTCGGCTCGCGCCGGGCGGACGCGAACGGTCGACCCGTCGCGGAGCGCGACGTCCGCCTCACGATGGGCGGGGTATGGGACCGACTCGCTCAGTCGCGCTTCGCCCAATCGCGCTCCGCCTCCTCCTCCATCCGCTTCAGCCGCGCGTAGTAGTCGGGGAACTCCTTCATGTGTGCAAGCGCGATCTTTCCGGTGACGCTCGGATCGTCTGCGGTCACGTCGGTCTGCGGGTCGTGGCTCCCGTGCTCGTACTCGACGTCGATCCCGGCGCGGAACTGCTCGATGTCGAAGCGCTCCCAGTCGACCCCGATCTCATCGCCGATCCGCCTTGCCTCCTCGCTCGTCGTGCGTCGCCGTTCGCTCATGCCGAACCCTTTCGTCGGGGACTCAACTGAATTCGTAGCATCGATCATCCGGGCGTCGGACGTGAGAGTCGCTGGACTGGGTGACAGTCGCGAGGCGGTGCCGGTCGGATACTGAGGCCAAGTAGGGTGATCGTCATGCCCTTGCGAATCCGAAGGGGCGGACGCATGCTCGATACCGTCACGCGGTACCTGGACTCGCTGCGAGATGCATCACATCGCGGGATGAGGCCCCCGCCACCACAGCCGAAGGAGAAGCCCCCAGCGAGGGCCAAGCGTTCCGGCTGAACGACGAGTCGCCAGCGGCACGAGGGGCCGCTGTCGGGACTCCCGGGTCCGATCGGAGCGACTTGCCCAAGCCTTCAGTGGGCATTAGGGTTGCCAGCACCGCGTTTCACGGTCGACTCCGCCGCGGAGGAGCGAGAGGAGTCAAAGGGGGTCGCAACGGTGCACATCACACGGACAACGCGAACAGCCCCGGTTCCGTCGCCGGAGCGGGGATCACCCGGCGCCGGTTCGTGCAATACGGGATGGGCGCGAGTGCGGGCCTGCTGCTGTGGCGCTTCGCTGACGGTCGGGCAGTGGCGCAGCCGATTCCGATTGCGGCGAGCGTGCTCGACCCGCTCTCGATCCCGAAGTACGTCACGCCGCTGGTGATCCCGCCGGCGATGCCGCGCAGCCAAAGCCTTCCCGGCAAGCCGCGCGTCGGCATCGACTACTACGAGATCGCGGTGCGCGAGTTCTCCCAGCACATCCTGCCGGCAAGCATGGGGCTGGACCCGACGACGGTCTGGAGCTACGGGTCGGTCAACCACCCCGAGACGTTCAACTACCCGGCGTTCACGATCGAGGCCGCGTGGGGGCGGCCGGTGCGCGTCAAGTGGATCAACGACCTCGTCAAGCCGAACGGCGACTTCCGGCCTCACCTGCTGCCGGTCGACCAGACGCTTCACTGGGCCAACCCGCCCGGTGGCGCGCAGGGCCGCGACGGGCACGGCAGCGACCAGGACCCCTACCGAGGGCCGGTGCCGATCGTCACCCACCTGCACGGCGGCCACAGCACGGAGGAGAGCGACGGCTACCCCGAGGCCTGGTACCTGCCTCATGCGCGCAATATCCCGGCGGGGTACGCCAGGACGGGCTCGCTTCTATCGCACGTTCCAGGCCCAGGCCCAGGCCAAGCTTCGTCAGGCGTGGACGCCCGGCAGCGCGGTCTTCCAATACGAGAACGACCAGCGCGCGACGACGATGTGGTACCACGACCACACGCTCGGGATGACGCGCGCCAACGTCTACGCCGGGCCGGCCGGCTTCTACCTGATGCGCGGCGGACCGGGCGACGCGGTCGGTGGGACGCTCCCCGGCCCGGCGCCGGCGCTCGGCGACCCGCCGGGCCTCGACTACTTCGAGATCCCGATCGCAATCCAGGACCGCTCCTTCAACGGCGACGGCTCGCTGTTCTATCCCGACAACCGCGCCTACTTCGAGGGCCTCGACCCGTCCCAGCTGCAGATCCCGTTCATGCCCGACCCGGCCTGCGACGGGCCGAGCGACGTCGCGCCGATCTGGAACCCCGAGTTCTTCGGCAACACGATCGTCGTCAACGGCGCCACCTGGCCAGAGCTCGAGGTCCAGCGGCGGCGCTACCGCTTCCGCCTTCTGAACGGCTGCAACTCTCGCTTCCTGATCCTGCGGATGGACAACGGCCTGCCGTTCTGGCAGATCGGCAACGAGGGCGGCTTCCTGCCGGCGCCGGTCGAGCTGCCGCAGGTGCTGCTCGGCCCGGCGGAGCGCGCCGACGTGATCGTCGACTTCACCGACGTCCCGATCGGAACGCGAGATCATCCTGCTGAACCTCGCTCCCGACGAGCCGTTCGGCGGCGGCGTGCCCGGGCGTCGACTTCGAGCCGGCCGACCCCGAGACGACCGGGCAGGTGATGCGCTTTCGCGTCGTCGCCGCCACGGGAGCCGACCCCAGCACGCCGCCGAACGAGCTCGTGCTTCCGGCGCTCGCGCCGCTCGGCGCCGCCACCAACACGCGCCAGGTGTCGCTCAACGAGCAGGAGTCGGCGACGGTGTTCGTGAGCACCGACGAGAACGGCAACGTCGTCCTCGACTGCGAGAGCGACGAGCCGTTCGGACCGGTCGAGGCCGACCTGGGAACCCTCAACCCCGATGGCACCGGCAACCCGCTCGGCTGGGACGAGCCGCTCACGGAGAACCCGGCGCTGGGAGCGATCGAGGTCTGGGAGATCTACAACTTCACCGCCGACGCCCACCCGATCCACATCCACGAGATCACCTTCGAGGTCGTCGACCGCGAGCCGATCGGCGGCGGCCCGCCGCGGCCCCCGGAGCCCTGGGAGGCAGATCGCAAGGACACGGTGATCGCCTACCCGAACGAGATCACGCGCGTGAAGGCACACTTCGACCACCCCGGGCTGTTCGTCTGGCACTGCCACATCCTCGAGCACGAGGACAACGAGATGATGCGGCCCTACCGCATCGGCCCTTAACCCCCCGGAGCGGTACGTGGCGAGTACCGAGTGAAAGACCGCGGCCTACTCGACTCTTCTCGTTGCCGCCGGACTTTGGGAGGCACCAGATGTCGGAACTCGTCGGCGCGCGACGTGGGAGACGCGTGGCAGGAGAAATGGAAGACGCTTGGCAGTTGACCCAGGCTTTCGATGCGGAGTGCCGTCCAACATCCGTCGAGCCGCGTGTGGTCAAATCCGGGACGACGACCTAGGCTGGGGCCGGAAGGACGATGGAGCGCGCACTGCGTTCCGGCCCAGGCTGTGATGGGATCTGTGGTGGCGCATGGACGTGAGCGATAACGGGCACCGGATCGACAGGGTGATCACACCTTCCGCGCTCGACGGGCTGATCGCCGAGCTCGCGCGTCGGGGCCACACCGTTATCGGCCCCACCGTCCGAGACCGGGCGATCGTCTACGCCGAGATCGGCTCGGTCGACGACCTTCCCGGCGGCTGGACCGACGAGCAGGACGGTGGCCGGTACCGGTTGCGCCGCCGCGACGACGAAGCCCTGTTCGGATTCAACGTCGGTCCGAACTCGTGGAAGAGCCACCTCTTTCCGGCGACTCTGACCCTCTGGAAATCGCGGCGCGACGACCAGGGCGGGTTGAGCTTCGAGGCGGAGCCGCAGCCCGCCTCGAGCTACGCGTTCATCGGCGTGCGCTCATGCGATCTGGCCGCGGTCGCGATCCAGGACCGCGTCTTTGACCACGACGCGTACCGCGACGCCGACTACCAGGCGCGCCGTCGAGACGCGTTCATCGTCGTCGTCAACTGCAGCGAGGCGGGCGGAACCTGTTTCTGCGTCTCGATGAACACCGGCCCGCGCGCCGAGCGGGGCTTCGACCTCGCGCTCACGGAACTGCTCGACGGCGAGCACCGCTTCGCGGTCGAGGTCGGCAGCGATCGCGGCGCCGAGGTCCTCGACGCGATCGCCGCCCGGCCGGCGAGCGAGACCGACGCCACAGCGGCCGACCAGGTCTCCGAGCGCTGCGCCGCCCAGATGGGTCGCGAGCTGGAGACCGATGGGATCAAGGAGCTGCTCTACCGCAACCTCGAGCACCCGCGCTGGGACGAGGTCGCGGATCGCTGCCTGACCTGCGGCAACTGCACCCTGGTCTGTCCGACCTGCTTCTGCAGCACCGTGGAGGAGGCAAGCGACCTGCAGGGGACCGAGGCGTCGCGGATTCGTCAGCTCGACTCCTGCTTCAGCCTCGATCACTCCTACGTCCACGGCGGCAGCGTTCGCAACTCGCCGAGGTCCCGCTACCGGCAATGGATGACCCACAAGCTCGCCACCTGGATCGATCAGTTCGGGACCTCGGGGTGCGTCGGCTGCGGGCGCTGCATCACCTGGTGCCCCGTGGCGATCGACATCACCGAGGAGGCCGCCGCGATCCGTGCCTCCGACCTCGGCGCCGAGAGGGGAACCGATGCGAACGATTGACGCTTTGCTCGCCGAGGCGCCCGCGTTCGCCGGCATGCGCCGCGACCACCTCGAGCTGATCGCCGGCTGTGCCTCCAACAAGGTCTTCGCGCCGGGCGATTTCCTGCTGCGCGAGGGCGATCCGGCGAGCCGCTTCTACGTGATTCGCATCGGGCGCGTCGCGATCGAGACCTTCGTCCCGGAGCGTGGCGCGCTGATCGTCGAAACCGTGGACGACGGCGACCTACTCGGCTGGTCATGGCTGGTGCCGCCCTACCGCTCCTCGTTCGACGTGCGAGCGATGGCGACCACCCATGCGATCACCTTTGACGCGCTCTGCTTGCGCGGCAAGTGCGACCAGGACGGTGTGCTCGGCTACGAGCTCATGAAGCGATTCGTGCCGGTGATCGTCGAGCGGCTGCAGGCGACCCGCGTCCGGATGCTGGACGTCTACGGGGCCGTCGCGTCACCGACGTGAGCGCCGATCCGAGGCTGCCGCTCGCGCACCGCGTCGTCAGCAAGCGCCGCGAGCTCGACGACACCTGGACGCTCGAGCTCGAGCCGGCCGAACGGCGATCGGCTGGGCGAGTTCGCGCCGGGCCAGTTCGCGATGCTGTACGCGTTCGGGACCGGTGAGGTGCCGATCTCGGTCAGCGGAACGGTCGACGGCCGCCTCGTCCACACCGTGCGTGCGGTCGGCGCGGTGAGCTCGGCGATCTGCCGCTGCGAGCCGGGGGACCAGCTCGGCGCCAGGGGACCGTACGGCAGCCGCTGGCCGCTGGATGACGCCGAGGGCGGCGACGTGATCGTCGTTGCCGGAGGGATCGGGCTGGCGCCCCTGCGGCCCGGCGGTCGAGCGCCTGGTCGCCAGGCGCGACCGCTACCGCGCGGTGGCGCTGCTCTACGGCGCACGCTCGCCGGCGGAGATCCTCTTCGAGCGGGACATCGAGCGTTGGCGGGCGGCCGGGGTGCACGTTGAGGTGACGGTGGACAGTGCGCCGCCGACCTGGGACGGGCGGGTCGGCCTGGTCACGACCCTGATCCCGATCGTGGACATCGACGCGGAGGGAGCCACCGCGATGGTCTGCGGGCCGGAGGTGATGATGCGGTTCGTCGGCTCGGCGCTGCGAGAGCACGGCCTCGAGGCGGGACGGATCCACGTCTCCCTGGAACGGAACATGAAGTGCGCGGTCGGCCTCTGCGGACGTTGCCAGCTTGGCAGAGCGGTTCATCTGCAAGGACGGGGCGGTGTTCGCGCTCGACCGGGTCGAGACGCTCCTCAGGGTGAGGGAGCTGTGAGCCCGCAGACAAAGCCCAAGCTGGCGGTCTGGAAGTTCACCTCGTGCGATGGCTGTCAGCTCAGCCTGCTCGACTTCGAGCGCGAACTCGTCGCGCTGCCCGAATCGATCGAGGTCGCGTACTTCCTCGAGGCGACGCGGGGCACCTTGGAGGGCCCCTACGACCTCTCCCTGGTCGAGGGCTCGGTCTCGACCCCGCGCGAGGTCGAGCGGATCCGCGAGATCCGCGCCCGGTCGCGGCGCCTGGTGACGATCGGCGCCTGCGCGACGTCGGGCGGCGTGCAGGCACTGCGCAACTTCGCCGATGTCGAGGAGTTCACGTCGCTCGTCTACGCGAGCCCGGAGTACATCGCGACGCTCGAGACCTCGAGCCCGATCTCCGCCAACGTTCACGTCGACTTCGAGCTCCAGGGCTGCCCTGTCGACCGGCACCAGCTGTTCGAGGTGATCAGCGCCTTCCTCAACGAACGTCGGCCGCAGATCGCCTCGCACAGCGTCTGCGTCGAGTGCAAGCGGGCGGGCAACGTCTGCGTGATGGTCGCCCACGGCACGCCCTGTCTGGGTCCGGTCACCCACGCCGGCTGCGGCGCGCTGTGTCCGAGCTACGACCGCGGCTGCTACGGCTGTTTCGGACCGATGGAGTCACCGAACGCTCCCTCGCTGAGCGGCTGGTTCGGGCGCGAGCTCGGCGTGGAGGAGGTCGACATCGTGCGTCTCTACCGCACCTTCCACACCGCCCGGGAACCGTTTCAGTCCGAGAGCGAGGCGCTCGGAGCTCCACCCGGGCCGCGTATCGGGCCCGCCGGCTCGGATCCGGAGGCGGGCCGATGAGCACGACTCGAACCCGGACGATCAAGACCGACGCCCTGGCCCGGGTCGAGGGCGAGGGCGCGATGTACGTGCGGATCCGCGATGGCGCGGTCGAGGACGTGAAACTGCGCATCTACGAGCCGCCGCGGTTCTTCGAGGCTTTCCTGCGCGGGCGAAGGTTCTCCGAGGCACCCGACATCACGGCGCGGATCTGCGGCATCTGCCCGGTCGCCTACCAGACGAGTGCCTTCAACGCGATCGAGACGGCGTTCGGCGTCGAGCCCAGCGAGGAGATCGGGGCGCTGCGCCGGCTCATGTACTGCGGCGAGTGGATCGAGAGCCACGCGCTGCATGTGTTCATGCTCCATGCCCCCGACTTCCTCGGCTACCAGAGCGCCTGGGCGATGGCGGCTGACCATCCCGAGGCGGTCGAGGGCGGCCTCGCGATCAAGAAGGCCGGCAACGACCTGCTGCGGGTGATCGGCGGTCGCGCAATCCACCCGGTCAACGTCCGCGTCGGCGGCTTCTACAGGGCACCCTCCCGGACGGAACTCGGGGCGCTCGTGCCGCAGCTCGAGCGCGCCCGCGAGCTGATGCGCGACTCGGTGCGCTGGGTGGCGGCACTTCCGTTCCCCGACTTCGAATCGGAATACGAGTTCGTCGCCCTGCGCGATCCGGATCGCTACGCGATCGAGAATGGGCGTCTCGTCTCCTCGAGCGGACTCGACCTCGCCGCCGACCAGTACGAGGAGCACTTCGTCGAGTATCAGGTCGAGCACTCGACCGCACTTCACTCGCGGCTGCGCGATGGCGGCAGCTTTTTTCTCGGGCCGATGGCGCGTTACTCGCTCAACTCGGGCCGGCTTTCGCCGCTGGCACGGGAGGCAGCCGCCGAGGCCGGACTCGGCGAGGTGTGCACGCAACCCGTTCAAGAGCATCATCGTCCGAGCGGTCGAGATCCTCTACGCGCTCGACGAGGCGCTGCGGCTGATCGGCTCCTACCAGCCGCCCGATCCGCCGGCGTCGGAGCCCGAGGTCCGCGCCGCGACCGGCTGCGGGTGGAGCGAGGCGCCGCGCGGCATGCTCTGGCACCGCTACCGGCTGGGGGCCGACGGGTCCATCGCCGAGGCGCGGATCGTGCCGCCCACCTCCCAGAACCAGGGCCGAATCGAGCAGGACCTGCTCGAGTTCGTGCGCCCTCGCGTAGGCCTGGATGATGACCAGCTGCGGTGGGAGTGCGAGCAGGCGATCCGCAATTACGACCCCTGCATCTCGTGCTCGACGCACTTCCTGGCGCTCGAAGTCGACCGCCGGTGACGCTGGTCATCGGGATCGGGAACCCCTGGCGCCATGACGACGCGGCGGGCGTCGAGCTCGCGCGGCGGCTTGCCGCGGCAGCGCCCGAGTCCGTTACGGTCCGCGAGCAGGAGGGCGAGCCGGTGGCGCTGGTCGACGCCTGGGAGGGAGCCGAGGCGGCGGTGATCGTCGACGCGGTCAGTTCAGGGGCGCCGCCCGGGACCGTGCACCGCTTCGACGCTGTGTCGGCGCCGCTCCCGGCGCGGACCTTCGCTCACTCGACCCACGCGCTCGGTCTCGCCGAGGCGATCGAGCTTGGCCGCGCGCTCGGCCGCCTTCCCGAGCGGTTGGTCGTCTACGGGATCGAGGGCGAGCGGTTCGACGCCGGGGCCGGGCTCTCGCCCGCCGTCGAGCGTGCGGTCGACCGCCTCTGCGCCGAGCTTCGGGTCGAGCTCGCGCCTACGCCGAGGCCGCGCTAGCCGCGTCCATCGCCGCCTGCGCGGCGGCGATCCTGGCCACCGGGACGCGGTAGGGAGAGCCGACCGGCTGCGCCAGAGCAATCGACGCCCAGCTAGTGTCTCGCTCGTGGCGGCCCTGAGCGAGGTCCCGATTGCACCCGCGTCACCGGACCGCTTCAAGGCGTTGCTCGGAGACGACTACTCGGAGGTCGAGGCAGCCGTGCGCCGTGCCGGAAGCACGCTCGCAGGCCGCGTCGTCTGGCACGTCAATTCGACCGCCCGCGGCGGAGGCGTGGCGGAGATGCTCCAGTCCCTGCTCGCCTACGCGCGGGGTGCCGGCGTCGACGTTCGCTGGCTGACGATCGAGGGCAACGCGGAGTTCTTCGCGATCACGAAGCGCATCCACAACCACCTGCACGGCGCGGACGGTGACGGCGGCAGTCTCGGCGACGCAGAGCGCGACGTCTACGAGGCGACCCTCGCGGCGAGCGGCGCCGCGCTCAGCCGAATCGTCGGCAGCGACGACATCGTGTATTTGCACGATCCGCAGACGGCGGGACTCGTCGATTCGATGCGGCTGACCGGAGCGCATGTCGTCTGGCGCTGTCACGTCGGTGTCGATCATCCGACCGACCTGGTGCGAGCGGCATGGACCTTTCTACTGCCCTACGTCGAGCAAGCCGATGCCTGCATTTTCTCGCGCCGCAGCTTCGTCTGGGAGGGCCTCGACGCCGAAAAGCTGTGGCTGGTGGCGCCATCGATCGACGCCTTTTCTCCCAAGAATCAGGACATGGAGCCCGAAGCGATGCGGGCGATATTGGGCCGCATCGGGATCGCTGAACAGACAGGGGCGGCGCCATCGTTCATTCGGCAGGACGGGACCCCGGGACGCGTCGATCGCGCCGCCGAGCTCGACCAGGCCGGTCCGGTGCCAGACGACTCGCCGCTCGTCGTGCAGGTGTCACGCTGGGACCAGCTCAAGGACCCGGTCGGTGTCGTGCGTTGCTTCGCTGAATACTGTCCGGCACCCCGACGCCCACCTGCTCCTTGCCGGGCCGTCGGTTACCGGGGTCGCCGACGATCCGGAGGGCGCTGAGGTCCTGGCCGCGGTCCAGGCCGAGTGTGCGGCGCTGGCGGGTGCGCTGAAGGCACGCATCCACCTCGCCTCTCTGCCGATGGAGGATGTCGACGAGAACGCGGCGATGGTCAACGCCATACAACGCCGCGCCGACGTTGTCGTTCAGAAGAGCCTCGCCGAGGGTTTCGGCCTCACCGTCGCCGAGGCGATGTGGAAGGCGCGTCCGGTCGTGGCGAGCCGGATCGGCGGCATACAGGACCAGATCGTCGACGGGGAATCGGGGTTGCTGATCGACGACCCGACCGACCTCAGAGCGGTCGGCGCGGCGATCCAGGGGTTGCTCGATGATCCCCAACGCGCGCGTGCGATCGGCGTCGCCGCGCGCGAGAGCGTCCGCGCCTCATCCCTCGGAACCCGCCATCTGGTCGAGTACCTGGCGCTGATCGAGCGCATGCTTGCCGCGGACTAGATCTTGCCGCGTGCGTCCAGCGCGGTCGCGGCTCGATCCTCCTGCAATGCGGCTTGCGCTGCCGCGATGCGGGCGATCGGGACTCGATACGGGGAGCAGCTGACGTAGTCGAGACGCGCTTCGGCGAAGAACCTGATGCTGCGCGGATCCCCGCCATGTTCTCCACAGACCCCGACTTCGAGCTCCGGCTTGGCTCGGCGGCCGCGCTCGACCGCCATACGAACCAGCTCGCCGACCCCCTCCACGTCTATTGATTCGAACGGGCTCGAATCGATGATCCTCGCGCGTAGATAGTCAGCGAGGAATCCCCCCTCGGCGTCGTCACGTGAGAACCCCAGGGACGTCTGCGTCAAATCGTTGGTGCCGAAGCTGAAGAAGTCGGCGACGAGCGCGATTGCGCCCGCGGCGAGACAGGCTCGTGGCAGCTCGATCATCGTCCCGATCGGCACTTGCGCCGCGGTCGTCCCGCCGTCGGCGAACGTCGCCTCCGCGGTGCGCGTGAGCAATTCGCGCATGCGCTCGACCTCGGCCGCATAGTCGACGAGCGGAATCATGATTCCCACGCTCGGAGTCTCGCCCTCGTCTTGGAGCGCGACCGCGGCGCGGACGATGGCGCGCACCTGCATCTCGTAGATCTCCGGAAACGAGATTGCGAGCCGGCATCCACGCGTCCCGAGCATCGGGTTGGTCTCCTCCAGTTCCCGAACCCGCCGCAGTTCGCGCTCGGCTTCTGCGAGGCGGCCACCCGCCGGTTTCTGCGAGAGCCGCTCGATCTCGACCATCAGCTCGCCGGCGTCGGGAAGGAACTCGTGTAGCGGTGGATCGAGCAGGCGGATGGTCACCGGCAGGCCCGACATTGCCCGGAAGATTCCCTCGAAGTCGGCCTGCTGCATCGGCTCGAGTTCGTCGAGCGCACGACGCCGCTCGCGCGCATCGGCGGCCATGATCATGCGCCGCATCACCGGTTGCCGCTCCGGCGCCATGAACATGTGCTCGGTGCGGCAGAGACCGACGCCCTGCGCTCCCAGCCGTCGCGCCTGATCGGCGTCCTCGGGCGTGTCCGCGTTCGCGCGCACGCCGATCCGGCTCAACTGATCGGACCACAGCAAGACCGTTTCGAACTCACCGCTCGGTTCCGGTCGGCGCAGGGGAACCTTGTCGGTCGTGATCCGACCGGTGGAACCGTCGATCGCGATCCAATCGCCCTCCCGGAGCACGAGATCTCCGACGGTCGCCAACCCCCGTTCATGGTCGATCTTCAGCTCCGAGGCGCCACAGACGCAGGGTCGACCCATCCCGCGAGCGACCAGCGCCGCGTGCGAGGCCTTGCCGCCCTCCGAAGTCAGGATCCCGCGGGCGGCCTGAAACCCCGCAACGTCCTCGGCCTCGGTGAACGACCGTACGAGAATGACGTCGGCTCCCGAAGCGGCGCGCGCGACCGCGTCCTCGGCGCTGAAGACGATCGCGCCACCGGCCCCCCCGGGAGACGCGGCGACGCCACGGGTCAGTACGCGGAACTCGGCCTCCGGGTCGAAGGTCGGGTGAAGCAGCGTTTCGAGCGTGTCCGGGTCGAGCGTCAGCAACGCCGCGCCCTCGTCCAGCAGGCCTTCGCCGACAGCATCGGCGGCGAACCGCACGGCGGCCTGCGCTGGACGTTTCGCATTCCGGGCCTGAAGGATGTAGAGGTGGCCGTCCTCGACCGTGAACTCGACATCCTGCATGTCCCCGAAATGACGCTCGAGGCGGCGCAGAACATCGATCAGCTCCCGGTGCACGTCCGGCATCAGCTCGGCCAGCTCGGAGAGATCCCGGGTGTTGCGCACGCCCGAGACGACATCCTCGCCCTGGGCGTTGAGCAAGAAATCGCCCGACGGTGCGGGTGCGCCGGTGAGCTCGTCGCGACTGAACGCGACCCCGGAGCCGGAACTCGTCCCCATGTTTCCGTAGACCATCTGCTGGACGTTGACCGCGGTCCCCCAGTCGTCGGGGATCCGATTCAGCCGCCGGTACTCGATCGCGCGCTCGCCGTTCCAGGAGTCGAACACGGCGCCGATCGCCTCATCAAGCTGCTCTTCGGGCTCGGTCGGGAACTGTCCGTCCGCCCGTTCCCGAAACAGCTCCTTGAAGCGGCCGGCAAGCTCACGCAGTTGCGGGACTCCGAGCTCCGTATCGAGTCGTACGCCGTGCGTGATCTTTACCGCTTCGATCGCCTGCTCATAGGTCGCGACATCGATTCCCCGGACAACGTTGCCGAACATCTGCAAGAAGCGCCGATAGCAGTCCCAGGCGAAACGCTCGTCCCCGCTACGTCGGGCCAGCCCCGCGACCGAGTCGTCGTTCAACCCCAGGTTCAAGACGGTGTCCAGCATCCCGGGCATCGAGACGCGCGCACCTGAACGCACCGCAACGAGCAGGGGGTCGTCAGGATCCCCGAGCCGTTTTCCGGTCTCGGTCTCGAGACGGGAGATCGCGTCCGCGACCTGCCCGTCCATCCCCGGCGGCGTGCGGCCGCTGCGCATGTAGGCGACGCATGCTGCGGTCGTGATCGTGAACCCGCCTGGGACCGAGCCTGGCCCCAGAACATGGCTCATCTCGGCGAAGTTCGCCCCCTTTCCCCCAAGCAGATCGCGCATGCTCGCCGATCCATCGATCGCGTCGTAGACCCACTTCGTCGGAGTGGGCGGCGCATCGGCAGACGCCTTCACCGGACGCGACTCCGGTTCATCGGGACGCTTCCGGGGGCGAGGCGCGTCGAGAGTAGACGCCTGTCCGGCGCGAGAGCGCGACCAGGTGCTCCATCCCGGCGTCCAGATGGGCGAGCTCATCCTTCATCTCTGCCTCGGAGCGATGCTCGATCTCCCGTAGCCACCCGAGCCTTCTCTGCAGGTCGCTGATCGCGGACGCGGCGCTATCGAACCGCGGCTCGATGCGGCGCGTCGCCGCATCGGGAGCGAGACTGCTGTCAAGCCTGTGTGCCCACTGAAATCGGAGCGCCACGTGCTCGGGAGGAAGAACGAGGTCCAGTTGCTCAACGAGGGCGAGCCATCGCAGAGCGCCCTCGAAATCCCCGACCCCGGCATCGGCATCGGCCGCCGCCAGCAGGAGCCGGACCGCGGCGGCGTGCTCACCCGCCTGGGCTTCCGGATCGGCTGACGGATCGACATCGACGAACTGCCCCGAGGCCGTGTCGTGCATGGCCCGGGAGAGATAAGGGCCCAGGTAGTTGCCGGCGAGCTTCTCGGGCGGCGACCACAGCGCACGACCGACGGACGTTTCGGCTGAGATCATGGCCCGGCAGGCGCGAGCGCAAGAATTGTGGGGCGCCACCGGTGATCAGCGCCGCGCGCAAGACCGGCTCGAAGGGCTCCGCCGGGACGTGCGCGCCGGCGCGGGCGGCGATCGAGCACGCGGCGACGTCGGCCTGCTGAGTGGCGAGCCCACCCTGCTTGATCGGAAACGACGTCACG
Organism: uncultured Solirubrobacterales bacterium; assembly: GCA_963705955.1. Lineage (GTDB taxonomy): Bacteria > Actinomycetota > Thermoleophilia > Solirubrobacterales > 70-9 > WHSW01. Next base: position 270,454 of record CAVPLH010000006.1, on the reverse strand, counting down.
TCCCCCGCGGCCCATACGTCGTCGAGCCCGAAGACGTGCATGCCGGTGTCGGTGATCACGAACCCCCGCCTGCCTTGGGGCAACCCGGGGAGAGGCGGAACCTCGAGCGCCGGCAATGCGACCACCTCGTCTGCCTGTAGACGATCTCCGTCGGCGAGCGACAGCTCGTCACCCTCGAACCGCTCCGCGACACTCGAGACGCGGAGGCCGACGCCCGCCTCCTCGAGTTGAGACGAGACAAGCTCCGAAGCCGCGGTTCCGAACAGGCTCAGCGGGGCCGGCTCGTGCGTGACCAGGGTGAGCTCGACGCCGCTGAGGCGGCGGACATCACGCTCGGCGGCGGTCAGCAGCGCCAGCTCGTAGGCTGCGATCGCCCAGGTCGCCTCGCGAGGGACCACGAACACGAGCCGCTTCATGGCGCGGCGCCCGAGCTCGCCGAGGACGCCGGCGAATCGCGAGCGCTCGTCTCGTCCGCTGAACGTCAGGGCACCGGGGAGGACCTCGACGGGTCTCGCCCCGGGAGCGACGACGAGCGCGTCGTAGGAGAGCTTCGCGCCCGTGGTCGTGGTAACGGTGCGCTCGCCGCCGTCGATCCCCGCCAACGCGTCGCGGGTGCGGCGCACCTGCGCATCGGCGACGATCGGCCCCAGATCGAGAGTGGTCCTGGTGGCAATCCCGAACGGCTCGGCGACCAGCAGTGGCCGGTAGACGAATGTGTCGTTCGGCGCCAGAAGGTGAAGATCTACGAGATCCTCAGCGTGCGCCCGGAGGGCGAGCAGCGCCTCCAGTCCGGCGACGCCTGCCCCTGCGATCAGGACCCGCAACCTCGATCGCTGTTGTCCGCCGGTGCTCGTCGTCACCACTTCTCCAAAATCCAAGATGTCGACTGCCGTCATAGAGTCGCGCCGTGGACGCCGGGCTTGCGATCGCGATCCTGCTCGCAGTCGCCTTCGCGGCTACCAACGGCCTGCACGACGCCTCGAACGCTATCGCGACCCTGGTCGCGACTCGCGCCGCGCGCCCCGCCCAGGCAATCGTCCTCGCTTCGGTCTTCAACCTGCTCGGACCACTGCTGGTCGGTGCGGCCGTCGCGACAACGATCGGCGGGATCGTCACCGTCTCCCCCGCGGCGACCGTCGAGGTGATCGGATCGGGCCTCGCTGCCGCGGTGACCTGGAACATGCTGACCTGGAGGCTCGGGCTCCCCTCGAGCTCTGGGCATGCCCTGGTCGGAGGGCTCGTGGGCGCGGCGCTGATCGAGGGCGGGACGAGCGCGGTCAACTGGGGCGGGCTAGACGGACTGCAGCCCGTAGGGGTCTTCGGGACGCTGATCGCGCTTGCGATCTCGCCGCCGCTCGGTGCCCTCGGCGCGTTCGTGGTCATCCGCACCGTGCGCCGACTCGGCCGACGGGCGACGCGCCGCTGGCATGCTCCCGTCGGCGGCGGCGAGTGGGTGATGTCGGCGGCGCTCGCCTTCAGTCACGGCGCCAACGACGCCCAGAAGTCGGTCGGAGTGATCGCCGCACTACTGCTGGCGGAGGGCGATCTCGACTCCCTCGCCGCGCCTACCTGGGTGGTGGTGATCTGCGCCGCGGCCCTGACCGCGGGCACGGCACTCGGCGGATGGAGGATCATTCGCACCGTGGGCCGGCGCATCTACCGGATCGAGCCAATCGACGGGTTGGCGAGTCAGAGCTCTAGTGCGGGCGTCATCCTCAGCGCGTCGATCGTCGGGGCGCCGACATCGACAACGCAGGTCGTCGCGTCCTCGATCGTCGGAATCGGAATCGGATACGGGCGCTGGCACCACGTCCACTGGGCGATCGTTCGCCGAATGAGCCTCGCTTGGCTGGTGACCCTGCCGGCGACGGCGGCGCTCGCGGCGGCGATCCTCGTCGTCTGGCGGGGGCTGACGTGAAGCCGTTGCGGTGGTTCTTGCCGGCGACGCCGGACGTGCTCGGCCTCGTCCGCCGGCAGATCGCAGTCGCGATCGAGGGCGCGGACGCGTTCGCTGCCTGGGCTGCCGGCGATCGATCCCGCGCTGAAACGCTTCGGCGGGCGGAGGATCGTGGCGACAAGGCGAAGCGTGAACTGCTCGAGGCGTTGCAGGCAGCGTTCGTCACCCCGCTCGAGCCCGAAGACGTGTTCGCGCTTTCGCGCGGGATCGACTGGGTGCTGAAGCACATGAGCGCTCTGATCAGCGAATCGGAGGTGATGGCTTGCGCGGCCGATGCCGGGATCGCCGAGATGGCGGCCCTGCTCGGGGAGGCGTTACGGCGGATCGACGATGCGATCGCACACCTTGGCTCCGATCGCGACGAGGCAATCCACGACGCCGACGCGGCGATCGCAGCCATCGAACGACTCGATGCCGCTTACTACGAGGGCATGGGGGCCCTGCTCGAGGTCGAGGAGATGCGCGAGCGGATCACGCGCCGTGAGCTCTATCGACGTTGCGCGCGCATCGGAGAGACCGTGGTCGACGTAGCCGAGCGGGTCGTCTACGCGGTGATGAAGCAGACTTGATCAGGCAGTGGCGCGATCGGCGTCCCCGCTTCGGCTGCTGCTCGGGTCGCGAAGGCCGAACGGATCGACCCCGACCGCGCGAGGGAGAACCAGGACCGGGCAGTCCGACGCTCTGATCAGCTTGCGAGTCGTGCTGCCGAGCAAGGTTCGCCGCAACGGTCCATACGCTCGTGACCCACTGACCACCAAGTCGAACTCACCGCTCAGCTCGCTCAATACCGAGCCCGGGTCCCCGGTGGGGATCCTGCCTTCGCTCGCGAGGCCCGAAGGCACGCGCCCGAGCGCGAGCTCCAGCAATCGCCGCTTTCCCTCGCGCTCCGCGTCTTCAAACTCGCCGGCGCTCAGAATCGACCATGCGGCCGCGTACCCGTAGCGCGAATAGTCGGCCACTGAGATCACCGTCAACTCTCCGTGGCAGCGCTCGGCGAAGCCGATCGCGGTCTCGAGCGCGGTCCATGCCTCGGGCGAACCGTCGAAGGCGACGGCGATACGAAGCAGGCCCTCCGGGCCACGCTCACCGTAGCCCCGGGGGGCGATCGCGATCGCACAGGAAGCGCCCTGCATCAGCGACTCGCCGACGCTGCCGGCCAGCGTACGTCCGATCGGGCCCCGATGAGAGGAGCCGAGAACGATCACGTCCGCGCTTTCCTGCTCGGCCAGCTCGTGCAAAGCCAGGGCGGCCGACGGGCTCGCCAGGGCGCGGGTCTCGACCCCGAGGTCGCCCAGCTGGTCGCGGACGACGGCAAAGGGCTTCGCCATCTCGGCGTCGACCTGCTTCTGCAGGTCCGCGAGACCGATCAGATAGCTCGGCCACGGAAGGGCGCTTACGACGATCGGAGCTGCCGCCAGGAGCTCGGTGAGGACACGACCGAGACGCAGGGCGTCCGCGCTGCTCTGCTCGGGGTCATAGCCGATGATGATCTTGCGCTGCATGCCTCTCCGTCCACGTTTGGTTGCTCGCGGGCTCGAGCTCCAAGCTAGGGATCTCCGATCGACGTCGCATCGGCGCTGAGCAGGGATTTGGCTCCGTATTCGCTGCGGAGCCGCGACGATAGGCTCCGGTCGAGAGCGCACGGATGAGTACCACCAGCCTCGACCCCCGACAGCTCGAACGGCTCCTCGACGTCGGTCGCGGGCTGGTCTCCAAGCACGACCCCGAAGCGGTCCTCAGGCAGGTACTCGAGGCCGCTCGTGAGCTGACGGGCGCACGCTATGCCGCCCTGGGGGTCCTCGATGACAGCAAGCGCGAGCTGGCCCGCTTCCTGTTCGTCGGGATCGACGAGGAAGCGCGGGAGAGGATCGGCCCGCTACCGCGCGGGCACGGGATCCTCGGGGAGTTGATTCGCGATCCACGCCCGCTGCGTCTGGCGCGGATCAGCGGCCATCCACGCTCATACGGGTTTCCGGCCGAGCATCCGCCGATGGAGACCTTCCTGGGCGTCCCCGTGATGATCCGCGGGGAGGTGTTCGGCAACCTCTATTTGACCGAGAAGCGAGGTGGGGCGGAGTTCGACCAACAAGATGAGGATCTCCTGGTCGTGCTCGCCGAGTGGGCGGCGGTCGCCGTTGACAATGCCCGCTCGCACGAGATCGGCGAGCGTCGTCGAGGCGAGCTGGAACGAGCGATCCGGGGCCTCGAGGCGACGGTTTCGCTGGGCCGCGAGGTCGGCGGCGAGACCGAGCTCCCGCGCGTCCTGGAACTGGTGGTCAAGCGCGGTCGCGCGCTGGCCGATGCTCGGGTTTGCGCCGTCCTTCTGGTCGAGGGTGATCGAGGCATGAGCGTGGCGCAGGCCGCCGGCGAGATCGATCAGGACCTCGTCGGCCGAGAGCTGACGAGCGGCGATTCGCCGGCCCACGATGTCCTCAGGGCCGGTCGCAGCCAGCGCATCGCGGGTCGGGCGGTGGGCCGTTTTGCCGAGTGCGGGATCGACGCGGTTTCGGGTCTGCTCGTCCCTCTGCGGTCGCGCGGCATCGACCTTGGCGTGCTCGCGGTCTTCGACCGTCTCGGACCGGAGTCCGAGTTCGACGCCGATGACCAGCTCGCCGTTGAATCCTTCGCGACCAGCGCGGCGACTGCGATCGCCTCCACCCTGGCGATCGAGGACGAGAAGCTGCGGCTCTCGATCGCTGCCTCGGAGCGCGAGCGCCGGCGCTGGGCGCGGGAGCTACACGACGAGACGCTGCAGGAGTTGGGCGCTCTCAACGTGATGCAGGAGAGCGCCTTGCAGGTCGACGACGCCGAGGCGATGCGCCGGGCGCTGGCCCGGTCGAATCGACATGTCGAGGGCATCATCGCCGGCCTGCAGGGTCTGATCACGGAGCTGCGCCCCGCGGCTCTCGACCAATTGGGCATAGCGGCCGCTGTCGAGGTTCTGGTCGAGCGAGTCCAGTCGCGAGGCGCGCTCGAAGTCGAGCTCGACATCGACCTTGCATACGAGGCGGGTCGTGAGCCCACGCGCCACACCCCTGAGCTCGAGGCGACGGTCTATCGGACCGTGCAGGAGGCGTTGACAAACATCGTCAAGCACGCCGAAGCGACCCGGGCCAGAGTCCTGGTCGAGGAAACGGGTGAAACGATTGCGATCACGGTCGAGGATGACGGGGTCGGCTTCGACGACAAGGCGGCCCACGACGGGTTCGGACTCCTGGGGATGAGCGAGCGCGTGGCGCTGGCCGGCGGGGAGTTGAGCATCTCCTCATCCGTCGGCCGCGGGACGCGGGTCAGGGCGACCCTGCCCGTGGTGAGGATCTCGACGTAGCCCCGGTCCGCGCTGACTACGGAGCCGATCCGGGTGTCGGCCGCGGATGGCGCGCTTCGCCGGCCGCCGTAGGGTCATCCCGATGACCATCGATGATGCCCTTGACCTCGTCGCTCACCAGTGGCGCCGTCGTCGAGGTTGCCATCATCCCCTGAGGATGAATGCGCCCCTGATCATCGGATATGACGGTCGGGCCGAGTCCGAAGACGTCTTGGCACTGACTCGCGTCCTGGCCGGTGCGCTCGAGGCGCCGGTGATCGTGGTCTCGGTCTTGCCGATGGCCCCCTTGGAGATCGACTGGGTTGCCTACTCGAACGAGGTCCAGGACCGAGCGCTGCGCTTACAAGACGACGCGAGGCGGGCACTGGCCGGTCTCGCCAACGTCGAGACCGTGGTCGTCTCGTCTGCGAGCCCGGCGCGCGAGCTAGACCAGCTTGCTCGTGACCGAAACGCCGCGCTCGTCGTCTTGGGGTCGACCCATCGTGGGCGATTTGGCCACGTCTGGCCGGGCGCAGTTGCGGACCGGATGCTGTCGGGTGGTCCCTGTCCGGTCGCGGTGGCGCCGCGCGGATTCGCGCGGCGAGACCGGCAGCTACAGACGATCGGGGTGGGATTCGATGGCTCACCCGAATCGAGGCTCGCCCTGGCGCAGGCCGGCGAGATCGCCAGGTCATGCGCGGCGACGCTGAACGTGGCCGCCGTATTCGACGCCCGGGATCCGGTCGCGGTTGCAGACGCCGCCCTGGGCTACGCCGGCTTGGTGGCACCTCCGGCTCCCTCCCGTGAGCAGATCGATCGGGTGTGGTCTGAGACGCGCATGGCGATTCAGGATCTCTCGGGCTTGGTCTCGGTCCTACCAGAGGTGGTTGAGGGAGAGCCCGGCGCCGTCCTCAGCGAGCTCTCGGCGCGCGTCGATCTGCTCGTCGTCGGCTCGCGTGGCTACGGACCGCTTGGCAGAGTGCTGCTGGGCAGTGTCTCGTCGCATCTGCTGAAGAGCTCGTGCTGTCCTCTGATCGTGACGCCTCGCCCTGCGGCGCCGCCTCAACAGAGACATGATCAGGTAGAGATCCGGCGCAGCGAGGAGTCCGTTTCGGGCTCTGCGGAGCCGGGAGAGTCGCCCGGAGGCAAAGATGAGCCAGTCCCGAGCCAGTGACCCGCACCACGCGCCGGAGCCCGCCAAGCGAGTGGTGGTTGCCGGCGGGGGGATCGCCGGGATGGAGGCCGCGCTCGCGCTCGCCGACCTGGCGGGCGACAAGGCGGAGCTGTCGCTCGTCTCCCGAGACCGGGAGTTCGTGTACAGGCCGCTGACGGTCGAGGAGCCGTTTACGAACCAGCCGGCCGAAACTCACGAGCTCGAGCCCGCGCTTGCCGAGCTCGGTGTCAAGTTCGTCCTCGGCCCGGTTTCCAGGGTCGACCCCGAGGACCATACGCTGACTCTCGGTACGCAGACAGAGCTCCCCTACGACCTGCTCGTCGTCTGCGTCGGAGGTCGAGCGACGCCCGCCTACGAAGGGGTGCTGACGATGGCGAGCTTCTGGGGCGGCCGCGGTGACCTACCACCGATCGATCCGCTGATCCGTCGAGCCGCCGCCTCGTCGAGCCAGACCCTGGCCCTGATCGTGCCGCCGGCGACCAACTGGCCGCTCCCGCTTTATGAGCTCGCGCTGCTGATTCGGCGACGCAGCGAGGAGCTCGGCCGCAGTGAGCTGCGCCTGCGACTGATCACTCCCGAGACCGCCCCGCTGATCGTCTTCGGGACGAAGGCCAGCGACGCGGTCGCCGGATTGCTCTCGGCCCGTCGCATCTCTGTCGACACGGACCGACGCGTCATTCAGGACGACACCGGAGTCCTGCACGTCCCGCCCAGGGACCTGCGGCTCGAGGCCGAGGTCATTCTCGCGCTACCGGAGATCGAGGGACCCGCTATCGATGGCCTACCAGCCGATCAGTACGGCTTCATCCCGATCGATCGGCACTGCCGGGTCGAGGGAGTCGACGACGTCTACGCCGCGGGCGACGGCACGACCTTCCCGGTCAAGCAGGGTGGGCTCGCCACCCAGCAGGCCGATGCCGCCGCCGAGCACATCGCCGCCCGGCTCGGTGCTCAGCTCGAGCCGAAGCCGTTCGACCCCGTCCTACGCGGTCAGCTGATCACGGGAGCGGAGTCGCTCCAGATGAAGCACGGCCTGACCGGGGGCAAGGGAGAAGGCATGGCGTCCCTCGACTACCTGTGGTGGCCACCGCAGAAGGTCGGTGGCCGGTACCTGTCTGCTTGGCTCGGACACACCGCCCCGACCGAGCTCGAGCCGCCGCCGTCGCTGATGAACATCGAGGTCTCGTGGCCCCACGAATGGCACTCTGAGCCGCTCGTCTCCCACCCCGCGGCGCCGATCGACGCTGCGGACTGAGTGCCAACCGGTCGGCGACCTCCGGCTTGTCCTGGCCAAGGGCGCCGCCGTCGCGGTCAGCGTCTGTGTGATCGCCCTGGGCGCGGCTGATCGCTGTGGGCTCAGCGCTCGACGAGGTTGTTCTCGATCGCGTACGCGATCAGCTCGGCCCGCGTCGAGAGGCCCGTCTTGCGCTGGATGTTGGCGCGGTGTGTCTCGACCGTGCGGACGCTGAGCACCAACTGGTCGGCGATCTCAGGATTCATGTAACCGAGCGCCAGCAGCCCCAGGACCTCGACCTCACGTGGGGTCAGGTCGTCGGGAGGGCCGTCGGGGGCATCAGGCTCAGCCGCCATGCGAGCCCCGAGATTGGGGTTGATGTACGTCTCGCCCGCGAGCACGGCCCGAACCGCCGAGACGAGCTCGCCGGCCGCGGACTGCTTGATCACGAAACCCTTCGCGCCGGCTCGTAGAGCCTGTCGCGCGAACGCAGGCTCGTTCTGCATCGTCACCACGATCACCGAGGTCGACGGCGACGAATCGATCATCTGCGGGAGGAGCTCGAGGCTCGGGCGGCCGGGCATGCTGAGGTCGAGGACGAGGATGTCCGGCTTATGGCCGAGCACGTAGCGCGCCGCGGCGTCGGCGTCGGCGGCCTGGGCGACGACCTCGATGTCGGCTTCCGCCTCCAAGACCATGCGAATTCCGTCGCGGACCAGCTCGTGATCGTCGGCGAGGACGACGCTGACGGCGCCGCTCTGAGGTCTCGATTCAGGATCAGCGCTCACGCCTGCACCCTAGCCGCCTGTTGCTCAGCGTCAACGCCTTCACCGGGATCGATGAAGCGAGATCGGGGGTGTGGATGGCGTCAAGAGTGCCCGCGGCGTCCGCCTCGACGACGATCGTCTGGCGCGTATGGGTAGAGGGATGCGGCAGGTGCTTTGCCAGGGCGTTGCCACGAACCGCTGCGTCCCCTCGGTCCAGCGCGTTCTCGCCATCGAACAACGTTGCTCTCGCCGTGTCCACGAGCCGAAGGCTCGCATCGGGCACGGTCCGGATCATCGGTGGCCGGCGCGGGGTCGATCTACGTTGCGGCTACTGACGTGGCCACCGCCGCCGGCGAGTAGGAACGAGTGATGCTCGGGCTCGTGATCATCGCCACCGGAACCGCGTTGGCCACTGGACTCGGTGCGGTTCCGGTGATCCTGCTCGGACAGCGCGCTGCTCGCCTGCGGCCGGCGCTGCTTGGCCTCGCGGCCGGGGTGATGTCTGTGGCGGCGGTTTCGGGACTGCTCCTGCCGGCCCTCGCCGACGGCAGCACGACCGAGGTAGCCCTCGGCCTGATCGCCGGGGTCGGATTCCTGCTCCTGGCCCGGCGGGTCCTCTCGATCGGGCCGGCCGAGGCGATGACCGGGGCCAGGCGCACCTCGCTGTTGGTCTTTGCGGTCCTCTTCGTCCACAGCCTGCCGGAGGGCTTGGCGATCGGAACCGCGTATGCCTCCTCGACCGAGGGCTTGGCGGTCTTCATCGTCGTCGCGATCGCGATTCAGAACATTCCGGAGGGGACGAGCGTGGCGATTCCGATGGAGGCGGCCGGGTTTCGGCCCTGGCAGCAGTTCTGGGCCGCGGTGGGGACGAGCGCGCCGCAGCCGGTCGGCGCGGTGATCGCCTACCTGCTCGTCGCCGAGGTGAGCGCCCTCTTGCCGATTTCGTTCGCCTTCGCCGCCGGCGCGATGTTGGCGCTGGTCGCGATCTCTGTCCTTCCGGACGCCGTACGCGCGAACTCGCGCGACGCGCTGGTCGGGGCCGGGATCGGTGCGGCGGCAATGCTTGCCCTGAGTGCCGTGCTCGGCGTCTGAGCGGCGAGCTCCTCGGTCGCCCGTCGCGACCCGTAGTCGCTACGGACCGGCGGTGGTGCGCAAGAGCGGATGCGCCGATGGTCGCTCGCGAGTAACTTGCCGCCAGAAGACGAAGTGTTCCAGGTGCGCATACACGGCAGAGGCGGTCAAGGCGTGGTCACAGCCGCCGAACTGCTTTCGGTTGCGGCGTTCGTCGAGGGTCGCCACGCGCAGGCCTTTCCAACCTTCGGCTCCGAGCGCACCGGGGCTCCGGTGGTCTCCTTCTGTCGCATCGACGAGCGACCGATCCGGGTTCGGGAGCCGATCGTCGAGCCCGATGCGCTGATCGTTCAGGACCCCACCCTGCTTCACCAGGTCGACCTCTTCGCCGGCCTCGATCCGGACGGCTACATCCTGATCAACTCCGGCCGCAGCTTCGACGAGCTGGGCATGCGAGAGTTTGCAGACGGCTTTCGTCGGGAGCGACTGGTGACCCTCCCGGCCACCGAGATCGCCCGCGAACACGTCGGGCGCCCGCTGCCCAACGCGGTCTTGCTCGGCGGCTTCGCGGCGCTGAGCGGCGTGGTCTCGATCGACTCGGTGGCGGGAGCTATTCGCGAGCGGTTCCCCGGCAAGCTCGGTGACGGCAACATCGCCGGCGCCGAGGCGGCATTCGATTACGTGTCGACCGAGAACCGGAGCCGCGCTCATGCTTGAGCAGCTCGAGGGCTCGCAGGCGGTCGCGAGGGCGGTGGCGATGTGCCGGCCCGAGGTGATCTCCGCGTACCCGATCTCACCACAGACTCACATCGTCGAGGCGCTCTCCGACCTCGTCCGCACCGGCCGAGCTCGAGCCGTGCGAGTACCTGATGGTGGAGTCCGAGTTCGCCGCGATGTCGGCGTGCATCGGCGCCTCCGCGACCGGGGCGCGCGCCTACACCGCGACCGCGAGCCAGGGGCTGCTCTACATGGCGGAAGCGCTCTACAACGCGTCCGGGCTCGGGCTGCCGATCGTGATGACGCTCGCCAACCGGGCGATCGGAGCGCCGATCAACATCTGGAACGACCACTCGGACTCGATGTCGCAGCGGGACTCGGGGTGGATCCAGCTCTACGCCGAGACCAACCAGGAGGCGGTCGACCTCCACGTGCAGGCGTTTCGGCTCGCCGAGGCGCTCTCGCTACCGGTGATGGTGTGCATGGACGGATTCATCCTCACCCACGCCCACGAACAGGTCGACCTGCCGACCCAGGAGCAGGTCGACGCGTTCCTGCCGCCCTTCGAGCCCCGTCAGGTCCTCGATCCGGCCGAGCCGGTGACGATCGGCGCGATGGTCGGCCCCGAGGCGTTCACCGAGGTCAAGTACCTGATGCACGCGAAACAGGTCCAGGCGCTCGATGCGATCCCCGAGCTCGCCGCGGACTTCGCCGCGCAGCTTCGGCCGCGGCTCGGGCGGCCTGCTGCGCGGCTACCGGACCGAGGACGCGGAGACGATCGTGGTCGCGCTCGGCTCGGTGCTGGGCACGATCGAGGACGTGATCGACGAGCTGCGCGACCGGGGGTGACGATCGGCGTCCTCGGAATCAAGTGTTTTCGGCCCTACCCCCTCGACGAGGTTCGAGCTGCGCTGCGCGGCGCGAGGCGAGTCGTCGTCGTCGAGAAGGCCTTCGCCGTCGGCGCCGGCGGGATCGTCGGCCAGAACGTGCGGCTCGCGCTCTCGGGGCTCGAGTCGCAGCGTCTTCGACGTCGTTGCCGGCCTCGGCGGGCGGCCGGTCACGAAGCGATCCCTGCACGCGCTGTTCGAGGACGTCCTCGGCGACCGGATCGAGCCGGGGCGGCTGCACTTCCTCGATCTGAAGCGTGAGGTCGTCGAGCGTGAGCTCGAACGGATGCGGGGCGGTCGCCGGCCCGGACCGCACGCCGAGAACATCCTCCGCGACGTCGGCATCGTCGCCGCGGGTCCACACTGAGGACGGCGACGAACGTGGCCGAGCAGAAGATCAAGCACTACCAGGTGGGGACCTACGCGGTCGGGAATCGCCTCCTCGATCCCGACCAGCGCTCGGTGCAGGCGCGCATGGACCGCTCCAACACGCTCACCTCCGGGCATCGGGCCTGCCAGGGATGCGGCGAGGCGCTCGGAGCGCGCTACGTCGCTCGACGCCGCGATGCGGGGCACCGGAGGCAAGCTGATCGCCGCCAACGCGACCGGTTGCCTCGAGGTCTTCTCGACCCCGTACCCGGAGTCGTCATGGCAGCTGCCCTGGATCCACTCGCTGTTCGGCAACGCGCCGGCGGTCGCGACCGGCGTCGCCGCCGCGCTCAAGGTCAAGGGCCGCGACGACGTGCGGGTGGTCGGGCAGGCCGGCGACGGCGGCACCGTGGACATCGGCTTTGCCTGCCTCTCCGGGATGTTCGAGCGAAACGACGACGTGCTCTTCGTCTGTTACGACAACGAGGCCTACATGAACACCGGCGTGCAGCGCTCCGGGGCGACCCCGCCGGCCGCCCGGACGGCGAACACGAAGCCGGTCGGCGACGAGCCCGGCAACGTGTTCGGGCAGGGCAAGAACCTGCCTCTGATCGCGATGGCGCACGAGATCCCCTACGTCGCGACCGCGCACCGTCGCGGAGCCGCGCGACCTCGAGGCGAAGGTCGAGCGGGCGATCGGAGCTGCGCGGGGCGCGATACATCCATGTCTTCGTCCCCTGCCCGCTGGGCTGGGGCTCGGCCTCGCGCGACACGATCCGGCTCGCGCGACTGGTCAAGGAGACCGGGCTCTTCCCGGTGTTCGAGGCCGAGCACGGCGATCTGGTCGCGGTCTCGAAGATCCGCCGACGCGTTCCGGTGACCGACTACCTGAAGCTGCAGCGCCGCTACGCGCACCTGTTCGGTGAGCATGCGCGGCCCGATGTGATCGCGCGGCTGCAGGCGGCCGCCGACCGCAACATCGAGCGCTTCGGCCTGCTCGACGACGAGGCCGAGGGTGGCCGGCCGGGCCGGGCGAAGCCACCGATCTCGCCGGCGAGGACGTCGACGAGCCCTTGCGGCCGGTCGACACGGAGGCCGAGAGCAACCTGATGCGCCTGCTCTCCGAGACCCACGGGAGCCCGCGCTGATGGAGAAGCCGTTCGCGATCACCCTCGACGTCGGCTCCAGCCGCGCCAACAAGACCGGCTCCTGGCGGACCGAGCGTGCCGTCTACGTCGACCGGCTGCCTCCCTGCAACCACGCCTGCCCGGCGGGCGAGAACATCCAGCGTGGCTTTTCGACGCCGAGGAGGGCGGCGAGGGCTACGAGCGCGCCTGGCGGAAGATCATCGAGGACAACCCGTTCCCGGCGATCATGGGGCGGGTCTGTTACCACCCGTGCGAGAGCTCCTGCAACCGCGGGCAGCTCGACGAGTCGGTCGGCATCAACTCGGTCGAACGCTTCCTCGGCGATGAGGCGATCCGAGAGGGCTGGCGGCTCGAGGTCGAGGCGAAGCCGAGCGGAAAACGGGTTCTGGTCGTCGGCGCGGGCCCCTCGGGGCTGTCGGCCGCCTACCTCCTGGCGCGGCGCGGGCATGCGGTGACGATTCGAGAGGCCGGACCGATGGCCGGGGGGATGATGCGCTTCGGGATTCCGAAGTACCGTCTGCCGCGCGATGTGCTCGATGCCGAGGTGCGAGCGGATCCTCGACCTCGGGGTGACGCTCGAGCTCGACTCCAAGGTCACGGATCTGCGCGCCACGATCGAGCGAGGGCGCCTACGACGCGGCCTTCCTCGCCGTCGGCGCCCAGCTCGGCAAGCGCGCCTACATCCCCGCCGGAAGCGCCGCCCGCGTCCTCGACGCAGTCTCGATGCTGCACGACCTCGAGCAGGGAGAGCGACCGCTGCTCGGCCGCCGTGTCGCCGTCTACGGCGGGGGCAACACGGCGATGGACGCGGCGCGCACCGCGAAGCGCCTCGGCGCCTCGGAGGCGATCGTCGTCTATCGACGCAACCGCGACCGGATGCCGGCGCACGAGTCCGAGGTCACCGAGGCCGAGGAGGAGGGCGTGCTGATCAGGTGGCTGACGACGATCAAGCAGGTCGAGCAGGGCAGGCTGACGATCGAGCGCATGGAGCTCGACGAGACCGGCTTTCCCCAGCCCACCGGCGAGATCGAGGAGCTCGAGGCCGACTCGCTCGTGCTCGCCCTCGGTCAGGAGACGACCTCTCGCTGCTCGACGGTGTGCCCGGGCTCGAGGTCGACGACGGCGTCGTCAGCGTGGGCCCGAGCCTGATGACCGGTTGCCCGGGCGTCTTCGCGGGCGGCGACATGGTCCCCGACGAGCGCTCGGTAACGGTCGGGATCGGTCACGGAAAGCGCGCGGCGCGCAACATCGACGCCTGGCTGCGCGGGCTCGAGGCGGCGCCGGCGCGCAAGCATCGAGATCGCCGAGCTTCGAAACCCTCAACACCTGGTACTACGCCGACGCTCCCCGCGCCGAGCAGCCGCGGCTCGAGGCGGTGCGACGGCAGACGACCTTCGAGGAGGTCGTCCAGGGCCTCGACGAGTCGAACGCCCTCTACGAGGCCCGCCGGTGCATGTCGTGCGGCAACTGCTTCTCGTGCGACAACTGCTACGGCGTCTGCCCTGACAACGCCGTGCTCAAGCTCGGGGAGCCGGGCGAGCGATACGCGATCGACTACGACTTCTGCAAGGGCTGTGGCCTCTGCGTCGCAGAGTGCCCGTGCGGGTCGATCGAGATGGTCCCGGAGGAGATCTGAGGCAGCGGACGCGACCTCGGGCAGAGAAAAGGAGACCGGATGTCCACGAGGATCGGAATCAACGGGTTCGGGCGCATCGGGCGCAACCTCCTCCGTGCCGCTTACGAGGCCGGCTCGGACGTCGAGTTCGTCGCCGTGAACGACGTCACCGACGAGGCGACGCTCGCCCACCTGCTCAAGTACGACTCGATCTACGGTCGATTCCCGGGCGTGGTCGAGGCCGGCGACGGCGCGATCACCGTCGACGGCGCGGAGGTCCGGGTGCTCTCGGAGACCGACCCGGGAGCGCTGCCCTGGGGAGCGCTCGGGGTCGAGGTCGTGATCGAGTCCACGGGCCGGTTCAGAGCCCGCGCCGACGCCGCCAAGCACCTCGAGGCCGGAGCGCGGAAGGTGATCGTCTCAGCGCCGGTGAAGGAGCCCGACGTCACGGTCGCCCTCGGAGTCAACTTCGACGAGGCCTATGACCCCGACTCTCACCAGATCATCTCCAACGCGTCGTGCACGACCAACTGCCTGGCGCCGGTCGCGAAGGTGATCCACGAGACGGCGGGGATCGACCACGGACTGATGACCACGATCCACGCCTACACGGCCGACCAGCGTCTCCAGGACACACCGCACAAGGACCCGCGCCGAGCCCGGGCGGCGGCGATCAACCTGATCCCGACTACGACCGGCGCTGCGAAGGCGGTCGGGGTCGTCCTGCCGGAGCTGGCCGGACGCCTGAACGGGATCGCGGTGCGGGCGCCGGTCGCCACCGGCTCGGTCGTCGACCTCACCTGCGAGCTCTCGCGGGAGACAACGGTCGAGGAGATCAATCGCGCCGTCGCGCAAGCAGCGGACGGTCCGCTGCGCGGCATCCTCGCCTACACCGAGGACCCGATCGTCTCCACCGACATCGTCAAGGACCCGCACTCATCGATCTTCGACGCCGACCAGACGATGGTGATCGGCGGCCGGATGCTCAAGGTGGTGGCCTGGTACGACAACGAGTGGGGCTACTCGAACCGGTGCGTCGAACTCGCGTCGAAGGTCTCGGAGCGCGAGGAGGCCGTGGTCAGCGCCTGATTCGCCGAGCGCTTCGCTTTCGCCCCGGAGGAGTGGGGCCGATAGGCGGGCAGCTCGAAGCTGATCGAGGCGCCCTGATCGGCGCCCCCGGTGGCCCAGATCCGCCCACCGTGCGCCTCGACGATCGCGCGGGCGATCGCGAGGCCGAGACCACTCCCGTCGCCGTTGCGGGCGCGGCTCTGGCCGCTGCGGTAGAAGCGGTCGAACAGCCGGTCCGCCTCACCGGGCGGGAACCCGGGGCCCGAGTCGGTGACCGTGAAGCGGACCCGATCGCCGCGGGGCTCCGCTTCGAGCCGGATCTCGCCTCCGGCCTCCGTATGGGCCACCGCGTTTGCCAGCAGGTTGCGAAAGACTTGCGTGAGGCGGTCGAGATCGGCATCCACGGTTCCGTCGAGATCGGCGATCTCGAAGCGGCGTGGGCCCAACAACGGCGCATCCCGGCGAAGATCGGCGAGCAGGTCGGCGATCTCGACCGGCTCGCGTCGCAGCGCCTCGCCCGACTCCTGGGCCGCCAGCGACAGCATCTCGGTGATCAGGCGCTCCATCCGCTGCAGTTCGCGGCGCACCACGTCGAGCCGCTCGCGCTCGTCCCCCGAGGCGTCCCGGCGGAGGAGATCGAGCTCGCCGTGGGCGATCGTCACCGGGGTCCGCAACTCGTGCGACGCATCGGCGACGAATTCGCGTTCTCGCTTGATCGCCGCCTGCAGACGGTCGAGCATCCGGTTGAACGAGCCGGCGAGGATCCGGACCTCCTTCGGTCCGCCGTCGGTTCGAAGTCGCTGATCGAGATCTTGAGCGTCGATCTCGGCCGCGAATCGAGCGATCCGGACGAGCGGCCGCGCGATCAGCGCTGCGATCCACAGCGTCGCGCCGACCAGGACCACCAATGCGATCGCGCCGACGATCAAGAGGATGTCGCGCAGGCTGCCCTGGGCGAACCCCACCTGCCCGAGCGATTCGGCGACCCGGAAGCTGCCGATCGGGCGCCGGCCCGCGGTGACCGGCTCGGTCAGGACCCTGAGCGCTCCGCCACCGTTCAGATCCATGCTCGCGAGCCCGGCCGGCGTCGAGAAGAGGTCGATGGAACTGCGCGGCTCCGGGCCGGCGTCACCCTCGCGGTCGCGCTCCGCGGCGCCCTCGGATCGTTCCTCCCTGATCAGATTGCCCTGATCGGTGACCACGGGGCGACCGCGCGGGGCGATCACGAAGATTCGCGAGTCGGGGTGATAGCCCTGTCCGGCGATGAACGCCCGGCCTCGCCGCTCGAGCTCGCCGGGTGTTCTGGAGCGGCCTGCGGGAGACGCTTGAAACTCGTTCAGATCGGCCCGCAGACGATCGTCTATGCCGCTGCGGATCTCGGCGCCGGTCGCCTGGTGCAGGGCGAAGAAGCTGCCTGTGAGAACGACCACCGCAACGAGCAGGATTGCGGCGACCAGCCTGCCGCGCAGGCCGCTCGGCAACAACCTACGCACGCGGGACCGCCAGCTTGAAGCCGATCGCGCGCACAGTCTGGATCGGCGGCGGGCTCTCCTCGACCGTGAGCTTGCGCCTCAAGTAGTTGACGTAGACGCTGAGCACGTTCGTACCGGGATCGAAGTCATAGCCCCAGACGCCGTTCAGGATCTGCTCGCGCGTCAGGACCTGGTTCGGGTGGCGCATCAGGTAGACGAGCAACTCGAACTCGCGCGCGGTCAGGTGCACCGACGCGCCGGCGCGGCTGACCTCGCGAGTGCGAAGGTCGACCTCGATGTCGCCGGCCTCGAGGCGGCTCGGATTCCGCTGCGCGGGGCGGCGAAGCTGGGCGCGGATTCGGGCGATCAGCTCATCGAGGTCGAACGGCTTGGTGACGTAGTCGTCGGCGCCGAGGTCGAGGCCGTCGATGACGTCCTGCTTCTGCCCCAGGGCGGTGACCAGGATCACCGGTAGCTCCGGGCGACTGGCACGAATCGAGGCCAGGACCTGATGCCCGGAGCGGTGAGGCAGACGGACGTCGAGAAGAACCAGGTCGTAATCACCCGAGAGAGCCATTCCCTCGCCCGCGCGACCATCGGCGGCGCGATCGCTCGCGAAGCCCTCGGACTGGAGCGCTCGGCGCAGGAATTCGGCGATTCCGCGCTCGTCCTCGATGATCAGGATTCGCATCGCTTCGATCGTAGGTGCGGCCCGACACCCTGACGCGTGGAGATAAGAAGCTTCTAATCCGGGGCTTACAAACCCTTGAACACCGCCCGCCACCGTTGCGCCCATGAGCCCAGCACAGACCAGGGTCACCCGGATCCGGCTCTCCCGCGCGGTGCTGTCGATCGCGCTCGCCAGCCTCGTGACTGCGATCCTGATCACGAGCCTGCTCTGGGTCCAGATGGCCAACGGCAACGACCCGGCGCTCGGACCGAAGATCGCCAAGGCACGAAAGCCGGAAGCTCAGTCGCGCACGACGGCCCCGGTCGTCACCGAGGAGAACGGGGTGATCGTCGTCGCTCCGCCGGCGGCGGTCGCACCCGCGAACGTACCGCCTCCGACCCCGGTACAGACGACCACGTCCTGAGATGCTCGCCGAGCTCGAGCGCGCGTTCGATCTGTTCGGCTCGCGGGTGCGACTGCTGATCGGCGCACCCCAGGATCCGGAGACTCAACCACCCCAATTGACGGCGATCGAGATCGAGCTCGGTCTGCGACGCATGCACCGTGAGCTGTCGCGCTTTGATCCGGAGAGCGAGCTCGCCCGGTTGAACCGCGACCCCCGCGAGGTCGTCCCGGCCAGCGAGCTGATGCTCGCCTTCGTCGAAGCCGCCGCGGCAGCGGCCGAGCGCAGCGCCGGGATGGTCGACCCGACGGTGGTCGATCATCTCGAGGCGCTGGGTTACGGGTCCTCGCGGCTGGGGCAGACGCCGGCATCGCTGACCGAGGCGCTCGTGGTCGCGCCGCGGCGCCGGCCGGCCGAGGCCGACCCACGGCGCCGCTGGCAAGGGATCGTCGCCGACCGCGCCGACGGAGCGATTCGGCGGCCGGCGGGGATCCGGATCGACAGCGGGGGGATCGCAAAGGGCTGGGCCGCGGATGCGGCGGCGCGCAAGCTCGCGGCGTACACGTCGTTCGCGGTCGATTGCGGTGGCGACCTGCGGATCGGCGGGCGTGGCGGGGCTCCGCGGGCGGTCGATGTCAGCCACCCGATGACCGGGGAACGCGCTCATCGGTTTCAGCTCAGCCGCGGAGGCGTCGCGACGAGCGGGCTCGATCGCCGGATCTGGAAGACGACGCGGGGCGACTACGCCCATCACATCATCGACCCGGCAACCGGCAGGCCGGCGTGGACGGGCGTCGTCCAGGCGACGGCGCTGGCGCGGACGGCGATCGAGGCTGAGTGCTTGGCAAAGACCGCCCTGCTCGGCGGGCCCGAGCGGGGCCGGAACGTGCTCTCCCGCCACGGCGGTTTGCTGATCGACGATCACGGCACGGTCGACGTCGTCGGCGCGGAACTGCCGCTCGAGGACGCCCTGGGGGTGGCCCGGTGACCGGTTCCGCGTCGTATACCGACCCGACCCAACACGCCTATTGGCTGGCCAGCCGTTCGCTGGGCATCGTCGCGATGCTGCTCGTCTCGATCTCGGTCGGACTCGGTTTAGCGATGTCGGGGCGGGTCGGCTCTCGGCCCGGGAGCACCGCGCGGTTGAAGACCCTGCACGAAGCGACCTCGCTGATCGGCCTGCTCGCGATCATCGGCCACGGGGCGCTGTTGCTGGGGGACTCGTATCTGAACCCGGGCCTGACCGGGATCCTGGTCCCGTTCGCGACCCCGGTGAGGCCGTTCTGGAACGGGCTCGGGATCGCCGGCGGGTGGTTGGCGGCCATCCTCGGCCTCAGCTTCTACGCCAGGCGCTGGATCGGAGTCGCGACATGGCGCCGTCTTCATCGCTGGACGCTCGCCGTCTACGTGCTCGGCGTCGTTCATACGCTCGGGTCAGGAACGGACGCAACCTCGAGTTGGCTGGTGGTCTTGCTGGCGGGGACCGCGGTACCCGTCGTCGTGGTCGCGGCGTATCGGTACGCGGCGCCGGAGCGCCCGCGCCCGAGCGGCCGCCCGGTGCGTAGTGGCTAGTGCCTCGCCGCCGAACCGCTCGACGATGACCACACGCTGCTCACCGCGACGATGCTGACCGCGACCACTGCCGAGCCGACCCGCCGCTGACGGCCCTCACAACTTAGGCGCGCCTTAGGTCCGAGCATAGGTTGAGAGCGACGAATCGACCCGGGACCGATGGAGGCGCGGCATGCAAGGCTCGAGCTCTAGGCACTCACGGTTGATCGCGGCGGGCTTCGCGCTGACTGCCGTCGCCCTGGCCGTCCTTGCCGCTACCGCGATGGCGGCGTTCGTCAACCTCGATAGCCGCGCTGACGTCGACGGCCCGGCCGGGATCTCCGCCGGAACAGACGCCGGTGAGCTCGACGCGGTCGGGGGCACGACCACGGCGGGCGCCGTCGCGGTTCCGTGGACGGACTTCGAAAAGCAGACGAGCGGCGCGCAGCAGGTCTTCTCGCGCGCGTTCGCCGGTGGAGCGTGGGTGACGAAGGGCCACGGGACGATCAATGGCGCCTCGAGCGGCTCACCGACCTTCCTCAGCTCCCTGAACTTCGACCAGACCCGCGATGCGGAAGCCCCGTCGATCGACTTCGCCGGTACCGACCGGGCGGTGCCGTGGGCAACCTGGTACGAGGACGACACCGCCCCGTTCGGCCGCGAGGAGGTCTTCGCATCCCGCTTCGACCCGGTTCAGGACAAGTGGATCTTCGCCGGGCAGGGAAGGCCCGATACCGGAGCGCCTCCGGTGCTCAACATCCGCACCAATAAGGACGCCGAGAACCCCGAGGTCGCAGGGGGCAACGCCGCCGGCGACACGACCAAGCCGGGCCCGTGGATCGTCTGGCAGGAGCGCGGACCGAGCAGAAACCAGATCTTCGTCGTGAAGCCGATCGGCCCGGGGACGACGGTCTGCCCGCCCGGCACCAAGCCGGCCGGCGGCGCCCCGGTAGGGCGGCTTCTGCTGGCAGCAGGTCGGGGTCGAGCGGTCGCCGGTCGGAACCCCCGACGAGCCGTCGCTGAACGTCGACCCGGCGCGCGCGGGCATCGAGCCCGATATCGCTTTCGCCGGCGTCAACGACGCCGTGCCCTGGGTGGTCTGGTACGAGATCAAGGACGGCCAGTTCGGGGTCAGCAACGAGCGCGTCTTCGCCGCCAAGGCGGTCGGCGGCGGCACCGTCGACGGGACGGTCGATGGCGGTTTCCACTGGGAGGCGTTCGGCAGGAGCACGACGGGCGGGCAGGTGCTCGACACCTCGGGCGCCCACAACGCCGGCCCTTGCCTGACGACGAACGCGGCCGAGAACAGGTGCACCCTCAACCGTAACGTCGACGCCGATGCCGAGGACCCGAAGGTCGCCGCCGGGACGATGAACCCGGAGGTCCCGACGGTGCCGTGGGTCGTCTGGTCGGAGGACCGAAACGGCGTCCAGAGGATCTTCGCCTCGCGGCTCGTCGGCGGCACCAACTTCGAGCTCGCAAACGGCGGTCAGCCGCTGTCGAGCGCCAGCGGCGATGCCACCAACCCGGACATCACGTTCGCCAAGAACACCCCGTACGTCAGCTACCGACAGGACGTGGGAAGCGGCGAGAAGCTGTTCGTCGGCCACTTCGAGAACGCCGCTGATCCGACCTTCCACCTCGACACCAAGAACGGGATCTCGCGCTCGACCGCTGGTCCGGACCTCGGCGTCGCCGAGCCGATCTCGTCCGACTGCACCGCGAACCCGTTCAACGCCGACGGCGCCGCCTGCCAGGGCGGGGCCCCCGGGAAGGCTTTCTTCCTCTTCAACGACGGTGCGAGCGGGGCTCGGAAGATCTTCGGCAAGTCCTACCCCTAGGGACCCTCATCGCTCGGATGTGATTGCTGAGCTGCCCGCCGGGGCGAACCGCGAGCGGGTCAGCGAGCCTACGGCGCCAGCACGACGCGACCGAACGCCTGGCGGCTCTCGATGTAGGCGTGTGCGGCGGCGGCCTCGGCGAGCGGGAACGTCCGGTCGATCTCGACGCGCAGCCCGCCGCTCGCGACCCGCTCGAACAGGTCGGCGATCATCCCGTGTACGCGGGGGTACTCGGTCAGCAGGGCTCCGCCGAGGAAGACGCCGCGCAGCGTGGTGTTCTGCGCCCACAGATCCCTCGCCTCGACGGTCGAACCGGCGCGTCCCGCCACCCCCACGCTGACGAGCGTCCCGCGGTAGGCCAGCGCGCCGATGCTGTCGATCAGCGTCTGACCGCCAACCGAGTCGAGGATCACGTCGACGCCGCGCCCGCCGGTCAGCTCGCGCGTTCGCTCGCCGAAGCTCTCGGCGGCGTAGTTGATCCCGTGGTCGAGCCCGAACTCCCGCAGGCGTTCGAGCTTGGCGTCGCTCGACGCGGTCGAGATCACCGTCGCGCCGGCTTGCTTGGCCAACTGGATCGCCGCCATCCCGACGCCCCCCGCTCCCGCTTGGATCAGGACCGTCTGCCCGGCCTCGAGGTTTGCGGCGGTGAACAGGCACTCCTGGGCGGTCCCGAACGCGACCGGGACGCAGGCGGCGGGAGCCGCGTCCAACCCGTCGGGGATCAGCCAGGTCGAGATCGCGGGGACGGCCCGCTTGGAGGCGTGCGAGCCGGCCATGTTGAGCGTCACGACCCGATCGCCGACCGCGCGGTTCTCGACCCCGGGGCCGACCTCGACCACCGTGCCCGCGGCGAGGTACCCGACGATGTGCGGGACCGACGGCGGCGGCGACCCGGCGCGCGACAGCAGGTCGCCGCCCTCGATGCTGATCGCCTCGACGTCGATCAGCAGACAGCCGTCGGGACACTCGGGGTCGGGCACCTCCTCGTGGCGCAGCACCTCGGGACCGCCGTTCTCATAGATCACTGCCGCTTTCATCGGCGGCGCGACTCTAGTCGAGCTGGGTCGTCATCGGCGCTCTGACGAGCGTTCTCGTCCCGCCTCGGTCTCGAAGCTGTCAGCCGGCCTCCGAATACGCGGGCTCGAGCTCGGTCCCGGCGTCCTCCTTCGGGGCGCCGGCAGTCGCCGGGCGGAGCACGGTGAGCGCCGTGACGATCGCGATCGCCACCAGCGCCGCGCCGATCAGATAGGCGACGTGGTAGCCGGAGTTGAGCGCCGCGGCTGTCGACTCACCGTCGGCGAGCAGGCCGTTGGTGTGCTCGGTCGCCAGCGTCGCGAGGACGGCGAGGCCGATCGCGCCTCCGACCTGGACGGTGGTGTTGACGAGCCCCGAGGCAAGCCCCGCATCGCTCGGCGTAGCGCCCGACATCGCGAGCGTCATCAGCGCGGGGAAGGCGAGGCCGGCTCCGGCGCCCAGCAGGAGCATCACCGGGAGGACGTCGGTCGCCCAGCTTCCGTCGACCGGCGCCCGCGCGAACAGGAGCAGGCCGGCGCCGGCGAAGACGAGCCCGGCGACGAGCGTCGCGCGGGGGCCGAAGCCCATGATCAGGCGCTCCGCGAAGCCCAACGACAGGGTTCCCATGACGATGCAGGAGGGCAGGAAAGCGAGTCCGACCTGGAGCGCGCTGTAGCCGAGGATCTCCTGCAGGTACAGGGCGCCGAGGAAGAACATCCCGAAGAACCCGACGACGAGCAGGGCCATGACGGCGTTCGCTCCCGCGACGTTCCGCGAGCGGAACAGGCGCAGGGGCATGAGCGGGTTTGCGATCCGCGCCTGGCGGGCGACGAACGAGGCCAGGAGCGCGATCGAGACGCCGCCGAGCGTCAGCGTCTGGACCGATCCCCAGCCCCAGTCACCGGCCTCGAGGATCGTGTAGACGCCGAGCATCAGTCCGCTGGTGATCAGCAGCGCGCCGGGGATGTCGGCGCCCTGCTCGAGGCCGATCCCCTCTCGCCCCTCGACCAGCCTCAGCGCTAGAAAAGCGGTCGCGACACCGATCGGCAGGTTGACGAAGAAGATCCAGTGCCAGTTGATCGCCTCGGTGAGCACGCCCCCGGCGAGCAGCCCGATCGACGCCCCGGCCGAGGCGACGAAGCTGTAGACGCCGATCGCCTTCGCCTGTTCGCGAGGCTCGGGGAACATCGTCACGATCATCCCGAGGATCACTGCGGACGCGATCGCGCCGCCGGCACCCTGGACGAACCGCGCCCCGATCAGCACCCCCTGGCTCTGGGCCACGGCGCAGACCAGCGACGCGCTCGTGAACACGGCGAGACCGATCAGGAAGATCCGGCGCTGGCCGATCAGGTCCCCGAGCCGGCCGGCCAACAAGAGCAGGCCACCGAACGCGATCAGGTACGCGTTCACCACCCAGGCGAGGTTCGACTGCGAGAAGCCGAGATCATCCTGGATCGAGGGCAGCGCCACGTTGACGATCGTGGCGTCAAGCACGATCATCAGCATGCCGCCGCAGAGCACGTACAGGGCCATCCAGCGCCCGCGGTCGCTCCCCGCCGTCGTGGCGGCGCCGGGCGCCGGCTTCGATGCTTGTTCAGCAGTCACGTCCTCGTCTCCTCGTCGTCGGTTGGTGATGATCGAACTGTCACCACCTGAGACCGAGGCGGGGCTCGAGAATCATCGCTGGGGCGAGATTTGATCGACTTAGCGCTGCGATGGCTGATCGCCCCCCGGAACCGGCGTCGAACGAGGAGATCGCGGCCCTCTACTCCGCGCCCTTCGAGGAGTTCACGGCGAAGCGCGGCGCGCTCGCGAAGCGCCTTCGCCGCGACGGCGATCGGGCCGGCGCCGAGCAGGTTCGCAAGCTCAGGAAGCCGAGCCGATCTGCGTGGGCGGTCAATCGCGGCGTGCACACCGACCCGGGAGCGGCCGAGCGGCTGATCGAAACGGGAAAGCGGCTCGAGGAGGCCCAGAGCGCAGCGCTCGGCGGCGGCGGCAAGCGCGAGCTCAAGGACGCGATCGCCGCTCAGCACGATGCGATCGAAGGGATGATGGAGGCGGTCGGCGTGGGACTCGGCTCCGATCGCGTCAGCGCGGCGATCCTCGACCGAGTCCGCGAGACGCTGCGAGCTGTCGCCGGCGACGACGAGCTTCGGGCCGAGTTTGCCGCCGGTCGGGTCACCCGTGACCGGGAGGCGGTCGGATTCGGCGGATCGCAGGTCACGCCACCGCCGCGGCCGGCAAAAAAGCGAGAGCAGCCCGGCCGGAGCGCCGCTCCCCGCCGGGAGGCACAGGTGAAGGTGCGGCGGGCTCAGCGTGCACTCGACGCGGCCGAGAAGCGGGTCGACGAGGCTCGCAACCGCCTCGAGCAGGCGCGAGAGCGGCTCAGCGGCGCACAGGAGCGACACCTCGAAGCTGAACGACAGCGGGTCGAGCGCGAGGGCGAGCTTCGAGCCGCGCGGACGGAGCTCGAGGATCTCGCCCGGGATGGTCGCAGCTAGACGCCGGCCCGATCGAGGTCGCCGGCGAACGAGATCAGCCGGGCGAGGAAGGCGTCCTCGTCCTCTCGATGTGGCCAATGGCCGGCCCCGTCGACGATCAGCGCTTCGGAGCCCTCACCCAGCAACTCGGCGGTCTCTTCGTAGACCGCCGGATCGAGGTCGGTCGTGCCGGCGACGACCAAGCCTCGTATGTCGGGCGCTCGGGCAAACTCGGATACGGGACGCAACGAGAGCGCGCGGTAGTAGTCGAGTGCCCCGCTGAGCGAGCGCTCGTCGGTGAAGGCTCGCTTCGCCGCGGCGAGCGACCGGTCGCGGGCCGCTCCGGCCCAGCTCGGCGACCAGCGCCGGTAGAGGCGCTCGAGGTAGGCGAAGTCGCCGCGCCGCACCGCGCCTTCGGCCCACGGCATCTTCAGGGCGAGGAAGTGTCGAGCGCCCCAGAGCGTCGATGGGTTGCGCGGTAGTTGCGCCGGATGCGGGATCGCGATTGGGACGATCGCTCGCACCCGGTCGGGATGGAGGGTCGCAGCGCCGTAGACGATCGCCGCGCCCCAGTCGTGGCCCACGAGGATCGCCTCGCGCTCGCCGAGCGCGTCCAGAAACGCAATCGGATCGGATCCGATCGTGACCAGGTCGTACGGGCGGCTCTCGACGATCGTCTCGGGGTGATAGCCGCGCAACCACGGCCGCGCGACGCGGTAGCCCGCGTCGGCGAGGCCGGATGCGATTCCGTCCCAGCCGTCCGGGGTGTCAGGGAAGCCATGAAGGAGAACGATCAGCGGGCCCTCGCCGGCCTCGGCAAAGACGAAACCCTGCCCGTCGTCGCCCCTGATCGTCGACCATTCCTCAGCCACCGCCCGGATCGTATGCGGCAGCCCCGGGCCGAGCGGTCATCCGCCGCCGCCGAACCGGTCCTCGAGCCACGAGACGGCAAACGCGGTCAATTCGGCGGCCCCGAACAGGTGACTCTCGGCCCGACCGACGTGGCCGCGCACGCCGATGCCGGCGGCGAGTGCCTCTCCGGCGATGATCGCGAACGAATCCTCGTCGAGCCCGAGGTCCTCGTAGGCGAACGCACCCGCCGACGTCTCGATGTCGGTGAACGTCGCCTCCGCTACGCCGCCGGCCTCGGCGATCGCCACGCGGAAGGTCACGCGCCGCTTCGGCGTCGCGCGGGCGATCGCCTCGGCGTGGTGCAGCAACGTCGTCGTCTCGAGCGGGGCGCCGAGCAACAGCACCTGCCCTCCGGACTCGACCAGGCGAGCGAACGGGCTGTCCTCTCCGTATCCGTCGTTCCTGGGATGCGTGTCCGTGAGCCATTTCGCCTCTGCGCCGACTGCGACCACGCCGGCCTCCGGATGGGAGCTGCGAGCGGCACCGGGCCAGGTTCGCACCCGTTCGGGGATTCGACCATGGTCGCGCGCCGCCTCGGCCGTCGACGGGTCGAAGGCCGGCGGCTCCGCGAGATAGGCGTCGCGATACTCCGGCGGCCAGTCCGTGGCGCGGTAGACGTGTTCCTCCCACGAGGCGTACGCGCTCAGCGTCCCCTGCGGGCCGAGGACGTCGAGCAGCGCTCGCACCACGGTCTCGCTGCCCCCGACCACCCAGCCGATCGCGCTCATCCGCGTGTGCACCATCAAGATCCCACCGGCTCGTACCCCGAGGTCGTCGAGATCCGAGGCGAGCTGAGAGCGGGTCACGGTGGGGCCCGCGCGCTCCTCAGTCATCGGCGTCGGCTCAGCCCGCGCACCAGGTCACGGGTCAGCCTCTCGATGCTCCCCGCGCCCTCCTCGACATGAGCCGGGTTCAGCTCGGTGATCGTGAGGCCGGCGAGGCGAGGCGATCGCAGCAGGACGTCGAGCGCCCGGGCGGCGTCGTCGTAGGCGAGGCCCTCGTTGCGCCCGACGTTCTCGGACAGCGGGGTATCTGTGAAGTCGACGACATCGACGTCGAAGTGAACGAGGAGACGATCGGCGCGGACGCCGAACGAGTCGAGCGCGCGGGCCGCGGCCGCGGACGGGTCCGCCCGCACCTCTGCGACCGGGATGACCTCGATCGGGAGCCGCTCGATCGCCTCGCGCTCGCGTCGCGTCGCCTGCTGCGGACCCCAGGCGAACAGAAGGACCTGCTCGGGTCGCAGCAGCGGAACCCGCGCACCGACCTCGACCAGCTCGCGAACCGCGCCGTCCTCGGCGAGCATGTGCGCCATCCCCATCCAGTCCAGCGTCCCTTCGCGAACGCTCTCGGGAACGTTGAGGTCGGCGTGGGTGTCGAAGTAGACGACGGCGACGGATTCGCCGCTCGCCACGTGGCCGGCGACCGTCCCGATTCCGACCGTGCAGTCGCCGCCGAGCACCATCGTGGCCTCCCCGGCGCCGATCGCGTCCCCGACCCGCTCAGCGGTCTCGTGAACGATCTCGGCGACCCGGCCGGAATTCTGCGCCCGCCGGTTCTCGCGGTCCGGTCGCCAGCGCCACACCTCGCCGTCGCCATGGTCGCGGACGTCGACTCCGGCGTCGCGGAGCTTCCCGATCAGGCCGGCGGCGCGCAGGGCAGCGGGTGCCTGCTCCTGACCCGGGGAGAACGCGCCGGCGCTGGTCGGGACGCCGATCACGCCAAGTGGCCCGCGAGTCATCTTCCGAGAGTAACCCGGTCGCGCTCGCTGGTCAGGCTCTCGAGTCGCCGCGGCGGGGTTCCCCTCGTGTCGGGTCGGCCATTCGCGTGGCATGATGCCGCCGTGGGTTTCGACCAATACCACGAGCCCGCAGCGGAGTTGCCCGGCGAGACCAGGACCTTCGCGCGGCTGTGCGCGTCGCTGACCGAGGAGGCCGAGGCGATCGGCTGGTACGAGCAGCGCATGGCGGTCGAGTCGGACCCCGAGGCGCGGGCGATCATGCGCGATGCCCAGGGGGAGGAGTTCAAGCACTTCTGCATGGATCTGGAGTTCCTGCTGCGCCGTACCCCGCTCTGGCGCGAGATCGCGCTCGGGATTCTCTTCCAAGACGGCGACATCGTCGAGCACGGCGAGGAGGCAGAGGAGGAGGCCGTCGAGGACGCCGCCTCTCGCGGAGCGCCGCTCGCCGGAAGCGTTTCGCTCGGGATCGGCGGTCTGAGGCATGCGGGTTCATGAACCACCTGCTGCGTGACCACGCACCGATAACCGAGGCGGGCTGGGGTCGAATCGATCGGGAAGCGCGCGAGCGGCTGACCCCTGCCCTCGCCGCGCGCAAGCTCATCGACTTCGCCGGGCCCCACGGATGGCAGCACTCGGCCACCAACCTCGGCCGCACGAAACCGGTCCCGGACCC
Source organism: uncultured Solirubrobacterales bacterium (assembly GCA_963705955.1). GTDB lineage: Bacteria > Actinomycetota > Thermoleophilia > Solirubrobacterales > 70-9 > WHSW01. Next base: position 242,380 of record CAVPLH010000006.1, on the reverse strand, counting down.
ACCGGTTGACGGCCTCTCCGCCCGGCGACGGCGCGTCATCGCGCTGGTCGAGTTGCGCTCCCCGTTCTCGATCGCCCGGACCGAGCTCGAGGACGCCGACCGGGGGGCCGAGGACACCGACCTGGGCGCACTCGCCGAGGCGGCGCACCGGATCGCCGTCGCCGAGAACGCCGCGGTCTTCCATGGTTGGGAAGACGCCGAGATCGCCGGCATCGCTGCGGCATCGACCCACGACCCGATCTCCCTCGGCGACGACTGCGAGCGCTACCCGCGCCACGTTGCAAAGGCGATCGACGCCCTGCTCAGCGCGGGGATCGACGGGCCGTACGGGCTCGCGCTCGGCCCCGAGGCGCATACCCGCGTGCTGGAGACCAGTGAGCACGGCGGTTACCCGCTTCTCGATCATCTGCGCCAGATCCTCGGCGGCGCGCTCGTCTGGGCGCCCGGCGTCCAAGGCGCGGTCCTCGTGAGCATGCGAGGCGGCGACTTCCTGTTCGAGTCGGGCGAGGACCTCTCGGTCGGGTATGAGAGCGACGACCCCGAAGCCGTCCAGCTCTATCTGGAGGAGAGCTTCAGCTTTCGCGTCGCGACGCCCGAGGCGGCCGTCGCGCTTCCGCCTTGAGCCTCCGCCGGATCAGCGACGCCGCCCGGGGGCTGGACGGCGCCCCGAGCCGCTCCTCCGGGATGCGTAGCTGATCGCGCCTCCAGTCAAGATCAGGGTCTCGGCCCCGTCGTCACCGGAGCTCCCGGGCGAGTTTCAGACGAGCACGCTGAACCGCCGCGCCCTGCAGGCGATCGCGGCGCTCGTGGTCCTCGTCGCGATCGTCGTCCTGGCGCCCGGGCTCGGGGAAGTGCGAGAACGCCTTGCGAGCGCCAGCCCCGGCTGGCTCGCAGTCGCGGCCGGCTTCGAGGCGCTCTCCTTCGGCTCCTACATCCTCATGTTCGGGCCGATCTTCTGCACCGGCCTGACCTGGCGCCGGAGCTGGCAGATCGGCGGCTCGGAGCTCGCGATGGGGTCGTTGATCCCGGCCAGCGGCGCCGGCGGACTGGCTCTTGGCGCCTGGGTGCTGCACCGCGGCGGGATGGACGGGGAGCGAATCGCCCGCCGATCGGTCGCCTTCTTTCTGATCAAGAGCGCGGTCAACTTCCTCGCCGTCGCGGTGCTCGGGGCGGTGATGGCACTCGGTCTCGCCGGACCCGATCTGTCGCTGTGGCTGACCGCGCTCCCGGCCGCCGTGGCGACTCTGGTCCTCGTCGCGGTCGTGGCGATACCGCGGCTCGGGCCGGGCCGCCCGGCGGGCCCCGGCGATCCGCGCCTGCGCCGCTGGGTCGCTGGGGCGCGCAAGGCGGTGATCGACGGTACCGCCGAGGCTCTGCAGATCATCCGCTCGGGAGATCGCCGCGTGCTCGGGGGGTCATTGGGTTACTGGCTCTTCGACAACGCCGTCCTCTGGGCGACCTTTCACGCCTTCGGTCTCTCCCCTCCGCTGACCGTCGTCTTGATGGGCTATCTGATCGGTCAGCTCGGCGGTCTGCTGCCGATCCCGGGCGGGATCGGCGGCATCGACCTCGGGCTGATCGGGACCCTGATCGTCTACGGAGCGCCGGCCGCGGGCACGGCGGCGGCGGTGCTCGCATATCGCGTCATCCTCTTCTGGTTGCCGCTGATCGCCGGCGGGATCGCGTTCGCCGCGCTGCGCCGGGACATGCCGAGCGGCTACGAGTTGGCCGCCTGCGCGCCGGCGATCAGGGCCCAGTCCACGTGAGCGACGCGGTTGGTCGGCCTGCGGACCTCCGAAGGTAGGGTCGGCAAAACGACCCGAGGGAGGCGTCAATGCTCGTCCGACTACGCCGCGGGGTCACGTTCGCGAACGTGTGCTCCTTACTCGCGCTGCTGATCGCGGTCAGCACCGGCGGCGCGTACGCGGCCAACACCGTGTTCTCGACCGACATCGTCAACGGGGAGGTGAAGACCGTCGACCTGGACGGAGCCAGCGTCACCTCGGCGAAGCTGAAGAACCTCGCCGTAAACGAGGCCGACCTCGCCGACGACGCGGTGACCAACCCGAAGATCGCCGGAAGCGCGGTCTCCCAGGCCGAGATCGCAACCAACGGGGTCGCGGCGAGCGAGATCGCCGACAACTCGATCGACGGCGGCGAGATCGTCGACAACTCGATGACCGCGACCGACCTCGGAACCGACTCCGTAGCCAGCCCGGAAATCGACGACGGAAGCGTGACCGCGACCGACCTCGGAACCGACTCCGTCGGCACCTCCGAGATCGACGACGCCACCGTGTCCGGCACCGACGTCGCGAGCAGCACGCTCACCGGTGCCGACGTCGCCACCGACTCGCTGACCGCGAGCGACATCGCGGGCGGCGAGGCCCTCGGCACGATCAGCGTCACGGCAGGCTCCGTCCCCGACGGTGGCTGCATCGACCTGACATTGGCGACACCCGGCACCGAGGTGGACGAGGCCGTGCTGATCTCGATGAGAGCGCCGCTTCCGGCCGGCGTCCTCGTCTACGGACTCCGCGTCCCGCTCGACGACCAGACCCTGGCGAAGGTATGCAACTTCACCGGGGGCGCATCACCGGAGATCGACCACGTGCCGATCCACCTGATCACGTTCGACTGATCAACGATCACACCGCGGCGCCTCGCCCCGTCATCTCGTGAGGGGCGGGGCGCCGGCGGCGCGAGTCGCGCGACGGGTGAGGCCGCTCTCAGACCGCCTGAACGTTGGCGGCGCGAGGGCCCTTGTCGCTTTCCTCGGACTCGAAGCTGACCTTCGTGCCCTCGGTGAGGACGTGGCCGGCGTTGACTGAGTTCTGATGGACGAAGAGATCCTTCGAGCCGTCATCGGGCGTGATGAAGCCGAAGCCCTTCGTGTCGTTGAACCACTTCACGGTTCCTGTGGACATGCTTTTCCTCCACGGTTCGGTGCGAACGAGCGCGGAGGATGCGGTTGAGCAACGACTGCGACGCTGGCACGAAGTACGCCGCGCAATTCACGCAGCTAGAGCGACGGCTAGCAGGGTGGTGGGCGAGGCCGGGCCCGGCACGGCCGCCGGCGGGGCAACTCGCGGGAGCCGCCCGGGTCTCGGCGCCAGGCGCCGATGACCCGGATCTCGTCGCTGAACTCGGCCAGGAAGTCGGCCAGAACCGCTCAACCTGCCGCGGGCGAAGGTGCTCTTTTACCATCGACCTGCGTCCGATCACCATGGTCAGGGTCTCGGGGCGTTCCGCGGCGGCAGGAGGTTCGATGGGCGAGCACAACCTGAGCAACGTTCTCGTCGGTCCCGGCGACGGGGAGACGATCACCGCGCGCGCGGCCCGCGACGTGGTCCTGCTCGCCGACCACGACGACCTCTCGGTCACCTGGTCGCGCTACGGGCCCGGTGAGCGCGGGCCCGACCCGCACGTCCACCGCGAGCACACCGACGCGTTCTACCTGCTCGACGGCGAGCTGACGTTCCAGATCGGCGCCGCAGCCGAGCAGGTCCGGATACCCGCCGGCGGGTTCGTCGCAGCGCCTCCGAACCTCGTCCACTCATTCGCCAACGAAGGCGGCGATGACGCACGCTTCCTCAACTTCCACGCCCCGGACGGGGGCTTCGCCGCCTTCATGCGAGCGAGCCGCGACGGCGCCGAGCGCGCGGTTCGACAGCTTCGACCCGCCGCGCGACGGCGGGCTGGCCGCTGCAGAGGCGATCGTCCGCGCCCCCGGCGGCGGCGAGCGGCTCGTGTCCGGCAATCGCGTCGTTCACATGAAGGCCGCCCTCCCCGAGATTTCCTTCGCCGAGTGGAAGCTCGATGGCCCGTTCGACGGCCCCGACGCCCACCACCACGACGACCAGGTGGACTCGTTCTACGTGCTCGACGGCGAGCTCGAGGTGACGGTCGAGGACTCGGTGCACAGGGCCGCCGCGGGCACCCTGGCCTCGATCCCGCGCGGGGTGCGACACACGTTCGCCCAGAGGCGCGAGAGCGGGGCCCGGATGCTCAACATCCACACCCCGGACGCGGGCTTCGCCGAGTTCCTTCGCCGGGTCTCGGACTGACGGCGTTGAAACGCGAGCGGGTATCCCGGGTTCGACTACCGGTGCCCGCCTTGACAAGTGACCAAATGGTCACCTATGATCCCGGCATGGACGCGGTGTTCAAGGCGCTCGCCGACTCGACCCGCCGTAGCCTGCTCGACGAGCTGTTCGAACTCGACGGGCAAACGCTGAGCGCGCTCGAGCGGCGGCTGCCGATGACCCGATTCGGCGTCATGAAGCACCTCAGGGTGCTCGAGGAGGCGGGCTTGGTGACCACGCAGCGGCGTGGGCGCGAAAAGCTCCACTTCCTGAACCCCGTCCCGATCAGGCTCGTCCACGACCGTTGGGTGAGCAAATACGCCGAGCCCTGGGTGGCAACGCTGACCGGGCTCAAGAAGCAACTGGAGGACTAGACATGGAGAGCAGCACCGGCAAGAGGCCGTGGACGGCCTCGCCCGACGAGAAGGTGTTCGAGATCTACATCAAGACGACCCCGGAACGCCTCTGGGAGGCGATCACCGACGGCGAGATGAGGAGCAAGTACAACTTCGGGGCGCGGGTGAGCTCCGATTGGAAGCCCGGCTCGCGCTACGAGATGAGCGCCGCGGACGGCGCCGTCCCGCTCGGCGAAGGAGAGAACCTGGAGGTCGATCCGCCGCGCCGGCTCGTCCAGACGATGACGGCGCTTTGGAGCGACGAGGTGCGGAGCGAAGGCGCGTCGCGGATCACCTGGGAGATCGAGCCGGTCGGCGACTCGTGCCGGCTGACGGTCACCCACGACCAGTTGCGCGAGGGAGCGAACGGCGAGCTCTACGGCGGCTGGCCGATGATCCTCTCCGGCCTGAAGACGCTGCTGGAGACGGGTGAGCTGCTCGACACGCCCGGCTCGCTGCGCTATTCCGAGGCGCCGCAACCGGCCGCCTGACGCGCCGACCCGGACCGAGGCGCCGCCGGACCGGCGGCCCTCGGTCCGGGCGGTCGCGCCTCAGCAGCGGCTCATCCCCCCTGCGTCTGTGCAGAGCGCCACGCACCGAGCCCTGCCGCCGACCTATCCTCGCGCTGATGCCTGCGGAAACGAAGCTCGTCGCGGTGGCCACCGACGGCAGCGCCGGAGCGGCGCTCGCGGTCGAATGGGCGGCCGGCTTCGCTCGATCGCTGGGCGCCGAGCTGCTGGCGATCCAGGTGGTGGCGCCGCCACCGGAGCCCGATTCCGGCGAGCTCGATGCCGGGGCCGGGAACGGCGGCGCCCCGGAGGCCGTCGGCGGAGCGGGACGCGCCCGACAACGGCGCCGCTCGAGAGCACGCCCGGCTGCGTAAGGCGCTCGAGAGGTCATTGCCGGCCGACGGGATCAGCGCCCGCGCGGTGGTCGAGTCGAGCGAGGACATCGCCGCCGCGATCCTCGACGCCGCCCGGCGGGCCGATGCCGACGTCGTCGTCGTCGGCAGTTCGGGGATGCGTGGTCGCAAGCAGTTCCTGCTCGGTAACGTCGCCAACCGCGTCACCCATCTCGCCGACTGCACCGTGGTCGTCGTCAATACCGCCACCGGCGAGCCGGCCGCCGAGAGCACCCCGGACTCCGGCCCGCTGAAGGCACGCGCCCGTGAGATCGGAGGCATCCTCGGCCCGGTCGCCATCCGCCAGCTCTCCGGGCGGGTGCTTCGCCTCGAAGGCGACGCCGACGGCCCACGCCGGCTGCGCGAGGCGTTCGAGAGGCTCGGGCCGACGTTCGGGAAGCTCGGCCAGATCCTCTCGACCCGCCCCGACCTGATCTCCGAGGAGTACGTCGCCGAGCTCGCCGCGCTGCAGTCGGACGTGCCGCCGATGTCCGAAGCGGAGGTCGTGGCGATGATGGAGCGCGAGCTCGCCGTGCCCTGGGAGGACGTCTTCTCCTCGATCGACCCCGAGCCACTCGCCGCGGGGACGATCGCCCAGGTGCACCGGGCGCGGATGGCGGACGGCCACCCGGTCGTGGTCAAGGTCCAGCGCCCGGAGGCCAAGGAGGTGGTCGAGAACGATCTCGCCCTGCTCGAGATGATCGTCGGGCCGACGTCGCGTTCCGGGCGGCTCAACCGGATCATCGACCTGCCGTCGCTCGTCGAGCAGGTCTCCGGCGCCCTCCGCGACGAGCTCGACTTCGGCGAGGAGGCGCGCCACATCGTCCGCATGGGCGAGATCGTCGACGGCTACAGCCGGATCGCGGTTCCGCGCTGTCACCGCGAGCTCTCCACCCAGCGCTTTCTGGTCATGGACGAAGTCGTCGACGGGGTTCCCCTGCTCGAGGCGCCGGAGGGCCCCGAGCGGATCGAGGCGGCGCGACAGTTGATGCAGGCGTACTACAAGCAGGTACTCGAGGAGGGCTTCTTCCATGCCGACCCGCACCCGGGCAACATGCTCTGGGCCGACGGTCGGATCTGGTTGCTCGACCTGGGCATGGTCGGTCGCCTCGACGCGCAGACGCGCCGCCAGCTGTTCCTCGTCCTGCTCGCCTTCGCGCAAGGCGATGTCGACCTGCTCGCCGACGTCTCACTCGACCTCAGCGGGGTCGCCGACGCGGCCGAGGTCGAGATCGAGGACTACCGCAAGGACATCGCCGCGGTCATGGCCGAGATCCGCGGCCGCTCGTTGAACGAGATCCACCTGGTCGACGTCCTCAACCAGCTGACGATGATCTCGGTTCGCCACGGAGTTCCGTTGCCGCCCGCCTTCGTCATGGTCGGCAAGGCGCTCGCCCAGGTCGACGGCGCGGTCTCCGAGCTCGCACCGGAGCTCGACCCGATCGAGGAGGCGCGACGATTCTTCATGCGCAGCATCTCGCGGCGGCTCGTCGGGCGCCTCGACCCACAGCAGATCATCTACGAGGCGGAGCGGCTCCGCTACCGGGCGAGCCAGATCTCCGACGGCCTCGCGACGGTGGTCGGCAACCGGCCGGGGCGCCAGCTCGAGGTCAAGTTCACCTCGGCGCGCCTCGAGCAGAAGGTCGTGCGGGCCGGGCGGGTGGTGGCGCTCGGCTTGGGGGCGGGGCTGACCTGGGTCGCCGCGACCCAGGCGAGCACCTCCGACCAGATCGACCCCCGCCTCTCCCGGACGCTGCGTGGCGTCGCCGGCGGGCTCTCGGTCTGGTTCGCGGCCGAGGTCGTCCGCGCCCGCTGACCGCGCGGCGGGCGACATATCCTCGCAGGGTGCTGCGACTCGTCACGATCCCGATCAGCCACTACTGCGAGAAGGCCCGTTGGGCCCTCGAGCGGGCCGGAATCGCATACCGGGAGGAACGGCACGTACAGGCCATCCACCGAATCGCGGCCCGGCGCGCCGGCGGCGGAGCCACCGTCCCGGTCTTGGTGACCCCCGAGGGTGTGCTCGGCGAGTCGGAGGAGATCCTCGCGTGGGTCGACGAACGCACCCCACCCGAGCACCGGCTCTACCCGGCTGAGTCGGCGGAGCGCGCCGAGGTCGAGCGGCTCTGCCGGCGATTCGACGACGGACTCGGCCCGACGGGGCGTCGGCTGATGTACGTCCACATGCTCGCCCAGCCGGAGCTGATGCTGGACTTCAACAACCAGGGTGTGCCGCGTTGGGAGGACCGGGCGCTGCGGCTCGGCTGGCCGCTTGCCGTGCGCTGGGCGCGACGCCAACTCGGCATCCACCCGGGCACCGAGGTCGAGGACGAGGCTGCGGTCTGGCGCGAGTTCGACTTCGTCGCCGAGCTGCTCGCGGACGGCCGCGAGCACCTGTGCGGTGAGCGGTTTGGCGCCGCCGACCTCACGTTCGCGGCGCTCTCGGCATCGGTCGTCGTGCCACCCGTTTACGGGGTCCCTCTCCCCCAGCCCGACATCCTGCCTCCCCCCACCGCCGCGCTCGTCGAACGCGCCCGTGAGCACCCGGCCGGGCGTTACGCGCTGACGCTGTTCGCCAAATGCCGCCGCGAGACGGTCGCCTGACCCGACAGTGCTGCTGTCTCGATCCGTCATCGTCACCAGGCTCCGGGACGCGGGCTGCGTCTTCGCCGAGGACGAGGCGCGGCTGCTGATCTCGGGGGCACGAACGACGGCCGAGCTCGCGGCGATGGTCGAGCGGCGAGTCGCCGGCCTGCCGCTCGAGCACGTCCTCGGGTGGGCGGAATTCTGCGGCCTGCGGATCACCGTCGACGGTGGAGTGTTCGTGCCGCGCCGCCGCACCGAGTTCCTCGTCCGCGAGGCCGTCGAGCTGACTCGCCGGGCGGCCGAGACCGGACGCCGGGTCTCCGCCTCGTCGCCGGCTGTCGTCGTCGACCTGTGTTGCGGCTCGGGCGCGATCGGCGCCGCGCTTGTCGCGGCCCTGGACCGGGTCGAGTTGGACGCCGTCGACGTCGACCCCGCCGCGGTGCGGTGCGCCCGCCGCAACCTGCTCGCCGCCGGTGGTCGCGTCTGGCAGGGTGACCTCTACGAGCCGCTGCCCGCGTCGCGGCGGGGCCGCGTCGACATCCTGATCGCCAACGCGCCGTATGTCCCAACCGAGGCGATCGGGTTGCTGCCCCGGGAGGCCCGCATCTACGAGCCGCGGACGGCGCTCGACGGCGGCGCGGACGGCCTCGACGTCGTGCGGCGGGTGATCGCCGGGGCCCCGGCATGGCTCGCGCCAGACGGCCACCTGCTCGTCGAGACGAGCGAGCGCCAGGCGCCGCAGGCCGTCGAAGCCGTCATCGACAACGGACTGACGCCGCAGGTGGCCGTTTCCGACGAGCTCAGCGCCACCGTCGTGATCGCAGCCAGGCCGACCGGTCAGTCGCGGCCGAGCGCGGCGGCTGCGGCTGCCCGCCCCGTGCGCACCGCGCCCTCCATGTAGCCGCAGACCCACTGGTCCGAGCCACAGACGTAGAACGGGGGTTCGTGCGTGCCGTGCAGGGGACCGACGGCCATCACGTCGCCGGGTCGCCAGCCCGTGATGTAGCCGAGCGTCCACGGATCGACTCCCCAGCGGCGGATGTGGACGGCGATCGGGTCGCCGGCCTGGTCGCCGAACGCGGCGACCATCTCCCCCGTCAGCTCCTTCTCGACGATCCGCGACGAAGTCGTCAGGTAGGCGGCCAAGCGCTCCGGCGGGATCAGCGCCGAGATGACGCCCTCGCTCTGGGGCCAGGTCCCGCCGATCATCGTCGCCTCCATGTAGGCCGTCGCGTTGAGGCCCTCCCCCTCCCAGAAGGAGCGCGGATAAGAGAAGCACGCCTTCGCGGCCAGCGCATGCCGCTGGCGGTCGAGCGAGGCGAGCCGGGCCGGCGAGACCCCGTCGATCGCGATCCGGCGAAGCGGGCCAACGGGAACCGCGCTGACGACGGCTTCGCAGTAAAAGCGCTCCCCCGTGGCGGCCTCCACCGCGCAGCCGGTACTCGCGACCTCGATGCCGATCACCGGGGTGGCGTAGTGGATCCGGTGCTCGAGCTCCGCTGCCATCTTCAGCGCCACCGTGGCCGAGCCCTCCGCGACGGTCCCTGACTCCCAGACCGCGTAGTCATAAAAGCCGCGCGCCCCCGCGGCCGCCTCCTTGCGCAGGTCCGACAACAGCGAGGTCCGCTCAACCGACTCGGCGGCAAGGGAAAGCATCGCCAGCTCGCGGGCTCGGACGGCGTTCGGCGTCGCGCCCTGGGAGCGCATCCAGGCGCCGACGGAGATCCGGTCGAGCCGATCCGCCTCGGGATGCGACCACGGGTCATCGGGGTCGACGCCCGCGGCGAGATTCGCGAACTCTGCCTCGGTGGCGTCGTAGCTCGCGCGGTCGGCGTCGCTCATCCACGGCCACCCGCTGCCGATCACACGCCCCTCGGCAAGCAGCGCGACATCCTCGCCCGAGGCGTGCCCCCCGAAACCGGGCACGATCGTCAGTCCCAGCTCCTCCGTCAGCTCGCGGTAGGCCGTGTGGAACTCACCCACGAGCTCGCCGCCGAGCTGGACGAGTCGCCCGTCCGGAAGGCGCGCCTGCTCGACCCGCCCGCCGGCGCGGCCACGGGCCTCGAGCAGGATGACATCGGCGCCTCCCGCGGCCAGGTCTCGGGAGGCGGACAGACCGGCGAGCCCGGCTCCCACGACGACGACGTCACATCGCATTCCGTTGCATCTCAATCCGGCGATTGCGCCGTCGACGAGCCTACTGTCCGAGGGCGCGCCGTTCTCTCGGTTGAGACGCCACGCCTAGCTTCGTCATCGCTTCAGCCTCACCGTCAGCCTCTCAGAGACGGCGTTACCGCTCCCGTCGGTGAGCTTCACCGCGAGCTTCGCCACCGCCTTGCGTCCGCCTCTGCGCCGCAGCGCCTCGGCGATCCTTGCCCGGGCTTTGCGGGTCGGCTTCAGCTCCAGCGTCACGGTCTTGCCGGCGGCGACTTCGACCGTCTTCGGCTTCAGCTTGTGAGTCGTTCGGATCCTGATCTCGCCGCGGGCCTTGGCGGTCAGCCTCTCTTCTGCCTGCACCTTGACGGCGACGCGGATCCGCGTTCCCCGCTGCCTCTGAGTCGGCTTCGCGGAGGCCTTGCCCAAAGCGCCGAGCGCCACCCCGCTCGGGCCGCTGGCGCCGGTGATGAAGCTCTGGTTGACCCCGGAGCCGTCGAGGTTGGCGCGCCCGATCGCGCCGCTGTTGAAGTTCGTCCAGTAGACGTGAGCGTCGTTGACCGCCATCTGGACCGGGCCGCTGGCGCCGGTGATGAAGGTCTGGTTGGCCCCCGAGCCGTCGAGGTTGGCGCGCCCGATCGCGCCGGCGTCGGTATCCGTCCAGTAGACGTGAGCGCCGTTTACCGCCATCCCGACCGGTCCGCCGACGCCGGTGATGAAGCTCTGGTTGGCGCCCGAGCCGTCGAGATTGGCGCGCCCGATCGCGCCCGTGTTCAAGTTCGACCAGTAGACGTGCGCAGCGTCGACCGCCACGTCGGCGGGGCCTGCGGCGCCGCCGATGAAGCTCGGGTTCGCACCCGAGCCGTCGAGGTTGGCGCGCCCGATCGTGTCGACGAATGGGTTCGTCCAGTAGACGTGGTGCCCGTCGACCGCCACTCCGCGGAGGACGGTGGGGCTGGCGATGAACGCTTGGTTGGCACCCGAGCCGTCGAGGTCGGCGCGCCCGATCGTGTCGAGGTCGAAGTTCGCCCAGTAGATGTGCGCGCCCTCGACCGCCAGTCCGACCGGGCCGCCGGCACCGGTGATGAAGCTCTGGTTGGCGCCCGAGCCGTCGAGGTTGGCGCGCCCGATCGCGCCGGTGTTGAAATTCGCCCAGTAGACGAAGGCCTCGGCGCGGGCCGAGAGCGCCGCGATTGCGATCGCCGCGATCGCGAGCGCCAGCGTGGCGATGCGCACACCCGCCGACCAGCGACGCTTCCGGATGTCGTGAGTGTCGAACAAGAACAACGCCCAGTGGGAAGGAGGCGCTCGAAGCCGCCGCCCGATCGAACTAACCGATCCCGCTTGTAGCATGATCGCGCGTGCCGAGGCGGGATGAATCCAACCGAAATCGGGCAGGGTGGATCGCCCTCGTCGCCTGCGCGGCACTCTTCCTCGTCGCCACCGACGCCGCGGTCGCGTCTCCGGGCCCGGGCTCGGCGAACTGGTGGCTCGCGCGCCACCCCGGCCCCGGCGCGTGTCTCGAACCCACCCAAGCGCCGGGTATTCCTGCTCGGCCTGCGCCAGCGGGGCAGGCCGGCCCGGTTCGCGACCCGGGTTTCGGACCCCTCATCCTTGCTGTACCGCCAGTTCCTCTCCTCGCGCCAGTATCGGAACCGGTTCGCGCCCAGCAGGGCCGACCGCCGGCGGGTTCGGCGCTATCTCACCTCCCAGGGCGGGGTCGAAAAGGTCCAGCTGAGCGGGGACAGATCCGTCGCCCTCGCGGTACTGACGCCGGGGGCCGGGCAGCGGATCTTCTGCGCCAAGGGAGGCGGGGCGCCGACGGGTGGACTCTGCACCCCTCCGCCCCTGCGCGGCCAGGTACGCCAGATCTCGGCCGGGGAGGTCTATGAGCTCGGTGGCAGCTCGAGCCGCGGCGGCGCCCCCAGGCGCGTGAGCGCCAAGGCCGGCACACCCCAGGGGTGCTCGGACGCGACCGCGGTCGGCGCGTACACCCCGAACCAGCTCTCCACCGCCTACGGCGTCGACGAGCTGCGCTCCCGCGGCCTCGACGGGTCGGGAGTTCGCGTCGCAACGCTGAGCTCGCAGGAGGCCGACACCGCCGGATTCCGCACCTGGGCGCAGTGCTTCGGACTCGCGACTCCAGCGGTGCGCCAGTTCGCGATGCCGGGGGCGAGTATCGACACTGCGTCAGCCCCGGAAGAGACGGTGCTCGACGTCGAGGCGCTCGCCTCGCTGGCGCCCGGGCTGGAGCGGATCACGCCGATCTTCGTGCCTCTCGACCAGAGCTTCAGCAACTCCTTCGTGCTGTTCATGTTCGGCGCGCTCGACCGATCGCGCCAGGACGGGAGGCTTCCCCAGATCCTGTCGATCAGCGACGGCGTCTGCGAGAGCCGCTTCACCTCCGATCAGCTGAAGCTCGGGCGGAGCCTTCTGGCGCAGGCGACCGCGTTGGGGATCACGACGCTCGCCGCGTCGGGCGATCTGGGCTTCCAGGGCTGCTTCGTCGGCAAGCCGGGAGCCCTGTTCCCGAGCAGCTCGCCGTTCGCCACCAGCGTCGGCGGTACCGACCTGACCCTGAGCGCCGGCAACGAGATCGCCGATCAGGTCGTCTGGTCGACGTTCGCGACCGATCCGAGTCAGGGCGTCGGCACCGGCGGCGGTCCGAGCAAGGTTTGGGACCGCCCTGGCTTTCAGCAGGCGCCCGGCGTCGACCCCCAGCTTCAGGCGGGTGATCCCACCCGGCTCAGCCCCGACCTCGCGGCGATGGCCTCGTTCACACCCGGACTCAGCGTGTTCGACAAGGACGGTGGCGGTTGGGGAATCGGCGGGGGCACGAGCGCCGCGACGCCGCTGACAGCCGCGATCGTGGCGCTGGTTCTTCAGCAAGAACGCGCGGCCGGTCGTTCGCGTCTCGGCTCGCTGCCACCGCTTCTCTACGAGCTCGCGCGCGGACCCGGCTACAACTCGATCTTCTCCGACATCACCCGCGGGACGAGCTCGCCCGACCCCGACTCCGCGGTCGGGCGGAGCCCGGCCGGCGGTGCCGCGCAGCGGGGCTACGACCTCGCGACCGGACTCGGCTCACTGAAGGCGGCGGCGTTCGCCGACGCCGTCGCGTCGCAGCCCGCGCCACCGGCGCCGTAGGCCCGACGGCTGAGGCCGCGGTCGCTGTGCCGAGGAACTCGCCTGATCGACCGTCCGCTGGTGGCGAACTCAGCGAGGCCCTCGAACGCTGGCTCCAAGGTACGGGGGACAAGACCCTCGGCAGCCTGATAGACCTGTTCGAGGAGAAGAGCTTCGCCGTCCTCTTCGTCCTCTTGCTTGCCGTCCCGGCGCTACCGCTGCCGACCGGCGGCGCGACGCACGTACTGGTCGTCATCGCCGTGCTCCTTGCCCTGCAGCTGGTCGCCGGGCGCCAGGAGATCTGGCTGCCGGAGCGCTGGCGCAAGCGTGAGATGGCGGGCCCGACACAGGAGCGGCTGCTCACCGCGCTGATGAAGATGATTCGGCGACTCGAGCGGATCTCGAAACCCCGGCTGCGCTTCCTGTTCGATCACCGTGCCAGCAACCTCGTTTTCGGGGTCCTGGTCATCGCCGGGTGCGTCGCGGCCTTCGTGGCTCCGCCGTTCACCGGGCTCGACACCCTCCCCTCCTTGGGGGTCGTCCTTCTCTCTCTCGGCGTGCTGCTCACCGACTTCGCGATCGTCGTCCTGGGGGCGCTGGTCGGGGTCGCTGGGGTCGCGCTGGAAATCGTCCTGGGCAAGGCCGCCATTGACGCTCTCAGCGGCCTGTTCTGAGGAATCAGCGAGGCCGGCAAGCGCCTCTGGCAAGGTTCGTGGGCGATGTCGAAGCTCGAGGCTGCTTTCGATCTCCCGGTCGACGCCGACCGGACGATCGCCGCCTGTCGCCATGTGCTCGCCGAGCTCGACTGGAGCGTCCTCGAGCAGACCGAGGACCATCTGGTCGCCCGCGAGGACCCGACCCGGCTGCCGTGCTGCGCGGCGCCCGCCCGGGTCGAGATCTCGATCGTCGGCCGAGGCGACGGCCTCAGCGGCTCGCGGGTAACGATGGCAACCAGGGTGCCCGGCTTCGGGCCGATCTCCGCGCGCCAGGTCAAGGACCGGTCTGCCGGGCTGCAATCGCGGATCCGCAGGCGCGCCGCGGGCTGACCCCGCCTGAGCCTCTACGTGCGGACGGACTCGATCGCCTTCTCCCGATCCGCGAAGATCTCGAGCCGCACCACCTTGCCGCCGCGGAGCTCGAAGACGTGCGCCCCCTGCTGATGGATCTCAACGCCGCTGCCCTTGCCCCGGCCGTGGTAGCTCGCGAGAACGACCACGTGATCGCCGAGCTCGAGGTAGTCGTCCGCCTCGACCCTCCAGTGCTCCCACTCGCCGAGCCAGCTGCGGAGGCGCGGATTCGGGTCCCGACGGTCCTCGTAGACGCCGGCAAGGCCGGGGAATTCATCCGACCAGCCCCACTCCATGTGTGGGTGGTAGACGTCGAAGCGGGGCTGCCAGTTGCCGCGGCTCCATTCCTCGTAGATCGGTCGGATCAGGTCGGCGTTGCCGGGGGGCATCGGCGATCACGGTACCGGGGGGGATCGCTGAAGCTCAGCTCGGCGCGTCGACGCGATCTGAGGAGGCGGTCGCCGGCGCCGCGGCCCGGAGCATCTCATGGAGCTGCTCTTCGGGCAGACCGAGCGGCAACACCAGGTCGATCGCGTCGGCCCCTTCGTCGAGCCAGCGACGGACAACGTCCGGGGCTTCATCGTAGGTGCCCATCACGGCCACTTCGCGAGCCAGACGCTCCGCTGCCGCCGGCAGCTGAGGCGGCCCGCCGCCCTCGTTGGCGCCGAGCAGCGCATCGACCTCGCGGGCGAATCCGAACTGATCCCGGAGCATTCGCGGATACAGGGGGCCCATGCGTGTGACATAGGCGAGCAGCCAACCGGCGGCGATTTGCCGGGCGGTCGCCTCGTCCTCGCCGATCGCGAGCGGGACGCTGACGCTGACCCCGGTCGCCGTCGCGTTCTCCGCAAGCGCTTCGCCCTCGGCGAGCAGGGTTCGACCGTCGGGGAGTCGCGAGCGGGCCCACAGGAACGGCAGCCAGTGGTCTGCGAGCTCTCCCGCCAGCCGGACCGACGAGGGGGCAAGCGCTGCGAGATAGATCGGGACGCGCGATTCTGGCGGCGCGCCCAGCCGAAGCGCCCGGACGTCGTCTCGGTCGAGCGGCACGCGGGCGCCGTCGAGCAGCGCTCTGACGGCGACGAGCGTGGTGCGCATGCGACTGATCGGCCGTTCCCACGCGATTCCGTGCAGGCCCTCGACCAGCGGCGGGCTGCTGGCGCCGAGGCCGAGGGCGAAGCGGCCGGCGGACGCCCGTTGAAGGCTCGCCGCGGCCATCGCGATCGCCGCCGGCGTGCGGCTCCAGACCGGGAGCACGCCGGTGGCAAGTCCGATACGCGAGGTGACTCCGGCGATCTGCGCGAGCAACGCGACCGCGTCATAGGTCCAGCCCTCGGCAGCGCCGAATCGCGCGTAGCCGAGCTCCTCGGCGCCCACGGCAAGCCGGATCGCGGCGTCGGCATCGGCCTGAAACGGCGTCACGGCGGCGCCCACCATCGAGCCGGGATGCCCCTCAGTCGTCTCAGGCGGGGTCATTGTCGGATCGCGAGTGAAGGGCTTACCGCTTCGAGGGAAGGGAGCGCGCGTAGGCGACGCCGCGCTTGACCCACGGTTCGAGCTGACGCTTGGTTCGGACGCCCTCGGCATCGACTCGTAGCCAGCCCTGCATCGGGCGCCCCCGCATCTCGAATGGGCGTGCGTGCCGCTTGGCGACAAGCGCATCGGTGTCCTCGGGCTCGACGCGGACCATCAAGCCCCCCTGGCCGCTGGCCGCGACCGCCATGTTGCCGCCGACGAGAAAGGCGAGACCTCCGAACATCGCCTGCTCGGTGAGATCTGGCTCACCGGCGATCAGCTCACGGATGCGGTTGGCGAGATCTTCGTCGTACGCCACTTCAGCATCATCCCCCACCGGCGGCCGCCGCGAGCGCCTCCGCCGTTCTTGCGATCATGCGGGCGTGCCACCGCTCACGGCGAAGGAGCGTGCGCAGCTTCCGGACAGCGCCTTCGCGTACATCGATTCGCGCGGCCGTCGTCGTCTGCCGATCAACGACGCGTCGCACGTCCGGAATGCGCTGGCGCGGTTCAGCCAGGTGGCGTTCGAGGACGACGAGGCACGCGACCGAGCCCGCAGCCGGCTGCTGAGAGCGGCCAAGAAGCACGGGGTGATGCCGATCGGCTTCATCAGCGCGCAGCTGCAGCCGCAGCGCAAGCTGCCGAAAGGCCACGTCACGTTCCTGCTCACCGATATCGAGGGCTCAACCGAGCTGCTGGGGCACCTCGACGATCAATACGCTCCCGTGCTCGCCGATGTCCGCCGTCGGGTGCGCGCCGCGGTCCGCGATGCCGACGGTCGCGAGGTGGACGTGCGCGGGGACGATCACTTCGCCGTGTTCGAACAGCCCCCCGCCGCGCTCGGAGCGGCGCTCGCGATCCAGCGAGCGATGCGCGCCCACGCCTGGCCCGGGGGGACCGACGTCCGGCTGAGGATCGGGCTGCACAGCGGGCGCCCGGCGCTCACGGAGACCGGCTACGTCGGGCTCTCGGTCCACGCTGCCGCGCGGATCTGCTTCGCAGCGCACGGCGGCCAGATCGTGGTCTCCTCTGCCGTGCGCCAGGCGGTCGAGCCGTCGCTCCCGGACGGAGTCAGCCTGAGCAGCCTCGGCGCCTGGAGATTCCGCGGCTTGCCCGAGCCGCTGGACCTCTTCCAGGTGCACGCGGCTGACCTGCTCGCCGACTTCCCGCCTCTGCGATCGGCGGTCCCCGCCACGTAGGGCAGCTCGTCGCGATGAAGCTGATGCCGGCTGTGCGAGACCCGATTGGCGATACTGGGCGGGCTTTGTCCTCGCAGAACCTCGAGACGGTTCGCCGGGTCGCAGCAGCGTTCAACGCCGGCGACGTAGACGGCTTCGTGGCCGGTCTCGACACGGATGTCGAACTCCATTCGCTTCGAGCGCAACTCGAGGGGAAGCCCTACCGGGGCCACGCCGGGGCCCGCAAGATGTTCGTCGATTTCGACGAGGACTGGGAGGAGCTTCGGATCGAGATCGACGAGCTCCGAGACGTCGAAGAGGAGGTCGTCGCCCTGTGCCATCTGCGCTCCCGGGGTCGTGCGAGCCGCGTTGACCTCGACGTGCCCGTGGGATTCGTCTGGCGGCTGCGCGCAGGCAAGGTCGTCTACGGCAAGATCTATTCCGAGCAGGCCGACGCCCTCCGGGCGGCCGGCCTCGAGTAGGTCGCCGCGCTCGGCGGCTGCGCGCGCGCCTACCCCCCGCCGCCGCCGCGAACGCTGAACTCGACGCTCCGGGCTGACTCGTACTGGTCGGCGAGCAGGTAGTGGAGGACGTAGTCGCCCTTCGGCAGTGGCCACGGCTCACCTTGGCTCTCGGGGCCGATCGATGCCTCGCCTTCGATGCTCGGCGGCACGGTGCCCGCCGAATGTCCGTCCGCGTAGTCCCAGATCAGGTAGTCGTCCTTGTGGGGATCCGACGCCGAGGCCTTGTAGACGCCGAGCCAGTCCCAGCGGTTGGCGGGGCCCTGGCTCCACGAGACCTCGATCGGCTGCCCGCGCTCGTAGGTCCGCCGGTCGGTCGACAGCTGGAGCTGAGCCTGCGGGTCGCGAAGGTAGAACGTGACGCGGGCGACCTCGGCGTCGTCACCGTCGGTCAACACCGCGTCGTAGGTCCCCGGATCCCAGCCGGAAGTGTCGAGCTTCGTCGTCCCCCGCTCGCCCGAGGCGTCGAGGGTCTCGACGGCCTCGGCGGGGTCGCCGCCCTCGGGCACGATCGCGATCTCGCCGTCACCGGACCCGGGCACGTTGTAGGTGACCGCGATCTCGTCGCCGACCGTCCGCAGACTCGCGTCGACCGCGATCAGAGTCGGCATCGCCACGGGCGTCGTCTCGAAGCTCGACAGCACCGCGCGATGGTCGGACGTCCACGGCGCCGCTTCGATGTCGACGTCCTCGCCGCCCGGCTCGCCGACGAGCTTGCTGTCGAGCGTGGTCGACGGGCCCGCCGCGTAGACGTAGTCGATGCGTTCCCCGCTGCGCTCCTGGGTGATGCCGGGATCCTTCACCGGATCGGGATGGATCTCCCTGTAGGTGTCGCGGAAACCGAGATCGAACAGCTTCTCGCTCACCGGCCACGGCACCGGCTTGTCGATCCCCTCGTGGGTGCCGACCGTGTCGGCGGTGTAGTCGAGGCTCGAGGGTTGGTTGAAGTCGCCGGTGAGGAAGAGCGGATAGCCGTCGTCGATCAGCTTCGCCATCGCCTCCATCGGCTGCTCCATTGTCGATGTGCGCACCCGGTTCTCGGTCTTGATCACCGACGCGACCGAGGCGCCGTTGCGCAAGGCGCGCGGACCCCACTCGACGTAGTCGAGGTGCACGTTGAAGAACGGGATCACGTAGCCGGGGGAGACCTCGAGCAGCGCGTAGAGGCCGTCGCCGCCAGATGGCTCGAGGATCGGGTACTTCGACAGCACCTGTAGCGAGGTGTTGTAGTAGGGGTATCCGGTTCGCCTCGCGATCTCGGGGAGGCGCGCGTATGACTCGAGCACCCCGACCACGTCGGCGTCGAGGCGGCGGATCACCTTGTCGGTTTCGGGCCCGCCGCTGTACTCGATGTTGTAGACGAGCACGTCGAGATGGATCGGCTCGCCCTTCGCGGGCGCCGCCGCATCGGGCTCGTCACCGCCGCCGAGGTCGCAGCCGGAGAGCAAGAGCACGCCCAGGACGAAGGCCGAAACGACGGCCAGCCCCCGGGAGCGTCGCGTGGTCCTGCTTCGCTCGGCGCCCTCGTTTACCACCTGATCTTGTAGTCAACCATACGTTCGCGGGAGCGCGCGCACCAATGCTCGCCGCTTATCGTCGGACGACGTAGTGCAGATGGGTGGCACCGTCCCCCTCGAGGACCCGGGTGCGTTCGAGCTCGATCTGCTCGGGAGCGAGGCCCTCGAACAGACGGCGCCCTTGACCGAAGAGCACCGGGATCACATGGAGCTCGATCTCGTCGAGGACGCCGGCCGCAAGTGCGAGCTGCGCGGTTCCGGCGCCGTGGACGAGGACGTTCCTCTCGCCCGCAGCCTGCTTGGCCTCGGTCATCGCCGTCCTGACGTCGGTCACATACGTGACCAGCGGCCACTGCCCCGTATCGATGCCGGGCTCCCGGCGGCTGAGGATGAAGATCGGCACGCCGTCGTGGTGGTCGCCGCCCCAGCCGCCCGCCGGCTCGAAGGTCCCCCGGCCGGCGACGACCGCGCCGGTGGCCATCATCTCGTCCCAGACCTCGCCGTTTGCGCCCGCCAGACGGCCGGCGACGTCCTTGTGGCTTGCATCCGCATCCGCCAGGGCCCACTCGTGCAGGCGGTGCCCGCCGTCGCCGAGCCCGTTGTCCGGTCGTTCGTTTGGCCCGGCGATGAACCCGTCAAGGGACATCGACATGTAGAGAACGGTTGCGGACACCGCGCTCCTTTCTCGGCCCGTCGTCGAGGCCGCGAGAGATCGTCGAAGTTACCGACCGACCAGCGGCCAGGGCGCGGTCACCATCAGGCTCTCCCTGGCCGTTGCTCCGTTGGATCACGCCCGGCCGCGATCCGCGCGAGCACGCGGACGCTGTCGACGAAGCCGTCGGGAAGGTGCGCCGACGGCGAAGCGCCGGGGTGCGCGGGCGCGATCCGCACCCGCAGGACTCCCGGACGGATGCCGAATCGCAGCGGTGGATCGAGTCGCGCCGCCTCGCCGTCGATTCCGGCGGGAACCGGGTCGTCGGCGTCGACCTCGAAGGTCGGTGCGCTCCACTCCAGCACGGCTCGCTGCAGCCGGCGACCGCGTTCGCCGCTGCCCTCCGGCGCACCGGCGACCGTGATCCCGAGCAGGCCGTCGTCGATCGTCGGGCGGGTTCCCGAACCGACTGCGCGCCCCAGCCGGTAGCGGTTGTTCGAGACGAGGATCACGGCTCCCGAACGGTGCTCGTGTCCGCCGGGGTCGGTCCAGCGCAGGTCGAGTCCTGCTCCGGAGGGGCCGAGGGCGTCGGGCACCGTGTCGAGCAGCGTGCGGAGCTTCGCGTCACGGTAGCCGGAGCGCTGCACCGCCTCCGCGTAGACCCCAAGTGAGACGTTGTTGACGAACACGCGTCCGTTCACCTCGGCGAGATCGACGCGGCGCTCGCGGCCACCGGCCACGAAGGCGTCGAGAGCGCCGACGACGTCGTCGCGGTCGACGCCGAGGTCGAGCGCGAAGTGGTTCCGCGTTCCCGCCGGCACGCAGGCGTAGGGAAGGTCCAGCTCGGCGGCGATTGTGGCGACGATCGCCTGCGAGCCGTCGCCGCCGGCCATCGCGAGACCGTCGGCGCCACGGGCGACGGCGTCCCGGACGATCGCCTCGAGGTCCTGGCCCGGACCGAGCTCGATCGCCTCGATCCCGCGCGCCGGCGCCTCGGTCGCGAGCGCGAACCGCTCGGCCTTCCCGCCGCCCGACTTCGGGTTGAAGATCAGGACCGGGTGCTCGGGCGGGGCTGCCGACGAGAGGTCCGGGCGCCTGCTCACTGCGAATTCCGCACACGCGCCGGTGGCCACGAACCCACCCGCGATCAGCGCGATCTCGACCGCGCGCTCGTTGACGACCAGCAGGACCGCCGCGATCAAAGCCGCGACCGCCACGGAGAGGCCGACGGCCCGGACCGCACCGCGCCGCAGTGCCCCGTGCCAGCCGGCCACGCCACCCAGACACACCAAGCCGAGGACAATCACGCCCTGGGGGAATTCCTGGAACACCAGGATCACGGCGAGAACGAGGGTGGTGAAGCCGATCACCAGCGCGCCGACGGCAGCGATCCGCCTACCGCTCATGGAATCGCCTGCCCAGTGCGATTCGGATGGCACGACGGGCACCTGCGCCTGTGAACCCAGAGCTCGCGTTTGCAAGCAGGATTCGTCCTCCAAGGTCAAAGGCGCTTCCGTGACACCCATCGCGGTCGGATCATATGCCAGCGGATGCGCTGCGGAGGCCCGACGAAACGCCTTCTTCATCCGGATCGCATGTGCGCCCAGATTCATCCCATCCGGGCGATGACCCCGGCGCCCGGCGTGCTCTAGGGTCGGCGGTGCTGACCCACAGATCAGCGCCACGATCCGAAAGGAGCCCGCATGTCCGACAGACCCGTATTCCTCTACGCCGCGATCTACGACAACATCGACGACGCCGAGGCCGACTACGAGGCCGTCTTCGACCTCCACGCCGCGGGGGCGATCGGAACCTTCGACTCGGCGGTGATCCGCAAGGAGGACGACGGCAAGGTCCGGGTGACGAAGACCGAGAAGCCGACCCAGCACGGCGCCTGGACCGGGGCCGGGGTCGGAGCGTTGGTCGGGCTCATCTTCCCGCCCGCGATCATCGGCTCGGCGATCGTCGGCGCCGGCGCCGGCGGGCTGATCGGGCACCTGCGGGGCGGGATCTCGCGCGATGACCTGAAGGAGCTCGGCGACGAGCTCGGGGCGGGAAACGCGGCGGTGATCGTGATCGGCGAGTCGAAGATCGAGGAGCAGCTCGAGAAGGCTGTCACGCGCTCCAACAAGCTGATCGAAAAGCAGATCGACGCCGACGCCGACGAGCTTCGGCGCGAGATCGATGCGGCGGCGAAGGAGGACGCGGGCTGAGGCGGCCGACTCGCGAGCCGTCTCCCAGACTGGCATGGCAATGAGGCAAGGACGCCGACGACACGAGACGGCGGCAGCGCGCTTCGTCACATCGATTCGATGGTCGTGGCTCGATCGCGGCGCTCGCCGGCGGTCTGATCTGGACCGCACCCGCCGAGGCGGAGCGTGGCTCGACAAGCCCGGCGGCACGCGCCCCCACCGCGGCGCACGGCAACTTCGCACGGCGCGTCGCGATTCGAGGCGGCCGCAAGCTCTACCTCGAGTGCCGCGGCAAGGGAAGTCCCACGGTCGTGCTCGAGGCCGGCACCGGCAATCTCGCCCAGATCTGGAGCGAGCCGCCGGACGGGCCGGGGCCGGCGGTCCTGCCGGGCGTCGCCGGGTTTACCCGGGTATGCGCCTACGACCGCCCCGGGACCTTCGAGCTGCCCGATCTCGAGCTCAGCCGCAGCGACCCGGTCGCGATGCCGCGGAGCGCGCTCGACATCGTCCTCGACCTGCGCGCGCTGCTGCGCGCCGCCCATGTTCCGGGCCCCTACGTACTGGCCGGCCACTCGTTCGGCGGCATGGTCGCGCGCCTCTACGCCACCACCCACCCCCGGAGGATCGCCGGGCTGGTCTCGATCGACGCCCAGAACGAGGACTTCGCCGCCGCCTACAAGGAGTTCCTCACGCCGGAGCAGTACGTGGCCTCGATCCTCAACCCCCAGCCCCCGCCCGGACTGGAGAACTACTCGGATGTCGAGCGGCTCGACCTCCCGGTCAGCGCCGCTCAGATGCGCCAGGCTGAGGCGGACACGCCGCTGCGCCGGATGCCGCTCGTCGTCCTCTCCCACTCTCGAACCCTTCCGAACCCGTTCGGATTCCCGCCCGACTGGCCGATCGAGGCGCTCGAGCAGGCGTTTCAGGATTCGCAGGACAAGCTGGCAAGGCTCGTGCCGGGCGCTCGCCACGTGATCGCCGCCAAGAGCGGGCACTACATCCAGCTCGACCAACCGAAGCTCGTGACCCGCGAGATCCGCCGGGTTGTCAGAGCCGCGCGCAGCGGCTGAGGGAGTGCGGCTCGGGTCGCGTTCTGTGCCGCGTCGGATCGCCGCTTAGCGGTAGAACAGGCGGATGACCGTCGAGGGCGCTCCGGCGATGAGCGGTGACCCGGCTTCGGACGCGGACCTGCTGACCAGCAAGTTCGCTCCGTCATCGCCGGCGCTCGGAATCACGGAGCGGCCACGTCTGCTCGAGGTGGTTTCCGCGGCGTCGGAGAAGCGACTCACGATCGTCGACGCGCCGGCCGGCTACGGAAAGACCACCGTGCTGGCGGATTGGTACCGCGACCAGGATGGAGCCACGGACGAGATCGTCGCCTGGCTGTCACTGGAGCGCGCCGAGAACGACCCGGCTCTCTTCTGGCGCTATGTCGTCGGCGCCCTGCGCTGGCGGGGGTTCGCGGGTGGCGCAAACGCCGAGGCGATCCTGCGGGTCCCCGGGGCCGATGTCGGCGCGGCAGTCCGCTCGCTGCTCAACGATCTCGCGACGGCCGATCAACGGATCGTTCTCATCCTCGACGACTACCACGTGGTCCGCGAACCCACTTGCCACGAGCTGGTCGCGGATCTGCTCGAACACCTGCCGGCAGGTGTTCGGCTGATCATCGCCACCCGGTCCGATCCGCCACTCCCGCTGGCGTCGCTTCGCGTCGCGGGCCGGCTTGCCGAGATTCGAGCCGACGATCTGCGGCTGACGCCGGAGGAAACGGCGAGCTTCGTTCGCGTCACCGAGGACCTGCCCCTCGGACGACGCCGAGTTGGCGTTGCTGACCGCCCGGACGGAGGGTTGGGTCGCGGCCGTCCACCTCGCGGTGCTCTGGCTCCGGTCGCAGCCGGATCAGCGTGCCGCGCTCCTCGAGTTCGCCGGCGACAACAGGCACCTCGTCGACTATCTCGGCGAGCAGGTCCTCGCGGCACTCGAGCCGGAGGTCGAGCGCTTCCTGCTGCAGACCTCGATCCTGACCCGGTTCTGCGCGCCGCTGTGCGACGCCGTGACCGACCAACGAGGCGCAGCGGAGTCGCTTGCCGGGATCGAGCGGGCGAATCTGTTCCTGGTTCGCGCTCGACGGACGTCGCCAGTGGTACCGCTATCACCACCTGTTCGGCGGCCTCTTGCAGGCCGAGCTTGCGAACCGCGATCCGGACCTCGTGCCCGTCCTCCATCGGCGCGCGTACGCCTGGCACCGCGAGCACGGCACGGTCACCGAGGCCGTTCATCACGCGACTCTCGCCGGCGACTACTCCGCCGCGGCGGACGCGATCACCGCCTCCTGGATCACCCTGATCCGTTCCGGGCGCTCGGCCACCGTGCAGCGATGGCTGCGGAGATTTCCGGACGGCCGCCCTCGCGCATGCTCCCGAGCTCGGCTACGTCGGCGCCTTCGTCGCCGGGCTCGCCGGTGGAACCGAGACCGAGGTGGACCACTGGCTGCGGATCGCCGAGACGGTGGCCGCGGACGCCGAGCCGACCGGCCGGATGGCCGACGGGACGACCTCCTACGAGGTCAACGTGAACGTCATCCGTGCCGCGTTCGTCTACCGCGACGTCGGCGCCGCGGTCGCAATCGCACAACGGGTGGCGGACACGGAATCCCACGGCGGACAGTGGCGCGTCCCGGCGTTTGCGACTCTCGGGTTCCTGAGGCACATCTCGGGCGAGGACGACGCCGCCCGCGCCGCCGTCAACGAGGCGCTGGGCGACCGGGACGCACCGGCGCGCCCGCACGGGGTCATTCACGCGCTGGCGACGCTCAGCCTGCTCGAGCTCGACGACGGGGACCCCGAGAGGGCGCGCCGCACGGCTCAACGGGCCCTGGACGTCGGCGCGTCCGTCGGCCTGGCCGACAGCGTCACCGCGGGGCTTGCCCACGTGGCCCGCGGGCGCTGCCTCGTCGCCCTCGGTCGTCCGGCGGACGGTGCACGAGAGCTCGAGATCGCCGCCGGTCTGCTGGAGGGTCGCGCTCCGATCGCGCACCATCTCTACGCACTCCTCGTCTT
Source organism: uncultured Solirubrobacterales bacterium (assembly GCA_963705955.1). Classification (GTDB taxonomy): domain Bacteria; phylum Actinomycetota; class Thermoleophilia; order Solirubrobacterales; family 70-9; genus WHSW01. The sequence goes on along the minus strand of CAVPLH010000006.1, from coordinate 217,435 downwards.
GGCGGAAGCCCGGCGCGCCGGAGGCGACCTTGTCGGGGCCCATCAATCGGCCGATGCAGCCGAGCTCCTGATCGAGTCCTTCGACGATGCCGGGATCTTTCCCGCGATGCTCGCCGAGCTGCGGGAGCGGTCGCAGCGCCTGCGCAAGCGCCGCCCGGCGGCGCCTGGCGCTGAGCTGTCGGAGTCGGAGCTCGCCGTCCTGCGGCTGCTCGCCGGGGCCGGGTCGCGGCGCGAGATCGCCGCCGAGCTGAGCGTTTCCGCGAACACGGTCAAGACGCACATCTCGTCGATCTATCGCAAGCTCGGCGTCGGCTCGCGGGCGGACGCCGTGCGCAAGGCAGACGAGCTGAAGCTGATCTGAGCGGCGCGCCTGGAGCCCACTCACCCGGGTGATTTGGCGCCCGTGGGCCTTGTCGGGCGCGGTGTTCGTTGCGACGGTGTGATCACGCACCCGCAATCACAACCAAACACGCAAACAATGGAGGCCGTTCAAATGAGCAACCCAGGAAGGAACAGAACCGTCGGCGGCGCACTCGTCGCGCTCGCGGCGGGGCTGCTGATCGCGGCGGGACCCGCCGCTGCCGACCCGATCGAGTCCTCGGAGCCGGCGCCGTCGTTGCCCGCGTATCAGGGCGCACCGGCAACCGCGCAGAAGATCGAGGACCCGACGATCGCGCCGCAGAACCCGTTCATGGGCGAGAACCCGAACTCGAACATCCACAACGACACCTGGATGACCGACGCGTACCAGCGCAAGGGCCCGCTCGGCCGCTCGCCGGTCGCGACCTCGGAGGCGAAGCCCCAACGCATCTGCGGCAGCCTGGCGTTCGACAGCGCCGGTCGGATCGTCTCGGTCTGCCCGTCGCTGTTCGCCGGTCCCCAGATCCGGATCATGGACCCGAACAGCCTGGCGACACTCGGATCGCTCGACCTGCCCGACGCGGCCAACCCGCCCGGCACGAAGCCGTATCAGAACTTCACCGGCGGCGGCTATTTCTTCCTCGACCAGAAGGACCGCATCTGGGTGCCGACGAAGACCGACCACATCCAGGTCTACAACGAGGGCGCGGACGGCGTCACGCCGACGCTCAAGCGTGACTACGACCTGACCCCGGTGCTCGACACCGCGACCGAGCGGATCAGCTCGGCGCTGCCCGACTTCAACGGCCTCGTCTGGTTCGTCTCGAAGACCAACGGCAAGGTCGGCACGCTCGACACGAAGACCGGCGCCCTCCGGGTGAAGACGCTCAACGAGGAAATCGAGAACTCGTTCGCGGTCGGCGAGGACGGTGTCTACATCGCCTCCGACAAGCGCATGTACAGGTTCAAGGCGACCAAGAACGGCGTCCCGCGGATCGTCTGGAAGAAGGGTTATGAGAACTCGGGAATCGTCAAGCCGAGTCAGGTCAACGCCGGCACCGGGACGACGCCGACGATCATGGACAACGGCTACGTCGCGATCACCGACAACGCCGACCCGATGAACGTGGTCGTCTACCGGACCGCGCGCAAGCTGCACGGCGAGAAGCGCGAGGTCTGTGAGGTGCCCGTCTTCGAGCCGGGCGCGAGCGCGACCGAGAACTCGCTGATCACGGCCGGGCGCTCGCTGATCGTCGAGAACAACTACGGCTATCAGGACCCGCTGGGCCCAAACGCCGGCGCCGTGACCGAGGCGGGCTTTGCTCGTGTCGACGTGAACAAGAACGGCGAGGGGTGCACGAAGAAGTGGACCAACACCGAGGTCCGGGCACCGACCGTGGTCCCCAAGCTCTCGACCAAGACCGGTCTGATCTACACCTATGAGCGCCCCGTGGATCCCAGCGGTGCAGAGGGCTACTACTGGACCGCAATCGACTGGCGCAGCGGCAGGACCGCCTTCCGCCAGTACGCGGGCTCTGGGCTCAACTACAACAACAACTACGCCGGGATCGCGCTCGGCCCGGACGGCACCGCCTACCTCGGAGTGGTCGGCGGGATGCTGGCTCTTCGCGACGCGAGCTAGCCGCTCGGTATTCCGAAGCTTCCACGGCCCGGGCGCCGGCCCGGGCCGTGGGCTTCGCGTACGCGGCGCGCGCAGTGCAGGTCGACCCTGCAGACGTCGCCCGAGCAGTCTTCAGCGGCGCTCGTGTTGCTCGGTCTTGGCGATCCGGGGCTCCGCCGCGTCCGATTCCGGCCGGCCGGCTTCGGTCCTCGGCGCGGCCGGGGGTGGCGCGCCGAGCCGCCCGCAGCGCGGTGTCACGGTCCTCGAACTCCCGCAGTGAGCGCGGCCGGCCGCCGGCGAAGGTCCAGAGGTGGGTCTCGCGGCGCTCGACGTCGCCGCTGCCTACCCGGCCGACGTGGCGGACGACGGCGATTACCTGATCGCCGTCCTCGATCAGCTCCTCGACCTCGGTGCGAAACTCCGCGAAGGCACCGGTGAAGTCGTCCACCGCCAGCTTGACGTCGTCGGCGGTCCGGCGAGCGGTCTGGCCCGGCGCGAGTTCGTCGGGGTGCCACTCGAAGCCGGGCTCAAAGCCCTCCACCATCGCTTCGAGGTCGCCGGCGTTGACCAGTTCGTATGTTCGGCGAACGAAGGCGGCGTTGGCGGATTCGGCCATCGCCGGGACAGACTACGCGCTCGATCGCCGGCATCAAGCCGGGCTCCGAGCCGGGGTCGCGTCGCCGTGGCCGACCCGCACCTCGGGCAGGATGCGGCCGAGCCAGCGCGGCAGATACCAGGCGGCGGGGCCCGCGAGCCGAAGCAGCACCGGCACCAACAGCAGCCGCACGAGGAAGGCATCCAGGAGCACGGCGATCCCGAGGACGACGCCCATCTCCTTCGGCGGCAGCGGCCCGGAGAGGGCGAAGGTGAAGAAGACCGCCACCATGACCGCGCCGGCCGCGAGGATGACGCGCCCGGAGTGGGCAAGGCCGCCGACCATCGCCTTGCGAGCGTCGCCCTCCGCGTCCCAACGCTCTTTCGCGGAGGAGAGCAGGAAGACCGTGTAGTCCATCGAGATCGCGAAGATCATCGCGAAGAAGAACACCGGCGCCCAGGCATCGAGAAAGCCCTGCGGCTGGAAGCCGAGCAATCCCGAAAGGTGGCCGTCCTGGAAGATCCACTTGGCGACCCCGAAAGCGGCGCCGGTGGCGAGCAGGTTGGTGACCACGCCGATCGCGGCCGCCAGAGGAGCCTGGAATGCGAAGAGCAGCACCAGGAAGCCGAGCGCCAGGACGACCCCGATGACCAGGGGCGTCTTGGCCTTCAGCGCGGCCTCGAGATCGTGGTTCTCGGCCGCTGGGCCGCCGATCAGTGCGCCGGAGGGGAGCTCGGAGCGCAGGCGATCGATCGTCGCGCCGAGCTGAGGGCTCGACGGATCGCTGGTCGGAACCGCCTCAATCAGCGTCTTGCCGCCGCCGCCCGGCTGGGGCGGCAGGAACCGGGCGATGCCCGGATCGCCCTGCACCGCGGCCACGACCTGTCTCGCGCGCCGAGGCCGGGGCGACGATCTGGAGGGCGCCCGGCGCGCCCGGCCCGAAGCCCGCCTGGATCTGCTCGTAGCCCTGCCGGGACTGGTCGTCGGGCGGCACGACCTTGATCGAGGGCATCGCGGTGCGCATCGAGAGCACCGGTAGCGCCAGTGCCAGTAGCACCACCACGGCGAAACCACCGAACACGTACGGCCGTCGCCACAGCAGCTCGCCCCAGCGGGCGAAGCGGGCAGAGCGATGCGCGCCGCTGTGCGCCCAGGGAACCGACAGGCGGTCGACCCTGGATCCGAGCTTGGAGAGAACCGCGGGCAGCAGCGTCAGCGTCGCGGCCAGCACGAAGAGGACCGAGACGATGATGCCCAGCGACGTCGAGCGGAAGGCGGGGCTCGGCACCAGCATCACCGCCGAGAGCGAGACCAGCACGGTCAGTCCCGAGAAGAGAACGGCTTTGCCGGCCGTGTCCATCGTCGTCGCCACCGCCTCGACGGGGCTGAGCTTCTGGCCGACGTGGGCGGCCCGGAATCGCATCACGATGAAGAGCGCGTAATCGATACCCAGCGCAAGGGCGAACATCAGCGCGAAGTTCATCGCCCAGATCGAGATCGGCGAGACCAGCGTTCCGAGGAACAGCAGGCCCGCGGAGGCGATCAGCCCGACGATCGTCAACATCAGCGGCAGACCGGCGGCCACCAGCGAGCCGAAGGCCAGGACCAGGATCGCCATCGTCACCGGCCAGGAGATGAACTCGGACTTGAGCATCGCGTCCCGGTTCGCCTGGTTGAAGTCCGACCACATCCCTGAGGCGCCGGTCAGGTTGACGGCGACACCAGGGCCGGCGGCGTCGGCAAGCTTGGTCTTGAGGCGGTCGGCGGCATCGACCATCGCGTTCGGATCGGCGTCCGCGCCGGCCCGGATCACGGCCGTGTGGCCGTCGGGGGAGATCGAGATGCCCGGCTGCGGTGGCGAGACCCCACCCACGGCGGGATCACGCCGCAGAATCCGCTGCGAACGGGCCACCGTTTCCCGGAACTCGGGCGCGGTCGCCACGAGGTCGGGCGAGTGGACCGCCACCTGCAGCGCGTAGCTGCCTGCGCCGGCGAAGTCGCGATCGATCTGCTGGCGCGCCTCGACTGACTGCGAGCCGTTCGCCTGCCAACCGGCGCCGGAGAGCGCCGTCTCCACCCGCGGGGCGAGGATGCCGAGACCGACGGCGATCAGCGCCCAGGCGACGAAGACCCGCCCGCGGTGCTCCGCCGACGCCCGGCCGAGCCGGCCGATCGGACCGAGGGCGCTCATCGCTGCACCCGTCCCTTGAGGCCCAGATGGCGGTCCGCGACGGACCGCCGCGCGCCCCGGCGAAGGATCAGATAGGTGTCTGGCTCTGGTGCGGTGGTCACGGGAAAGCCTCCTCTAGTTAGCACGATCGTTCGTACGTCGCGGAGAGTATACGACCGATCGTGCTAACTTTGAAGGGAGTGTGATGAATATCCAGAGCAGCCATGAGGAACCCTCCGCGCCGGCGGCGCAGCGACGGCGAACGAAGCCGGAACGCGATTCTGCGTGAGGCCGGCCAGCTCGCAACCGTCGAGGGCATCAGCGGCCTTTCGATCGGCCGCCTGGCAGAGGCCGTAGGGATGAGCAAGAGCGGCCTCTTCGCCCACTTCGGCTCCAAGGAGGAGCTCCAGGTCGCGACGATCGAGATGGCGCGCGCCGAGTTCACCGAGCAGGTGATCGAGCCGGCCTCGGTTGCCCCCACCGGGCTCGAGCGAGTGAGGCGACTGCTTCGAGAGCTACCTGACCTACGTCGAGGGTGGCGTCTACCCGGGCGGCTGCTTCTTCGCGTCGGTCGCTGCGGAGATGGCGCTGCGACCAGGGCCGGTACGTGACGGTGCGGTCGCGGTCGTGGACGAATTTTCGCGGCAACTCGAGACGGCCGTCCGCGACGCCCAAGCCGAGGGCGCGATCGATCCTTCAGAGGATCCCGAGCAGCTCGCCTTCGAGCTCGGCGCCTACCTGTCGCTCGCCAACGCGCAGTTCGCGGTCAGCCAGGAATCGGCACCGATCGACCGGGCTCGCCGCGCGCTGGATTGCCGGCTCACGGCGGCGGCTACCTCCGCGTAACCGCTTCGGTTGCCGCGGAGAGGCGACGGACCGGCGGCCCGGAGGCGCTCGTCAGACCGACGCACTGACCCGCTCGTGCGCCACGCGCGGGCCGTCGCCCTCGAGCGCGAACACCACTATGTCGTCGGGCTCGGAGGAGTGGCCCACCGCGGCGCAACCGGGCGCGACGGCGATCGCCGTCCCCCAAGGCGCTGGGCTGCGCAGGATCTCAGCGACCACGAGGCTGTTTGCCACCACGACGCTCGAGCCGATGGCGTCGCTGTAGACCTCGGCCCGCGCGCGCTCCCAGCGTCGGTCCTTGGTCGGTCGAGCGAACACCGGCACCAGGAGCAGCGACACCCCGTGGGCGTGAAGGGCCGCAGCGAACGCGTGTAACCGAGCCAGGTCCTCGCAGACCAGGATCGCGAGCCGGGCGCCGCCTGCTTCCACCACGCACACTCGCCGGCCGCGGGAAAGGTCCTCGTCGATCGGAGCGGTGAGGCGATCGGCCAGCCCCCACAACTTCAGGTCTTGCTGGGAGAAGTTGAATGGGTGGACCTTGCGCTGACGGACGAGCACCTCGCCCGTGCGCGCGTCGAGCATCACCGCTTCGTTTGTCGGCGGTGAGGAGCCGTCCAGGTTGCCGCTGCCCGCAACGACGAGGCGCAGCCGGCTGGCCGCCGCGCCCTCGCGCTCCCTGAGCGCAACCTGCCAGCGCTCGAGCAGCGCGCGGGATAGGCAGAGCTCGGGCGCGATGCCGATCGCCACGTCCTGCTCATCCCACGCCGTGATCACCTTCTCCACCCGCGCCGCCGTCGGCTCGCGATCGGCGGGATGGATCCGATAGAAGCGCAAACCGGAGCGCTCCTCCACCTCCCACTCCAACTCGGCGGGCTCGCGGATCATCGGGGTGGTGGCTACGCGGAGGCCGGCTTCGCGCTCCGGCCGGGTCAGGCGCGAGCGGGCCGGCAGGGCGATGTGATCGCAGGCGTCCCAGTCGGCCGGGTTGACCCGGACCACCGAGCCGAAGGCGTCGGCCAGGTCATCGGGCAGCTGGCCGCGGCGACCCGGGCGGGCAAAGCGGGGCAGGAGGGCGCCGGGAAGGTTGCCGGAGTCGAACCGGCCCGACTCCGCGTAGCGGAGCGCGTATTCGACGAGGGCGGGCGGGGCGGCCGCGCCGAACAGCGGGCTGGCGTGTGCGAGGGCGGCGTCGAGGCCGAGCAGGACGGCGAAAGTCTGACGCCCGCCCTCGGGCACCCCGACGGGCTCACCGTCAAGCGCCGCCTGCTCGATCCCGGCGGCGGTGGCCGCGACCGTCGCATCCCCCATCCAGGCCTCGCCCGCGGCGTGGAACTCGGCTGGGTCGAGCCGATCGAACAGCTCGCAGAAGTAATCGGCGTAGTCTTTGCATCACACTTGACAGATAGTTGACAACAATTGTGCTAGGATGAGGCCATGGCCGCGCCCACCGTAAACCAATCCCGGGTAAACGCCCTGGTGTCGCGGATCGAGAGACTCGACGCGGAGCCGGCCCGCTTGGAGGCCGTGGCACTCGGTCTGGTCGATGCGCTGCTCGAATGTGACGACGAGACCCTTGCGGCCTGCCTTCACGCCCTCCGCGATGCCCGCGCGCGAGCCGATGGCGATCAGGGACTGGTCGGATGGCTGGACGCGGCAATCGCCTTCGCGCACTGGGGACTCGAGCGCGTGCCATCACGGCCCGCCGTGGCCCAGGGAACGCAGGCCCACGACTTCCTGCGCGTGCTCGACGACTCGCCGCAGCTGGGCGGCACAGAGCTCCGCCGCCTGCTCGAGATCGACGAGACCCAGGTGAGCCGGACCGGCCGCCGGCTGCTGGAGAGCGGTCTCGTCACCCGGCGCAAGGTCGGCCGCCAGGTGTTCTGGCAGCTGACGCCGCGCGGGCAGCGTTCGCTCGAGGAGGCGCCCACTTCGCAGCGATCACCGAACTCGGAGTTCTGGCAGGAGGCCCTGCGGCGCGGCTTCGAGGCGGCGTACGGCGACGAGCCCGGCGAGCCCCGCGAGGTCGATCCCACCCGCGAGCGAATCATCGAGTCCACGCTCGAGCTGCACACAAGCCGAGGCATCCAGGCGACCACGCGGCCGGAGATCGCCGACATGGCGGGTGTGCCATTGGAGACCATAGAGGCGCTGTTCCCCACCCAGGACGACCTGGTCAGAAGCTGCGGCCAGCACTTCATGGAGAGCCTGCAGTTTCCGCCCGCCGACCGAGCGCCCCGAGTCTTCGCCGGCGCCTCGTCGGAGAACGAGCGGATCCACCGCCTGGTCGAGACGTTGTTCGGCGCCTACGAGCGCGGAGGCGACGGCATCACGGCTGCGCGCCGCGAGCGCAACGATGTGCCGGTGCTGGATGAGTCGATGGAAGAGCTCGACAACTCGTTCGACGCCCTCGTCGTCGAGGCGCTACGCCCGCAACCCCCGGACAGCTCCTCGGTCGCGGCGCTGAGAGCACTCACCGACCTCGAGGTGTGGCGAACCCTGCGTCATCAGGGGGCCACGCCCGAGGCGGCGGTGGAGCAGGGGAGCGCAGCGGTCGAGCGCTGGCTCGAGGCACAACCGGCACGCTGACAGCGGTTGCTGTCAGGCCCGACCGTTCGCGCCCCCGCGCTCGTCCCCGCGCCAGACGTCGATAACGCGCTCCAGGAACTCGAGCTGGCTGACGCCGGTAACGGTCGCGTAGGCGTCGATCACGGATTCGACATTCGTTCCGCTTGGCCACGCCTTCCCCGTCTCCATGCGCGAGATCGTCGAGTGGCTGACCCCGGCGCGTTCGGCGATCTCGGCCTGGCTGAGCTTGGCTTCGATGCGCGCCGCGCGTAGCACCGGCGCTGCGTAGTCAAGCAAGCGCGCGGTCATCGTGAACCCTCCACTTTCCCCTTTGCACGGGGTGTAAATCGGCTCGATATAGTCTTCGGAGAACGCCCGAAGCCGGGGCGAATCCCCTCACGGAGGAGAAGGATAGAACAAGATGTTCGGCCGGCTGACGTACGCCGACGTGGACCCGCGCCGCGGCTCAACGTGGATGGCTACTGTCGACCCACGTTCTCCGCCGACATCACTCCGAGTAGCCCGCGGGGAGTGCTGCTCGTCGCCATAGACGGCAGCCAAGAGCTCCGGAGCGAACTGGGGGGACCCCCGGGAGTACCCCTGCCGCAGGGCGTGAACGCCCTGCCCAACAACCTCCCGGTCCAGCTCTCGAGCTTCATCGGGCGCGAGCGCGAGCTCGCGGAGGTCGGACGCCTGATCTCAGAGCACCGCCTCTTGACGCTGACCGGGGCCGGCGGCGCCGGCAAGACCCGCCTCGCCGTCCAGGTCGCCTCCGAGACCCTCGCGCGCTTCCCCGACGGCGCCTGGTGGGTCGAGCTCGCGCCGCTTTCAGACGAGCGGCTCGTCGGCGCGGCGATCGCCGCGGCGCTCGGGGTCCGCCCGCTTCCGGGGGTGACAGAGCTCCAGGCGGCCGGCGCCTACCTCGCCTCTCGCAAAGCCCTCGTCGTGCTCGATAACTGCGAGCACCTGCTGCAAGCATGCGCGGAGGCGACCGAGGCGCTCCTTCAGGCCGCCCCCGAGGTGGTCGTCCTGGCCACGAGCCGGGCGCCGCTCGGGGTCTCCGGCGAGATCGAGTGGCGGGTGCCGTCGCTGTCGTTGCCCGGGATCGGGGGCGCAGAGCAAGAGGAGGCCCCTGCCGGGTCGGCCAAGGCCGACGGCGCCTCCGACGCCGTGGCGCTGTTCATCGAGCGGGCCGCCGGGGCCCGCCCCGAGCTCGCGCTCGGCCCAGCCGACGCCGACTCGGTGGCCGCGATCTGCACCGAGCTCGACGGCCTGCCGCTGGCGATCGAGCTCGCCGCCGCCCGGGTGCGGATGCTCTCGGTCGCCGCAGATCGCCACCGGGCTCGCCGACCGCTTTCGCCTCCTGACCGGCGGCCCGCGTACGGCCACTCCCCGGCTCAAGACCCTGCGCGCCTCGGTCGACTGGAGCCACGAGCTGCTCTCCGATCAAGAGCGAGCGCTGCTTCGCCGCCTCGCGGTCTTCGCCGGCGGCTTTACCCTCGAGGCGGCCGAGGAGGTCTGCGCCGGGGAAGGGGTCGAGCGCGAGGACGTGCTCGACCTGCTCGGCTCGCTGGTCGACCAGTCGCTGGTGATCGCCGAGGAGCGCGACTCGGAGGTCCGGTATCGCCTCCTCGAAACCGTGCGCCAATACGGGCTCGAGCGCCTCACAGAGGCCGGAGAAGAAGAAACCACACGCGCCCGCCACCGCGACTACTACCTCGCGCTCGCGGAACGGGCCGGCCCCCACCTGGAGACCGCCCGCCAGCTCGAGTTCCTCGAGCTCCTCGATCCCGAGGCGGCCAACCTGGCGGCGGCGATCGACCACGCGCTGCGCAGCGAGCCCCCGTTCGCGCTGCGCTTCTGCGCGGCGCTCTATCGCTGGTGGTGCACGCGCGGCCGCTTCGCCGAGGCCGAGCTCGCGCATTCGCGCTCGCTCGATGTCTGCGGCGACACGGAGCCCGCGCTGCGCGCACGGGCGATCGAAAGTCGCGCCTACATCGCGGTCTGGGTGGGCGATTTCCAAGAGTCGGAGGTGTACGCGACCGAGGCGCTGGCGCTCGCCGAGGAGGTCGGCGACCGGGCAACCGCGGCGCGGGCGCGCTGCGACGTAGGTAGCGCGGTGCAGTTCGTGAACCCCCGCGCCGGGCGAGCGGAGCTGCAGCGCGCGGCCGAGCTCGCGAGGGCGGCCGGCGACGACTGGGCGCTCGTGGCGTCCGAGCAGCCGACGGCTCTTACCTACCTGTTCGAAGCCAAACACGCGGAGGCCACCCGCGCCAACGAGGAGGTCGCCGCGCTCGCCGAGCGGCTGGGCGACCCCCTCCAGGTCGCCCGGCGCTGGCTCTGGGTCGCTGTGCCGGCTCATTTCGACGGTCGCTTCGCCGAGGCGCGCGAGGCGCTCGAGCGGCTGCGAGCGGCGGTGGCGGCCACCGGGCGAGCCGGTCTGGGAGGCATTTGCGGACATCTTCACCGGGCTCATCGATGTCTGGCAGGGCGAGGCCGAGCGCCCGCTCGAGTACCTGCAGCCGCGGCTCGAACGCACCCTGAGGCTCGGCGCCGGGATCGCCGTGCCGTGGCTGCTACTCGCGATCGCATGGGCTGAACTGGCCGCCGGCCGTCTCGAGCAGGCCCGCGACCGGCTCGACGGTCTGGTGGCGCTGGTCGAGGGGCGCGACGCCGCGACAACGGTGTGGGCGCTCTGCCTGCTTGCCGAGGCGCAACGACTGCTGGTGGACGGCGAGGCCGAGTCCACCGCGCTCCGGGCGGGGGCGAGCGGGGCGGAGCTTGGCCATCGCCTGCACGAGACGCGCGCCGCCCTCACCCTCGGCCGCCTGGCCGCCGCACGCGGGGAGTGGACGGAGGCCCAGCAGCACGCGCTCGCGCACCTCGACGCCTGCGTCGAGGGCGGCCACGCGACCTACGTGCCCGCCTGCCTCGACGCGCTGGCGGAGGTCGCGGCGGGCGTCGAGGCCCACGAAGACGCGGTCCGGCTGTTCGCCGCGGCCGAGCGCGCCCGGGCCGAGATCGGCGTCGTCCGGGTGCCGCCCGAGGCCGAGCACTGGGCTGAGATCGACCTGGGGCTTCGAAAGGCGCTCGGCGACGAGGCCTACGAGGCCGCGCGCGCCCAGGGCGCCGAGCTGAGCACCGACGACGCGCTCGACTGGGCGCGCCGGGCGCGCGGCCCGCGCCGGCGACCGCCGGGCGGCTGGGAGTCGCTCACCCCGACTGAGGTCAAGGTGGCTGAGCTGGTCGCCGAGGGCCTCACCAACCCCCAGATCGCGAGCGGATGTTCATCTCCAAGGAGACGGTCAAGACCCACCTCGCCCACATCTTCAGAAAGCTCGAAGTGCACGGTCGCGCCGAGCTGACCGCTCGAGCCGTCAAGCACGCAGGGGCGGGGACCGACCCCGCATCCGCCCCGGATCACCCAGGGGGGATCGACGCAAAATAGCCCAGATGGGGGATGTTCGCCGAGGTGACGGCGACCAGACTGACAAGCGTCCAACCACATCGACCCGGTGAGACCCATCGGCCACACAGGAGAGGGAGCATGAATCCACAGCGAAAGATCACGAGAAGCACGATCGGGCGAGCGACAGCGCTCTTGGGCGTCGCCCTGCTGGTCGCGCTCGGTCTGGCGGCGATCGCGATCGCGGGTCCGAGCAAGGGCCAGTCCGCGAAACCAACGACTCGCGCGGAGGTCGCACAGGCCCTGGTCGGGACCTGGCGCCTGACCGCGTTCCCGATCACCGATCAGGACGGGAACGTGACCGGCTCGTACTCTCCGCAGCCGACCGGCAAGCTCACCTACACGCCACAGGGCGACGTGTGGGCACTCGTCGCGGACAAGACGAACCCGGGCAAGCTCTGGTACACGGGGACGCTCGAGGTCCGGGCCCGGGCGCAAGAGGTCGTCCACCACGTCCAATATTCCTCGGTTCCCCAGTTCGAGGGCATCAAGCTGGTCCGCCACTACGACCTGCGCGGCAATCGGCTCGTGCTCAGCTTTCCGGTGAGCGACACCGAAACCGCCCACGGGACCTTCGTCCGGGTTCGGTAGGAGCCGGCCCGGCCGAGGTGCTCGCGTACCGCCGGACAGGGCCAATCAGGCCCGCGGCCGCCCGCGCCAAGCGCGGGCGGCCGCACGGCTGTCTGGCTGCGCTCGCAGAACCCGTCGCGGGATAGTTGCCGCGTCGGCCTCCGGTCACGCGAGGGCCATCTCTGAGCTCTCCGATGCCACGGGGTCGGGTCGGCGCACCATGCGAGACCCGGTCACCAGCCCGAGAAGGCCGGCGAGGATCGGGACGAGCAGCGCGACCTGCAGGGCGAGCGGTCGTACGTCGGTGTTGATCCGGATGATCTCGTCCTGAATCTCGGCCGGCTGATCGGCGAGTTGCTCCTCGAGTCGGGTGTTGCTCATCACCTCCGCGTCGTCCTCCAGGGCGTTCGCGACCTGCTCCTGGGAGGCGGCGGGGAGCACGGTGCTGTCCTCGGCCTCCTTGGTGAACGCGATCGACAGCGTGGCGAGCATGATCGCCCCGGCGAACGCGAGCCCGAAGGAGAGCCCGAACGACCCGGCCGCGGAGTTGACGCCGGCGGCCTCGCTGACGCGCTCGTCGGAGATCGGCGACAGCGTGTAGTTGTTGAGCTGTGACACCAGAAGCCCCAATCCGCAGCCCGCGATGATCAGCGGGATGACGAGCGCCCAGCCGGAGTCCGCGCGGGGGACGATCGGGATCAGCAGCAGCATTCCAACCGTCAGCAGGCCCGATCCGGCGCGAATGATGCTCGCCGGCCGGCGGCGGCCAACCCGCTTGCCGGCGAGAATCGCCGTGCCGAACATCGTCAATGACAGCGGCGCAAGCGTCAGGCCGGTCTGCATGGCGTTGTACTCCAGGACCATCTGCAGATAGATCGGCAGGGCGATCATCGCCCCTCCCAGCGCGATGTTCTGGAGCATCTGCCCTGAGATGCCGAGGCGGAACAGATCGTGCGTGAAGAGCTCCGGATCGAGAAGGGTCGGCTTGCCCTCGCGCTTGCGCCGGACGAGCCAGCGGGCCAGGGACCCGAGCGCGACGAGGCCGACCGCGATCAGGACACCGACGAGCTCCCCGCCCTCCTGCCAGACGAGGATGCCGATCACGACGCCGCCCATGCCGACGGCCGAAAGCACGGCGCCGACGACGTCGACGGTCCGCGGGCCGGTGTAGGGCACGTCCCGGATCTGCCCGACGCCGCGGAGAACGATCGCGATCACCACAACCTCCAGCAGGAACCCGACCCGCCACGACAGGAAGGTGGTCAAAAAGCCGCCGATCAGCGGCCCGACAGCCGCGGCGATCGCCGCCGCGGCACCGACCAGCGCGTAGGCCTTCTTCTGCTCCGCGCCCTCGAAGTTGCCGTGGATCAGCGACTGCATCGCGGGCAGCAAGAGCGACGCACCGAGTCCGCCGATGATCGCCCAGAACACGATGACCGCGGTGAGACCCTGAGACAAGGCCATCGCCAGTGCCCCAAGCGCATAGCCGAGCAGTCCGAGGACGAAGGCCCGCTTGCGCCCGATCAGATCGCCGACCTTGCTACCGATCAGGATGAAGGCGGCCGAGACCAGCGCCTCGAGCGCGATCGCGCCCTGGACCCCGCTGACGCTCGTATCGAGGTCCTCGACGACCTTCGCAATCGACACGTTCATCAGCGAGGTGTCGACGACGAGTACGAACATCGCCATCGCCAGCAGCACGGCAAGGCGCCGGCTCCCCGCCGCCCACTCCCGCTCGTCTGTGGCGCCGTCGCCGCTTGCGGACGGCCCGCCGCCTTCGACGGAGGACTCGCCGGGCGTCATCAGCCCGACTTCATGGGGTCGCGTCTAATTGTCGTTTTCGCCGATCAGGCCAGGATCTTTGCCTTCTGCGCGGCGAACTCCTCCTCCGTCAGGACACCGTTGTCGCGAAGCTCGCCGAGCTTGGTCAGCTGCTCGATCGGATCGGCGGCCGGCGCCGGAGCGGCCTGAGGCTGGGGTGCCGCGGCCTGCTGGGGCTCCAGGTAGGCAGGCTGTGACGTCCCCTCCTCGGACCAGCGCTCTGATTGGCGGCGCGAAACGCGGTTGCGGACTGCGGTCGCGGTTCCCGACGCGACGGCGACCCTGGCGACGTTTCCGAGCAATCCTGGCATGAGCTCGTTCCTTCCTTGTCAGGCGGGGGTGGGTTCGGATCCCTCGGCGGCATCGAGCGCGGCGAGGATGGCCTGGACCGGGATCCGGCCGTTTGCGACCAGCTGGGCGCCGGAGCGGCGAAGCGCCACGGCGAACGGTGCCGCCCAGAGGTTCTCGTAGACGAGGACCGCGGCCGACGTCCCGGGGTCGAGCGCCGTCGCGGCCTCCTCGGCGTCCACCTCGGAGAGCAGCCCGGAGGACGCGCCGACCAGGTCTCCGAGCGGGTCGGACTCATCGGCCAGGGCGGCTATGTCCAGCATCGTCACCGAGCCGTCCTCGCCCTTGGCGATAAACGCGAGGTCGATGACGCGGATCAGGCCGCGGTCGACGAGGTCGGCCAGAAGCGGCGCCGCCTCGCCTCTCGGCTGGCGGTCGGGCCACTCGATGATCAGGTAGTCGATCGGCCCCAACTCTTCAAGCTCTTCTGCGCTCACGCTCTCTCCTCTGCCGGTTCGATCCTTGGTCCTCGGTGATCCCCGCCGTCTCGTCCGCGGTTTCGGAGCCTATCCCGAATGCGAGAGGCGCCGGCTGTTACCTGATCCGGAACCTCGCGGTCAGGCGCTCGGAGGGCTGGTTGGCGGAGTCTCGAGCCCGTGCGGTCAGCGTGTAGCGACCCGGCGAGAACGTTCGCTTGCCGAGCGTCGCGGTGAAGGGAACTCCGTTTTCACCTTGGTGGAGATCGCGCTTGAACACGTGCGGGTCCCGGGGAGGCGGCCCTCCCTGATGTCGCGGCGGGTCGTGTCGAACTCGGAATCGGACCTTGGCGGGCTCGGACAGAGAGATCTTGATCCGCGCCCCGCGCGCTCGCGCCAGCGGGGTCGGCGCGGGATCGGCGACGAAGCTCCTGGGCCTCACCCGTAGATGCGTGATCTCGGGCAGTGGGTCGTTGCCTGAGTCGACCGCGACGCCGTACGGATCACTCGCACCGATGAATCCCGGGATGTAGCCGGACGTGTCGAGGTTCGCGCGGAGAATCGTGCTTGGGCGGTCCGCCCAGTAGATGTGGTCGGCGTCGACCGCGATGCCGTACGGGTTGAGGTTGCCGGCGATGAAGAACCGGTTGACCGCGGTGCCGTCGAGGTGGGCACGGGAGATACCCCCGCCGAAGCTCCCCCAGTAGATGTAGCTTGCGTCGACGGCGATGCCGGTATTCGGAGAACCAGCGTCGCCGATGAAGCTCTGGCTGACGTTCGTGCCGTCGATCTCGGCACGGCCGATCCCGCCGGTGATGCTCCCCCAGTAGACGTGGCCGGCGTCGATGGCGACGCCGGTCGGCGTCCCCGGGACGGCGATGAAGTTCCGGTCGACGTTTGTGCCGTCGACGTCCGCGCGGCCGATCGCGTCTGCGTTGCTCGCCCAGTAGATGTGGCCGGCGCCGACCGCGACCCCCTGCGGGGAGCCGACGTCGCTGATCAACGTCTCCGTGACGTGCGTGCCGTCGAGGTCGGCGCGGGCGATTGTCCGCGCCTCGCCGTTCGCCCAGTAGATGTGACCGGCATCGACGGCGATCCCTGTCGGACGGCTGACGCCGCTGCTGATGAAGGTCTGGTGGACGCCGGAGCCGTCGAGATTGGCGCGGCCGATCGTGCCGGTGGCCTGGTTCGTCCAGTAGAGGAACGCCTCGGCGCGGGGAACGAGAGCCAGCGGCAGGACGACCGCTGCGAGGAGCACCGCGAAGGCGGCGGCGAGCGTCGGCGAAGACGGCCGGGCTCGCTGTCGTCTCGCCCCCGTCATCGCTTCAGCCTCACCCGCAGCTTCTCGGTCTCGCTGTTCCCGTCCGCGTCGGTGAGCTTGACCGAGACTTCCGCCTCCACCTTCTTGCCCAGCTTCAACGCTGCGGCGACCCTTTTTGCCGCCATTTGCCTCGGCCGCAGCCGCAGCGTTTCCGAGTCGCCGGCGTCGATTTCCCCGACCCTGGGGTTGAGCCGGTAGGCGCGTTTGACCCGGATCGCACCCGTGGCCCGGTATTCGAGGTCTGTGTCCGCCGCAAGCTTGACGGTGATCCGGATCCTGCGGCCCTGCTGTGGCTGGCTGAGCTTGGCGGTGGCGCGCCCCGGCGGCCCCAGGGCGTCGACCGCGAGGCCGAACGGGGTCTTCGTGCCGGTGCTGATAAACCCGTTGTCGATGTCCGTGCCGTCGAGGCTCGCGCGGGCGATCCTGCCCCGGAAGAACTCGCAGGTGCCGACGCACTCATAAAGCGTCCAGTACACGTGTTCTTCGTCCACGGCGATGGAGAGCGGGTAGGTGGGGAGCGGAATGAAGCTCGGATCGACGCCGGTGCCGTCGAGATTGGCGCGACCGATCGAGTTCCCTTCGGTTCCGTTCGCCCAATAGATGTGATTGGCATCGACGGCCACCCCGCCCGAGTTGCCGGCATGGATGAAGTCGGTCCGCACGCCGCTTCCGTCGAGGTTGGCGCGGCCGATGCGGTCGTTCAACCAGTCCCCCCAGTAGATGTGGGCGGCGTCGACCGCGATGCCGTTCACCGCCCAAGGCGGGAGGCCGGTGATGAAGGTCCGGTCGACGCCGGTGCCGTCGAGGTTGGCGCGGCCGATCGTTCCCCATTCCTCCACCGGAGCCGAGCTCGGCACGTAATCGGTCCAGTAGACGTGATCGGCGTCCACGGCGACCCAAACGGCCGCGTCGCTCAGGTCGGCGATGAACAGCGGATCGTCGTTCAGCCCGTCGAGGTCGACGCGGCCGATCGCCGAGCCGCTCGCCCAGTAGACATGCGAGGAGTCGACCGCGATCCCATGGACGAGCGAGGGAATGGCGACCAGGCTCGGGCCCGCTCCCGAGCCATCGAGGTTCGCGCGGGCAATCTCTCTGGCGCTGCCATCCGAGCTCGGCTGCGCCCAGTAGACGTAAGCCGCGGCTTGCGAGGCGGGTAGCAGCGCCAGTGCGAGAATCGCGGCGACCAGCGTCGACTGCAGCCTTCCCGAGGACGTCATGCCGCACCCCGCCGGCGCTGGACGATCTCGCACGACCTCGGCTTCGGGTCGTCGGCATCGAGGATCGCCTCGTCGTCGTCGCCGCGGCCGCAGCTCAGCAGTCCGTCCCGGTGTCCACTTCTTGCCGAGAGCTCATCGATGCCGGGGCCGAGGTAGATCCGGTTCTCGGTGCTGAACGGGTGACCTCGAGGGGAGTAGTCGACCTCGACGTAGGCGATGTCGGCACCCTTGCCGGTCCGCACGAGGTCCTTGCCACCGCCGTCGTAGACGGCCTCGTCCCCGGGACCGCCGAAGATCTCGTCGCGCCCGGTGCCGCCCCACAGCGTGCCGCCCCGAGTCCCGCCGAGGATCCGGTCGCGTCCTGGGCCGCCGAAGATTGCGTTGAAGCCGGCGGCGCCGGAGGCGATCCGCAGCAGGTCACGGCCCTCACCGCCCGACAGCTCGAGCGAGCCCCCGACCGTGTCGTCGACGCGCAGTCGGTCATCGGCGGCTCCTCCGCTGATCGCCACATCCGCGTCGCCGCTCGGGGCGGGATCCGGGCAGCGGACCTTGCGCATCGCGAGCCGCTCGCAGCGAGTGTCGACCGTCGCGAACGGCCGTGAGTCGGTGACCAAGTAGGAGTCGCCGCGCGCCTCGTAGACGACGTTGAAGACGTGGCTCTTCTCGCTCCGGTAGGCGGAGACATGGATCTGGCCGGGAGATCCGAATTGCGGAGCGGGACCGGCGAGCTCAATCGAGGTCGCGGAAGCCTGCGGGGCGCCGAAAGCGGTGGCGGCGAGCGTCACGCAGGCGGCTGTGGTGCGTCTGGAGCGGACGATCATCTGACACCCCCTCGCGGTGCATGCCGCGGCGGGCGAGATCATGGAACGCCCCCGGGCAGGCTTGCGAACTCCCTTCACACTGAACAACCCGACGTACCGGCAAAAGTCGCAGACGGAATCTATGTATTGCATCGCTGAATGCGAGTGGGCATGCTCGAGAAATGAGAACGGATCACGAGATCGTCGTTCGGTTTCTTGACCCGGCGGTCAGCGACGACGCCCACTTCTTGGCACGACTGAGCGGCCTCATCAACGACGTGTACGCAACAGCCGAGAAGGGGCTCTGGCGCGACGGATTCACCCGGACGACGGCGTCGGAGCTCGGCGAGCTGATCCGAGCCCGGGAGATCGCCGTCGCGACACGCGGCGGGCAGACCCTGGGCAGCGTGCGGATCCACGATGTCGGCGACGACAAGAGCGAGTTCGGGATCCTCGTCGCCGCACCCGAGCACCGCGATGCCGGCGTCGGCCGCGCCCTGCTCGACTTCGCCGAGGATCGAAGCCGCGAGCGCGGCCTGCGGGCGATACAGCTCGAGCTGCTCCTCCCGCGCACCTGGTCGCACCCGAACAAGGAGTTCCTGAAGGCGTGGTACGGCCGCCGCGGCTACCGGCTCACGGCCACCCGAAGCATCGACGACGCCCATCCGCAGCTCGCGCCACTGCTCGCCACCCCCTGCGACGTCGGCGTCTACGAGAAGGCCCTGTAGAGGGTGTGATGGCTCAGCCGATCGAGTCGTGAGTGAGCAAGCGTTCGTGCACTCGCTGCACCGCGGGCGAAGGGGCCGCGCCCAGCTCCTCGCGCAGCAGGCCCCGGAGCCTCTCGTAGACCCGCAGGCCCTCGGCGATATTGCCCTGTCTCTCGAAGGCCTCCATCAGCACCGCGTAGCCGCTCTCTCGGTACGGGGAGAGATCGATCAGGCGCCGCCCCGTGCGTTCCGCCAGGGCGATCTCACCTCCTCCGATGCCAAGGCTCCGCCGCGCCGTGCATTCCAGCGCCCTGACCTGGATCTCCTCCAGCTCTCGTCGTAGCTCGTCGATCCAGGCGCCCTCCTCACCCGGAAGGAAGCGTCGCTGGGTGATGTTGTGCGCGACCAGGGTGGGACCGATCGCCGCGTACCAGTCGCGAGCGGCGATCAGCGCCTCGGCGCGATGGATTCCGTCCCGCGCCGCCTCGATGTCCAATCTCGCGTCGCGTCCCAGCTCCAGCCGGATCGCGCTGCGGCCGTCGAGGGCGCCTTCGGGGAGCAGTCGTCGCAGCTTCGACAGCAGCGCCGAGAGCGCCAGGTCGGGAGCCGAGGGAAGCCCGCGCGGCCAGAGCACCTCAGTGAGCTCGCCACGGCTGGCGACTCGGTCGCGATTGACAGCGAGGTACGCGAACAGTAGGCGTCCCTGGCGCCCGGGCAACTTCTGCTCGATCCGCCGGCCCGCGACTCGAACGACGAAGCTCCCGCAGAGCTGAATCCGCGTCGCGGATGGCTCTGGCCGCCCTTCAGACACTGATGCCAAGCTACCGCCAAGGGCCGCCGGCGACAATCCGAGCAGAGCGACCCGCAACGGAGGAGGCGAGCGATGGGCTACCTGATCAATTGCGACTGCGGCCATGTCTCTCGTGGTGAGACAGAGGATGAGCTGGTGGAGGAGGCCAACCGGCACATCGAGGAGGTACACCCGGACATGGCGGAGAAGGTCTCCCGGGACGACCTGCTGGCGATGGCCGAAGAGGTCTGACGCGGCAGAGATCACGGTGCCGGCCGCTCTCGGGCTTTCGCTCTCGGCTGCCGTACTGACGGCCCCCGGCGCCAAGCTCTCACCAAACGCCCACCAACGCGATCGAAGCGCTCGGGATCGATCCTCCTCTCACTCGCAACCCCAACGAGGAGGTACTCATGGGAACGTTCGCCGTAATCGCCGAGCATCCGGCTGAGCTGTGCCCGACATCCAACGCCCGGACGCGGCAGATGATGAAGGAGGGTGCGCCGCAGATCCCGCAACTTGCCGAGCAGCTCGGCGTCCACATCGTCACGCTGCGCGTCTTCGGACCGGATCACATCGTGCTTGCGGTCGTCGAGGCGAATGACATCGAGGCGGTCAGGGATTTCATCTTCCAGACCGGGCTCATTCAATGGAACACGACAAGCATCCACGCCACCTACTCGATGGAGGAGGCCCTCGCGAGGGCGGATGACATGGAGGCGATCTTCTAATGCGCCCCTGGAGCGAAGGCGCGGCGGCGCCATCTGGTCAGCTCACGCTCGAGCTGACGCGGTTCCTTCCCGCCGCGCGCTCGGTCGTGTTCGGCGCCTTCAGCGATCCGGCGCAGCTGGCGGAGTGGTGGGGGCCGGAGGGCTTCACCATCCCGAGCCTGCGTTTCAGCCTCGTGTCGGAGGGCGCTACCGGATCGAGATGCAGCCGCCGGAGGGCGACCGCTTCTATCTGGCCGGGCAGTTCCGCGAGCTCGACCCGCCCACACGCCTCGCCTACACCTTCGTCTGGGAGGACCCCGATCCCGACGACGTCGAGACGGTGGTCGAGCTCTCGTTCCGGGATCTCGGTGAAGCGACGGAGGTTGCTCTGACCCAAGGCCCGTTCAAGACGGAGGCGCGTCGTGCGCTTCACCGCGGTGGTTGGACGGACAGCCTCGACAAGCTCGAGCACCTCCTGTTCGTCCGAACCTGAAGCGAACGCCTGGTTCACGAGCCCGCAGGACGTAACCGAGACGCTCTCGCCACCACTTCGCGTTTCTCGACGCCCTCGGAATTCGCTCTACTCGAGCTGGGGCGCCGGCGGATACGAGCGACGCGCAAGTAGGCCCACACATTGCTGAGCTTGCCGCTTTCGCGACGAGCGCTGCGCCCCGGACGGCACAACTACTCCGCGTGCCGATCGTGACGATTGCCGTCGTCCTGGTCGCCTGGCCACTCCCACCTCGGGACCTCGCGGAGCGGATGGAGCTCGGCGTCCGTCTCGGCGTGCGAGTTCTGTTGCGCCACCCTGGTGCCGAACTCGACGTGGGAGAGCACCGCTTCGCGGAAGTCCCGGTCCTTGGGCAGGTCGGACTCGTCCAGCGCCTCCATGTAGAGCTCGACGAATCGCCCCCGCTGCTCGTCCGTGATCTTCAGGTTGCGATGCACCCCGATCAGGTGAGCGAAGCCCAGTTCACGGCTGAAGCGATCGGGACCGCCGAACGACTCGGCGGTGAACCAGGTGAGATGCTCGACATGATCCGGCTTACCATCGCCAAACAGCGGCTTGAGCACCGGATCGGCAAGGACCTTCGTGTAGAAGGCATCCTCGAGCAGGTGCAAAGCCGCCTCGCCGCCGGCGTGCTCGTAGAGCGTCGTCACCAACCGAAAGCCTACGGCCCGCATCGCTCGGGCTGTCAGGAACGAACGAACGGCTCGCCTCCCCGCTTCTCCTTGGCGTGATTTGCGGAAGGGAGGCCGCCCGGTCAGGGCGCGATCAGGGGTGGTGCGGGTGGGCCGACGACTCCTCGTTCCCCGCGAGCTGGAGCCGGGTCGCCGTGCGATATACATCGGGTGCCCTGTCACCGAGGGAGGGGAAGCAATGAAGCGATTCAGAGCAGTGGTCTGCACGGCGATGGTTGCCGGTGCGATCGGCGCGGCGATCGGCGGGCCTGCCGCGACCTATGCCGCGCATAGGGAGACCACGTGCACGCCGCCGGCCGTCGAGGGGTTCACGGTCACATCGCTGCACGAGAGTGGAATCGGTTGCCACCACGCCGGCGAGCTGGCGATTCATCTCATCCGCCACGGCGAGGCCCCGGCCGACTGGACGTGCACCGTCACGATCAACGGGCGCCACGTCAGCTGGCATTGCGCGAACCGTCACTTCCCCGACCACACGCTGCGCTTGACGTACTACGTGCACTAGCCCAAGGGGTCCCGGCCGTACGGCGACTCGGGCCTGGGGCCTACTCCGACAGCCCGGCCGCTTCGAGCGCCGCGGCTCGGTTCGAATGCACCTCCAGCCGCACCGCCTTTCCATCGCGCATTCGCCAGACGTGACCGCCGTCGAGCTCCGTGTGGACGCCACTTGCCCGACCAGTGCCGGTCTGGTGGTACATGGCGACGATGGCTTCACCGGCGGGGATCAGCTCGTCGAGCTCGAAGCGGAGATCCCGCCAGCTCTCCAGCCAACCGCGGAAGCCCCTTTCCACACCCTCAAGCCCCTCGTATATCCCGGGCTCGGGAAGGCTGTCTCCGAGGACGAACACGATCTCGGGGTCATATATGTCAGCGCTCCAGAATTCGCCCCGCGCCCACTCGTCATAGACCCTCCGCAGCCTCGCCATATCGTCTCGCTGCGACATCGCCCGCGCAGTATCTCGCGCCGGACCACCGGCACTGGTTGAACTCACGGGCGAAGCACCGACTGCCAGCGCCCGAGGCCGGGCGGCCGCCCCTGCAGCGGCCGGAGCGTCCAGCCCATCGACGGCCCTTTTGAGTGCGGCCCGCGAGCCTCACTCGGTCAGCCCTCGGTACTCCTCGTCGATGACGGCGGCGCTATAAGTCCCCGGGTGTTGTTGCTCAGTCGGGCTGAGGTCGAGGAGCTTCTCGATCTAGACGCGCTGATAGACGCGCTGGCCGAGGCGATGGCCGACCTGAGTGCGCGCCGGGCCTCCGTGCCCCACCGCGTGGGAGCACTCGTTCCCGAGCACGAGGGGCTACTTGCGGCGATGCCGGGTTACACCCCCTCCGCGGGAGCGCTGGCGAGCAAGCTCGTGACGCTCTTCCCCGTTAACGCCGGCACGACGCTGCCCACCCACCAAGCCGTGATCGCGGTCTTCGACCCGGACAATGGACGGCCTACGGCGCTTCTCGACGGCACTGCGATCACAGCGATCCGCACCGGGGCCGGCTCCGCCCTCGCCACGCGGCTGCTCGCCCGCGAGGATGCCGCGGCGCTCGCGATCCTCGGCACCGGGGTCCAGGCCCGCTCGCACGCCCGTGCGGTGACGCGCGTCCGATCCTTCCAGGAGCTACGTGTTGCCGGACGCGACCGCGCGAAGGCCGAGGCACTCGCCGAGGAACTGGCGGCCGAGCTCGATCTGACGGTTCGCGCGGCGGCGTCCTGGGAGGAGGCTTGTGACCGCGCCGACGTCGTCTGCGCGACCACCCATGCGCTCGAGCCGGTGGTGAGGCGCGAGTCACTTGCCCCCGGCACCCACGTCACCTCGGTTGGCTACAACGTGCGGGGCCGCGAGGTCGATGACGCAACCGTCGTCGACTCGCTCGTCGTCGTCGAGTCGCGCGAGGCTGCACTGGCCCCGGTGCCCGCGGGCTCGAACGATCTCCTCCAGCCGATCGAGCGAGGGTTGATCGACGCGGACCACGTGCACGCCGAGATCGGCGAGCTGGTCGAGGGCACCAAGCCCGGCCGGAGCACGTCGGACCAGATCACCCTCTACAAGTCGGTCGGCGTCGCGGTCCAGGATGGCGCCGCCGCAGCTCTTGTCGTTCGCGCCGCCCACGAGCGCGGCGCAGGTCGCGAAGTCGAGATCTGACTGGTCGCGTAGCGCCTGTTCTTCCGCAGATGGCGCGCGCTGCCGTCAAGTTCCTCGAGGCCCTCGAGTTCGGCGCGGTCGACCTCCTCGGCTTCTCGATCGGCAGCTTCGTCGCTCAGGAGATCGCCCTAGTCAGACCGGCGTCTGTCCTCGCGTCGGCAGCGCCGCGCGGCGCTGCCGGGATGCACGGCTGGGCCGCCGAGGCATTGACCTAGCGCGATGCTCAAAAAGTGTCGCTTTGCATGGGAAGCGGAAGCGGCTGGCGGCTACCGCTACAAAGAGAAAGCGGGCGCGGCGACGCTAGCTTCTGTTCGGCACCAAGAGAAGGCGTGGGGCCGGTAACGCGGGTTGGCAGGGCACCGGCGCCAGGCTCCGAACGCTTTGACGTGCGGTCTTCGGGCGACTACGGTGGACAGAGCCACTGGATCACCAGTAGCCGGAAGGGATCTCCACGAACTCATCGACCACGGGCCCCGTCGCGGGCTCGGTGCGCAAGGCGCTCCTCGCCGCCGCGGCGTTGGCTGGTGCCTGTCTGGTCGCGCTCTCGGCCGGCGACGCGGGCGCCGCCGGCGCGCCGGATCGCGCCCCGCGGGCGAACGGCGTCGGCGCCCCGATCGCCTGGGGCGTCTGCGATCCCCCCGGGCCGGATCTCCAATGCGCCCGGATCCGGGTGCCGCTTGACTGGGATCGCCCGAACGGGCGCACGATCAGCCTCGCGCTGATCCGCCACCTCGCCAGCAAGCCCGAGGAGCGGATCGGCACGATGTTCGCCAACCCGGGCGGGCCCGGCGACACCGGCGTCGGCCTGGTGCAGGGCGATCCCGATGGGCTCGACGCGTTGGGCGACGGTCGCTTCGACGTCCTCAGCTGGGATCCCCGCGGCACCCACGCCAGCACCCGGGTCAAGTGCTTTACCAGCCAGCGCAGCGAGTCGCGCTTCTGGGCCGGCGTCTCGATCCCCACCACCAAGGCGGAATCGGAGGTCTTCAGGCGCACGGCCGCCGCCTACGCCAGGCGCTGCGGCGAGGTCAGCGGCTGGCTTCTGCCTCACATCTCGACCGCCGACACCGTCCGCGACCTCGAGCACCTGCGCGTCCTGATGGGCGAGGAGAAGCTCACCTACCTCGGCCTCTCCTACGGCACCTACCTCGGCCAGACCTACGCCAACATGTTCCCCGACCGGATCCGGGCGATGATGCTCAACGGCATCGTCGATCCGGTCGAGTACTCGAAGGGGTCGGAGGCGAGGCTGGCCGCCACCGTCAGACCGTCCGACGCGGTCTATGACCAGTTCCTCGCTCTGTGCGACGGCGCCGGACCGGAGCGCTGCGCGCTCGCCGGCGGCCGCCACACCGCGGCCGAGCGCTTTGACCGGCTTTCAGCGCGGCTGAAGCGCGCGCCGATTCCGGCTCCTGGGCGCGCAGCCGCCCCTCTCGGCACCCCAGAAGCTGGGCTACGCGGATCTGCTGATCTCCCAGTTCTCGCCCGATCAGGGCTCCCAGGACGTGGCCGACCAATGCCGCGAATCTCGCCGCCGCGCTCAGAGGCGACGGATCGACGCTCGAGAGCGCGGCCACCGCCTCCTACACGCCCGGCGCCTGGGCCCTCATAACGCCGTCGACGGCGATCCAGTGCGCCGACGCGAGCGCCCACCGCAGTTTGCGGGCCTGGCCGTCGGTAATCGCGAGATTCGCTCGGATCAGCCGCCTCCAGGGCGCGCTACAGGGCTGGTGGCAGTGGGCTCCCTGCGCCGCCTGGCCGGTCCGCGGCGAGGACACCTACCGCGGTCCGTGGACCGCCTCGACCCCGAATCCGATCCTGTTGATCAACTCGACCTTCGACCCGAATACCGGATATGCCAACGCCGTGCACGCCGAGCAGCTCCTGGGCAACGCGGTCCTGATCACCCAGGAGGGCTACGGTCACACGACTTCCCAGAACCCGAGCGCCTGCGTCAACAAGGCGATTACCGACTACCTGACCGAGCTGATCACCCCGCCGAGGGGCACGGTCTGCCAGTCGAATCAACAGCCCTTCGATCCGGATTTCGTTAGCCGACCGGCCAGAGGTCCGGATCGGCAGAAGTAGCGCTTCGGACGAAAAGTGCGCTAGTCACCCACGGCGAGCTACGGTCTACCGCGTGGGATCAGCTGCTCGCTCGCGCGCGTTACCTTGGCGGCTAGGCCTTCCTCGACACCTACTCGAACTCCACGTCGAGCAGCTCGATCCCGAGGAGATCACCGACGAAGGTCTCTAGAGGGGCTGCGAGGCTGCTCACTTCGGCCCGTGACGGACGAGGGTGCCCGCCGTGCACCAAGGCGCTACGCAGCTCGTAGCACTTGCTGAAGAAGCGCTCCGGGGTCTTGTCCGCGTAGGTCCGGTCACCGAGGCGCGACGCAAGCTTGCGGCCAGCCTGGCCGATCGATGCGTTTCGCAGGTATTGGAGGGTCCCGTAAATGGACCGGATCTCATCGTCCGACAGGTCCGAGTCCTTCGTGGCCGTCCGCAGTGCTTCAACATGAGCCTGAACTTCCGCCGCTCGCGGCTCGGGCTCGATCATGGTCTCAATAGCCATCATCAGCAGGAGGAAGCGGGCGTCTGTGGGGACCTCGGCAAACGACGCGCCGTAAAGGTCGTAGGCCACCTGGTCGCCCTCGGACATCTCGGCGTTCCGTTTGACAGCTTCCGACATCGCCGTCATGAAGTGCTCGACATTGCGACCGACGCGTACAGTCGCGCTCATACCCGCGAAGCGAGGCGTTGGTTCGCATTCGTAGATCAGGCTGCCGTGGACGTTGTTCAGAACGCGACCAACTCCGAGCTGCTTTTGGATCCACTCGCGTCCATGCTCCGTAAAAGGCGCTGGTTGGCGCTCGGTCTCCGAAGTCTGCTCCGAGATTGACTCGGGCGAAGGCTTTCTGGAGCAGGCCCCGCCAGCGGGCGGCAGCTTCGGCTGCCTCGTCTTCGGTGCCGTAGGGCCGGCCGTGCAGCGCGAGGTCCGTCGCGTCCTTTATCTCGACGCCCTCACCGACCGCTCGCAGCGTGATCTCTTCCTCACGATCGCTAGGGAGCGAGAGTTGATGCTCGGTCGAATGCAGTCGCACGCGCTCGCCGGATTGGAACCGAATGCGAAAGCAAAAGGGCTCCATGTCGCCATTGAAGCTGATCGGGAGCAATGCAGCGTGGGCTGCGAGGGGCCGCGAACGTGGCTAGCAGTGGGGGCGTCAGTTGCAATGGTCCTGCGAGCGGCAGGCAGGGCGTCGCCGGAAAGTTACGCTCCTAATCCAAAGCGGGCACGGCGGAGGGGAGGGGTCGTCTAACCGACGAAGGCTGCGCCCGTTGCCCGCGCCAACACGATCTCTGGGGACCGCCGATTTAGCCTCTGCGTCTCCCGGACTCGATTAGGGTGGACCCTGGCGTTCAGAAACCCGAGGCGAACTGAGGGGGCACCCGAATGGCAGATTCAGCAGAGCGCACCGACAAGCGTTCGCAAGGCGAGCGGCGGCAGGCGCGTCGCCAGTTCAGACTTCGCCCGGCGATCTCCGCGATGGCGTGTCTGGCGATCGCGTTGGGGGCCTCGGGTTGCTTCGGCAGCGACGACGACAAACCCGTTGAGAAAGCGGCGTCCACGGTTCGCCAAGACGTGACGCAGCGCAACACCCAGACGATCGGCGGCTTGACGCTGCCGACCTCGACGGGGTCTCCGACGCCGGAGGAGGCAGAGCAGATCGCGCAGGCCGCCTATGTCTATGGCTTCCCGCTCGTCACCATGGAGGGGACGCTGGCTCAGCTGACGAATGTGGCGTCCGCGCAGACATTCTCGGCGCCGGTCAATCAGTTCAACAAGCCGTCCAAGCCGGTCACGCCAGCGTTCATCGCTGTTCCGGCGGCGCCGGTGGACGTGCTGTTCTCAAACGCCTGGCTCGACCTGTCCAAGGAACCCCTTGTCTTCACGATGCCCAACACGAACGGCGTCTACAACCAGATGACGATCCTGTCCGGATGGACGAACGTCCTCGAGGCGCCCGGAAAGCGCACCACGGGTACCGGAGGCGGCAACTTCCTGATCGCCGGTCCAGGCTGGAACGGCAATGTCCCTGCGGGCATGAAGTTGATCAAGTCTCCGACTGATCTGGTCTGGATCGAGGGTTCGACGCAATATGACGGGCCGAAGTCACTCAAAGCCGTCAACGACATCCAGGCGGGCTACAAGCTCACCCCACTCAGCGATTGGGGCACCGCATACAAGCCGCCGACCAACGTTCCGACCGACAAGAACGTCGACACGTCCTCGACTCCCCAGAGCCAGGTACAGAAGATGTCGCCGCAGGCGTTCTTTTCTCAACTCGCCAAGCTCATGGACGCGAACCCCCCGAGCGCCGCCGATGGGCCCGTCATGAAGCAACTGGCGCGCATCGGGGTCGTTCCCGGCAAGGCGTTCGATTGGAACAAGCTCAGCAGCGATACTCAGCGGAAGATCTCGCGCGGAGTCAAGAAGGGCGAACACGAAGTCACGAAACTCGGGCTGAAGGTTCCGGGGTCAACCAAGGAGAACGGCTGGCTCGTCAACCTCGAGAAAGGCTGGGGGAACTACGGCACCGACTACTCGCTGCGATCCGCCGCCGCATTCTCGGCCTTGGGCGCGGTGCTCCCGCAGGACGACACCTACTTTGTCGCCGGTGGCGACGCTAAGCGCAACAGCTACACGATCAAGTTCCCCAAGGGCCAGACTCCACCGGCGAACGCGGCGTGGGGCATCGACATGTACGACTCGAAGCTTCATCTGGTGAAGAACCCGATCGACCGTTATGCGCTTGCGCCACATCTGGCGCCGGTGAGCAAAAACCCCGATGGGTCCTTCACCGTCTACGTGCAGAACAAGAAGCCCAGTTCCCCCAAGCAGCAACAGAACTGGCTCCCGGCTCCCGACGGAGCGTTCCTCCTTGTCATGCACGTCTACTGGCCGAAAGCGTCGGTATTGAACGCTAAGTGGTCTCCGCCCGCCGTCAAGAAGGGAAGCTGAAAACCAAGCGCGTCCCGTCGATCTCGGCCCGACGGGGTTATAGGCAGTACCGGTGCCAGTGCGCATGGAGAGCGCAACTTTTTGGCGATACTCCCGACATGGGCGTGAACGCCTCGGCAACTGCTCCCGCACGCCCCACAGGCGCACGGCGGCTGGCGCATATCGTCGGTGCCGTGATCGTATTCGCGGTCGTTCCGGCGCTCGTGATGGCCGCGCTGGTCGGCGAGGTCGGCGTCGCGGCGCTCTTTACCGGGGTGCTGCTCGGGGCCGTCGGGGCGAAGCTCGGCGGAACTCGCCGGATGCTCTACGTCGCTCCGGGACTCGCCCTGGCCGCCGGGCTCGGCGCGATCAGCGCCTATGACTGGGGATGGGTCGCATTGCTGGCTGCCGCCGCGTTCGTCGCCGGCGCGGGCATCCGGTTCGGCTGGCTGCCACCGCTGCTGATGGTTCCCTTTGCCGCCACCTTCGTCACCCCGGCGTCTTCGGCCGA
Organism: uncultured Solirubrobacterales bacterium; assembly: GCA_963705955.1. Classification (GTDB taxonomy): domain Bacteria; phylum Actinomycetota; class Thermoleophilia; order Solirubrobacterales; family 70-9; genus WHSW01. The sequence continues at coordinate 188,261 of CAVPLH010000006.1, read as the reverse complement.
CGACGCACTGACCTGGGGCGTGATCGTCGGGCTCGGGGCGGTCTACGGCATCCTTCTCGCCCGCCGCTTCGGCGCTCCGGAGGTGGTCGAAGGCGACCGCCTCGATGCGCCGGTCGCCGCCACGGTGGCGATCGTCTTCGCCGTGATCCTCGGCGCGAGCGCGGCGATTGGCGTCGCCCTGTCGTGGACCGAGCCCTACTGGGTTCCCGATCCGATCCTGGTCCTCGTCCTCTACGTCCTCATGGGCAAGCGGGATCGGATTCGGGGCAAGGCGATCGGCACGGCGGTGGGCGCCTGTGCGGCGATACCGGTGGCGATTCTCGCGCCGCCCGCTGCGGTGCTCACGGCGGTCGGCACGGTTGCGTTCGTGGTCGGGCTAATGGAGGCCGAGCGCTACTGGCTCATGTACGGCCTCTACACGTTCTCCTTGATCCTCCTGCTCGCCGCTCCCGGCCAGGTCGGCTTCGAGGCGGAGGAACGCGGGGTGCAGATTCTGGTCGGCATCGGGCTGCTAGTCGTCGGCCTGTTCATCGTCAACGCGCTCGCCGGTTGGCTTCAGAGGCGCGACCCGCAGCCCGAGCTCGCCCCGGCGGGGTAAACACCGGGCGCCCATCGTCCTCGTTGGGCCCACGGATCGGGATAGTTGCGCTTTGGACGAAAAGCGCTACTTCTCGACCTGGCGATGACGGGGGACGCAGAGCGCGATCCCGTTGCGGGGATCGGTCGGGTCGCTGCCCTCACCCGATTGGCCTCACATTCGCGTGGAGCCGATCCGCGCTGGGCGGCAATTTTGATCCCCGGGCCGGCGCCGCTTTATGATTGCGCCCGTGAGCGAGCCGCCGGTGTGTGCGATCCGATCGTGGCTCCGGGTTACAGCGGCGCTCGCCGGCGCCTCTCTGTTTGTGGCGGCCACGGCCTCGGCGCCCGCCTCGTCCCCGTGGGCGAGCGACAAGGCCGCAAGCACCAGTAGCGCGGGCGACTTGTCGATGCGGGTATCGAAGGCAGCCGCCGGGCCGCCCCCTCCGAGATCTGCGAGCCAGTCCCGAACGCCGCGCTCGGACCTCGCCGCCGGGTCCAGCTCTATATCGCTGTCTTCCTCCGCCCCCTTGACCGCCATCTTCCGGCTCATTGACGTCGCAAGGCCGTGCATGTGCGTCGGGCCGCCGGGTCTTCGTCGATGCGGTTAAGTCAGAGCGGGCAACCCACCGCCGGATCAAGGCCGGGCGGCCGAACTCAAACGGCTGCGCCGAGCGCGTCCAGCTGACGATCCTCGAAGAGTGCTGGCGCCCGGCCTTCAGCCGCTCGCTGGCGCCGAAGATCACGGCGCTTAAGCGCGACCTCGATGAGTACCTGCGCTACTACAACACCGATCGCGCCCACACCGGTCGCCTGACCAAGGGCAGGGTGCCGGCGGATATCGTCTTCGGGGCCCGCAAGACGGGGACGGTGAGATGACGCCGAGTTGTCAACACGACTCGGGGTTAGAACGTACGAGGGCGCGATCGTGCTCGTCAGCCACGACCGCCGCTTCCTCGATGCCTTCGAGCCGACGACCACCGTTGAGTTGGCCGGGACGCCCCGTCAGTCGCCGCCCAACAGCTGAGCGCAGAGGATGTCAGCCAGCCAGCGCTCGTAGCGCGCGGGCGTCCAGCCGCGGTCATTGACCAGCAGCCAGTAGACGCTCGGATGGTTGAGCGTCCACAGCAGGTCGGTGGCCGCCGTAAGGTCGAGGCCGGGGGCCAGGGACCCTCGCTCGGCGACGAGCTTCAGGATCGAGCGCTGGTTCTCGTAGAACTCGGTCTCGATCCGGTCCCAGAGCTCGCCGATGTCGGGGTCAGTGGGCGCCGCACTTCGGACTACCTCCATCAACGCTCCCGCGCGCTCCTTGACCACGCGGGAGTTGCGGGCGTTGAGACGCAGCATCCGCCTCGGATCGGGCTCGTCGAGCACCTCGCGATACCAGGGCTGCTCGCTGACGGGGAGGGCGTCCTGCCGGCCACGGAGCAGCAGGTGCCAGAGGGCCCGGAGTAGTGCGCTCTTGCTCTCGAAGGCAAGGTAGACGGTCTTCGGGGAGACCCCGGCCTCGGCCGCGATCGCAGCCATCGACGTCGCGGTGTAGCCGTCGCGCTCGAACAGCCGCTGGGCCGCATCGAGGATCGCCCGGCGGGTCGCCGCCGCCTGTTCGCGCCGTCTCGGGGACTCGTATCGCCGCTTGCTCTTGACGGGCTCTGGCATTCTGCTACAGTAGCGCAATATTCATTACTCATTAGGTGTATTGAAATACAGAGGTGAAGGAGATTCGCAATGGCATTCATCATGACCCGGGTTGAGGTCGGCGACTACGAGGCGTGGAAGCCGATGTTCGATCAGGACAAGCCCGGCACCCGGCAGACGGCGAGCGGCTACCGGCTGTTCCGTGGCGTCGAGGACCCGAACGAGGTCTTCATCCAGGTCGAGTTCCCGTCCGCAGGGGAGGCGAGCGAGGGGCGCGCCAAGCTGGTCGAGTCGGGCGTCCTCGATCGCTGGCCGGATCACACGGGACCGACGGTCGTCGAGGAGGAGGAGACGGTCGCCTACTAGAGCGCGTCGGCCAGCCGCTTTTCCGCGGGGCCGCGCTGGCAGGATGCAGATGTCAGTCCTACAGATCGACTACGAGGTTGTCGACCTCGACTCATGGAAGCGGAGCTTCGACAACGGCTGGCTCCTCTGCGCCGCGCGGCACCGGGGCCTTCGCGGCCACCAGGTGCTCCGCGAGTCGACGAGCCCGACCCGCGTTCGAGTCGAGCTCGAGTTCCGGCGCGCCGAGGATGCGGAGGCAGTTCTCGGCGCGTTAGTGGAGCTGCGGCAAGCGCGGCTTGCCGGTTCGGATGCGGTCACCCGCGTGTCGCTGCGAGCCCCCTGATCAGCCGGGCGCCGAGGGGGCGTGGGCGAACCCCCTAGGTGAGCCGGAAGTGGCCCGTGTTCTCCTCGTCGTCGCGAACCTTCTCGAGGCGGCCGGCCTTCCGGGCGCGGACGAAGGCCTGCTTGTGCAGACGGGAGAGGTCTCTCAGGAACTCGACCCAGAAGGCCTCGGTCTCTGGCTCGCCGAGCTTGGCGGGCTCGCGGTTCACGCGCGTGACGCGATCCGCTCGTCGCGTCCGTGCACGGACTAGCCAGATTCGCGGTAGTGTCGAATTCAAGAGCGATCGATCCAAGGAAGGATCAGAGAACAAGCGAATGGGCCAAGAAGCTGCAGCTCCGGGGATGAGCGGTCCGGCGGTCGATTGGTACGCGACCGAGGCCGGAAGCGCGGGGAGCGACGCCTCGGCGCGAGCAACCGGAGGCGCGCGGTGAGCCCCGCGTCGAGGGAGCCGGAGAGCGGGCCGGGACCGAAGGTCTTCATCACCTACCGGCGCGAGGAGACCGGACCCCACGCTGGACGCCTTTACGACGCCATGGTGGCGCGGTTCGGGGAGGACAACGTTTTCATGGACGTTGACATGGCGCCGGGGGTCGACTTCGTCGAGCGAATCACCGAGGCGGTGGCCGCCTGCCAGGTGCTGATCGTCGTCATGGGGCCGAGGTGGGCGACGGTCGAAGATGCCGAGGGGACGCAGCGGATCGCCGATCCCGAGGACTTCGTCCGGCTCGAGCTCAAGACCGCCCTTCGGCGTCCCGACGTGACGCCGATCCCCGTGCTCGTTGCCGGAGCGCGGATGCCGAACCCGGAGGACCTCCCGCCGGAGGTGCGGGCGATCACGCGGCGCAACGCGCTTGAGCTCAGCGACCAGCGATGGCGCTCCGACGTCGGTCGCCTGATCAGCACACTCGATGAACTCCTGGCGGAAACGCTCCACGTCCCCGGGCCCACCTCCCCGGAGCGCCGCGTCGCCACCGCAAAGGCCGCTCCGGCTGACGCTACCGTGTCCGTGGCGACCAAGCCGGCAGCGCCGCCGGCGCGCGGGGGACGGCGGCTGCGGTGGGCGCTGCTCGGCGCGGTGGCGATCGCTGCGATCGTGGTTGCGGTCGTCGTTGCGGTTGGTGGGGGCGGCTCACCTACCCCGACGACGCACTTCTCCAGCGCCGATCTGTCACACCTCGTCCTCCCTGGCGAGGAGACGCCCGGAAACCTCGTCCTCAAGCCGGAGGCGTCCGGTCCGGATGTGCACACGGACAATTTGCCAAGTGACGCCCAGTCGTCCTACCTCAACGTCTTCGCGCCACTGAATAACCACCCTGAGCCCTTTTGGTACTCCGAGTCGGCTGCCGCTGTCTTCGAAGATGCGGACGCTGCCCAGGGTGCGCTCGACACCCTAAAGGGGGATTATCAGGGCCCGGACTTCGAAACCGTCCCGGCCGCGGATCTCGGCGACGACCGCTTGGCGGTCATGGTCACAGGATCGCCGCGACCGGAATACCGTTACTCCTGGCGAACGGGCAACCTCCTGCAGGTCTTTGACCTCGAATGGAGCTCACCGCCCGCGAACGAGGACACTGCGCGCGACTTCGCCGACAAGATGGATTCGCTGATAACAGATCTGTGAGCCAGTTCAGCTCGCCCGCGACTGGTTCGGGCTCAGCCGTCCGGCGTTAGGTGACGGAGGAGCTCGTGCTGTCGGGCCCGAGCCCCGTCCGTCCGCTTCCATCACGGCTTTCGCTTGGCGGGCATCCGCTCAGGTCGTCAGCGGGGGTGTTGGCGTGGCGCGCAATGGCTGGCGCGGAACCGGGCTCCGGTCTGATCTCATTCGGTCGGGCCCATCGGCGTTCTGCCGATTGAGTGTGCCGGGGGTTGCGAGAAATATGGGTCGACCTCCAAACCCGGAGGATCTTGAAGCGCAGGCTCATCTCGCGATAGGGAAGTTGGACCCGCCTCTAGATTTCGAACTCGCCTCCTGAGGCCGGATCTCAGCGGGCCTTAGACGCGTCTTGTGCGCTTACGCGGACAAGGCCCGCCTTCCGCGGGCCCCACCTGCTTAGCGCATTATTCCGAGGGCTCATAGGCGGCTGCACAGTCGTTGGGGTGGTGTCTCTCCAGCTCGTAATACTCCTCCGCCTTGTCGGACGCGACTTCGTAATCGACTTCGTTCACCTCCGCCCAATGTCGTAGATGGCAAAGGAGATCGGAAAGCCCGGTCTCTGGGTCGGCGTCCTGCACCGAGAGATAGAGGGCTGAGCTCTGCGTGCGCGACGTATGAGGCTTGGCTCGCGGCGGTCTCACAGTTGAGGGCGACCAGGACCCGCTGGTGGACCTTTGACAGCGCCTCGTTCGGGCGAGGCACCCCGTCAGCGGGAGACTGGTGAGAACCATCCGACCGGTCGTCATCCGGCGCTTCGTCCGGTCTCGCGCGAGCGGCGCAGAGCGCTCGATCTAGCCCTTCAAGTACTTCAATCATGGGTTTCGTCCTTTCGGTCGTGTTTCTGGGTTGTGACTTGTTGATGCTTGGCCCGGCGGGCGCGCAGTCGGTCCTCGATCGACCTGTACGGCCCGGAACCCGAACCTCTCAAGATCCGTCGTAGGCGACTCGCCTCAGCTCGGCAGGGGGCGCCGCAGTGGCGGGCGTCAGAGCGCCGGCCCTCCAGCGAGGTTCCGCAGACGACGCAGCTACGCATCACGGCCCCCTACGTATCGGCCGCGCGTTGACCGGCCGGCCCTGCGAGACCGCCGAGCTGCTACCGATCGGGGCCTCGCTACCGCACCGCTAGCCACCACCCAGCTACCGATTGTGCCGCTGGGACATCGAATTCCGCGTCCCTGGCGTGAGACAGCACTCGGCCCCAGTCACAGAATTGTGCTGCAATATGGCGCCTTTCAAGACCGCTGTCGACAGTTGTCGCTGAGCTGCCGATCGGGCTGTACAAGTCGGGGCGACTGGATTTGAACCAGCGACCGCTCGGCCCCCAGCCGAGTGCGCTACCAGACTGCGCCACGCCCCGTGGTCGCTCGCGAGTTTAGGCCAGCGGCGACGAAACCGGATGCCCGGGGCGCGGCCAAGCGGGCGACCGGACTCGAACCGGCACCGAGAGCTTGGAAGGCTCTAGTGCGACCGTTACACCACGCCCGCGTCGCGGCGATGATACCCGTGGCGGCGCTATGACTCGCGCCGCCGGGCAAGCCGTCGCGAGGCGTCGCCCGGAGCCGGAGGACGCTACGGCGTCCGGCTGCCGAAGACGACCGCGAAGGTCGCGTAGCCCTTCTTGCAACGGCCCTTCACCCGATGCCGCGAGACCCCGATGCCGAGATCCTTGTACCTCGGTTCGAGCAGGTTGATGCGATGAAACTGCGTCGCCATCCAGCTCGCCACCATCGCGTCGGCGCTCAAGCCGCAGCCCGTGTCCTCGGCGTAGCGCCACGACTGCGCGCCGTCGAGGTAACCCGCCCGACGAATGCGCGTCTCGAGGTCGTCCTCGCCCGGGCAGCGATGTGCGAGGCACCGAGTCTTGACCATCGTCTTCACGTGGCGTTGGGATGCCTTGCCCAGCCTCGAGTCGATCGACACCTTCGCGATCCCGCGCGAGGTGCGCTCCTCGTTGATCCGGCACCGAACCGCCGTCTTCAGCGCCTGCGTGGTGCTGTCGGCCGCGGGAAGACCGGCATCGGGGCATCCCGCTGAGGCGCTCGCGGCGTTCGCGGTCGCGGGCCGCTCGGCGGCGCCTACGAGCGCGACGAGCGCCACGGCGGCCAACGCGACCAGCGCGGCGATCAGAGCGACTGAACGTCGCCGAATTGCGGTCTGGGTTCCGATCATCATCCGTGAGAAACTTAGCGCGCCCCTGCCGGCGCGCTGGTCCCCGAAACCCCCTTGGGGCGCTGAAGTTTCGGACACGGGGGACCGAGGAATCGAACCTCGAGCTGCGGTTTTGGAGACCGCAATGTTTGCCGTTACACCAGTCCCCCTGGGTGGCCGAAGTGTAGGCACCGACGGCCGACGAACGATGCGGACGAGAGGACTCGAACCTCCACGGGCAATGCCCACCAGGACCTAAACCTGGCGCGTCTTCCAGTTCCGCCACGTCCGCGGATACCGAAAGGATCGCACGGGACGATCAAGCTTCGCGCGCGGCCGCCACAGCGCTTATGCTGTCGCCGATGGCGGTCGTCGAGGTCCGCGAGGGCTACGAGCTGTGGAGGCCGAACAGGGAGAAGGCCGAGTCGAAGACGACCAAGGCCGTGATCGCGTTCGTCCTCCTCGTCAGCGCCGCGCTGCTCCTGATCATCACGATCGGCGGTTGGTCGCGGCTGCTCGGCACGAGCGTCGCGGTGATGTCGCTGCTCTGGGCCGCGCTCTACATCGTCTTCGCCTTCCTCGTGATGCGGTGGAACCGCGGCGTGCTCCCGGTGGCCGCCTCGCTGGCGATCATCCTCGCGATCTTCGCCGCGATCGCGGCGCCCGATTGGTTTGCGCGCGACAAGGTCGGGCTCAGCTCACCCGCGCTTCCCGAGGACCTGCTCGGACTTCTGACCGTGATCGTGGTCCCGGTCCAGATCGTCCTGATCGCCGTCGCGATGATCGGCTTCAACCAGAACTGGCAGGTCGAGGAGGAGCGCCCGGTAGGCGGCCAGCCGATGCACGGCGAGGGCGACGACGCCGGCGCCGCCCCGGCTCCCGCCTGAGCGCGGAGCCGATCCCCTCAGAAGAGCGCGCTCTGCTCCTCGCGGGGCGCGATCAGCTCCGGCCCGTCGTTGCGCACGTCGTTGACCAGGTCGGGGACCTCACGCACTGTGAGCGCATCCGCGGCGGCGGGAACGAGCAGGCTCGCCAACTCCTCCACCGCGCCCTCCGGATCGAGCCATGCGGCCTCCGTGCCTGGATCGAGGACGACGGGCATCCGGTCGTGGATCGGGCGGATGAGCTCGTTCGGCGCGCAGGTGACGATTGCGCAGCTGTGGAGGACCTCGTCACTGCCCTTCCGCGGCAGCTCCGCCCAGATTCCGGCGAACGCGAACAGCCCCCCGTCGGGGCGGCTTACCCAGACGGGCCGCTTACCGCGCTCGTCGGTCAGCCACTCGTAGAAGCCGTCGGCGGGGATCAGGCAGCGGCGCTCGCGAAACGACTCGGCGAACGCGGGTTGGCGGTCGAGGCCCTCGACCCGGGCGTTGATCAGCGGCCGGCCCGGCTTCTCGGCCCACCGGCCTGGCACGAGCCCCCAGCGCAGGCGCCCGAGCTCGCGTCGGCCGGCCTCTCGCAGCCGGACCGCCAACACCGGGTCGGTCGGCGCGATGTTGAAGCGTGGCTCGTCGGCGACCTCGACCGACTCGAGGACGTCGAACCGCGCCGCCAGCCGGGCTGGATCAGGATTCGTGAGTGTGTAGCGACCGCACATCTATGCCGGAGGCGGGAGTCGAACCCGCACGCCCCGAAGGACAATGGATTTTGAGTCCATAGCGTCTACCAGTTCCGCCACTCCGGCCCGGGTGGTCGAACGATAGTTCCACTCAGGCATCAGCACGTGGCGCGTACCGGTGGTGAAGAGCGAGCGTGTTGCCGTCCGGGTCCTCGAAGAACGCCTGCAGACAGACGCCGGAATCGAGCGTGTCCGCCTTGAACTCGACGCCGCGTGACTCGAGCTCGGCGCGCGCCGCCTCGACGTCGTCGACATGCAGCGCGATCGGGTGGTTGTTGGCCCGGAACTCGAGCCCGAACGCCTCCGATTCCATCACCGCGAGCGTCAGGCTGCCGGTCTCGAACTCGCCCGCCGGACGCGTGCCCCAGCGCGCCGACAACGGCAGGCCGAGCACCGTGCCGTAGAACTCGGCCGCGGCGTCGAAGTCCTTGGTCGCGACGGTGATGAAATCGGTCCCCGTGACGAGGGGCGTCGAAGTGCTCATCGGATTGGCTCCTTGGTTGTGGATGTGATCCTTCTAGCAAGTAGACGGTCGAGGCCGTCGAAACTCAGCGTCCCGAGCGAACGTTCAATGAGGCTCGGCGATGAGTCTCGCGGGCTCGCCCGGTCTCACCATGCGAGACCGAGAAAGCAGCTACGCGAACAGGAGAGCGATGGCCGAGAAGTCCGAGATCCGTGAGCTCGCCGCCCAGGATGCCGCGATCGAGCACGCGGTCACCGACGCAGCGGGGATCGGAGCGGTCGTCGACCGCGCCTTTCCTGCGCTCTTCGAAGCGCTCGAGAGGCAGGGCGTGAGGCCCGCCGGCGTCCCGTTCATCCGCTACCTGCAGACCGGCGAGCAGCTCGAGATCGAGCTCGGAGTACCGGTGCCCCCGGGGCACCGGCCTCTGGAGGAGGTCGAGCAGACGAGCCTCCCCGCCGGGCGAGCCGCGGTGCTGCGCTACGTCGGCCCCTACGACGGGCTCGCCGACGCATACGAGCGGCTCCTGGGCTGGGTCGAAGAGCGCGGCGAACAGCCCGCCGGCCCCCACTGGGAGGCTTATGTCACCGATCCGAGAAGCGAGCCCGACCCCGAGCGGCGGGTCACCGAGATCTACATGCCGTTGCGCTAGGCGCGGCGGCTCCGGGCGGGGGGCGATGGCGGCGGGTACCGACCGCGATAATCCCCGCGCGTGGAGACCGCGGGGCGCATCGAGATCATCCGCGAGCTCTGCTCATTCGAGGGCAGGCTCGCCGGGACGGACGCCGAACGGCGGGCGGCGAACCGGATCGCCGAACGCCTCCGGGCCCAGGGCCGGCGGGTCGAGGTCGAGCCGATCCACGTGCACCCGCAGATCGCGCTCATCTACGCGGCCCACTGCACGCTCGGCTTCGCCGCCAGCCTCGTCGCGATCGCGAGCCCCGGCGTCGGCTTTGCGATCGCGCTGCTCGCCGCGACGTCGATGTACCTCGACCTCAACGCACGCTTCTATCTGATCCGGCGGCTCTTCTTCCGCCGCGTTTCGCAGAACGTCGTCTCGAAGGGCGCACGGCCCGAAGCTCCGGCTCGCGTCCTGCTCGCCGCCCATCTCGACGCGGCTCGAACCGGCGCCGCTTACTCGGAGCGGCGGATCCGGCTGCTGACCCGGGTCATCCGGGCGCTGCCTTTCACCTTCAGCCCGCCGCGGCTGCTCTTCTGGTCGCTGGCGATCCTCGTGCCGATCCTCGGGCTGCGCGCGGCCGGGCTCGATTCGAACCTGGTCTCGCTGCTCCAGCTTCCCCCCACCCTCGTGCTCCTCGTCGCGATCTTCGCCCTCGTCGACATCGAGCTCTCGGAGGTCGTTCCCGGGGCCAACGACGATGCCAGCGGGGTCGCCACCGCGCTCTCGGTCGCCGAGGAGCTCGACGCGGACCGGCTCGAGAACCTCGACGTCTGGGTCGTGCTGACCGGCGGCGAGGAGTGCGGGTTCGAGGGCATGCGCTCGTTCCTGCGCGCCCGCCGGCGGTCATTCGATCCGGCCGCGACCTGGGTCGTCTGCCTCGATGCAGTGGGCCGCGGCGACGTCCGCTACGCGACCGGGGAGGGCATGGCCGTCACGTTCGACTATCGATCCCGCCTGACCGAGCTCTGCGAGGCGATCGCGCTCGCCGACCGCGAGGACTCCAACCGCTACCGGGCGGCGGCGCTTCGCCACGGTTTCGCGACCGATTCCCTGCCGGCGCGACTCCGCCGCCTGCGGACGACGACGATCACCTGCCTCGAGCCGGGCGCCGCCCTTCCGGCCAACTATCACGCTCCCGCCGACGCCCCGGACGCGGTCGACCCCCGGACGCTCGATCGAGCGCACGGGTTCACACTCGAGCTGCTCCGGGCGCTGGACCGCGACCTCGGCCGCCGCGCGCCAGGCGCCGACGTGGAGGAAGCGGCGGGCGGGCCGCGGCGCCTGCGGTGATAGAAGTCTTCGGGTGAGCGAGGCGTCGCGAGGGGAGCTGCTCTGGGAGCCCTCGGCCGAGACGGTCGAGCGCTCGAACATGACCCGCTACATGCGCCGGCTCGAGTCCGAGCGCGGACTGCGATTCGGCGGCGACTACGACGCGCTCTGGCGCTGGTCGGTCGGCAACCTCGAGGAGTTCTGGGCCTCGATCTGGGACTTCTTCGCGGTTCGCGCCTCGGCGCCGTACGGGACGGTGCTGTCGAGCCACGAGATGCCGGGCGCCGATTGGTTCGCGGGCGCCCGGCTCAACTACGCCGAGAACATGCTCGCCGGCAAGCCCGCCGAGCGGCTGGCGATCCAGCACGCCTCCGAGCTGCGCGAGCTCGACTCGCTCAGCTGGGGCGAGCTGCGGGATCAGGTCGCGCGGGCGGCGTCGGCGCTGCGCGCGCTCGGGGTCGAGCCCGGCGACCGGGTGGCCGCGTACATGCCGAATCTCCCCGAGACCGTCGTCGCCTTCCTCGCCTCGGCGTCGATCGGCGCCGTCTGGTCGAGCTGCTCTCCGGACTTCGGCGCCTCGAGCGTCGTCGACCGCTTCGCGCAGATCGAGCCGAAGGTCCTCTTCTGCGTCGACGGCTACCGCTACAACGGGCGCGACTTCGATCGCCGCGACGTCGTCGCCGGGTTGCTCGCCGAGATGCCGTCGGTCGAGCACACGGTCGTCCTGCCATACCTCGACCCGGCCTCCGAGATCGCGGGCCTGCGCGAGGCGGTCGACTGGGAAGGGCTGCTCGGATCGGGCGACGCGGGCGAGATCTCCTTCGAGCAACTGCCCGCCGACCATCCGCTCTGGGTTCTGTATTCGTCCGGGACGACCGGCCTGCCGAAGGCGATCGTCCAGGGCCACGGCGGGATCCTGCTCGAGCAGTACAAGAAGCTCGGTCTGCATCTCGACGCGCAGGAGTCCGACCGCGTCTTCTGGTTCACGACGACCGGATGGATGATGTGGAACTTCCTCGTCGGCGCGTTGCTCACCGACGCCTCGATCGTGCTCTACGACGGCAGCCCGGGCCACCCCGACATGGGCGTCCTCTGGGACCTCGCCGAGCGGGCCGAGATCACCACCTTCGGCACCAGCGCGAGCTATGTCGCGGCCTGCATGAAGGCGTCCGACGGAGCCCGGAGCCGGTCGCGACCTCTCGGCGCTGCGCGCGGTCGGCTCGACCGGCTCGCCGCTCGCCCCGGAGGGCTTCGAGTGGATCTACTCGCAGCTCGGCGCCGACACCTGGCTCTTCTCGACCTCCGGCGGCACCGACGTCTGCACCGCCTTCGTCGGCGGGGTGCCGATCCTGCCCGTCTATCGCGGCGAGCTTCAGGCACGCTCGCTGGGCTGCGCGGTCGAGGCCTGGGACGAGGACGGCAACGCGCTCACCGACGAGGTCGGAGAGCTCGTGATCACCGAGCCGATGCCCTCGATGCCGATCTTCTTCTGGGGGGATGAGGACGGCTCGCGCTACCGCGCCAGCTACTTCGAGATGTTTCCGGGCGTCTGGCGCCACGGCGACTGGATCGAGATCACCTCCCGCGGCACCGCGATCATCTACGGGCGCTCGGACTCGACCATCAACCGCTCCGGCGTTCGGATGGGCACCTCGGAGATCTACCGCGCCGTGCAGGGGATCGACGAGATCACCGACGCGCTCGTCGTCGACGTCCCGCGGGCGGGAACCGACGGCTGGATGCCGCTGTTCGTCGTCCTGCGCGACGGTGCGGAGCTCGACGAGGAGCTGACGAAGGAGATCGCGAAGCGGATTCGCGAGCGCTGCTCGCCGCGACATGTGCCCGATCAGGTCTTCGCGATCGACGAGGTGCCCAGGACGCTGAGCGGCAAGGTTCTCGAGGTGCCGGTGAAACGGATCCTCACAGGGACCCCGGCCGAGCTCGCCGCGTCGCGCGACTCGCTCGCCAACCCGGCCGCCCTGGACTACTTCGTCGAGCTCGCCCGCCGGCTCGACGGCGCGGCCTGAGCGCCGCCCGCGGCCACCGAGGACTGTGGGCTCAGCGAATCCCGAGCCGCTCGGCGCGCTCGCGCGCCCGAGCGACGACCTCGTCGGCGCCGTCGACGACGCCGCCGCGCATCAGCACCCGGCCGCCGACGACCGTCGTGTCGACGATCGTCCCCGACGCCGCGTAGACGAGCCCGGGATCGAGACCACCGAGCGAGAGCGCGGGATCGTCGGGAGGGACGAGGAGGAAATCGGCCGGCGCCCCGACGACGAGCCCGGCGCCGCCGAGCAACGGCGACCGGCGCCCGGTCGCGATCGCCAGCGTCTCGGTGGCCGTTACCGCGGCCGGGTCGCGCGCCTCGTTCTTCTGCAGCAGAGCGAAGAACTTCGCGTCGGCGAGCAGATCGAGCGAGTTGTTGGATCCCGGCCCGTCGGTGCCGAGCCCGACCGCGACCCCGGCATCGCGGGCGTCGCGGTACGGGAAAACGCGGCCGACGGCGAGCTTCAGATTCGCGACCGGGTTGGTGGCGATCGTCGCGCCGCGCTCGGCGATCAGCGCGAGCTCGTCGCGGTCGAGCCAGCAGCCGTGGGCGAGCACGGTTCGGGGCCCGAGCAGGCCGACCCGGTCGAGGTAGAAGGCCGGTCGCTCGTCGTGTGCGGCCAGGCACGCGGTGACCTCGTCCTCGGTCTCGGAGAGATGGATCTGGACCGGCACGTCGAGCTCCGCGGAGCGCTCGGCGACCCAGCGCAGCGAGCGCTCGCTGAGCGAGTAGATCGCATGCGGTGCGAGCCCCGGCCGTGCCCGCTCGCCTCCGGCCTCGGTGATCTGCTCGAGGCTGCGGTCCGCGTCGCGACAGGCGCGCTCGGACTTCGCGGGATCGGAGTCGTCGCTCAGTGCGCCGCGGTGACCGCCCGCAGACCCGCGTCCTCGACCGCGCGCGCCGTCGCGTGCGCGCGCCAGTACATGTCCCAGAAACGGATCGTCCCGGTGCGGATCATCTCGACGCAGGCGAGCCGCGTACCCCAGTAGACGTCGTCGTCGTCCATCCGCTTCTCGACCGGCCAGATGTGCCGCTCGAGCCACTCCATCAGCGGCAGGTCGTCGGCGTAACCCCGAAACAGGGTCATCGCCGCGTGGGTGTGGGCGTTGACGAGCCCGGGCACGAGCGCCATCCCGGCTGCATCGATCGCCTCGTCCCCGGGCAGGGGCTCGACCGCCGGACCGAGCTCGCTGATCGCGCCGCCCTCGGCGCGCAACCCGACCGGTACGCCGTCGAGGATTGCGTTGCGCAACGCGAGTCCCATCGCGGCAGCGTATGCGAGGCTTCGCCGGTGCGACCGCGAGACGCCGATTCCGGAGGCAAAGGCGCGGCGCCGGACGGCGAGGGCGAGATCCGCGACGACCTCGCGGAGGTGCTCGAGCGACGCCGCCTGACGACCGACCCGGCCCGGCCCGAGGCGGTCGAGCGCCGCCATGCGGCCGGTGCCCGCACGGCCCGCGAGAACCTCGCCGATCTCGTCGACGCGGACAGCTTCGTCGAATACGGCGGGCTCGCGATCGCCGCGCAGAGGATGCGCCGCGACGCTTCCGAGCTGCTCGCTCGCACCCCGGCCGACGGGCTGATCGCCGGCACCGCGCGGATCAACGGCGAGTTGTTCGGCGACCGCGCCGCCTGCGCGGTGCTCTCCTACGACTACACGGTGCTCGCCGGGACCCAGGGGGCGATCGGCCATCGCAAGAAGGATCGGTTGTTCGAGTTGATCGAGCGGATGCGCCTGCCCACGGTGCTCTTCGCCGAGGGTGGCGGCGGACGCCCCGGCGACACCGACTACGCCGTCGTCTCGGCGCTCGACACCCGCGCCTTCGCGCTCTGGGGACGGCTCTCGGGGGTGGTGCCGCGGGTCGCGATCGTCTCGGGGCGGTGCTTCGCCGGCAACGCGGTCCTCGCCGGCAGCTCCGACCTGATCGTCGCCACCGAGACCACGGCGCTCGGGATGGGGGGTCCGGCGATGATCGAGGGCGGCGGCCTGGGCAGCTTCGAGCCCGACTCGATCGGGCCGATCGCCGTCCAGGCGCCGAACGGCACAGTCGACGTCGCGGTCGCCGACGAGGCGGAGGCGGTCGCCGTTGCGAAGCGCCTCATCTCCTATTTCCAGGGACCGCTCTCCGGATGGGAGCCGCCCGACGAGCAACGTCTGCGCGCGTTGATCCCGGAGCGCCGGCGCCGGGCCTACGACGTCCGCTCGGTGATCGAGGGCCTCGCCGACCCCGGTTCGGTGACCGCGCTACGCGAGCGCTTCGCGCCGGGGATGGCGACGGCGCTGGTGCGGATCGAGGGACGCGCGGTCGGGGTGATCGCCAACAACCCCCTGCACCTCGCCGGGGCGATCACCAGCGACGGCGCCGACAAGGCGGCCCGCTTCATGTCGCTCTGCGACGCCTTCTCGATCCCGATCCTGTCGCTGATCGACACTCCCGGGATGATGGTCGGGCCGGACGCCGAGGCGACGGCGCTGGTCCGCCACTGCTCGCGCCTGTTCGTCGTCGGCGCCTCGCTCCGCGTCCCGTTCGTCGCGATCATCTTGCGCAAGGCGTATGGGCTCGGCGCCCAGGCGATGGCCGCGGGCAGCCTCCATGAGCCGCTGCTCACCGTCGGCTGGCCGACCGCAGAGCTTGGCGCGATGGGGCTGGAGGGGGCGGTCAAGCTGGGCTTCCGTCGCGAGCTCGAGGCGATCGCCGACGAGACGGAGCGCGCCGAGCGCCTCGAGGCGATGGTCGCCGCAGGCTCACGAACACGCAAGGGCGCTCAATGCCGCGACCCTGTTCGAGCTCGACGACGTCATCGATCCCGCCGAGTCCCGGCGGCTGATCTCGGCCACCTTCGCCGCCGCGTCGCACGCCGCCCGCGGTCAGGCGCCGAGTCGCTTCGTCGACACCTGGTGAGTCGGTCAGACGCGACCGGCGAGCGCAGGCAGCAGCTGTTCCAGCACCCCGAGTACGGCGGCCCGATTCCGATCGCGGTTGCGGTCGATCTCGGCCAGGGTGAGCTCGTCGCTCGCCGACCCCGTTGGCGAGGTTGTCGATGACGCACAGCGCCGCGTAGCGCAGCCCGAGCTCGCCCGCGATCACGCATTCCGTGGCCACCGTCATCCCGATCACATCGGCGTGCGCGGCGACGAACCGGATCTCGGCCGGGGTCTCGAGCCGCGGCCCGCGCGCCTGCCAGTAGACGCCCTCCCTGATCGCCTCGATCCCGGCGTCGTCGAGCGCTGCCAGCACCGTGCCGCGCCAACCGGGGTCGAAGCCGGGCACGCGATGTGCCTCGGCCCCCTCGAGCGCGGTCAGCGGCTCGGCATCGAGGGCGATGAAGTCATCGGGCACCAACAGCGTCCCCGGCATGAGCTCGGCCCGTAGGGCACCGACCGAGCTCAGCGCGAGCACCCGGTCGCATCCGGCGTCGGCGAGCGCGCGCAGCGTCGCGACGTGGTCGATCCGGTGCGGAAGCTCGTAGCCGGCCGCGACCCGGTGGCGCCGCACCGCCTCCCACGGGCCCTGCGGAAGCTCGTCGTGGTGCAGCGCGCTCCCCGCGATCAGCCCGAGACGTGCCGAACCGGGCGGCCTGGACCGCGGCACGGCTCGGCTCGGCTTCGCTTCGCCTCACGGCCGCAGGGTAGCCTGGCCCGCCCCGTGGACCTGCTCGATGCGATCGCGATATTCGCCGCCGGAATCGCCGCCGGGGCGATCAACACGGTCGTCGGCAGCGGCACCCTGATCACTTTCCCGGTGCTGATCGCGCTCGGCTACCAACCGCTGGTCGCCAACGTCTCCAACAACATCGGTCTGGTCCCCGGGGCGTTCACCGGCGTCTACGGGTACCGGCGCGAGCTCCGAGGCCAGCGCAGGCGGATCATCAACCTCGGCATCTTCTCGCTGATCGGCGGCGTTGTCGGAGCGACGCTGCTGCTGGTGTTGCCGTCGTCGGCGTTCGACGCGATCGTCCCGGCGCTGATCGCGCTCGCGCTGGTGCTCGTCGTCGTCCAGCCGCGCCTCGACCGGGCACTGGCCGAGCATCGCCATCCCCACGGCGAGCGCCGCCCGGCGCTGCGCGGCGCGATCGGCGCCAGCGGCGTCTACGGCGGCTACTTCGGCGCCGGCCAGGGGATCCTGCTGATCGGGATCCTCGGGATCGCGATCGACGACGGGCTTCAGCGCCTCAACGGGCTCAAGAACGTGCTCGCCGGGCTCGTCAATCTGACCGCCGGCGTGATCTTCGTCTTCGCCGCGCACGTCGACTGGGGAGTCGCCGGGGTGATCGCCGCAGGCTCGATCCTCGGCGCCATGCTCGGGGCGCGCTACGGGCGCCGGCTCTCGCCGACAGCGCTGCGGGTGCTGATCGTGATCGTCGGAACGGTCGCGATCGTCCGCCTGCTCCTCGACTGATCGCTCAGGCCGCGGCGATCAGCCAGCGGAAGAGGTTCGAGAACGCGTACGAGCCGTCGGGCCGGAGAAACGGCGCGGCGGCCTCGAGGATCGCGCGCCGGATCGTCTCCTCCTCGACGCTCGCCCCCAGGTCGTGGAGCTCGACGTCGAACCACATCGCCCGCACCAGAGTGTCGGCGTTCGGCAACTCGTACGGAACCGGCACCTCGCCCGTGGCGAGCACCGTCAGCCCGGCCTCGGTCGCAAGGCCCTCGAGCACTCCCGGATCGCCGAAGCGCGGCGCGCGATCGTCGTCGCTGCCGGCACCCGGCGCGAGTGCCTGCACGGCGTCGAACAGCCGCAAGAGCTGATTCGCCGAGCGCGGTCCCCAGACGCAGACCGCGACCAGACCGCCGGGCCTCGCGACTCGGCACGCCTCGCGGAAACCGGCGACCCGCTCGGCGGCGAACTGAAACGAGTTGAAGGCACTGACGACGTCGAAGCCGTCGTCGTCCCAGGGCAGGCTCTCGATCCTCCCGAGCCGCAGGTCCGCCTCGCCGACCAGCCGGCGCGCGCGCTCGAGCATTCCCTCGGCGCCGTCGACGCCGCTGACGACGGCGCCCCGGTCGGCCGCCAGGCGGCAGAACTCGCCGCTGCCGCAGCCGACGTCGAGCACCCTGGTCCCCGGGCCGATCCCAACCTGATCGGCGATCAGCTCGCGAGCCGGTCCCGCGTGGCGGGCCCAGTGCTCGACCCAGAGATCGGCCCTGGGACCCCAGCGCAAGCCCTCGGCGGGGCCGGGCGCCGGCTCGGCCTCGGCGCCGCTCACGCCGGCGTGATCGGGTTACGACGCCGGGAGAACTCCCGGTCGCGGCCCTCGGCGAGCGCGAAGCGCGCGATCAGCTGGCCGCGCAGCGAGTCGGGGTCGATCATCGCATCGACGACCATCTCCGAGGCGAGGTGGAGGATGTCGATGTCGGCCGAGTACTGCTCGCGCTTCTCGTTCACGAACCGCCGGCGCTCGGCCTCGTCCTCGATCGCCTGGATCTGGTTGAAGAAGACCGCGTTGATCGCGGCCTCGGGCCCCATCACGGCGATCGACGCCGAGGGCAGCGCGATGCAGCAGTCGGGGTCGAACGCCGGCCCCGCCATCGCGTACAGCCCGGCGCCGTAGGCCTTGCGCACGATCACCGAGATCTTCGGCACGGTCGCCTCCGAGACGGCGCTGATCATCTTCGCCCCATGGCGGATGATCCCCTGGCGCTCGACGTCGGTGCCGATCATGAACCCCGGAACGTCGGCGAGGAAGAGCAGCGGGATGTTGAATGCGTTGCAGGTGGCGATGAAGCGGGCGGCCTTGTCGGCGGAGTCGACGAACAGGACCCCGCCCTTCTGGCGTGGCTGGTTGGCGACGATCCCGATCGCGCGGCCGTCGAGCCGCGCGTAGCCGACCACGAGCTCCTTCGCCCACCGGGCGTGGACCTCGCAGAACGAATCCGCGTCGATGACGGCGCTGATCAACTCCTTGATGTCGAACGCGGTCTTCTCGTCATCCGGGACGATCTCCGCGACGGAACGCCCCGCAGCCGGCTCGGCGGGAGGCGCCGCCGGCGGCGTCTCGCGCCAGCTTCCCGGCATGTAGGACAGGTATCGCTTCGCGAGATCGATCGCTTCCTCGTCGCTGCCGACGAGGAAGTGGCCGCAGCCCGAGACGCCGGTGTGCATCTTCGCCCCGCCCATCTCCTCGAGCGTCACCTTCTCGCCGATCACCATCTCCGCCATCCGCGGCGAGCCCAGGTACATGGAGGCGTTGCCCTCGCGCATGATCACGACGTCGCAGAACGCCGGGATGTAGGCCCCGCCCGCCGCCGACGGCCCGAACAGCAGGCAGATCTGCGGCACCCGGCCCGAGAGCACGACCTCGTTGTAGAAGATCCGTCCGGCGCCGCGGCGACCGGGGAACATCTGTACCTGCTCGGTGATCCGCGCGCCTGCGGAGTCGACCAGGTAGATCATCGGCAGCTCGAGCCGCAGCGCCCGCTCCTGGATCCGGAGGATCTTCTCGACCGTCTTCGGGCCCCAGGATCCGGCCTTCACGGTCGGGTCGTTGGCCATCAGGCAGACCTTGCGACCGGCGATCAGCGCCATTCCGGTTACGACGCCGTCGGCCCCGAGCCCCTCGGCGTCCCAGTTGGCGAGCAGGCCCTCTTCCGTGAACGACTCCGGATCGACCAGTCGGGCAACGCGCTCGCGCACGGGAAGCTTGCCCTGCTCTGCGGTCTTCGCGTGATGGCGTTCGGGGCCTCCCGCGAGTGCGGCCTCGACGGCGCGCTCGAAGTCCGTTCTGACCCGGGTCCCCATCGAGGTCAGTCGGGCTTCGCGAGGCTCCGCGCCTCGACCGTCTTCGCGGAGTCCGGATCCTCGTCGGACTCCGAGACGGTCGACTGGGCGGGTTCGCTCGCCTGGTCCGAGTCCGCAGCCGGTTCGCGCTCGCCGTCGAGATCGCGGCGCTCGCCGCGATGCTGGGTCGCGGTCCCGGCTATCCCGCTCGCGAGTCGATCGAGCTCGGCCACGACGGCGTCACGACGCTGCTCGAGATCCGAGATCACCGACTCGACGTCGGAGCGACGTCGATTCGCGTCGGCGACGATCCGCTCCGCGTCGCGGCTCGCCTCCGTGCGGATCTCCTCGGCGGCCGCGTTGGCCGCGGCGTTGGTCGCCTCCGCGTACTCGTCCGCGTCCGCGCGGGCGGTCTCAGCGTAGGAGTCGGCCTCGGCGCGGCTCTTGCGAGCGTAGGCGTCGGCGTCCTCGCGAGCCTCCTCGGCGTACTCGCCCGCCGAGGTCCGCAACGACTCGGCGGTGACGTTCGCGTCGACGAGGTGCTGGCGTGCTTCCGCCGAAGCGTCCTCCCGGATCGCCTCGGCCGCCGCGTGTGCCTCGGTCAGAATCGCGCCGGTCTGCTCGCCGATCCGCTCGAGCTCCGCGCGTACCTCGGCGGACACGTCGGGGTGGCCGCCGCTCTCGAGCCAGTCGGCAAGCTCGCGCATGAACTCGTCGACCTCGTGGCGGTCGTAGCCGCGCACGGCGTGCGAGAACCGCGCATTTCTTATCCGCTTCAACGAGTGCTCGTCCACCCTTGCCTCCACCCCCCGGTCGGGGTCGCCGCGAGCGTAGCGAGATCGATCCGTCCGGGACTATTCGCCGGGCTCGACCGGGACGGGCCTTTCACCCGAGTAGTCGTAGAAGCCACGGCCCGACTTGCGCCCGTAGTGGCCGGCATCGACCAGCTTGCGCAGCGTCTCGGGCTGGGCAAAGCGATCCTCGCCGTAGTAGTCGGCCATCACGTCGGCGATCGATGCGAGCGTGTCGAGGCCGACGAAGTCGGAGAGCGTCAGCGGCCCCATCGGGTGGCTGGCGCCGGCGATCATCCCCCGATCGATGTCCTCGATCGAGCCGACGCCCTGCTCGTACGCTCGGATCCCGTCGAGCAGATACGGGACGAGCAGACGGTTGACGATGAAGCCGCGGTTGTCGCCCGCGGCGACCGTCTGCTTGCGGAGCGTCTCGCCGAGCGCGAACCCGAGCTCGTAGGCGTCGTCGCTCGTTTCGCTCCGCCCGGACGACCTCGAGCAGCGGCATGACCTGGGCAGGGTTGAAGAAGTGCAGGCCGAGGAAGCGCTCCGGCCGGCCGGTCGCCGCGGCCTGGTCGGCGACCGAGAGCGAGGAGGTGTTGGTGGCGAAGAACGCCTCGGGCTTGACGATCGCGTCGACCTCGCCCCACATCTCGAGCTTGCCGTCGAGGTCCTCGGTGATCGCCTCGATCACGAGGTCGCAGTCGGCGAGGTCGGCGTAGTCCATGGTCGGCGTGATCCGGGCGCGGATCGAGTCCGCGTCGTCCCGCTCGAGCTTCCCCTTCTCGACCGCGCGGGCGAGCTGCTTGTCGATCCTCGCGATGCCCTTGTCGAGCGCCCCCTGGTCGGCCTCGCGGACGACGACCTCCCATCCGGCCTGGGCGCAGATCTGCGCGATCCCGTGGCCCATCAGGCCGCAGCCCAGCACTCCCACCTTGGCGATCTCCAACTGTCTCGTCCTCCTCAGCGTTCGGGGACCGTGCAGCCTATATCCGGCGGCCGGAACCGCGAACCGGTCGTCCCAGCCTGACCTCGAGTGGTCCGCCGAGGCTCTCTCGGCGCTGCGTGGCGCCATCGGGCCGGAAGCCGAGCGCCTCGTAGAAGGCGATGTCGCGCTCGCTCTCGGCCAGCGTCCACACGGTCACCGCGTCGAAGCCGTCGCCGGCGAGAATCGCGAGCGACGCGTCGACGAGGCTCCGCCCGACCCCTTGTCGCCACACCGACGGATCGACGAACAGCGCCATCACCTCCCCCACCGACACCGTCGCGCCGGGATCGCGCGACGGGCCGATGACGACGAAGCCACCGACCCGGCCGTCCGTCTCGCCGACCAGGACATGGCGTCGCTCGCGATCGCGGGTCGAGAGCCGCCGCTTGACCTCCTCGACGCTCCAGGCCTGCTCGGGGCTCACGTGCTCCGGCACCAGGCCCCGAAATCCCTCCCGCCACGAGTCCACGCCGACCGCGGCGATCGCCTCCGCGTCGGCCTCGTCCGCCGCTCGTACGGTGGTCGCCAAGCGCCGGCTCAGGCGCCGGTCCCGGCCGTCTCGAGCAGCCGGCGCATCGCTCGGCGAGCGCCTGCATACCGCTCATCGGACGCACCATCACCACCATCTCGACAATCCGGTCGTCGGCGCCGAACCTGAGCACGTCGACGCCCTGAAGCTGCTTCTCGCCGACCCGGGCCTCGAACATCAGCACCGCGCAATCGCCGCTCTCGACCTGCTCGACGTAGCGGAAGTCCTCGAACACCTGGAGCACGGCTCCGAGCAGGAGCTTGAGCGCGTCGCGCCCCTCGTAGGGCTTGAAGACGACCGGGCTGCGGAAGACGACGTCGGCGGCGAACAGGTCGTCGGCGCGTTCGAAGTCCTTGGCCTCCGCCGCGGCGCGGAACCGATCGCTTCGCATCTCAGCTCTCCTCCAAGCGCGCCTTCGCCGTCCGCTTCGCCATCGCTTCCTCCTCGTAGTGGACCGGGGCCGATCAGGTTACGCGAGGCGCGCGGCCCGCCCAATCGACCGGGCCCGCGGTGAGCACGTGCGCGCCGAGCGGCCGGCCGAGCAGATCCTGGACAGCCTTCGAAGCCTCGATCAGCTTCGCGACGTCGACCCCGGTAAGTACCCCCATCTCCTCGAGCATCGAGACGAGATCCTCGGTCGAGATGTTGCCGGTCGCGCCGGGGGGGACCGGACAGCCGCCGAGCTCGCCGAACGCCGACTCGAACGAGTCGATCCCCTCTCCGAGCGCGGCGTAGACGTTCGCGAGCCCCTGGCCGCGGGTGTTGTGGAAATGGGCCGTCAGCTCGACCTCGGGAAGGCTCTCACGCGCCGCGGCGAAGAACTCGCCCACCTGGACCGGGTTCGCCATCCCGGTCGTGTCGCCGAACGCGACCTCCTCGCACCCGGCCGCCGCCAGCCGGCCGGCGATCTCCAGTACGCGGTCGACGGGCACCTCGCCCTCATAGGGGCAACCGAAGCTGGTCGAGATCACGCCCTCGCAGCGAAGCCCCTCGATCCGGGCCCGCGTGATCACCCGCTCGAGACCCGCCAGCGAGTCGGCGATCGACCGATTGACGTTCTCTCGGTTGTGCGTCTCGGATGCGGACAGAAAGAGGTTGACCTCGTCGAAGCGCTCGCGGTGCGCGAGCGCGCGATCGAGCCCGCGCTCGTTCGGGATCAGGACGGAGTAGGCGACCCCGTCGAGGCGGTCGTAGGCGCTCAGGACCCGCTCGGCGTCGGCGAGCTGGGGGATCACATCGGGTCGCACGAACGAGGTCAGCTCGATCCGCCGCAGGCCGGCCGCGCCGAGCATCCCGATCAGCCGCACCTTCTCCGCCGTCGGGATCACCTCGGGCTCGTTCTGGAAGCCGTCCCGGGGCCCGACCTCGCGGATCCGGACGCTTTCGGGCAGCTCGCGCATGACTCAGAGACTAGGCATCGCGCCGCCGACGGCCAAGCGTCGCGCGACGTTCGCCAGCGTCGCCTCGACGCGGCCCGGCTCGAGCTCGACCTGGGCGTGGCTGAAGCGAAGCGGTGTCAGGCCGGCCGCGGCGTGCGTCTGGTCGCGGAGCCGGTCTCTCGCCTGCTGGGCCGGCGTGCGGTGATAGCGGAGGCCGTCGGTCTCGACCACGAGGCCGAGCGACGGCCAGAGGAAGTCGACCTTGAAGCCGTTCACGTACCGTCCGGTGACCGGCAGCGGCAGCCCGGCACGGCGCACGATCGGCAGAAAGCGACGCTCGAGCTCGGAGTCGGTGAGCACGAACGTGCGACGGTCGAGGACGGCGCGCAGAACACCGACGCCCGGTTGGCCGGTGAGCCGGCCGAGCGCCGATCGGAGCGTCTCGGGGTCGACCAACCCGCGTTTGTCAGCCTCGTTGACGGCAGCCTCGACCTCCCACGGCGCGCAGCCGTGTTGCGAGGTCGACGAGCGTACGGGTCGGGCATGTGAGCGGGATACCGGAACAGATGCGCAGATCGCCTGGTCCCAGACCGACTCGCCGGTGAACGCGGATGCCCGGGCGGCCGGGGACACGAAGCGGCGGGAACGGAGATCTCGACCG
This sequence comes from uncultured Solirubrobacterales bacterium, assembly GCA_963705955.1. Lineage (GTDB taxonomy): Bacteria > Actinomycetota > Thermoleophilia > Solirubrobacterales > 70-9 > WHSW01. Next base: position 164,414 of record CAVPLH010000006.1, on the reverse strand, counting down.
GCCCCTCCCGCTCGCGACGAACCTGCCACAGAGCCGCTGCGCTTTCGTGGCTGAGAGCGGCGCCGGCTCCGCAGCGCAGAACCGCGGCCATCCATCGGCCGCGGCGGGTGAGCTGCGGTCGTCCGACGGCGTACACGCCGCGGTGGATCGGGTGCAGACGCCCGTTCGCGATCCGGTGTTCCACCGCCCGGGAGCTGAGGCCCTGCTCCATCAACTGCCCTCGCGACACCACCCCGTGCTGCATCCGGACCAACGCCCAGATCCCTGAGCTCGGGCGTGGCTGAACAGTTTTCGCCCCCATAGGGGGAAGAGTCATCAATCGGCGCTGGTTCGCCCCGGCTGGGCGCCGGTGTTGACCGCGCCGATGTCGATCGCGCGGCGCTCGTGGGTGCCGAGGCCGATCGTGCGCTCGCCGTCGGTGACCTCGACGTCGAAGCGCAGCTTGCGGTCGTCGGCGATCTCGCGCAGGGTCGAGCGCACCGTGCAGACCGATCCCTCAACGGCGCCGGCGACGTGCTTGACGCAGACCTCGAAGCCGACGGTCGCCCTCCCCGGCGGCAGGTTGTTGTAGGCGAGGATCGACGAGCAGCGCTCCATCATCGCGATCATCCCCGGGGTCGAGAGGACGCGGACGCCGATCGTGCCGCCGACGTCGGTGACCAGCCTGTCCTCGACGGTGAACTCCTGGCTGCCTTCGAGCCCCGGCCGCAAGGTCGACTCGGCCGGCCGATCCGCATCGGGGACGAGCTCTCCGACCGGCCGCGGGCTCGGCCTCCGGGTCTCTCCGCTCACACCATCCCCAGGCCGCCGGAGACCCCGAGCGTCTCGCCTGTCACATACGACGCGTCGTCCGAGGCGAGGAAGGCGACCGCCGCCGCGACCTCCTCGGGCTGCCCGAGCCGCCGAAGCTGGGTTCCGGCCTTCATCGTCTCGATGATCTTCTCGCCGATCTCGCCGAACTCGAGCGCCCCCATCAGCAGCGGGGTCTCGATCGGCCCCGGCGCGATCGAGTTCGCGGTGATCCCGAACCGGGCGCCCTCGCGGGCGATCACCTTCATGAACGCGATCACGCCTCCCTTCGCCGCCGAGTAGACCGCCGAGCCCTTCGAGCCGACCCGCCCGGCCTCCGAGGCGATGCTGACGATGCGGCCGTAGCCGGCGTCCTGCATCGCCGGCAACGCCGCGTGCGTGCAGGCGATACAGCCGACCAGGTTCACCGCGAGGACCCGCTGCCACTGCCCGGGATCCGTGTCGGCGAAGAAACCGAACTCGTCCATGCCGGCGTTGTTGATCAGAACCGAGAACGGCCCGTGCGCGGCGACCAGGTCGACCGCGGACTGCGGCTCGGTGACGTCGAGCCGCGCCGAGCCGACCCCCAGCTCCGCGGCGAGCTCGGCCGCGCCCTGATCGTTGATGTCGCCGATCACGACCTCGGACCCCTCGGCAGCGAGCCGGGCCGCGATCGCGGCGCCGATCCCGCTCGCGCCGCCGGTGACCAGCGCCCTGCGTCCCTCGAGCCTCATCGCCGGCCAGCATATGCGTGCCGCCCCGGGCGCGGCGCCGCGGTGCGAATACACTCCCGCGCCGTGGCGAGCGGCGATGCGATCCCGATCATCGGCGGCACCGGCGCGCTCGGGTACGGCCTCGCGCTCCGCTGGGCCCGTTCCGGCCACGCCGTCGTGATCGGCTCGCGCAGCGAGGACCGCGCCGCCGAAGCGGCGCGCAAGCTCTCCGAACAGCTTCCCGACGCCGAGATCGAAGGGCTGCCGAACGAGCTCGCCGCGAAGCAGGGGCCGGTGGTCTTTCTCACGGTGCCGTTCCGGGCCCAGTCCGAGAACCTGAACAACCTGCGGGAGGCGCTGGCGCCCGGACAGCTCCTGGTCGACTGCACGGTCCCGCTCGCCGCGGCGGTCGGCGGCAAGGCGACGCGCTCGCTCGGCGTCTGGCAGGGCTCGGCGGCCCAGCAGGCACAGGACATGGTCCCCGAGGGGGTCGACGTCGTCTCGGCGCTTCACACCGTGAGCGCGCCGAGGCTCGCCGACCCCGGAGAGGACCTCGACGAGGACGTGCTCCTGTGCGGTGACAGCAAAGCCGACAAGGCCAAGGTCGCTCGAATCGTCGAGGCGATCCCGGGCCTGCGGGCGGTCAACGCGGGCCCGCTCGAGATGGCCCGGATCGTCGAGCAGCTGACGCCGATGCTGATCTCGATCAACGCCCGCTACAAGGCGCACGCGGGAATCAAGATCGCCGGCCTGCCCGAGGCCGAACACTGGGAATGAGACCGCGATGAGCGTCGCGCTGCTCGCCGGTGGCACCGGCGGTGGCAAGCTCGCCGCCGGCCTGCAGGCCCTGCTGGGCGACGAGCTGGCGGTGGTCGCCAACACGGCGGATGACATCGAGTTCGCGGGTCTCCATGTCTGCGTCGATCCCGACCTCGTCACCTACTGGCTCGCCGGGGTGATCGACACCGAGCGTGGATGGGGCTTTCGGGAAGACGCCTTCGTCGTCGCCGAGCAGATGCAGACGCTCGGGGCGCCGGGCTGGTTCTCGCTCAGCGACCGCGATCTGGCGACCGCGCTGTACCGCACCCACTTCCTCGCCGAGGGAGGGACACTGACCGCGGCGCAGGCCCAGATCGCGGCATCGCTCGGGGCGCGCGCCCGGGTCCTGCCGATGTCGAACGATCCGGTCCGGACGCGGATCCGGACCGGCGCCGGCTGGCGCGGGCTTCAGGAGTTCCTGATCCTCGACCGCGGCGAGGGCGAGATCGAGGAGGTGAGCGTCGACGGAATCGCCGCAGCCCGCCCGACCCCCGAGGTGGTCGAGGCCCTCGAGAGCGCGGACCTGATCGTGATCGCGCCGTCGAACCCGGTGATCTCGATCGGGCCGATCCTCGCCCTGCCCGGCGTCCGCGAGCGGATCGACGCCTCCGGCGCCCCGGTCGTCGCCGTCAACCCGCTGGTCGGCGGGCGCTCGGTCAAGGGGCCGACCGAGTCCTTTCTCGCCGCCCTCGGCAGGCCGCTCAGCGCCGCCGGCGTCGCCTCCCTCTACCCCGGGCTCCTCGACGGGATGGTGACCGACGATCAGGGCCCGATCGAGGGGCCGGCCGTGCATCGCTGCCCGACCCTGATGAGCGACGCGGCCGGCCGCGAGGCTCTGGCTCGACAGGTCCTCGACTTCGGCCGGAGCCTCGTGAAGGCCACCTAGATCTGCGGCGCCCCGGCCGGCCATGAGAGCGACCGCGATCATCCCCGTGAAACGCTTCGGAGGCGCCAAGCAGCGGCTGCTCGAGGCTCTCGACCGCCCGCAGCGGGCGGCGATCGTGAAGGCGATGCTGACCGACGTGCTCGAGGCCGTGACCGCCGCGCGAGCGATCGAGCGCGTCATCGTGATCACCGGCGAGGGCCGAGCGGAGCGGATCGCCCTCGCACACGCGCGACGCGTCGAGACCCCGATCGAGGTCCTGCGCGACCCCAACGACCGCGGCCATTCCGAGGCGGCGACGCTGGGGATCATCCGCGCGCTGTCGCTGGGCGCCGAATGCACGGCACTGCTGCCGGGCGACTGCCCGCTGCTCGATCCCGACGAGCTCGACGGCGCCCTGTCGCGGATGAGACCGGGCCGGGTCGGCGTCGTTCCCGACCGCCATGGGACCGGGACCAACGCCCTCCTCCTGGCGCCCGGCGACGCGATCGGACCGGCGTTCGGCGAGGGCAGCGCGGAGCGCCACCGCGATCGCGCCGGGCGGGCCGGATACGAGGTTGCCACCGAGCGGCTCGAGTCGCTGGCGCTCGACCTCGACACACCCGACGACCTCGTCGCGCTCGCCGCCGTGCTCGCCGAACGCCCGGAGCGCGCACCGGCCGCCGCCGCGGCACTGCAGGACCTGGGCCCGATCACCGGACAGCGGGAATGACGCGCGAAGCTCGAGATCGAGCCGATCCGCGGTCTCGCCGAGGTCAGCGAAGGCGACGACCTCGGGGCGCTGATCGCCGCCGCGGCGAAGGCTTCGGGACTCGAGCCCGATGACGGCGACGTCATCGTCGTCTCGCAGAAGGTCGTCTCGAAGGCCGAAGGGAGGATCCGGCGGCTGGCGGCGGTCGAGCCCGGCGAGCGCGCCGAGGAGCTCGCCGCCGCGCTCGGCAAGGACCCGCGGATCGTCGAGCTGGTGCTCTCGGAATCGCGCAGGATCGTCCGCGCGAGCGGCACGGTGCTGATCGTCGAGACGCACGGCGGCTGGATCTGCGCGAACGCCGGGATCGACTTCTCAAACGTTCCCGGCGCCGGGACCGCGACCCTGCTGCCGCGCGATGCCGACGCCTCGGCTCGCCTGATCCGCGGGCAGCTCGCCGCGGCCTGCGGGACGCGTCCCGCCGTCGTCGTCGCCGACAGCTTCGGCCGCCCGTGGCGGGTCGGCCAGGCGGACGTCGCGATCGGCTGCGCCGGCCTCGTCGCCCTCGACGACTGGCGCGGGCGTCGCGACGCGCTCGGTGACGAGCTCGCGGCGACGGCGATCGCGGTCGCCGACGAGCTCGCGGCCGCCGCCGACCTCGCCCGCGAGAAGGCGGACGGGATCCCGGCGGTCCTGATCCGCGGAGCCGGGCGGTGGCGGACGGAGGACGACGGACCCGGGGCCGCGGCGGCCCTCCAGCGCTCGGCCGACGAGGATCTGTTCCGCTAGATCGCGCCCGCGCCGCTTACGTGAGGTGCTCGGCCGCGTGCTCCTTGTCGATCATCGGCGGTGCCGCGGCGCCCTCCTCGGTGAACTCGGGCGGCCGGTAGACATCGCCCGGGGTCCCGCCGATCGCGAGCACCCGAGCGGGCTCGTCGCCGGTGATGATCTTGCGCTTCTCGTCCGCCCCGACGCGGATCCAGACGCCCGGCTCGAGGTGGTGCTCGCTTCCGCGCTGACCGCCGACCCGAACGGTCGCCTGACCGCTGAGCAGGGTGTAGACCTCCTCCTGACGGTCGTGCGCCTGGTCGTGGTCGGGATAGACCGTGAAATGCGGCGGCAAGTCGATCACCGCGAGGCCGAACGAGGTCACCCCGAGGCCGGCGCGTGCGCGGCGGAAGCCGCCGCCGAAGATCGCCTCGAAGTCCTCGATCCGCTTGACGGTGACGTCGGCCATCGGCTCAGCCGTCCGAGGCGAGCGGGTCGGGCTCGCCCTCCTCGGTGAAGTCCTTGACCTCGAAGACCCCTCCAGGCACTCCGGCGAGCGCGAGGATCAACGCCGGCTGATCGCCGGTGATCAGCTTCCGCGACTCGTTCGGGCCGACGCGCGCGAACACTCCCGGCTCGAGCAGGTGCTCCTCTCCGCCGGCCCGCAGGGTCGCCGTTCCCTCGAGCACGGTGTAGACCTCCTCCTGACCGTCGCTCGCATGGTCGTGCTCGGGGTATTGGTCGGCGTTCGGGGGAAATCGGAGCAGCTGCATCCCGAACGAGGTCACGCCGAGCGCCGCGCGCGCCTTCAGCATCCCGCCCCCGAACGTCGGCTCGAACTCGTTGCTCCGCTTCACCGTCACGTCTGCCATCCGCTCAACCCTAACGCCGCGCGCCTCCGGGGCGAGCGGAACCGGACGTGAAACCGGTCACGCGCCGATCTCCAGCACTGCCGAGCCCGTGAACGCGCCGGCGCGCAGGTCTTCGAGCGCCGCGTTCGCCGCCGCCAGCGAATAGGTCGCGATCTGCGTCCGGACGCCGATCGACGTCGCCAGCGGCAGGAAGCTTGCGCCGTCGGCGCGCGTCAGGTTGGCGACCGAGCGGATCTGGCGCTCCTCCCACAACGACTCGTACGGAAACGAGGGGATGTCGCTCATGTGGATGCCGGCGCAGACGACGCTGCCGCCCGGGGCGAGCGCCCGCAGGGCGGTCGGGACCAGCTCGCCGGCAGGGGCGAAGATGATCGCGGCGTCGAGCGGCTCGGGCACCTCGTCGGCGGCGCCCGCCCACTCGGCGCCGAGCTCGCGCGCGAACGCCTGCTTCGCGTCGTCGCCCGGCTTCGTGACCGCGAACACCCGCCTGCCCTCGTGCACCGCGACCTGGCAGACGATGTGCGCGGAGGCGCCGAATCCGTAGAGGCCGAGGCGCTCGGCATCGCCGCACATCCCCAGGGCCCGGTAGCCGATCAGCCCGGCACAGAGCAACGGGGCGAGCTCGGCGGCCGGCGGCGCCTCGGGCAGCGGGATGCAGTAACGCTCGTCCGCGACCGCGAGCTCGGCGTAGCCGCCGTCGAGCTGATAGCCGGTGAAGCGCGCCCGCACGCAGAGGTTCTCCCGCCCCGAGCGGCAATATCGACACTCGCCGCAGGTCCAGCCGAGCCACGGAATGCCGACCCGGTCGCCGGTCGCGAAGCGCTCGCTGCCCTGGCCCACGGCGACCACCTCGCCGACGACCTGGTGGCCGAGGACGAGCGGCAGCTTCGGATCGGGCAGCTCGCGGTCGACGATGTGCAGGTCGGTGCGACAGACGCCACAGGCCGCCACCCGCACGGCGACGCTCCCGGGGCCGGGCTCGGGCTCGGCGACCTCCCGCCCGACGAGCGGTGACCCGGGCGTGTCGAGGACCATCGCCCTCATCGTCGGCTCAATAGGTCTCGAGGATCTCGTAGAGCGTCGAGCGCTGGGCCGGGATACGTCCCGCGGCCCGAGCCGCGGCGACCAGCTGCTCGGGGTCGAGCCGAACCCCGTGCTGGGAGCCCGCCATGCGTGAGATGTTCTCCTCCATCAGCGTCCCGCCGAGGTCGTTGACCCCCCAGCGGAGGCTCTCGGTGGCGGCGTCGAGCCCCATCTTCACCCAGCTCGCCTGGAGGTTCTTGATCGAGCGCCCGAGCGCGAGCCGGAACGCCGCGGTGTGCTTGAGGTTCTCCTCGCGTGAGATCTCCTCGATCCCGTGCGTGCGCCCGAGCATCGTCTGGAACGGAATGAAGGAGAGCGGGACGAACTCGGTGATCCCGCCGGTGCGTTCCTGCAGCTCGCGCACGACGCGCATGTGGCGCGCCAGCTCCCAGGGTTCCTCGATGTGGCCGAACATCACGGTCGAGGTCGAGCGCAGGCCCGAACGGTGGCATGCCTCGATGATCTCGACCCAGCGGCCGGCGGGCAGCTTGTTCGGCGAGATCCGGGCTCGGACGCCGTCGTCGAGCACCTCCGCGGCGGTGCCGGGGGTCGAACCGAGGCCACACTCGAGCAGGTAGTCGAAGACGTGGTCGGGCGAGCGGCCGGAGCGCTCGCACATGTAGTGAATCTCCATCGGCGAGTAGGCGTGCAGGTGAAGCTGCGGTGCGGTCTGCTTGGCGAGCCGCAGCCAGCGGCCGTAGTGCTCGAGCGAGTAGTCGGGATGGATCCCCCCCTGCATGCAGATCTCGGTCGCGCCGAAATCGACCGCGTCGGAGATCCGCTCGCAGAACTCCTCCTCGCTCACGTGGTAGGCGTCCGGTGAGCGCCGGCCCTGGCCGAAGCCGCAGAAGGCGCAGCCGACGACGCAGATGTTGGTGAAGTTGACGTTGCGGTTGACGACGAACGTCGCCACCCCGCCGGCCAGCTCGGCGCGCAGCTCGTCCGCCGCGATCCGCATCTCCTCGATCACCTCGGGACGGGTCTCGGCGAACAGCGCGGTGAGCTCGTCCTCGCTCAACTCGGTGCCCTCGCGGCCGCGCGCGATCGCCCGCGGAGCGAGCTCCGGGTCGATCACGCGCTCGGTGCGCCTTCCCGACCCCCGCCGCGGGATGAAGCTCCAGAACCTGAGCTTGACGACGTCGAGGACGCTCTGCTCGAGCCAATCGGAATCGAGGTATTGCGGGTAGACGCAGAGCCTCTCGGTGAGCGCGTAGCCGCGCGGGCTGAGCCGCTTGCGGACCTGATGCGGGCTCGGGAACGCCTGCTCGGGCGAGATGTGGTCGCCGTTCGCCGAGAGGCCACCGAGATCGGTCGCACCGACGTCGACCAGGTCGAGCCACCAGTCGGAGAGGTTGGGCGGGATCTGGACGCCGACGTCGGGCATCAGGCGTCGCGCTTCGGCAACGAGGCGCTTCATGTCGTCGAGGGTGATCGGGGTCGCCCACTCGGGGGTCGGCGAGCCGGCCGCGGCGCCCGGTGCATCGCTCTCCGGGGACCGCGGAGCGCCGACCTCGGTCCCCCACCTGCGTCGCGCAGCGCCATCCGCGATCTCTGCCACCTCGCGCCCGTAGTAGTTCGGATGAGCGACGTAGTTCTGGAGGATCACCTCCTGGAGATGGCCGTGGCGGCGATGCGACTCGGCGAGCGCCTCCAGCGAGGCGATCCGCTCCGCCTCGGTCTCGCCGATCCCGACCAGGATTCCGCTCGTGAACGGGATCCGCAGCTCTCCCGCCTCCTCGATCGTCTGCATCCGGCGCGCCGGATGCTTGGTCGGCGAGCCGGCGTGGACGGTTTCCATCAGCCGTTCGGAGATCGACTCCAGCATCAGCCCCTGCGACGCGGTCACCTCGCGTAGCCGGGCGAGGTCGGCGCGGTCGAGGACGCCAAGGTTCGTGTGCGGGAGGATCCCCCGCTCGAGCGCCCGCTCGCACGCCCAGGCGACGTAGGAGACGAAGTCGCGGGTGCCCGTAGGAGGCGAGCCGCTCGGCGACCTCGGGATTGACCTCCGGCGCCTCGCCGGTCAGCACGAGCAGCTCCTTCGCGTTGCGGCGGACCGCGTCGTCGAGGCGGGTTTCGACCTCGTCCGGCGAGTAGAGGTGGGCGCGGTGGGTCGCGAAGGCGCAGTACTTGCAGTAACAGCGGCAGGTGCGCGACAGCGACAGCGTGTAGTTGCGAGAGAAGGTGACCCGTCGCACGGCCCACACGCTGAGCGCTCGGTAGCCGACTGCTCCCGGCTCGCCACCGACGCGCCGACGCCGAGCGACGAGCTACGGGCTCCGAGCCACGACCGCTATTTGTTGCGCTCGCGGACCTCGGCGTCCTTGACCGCCTGGGCAACCCCGCGGACGTCGGATGTCGGCGGCTCGGGGCCCTCGGCGAACTGCGGGCCGGCGATCACGAACCTGTAGACGACGACCGCGAGCAGCCCTCCGACCAACGGGCCGATCACGTACGGCCAGATGTCGCTGAAGCTGCCGAACGCGTCGCCGACCAGCGCCGGCCCGAACCAGCGCGCCGGGTTGAACGAGCCGCCGGTCAGCGGGCCGAAGATCATCACCGCGAAGCCCAGCGTGGTGCCGATCACGTACGGCGCCCACTCCTGGCGCGCCCGCGGGTTCATCGCCACGGCGCAGACGGCGAGCACGAGCAGGAAGGCTCCGATGCCCTCGCATACAGACGCCGCGAACGAGCCTCCCAACAGCGGACTGATCGTCGCCGCGCCGTAGTGACTGGCGCGACCCTCGTCGAGCAGCAGGCCCTTGACGAGCAGCGCGCCGAGAACCGCGCCGGAGAGCTGGGCGAGGATGTAGACGACGGCGTCGACCGGGTCGATCCGCCGCATCGCCGCCGCGGCGACCGTGATCGCCGGGTTGAAGTGCCCGCCGCTCACCTGCCCGAAGGCCATGATCAACAGGAAGAGGACGAAGGCGTGGGCGAGTCCGACCACGGCAAAGTCCGAACCGGTCGAGGCGTTGGCGCCAGTCGACACGAAGAGGGTGACCACCATGCCGATCACGAAGACCAGGAACAGCGTTCCCAACAACTCGGCTGCGTAGGCCGCCAGACCTCGATCCTGCACTTCTACATTCCTCCTCGGTGGGGTTGCGCGCGGCAGTCTATAGGTGCCCGCGCGCGGGCAGGCCCGCTCCCGCCTCAGGTCCGCCGGGGCGCGTCGTGCTCCATCTGCAGCCGGCGACCCTCGGCGATCACCTCGAGCGCCTGCTCGAGCGAACGCCAGCCGTCGACCCGTACCTGCTTGCCCTCGAGCTGCTTGTAGACGGAGAAGAAGTGGGTGATCTCGCGCTGCATCGCCTCGGGGATGTCGGCGAGCGTCTCGGCCGTGTTCCAGCCCGGATCATGGGTCGGCACGCAGACGACCTTGTCGTCCTCGCCCTTCTCGTCGCGCATCACGAACAGCGCGATCGGCTTCACCGGGATCACGCAGCCGGGAAAGGTGGGCTCGGAGACACAGACCATCGCGTCGAGCGGATCGCCGTCGCGCCCGCGATGGCCCATCAGGAACCCGTAGTCGGTCGGATAGACCATCGAGGAGGAGAGGAATCGGTCGAGGACGATGCGCCCGATCCCCTCGTCGTACTCGTACTTGTTCCGACTTCCCTTCGGGATCTCGACGAACGCCAGCAGCTCGTGGGTAACCGGGTGCTCGTCGGTGAGCGGAGGCTCGAGCATCGGGGGCAAGGCTACCGCCGGCCCGGCAGGACTAACCTCGCGGATCGATGAGATCGGTCGCCGCGCCGCTGGCGGCCGCCCTCGCCACGGTCGCCTTCGCGGCCTGCGGTGGAGGCGGTGCTGAACCGGGCGCCTCGGACGAGGCGACCCTGATGCTGGACTTCCAGCCGAACGCCGTGCACACCGGCATCTACGAGGCCGAGGCCCGGGGCTACTACGACGACGCCGGGATCTCGCTGACGATCCGCGAGCCGTCCTCGGCTACCGATGCGCCGAAGCTGCTCGCCGCCGGGAGGGCCGAGTTCGCGATCCTCGACATCCACGACCTCGCGATCGCACGCGAGCGCGGGCTCGAGATCGTCGGCGTCGGCGCGATCGTCGATCGCCCGCTCGCCGCGGTGATCGCGCGCGACCGCGAGGCGGTCCGTACCCCTCGCGATCTCGAGGGCGGCACGGTCGGGGTCACCGGGCTGCCATCCGACGACGCCGTGCTCGACTCGGTCCTCGAGGCCGGCGGAGCCGACCCGGCCGCGGTCGATCGGGTGACGATCGGCTTCGACGCCGTCTCGGCGCTTTCCGCCGGGCGGATCGACGCCGCGACGGCGTTCTGGAACGCCGAGGGCGTCGCGCTGCGTGGACTCGGGATCCCGACCCGCGAGTTCCGGGTCGACGACTTCGGCGCTCCGCGCTACCCCGAGCTCGTGCTGGCGACGTCCGCCGAGACGCCGGCGGAGAAGCCGTCGCTCGTCGGCGGCATGGTCGACGCCACCGCTCACGGCTACGCGGACGTCGTCGCCGAGCCCGGGAGGGCGCTCGACGACCTCGTCGCCGCGGTCCCGGGCCTCGACCGCACCGAGCAGGGCGACCAGCTTCAGTCGCTGCTCGCGGCGAACGCGATCGGTCGATCGGGGGGCCTCGACCGCGAGATCCTCGACCGCTGGGCCGACTGGGACCTCGAGCACGGGATCGTCGAGCAACCGATCGACGTCGACGCGCTCTTCGCGCCGCCCGGCGAGGACAGCGGCTAGCCGGTCAGAGCGACCGCCGGGCTCGGAACTCGCGCCGGACCGACTCCGGCCGGCCCCACATCTGGACCACCTCGGCGCGCCCCTCGTGGTAATCGCGAACGATCAGCTCGCCCTCGATCCCCTGCTCGTCGAGCAGCGCCAGGGTGCCCTTCACGGTCGGCGCCGCCGCGGCGTGGCCGAACGAGTGGGCGACGTTGATCCGGAAGTGCCATTCGGCCTCCGAGTAGGGCTGGGCGTTGACCTCGGTCATCAGGACCGCCGAGTCGATGTAGCGGTCCTCGTCGGCGATCCGCAGGTCGCAGACGATGTCGGTCCAGTCGGCCGGCAGCGAGTCGAGGATCGACTGGAAGTCGTCGGCGAGCGCCACGGCGGGGAGCCTACCGGCCGCGAGGTGACGATCAGCCGAAGAAGACCTGCTGAAGCAGGAACAGGTTGAGCGCGATGATCAAGCCACCGATGACGCCGGCGATCGCGGTCAGCCAGCTCGGGTTCGCCATCGCCCCCATCACCTCGGGCTTGCGGGCGATGATCAGCAGCGGGATCAGGGCGAACGGGATCCCGAACGAGAGCACCACCTGGCTGACGACCAGCGCGTCGGTCGGCGCGACCCCGATCGCGAGCACGATCAACGCCGGCGCGAGCGTGATCGCACGGCGCAGGAAGATCGGGATCCGGCGCTGGATGAAGCCCTGCATCACGACCTGGCCGGCCATCGTCCCGACCGACGACGAGGCGAACCCGGAGGCCAGCAGCGCGACGCCGAAGATCGTCGCCGCGTTGTCGGAGACCGTCGTCTGCAGGCCCGCGAACGCGCCCTCGATGCTGTCGATCCCGGTCAGGCCGCCGACGTTGAACAGCGACGCGGCCATCACCATCATCGACAGGTTGACGACCCCGGCGATCACCATCGCGATCACCACGTCGATCTTCTCGAACCGAAGGATGCGCCGACGCTCGTCGACGTTGCGGCCGACGATCCGCTTCTGGGTGAGCGCCGAATGCAGGTAGACGACGTGTGGCATCACCGTCGCCCCGATGATCCCGGTTGCGAGCAGGATGCTCTCCGTGCCGCTGAAGCCAGGGACGAACAGGTGGCCGGCGACGTCGCCGGCGTCCGGCTTCGCGACGAAGATCTCGAACCCGAAGCAGAGCAGGACGACCCCGGCGAGCGCGGCGATCGCGGCCTCGAGCCGGCGAAAGCCGCGCTGCTGGAGGGCGAGGATCGCGAACGCTCCCGCCCCGGCGATCAGCGCCGCGGGGAAGAGCGGGATCCCGAACAGCAGGTTGATCCCGAGCGCGGCGCCGACGACCTCGGCGATGTCGGTCGACATCGCGACCAGCTCCGCCTGCAGCCAGAGACCGATCGACGTCCGGCGCGAGAGGTTCTCGCGGCAGAGCTCGGGCAGGTTGCGCCCCGTCGCGATCCCGACCTTCGCCGACTGGGTCTGGATCAGCATCGCGATCAGGTTTGCGGCGACGACCACCCAGAGCAGCAGATAGCCGAACTGCGCCCCGGCGGCGATGTTGGTCGCGAAGTTGCCGGGGTCGATGTAGGCAACGGCGGCGATGAACGCCGGGCCGAGAAACGGCCAGACGCGAGCCGGCCCGCGAACGTGGCCGTCGAGCGAGCGCCGGGCGGCCCGCGCCACCGCGGCCTCGCCGGGCAGCACCGCCTCGATCTCGGCGTCCGGCTCGACGACGAGATCGATATCGGGATCGGGCTCCGGCTCGACCGCTGGGGGGGCCGTCGGTGGGACCTGGTCGAGCGCGCGGTTCGTCGCCCGGAGCTCCGCCGGCTCACGAAGATCGCTGTGTCGGGTGTGCCACATCGAAGTTACAATTTAGCCTACTCGAAATCTATTCGATCCCGGCTCACTAGAATCGGCTGCGATGGCGGTCACCGAGATCGAGCTCGACGCCCAGTACCGAGTCCTCCGCGAGGGCGCGGGCGTCTTCGAGCGCGAGCAGCGCCGGTCGCTGCGGGTCAGCGGTCCCGAGGCCGCCGACTACCTCCAGGGTCAGCTCACGAACGAGATCGAGTCGCTCGCCCCGGGCCAGGGCTGCTACGCGGCGCTGCTCGACCGCAAGGGCCACATGCAGGGCGACATGCGCGTGCTGCGCACCGAGTCCGGATTCGAGATCGATACCGAGGCGGTCGCCGGCGACGCCGTCCTGCGCCACCTGTCGATGTACAAGGTCGGCCGCGACGTCGACGTCGAGGAGACGACCGCCGAGCGCGCGATTCTCTCCGTGGTCGGCCCCGGCGCCGCCGAGGTCGCGCTCTCCGGCCCGCTCGCTCCCGAGCACGCCCACAGGGAGGTCCAGTTGGGCGGCGCCGCGTGGCTCGCGGTCGCCACCGACGCCGGAGTCGATCTGATCGGGCCGAGCGACGCCGCCGCCGCGGCCGGCGAGGCACTCCGCGACGCCGGGGCCGAACCGGTCACCGAGGCCGCCGCCGAGGTTCTCAGGGTCGAGTCCGGGCGGCCGCGCTTCGGGCGCGAGATGACCACCGCGACGATCCCCGAGGAGGGCGGGATCAACGAGCGTGCGGTGAGCTTCACGAAGGGTTGCTACATCGGCCAGGAAACCGTCGCCCGCCTCCACTACAGGGGCAAGCCGAACCGCCGCCTGCGCGGGCTCCGGCTCAGTGAGCCGGTCGAGGCCGGCGCTCCGGTGCGCCTCGGCGAGCGCGAGCTCGGCCTCGTCGGCACCGCCGCGATCTCGCCGTCGCGCGGTCCGATCGCGCTCGCGATTCTGCGTCGCGAGGCCGAGCCCGGCGCCCGGGTCGAGGTCGGGGAGCGCGCCACCGCGGAGGTCATCGAGCTCCCGTTCTGAGTACCTGCGCCGAGCCGAGGTGCTTCGGATACTGTTGCGATCTGATGGGCGCGAGGAGCAGCCTGATCGTTCCAATCGGGGCGCTGGCCGCGGCGCTGGCGATCGGCGCCTGTGGCTCGGGCGACTTCAAGAACGATCCCCGGCCGCCCTCCCCGATCGCCGTCGGGGCGCGGATCGCCGATCGCCAGGTGGACGTCAGCCCGCGGACGTTCGGCGCCGGGCCGGTCACCCTGACGATCTCCAACCAGAGCCCCGACCCGGCCCGGCTCCTGCTCGACGGTCCGACCAACGCGCAAAGCGAGGAGATCGTCCCGAACGGCACCGCGAGCCTGCAGACCGATCTGCACGAGGGCGACTACACGCTCTCCAACAAGGAGAACCCGTCCGGGCAAGATACGACGCTCAAGGTCGGGCCGCAGCGGGCGAGCTCTCAGAACGAGCTGCTCGAGCCGTAGGCGGATCGCGAACGGCTACTCGGCGTCCTCGGTCGCGGCCGCGGCCGCGACGAGGGACTCGATCCGACCCAGGCAACGCTCGACATCGACGAGCATCTCGTCGAACTCGGCCCGAGCGGCGTCGGCACTGCTGGTGACATTGGTCAGCGACTTGCGGACGCGGTTGGCGCGCTTCAGTCGTGCCGTCGCCTCGTCGGCGGCGTCACGCACGCCGGCCGCGTCGACCTCGAGCGCTCGCGAGCCGGCGGCGAGCACCCGGGCGCGCACGTAGCGGTAGACGAGCCGCAGCGCGATCGGATCGGGGTCCTCGCGATCGAGCACGGCGATGATCTTGTTGCCCTGATACTCGGTCAGCTCGTCGAGCCCCGAAGGCACCTTGTCGTCTCCGGCGACGACCAGCACCGCGTAGACGGCGTCTCGCTCGCCGATACACGCGTTGAGCTCGGTCCAGGCGTCGTTCTGGGACAGCTTCTTGTTCTTGGCCTCGAAGACCACCGTCGCGATCGCGGTGCCTGTCGCGCCGCCGATCTCGACCACCGTATCCCCCTTCTTGCCGCCCGACTCCGAGCTCTCGTCGCCGACATGGCGGGCGGCATCCCCGTGGCCCGCGGCGATCTCCTCGAGCGCGCCATGCACCAGCTCCTCGAACGTGCGCCCCTTCGCGGTGCCGCGCTCGGCCTCGTCGGCGACCCGCGAATCGGCCTCGGTGCGCTCCCTGAGCTCGACCAGCTGCCGGCTCAGCTCGCCGATCACCTTGCGGTTCTCCTCGCCCTCGGCCTGCTGCCGCGTCCCGAGCTCGCGGTAGACCCGCATCATCGCGTCCTTGAAGTCGAACAGCGGATTCGAGCCCTCGTGAGCCGAGAACAGCCTCAGCAGCGCGTCGCGCTGCTCGGCGAGCGCCTGCTTGAGGAGCGTGTCGATCTCCTTCTGGACCGAGCCGTCGCGCGATCCGTCGAAGGCCCGCGTGATCCGGTCGGCGAGCAGCTCGTCGCCGCCCTCGAGCGTCTTGCCGAGCCGCTCGCGGAGCTCGCCCGCGTGACGCTCGAACTCCGCCCGCACGTAGTCGACCTCCGCCGCCGTCCCCTCCCGCTCGAGCACGCGAGCGCCGATCTCGACCGCGTCGCGCACGGTCTGCGCCGGCTGGTGGCCGGCCTCGGCGCGCTCGCGAACCAGCTTCGCGGCGCGCGGGTCGTCGACCTGCAGGCGCTCGATCACCAGCCGATCGCCGAGCGCGCGCACCGAGCCTTCGCCGGCGTCGTCGAGCGGGAGTTGTGGTCTGGATGAGGCTTCCATCGGACTCACGAAGGTAGTCGCGGGCCCGGACGCGAACCTGACGTACGCTGCGGGTTGATGACGCCGGACGCGCCGATTCTCCCCGCGACCCCGAACGAGGAGGTGATCTGCGCCGAGCAACCGTCCGTCCACTCGACCCGCACCGACGAGGAGCGGCTCGCGATCGTCGACGCCGAGCTGCGGGCCGGGTTCGAGGCGCTCGCCGACCTCGGCCCGGCCGTCTGCGTGTTCGGGTCCGCCCGCACGGGTCCGGATCACCCCGAGTACGAGCGCGGCAGGGCGATCGGCCGGGCGATCGGCGAGACCGGCTTCGCCGTGATCACAGGCGGCGGTCCGGGGACGATGGAGGCCGCCAACCGCGGTGCGCAGGAGGCCGGCGCGACCTCGGTCGGCCTCAACATCCTGCTCCCCCACGAGCAGCGGATGAACCCCTACGTCGACATCGGGCTGACCTTCGACTACTTCTTCACCCGCAAGCTGATGTTCGTGCGCTACTCGCGCTCGTTCGTCGTCCTGCCCGGTGGCTTCGGCACCCTCGACGAGCTGTTCGAGGTGCTGACGCTGGTGCAGACCGGCGAGGCGATCGACCACCCGGTCGCGCTGGTCGGCCGCGACTACTGGTCCGGGCTGCTCGACTGGGCGCGCTCGGAGCTGCTCGAGGCGGGCCGGATCTCGCCTTCGGACTTCGAGATCGCGACTCCCGCCGAGGAGATCCGCGAAATAGTCGCGATCGCCTGCGCCGGCACCGACGTCGGCGGGTAGCGGGCGCGGACCGAGTCGACGAACGCCGCCATCCGCTCGGCGATCGCCGGGTCGCGGAGCTCGAGCACGTTCTCGGCGTTTCTCTCGCCCGAGCGCGAGAGGTTGAACGACCCGACGAAGACGGTGTCGTCGGCGACCGTCACCTTGGCATGCATGAAGTCGTGGACGGTCTCCGGCCCCCATGGCGTCGAGCGCTTGCCCGAGAACGTCATCAGGCTGAGCGCCCGGGCGAGCAGCGGAATCTTCCAGGCCGAGCCCTTGTTCGCGGCCCATTGGCCGAACACCGCGTCGGTTTGCGGCTCGTCGATGACGCCGGCAACGTCCACCGAGCCGCTCGCTCCGAGCTCCGCCAGCGTGCCGAGGATCGGCGCCGAGGTGATCACCGGCGAGGCGATCCGAACCCGCCGCCTCGCGGCGCCGATTGCGGTCGCGATCGCCTGCGAGAGCTCCGGTCCGTGACCGGGGGTGAACCAGGCGCGCGCCGAGGTCCCGTCCCCGAGCGCCACCAGCCGCGGCTCGACGCGGCCGCTGCGCTCGACGTCGGGATGCTCCCAGAGCTCCTCGAAGTTGGCGCCGTAGGCGCGCGCCAGTTCCTCGGACTCGACCTGCACGAGGACGTTCTCCTGCCGGGTCCAGGAGTCGATCGTCCAGTTGGCCGATCCGGTCCAGACGGCCTCACGGTCGCGCACGACGTACTTGTGGTGCATCAGGTCGGGCACCCCGGGCACCGCGCGATCCTCGATCGGCAGTGCGGCGAGCAGCTCCGGCCGGGTACTCGGAGGCGGGTGGATCGCGGGCGGGCGATCGCTGTCGACGTTGTAGAGCAGCCGCACCGAGACCCCGCGCTCGGCCGCGGCTCGAAGCTCGTCGGCGACGATCGAGCCGACCGGGTCGGGCAGCCGGATGTCGTACAGGGCGAGCTCGAGGGTGCGGCGCGCGGGACGCAGGAAGCGGGCGACCAACTCGGCGATCGACTCGGCCGCCTGGCCGCCGTCTGTGAGCTCTGAGACCTCCATCCCCCCGGATTCTTATCGCGTAGCATCCGCCGCCCGAGAATCCCGACGCGACAGGAGAGCCCGTTGGCCGTAGACGTCACCGAAGTTTCGAAGCTCGAGGTGGAGCCCGGCACCCTGCCCGAGACGATGGCGGCTTGGGTGATCCGCCCGGAGCGCGAGGGCGAGCCCAAGGACGCCTTCCAGCTCGAGCAGATCGAGGTGCCCGAGCCGGGCGCCTTCGAGGTGATCGTCAGGGTGATGGCCGCCGGCGTCAACTTCAACAACGTCTGGGCGGCGCTCGGCAAGCCGGTCTCCGTCTTCAACTACGGCGACCACCCCGAGTACGGCCACCACATCGGCGGCTCCGACGCCTCCGGGATCGTCTGGAAGGTCGGCGAGGGGGTCACCAAGTGGAAGCCGGGCGACGAGGTCGTCGTCCACTGCAATCAGGCGTCCTACGAGGACGTCGAGGTCCACGGGCTCGATCCGCTCGCCGCCCCGAGCCAGATGATCTGGGGCTATGAGACCACCTGGGGGTCGTTCGCCCAGTTCACCAAGGTCCAGGCCCAGCAGCTGTTGCCGAAGCCGCGCAACCTCTCCTGGGTCGAGTCGTCGGCGTTCGGGCTCACCTACTTCACCGCCTACCGGATGCTGATCGACCGCTGCAAGCTGCAGGCGGGCCACAACGTGCTGATCTGGGGCGCGGCGGGCGGCCTCGGCGTGTTCGCGACCCAGCTCTGCGCGGCGGCGGGGGCCGACGCCGTCGGCGTCGTCTCATCCGACGAGAAGGGCGAGCTGGTCAAGCGGCTCGGCGCGGTCGACTACATCAACCGCGGCGAGTTCGGCGAGATGATGCGCACGGAGGCGAACCACCCCGCCGTCGACCCGGCCGCCGACAAGGAGCGCTTCAAGGCCTCGCGCGGGTTCGCGAAGCGGGTCAAGGAGATCCTCGGCGACGCCCCCGACATCGTCTTCGAGCACGTCGGCCAGGCCACCTTCCCGACCTCGGTGTTCACGGTGAAACCGTTCGGCAAGGTGGTGATCTGCGGCGCGACGTCCGGTTACACGCTCGACTTCGACGTCCGGTACCTGTGGATGAAGCAGAAGGAGATCCTCGGCTCGCATTTCGCCAACGCCTATGAGTGCACCCGGGCGATCCAGCTGATGGCCGAGGGCAAGGTACGGCCGGTGCTCTGGAGGGCGATGGGCTTCGAGGGCGTCCCCGATGCCCACCAGCTCCTGCATGAGAACAAGCACGCCGGCAAGATCACGATCATGGTCGGCGCCGGGTCCGAGGACGAGGGGAAGCACGAGGACGGCGAGGGCGCGATCTGGGCCGAGGTCGGCGCCTAGAGCGGAAGCGGTCGAGCGACTAGTCTTCGCGGCGGCGATGGAAGTCCATTACACCGAGTGGCACATCAACCCTTGGCGGCGTGACCGGTTCCTCGAGATCTGGCGTCCGGCCCTCGATCATGCGCTCGCCCACGGGGCGCGAACGGCCTTTTTGACTCGCGACGAGGACGACACCCTGCACCTCCGCGAGCTGACGATCTGGGAGAGCCGTGCCGACCACGAGGCGTGGTGGTTCTCGGACGAGCTCTCGGCGCTACGCGAGCGGGCGCTGAGCTACTACCACAAGCCCGTCGACCAGCACTGGCACGCCGAGGTCGCCAACGCGGCGATCCAGGCGTCGAACGGCCAGCCTTAGGGATCGTCCAGGCCGGTGACGCGGATCGTCGCCGGGGCGGCGGCCTCAGGCGGCGACCCGGAGCTCGGCGCTGTGCTGGACCAAAGCCGCTCCGACCTCGACCAGGATCGTCAGCATCTCCCCGGTCGCCGGCGAGCGCGAGCCCTCGGCCCTGGTCGCCGCCCAGACGCGGCGTTCCGGGGCGGGCGGGTCGGTTTCGCGGACGACGAGGTCCGAGCGCAGGGTCGGCAGCGCGAGGTCGGGAAGCAGGGTGACGCCGAGGCCGGCGGAGATGAACCCCTGCATCACGTTGTAGTCGTCGGATTCGAACCCGATGTGAGGCTCGAAACCGGCGTTGCGGCAGGCGCTGACGACGACCTCGCCGCAGCTCGACGGCCGCGACCCACAGAGCCACTCGAAGTCCTCGAGCTCGGCCAGCGGCACGACGGACAGCGCGGCGAGCGGGTGATCGCGGGGCAGCGCCAGGTACATCGATTCGCTGAGCAGCAGGGTGCGGTCGAGATCGCGCTCGCTCGGCTGCGGGACCGAGGGATAGTCGAAGCTCAGCGCGAGGTCGAGCTCGCCCGCGCGAAGCCGTGGCAGCGAGTCCTCGGGCTCGGCGTCCATGACGCTGAGCCGCACGCGTGGATAGCGGCGGTGAAAGATCGAGACGGCCTCGGTGAGCACCGTGGCGCTGGCGCTCGGAAAGCTGGCGAGGCGCAACTCACCGCCCTCGAGTCCGGCGATCGCAGCGAGCTCGCGCTCCGCCTCCTCGAGGCGCGCAATCGCCGCGTCGGCGTGCGAGACCAACACCCGGCCGGCGTCGGTCAGCTTCGGGCCCTCGCGGGTGCGGTCGAAGAGCTTCATCCCGACCTCGCGTTCGAGGGTCGCGACCTGCTGGCTGACCGCCGACTGTGAGAGGTAGAGGGCGTCGGCGGCGGCGGAGAACGACCCGTGCTGAGCAACCTCCCTGAGGATCCGCAAGCGCTTCACATCTAGCATTAGGACAGCTTATCAGGTCAAGCAGGGATTCATGTTGCGCTAATGACGGAGGCGCGGGAAGATCCGTCTCGATCACGAAACCGGGGCGCCCACCGTTTCAACCAGTGACTTCCAAAGGGCGACGAAGCGAGGTGAGGCTGATGGGATACGACGACAACCAGACGATCAACTCGATGATCACGATCCGCAGGATGGACCTCGACGAGAGGGACCGGGCACGCGTCGCCGAGCTCGCCGAGCGGGACTCGCACGAGTCGCTCACCGGGCCGATCCTCGGGATCGAGGTCGAGGGCACGCTGCTCGCCGCGACCTCGCTCGACGGCGGCGACTCGATCGCCGATCCGTTCAGCCGCACCGCCGAGCTCCGCAAGATGCTCGAGCTGCGCGCGACCCAGCTGCGGAGGCGCAAGCGACGCGACCGGTCCGGCCGTCGCCAATCGCGCCCCGCGGTCGGGGGTTCGCCTCCCGGCCAGATCATCCACCTCCCCCGCTGGGGCTGAGAGCCCCCGCCACCCGCCGAGCGCCGCGGACGCCCCACCTCGCGGCGTCCCCCGCTCGGCGGATTCTCAGTGGGTCTCGAGCGGGGCCATCGTCAGGCCGGCGTCCGTGAGCTGCTGCCAGTAGAGCTCGGCGGGCTCACGTGGTCCGGCCCAGACGATCGCCTTGCCGGCGGCGTGGATCTCGTCTGCGAACCGGTGGCCCTGCTCGAGCGAGACCCCGGGGATCACGCGAGCGAGGGTGCGAGCGACGTGCTCGAAGGTGTTGTGGTCGTCGTTGAGGACGATCACGTGACAGTTTCCACCGAGGCCCGACCCGGGCCCGCTGGTCCGCGGTCGCTCGAGAGTGTCGGTTTCGATTGCGAGCCCCGGGGTTGGGAACGGTGGTTTGCGGCGATCAGGGATCCGGAACGGCGACGGTGACCTTCTTGAAGGTACCGACGACTTCCTTCTTGGAGCGCTTCTGGCTCCCGAGCGCGAAGCGGATCTTCTTGCCCTCGACCTGCCCGGGATCGCCGTCATCGAGCTGCGCGACCTGCTTGCCGTTGACGAGCGCCGTGACCTTGGCACCGGAGACGATCAGCCTGATGTCGTTGCGCTGGTTGACCTTGTTGATCGCACCGCTCTTGCCCTTTGCCGGGAACCCGCCCCCGGCGGGCCCGCGGCTGAGCTCGTAGCGCTTCTTTTGCGGGAAGATCCGCAGCGAGTAGCCGGTGTCGCCCGCCCCGGCGCGAACCGTCACCTCGATGAACGCGCCGCCGCGCACCGACTTCGGGGTCTTCTTGAGGATCTTTCCGGCGATCCCGGCGGAGTAGTTGGCGAGTTCGTCGTCGCCCTGCACCGGCGGCCTGTACGAGCAGGTCGTCGGGCTGGTCTTCACCGACGCGAGCATCACCTTGCTCTTCTGACGGTACTTGCGGTCGCAGCGCTTGCCGCCGCCCGAGCGCTCGATCTCCTTGAACTTCGCGTGGTGCGAGAAGTCGTTCGAGTAGACGACCACGTCCGCCACCGCGGTCGCGATTCCCACGGTCAGCGCTGAGCACCGCCGTCCCGAAAACGACGCCGTATGGTGATCTCAGCTTCATCGTCAGGTCTCTGCCCCGCGGCCAGGGTAGCCGCTGACTCCCCCGGAACACCATGCTCCCCGGATCGGAGCGGTCGCGGAATTTCACGCCGCCTCGGCGGCCTTCCGTTTCGCCCAGTAGCGCTCCAGCCCCAGCCACTGCTGCTCGGACGGCGTCGCCTGGCGGATCCGGGTCGCCGTATCGGAGTCGACGTGGGCGTCGATCTCGGCTTCGAACCGGCTCAGGAAGGTCTCGCGGCCGGCCCGCGCCCGCTCCGCGCCCGCACGCAGATTCGCCCGCACCCGGTCGAATTGCGCCCCGACGTCCTCGGCGACGCCGAAATGGGTCAGCCGAAGCCGCTGCGGCCCGAGCGCCTCGATCCGGTCGACGGAATCGAGCCACGCCTCGACGTCGATTTCCGGCGGTGGGGTCGGCGCGATCGTGAGCTCTCCGGGCGGAACCCGGACCCCGGCCATGTCACCGACGTACGCGTCGCCGGCGGCGAGATCGAGCCAGCAGAGGTGGTGGCTCGCGTGTCCGGGCACGTGCTCGACCTGAAATCCCTCGACCACCTCCCCGCCCTCGAGCCCGACCACGTTCGCCTCCGGGACCGGCGCGACCTCGCCCCAGAGGCGGTCCATGTTGCGCTCGCCGTAGAGCCGCCCGGCGCTCTCCAGCAGCTTCGCGGGGTCGATCAGGTGCGGCGCCCCGGCCGTGCTGACGTAGACCCGCAGGCCCGGGAACCGGCGGACCAGGGTCCCGGTCGCCCCGGCGTGATCGAGGTGGATATGCGTCAGCAGCAGACCTCGCGGCGGCTCGTCGAGCGTCGCGATCCAGTTCTCGAGCGCCGAGCTCGGACCCGGGTCGACGATCAGCCCGCGGACCAGGTGCGCGGCGATCACCCGGTCGCGCCCCAGGTGCATGGTGTCGATCTGGCGCGGTTCAGACATTTGTTGAGCAGGGAGCATGGAGCAGGGAGCAGGGAGGTGCGGGTCGAGTTCTCCCTGCTCCACGCTCCCTGCTTGTCCGCCGGCCCGTTTCCGAAACTAGAATCACCCAAATGAGCGATCACCGGCTCGACGAGCGAGACCGCCCGTGGGTGATGCGCACCTACGCGGGGCACTCGGACGCCCGGCGCTCGAACGAGCTCTACCGCCGCAATCTCGCCAAGGGCCAGACCGGCCTCTCGGTGGCATTCGACCTGCCCACGCAGACCGGTTACGACCCCGATCACGTCCTCTCTCGTGGTGAGGTCGGCAAGGTGGGCGTCTCGATCGCCCACAAGGGCGACATGCACACGCTCTTCGACGGCATCCCGCTCGATGAGATGAACACCTCGATGACGATCAACGCCACCGCCGCCTGGCTGCTCGCCCTCTATGCGACGGTGGCCGAGGAGAACGGAGTCGACCTCCCGGCGCTCAAGGGCACGACCCAGAACGACATCATCAAGGAGTACCTCTCCCGCGGCACCTACGCTTTCCCGCCCGGGCCGTCGATGCGGCTGATCGCCGACACGGTGGCGTTCGCCGTCGACGAGATGCCGAGCTGGAACCCGACCAACGTCTGCAGCTACCACCTCCAGGAGGCCGGGGCCACCCCGGTCCAGGAGATCGCCTACTCGATGTCCACCGCGGTCGCGGTCCTCGACGAGGTCACCGCGCGGGGGCAGGTCGCCGATCGGGACTTCGCGAAGGTGTTCGGCCGGATCTCGTTCTTCGTCAACGCCGGGGTCCGCTTCGTCGAGGAGCACGCGAAGCTGCGCGCGATGTCGGCGCTCTGGGAGGAGATCGGCCGCGAGCGCTACGGGGTCACCGAGCCGAAGTTCCTGAGGATGCGCTACGGCGTCCAGGTCAACTCCCTCGGCCTGACCGAGGCTCAGCCGGAGAACAACGTGCAGCGGATCGTGCTCGAGGCGCTCGCGGTGACCCTGGGACGCAATGCGCGCGCCCGGGCGATCCAGCTGCCGGCGTGGAACGAGGCCCTCGGCCTCCCGCGGCCGTGGGACCAGCAATGGAGTCTGCGGATTCAGCAGGTGCTGGCGTTCGAGACCGACCTGCTCGAGTACCCCGACATCTTCGAAGGCTCGACCGTGATGGACGGCCTCGTCGCCGAGCTGATCGATGGCGCGCGCGAGGAGATGAGCGTGGTCGCCGACCAGGGCGGTGCGGTCGAGGCCGTCGCCTACATGAAGGCGCGTCTGGTCGAGTCGCATCGCGAGCGAATCGCGAGGATCGAGCGCGGCGAGATCAAGGTGATCGGTCAGAACTGCTTTACCGAGACCGAGGATTCGCCGCTCACCGCGGGCGCCGACGGCGGCATCCTGACCCCGGACCCGCAGGTGGAGCGCGAGCGCCGCGAGGCGCTGGAGGCGTGGAAGGCCGAGCGCGACGACGCCGCGGTGAAGCGCGCGCTCGCCGACCTCGCCGCGGCGGCCGCCGACGAGTCACGCAACATCATGCCGGCGACGATCGCCGCCGCGAAGGCGGGCGCGACAACCGGCGAGTGGGCGGGCACGCTCCGCGAGGTGTTCGGCGACTACCGCGCGCCGACCGGCGTCTCGGGCGCCGCCGCGGGTGGCGACCAGGACCTGCTCGCGGCGGTCCGCGAGCGCGTCGACGAGCTCGCCGAGCGGATCGGCCACCGGCCCCGGATCCTGGTCGGAAAGCCCGGCCTCGACGGTCACTCCAACGGTGCCGAGCAGATCGCGGTGCGCGCCCGTGACGTCGGCATGGAGGTGATCTATCAGGGGATTCGCCTGACGCCCGCGCAGATCGCCGCCTCTGCGGTCGACGAGGACGTCGACGTGGTCGGGCTCTCGATCCTCTCCGGCTCGCATCTCGAGTTGATCCCCGAGACCGTCCGCCTGCTTCGCGACCAGGAGGTCGACGTGCCGGTCGTCGTCGGCGGGATCATCCCCGACGCCGATGCCGAGCGGCTGCGCGAGGCCGGGGTCGCGGCGGTCTACACGCCGAAGGACTTCGACGTCAACCGGATCATGGGCGAGATCGTCGATGTCGTAGCCCAGCGCAGCGCGACCGGCTCGACAGCAGCCGCCTGACCGACGCGTCCGAGGCATCGATGAGCCCGGCGCCGATCGAGTTCCCGGTCGAGGGCCTCACGGACGGCGTGGTGACCGTGCGGATGATCGCCGAGCAGGACGTGCCGGCGATCGTCGATGCCTGCGCAGACCCCGAGATCCCGAGGTTCACGACGATTCCATCGCCGTATGACGAAAGCCACGCGAAGGGCT
This sequence comes from uncultured Solirubrobacterales bacterium, assembly GCA_963705955.1. GTDB lineage: Bacteria > Actinomycetota > Thermoleophilia > Solirubrobacterales > 70-9 > WHSW01. Next base: position 139,238 of record CAVPLH010000006.1, on the reverse strand, counting down.
GGATGTCGCGCTCGGCGGCGGGGCTCGCCGCGGGAACGGACGTCGCCGCCGTGATCACCGATGCCCGCAGCGGCGAGCTGCTCGGCGGGGTCGGCCTGCACAACCTCGATCCGGCGAGCGGCCGCTGCTCGGCCGGTTATTGGGTCGCCGCGCCGGCGCGGGGACGCGGGGTCGCGCGCCGGGCGCTGTCGCTGCTCTGCGGTTACGGCTTCGAGGAGCTCGGCGTGCAGCGGATCGAGCTCTGGATCGAGCCGGCAAATCCCGCCTCGCTGCGGGTTGCCGAGGCGGTCGGCTTCGTCCGCGAGGGCCTCCTGCGCTCGTTCATGGCGATCGGCGGGCGCCGGCGCGACATGCTCATGTACTCGCTGTTGCCGGGAGAGTCGCGATGATCGCCGTGTCGGGGCGAGCGAGCTACCCTCACGGGAGCCATGCTTGCTCTTCGCTCGCCCCACGACGACCCAGGGCCCGACGGTGAGCGCTGAGCTGAACGGCGACCGGACCGCCTGGCTTCGCTGCTATCGATGCTGGTCGACCCGCCTCGAGGCGCAGGTCCACTACGACGCGATCATCCGCGTCGACCCGGATTCCGGCGAGACCGCCGAGCGCGTCGAGGAGGTCCAGGAGGCCGTCGTCCAGTGCCTCGACTGCATGCACGATCAGCCGCATCTGGCGATCGAGGAGGGCCACGTGGTGCCGATCGAGGATCGCTGGGAGCGGATGGTCGCCGGCACACCGTGGGTCGCCTCGTGCACGGTCACGATCGACCAGGAGACGGTCGAGACCTGCTCCGGCCCCGAGGCCGCCGACAGTCTCACCTACGCCTCGTTCGGGGATCCCGGCACCCGTGAGTTCTTCACCCACGTCCGCTTCCACAAGCACGACGAGGAGCGGATCATCGTCCATCTGCTGGTCGAGCTCTACGCCCGCTCCGCCGAGGAGGCGACCGACGTGCTCGAGGACGCCTCCCGCGGCGTCGCTCGAGCTCACCTCGCTCGCCGAGGAATCGCGCCCGCCGGCCCACGCGGCCGACGAAGCGCACTGAGACGCACGACGCGCGTGGCAGGGATCGGAGCCTTCATCTCCCCCGGCCGCTCGCTGCCGCGGACCCTCGACCGGGTGCGGCTCGCCGACGAGCTCGGCTTCGACGCCGCCTACGTCACCCACATCGCCGGTCGGGACTCGCTGACGACGCTGATGGCCTACGCGGCGGCGAGCGACCGGATCAGGATCGGGACCGGGGTCGTGCCGATCTTCTCGCGCACGCCGGCGACGATGGCGCAGACCGCGGCGACGATCGACGAGTACTCGGGTGGGCGGATGGTGCTCGGGCTCGGGGTCTCGCACAAGGTCACGGTCGAGAACTGGCACGGGGCGAAGATCGACCGGCCGGTGACCCAGATGCGCGAGTACGTCGCGGCGGTGCGCGCGATCCTGCGGGGAACCGAGCCGCCGGACAGCGAGCGGTTCCCGACCAAGTTCGCGTTCATGGGTTACGAGGCGCGGCCCGACCTGCCGATCTACGTCGCCGCCCTGTCTCCGAACATGCTTCGGCTCGCGGGGGAGGTCGCGGACGGGGTGATGCTCTGGCTCTGCTGTCCGTCCTATATCCGCGACGTCGTGGTCCCGGCGGTCCACGAGGGACTCGAGCTCTCGGAGCGGTCGGCCGCGGACTTCGACATCGTCGCCGCGGTGCCGATCGCGCTCACCGACGAGCCCTCGGCGGCGCGTGCGTCGCTGCGCCAGGACCTGATCCCATACGCGTCGCTGCCCTTCTACCGGGCGATGCTCGAGGGGTCGGGCTTCGCCGACGAGATCGCGGCGTTCGACGCCGGGATGGCGGCCGGCGACGTCGAGCGCGCGACGGCGGGGCTCTCGGACCGGATGCTCGGCGAGCTGGCCGGAATCGGCGCCGCCGACGACGTCAAGGCTGCCGTTCGCCGCTATCAGCAGGCCGGGGTGATCTCGCCCGGCGTCGGCGGCATGGCCGGGACCGACTTCGATGCCGGGCTGAAGGCCGTCGCCGAGCTGATCTGACGCCGTGCCGATCCGCTCGGACGCTCAGACCGACAGCCGGGACCGCAGACGCTGCGCGCCGACCATCGCCCGCTCCGCGAACCCGCCGCGCGGCGGCATCAGGCCGAGCTGGCGGGCGATCGCGGTGAAGTCGTAGATCGCCTCATAGCGCCAGATCAGGCCGTCCCGGAACTGCCAGACGTCGAAGCCGGTGATCTGGACCGTCTTCCCGGTCGCGGCGAACCCCGGCGGATCGATCGGACCCGTGTTCGTACCCACCATCCGCCACGGCGCGTACGCGGCGCGGTCGCCATCGGCGATCGCGGGCGGGCCCGACTCGCTGAATCGGAGGTCCGGAAAGGCGATGCAGGAGGCGCGGACGAAGTCGGCGAGCTCGTCGCGGCCGCGCGCCGGATCCGCCAGAGCCGGGTCGACCCAGACGACGTCCGCGGTCGCGCACGAGGCGACCGCGGCCGGATCGTGCGAGTTCCACGCCTCGAGGTAGCGCTCGCCGAACTCCCGCAGCCACTCGCTCCCCTCGATCGGCTCGGCGCCATCGCCGATCGTCGATTCCGTCCCGGCCGTGGCGTCCATCGCAGCAGCTCCTCGTTCGACAGCGCGCCCGAGCCTACCGCTGTCGGAGCCGCGACTCGAGCAGCTCTCCCGCGGCGAGCACGAGCGAGTCGTCGCCGGGGCGGCCGACGAGCTGCGCCGACGCCGGCAGCCCGAGCTCGGCGGGTCCGCACGGCAGCGCCAGCGCCGGCGCTCCGATCGCGTTGAACGGGATCGTGAACCGGATCGCTCGCGCTCGGATCGAGAGCTCGTCGACGTTCGCCGGCGGCGCGACGAGGCCGACCGTCGGAGTGATCAGGAGGTCGACCCGGTCGAACAGCCCGAGCAGAGCCTCGCCGAGCTCCTCGCGCCGGCGGCGGGCGGCGGCGTCCTCGGCGTCGCTGACCGCCATGCAACGCTCGACCTTGGTCGCGACGTTGCGCCCGTAGAGGTCGCGGTGCCCGGGCCAGATCTCGGCGTGCGACTCGGCGACCTCGCGCATGAACGCGGGCCCGACGGCGTCGGCGAACGGCGCCTCGACCGGCTCGCAGACGCCGATCAGCTGCGCCGCCTCGGCGACGCGAGCCGCGACCAGCGGGTCGGCTTGGTCGAGCCAGGCGACACCGACCCTGAGCGCGCCGAGCTCGCCGGGCGGCCCCGCGTCGAGTCCCTCGATCATCGCCGCCGACATCTCGGCGCAAGCGCGGACCGAGGCCGCCAGCGGTCCGGCGTGGTCGAAGCTCGGCGCGAGCGGAAAACAGCCCTCGATCGGCACCCGCCCGTAGCTCGGCTTGAAGCCGACGATCCCGCACCACGCCGCCGGGATCCTGATCGAGCCACCGGAATCGGACCCGAGCGCGCCCTCGGCGGCGCCGGCGGCGACCGCCGCGGCGCTGCCGCCGCTCGAGCCGCCCGCCACCCGCCCCGGCGCGAGCGGGTTCGGCACCGTTCCGTAGTGGGGGTTCTGCGAGGTGATCCCGTACGCGAACTCGTGCAGGTTCGCCTTGCCGACGTTCGCCCAGCCGTGTTCCTCGAGCAGGCGGACGGCGGTCGCGGTGCGCCCGGGCACCGTGCCGCGGAAGACAGCCGAGCCGTAGGTCGTCTCCAGGCCTGCGGTGTCGAAGAGGTCCTTGACCGCGAGCGCCCTGCCCGCGGCGGGCCGCTCGGGCCGAGCCAGAAAGACGGAGCCCGCCGGTTGGTCCGCCTCCCGTGCGCTGCCGGCGGCGGTCGCGGCGGCCTCCGTCTTCAGCCCGGGTTCTTCTTCGGGACGAGGACGGCGCGCTTGAACTCCGCGACCAGATCCCCGGTCTGCTTGTAGACGCGGGTGTGGACCTTGACGATTCCCCGGTCCGGCTTCGATTGCGAGGGGCGGACCTCGAGCACCTCGGACTCGCAATACAGCGTGTCGCCGTGGAACACCGGATTGGGGTGCGAGAGCTCCTCGGTGGCGAGGTTCGCGATCGCCTTGCCGGAGACGTCCGAGACCGACATCCCGAGCGCCAGCGAGTAGACGAGCGGCCCGACGACGACGTTCTGTCCCTGCTGAGACTCTCCGGCGTAGACGTCGTTCAGATGCAGGGGATGGTGGTTCATCGTGATCAGGCAGAAGAGGTGATCGTCGGACTCGGTGACGGTCTTCGCCGGCCAGTGCTCATAGACAGCGCCGACCTCGAACTCCTCGAGGTAGCGCCCGTAGGCGTGTGCACCCGACGCCTCGCGCTCGGCCTGGTCGGTCGAAAGCCTGTGGTTGTCGTCGCTCAACTGCGTAATTCCTCTCTCAGGGTCGGGTTCGACCCCTCCTCCCTCGTCGGCGCGGGATCGTACCGGCGGCGTCTGCTCGCCGGATCACTCATCGCTGCACCGCCTTCGCCGTCAGGCCCTCGAACCGTCCGATGTCGTCGATCTCGGCGGCGATCGCCTCCGCGACCGCCGGGTCGAGCTCCGTGAACGGCTCGACCGTGACCGCGAGCCGCCCGCCGGCCCGCTTCGACGCCCAGGTGCCGACGAATCGGCCGTCGACGGTGATCGTCGGCCGGACGATGCCGCCGCCGGGGACGATCCGGCGGGCGTCCTGCTCGGCGACCGCGAACTCCCTGCTCTCGTAGCCGAGGTTGTAGTTGTCGTATGCCCCCAGCATCCGCACCACCGGGCCCGGCGCCCGGCGCCGTTTGCGGGCGCTGAGCAGCACGTCCCCGCCGACTCGGACCTGGTCGAGCTCGGCGGCGATCCGCTCGACGGCGCCGCGGGCGTCGCGCAGCGGCAGTCCCGCCCAGCGGGCGAAGTCGCGCTCGGTCGCCGGCCCGTAGGCGCCGATGTAGCGGCGTGCGAGCTCGTCGAGCGAGTCCTCCCGAGGGCGGCGCTCGAGCTCGCCGATCCACTCCCGGGTCGGCACCAGGCACGTCTGGCCACCGCGGTCGGGCCCGAGGCAGAGCTCGCCGTCGAGCGTCGCCAGGAGCCAGAGGTGGACCTTGATCTCCTGGGCGGCGTCGAACCCGCGTCGTTCGAGCCGCTCGGCGAGCTCCGGCCTGGTCAGCGGTCCGTGGCGATCGACCGCCTCGTGGAGGACCGCGAGCGCCCGGTCCTGGCCGCGGCGATCGAGCCCGAAGTCCGAGAGGCGCTTTCGCGACCAGCGCACGATCGGCTCGGCGAACAACGGCAGCAGCCAGCCGGCGTCCTCGGTCGGGATCAGGTGGACCGTCTTGCGCATCATCCACGCCCGCAGCAGCGAGCGCTCCTCGGTACGGGCGCGGTCGACGTCGGCGGCGACGAGGCCGCGGCTGCGGGAGCGGAAGGCGAGCCTCGCCGCCCGCGGCTCCTGCGCCTGGACGGGCCCGGCGAGGCGGGCGACATCAGCCGGGTGGCGGACGGCGGTCGGACGCTGGAGGAGCTGCGCCGCGGCCCGCAGCCGCGGCAGCCGGGCGGCGTCGAGGCGCCTCGGCGTCAGCTCGACCCCTGCGGCGAGCCGCCGGGCTCCGAGCGCTCGATCGCCCGCCCGAGCAGTCGCTTGACCCGCTCGTCACCGGCGACCTTGAGATGGCCGTAGTAGAAAGCCTCGCGCCAGTCGGCGAGTTGTCCCTCGGCGGCGAGCAGGTTGAACATCGTCCGCGGGACCGAGATCCTGATCCTGGCGTCCTCGGGGTCGTCGGGGCTCACCTTGGGGCCCGGGACCTCGACGCGGAAGTGGTCCGATCGTCCCGGCCCCCCCAGCCCGCCCGCCGTCAGCTCGAGGCCGGCGACCAGCTTCAGCTTCGCGAGCGCCGGAACCTGAGCCTGGAACCGCTCGACCGCGGACGCGATCAACTGCTCCGAGTCGGCCACGGGCGAAGCGGCGCTAACGCGCTTTCCGGAGCCGGCCGCGGGCTTCGGCGTGCTCGATCAGCTGCCCGATCAGCTGCTGGATCTTCGGGTCGCCGTCGATCTTGATGTGGCCATAGTCGTACGCCTCGTGCCAGTGGCCGATCCTGCCGTCGGCCGCGAGCTCGTTGAAATGCGAGCGCGGGATCGAGACGTGGACGCGCTCGTCGTCGGCGAACCCCTTCGAGATCTTCGGCCCCGGCAGCTCGACGCGGTAGACCTGGACGTCGCCGCGGCCGCGGAGCTCGAGCCCGATGACGAGCTTCAGCTTCGCGAGCGACGGAACCTCGCTCTGCAGGCCCTCGACCGCGGCTCTGATCATCTCTGGGGTGCCGGAAGCCATTACTCGCGTTCTACCAGGGAATCGGCTCGCGGTCTCGGAAGAAGCCGCCGGTCGGCCCGCCGTCGGGCATCGTCGCGAGCCAGATCGCCGTATCCGCGCCCTCCTCGACCGACCGGCTCGCGGCCGGTCCCCCCATGTCGGTCCGAACCCAGCCGGGGCAGACCGAGTTGACGAGCAACCCCGAGCCCGCCTCGTCGGCGGCAAGCGTCCGGGTGAGCGCGTTCAGGCCCGCCTTCGAGAGCCGGTAGGCGGTCCGGCCGCCGCCCATCTCGGCGAGTTGCCCGCCGCCGCTGGAGAGGTTGACGATTCGCGGCGCCGGGCTCTGGCGCAGGAGCGGCAGCGACGCCTGGATCATCCGCCAGGGCCCGAACAGATTCGTCTCGATCACGTCGTGGGCCTCGTCGAGGTCGTAGTCGGCGACCCCGGTCGGCGCACCGTAGACGCCGGCGTTGTTGACCAGCACGTCGAGCGTCCCCGGGTTGGCCTCGATTCCGGCCAGCGCGGCTCCGACGCTCTCGGCGTCGCGGACGTCGAGGCGCAGCGGGACGAGATGCTCGTCGGCGACGACCTCTCCGGGATTCCGAGCGCCGGCGAGCACGTGGAAACCGTGATCGTGCGCGAGCCGGCGGGCGATCTCGCGGCCGATGCCGCGATTCGAGCCGGTGACGAGCGCGACCCTCAAGCCTTGTTCCGCTCGAGAACCTTCTTGCCGATCACCATCTTCTGGATCTCCGAGGTGCCCTCGCCGATCAGAAGCAATGGCGCGTCGCGGTAGAGGCGCTCGATCTCGTACTCCTTCGAGTAGCCGTAGCCGCCGTGGATGCGGAACGCCTCCTCGACGACCTCCTTGCCGGTCTCCGAGGCGAACAGCTTCGCCATCCCGGCCTCGAGGTCGGAACGCTCTCCGGCGTCCTTGAGGCGCGCCGCCTTTCGGGTCAGCAGCCGCGCCGCCTCGACCTTGGTCGCCATCTCGGCGAGCTTGAACTGGATCGCCTGATGCTGGGCGATCGGACGTCCGAAGGTCTTTCGCTCCTGCGAGTAACGCAGCGCGAGCTCGAGCGCCCGCTGGGCGATGCCGACGCCTCGTGCCGCGACGTTGACGCGGCCGACCTCGAGCGCGTCCATCATCTGCTTGAAGCCCTGGCCGACGCCGTCCGGCCCACCGAGGACGCGCTCCCCGGGACAGCGATAGCCGCTGTAGACGAGCTCGGTCGACTCGACGCCCTTGTAACCCATCTTCTTGATCTTCGGCGGCACCACGAGGCCCGCGAAGTCGCCCTCGTTCTTCTCCGCCCAGGGCTCCTTCTCGGTGATGAAGCAGGTCATCCCCTTGTAGGGCGGGTCGGCCTTCGGGTCGCTCTTCATGAGCACGAAGACGACGCCCGATCCGAGCCCGTTGGTGACCCACATCTTCTGGCCGTTGAGCTCCCAGGCGCCGTCGTCGGTCCGCTTCGCGGTCGACTTGATGCCCTGGACGTCGGAGCCGACCTCCGGCTCGGAGAGCGAGAACGCCGCCCGGATCTCGCCGGTCGCCATCTTCGGCAGGAAATAGTCCTTCTGCTCGTCGGTGCCGAACTTCATCAGCAGATAGGAGCCGATGAAGTGTGTGTTGACCACGCCGGAGATCGAAATCCAGCCGCGCGAGAGCTCCTCGACGATCATCGCGTAGGTGGCCAGATCGAGGCCCATCCCGCCGTAGTCCTCGGCGATCGTGACCCCGAACAGGCCGAGCTCCTTCATCTGCTCGACGATCGCCTCGGGGAACTTGTCCTCGTGGTCGAACTCCTCGGCGGCGGGGATGATCTCGTTGTCGACGAACTGGCGCACCATCTCGGTGATCGCCTTCTGATCGTCCGTCTGCTCCTGATACGTCGCGGTCGCTACTGCCATGGCTCCTTCGGGGTCGTCTTTCGGGCCTCGCGAGCGGCCGGACTCGGACCGCGAGGGGTGGTCAAGGATACCGGCGGCCCGACGTGGTCTCCGGCTCCCAGGACGACGCGATCGTCACCTTCGACCGCACGCCGGCGCCCTGACTCGAGGCCTGAGGCGGGCTCAGACGCGGGCGATGCCCGCCTCGGCGCATCCATCCTCGAGCAGGTCGAGCCCGAACGCCTCGACAGGGCCGATCGCGCCGCTCGCGCGCATCCCCTCGGCCAACGCCCGCGACGCCCCCCAGGCCAGGATCCTGCCGGTGAACTCATAGCCGTTGCCGCCACGAAGCTCCACCGAGGCGAGCTCGTGCTCGCCGGCGTAGGCAATCGCGACGATCGCCGAGCCGCTTGCGGCCCGCGCGGCTGCGTCCGGGCCGCCGGTCGAGCCCTTGACGAGGCGGCTCGTGAGCGCCTCGATGCCCGCCTTCGCCCCGGGTATCCGGGCGACCAGCGAGTTGACCGCGGAGAATGCCTGCATTCCCCGCGAGGCGCCGGCGAACCACCCGAGGTAGACGTTGACCTCGCGCAGGCCGGGCTCCATCCTCGGCAGCGCGAAGTGCTCGGATGCGCCGACCGAGATCGCCTCGCGCGTCTTGCCGCGAAGCTCGAACCTGCGCACGCGAGCTGCTCCTCGCTCTGTGCGGATCCCGTCGCGCCACGCGAACCCCGGCTCGACGATCGCCCCGGCGAGCGACGCCCGGGTGCCGCCGCTCATCCCGCCGAGTCCGCCGCCGGTGGTGAAGTAGCCGACGTCGACCCTGGTCGCCCCCTCTCCGGCGTCGCGCAGCGCCAGCGCGGCTGCGAGGTTGCCCGGGACCCAGTCGTAGCCGAAGGCGGTGACCATGCCGACCGCCGCCCGCTCGGCCCGCGGACCGAAGGTCTCGAATACACGACGGATGAAGGCGGGCTCGCCGGTCGAGTCGAGGTAGCTCGCCCGGGCTTCGATCGCCGCCTCGGCCGCCGGGTCACCGAAGCGGGCGAACGGCCCGACGGTTGCGAGGATCACGTCGCCGTCGCCGAGCAGCGCGCGGACCGACGACGGATCGCCGATCTCGGCGACCGCCGTCTCGAGCTCCCCGCCGAGCTCGCTGCGAAGCTCCGCCAGCCGCGAGGCGCTGCGTCCCGCGAGCAGCGGCCGCTCTCCACGCGCGACCAGCGCTTCGGCCACGAGGCGCCCCGTGTACCCGGTGGCGCCGAAGAGGACGATCTTTGCCGGCATCGGCGCGACCCTACCTGCGGAGGGATAATCCCGCCGTGACCCGGAGCGAGCATCCGGCGGACCCGGACACAGAGGCGACGCTCGACGTGATCCGGCGAAGCTTCGAGCTCTTCAACGGCGGGGAAACCGAGACCCTTCTCGCCGAGATGTTCGACCGCGACGTCCGCTATTCGGCCGATGCCGAGATCTCCGCCTTGGTCGGCTCGCCGATCGAGATTCGGGGCGTCGACGCCGTACGCGAGATGTGGAGCTCGTTCTTCGAGATGTTCGACGAGGTCCGGCTGACCGAGATCGAGTTCGCCGAGGCGAGCCCGGGGCGCGTGGTCGGCAGCGCCCACATGGTCACCCGGGGCGGGTCGAGCGAAACGCCGGTCGATGCCCCGTTCTACTTCGCCTTCGCGGTACGCGACCGACGCCTGACGTTCATGGCCGCGAAGCTCGACCGCGACGCCACCGTCGCCGCTCTCGAGGAGCATCTCGCCGCGCAGCTCTGAGCCCGCTCAGAGCTGCCAGCCGAAGCTGATCGCGCGGTACTGGGCGCCCTCGCGAACGTAGAAGCGATGGGCATCGGCCCTCGCCTCGGCCGAGTCGAGCTCGAGATGCGTCGCGCCGCGCTCGCGCCCCCAGGCCTTCGCCGCGTCGAGCAGCGCCTTGCCGATCCCCAGCGAGCGACGCTCCGGGTCGACCACCAGGTCCTCGACCCATGCCCGGTAACCGAAGCGGACCGAGTGCAGGTCCTGGTAGGCGGTGCAGAGGCCCAGGATCCTCCCCGGCCGCCGCGATCCGCCCGTCGCGCCCCGGGTCGGCCTCGACGGCGATCAGAACGCAGGCGTCGTGCGATTCGATCGCTTGCCCGAGGGCAACAGCGGCCCTGGTCGGATCCCAGGCGGCGGGCCGCGACCCGGGAGGCGCGAACAGCCACTCGTACACCGGGACGATCGCCTCCGCCTCGCCGGGGCGGGCGGCTCGAACCTCGAAATGCATCGCCTCACGGTAGCCCCAACGACGGCGCCGGCGGCTGCTCCGTGCGGGCGGGCGGTCGTGCCGGGACAGCTACGCTTGCCGGCGATGAGAAACCCACGCGACTTCCTGAAGCCACTCGCGATCGGAGCCCCCGATCCGCTCGCGGAGGTGCCGTTCAAGCCCTCCCGGATGATCCACTTCTTCGACGCCTCGAACGAGAAGATGGCCGCGAAGGTTCCCGAGATGGCGAAGCAGGCCGACATCCTGCTCGGCAATCTCGAGGACGCGATCTCGGTCGACAACAAGGAGGCCGCCCGCGAGGGACTGGTGCGGGTGGCGAAGCAGGTCGACTTCGGCGAGACGGCCCTCTGGACCCGCGTCAACGCGCTCGAGAGTCCCTGGGTGCTCGACGACCTGACCACGCTGGTCACCGAGATCGGCGACCAGCTCGAGGTGATCATGGTCCCCAAGGTCGAGGGCGCGTGGGACATCCACTACGTCGATCGCCTGCTCGCCCAGCTCGAGGCGAAGGCCGGGCTCGGCCGCCCGATCCTCGTGCACGCGATCCTCGAGACCTCGCAGGGCGTCGTCAACGTCGAGCAGATCGCGACCGCCTCGCCGCGCATGCAGGGGATGAGCTTCGGGCCGGCCGACCTCGCCGCCTCGCGCCGCATGAAGACGACCCGGGTCGGCGGCGGCCACCCCGGCTACCGCGTGATCGAGGATCCCGACCCCGAGAATCCGGACGCGCCGCGCGCGACCGCCCAGCAGGATCCCTGGCACTACTCGATCGCCCGCATGGTCGACGCCTGCACCTCAGCCGGGATCCTGCCCTTCTACGGGCCCTACGGCGATATCAAGGACACCCAGGGCTGCGAGGCGCAATTCCGGGCCGCTTTCCTGCTCGGCTGCGTCGGCGCCTGGTCGCTGCATCCGGTGCAGATCGAGATCGCGAAGAAGGTCTTCAGCCCGGACCCCGACGAGGTCAGGTTCGCGAAGAAGGTGATCGAGGCGATCCCCGACGGGCGCGGCGTCCACATGATCGACGGCAAGATGCAGGACGACGCCACCTGGAAGCAGTGCAAGGTGATGGTCGAGCTCGCCGAGCTGTTGGCGAAGAAGGACCCGGAGCTGGCCGAGGCGTACGCGCTCTGAATCCCCGGCTATCCGAGCCGGTTGCGCAGCGCCTCGAGCTGGCCAGAGATCTCGTCCGGGAGGTCGTCGCCGAACTGGGCGAGGAAGGCCTCGACCTGCGGCAGCTGATCGCGGACCTGCTCGATGTCGACCGTGAGCAGTTCGCGCATCGCGTCGTCGGAGATCTCGAGGCCGGCGAGGCTCAGCTCACCGTCCGCCGGGACGAGACCGATCGGGGTCTCGATCGTCTCCCCCTCACCGTTACAACGGCGGAAGATCCACTCGAGAACGCGGCTGTTCTCGCCGAATCCGGGCCACAGGAACCTACCGTCGTCGTCTTTCCGGAACCAGTTGACGACGAACATCCGGGGCATCGCGCCGGCGTGCTCGCGACCAAGGTTCAGCCAGTGCCCGAAGTAGTCGGCCATGTTGTAACCCATGAACGGGAGCATCGCCATCGGGTCGAAGCGGAGCTTTCCGACCTCGCCCGCCTGTGCAGCCGTCGTCTCGGAGGACATCGTCGCTCCGAGGAAGACCCCATGCTCCCAGTCGAAGGCCTCGCTGACCAGCGGCACGACGGTCGCCCGCCGGCCGCCGAACAGGAACGCGTCGATCGGCACCCCGTCCGGGTCCTCCCACTCGGGCGCCATCGACGGGCACTGCGAAGCCGGGGTCGTGAAACGGGCATTGGGGTGCGCCGCAGGGTCGTCGGACTCCGGCGTCCATTCGGCACCCTTCCAGTCGATCGCGTGGGCGGGCGGCTCGCCCGTCATCCCCTCCCACCAGATGTCCCCGTCGTCGGTCAGCGCGCAGTTGGTGAAGATCGAGCTTCGATCGACCGTGTCCATCGCATTCGGGTTCGTCTTGTGGCTGGTGTTCGGCGCGACGCCGAAGAAGCCGGCCTCGGGATTGACCGCGTACAGACGGCCGTCCTCGTGGAACTTCATCCACGCGATATCGTCGCCGATCGTCTCGACTGTCCAGCCCTCGAGCGTCGGGATCATCATCGCCAGGTTGGTCTTCCCGCAGGCCGAGGGGAAGGCGCCGGTGACGTACTTGACCTCGCCCGCGGGCGAGGTCAGCTTCAGGATCAGCATGTGCTCGGCCATCCAGCCTTCGTCGCGGGCCTTGACCGAGGCGATCCGCAGCGCCAGGCACTTCTTGCCGAGCAGGGCGTTGCCGCCGTAGCCGGAGCCGTAGGACCAGATCTCGCGCGTCTCGGGAAAGTGGACGATGTACTTGTGCTCCGAGTCGCACGGCCACGGGACGTCGGCCTGCCCGTCGGCGAGCGGCATCCCGACCGAGTGCACGCACGGAACGAAGCCACCGTCGGCGCCGAGCACCTCCAGGGCCGCCTCCCCCATCCGCGTCATGATCCGCATCGATGTCGCGACGTACGGGGAGTCGGTGAGTTGGACGCCGATCTCGGAGATGTGCGAGCCCAGGGGGCCCATCGAGAACGGGACCACGTACATCGTCCGCCCCTTCATCGAGCCGTCGAAGAAACCGGTCAGCTCCTCTCGCATCTCGGCCGGATCGCGCCAGTTGTTGGTCGGCCCGGCATCCTGCTCGCGCTCGGAGCAGATGAACGTCCGGTCCTCGACCCGAGCGACGTCGTCGGGATCCGAGCGCGCCAGATATGAGTTCGGGCGCTTCGCCTCCGAGAGCTTGTCGAACGTGCCCGCGTCGACCATCTCCTGGCAGAGACGCTCGTACTCCTCGGCGGAACCGTCGCACCAGTGGATCGCTTCGGGCTGCGTCAGGTCCGCGATCTCCTCGACCCAGGAGATCAACTTCGGGTTGTCGGTCAGCTGCTCGGTCGCGGTGCTCTCGGACAAGTTGGGGCTCAACTCCCTCTCTCGTTGTGGTGGACGGGCGGGTGGGCAATTGTGGCGCACCCCGCGCCTGCGCGGTGTCAGGCGGTCCTCGCTAGGGTTGCCCGCCGCACCGCACCCACCCATGCGCTTCTACGAGTACGAGTCACGCCGGATCGTCGAGCGGGCCGGGATCCCGGTCACGGACTACGGGTTCGCGACCACGGCCGCCGAGGCCCGCGAGGCCGCGGAGCGGATCGGCGGGCCGACGGTGATCAAGTCGCAGGTGCTCACCGGTGGCCGGATGAAGGCGGGCGGGGTCAAGTTCGCCGACACGCCTCCGGAGGCCGAAGCCCACGCCGCCGAGATCCTCGAGCTCGAGATCGGCGGCCACATGCCGGTCGGCGTGCTCGTCGATCCAAAGGCGGAGGTCGAACAGGAGTACTACGCGGCGGTGCTCTGGGACGGACGGGCGAAGCGCCCGATGATGCTGTTCAGCGACATGGGCGGGATCGACATCGAGCAGGTCGCGAGCGAGCACCCCGACCACGTCGGGCGCCAGCATCTCTCGAACCTGCACCCGATCGCCGATTTCGAGGCCAAGCAGGCGGTCGCGCGCTGCGGCGTCACGGGCTCGGAGCTGAACCGCGCGAGCGCGGTCCTCGCCCGGCTCGCCCGACTGCAGCGCGAGTACGACATGACCCTCGCCGAGGTCAACCCGCTCGCCCGGCTCGCGGACGGCTCCTTCGTCGCCCTCGACGCCCACATGGAGATCGAGGACGAGGCCGTCGGGCGCCACCGCAAGGTCCTCGCAGAGATCGGCGTCGACCTCGGCGAGCCGCGAGAGCTCTACGAGCCGAGCGAGTTCGAGCGTAACGTGAAGGCGATCGACGCGGCCGACCACCGCGGCGTGATCCAGGGCAAGGACCACGGCTTCGACGGCAACATCGGGCTCGTCATCGGAGCCGGTGGCGGCTCGCTGACGCTCACCGACGCGGTCCGCAGCCAGGGTGGCAAGCCGGCCAACTACGCGGAGATCGGCGGCAACCCGTCGGTCGCGAAGTCGCAGGGGCTGGCGACGGAGGTGCTGCGCAAGGACGGCGTCGAGAAGATCGCGGTGATGATGTCGATCGTCTCCAACACGCGGGTCGACATCGTCGCCCGCGGGGTGATCAAGGCGTGCCTGGAGATGGGCAAGGATCCGGCCGAGACGATCGCGATCTTCCGCATCCCGGGCGCCTGGGAGGAGGAGGGCTCGAAGATCCTGGAGCGCTACGGGGTCGAGTACTGCGACCGGTCCGTCTCGATGTGGGAGGCCGCCGGGAGGGCGGTGGCGAAGGTGCAGGGGGAGGAGTGATGGAGCTTGCAGCTTGCAGCTTGCAGCTTCGGTTTGTAGCCGTTGTTGCCAGCTGCCAGCTGCCAGCTGCCAGCCTTCGGCGGAGGACTCGCTGATGGCCGTCCTACTGGACAGCGACTTCACCTTCATCATCCAAGGCATCACCGGGCGGGAGGCTGTGAACCTGACCCGTGAGTGCCTCGACTTCGGCTCCCGGATCGTCGGCGGGGTGACTCCGGGCCGCAAGGGACGCGAGGTCCACGGGGTGCCGGTCTTCGACACGGTCGAGCAGGTCGTCTCAGATCACGGGTCGGCTCCCGACGGCGCCGTGGTCACGGTGCCGCCCGCGTTCACCAAGGATGCGGTGTTCGAGGCAATCGAAAATCAGATCAAGCTGATCGTCGTCGTAACCGAGCGGATTCCGCGCCGCGACGTCGCCGAGATGGTCGAGCTGGCGAAGCTTCGCGGAGCCCGGATCATCGGCCCCAACTGCCTCGGGCTGATCGTCCCCGGCGTCGCGAAGATGGGCGGGATCGGCGGCCCGGCGAAGGACGCCGCGAAGGCCTACTCGCCCGGCCCGGTCGGCGTGATGTCGCGCTCGGGCGGGATGACGACCGAGATCTCCTCCACCCTGACCGCATCCGGCCTCGGCGTCTCGACCGCGATCTCGATCGGCGGCGACGCGATCATCGGCTCCACCTACGCCGAGCTGATGCCGCTGTACGAGGCGGACGAGCAGACCGAGGCGATCGTCATCTACACGGAGCCGGGAGGCCGGATGGAGGCGGAGCTGGTCGACTGGCGCGAAGCGAACGGCTCCCGACTACCGATCGTCGCCTTCATGGCGGGCCGATTCATGGACGAGGAGGAGATGCAGGGGATGAGCTTCGGCCACGCGGGCACGATCGTCGAGGGCAAGGAGGACTCGGCGACCGAGAAGATCGCCCGCCTCGAGGCGGCCGGGATTCCGGTCGTCGAGCGGATCGACGAGATCCCCGACGCGGTGAAGCGGAAGCTCGAGGCGGCGGCGTGAGCGACGCGGTCTTCATCGACGTCGAGGTCTCGCCCGAGGTCGCCGGCGATCGGGAGCTCGCGAAGAAGCTCGAGGAGGTCTGCCCGGTGGACATCTTCGCGGCGACCGAGGCCGGAGTCGAGGTCGTTCGCGAGAACCTCGACGAATGCGTCCTCTGCGAGCTCTGCCTCGAGGCCGCGCCGCCCGGCGGCGTCGTCGTCAAGAAGCTCTACGACGGCTCCGAGCTGCGCCGCTGAGCGCGGTTCGCGCGCCTGCCGCAGCGAGCGGGTTTCGCCAGACTGTCGCCCGATGGATCTGATCCTGGCCACAAATCATCTCGGGCTGGGCGGGAGCGAGTCCTACCTGCTGACCGTGGCGGAGCAGCTCGAGCGCCTCGGGAACGAGGTGACGCTCTACACCCGCGACCAGGGCGTCGGGGCCGACCTGGCGCGGGCCCGGGGAATCGCCGTTGTCGACGAGTCGAACCTGCCCGAGGACTGCGACGCGGTTCTCGCTCAGGACGCCGGAGCTTCGTATGAGCTCGCCTCGCGCTACCCGGCGGCCCCCCAGGTCTTCGTCGCGCACAGCGAGACCTTCGACCTCCAGACGCCGCCCCAGATCGAGCAGGTCGTCAGCGCCGTGGTCGCCCTCAACGATCGCGTCGCGGCTCGGTTGCGCGGGCTCGCGGTCGAGGCCGAGATCGTGCGCCTGCGTCAGCCGATCGACATCGAGCGCTTCACGGTCACGACGCCGCTGCCCGCGGTCGCCCGGCGGGCGCTGCTGCTCAGCAACAACCCGGTGGCCGACCGGCTGCCGATCCTCGAGCACGCATGCCGCGCGGCGGGGCTCGAGCTGGTCCGCGTCGGCGGGGACGCGGGGCAGACGGGCGATCCGCGCGCCAGCCTGGCAGGGGTCGAGATCGTGATCGGCGTCGGTCGCTCGGTCCTCGAAGCGATGGCCTGTGGCAGGGCCGCCTACATCTACGATCGCTACGGGGGCGACGGGTGGGTGACCGCCGACGCGTATCCGGCGCTCGAGGCGGACGGGTTCGGCGGTCGCGGCGAGCGCGTCGTCGTCGACGCCTCCCGCCTCGGCGCCGACCTGCGCGACTACTCGGCGTCGATGGGCCCGGTGAACCGCGACCTCGTGGTCGCCAATCACAGGGCCAACGTCCATGCCCAGGAGCTCGTCGAGCTGATCCGGGGACTGGCCCCGGCCCGCAGGCCCCGCCGGCCGCTCGACGAGATGGCGCGGCTGGTGCGGCTCGAGTGGCGGGCGCAGCTCGAGGCACACGCGCTGCGCCTCGAGATCGCCCGGCTGCAGGCCGAGCCGGTGCGGCTGGAGGCCGAGCTGACGCGACTGCGCGCCGAGCTCGTCGAGCGCGAGCAGGAGGCCGCGCGCTCGCTTGAGGAGGCCGCAGAGACGAGGCGGAGCTTCGAGTCGTCGTTGAGCTGGCGGATCACGAGGCCGCTCCGCGCCGCGGGCGCGATCGTCCGGCGGCGAAGAGCGTAAGCGGACCCCGACCGGCTCAGGCCGGCGCCCGACCGCCTCGAGCGATCCGCATCAGGCGCTGGTCAGCTCCGTCGCGTCGACGTCTCGGAGATCGCTCGTCGCGAGGCTGAGCCGTGGCGAGGCTCGGCGCGGGGCCAATCCGCCATCGGGCAGACTGCGGCGCGGTGAACTTCTCAGAGGACGTGCTGGAGCGGTTTCCGGCCTCGAAGCCGGCGCTGGTCGCGATCTCGCGCGAGGGCGAGCGGCGCGTGTGGCACTTCGGCGAGCTGATCGCGATGTCGGCCGGGCTCTCAGGGGCGTTCGCGGCCCGCGGGGTCGGGCGCGGAGACGTCGTCATGACGCTGATCGGCAACCGCCTCGAGTGGGTGCTGGCGACGCTGGCGTGCTGGCGGATGGGGGCGGTGGCGCTGCCGTGCAACACCCAGCTGCGACGACGGGACCTCGAGCTCCGGGCGGCGGTCGCGGGCCCGAAGCTCTGCGTCGGCGAGGAGCGCCTGCTCGGTGAGCTTCCGGAGGGGATCCCCTACATGACCATCGACGAGGTCGCCGCGGTGCTCGACGAGGACCGACCGCAGCAGACCCCGGTCGCGATCGCCGAGCTCGCCCCCTCGGATCCGGCGCTGATCGTGTTCACGTCCGGGACCACCGGCGAGCCGCGAGCAGCGCTTCACTCGCAGCGCTACCTCCCCGGTCAGCGCACCCAGGCCGAGCACTGGCTCGGCGCCGCCGACGGCGAGCTCGTCTGGTGCACGACCGCGACCGGTTGGTCGAAGTCGGCCCGCAACGTGTTCGTCGCGCCGTGGCTCTGCGGCGCGGCGGCGTTGATCGTCGACCAGCGCTTCGATCCCGATCGACGCCTCGGCCTGATCGAGAGCGAGGGCGTCAACGTCCTCTGCCAGGCACCGACCGAGTACCGGGTCCTTGCGAAGCAGGCCGAGCTACGGCGACCGCCGTCGCTGCGGCGAATGGTCTCGGCCGGGGAGGCGCTCAATCCGGGGGTGATCGAGGCCTGGTCCGAGGCCACCGGGCTCGAGATCTGCGACGGCTACGGCCAGACCGAGACCGGGCACCTGGTGGGCAACCATGGCGGCGCCGAGATCCACGCCGGCTCGATGGGAACGGCGCTGCCCGGCATCGAGCTGCGGGTCGAGGACGACGTGCTCGAGGTCCGAGTCGCGAGTTGCCCGACCTTCTTTGCGCGCTACCTCGATGGCGAGCCGTTCAGCGGCGAGTGGTGGCGGACGGGGGACGTGGTGCGCGAGGACCCGGACGGCTGTCTGTGGTACGAGGGCCGCGACGACGACCTGATCATGTCGGCCGGCTACCGGATCGGCCCGTTCGAGGTCGAGTCGGCGCTGCTCACCCACCCCGCTGTCGCCGAGGCCGCCGCGGTCGCCGCCCCGGACGAGGAGCGCGGATCGGTCGTCCGGGCGATCGTCGTCCTGCGCGGTGGCGAGCCCTCGGAGCGGCTCGCCCGGGAGCTGCAGGAGCACGTCAAGACGACGACGGCGCCCTACAAGTACCCGCGCATCGTCGAGTTCGCCGACGAGCTGCCGCAAGACCGCGAGCGGCAAGATCAAGCGCGCCGAGCTGCGCGCGGGCCGAGCTCGGAACCCGGCCTCCTAAATTTGTAGGCGGTGCCGACGCCGCGCTCGATCCAGCGGACCTATCTGACGCTGATGCTGGGCAACACGCTGGCGGCGTCGTTCATCTGGGGGATCAACACGATCTTCCTCCTCGACGCCGGCCTCTCGAATGCGGAGGCCTTTGCCGCCAACGCCTTCTTCACCGCCGGGATGGTGCTGTTCGAGGTTCCGACCGGGATCGTCGCCGACATGGTCGGCCGGCGGATGTCGTACCTGCTCGGAACCCTGACCCTGACCGCCTCGACGGCGATCTACGTGCTGCTGTGGAAGGTCGAGGCGCCCTTCTGGACCTGGGCGGCGTCGTCGGCGTTCCTCGGGCTCGGATTCACCTTCTTCTCCGGCGCGGTCGAGGCCTGGCTCGTCGACGCCCTCGCCGCCACCGGCTTCGACGGGGACCTCGAGGCCGTTTTCGGCAGGGGCCAGATCGTCTCCGGGCTCGCGATGCTCGTCGGGTCGGTCGCCGGTGGGCTGATCGCCCAGGCGACCAGCCTCGGGGTTCCGTTCGTGATCCGCGCCGGGGTGCTGCTGGTCATGTTCGTGGTCGCCTTCCGGCTCATGCACGACGTCGGCTTCACGCCGTCGAAGGGTCAACGCCCGCTCGCCGAGATGCGCAGGATCACCGCCGACTCGGTCGAGTACGGCTGGCGCGTGCCGGCGGTCAAGTGGCTGATGCTGAGCTCGCTGTTCAGCGGCGGGGTCGGGATCTACGCGTTCTACGCCCTGCAGCCGTACCTGCTCGAGCTCTACGGGGATCCGACCGCGTACTCGATCGCCGGTCTGGTCGCGGCGATCGTCGCCGGAGCGCAGATCCTCGGCGGGATCGCCGCGCCGCGAATCCGCCGGCTCTTTCACCGCCGCACCTCGGCGCTGATCGCGATGTCGTCGCTCGGCGTCGTCACCCTGGCGCTGATCGGCGTGATCGAGGCATTCGCGGCGGTGATCGCCCTGATCGTCGTCTGGGGCCTGCTGTTCGCGGCAGAGATGCCGATCCGCCAGGCCTACATCAACGGGATGATCCCCTCGAAGCAGCGGGCGACGATCCTCTCCTTCGACTCGCTGATGAGCTCGACCGGGGGCGTCTGGGCGCAGCCTGTCCTCGGGCGCTCGGCCGACGTCTGGGGCTACGCACCGTCGTACCTCCTCAGCGCCGGGATCGCGGCGCTCGCGCTCCCCTTCATCTGGCTCTCGCGCCGCGAGCGCGATCCCGCCGACACGGTGGTCGGCGCACAGGCCGCACCGGAGCCGGGAGGCCAGCGCGCTCCGCCCCGGCGAGCGTCAGGCCGCGACCGCGACCGCGGTCGGCGACTGCTGACTACCCCTCCTCGCCGGCCTTCGCGCGCCGCTTGACGACTTCGTCCAGCTCCTCGACCACATCGGGGTCGCGCAACGTGGTCACGTCACCGAGCTCGCGCCCCTCGGCGATGTCGCGCAACAGCCGCCGCATGATCTTGCCCGAGCGTGTCTTCGGCAGGTCGTCGGCCCAGACGATCCGCTTCGGGCGGGCGAACTTGCCGATCCGCACGGCGACGTGCTCGCGAATCTCGGCGACCAGCTCGTCGTCACCGTCGAGGTCGCCCTCGAGCGTGACGAAGGCGCAGATCGACTGGCCGGTGTGCTCGTCGCTCTGCCCGATCACCGCCGACTCGGCCACCTTCGGGTGCGAGACGATCGCCGATTCGACCTCGGCGGTCGAAAGCCGGTGGCCGGAGACGTTGATCACGTCGTCGACCCGCCCGATGATCCAGAAATAGCCGTCGGGGTCCTTGCGGGCCGCGTCGCCGACGAAGTACGTCTCCGGGCCCCACTTCGAGAAGTAGGTCTCGACGTAACGGTCGTCCTCCCTGTACAGGGTGCGCAGCATCGCCGGCCACGGCCGCCGCAGCGCCAACAGGCCCTGCTCGTCCTCGACCTCGTTGCCCTCCTCGTCGAGCACCGCCGCCTCGATCCCGGGCAGCGGCTTGCCCGCGGAGCCCGGCTTCGAGTACTGGGCGCCCGGCAGCGTCGTGATCATGATCTGCCCGGTCTCGGTCTGCCACCAGGTGTCGACGACCGGGCAACGCTCGCCACCGATCACCTTCCAGTACCAGAGCCACGCCTTCGGGTTGATCGGCTCTCCGACCGTGCCCAGCAGACGCAGCGACGAGAGATCGTGCTTGGCCGGATACTCGGGGCCCCACTTCATGCAGGCCCGGATCGCCGTCGGCGCGGTGTAGAAGATCGTCACCCCGTAGCGCTCGATGATCTCCCACCAGACGTCCTTGTCCGGGTAGTCGGGTCCGCCCTCCCACATCACCGAGGTCGCGCCGTTGAGCAGCGGCCCGTAGACGATGTATGAGTGCCCGGTGACCCAGCCGACGTCGGCGCCGCACCAGTAGACGTCCGACTCCGGCTTCAGGTCGAAGACCAGCCTGTGGGTGGCGGCCACCCCGGTCAGATAGCCGCCGGTCGTGTGCAGGATCCCCTTCGGCTTCGCGGTCGATCCGGAGGTGTAGAGGATGTAGAGCGGGTGCTCGGCGTCGAGCTCGGCGGGCGCGCATTCCGCCTCCGCGGCCTCGATCGCCTCGTCGTAGTAGAGGTCGCGGCCCTCGGTCATCTCGACCTCGGCCCCCGTGTTACGGATCACGATCACGGTCTCGATCGACGGCACCTCGTCGAGGAACTGATCGACGGCGGGCTTGATCTCGGCCGCCTTGCCCTTGCGGCGGGCCGCGTCGACGGTGATCAGCGCCTTCGCCTCCGAGAACTGCATCCGCTCCTTGACCGCGTCGGGCGAGAAGCCCCCGAAGACGACGTTGTGCGGGGCGCCGATCCGTGCGCAGGCGAGCATCGCGACCGCGACCTCGGGGATCATCGGCAGGTAGATCCCGACCACGTCGCCGGCCCCGACCCCGCGATCCTTGAGCACGTTGGCGAGCCGCTGGGTGTCGCGCAGCAGGTCGGCGTAGGTGACGTCGCGCTCCTCGCCCTCCTCGCCGCGCCAATGGAACGCGACCCGGTCGCCGCGCCCCGCCTCGACGTGGCGATCGAGGCAGTTGTGTGAAGCGTTCAGCTTGCCGTCCTCGAACCACCTGAAGAACGGCGGGTTCGAGTCGTCGAGCACCTGCTCGGGCTCGGTGAACCAGTCGAGGTCGCGGGCGAGCTTCGCCCACCAGGCCTCGGGATCCCGGGCCGCCTCCTCGTGGAGGGACTCGTCTGAGACCAGCGTCTCGGACCGGAAGTCGTCCGGCGGCGCGAAGCGCTCGACGTCGAGCAGGGTCGAGAGCTCCTCCTCGAGCCCCTCGAGCTTTGTCTCGGTTGCCATCTTCTCCTCCTCGCTCACGGTGCTGACAGACCAGCCTACGCGCCGTGCGATGCGACGGCGCCGAGCGGCCGAACCGGCCGCCCGGAGCGCGTCGCCAGGGATCTACTTCAGTGGGCGCACCGGGAGCACGACCCGACCGAAGGTCTTGTTCGTCACTCCGGCGAACGACGCGTACCACGCGGCAAGCGCCGTCGCCACACCGAGGATGCCGCCGATGTGCGTAATCGTCTCGTTGCCCGCCGCGTCGCCGATCCCGAGCAGGATGAACGTCGGCGCCAACAGCAGGAAGACGAGGTTCACCGCCACGCTGACGCGGAACGAAGCGATCCACATGTAGGCGGTGAAGATGCCCCAGGCGATCAGGTAGAGGCCCGACGGCATCACCGACATTCGCCGCCGGGACGGCGTCGGCAAAGAACTCCTCGAAGGCGAACAGCGAGAGCCAGAACGCCCCGAACGACGTGAACGCCGTCGCCCCGAACGTGTTGTTGTTCTTGAACTCCCACATGCCGGCCAGAATCTGGGCAAGGCCGCCGTATGCGAACGCGAGCCCGAACACGATCGGCTCGCCGGCGTCGCTGACCCAACCTGCGTTGAAGAAGCTGAGCACGAAGGTGGTCAGCGCGAACGCGGCGAGTCCGAGCGGCGCCGGGTCGGCGATCGACTCCGGAACCCTGGCCGCCAGCTGCCTCGCCGGCGATTTCGCCCTCTCGTCGCGGGTTCTGGTGGCCCGCGCGCCGGGGATGGTTGTCGCTTCCATGATCTCTCCTCTCGTCCTGTTGAAGCGGACTGACTCCCCCAATTACGGTCTACCCCATGAGAGCGGCTCGACACCAGGCTGCGCCTGGCGACCACCGGTCTGCTCACTCCGTCGCGGGCGGCCTTCGCCGGCATCTTCGTCGTCACGGGGCTCGGCCTGCTGTCGGTCGGCGCGACCCTGCCCGTGCTGCCGCGCTACGTCGAGGGACCGCTCGGCCGGGGCGACCTCGCGGTCGGGATCGTCACCGGGGCGTTCGCGCTCACCGGCATCGCCTGCCGTCCGTTGGCCGGCCACCTGGCCGATCGGCGGGGTCGGCGGGTAGTCGTGATCGCGGGCGCGATCGTGATGGCGATCGCCGGCACCCTGTATTTCGTGCCCGCCGGGGTCGGCGGGCTCGTCGTCGCCCGGCTGCTGCTCGGCGCCGGCGAGGGGATGGTCTACACGGCGGGCTCGGCATGGATCGTCGACATCGCTCCGCCGGAGCGCCGTGGGCGGATCATCGGGCTCTACGGACTGGCGATCTGGGGCGGGCTCTCGCTCGGGCCGCTGATCGGCGAGCTGATCCTGCACGCCGCGAGCTTCGACGCGGTTTGGGCGTTCGCGATCTGCGCCCCGATCCTCGGAGCGCTGATCGCCCTACGGATCCCGGAGACGTTCCGCCCCCGTCCCGACGCCACGTTCGAACGGCGGTTCTTCGCCCGTGAGGCCCTGCGGCCCGGGTTCGGGCTCTCGCTGGCGACGATCGGCTACGCGACGATGGCGGCGTTCATCGTCCTCGACCTCGACGAGCTCGGGATCGGGCACGGCGCCGCCGTGTTCACCGGGTTCGCGACGACCGTCGTCCTGATGCGAATCGTGGGCGGCTGGCTCCCCGATCGGGTCGGGCCGCTGCGCTGCGCCGCGGGAGCGGCGATCGTCGAGACCTCGGGGCTCGTCGCGATCGCCCTCGCGCCCAGCCTTCCGGTCGCGGTCGCCGGCGCGATGGCGATGGGCGCCGCGTTCTCGCTCATGTTCCCGTCGCTGGCGCTCCTGGTCGTCAACCGGGTCCCGGATCATCGTCGGGGGGTCGCGATGGGCACGTTCACCGCGTTCTTCGATCTCGGCGTCGGGCTCGGCGGCCCGCTCGCCGGGGTCGCCGCAGCCGCCGGCGGCTATCCGGCGGCGTTCTGGTTCGCCGCCGGCTGCGCGCTCTCGACGCTCGCGGTCATCGCCTCGCTGAGAACGGTCTCGGCCGCGCTTCCCTCTCCGGCGCGCCCGTAGTCGCTCAAAAGAGCCGCGGCTGGCGCACCGACCGACCCGGAACAGCGCGATCGCCGCGCCTTCGCGGCCTCGCCGGCTCGCCTGCGCTTCGGTCGTCGGTCGGGTTTCGTATGCCACGAACGTCCCCGCCGAAGCGGCGCGGCCGGCGCTTGCCCTTCGCCCTTCCGGCGAGCCGCTCGCGCTCCGCCTTCGCCATGTAGGCGCCCCGCTCGTAGAGCCGCTCGTAGCGGGGGATGAGGTCGGGGCGATATTGACGCAGCCAGTCGAACCAGATCCCGCGCAGCTCCCCGCGCAGGTGCAGGCCGACGCCGCCGACCTGCCGCGCCCCGGCCTCGCCGACCAGCTCGAGGATCTCCTCGACCTGTCCCGGGCCGTCGTTGATTCCCGGCATCAGCGGCGCGATCAGGACGCCGGTCGGGATTCCCGCGCGGGCGAGCTCGGCGACGGCCTCGATCCGCTTCCGGGGATGCGGCGTGTGCGGCTCGGTCGTTCGCCACGCCCGCTCCTCGAGCGTCGGGATCGAGAGGTTGGCGACGAACTCGGTCCGTGCCGCGAGCTCTCGGAACAGCGACAGGTCGCGCAGCAGCAGCGGCGATTTGGTCAGCACCGAGCAGGGGTTGCGGAAATCGCGCATCGCCTCCCAGATCCCCTCCATCAGCCGGTAGCGGCGCTCGACCCACTGGTACGGGTCGGTGTTCGTCCCGAGCGCGACGTGCTCGCCCTTCCACGACCGCCTCCCGAGCTCGGCTCTGAGCAGCTCCGGGACGTTCACCTTGACGACGATCTCGCGTTCGAAGTCCTCGCGGGCGTTGAGATCGAGGTAGGTGTGCGTGGGTCGGGCGAAGCAGTACGCGCACGCGTGGGTGCAGCCTCGAAACGGGTTGATCGTCCAGCGGAACGGCATCCTCGATCGCTCCGGGACCCGGTTGAGGCGCCGAGCGCGCCTCCACCTCGTGAAAACGGATGCCGAGCGCCTCCGGCGCGTCGAAGGTGCGAACCACGGACTCACCGATCCCGGGCAGCAGCCCCTGCGTGCTCGTTCCCTTCTCGAGGTTGTCCCATCGCATCGAACAGATGTTCGCACAGACGGCGGCGCCAACCGCGCCGGCGCGATTCCATAGCCAGCAAATATCTAGCTTGCTATCTATTTTGCTAACCTGGCGCGCCGTGACTGCAGTTCGCCCCCGGCCCGACCAAGGATCGTCCCCGCCTCGCGAGGACTTCGACGCGGCCTGGGACGAGTTCTTCGGCGCCATCCGCCGCGCCCGCGGGCGGGCCGCGGCGGAGGTCGAGAGCGAGGGCCTCAGCCTCGCTCAGTTCCAGCTCCTGTTCTCGTTCGCAGAGCTCGGCAGCGGCGACAGCCGGCCGGTCGGCGCGATCGCCGAGGCGGCCGGGGTCGCGCAGCCGACGGCGACCCGGATGCTCGACGGGCTCGAGCGCCAAGGGGTGATCGAGCGGCGGCCGTCGACCGAGGACCGGCGCAGCGTCACCGTCAACCTGACGTCGCGCGGTCGCCGGCTCCTGAACCGCAAGCGGGCACTCGTCGCCGAGAAGCGGCGTGCGGTCTACGAGTCGCTCGACCCCGACGAGCGCGAGCGCGCCCCGGCGCTGCTCCGCAAGCTCGCGACCGCGATCGACGAGCCTTGAGCGCGGAGCGAGACGAAGGGAATCGTGACTCCGCGCGAAGCGCGAACCAAGGATCAGTGAGCGACGGCCGACAGCACTACGGCCTCACCCTCGCGGTTCTCGTCCTCAGCGCGCTCGCCTACGCGCTCTCGCAGACGATGGTCGCCCCTGCCCTGCCGGCGATTCAGCAGGACCTCCACACCTCGACCACGACGGTCACCTTCGTCCTCACCGCCTACCTGCTGACGGCCTCCGTCGCGACCCCGATCATCGGCCGGCTCGGAGACATGTTCGGCAAGGAACGCCTGCTGCTGATCACCCTGATCTGCTTCGGCGTCGGGTCGTTGGTCTGCGCCCTCTCGCATTCGATCGGGATCCTGATCGCCGGCCGGGCGATCGCGGGCGTCGGCGGAGCCGTCTTCCCGCTCGCCTTCGGGATCATTCGGGACGAGTTCCCCGCCGAGCGCGTCGCCACCGGGATCGGCCTGATCAGCGCCACGTTCGGAATCGGGGGCGGGGCCGGCCTCGTGCTCAGCGGTCTGATCGTCGACCACCTCGCCTACGAATGGATCTTCTGGCTCGCCCTCGCCTCGGTCGTGATCGCGATCGTCGCGACACACCTGTTCGTACCCGAGTCGCCGATCAAGTCGCCGGCGCGGATCGACTGGCCCGGCGCCGCGATGCTCTCGGTCGGCCTCGCGGCGCTCCTGATCGGCGTCAGCGAGGGCGCCGACTGGGGCTGGGGCTCGGACCGCGTGATCGGGCTCTTCGGCGCCGCCCTGGTCGTTCTCGCG
Organism: uncultured Solirubrobacterales bacterium; assembly: GCA_963705955.1. Taxonomy (GTDB): domain Bacteria; phylum Actinomycetota; class Thermoleophilia; order Solirubrobacterales; family 70-9; genus WHSW01. The sequence goes on along the minus strand of CAVPLH010000006.1, from coordinate 112,668 downwards.
GGCTGGGTGGCGTGGGAGCGGCGGGCGCCAGAGCCGTTGGTCGACATGCGGATGATGGCCCAGCGCGGCGTCCTGACCACCAACCTCACCGGACTCCTGGTCGGGTTCGGGATGTTCGGCTCGTTCATCCTCATCCCGCGCTTCGTCCAGGTGATCCCGGCGGAGTCGGGGTTCGGGTTCGGCGCCAGCGTCACCGAGGCCGGCGTCTTCCTGCTCCCCTCGGCGCTGGTGATGCTGTTCGCCGGCCCGCTCTCCGGTGCGCTCGGGACCCGCTATGGATCGAAGCTGCCGCTGCTCCTCGGGACCGCCGTCTGCACGGTCAGCTTCACCTTCCTCGCCGCGGCGCACGCGGAGCGATGGGAGATCTACGTCGGTACGACCCTGATGGGGGTGGGCATCGGGCTCGCCTTCGCCGCGATGGCCAACCTGATCGTCGAGGCGGTCGACCGGACGAAGACCTCGGTGGCGACGGCGATGAACACGATCATGCGGACGATCGGGGGCTCGCTCGGCGGGCAGATCACCGCCACCGTGGTCGCCGGGCACGTGATCGCGGGCACCGCGCTGCCCGCCGAATCCGGCTTCACGATCGCCTTCGTGATCTCGGCCGCCGGGGTCGCGCTCGCCTTCTGCACCGCGCTCGCGATCCCGGCGCGGCTTCCCTATTCGGCTCGCCCGGCTGCGGCCGCTGCGCCGCCCGAGCCGCAGCTCGCCGGCCACCGCTGACCCGGGACGGCCCCGAGGTCAGAGCTCGAGCTCGGCCGGGACGACGCGGAGCTCGATCACCGAGCCGTCGCGGACCAGCCTCGCCAGGGCATCGCGCCCGATCCGCTCGGCGACCATCAGCCGCTGCAGGTCGGTGGCGCTCCCGACCGCGGTCCCGTCGAGCTCGAATATCACGTCGCCGACCCGGAGGCCGGCGTTCTCCGCCGGGCTCCCCTCGACGATCTCGACGATCTCCACCCCGCGTTCGGCGCCGGTCGCCAACCGCGCCCGCGGTGGCAGCGGGCGCGGGCCGCCGGCGATCCCGAGGTAGGCGCGGCGGACGCGACCCTCGGCGATCAGCGAGGCGATGATCCGCTGCGTCGTCGCGCTGACCGGTACGGCGAGTCCGAGGCCGACGCCGGCGACCGCGGTGTTGACGCCGACGACCCGCCCGCGACCGTCGGCCAGGGCGCCGCCGGAGTTGCCGGGGTTGAGCGCCGCGTCGGTCTGGATCACGTTGTCGATCACGCGTGCGGCGCGGCGCGAGCCGGCCGGCAGGGCGCGGCCGAGCGCCGAGACGACCCCCGCGGTCACCGAGCCCTCGAAGCCGTGGGGATTGCCGATCGCGACGACGAGCTGGCCGACGCGAAGCGCCTCCGCATCTCCGAGCTCGGCCGGGGCGAGCCCGCCGCCGTCGGAGCGAACGACCGCGAGATCGGAGAGCGGGTCGCTGCCGGCGACGGTGAACCGGAGGTCGCGGCCGTCGGTGAACCGGGCGGAGCCGCCGCGAGCTCCCGGCGACGACGTGAGCGGAGGTGAGGATGAAGCCGTCGTGGGTGATCACGACGCCGCTACCCGCTCCGGCCTGCACCCGCCCGCGCCTCGTCTGGCGCTGAACCCGGAGGCTCGCGACCGAGGGAGCGAGCCGCTCGGCAACCGCGGAAACGGCGCGCGAGTAGGCGTCGAGCGCCTCCTCGTCGGTAGGCGTTTCGTCGAGCGGAGCGTCGAAGACGGAGGAGCCGGGGTCCCGCGCGGGACCCGAGCCGTCGATCAGCCGCAGCGGTGGCACTCCCGAAGCGTAGCCAGCGGGCTTCGCGGGCCCTCGAGGGCAATCATCGATCCGGCGCTTGCGAGCGGGCGCCCGTAACCGCGGCGACCAGCGCGACCGCCCGCGGCACGACCTCCGGCGGCAGCCAGTGACCGGCGTCGGACTCGACATAGTCGACCGCGAGCCCGGCGCCCGTGAGCAGGTCTCGGGCCCGGCGGGCGAACTCGACCGAGATCACCGGGTCCTGCCGGCCGTGATGGATGAGGACCGGGAGGCCCTCTCGACCCGCGAGCGCCGGCGCCCAGCCCTCGACGGTAGGGACGAAGCCACTGAAAGCGAGCACCGCCGCCGGCGACGGGCGCCCGTCGCCGAGTGCGACGGCGTAGGACATCACCGCGCCCATCGAGAAACCGCCGATCACGGTCCGCTCCCAGCCGATCCCGCGCTCGGCGAGCAGTCCGTCGAGGAACCCGGTCAGCGAGCGATAGCTCGATGCGAACGTTCGCGGCTCGGGATAGCCGACCCGCTCCACCAGGTACCAGTGGCGGCCGCCGGGCGGCACATCCGTGAGCGGGGCGCCGGTGGTGACCGCGAGCAGCCGCCGCTCGGGGTCGAGCGCGTCGAGCAGGCCGAAGAGGTCGTTCTCGTCGGCGCCGCGACCGTGGTTGAGGACCAGCGCGCCCTCCGCCACGCCGGCCGGCTCGCGCAGGCGATGGACGAGGCGCTCGCTCACGTCCGGGTCGCGACGCGCGGGTTGGTGACCGGGGTCAGCTGCGCTTCGATCGCCTCGCGCCGGTCCTCGAGGAACGGCGGCAGGATCAGCCTCTCGCCGAGGTGCTCCGGGTCCTCGTCGACGCCGAAGCCCGGACCGAGGGTCGCGATCTCGAACAGGACCCCGCTCGGCTCCCGAAAGTAGACCGACCGGAACCAGAAGCGGTCGATCACCGGTGTGGGGCGCGCGCCGCCTTCGATCGCGCGCTCGCGCCACGCGAGATGCTCGTCCATCCGCGAGGCCCAGGCGATGTGGTGGACGGTGCCCGCCCCCTGGATCCCGGGCTCGGCGGGCGGCTGGTCGTAGAACCAGCGGCCGCCGCGATCGTCGCCGCGGGCCTCCCAGCCGTCCTCGGCGCGCTCGAACTCCAAGCTCTCGAGCAGCGTCGCGCTGCGCTCCGGTTGTGCCGAGTAGGCGCGCGCGGCATCGAACCCCTGCAGGGCGAGCTCGCCGGGAACCTCCGGATGATCGGCGATCAGCGGTGCGTCGGAGACCGTCGCGACGATGAGCTCGTGATCGAGCCCCTCGGGGTCGGAGAAGCGCAGGCTGTCGCCTTCGCGCGTCGTCTCGTGCCCGGCCGCGCCGAGCCGCTCGGCCCAGAAGTCGAGCGCCTCCGGCGCCGCGACCCGCCAGACGATCCGGTGGACCATCCCGGCTCCGGCGCGCCCGGGGCCGGCACCGCGAAACTCGAAGAACGTGATGTCCGAGCCGGCGCTGCCGCGCTCATCCGCGTAGAAGAGGTGGTAGACGCTCGGCTCGTCCTGGTTGACCGTCTTCTTGACCATCCGCAGCCCGAGCGTTCCGGCGTAGAAGTCGACGTTGCGCTGCGCCTCGCCGGTGATCGCGGTGATGTGGTGGATTCCCTCGAGCTTCATCTGCGTCTCCTCGTTCTCCCGCATTCAACAAAGGTAATTGCGCAATCAACTATATCATATAGTTGAGTCTGCAAGCACTGCTACCCTCGACTCGATGGCCGAGATCCCTTCATCCTCCCTGTCGCGACGCGAGCTCGCAGCGTGGCGCGGGATGCTCGAGACACACAGCCTGCTCGTCGCCGAGCTCGACGCCGAGCTCGAGCGCGATCACGGCCTTCCGCTGAGCTCGTACGAGGTGCTGATGAACCTCGGCGAGGCCGCCGACGGACGCCTGCGGATGAGCGAGCTCGCCGACCGCCTGCTGCTCAGCCGCAGCGGCATCACCCGGCTCGCGGACCGCCTCGAGCGCCAGGGCCTGATCGAGCGCGAACGCTGCAAGGAGGACGGCAGAGGCCTCTTCGCGCACCTGACGCCCGCCGGGCGTGAGAAGCTCGACGCGGCTCGCCCCGATCATCTCGCCGGCGTCCGCCGGCACTTCCTCGCGAAGCTCGACGACGAGGAGATCGGAGCCCTCGGCGCCGTCTGGAAGCGCCTCGTCGTCCAAAACGGTCGTCGAGACTTGGACGCGGCGGCCTGAATTCGCCCGCTACGCTGCCGCTCATGACGATTCAAGCAACCACCGAGGGCAAGTCACGGATCGACCGGGAGCGGGTCAAGGAGCTCACCGAGCGTGAGCTCGAGAAGCTCACCGAGCGCACTCCCGAGTCCAAGCGGCGCTACGAGCGCGGGGTCAAGGTGATGCCGGGCGGTGTCCCTTCCTCGTTCCAGGAGAACGACCCGTGGCCGGTCTACCTCGAGCGTGGTCAGGGCGCCCGCGTCTGGGACGTCGACGGCCACGAGTACGTCGACTTTCACAACGGGTTCGGCGTCATGTGCATCGGGCACGCGAACCCCACCGTCGGTGAGGCGATCAAGGCGCGCCACGATCTCGGAACCCACTTCGCGGCCCCGACCGACGGCTCGATCGTCGTCGCCGAGGAGCTCGCCGACCGCTTCGGGCTCCCCCAGTGGCGGTTCACCAACTCCGGCACCGAGTCGACGATGGACGCGGTGCACGTCGCCCGCGGGCTCACCGGCCGCGACATGATCCTGAAGATCGAGGGCTCCTACCACGGCCACCACGACGCGGTCATGGTCAGCGTCTACCCACCGCTGGAGGCGCTCGGCGACCGCGACGATCCCCGATCGGTCCCCTACGGCGACGGCTATCCGCTGGCGATCACCGAGCTGACGCGCGCGGTCCCGTTCAACGACGCCGAGGCGCTCGAGAGCGTGCTCGGAAAGCTCGAGGGCAAGGTGGCCGGGCTGATCATGGAGCCGGCGATGATGAACATCAACATCATCCCGCCGGTCGAGGGCTATCTCGAGCGGGTCAGGGAGCTGACCGCACAGCACGGCGTCAAGCTGATCTTCGACGAGGTCAAGACCGGGGCGACGATCGCCCGCGGCGGCGCGACGCAGAGGTTCGGCGTCCAGCCCGACATCATCACCCTCGCGAAGGCGATCTGCGGCGGCTATCCGGGCGGTGCGATCGGGATGACCGCGGAGGTCGCCGAGGCGATCAGCGAGGGCCGGGTGCATCAGTACGGCACCTTCAACGGCAACCCGCTCGTGATGGCGGCCGCCGAGGCGACGTTGACGAAGGTGCTCACCGACGACGCCTACAAGACCCTGAGCTCGGCCAACGAGTGGCTGCTCGGCCGCTGTGACGAGATCATCGAGCAGTACGGGCTGCCCTGCTATACCGAGGGCCTGGGCGCGAAGGGCTGCGTCATCTTCAGTCCCGAGCCGCTGCGCGAGTACCGCGACTACCTGACCAAGGTCGACGACGAGCTGGCGACGCTGGCCTGGCTCTACCACATGAACAACGGCGTCTTCATGACCCCGGGGGTCGAGGAGGAGTGGACGCTCTCGATCGCCCACTCGGAGGACGACCTGCGCCGGTTCGCCGACGCGCTCGAGGCGTTCGCCAAGGACCTGACGGCGAGTTAGCCTTGGCCGGGGGTCCCTCGGTCCGCCTCTACCGGGCCGAGTGGTCGACGAACTGCGAACGGGTCGGGCTCGCGCTCGCCCACAAGGGCACCGAGGCCCAGTCGGTGCTGATCGATTACGCCAACCGCGGGCCGGTCGAGGCGATCAGCGGCCAGCCGCTGGTCCCGGTGATCGAGGACGCCGGCCGGGTGATCCACGACTCGGTCGCGATCATCGGCTACCTCGAGGAGCGGACCCCCGAGCCGCCGCTGTTTCCGAGCGATCCCGCGCGTCGGGCGGAGGTCGAGGTCTTCATCGGCTGGTTCGAGCGCGTCTACAAGGAGGCGCCGAACGCGATCGAAGCGGAGCTCGAGGGCCGCGATCCCGACCGCGCGCTGATCGCACGAGCCGGTGGCGCGATGGCCGAGCGCCTCGGGCTCTTCGAGCGCCTGCTCGCCGGCCGCGAGTACTTGTTCGGCGAGTTCGGGGCCGCCGACTGCGTCGCCTACCCGTTCCTCAAGTACGCCCGCTCGCGCGACCCGGCCGACGAGGAGCTCTTCCACCTGATCCTCGAGGAGCACCAGCCGCTCGGCCCCGAGCACCCGAACCTGAGCGCCTGGATCGAGCGGGTCCGCGCCCGGCCGCGCGCCTACTGACCGCCGACGGATCGCCGAACGTCCGGGACGACTCACGCATACTGAGTCGCGGCGGCGGGCGCGGCTGACCGGGCAGTCCGCTCCGCTCTAACCTGGATCGATGGCCAACCGGCTCGCCGACGAGACCAGCCCCTATCTGCTCCAGCACGCCGAGAACCCGGTCGACTGGTACCCGTGGGGCCCGGAGGCGTTCGGCCGCGCAGCCGAGCTCGATCGCCCCGTCCTGCTCTCGATCGGCTACTCCTCGTGTCACTGGTGCCACGTGATGGAGCACGAATCGTTCGAGGACGCGGCGACGGCGCGGTACATGAACGAGCACTTCGTCCCGGTCAAGGTCGACCGCGAGGAGCGCCCGGACGTCGACGCGATCTACATGGAGGCGGTCCAGGGGATGACCGGCCACGGTGGCTGGCCGCTGACCGCGTTCTGCGACCCGGAGGGCGTCCCGTTCTACGGTGGCACCTACTTCCCGCCCGAGCCACGCCACGGGATGCCGAGCTTCGCGATGGTGATGGAGGCGGTCTCCGCATCGTGGGCGAAGGAGCGCGACCGGATCGAAGAGGCTGCGGGGCGGATCCGCGGGCAGCTCGGCGCCATGGGCCGGCTCGAGCCCTCCGAGCAGGAGCTCTCAGCGGGCCTCGTCGAAGCCGCGATCGAGCGGCTGCTCGCGGAGGTCGACGTGCGAGACGGCGGCTTCGGCGGCGCTCCGAAGTTCCCGCCGGCGTCGGCTCTCGAGCTGCTGCTCGCGAACGGGCACACCGAGCCGGTCGCGCTGACGCTCGACGCGATGGCCGCCGGGGGGATCAACGACCAGATCGGCGGCGGGTTCGCCCGCTACTCGGTCGACGCAGCCTGGCTCGTGCCCCATTTCGAGAAGATGCTCTACGACAACGCTCTGCTGGCCCGCGTCTATCTGCACGCCCACCAGGCCCTCGGCCACGAGCGCTGGCGCGAGACCTGCGAGCGGACGCTCGACTGGATGCTGGCCGAGATGCGCGGCGAGGAGGGCGGCTTCTATTCGGCGCTCGACGCCGACTCCGAGGGCGAGGAGGGTCGGTTCTACGTCTGGACGCCGGAGGAGATCGGGTCGGTCCTCGCCGCGGCCGGCCTCGGCGACGCGGCCGACGAGCTGATCGCCTACTTCGGCGTCTCGCAGGCGGGCAACTTCGAGGGACGCAACATCCTCCATCTCGCCGGCGGCGCCGAAGCCCCGCCTCCACCCCACCTCGAGGAGGCACGCGAGGCGCTCTATCGGCAGCGTGCCTCGCGCGTCTGGCCCGGTCTCGACGACAAGCGGATTCTCTCCTGGAACGCGCTCGCGATCGCCGCGCTGGCCGACGCCGGAGCGGTGCTCGGTCGCGCCGACTACCTCGACGCGGCACGATCGTGTGCGGAGTTCGTCTGGACCCGGATGCGCGACCCCGAGGGGCACCTGTTGAGGACCTGGAAGCAGGGCGAGGCGAAGCTCAACGCCTACCTCGAGGACCACGCGTATCTGATCGAGGCGCTGCTGACCCTCTACGAGGCGACCTTCGAGGTCCGCTGGTTCGACGCCGCGCGTCGGACGGCCGAAGCGATGATCGACCGCTTCGCGGACCCCGAGCGCGGTGGCTTCTTCACGACGGCGAACGACCACGAGCAGCTGATCGCGCGCCGCAAGGACGCCGAGGACCACCCGATCCCATCGGGCAACTCGGCGGCGGCCTTCGGTCTCTTGCGGCTCGCCGCGCTCACCGGCGAGCACCGCTACGAGCGCCACGCCGTCTCCGTATTCGGCCTCTTTTCGAGGGTCGCGGTCCAGCATCCGCAGGCGCTCGCCCATCTGCTTCGCGGCCTCGACTTCCACGTCTCGCCCGTCCGCGAGGTGGCCCTCGTGGCCGCGACTCCCGGCGACCCGCTCGCCGACCTCGCCGATGTCGTCCGGGCGCGGCTGCGCCCCTACCTCGTCCTGGCCGGCGGCGAGCAGGGAACGTCTCGACCGGAGCTGATGCTCGAGCGCCACGCGGTCCGGGGCCGCGCGGCCGCCTACGTCTGCGAGGGGTTCGCGTGCCGGGCTCCGGTGACCGAGCCGGCGGAGCTCGCGCAAGCACTCGACGGCTGATCCTGGATAGATTGCAGGCCGTGGCCGCCGAGACGAAGACGAAGTCGACCCGCAAGAAGGGCGCCAAGAGCGTCGTTCGCGAGTACTTCGACGGCCTCGCCGAGCAGGATCTCGACCGCGCGCTCGCCGTCTGGAAGCCCGGTTCGGTCGACCGCATGTACGGGATGGGCGACCTCGACGCTCCGCAGGGGATCCGCCGCTACTTCGGCGATCTGTTCGCGGCGTTCCCCGACTTTCGGTTCGAGGTCCTCGAGCTGGTCGGCAGCGGTGAGCACGCGGCGGCGCGCTGGCGCGCGAAGGGCACGTTCACCGGGCCGGGCCGGTTTCAGGGCGTCGCCCCGACCGGGGCCGCGATCGAGCTCGAGGGCTGTGACATGTTCCGGGTCGTCGACGAGCGGATCGTCGAGAATCACGCCTACATCAACGGCGCCTACCTGGCCCAGCAGCTCGGGTTGCTGCCGCCGCCAGGCTCGACCGCCGAGCGGGCGATGACCGGCGCCTTCAACGCCAAGACCGCCACCACCGCCGCGATTCGCAAGCTGCTCGAGCGCTGAGCGCCCGATCGGCGGCGGCGGCCCCGCGCGCTAGAGGATCGGTAGGAAGCGGTCGAGCTCCCAGGGCGTGACCTGGACGCGGTACTCCTCCCACTCCTCGCGCTTGATCTCGATGAAGCGCTTGAACGTGTGCTCGCCGAGGGTCCGCAGGACGAGCTCCGACTCGGCCGCGATCTCGATCGCTTCGCCGAGCGTTTCCGGAAGCTGCTCGATGCCTTGCTGGGAGCGTTCCTCGGGCGTCAGGTGGTAGAGGTTCTGCTCCATCGGCTCGGGTAGCTCGTACCCCTTCTCGATCCCCTCGAGGCCGGCGTGCAGCATGCCCGCGAAGCAGAGGTAGGGGTTGCAGGCGGGATCGGGGCAGCGCAGCTCGGCGCGAGTCGCCTGCTCCTTGCCGGGGTGGTAGAGGGGCACTCGGATCAGCGCCGAGCGGTTGCGCCGCGACCAGCCGAGATAGACCGGTGCCTCGAAGCCTGGCACGAGCCGCTTGTAGGAGTTGACCCACTGCGCGAACAGCGGCGCGATCTCCTGCGCATGACGGAGCTGGCCGGCGATGAACGACTTCGCGGTCGGCGAGAGGTAGTAATGGTCGTCGGCGTCGTAGAAGGCGTTGCGGCCGTCGGCCGACAGCGACTGGTGGACGTGCATTCCGGAGCCGTTCTCACCCAACAGCGGCTTCGGCATGAAGCTCGCGTGCATGCCGTACTTCATCGCGTACTCCTTGACCGTGATCCGGTAGGTCATGCAGTCGTCGGACATCGCGAGCGCGTCCTTGTAGCGCATGTCGACCTCGTGCTGGGAGGGGCCGCCCTCGTGGTGTGCGTACTCGACGTGGATCCCGAGCTGCTCGAGCGCCAGGATCGTCTCGCGGCGGACGTCGGAGCCGGCGTCGAGCGTCGTCAGGTCGAAGTAGCCGCCCTCGTCGAGTGTCTCGGGCACACCGCCTTCCGGCCGCGACTCCTTGAAGTAGAAGTACTCGAGCTCGGGACCGATGTTGTAGGCGTCGAAGCCCAGCTCTCGCGCGCGCTCCAGCGCCCGTCGCAGGATCCAGCGCGGATCGCCCTCATATGGCTCGCCGCCCGGGAGCTGGATGTCGCAGAACATGCGCGCCGTGGCGTTCTCCTGCGGACGCCAGGGCAGGATCGCGAAGCTCGACGGGTCGGGCATCGCGATCATGTCCGACTCCTCGATCGGGTTGAAGCCGGTGATCGAGGAGCCGTCGAAGCCCATCCCGCCCTCGAACGCGTCGTCGAGCTCCGACGAGTTGACCGAGAAGCTCTTCAACTGTCCAAGCACATCGGTGAACCAGAGGCGAATGAACCGGACGTCGTTGTCGGCGACCGCCCGCATCACCTCATCGGCTGTCGCTGGTCGCTGGGGCGCGTCCGCCATCGATCCTCCTCGGTCGGCCTATTGAAATAAACGCGCGCGCAACCTTATCCAGCGCCGCCATTCGTACGTAGTAGTAGATGGATCGGCCGATCCACCCAGGATCGAGCCGATCATGGTAATCTGCTTACGTCAGGTAAGTACCTAGCTAAAAGTAAAGTAAAGGCGAGACCAAGCCCGGGTGAGTCGCCAACTGACCTGGTCGAAAGAGGGACACCGATGACCGTGAAGACAGACGTCAGCCGCTTCCACATCCACGACGAGCTCACAGCCCCCGAGGGCAGCGTGCGAATCCTCAAGGGAGCCCAGGGAGCCCGCGGCGAGGTTTCGAAGTTCATCGGCGTCCTCGCCGGATCGCCGGCGGCGCTGCGCGCCTACGCGCGCATGCGCCATGAGCTGCGCGGCGGCCTGCTCGGCCGCCGCACCCGCGACCGGATCGGGCTCGCGGTCGCCGAGCGCCGCGGCGATTCCTACTCGATCGCCCAGCACGCGAAGACGGCGCGCGCCGACGGGCTCGGGCTCGACGAGATCTCGCTCGCGCGCAGCTTCAGCTCGGCCGACCCGAAGGAGGCGGCGCTGCTCAGGTTCCTCGAGGCGCTGCTCGAGAGCGACGGCCGGCCCGCCCAGCACCTCGCCGAGGAGGCACGAGAGCACGACTGGACCGATGAGGAGATGATCGAGGCGGTCGCCCAGCTGGCGATGAACGAGTTTCAGAGCCTGATCGCGAACGCGGCCGCGCTGCCCCAGGACCAGGCGGACTCGGCGGTCCTGCCCGCCGCCGCCTAGCGGCGGGCGGCCGGAGGCCGCCCGGCTCCGCTCAGCGAACCAGCTTCGCGACGCGGATGTCGTCGGTGGCGCCGAGGCGCAACGCCTCCGCGGTCGCCTCGGTGAGATCCCACTTGGCGCCGTTCGCGTACGGACCGCGGTCGATCACCGTCGTCCGCACATAGCGGCCGTGGTAGCGGATCACGACCTTGGTGCCGCAGGGCAGCGACCTGTGGGCGACGCCCGTCGTCGCACGGCTGAGCGTCTTGCCGCAGGCGGTCTCGTTGCCGAAGAACCCGGGGCCGTACCAGGTCGCGCGCTGCTTCGGCATCGCCCGGGCGAGCGAGGCCGTGGTCGCGCGGTCGGCGACGCCGGTGGCGCCGAGGTCGGCGTCGCGCTGGAAGTCGGCGACCGCCGATTCGGTCGAGCTCTCGAACTGGTCGACGAGCGGGGCACCGAAGTCCTTCGCCCTCAGGATCCAGTTCAGCGTCTGCACATCGACGCCGCAATCGCCGAACTCGAGCGTCCGGCGGCCGAGCTCGGTGTCGGAGCAACCCGACGCCGTTGTCGCCGACCCGGAGCCGTCGCCCGAGCCGGTCGAACCTCCGCCGCCACCGGTTCCGAGGCCACCGGTCCCGGCCGCCTGCGCCGTCGCGACGCCGCCCAGCAACGCGACCGATGCCAGAACGACTGCCCTGAGCCCGGCTCGGGGGGTCCCGGAGCGCACCTGGGAACGTTTCGAAGTTGTCACGGCCGGCGCCCGGCCAGGCGGGATCTCTGCCATCTCTCTTTCCAGCGCTTACGGGGTTAGCTGTCGGGCTCGCGCCGAAAGAGATGTGGCGCTACGCGGCAGACGCCGGCGATTCGCCCCGAAACCTGAAGGGATCCCCCTTGGGTGGGTCCCCCGTTCCCCGCGGTATGTGACGGGGATTCAGCGCGCGGGACCCTAGCAGAGGGTTGGGCGTCAATTTGCACCTCGTGAGTGCAGGGTGAGCAAGTACTTGTTGCTACGAGCGGCTTTTTTCCGTACGCCGCCGTCGCCTCGAGGGGATCTGGACGCCGATGCTTCACGGCACGCCCGATGATCCCGACGCGGCCGCTCATTTTCGGGCGTCCTCTTGCGTTCCGAGGGCGCAACTAGAAGGGGCCCCGTTGCCGGAGCCCCTTCCGTAGCTGGCCTGTAATCCGGATTCTGTCTCGCACAGCCATCCATCTCGCCAGGTCCATGGGTCCTGACGGGGCTTTCGCCCTGCGGCCTACCTGGATCTCGCCGGGCCGGGTCGACGATCCTGCTTGGCCTTGCACCGGGCGGGGTTTGCCTGGCCGCCGCGTCACCGCGGCGCCGGTGCGCTCTTACCGCACCCTTTCACCTTTGCCTGTGCGCGCCTCACGTGTTGGCGCGCCATCGGCCGTATGTTTCTGTGGCACTTTCCCGCGAGTTTCCCCGGGTGGGCATTACCCACCGCCCTCGCCCTACGGTGTCCGGACTTTCCTCGAGAGTCACCTCCCGCGACTGCACAGCCAGCCTCCCCATCCTACCCTGCCCACGACGGGTGCTCGCCCGCCGAGACTGGTTGCAAGCGGCCCGGCGCGGGAAGATTGAAGGCGTGAACCCACAACTGGCGTCGATCGACCGGGACACGCTGGAGCGCGAGATCGGCGCCGTCGGGCGCCGGATCGCCGCCGGCTTCCCGAGCCCGGCCCGCCATCCGATCCGCGCGATCGACGAGCGCGCGATGCGGGCCACGATCGCCGACCGCGAGCTGCGCGCGGCGCTGTTCCGACTCGTCGACGTCACTCCGGCCTGCCGTTCGGCGGACGATCTCGCGCGCCACCTGGGTGCCTTCGCGGCCGAGGTCGAGGATCGCCCCGCTTCGCTCGACGCGGCGATGCGGGCCGCGCACACGAAGCCGGGCCGGATCGCGCTCGGTGCCGCGGTCGCCGCCGGTGTTCGTCATGTCGGGCACAGATTCATCGCCGGCGAGTCGCCTCGAGACGCGATCGCCGAGCTCGGCCGACTGTGGCGTACCGGGATCGGGAGCTCGGTCGACCTGCTCGGCGAGGCGACCGTTACGAGCGCCGAGGCAGACCGCTACGCGGCGCGCTGCGAGGAGGCGCTCGAGGTTCTCGCGGCGGCGGCCGCGCGTTACCCCGACCGGCCGCTGCTCGACGGCGATCGGGCCGGGCCGCTGGCGCGCGCCAACCTCTCGGTCAAGGTCACGGCGCTGACCCCGCTGATCCGGCCCGAGCATCCGCGTCGTGGGATCGACGACGCCGCCCAGCGGCTGCGGCCGCTGCTGCGCACCGCCCGGGGGCTCGGAGCTCATCTGCACATCGACATGGAATCGGTCGACACCCGCGAGACGACCACGGAGCTGCTCTTCGAGCTGCTCGCCGAGACCGAGTTCCGCGACGGTCCGTCGATCGGGGTGGTTCTGCAGGCCTACCTCCGTGACTCGCCTGCAGATCTCGACCGACTCCTCGCCCACGCGGACGCGAGCCCGCGCTTTCAACCGCTGACGATCCGCCTGGTCAAGGGCGCCTACTGGGACCACGAGGTCGTCGAGGCCGCACAGCAGGGCTGGACCGCGCCCGTATTCGAGCGCAAACCGGACTCCGATCGCAACTTCGAGCAGCTCAGCCGGCGGCTGATCGACCGCGCCCGCGACGACCGGGCGCCGATCCGGGTGGCGATCGGCTCCCATAACCTGCGCTCGGTCAGTCACGCGGTCGCCTACAGCGGGCTCGGCGGAGGCGCGACCTCCGGGCTCGAGGTGCAGGTGCTGCGCGGGCTCGGCGACGACCTCGCCGTTGCGCTGGCCGCCGCCGGGGTGAGGACGCGCGTCTACTGCCCGGTCGGCGACCTTGTCGCCGGGATGGCGTACCTGGTGCGGCGGCTGCTCGAGAACACGGCCAACTCCTCCTTTCTCGCCGACCAAGCGGGTGGCGCCCCGCTCGAGGAGCTGCTGGCGCCGCCGTGAGTGAGCAGCCCGGAGCCGACTCGCCGGCGCCGTTTCGCAACGAGCCGCCGCTGGAGCTGCGCCGTGCGGCAATTCGCGACTCGTTGAGCTCGGCGCTGGCCGCGCTCGATCGCCGGCTGCCGATCTCGGTACCGGTCCTGATCGGCGATGATCGCCGCCAAGCCGCAGACTTCAGCTCTGCCGATCCGGGTCTGCCCGACCGGATCGTCGCGGTCGCAGCCGAGACCAGCGAGGCGGAGGTCGACGTCGCGGTCTCGCTCGCAGCCGGCGCGGCACCGGCGTGGGCCCGCGTGCCGGCGCGCGAGCGAGCCCGGAAGCTGATCGCCGCGGCCGAGATCCTCCGCGGACGACGGCTCGAGCTCGCTGCGCTCGAGGTCCGCGAGTGCGCGAAACCGTGGCCCGAGGCGGACGCCGACGTCTGCGAAGCGATCGACTTCCTCGAGTACTACGCGCGAGAGGCGATCCGGCTCGAGGCGGGTGCGGAGCTCGCCCAAGCACCGGGAGAGCGCAACGCGATGCGCTACGTCGCACGCGGCGTCGTCGGGGTGATCTCGCCCTGGAACTTCCCGCTCGCGATCCCGACCGGGATGGTCGCCGCGGGGCTCGCGACCGGCAACGCCGTGGCGCTGAAGCCCGCCGAGCAATCGCCGGCCACCGCCCTCGCCCTGGTCGAGGCGCTGCGTGACGCCGGCGTCCCTGGCGCCGCGATCTCCCTCCTGCCCGGGCACGGCGCTGCGGGGGCGGCACTGGTGCGGCATTCCGGCGTGCACGTGATCGGCTTCACCGGCTCGAACGCGGTGGGGCTCGAGATCGTCCGCGAGGCGGCCGAGCCCCGCGACGGCCAGCGGCATCTGAAGCGGGTCGTCGCCGAGATGGGCGGCAAGAACTGCGTCATCGTCGACGCGGACGCGGACCTCGACGAGGCCGTCCCCGGAGTGGTTCGCTCGGCGTTCGCCTACGCGGGCCAGAAATGCTCCGCCGCGTCGCGGGTGCTGGTCCACGAACGGGTCGCCGAGAGCCTGGTGGAGCGACTCGCAGGTGCGGTCGAACTGCTGCGCGTCGGCCAGGCATCGGCCCTCGACACCGACGTTCCGCCGCTGATCGAGGCCGAGGCCCGAGATCGGGTGCTCGACTACACGGCGCGTGCGCTCAGCGACGGCGAGCTTCTCGCCCGCGCGCCGGTCCCGGATGGCCCCGGATGGTTCTGCGCGCCGACCCTGGCCGGCGGGCTCGATCCGTCCTCCCGCGTGCTTCGCGACGAGATCTTCGGCCCGCTGCTCGCGGTCGAGCCGGTCGCCTCCATCGAGGCCGCGTGCGATGCGATCGAGTCGTTGCCCTTCGCGCTCACCGGCGGGCTCTTCTCGCGCGACCCGGCAACCGTCGCAGAGGTCTCCCACCGCCTCCCGGTCGGAAACCTCTACGTCAACCGCCACACCACCGGGGCGATCGTCGGCCGCCAGCCGTTCGGCGGCAACCGGCTCTCGGGCTCGGGATCTAAGGCGGGCGGCCCCGACTACCTGCTCAACTTCGTCGAGCCCCGGGTGATCACCGAGAACACGACCCGGCACGGGCTCCTGGTCGACTGAGTTCCAGTCGACGCCCCGACGCGGGGTGTCAGGAGAGCTCCGAGCCGCACTCGCGGCAGGTGCCCGCAACCGTCATCCGCCCGCCGCAGACGGGGCACCCGGCATGGCCGTCGCGGCTCAGGTCCTCCCAGACGCGGAGGAGCGAGTCCTCCAGCGTGACCCCGCCGTCCGGCCTTCGCGGCTCGAACAGCCGCTCCGCCGGGTGCGCCGCCGCGGGCGGATCCGCGACGTGAGCACCGCGCTCGCTTGTCGCCACGGCGCTCACGTCAGACCTTCCGGAAGACTCCGACGACTCTGCCGAGCACCTTGGCGTCGGCGGTTCGAATCGGCTTGTAGGCCTTGTTCGCCGGCTCGAGGCGAACCCGGTCCTTCTCACGGTAGAAGCTCTTCACCGTCGCCTCGTCGTCGATCAGCGCGACCACGATCTCGCCGTCGGTGGCGAGCTCGGTCGGGCGTACGACGACGAAGTCGTCCTCGAGGATTCCGGCTCCGATCATCGAATCGCCCTTGACCCGCAGAATGTAGTCGCCGGTCTCGCCGCCGATCACGTCCGGGACCTCGAGGTAGTCCTCGATGTTCTCCTCGGCAAGGATCGGCTCGCCCGCGGCGACCTGTCCGACGAGCGGCAACCCGACCGGACGGATCGCCTTCTTCGCCTTGTCGACGAGCACCTCGATCGCCCTCGGCTTGGTCGGGTCCCGTCGCAGCAGACCGATCTTCTCGAGGTTTGCGAGATGTGCGTGCACGGTCGAGGACGAGTGCAGGCCGACCGCGCTACCGATCTCGCGGACCGTGGGCGGATACCCGTACTTCGCTGCGTACTTGCCGATGAAGTCGAAGATCTCCTTCTGCCGCTTGGTCAGATCCACAGCTCGCTCACTCCTTCGGTCAGGCGTGCGTTGCGGGTGCCTCTCGATCGGTGGACAGAACACATGTTCGTAAGAGTAGACCGCCCTTCGGACGGATGCAAGCGACGGACGGCCGGCTTCCCGCAATCCCGCGGCCGTCTAGAATCGCGGTCCCTCAAGCGGCTGTGGCGGAACTGGTAGACGCGCAAGGTTGAGGGCCTTGTGGCCCTCACGGGCCGTGGAGGTTCGACTCCTCTCAGCCGCATCGGTGAAACCGGGGCCAACGCGGGGGTTTCTGGGCTTCGGTCCGGAATACCAGGCGTCCCTGGGCGCAAGGTGGCAGGTGGGCGGGTACCAAGCGGGTAGCAATTTCGCCCTCCAACTCGGCCCACAGTGGCCAGCGGCGGTCGCTGGCGTCCGACCTAACCTGTCTCGCGGCTCGCTGGGGCGACCGCGCCGGGTTCGCGGTCTCCCGGACTAGCCGCGCCACCGAGAGCACTTCTGCGGTCCTCAATGCGGGATGTCGTCTCGGAGTTGTCGGTCGTCCTCCTCTAGTTGATCGCCATACTCGGTGCCGTCGTCAGCCACCCCTTTGCAGCTGCTCGCGAAGCCGGTCGATCTGGCCCTGCTGGTCCTCGACCAGATCCAGCAGGCGCCTGCCGTCGGCGGCGCTGAGCGGCTGGGCGGCGCTCGCCTTCGCCGAGGCCGAGGTCGCCGTCCCGAGCTGACCCTGGGCGTTGACGAGCACCGGCTGGGCTGGACCGCCGATCGACTTCCCGCTGATCCCGGCGATGAAGGCGCGGGTCTGCTTGCCCTTGGTCCCGATCCGCATCACGCCCGACTCCGCCGCCTTGCCGGGGTTGGCGATGTCGACGTTGTCAGAGCCGGTGGTCAGCGCGCCGCCCGCCCCCGAGCCGAGCGCCAGGTTGTTGCTGCCAACCGTGTTGAGCAGGAGCGCGTTGGAGCCGCTCGCGGTGTTGTTGGCGCCGGTGGTGTTGGAGCTCAGCGCCTGAAAGCCGCTGGCAAGGTTGTCGTGGCCGTTGGTGTTGTTGTACAGCGGCGCGTAGCCGAGCGCGGTGTTGTTGGCACCGGTGGTGTTCGTGTAGAGCGCGGCAAGGCCGCTGGCGACGTTGTTGGCGCCGATGGTGTTGGAGAAGAGCGCGTCGTTGCCGACCGCGATGTTGTCGGTGCCGGTCGTGTTCCGAAACAGCGCGTTGAGGCCGGTCGCGGCGTTGTCGTGGCCGGTCGTGTTGTTAAAGAGCGCGCCTTTGCCGGTCGCGGTGTTGGCGGCGCCGGTGGTGTTGGAGCGCAGCGCGCTGAGGCCGGTCGCGGTGTTGTTGTTGGCGGTCGTGTTGCTGAGCAGCGCGTCCGTCCCGGCCGCGGTGTTGCCGGCGCCGGTGGTGTTCGTGGCGAGCGCGTTGATCCCGGTGGCGACGTTGTTGGAAGCCGTGGTGTTGTGGGTGAGCGCGCTGAGCCCCGTCGCCGTGTTGTTGTTGCCGGTCGTGTTGGAGCCGAGGGCGCTGTCGCCGGTCGCCACGTTGTAGACGCCGGTGGTGTTGTCGTGAAGGGCGTTGCGCCCGGTCGCGATGTTCTGATAGCCGCTGGTGTTGGAGATCAGCGCTGCGTCACCGGTGGCGACGTTGCCGCTCCCGGTGGTGTTGACGCGGAGCGCGCTTGCGCCGGTCGCGATGTTCTCGTTGCCGGTGGCGTTGAACTGGAGCGCCTGGGTGCCGGTCGCGACGTTGTTGTTGCCGCTGACGTTCGCCGCGAGCGCGGCGAGGCCGAGCGCGACGTTGGCGCCACCAGTGGTGTTACTGGTCAAGACCGACCAGCCGACCCCGACGTTGTTCTGGCCGCTCGTGTTGGAGGTGAAGAACTCGTTCTTGCCGACGCCGACGTTGTTCCTATTTACGTCGAGATAGACGGTGCCGGTGTCGGCGAGGCTCTGCGAGGCGCCCGCGCCGAGGCCGACCGTCGCGCTGAGCGCGAGGGCGATCACCGTGATCCGAAACCGGCGCCCGAGCGCGGTTGGCTTAAAGGGACGGGAACTGGGCTTGGCAGTCATTCTTGACTTCCCCTTTGCTTGGTGTGGGCGGAGGCCAAGCGGTGCGTCTCGGTGTTGCCGAGTGGGTTTGCCCGTCGAGCGTCCGTCCGTGGACGAGGCGAGCCTACCCGTTGGATGGCGCATCGCGGCGTCTACCGGGCAGCGGCCGATCGCGGATGTTGCCGGTCCGTGTGAGCTTGGGTCTCATCGTCCTCCTTGGTGAGGCTGAAGCGCGGCCAGCCGCACTCGATCGACTTCCCGCTCTCGCGGCGACCTCGCCGGGGTCCCTCTTGGTGGGGCCCCCCTTTCCAGGGTTGAACTGCCGCTCCCCGGGTTGGGGGCACCGTGGCGGAGTTCAAGCCTCCACTCTGCGACGCTCGACAGCCTCCACGATCTCACGCTGGACGGAGAAGGGGACATCGCGGCGCTCAAGCACGGTGCAGATGTCGTTTGCGACCCGCTGGGCGTCGAACTCAGCCCACAGCTCTCCGAGGTTGGCTAGCCAGGTGTCCTAGCAGCTCAGCGCACGGTGCCCGGTTAGGTTGAGGGCCTTGTGGCCCTCACGGGCCGTGGAGGTTCGACCCCTCTCAGCGCCGGACGGCGGCGAGTGGTCGTCGCCGAGGTACGCGGGCGCGCGTCGGCGCCGATCGTTAATAGGGTCGGGTCGGTGCTTGCCCTGACAACGACCCCCGCACCCCCGCACGTCGCGCTGACCGAGGTCGCGGACCCCAAGCCGCTGCCCAACCAGGCCCTGGTTCGGGTCCGCGCGTTCTCACTGAACCGCGGCGAGGCCACGCGCCTGTCGCGCCTGCCCGAGGGGTCGGTCACCGGCTGGGACGCCGCCGGTATCGTCGAGCGGGAGGCCGCCGACGGCAGCGGGCCGCCCGCGGGCGCGCGCGTGGTCGGGCTGGTGGACGTTGGCGCCTGGGCGCAGCTCGCCGCGATTCCGACCGCCGCGCTGGCCGCGATCCCGGACGCGGTATCCGACCCGCAGGCCGCGACACTGCCCACGGCCGGGATGACGGCACTGAGGGCGCTCGAGGCCGGGGGGCTTGTCCTCGGCAAGCGAGTGCTGATCACCGGCGCGACAGGGGGCGTCGGGCGCATGGCGATCCAGCTCGCCCGCGAGAGCGGCGCGCACATCACCGCGCTGGTCCGCGATGCCGCCGCGCCCGAGGAGCTCCTGCGCCGCCTCGGCGCCAGCGATGTCCTCCAGCAGCTCGAGGGGGACTTCGACCTGATCGTCGACGCAGTCGGGGGTCACACGTTCGGGCTTGCCATCGAGCACGTCGCACCGCGGGGCATCGTGGTCAACATCGCGACACAGAGCGACGACGAGACGGTCAGCTTTCGGGCGCGGCGTTTCGACCGCGCAAAGGGCGCCAAGATTCTCACCCTGAACCTCTTCGACGAGCTCGCCTCGCACTCCAGCGGGACGAGTGACCTCACACGACTCGGCAGGCTGATGGCCGACGGACGGCTCGATGGCCAGGTAGAGCTCGAACGCTCGTGGCGCGAGCCCGGCCCGGCGCTTGCCGCCCTCCTCGAGCGGCGCATCGGCGGCAAGGCCGTGCTCCACGTGGACTGACCTTTAGCGCTTCGCGCGACGCCGCTGCGGCTTCGAGCGAGGACCGACACGCTGGGATTCACTACTCCTCGTCCTGAGCGGGAGCGAGCCGCCTCGTTTGCGGAGCGTCGTCCGCGCTTGCTCTCACGCCAACGCAGGAGCGTGTGACGAACTCCGCGGGGCGCCCGTACAGCGCTGCCCAGCGCACAGCAGGTAGCGTCCAAGGGGTGAGCGCGAAGCGCGGAATCTTCGTCGCTCCGTTCGACGAGCTGGTCGATCCGAGGACGTTGGCCACGCTCGCCGCGAGCGCCGAGGAGCACGGCTGGGACGGGTTCTTCCTGTGGGACCACGTGCGCTATCGACCGCCGGTGCGGGCGGTCGCCGATCCCTGGGTCGCGCTCGCCGCGGTGGCCTCCGACACCGAGCGGATTCGCCTCGGTCCGCTGGTCACCCCGCTCTCGCGGCGGCGCGTCCACAAGCTCGCGCGCGAGACAGTCACGCTCGACCTGCTCAGCCGCGGCCGTCTCACCCTCGGCGTTGGCCTTGGCAGCGATCGCAACGGCGAGCTGGAGCCGTTCAGCGAGGTCGTGGATCCGCGCGAGAGGGCATGCCTGCTCGACGCAGGACTCGACCGGCTCAGCGCCTACTGGGGCGGCGAGTTCGAGCCGCCGCCCGTGCAGTCGCCCCGCATCCCTGTGTGGGTTGCCGCCCGCTGGCCCAACCGCCGGCCCCTGCGCCGGGCGGCCCGTTGGGATGGACTTTTCCCGATCGAGTTGCCCGGGCCCGAGGCGCTGACCGAGCTCCGTCAGGAGGTTCGCGAGCTTCGGACCGAGGCAGGGCGGAACGGACCGTTCGACCTCGTTGTCGATCTTCCCCCCGGCTCGGCGATTGCCCCGTGGGAGGAGGCCGGCGCGACCTGGATCCTTGCGGATTTCGGGCTCCAGCCCCGAGAGCGCGAGGTGCGCGAGACGATCGAGGCCGGCCCGCGCTAACGCGCCGCCCGGTTGGCACGCGGGCTCGGGCTACGGCGACGCCGGCGCCGCCAACGCCCCGCTTCGGCGGGTGCCGGCCCTCCCGGTGATCGCGAGATAATGCGTCGGCGATGTCGCAGGAGAACGTCGAAATCGCGGCGCGTTGGTATGAGGTGGCTACAAGCAAGGCGGAGCTGTTGGCCGCGATGCCCAGAACGATGGAGTTCTGCCATCCGGAGGTTGAGTGGAGCGCCCCCGAAGACGGGACGACTTACCGGGGTCGCGACGGAGTCAGGCAGCGGCTCGAGGAGTGGCTCGAGAGCTTCGACGACTACAGGTTCGAAGTCCAGCGGATCGTCGACTGCGGTGGCGACGACGTGCTCGTTGTCGGGCTCGAGGTGGGCACGGGTGCGATCAGCGGGGGCGCGGTCCACGCGGTCGACTACGAACTCCTCACCATCCGCAACGCGTTGATCGTGCGCATTCGCGAGTTCTACGACGAGGGCACTGCCCTCGAAGCCGCCGGGCTGTCGGAATAGCTCGACCCGACTCGATCCGGTCCGGGTGCTCGCGCCAGTCGGGGTCGAGCCGATCTAGAGCGCGGTCGAACCCCTCGATCCCGTGCCCTCCTGAGTCACGGCGTAGCTCCGCTCGGCGTTCCCGGACGTGCAGAACGGATGCTCGGCGGGATCATTGATCGGCGACGGGAACCCCGTTCTTCCCGAGGAACCGGATGATCGTGCGCTCGCCCGCTTGTGGATAGCCGGCACAGAGGTACGTGCCATCTGCCTGATCGATCCGCATCACATCGTGGAAGTCATTGTGGGCGTATGCCTTAATCGGTCCCATCCATACGACGTACGGGCACATCGTGCTGCCGTCTGTGATGACCGACGCTCGGGTGATCGACTCAGGGCGGGTGCGAATCTGCGTGGCGAGTTCTCGCCCGCTGGGCAGTGCCGCCTTCGGAACGATGGTCGGGCTTACCGTCGAGTTCTCGCCCCCATTGTCCTCGGCCCGGGTGACAGCGAGGGTGACGCCCACAGCCGCTGCTACCAACAGGAGCGCGCCGACTGCCAGAAGCAACGTCCTGGGAACGGCCGGCGTCATGGGGCCACGTGCCTGGAGCCTTCGCGGTTGCCGCGCCCTCTGCGTCGAGCGCGTCGGGCAACAGCCCCTGCGACGAACACGAGCGTGAGTTTCGCCACCGCGCGAGTCTCTCATGGCCGACACGGATGCGGCACTAATCGTGCGGATTTCGTGCGCATTCGGGCCGAAAACCCGCATGACGACGTTGATCGTCGTCTCGATGCCGTCGTCAGCCACCGCTTTGCAGCTGCTCGCGGAGCCGGTCGATCTGGCGCTGCATGCGCTCGTTCTCGGCGAGCAAGCGCCGCTCGATCGCGCTCGGCCGCGGGGCCCGCCCGGTCGCCGTCCCGAGCTTGCCCGCCGAGTTGATCACCACGGGCTGCGTCTGCCCGCCGACCGAGACGCCGCTCACCCCGGCGATAAAGGCGGCGGTCTGCTTGGCGTTGGTGCCGATCCGGATCGTCCCCGACTCCCCGGCGACGCCCTGATGGGCGATGTCGACGTTGTCAGAGCCCGTGGTCAGGTTCTGACCGGCGCCCGAGCCGAGCGCGAGGTTGTGCCGATCCGGTCGTGTTCTGGCGCAGCGCCCGGTAGCCGTTCGCGGTGTTGTCGTGGCCGGTCGTGTTCTGGACGAGCGCGTTTCTGCCCGTTGCGACGTTGGCGTTCGCGGTCGTGTTCGCCTGCAGGGCGTTGTTTCCGAGCGCCAGGTTGTTGATCCCGGTGGTGTTGGCGGTCAGCGCGTGGAAGCCGCTCGCCAGGTTGTCGTGGCCGGTCGTGTTGGCGTAGAGCGCGTTCGTGCCGGTCGCGACGTTGTTGGAGCCGGTGGTGTTGAGGACGAGCGCCTGATAGCCATTAGCGACGTTGTCGTTGCCCTCGGTGTTTCCGTAGAGCGCGCCTCTGCCGGTCGCCAGGTTCCGACTGCCGGTGGAGTTCTGGCGCAGCGCGTCAAAGCCGGTGGCGACGTTGTCGTTGCCCGTGGTGTTCAAGCCTCAGCGCGTTCGCGCCGGTCGCGACGTTGTTGGAGCCGGTCGTGTTGAACCAGAGCGCGGCGGTGCCGGTGGCGACGTTGTCGTGTCCGGTGGTGTTCGCTTCGAGCGCCTGATAGCCGCTGGCGACGTTGTTGGAGCCGGTGGTGTTGGACTGCAGCGCGCGCGCGCCGGTCGCCGTGTTCTGCGAGCCGGTCGAGTTCGCAAGCCAGCGCGATACTGCCGATCCCGACGTTGTTATCGCCACTGGTCAGATTGGGCATCACCGAGCGGCCCAGACCGACGTTGTCGAAGCCGGTGAATGTCCCGTTGAAGAGGGTCTCGCCGGCGCCGACGTTGTAGTCCGTGTCGAAGTAGACGCTGCCGGTCGTCGGCGAGGCTCGGCGAGGCGCCTGCGCCGAGGCCGATCAGCGCGCCGAGCGCGAGAGCGCTCACCGCGATCCGGACCCGCCGCCCGAGCAGGCGGACCCCCGGGGGCGATCCAGCGCGCGGGGACGTGGACGGGCGGGCTTGGTTGCGACGCAAACGGAGCGTGACGGACATGCGGCCTCCCTTCGGTCGGCCGCTTTCGGCCGACCTGGTCTTGGACAGACGCAGGATCGACCGGAGCACTTAAGTCGCGCTGAAATTGACCTCACCCTTGATCGTTGGGCGGAGCCGAACAGCGTCTGTGTGAGCAGAGCCCGGGATGCCGCCGAGGGCGCTCGTCCACGGGAAGGTGGCGAGCCTATCCCATGCCTGGTGACGGCTCCAAGCAGGGCAGCGCCCCGCCGAAGCGGGGCGCTCATGCCTGCATCGCGCCGTGTTGGCTACAGGTCGGATGTCAGGATGCGCCCTCGTCAGCCACCCCGCTGCAGCTGCGTCGCGAAGCCGGTCGATCTGACCCTGTTGTTCCTTGACCTGGGCGACGAGCCGGCGGACCGTGGCGTCGAGCGGGCCTGCGAGGCGCGCGGCCGCGGTCCCGAGCTGGCCGTTTGACTTGACGACCACCGGCTGAGCCGCTCCGCCCAGGGTCGTACCGCTGATCCCGGCGATGAACGTCGCCGTCTGTGTGCCGTTGGTGCCGATCCGGATCGTCCCCGCCTCCCCGGCCTTGCCGACGTTGGCGATGTCGATGTTCTGGGAGCCGGTGGTCAGCTTCACACCGGCGTTCCTGCCGATGGCGACGTTGTCCGAACCCGTGTTGTTGCGCAGCGCTTTGGTGCCGGCGGCGACGTTCCGGTCGCCGGTCATGTTGGCGTACAGCGCGTGGTCGCCGGTGGCGACGTTGTTGCTGCCCTGTGTGTTGCCGGTCAGCGCCTGGAAGCCGGTAGCGATGTTGCTCTTGCCGGTCATGTTGGAGAACAGCGCGTCGGTGCCGGTAGCGACGTTGTTGGTGCCGGTCTGGTTGGCGAGCAGCGCGTGGTCGCCGGTCGCGACGTTGTCGGCGCCGGTGGTGTTGTCATGCAGCGCGGAGGCGCCGGTGGCGACGTTGCTGATGCCAGTGGTGTTGCTGAGAAGTGCGTCGGTGCCGGTCGCGATGTTGGCGTCGCCGGTTGTGTTGGAGAACAGCGCGCCGCTGCCGGTGGCGACGTTGTTGCTGCCGGTGGTGTTGCTGTCCAGCGCCTGTTGGCCGGTGGCGACGTTGGCGTCGCCGTCGGTGTTGGCAGCCAGCGCGTCGTCGCCGACGGCGACGTTGCCGAAGGCGTCGGTCAGGTTGGGCATCACTGAGCGGCCCAGCCCAACGTTGAAGCCGCCGGTGAACATCGGGTCGGTGAAGCCGAAGGTCTCGCCGGCGGCGGCGTTGCCGTTGGCGTCGAAGTAGACGCTGCCGACATCGGCGCGGCTAGTCGAGGCGCCGATGCCGGCGCTGATCGCGAGCGCGGCGGCGGTTGCGAGCGCGAGTATCCGAGTCCGCCCACGGGCGGTTGGCTGATTGAGACTGAACCTCTGGTTGGCGGTCATCGTGACCCCTCCCTCCTTGATCGGGTTGGGCGAAGGCCACGCGGCCGGTCTCGGTCCTACTGAGCGGGCCGCCGTCGCGGCGTCCGTCCAAATGGACGAGGCGAGCCTATTCCGGTTGTCGGTTGACGCAAGGACGACCGCCCGGTCCGCCTGATCACAATGGCCGCCGCCATCGAGGGCTGATCGCCGGCGTCTAGGCCTGGGCGCGACCCTCCGCCGCGCCCACGCTCGGCGCCTCGACATCCAGCCGCGGCAGAATCCGCTCGAGCCAGCTCGGAATCCACCAGTTCCACTTGCCGAGCAACTGCATGACCGCCGGGACGAGAACCATCCGGACGAGCGTGGCGTCGAGGAAGATCGCCGAGGCGAGGCCGATCCCGAACAGCTTCAGGAAGACGTCCGGCGCCGCGAGGAAGGCGAGGAAGACGACGACCATGATCGCCGCCGCCGCGGTGATCACCCGCGCGGTCTTCGCCAGGCCGTCGGCGACCGCCCGGCTCGTGTTCCCGTCCTTGAGGTACTCCTCACGGATCCGTGAGATCAGGAAGACCTCGTAGTCCATCGAGAGGCCGAACAGGATCGCGAACATCATCACCGGCATGAACGGCGCCACCGGGACCTCGTGGTCGATCCCGATCAGCTCGCCGACCGCGCCGCCCTGCGCGACCAGGGTCATGACGCCGTAGGCGGCGCCGACCGAGAGCAGATTCATGATCGCCGCCTTGAGCGAGATCAGCGGCGAGTGGAAGGCGACCAGCAGCAGCAGGAACGAGAGACCGACCACGCCCGCGATGAACAGCGGCATGCGGTCCTTCATGTACTCGCTCTGATCTTCGAGCGCCGCCGTGACCCCGCCGATCTCGGCGGTGATCCCGGTGCCGGCGAGCGCTTCGGGGACGACCTCGTTACGCAGCGTGTTGACCAGATCCTCGGTCGCCTTGTCCTGCGGCGAGGTGGTCGGGATCACGTTGACGATCGCGGCCGTCCCGGCGTCGTTGATCACCGGGTCGGGGACGAAGGCGATCCCCGGCTCGTCGTTCAGCCTCGTCACCAGGGCATCGATGTCCGCGCGCGCGCCTTGATCCGGGAGCTTGGCGGCGATCACCAGTGGGCCGTTGGCGCCCGGGCCGAAGCCCTCGGAAATCAGGTCGTAGGCCTGGCGCGTCATCGTGTCCGGCGGGTCGTTGCCGGCGTCAGGAAAGCCGAGCCGCATTCCGAGCGCCGGCGCGGCCAGCGCGAGCAGGATCGCGGTGGCGCCGATCGCTGCGATCCATGGACGACGCTGGACGGCGTGGCTCCAGCGCCCCGCCGGCGAATCGGCATCGCCCTCGGCCTTCAGCCCGCGCCCACCGAGGAACGGGATCCGCAGGCGATCCACCCTCGGCCCGAGATAGGAGAGCAGCGCCGGCAGAAGCGTGATCGAGGCGAGCGCCACCACGAGCACGGCCAGCGAGGCCGAGATCGCAACCCCGTACATGTACGGGAGGCCGGTGAGGCAAAGCCCGAGGACGGCGATGACGACCGTGGCGCCCGCGATCACCACGCTGCGCCCGGCGGTGGTCACCGCCTCGACGACCGCGTCGTGGCGGTCCTTGCCCCTCCCCATCGCCGCGCGGAAGCGGGTCAGGACGAGCAGCGAGTAGTCGATCCCGACCCCGATCCCGACCAAGCCCGAGACCGCGGTCGTCCAATCGGGGACGTCGACGACGTTGGCCAGCAGCGCGATCAATCCGGCGGACGAGATCCCGAGGCCGACGAGCGCGACCGTCAGGGGTAGGCCGGCGGCGACCACCGAGCCGAACGCGATCAACAGGACAATCGCGGCGCCAAGGAAGCCGAGGCCCTCTGGGCTGCTCGACCCCTGCGCCTGGTAGATCGGGTCGCCGCCGAGCTTGATCTCGAGCCCGTCACCGCTGTTCTCCTCCGCGGCGGCTATCAGCTGCTCGCCCTGCTCCTTCTCCATCTCCCAGCCGGGGACGGTGAGCGGGAGCGTCGTGGTCGCGATCGTTCCGTCGTCGGAGACACGGGTCGGCGTCGCGTCCGCGACGTGGTCGACCTGCGTCGCCTCGGCGAGGAAGCTGTCAATCCGCTGACGCGCGGCGGGGCTGTCGGCGCCTGCCGGGTCCTTCCAGACGACGTAGATCTCCTGGCCCGAGTAGCCGCTGAACTCCTTCTCGGTCAGGTCGCCGGCCGCCTTCGACTCCGAGCCCGGCGTGTCGTAGTCGGCGTTGAACTCGCCCGCGAAGGCGGACCCGAGCCCGATGATCACGACCATCGCCACGATCCAGCCGACGACCATCCGGCCGCGACGGCGATAAGCGATATCGGCAAGCTGCGTGAGACGACGCGTCATTCAGGCCTCCTTGGGTGGACGAGTGCTGGCGGCACGGTTGAGCGGCTCGGAAAGGTAGCGATTGGCGTTAAGTGTTTGGCAAGACAGGCGGATTTGTGTGTTCGGTCTCACAGACCGGGCCGAGCCTCGAAACTCATCGCTTTGGTGATGGAGTCAGGGCGCCGTCTGGTCCGCGCCAGCAGCAGGAACGGCGCAGCGATCAATCCCCCGACGAGGGCGATCAGGAGCAGCGGGATCAGCAGCGGGATCAGGGCGACCACGGTCAACGCCAGAATCGGGATCGCGAGAGGAAAGAGGGCCAGGGTGACGACCCCAATGCCCGCGGCCACAGCGAGCGCCCCATCGACGAGATCCGCGGTGGACGGGTTCGTGTATGAGGCTCGCATGACGTCTCCCTTCGGTCACATCGACTCGATTTCAAGGTCTGGTGCTATGACCCGCTGTAACGGAGGAACGTGACGACGGAGGCCGGGCAGATGAAGCCGCGGACTCGCCGCCGCCACGAGGACCATGAGGCGCGGGAGCCGTCCTCGGCCGCGCTTACCCTGCGAGACCAGCGCCCAGCGGACCCGACACGCAAGGAGTGGGAGCGAGCATGGACACCTATCCGGTCAGCTTCGAGGTCGAGTATCCGGAACGCCCGCTCGACCGGCTGACGACCTTCTTTCGCCTTTTCACGGTGATCCCGATTGCGATCGTGATGGCGGCGATCACCGGCTTCTCGACCAGCTACCACGACATCGGCGACAAGACGGTCACGATCACGACCGCCGGAATCGGGCTGCTCTTCCTGCCGCCGCTGCTGATGATCCTGTTCAGGCAGAAATAC
This sequence comes from uncultured Solirubrobacterales bacterium, assembly GCA_963705955.1. Classification (GTDB taxonomy): domain Bacteria; phylum Actinomycetota; class Thermoleophilia; order Solirubrobacterales; family 70-9; genus WHSW01. Next base: position 84,637 of record CAVPLH010000006.1, on the reverse strand, counting down.
CCGCGCTGGTGGTTCGACTGGAACCTGCAGTTTCAGCGCTTCTCGAACCGGATCGGCGTCTACTTCGCGCTCATGGACGACCGATATCCCTCGACCGACGAGGAACAGGGCGTGCACCTGGGCTATTCGTATCCCGACGTCGAGGGCGAGCTGGGCCGCGGGATGCCGCTGGTGAAGTGGTTCCTCGCGATCCCGCACTACATCGTCCTCTTCTTCCTATCGATCGCCGCCTTCTTCGCGGTCGTCGTCGCCTGGTTCGCGATCCTGTTCACCGGTCGCTACCCGAGGGGGCTGTTCGACTTCGTCGAGGGGGTGTTGCGCTGGCACAACCGGGTCATCGGCTATGCGTTCGCCCTCGTCACCGACCGGTATCCCCCGTTCCGTCTCTCCCCTTAGTGGGAGCCGCGCCGCGGTGCATCTGAGTCTTGCCCGTCCGGGGGCCGCGGCCTCCCGCGTTGGGGTTAGCCAGGCTCCACCGGAGCCTCCCAAACCTCAGCCGGAGAGCCGCCGGATGGAACGGTGCACGGCATCGCGCAGTGCTTTCTCGCGCGGATCGTCGAACATGTAGAAGTTCATGTTGTTCATCACGTAGGCGAAGCCGAGCCGTGCGTCGGGATCGGCGAAGCCGAACGAGCCGCCCGCGCCCGGAGTGCCGAAGGCGCGCCGACTCGTGCCCCAATCGAGCGCTGGTCCCGGTCGGAGGAAACCGAGCGAAAGCCAACTGGGCACCCCCATCACCGCATCCCTCGGACGCTCGACGTCGTGAACCGCCGTGAGGGTCGCGAGCGTCGCCGGAGTGATCCCGAGCTCTGCGCCTCCTTCCGCGAACGCCGAATAGGCGCGCGCGATCGCACGCGCCGTGCCTACGCCGTTCCCCGCCGGGATCTCGATCTCGAGTGAACGGCGATCGTTCGGGTCCATATCTGCGAACAGCATCGAGCGTCGCAGCAGCGACCACGGCCAGAGGATCCGTAGTACGAATCCCGTGGGAACCGAGGGCAGTGCTCGGATCGCGCGCATCGGAGTGAACAGCCTGAGCTCCGCGAGCCGCTCGTCGGGAACCTCGGCCGGAAGGCCGATGTAGAACTCGATCCCGAGCGGTCTGGCGATCTCCTGGTCGAAGAACCGGCCAAGCGTGCGGTGCGCCGGGTCGACGTGGCGGATCAGCTCCTGCATGTAGAGCCCGATCGTCATCGCGTGATACCCGTGCCGCGTCCCGGGCTCCCACGCCGGCTTCTGCCGCGCGAGCAGCCCCGAGACGGAGTCGAGATCCCGCAGATCCTCAAAGCCCAGTGACTCGTCGATCCAGACCAACCCCGCTTCGTGACTGAGGAGCTGGCGCACGGTGATCTCGCCTTTGCCGTTCTGGGCGAACTCGGGCCAGTACTCGGCGACCGGTGCGTCGTAGTCGATCCAGCCGCGCGAGTTCGCGACGGCAACCGTCATCGCCGCCAACCCCTTGGTGGTCGAATTGACGACGACCATCGTCTCCTCGGTCCATGGTGCGTGGCCGGTGGGCGTGCGGCGGCCGCCCCACAGGTCGACCACCCTCTCGCCACGCCAGTAGGCGGCGACCGCGGCGCCAATCTCGCCACGCTCGACGAAGTTGCGGTGGAACTCGGCATGCACTCCCTCGAAGCCCGGAGCGACCCACCCGTCGTCGACGTGCACGGGCTCGGACGAGTCGGGAATTGAGTTCTCGCCGCCAGGGGTGCGGATCATTACGTCGGAGATCCTCGCCGGCCGCGCCGCGCCCTAATCGACAGGTCTCTTGAGCAGTACGACCGGCCAGGCGATGAGGTCGCCCTGCTTCAGAGACACCCCGACGGCCTCCCAACCCTCGGATCCGAGCTCGTTGAGACGGTCAGGCCTCAACCCCTCTGAACCCTTCTTCAGCCCGGCGGCGGCCTTCAGCGGAACCACCAGGTATTCCCATCGCTTCATTGGTCGTGATTCTTCATCTGGAGACGCGCCTCTCGCGAAGGCGCCGCTGCTCGCGCTCGATCTCGAGCTCGCGGGCCCGTTTCCGAAGGAGTCTCGCCTGTCGAGCAGGCCGGTCCATTCGTAGCCGGTGCGCAAGTGTGGTCCGTAGGGAGTACGGGATGCTCGCGTCGCGACGCGGCGCTCCGGCGCCGGGACTCGGCTCGAGTTCGTGCTGCCACCATGCTTGGGTGCGGTCGGTCAGGTGAGGAGCTCGATCACCCCGCGGGCGACGAGCAGCGCGCCGAGGACAGCCGCGCCGATGATCGCCATCCGGCGGCCATTTCGACTCAGCCAGGCCCTGAAGCGCTCGACCTCGACGACGGTCCTCTCCGGCGCGATCACATAGCCGAGCAAGGGGATCTCGAGCAGCACCAGGAGCATCACGTTGAACCCGACGATGACGAGGATCGTCGGCACGGTTCCGTAGTCCAGTCGGTCGAGCTCGCGGAGCGCGGCGAGGTAGGCGACGCCCGGGAGGGTGAGCACAACGCCGACCGCAAAGGTGACCCGGGCCGAGCCCTTCCCGAGGAGCTGCTCAACCCTCGACGGCGACTTCTCGGCCCCCTCGGCCTTCTTCTTGCGCCGCTCGGTCACCCGCCGGTCGTGGCCGCCGTGCAGCACGTACGCAACCAGTAGCGCGATCAACCCGAGCGTGATGTCCATCGCCGGGCTGAGGCCGTTCTGCGCCGTGCTGGTCGCCGACGAGCCGTGCACGGCGAAGACGATCACGAAGCCGACCGTGAGGCTGACCAGCAGCCCACCCAACAGGTATCCGAGCAGCAGCCGCTTCGGGCTCGGCAGGAACAGCATCACCGTCACGGCGGCGAGCAGGCTCGCATTCGCCGCGGCGACGAGCGAGTAGAGGAAGATGTTGGCCATCGATCGAGGGAGCGCTGCGGAAGCCCGGTCGGTCTCCTGCCTGCGTCTGGTCGAGAGTCTCGCGGCCGCTGCGGACGAACCGCGATGTGAGCCGCAGCCGCCGGCCGGGTACGCCATCTAAAGCAATCGACCCGGATCCAGCGAGTCCGTATACCGGTTGCGCGTGACCGCGTTCAGCGTCGGGCCGAGGTCGAACAGGGGCGAGGCAGCGCGCTCACCGTCCTCGATCGCGCCCGCGTAGCAGAAGGTCACCGGACGGGCGCAGCCGCGGCGGCAAGGCCGCTCCAGCTCAGCCGACGCCGACCTTGGGCTCACGCCAGCGACGCGCGAACGGAAGCCGCCAGTGCTGCGGAGCGATCAGATCCCGGATCTGGCCGGGCCCCCACGACCCCGGCGGATACAGGAACACGTCCGGAGGGTTGTCGAGCAACGGCGCCGATGCCTCCCACAGGCGCTCGATCCCCTCCGCCCTCGTGAACAGCGTGTGGTCGCCGTTCATCGCGTCGCGAATCAACCGCTCGTAGGCCTCGAGCGTGTCTCCGGCATCGTGGACCTCGACGAGCGAGAACTGCATGCTCACCTTCTCGAGCCTCATCCCGGGCCCGGGTCGCTTGCCGTAGAAGGACAGCGAGAGGCGCGATGAGTCGTCGAGGTCGAACGTGAGGTGGTCGGGACCGTAGTCACCCACCCCCGAACCCGCCGGGAACATGCCCTGCGGTGGCTCGCGGAAGGCGATCGAGATGATCCGCGCCCCCTCTGCCATCCGCTTCCCGGTCCGCAGGTAGAACGGCACCCCGGACCACCGCCAGTTGTCGACCTCGCACCTGAGGGCGACGAAGGTCTCGGTGTCCGAGTCGGCGGCGACGCCCGGCTCGTCGCGATAGCCCTCGTATTGTCCGCGCACCACCTGCTCGACGTCGATCGGCTGCAGCGAGCGGAAGACCTTGCTCTTCTCCTCCGTGATCGCCCCCGGTGCGAGCGCGGTCGGGGGCTCCATCGCGACGAACGCGAGCACTTGCATCAGATGGGTGACAACCATGTCGCGATACGCGCCGGTCTTCTCGTAGAAGCCGGCGCGCCCCCCGACCTCGAGCGTCTCAGGGACATCGATCTGCACGTGGTCGATGTGGCTCCGGTTCCAGATCGGCTCGAAGAGGCCGTTGGCGAACCGAAGCGCGAGGATGTTCTGGGCCGCCTCCTTGCCGAGGAAGTGGTCGATGCGGAAGATCTGGTCCTCGTCGAACACCTCGTGGACCCTCGCGTTGAGCTCGCGGGCGCTCGCGAGGTCGGTCCCGAAGGGCTTTTCCATGATCACCCGCGCCCGCTCCGCGAGCCCGGCCTCTCCGAGCACCGTGAGCACACCGTCCGCGGCGGCCGGCGGGACACTCAGGTGGTAGAGGCGACGGGGATTGCCGCCGAGCTCGGCCTCGGCGCGCTCGACCGCCGCCGCCAGGCCGCCGGCGCCGGCGGCCTGCTCGACGTAGCTCAAGCGAGCGACGAAGGAATCCAGCTCCTCGGAACTGGCTCCATGGCGCATGAACTCCCCGCACGCCTGCTTCGCGAGCTCGCGGAAGCCTTCGTCGCCGAGCTGCTCGAGCGAAGTGCCGACGATCCTGAACTCGGGCATCAGCCCCGACTGGGCGAGATGGAGGAGGCCCGGCAGCAGCTTGCGCCTCGCGAGGTCGCCCGCCGCACCGAAGAGCACGATCACGTGCGGATCGAGCGGGGGCAGCGCGGCCGGCGATACGTCGCGGGGGCCGGCCACGGAGTCCATCGCGTCACCGTAACCGACCCGCTCCGCGCCCGGGGCCCGGATCGGCGCCGGCCGCAGCCTGGATCACTTGCGTGGCGGCCTCGCCGGGCGTAGGCTCGACACCGTGAGAGGGCCATCGCGCCGGCTGATTCACGCCCGGCCAGGGACCCAGGGAGAGCGATCCTCGCCCAGCTCAGGAAGCGGGCCCCCTTCGTCGACGGTCGAGCGCCCTACCCCGCGTCGATCGTGGTCCGCCAGAGGGCGTTCAGCGACGGGGTCGGCTCTCCCGCAGGGATCCCCCGGATCGAGCGCTCGATCCCGATGCCCTGGTCGCCGCCCGACGGGACGGCGCTGAGCAGCGGGTCCCGGGCGAGGACGCGGATCGCCGCGCGGTCGAGATCGCCGGCCACCTGGACCGAGCCTTCCCGCAACCGGTTGACCCGCTCCGCCGGAGCCCGCACGACCGCGAACTCGAGCTGGTCGACGCCCGGGCCCAGACCCCGCTCGGCCCCCCACCAGCCGGTGTTCCGCGCCAGGAGCAGGCGACCCCGACCGCGCTCGCGGAGCTCGAACGCGCCGCTTCCGCCCTCGGCGGCGTGGCGGCGATCGATCGCACCGCCCCCGACCGCGCGCAGCGTTGCCGGAGAGACGATCCCGAGCCGCGGCGAGGCCAGCACCCGATCGAAGCCCGGGTCCGGCGCCGGGAGGATGAAGCGGACGAGGTCAGGGCGCGGCGCGTCGACCAGCGGCGAGCCGAGCAACCGCCGGCCCTCGGCGGTCGCGAGCCAGCGCCCGGCGTTCGCGAGCACCGTCGAGGCGTTGAACCGCGTCCCGTCCTGAAACCGGACCCCGGGGCGCAGGCGGACCCGCCAGACGGTGCGGTCGGCCGAGGGCAGGACCGAGAGCGCGAGACCGGCGACCCGGCGCGACGCGTCGTAGGGACCGCTGAGGCTCTCGACCAGTGGCTCGTAGATCTGGCGCGCGACGAGCGCGTCGGATCGGCTGGCGGCGAACAGGGGATCGAGCGCCGCCGGGGCGTTCGGACAACGCCCACGTGACCACCCCCGACTCGCCCGGTGCGCTGCCCGAGGAGACCGCGGTGTCGTCCGCCCCACCCCCGCATCCCGGCCCGAGCTGAGCGGCGGCGAGGACCGCGATCAGGGCGAGGAGGGGTCGAGGCGTCAGATCTTGAGCAGGACGACCGTGTTGACGACGAACAGGATCGCGAAGAAGATCGTCCACCGGTCGAGGTTGCGCTCGACAAGCGAGCCGCCGCCGAACGATCCCCCGGCCTGGCCGATGCCGAAGGCCCCCGAAAGTCCCGAGTCCTTGCCCGAGTGAAGGAGGACGAGGAAGATCAGGACGACCGAGATCAGCACCTGGACGACGTTGAGCACGCTAGTCATCGACCGGCAGTGTAGAGGTCGATTTCCTTCAACACCTCGACAGCCTTCGCTCGTAGCTCGGCGTCGAGGCGCCTGTAGTCGGCGTCGCTGGTCTTGCCCTCCTCGTGATCGAGCTGGGCGTCGCGGATCTGGCGGTAGAGCGACTCCTTGCGCGCCTCGAGATCGGCGAGCACGGGGTCCTCGCCGGCCGGCGCGGAGCCCGCGGCCCTGCGGCTGCGCAGGGGCGCGATCACGAATGCCGCGAGCACGGCGACGAGCACCAGCGCGAGCACGATCTCCATCTCGACCGGGCCTCAGGCCCGCCCGAGGTCACGCGCGAGTCGGGCGGCGTAGACGTCGGCGACCCGGCGGCGACGCGCCTCGGGAGCCGGCCAGACGGCGAACAGGCCGCCGAGCACCGCGACGCCGCCGCCGATCCAGATCCAGATCACGAGCGGGTTCACGTTGACGCGGAAGTCGATCGGCAGCGGATTGGCGACGTAGAGGGCTGCGAGGTTGCGGATCGCCTCGCCCTGCCGATTCGTGTAGGCGCGCATCGCTCCGACCTGGGCGGGCGTCGGTCCACCCGGCCCGATGTCCGGAAGCGACCGCTGAAGCCGCTTGTCGACCGCGCCGATCACGTCGTCGAGCGGTGTCAGGTCGGGTCGCATCGCGGTCCAGAGGTCGCCTCCGGCCGTCGTCCGCCGGCCCACCTCGCTGGTCGCCTCGCCCTCGAAGAACCCGGCGATCGTCGCGTCGCTGGTCGTCGACGAGTAGTAGTTGCGCGACGGATACAGCGTCGCGAAGCGCTTGCCGTCCTTGCTCACGTCGAGCACCGAGCCGAGGTTGAGGCGCTGCTCCTTCGGGTCGATCGAGCTCGTCGGCCGCACGTAGGTGACGTCGTAGTCGCCGACCTTGGCCGACTCGCCGGGGAGCAGGCGGAGGTCCGAGCTCGTCTGGAAGCTCGACGACGCGGCGACGGCGATGAACAGGATCGCGATCCCGGCGTGGACGATGTAGCCGCCGTAACGGCGGCGGTTCCGGGTCACGACGCGGCCCAGCGCGCTCACCCGGCTGCCGCCGCCGAGCGCCCGCTGGGCGCCGGCCCCGCGCCAGAACTCGGTCACGAGCGCAGCCAGCGCGAAGGACGCGAAGGAGAACAGGACGAGCGCCATCGGCGCCTCGAGCGCGTCCGTGAACACCGCGACCGCGACAGTGACGACGCCGGCGACCGCCAACGGCGCGCGGACGAGCCGCCACAGCGACCCCGGGCTGACCCGTCGCCAGGCGAGCAGCGGGCCGATTCCTGTGAACAGCACCAGGACGATCGCCAGCGGCGCGACGAAGCGATCGAACCACGGCGGGCCGAGCGACGATTTCTCCCCGGTGAGCGCCTCGGAGATCAGCGGGAAGAAGGTTCCCCAGAAGATCACCGCCGCGAGCCCGACGAGCAGCAGGTTGTTGACCAGGAACACCGACTCGCGCGAGAACAGCGACTCGATCCGGCGCTCGGAGCGCAGGTCGCCCAGACGCGCGACGATCAGCACGGTCGAGCCGATCACCACGACGGCGATCAGCGCCAGCAGCGGACCGCCGACGGTCGATTCGCCGAACGCGTGGATCGACTCGAGGATCCCGGAGCGGACCAGGAAGGTTCCGAGCAGCGCGAGCGTGTAGGTGAGCACGATCAGCGAGACGTTCCAGACCCTGAGCATCCCGCGCCGCTCCTGGACCATGATCGAGTGCAGGAACGCCGTGCCGACCAGCCACGGCATCACCGACGCGTTCTCGACCGGGTCCCACCCCCAGTAGCCGCCCCAGCCGAGCTCCGAGTACGACCAGCGTGCGCCGAGCAGGATCCCGATCGAGAGGAAGATCCAGGCGACCAGGGTGAAGCGCCGGGTCGAGCGAATCCAGCTCGCGTCGAGGCGGCGGCTGATCAGGGCCCCGATCGCGAACGCGAACGGAATCGAGAACAGCGCGTAGCCCGAGTACAGCATCGGCGGGTGAATCGCCATCGCGGGATGGCGCAGCAACGGGGTCAGCCCGACCCCCTCGGCGGGCGCCTGATCGAGGCGCGCGAACGGGTTCGCGTCGCCTGCGAGCAGCATCAGCGCGGTGAAGAAGAGGGCGATCCCGGCGAGCACCGCGGTCGCGTACGGAACGACCTCGCGGTGGCGGCCGCGCGTCAGGTAGAGAACCCCGCTGGCGGCGATCGACAGGACCCAGGCCCAGAGCAGCAACGACCCGCCCTGGCTCGACCACATCGCGGTCAGCCGGTAGCCGAGCGGGGTCGTGGTCGAGGAGTGGTCGGCGACCAGCGCGACCGAGAAGTCCGAACGCACGAAGGCCGCCTCGAGGACGACTACCGCGACGGTCAGCAGCGCGCAGAGGGCGTAGACCGAGCGGCGCGACGAGTCGACCAGGCGCTGATCCTTGCGTCGGGCGCCGAGCAGCGCCGCGCCGGCGGCATAGAGACAGGCGAATGGGGCGGCGATCAGGCACGCCGCGCCGAGCGCGACCATCAGGAAGTCACCACGCGGGGACGCACGCCGGCGATTATCGCAACGCCGGGGACGCGGCTAGAGTCAGGCTCCCCGGCCGCCGCGGGCGAGGCAGGCGACACCGACTCAGACGGGAGGGCGATGAAGCGACCGACGAGCGTTCTCGCGATGATCGCCGCGCTGCTCGCACTCGTCGCCCTCGTCGCCGGCTGCGGCTCGAACGACGAGCAGAACAGCTACGTCGACGACGTCAACGCGATCCAGAACCAGCTCGTCGCCGACGTCACCGACGCCACCTCGGGGACGGCGCCGAACGGTCCGGACGCAGCCGCGAGCGTCGCCGGCGACCTGCAGCAGGTCTTCGCCGACACCGCCGACGAGCTCGACGCCGTGGCACCGCCGAGCGAGGTCGCCGACCTCCACCAGCAGCTCGTCGACACCGTTCGCAAGGTCGCCGATCAGATCTCAGAGGCCGAGAAGGCGTTCACGAACGGCAACGCCAGGCAGGCCTCGCAGGCCGCCGTCGTGCTCGAGTCGGCGACCACGCAGGCCCAGACCGACCTGAACACGATCATCAACGAGATCAACTCCGGGCTCGGGAGCTCAGCCCGAGGCCCGCACGCCGGCCGATCCGGCGGCGGCGCTACTGGATCTGGATGTGCGCGGGGTCCTCGGCGGCCTGGTCGGCGAACTTCGACGGGCATTTGGTGATCAGGCTGTCCTTGTCTGCGATGAAGGTCCCGTCGGTCATCGTCCCGGTGACGATCACCTCGCGCCCCTCGCGGAACGGATCGGGGACGGTGCCCTGATAGGTGACCGGGATCTTCTTCGCGGCGTCGTCGCGGTTGGCGATCTCGAAATCGAGCTGGCTGCCATCGTGGGAGACCGAGTTCGGGGCGACGACGCCGGTCAGGTCGTAGCTCCCGCCGGTGACCCCGATCAGGTCGGAGGGCTGCTTCGCCTCACTCGAGGCGCTGAACGAGGTGTAGACGAGCGCGGTCGCGAGCAGCACCGCGGCGCTGAGCGCGACCACGAGCCTGATCTTTCGCTTCCGGGCCGGGTCCATCGATCGTCTCGATTATGACGATCCGGTTCGGGTAGCTTCCCCAGCCGTGGCCGACGAACCCGTTCTGCTGATCACCGGCGCCTCGAGCGGAATCGGTGCCGCGACAGCCCGTGCCGCGGCCGCCTCCGGCTACCGGCTCGTGCTCGGCGCGCGTCGCGAGGACCGGCTCGCCGAGCTCGCGTCGGAGCTCGGCGGCGACGAGCGCGTGGTCGCGGTCAAATGCGACGTGACCGAGTGGGAGGACGACCAGCGGCTCGCGTCCGCGGCGATCGACGCCTTCGGCGGCTTCGACGCGGTCTTCGCAAACGCCGGCTTCGGCGCCACCCGCGGCTTTCTCGAGGAGTCGCCCGAGCAGTGGCGGTCGATGGTCCTGACCAACGTTCTCGGGGTCGCGCTGACGATCCGCGCCACACTCCCCCATCTGCTCGAGCGCAACCACGGCCATTACGTGATCACCGGGTCGGTGGCCGGCCGTCGCGCGCTCCCCGGCTCGCTCTACTCGGCGACCAAGTGGGCGGTCACCGCGATCGGCGAGGCGCTGCGGGCCGAGCTGCGCCAGATGCACGACAACAACTCGATCCGGGTCACGCTGATCGAGCCCGGGATGGTCGACACGCCGTTCTTCGACGAGCGCCCCGGCGGCGACCGCGCCCTTCACGACTCCGACGTCGCCAACGCGGTCCTCTACGCGCTCACCCAGCCCGCCCGCGTCGACGTCAACGAGATCCTGATGCGGCCGGTCTCCCAGTCGAGCTGACCGGGTCGGCGCCCCTGGGCCGGCGGATGCCGAGGTCAGGCGGTGGCGTAGCGCTCGGCGGCCCGGGCGCGGCGCTTTGCCGCCTCGACCTCGCGGTCCTTCGGCGGCGCCGAGGTGACCAGGTCTTCGAGAAGCCGCTGCGTCGCCGCGGTCACCTCCTCGACCGCGCGCTCGAAGGCCTCGGCGTTCGCCCGCGAAGGCTTGGTCGAGCCGCTGATCTTGCGCACGTATTGGAGCGCGGCGTCGTGGACCTCCTCGGCGGTCGCGGGAGGCTGGAAGTTATGGAGGGTGCGGATGTTTCGACACATGTACTGAGCCTAACCGGCGTACCCTCAAGGCGTGGATACAGGTTCTCCCACCCACGACGCCGAGACCGACTTCAGCCGCGCCCGCCGTCGCCAGCAGCTCGCCAAGCTCGCCGCCCGCCTGCGTCGCGAGCCCGACGACGTCGGCCTGATCCTCCCGTTCGACGAGGTCGTCGCCGCGCTTGGCCGTCGTGGGGAGCGGCGGCTGGGGCTGCAGACGATCGACCTCGACTCGATTGTCGGCTCGGTCGATCGCACGCGGGAGTTCGATCGCAGCTTCAGGCCCACCTCGCGCCGGGTGCGCCGGCGCTGGCAGGGGATCGCCACCGCGACCCGCCGCGGCGAGGCGATGCCGCCGATCGACGTCTACCGCGTCGGCGCCCTGCACTTCGTCATCGACGGCCATCACCGGGTATCGGTCGCGCGTCAGATGGGGCTCGAGAAGATCGACGCGATCGTCACCGAGATCATCACCGAGATCCCGGCCGATCAGGGGATCTCACCGCGCGACCTGCCGCTCAAGTCCCACGAGCGACTCTTCTTCGAGCGGGTGCCGCTCCCGGGACCGATGCGCGAGCGGGTCAAGCTCAGCAACGGCTTCGACTACGCCGGCCTCGCCGAGGGGGTCGAGGCCTGGGGCCTTCGCCTCATGCAGGCCCGGCGCGAGTTCATGACCCGCGACGAGGTGGCCGAGACCTGGTTCCGCGAGGAGTACGAGCCGGTGACCGCGATGATGCGGGAGGCCGGGCTCTGCGGGCGCGGGACCGAGACCGAGGCCTACATCCGGGTCGTCAGCCTGCGCTACCTGCTGCTGCGCACGCACGCCTGGAACGACGAGGTGATCGAGCAGCTGCGGGCTGAGCTCGAAAGCCCGCCGCGCGACGAGGACACCTTCGTCCACCGCCTGCGCGCGGACCTGACGAGCTGAGCCTCAGGGCTTGCCGCGCTTGTAGAGATAGCGGTGAAACAGGCCGCTCAGGTCCTTGCCCGACTGCGCCTCGGCGAGCGCGATGAAGCCCTCGACGGTCGAGTTGCCGTCGCGGTTGGTCGCCGTCCACGTGCGGAGGGTCGAGTAGAAGGCGGCGTTGCCGATCCGTTCGCGCAGCGCCTCGAGCGCCATCGCCCCACGGACGTAGATCGAGAAGGCAAACAGCTGCGCGGGCCTCCTCAGCGCCGCCGGTGGCGGGTCCCAGAGCGAGCTCTCGCCTGCGGGTTCGCGCAGCAGCCGCTTCAGGCGGTGCGCCGGGGAGGCGTCGCCGACCGATTGCGCGTAGCGCCACTGGGCCCAGGTCGCAAAGCCCTCGTTGAGCCAGATGTCGGGCCAGGTGGTGACGCTGACGCTGTCGCCGAACCATTGGTGAGCGAGCTCGTGCGCGATCAGCCGCGCGTTCGGAGCGGTGTCGTAGACCGGCCGGGTCTGGGTCTCGAGCGCATAGCCGATCTCGGGGGCGGCGTGCTCGACGATCGCTCCGACCTGCGAGAACGGATACGGCCCGAACAGTCGGTCGAACAGGCGGAGGATCCCCGGGATCGCCCGCAGCGGGCGCTTCGACTCGCGCGCCTCCCTGGGGTCGACCGCGACGTAGGACGGTACGCCGGCCGCACGTCCGCGATCCACCTGGAAGCGGCCCACCGTGACCGTCGCCAGATAGCTCGCCATCGGCTCCTCGGTGACCCAGTTCCAGGTCCCGTCGTGGTCGTGGCTCGCGAGCCTCCCGTTCGAGATCGCCTTCAGCCGCTTCGGCACCCGGATCGAGATCCGGTAGAGCGCCTTGTCGAGAGGTGTGTCGTTGCAGGGAAACCAAGTCGGTGCGCCCTGTGGCTCCCCGAGCGCGGCGACGCCGTCGTCCGTATGGATCCACCCGTCGGGCGACCCGTCGGGATCCTTGATGTTGCGGGCGACGCCGTGGTAGTGGACCTCGACCAGGAATCTGGTCCCGGAGACGATCCCGGCCGGCGGCGTGACGACCAGCTCCTGGCCATGCCGGCTGAAGCTCGCCGGGGTCCCGCCCACGGACAGCGACTCGATCTTCGGGCCGCGGTAGTCGAGGTCGAACCGGCTCAGATCCTGGGTCGCGTCGGCGGTGATCCGCGCGGTCGCTCGCAGCTGCTTGGAGTCCGGCCTGTAGGCGAGATCGAGGTCGTACGCGGCGACGTCGTAGCCGCCGTTGCCCTGATCGGGGAAGAACGGGTCGCCCACCCCCGCGGACCCGGGTGTGAACTCGGCGCCGCGAGCTGCCGCGGTGGCGACCAGCGCCAGCGCCGCCGCGACCACGATCACCCGCCTCATCTTCGCCACTCCCTCCACTCTATCGACGCCCGGCGGTGCGACCTGCGGGGCGCGTCGTTCGGCGGTTGCCTCACTCCCCGCTCGCGTCCAGGCGCTTGCCGCTCTGCGGGTCGAACAGGTGCAGCTTCGAGGTGTCGAGCCAGAGCTCGGTCTCCTCGCCGCGCCGCACCCGGCTCTCCGGGGAGAGGCGGGCGACGACCTGCTCGGAGCCGGCGCCCGGGACCTCGGCGGCACCGGAGTCGGCAGCGAGCTCCTCCAGCTCGCGCGACTGAACGCCCTCGGTCTCGATCGCGAAGTAGACGTAGAGCTCGGAGCCCATCGACTCGATCAGCTCGATGTTCGCCTTCAGCACGTGGCCGCGGTCGCGCAGGTCGCCGACCAGCGAGGCGTCCTCGAACGACTCCGGTCGGATCCCGGCGATCACGTCGCGCCCGCGCGCTTCGCCGAGGCGGCCGCGGAGCTCGTCGGGCAGGCGGACGTCGCCGAGCGGCAACTTGACCGTGTCGCCTTCGAGCGTCGCCGGCATGAAGTTCATCGCCGGCGAGCCGATGAAGCCGGCGACGAACAGGTTCTCGGGGTGCTCGTAGAGCTCGCCCGGGGCGCCCACCTGCTGCAGCTCGCCGGCCCGCATCACCGCGACCCGGTCACCGAGCGTCATCGCCTCGGTCTGGTCGTGGGTGACGTAGACGGTCGTCGTCGCGAGCGACTTCTGCAGCCGCGAGACCTCGGTCCGCATCTGCACCCGCAGCTTCGCGTCGAGGTTCGAGAGCGGCTCGTCCATCAGGAACGCCTTCGGGTCGCGGACGATCGCCCGCCCCATCGCCACCCGCTGGCGCTGGCCGCCGGAGAGGTTCGCCGGCTTGCGGTCGAGGTGCTGCTCGAGGTCGAGGATCTTCGCCGCGTGCTCGACCTTCTCCTTGATCTCGGCATCGGGGACGTTGGCGAGCTTCAGCGGGAAGGCCATGTTCTCGCGCACGCTCATGTGCGGATAGAGCGCGTAGTTCTGGAACACCATCGCGATGTCGCGGTCCTTGGGCGCGTACTGGTTGACGACATCGCCGCCGATCAGCAGCTCGCCCTCGGTGATGTCCTCGAGCCCGGCGATCATCCGCAGGGCGGTCGACTTGCCGCATCCCGAGGGGCCGACGAGGATCACGAACTCGCCGTCGGCGATCGTCAGGTTCATGTCCTTGACCGCCTCGTAGCCGTCGTCGAAACGCTTCGAGACGTTGTCGAGAACGATCTCAGCCATTGGTCGTCAGTCCTTTCATTGAGGTCAACCCTTGACCGCTCCAGCGGTCAGGCCGGCGACGATGCGCCGCTGGAAGAAGAGCACGAAGAGGATGATCGGGATCGTCACCAGGATCGCGGCCGCGGCGATGTTGCCGGTCGGGGCCGTGAACTGCGAGTCGCCGGTGAAGAAGGCGAGCGCCGCGGGCACGGTGCGCGAGGCGTCGCTCGAGGTGAGCGAGATCGCGAACACGAAATCGTTCCAGCAGAAGATGAAGACGAGGATCGCGGCGGTGAACATCCCCGGTGCCGCCAGCGGCACGATCACCTTGCGGAAGGCCTGGAACGGGGTCGCGCCGTCGACCTGGGCCGCCTGCTCGAGGTCCCAGGGGATCTCCCTGAAGAACGCGACCAGGATGTAGATCGCCAGGGGCAAGGAGAACGTCAGGTAGGGGATGATCAGCCCGAGGTAGGTGTCGTAGAGGCCGAGGTTGCGCCACATGTCGAACAGCGGCCCTACGGTCGAGATCGCAGGGAACATCGCGATCGCCAGCGCGCCGCCGAGGATCAGGAGCTTGCCCGGGAACTCGAGCCTGGCGATCGCGTAGGCCGTGAACGAGGCGAGCACGATCGCGATCGTGGTCGAGATCAGGGCGATCACGATCGAGTTGATCAGCGGTCGCAGCAGCGGGCTGTCGAGGCCGCCCTCGAACAGCGACTTGTAGTTGTCGAAGCTGACGTCGGCCGGGATCAGGCGCCCGTCGGCGATCGTCGCCGGGTCCTTGAGCGACAACGAGAGCAGCCAGAGGACCGGGAGGAGCGCGGCGGCGATGATCACGAACATGCCGATGCTCCAGAACACGTATTCGCGGGTTCCCCGCTTCATCAGCCCTCCCTCTCCCTTCCGGGAATCGCCGTGCCGAAGCCGCGCACGAAGACGAACGCGATCAGCAGGACCATCAAGAAGATCAGCACCGAGACCGCCGAGCCGAGCCCGAGGTTGAGCCTCGAGATCAGCTGGTCGTAACCGACGATCGAGACCGATTCGGTGTCCTGCCCACCCCCCGTCATGACGAAGATCGAGTCGAAGACCCGGAACGCGTCCAGCATCCGGAAGAGCACCGCGACGAGGATCGCCGGCTTCATCAGCGGCAGGGTGATCTTCCAGAAGCGCTGCCAGGCGCTCGCCCCGTCGACCTTCGCCGCCTCGTAGAGACCGCCGTCGATCGTCGTCAGCCCGGCGAGCAGCAGCAGGGCGATGAACGGGGTCGTCTTCCAGACCTCGGCGGCGATGATCACCCCGAGCGCGCTCCAGCGGTCGCCGAACCAGGCCTTGTCGTCGGGGACGAACGGCAGGTGGTTGACGAAGCCGCTGCCCGGGTCGAAGGCGTAGAACCAGGCGAAGGCGGCGACCACGGTGATGATCCCGTAGGGGATGAGCACCGTCGTGCGCACCAGGCCGCGGGCAAAGATCGCCCGGAACATGACCAGCGCGATGATCATCCCTAGGACGAGCTCGATCGCGACCGAGACGACGGCGATGAACACCGTGTTGAAGACCGATTCCCACCACAGCGGCGAGCTCAGCACGGTCACGTAGTTGTCGAGGCCGATGAAGCCGCCCTCGTCGGGGAAGCGCAGATCGAGCTTCTGCACCGAGAGGACGATCGCGTAGATGATCGGATAGGCGGTGACCAACAGCATCGCGATCACCGCCGGTGCGCAGAGCATCCAGGCAAGCTTGCGCTCGGACTTGGTCCGGTCCGAGACCTTCGGCTTCTTCTGCGGCGCTGCCGCGGTCCGCCCCGGAGCGGTTGTCGCCTCGGTGGTCATGACAGGCGCCTCAACGGCGGCGCGCCTCGGCTCCGCCCTGTCGGGCTCCGCCTCACAGTCAGGCGCCTCAACGGCGGCGCGCCTCGGCTCCGCCCTGTCGGGCTCCGCCTCACAGTCAGGCGCCTCAACGGCGGCGCGCCTCGGCTCCGCCCTGTCGGGCTCCGCCTCACAGCAGGCCCTCCCTGTTGATCGCCTGCTCGAGCAGGTCGCGGAGCTCGTCGTAGGTGGCGCCCGGATCGTTCGGGTCGATGTCGGTCGTCGGGTGGATCGCCTCCTGGATCGCGAGCGAGATGTCCTGGTAGGCGGGCGACTCGCCGGGCCGCGCCGCGGCATCCTCGATCGACTGGCGGATCAGCTCGGAGAGGCCCGGATACGCCTTCTTGATGTCGGGCGAGTCATAGAGGTCCTCGCGCACCGGGGGCAGCCCGCCGGCGACCGCGGTCGCGATCTGATTCTCGGGCTTGATCAGGCACTGGATCGCCTCGAAGGCCAGATCCTTGTTCTCGGAGAAGGACGAGACGCCGAGGTTGATCCCGCCGAGCGGCGGCGCGCTCGGTCGGTTCGGGTCGACCTGCGGGTACTTGGCCGCCTTCATCACCTTGAAGACGTCCGGCGCGTTCTCCTTCGCGCTCGGATAGACGAACGGGTAGTTGATCTGGAACGCGGCGTCGCCGGCCTCGAACGCGAGCCGCGCCGGGTCCTCCTCCGAGGTGGTGATCGCCGGGTCGGCGGCCTCCGAGGTCGAGAGCCGCCCCATGATCTCGAGCGCGCGCTCGGTCGGCTCCTGTTGGAGGTCGATCTCCTCCGGGCTGGCGAGGATGTGGCCGCCCGCCGACTCGAGCATCTGGTTGAACCAGACCACGAGGCCCTCGTACTTGTCGGCCTGGACCTCGATCAGCCCCTTGTCGGGGCCGAGCTTGACGCCCTCGTCGATCATCTCGTCCCAGGTCTTCGGCGCCTTCGGGACACGGTCGGTGCGGTACCAGAGCAGCTCGGTGTTCGACCACAGCGGCGCCGCGTAGACCTTGCCCTCGAACTCGGCGGTCTTGACGACGCTCGGGAACACGTTCTTCGTCACCTGGTCGGCGACGTCCTGCGGGAAGGGCTCGATCCAGCCCGCGTTGGCGAACTCGCCGGTCCAGATCACGTCCATCCCGATCAGGTCGACGGACGAGTCCTCGGCGCCGAGCCGGCGGACGAGCTGCTCGCGCTGACCGTCGGCGTCGGCCGGCAGGAACTCGAACTGGATGTCGTAGGCGCCGTTCGACTCCTTCGAGCACTTCTCGGCGGCCGCCTGGGGCGAGGCGCTGGGCTCGTTGAAGATGAACCAGGTCAGCGTCGATCCGGAGCCCGAATCGTCGCTGCCGCAGCTGCCGAGGGCAATCGCCGCGATGCACGCGAGCAGCGCGATCCCAACAGTCCGGACGCCGACCTTGGCCAACTCTTCTCTCCGTCTCCCTTGAACGTCCCACGTTCGGCGGGACGGCCACCTGATGCCCCGGAAAACCCGACTTCAAACCCGGGTTGGACGGAAAACCAATCCTCCGTTCGGCGGGATCTCAGCCGGCGGCCGCTCGCCCGCATCGGTCCACAGGAGCGGCTCCCCGGCGCGGGGCGGGGGCGCGGGGCGACGGCCGAGGTTGATCGCGACGATGTGATCGCCGCGCCGGTAGGCGAGCATTCCCTCCGGGGCGTCGAGGATCTCGAACCCGGCGCCGAGGCTCGGGCGGAGCTCGATCAGGCGCCGGTAGAGCCACAGCAGCGATCCCGGGTCCCGCCGCTGATCGGCGACGTTTCGCCGCTCGGGGTCGGCAACCGGCAGCCACGGCTCGGCGTCGCTGAAGCCGCCGGTCGGGCCCGGCTCCCACTGCATCGGGGTGCGGAACCGGTCGCGCCCGGCGCGGTCGCGGGGCGGGTCGGGCTGCGGCCCGTCGGCCATTCCGATCTCGTCGCCCTGGTAGACGAAAGCGGGCCCCGGGAGAGTCAGCAACAGCATCGCCGCCGCCCGTACGGCGTCCGGTCCCAGCCGCGTCGCGAGGCGCGAGAAGTCGTGGTTGGAGAGCACCCAGGCCGCCCGGCCGGTGCGCGCCGCGGCGGCGATCACCGGCGCCAGCGCCTCGGCCCGCCACGGCGAGTGCATGAACTCGAACGCGAAAGCGAGATCGATCTGCTCGAGATACGGACCCAGCGACTCGGTCGGTAGATAGACCTCGCCGACCAGCAGGGCGTCGCCCGCCGCCTCGCGCAGGGCCCGCAGCGCGATCCGCGTCTCCGGCGCGTTTCGCGAGTGGACCGGGTCGAGCGCGGCGAGATCGGCCGGCAGCGGCAGCGCCGGCTCGCCTGCGGCGGCCGGGTCGTCGCGCAGTTCGAGGTCCTTGACGAGGACCTGCATCGCGTCGATCCTGAACCCGTCCACGCCCCGCGCGAGCCAGAACCGCATCACCTCGGCGATCGCCTCGCGGACCGCCGGGTTGCGCCAGTCGAGGTCGGGCTGCTCGGGGTAATGGGAGTGCAGATACCAGCGTCCGGTCCGCTCGTCGCGGCTCCAGGCGGGACCGCCGAAGGCAGCGCGCCAGTTGTTCGGCGGCCCGTCGTCGGCCCAGATGTAGCGGTCGGGATGCTCGCGAAACCACGGGTGCTCGATCGAGGTGTGCGACGCGACGAGGTCGAAGAGGACCCTGATCCCGCGCTCGTGCGCGGCGGCCAGCAGCGCGTCGACGTCGTCGAGGTCGCCGAGCTGCGGGTCGACAGCGGTGTAGTCGCTGATGTCGTATCCCCAGTCGGCGAGCGGCGAGGCGAAGAACGGCGACAACCACAGCGCGTCGACGCCGAGCCACGCGAGGGCATCGAGCCGTGCGGTGATCGCCTGCCAGATCGCCGACCCCGTCGCCGTCGGAGTCCTGGAAGGAGCGCGGGTAGACCTGGTAGACGACCGCGTCGCGCCACCACCCGGGTCGCGCGGCGCTCACTCGGTCTCGGCTCGCTTCCGGAGCGTCCGGACGCGCTCGATCTGGTCGACCATCATCGCGTTGCTGTCGCGCATGAACTCGAAGACGAACTCGAGCTGCTCACGGGACAGCGCGCCGGCGCGCCCATCCCAAAGCTCCTTCAGCGGCCCCCAGATCTCCATCGCCCGCTCGAGGACGACCGGGGTCGCCTCGATCCAGACCCGCCGGCGGTCCTCGTCGTCGCGGACCCGGCTCACGTAGCCGGCCCGCTCGAGGCGATCGACCGCCGCCGTGGCGCCGCCGGTGGTCAGCCCGGCCTCGCGCGCGAGGTCGCCGGCGGTCGTCCGCCCGACCCTGGTCAGGACGTCGAGGCATCGCATGTCGGTGCGGTTGATCCCGAGGTGCTCTGCCGCCATCTCGTCGAAGACGTCGGCCCGGTTCTGATTGACCCGGAACTCGTCGCCGATCGCGTCGATCAGCTCCTGCTTGGATTGTCTTGACATAAAAGTATCTTGTTATGTAAGCTACTTGTGCCGTTGAGGTAATTCTAGAGAAAGGAGTTGGAGGTGGCAACCGCAATCGAGGCCCGCGAGCTCGCAAAGTCCTACGGGGACGTCCGCGCGCTCGACGGGATCAGTTTCGAGGTCGAGCAGGGAACCGTATTCGGCCTCCTCGGCCCGAACGGCGCCGGCAAGTCGACGACGGTCAGGATCCTCACCACCCTGTCGCATCCCGACTCGGGCAGCGCGGACGTCGCGGGGGTCGGCGTCGACGACGATCCGGCCGCGGTCCGCAGGGCGATCGGGGTCGTCGCCCAGAAGAGCGGCGCCGACGTCCAGGCGACCGGGCGCGAGAACCTGCGTCTCCAGGGCCAGGTGTTCGGGCTCGGTGGCGGCGAGCTGGAGCGCGCGCTGCGACGCGCTCCTCGAGCAGTTCGGGCTCGCCGACGCCGCGGACCGGCTCGTGCGCACTTACTCGGGCGGCATGCAGCGGCGTCTCGACGTCGCGCTCGCCCTCGTCCACGGCCCGCAGGTGCTGTTCCTGGACGAGCCGACCACCGGCCTCGACCCCGAGGTCCGGGCCGAGATGTGGGAGGAGATCTCGCGGCTCACGGGCGAGGGGCTGACCGTGCTGCTGACCACGCACTACCTCGAGGAGGCCGACCGGCTCGCCTCGCGGTTGGCGATCGTCGATCGCGGCCGCGTGGTTGCCGAGGGCACTCCCGACGAGCTGAAGCGCGAGCTTCGCGGCGACGCGATCCACGTCGAGCTCGACGGTACGACCAGGAACGGCCTTCAGCCGCTGCTCGAGGGGGTCGTGGGGATCAACGAGGTGCAGTTGAACGGGCGCGCGCTGCACGCCCGCGCCGACGACGGCGCCCGCACCGTGCCCGCCGTGCTGCAGGCGCTGGAGGCAAACGGAGTCGCGGTCGCCTCCGTGACCGTCGCCCGACCGTCGCTCGACGACGTCTATCTGCGCTACGCGGGCCGCACGTTCCGCGCCGCCGAGGCCGAGGCCGACGAAACCGAGAACCCGCAGGAGGAATCCGCATGATCAAGGCAATCGCAGACACCCGACACATGACCGTCCGCCACGTGATGGAGCTGCTTCGCCAGCCCTGGTGGATCTTCGTCAACCTGGTCCAGCCGGTGATCTGGCTGCTGCTCTTCGGAGCGCTGTTCGAGACCGTGACCGACATCCCCGGGCTTCGGCTCGGACAACTACATCCAGTTCCTCGCCCCGGGCGTCGTCGTGATGACGGCATTCTTCACCGCCGGGTGGAGCGGGATGCCGATGATCGAGGACCTCGAGCGCGGCGTCGTCGACCGCTTCCTGGTCTCCCCCGTGCGGCGCTCGTCGCTGATCACGGGGAGGCTCGCGCAGGCGTCGCTGCAGATCGTGATCCAGACGCTGATCATCGTCGGACTCGCGATCCTCGCCGGAGCCGAGTTCTCGAACGGCGTCGCCGGAGTCGCGGTCCTGATCGGAATCGCGATCCTGGTCGGGGCCGCGTTCGGCGCGCTCTCGAACGGGCTCGCGCTGCTCGCCCGTCGCGAGGAGACGCTGATCGCGCTGATGCAGTTCCTGATGCTGCCGCTCTCGTTCCTGTCGGTGACCTTCATGCAGAAGGATCTGATGCCGGGCTGGATGCAGACGGCGTCGGACTTCAACCCGGTCAACTGGGCCGTCGAGGCGGGGCGCGAGGCGCTCACCGCGTCGCCGGATTGGGGCGCGATCGCCGGCCGGGCCGGTCTGCTGGTGGCGTTCCTGGCGGCGACCCTGTTCTTCGCCGTGCGGGCGTTCCGGACCTACCAGCGCTCGGTGTAGGAACATGGGGTCGTGGCGGGCGAGCCGCGACCCCTCGGTCCCCGGCGGGAGGAGTTCGATCTCCCGCCGGGGATCGCCTACTTCAACACCGCGAACCTCTCGCCGCTCACCCACCGGGTGCGCGAGGCCGGCGAGCGGGCGCTCGAACGCCGGGCTCGGCCGTGGACGATCGCTGCCGAGGACTGGTTCAGCGACGTCGACCGCCTGCGCGAGCTGTTCGCGCGGCTGGTCGGCGCCGACGCCGACGGCGTCGCCCTGGTCACCGCGACGAGCTACGGGTTCGCGGTCGCGGCCCGCAACCTCGACCTCGCCGCGGGCGACCGCATCCTCCTGCTCGCCGAGGAGTACCCGTCCGGGGTCTACACCTGGCGCGACCTCGCCCGCCGCAGCGGCGCCGAGCTGCTCACGGTCGCGCGCGAGCCGGGCCAGGACTGGACCGACGCGATCCTCGCGGCGCTCGACGAGCGGGTGCGGGTGGTCAGCGTCCCGAACGTGCACTGGACCGACGGCGCCCTGATCGACCTCGACCGGGTCGCCGAGCGCGCCCACGCGCTCGGCTGCCGGCTGGTGATCGACGCGAGCCAGTCGGCGGGTGCGATCGGGCTCGACCTCGAGCGGCTGCGCCCGGACTTCCTCGTCGCGGTCGGCTACAAGTGGCTGCTGGGGCCGTTCGGCGTCTCCTACCTCTACGTCGGCGCCGAGCACCGCGACGGCGAGCCGCTGGAGCAGAACTGGATCAACCGCGCCGGGTCGGAGGACTTCGCCCGCCTGGTCGACTACCGCGACGACTACCAGCCCGGCGCGCGACGCTTCGACATGGGCCAGCGCTCGAGCTTCAACCTGGTTCCGATGGCGGTCGCGGCGCTCGAGCAGCTGCTCGATTGGGAGGTGGACCGGATCGCGGCGACCCTTGCGACGACGACCGCGGCGGTCGCCGAGGGCGCTGCCGAGCTCGGCCTCGAGCCGGTAGCGCAGGCGCGGCGCGGCCCGCACATGCTCGGCATCGGGTTGGCGCCCGAGGCCCGCTCACGGGTGCTCGCGACGCTCGAGGCTGCGGGTTGCTTCGCCGCCCTGCGCTCCGACTCGCTGCGGATCGCCCCGCACCTCAACATCACCCCCGACGAGGTCGAGCGCCTGCTCGCGGCGCTGGCCGAGCTCGCACCGGGCTGAACGGCCTAGACGAGTGATTCCATCTAGCGAGGTCGCTCGAGCGACTGGGTTTCGCGGCGGCGGTGAATCACCCGCATCCCGCGAGCCTCGTAGTTGGCGAGCGCATGCGAGCCGTCGAGCGTTCCGGTGTTGACCTGGACCCTGGGAGCGAGCTCGAACCCGCGGCGGATCGCCGCGGTCAGCACGTGGCCACCGATGCCGATCCCCTGATACGGCTCGAGCAGCCCCAGATAGGCGAGCGTGACGACGCCGCGACCGGGCTCGAGCTCGAAGTAGCCGGCCTCGTCGCCGTCGACGTCGATCACCCTGGTCTCGACCCGCCTCGCCCAGCGCTCCCACCGCGCGTCGCTCCAGGTGAGCCGGTCGGTCCACCCGTACGGCTCGCCGATCGTCTCGTAGAACCGGCGGCTCGTCGCCCCGCCGCTCACCCGGCGGAGCTCGAACTCACGCCCCGGGGCTCGTGTCGGGGCGCGCAGGTCGGCGGGATCGGAGATCTCGAGAAAGGTGCGGGTGACGGCGACGCGCTGCGCGGGGCTCACTGGCGGAGAATTATCGCGACCATCAGTCGAGCGCACTGAGCCGCGTGCAGGCCGCCGCCGCGGCGTCGAGCGCGGGCGGGAGCGCCGCTCCCGCGCTCGCCGGGTCCCACCCCCGCGCCGCGAGCTCGGCGACGAACGTGCCCATGAAGGCGTCGCCCGCACCGAGGGTCGAGACGACGCTCACCTCGGGCGCCGGCGCCTCCGCCTCCGAGGCGCCGCGGACCACCGCGCCCTCGGCGCCCAGAGTCACCACCGCGAGCTCGGCACCGATCGCGGCGATCGCGGCCGCGGCCTCGCGCGGGTCGTCGAGGCCGGTGATCGCCGTCGCCTCGCGGTGGCTGGCGCGGACCAGGAACGAGCCCTCGATCACCGCGCGCGAGGCGGCGGCCGCGGCTCGCTCGTCGCCGCCCCAGCGGTTCGGGCGGATGTTCGGATCGAAGCAGACGCGGACGTCACGCTCGAGCGCGAGCTCCCGCGCCCGGAGCGTCACCTCGCGCTCGCCCGCGGTCGCCAGCGTCGTCGAGCTGTAGACGAACGCCGCGGCGGCATCGATCGCGGGCTCGAGGCTCGGCGCGACCGACTCGACCGCGACCTGCACCGCGTCGCCGTAGATCTCGAAGCTCGGGGCGCCGGTCTCGTCGAAACGAGCGAACGCGACCGGGGTCTGCTCTCCCTCCAGGAGGCCGAAGAAGCGCAGGTCGACGCCCTCGCGCTCGAGCCGCTCGCGAAGCCAGCGACCCCAATCGTCGTCGCCTGCGGCGCCGGCGAGCCCGGCGGTCGCCCCCGCCGGGCGGCGGCGACAGCGACGTTGGCGAGCGCGCCGCCGAAATGGGCCGTGAACGAGTCCGCCGCCTCCGGGGAGTCCGAGGCGGGATCCTGGATCAGGTCGACGAGCGCCTCGCCGAAACAGAGGATCAATCGACGGACCTCCAGCGCCTCACGTCCGCGGCGGAGTCCTCCTCGACCTCCGCCTCGCCGGCGAGCACGAGGTGGTCGAGATAGGCGAGCGAGAGCTGCAGGGCCCAGGCGGCCGTGGCCGGATTCAGGTTGTCGGCGCCGATCAGCTCGGTGGCGACCTCGAACGCCGTCTGAGGCCCGGAATCGATCGTCGCTCGCACCGAGGTCAGATGCTGGTCGAGTTGGGCGCGGTTCGCCGTCACCTTCGCGGGGACGTCGCGAAACGGCCGCCCGTGGCCGGCGAGACAGAGGCTGGTCGGCAGGTCCTCGACGGTGTCGAGGCCGCCGATGAACTCGGAGACCGGGTCGGGGCTGTGGCCGTAGTCGAAGAACACCGAGACCCGGCCGAGCAGGTGATCGCCGGAGATCATCAGGCCGCGGTCGGGCTGATGGAGGACGACGTGCGAAGGGGCGTGGCCGGGGGTCTCGTAGACCTGCCAGTCGCCGAGATCGGTCGCGACCTCGACCCCCGGGAGCAGCTCGCGGTCGGGCTCGACAACCCGGGCGATCCCCGTATCGGCGTTCTGGCGCTGTTGCTGGTAGCGCTCCAGGGCGGCCATCGGCACCCCGCTCTGACGGGCGACCTCGATCCGCCGTTCCAGCGCTCCGGCGGGATCCTCCGCGTAGGCGCGCACGTGCTGCCAGCGCGGGTGCATCCAGAGCTCACACCCGGCCGCGTCGACGATCGGGCCGGCGAGCCCGTAGTGGTCGGCGTGGGCGTGCGTGCAGACGACGAGCCGCACGTCGGCGAGCCGCCAGCCCGCCTGGGCGAGGCCGAGCTCGAGCTGGCGCTCTCCATCCGCGGTCGCCATTCCGGTGTCGAAGAGAACGATTCCCCCGTCGGCGGCGACCGCGAACGCGTTGCCGTGTGGGACCCCGGGCCACGGCAGCGGCAGGCGCAGGCGCCACACCCCCGGCAGGATCCGGTCGGCGCGCGCGAGCTCGGTGCGACGAGACCCCGACATGCGGGAATCGTCGCAAGCTCCAGGAATCGGGGCCCGCGCGGGCAACTCGACGTTTGATCTCGCGGCCGCGGGGAACGGAGATTCGTTGGCGTCGCAACCTCCAGAAAGGGGACGAGATGGACCGAGGGCCGATCGGGGGAAAGCTCGCGCGCGTCGTCGCCGTGTCCACCGCGCTGCTCGTGCCGCTCGCACTCAGTGCCTGCGGCGGCGGCAAGCCGGCGGCGGCGACCGTCGAGGTCGATCCGAACGCAGCTCCGAACGCGGGCAGGCTCGCCGCGGCCCTCGTCGCCCAGGAGAAGGTCGAGCCCGAGGTTGCGGGTTGCACCGCGCAGGCGCTGCTGAGGCGCCTCGACGAGGCGACCGTCCGCACGATCCTCGCCGGGCGCTCGTCGGAGTCCAGCGCGAAGACGCCGACCGGAGTCTCGATGCTCGACTCGAAGATCGGCGCCGCGTCGCTCACCTGTTCCTCGGGGTAGACGGCCCGCCACACCGCCGGCGGCGAGCGGCCCGGTCGAGCCGAAGCCGCGCAGCGACTACGATGGCCCTTGATGGGGCGGGGAAGAGCCGTAGTCGTGCTTGTCGTGCTGCTCGGCGCGCTCGTCGCCGGCTCGGGCGGCGAAGCCACGGCCGGGGTCACGAAGACCGATCCGAGCGCCGCGTCCGCGCGGTCAAGCGCCCAGCTGCCGTCTCGGCAGCGCGAACGGCTCGACGCCGCCGTCCGGCGCGGGTTCGACGATGCCGCGGCGCCCGGCGCGATCGTCGGGGTGCAGACGCCGAAGGGCAAGTGGGTGAAGGCGATCGGGATCGCGAACGAGCGCTCGAAAGCGCCGATGAAGGCGAGTCTGCATCAACGCATCGGATCGGTAACCAAGACGTTCATCGGCGCGCTGCTGATGCAGCTCGCGGGCGACCACAAGCTCTCGCTCAGCGACAAGGTCAGCAAGTACATCGAGGGAGTGCCGAACGGCGACGCGATGACCCTTCGCGAGGTCGCCGACATGACGAGTGGAGTCGCCAGCTACACCGCGGATCCGGCCTTCGTGCAAGCGCTCTACTCAGACCCGACGCGGCGCTGGCGCCCGGCCCAGCTGCTCGACGTCGGCCTCCGCGACTCGCCCCTGTTCACCCCGGGAACCTCCTTCCAATACTCCGACAGCAACTACGTGCTGCTCGGGCAGGTGATCCGGCAGGTGACGGGGAAGCCGATGCGCGCGGTGCTGCGCAAGCGGATCTTCGATCCCCTGAACCTCGCCCAGACATCCTGGCCCGGCGGGTCCGCTGATCTGCCCACGCCCCACGCTCGGGGGTACACGTTGCAGGGTCAGCCGTCAGACCAGCCGGCCAACTCGACGAAGTGGAACCCGTCGTACGCGTGGGCGGCCGGCGAGATGATCTCGACCGTCGGCGACCTGCTGGTCTACGGGCGCGCCTTCGGAACGGGCAAGGGACTGTTGGCGCCTGCGCAGCAGAAGCGGCGACTCGATTCATTCGATACGACGACCCCGCCCCTGTCGCCGCAGCTGTCCTACGGCATCGGGCTGGCCAACGACCGGGGGTGGATCGGACACACGGGACAGGTGCCGGGCTACACCACCGCCGTCTACTACAACCCCGACATCGAGACGACCGTCGTCGTGGAAACGAACAGCGACATCCTCAGCGGAGACTGCCCAGGACAGCAAACGCTGATCGACGACCCGCTCAACTGGCCGTGCGCGATCCCCGCCGATCGCATCATGGGCGCCGTCGCCGACACCCTCCGACACCCCTACCAGCTGCCGCCGGGCTGAAGGCCCTCCAAAGGCGCGCCGATCCCTCCGGTTCGCCGGCGGCGTGAAAGCGGCGGACGGGGCTCGAACCCGCGACCCCGAGCTTGGGAAGCTCGTGCTCTACCAACTGAGCTACCGCCGCGCAGGCGCTCAGTCTAGAACGAGGTCCCGCCCCGGCGGCGGCGGCGGCCGGCCTCGATCCATCTCTACGCTTTGGCCGCGATGGGCGCGCGCACTTTCGTCGTTTTCATGGGCGTTCTCGCCGTCATCGCCCTGCTCGCCTACGGCCTGCTCTCCAAGGGACACGGCTCGCTGGAGACGGGCGACGCCGCCCCGGTCAGCGAGCTGACCCGGATCGGCGCCGGCGGCACCGGGTCGATCGCCGACTATCAGGGCAAGTGGGTATTGGTCAACGTCTGGGCCTCGTGGTGCGACCCGTGCCGCGACGAGGCCCCGGCGCTGGAGAGCTTCTACCGGCGCCACCGCGGCGACGGGTTCGAGGTCCTCGGCGTCGACACCCAGGACGACGAGGCCTCGGCGCGCCGGTTCATCCGCGAGTTCGACCTCACCTACCCGCAGATCCACGACGGCTCCGGGGACTACGCCGGCGAGCTGAAGACGACCGGCGTGCCCGAGAGCTTTCTGATCGACCCCGAGGGCAAGGTCGCCGCGGCGATCCACGGCCAGGTCACCGACGCCTATCTGAAGGGCACGGTGGCGCCCCAGATCGAGGGCAGCTGAGGTGCGTGGCGCCCTCGTCATCGTGCTCGTCGCGGCGGCGCTCGGCGCCCCGGCGGCCGCGTTCGGTCAGCAGCAGGGAGCGGGGAACGAGCAGGGAGCACCGGCGCCGGCAAAGCCCGCCGTGCCCGCTCAGGCCTCGCTGCCCGACATCGAGGACGAGGTGATGTGCATCGTCTGCGGCGTCCCGCTCGAGCTCGCGATCGACGCGCCGCAGGCAAACCAGGAGCGCGACCTGATCCGCAGCCTGATCGCCCGCGGCCTGACCAAGGACGAGATCAAGGACCGCCTCGTCGCCCAGTACGGCGACCGCGTGCTCGCGGTGCCGAGCGACTCGGGCTTCGACCTCGCCGCGTGGCTGGTGCCGGTCGGCGGGATCGTGTTCGCGGCGGGCCTGATCATCTTCGCCCTGCGACGCTGGCGCCGCGACGGCGACGAGGACGGCGACGGCCCCGCGGGACCGCCCGCGGGCGACGATCTCGACCCCGAGGACTCAAAGCGCCTCGACGCCGACCTGGCGCGCTACGAGCTCTGAGCCGGGCCCGCCGTCAGGCGCCCGCCGCGCTGAGCTTCTGCTCGAGCCCCGTGACGCCGTCACCGGCGTCGATCCGGATCCGGCTCAGCGCGTACGGGTCCTGATCCGGGGTCGCGAGCCCCTCCTCGGTCGTCGTCGCGCCCTCATACCCCGCGGCCTTGACCGCGGCGATCGACGCGTCGTCGTAGGCGCCGGCCGGATAGCAGAAGAAGTTCACCGGGGCGCCGAAGCGGTTGCTCAGATAGCGGCGCGAGGCTCCGATCTCCTTCGCGAGCCCGTCGGCGTCCAGGGTCGTCACATCGGGGTGGGTGAAGGTGTGTGAGTCGAGCTCCCAGCCCGAGTCGACCAGGTCCTGGACCTCGGCATCGGAGAGGTTGCCGAGCTGGAGGTTGTGGATCTCGAGGTTGAGCACCCCCGGCCACCCGAGCTGGTCGAGCTTCGGCCGCGCCCCCGCGTACTGGCTCTGATAGCCGTCGTCGAACGAGACGACGACCGGGTTCGTCGCGATCGGATCGCCGTCGTTCCAGGCATTGAAGACCTGATCGAGCGTGACCCCGTGGTAGCCGTGGTCGGCGAGCCACCCCATCTCGTCCTCGAACTCGGCCTCCGGCACGAAGAGGCCCGGCAGCGCCGCACCCGGCGGCGCCGGCTGGATCGCGTGGTACATGAGGATCGGGACCGGGTCGTGAAAGTCGCTGACCGTGGGCGCGCTCGCGGTGTCGGTCGCGGGCGCCCTGCTCTCGCTGCGGCGGGCCGCAGCCGTCGCGGAGCTCCCCTCCCCACCCCCGCCCGACCCGAGACCCACGACACCGACGACCACGAGCGCCGCCACGGCGACGACCCCACCCCCAACCAGCAGATTCCGGCGCCGAGCCCGCGCCCGCCGCTGACGCTCGATCGCCCTCCGCTGCCTGCGACGCTCGACAATCCAGTCGTCCACCGGCGGTCAGTCTAGGTTGGCCGGGGAACGGATCGTGCGGGCGACGGTGTCGCGGCCGCTGACGCCGACCGCGTTACGGCTTGCCGGTCGAGATCGCGATCGCCGCGATCGTCGGCGTGGCGATGCGGACGTCGCCCTACGAGTTCGCTGCAGGTCAAGCGCAATCTTGTGGCTGCCGGCCGGAAGCGGATCCGGCGTAACGAGGTGCGGGCAAATCCGTTGGTCGGCAACGCGCGTCGGTCACATCCATGCCTTCGCCCGGCGTCGCAAACGACCGGATGCTGTGCGCCGTCAACGTCACCTCGCAACTAGCCCGCGTGGTGCCGGTCGGTGACGTAGCACCGCTGTACATGCCACCTGTCGCGATCGCCATCACATCGGAGGACCGCTGAAGATCAATCTGAACGTCGACGCAGTTGATGCTCGTGGTGGATGCTGGGTCGCAGTCGATTGCATCGTTAACGCCAACGATCGGCGCAAACTGTGAGCCATTCAGCGATCCCTCGCGGATCTCCGAGCCGGTAAGAGAATCGCGCCGCACGTCGGACCCAGCGACCCCCTTGCGCTTCTTCAGATCGATGCTCTTGATGCTGTTGTTCGCGATCTCATGGGAGGTCAGCTTGTCGACGGCGTAGGCACCGCCTGTCGACAGCGCCACGATCAGCGCGACGTACGAGACCACCGTGGAGTGACTCAGCTTGCGTTCTCCCATCCTGCCCCTCGCCATACCTTAGCCCGAATGGCTCAATTTGCGACCACCGTAACCGCGCGCGGGCGGGATCGCACGGGCGCTTTATACGGCCATCCCTGCTCGTGGACGACCTTGAGGCGGAACCGGAAGCTGGCGTTGGTCTCATAGAACTTGCCGAATCGGTAGCCGAGCCGGAAGCGCCCCGAGGACTTGGTGTAGAAAGCCTCGCGGACCGTGTTCCAGCGGCCTACCGACTCTCGCACCTGAAGCTCGATCAGCTTCCCGCCAGTGGGGATTCGTGCCGCCTTGTGTCCCACGCGTCCCGAGAACACGACGCGGCCGCCCTCCGGGACGCGGGATCGCGAGGTCCGGAAACTCGCCCTGCTGCGCACGCGAAGCAGTCCCGCGTTCGCGTCGGTCGGCCGATAACGCTGCGAGCCCTCGAACGTTGCCGTCACGGTGCGCGACGGTCCGGCGGGCAGTTTCGAGACCCAGCGCCCATCCTCGTCGGTCGTGACGATGCGGACGCGGCGATCGATCAACGCTCCCGGCCCGAAAGATTCCTCGATCGTGACCGGGTGTCCGGCAAGTGGAGTACCCGACGCATCAACGAGGGTGCCGGAGGTCTTCGATCCCCTTCGGTAGGGGATCGTCTGGCGCTTCGACCCGCCTGCGAGCCCGGCGGAAAGCTGGACAGCTTCGCGCAATGGGAATGACAAGATCATCGGCGTCCCGTCGGCTCGGCGAGTCGTCTCCGCCTGGTTGCCCGCGACATCCGTCGCCGTAGCCCTGAACTCGTACTCGCCCGCGGGCATCGAGCTCGAGTCCACACGGGTCGTCAGCGTCGTCGGACTCAGCCGGGTCGGCTGCTGCTGCCACTCGGATGAGTCGACGGGTCGGAGCCAGATCGTCCCGGTCGAAATGCCCGAGTGGGTCTCCGACGACTCGAACCGACCATCGTCTCGGATCGTCAACATCTCTGCCGATCGATGAACGCAAGCGTGGCGGACGCAGTTGTCAATCCATCACCTGATGTTCCGAAGCATGATGATCCGTTACCGGCGAAGTCTCGGGCGCAGACATCGAAGCACGGTTTGGCCCGTTCGAAAAGGGAGCCGCCGCGGTGTCGAGTGAATCTGGTCCAACGAGCCGCCTCGCGGGTGGTGTGGGACACGGCGAGAAACGAGCGGCGTACCACCCTCCCACCGCGCCGTAGCAGACAAGTGGCGCCTGAGTCGATATTGCGCCATTGACCGAGGCCGACAGCTGCTGCAATCCGCTCCCGACGTCCAAAGGCCTGAGCGCCCAGGCTCCGCGACCCCCTCACCCATCCCCCATCTAGCAGGCTTCCCGAGACGTTTGAGATCACTGGGTCGGCGCGGTCGGCGACGACGATCGCGATGTTCTGGGCGTAGGCGTGTGCCTGCGATGACGGCGGGCAGCCGCCCGGATCGCTGCAGACGAGGTGGACGATGAACGCTCGTTGATCGAGGGTCGCGAACCCGAAGTTTTGGAATCCGTCGCCGGTGTCGCCGCCATTTGCGAGCACGGTCGGGACGCCCTGGTCGTTCTGGACGACCAGCTGCGCGAGGTGATGGTTCTCGCGACGGAGGTTGGCGCTTACGTAGACGCCGACGATCGCCGTGCCGAAGGGGGCGCTGAACCGCCAGCGTCCCGATTGACCCGGCGTCGTGAACCCGGTGTTCGTGACCTCGAGGCGCTGCTCGAGCGCGCCGCACCGGTCGCGGATCAGGTAGCCGCCATGCACCTCCCCAGCCGCCTCCGTGGCGCCGTGGCCACCGAGATCGCACTGGACGACGGTGTACTGGCCGCCGGCCCCAAGCGCGGCGGCAGCCACGATCGTGAACGCGGTGCTCAACGCCGTGAGCGTGATCGCGAGCCGGGCGATCCTCACGGGCCGAACTCCTGCTCGACCGCGGTCCCCCCACCCGCTGTTCCACCCACAGCTCCCCCGGGCGCCGGCGACGACGACCCCGGCGGCGGGGTCACCGGGGCCGCCGCCGCAGGGACGCCGAACTCCTGCTGCACGGGCGGCGCCGATTCCGAAACCGGGGTCGTCGACGTCGGCGGCGGCGCTGGCTCTGGCGCCGGTGCGGGCTCTGCCTCGACTTCCGTGCCCTCTCGCACCCCCACCGGCGGTGGCGGCACCTCGTTGCCGACCTGCGATGGAAGCGCAACCGGAGGTTGAGAGGGCTCGCTCGCCACGTGGACCGGGTGACTCGGCTCCCGGCGCTCGGGCGGGTGGCGACCATCTCCCTCACGGACTGTCTGGCCTGTCAGCTCGAGCGGGGTGACGCCGGCTGCGATGCACGCCGTGGCCGCGACGCCGCCACCAACACATGCAACCGCCAGCTTCCCCCCGACGCCGAGCCCAGCGAGTTTCGCGAACAGTCCGGCCCCCGCGGCGCCGGAACCGCGCCCGGCGCCCGAGCTCACCAGCGCCGACGTCGCCTCGCTTGCGTTCTCGGTCGCGCCTCTGCCGAGCAGTCCGTGGGCGGCGTCGCGCGCGCGACCCCCGAGTTCCAGCAACCGCTCGCCAAGTCCGACGTGAGAGTCGAGGCCTTG
Source organism: uncultured Solirubrobacterales bacterium (assembly GCA_963705955.1). Lineage (GTDB taxonomy): Bacteria > Actinomycetota > Thermoleophilia > Solirubrobacterales > 70-9 > WHSW01. The sequence goes on along the minus strand of CAVPLH010000006.1, from coordinate 52,486 downwards.
GACCGCGGCGGGGACCGCCGCGGCGCTTCCGAGATCGTGCAGATGCCCTCCGAGCCGCGTGACGAAATCCGCGCAGGCCCGGCAATGGGAAAGGTGGGCTTGCGCCTGGCGGCGCTGCTCGGCGTCCGCCAGGCCGGCGGCGAAAGCCTTCAGGATCGGTTCACGATTTGCACACCAGTCGCCCCGTTCGAAGGCGCGCATGTTCTCCGTGAGCTCGTCGACGCCGCGCGTGACCTCCTTCCGGTAGGCGCGAGGCGATAGGCCCGCGATCAGCGCGCAGACCTGGCTCGGCTCGAGCCCCCACCCGTAGCGGAGCAGGATTACGGCACGTCGGCGCTTCGGCAATGAGCTCAGCAGGTCCCTCGTGACCCGGGATTCCTCCGCGCTCGTCACCCGTTCCTCGGGACTCTCACGGTCGGCTGCGCGGTCGCCGATCAGCTCGAGCGGCGTCGTCGGCTTGCGCTTTCGGCGGCGAAGCTCCTTGGCGGCCTGGTTGGCGACTGCAGTGAGCAGGTAGCTGCGTACCTCGTCGTCGGTGAGCTGGTCGTGCCTGCCGGCGAGGGCTCGCAAGGTCCCCAGCCACGCCCCGGAATAGATGTCGTCGACCTCGTCAGCGGAGAACGCGTCCCGAAACGCCCGGCGCACCATCGCTTTCGCCGGTCGCTCGAAATCTGCGAACAGCCGCCCGGCCCGCTCGCGCCACGACCCATCCGGCGCCGCCGCGAGGGCTGTGCGCCTCGGCGCTTTCGGTGCTGTTACGGGCTTCATCCGGCCTCCCGCAGGTCACAAGCCCGCGCCTGCGCAATCCGCCCCCCTCGCCGGAACGATCCCGACCAACCGCCCCCGGAGACACCGCTGTGAGACCTCACACCTTGAAACCCCTTCGGACGACTCCCCCAGGGCTGATAGTAGGAAGAGCTAGTGCGGAACGTGGCACGCCATCGCGCAAATAGCGCTAATTGGTGGCCGCGATGGGGTCCGCTGGCAAGGCTTTCGGCCGGGACTACGCCGGGCTCACGCTCGGCCCCGACGGGACCGCGCTACCTCGGTGTGATCGGGGGCATCGTCGCGCTTCGCGACGGCGCCTGGCCGGCTCGCCCGTGGTGAGCGCCCGGCTGGACCGATAGAAACCAGCGACGAGCCTCCTCGATCTGATCGCCACCTGCGCGGCCGGCGCCGCGGCGGGCGCCTCGAACGCGCTCGCCGGGGCCGGGTCGCTGATCACCTTCCCGACCCTGATCGCGCTCGGCGTCCCGCCCCTGGCCGCGAACGTGACGAGCACCGTCGGGCTCGTCCCCGGCGCCGCCGGCGGGGCGCTCGGTTACGCGAGCCAGCTTGCCGACCAGCGGGCGCGGATCGAGCGGCTCGCGGTCCCGACCCTGCTCGGTGCGGTCGTCGGCACGGCGTTGCTGCTGCTGACGCCCGGACGGACCTTCGAGGTGATCGTCCCCGGGTTGGTCGCGATCTCGTGCCTGCTGTTGTTGTTTCAGCCGCAACTGGCGCGCTCGGTCCCCCATGCCGGCAACGAGCGCTCGCCGTGGCTGTTCGTCGGGCTGCTGCTCGCGGGCGCCTACGCCGCGTACTTCGGCTCCGCGGTGGGGATCCTGCTGCTCGCCATCCTGACCCTGTTCATCGTCGACACGGTCCAGCGCCTGAACGCGATCAAGATCCTGCTCGCGGGGATCGCGAATCTGCTCGCCGCCGTCGTCTTCGCGTTCGCGGCCCCGGTCCGTTGGCCGTTCGCGGTCGCGCTGATGGTCTCCTCGCTGGTCGGCGGCCGGCTCGGGGCGAGCCTGGCGCAGAAGGTCTCCGGCGACACGCTGCGGGTCGCGATCGCGCTGATCGGCCTCGTCGTCGCCGGCGTGCTCGCCGAGCGCTACATCTGAGCTGACGCCGGGCGGTGCGCGAGACTTGCCGCCGTGGCGGATGGCGACGCCCCGGCGACCGCGCTCAGCCTCTCGTGCTCAACATCCCCCAGCCGAGCGCCGTCGGACGGATCGCGGATCGGCGCCGGGGCTCAGCGGCCGTGAGGCGGCGGCTGAGCGCGCGACGAAATCGGTGACCAGCGGCCAGTAGCGATCCGGGGCGTCCTTCCAGGCGAAGTGGCCCGCTTGCTCGAGGACCGCGAGCTGCGCGATCCCCTCGGGCAGGGCGTCGGCGATCTCTCGGGCGGCGGCCACCGGCGCGATCGGGTCGAGCTCGCCGACGCAGACGAGCGTCGGGCATTCGATGCCGGCCAACTGATCGAGGACGTCGAACCGGCGCAACAGCTCGAGGCCCGGCGCATTCAGGTCTTCGTTCTCGACCGTGCGGGACTCTTCCCGCTCGCCCACCACCCAGGGGCCGAAGAGCCTCCAGCAGGGAGCCCACTCCTCCGGCGTGACCGACGCGCTGTCGTCGCCGTAAGCGCGCTCGATGACCCCGGCAACCTCGTCGCCGCCGGCTCGGCGGAACTCCTCGACGGTCCGGGCGAGGTCGAACCGGGCGAATGTGGACTGGAGGACCAGCGCCCCGGGATGGCCGGGGTGGCGGATCGCGTAGACCATCGCGACGCAGCCGCCCAGCGAGTGCCCGTAGACGACCGGCCGGGCGATACCGAGCGTGTCGCAGAACTCGCGGACACCGTCGGCACACGTCTCGAAGCTCCAACTCGCCGGGTCGCCCCACTCCGAACGGCCATGACCGGGCAGGTCCAGGTAAACGACCTGCGCCACGTCCGCGAGCCGCGCGAGGTCGGGCTTGAAGTAGGAGTGGTCGAAGCTCCCGGGCCCGCCGTGCAGCAGCACGACGGTGGGCCGCTCGCGCATCTCGGGGCCGTCGGGCACGAGCGCGAGGCCCTCGACGTCGAACCACAGTCGCTGCCCGTTCACGTCAACCTGCATGCCGCCCCATTCTGATACCGACGCAGAGCATGGCGGCGCACAGGCGCTCGATCACGCGGCGGCGCGCGGCCTCCGGGCTCAGCTGCCGCCCACCGCCATCTCGCCGATCAGCAGCGCCGGGGTCGAGACCGAGCCGCCGAACGGAACCCACCGCGGCTCGGCAGCCGGGGCGCGGACCGCGGCCAGCATCGCGGCCAGGTCGGCGGCGATCGTGAACTCGTCCGCCGGCTCGGCGAGCTCGCCGCCCGCGATCACGCGCCCCGTGGCGCCGACCGAGAACGTCCCCGACACGGGGTTGACGCCCGAGTGCAGGCCGGCGACGTCGGTCACGTACATCCCCTCCCCCGCCTCGGCGACGAGCGCGTCGAATCCGAGCTCGCCGGGTGCGACGATCAGGTTCGAGGTCGAGACCGACGGAGCGGAGCGATAGCCGGAGCGGGCGGCGTTGGCGGTCGAGCGCGTCCCGCCTCCCTCCCGCCGCGCCGTATATGAGTCGTGCAGATAGGAGCCGAGGGTGCCCGCCTCGATCAGGCCGGTGCGGCCGGTCGGAATGCCCTCGCCGTCGAACGGCGCCGAGTTGAGCCCGGCCGGATCGGCGCCGTCGTCGGCGATCGTCACCGCCGCGGAGCCGATCTGCTCGCCGAGCCGCCCGGCAAACGGCGAGCGCCCGCGCTGGACCGCGTCGGCGCCGAGCACGCCCGCGATGAAGCCGACGAAGCTCGCCGCCACCGTCTCGTCGAGGACCACCGCGCAGGTGCGCGACGCGGGCTTCGTGGCGCCGAGCAGCGAGCTCGAGCGCTCGGCCGCCTCGCGGCCGATCGCGTCGGCGTCGAGCGCCGCCGGCGAGCGCCCGATCCCGAACCCGATCCCGGTCTGGCGGTCGCCGTCGGCCTCCGCGATCGCCGAGAGATAGGCATAGCAGTAGGTGGCCTCGAAGCTGCCGGAGATGCCCCGCGAGGAGGCGAGCGCGGTCGTCGCCCGCACGTCGACGTAGACCGACGTCTCGACCGCGACCACGCGGGGGTCGGCGTCGCGGGCGGCCCGCTCGACGTGCTTGGCGAGCTCGAGCTTGCGCTCCGTGCCCCACTCGTCCCCGCTCGGGTCGGCGAGCCCCGGAATCGGTCTCGGCTCGCCGACCGGATCGGGAGCGGCGGCGAACTCGTCCGGGTCGGCGACCCGCGCGGCCTCGACGGCGCCTGCGGCGATCGCCGCGAGGCCCGGATCGGAGAGGTCGGTCCCGTACGCGTAGCCGGCCCGCCCGGCGATCCAGACGCGGACTCCGAGCCCTCGCTCGCCCGCCTCGGTGAGGCTCTCGACCTCGCCGTCGAAGACCCGGACCTCGAGCCCGGTCGAGTCCTGGACGAACGCCTCGGCGTCGCCGGCGCCGGAGCCGAGCGCGGCCTCGACCGCGCGGGAGGCGGTCCGCTCGAGATCGAGGTCCGCGTCGACGCTCATACCGCGGTCCCGCCGACCGTCATCTCGGCGATCCGCACGTGGCCCTGGCCGACCCCGACCGGGACGCTCTGGCCCTCCTTGCCGCAGAAGCCGGTCCGCATCTCGAAGTCGTCGGCGACCGCGTCGATCTTCGCCAGCGTGTCGAGGCAGTTGCCGATCAGGGTCGCGCCGCGACACGGCCTCGTCACCGCGCCACCCTCGATCAGATAGCCCTCGGAGACGCCGAAGACGAAATCGCCCGTCGTCGGGTCGACCTGGCCGCCGGCGAACGAGACGGCGTAGAAGCCGTGGTCGAGCTCGGCGATCAGCTCGGCCGGCGTCCCGTCTCCCGGGCCGATGTAGGTGTTGGTCATCCGTGGGATCGGCAGGTGGCGAAAGGACTGTCGCCGCCCGTTGCCGGTCGGTTCGGCCGAGTCCCTGCGAGCCCGCATCAGGTCATAGAGGTAGGAGGTCACCCGCCCGCCTTCGATCACGGGCGTGCGCCGGGACGGGGTCCCCTCGTCGTCGATCGCGTCGGTGCCCCACTCGCCGGCGAGGACGCCGTCGTCGTAGGCCTCGAGGAACGGCGGCGCGACCTCGTCGCCGAGCCTGCCCGCATAGACCGACGCGCCCTTCTGGACCTGATCGGCCTCGAGGCCGTGGCCGGTCATCTCGTGAAAGAGGACGCCGCCGAACCCGGCGCCGACGACGACGGGCATCGAGCCGGCCGGCGCCGGATCGGCGCCGAGCAGCGTGAGTGCGGTGCTCGCGGCCTTCTCGGCGACCCGCTCGGCCGCGCCGTGCTCGACGAGCTCGAAGCCGCGATGGCCACCGGCCGTCTCGAACCCGGTCTCGACCTTCTCGGCGCGCCGGGCGACGACCTGGACGCCGAGCCGGACCCTGGTGCGGTCGTCGGAGGCGAGGCGACCGTCGGAGTTGGCGACCGTGATCCGCCGCCGCGTCTCGGAGTAGGCACCCTGGACCTGGGCGACCTCGTCGCCCGCGGCGCGGGCCCGCTCGTCGCAGGCGCGCAACAGCTCGGCCTTGCGCTCGGCGGGCACCGCGGCGGGCGCGATCTCGATCTCCTGGCCCGCGATCGGCGCGGCCGCCTCGAGCGGCGCCGGTGAGCGCGCTCCCCCCGAGAGCGCCGCGGCGGCCGCCTCGGCGGCGCGCTCGAGATCCGGTTCTGCGAGCCCGTCGACGTGGGCGAAGTAGGTGGTCTCGCCGCTCACCACGCGGACGCCGGCGCCGCGGTCGGCAGCCCGCTCGGCGCGCTCGATCCGCGACTCGTCGATCGCCACCGAGAAGCCGGCGCGGTCCTCGCAGAAGAGCTCGGCGAAGTCGCCGCCCCTGGCGAGCGCCTTGGCGACGATCCGGGCGCCGAGGTCGGGCTCGATCAGGTGCTCGGGGGCCTCGCGGGCCATCACCGCGCGGCGTCGATCACGCGCGAGGCGGCGAGGAACAGCGCCCTGCCCTCCTCGGTCTCCGGCGCGCAGGCGACGGCGCGCCCGCCGGCGCTGTAGACGCGCGCGAACGGGCGCCGGGTGAGGCGGCGGCGGCGCAGGAACGCGGAGGCGTCGTCGGCGTAGCCGGTGACCCGGTCGAGCAGCATCCGGTGCGGCTTCGGCGACATCAGGCGGCCTCGGCCGGGGCGTCGGGCAGCGGCTTCGCCGCGGGCCCGCGGGCGAGGTCGCGCAGGACCGCACGAATGTCGAACAGCATCAGTCCGGCGAGCGCGAAGCGCTCGGCCGCCGCGACCAGGGCGAAACCGTCGAGGCGGACGGCGAACGCCTCGCCGTCCTCGGTTCCGACGTGGGCGTGGGTCACCGGCTGCCCGGCAGCCGCGTCTGCCGCCTCGAGCATGCTGCGGCCCGCATCGGCCCAATCGCCGAGGTCCCCGCTGGCCGCCAGCGCCGAGCCGTCGGCGGCGAGGATCACGCAGCCGAGCAGGTCCGCGGACATCGCCTCGAGGCGCGCCACCGCTACCTCGGCGTCGGCGGGGCTGGGGGCGGTTGCGGCGGTTTGGTCTGCCACGTCGGCGACAATAGCGCCGTGCCACCACTCCAGAAGGCCTCCTGGCTGGCCGTCGTCGGCCTCTGCGCGATCGCGGCGCTCCTGCTCGCGCTGAACGGCTACAGCGGCTACAGCATCGTCTCGGCGGCGGTCGGCGCCGCCGCCGCCGTCAACCTTCTCTGAGCGCTCTAACCGGCCCGGTAGGGCCCCTTCGCCTCGACCTCCGGAGGGCGGTAGGACTCCTCCGGCTCGGTGTGGATGAGCACGTCCGAGTGCGGGATCTCCGCCTCGATCGATTCGCGGACACGATGCGCGACCTCGTGCGCGTGCTCGAGCGTCGTCCCGGAACGGAACTGCAGATGGAGGTCGATGTAGCGCCGCGCGCCGGCCCGCCGGGCGCGGAGCTTGTGATAGCCGGCGATCTCCGGAGCCCGGACGCGCTCGGCGGCGATCGCGGCCTCGATCTGGTCGAGCTCGTCCGGAGGCGGCGCCTCGTCGACCAGGACCCGTCCCGAGCCGAGCAGGATCCTGAGGCCGGTGACGACGATCGCCGCGGCGACCGCGAGCGCCGCGATCGAGTCGAAGGCGACATCCCCGGTGATCTCGACCAGCAGGAGACCGACGAGGACGCCGGCCGAGGTCAATGCGTCGGTCCGCAGATGCGCCGCGTCGCCCTCGAGCGCCGCCGAATCGAGCGCCCGGGCGCGGCGGTAGAGGAAGGTCGAGACGCCGACGTTGGCGACCGCCGAGATTCCGATCACGACGATCCCGACTCCGAGGCTCTCGACCTCCGCGCCGGTGACCAGCCGCCGGGTCGCTTCGTAGATGATGATCCCGGCGCCGACCAGGATCAGCATCCCCTCGATCGCGGCGGCGAGGTTCTCGACCTTCTCGTGGCCGTACGGATGCTCGCGGTCGGCGGGCTCGTCGGCCGCCCGGACCGAGAAGAAGGCGACGATCGAGGCGAGCAGATCGATCGCCGAATGAATCGCCTCGGTGACGATCGCGATCGAGCCGGTGATCGCGCCGGCGATCAGCTTCAAGACGATCAGCGCCGCGTTCGAGGCGATCGAGAGACCGGCGGCTCCCGCCTTGGTGTGAATCACCGCTACCCCGGGTCTCCGGCGGCGAGCGCCTCCGCGAACGCCCGCGCCGCCCGGCCCCGGTGGCTGATCGCGTGCTTCTCCTCCGCGCTCAGCTCGGACATCGTCCGCTCGTCGTCGGCGCCGGTGTCCGCGGGGACGAACGCCGGGTCGTAGCCGAAGCCCCCGGTTCCGCGCCGGTGGTCGATCAGCGTCCCCTCGCAGCGGCCCTCGTAGAGGTGCTCCGTGCCGTCGGCGGCGACGTGGGCGAGCACGCAGACGTAGGCAACCGAGCGGTCCTGCTCGCGGGCGAGCATCGAGATCAGCAGGTCGAGGTTCTGCTCGTCGGTGGCCCGGGGGCCCGCGAACCGCGCCGAGTGGACCCCGGGGCGGCCGCCGAGCGCCGCCGCGGCGATCCCCGAATCGTCGGCGATCGCCGCCTTACCGGTCCCGGCGTGCGCCGCCCTCGCCTTGACCAGCGCGTTCTCGGCGAACGTGTCGCCGGTCTCGGGGGGCAGCTCCACCTCGGCCGGCAGCGCGACCAGCTCGACGCCGGTGAGGATCTCGCCGAGCTCGCGCAGCTTGTGCTCGTTGCGGGTCGCGACGGTGAGCGTCGGCTTCACTGTCCGGAAGGGCCACCGCAGGCCTCGGCCTGAGCGCCTCGCAGCCCCGCGATCGCCGGCTCGGCGAGCCCGAGCAGCTCGTCGAGCGAGGCGCGCGAGACCGGGGTGCGCTCAGCCGTCGCCTGAACCTCGACCAGGCCGCCGTCTCCGGTCATGACGATGTTCGCGTCGACCTCCGCCCGCGAGTCCTCGGAGTAGTCGAGGTCGCAGAGCAGCTCGCCGTCGACGACGCCACACGAGATCGCCGCGACCGAGCCGGTGAGCGGGTCGCGGTCGAGATCCCCCGCCGCAAGAAGTCCCTGGAAGGCGAGCTGCAGCGCGATGAAGCCGCCGGTGATCGAGGCGCAACGGGTGCCGCCGTCGGCCTGGAGGACGTCGCAGTCGACATAGACCGAGCGATCGGGGAGCGCGGTCAGGTCGACGACGCCCCGCAGGGCGCGGCCGATCAGCCGCTGGATCTCGGTCGAGCGGCCGTCGGGCCTGCCGCGCTTCGAGTCGCGGTCCTTGCGTTCCCCGGTCGAGGCCGGCAGCATCGCGTACTCCGCCGTGACCCAGCCGCGGCCCTTGCCCTCGAGCCAGCGCGGCACCGAGGTGGAGACGCTGGCGGTGCAGATCACCCGCGTCTCGCCCTGCTCGTAGAGGCACGAGCCGGTCGCGGTGCGAACGAACCCGGGCTCGATCGAGACCGGCCGCACGTCGGCATGGGTACGGTCGTAGCTGCGCGCCATGCGCCGAGTCTTTCAGAGCCGCCGCGTTCGCCGCGGGCCTCGTGGGCCGTAGGCTTTGCGCGTGAGCGGGCGAGAGATCGCGATCCTCGGAATTCCGATCGATTGCGCCGGCGAGGCGGGCGGGACCGAGCTGGCGCCGCGGGCGCTGCGCCGTGCCGGGGTCGTCGCGCGGGTCGGCGGCGACGACGCAGGCGACGCGGCGGTGGCGATCCGCGGCCGCGTCCGCGACCCGGAATCCGGGGTCCTCGCGCTGCCGTCGGTGGTCGCGACGCTCGGCGGAGTGCGCGACGCCGTCGGAGCGCTGCTCGCGGCCGGACGCTGGCCGCTTCTGCTCGCCGGCGACTGCACCGCGACGATCGCCGCCTGCGCCGCGCTCCGAGACCAGTTCGGAAGCATCGGGCTCGTCTACGTCGACGGGCACGTCGACCTCTACGACGGTCGGACCTCGCCGACCGGCGAGTCGGCGGACTTCCCGCTCGCGGTGCTCTGCGGCCTCGGCCCGCCCGAGCTGCGCGCGGCAGCGCACGAGGCCGATCCGCTGGTCGAGCCGCGACGGATCGCGCTGCTCGGCCCCCGCGACCACGACGAGGCCGCCGGTCTCGGCTCGCCGCTGCCCGAGGACGTCGATCCCGAGATGCTCCACCTCGACGCCGACGCCGTGCGCGGCGATCCGGCGCGGGCGGGGGAGCGGGCCGCAGAGCACGCGGCCGCCGGGACCGCGGGCTACTGGCTTCACCTCGACCTCGACGTGCTCGACCCGGATCAGTTCCCGGCGACCGACTACCTGATGGCGGACGGGCTCTCGTGGGCAGAGCTCGAACGGCTGATCGCGGCCCCGGCCGCATCCCCGCGGTGCCTCGGGATGACGCTCGCGTGCTTCAACCCCGAGAAGGACGCCGACGGAACCGGCGCGGTCAAGATCGTCGAACTGCTGGCGAGCGCGGCGCACGCCGCCGGCTGACCGCGGGCTCCCCCGGGCGCCTTAGGGTTCGCAATCGCGATGCCCGGCGAGGACGCCTCGGGAGATCAGCCCTACACCGCCGCGGACGAGCCCGGCGCGGAGCCCGAGCGAACGAGGCGGCGATCGGTCCGGGAACGCCGCCGGCAGCTCGGGATGGCGGCGCTCGCCCTCGGGGCGCTCGGCGTCGTCTTCGGCGACATCGGCACGAGCCCGCTGTACGCGCTGCAGACCGTGTTCTCGGCCGACAACCACGCGGTGAAGCCGACCGAGGGAGACGTCTACGGAGTGATCTCGCTCGTCTTCTGGTCGATCACCCTGATCGTCTCGATCGAGTTCGTCGCCTTCATCATGCGCGCCGACAACGACGGCGAGGGCGGGATCATGGCGCTGATCGCGCTCGTGCAGACGGCGTCGCTGCGCGGGCGCCGGGCGAAGCTGATCCTGATCGGGTTGGGGATGTTCGGGGTCGCGCTCTTCTACGGCGACGGGATGATCACCCCGGCGATCTCGGTGCTCTCGGCGGTCGAGGGCCTCAAGGTCGTCGAGCCGAGCCTCGAATCGCTGGTCCTCCCGATCACGATCGCGGTGATCGTCGCGCTGTTCGCGATCCAGCGTTACGGGACGCACCGGATCGGGCGGGTGTTCGGTCCCGTGATGGCGGTCTGGTTCGCGGTCCTGGCGATCGCCGGGCTCGGCCGGGTCGTCGCACACCCGGCGATCGTCAAGGCGCTGTCGCCGAGCTACGGGGTCGAGTTCTTCACCGCGCACCCGGGGATCGCCTTCATCTCGCTCGGCTCGATCGTGCTCACGATCACGGGCGCGGAGGCGCTCTACGCCGACATGGGGCACTTCGGACGCCCGCCGATCAGCCGGGCGTGGTTCTTCGTCGTCTTCCCGGCGCTGACCCTCAACTACATGGGCCAGGGCTCCCTGATCCTCGGGACGCCCGACCGCGATCGACAACCCGTTCTTCCTCCTGATCCCGCACTGGGCGCGGATGCCGATGGTCTTGCTGGCGACGGTCGCGACGATCATCGCCTCGCAGTCGGTGATCTCCGGGGCGTTCTCGGTCACCCGCCAGGCGGTCCGGCTCGGGTTCCTGCCGCGGCTGTCGATTCGCCACACCTCCGCCGAGGCGATCGGACAGGTCTACGCCCCGGCCGTCAACTGGGTGCTGCTGATCGCGGTGGTCGCGCTCGTCCTCGGCTTCGGCTCCTCGGCCAACCTGGCGTCGGCGTACGGCGTCGCCGTGACCGGCACCTTGACGGTCGACACCCTGCTCTTCCTGGTCGTGGTCCGGGCCCTGTGGCGGAAGCCGACCTGGATCGCGGTCGCCGGCGCGCTCGTCTTCTTCACGGTCGATCTCGCCTTCCTGGGGGCGAACCTGACCAAGGTCGTCCACGGAGGCTGGTTCCCGCTCTCGGTCGGGGCCGTGATGTTCGTCATCCTGAGCACCTGGAAGCAAGGCAGCGAACGACTCGCGTCGGCGCGAATCGAGGCGGAGGGGCCGCTGCGCGACTTCGTCGAGGAGCTGCGGGCGATCGACCCGCCCTTGGTCCGGGTGCCGGGAACGGCGGTCTATCTGAACGCGCGGCGCGAGACGACGCCGCTCGCCCTGCGGACGACGGTCGAGCACGCCCGCACGGTCCACGAGACCGTGGTCGTGCTCTCGATCGAGACCACCAAGGCGCCGTTCGTCCCCGAGAGCGAGCGGCTGGAGATCGACCCCCTCGGCTTCGAGGACGACGGCATCAGCCACGTCACCGCCCGGTTCGGCTACCAGGACATGCCCGACGTGCCGCGGACGATCGAGCTCGCGCGTGAGGCCGGACTCGAGACCGTGATCGACGTCGAGGGCGCCTCCTACTTCCTCTCCCACGTCGAGGTCGTCCCGACCCCCGCGCCGGGGATGCGCGGCTGGCGCAAGCGCCTCTTCGTCGCGATGGCCCACAACGCGGCGAGCCCGGTCGAGTACTTCAGGCTCCCCGCCGACCGCACGGTGACGGTCGGCTCGCTGATCGAGGTGTAGGTCCGGTTCGCGAGCGGGGTCGCGGTTACGGCAGACGCGAGAGGTCGAGCTTCGCCTTCCAGATGTCGGTCTGGCCGCCGAAGCCCTCGAACCAGCTTGGATCCTCGGCCGGTGGGCTCGAGTACCCGAGCGAGGTGATTGCGCTCTAAGCGACCAACGCTTCGAGGTAGGCGTCGACCGCCTCCGGATCGCCGCTGTCGTCGCGCAGCCCGATGTAGCGGTCCGGGCGCACCGCGAGCACCGTGACGCCGACGACCCCGAGATCGGCGGCCACCGATTCGTCGATCCGGCCGTCCGGCCCGCCGCCCGGATCGGTGCCGAGGCCGACGACCGCGTCGACGGCCGGGCCGACGTGCCGCCCGAACTCCTCGGCCAGCTCGCCAACCCGGCCCGGGTCCGCCTGCGGACCGCCGAGGACCACCAGCGTGTGGCCCGGGTGGTGGGTGAGCTCGTGAAGCGGCCGCGGAACGCCCTGCGCGGGTTCGATCGGCCCCGTATCCGGCAGCAGCCGGCCCGCCGTCGCGACCGCGCCCTCGTCGCCGGCGACCGCCCGCGACCTCGGATACGAGCGGTCGAGCTCCGAGGCGGCGGCCGCGTCGTGGTGGGCGATCTCCGGATCGGCCATCGTCCGGCGGATCTCGGCATCGCGTGCCGCCCGCTCGCCGGCGTCGGTGATCGCCTGCGCGCTCTCGAAGGCGGCGCCGGACGCGACCACGAGTTCGGCGACCGGCCGCCGCTCGGCCTCATAGGTGTCGAGGAGGCCGGCGCCCGCCTCTCCGCGGCAGACCAGGGCGAGCTTCCAACCGAGATTGAATGCGTCCTGGAGCCCGGTGTTCATCCCGTGGCCCTCCGCCGGTGTGCAGGCGTGGGCGGCGTCGCCCGCGAGCAGGACGCGGCCGGACCGATAGCGAGCGGCGACCCGCGAGTGACAACGGAACCTGGCCGGGTTCTCGATCGCGGCGAACCTGGCCGCCGGCTTGTAGCGGCGGAGCACTTCCTCGGCCTCGGCGACGAGGTCGGCCGTGTCGGAGCTCGGCCGCACGTAGGCGCGCCACCGGCGCCCGGGCAGCGGCGTGAGGATCAACGGGGGTCGGTCGAAGTGCGGGAAGACGAGGTCGTAGTCGTCGTCCCAGCCTTCGATCGTCGCGTCGAAGACTGCCCACGGCGCCTCGATCGTGGTCCCGGGGAACTCGATCCCGGCCGCCTCGCGAACGTAGCTGTGATAGCCGTCGCAGCCGACCACCCACTCGGCGACCACCTGGCGGCGTTCTCCGTCGCGCTCCAGCGTCGCCGTCACCGAGCCCTCGCCCGGCTCCAGGCCGACGAAGCGTGTTGAGCGGGTCACACCACCGCCGTGTGCCTCGAGAAAGCCGGTGAGCACGGCCTCGGTCACCTCCTCGGAGAGTCCGAGCTGGTAGCCGTACCGGCTCTCGGTGAGATCGAGGCTGAGCTCGGCGAGGACCTCGCCGTCGGAGTGAAATCGCGCCCCGCGGACCTTCATGCCGTCGCGGACCAACGTGTCCGCGAGCCCGAGCGCCTCGAAGATCTCCAGCGACCGTTCGTGTATGACGGTCGCCCGGTCCCAGCCCTGCGGGGCGTCGAGCGCGTCGATCAGCAGGCACGGCACCTCGCGTCGCTCCAGCTCGGCCGCCAGCAGCAGCCCCGTCGGGCCGGCGCCGACCACGAGCACCTGCGGATTCTGGTCGCTCATCTCAGACCTCGCTGTCGGTCATCGCGCTTGACTCGATCTCCGCTTCGCCGGCTGCTCCCGTTCCCGCCACAGGCTAACGCCGGTCGAGGCGACCGACCGCGAACGTCAGGCCGGCGCGCTACTCCGAGCGCCCGGCCGCCTCGCGGGCCTTGTCCGATTCGTGGTCCAGGTAGATCTCGATCCGTGTGATCAGGCCGCCTTCGTCGAAGGTCCAGACGGACCACGAGATCAGATCCAACTCGATCCCGCTGCCGGCCCCTCGAGCCGTGACGTGCTGTCTGGTGAGGATCGACCTGTCCGCGACGACGACGGTTTCCAACGGCTGGATCACCTGCTCGCGAAACGCGTCCGGCTCCATCCAGCGGCGCAGGCTCTCGGCACCCCGATACGGCGACTGTCCTCCTGGCGGGACGAGCTCGACGTCGGGATGGACCATCGCGAGCGCGGCGCTGAAGTCCTCGTCGCTGACGGCTTCGAACCAGCGGCGCACGATCTCCACGTTGGCCGGCTCGGCAGCGTCGAGCGCCTCGAGCTCGTTGTTGAAGACCCGGATCCGCACGACCTTCCCATCGCGCACCGTCCATACGTGAGCGAAGCGATCTTCGATCTCGAGATCGCTGCGGGCGCTCCTGGCGCGCTCGTGGAGGGCAACGACGACGTCGTTTCCGGCGACCGAGAACCTCTCGGGCCTTACCTCGTACTCCTCGAACAGCGCCGGCCATCGCGAGATCCAGCGCTCGAAGCCCTCCACGCCCTCGAGCACCCTTTGCTCGGGGGAGTTCGTCGAGGGCTCGATCCTGAGGCCGGGATCGATGCGCGGGAGGTAGGCGGCCCGGTCCCCGGACCGGATCGCCTCGAAGACCGTACGCACCAACGCGACCTTGTCGTCCGACATGCGTCCGGAGTATCTCGCCTCCGCGGGCCCAGCCGGCGGTCGCTCGGTGACCGCGAAGCGAGGCGCTAAAACATCGGCGGTATGGGAGACCTCGAGATCTTCATCGCCGCGCTTTTCATCTCGGTCGCCGGCCTCAACGTCATCGCGCGCTGGCTCGACGTCCCCTACCCGATCGTGCTCGTGCTCGGCGGCGTCCTGCTCGGCGCCACCCCGGGGATCCCCGAGATCGAGCTCGACCCCGACCTCGTCCTGGTCGTCTTTCTGCCGCCGTTGCTGTACTCGGCCGCCTTCTTCGCCGACCTCCAAGCGTTGCGCGCCGATGCACGCGCGATCTCGATGCTTGCGATCGGGCTCGTCCTGACGACCACCGTGGTCGTCGCGGTGATCGGCCATGCGCTGATCGACCTCCCCTGGGCGATGGCATTCGCGCTCGGCGCGATCGTCTCGCCGACCGATCCGATCGCCGCCACCGCGATCATGCGCCGGGTCGGCGCCCCGCGCCGGATCGTCAACGTGATCGAGGGCGAAAGCCTCGTCAACGACGCCAGCGCCCTGGTCGTCTACAAGGTCGCGGTCAGCGCCGCGGTTGGCGCCAGCGTCTCGCTCGCCGAAGCCAGCCTCGACTTCGTCACCGCAGCGGCCGGCGGCCTTGCGATCGGAATCGCGATCGGGTTCGTCGTCGCCGCGATCCGCAGACGGCTCAACGATCCGACGACCGAAATCACGATCTCGCTGTTCACCGGATACGCCGCCTTCGTGGCCGCCGACGCGATCGGCGCCTCGGGCGTGCTCGCGGCGGTGACCACGGGCCTCTACCTCGGCTGGCGAGCGCCCCAGCTGATCTCCCCCGAGACCCGCCTGCAGACGTACGCGGTCTGGGAGGTGCTCACCTTCCTGATCAACGCCACCCTGTTCATCCTCATCGGCCTCCAGCTACCGGTGATTCTCGACGGGCTGCGCTCGTTCCCCGCGAACGAGGTGGCCGGCTACACCGCCGCGGTCTGCGCCACGGTGATCGCGGTTCGGTTTCTGTGGCTGTTCACGACGCCCTACGTGCTCCGCGCGCTGGACCGGCGCGCGTCGCAGCGGGCGCGTCGCTCCGACTGGCGCACTCGCGTCGTCGGTGCTTGGAGCGGGATGCGCGGCGCCGTTTCGCTCGCCGCCGCCCTTGCGTTGCCGCTCGAAACCGACGCGGGCGCGCCACTTCCCGGTCGTGACCTGATCCTCTTCATCACCTTCGCCCTGATCCTGGTCACCGTCGTCGGCCAGGGCCTCACCCTGCCGGCGCTGATCCGCCGGCTCGGCGTTCACGAAGAGGACGGCCTCGAAGACTCCGAGGAGACCCGCGCGAGGCTCGCGGCGAGCAAGGCGGCGCTCGTCCGCCTGACCGAGCTCGAAGAGGAGGAGTGGACACGCGAGGACACGGTCGAGCGGGTCCGGGCCATGTATCGCTACCGCAAGCGTCGCTTCGCCACCCGAGCCGGGATGATCGACGACGAGGACGGGATCGAGGACCGCTCGCTCGCCTACCAGCGGCTCATGCACGTGCTCTACGACGCACAGCGCGAGGCGCTCGTCGCGCTGCGCAACGAGGGCTCGATCTCGAACGAGGTGATGCGCAGGATCGAACGCGAGCTGGACCTCGAGGAGTCGCGCCTCGAGGTCTAGCCGGACCGGCGCCGGCGTCTCGCGACGGCGGCGGCAACCAGTCCCAGCACGAGGGCCGGAAGCAAGAACGGGATCACCGCGATCGCGCTTCCTGCCGGTCACCGTCCACGAGCCGGGGCGGCGCCGGCGTCTTTGACTGGGCTCGGGCGACGCCTCGAGTGCTTGCTCGGCCCCCGCACCGTCCCGGACCGACGCTCGCCCTTCGAAGCCGCCGGCGTGGGCTCGATCTCGCGCTCCGCCTCGGCGTCCGGCAGGTTCTGCTCGCCGCGCGTGTTGGTGATCCGCAGCGCGACGAAGGCGGCTGCGACGAGGAAGAGGCTGGAGGCCAGCAGCGCCCGCTGAAAGCCCGAGGTGAGCGCCTCGGCCGGCGAGGCGTGGCTCGCCAGCAGATCGCCGGTGCGGGAGGTGGCGATCGCCGAGAAGATCGCCAGTCCAAGCGCGCCGCCGACCTGCTGGGAGGCGTTGAGAAGCGCCGCCGCGAGGCCGGCCTTGTCGGCCGGCACGCCGGCGTTCGCCGCCGTCGTGACCGCCACGAATACGGCGCCGAGACCGATCGACATGACCATCATGCCCGGGAGCAGGTCGCTGAGGTAGGAACCGCCGACCGGGATCCGCGACAGCCAGTAGACGCCACCGGCGGCGATCAGCGCACCGGCGACGATCACGGGTCGCGTCCCGGTGCGGGCGAGGAGCTGTGAGGAGATCCCGGCGGCGATGCCGACGCCGAAGGTCAGCGGGAGGTAGGCGGCGCCGGTCTGGATCGGCGAGTAGCCGAGGACGTTCTGCATGTAGAGGGTGAGGAAGAAGAACATCGCCAGGAATCCCGCGAAGGCGATCAGCTGGGTTGCGTCCGCGGCGGCCAGCCCCCTGATGCGGAAGATCGACAGCGGCAGGAGCGGGTTCCTGTTGCGCCGTTCGTTGATCACGAACGCGGCGAGCAGCGCGAAGGCTCCGATCAGCTCGGCGATCGTGCGGCCGCTTCCCCAGCCCTGGTCGGGCGCCTTCACCAGCGTGAAGACGAGCAGGAGCACCCCGCCGGTGGCCAAGATGGCTCCGCGGATGTCGAACTCCGCCAGCCGCGCGCGGCGCCGGTCATCGTCGATCAGCAAGAAGATCCCGCCGAGGACGAGCACCGCGGCGATCGGATTGACGAACATCACCCAGCGCCAGCCGGGGCCGTCGGTCAGCAGGCCTCCGAGGAGCACGCCGGCGGCGGAGGCGAGCCCGCCCACCGCCGCCCCAGATTCCGAGCGCCTTGTTGCGATCCGAGCCCTCCTTGAACGAAGTCGTCAGGATCGAGAGCGCGGCCGGGAGCATCATCGCGGCGCCAAGGCCCTGCGCGAGGCGGGCGCCGATCAGGACGCCCTCGCTGTCGGCGAATCCGCCGATCAACGACGAGACGCCGATCAGCACCGTGCCGGCGACGAGGACGCGCCGGCGCCCGAGCAGGTCGGCGGCGCGGCCGCCGAGCAGCATGAAGCCCCCGTAGGTGAGCAGGTAGGCGCTCGGGACCCACTGCAGGCCCTGCTCGGAGAAGCCGAGGTCGCGGCGGATCGACGGAAGCGCGACGTTGACGATCGACGCGTCGACGAAGTCGAGAAAGGCGACCGCGGCCAGGAGTGCCAGGGTGAGCTTGCCGCGTCGTGTCGCGAGGAAGGACGGTTGAGGAATTGCTGAAGCCATCTTCGGGACCTCCCGGTCTACTGGATCTCGTCTATTATTTGTAGCACCAATGATTGTCGACGTCCAGCAAACTGTGCAAAGATCACAGAGTGGCTTTCACGGACACCGAGGTCGCCGAGTACGCCGGCCAGCTCTTCTTCCGGCTCTGGCGGGCGTCGCATACCCGGATCGCGGAGGCGCTCGCGTCGGTTGGCCTGACTCCGGCGCTGTTCGGCGTTCTCAACGTGCTCAGGGCTCGCGATGGAGCGATTCAGCAGGAGATCGCCTCATCGATGGGCATCGATCCGAGCACGATGGTCTCGCTGATCGATGACCTCGAGCGCGCCGGGCTGGCCGAGCGTCGACCCCATCCCACCGATCGCCGGGCGCGAGCGGTAGCGATCACTCCCAAGGGTCGCCGGCTCCTCGACCGTGCCCGCCGGATGGCGACCGAGGTCGACAGCGAGGTGCTGCGCGGGCTCACCGCAGCCGAGCGTCGCGACCTGATGACGCTGCTCAGGCGTGCGCTCAGCGCGGCGCCGCCGCAATCGCCATGGCGCGCTGAAGAGGGGGACTGACGCCCGAGTTCGTCGGCCTAGCGCGCGAGCCGCTCCTGCAGCCGAACGACGACGGTGTCCCCCGCCTCCTTGTTGATCGCTTTGCGGATCTCGGCCTTCACGGGGAGCTTGTGCGTACCGTCTCCCATCGCCATGAACGAGCTGCGAAACGGATGGTCGTCGATCGTGCCTCGGACCTTTACGAGGCCGCGAGTCCCGAAGAAATCGACCGAGTCGGGCATCACCACGTAGGTCCAGCCGCCCTTGGCCGGGCTCTTCTGGAGGATCGCGTCGAACTGCTTGTTCAGGGGCACCAGGTCTCCTTGCTCGTGTCCAAGGCTAAGACCGCCGCCCGGCGAGGAACTCATCGGCCGTGCGACGCCCGGAGCCGGACGAGTAGCCGGATACTCACGCTGCGTCGGCAGGAACGCCGGAGCAGAGTCCGGCATACAATCGGCTCGATGTTCGGCGGTCGGAGACGGCGGGTGGAGAAACTGCGCGCCGGAGCGGAGAAGAACCTCGAAGACGGCGAGGCGATCCAGGAGCTCGTCCAGACCCAGACCGGACAGTCGGCGGCGGCGAACGCTGCCGCGGTCATGAACTCCGAGTACGTCACCGCGCAAACCGGAGGTGTCTACCGCTCGAAGGTAAAGGCCGGACCGCACGTGATCGTCGCCACCGAGCGCAACCTCTACGCGATGACGCTGTCCGGCGCCCGCCTCCTCGACGTCGGGGACGTGGTCTTGAAGGTCCCCCTCGACCAGGCCGACCTTCGCCAGGAAAAGCGGCAACTGACCTTCGGCGGTATGACGTTCCACGTCATGGCCCTGTTCGGCGAGCACGCCGACAGCCTCTGCGAGTACGTCAGTCAATCGGGCGCGCCGGGCGAGTCCTAGATCTCGACGGCTCGGCGTGCGGCTCTACCCGAGCCGCCTCGGCACCGCGAACGCCTCCAGCGTCGCCCCTTGCGGGCCGAGCTGCGACCACGACCCCTCGAAAGCGAGCGTCGCGAAGCCGCCGGTCGGATACTTCGCCTCCAACGCCGAGAGCGCGTCCGGGTCACCGCCGCCCGACAGCTCGGTGGCGAGGTCCTCGATTTCCGGGTTGTGGCCGACGAGCATCACCGAGCCAACCTCCTCGGGAAGCCTCTGCAGGCGCCCCAGAAGCGACGCGGCGTCGGCCGCGTAGAGCTCAGAGTCGATCTCGACCCTGGCCCCCGGCGGAAGTCCCTCGCGCACGCCCTCGAGCGTCTGCGTCGCGCGGACCGCGGACGAGCAGAGCACGAGGTCGGGCGCGACCTCGGACCGTTGGAAGTGGTCGCGAAGCAGCACGACCGCCTTCCGTCCCCGCTTTGCCAGCGGGCGCTGGTGATCGAGAAGCTCGGGCTCGTCCCAGCTCGACTTGGCATGGCGGAGCAGATAGATCAGATGCCGCACGGTGGAAGCATCCCAATCCTGCTGGCGGCCGGTTCGCCTGCCCGCCGCCGGCACGTTTCACAGTCGGCCCGGACGGGCGGCCGCCGGACTTGATCACGGCCACCTGCTCGGCCGTGAACGGATCGCTCAGCAGGGTCGAGCGCTCCTGGTAGACGCGGAACAGATCGGCGATGAAATGGATCCGTTCCGCGAGGATCGACCAGTCGTCCGTGCCGCTGCCGCGCGTCGTGTCGGGCGTCGGGTCGATGCGGCCGAGAAGCGAGCGCAGATCGGGGTTGCCGATCGTCTCGAGGTCGGCGGGAAACGTTCCCGGCACGTCGCGGCCGAGGCTCAACACCTCACCCGGCAGGCTGAGCGTCATCAGCACCTCGGTGATCGCCTCGTGTGCGATCTGCTTGACGAGCCGGTCGAGGTCGTCGAGCACACTCTTCAGCGAGGTGGCGCGGCCGGGGACCAGTTCGAGCAGGAGGCGAAACGCCAAGCCGATCTGCAGGCTCAGCAGGGCACGCAGCAGGTCGCGCCTGAGCTCGACCGGCTCGTCGAACGGCGCGTCGAGCGCCTCGGCGATCTGCGGCTGCAGGCGCGTCTGCTCGTGCAAGCCGATCGCCAGGTTCGCAAGCAGCATCAATTCGGCGCGGGCTTTGGGGTCGCGCTCGCGGAGAGCCTCCGCGTAGGACGAGAACGCCTGCCTCAGATAGCCCTGACCGTCGGGCGGATCGCCCGGCCGCAGGCTGTCGCGGAAGGATTCGAACTCCGTCGGGTCGATCGCCCCGCCGACGGTTGGCAGCGCAAGCAGGCGCGCGAACTCGCGGCCGATCTCCTCGAAGACCTTGAGGTTGCCGCGAGCGACCGCGTCGCTCGCGCGGTCGAACGCGGAAGTCGGCTCGAGCGCGGTCCACACGGCATCCCGGATCGGCTGCGGGTCTTGCGCCGAGCTGAGCTCGGAGATCGACCCCGCCGCGACGCTGCTCATGCTCGTCGCCTCGGGCGACTCGGCGAACAGCCGCTCGAACGCCCGAGCCAGGTCCTCCTGGCGGATCGTCTGGCCGGCCTGCTTCGACGCCCAGGTGGCGAACGTGCACCAGTTGGCCGCTCGGCCGTCGGTTCGCGCGGCGAGCGCAAGCGACAACTCGCAGTAGCACTGCGTGATCTGCAGGTTCCGCAGCACCGGATCGGTGAGCGCGGCGATCCGCTCGACGTCGGCGACCGTCGGTGGCGTCGGTGAGTCGGCGTCGGCGAGCGCCGCGGGTCGCCTCACGGGCACCGAACGCCGGCGATCTCGAGCGGCCCGGATCTCTGGAACGCTCGCAGCCGGCGTTCTCTGCGTCTCAGCCGGCCTCCGCCTCGATCTTGACCTCGCAGTTGTCGATCGAGGCGCGGGTACCCGGCGTCTCGGAGCTGTCCATCTGCTCGAGCGTCGCAGCGCCCTGGCGCATGTCGTCCTCGGTCGCGAAGAAGCCGACGAACACGGCCGTCGACTGGCCCTCGTCGTAGAGCAGCTTCATGCCGGTCGACGGCACGCCGGGTGGCGGCCCGTCCGCTTCGTCGATCCGGGCCGCGATCGCCGCGATCCTCTCCGGGCTTACGTCGGTGAACCTGACCACTCGCGCGTACATGGGACCGCCTCCTCGGTTGGTTTGACCGATCCTATCCCGCCCGGTGAGCCTTCCCGCGCTTCTCCTTCTTCTGCTTGCAGGGCTGGACGTCGCTCGCGGTCGCGTCCGGGGCGTCGGTGAACGAGAAGGTCTCCTTGTAGTTGATCTTCTTGTCCTTGCAGCGTGCCTGGACGTAGTCCTTCTTTCCGACCGACGTGTTGAAGACCGAGCTCGACCCGGCTCCGCCCGCGATCGGCGGCACGGTCACCGTCAGGGTCGAAGCGTGGAGCACGGCGGTCAGCACGGTCGTCGTCTGCAGCGCAGCGAGCCGCGAATGCAGCAGGATCCCGTTCGCGTCAGAGCGGTTGAACGCCGTGACGACGGCCGGGAAGTCCTGGCGGACGCCGCCGACGCCGAACGGCAGGTTGACCACCGCCTCTCCGGTCCCGACCTTCGCGTCGCCGCAGGCCGCGATCGCGTCCTCGGTGGTCGCGGTGGCGATCTGCGACGGATCGCATCCGGGAACCGCGTTGTGGTCGAACCTGACGTCCTTGGAGTCGAACTTGACGACCGACTGGTTGACCTTCGGCGGCAGCGCCGACGGATCATCGGCATCGGCCGTGGTCGTATCGATCTTGATTCTCGTCGGCTTGAACTTCTTCTTGTCGAAGGTCGGCTTCTGCTTGCCGCCTACCTGGCCGTCGATCGTGATCACGCCCGTCTTTGCGAACGCATTGCCGGCGACCGCGAGACTGGCGAGCATCACCACCGCCGCGATCCCGAGGCTCATCCTGCGCATCTCTCCTCCTCGTCTATATAGGCGTCGCGGGCAATCGGCGTTCCCGCCTACCCCTGCGCGCTCTCCGTCTCTCAGCCGGCCTCCGCCTCGATCTTGACCTCGCAGTTGTCGATCGAGGCGCGGGTACCCGGCGTCTCGGAGCTGTCCATCTGCTCGAGCGTCGCAGCGCCCTGGCGCATGTCGTCCTCGGTCGCGAAGAAGCCGACGAACACGGCCGTCGACTGGCCCTCGTCGTAGAGCAGCTTCATGCCGGTCGACGGCACGCCGGGTGGCGGCCCGTCCGCTTCGTCGATCCGGGCCGCGATCGCCGCGATCCTCTCCGGGCTTACGTCGGTGAACCTGACCACTCGCGCGTACATGGGACCGCCTCCTCGGTTGGTTTGACCGATCCTATCCCGCTCGGTGAACCGGGTTTCGAGATCGCGGTTCGGACACGCCAACGTCGCGGCGAAGGGCAATAGCGTCAGAACATAGGGTTGGTCTGTGAGCAAGACCCAGTACTACTGCGCGGCGTCGCTCGATGGATACATCGCCGAGAGCGACGACACCCTCGCCTGGCTCTTCAACTACGAGGGCAGCCATCAGGGTGACGGCGTCGAGCCGGGGCCGATGACCGAAGGAGGCTCCTACGAACGCTTCTACGAGGGTGTCGGAGCGCTGATCAGCGGCGCGATCACGTACGAGTTCGTTCTCGGCCACCTCGCCGAGGGCAGCGAGTGGCCCTACGGGGGAAAGCCATATTGGGTCCTCAGTTCGCGCGACCTGCCGGTGCCGGAGGGCGAGGGCGTCGACGTGCGGATCGAAAACGCCAAGGTCACGGACCTCCGCGATCAGATGATCAGCGCGGCCGGCGATCGCAATCTGTGGGTGGTCGGGGGTGGCAACGTTGCCTCGCAGTTCGCCGACGCGGGCCTCTTGGACGAGGTGCTGGTGACGGTCGTCCCGGTGGTCTTGGGTGCCGGCAAGCCGCTGTTCGACAACCGACTTCCCGGCGGCCCGATGGAGCTGCTGGGGACGCGCGTCTTCGACACCGGGATGGTCGAGCTGCGCTACCGAGTCAGGCGCTAGCGGCGCCAGGCCGCAACGCCGGCCCGGGTTTGGTGTCATTGATCACGGTGGCGGTCAGCTCCAGCGTCGATCGGACCTCCCGAGTCGCACCGCTTCGGCTCGTCGGCCGCGGCGTGGCCGGCGCATTGCTGTACGTCGTCCTCGCGGCAGCCTCCGCCGACGCCCGCCCGGGCGACCTCGACCCGAGCTTCGGCGCCGGAGGCTTCGTCAGTACCGACTTCGGAGCCGAAGACGCGGCGACGGACGTCGCGGTCCAGCCCGACGGACGGATCGTCGCCGTCGGCGCGTTCTCCGGCGACTTCACGGTCGCGCGTTACCGGGCCGACGGCTCGCTCGACCCGAGCTTCGACGGCGACGGGCTGGCGAGGACCGGGTTCGGCGCCGACGACGCGGCGACGTCGGTCGCGATCCAGCCCGACGGAAAGATCGTCGCGGCAGGGTTCACCGGGGCCGGGCCGAGCCCCCGCAACTTCGCCCTCGTCCGCTACAACGCGAATGGGTCGCTCGACAACGGCTTCGACGGCGACGGGATGCTGTTCACCGACTTCGGTGCCGATGACATCGCGCTCGACGTCGCAGTCGGCCCCGGCGGGACGGTCGTCGCCGCGGGGGCACCGCCAGCGGGACAGCGGTGGACTTCGCCTTCGCCCGCTACGACGCCACCGGGGCGCCGGACAACTCCTTCGACGGCGACGGGCTGCAGACGATCGACTTCGGCGGTCTCGACGGCGTCTCCCGTGCGGCGATCCAGGCCGACGGCCGGGTCGTCGCGGCGGGCTTGTCGGATGCCGGCGGCGACCTCGACATCGCGGTCGCGCGCCTCACTTCCGCTGGAGCACCGGACCCGAGCTTCGACGGCGACGGCCGGCTGACGACCGACATCAACCAGTTCGACATCGCCCACGGTGTCGCCGTGCAGCCGGACGGGCGGATCGTCGTCTCCGGCGAGACGAGCCCGGGTGTCGGAGGCGACCTCGCGATCGTTCGCTACCAGCCCGGCGGAGCGCTCGATCCGAGCTTCGGCGCCGGCGGTGTGCTGACCGGGAACCTCGGAGGCCAGGACTCGTCATCCGACGTCGCGATCCAGCCGAACGGCAAGATCGTCGCCCCGGTGGGCGGGGCGTTCGGCTTCGCCCGCTTCAATCCCGACGGCTCCCCCGACGCCGGGTTCGGGTTTGGCGGCTTCGCGAGCACCCCATTCGGCGACAGCGCCGCCCCGGTCTCGCTCGCCCTCCAGCCGGACGGAAAGATCGTCGGGGCGGGCGGCACCGACGCCGGCCCGAACCCGCCGAACTTCGCTCTCGTCCGCCTCGCGGGCGGGGAACCCGAGCCCGGCCCCGTCGGGGCCCCACCGCCTGCCTGCGCGGGACGCGCGGCGACGATCGTCGCCGCGCCCGGTGTGCGTACGAAGGGCACTTCGGGCAACGACGTGATCGTCGGGAGCGCCCGGCGCGATCGGGTCAAGGCGGGACGCGGTCGCGACCTCGTCTGCACCCTGGGAGGGAGGTCCCGAGTCAACGCCGGACCGGGCCGCGACCGGGTCATCGGCGGCAACCGCCGGGACGTGCTGATCGGCGCGGGCGGTCGCGACGTGCTTCGGGGCAAGGGGAGAAACGACCGATTGGCGGGCGGTGCCGGACGGGACGTCCTCGTCGGCGGCAAGGGCCGGACGGATCGGTGCTTCGGGGGCCCGGGCCACGATCGGGTTCGAAGCTGCTGAGCTCTTCGCTCGGCGCCGCGCGATGGGGAACAAGGACGCCGCGGCTCGCATTGCTCGGGTGCGGCAATCCAACCGCGGTAGCGCTAGCCGCTGAGCGCCGCCGCCGAGCGCCTCGCGGCTTCCGCGCGAAGCTCGTGCGGTCGATCGGTACCGATCGCATCCGGGGCGAAATCGAGGACGCGGCCCAGGAGCTCAGCGTGGTTGATCGTGCCGGCGTTGACGCTCAGTCCGGCGCCCCGCAGGACCCCGACCAGCTGCTCGGTGAGCATGAAGTGCTCGACCGAGACCCCGCGGACTCCCGCCCGGAGCGCCCATGAGGCGAGCGCCTCGGGCGCGTAGCCGGCCCAGATCACGAGACGCGAGGCGATCCCGTCCGCCGCGGCGACAGCGCACGCCTCGGCGTGGAAGCTGATCACCTCGACCCGATCGCGGGTTGGCTCGCGCCGCAGCCAGTCGCTGAGCGCCTCGGCGGTGCGGCGGGCGAGCGCGGGATCTGCGTGCGCTTTGACCTCGAGTTGGACTCGGATCGTTTCCGGCACCAGATCGATGAACTGGTCGAGCAGCAGCGGATGCTCCGCCGTCGGGCGTCCCGAGGAGTCACGGATCAGCGCCGACCGGATCTCTTCTGCGGTCGTCTCGTGCGCCCACCCCTCGAGGGTGGTCCCGAGCATGAGCAGCGGATCGTGCAGAAGGACGAGCCGATCGTCGGCGGTCAGACAGACGTCGGTCTCGACGCCGTCGACCGGGCGGCTCAGGGTATGTCGAAGCGCGGCCGCCGAGGAGTCTGGACCGTACTGGCGACCGAGCCGGTGGGCATATAGCGGGGGCAGTGCCGAGGCGATCTCCGATCTATCGCGAATCGGATCACGAACCGACCCTGAAGCTGTTAACGCCCTGCAAAGCAGGTGTTTCGGTCCCGTGAACCGAGCCGCCAGGTCGGCCCGCGCTCAGTCGAGCGGACCGGAGCGAAGGACGCCGATCACCCGCCGATGGCCGTCGATCACGGGTGCGTCGATCAACTCGAAGCCCTCGAAGCCCGCGTGGCGAGCCAACGCGCCCAGAGCGCCGGGGGTGAATCCCCAGTAGACGAAGTCATCGTGGGCATAGACCTCTCCCGGCTCGAGGACGTGAACAGCCGCCGAGGAGTCGAGAGCGCGATCGGCCGTCCCAAGGGTCTCGAGCAGCACCCGCCCGCCGCCCGCCAGGCGGCGCCGAAGGAGCTTCAACAGCCCCAGCGGATTCTCCACCCGGTGCAGGATCCCGAAGCAGAGGACGAGGTCGAACGTCTCGTCGAGCTCGTCGAGATCGAATGCGTCGAGGTGGTGGTACTCGACTTCGGAGTCGAGTAGCTCCCGGATCGCCGCGAACCCCTCGCCACCCTCGAGCTCGACGCCCCAGCGCGAGCTGACCCACTCCCTGTATTGCTCGTTGTCGATCGCGACGACCCTTCCCGCGCCGCGAGCCTCGGCGAGAAACGCGTAGAAGCCGTCGAAGGTGCCGATGTCGAGCACGCTCAGCCCGCTGAAGTCGTCGGGCAGGGCCGGGATCCGGTAGCGATGGTCGCGGGCCACGCCCCGGGTGTAAAGCCCTCTCGAGGCGTCGAGCGAGAATGTGTGAAACCAGAACGGCACGCGCTCCAGAACGGACGCGGCCGTCTCGGGATCCGTTTCGATCTGGATCAGATCGGCCACCTCACGCTCGGCGACGGTCGGTTCGGGCGGGAGCTCAAAACGCTCATCCGCAACGGACAGGCTCCCGAGAGCGACCTCCGCGTCGGAAGAGCCGGTGTTCGGTCCTGCCGGCGTCAGATCGGCGTTGGCGGCGATGCGGTCTCCCTTCGATTGGTTGGTCACGAGGCCTGCAGCGGCGTGACACCTGTCGAGCAGCGTGACACCTGGCCTGTCCCGGGCAGAGAACGATCAGGCGAGGGTCGTCAAGCCGACGACGACCAGGACGGGGAGCTCGGCGGGAGTCTCGCCCGCTTCGACGAGGGCGGCGACTCGCGCCAGCCACGCCACACGTTCGTCGTCCGGTAGCGCCGCGACGAAGCTCATCGACGCGACGTAAGCGACGACTTGCGCCGGATCGGTGGGCTGATCGGTGGTGACGCGGATCTCGCGAGGCGGCGTCCACCCTCCCACGGTCCGGACCGCCTCCTGCCACGACGGCCCGTCGAAGAACGGGTGCTCCGGGCGCAGGCGCTGGATCATCGTGCCGAGCTCGTGCCCCCAGGATGCCGCGCTCCAATCCGGAACGGTCGAGAGCACAGCCAGTCCGCCACCCGGCGTCAGCACGCGCCGGATCTCGGCGAGCGCCTCTGCGTGATTGAACCAATGGAATCCGTCGGCCACGGTGACTGCGTCGACCGAGGCGTCCGACAGGGGGATCGCCTCGGCGACTCCCTCGCGCACTCGCCGGCGCCCGACGACGGTGGCGATCCTCGCCCGCAGCAGGGCCTGGGGCTCGACGGCGACTACGTCGAACCCCGCGGCGAGCAACGCCCGCGTCAGCTTTCCGGTGCCGGCGGCCAGGTCCAGCACGGGAGCTCCGGGGGCGACTCCGAGCTCGGCGGCGAGTGCTCCCACGACCGCCGGCGCATACTCGGGTCGACCGCGCTCATAGACATCCGCGACCGACGCAAACTGCGCGGCAAGGGGGTGCAGGACCATGCTCGGCAGCGTAGTCCGCGGAGTGAGGCCGCCGGCAGCTTCAGCCCGCGCAGTCGCGTCGCGCTGCGGCCGTGCAGCGCCGATGCTGCGATCCACCGAAACCCTGCTACGGTCGGTGGGCAGTCGGTTTCACCGGTCGACGTGATCCCTGATCGCGGCCGCAAGTAGCAGGTCATGGCTCGAGCCAGGACGGGTTCGAGCCATGACACCGAAACGAGACCGACTGGAGGTCGCGATGAGCGACCGAATCCCGACGCCACGCGGACTGGCCATCGAAACCGCCCAAGACGACGGTAACTACACGATCCGCCTCGCCGGCGAGTTCGACATGACCGGGCGCGACGCGGTCGAACAGGTTCTCCGTCGAGCCCAGGACAGCGACGCGACTCGGATCGTCATCCATCTGGACGGCCTCGACTTCGTCGACTCGACCGCGCTGAGCGTGTTTGTCGCTGCGGGCCGCTCCGACGACGGCGAGCATCGGCTCCGCTTCACACCCGCCAGGGGCCAGGTCGCCAGGCTATTCAGCCTCACCGGCCTGGACACGACGTTGACGTTCGCCGACTGAGGCGCCCGCCCCGCGGCTCGACCCACGCAGCGATCGAGCGGTCCCGAAGCGCGCGGGTGGCGAGCCTGGGCGGCTAACGGAAGGTGATCGCGTTCACCGCCTGCTTGATCTTCGAGATGATCACCTCGGCGATCTCGGTGCCGCTGGTTCCGTTGAAGCCCTTCATCGCGGCGACCATGCCGACCATCAGCATCGAGACCAAGAGGATCAGCCCGACGTACTCGACCGTGCCCTGACCGCGCTCCGAGCACAGCCGGTGCCGGAGGCGGCGGGCGATCGTGAACGCGGCGACGTGTCCACGGGCAACCAAGTTCTGCATGACGCTCCTTCCGTCGTTGACGCAGCGATGGTCGCGAGCAACCCGCGGCCGATCTAGACGCGGATGCCTCGGATGAGACGCGGGCGAGTCATGAGATGCAGCCCTGCAGGCGAAGCGCGAGCGGCGTCGGCCGATCGAAGCGTGCCGAGGCCCGCGACGGAGTTGAAGGCGCAGCCGTGGCGCGGCGACTGAGGGCTCGCTGCCCGGCCTGACGTTCACCTGGACATAGGGTCTAGTCTGCCGGCGCTCGCCAGGTGACCGGGCGCAGCCGACGTCGGGTTCTTCAACGGAAGGAAAATCCATATGGCCTTGGCCTCCAGACGGTTCGCCGGAGTCGCAGAGCTCGAGGCGTGCGCAGTCGACGACAGCGCCCATCTGTTGCCGGGGGCGCAAGGGTCACACGTCGCCCTCGTGCAACAGGCGCTGATCGATCTGGGAGAGCAGATCGAATCCGGCGCGACCGGGATGTACGGGCCAGACACCGAAGCGGCTGTGACCTCCTACAAGACGGCTCAGGAACATCCTCAACTTTGCCGGTCTGATCGACCCGATCGTCGGCAGGAAGACGATCGCCGCACTGGACGCGGAGATCGAGCGCTTCGACGCCTCCGCAGGGGGCGCGGGAAGCGGAACTCGACTTCGGTTTGCCGGCCTCGAGGAAGCTCTCGACACGGACCTCGGGTTCGACGAGACGGTGGAACTTTTCGAGGCGGCGCTCGAGGCTGGTCAGCTGGTCAGGCTCAGTCCGCGGCAAGGACCCGCCAGGGCGCTGAACCCGCACCAGCTCGTCTCGATCGAGCGAATCTAGCTCGGCAGCGCTTTCCGGCAGCGCCACCGCGGGGCACCGGCTCCCACCGACGAGAAGGCCCCGCCGAAGCGGGGCCTTCACAGAGTCGAGGCGGTGTCGGGATCAGGTGTTTTCGGCGGCGAACTCGGCAGGGTCCGGGATCTCGATCGGGCCCTCCTTCGGCTGCCCGATCCGGAGGTGGTTTCCGAATGGGTCGCGGAGACCACAGTCGGTGCCGTAGAAGCGCTCCGTCGGCTCCTCGGTGAACTCGACGCCCTTCGCGACCAGCTCCTCGTAGGTCTTGTGGATGTCGTCGACCGTGAAGATCCCGGCCATTCCCATCGCGCCCTTGGTGACCAGCTCTCGGATCTGCTCGGCCGTCGCATCGTCGTGGGCCGGCGGACCTGGCTTCTCCAGCAGGAGCTGGTGCTCGGGCTGTCCGGGAACGTTCACCGTCAGCCAGCGCATGAAGCCGAGGTCGGCGTCGGTGTTCACCTCGAGGCCGAGCGTGCCGACATAGAAGTCGAGCGCCTCGTCCTGATCGAGGACATAAACCTGTGAATGTGTGATGTCTTTGAGCATGCGGCGAGGCTAACCCCCGGAGGCCCGTTTCGCTTCTCCAAAACTGCTCGGTCTTGTCCAAGCCTTCGCGAAGCAGGCCGGGACGGCGCGCAAGTCGAGAGCCCGCCACCGGTAGGTAGTCGGCGGCTCTCCGACGATCTCGGTGAACGTCCGGCTGAATGTCCCGAGGCTGGTAAAGCCCACGTCGAGGCAGATCTCACTCACGCTGCGATCGGTCTCCCGGAGAAGGAACATCGCTCGCTCAACGCGACGCCGCTGCAGGTAGCGATGCGGCGTCTCGCCGAAGGTGGCGCGAAAGGTGCGGATGAAGTGCGCCTCGGAGACGTAGGCGATCCTTGCCAGTGTCGGGATGTCGAGCGGCTTCGCGAAGTCCCGGTCCATCGCGTCGCGGGCGCGCAGCAAACGGCGGTTGGACTCTTCGACGGCTCGGCTCATCACACCCTGTCAGGTCGTCCGCATTGTGGCGAGCGCGGCTCGGCTCAGGCCGTCCCAGTCCTCTACCGACTCCGGGGCCGGGACCCGGACCGCGTGAAGCTTTCGGGCCAACAGCAGTCGAACGAGGTGCTCGGCGTCGCGGCGGTCGGTCTTTACCTTCTCGGATGCCCCGCGCGGTTAAGCGGGGGCCGCCGGCGACGCCGGCTCGTGTCCGGGTTGTCTCGCGCCCGTTCAGTTCACTCCGCCACCGGGCAGCAGGGAGCGGCACGCCTATAACGTTCTCACGGTGGCGCTATTCGATCGCCTCAGCCGCCTGGATCGGCAGGTGGCGGACCGGCGCGGGTGGCTCTCGTGACAGGCGTGAGTGCGCCTTGAGCCAGCCCGCGGAGGGCGCGAAGGCGAGGCGGCGCTCGGCATCGCCCTGGCTGACCGCGGCGGCCTACCTCGTTCTGGTGATCGCGGTCGTCGCTGTCTCCGAGATCGCCTACAAGGCGATGTTCAGCAGCCTCGACCTCCAGGACGACAGCGGCTTCGACATGATCGGCCTGCGAGAGTACCTGCGCGGCGGCTCCGTTTACGGCGACGTCTACAGTCCCTACGGACCGGGGCTGTTCGTCTTTCTCGGCGGCCTAGGGGACGTGCTTGGGATCCCGATGACCACCGACGGGGTCCGGCTTCTGATCCTTGGAGCGTGGCTTGCGGCGATCCTGGTCTGCGGCGCGGTCCTGTTGCGCCTGACGCGCAATCCGGCAATCGCGGTCGCGGGATTGCTGCTCTCGTTCCTGGTGCTCGCGGCCGACGTCAACGAGCCGGGTCACCCGGGTGCGGCGATCGCGCTGCTGCTGCTCGCGATCGTGGCGGTCGCCGCGTATGGGTTCGAGCGCCGGCCCGCGGTGGCGATGGGGGCGATCGGCGCGACGGCGGCCGTGATCTTCACGTTGAAGCCGAACGTGGGCGGATTGGCGCTCGCGTCGGTTGCGCTTGCCTGCGCCCTCGCTCCCGGTGCGCTGCCGAGGCGTCGGCTGAGGATCGCGCTGACCGCGGCGGTCGTCCTGCTACCGGTCGTTCTCTGCTGGCCACACCTCGACGATCCAGACCTGCTGCGCCTCTGCGTGCTCGTGGTCACCGGGCTGCTGGGGCTGGTCGCGGTGAGCTCGGGCCGGTGGGACGACGAGCATCCCGACGGGCGCGACGTGGTCCTGGGAATCGGCGCCGCGGCAGCGACGCTGATGCTCGTCGTCGCCGTGCCGATCATCGGCGGCTCGACTCCGGGCGAGCTGATCGACGGCTGGTTCCTGCGCCCGTTGGGGACGACCGACTTTTTCGCTGCGATCCCGATCCCGGGCATCGCGCCTGCATGGGCGGTGCTCGGGCTGGCGCTCGCCACCTTCGTCGCCTGGCGCCGGCGGTCGGATGCACGGACCGGACCGAGGCTGATGGTGGCGACCGGGATCGCGCGCGGCCTGTTCGGCCTGGCGATCTGGATCGCTCTGACGACGCCGATCTGGGGCGCCGCCAATGAAGTGGCGCGCGGGCTCACGGTGGCCGCGCCATTCACCTGGGTCGCCGCGGTCCCGCCTCGCGACGCGCGCCGGGAGCCCCGTTTCGTGCGCGTCCTTCTCGTCTCCTTGGCGGTGCTGCAGATCATGCACGTCTATCCGGTCGCCGGCAGCCAGGTCGGGTGGGCGCAGCTGCTGTTGGTGGTCGTCGGCGGTCTCTGCATCTTCGACGGCGCCGTTGAGGTCGCGGGCGCCCTCGCGACGGAAGGGCGGCGGCAACGCGTCGCGCAAGCCGCCGCCGCGACGGCCGCCGTCGGCTTCGCGATCTGGTTCTGCCTCAGCCCGCTGGCGAAGATGTCGGAGCGCTTCGGTGACGCCTATGACGCCGGCGTCTCGCTCGGGCTCCCGGGTGCCGACCGGCTTCACCTGGCCCCGGACAGGGTCGAGGCCCTGAGAGCGACGACCGAGGTGTTGCGAGCCAACTGCGACACCTACATCTCGATCCCCGGGCTCAACAGCTTCTACCTCTGGGCCCAATTGCCGGTCCCTCCGTTGCTCTCGGGCGCTTGGCCGTATCAGTACGGTCGCGATGACCAACTGACGACGCTGGACAGCGTCAGGGGCACAAGCAGGCTTTGCATCCTGCGCAATCGTGAGGTGCTCGCGTTCTGGCGCGGGTTCTCCGAGCCGGCGCCCGCCCTGCCGCTGCTGCGCTTCGTGCGCCGGCCCGTGGAGCGGGTCGGCGAGTTCGGCGGCTACGTGGTCGACCGCGTGCCTCGGCCCGGCGACGGCTAGGTGCAGGCCGCAGGCCTCCGCTTCCGATCCCACCCCGGCGACTAACATCCGTCGAAATGCCGGGTCCTTCGCCGGAGACGAACGGCCAACGACGTCGCCGCATCCACCCAGGTACGCCCGGTGAGGCGCGCGAAGTTGCGTCGACAGGGGTTTCGAGTTCGATCGACTCGGCGCGCCTTGCCGGAGCAATTCGACGCGCCGATCATCGAGCAGTCGCGGCGGGCGAACGTCGGCCATATCGGTTCGTCACTGGCGATCGCGGACCTGGTGGCGGTCCTGTACGCGGGTCAGCTGTGCCTTGACGTCCCCGACCGCGACCGCTTCGTGCTGTCGAAGGGCCATGCCGCGCTGGCCCTCTACGCCGCCCTGGAGCTCACCGGACGCCTTCCGGAGGGCACGCTCGACACCTTACTGCTCGGATGACACCCTGCTCGGTGTCCACCCCGACCACGCGCTCGAGGGTGTCGACTTCTGTACGGGCTCTCTCGGACACGGCCTGTCGCTGGGTGTCGGGGCCGCGCTCGCCGCACGCCTGCAGGCCTCGCCACGACGCGCCGTGGTGTTGCTCAGCGACGCCGAGCTCAACGAGGGCTCGGTGTGGGAGGCGGCGATGTTCGCAGCCCATCATCGGCTCGACAATCTCGTGGCCCTGGTCGACGTTGACGGCCAGCAGGCCCTCGGCTACACGCGCGACGTGCTGGACCTCGGCTCGATCGAGGAGCGTTTCGCGACCTTTGGATGGAGGCCGGCGGTCGTCGACGGCCATGACCACGCCGCGCTGGCACGGGCACTCGAGACAACCACGGAGGATGCAATGCCGCAAGTCTTGGTGGCGATGACGACGTTCGGCAAGGGCGTGTCGTTCATGGAGTCGCGGATCGAGTGGCATTACCTGCCGCTCAGCGACGAGCAGCACGGCCAGGCGCTGCGCGAGCTCCGAGGTCGGTGAGATGAGGACCGCGTTCGTGGCCGAGCTTGCCGAGCTGGCCGCTCGAGACGAGCGGGTCATCCTGCTCACCGGCGACCTCGGCTTCTCGGTGCTTGAGCCGTTCTCGGCGCGCTTTCCGGACCGCTTCTACAACTGCGGTGTCGCCGAGCAGAATATGACGGGCATCGCGACGGGCCTGGCCGAGGCAGGTTTCGTGCCCTTCACCTACTCGATCGCCACGTTCGCCGCGCTGCGCGCGTACGAGTTCATCCGCAACGGCCCGCTGCTTCACCACCTGCCGGTGCGCGTCGTCGGTGTGGGCGGCGGCTTCGACTACGGCCACAACGGCGTCACGCACTTCGCGTTGGAGGACTATGCGGTGATGCGTGCCCAGCCCGAGATGGCCGTTGTCGTGCCCGCCGACGGCCCTCAGGCCCAAGCGGCGGTGCGCGCTTCCGCCGCGGTCGACGGGCCGATGTACTTCCGTGTCTCGAAGAAGGCCGCACCGCTGCCGGGACTCGACGGCCGCTACCGCCCGGGACGCGCCGAGCTGATCGGCGACGGGACTGATGCCGCGATCGTGGCCATCGGCTCGATCGCCCACGAGGCCGTCGCTGGCGCGCGACTGCTGGCCGAGCGCGGCATCGGTGTGACGGTGGCGATCGTGTCCTCGTTCAATCCCACCCCCGAGGACGACCTGGCCGAGCTGCTGGCGTCTGTGCCGGTTGCGCTCTCGGTCG
Organism: uncultured Solirubrobacterales bacterium; assembly: GCA_963705955.1. Taxonomy (GTDB): domain Bacteria; phylum Actinomycetota; class Thermoleophilia; order Solirubrobacterales; family 70-9; genus WHSW01. The sequence continues at coordinate 18,301 of CAVPLH010000006.1, read as the reverse complement.
AGGCGCATTACCTCACCGGCGGTCTGGGCTCGGTGATCGCCGAGATCATCGCCGGAGGCGGCCTGCGGTGCCGGCTGGCGCGCGCCGGCGTCGACCGCATGCCGCGCGGCCGGGTGGGCTCACAGAACCACCTCGAGGACCGCTTTGGCCTCACTGCCGAACGCCTCGCCGCGACGGTTGAACTGGCGCTCGCCGCGCCGGTGGCCCGGCCTGCCCCCGTTCAAGAATGAAAATCAGCGCCGTCATCGCCTGCTTTCGCGACGCTCCCGCGGTGCCGATCATGCACGATCGGTTGGTCAAGGTGTTCGCCTCGATCGACGCCGATTTCGAGATCATCTTCGTCAACGACGGCTCCCCCGACAACGCGCGCGAGGTCCTTGCCGAGCTCGCCGCGCGCGATCCCAACGTGGTCGTTATCAACCACGCCCGCGCCTTCGGCTCGCAGAGCGCCTTCACCTCCGGCATGCGGATTGCCACCGGAGACGCGGTCGTCCTCCTGGATGGTGACCTGCAGGACCCGCCGGAGCTGATCCCTGACTTCGTCGCCCGTTGGCAGGAGGGTTACGACGTGGTATACGGCGAGCGCGTGCGGCGCCAGGCGCCGTGGTTTATGGGTCTGCTCTACAAGGGCTTCTACCGAGCCTTCCGGCGCCTGGCCTACGTCAAGATCCCGCTTGACGCCGGTGACTTCAGCCTCATCGACCGCCGCGTGGTCGACGCGATGAACGCGCTGCCCGAGAGGCAGCGTTTCCTCCGGGGCCTGCGCGCGTGGGTGGGCTACCGCCAGGTCGGCGTCAAGTACGTGCGCCCGGAGCGCATGTTCGGCCGCACGACGAACTCGTTCCGCAAGAACCTTGGGTGGGCGCGTCGGGCGATCGTGTCCTTCTCCTACGCCCCGCTGGATCTGATCACGGGATTGGCGCTTGCCGTCGTGGGCGCCTCGTTCCTCGGCCTGTCGGTGCAGGTCGTGCTGCGCTTGGTCGACCCGCAGTCAGCGCCCAAGGGCGTGACGACGTTGATCGTCCTCATCCTTTTCATCGGAGGCATCCAGCTCCTGTGTCTGAGCATCATCGGCGCCTACCTCGCGCACATGTACGACGAGGTCAAGGGTCGCCCGAGCTTCGTCGTCGAGTCAATCCTCAACCCGCCCGAGGACGCCGAGCTGCCCGAGGGCGCCGTCGTCGCTCACCCCGCCCGCGAGCCGCTGCAACGATGACCGCGCCCAGCCACGACGCGCCGGCGTGAGGACCCTGGTCACCGGCGCCGGCGGGTTCGTCGGCGCCAACCTCGCCCGTCACTTACGCGCAGCCGGCCACGAGGTCCTAGCCGTCGTTCGCCCCGGCCGCCCCTCCTGGCGACTTCAGGACGCGGGCGAGGGCATCGAGATGGTGGAGGTGGACCTGGCACGGACCGAGGGTGTCAGGGAGGCGGTCCGCGAGCATCGCCCCGACTGGATCTTCCACCTGGCCGCCCACGGAGCCTATTCGTGGCAGACGGACCTGCGGGCCATGACGGCGATCAATATCGAGGCCACCGACTCGCTCCTGGCGGCCGGCCGCGATGTCGACGCGCAGGCGGTCGTGTACGCCGGCTCGTCGTCGGAATACGGCTATCGCAGGCACCCACCTGCGGAGGGCGAGCGGATCGAGCCCAACTCGCATTACGCGGTGACCAAGGCGGCTGGAACGCACCTTTGCCGCCTGGCCGCGGCCACCCACGGCCAGCGGGCACCGACCCTCCGCCTCTACTCGGTCTATGGGCCGTGGGAGGACCCCGACCGGCTGATGCCGACCCTGGTCGTGCGAGCGCTCCACGGCAGCTGGCCGCCACTCGTCGCCCCGCAGACAGGGCGAGACTTCGTGTGGATCGACGACGCGTGCGACGCCTTCGTGAGGGCCGCCGCCATGCCCCTCGACGACCCGGGCGCGGTGTTCAACGTCGGCAGCGGCCGACAGGTGACGCTGCGCGAGGTCGTGGCCGCCGCGCGCGAAGTATTCGACGTAGCCGCCGAGCCCGAGTGGGGTTCGATGCCCGGGCGCGCATGGGATACGACGGCCTGGGTGGCTGACCCGTCGGCCGCTGCGCGGGTGCTCGGTTGGCGCGCGACGACGGGCCTTTGCGAAGGCCTGCGCCGACTCCACGCCTGGCTGCGTGAGCACCCCGAATTGGCCGCCCGGTACCGGGCGGCAGACTAGGTTCGCCTTTGGACCACTGCGGCCGGGATGCGGAGCAGTTCCTGAGCACAACGGCTTGGGCGATCCCGCTGAACCGCGCGACTGCTCGGCTGGACGTTGGTCGATCGCGGCTAGGTGTGGTTGGGGCCGACGTCGCCGCAGCTGCCCTCGTCCTCAGCGGGAGCGAGTCGCGGGTGCGTCCAGGGTCGAAGTCGGAGGAGAACGCGGATATCGTGAGCACGAGTGTCAGAGCGAAACGTGCAGATCGTCCGGGCTGCGTTCGAGGCGTGGCAAGAAGCCGGGATGGTCGCCGTCCTGGATTTCCTCGCCCCCGAGATCGAATGGAAGGTCCGGACGGATCTCCCGGACGCCCAGCTCTACAGGGGACACGAGGGGGTCCGGGAGCTCATGTCCCACTTCGACGAAGTGATGGAGGACATGTGGTTTCAGCACCAGGAACTCATCCCGGTCGGTGAGGACCGGGTCCTTGCTCTGCTTCGCTGGGGCGGGCGTGGCAAGGGCAGCGGCGTGGACTTCGACGAGGGCAGGGAGGCTTGGCTGTTCACCGTGCGTGCGGGGAAGATCGCGCGAGTCGAAGAGTTCGCCACAAAGGAGCAAGCCCTCACGGCTGTCGGGCAGGAGGACGCCGGGCAGACCTCACACCCTGCCTGACCGTCTCGCCGCTGCCGCTCCGCGATCCGTCCTGCGTCGGCGCTGCAGTGACCGTCCGGGGCTCACCGGAGGACTTCCGCCCGACAGGCAAGCAACTACTTGCCTATACTGAAGTGCGTGGGTGACGTCTTCAAGGCCCTGGCGGATCCCACGCGACGAAAGATCCTCGACGAACTGGTCGAGCGGGAAGCACAGACCCTGTTCGAGCTCTGCTCTCGACTGGCGACCAAGCATCAGCTCGCGATGACGCGACAAGCGATCTCGCAGCACCTCGACGTCCTTGAGGACGCGGGCCTCGTCAGGAGCCGACGGGAGGGCCGTTACAAGTTCCACGACCTGCAGACCGGGCCGCTCGAGTCCTTGACGGACCGCTGGCTCGGGCGTGACCGAACGGAGAACAGATGAAGATCAACCTCACCAGCGTGCTCGTCGACGACCAGGACAAGGCGCTCCGGTTCTACACCGAGGTGCTCGGCTTCACGAAGAAGACCGAGGTCCCCCTCGGCGCGCACCGGTGGCTCACCGTCGTCTCCCCCGAGGATCCGGACGGCGTCGAGCTGCTGCTCGAGCCCGACGAACACCCGGCGGCCAAGCCCTTCAAGGACGCCCTCGTTCAGGACGGGATCCCATTTACGTCGTTCGCCGTCGAGGACGTCCACCGCGAGTACGAGCGCCTGTCGGCGTTGGGGGTTCGGTTCACACAAGAGCCGCTGGCGGCCGGCCCCGCGACGACCGCCGTCCTCGACGATACCTGCGGCAATCTCATCCAGATCGCGGCCCTCAGCACGTAACGCCCACCACCTTCTGCGCGACAACCGAAGCACACGCCAGGGCCCCGGTCCAGCCTGTCTGAAGGGAGTGATCGCGGCCGGGGGCGATAGGTTGTGAACCACGTGCCGAGTCGCCATGAGACGAAGCGCAGGCTTGCCAGCGGGACGGCGAAGTACCTGGTCAACCCCGTCGTCCGCGGGCTGTTTCGTCTCGGGCTTCCGGCCCCGGGGATTGCGATCCTCGAGACGACCGGCCGCAAGTCCGGGCGGCCGAGACGCAACCCGGTTACCAACGGCCTCGACGGCGGCGTCTTCTGGATCGTCGCCGAGCACGGCCGCCGGGCGAGCTATGTCAGGAACATCGAGGCGAATCCCCATGTCCGGCTTCGCATCGGCCGACGATGGCGCGAGGGCACCGCCCGGCTCGTCCCCGACGATGATCCACGAGAGCGACTGCGCTCGATCGCCTCGAGGCACCCGATCGCGAGGCTTAGTGCGGCGACCGTACGGGTCATGCAGACGGATCTACTGACGATCCGGGTTGAGCTGAATGGCGAGGAGCGGTAGTCGCGGGCCACGCCCGAGCGGCGACGTGCGGCGCTCGTCCGCCCGCCGCCCGTAGCGGCGGACATCGCTCCTCCGACAGGCTCTCGATCAGCTGCGGAGAAGGAGTCGCGCGAGCTCGGCGATCGTGTTGCGCGTCTGCCGCAGGGAAAGGTCGTACTCGCGCCGCAGCCAGACGAAGGACTCCAGGCTGGTCAGCATGTGCAGCGTCGCGGTGACTCGGGCCTCGCCGAGTCCGTGACGCAGCCGATCGGCCCGATCCAAGCGCCGCGTCAGATCCCGAAGGTCGGCGCGCTGTTCGTCCTTCTGCTGCTCGACGAGCGTGCTCGCGTCAGGCTCCAGGACGACGATCGCCTGGAGCTGCTCCTGGATGAAGCCGTGGGCCTCCCACATGGCGCAGGTCGCCTCGATCAGTGCCTCGAGCGCCACCACCGGGTCTTCGATCGCGAGCGCCGCGCGGATCGCCTCCATCTCCGGGCTCTCGATGCAGCGCGTGTAGAGCGCCTGCAGCACGCCCAGCTTCGAGCCGAAGCGGTTGAAGACCGTGGCCCGCGAGACCCCGGCGGCCGCGGCGAGCTCGTCCATGGTCGCGGAGTGGAACGCGTTCTCCCGGATCAGCCGCTCGGCAGCATCGAGGACGAGATCGACGCTCGCCGGACTCCCTCGCCGACGTGAGTAGGTCCGTGTCGCCATACCGCCAAGCATAACCGCCGGACTTGACATCTCAGACGATTGGTATAGACTCTGCATCTAGATTCTCCGTCCAGACACAAAGGAGGCACCATGGATGAACAGACGCAAGAGATCAAGCCGACGCTCGTGCTCGGGGGCACCGGCAAGACCGGCCGTCGGGTCGCGCAGCGGCTCGAGGCGAGGGGCCGCCCGGTGCGAATCGGGTCTCGCTCCGGCGAGCCGCCGTTCGATTGGGAGGACCGCTCGACCTGGGCGACCGCGTTGCACGGCGTGGGGTCGGTGTACGTCTCCTACTACCCGGACGTCGCGGTCCCGGGCGCCGCGGAAACGGTCGGCGCGTTCGCCGAGCTGGCCGTCAGCCGCGGGGTGCCGCGTCTGGTGCTCCTCTCCGGCCGTGGCGAGCCCGAGGCCGAGCGGGCCGAGCAGGCCGTGCGCGACTCCGGCGCCGAGCTGACGATCGTGCGCTCGACGTGGTTCGCCCAGAACTTCAGCGAGGACTACCTGCTCGATTACGTGCTGAGCGGCGAGGTGGCCCTGCCGGCCGGCGAGGTGCCCGAGCCGTTCGTCGACGTCGACGACATCGCCGATGTCGCGGTCGCGGCGCTCACCGAGGAGGGGCACGTGGGTCGGCTCTACGAGCTGACCGGGCCGCGGGCGCTGACGTTCGCCGAGGCGGTCGACGAGATCTCCAGGGCGGCCGGTCGCGAGATCCGGTACTCGCCGATCTCGATCGAGGAGCACGCTGCGGGCGCCGCCGAACAGGGCGTGCCGGGCGACGTGATCGACCTGCTCAGCTACCTGTTCTCCGAGGTCCTCGACGGTCGCAACTCCCACGTGACCGACGGCGTCGAGCGCGCCCTCGGCCGCGAGCCGCGCGACTTCGCCGACTACGCGCGTGACGCCGCCGCAACCGGCGTCTGGAGCGCCTCGGCGGTCCCCGCCTAGTGAAGCTCGACAAGGAGCCGTTGCCGACGCCATCTGACGTCCTCAGCGGCGCGCATCGGGATCGTCGGCTGCATCAGCTCAAACCCGGCCCGTTCGCCGCAAATTGGGACTTGTTAACGTCCGGTGACCGCCTCCTCAGTCGGAGGCGGTCCGAGCCGGTGCCCGGTGCACGGCCGGCGAGAGAAAGGGGCAGTTTGTCGATCCAACCGCAAGCGGTTGTACCCACGTGGGTCGCCGAGTCCGAGTTGCTCGTGCGCGCCCACGCGTTGGCCGCGGAGGCCCACGGCGATCAGCGGCGCGCCACGGACGGGACCCCGTTTCTCGAGCACGTGACGGAGGTCGGCGGGCTACTCCAGGCAGCCGGGTTCGATGAGCGCCTGGTCGCCGCCGGGCTGCTGCACGATGCTGTCGAGCGGGGCACGCTCGCTGAGGACAAGCTGCGCACCGAGATGGACGACGACGTCTGCGCCCTCGTTCTCGCGCTCACCGAGGACGCCACGATCGAGTCGTTCGGGAACCGCAAGGAGGCGCTCAGGGAGCAGGTCGGGGCGGCAGGAGCTCGGGCGGTGACGATCTTCGCTGCCGACAAGCTCTCCGACATCCGCGGGCTGGCGCGGGGAGTCGACCGATTTGGGGACTCGATCGAGGCGCGCATCGGGACGACGGTTGAGGCCATGACGAGGCACTACGAAGAGAGCGTGACGACGATCGAGAGCACCGAGCCGGATTGCGTGTTCGTGCCCGCGCTTCGGGCTGAGCTGAAAGCGCTCGAGGCGGCGGCGGCGCTGCGCACCCGCAGTTCAGCGGGGCGTCTCTCCGCCCGGCCGGGCGCCCCTTGCCTACCGAGGCCTGAAACTCAGTCGGAGATGAACGCCGCAGCCCGGCGGCTTCGAGGGCCTTCGCGCCGTCCCAGTACAGCGCCAGCCGAATGACCTTGCCGGCATCCAGGGTCCACATCGTCGCCGTGCTCGCCTTCGTCTCGATGCCGCTGCTTCTGCCGCGGGCGGTGACGTGGGTGACGACGACGACGTGCTCGCCCGCGTCGAAGATCTCACCAGGCGCGGCCCGGAAGTCCTCCCAGGCGTTGAGCGACGCTTGCCACGCTCGCGCCATCGCCTCGAGGCCATGGACCGTCGTCCCTTCGGGCCAATCGGTCATCACGAACTCGATCTCCGGATCGAACGCGTCACCGGCGGAGAAGTCGCCGCGCATCCAGCCGTCGTAGACCTCGCGCACGATCTCAACGTTCTGCTGCGACATCGCCGGCCAGTATCTCGCCTTCTGAGTCGGCGCCGGGCGAGCAGGCGGCGCCCTGTGGCTGCGCCGGCAGGTCGTTGACGCTTCGCCCGCCGCCGATCGCGGGCCGCCTCGTTTGACCGTCCGGCAACCGGGTTGACACCCGATCACAACATCGGGCCAGCGGCGTCAGGATCTACGCTCTCCTTCCAAATCTCCAGAGGAGCGAATCAGATGGACCTCGAGCTCACCGGCAAGGTTGCGGTCGTCACGGGGGCAGGTAAGGGCATCGGCTTGGCCGTCAGCAAGGCGTTCGCAGACGAGGGCGCCCTCGTCGTCGCCGGATCGCGGACCACGGGAACGCTCGACGGGCTCGACGGCATCTCCCCCATAGCCGTCGACTTGTCGGAGCCAGACGGGCCGGCGCGGTTGATTCGAAGCGCAATCGACGAACACGGCCGCCTCGACGTGCTGGTCAACAACGTCGGCGCCGTGCGGATGCGCTCCGATGGGTTCCTGGGGACGAGCGACGAGGAGTTCGAGTGGGCGATGCAGATGAACTTCTTCATTGCCGTGCGAGCCAGCCGAGCGGCGCTGGCGCAGATGGTCGAGCAAGGCGGCGGGGCGATCGTCAACGTCGCCTCGGTCAACGCCTTCTTTCAGCCCGACGCGGCGACGATCGACTACGGCGCCGCGAAGGCGGCTCTCGTCAATCTCACCAAGACGCTGTCGCAGGAATTCGGGCCACTCGGGATCCGGGTCAACGCGGTTTCACCCGGGCCCGTCGCCACCGACCTCTGGCTCGGCGAGCACGGCGTCGCCGAAACGGTGGCAAAGGCGACCGGAGTCGATGCAGATACGGCCCGTGAGACGATCGTCGCCGGGATCGGCGGTTTTGCCACGGGCCGCTTCACGACGCCCGAGGAGGTCGCCACGCTGATCACGCTGCTGGCGTCGGAGCGGCTCGGCAACGTCACCGGGGCCAACTACCTGATCGACGGTGGCCTGATCAAGACGACCTAGGCACAGAGGGCATTCCGGTGTTCGAGGTCGCGACCCTCCTTTCGCCCGGCGTTCCGCGCGCGGTGTCCATTTCCTCGCTTCCCGTTCGTCTCTTGCGCGACCATTCCAACAAAGGAGGAAGCGATGAAGTACGTGCTGCTGATCCATCAAGGCGACGCGCCGACGCCCTATAGCGACGACTGGGAGAAGCTCTCCGAGGACGAGAGGAACTCGGTCTACGCCGACTACAAGGCGATCAACGAGACGCCCGGGGTCACCCCGTCGGACTTCCAGCTCCAGCCCCCCGAGGCCGCGACGACCGTCCGGGTTCAGGACGACAAGACCCTGACGACCGACGGGCCGTTCGTCGCCACCAAGGAGGCGCTCGGCGGCTGGCTGCTGTTCGAGGCCGACGACCTCGACGCCGCGATCGAGCTCGCGTCGCGAGTTCCGGCGGCCCGCATGGGGGGCGCCGTGGAGGTGCGCCCGGTCGTGGAGCGATAACGATCCTCGAGCAGGTCTTCCGCGACGAGTGGGGCCGCGTCCTCGCCAGCCTGATCGGCTTCCTCGGCGACTTCGAGCTCGCCGAGGAAGCCGCGCAGGAGGCGTTCGCGGTCGCAGCCGAGCGCTGGCCACGCGATGGCACGCCGGACAACCCCCGCGCCTGGCTCGTGACCACGGCGCGCAACCGCGCGATCGACCGGATCCGCCGCGACCGCACGCTCGCGGCGAAGGCCCGCCTGCTCGACGTGCCGCAAACGATGGAGGTGGATGTGGACGAGACGACGATCCCGGACGAACGGCTCGAGCTCGTCTTCACGTGCTGCCATCCGGCGCTCTCACTCGACGCCCAGGTCGCGCTCACGCTGCGAACGCTGGGCGGGCTGAGGACGGACGAGATCGCCCGCGCGTTTCTCGTTCCCGAGGCGACGATGGCCAAGCGGCTGGTCCGCGCGAAGAGCAAGATCAGGACCGCAGCGATCCCGTTTCGCGTCCCGCCCGCCCACCTGCTTCCCGACCGCCTCGCCGCGGTGCTCGCGGTCGTGTACCTGATCTTCAACGAGGGCTACGGGGGCCGCGGCGACCTCGCGGCCGAGGCGATCAGACTCGGGCACGCGCTCGCCGACCTGATGCCGGACGAGCCCGAGGTGCACGGACTCCTGGGGCTGATGCTGATCAACGAGGCCCGGCGCGAGGCGCGATTCGCCGACGGCGCGGTGGTCGTGCTCCGCGATCAGGATCGCTCGCTGTGGGACTTCGACCAGATCGGAGCCGGCCGCGCCGCCCTCGATCGTGCGCTGGCGCTCGGCGGCCGCGGTCCGTACGTGCTGCAGGCGGCGATCGCCTCGCTGCACGCCGACGAGCCCCAGGACTGGCCGCAGATCGCGGCGCTCTACGGCGAGCTCGCCCGGATCACCGGCTCGGCCGTCGTCGAGCTCAACCAGGCCGCGGCGATCGCCGAGGCGGGCGAGTCCGAGGCCGCGCTGGCACTGGTCGAGACGCTCGACCTCGACGGCTATCACTACCTGCACGCGACCCGCGCCGAGCTGCTGCGCCGCCTCGATCGCGTCGACGACGCCCGTGCGGCCTATGACCGCGCGCTGAAGCTCGTTCACTCGGACGCCGAGCGGCGCTTCCTCGAGGGGCGACTGGCGGAGCTCCGAGGCTGAGCGCCGGGTGCCGCACGGCGAGCTCCTGCGCGGTCCCGCCCTCAGCAAGGCGTGAGCGTCGCACCTCGGCGCCTTACTCGCTCCTCGTCGCGCCGGATCGAGACGTCGCCCCGAGCAGCTCCTCCACGCTCCCAGAGGCTCGCGGCGAGGTCGTCGTCCTCCGCCTGCGGGCTGACACCGCGGATAGGATCGCCCTGTTACAAACCGGGCGGGAACCTGCGGTCGGCCGACGTGCTCGTGAACGACCAGGGAAGGGCTTGGCCTCGCCCACGCGACCCCAGGAGGTCAGCATGGCTGCCAAGCCCAGTTTGCGCCGTCCACTCTCCGTGTCCCATCGACCCTCGCCACGCTTTACCAGGGGCCGGTTCGGGATCGCCGCCCTCGCGGCCTTGACCACCGTCCTCGCGTTCGGGGCGAGCTCAGCCGCCGCCTCCATCGGCACCGTCTACTTCGACTCGGCTAACAATGCCGCTGCCGGCGACGGCGGCTTCAACGGGACGTTCACCGGCACGGACAACGTCGGCCTCGGGCGCTTCGTGATGACGAGCCTTACGTCCGGCTCCGACAATGTTGCCGTCGGCTCCGAGTCCTTGATCAGTAACACCACGGGCCACGACAACATCGCCTCCGGGACCGGTTCGCTCTTCTCCAACACCGCCGGCTCTCACAACATCGCCACCGGGACCAACGCCCTCAACGCCAACAACGCCGACGACAACGTCGCCACCGGCTTTCGGGCGCTCTCCTCGAACACCAGCGGCGCCGGCAACATCGCCACCGGCTCCAACGCCCTGACCGCCAACACGACCGGCGGCGACAACGTCGCGACGGGCCTTAACGCCCTGAAGAGCAACGTCGACGGCAACGAGAACCTGGCGAGCGGCACCGCGGCGCTGGCCGCGAACACGCACGGGGACTCGAACCTCGCGCTCGGCTCGCTGTCGCTGTCTAAGAACACCACCGGCGCCCAAAACGCGGCGGCGGCTTCCTGGCGCTCGCCTCGAACACGACCGGAAACGACAACGTCGCCACCGGGGTCGAGGCGCTGATCGGAAACACGACCGGAAGCTCGAACACCGCGGTGGGCTTCGGCGCCGGCCAGAACCTGACCACCGGCTCGAACAACGTCGAGATCGCCAACGCCGGCAAGGCCGGGGAGTCGAAGGCGATCCGGATCGGGACCAAGGGCACCCAGAACCGCGCCTTCATCGCCGGGATCAGCGGCAAGTCGATCGGCGGTCCCGCCCAGCCGGTGCTCGTCAACGACAAGGGCCAGCTCGGGACGGCGTCCTCGGCGTCGGCCTCCACGGCATCGCTCGCGGCGACCGTCGAGCGGCTCGCAGCGCCAGGTCGCCCGGCTTCGCGCACAGGTGAAGGGAGGCTGATCGGGACGGCCTTATGGCCCACATCGCCCCCCGGCGCCGGGAGTGGCTCGGTCAGCGCACGGAGCCGGCGAGTGAGCAACCTCGAGCCGGTGCAGAGCGAGTCCGTGGCATGGACGACTTTGCCAAGACCCCGCCGGGGTGCCGGTCGGATCCTGTGCGTGCTCGGCTCGAGATCGACCTTCGGAGGCGACGATCCGCCCCACCTCGACGATCAGATCGAACCGATCCGCATACGCGGCGGATCTGGCAGGCAGACCGAGGTGAACATGGCGCCGGCGTTGTCGGGTCGCGCCCTGTAGAGGCTTAAGCGATGTCCCAGGAGAATCGGGCATCGACCTGACTCTGCGGCTGATTCGCCGAGCCGGTGTCCTCGAAACCGAAGGTAACCCGGTCCGGTTCGCTGCCGGCGGGGATCTCGAACACCACCCAGCCGCCGCCGCAACCGTCGCGCAGCGTCTCGAACGACTGATCGTAGTTGCGCTCCGGGTACTTCAGCCCCCCGTGATCGCCCGAGGTGGTCTCGACTCCGAAGTCATACGGCCCGGTTGCGCCGCCGTGGGTGCTGCAGACGTGCACGCGGGCGCCGACGAGCTGCTTTCCGGGTGCCGGGCGCGAGAGGCCCGTGACGTCGATCTTCGGCTCCGGGACCGATTTATCGACCTCCTGGACCGTGACCTCGAGGCCCTTGGCCGAGAGCGTGTCCCCGACCTTGCCGGAGCTCTCGGTCGTGCCACAACCGGCGGTCACCGCGAGGGCCGCGATGATCACCGAGAGGAGCAGCAAGAACATCCGCGGCGCCGGGTCGGTCAGCAGTCCCGTGATCTCCACGACGCCGAAGTCTGGCTGAGCACGTCCGACCCCGCTGACAGGTCGGGCGGTTTCGAGCCGCGCGTCCGGGTAGCTGGCCGAAGCAGCAGCCAAGCGGGTTGCTGGACAGAGTGCTCGATGCGAAAGCGAAGGAGGTCCCCGATGGCCAAGACCAAGTCGGATAAGAAGCTCTACCAGCGGCTTCGCGACGGCGGCGTTCGGAAGAAGGTCGCAAGCGGTGTTTCCGACGCGCTTCCTGCAAAGGGCTCGAAGAAGCCCTCGAAAGCGCACAAGCTCGCGGACGAGCTCTCAGCGGCGGCGGACTCGATCCGCGAGCGGGCGGGCGGCGGTTCTCGCAAGCGCTCAATGGCCGCAAAGAAGGCGGCGCGCACTCGCAAGGCGAATGCGTCGAAGCGGCGCAGGTCAGCGCGTCAGGGCGCGAAGACCCGCGGCAGGAAGTAGCGCGACCCGGTCCTCGGTCGCGACCCGGGCATCAGCGCTCGTTCAATGGCGGTCGTTATCCGGATTTTCTCGACTCGCGGCCACCCCGGCGCTACGTTCCAACCCTCTCTCTACGTACCCATCCCTGAGTGAGCGCCTCCTTCGGGAGGCGTTTCACTTCTCAGGCCGCCTCGGAGTAACTGGGTTCCCTCTGCCTCACGTCCGCGTCCGGCTGCTCCGGGAGCACCTCGACGTCGGCGGTCTCGGGGCGGAGCACGGCGACCGCGACTCCGATCGCGGCGATGACGAGTCCAGCGCCGATCAGGAAGGCGAGCCGGTAGCCGCCGGTGAGCGCCGAGGCAGCCGGTTCGCCGCTCGCGAGCAGGTTCGCGGTGTGGGTCGTGGACAGGGTCGCGAGGACGGCCAGGCCGAGAGCGCCGCCGACCTGCAGGCTCGTATTGACCAGCCCTGAAGCGAGGCCCGAGTCGTCCCGGGTGGCGCCCGACATCGCGAGCATCGCCAGCGACGGGAAAGCGAGCCCGGCGCCGAGGCCGAAGAGGATCATCGTCGGCAGGACGTCCGCGACGTAGGAGGCGTCGACGGGGACCCGCGCGAACAGCAGGAGCCCGACGACGACCAGGACCAGGCCGGGGATCAAGGTTGCGCGGGAGCCGAACCGCATGTTGAGCTTCGCGGAGAAGCCGAGCGAGAGAACTCCGATCAGCACCGCCACGGGCAGGAAGGCGAGGCCGATCTCGAGCGCGTCGTAGCCGAGCACCCGCTGGAGGTAGAGGCTGCCGAGGAAAAACATCCCGAACAGCCCGGCGACCATCAGCATCTGAATCAGGTTCGCGCCCGAGACGTTGCGTGAACGGAAGATGCGCAGCGGAATCAGCGGATTCGGCGTGCGCGCCTCGCGGACGATGAACGCACCGCCGAGCGCGATCGCCACAGCGCCGAAGCCGATCGTGTGCGCCGAACCCCAGCCGTAGTTGGCCGCCTCGACGATCGTGTAGACGAGCACCATCAGGGACCCGGTGACGAGCGCGGCGCCGAGGACGTCCGCCCCGTGTCGGAAGCCGATCCCGCGGTCGCGTTCGAGCAGCCGCGACGCGAGTACCGCGGTGACGATGCCGATCGGCAGGTTGACGAAGAAGATCCAGTGCCAGCTGATCGATTCCGTGAGCACGCCCCCCGCGAGCAGCCCGATCGACGCACCGGCCGAAGCGACGAAGCTGTAGACACCGATCGCCTTCGCCTGCTCTCGTTGCTCCGGGAACATGGTCACGATCATCCCCAGGATCACCGCGGAGGTCAGCGCGCCGCCGGCGCCCTGGACGAAGCGCGCCCCGATCAGCATCTCCTGGCTCTGGGCGAGCCCGCAGACCAGCGAGGCGACGGTAAAGACGGCGAGGCCGACCATGAACACGCCCCGGCGGCTGATCAGGTCACCGAGCCGCCCGGCGAGCAGCAGCAGGCCACCGAACGGGATCAGGTAGGCGTTCACGACCCAGGCGAGGTTCGACTGCGAGAAGCCGAGGTCCGTCTTGATCGAGGGGAGCGCTACGTTGACGATCGTGCTGTCGAGGATGATCATCAGCATCCCGACGCAGAGGACGTAGAGCGTGATCCAGCGCCTGCGTTCGCCGTCCTCCGAGCGCGTCTTCCCGACCCGGCCGATCGATCTCACCACCTCGGTCATGCGCAGACCAGGGTCCGACCGCGGTCGCGCACCCGAAAGGCGGCTGGCCCGTGTTCGGTGGTGCGGTTACCCGGCCTCCGTTCACGGCTTTCCGGACCCGCTCCGGCGGCGCCAGGCGCCGAGCCGCCGTGGCGGCCCGAGAGCTCGAGGACGTAGCGGGCGACGAGCGCGTCGTCGCTCCGCTGCGCGCGCAGTCGCCTGGTGGTAGCCGTCAGCGTGGTCGTGGGTGTCGTGCGGGTCTCGTTCATCAGCCCTCCTGCCTTCAAAGCATGTACGATGATTGACGTACATTAGCAAAAGTACGATGACCGTCGTACAATGGCTCTGCACCGGATAGAGATGCCTGTCGAAACCACCGAAGAGATCGTCCGTCCCAGCCGTGCCGAGATCGAGCTCGGCGCGGTGCTGCACGCGCTCAGTGATCCGGTGCGACTGAAGATCGTCGCCGCCCTCGCCGCCAGCAACGGGGAGCCGACCTGCGGGAGCTTCGACGTCCCGGTGACGAAGTCGACCTGCACACATCACTTCAAGGTCCTGCGCGAGGCCGGCGTCATCCACCAGCGCCGCGAGGGGACCGCGCGCCTCAACGCGCTCCGCGTCGACGACCTCGACGCCCGGTTCCCGGGGCTGCTCGAGTCGATCCTCGACGCCGCCGGGGAGCCCGCCCCGCTCGAGCACCGCCGCGACTGAGAGCCGATGCGGGTAGTCGTCGCGACGCGCCGCGCCGCGACGCGCGGAACACGGTCCGGTGAGCTTGCAGCTCGCAGCTCGCAGTTCCCCCGGCCAGCTGCCAGCTGCCAGCTGAGGCCGGCTGCCGCGCCTAGCCCCGCGCTCGCGGTGCGTCGAGCCGTCCCCAGCGTGTCCTGACGGCGAAGTTGGCGAGCCGGTCGAAGTAGCGCTCGATCGGGGTCGTGTCGATCCCTGCGGGTTCGAGGCGCCGGCGGGCACGACGATTGTCGTAGCGGACCCTGGTCGCGAAGTAGGGGAAGTAGGCCTCGCTGCGCCGCAGCGCACGGCGACGCCTGCCGCGGCTCGTCAGCACGAGCAGGGGATGGAGCAAGCGCCGGTAGACGCCGGGCGGGATCAGCCGCGGCGGGCGGCGCCGGAAGTAGCGCGCCGAGAGATCGAGCAGGAGGCCGACCGTGCTCGCGCGCGGTCCGGCGACCAGGTGATAGGTGTCTTCGGCCCCGTCGGCGGGGCGGTTGGCGAGCTCGAAGACCGCGTCGGCGACGTAGTCGACCGGGACGACGTCGACCGGCGCCGAGCGGCGCCCCGGCAGCGCGACGTAGGCGCCCCGGGCGAACGCCTTGAGCGGCGCGTAGAGCACGTTGAAGGACACCGTCCATCCGGTCGCTCGCTCGCCGACGATGATGCTCGGGCGAAACACCTGGATCGGCAGGCGACCGCGGTAGGAGCGCACGAGCTGCTCGGCCTCGAACTTGGAGCGCTCGTAGGGGTTGCGGAAGCCCTGACCGACGTCGAGCTGGTCCTCGTTGAACTCACCGTCGTGGGTGCCGGCCACGTACGCCGTCGACACGTAGGAGAAGCGCCGCAGACCGCCGCGGCGCCGGCAGAGGTCGGCGAGCTCGAGCATCCTCCGCGTCCCGTCGACGTTGATCTCCCGCGATCTCTCGAGCGGCAGCGAGAACGACACCGACGCCGCGCAATGGATGACTTCGCTCACCGCGGCGGCGAGCCGGTCGCGATCCTCCGCGTCGAGCCCGAGCCCCGCGGCCTCGATGTCCGCGGGGACGCCGAGCACCCGCTCCGAATAGCCGTGCCGGCGGCCGAACAGGGTCGTCAGCGTGGCCTCGACCCGCTCCGCCGCCTGCTCCCAGCCATCGGCTCGCACCAACGCGCAGACCCGGCGCTCGGTGCGCTGCAGGTAGCGAGCGAGGATCTGCATTCCGACCAGGCCGGTGGCGCCGGTGAGCAGCAGCATGCCCGCGTCTGCGCCCTCGCCGACGCCGATCTCGCTGCGCTGCGGGGCGCGCGCGTCAAGCATCGCTGCCTCCGCGTTCGAGGGCGAGGAGCTCGTCGAGTGACTCGTCGAGGCACTCGGCGAGCAGGTCGGCGTCCGGCAGCGACTCACGATCGGCGTAGATGCCGAAGAACGCCTCGTCCTTGATCGTCGTCATCCCGATCGAGACCGCGTGCCCGTCGGCCAGCGGCACAACCGGGTAGACCTCGTCGAGCTCGCATCCGAGCATGTACAGCGGCTCCCGCGGGCCGGGGATGTTCGAGACGACGAGATTGAACGCGCGTGGGCTCGCCGCCAGGTGTGAGAGCAGGCGCTGGACCACTCGCGGCGCGTAACCGAACGCCTTCAGCGCGCGGTCCGCGCCCTCCGGGCGCCCGCTCCGCTTCCGAGCTCCGACGCTCTCCTTGAGGCCGGCGAGGCGCACCCGCGGGTCGGGCTCGTCACAGGGCAGGTCGACGAACACGAACGAGATCTGGTTTCCGAGCTCGCCCGCACCGTGCTCCGACCGGAGGCTCACCGGCACCATCGCCTTCAGCTGCACCGGGGATCGGCCGCGTCGTTCCATGAAGCGCCGGGCGGCGCCCGCGGCGCGGCCAGCACGACGTCGTTGACGGTTGCATCCCAGCGCCCCTTGACCCGTTTCAGGTCGTCCAACGGGCGACGCGCCCGGCCGAGGTGACGCCCGGGCGAAATCGGCTCGTTGAAGCCGGTGTTCGGGGTCGCCGGTCGCATCGAGTCGGCGAGCGCGGCGGCGCTCTGTACCGCCGTTGCCGGCCCGTGCGATCAGGCGCCGCGGATGGCGCGCGATCGCGAGCGGAACGCGAGCGAGGTCGAGCGCGTCCCGGGCGCGGTCGATGAGCCCGTCGGCCAGCAGCGCCGCCGGCTCCGGGCGACGGCTCCGGACGCCACCGGTCGCGGTCGGCCGGCGGCGGCTCGGGAGTCGGGTCGAGCAGCAGCGTGGCCAGCTCGACCGCGGCGAGGCCGTCGGCCATCGCGTGGTGTGCCTTGCCGACGACGCCGATCCGTCCGTCGGCGAGGCGGTCGGCGATCCAGAGCTCCCACAGCGGGCCGGTCGCGAGCGAGCTGGCGGGACATCACCCGTCGGTCAGCCGGCCCAGGTCGGTGCTCGGGCTGTGACGGACGATGACGGTCGAGGTCGAACTCCTCGTCGTCGACCCACACCGGGTCGTTGACGCCGAGCGGCACCGTCGGCGAGCTTCTGCCGGTACCGCGGCGCCCGGCAGAGCCGGCCGGCGACGTGGTCGCGGAGCTCCTCGAAGCTCGGCGCGCGGCCGTCCCGGCGGCCCGTCGAACGGCCGCCGCCCAGCCGACGTGCATGTGTGCGGACGGGCTCTCGACCTCGAGGAACGAAGCGTCGAGCGTCGACAAGCGGGTCTCTGACATCTCGTCTCCGTTCCGCCCTTCCTCCGGGGCGCGGGAGGCCTCGAATCGGGCGATCTCTCCACCCGCCCGAAGGCGGGCCGAACCCTTGCTGGTTCCCACGCACGCGGCCGCCAAACAATTTTCATCGCCCTTTCATCAACCCCCCTACGAGGGCGCGCGCGAGCTCCATCACGGGCAGCTCGTGAAGGTGAGCGGCGTCGGCGACGTCAAGGAGCACACCGTGACCGGCAACCGGGAGGAGATCGAACTCGTCAGCGTCAGGCACTGAGGCGATCTCGGTGCGGCGCGTTCATCGTCCGGGCCTAAGATCGGTCCTCCAGCTACGAGAGGAGACCTCGGGTGGATTTCTCGCGTCCCGAGACGGTATGCGTCGAAGCGGGCCGGGATGACTCGCCCGGCGACCCGGTCAATCCGGTGCTCGGCCTGGCGACGACGTTCCGCCAGGGCGGAGCGTATGAGTACGTCCGCGACGCGTCGCCGTCGATCGAGCCATTCGAGAAGGCGGTCGGCGCACTCGAGCGAGGGGAGGCGGTCGCGTTCTCCTCGGGCATGGCCGCGGCGGCGGCGGTCCTCGACCGACTCCCCGCCGGCGCGCGAGTGCTCGCTCCCACGGTCAGTTACGCGGGGGTGCGCAGTCTGCTCGCCTCACGCGCCGACCGGGGATTGCTGGAGGTCGGCTTCGTCGATCAAACCGACACAGCGGCTGCGATCGCGGCGATCGAGGGAGCGCAGCTGGTCTGGGTCGAGACTCCCAACAACCCACTGCTCGGGATCACCGACCTCGCGGCGCTCGCCGCCGCCGCGCACGACCGCGGCGCGCAGCTGGCGGTCGACGCGACGCTGGCCACCCCGCTT
>CAVPLH010000005.1:0-431858 GCA_963705955.1 uncultured Solirubrobacterales bacterium | reverse complement strand
GCCGGCCCCCGGGCCAACTAGCCGAATCCGGCTTCGCCGAGGCGGCGCGGGGAGCTTCACCGGACGGCTCGCACCGGAGTCGCCGATCGACGCGTTGCGGCGCGAGCTCGCCGGCGGATCGGCGGTCGCAGCGGCGGGTAGGCTTGCGCCGATGCGGATCGGCAGAACAACGCTGGCCGGCGTGGCGGGGCTTGCGGCGATCGCGGCACTCGCGCCGGCGGCGTGGGCGGACGTCACGGTCACCCAGACCGCGTCACCGGATTCCGTCTTCCCGGGCGGCACCGCAACCCTGCAGACGACGATCACCAACGGTCCGATCGCGGAGTCCGACCTCAGGGCGCGCGTCAGCCTCACCCGGCCCGGGAGCCAGACGAAGGCCAAGGCCCTGTACGAGTCGTTCACGCCGTCGCAGGGAACCTGCTCGGTCTCCGTCTCGACCGGCACCGTCGACTGCTCGTTCGGCGCCGTGGCGGCGAACGCCGCGGTCAAGCTCGACGCGTCGGTGCAGGCGAAGCAGTCGTTCGAGCAGACCGTCGTCGCCTACCGGTGCGGCTCGCCGGTGTGTGACGTGCAGACGACCCTCGGCACGGTCGCGACGACGACCGAGGTCAACCACCCGACCGTCTACTCGGGAACCAGCAAGATCAAGCTCACCGGCCTCTTCCAGACCTGCACCAACAGCGCCTTCACGGCGAAGGCGAAGGTCAAGAACGGCAACACCAAGATCAGCCGCATGACCGCCTCTCTGAGCGGACCGGAATCGGAGTTCGGTGCGCCGCTGCCGCCGAGCAACCAGGACGGCCGCCTGAAGAAGGCCAAGGGCCGCAAGCTGAAGGTGAAGGTGCCCGGCAACCGGCTCGACGCCGGCTTCTACGACCTGAAGATCGTGGCGAAGCGCAAGGGCGGGAAGAAGCTCACCCGCACGGCGCACTTCCAGGTCTGCGGCCCGAGCTTCGGCTCCCCTAGCCGCGGATCGCGGAGGTCTTAGACTGGCCGCGGCGCGACGCGGGAACGTCGGGACGACGGTCACCGAGTCCGTGTTGCTTTCGCAGGGGCGTCGAAGGAGTCGGAGGACATGCCGGAGGGGCTTTCGCCACAGGAGGTCGGCCACGAGATCGGCGAGCACGCCAAGCACAGCACCGGCGGACGCCGAGCCCGGCTGGTATCGATCGCCGAGGCCGTCCTCCTCTCGATCGTCGCCCTGCTGGCGGCCTGGTCCGGCTACGCGGCGTCCAAGTGGAGCACCGAGTCCCGCGTGGAACTGGCCCAGGCCTCGGCTGCCAGAACGCAGGCGAACCGGGCGAATCTCGAAGCGATCGAGCTTCGGAACTTTGATTCTTCGACGTTCGAGGCGTGGTTCGCCGCGTATATCGCCCACAACAAGCCGGCGATGGCCCTCGCGGAGCATCGCTTCCGTCCCGGATTTCGCGTCGCCTTCGACGCCTGGCGCGCCACGAGTCCGGAGACGAACCCCAACGCGCCGCGAGGGCCGACCTACATGCCGCAGTACCGGCAACCGGGGCTTCGGAAGGCCGCGGCGCTCGACAACGAGGCGGACGACGCCTTCGCTGCGGGGGCGAGCGCCGGCGAGACCGCCGACAAGTACGTACGCGTCACCGTCTTCCTCGCGAGCGTCCTGTTCATCGTCGGCATCAGCACGCACTTCCCGTTGCGGGTGCGGTATGGGCTCGTCTCGCTGGGAGTCGTGATGCTGCTCCTCTCCCTCGTGCTGCTCACGCAGCTGCCCGGGCCGCCCGCCTGACTCACCCTTCCTGAACCCGCTGGCCCGACTTGGCCGGCCCTACTCGGCCTTCGGCTTGCGCTGCTCGGCCGGTGGCTCGCCGGACTCGCCGTAGGCGCCCGGCGGCCAGGCGCCGAACCAGTTGTCGCGGGCGCCGTCGATCGTGATCGTCGTCCCGGAGAAGAAGTCGCCGGCCGGCGACGCCAGGTAGGCGATCAGCCATGCCATCTCCTGCTCGGTGCCGAGCCGCCCCAGCGGCACCGTCTTCGGCACCGCGTCGACGACCTGCGGCGGGTACTTGGTCCGCAGCGTCTCGGTGTCGAACTGCCCGGCGGCGAGCGCGCAGAGCCGGATCCCGAAGCGTGCCCACTCGACCGAGAGGGTTCGCATCATGTTCTCGACCGCCGCCCGGGCGGCTCCGGAATGGACCATCCCCGGCATCCCGTTGTGCGGCGAGAGGGTGACGCTGAGGACCTTGCCCCGCCCCTGTGGGATGAACGCCTTCGTCGCCGCGGCGTGGGTCATCAGCCAGGTGCCGAGCACGTTGAGCTCGATCACGGTCCTGAAACCCTTCGCGGAGATCGCCTCGGCCGGGCTCAAGAACTGGCCGCCGGCGTTGTTGACCAGCACGTCGAGGCGGCCGTGGCGGTCGATCACGCCGTCGAACAGCGCTTCGACCGCGGCATCGTCGCGGATGTCCATCGGCACCGACTCGACCGCCCCGGGGAGCCCGGCGGCCGCCTCCTCGGTCTCCTCGAGCGGCTCGGCGCGGCGGCCGCACCCGATCACCGTGGCCCCGAGTCCGGCGAGCTCGAGCGCCGTGGCGCGCCCCAGCCCGCTGCCGGCTCCGGAGACGACGCAGACGCTGTCGTCGAGCAGTCCGGGCGCAAAGATTCGCGAGCTCTCGGGCGTCACAGCGCCCGCAGGCTATACGGCTACAGTGGCGCGGCGATGAAGGTGAGGGCCGATACGAAGCCGCTGACGAGGCCGATCCCGGGTGGTCGCGAGGGGTCGAGCGTCGTCGTCGAGCCGATCATCACCGGGACCCTGCAGAGCCCGCGGGCGATGCTCGAGACCGCGACGCCGATGACGACCCTGCGAATGCTCGGCGTCGGGACGCCGCGGTCGCACTGGCTGACGCTGCCCGTCCCCGCGTTCCTGATCCGCCACCCGTCCGCAGGCCCCTTCCTCGTCGACACCGGGTTGCATCCCTCGGTCGCGGCGAAGCCGGCCGCGAACCTCGGCCGCACGATCACCCGCTTCACGCGGCCGGCGGTGGAGCCGGGCCGCGACCTGCCCGCGCAGCTTCGCGACCGCGGGGTCGACCCGCGGTCGATCAAGCTCGTGGTCATGACCCACCTCCACTTCGACCACAGCTCCGGGATGCCCGAGTTCGACGGCGCGACGTTCGTCGTCTCGGAGACCGAGTGGACGGCGGCGAGCACCGACAGCAGGCCCTTGTTGCACGGCTACCGTCCGGCGCACTACGACTACGCGTACGACTATCGGCGGCTCAGCTACGCCTCCCAGTCGGTGAACTCGTACGCGAACTTCGGTCGCACCTTCGACCTGTTCGGGGACGGCAGCGTCCGGCTCGCCTCGACGCCCGGCCACTCCGCCGGGCACCAGTCGGTGATCTGCCGGCTCGCCGACCGCGACCTGGTGATCGCCGGCGACGCGATCTACACGCTCGGCCAGCTCGACGACGCGCCCGAACCGCCGCGCCCGTTCGACCGCCACAACTGGCGGCGCTCGCTGAACGAGTTGCGGCTCTTTCGCCGCGACTACCCGCAGGCGGTGATCCTCTCGGGACACGATCCCGAGCAATGGAAGACGGTCGAGAAGCGTTACGAGTGAGCCCGCGACCGGGCCGGGCCGCCGGCGACCGCGTCGGCGGCTCCGCTGCGCAGCGACTTGATCACCCCGCTGCGTCCCTGCTCCTCGAGCGCGACGTACATCGCCTTGACCCGGTCGAAGATCTGGTGCGCGGCCTCGAGCTGGTGCTCGCGGTCGGGCTCCGCGACGCGCTCGAAGACGAGTGGCTCGCCGTAATGGACCGTGACCTTCGGGAACACGAGCCGCTTCCACGCGCGCACGCTCTGCGAGCCGTGGATCGCGACCGGGACGACGGGAACGCCCGACTCGAGCGCGATTCGGCCGACGCCCGGCCGCGCCTCGCCGAGCTTGCCGGTCCGCGACCGACCGCCCTCGGCGTAGATCAGCAGACAGCCGCCCCGATCGAGGATCGAGTACGCGGTCGTGAACGTCTCCTCGTCGTGGTGCCCGCGGCGGACCGGGAAGACGCCGCCGACCCGGTAGATGTAGTCGAGGATCGGATTGCGGAAGAAGAGCTGCGACTTGGCCATGAACCTGATCTTCCGTCGCAGGTAGACCCCGGCGAAGAAGTGGTCCATGTTCGAGAAGTGGTTCGGCGCCAGGATCAGCGGCCCGTCGGCCGGGACGTTGGCGGTCGCGATCGCGCGGCATCGGTACGGGAACACGGCGACGGGGGTCATCACCATCCGCGCCAGCTCATAGACCCAGCCGGCGCTGTGCGTCCGCGACCACCCGTGGATCGGCTGGAACCGCTCGGCCGGGCGGTCGTCCTTGTAGCGCTGCGGTTTGAGCTCTGGCATCGGGAAGGGACCGGGCCCGTGACGATCCCCGGGCCGGCAGCCCTCCCTACCCCCAGGCGGGGCTCCGGTTACTCCGCCGGATCCGAATCCGACGCGCTCGCCCAGCCCTTCGACCGCTCGACCGCCTCCCGCCAGCGTGCGACCAGGCGCCGGCGCTCCGTGGCCGCCATCCGCGGCTCGTACCGGGTCGCCTCCTGCCACATCTCGGCGACCCCGGCGGCGGTCCACGTCCCGGCGCCGATCCCGGCCAGGTAGGCAGCCCCGAGCGCCGTCGTCTCGGCGATCTCGGGAACGATCACCGGCGCCCCGAGCACGTCGGCCTGAAACTGCATCAGCCAGCGGTTCGCGACCGCGCCGCCGTCCGCCCTCAGCTCGGTGAGCTCACGGTCGGCCGCCCGCTCCTGGGCGCGGACCGCATCGACGGTCTCGTAGGCGATCCCCTCGAGCGCCGCCCGCGCCAGGTGGGCGCGGGTCGTGCCGCGGGTCAGCCCGACGACCGTGCCGCGGGCGTAGGGGTCCCAGTGCGGCGAGCCGAGGCCGGTCAGCGCGGGGACGAAGTAGACGTCGTCGTTGCTCGACAGCGAGGCGGCGAGGCCCTCCGTCGCGGCCGCCTCGGGAATGATCTCGAGCCCGTCGCGCAGCCACTGCACCGCGGCGCCGGTCACGAACACCGCCGCCTCGAGCGCGTAGTCGACCGCGTCGCCGATCCCCCACGCGACCGTGGTCAGCAACCCCTCGCTCGGCGCCGGCACCTCGCCGCCCGCGTTCAGGAGCACGAAGCTTCCGGTCCCGTAGGTGTTCTTCGCCATTCCCGGTCGCTGACAGGCCTGCCCGAACAGCGCCGCCTGCTGGTCGCCCGCGATCCCGGCGACCGGAACCTCACCGCCGAACTCAGAGGTGGTGCCGAAGACCCCGGCGGAGGGCAGCGGCTCGGGGAGGCTCACGGGGTCGACGCCGAACAGCTCGCAGAGCTCCGGGTCCCAGCGCAGCTCGCGGATGTCGAACAGCATCGTCCGCGAGGCGTTGCTGAAGTCGGTCGCGTGCCGCCCGGTCAGCTTGTGGACGAGCCACGAGTCGATCGTCCCGAAGGCGGCTTCGCCGGCCGCGTCGACGTTGCGAAGCAGCCACTCGATCTTCGTCGCCGAGAAGTAGGGGTCGATCACGAGCCCGGTTCGCTCGCGGACCAGATCGGTGTGCCCGGCAGCGCGCAGCTCATCGCAGCGGGCCGCGGTGCGCCGGTCCTGCCAGACGAGCGCCCGGTGAACCGGCTCCCCGGTCGCTCGATCCCAGGCGACGACGGTCTCGCGCTGGTTGGTGATCCCGATCGCGTCGAGCGCCGCGCCGTCGACCTTCGCGTCGGCGAGCGCGTGCGAGGCGACCCGCCGAGTCACGTCCCAGATCTCGGTCGCGTCGTGCTCGACCCAGCCGGGCCGCGGGAAGTGCTGGCCGAACTCGCTGTAGGCGCGGCCCCGCACCTTGGCGTCGCGGTCGAAGACGAGGCAGGTCGTCCCGGTCGTTCCCTGGTCGATCGCGAGGATCATCGGCGGGCAACCTATCCGCGATCAGCGGCGCCTGGCCCACCAGACGCGGATGAAGTCGCGCAGCTGGCCACCGCGGTGCAGAAAGCCGCCGAGCGTGCGGCCGGTCGCCCGATGCTCGAGGTCGAGGTCGACCTCGGCGACCCGGAAGCCGGCGCGGACCGCGTCGACCGTGATCCCGATCTCCATCCCGAAGCCGGCGGCGAACGGGAGCACCGCGCGGAGCACCTCGGCGCGCATCGCGCGCTGGCCGGAGATCGGGGCCCGGGCCTCGTAGCCGCTGCGGCTGCGAATCGCCCAGCGCGCGAACTGCCGCGCGACGCCGAACCCGCCGCCGACCCGCTGTCGGAACGCGGCGACGGCGAGGTCGCAACGGCCATCGTCGACCTCGGTGACCAGCGCGACGAGCTGCGCCGCCGACTCGCCGAGGTCGCCGTCGCAGAGGAGCACCAGCTCGGCGGCCGCGCCCGCCTCGTCGGAGAGCGCCGCCTCGGCCGCAGCGGTCGCGTTCGCGCCCTTGCCGTGCGGGCGCCCGCGGCGGACGACCCGCCCGCGGTGGGCGAGCGCGAGATCCGCGGTGCGATCGTCGGAGGCGTCGTCGCCGACCCAGAGGACGGCGCCCGGGAACGCCCCGGCGAGGGCGTCGAGGGTCGCGCCGATCCGATCGGCCTCGTTGTGGGCGGCGACTATGACCAGGAGCTTCGTCATCGATCCGGCCGGGCGGGATATTGTCCCGCGCCATGACAGACGTCGAAGCACATATCACCGGAACCGTGTGGAAGATCGAGGTCGCGGTCGGAGACCGGGTCTCCGATGGGGACACCGTGGTCATCCTCGAGTCGATGAAGATGGAGATGCCGGTGGAGGTCGAGGACGACGGCACGGTGAAGGAGATCCGCTGCGAGGAGGGACAGTCCGTTCAGGAGGGTGATGTCCTGGTCGTGCTCGAGTAGCCCCTCGTACGTCTCGTGACCGACCTCGCTGCCGGCAAGCTGGTGCTCGACCATCCGGCCGAGGCCGTCGCCCGCCTGCGGATCAACAACCCCGAGAAGCGCAACCCGCTCGACCACGAGGTCCTCGACGCGCTCGCGGCGACGCTGCCGCGACTCGCGGAGGGGATCGAGACCCGCTGCGTGATCATCACCGGCACCGGGGGCGCGTTCTCGGCCGGTTACGACATCGGCGCGATCGGTGAGCAGAGCTTCGAGCGCGACGCGGAGGCTCTCGTCGCGCATCCGTTCGGTGCCGCGATGGAGGCGGTCAGCGCGCACCCCTATCCGATGCTCGCGGCGATCAACGGCCATTGCCTCGGCGGCGGCCTCGAGCTCGCCGTGCGCTGCGACCTGCGGCTCTGCGCCGCCGGCGCGAGGCTCGGCATGCCCCCGGCGAAGCTCGGGCTGATCTACGGCCACACCGGGCTCGAGCGGTTCATCGACGTGATCGGCGTCGCCTACACGCGCGAGCTCTTCCTCACCGGCCGCAACCTGACCGCGGAGCGCGCGGAGCGGATCGGGCTCGTCAACGAGGTCGTCGACGACGAGCTGGTCGAATCGTCGTCGGTCGCGCTCGCCGCCGAGATCGCCGCCAACGCGCCGCTCTCGATGACCGGCAACAAGCACGCGATCGAGACCCTGGCCCGATTCGGCCGGCTCAGCGCCGAGCAGGAGCGCGAGCTGATCGAGCTGCGGCGCTCGTGCTTTGCGTCCGAGGACTTCCGCGAGGGCATCGAGGCATTCGCCGAGAAGCGCCGACCGCGGTGGCGGGGGCGCTGAGCATCCCGCCGATGCCGATCGGGTAGCCGCCGCGGCTAGCCGCAGTAGTTGCCGCTCGCGGGCTCCGGATCGCGGCCCTTGATCCCGGCACAGTCGTGGAGGCGCTCGGCGAGGCTCGAGAGGCGCTGCTCGATCGCAGCCGCGGGCGAGCCGGGCGCGGTCGGGATCAGGTTCCGCAGCTCGAACGGGTCGTGGACCCGGTCGTAGAGCTCCCGGGTGTCGGTCGGCTCGCAGACGCCGGTCGCGAGATCGGGCAACGACGTGTGGCGGATGAACAGGAAGCGCTCGTTGCGGACGCCCTGATACGCGCATGAGATGCCCCGCCCCGATGCGACCGAGTCCTTGGCGAGGTCGAGCTCGGTCGCGATCGGCCGGTTGACCGGGAACGCGGACTCGCCACCGCGGAGCAGCGGCAGCCACGAGCGCCCGTCCATGACCCGGCAGTCGCCGGTGACGGGGCAGGTCTCGGTGCCCGCCCAATCGACGAAGCTCGGCGCGTAGTCGATGTTCGCGGTCATCGACGAAACGCTCGCCGGCGATCCGCGGCGGCCGTTGAACTTCGGCGGCACCCGGATCGCCAGCGGCAGGTGCGCAGCCTCGTCGTAGGCGAGGCCCTTGCCGCCCGGGAGGCGGTGCTGGCCCTGGAATGTCCCGTTGTCGGAGCTGAAGACGAGGATCGTGTCGGCGAGCTCACCGGTCTGGCGCAGCGTCTTGACGATCCCGGCGACGCCGCGGTCGACCGCCGGCAGGGTCTCGACCCGGCACTCGTAGCGGTGGCGGATCACCCTTCGCCGGGCGGGGCCGATCGCCGGCTGGCCGCTGACGATCTCGGGCTTGTCGGAGACGTCCTTCTCGAGCACGCCGGGGAGACGGGGGAGCGGGGTCCCCGCGAAGCGGCCGAGATCGCGCTTCGGCGGCACCGACTCTCCCCCGCACGGTCCGCCGCTGTTCGCGTTGATGTTCTCGACGTGAGGCGCGCTCTGGGTCACCCAGAGAAAGAAGGGGTCCGGGCCGGAGAGGTGGCGGATGTCCTCCTCGGCTCGCTGGTTGATCACGTCGGTCAGGTAGCGACCCTTGTAGGTCTCCTTGCGCTGCTTGCCGTTCACGGCGAGCTTGAAGTTGTAGTAGCCGCGCCCGTTGCCGATCTCGACCGACCACAGGTCCCAGCCCGGGGCGACGTCGTCCTTGTCATCGACCGCGCTCTCGTAGCCGTTCAGGAACTTGCCCACGATCGCCGTCTTGTAGCCGGCGCGCTGCAGCCAGACCGGCAGAACGTTGTCGTTCCCGGACAGGTCGCCGTAGCCCGGCTTGTTCGCGAGCACGCCGTTGTTGTGGCCGTACTGGCCGGTCAAGACGCCGGCCCGGGCCGGGCAGCAGAGCGGCGTCGCGTCGTAGAAGTTGGTGAAGGTCGTGCCGCGGTCGACGATCTCGGCGAACGTGTGCGGCATGAACCGGCGCTTGAACGAGGCGTAGTCCTGGTCGTCGGTGTAGACGAAGACGATGTTCGGCTGCGCGCCGTAGGCGGGCGTCGGGTCGACCGGCGGGTTCGGTTCCTCGCCACCGCCACAGCCGCCGAGCCAGACTCCCCCGATCAGCGCCAGCCCGGCCACCGAGGCGGCGGCACCCAGCCGGCCTACCCGCACAGGGTCACGTCGGCCGTCGCCGCCAACCGGCGCCCGTCCGTGAACACGGCCTCCGCCCTCACGGTCCTCGGCTTCGGCTGGCGCGAGCTCAGAGCCGCGTCCGGCAGAACAGCCTCGAACGGCGGGATCGTGTCGTCGATCACGGTCCCCCTGACCCGGAACGACGCGCCGAGGGCTCCGGGGTCGGCCGAGGTGGAGAAATGCGCCGTGATCGGTCCGACCGTGCAGCCGCCCTTGCCCGTCCCCCCTCCGGTGAACGTGAGTTGGCCGGTCGGCGCCGTGCGGCAGTCCGCCCCGGCGCAGTCGATCAGGTCGTCGAGCTCCGCTCCGAGCTCGGCGACCACATCCGCATGGGCCGGGTCCGAGGCGAGGTTCGTCATCTGGTACGGATCGACGTACATGTCGTAGAGCTCCTTTTCCGGCTGCGGCTTGCCGGTGTCCCACTCGGTGTACAGATAGCGGGAGGTGCGCACGCCGAGGATCGGATCTCCGGCGTAGGCCTCGAGCAGGATCGCGCGCGCGTCCTCGGCCTTCGGGTTCGCGAACGTGGGCAGCAGTGACTCGCCGTCCTGGAGCAGCCCCGGGGACGCGCCGCTGATCTGCAGGATCGTCGAGGTCAGGTCGGCGTTGACGGTCACGTTGCGCGACGTCTCCCCGCGCACGATCCCCGGGCCGCGGGCGACGAACGGGACCCGCGCGGATTCCTCGTAGAGGAATCGCTTGTTGTCGCGAATCCGGTGCTCGCCGCGGATGAACCCGTTGTCGGAGAGGAAGAAGACGTAGGTGTTGCGGCGCACCCCGTCGCGCTCCAGCTCGTCGAGGATCGTGCCGACGCTGTCGTCGACGCCGAGCAGCGACTCCCAGGCGCACCGCCGCTTGCGCAGGGTGTCATTGATCTGGCCCTCGGTCAGCGGGGCGAGGTTGGCGACCGGCGACGGCTTGTCGGAGACATCGGCCTCGTTGAAGGACGGGGGGAGGGCGCCCTTGAGGCGCCCCTTCAGCGCCCCGAGGTCGCGTGGCGCCGGCACCGCGGCCCGGTTGCACGACCGGCCGGGGTCGCCGCCACCGCCGCCGTGTGGGGCCGCGTAGCCGAGCTCGAGGTAGAACGGCAGCGACTGCTTCACGTTGCCGCGGATGAAGTTCTTCGCCTTGCGGGTGAAGACGTCGGTCGAGTAGTCGTCCGCCGTGGAGCCGTATTCGCGCAGGCGTCCGTTCTGGTTCAGGGTGAAGTTGAAGTACTGCGCTCGCGACGGCGCCAGCACGTGCCAGTCGTTCCAGCCCTTCGGCACGTCGCGGGGTGTCGTCCCGTACTCGTCGGGCTCCGCGTAGCCGTTCTCGAACTTGCCGATGTAGGAGGTCTGATAGCCGGCGTTCTGAAGCCACAGGGGCAGATAGTTGTCGCCGTGCAGCTCGTTGAAGACGCCGTAACCGCCGTCCGGCGGGTTGTTCGACAGCACCTTGTGATTGTGGGCGTACTGGCCGGTGAGGATCGTCGTCCGGGCCGGGCAGCAGAGCGGGAAGTTGTCGTAGTAGTTCTTCAGCGTCACCCCCTTGCCCTTCATCTCCTTGTTGACCGTCTTCATCACCCGCATCGAGCCGTTCTCCTGGTCGTCGGTGAGCAGGACGATGATGTTCGGCTTCGCGGCCGGCGGCGCCTGCGCCCGCGCCGACGACGGGCCTTCGCCTTGCGGGCCGGCGGCGAGCACCAGGGCCGCGCCACAGAGCAGCGCGACGGTCGCCGCGGCGATCTGCGGCCGGCGTCGGATCGAACTGCTTCGCTCTCGCACTGGCACTGGCTGAATGGCTCCTTCGGGACTGGCCTTTGCGGTCCCTCGGCACGAAACACCGCGATCGCGGGCAAGTCGCGGAGGCCGCGGTCGCGCTCAGGCGAGCCCGGCACGATACCGAGCCGGGATGTCGCCGCCTCGCCGGTCGCGTAGGTTGCAAGGCTCGATGAAGGATCACGAGCGGTTGGCAGCCTCCGACCCGGTGATCGCAGGGCTCGTCGCACAGATCGGCGAGCTCTCGGCCGCCGATCGACGCCGAGGGCGCTTGCAGGTCGACTCCTACGGCGCCCTGCTGCGCGCCGTCGTCGGCCAGCAGCTCTCGACCAAGGCCGCGGCGACGATCTACGGTCGGGTGCTCGAGCTGTTCGGAGGCAGCACCCCGGCCCCGGAGGACCTGCTGACCGTCGATCCGCAACGGCTCCGCGACGCAGGTCTTTCCTGGCGCAAGGTCGAGTACGTACGCGACCTCGCCCGGCACGTCGAGTCCGGCGAGCTCGAGCTCGAACGCTTCGGCGAGCTCTCCGACGACGAGGTCGTCGCCGAGATCACCGCGATCCGCGGTTTCGGCCTCTGGACCGCGCAGATGTTCCTGATCTTCCACCTCGGCCGCCCGGACGTCCTGCCGACCGGTGATCTCGGCATCCGGCGCGCGATCGAGGTTGCCTACGGCCTCGATGAGCCACCGGATCACGAGCGAATGCTCGAGATCGCCGAGCCGTGGCGTCCGCAGCGGAGCCTCGCGAGCCTCTATCTCTGGGAGAGCCTCGGCAACGCGCCCGATCGTTGAGCCGGGGCCGTCCGGAGCCGCACCTAGATTGCGGGACGGATGCCGCCGCTGGTCACGTTCGACGAGGCGCTCGCGCTCGGGGCGCTCACCGATCAAGACGAGATCGGCGCCCTGATCGAGCGCGCCTGGAGGGTGCGCACGGAGCGCTTCGGCGACTCGACCGACATGTGCTCGCTGGTCAATGCGAAGTCCGGCGGCTGTGCGGAGGATTGCGGCTTCTGCGCGCAGTCGCGCTACGCGGAGGCCGACACGCCGATGCACGCGATGATGGAGCCGGAGCAGATCCTCGAGCACGCGCAGGCCGCGGAGGCCGCGGGCGCACATCGCTTCTGCATGGTCACCCAGGGCCAGGGGCTCTCCAAGCGTGACTTCGAGAAGGTCCTCGCCGGGGCGCGATTGGTCGCCGAGCACACGAACCTGAAGCGCTGCGCCTCGATCGGGCACATCTCGACCGCTCGCGCGCAGCAGCTCGCCGAGGCGGGCATCCAGCGCGTCCACCACAACGTCGAGACCGCCCGCTCCTACTACGACGAGGTCAGCACGACGGTCCGCTACGAGGGTCGCATCCGGACGATCGACGCGACCCGCGAGGCCGGCCTCGAGACCTGCGTCGGGGGGATCCTCAACCTCGGCGAGAGCCCGCGCCAACGGGTCGAGATGGCGTTCGAGCTCGCGGAGATCAACCCGACCTCGGTGCCGATCAACCTGCTCAACCCGCGGGCCGGAACCAAGTTCGGCGACCGAGAGCTGATGGATCCCTGGGAGGTCGTCAAGTGGGTGGCCGTCTTCCGCCTCATCCTCCCTGAGGCTCTCTTCCGGCTCTGTGGCGGGCGGGTCGAGAACCTCGGCGACCTGCAACCGCTCGCGGTCAAGGCCGGTCTCAACGGGGTGATGATGGGCAACTTCCTGACCACGCTCGGAGTCGACCCGGCCGATGACCGCGCCAGCTTCGAGGATCTCGGGCTGAACGTCGCCCGCCAGCCCGACAACGGTGCCAATCCCCGCCCCGACAACCGCTCCGGGTGGCTCGACGGCGAGACGCCGGCGACGCCGATCGACGATCTGATCGACAGCCAGGCGGACGCGAACTTCTGGGATCCGTCCTCGCAGCTCCGGGTGATCAGGAAGAAGGGAACGCCGCCGGCCTACCCCGAGCGGCCCTCCGAGCGCGCCGCGGCGGGCTGGGGAGATTGAGCACGCCGACCCGGGGCCCTGCCGCGTGACCGATGTCGCCGAGCGGCTGGCGGAGCTGCGGCGGTCGGGCCTTCATCGCCGCATGCGGCTGATCGAGGGACCGCAGGGCCCGCGGGTGCTGATCGACGGGTCGGAGGTCCTGCTGCTCTGCTCGAACAACTATCTCGGTCTCGCCGACCACCCGCGGGTGCGCCAGGCCGCCGCCGAGGCCGCCGAGCGGTTCGGCGCGGGCGCCGGCGCCTCGCGGCTGATCTCGGGCTCGATGTCGCTTCACCGCGAGCTCGAGGGGCGGCTGGCGGCGTTCGAGGGCTCCGAGGCGGCGCTGCTCTTCGGGTCCGGCTACCTGGCGAACACCGGGGTGGTCGCGGCGCTCGCGGGTCGCGACGAGGCCGTCTTCTCGGACGAGCTCAACCACGCCAGCCTGATCGACGGCTGCCGGCTCTCGCGGGCGGAGACGTTCGTCTACCGCCACCGCGACACCGAACACCTCGAGTGGGGGCTGCGGCGCGCCGGCGACAGGGCGCGGCTGATCGTCACCGACGGCGTCTTCTCGATGGACGGCGATGTCGCGCCGCTCGGCGAGCTGGTCGCGCTCGCCCGTCGTCACCGGTGCATGCTCGCCGTCGATGAGGCGCATGGCACCGGCGCGCTCGGCCCGGGCGGCCGCGGTGCGGTCGCAGCGGCGGGGCTCAGCGGCGAGGTCGACGTGATCGTCGGCACGCTCGGCAAGGCGCTCGGCGGCTACGGCGCCTACGTCTGCGCCTCGCGGCAGATCGTCGAGCTGCTGGTCAACACCGCGCGCCCGTTCATCTTCTCGACCGCGCCTCCCCCACCCTCGGTGGGAGCGGCGCTCGCCGCGCTCTCGGTTCTGGTCGCGCGGCCGGGCCTGGTCGAGCAGCTGCGCCGCAATGCGGCCACGCTTCGCGAGGCGCTCGCGACCCAGGGTCTGGCCACGAACGGCTCCAGGACGCAGATCGTCCCGGTGATGGTCGGCGACGCGCGGCGCGCGGTCACCCTCTGCGAGCGCGCGCTCGAGGGGCGCGTCTTCGCCCAGGCGATCCGGCCGCCGACCGTCCCGAAGGGCAGCTCGCGCCTGCGCCTCACCGTGATGGCGAGCCACCGCAGCGAGGAGCTGCGGGCCGCCGCCGCGGTGATCGGACGCGCGGCCGCGGAGATCGGCGTCGCCGGGCGCGGCAACGCGGCGCCCGGGCGGCGTCGGCGGCTCGAGCGAGCGGCGTGAGCGACGACGCCGAGCCGGGCGTCTTCGTCACCGGCACCGGCACCGAGGTCGGCAAGACGGTCGTCGCTGCGGCGATCGCCAACGCGGCGC
This sequence comes from uncultured Solirubrobacterales bacterium, assembly GCA_963705955.1. Classification (GTDB taxonomy): domain Bacteria; phylum Actinomycetota; class Thermoleophilia; order Solirubrobacterales; family 70-9; genus WHSW01. The sequence continues at coordinate 417,430 of CAVPLH010000005.1, read as the reverse complement.
GGCTCGCCGGGATGCGAGTCGGTGTCTTCAAACCAGCCGTCAGCGGCCTCGAGGCAACGGGGGAGCCCGACCACGCGCTGCTGCGCCGCGCCGCCGGCTCGTCTCAGTCCGACGACGAGATCGCTCCCTACCGCTACGGGCCACCGGTCTCCCCGCATCTCGGCGCCGAGCTGCGCGGCGAGCCGATCGACCCTGACCACCTGCGGGCGCGGGCGCGCGCCGCCGCCGCGCACGGCGGACGTCCTGGTCGCCGAAGGTGTCGGGGGCTTCCTCGTGCCGCTGACCGAGGACTACCTGGTCCGCGACCTCGCCCGCGACCTCGGGCTCGCGGTGGTGATCGCGGCGAGCCCGGGGCTCGGCACGATCAACCACACGCTGCTCACCCTCGAGGCGGTGCGGAGGACCGGCCTCGAGGTGGCGGCCGTGGTGATGACGCCATGGCCGTCGCGGCCCTCGGCGGTCGAGATCTCGAACCGGGTCTCGGTCGAACGCCTCGGCGGGGTGGCCGTCGAGACCCTGGGGCGGATCGAGCTCGGCGAACCCGCCTCATGGCCGCCGATCGGAATCGACGCCCTGCGGCGGCCCGCCGTCGCCGGGACCCGGCCTCGCTAGGCCGGGACGCGTTCGGTCTCGGCGCCGGGGCGCCCGGGGATCGGCGCCGCGGGCTCGACGCCGGCCAGCTCGGCGACCGGGTCGCCCGGCTGATCGCCGGCCTGGTCGCGGCGGCCGGAGCCGCGGATCGTCGCCACCGCGATCAGCGCCCCGGCGACGACGATCGCGGCCGAGACCCCCATCGCGCTGCCGAGCGCTCCGACGAAGTCGACTCGCGCCGAGGCGCCGCCGGCGGCGAGCGCCGACGGATCGAAGCCGCCCATCTGCGCCTGGAAGATCGCGCCGGTCGCGGCGACGCCCACCGAGCCGCCGATCATCCGGCTCATCTGCAGGATCCCGGAGGCGATCCCGGCCTTGTTCTGGGTGACGGCGTTCATCGCCGCGGTCGACATCGGCGACATCGTCAGCGCGATCCCGATGCCCATCAGGACGAACGGCAGCAGCAGGTCGTCGTAGGTGGTGGTGACGCCGATGCGCGAGAACATGAACAAGGACACGGCGAGGATCCCGAGCCCGGCGACGATCGGGCGCATCGGCCCGATCCGGTCGGCGAGCCGGCCGGCGAGCGGCGCGATGACGACGATCAGCACGGTCGTGGGGAGGAAGCGGACGCCGGCCTCGAGCGCCGAGTAGCCGAGCAGGTCCTGCATGTAGATCGCCATGAAGAAGAACGTCCCCAGCATCCCGAACGAGATGATGAACGCGACCGCGTTGGCGCCGAGGAAGTTGCGGTTTGCGAAGAACGAGAACTGGACCATCGGCGCGCGCACACGGAGCTCGATCGCGACGAATGCCGCCAACCCGGCGGCACCGCCGACGAACAGCCCGACGACCGCCGGCGAGCCCCAGCCCCACGAGTTGCCCTCGATCAGCGCCAGCACGAGCGCGGTCAACGCGGCCGTGAGGACGGCGACGCCCGGGAAGTCGATCACGCGCTCGATCGTGCGGTCCCGCGACTCGCGCACCGCGAACAGCGTCGCGACGACCGCGACCACGGCGACCGGCAGGTTGATGAAGAAGATCGCCCTCCAGGAGACGTGCTCGACGAGGAACCCGCCGACCAACGGCCCGATCGAGAGCGCCAATGCGGAGACCCCCGCCCAGGTCCCGATCGCCTTGCCGCGCTCCGCGGGGGTGAACGCGTTGGTGATGATCGAGAGCGTCGCCGGCATCATCAGCGCGGCCCCGGTGCCCTGCAGGACGCGACTCGCGATCAGCATCTCGGATGATGCGGCGAGCCCGGCCGTCGCCGAGCAGGTCGCGAAGATGATCGACCCCGGCGATGAACATCCGGCGGCGGCCGAGGATGTCGCCGAGGCGCCCGCCGGTCACCAGCAGCACGCCGAACGAGAGCGTGTAGCCGTTGACGATCCATTCGAGCTGCCCGAGCGTGGTTCCGAGGTCACGCTGGATCGAGGGCAGCGCGACGTTCATGACCGTGTTGTCGAGCATGATCATGAACAGCGCGAAGCACATCGCGCCGAGCGTCCACCACTTCGCGTTCTCGTTCGTGATCAGGTGCTTGTAGCGGGTCATCGGCGGGCCTCGCGGCGGTATTGCCTGTAGATCTCGGAGATCTCCTCGCGCTCGAGCAGCAGGTCGAGCGCCGGCTCGAGCAGCTCGCGCTCGGCGTCGGAGAGCGAGGCGGCGAACTTCCCGAGTCCCTCGAGGCGGGCGGCGAGGATGCGGTCGGCGAGGCGCTGCCCCTCCTCGGTCGGCGACAGCAGGCGGCGGCGGCGGTCGCGGTCGTCCTCGGTGCGGACGACGAGATCGGCGCGGACGAGCCCGTCGACGGCGCGGCTCACGGAGGGGAGCGAGAGGCCGAGCCCCTCCGCGACCTGCTTCAAGGTCGGCGGATCGGATCGCTCCCCGGTCAACACGATCAGCACCTTCATCTGCGTGAAGGTGAGGCCGCTCTCGTCGATCGCGCGAATCGCGGCGCCCCCGTCGGCCCCGAAGCACTTCAGGATCACCGCGCCGAGCCGGTAGCCGAGCTCGCGGTCGGCGGCGCTGATCGCGCCGCGTTTGCCCCTGGTGGCCGTTATCGCTTCCACAGACGAAATGGTTGCAAAATCACAACTATTTCGCAAGTGCAAGCGGTGTGACGTCGCTCACACATCCGGACCCGAGCGCGGCATCCGTCCCGCGCTTTTCCCTCCGAACGCGCATCTATCGTCGCGAGTGGCGATGTCGGAGTCCATTCGAGAGCTCGATCACCGACACCTCTGGCACCCGTTCACCCAGCAGCGTGACTGGTGCGAGGAGGATCCGGTGGTGATCGAGCGCGGCGAGGGAACCGACCTGATCGACGTCGACGGCGTGCGCTACATCGACGGGGTCTCCTCGCTGTGGTGCAACGTCCACGGGCACCGCCACCCGGTGATCGATCGGGCGGTTGCCGACCAGCTCGACAGGGTCGCCCACTCGACGATGCTCGGGCTCACCCATCCCGGGGCCGCCGAGCTCGCCGCCCGGCTCGCCGAGATCACCCCACCCGGACTCGAGCGCAGCTTCTACTCGGAGTCGGGCTCGACCGCGGTCGAGATCGCGCTCAAGATCGCGTTTCAGTACTGGCGCCAGCGCGGCCGCGAGCGGACCTCGTTCGTCACCCTGAGCGGCGCCTATCACGGCGACACGATCGGCTCGGTATCGATCGGCGGCATCGACCTCTTCCACGGCGCCTACGGGCCGCTGCTGTTCAAGGCATACCGCGTCGACCCGGGGGACGGCCGGCGCCTCGAACGGGTGCTCGAGTTGCACGCGCGGGAGATCGCCGCCGTGATCGTCGAGCCGCTGGTCCAGGGTGCGTGCGGGATCGTCCCCCAGCCGCCCGGCTTCCTGAGGCTCGCTCGCGAGCTCACCGAGGCCCACGACGTCTTCCTGGTCGCCGACGAGGTCGCGACCGGCTTCGGACGAACCGGGACGATGTTCGCGTGCGAGCAGGAGCGCGTCGCGCCCGACCTGATGTGTCTCGGCAAGGGGCTCACCGGCGGCTACCTGCCGCTCGCCGCGACGATCACCACCGAGCGCGTCTACGAGGGCTTTCTCGGCGCCGCCGAGGAGTACCGGACCTTCTTTCACGGTCACACCTTCACCGGCAACCCGCTCGGCTGCGCCGCCGCGCTCGCCAACCTCGAGGTGTTCGAGCACGAGCGGACGCTCGTCCGCCTGCAGCCGAAGATCCGCATGCTCGGCGAGCTGCTCGCCTCGGTATCCGAGCTGCCCGAGGTCGCCGAGGTGCGTGGCCGCGGGTTCATGGTCGGGATCGACCTCGGCGAGCACGACCCGGCGCTGCGACTCGGCCACAGGGTCACCCTCGAGGCGCGTCGCCGGGGCGCGATCGTGCGCCCGCTCGGCGACACGGTCGTCCTGATGCCGCCGCTGGCGATCCCGGGCGCGGACCTGCGGCGCCTCGTCGGGATCGTCGCCGAGGCGATCCCGGCTGCCTACGACTCGGCCTACGGCGTCGCGCCGGCGGCGCAGCTGCGGGCCGCGGCGTAGGCCGTCCCGGCGGGATTCGCGCTCCAGGCCAGCTCGCGGGCGTCAGGCGCGAGACCGATCGCGACGCTGGTCCACCGCCGGCGCCGGGAGACGACGCTCGAGGGGTTGATCAGCCGTCGTAGGGCTCGAAGTCGGCCTTGCGGGCCCCGCAGACGGGGCAGAACCACGAATCGGGGATCTCGTCGAACGAGGTCCCCGGGGGGATCCCGCCATCCGGGTCGCCGTCGTCGGGGTCGTAGATGAAGCCGCACGAGGTGCAGATCCAGAGTTGCTTGGTCGCCGTCTCGGTGCTCACCGCGAGCAGGTTATCGTCCACTCTGAGGTGACCGGCACACCAGCCACGCCACGCCCCGCGGCGACGATCGTGCTGCTTCGCAGAGGCGACAGCGACGACCGGCGCAGGCCCGAGGTGCTGATGGTCAGGCGGTCGCCGGAGGCCTCGTTCATGCCCGGCGTCTGGGTCTTTCCGGGCGGCGCGATCGAGCCCGGCGAGAGCGCGGCCGATTGCGCGGCGCGCGAGCTCGAGGAGGAGACCGGAATCGCCCTCGGCGCCGAGGCGGAGCTGGTCGCGTGGTCGCGCTGGATCACGCCGGAGGTGGTCCCGGTGCGCTTCGACACCCACTTCTTCGTCGCGATCGCGGACCCCCACTCGAGGCCGGTGCCCGACCGGACCGAGGTCTCCGACGCCGGTTGGTTCGAGCCCGGCGGAGCGCTCGAGGCCCATCGAGCCGGCGACCTGGCGCTCGTCTTCCCGACGATCAAGACGCTCGAGACGCTGCTCGAGCACCGCACCGCGGAGGCAGTGATCGCAGCCGCCCGCGAGCGCCCGGTCGAGCCGATCCTCCCCCGCGTCGCCGGGACCCGCGACGACCACCGGGTCCTGCTGCCCTCAGACGATGGCTACGAGGAAGCCGTCGCCGACCCCGGGAGCCTGCCGGCATGACCAGGTCGCTCCCGGTGGACGTCCGCGCGTGCTTCGAGCGCTTCGTGACCACCGAGTTGACCACCGTCGACGCCCGACAGCAGCCGATCACCTGGCCGGTGACGCCCTACTACCGCGACGGCGGCCCGACGATCGACGTGACCACCGGGCTCGGCTATCCGAAGAAGGCCGACGACGCCCGCCGTCACCCGCGGGTCGCGCTGTTGTTCTCCGATCCCACCGGGTCGGGACTCGAGCGCCCGGCCCAGGTGCTCGTCCAGGGCATCGCAGCGGTCGACGAGGACGACCTGGCGGCGAACCGCGAGCGCTACATGCGCGAGTCGGTCGCGAAGCTGCCGGCGACCAGGAAGATGCACCCGCCGAAGCCGATGCGAAAGCCCCTCGACTGGTACTACGCCCGGATCTACATCGGGGTGCGCCCGGAGCGCGTCTTCGTCTGGCCCGGCGGCGACGCGCTCGCCGAGCCTGAGATCCACGACGCGCATCTCGAGGAGGTCCGCTCGGGCCATACCGAGGAGCCGCCCGAGCCCCACGTCCCGGCGACCGGCGGATCGGTGGCCTGGGACGCTCGAATCGAGGAGCTGGGGAGCCGCCATCCGATGGCCGTCCTCTCCTGGGTCGGGCCCGACGGCTTCCCGCTCGCGGTCCGCGTCCCGGTCGCACTCGACTCGCCCGCCCACCGGATCCGGGTCGGAATCGAGCCGATCGGGCTGCCGCTCGCCGAGGGCCGGGCCTGCATCACCGCGCACGCCCACGGCCCCGAGTTCGAGTGGCAGGAGAACTTCCAGGTCCGCGGGGATCTGGTCGCGCTCGGGCAGGGCGAGTGGGCGCTCGTCCCGCGCAAGCTCGTCGGCGGCTTCGAACTGCCGCGCGGCCTGGGCCGGTACCGCTCGATCCTGAGCCGCCACTGGCGCTTCTACCGGACCGCCCGGGCCCGGATGCGAGCCCGCGCCGGCTAGATCGCGCGGGCTAGGGGCCGCCGGGGTCGATCCACCAGCGTCGGGAAACGGTTCGATCCCGGCGTGCCAGGGGCCCGCCTGATAGGTGTGGATACCGGACTCCTCCATCTCGGTTCGGAGCCGCTTGAACAGCTGGCCGGCGTTGTCGAGCGCGGTCCCGTACTCGTCGGCGCTGCGCTCGGCGAGCCGCCAGTTGAAGTAGAGCTGTCGATCGGTGATCCCGAAGTCGATCTCGTTGTGCATCCGGGCCACCCAGTCGAGGAACCCTGGGCTGAACAGCTCGCGCAGCGCGACCGGGTCGTGGTCCGACGGCACCGTGGCGAGGAAACGCTTGTTGAAGTCGATCGACTCGAACTCGACCTTGCGACGGCTCGCGGCCTGCTCGATCCGCTCCTCCGGCTCGACCGACTCGACGTTGAAGATCGGGACCACCCGCGCGAGGTCGGGCATGTGCGCCTTCGCGAGCACGGCGCGGGGCAGGACCGTCTTCGAGAACAGGCCGCCCTCCTGGCGCTCGTCGGAGTCGCAGGAGGAGCCCCAGAACTCCGGCGCCAGCTGTCCGGTGAGACGGTTCGTGCCCCCCGGACAGAGCGCGACCGGGCCGCCGCGAGGATTGAGCCCTCCGATCGGCTCGTAGGTGACGCCGCGCTTCGTCGCCACCCCCTGGACGATCGCCGCCCAACCGTCGGCGTTCATCCGCGACGGCTCCAGCCACACGGCGAGGCGTCAGACATCGAGCAGGTCGGCGCGGCCCTGTTCCTCGAGCTGCGCCTTGTAGCGAGGGAAGACGGGCTTCGCGAGTGGCACCAGCTTGAGGATCTTGGCGACCGGCCCGGTGGCCTTGATCTGCCCGCGCGCCAGCGCGACGGTGACGTTGACGTGACCGAGCCAGAAGAGATGGGCCGTGTCGGCTTCCATCGCCATCGTCACCTCGGGCTCCATCTCGGACTCCCCGAAATCGACGTCCCCGTCGCCGCCCTCCTGGAGGCGGACGGTGATCGCGGAGTCGGGATTCGAGTACTGGTAGCGAACGATCGTGTTCGCGCGACGGAACTTCGGCGCCAGCTCCGGGTCGACGGCGATCTGCGCGAACAGCTTCCCGAGCGTTCCGTAGACCTCATCGGCGTCACTGAAATACGCCACCGCACTCTCCTCTCTGCGACTTCCGGCTCATCCTATTCGCGGGCTACCCCCGACACCGCAATCTGCTCTCAGGGGTCGGTGAAGAGCTCGGGGTTGCGGCCGCTGCCGAAGTTGTCGGCTCCCGTGCCGGGGAAGTCGCCCTGGATGTAGCAGGGGGCGAACTGCTGCGGAGTCGTGCCCGGGGGGTCGCCGTTGTTGACTCCGGGCACCGACTGACCGGGCAGGATCTGCTCTTCGTCGGTCGGCTGGGAGCTCGCCGCCGCACCGGTGGCGTAGTCGGTGTTCTTGCAGTCGAAGTTCGGGAAGATCCCGTTCTTGGCCGACGAGTAGCTGTTCAGCGCGCCGGGCGCCAGGTAGGCGTTGCCGCGGTTCTGCGGCAGGCGGCTGGGCCAGATCGAGAGCGACTCGGGACTTATGTAGCCGAGCTGGCGGAGGCCGTGGCGCGGCGCCGGATCGCCGGCGACGCCCGAGTACTGCCCCGAGAGCGCGACGCCGGGCGCCTGGAGGAAGTCGGTCACGGTGCTCTTCTGGAACTCGAGGTAGCGGATCACCGGGTCGAGGTTGGCGAGGAACGGGTCGAGCTCGTCGAGCACCGGCCGCAGGCCGCCGAGGAAGCGCTCGACCGCCGGGAAGCCCGTGCGGGACGCCTTCTCGAACTCGCCGAGCTTGATGAACAGGTTGCGCAGGTTCGGGGACAGCTCGCGCACCGACCTCAGCGTCGGGCTCAGGTCGCGCGCGACCGGGATCAGGTCCTGGACCAGCGGACGCGTGTTGGCCTGGAAGCTGTCCAGTCGCTGCAGAGTCGCCCGGGTCTCGCGCTGGAACGTGGGGAAGATCTGGAACGACTGCGCGAGTGCCTGATCCTCGGAGGCGAGGGCGCTGAACGTTGCATCGGAGCCTCGAATCGCCCCCGCCAGCTGCTGGTCGCGCGCCGAGAGCGCGTCGAAGACCGTCCCGGTGTCGCGCACGAGTCCCTTCAGCGCCTCCTTCTGGCGGCCGAGCACGTCGACGATGTCCGAGGCGTCGGTGACGAAGGGGCCGAGGTTTCCGAAAGCGTCGTTGAGGTCGGCCCCGCGGCCGTTGATCGCGATCGCCGCGTTCTGCTGCCAGCGCTGGAAGGACGTGCGGGTCTGCTCGTCGAGGGCGTTGAAGATCTCGTCGATCTGGGTCGCCTCCTCGGTGCGGCTGATCCCGAGCGTGCCACCCTCGGGGATCGACTTCACCGACTCCGACTGCGCGTCGGAGACGTTGGCGGCGGCCCCGAGCGAGACCGGGGCCGCGGCCTTGTCCGGATTCGTCCCCGAAGTGAGCTCGACGTACGTCTCCCCGAGCAGCGTCTTCTGGCGCAGGATCGCCCGCGCGTCGGTGGAGATCGGCGCGAACTGCGGCTCGATCTCGAGCTCCGCCTCGGTCGTGTCCTTGCCGTTCACCCGCTTGTCCGGTGGCGCGAGCGCGATCGACTTCACCTTGCCGACCGAGACGCCGCCGATCCGCACGTCGGACTCCTCGGCGAGCTGGGTCGCCTCGGGGAAGTAGGCCGTGATCCGGTAGCTCTCCGGCTTCAGCGGGATCGGGCCGCCGAACGCGATCCACAGGAAAAGGATCAGGCCGAAGCACGACAGCGTGAAGCCGATCGCGATCAGAACGCGTCCGATCGAGGGTGCCTGCTTCTGCATCTCAGCTCACGCTCACGGGGGGCAGAGGAGGTCGCGGACGGGGGTCGAGAAGCCGGTGACGATCTGATTGACCGGGTTCAGCGACCCGGTGCCGTTGGAGACGAGGTTGAGCAGCTGATCGCAGCCGAGCGTGAAGTAGATGCGGCGATAGAAGCCGTTGCCGTCGCCGGCCGAGAAGACCGTGTTGCCGTTGTGCCCGAGCCATGCGGCCCAGTAGAGGTAGCCCTCGTCGCGGTGGGGGGCTCCCGCCGGCTCGGCCCCGTTCGGGTTGTGCGAGGCCATGTTCGCGAGCCGGTTGACCTTGTCGGTGACCACGCTGAGGCGCGGCGCGGCGGCCGAGTACTCGCCCGCCGCCCGGTCGAGGTCGTCGACGGGCTTGCGCGCGGCGCGCACGAAGGGGCGGATCTCGTCGCGGAGCACCGGTGTCGCGTCGGTCGACAGTCGTTTCACCGCCGTGTTCATCGGCTCGAGGTTGCGCGCGAACGGCCGCAGCGAGTCGAACGTCGGGCCGAGCACTTCCGCAAAACGCGCCGTCTGATCGAGGGTGCTGCGGGCCTGCGTCAGCGTGCCTGGGAGCTCGGCCAGCGCCCGCTGCACGCTCGGATCCTGCTCGGCGATCGGGGCGAGCGCCCCGTTTGCCGATCCGACCAACTGGGTCAGGTCATCGTCGGACATGCCGACCCGGTTGGTGAGCAGGTCGAGATTGTGGATCAGATTGGCGAGGTTCTGGCGCCGCTGTGAGACGAGCCGGTTGAGCCGCGCGAAGTCGCGGTTGATCGGCCCGAGGCCGCCGAGCAGCTTGCCGAGCTGTTTGTCGCGGCCGTCGAGGCCGTGGCCCGCGCCGACAAGCAGCAGCTTCAGGTAGGCCTGACTGTCGCCGTCGAGCGCGCCGAGGATCTCGTCGAGGTTGACGTCGGGGGCGGTATTCGCGGCCGGGATCGTGTCGCCCTCCTCGTAGCTGCCGGCAGCCTTCGTCCCCGGGTCGAGCTCGAAGAACATGTCCTTTAGCGCCGTCGTCGGGCGCATCAGGATCGTTGCGTCCTTATAGATCGGCAGGTACTTGCGCTCGATCTCGAACGTGACCACGCCCTTGCCGTCGACGAGCTCGACGTCCGAGACGTCGCCCACCTTCACCCCCGCGACCCGGATCGACTGGCCCTGGCCCGGAACGACCGCCTGTGCGGTGTCGAACTGGGCCTTGAGCTCGAACGGCTTCTCCTCGAACACCGGGATCCGCAGCCGCTGCTCCTCGAGGATGTAGACGGTGACCGCGAGCCCGATCACCAGCAACGCCGCGACGGCGACGAAGTCGCGCAGATGCTTGCGGATCGCGGTCCTCACTTCGCCTTCCCCAGCTTCATCAGCGGCTTCAGCTGCGCGCCCGAGAGCCCGTAGTCGCGCCCGGCCGTGCGGATCTCCTGCGGGGTGGCCTGGCTCAGCACCTGAGTGGCGTCGACGGCCGGCGCGCCCCCGCTCTCGGGACCGCTCCCGAGCCCGGCCTGGAGGTTGGGCGGCTGCTGGCGCTCGCACGGCGAGTCGGGCCTGAACGGCGTCTTCGCCGAGTCCTCGATCCGCGGCATCGCCCCGAGGATCGGGAAGGTGCTGAGGCCGACGGCGTCCTGGAGACCGCCGCCGTTCGGCGCCGGCAGCGCGTTCGGGATCCTGACCGTGTTCGTGCCGCCCCCCGCCGCGACCCGGATGTACTGACCGTTCGCGTCGCCCGAGCGGCTCTCCGAGCCGATCCCCTCGAGGCCGTAGGCGGTCTCCTCGAACACCCTGCCGACCGGGTCGTGCGGGTACTGGTTCGAGGGATCGACCGGCTGCACGGTGCTCTCCGACCACGGGATCACGACCTCGTTGAAGCAACTCGACAAAGCGCGCGTCCGGTCGAAGAAGCCGACGCTGCGATCCGCGAGCTGGGCGAGCTTCGGGATCGTCGGACGCAGGTCAGCGGTCAATCCCCGCAGCTCGCGTTTCGAGACGAGGGCGCGAACCTGAGCGACGAACGGGGTCGCGGCGTCGAGCGTCGCCGGCGTCGAGCGCACCCCCGGCAGCGCCTCGCGCGCGAACGCGCGCAGCTGCGGGAACGAGGCGTTCAGGTTCGCGAACGCCGGATCGGCCGAGTCGAGCACGTCGGGCAGGATTTGGATCGCCTCGCCGAGTGCCCGATCCTGGGCCGCGAACGAGCCGCTGAAGATGCGGAAGTTGGTGACCAGGCTCTGCAGCGTCCGCTCGTTGCTGCCGAGCGCCCGGAGGACCCGATCGAGGCCGTCGATCGTTCCCGAGAGGTCGCCGGGCTGGGTGCCGAGCACCGCCTGGTTGACCTCCGAGGTGTACTTGAACGAGGGTGGCGAGGTCCGGTAGAGCTCGCGGAATCCCTCCGCGCCGCCGTACCTGGTGAGCGCGTTGCCGAGCTGATCGAGGAACGTCTGCAGGTCGGTCCGAACGTCGCCCTGCAGCGTCGTCAGCACCTGATCGAGCTGCACCGAGTAGGCCGTCTGGTTGACCGGGAACGTGTGACCGTCATCGACCTCGTCGGCGTTCGGGCTCCCGGGGGTCATGTCGACGAAGTAGTTGCCCTCGAGGAAGAGCCGCGGACGCAGCTTGAAGGTGGCGTCGCTGTGCAGGGGCAGCGCCGAGTCGTCGAGCTCCATCGTCACGACCGCGGCCTGCTGGCCCGGCGAGCCGTCGGGCGGCGCCGGTTTGCCGCCCCCGGCGCTCGCCTCGATCTGGCCCGAAGCCGCGCTGGTCAGCGGCTCGATCGAGGTCACCTTGCCGACGTTGACTCCGGCGATCCTGACGGGCGAGCTCGGGCGAAGGCTCTGCGCGGAGGCGAACACGGCCCGGACCTCGAAGTGGTCGCCGAACGGCAGCTGCTTGCTGAACGCGAGGAAGGCGCCGATCGCGGCCACGATCACGATCACGAGCCCGATCACCCAGTTCGGCAGCCGGTGGTCGCGGTGCGACCTCATCGGCCCACCCGCTTCCAGGTCTGCGGCTGACGCGAGTCGATCCGCGTGTCGTGCAGCTCGCGCTGGTTGGCGTCGTTGTAGAACAGCGTCGTCGGGCCCCGGCTCCCTGGCTCGTCGGCGGTGGCGAAGGCCGGATTGCTCGGTGACTGGCCCGGCACCAGGCCCTGGCCGTAGGCGTACCCGGACTGGCCGCCCTGGCAGTCGGCGTCGTGCTGCCCCGACGGGCTGTAGGGGTGCGCCTGGATGATCGGGATCTCGTACGGCTTGAACACCCCGCCGAGCGACTTCGCCGAGAGCCCGTTCGCCTGCGCAGCCGAGTAACCGTCGACCGGGGCGTCGACGGTCGCCGACTGCGGGAACAGGGTCAGCGACTGGCGGAACGTGAACCCGGTCGGGTCGCGTTCCGAGAGGCCGTTCGGGGTGAACGTGAACCAGTAGTTCCAGTAGTTGCAGACGGTCTGCGCCGGGACGACGTACTGGGCGAGCGGCTTCGCGACGTCGAACGTGTCGCCGAGCCGCTGTAGCGAGATCCGCGTCGCGGGGTCGGAGACGAGCCGGTTGAGCGAGCGCAGCACGTCGCGCAGCCGCCGGTTGGAGGGTGGTGAGTTGCGAAGCACCGGTGTGCCGACGTCGATCGCGTCGTTGAGCATCGGCAGGGTCGCTCGCAGGTCGGTGACCCCCGGGCGCAGGGCGCGGCCGAGTGTCGATACGTCGGTGAGGAAGGGGCGTTCGCGCGGGAGCAGCTCGACGCCGGTCTGCAGGGTCGGCGCCGTCTCCGAGATCGTCTCCTGAAGCGCCGTCGTGTCGGAGGAGATCGCCGCGAACGTGATCGCGGCCTGGGTGAAGACGTCGGCCTGCTGCTCGGCCACCGGGGCGACGATCTCGGCGGTGCGACCGAGCGCCGGGAAGAAGGCACGCAGCCGCGTGCCCGGGTCGTTCAGCACCCGCGTCACCGGCTCCAGCCCGCGGAACAGCGGCTCGAGGCTCGAGATCGCGTCGTTGAGCGACGTCCCGCGCCCCGCGAACGCGCTGCCGAATCCGGTCAGGTTGGTGCGCACCGCCGGAGCGGGTCTTGGTGTCGAAGGTGTCGGCGATCTGGTCGAACTCGGTCTGTGGCTGGAAGCAGCCGTTCCTTGCGTGGGCCGGGAGCGACGAGGTGAAGGTCCGCGGGTCGACCGGCAACTTGCAGACGGCGCCGTCGTCGTCGGTGCCGTCGAAGGTGAATCCCTCCGGCGCCGGCTTGCCTTCGCCGCGGACGATCTCCAGGTACTTGAGCCCGAACGTCGACCGGTAGCGAACCCGGAAGATCGAGTCCTCGGGCAGTGGCTGGACCGACTTGTCGAGCTTCAGGTTGAGCCGCGCGACCGGCGCGGCGGTCTCGGCCGCGTCGCCCGCCCCGCCGCCGACCTGGGCCGTCGTCTGCTGGTCGGGCTGCACGGCGTCGATCGACTCGACGACGCCGACCCGGTTGCCGCCGATCCGGACCTCGTTGTTGCCGGTCAGCCGGGATCCATCCGGGATCTCGACCGAGACGCGGTAGACGGGCACGAACGGGAGGCCCGAGTTCGCGTTGTAGGCGAGGAAGACGGCGACGACGACGACCAGCGTCGTAACCGCCCCGACCATCGTCGGGGAGGCGGTCAACGAGCCGAACGGGTTTCGGTTGCGGGCGGCCATCAGTTGCTGAACAGGAAGTCGAGGAGGTCCTGCGCGGCCTGGCCGTCGGTCGGCGGGGCCGGCTGCTGGGAGGACTGTCCGTCGTCTCCGAGCACGCCCTGGAGGTTCGGCGGCAGGTTGTCGGTCGCGTCCGGCGGCAGGTTGAGGATGTCGTCGAGGATCTGGCCGGCGCCTGGTCCCTGCGGTTGCCCCGCGCCCGACCCGCTCGAGCCGCCGCCGCCCGGCGCGGCTCCACCGCCGGCACCGTCGCTCGGCGGCGCCGCCGGCGCGGATCCCGTCGCCGAGCCGGACCCGGCCCCGCTGCCCGAGGGGCGCGACCGGCCGCCGGACCTCGCCTGGGCCTCGGCCGGCGTGCCGGGGTCGCAGAGCGTCTGCTGGGCGATCTGCGGGCTGGTCCCGTTCGGGCACACGCGACGGGTCGTAACGCGGCAGGCCCAGGTCCTGGTTCAGCCCGGGCTGGTTCGCGCCGAGCCAGCCGACGCAATCGGCGGCATCGAGGATGTTCGTCGTCGTGCCACCGCCCTTCGCCGGGACGCCCGGGGCACCGGTCTCGGGGTCGTGCCCGGTGGAGAAGTTTCCGCACGGCCCGCTGAAGACGTCGTAGAGCGTGAAGTGCAGCAGGTGCCCGACCTGGTCGAACTGATTCAGGGCTCCGGTCTGGTAGTAGACGTAGTTGAGAAGCCCCTCGAGGCCTGTGTAGCCCTTCGTGTCCTGCTGGCCCGCCTGCGGGTCGGTACGCCCGGTGTCGTTCGGGACGCGGTCGTCGATCTCGACCGCGCGCCGCGGGTCGTCGAGGTCGCGCAGGAAGTCGGCCAGCATCTCGGCCGTCACCGGCGCCTTCTTTCCGGAGTCGGCGAGCAGCCTGATCTCGTCGTGGCCGCGCCGCAGCGCCGTGCTGCCGATCGTCGCCGCGGACCCGAGGCTGTCGAGTGATGCACGGGTCGCGTCGCTGAACCCGGGCAGGTTGAGCGGCGAGGCGGTTGAGGCCCGGGGCCGCGGCGCGCAGGTCGGTGAGCAGCGGCGTGTTCACCCTGGCGACCTGCTCGACCTTGGCGAGCGTCGGCCGCAGCTCGGCGAGGAAGTCGTCGAGGGTGCCGAAGTCGCGGGAGAGGTCGTCGCGGCGCGCCGCGGATGCCGCCGCCGTGTCGCGCGCCTCCTTGATGAACCGGACGACGTCCTCGCGGCGCTGGGTGAGCTTCGCCGATCACGGTGTCGGAGTTCACGTTGAGGTCGCGGATGATCCGGTTCTGGGAGGCGAGGATCGAGGTGATCCTGTGCAGCTGCGTGAGCGCCGGAGCGCCGAGCTTGATCGCCTCGTTGAGGCTGTCGGCGTTGCCGGCGAGCGCGGTGCCGAACTCGTTGATCAGCAGCTGCAGGTGCTGCTTGTACGACTCCCGCAGGGTGTTCTGGACGAGATCGTTCTGGACCGTCTGGGCCACCTGGGAGGCGGGGATCTGGCCACCGTCGGGCAGCGGAGGCCCGGCCGGCTCGCAGGTGATGAAGTACTCGGCGATCAGCGACTGCGGCTCGGAGGAGCACTTGGTGTCCTTGCCGAGCGTGCCGAACTCGCCCGAGAGCTCGACCGTGACCACGGCGCGCTTCGCCTCGTTGATGTCGAGCGACTTGACCGTCCCCGCGTTGACGCCGGCGATCCGCACGTCCGAGCCCGGCACGAGCCCGAACGCGTTGTACATCTCGATCTCGTAGGTGTGCGAGTCGTCGGCGCCGGCGCCCGAGGCAAGCGCGGCGACGCCGGCGACCAGCAGAGCGAGGAGGAGGGCGATCCGTCTCATGGGCCGGGTGCCGTCTGACTCGGGTCGCAGTCGCCGGGCCGGCCGTCGGTGAGCGCGCCGCCGTCGGTGAACGGGACCGAGTCGTCGGAGGGGTCGATGTCGTTTACGGGGTGCTCGTTGCCGCCCGGGCACCGACGCAGGTTGCCCGTGTCCAGGGCGGCGCTCTGCTCGTCGGGGGTCAGCGGAGTGAGCAGGTCCGGGAGGCCGCCCGGGGCGGAGACGCTGAACGGGTTGAAGGTCGTCCCGATCCGCCCGATGCCGCCGATCGCGTCGATGTAGCCGGAGTGGCCGAAGTCGTCGAACCAGCCGACCAGCTCGGGCGTGTAGGCGCGGAACATCGAGAGCGGCGGCTCGGAGTTGCGAAGCGCGCAGACCGTCTCGCCGAAGGCGCCCTGGGTGTAGTTGTCGTCCTGCGCCTTGGCGAGCTGATCGAGCGCTCGTCGGGTCGTTGCCGCAGTCGGGCGAGCCGGAACCGACCGCTGCCTTCGCGAGCCGCGGCTGGAGCCGGGTCAGATCGATCACGTCGTTGGCGGGGCCGGGGTGCTTCAGGGTCGCGCTCAGGTCGCGCAGGGTCGGCACGGCGTCGGCCGAGGCGGCGCGCAGGTCGGAGAAGAAGGGGCGCAGACGGGTCGCGACCGGCTTCGACGCGTTGACGAGCGGGTCGAGGTCGTCGAGCGCCGCGCGCAGGTTGACGAACGTCGTGTTCGCCTCACGCATGAAGTTCGGCAGCTTCGCGATCGACTCGGCGAGGCGCTCCTTGCGCTGCCCGATCGCGTTCATCATCCGATCGAGGTTCCCGATCAGGGCCGAGATGTCGGGAGCGCGCTCGGCGAGAGCGCCGGAGAGGTGCGAGGTATCGACGATCAGGTTCTCGAACGTCCGCTGGTCCGAGTTCAGCTCGCCGAACACCTGGCGCGAGGTCGACAGGAACGGGTTCAGGTAGTGGAGTCCGCGGTTGGCGCGCGGGCCGATCCCGTCGTACGACGTCGAGAGCCCCTCGATCACGTGCTTGAAGTCGTTGATCGTCTTCGGCGACAGCGTGTTGAAGAGCTGGTCGAGGTCGACGGCCGAGACGGTCTCCTGCTCCGAGAGCGTGCCTCCGTCCGGGATCGGGGCGCCGGCCTCGGAGTCGGGCGGAATCGTCAGCTGAACCTGGCGACCGGCGATCTGGGAGAGCGACGGAGAGCGGACGGTCGCGACCGTGCCGCGCCGCAGCGGCGAGTAGTCGTCGTCGACGCTGAACGTGACCTCGGCCTGGCCGCTCGGGCCGAGCTCGATGTTGCTCACCGAGCCGACGGCCACGCCGCCCACGACCACCTGGTTTCCCGTGACCAGCTGGCTCGCGTTCTCGAACTCGGCGGTGACCTCGTAGTCGTCGCCTCCGGAGAGCATGACGACGAGTGCGACCACTGCGATCACGAGCGCGACGATGGCCGCGATGCGGCCGATCACGGAGCTCCTGGACACGACTCCCCGTTCCCTAATCCCGTTACCCGCCCCGGGCAATTCCCGAGTGAGTCGACGCTAACAATCCACTCGTTCGACTGTCAAAGGACAACCGTCGCGCGAATACGCTGCTCAGCGGCGTTTTCGCATCACGTTTCTTGAGTTGACGTTAAGCTCGCGACGCGAAGCCGGTGCCGGAGACGATCAGCTCGGGCCCGGCCCTGGCAGCAGGCTGCCGCCCGGCGGCACCACCCACAGCGCCTCCGCACGAGCGGCGATCTCGTCGCGATCGAGGTCGGCGACGGTGTCGGCCCGGCGATCGCCCATCAGCGCGGCGAGATCGCGCCACGCCGCGGCCACCGCTCCGACCCGGCTTCGGTGGCCGAAGCCGGTCGCAGCGCCGAGCTCCGCCGCCCGCTCCCGGACCTCCGAGATCGTCAGGTCGCCGAACGTCCGCTCGGCGCCGCCCGAGTCGACCCTGCGTGCGAGCGCGTCGTCGACGTCGACGTCCGGCTTGGTTCGCCGATTCGTGCCCACGGCTCGCCTCAGCCGTCCGGGCGCCCGGCCGCCGCGCCGTGGCTCGTGGCCGTGCTCGTGGTCGTGGGCGGGCGCCCCCGCTCGAGCCGCGGCCTCGCAGTCCCGGCACAGGCCGGTGATCGGGAAGTGGCTGAACCGGACCGCGAACCCGAACCTGCGCTGGACGAGCTCGCGGACCGGATCGAGCTCGCGGCGCTCGACGCTGCGGACGACCCCGCAACGCTCGCAGACGAGGTACTCCCGTTCACCATCCCCGGCCAACGCGTACAGACCCGGACCGTGTCCAACGTGCACGTGGCGAACGAGGCCGAGACGCTCGAACAGCTCGAGGTTGCGGTAGACGGAGGCGACGTCGGGTGCCTCGCCCGGGCCTCCGGCGCGGCGGGCGAGCACCTCCGCCGAGAGCGCCCCGTCGGCGGCGAACAGCGCGTCGAGCAGCAACCGGCGCGCGCTCGTCAACCGGGCACCGGAGCGCCGCAGGTGGTCGACCGCCTGTTCACGATCGCTGAACGCGAGCTCGGGCGCACGGGGCGACGAGGTCATCGCCGCGAACTCTACGACTCGCGCAGCCGCGCGCTCCAGCGTTCCTCGATGTTGCCGAACCGCCAGACCGCGAGCGCGACCGCCCAGGTGAACACGAACATGCCGACGATCACATAGCCGACGATGTTCAGGTCGAGGCCGGAGACGAAGTCCCAGGGCTGACCCGTGAGGCTGAACTCGTCGGCGAGCACCGATAGCAGCTCGATCGTGCCGATCAGGAGCGCCACCGCGACCGAGAGACCGGTGATCGTGATGTTGTAGAAGATCTTGCGGATCGGCTTCGAGAACGCCCACTCGTAGGCGAAGTTCATGAACGCTCCGTCGATCGTGTCGAACAGCGACATCCCGGCCGCGAACAGGATCGGCAGGCAGAGGATCGCGTAGAACGGCAGCCCCTGTGCCGCCCCGGCGCCTGCGAGCACGAGCAGCGCAACCTCGGTCGCGGTGTCGAAGCCGAGCCCGAACAGGCAGCCGAGCGGGTACATGTGCGACGGCTTGCCGACCGCGTTCGTGGCCCGCTTGTAGAGCCGGTTCATGAAGCCCCGGTTGTCGAGCTGCTGCTCGAGCTCCGCCTCATCGAACTGGCCGTCGCGCATCCGCATGAAGACCCGCACGATGCTGACCAGGATGACCAGGTTGAGAACCCCGATCAAGAACAGGAACGTCCCGGAGACCATCGGTCCGATCAGCCCGGTCGCATGGTGCAGGGTTGAGCCGTCGTCCGCGACCGCGCCGCTGAGGCCGCCCACTCCGACGACGACGAGGAGGCCGAGCGCGAAGACGATCGTCGAGTGCCCGAGCGAGAAGAAGAAGCCGACGCTGAGCGGCCTCTGGCCGTCGTTCATCAGCTTCCGGGTCGTGCTGTCGATCGCGCCGATGTGGTCGGCGTCGAAGGCGTGGCGGAGGCCGAGCGTGTAGGCGGTGATCCCGAGCCCGACCCCGAAGATGCCGCTCGAGCCGAGCTCGTAGTGCTGCGGGGCGACGACCGCGAAGAGGAGCAGGAAGCCCAATGCGTGGAGGCCGATGACCACCGCCGCCATCCCGAGCACCCGACGCCATTCGGCCGGCGTCAGCGCCGCCCTGATCCGCTTCAGGCGCCCGCGCCCGGGGCGAATCGCTGCGCTGGATTGGGCGACCGGACCGCTCATCTGACTCCTCGCCGGACGGGCGGGAACCTATCGTGCCCCGTTCGCGATTGCAAGTCCCTCGCAATAGGCTCAGCGGGGTTCAGCTCGCGGCCGCGGCGCGCGCCGACGCGACCGCCACCTGCCCGTAGCTGATCCCGCCGTCGTTGGGCGGCAGTAGCACCGGGATCAGCACCCGGAGGCCGGCGCCCACGAGCCGTGCGGCCGCCCGCTCGAGCAGGAGCCGGTTCTGGAACACCCCGCCGGAGAGCACCGCCGTGCCGATCCCACGCCGGCCGGCCTCGATCTCGCACGCCTCGGCCGTCGCATCGGCGAGGCCGTTGTGGAAACGGGCCCCGACGACCGGCACCTCGGTCCCGGCGTCGAGGTCCTCGACCAGGGCGCGGACCGCCTCCCGGGGGTCGACGATCGCGGGCGCATCGCCGCCCGGGTCGACCACGGTCATGCGGTAGGCGTCGCGGACCCGCGGATCGGAGAGCCCCTCGAGCTCGGTCGCCGCCTGGCCCTCGTGAGCGACCCGGGCGCGCACGCCGCAGAGCGCCGCGACGGCGTCGAAGAGGCGCCCGGCGCTGGTCGTCAGCGGCGAGTTCGTACCGCCGGCGATCAGGCCACAGACGAGATCCCAATCGCGGCCTGCGACCGCTTCCCGGAGCGGCGGCGGGATCTCGGGCTGCTCGGTCTCGAAAGCGGCGCCGAGCCAAGCGCAGGCCATCCGCCACGGCTCGCGGGTCGCCGCGTCGCCGCCCGGCAGCCGGACCGGGAACAGCAGCCCGGCGCGTTCGAATTCCGCCAGCCCGCCGACCAGGATCTCCCCGCCCCAGACGGTGCCGTCGCCACCGTAGCCCGCGCCGTCGAAGATCGCCCCGACCGCCGGCCCGAGCTCGCCGTGCTCGGCCAGGCACGCGGCGAGGTGCGCATGGTGGTGCTGGACGGCCTCGGTCTCGACGCCGGCGCGGTCGAGCGCGTAACGCGTCGCCAGGTAGTCGGGATGCATGTCATGGGCGACGACGAGCGGCTCGACCGCGAACAGGCGCTCGAAATGGGCGATCCCGGCCTCGAACGACCGCAGGGTCTCCCAGTTGCGCAGATCGCCGATGTGGTGGCCGACCCAGGCTCGGCGTCCGCGAGCGAGACAGAACGTGTTCTTGAGCTCGGCGCCGCAACCGAGGATCGGGCGCCCGGCCTCGAGCGGCAGGGCGACGCTCGTCGGCGCGAAACCTCGTGAGCGGCGGATCAGAACGGGTGCCTCGCGCACCGCAGGGTCGACGGCGCGGACCACCGAGTCGTCGCTGCGGATGTGGATCGGACGGTCGTGGACGAGGAACGCGTCGGCGATCGGCGCGAGCCGCTCGAGCGCGTCGGCGTCCTCGTAGGCGATCGGCTCGTCGGAGCGGTTGCCGGAGGTCATCACCAGCACGTCCCCGGTGGCCCGCGCGAGCAGGTGGTGAAGGGGCGTGTAGGGCAGCATCACGCCGAGGTCGCGAGAGCGCGGCGCCACCCCGGTCGCGAGGCTGGCGCCGCGGCGCCTGCGGGCGATCACGATCGGGCGCTGCGGCCCGGTCAGCAGCTCTTCCGCCGCGGGGCTGAGCTCGACCAGTTGACCCGCCGCCCGCAGATCTGCCGCCATCAGCGCGAACGGCTTCTGCTCGCGGTGCTTGCGGGCCCTGAGCGCGTCGACGGCACGCTCGTCGGCTGCGACGCAGGCGAGGTGGTAGCCGCCGAGTCCCTTGACCGCGACGACCGAGCCCTCGCGGAGGAGCGCGGCCGCCGCCTCGATCGGGTCGGCCGCGCCGCGATCCTCGCCGTCGGCGCCGAGAAGCCGCGCGCTCGGCCCGCACTGCGGACAGGCGTTCGGCTGCGCGTGGAAGCGGCGGTCGAGTGGATCCTCGTACTCGGCTCGGCAAGTCGGGCACATCTCGAACCCCGCCATCGTCGTCAGCGACCGGTCGTAGGGGACGCCGCGGATGATCGTCAGCCGCGGGCCGCAGTTGGTGCAGTTGATGAACGGATAGCGGTAGCGGCGGTCGGCCGGGTCGAAGAGCTCCGCGAGACAGTCGTCGCAGGTCGCCATGTCCGGAGCGACCTGGGCCTCCCGCTCGCCGGCGTCGTCGGAGGCGAGGATCCGAAACCGGCGCTCGCCGTTGGCGACCGCGTGCGCCCTTCGGAGCCCCTCGATCGCGGCGAGCGGCGGCTGTTCGGCGACCAGACGGTCGAAGAACGACTCGATCTGCTCGGGGCGGCCCTCGACCTCGAGCAGCACCCCTCGCGAGTCGTTGAGCACGAAGCCGCCGAGCCCGAGCTCGGTGGCGAGCCGGAAAACGTGGGGGCGGAAGCCGACGCCCTGCACCGTCCCCTCGACGCGGGCGCGAACCCGACGAGGCCGAGCCACACCCGGGGCGGTGGACGCAGCGCTCATCGCCACTCGGTCACCCGCCCGCGCCGTCGGAGAGCTCGATCAGCTCGCGCACGGCGTGGTAGGCGCTCGCCTGCGCCTCCTGGATCCGGGGAATGTTCTGCGAGCGGGTGACGATCACGTGGTCGGCGAGGCTCTCCGAGGCGATCCGGCCGCCGTCGTAGCCGACCATCGCCAGGGTCAGGAGGCCGCGGCGACGCGCCTCGGTCAGCGCGACGATCAGGTTCTCGGAGTTGCCGCTGGTCGAGAGCACGATCAGGGCGTCGCCGCGGCGCCCGTAGGCGATCACCTGACGCTGGAAGATCTCCTCGACGCCGATGTCGTTGGCGATCGCCGTCAGGATCGAGGAATCCGCGGTCAGGTCGATCGCCCGACGGATCGGCCATCGCTCGCGCACCGGATGCGTGAGGTCCGCGACCAGGTCCATCGCATCCGTCGCCGAGCCACCGTTGCCGCAGGCAAGCAGGCGGCCCCCGGAGTCGAGCAGCGAGCGCAGCTCGATCGCCGCCGCAGCCAGCCGCTCCGCGTTCTCGCCGAGCGTCTGCTCGCGCAGCGCGCCGATCTCGGCCGACTTCATCAACACCGAACCGCGCACGTCCTCGGTCACCGCGTCGAGGTCGGTCTCGGACTCGGCCAGGAACGGATAGAGGAAGCTCGAGCCGCCGGCGTCGTGGCCGGCGCGTGCCTCGCGACCTGCGAGCAGTCCCCGGTGGTCGAAGAACACGTGGACGAGCTCCCAGAGCACGTGATAGAGCGTCTCGACCAGCTCCTGGCGCACGAACGGGTCCTCGCCCGGGGGCTCGAACTGCCACTCGGCGCCCGCCGAGGTGAAGGCGATCGTCATCGCGCCCCGGGCCCGTGCCGCGGCCAGCGCCTCGATCGTCTCGGCGGCGTCCGGCTCCTCGGCCCCGAAGGCGATCGCGATGTCATCCGGCTTCGACGACCGCCTCGACCTGGGCGCCCAGCGACCCGCCCTCGGCGGCCAGGCCGATCGCCGGCAGCGCCCGCTTGCCGACGATCACCGGATGGACGAACTCGACCGCGACGTGGCGCACGTCCGAGCGCGCCGCCGCCGAATGACCGATCGCGACGAGCCTGCCACCGCGCGCGAAGCGCTCCGCCATCCTGTGACAGCAGCGTGCGAGCTCACCGGCGTTGGCCTCGAAGAACGCCGCGTTGGCCTCGGTGCGAAGCGAGAGCAGCTCGCGTACGCGGCCGCCGAGCCCCTCGACGGTCGCCGTCGTCATCGCCGCCCCGCCTCCCTAGACGAGTGATTCCACGGAGTCGCGTGCGCGGGGGCGCGCGGGACCGAGCTGGGCGTGGCCGGCGGGCGCAGCCCATGCCGGTTGGCATGGGCAAGTCCCGACGGGCGCGATCCAGCGACGGTATCCGGGCGTCATCCGCGTGCGTGAGGTCGTGGAATCACTCGTCTAAGCCGCAGCCCGAACCCGTTCGGGGACCGCCGCCAGCCACCGCCGCCACTCGTCGACGCCGCGGCCGGTGGTCGCGCTGACGAGCATCGTCTCGACCCCGGGGTTGACCGTGTCGACGTTGTCGAGGAAGCGCTCGAGGTCGAACTCGACGTGTGGGAGGAGATCGAGCTTGTTGACGATCACGAGCTCGCAGGCGCGGAACATGAGCGGGTACTTGAGTGGCTTGTCCTCGCCCTCGGCGACCGAGCTGACCATGATCCGCGCGTCCTCGCCGACCCTGAACTCCGCCGGGCAGACCAGGTTGCCGACGTTCTCGATCACCAGCAGGTCGAGCTCGTCGAGCGGCAGGTCGGTGATCGCCGAACGGACCATGTTGGCGTCCAGATGGCACTCGCCGCCGAACCCCGAGTCGGTGTTGAGCTGGACGACCGGGACGTGGATCGCGGCGATCCGATCAGCGTCCATGCTGCCCTGTACGTCTCCCTCGAGGACCCCCGCGCGGACCCCGTCGAGGTGCTCGAGCCCGCGCTCGAGCAACGTCGTCTTGCCCGCCCCCGGGGCGCTCATCAGGTTGACCACGGCGACCCCGGCGTGGTCGAAGTCGTGGCGGTTGGCGTTCGCAATCGTCTGGTTCGCGTCGAGCGCGTCCTCGGCAACCCGGATCTTGGTTCGGTGCATGGCTCTCCTCTCTAGGCCTGATTGGCGGGGGCTGTCGCCGGCGTCTCGTCGGCGACCTCGATCGACTCGACCTCGAGCTCGTCGCCCCGGACGACCTCGGCACCGGCCAGCTCGCAGGCCGGGCAGCGAAAGCTGGGCAGTGCCGGCGCCAGTGCCTCGTGGCCGGCGAGCGGCCGGGGAGCGGGATCCCACTCGCAGCCGCAGACGCCGCACCTCATCCACGCGGGCACGATCTCCTGTTCCAGGCGCGCTCCCTCGCAAAGCGTGTCCCGGCTGACGATCTCGAAGTAGAAACCGAGCGACTCGGGGACCACCTGTCGCAGCGCCCCGACTCGCATCTCGACCACGGTGACCCGCCGGCCGCCGGCGTGGCGAATCGCGGTGTCGACGATCGCGCTCGAGATCGAGAGCTCGTGCATCAGCCCGCCTCCGCGTAAGCGGCGTCGGTCTGCAGCTCGGCGATCGTCTCGAGGACCAGCGCGGCGGCGCGCTCGACCGCGGTCTCGAGCTCGGGCGAGAGCTCGAGGCCCATCTCCTCGACCGCACCGGGCTCGCAGGCGACGACGACGACCTTGCCCGGCCAGCCGCCGACCGTCTTCACGAAGCGCAGCACCGTCTTCGGATCCATGCCGTGCGGGCTGACGACCTCGCCGTCCTCGATCGGCTTGATCTCGGCAGGGTCGGGGTCGATCACGTACAGCGTCCCCGGCTCGCCGCCCTGACGGCTGACGTCGACGAGGACGAGTGCGTCGTAGCCACGCATCACCTCGTAGGCGAGATCGAGCCCTCCGCTTCCGAAGTCGAGCGCGGTGACGCCCTCCGGCAGCTCGGCCTTCTCGAGCGCCTTGGCGACGTGTCCGCCGAAGCCGTCGTCGCCCATCCAGGCGTTGCCGACCCCCGCGACGAGGATCTGGCGCTGGCGCGGCCGGCTCATTCGCCCACCGCCTCGAGCTCTGCCGCCTTGAAGAACAGGTAGCGCCCGGTTTCTCGAAACAGCTCCTGCGCCGGGTCGTCGTCGATCGTCACCGCGACGTGGGCGCCGTCCTCGTAGTCGACGTAGAGACGCTCGATCGTCGCTGTACGGCCGTCGAGCATCCGGTCGTAGACGTCGCGGTCGGTCCCCGGCCGCAGCCGGACCTTGCCGCCCTTGCGGAACGTGACCCCGTCGATCTCGAGCGTCGCCTCGCCCGGGTTTGGATGGCCGGGCTCGGCGGGTGGCCCCGGGTCGGGCGGCAGGGGCGGAGTCAGCTGCAGGGCCGGGTCCTTGGATTCGAGCCGCCCGTGAAGCGAGATCATCTGCTCGGGGGTGGCGGCGCGGGCGCGCTCGATCATCTCGCGCACGGTCGGGTCCTGAGCTGCGATCTGCTCGCGCTCCTCGTCGCTGAGCACCTGTACGTGCAGCAACAGCGCCTCTTCGATCTCGGTGTTGTCGAACAGGTTGCCGAGGCTCTCGGGAGCGAGGCTGGGATGATCGGGGAGAAGGATCGGCGCCGCCAGCACCGCGTCGTCGCCGGGCGTGGCGAGCACCGGCCAGGTGTTGGCGTTCTCGCAACCGGCGACCGCGGCGCCGGCGATCCCGTCGCGCTCCAGCGGCGAGACGAAGCGCCCGCCGGACGCCTCGAGCACGACGTGGGTGGAGAGCAGGCTGGCGGCCAAGGCGGCGGGGCGGTCCATCTCACCCGCGAGGTCGTGATCGAGCTCGGTCGAGTTGTGGACGCAGCAGCGAAGCCGGACCAGCTGCCGGCCCTCGCCGTCGATCACGTCGAGCGGCTCGGCACGCAGCCGCACGCGACCCCGGAGTGGCGGCTCGGCATCGAACTCGAACTCGGTCCCCACTCCACGGTCGGCGGCGAGCTCGGCGACCGGCCGACCGGTCAGCTCGAGTCGCCGTTCGACGGCGGCGTGACGCTCGCCGGCCCCGTGCAGGAAACGGACCGTCGCACCGACCTCGGCTGCTTCGGCCGCCGACAGCACGCACTCGACCCGCAGATGATCGAACGTGCTCGCGTTGCGCGCCGCGTAGGCGGGCGGGTAGACGATTCCGAACGGGGTCGGGGTCGCGTTCTTGGTCGAGCCCGGCGTGTAGGGGTAGAGCGCGTAGCCCTCGTAGAGCAACGACGAGACGAGGTTTTCGAGCTGCTCGCTCACCGCGCGCGACTCCTCGTCGCGACCGAGCAGCTCGTCGATCACGCCGTCGAAGGTCGGCAGCCCGCGCTCGGCCTTGCGGGCCTCGAGCCGCCTCAGCGTGTCGGTGTGGACCGGGACCCAGCCGCGGTAGGGGTAGGTGGAGTCGATCGTCCGGCGCCAGACCTCGATCGGCATCCGGAAGCGCGGCGAGCGATCCCACGGGATCTGGACGATCTGCATACGCCCGCCCTCGGCCTCGTAGAAGACCGTCCCGTTGAAGTGGAAGCGAAGCGGCGCCGCACCGTCATCGAGGCCGTGGAAGTACTTCGCCGCCGCGAGCTCGAGGTCGTAGGTGCACGGCACGACGAGCTCGAACTCGGTCGAGCCCTCGAACGCCGGGGACGAGGGCGTCGGCCTGAGCCCAGCGAAAGTTGGTCGTCGTCGAGGCCCAGCGCTCCGGCTCGCCGAACAGCTCGACCAGCCGCTCGCGGCTGGCCGGATCGTAGGAGCGCTTCGAAGGCTCGATCGTGATCACGGCGGTCAACGCGATCGTGAACACCGGCCGCCGGGAGGGTTCGGTGACCCGGACCCGGAAGCCGACGGTGGGCGCCGCGGCCCGCTCGACCGGGTGCGACGAGAGCAGCTCGAAATCGGGGTCCGGGGCGCCCGCGAACGGAGCCTGGTCGAGCTCGGCGTCGAGATTCTCGACCACTCCCGGACGGCCGCCGCCCGGGTTCGTCGCAGCCCCGTTGGCCTCCTCGGCACTCACGCGGCGGACCCCCGGAGGTTGGAGCCCGCGGCCCGCTCGCGAAGCTCCTCGAAGAAGGCGGCGATCGCCCGCTCCGCTCCGCTGCCTCCCGAGATCCCGTCCCAGCTCACCTTGATCAGCCCGACGAGCCGGTAGCACTCGTCGATCGGGGCGATCGCGTACTGCGGCGGGTCGGCGATCCGGTTGACGATCAGCGCCTCGGCGTCGGACTCGAGGCTCATCAGCACCGGGTTGGCGGACCGCAGCTCGCGCCAGGTCTCGGCCGGCAACTCGGACTCGGTGGCGCCGGCGGGGCTCGGGTAGAGGGCGACGACGCCGCCCGAGGCGCTCGAATCGATGAAGAACGCGAGGCCGATCGGGACGTCGAGCGCGGCCCAGGTCTCGTCGGGGAGGTCGAAGTCGTCGAGCCACAAGGTCCGGGTTCCGGTCGGGCGCAGCTCGGGGTCGCCTCCGCGCAGCGCCAGGCAGCTCTCGCAACTGCAGAGGATGCGCCGATCGACCAGGTGCAGCAGATGGCGGTGGTCGGGGTCGAGCGGCTTGCCGCAGAGGTCGCACTGCTCTTCCGCCGCAGCGGCGCTCGAGGCCGGATTGGGCGCCGCCGGCGAGCGGTCGCCGTTGCCGCCGGGCCGCGACAACCGGCGCAGGTTCGCGATCAGCTCGGCCTGCCGCCGCGCGGCGACCCTGGCGTCGAGCGCCTCGCTCACCCGGGCAGCGCCACCCTCGGACGGCCGGAGCGGGCGAGCAGCGGCACCGGCTCCAAGAGCAGCCGCTCATCGTCGAGCGAGCGCCCGGCGCGCGGCAGGAAGAAGCGGCGCTCGCAACGAGGACAGCCGAGCGTGCCCTCGGTCAGCTGACCCGCGGCGAGCGACGAGCCGCACGCGGCGCAGGCGTCGCGGAAGGCGAGCAGGTTGCCCTCGACCCGGGCGACGATCAGCGTCAGCCCGGACACCTCGGCGGTGGTCAGCTCACCTTCGCCGACCGCGTCGGCCCCGTCGAGGTCGAACCACGACGGCGGCGCCTCGGCCTGGGTCGGGACCTGGATCACCGGCAGCTCCATGCCGCCGGCTGCCGGGCTCGCCGGCGCCGGAGCGGCGACCGCGCCCTCGACCACGAGCCCCTCGAGGTCGGGAGCGGCCTCGTCGAGCGCCGACTTGATCGCCAGCTCGAGGGTGGAGGACGACGCGGGACAGCCGTCGCAGCTGCCCTCGAGCCGGATCCGGGCGATTCCGTCCTCGATCCCGAGCAGCTCGACGTCGCCGCCGTGCGACTCCATGTACGGCCGCACCGAGTCGAGCGCCCCGGCGACCCGCTCGGCGAGCCCGACCGGATAGAGGTCGTGGATCAGCATCAGGCTCGCGACGACCCCGTCGCCGGCCAGCCTGTCGCCGAGCGCGCGCGTCATCGCTCTCGCGAGACCGCGGCGAAGATCCGCTCCAGGCCGATTCCGTAGAGCTCGATCACCGCGGAGACGAGCTCCTCGGAGGCCCGCCGCGCGCCCGGGTCGGAGACCCGCTCGACCTCGGCCGTGAGCCGCTGGACCCGCTCGATCAGCTCGTCGGGCGAGAACCCGGCCGGGCGGTCGCCGTTCGGGCGCCCGCCGTTCGCTGAGCTCGACTCCAACCTCGCTCGCCTACCTCTCGCCGGCCCCGTGCTGCGCCGCCCGGCCCATCAGCACATCCCGGTCGGCGTGTGCTGCACCTTTCGCACCCGGCCGCCGCCCGTGTACATGTGCACGCCGCACGGCAGGCAGGGATCGAAGCTGCGGACCGCCCGCATGATGTCGATGCCCTTGAAGTTCTCCGGGCCGTTCTCCTCGAAGATCGGGGTGTTCTGGACCGCGTCCTCGTAGGGGCCGGGAGTCCCGTAGACGTCGCGAACGCTCGCGTTCCACGGCGTCGGCGGGTAGGGCTGGTAGTTGGCGATCTTTCCACCGCGGATCACCATGTGGTGGGAGAGCACGCCGCGCGCCGCCTCGTGGAAGCCGACGCTGACCGCATCCTGCGGAACCTTGAAGTCGTTCCAGCTCTTCGTGCGGCCGGCCCGGACCTCGGTGAACGCCCGCTCGAGGCAGTGGAGGCCGATCAGCGCCGAGTAGGCCTGGTGGTAGGAACGGGCGCGATCGCGCTCGATCGCGTTCGACTTCTCGGGCACCTTCCACTCGAGCTCCATCTCGGGCGCGTTGGCCGTCTTCGGCAGCACCATCTGGATCGACTCGCCCGTCGCCTTCGCGTAACCGAAGTCGACGAGGCCGGCCTTCGCCGTGCACCACTGGCGCGCGAACGGGCCGCCGCCGGTGTCGCAGCAGACGTACTTGTCGTTGCGCTTGTCGTACATCCGCGGCGAGACGACCCAGCTGTACTTGTCGGCGAAGTCGCGCTTCTGCGGCTTCGGGATCGTCACCTTGTTCCACGGGTGGCGGGGGTCGACCGGGTTGCCGAGCGGGTCCTGGGTGACGAGCGGCTGCTCGGTCTCGGTCCAGTCGTCGAAGTACGAGGAGCCGAGCAGGATCCTGATCATCAGGTTGATCTCGACGAGGTCGGTGGTGATCAGCTCACCGTCGAACGCGACGCCGGGCGTGATGTAGCGCTTGTTCCCCCACTCGTTCATGTTCGCGTAGCTGTAGTCGACGTAGTCGGGGTCGTCGAAGGCGCCCCAGTTGACGAGGTTCGTGTCCCGGTAGCCGACCATGTCGTACCCCGGCAGCTGCTGGAGGAAGAAGTCATAGAGGTCGTCGTGCATCGGCACCGTCCTCTTGACGTAGTCGAAGTACCGCATCAGGCGCACGTAGTAGTCGGTCAGCGTCTGGTGGGTGATGTGAGCGCTGCAGCCGCCGGGCATGATCGTCGACGGGTGCGTGTGCCGGCCCCCGAACAGGCAATACATCTCCCGGGTCCAACGCGAGACCTGCAGCGTCTCGAGGTAGAACTCGCCGGTGAACGGGTTCAGCGCCCGCATGATGTCGGCGATCGTCCGGTAGCCGTGGATGTCGGAGTGCGGAGCCAGCTCCTGCTCGGCCGTCGCGAGCAGCGACGGGTTCGTCTCCTTGACCATCTGCTCGCAGAAGTCGACGTTCGCCATGCAGTCGTTGAAGATCGCGTGGTCGAACATGTAGTCGGCGCTCTCGGCCAGATTGAAGGCGAGGTCGCCGAGCGGCGGCGGCTTCACCCCGTACGCCATGTTCTGGTTCAGGCACGAGCAGGTGCAGTGGTTGTCACCGCAGATGCCGCAGATCCGGCTGGTGATGAAGTGCGCGTCGCGCGGATCGATGCCCTTCATGAAGATGTCGAACCCGCGGAAGATCATCGAGGTGCTGTAGCACTTGAGGACCTCCTTGTTGCTGAAGTCGATCTCGGTGTGGATGCCGAGGCTGCCGACGATCCGGGTGATCGGATCCCACGACATCTCCTTGACCATGACCTTCTGGTCGCCACGCGGTGTCTCCACTGTTGCCATGTCTGGTTCTCCTCTTTGCTACGAGTAGTTGCGCGGCTGATAGCCGGTCGCCAGCCTGGCTGCGGGCTTGCGCCACTCGGGCTCGACGTCGTACTTGTTCTTGATGTTGCGATGGCGGACATAGTGGAACAGTCGCCCGAACGTGAACTGCTCGAGCCCCGCCGCCATCCGGCCCGCCGGGTCCTCGTCCATGAACGGCATGAACTTGTCGGGGAAGCCGGGCATCGTGCAGGCCATGCAGATCCCGCCGACGTTCGGACAGCCGCCGTAGCCGTCGACCCAGCCCCGCACCGGGACGTTGCACTTGACGACCGGGCCCTTGCAGCCGAGCTTCACCAGGCAGCGGGGGTCGTCGCCGTACTCGGTCGCGAACTGCCCCTCCTCCGAGAAGCCGGCGCGGTTGCAGCCCTCGCGAACGGTGCGCCCGAAGAGCCACCGCGGGCGCAGCTGCTCGTCGAGGTCCGGAACCGGCGCCCGCCCGGCGAGATGCAGGGCGAGATACAGCAGGACCTCGGTCATGTTGTCCGGCTGCGCCGGGCACCCGGGGATGTTGACGACCGGCAGGCCGGCGACCGACTTCCAGCTCCAGCCGAGATGGTCGGCAACCCCCATCGCCCCGGTCGGGTTGTTCTTCATCGCCGGGATCCCGCCGTAGGTGGCGCAGGTGCCGATCGCGACCACCGCGGCGGCCTTCGGCGCGAGGCGGTCGAGCCAGTCGCTGGTCGTGATCGGTTGGCCGGTTTCCGGGTCGTCGCCGATCGCCGCCCAGTAGCCGTCGCCGGAGAGCTTCTCGTTCGGGATCGAGCCCTCGACGCAGAGCACGAACGGATCGAGCTCGCCGCGCTCGGCCCGCCACCACCACTCGATGAACTCGTCGCCGTTCTCGTAGGCGAGCACCGGGTTGTGGACGATCACCTTCGGCATCCCGGGGATCGACTGGGTGATGATGTCCTCGAGACTCGGGTTCACAGCGGAGGTCATCGCCACCGAGTCGCCGTCGCAGGAGAGTCCGGTGGTCATCCAGAGCACGTGGGCCTCGACTGCCTCGGTCTTGTCCTGATCGGGCACGAACTCAGCGCTTACGGCCATCTCAACCTCTCCTCGTTTTCACGTTCAACAGATCCTCGGCAGCGGATCGCCGGCCAGCAGGTCCATCACCCGCCGGCCGCCGAAGGCCGTGTCGACGAGCACCATCCCGGGCGGTTCCGCCCGGACCTCCGCGATCTCCGCGGCCGCCTCGCACCCGGGTACCGAGCGCAGCGCGGCGAGCGCCTCCCCGGCGGCCTCGGGGGCGACGAAGGCAACCAGCACGCCCTCGTTGGCCACGTACATGGGATCGATCCCGAGCAGCTCCGCCGCGCCGCCGACCTCCGCGGTCACCGGCACGTCGGCCTCGCGAACGTTGACCCCGACCTTCGAGGCCCGCGCGAGCTCGTTGAGCACCGTCGCGACCCCGCCGCGGGTCGCGTCGCGCATCGTCCGCAGCGCCGGCCCCGCTGCGTCGAGCAGGGCCTCGACGGCGGGCCACAGCGAACGCGTGTCGGAGACGACCTCGGCGTCGAGCCCGAGCTCTCCGCGGGCGAGCATGATCGCGGTTCCGTGCTCGCCGATCGTCCGCGAGACCAACACCCGATCGCCCGGCTGAAGCGACCCGGTGTGCAGCGTCGCGCGTTGGTCGCGGCTCCCGATCCCGCTCGTGCACACGTACATCCCGTCGGCGTGGCCGCGCTCGACCACCTTCGTGTCGCCGGCGATCACCTCGACCCCGGCGGCGGCGGAGGCGGCGGCGATCGCCTCGACCTCGGCTCGCAACACGTCGGCGTCCAGACCCTCCTCGAGCACCAGCGCGAGGCTGATCGCGAGCGGTCGCGCGCCGGCGACCGCGAGGTCGTTGACGGTCCCGTTGACGGCCAGCTCCCCGATCGAGCCGCCGGGGAAGCGCAGCGGGCGAACGACGAACGTGTCCGTGGTCAGCGCCAGCCCGACCCCGTCGACGCTGAGCGCGCCGGCATCGCCGAGCTCGTCGAGCGCGGCGGATTCGAAGGCGGGCGCGAACAACCCCTCGATCAGCGTCTGGGTCGACTTGCCGCCGGCCCCGTGCGCCATCGTGATCCGCTCGTCTTTGAACCTCGGGCGCTTCGAGCGTGCGGTCTCGATGATCCCGAGGATCCGTTGCTCGCGGTCGCTCGGCGCCTGGGTCTCCGGAGGGCTCACGCGACCGCCTCCGGCTGCCCGCGGTCGCGGGCGTAGCGGCCGTAGTTGTAGTAGGCGGCACACGCTCCCTCCGGGGAGACCATGCAGGTGCCGATCGCGTGCTCAGGGGTGCAGGCGGTGCCGAAGACCTTGCACTCCCAGGGCTTGATCACGCCCTTGAGCACCTCGCCGCACTGGCACGCCTTCGGGTCCGCGACCCGGACCCCGGGGACGTCGTAGCGAAGCTCGGCGTCGAAGTCGGCGTAGCGGTCGGAGAGCCGCAGGGCGCTCTGAGAGATGAAGCCGAGGCCCCGCCACTCGAAGTGCGGGCGCAGCTCGAAGACCTCGGACATGACCGCGAGCGCCGCCGGGTTTCCCTCGTAGGGGACGACGCGCTTGTACTGGTTCTCGACCTCGCAGCGCTGCTCGGCGAGCTGGGCGAGGATCATCCGGATCGCGTCGAGGATGTCGAGCGGCTCGAATCCCGCCGTTACCAAGGGCTTCCCGTAGTCGGCGGGAATGAACTCGAATGGCCGGGCGCCGACGATCGTCGAGACGTGGCCGGGCCCGATGAAGCCGTCGAGTCTGCAGGTCCGGGGACTCGAGCAATGCCCGCAGCGGCGGCACGATCGTCACGTGGCTGCACATGCAGAGGAAGTTCTCGACCCCGTCGGCCCTGGCGCGCTTCAGGGTCAGCGCGGTCGACGGCGCCGTGGTCTCGAAGCCGATCGCGAAGAAGACGACCGTCCGGTCGGGGTTCTCCTTCGCGATCCGCAGGGCGTCGAGTGGCGAGTAGACCATGCGGATGTCCGAGCCGGCGGCCTTCGCGTCGAGGAACGTCCCCTCCGAGCCTGGGACGCGCATCATGTCCCCGAAGCAGGTCAGGATCACGCCGTCCTCGCGAGCGATCGCCATCCCGTCGTCGACGCGCCCCATCGGGATCACGCAAACCGGGCACCCCGGACCGTGGACGAGCTCGACGTTGTCGGGGAGCAGGTCGTCGACACCGTATTTGTAGATCGAGTGGGTGTGCCCGCCACACACCTCCATCAGCTTGTAGTGGCGGCCGGGCTCGGCGATCGCGAGGATCTCCCCGGCGACGGCGCGGCCGAGCTCGGGGTCGCGGAACTCGTCGACGAATTTCACGCGATCGCCGTCCCGGCGTGCACGAGCAGCTCATCGCCCTCAGCCACCGGCTGCACGAGCGCGATCTCGACCGTGCGGTGCTCGCCCGCCTCGTCCTCACAGAGCGCCAGCTCGCGCGCGAGGTCGACCCGCAGCACCGTCATCGGCTCCGCCACGTCTCCACACGTGACGCAGTGATCGTCTGCACATCGCGACCCACCAGGCACCGAGCTTGCGGCGGTGTCGCGGCTCGCCAGGGTCACTCGATCACACTCGCCTTGAGCTCTTCGAGCTCCTGCTCGTAGTCGGCGCCCATCCCCTCGAGCATCTTCCGGGTCGCCTCCGCCTCCTGCTCGTCGACCTTCGAGATCGCGAAGCCGACGTGGATCAGGACCCACTCGCCCGCCACTGCGCCCCCGTCCTCGGCGTCGAGCAGCCCGATGTTGACGTTGCGCTTGACGCCCGCTACGTCGACCTTGGCGAGCCGATTGGCCTCGTCGACAATCTCCAAGATCTGACCCGGAATCGCCAGGCACATGACTGCGTCTCCTCCGTCCCCCAGGCCCCCTAATCGGGTCCCGGGTGCCGTAACCGGCGCGAAGCTATCGACCCCGCACAGTGAGCGTAAGTGTCAGTCGCAGGGTGTTGTGAGCACCTAGCCGATCGGAACGCGCCGGCGGACGATTGGAGCGGTGGCGGCCCGCCTCTAGGGCGGCTAGACTGGTCGCCGTGCCGCACGTGCGCTGCTCAGGGCTGCCGAAGGATTTCCTGCGGCCGTGCCTGCTGCTGCTGCTCCGCGAGTCCGACGCGCACGGCTACGACCTCGCCGAACGGGTCTCCGGGTTCGGCTTCGATCACTCCGACCCCGGCGCCATCTACCGGGCCCTGCGCAAGCTCGAGCGCGACGGACTGGTCCGCTCGGACTGGGAGGCCTCGAGCGCCGGCCCGCCGCGGCGGGTCTACTCGATGACCGAGTCCGGGGTCGAGGAGCTCGACCATCGCGCCTCCGAGCTCGCCGAGGGCGAGCGCCGGATCGACTCGTTCCTGGGGCGCTATCTGCAGGCACGCAGGCTGCCGGAGTCGAACCCCCGCCGCCGCGCGGTGACCGGCCGGATGGCCGCGCACAACGCAGCCGCGGGTCGCCGCGGGTCGGTCGGGTCTTCGCCGCCGCCCTAGGCCGGCCGGGCCGCCTGACTCAGGCGCCGGCCGCCGCGAATCGCCGTCCGACCTCGTCCCAGTTGACGACGTTCCAGAACGCGTCCAGATAGTCGGGTCGCCGGTTCTGGTACTTCAGGTAATAGGCGTGCTCCCAGACGTCGGCGCCGAGCAGCGGTGTCTGGCCGTCGGAGACGGGCGAATCCTGGTTCGCGCTGCTGGTCACCGCGAGGCCGGAGCCGTCATGGACGAGCCACGCCCAGCCGGAGCCGAACCGGTTGACTCCGGCGTTCTTGAACTCGTCCTTGAACGCGTCGAACGAGCCGAACCGCTCGTCGATCGCCGCCGCCAGCTCCCCGGAGGGCTGGCCACCGCCGTCCGGGCTCATGATCTGCCAGAAGAAGCTGTGGTTGGAGTGGCCGCCGGCGTTGTTGCGGACCGGTGCCTGCTTGTCGGCGGGCAGTGAGTCGAGGTTCCGCAGCACCTCGTCGACGTCCTTGTCCGCCCACTCGGTGCCCTCGAGCGCGGCGTTGGCCTTGTCGACGTAGGCCTGGTGGTGCTTGTCGTGATGGACCCGCATCGTCGCCTCGTCGATATGGGGCTCGAGCGCGTCGTAGTCGTACGGAAGGTCGGGTACTTCGTAAGCCATTTGTCCTCCTACGGGAGATTGGTCGCCGTTCTCAACGTTAGCCGAGCCTCTCAGCCGAGCGCCTCCGTGAAGCCCGTCCGCCAGCTCGGGTGGTCGGGCCTCCAGCCCAGCTCGCGCTTCGCCTTCTCGTTCGACGCGCCCCGCAGCGTCGTCGCGAATTCGACCGCGGCCCTTCCGGCGACGATCCGCGCGAGCAGCTTCGGGACCCGCAGCGGCGGTTTCGCCCCGACCGCCTCCGCGTACACCGGCAGCCACTCCCGGAGCGGCGCCGGCTCGTCGTCGCAGACGTTGTAGACGCCCGGCGCGCCGCGCTCGCAGGCGGTCGCCGCGGCGGCCGCGGCGTCGTCGACGTGGACGTAGGAGAAGACGCCGTCGCCGCGCCCGACGATCGGGAACCGCCGCCTGCGCACCTCCGACGCCTGGTGGCCGTCGCTCGCATAGGACGTGCCCGGGCCATAGAAGAACCCGTAGCGCAGCACCAGACCGTCGAGCCCTTCGGCTCCGAGCACCTGCTGCTCGAGGCTGCGGGTCGCGACGACCGCGTCGCCGAACTCGCCCGCGAGCCCCTCGATCAGCGGTGCGTCCTCGGACTTCACCGGCCGGCCGGTGGGCGCGTAGATGAACGCGATGCTCTCGGCGACCATCCTCGATGCGCCGGAGCGCTCCGCAGCGGCGACGAGGTTGCGGGTTCCCTCGCGTTCGGATCCGGTTGTTGGCGTCGTAGACGCCCTTCTTGCCGAGCTCCAGCTTTGCGGGAAGCGCGGTCAGCATGTGGACGACCACGTCGGGTTGCGAGGCGCCGACCGCGGCCGACAGCGCCTCCGCGTCGAAGACGTCGCAGAGCACACAGGTCGCGCCCTGAGCCTCGATCTCCGCCTTCGCGGCCTCCCGCCGGGTCATCGCGGTGACCAGGTGGCCGCCGGCGATCAGCCGCCGGACCAGCGGCCGCCCCACGGCTCCGCTCGCGCCTGCGACGAAGACCCTCATCGGCCGTGCAACCTACAACCCAGGACTCGCCGCGGGGAGGCCCCCGCCGATTGCCGGGGAGCGAGCGGTGATATCGTCGGCCCGCGGCAGGCAGGGGTCTGCGGCACCTCGCGCCGTGGAGGAAGGCGCGAGCGGGCAAGCGTGTAGGAGGAGAGAGACTTGACAGGGACCTCGAAGCTGGCGGTGGTCGTGTTCGTCGTCGCAGCGGCGGTCGCGTTCGCCGGCACCGCCGTCGTCGGAGCCGATTCCGCCGCCGCGAAGAAGAAGGTGAGCCTGAAGATCCGCAGCGACGGACAGAAGAGGATCCTTCGCAAGCACTCGATCGAGGTCAAGGTCAAGGCACTGAAGAAGGGCAAGACCACGGTCAAGGTCAAGGCCCACTCGACCACCTTCGACCAGCAGGAGCAGCGCAAGCTCGCCCAGCCGAAGAAGGTGCGGCTCGCCCACCGCAAGGCGACCAAGAAGATCAAGCTCCGTCTGACCAAGAAGGGCCGGCAGGCGGTCGCGAGCTGTCAGGGGCGCAAGCTGCTGATCGACGCCAAGCACGCCGGGCAGGTCCGCGCCGAGCTGACCCGAAACACGAGCACCTGCAAGCCGCAGCCGATCGACCTCAGCCGCGCCGACAGCTGCGACTTCATCGGCGCCCAGCAGGGGTCGCTGTGCCTGATGCCGTTCCCCGACGACTACTACACGGTCAAGGACAGCGCCAGCGCGACCGGGAGGCGGGTCAACCTGACCGACGCGGGGATGCCGCAGAACGCGAGCGGCACGCCGATCGCCGCGGCACCCTACAACGCCAACGACGGCTTCAGCCCCGGCCAGGTGATCACGCTCAAGGTGCCGGGGCTCGACACCCCCGCCGCGTTCACGAACACGGACCCGATCCCGCTCAACGACCTGAGCCGCAACGAGTCCCAGGACTCGAACGAGCCGATCGTCGTGATCGACACCGAGACCAACCAGCGGGTCCCGATCTGGGTCGAGCTCGATTCGAACGCGACCTCGCCCGCGACGACCGCGCTGCTGATCCACCCGGCGACGCAGTTCGAGTCCGGGCACCGCTACGTCGTCGCCATGCACCGGATCAAGGACGCGGCCGGCAACAAGCTCGCGGCGCCCGAGGGGTTCCGCTACTACCGCGACGACCTCCCCTCCTCGGAGGCGAAGATCAACGACCAGCGCAAGCGCTTCGACAAGGCCTTCCGCACGCTTCGCAAGGCGCACGTCAAGCGCCACAACCTCTATCTCGCCTGGGACTTCACCGTCGCCAGCGACGACAACATCGCCCAGCGCATGCTGCACATCCGCGATGACGCCTTCGCGCAACTCGGCGACACCAATCTCTCCGACGGCGTCGTCCAGGGTTCCGCGCCTTCGTTCACGGTCGGCAACGTCGAGAACAACCCGAGCACCGAGATCGCGCGGCGGGTCACGGGCACGTTCACGGTCCCGTGCTATCTGACCAACAACTGCGAGGCGCCGGCCGTCTTCGACCTCGACTCGAACGGCAACCCGGTCCAGCACGGCACCTACTCGGCCAACTTCGACTGCATCATCCCGCACGCCGCTGTCGACGATCCGGGCGCGTCGCCGGCGCGGCCGTCGCTCTACGGACACGGCCTGCTCGGCAGCGCCGACGAGGTCGGGAGCAGCCCGCAGCGCACCCTCGCCCAGTCGCACGACTTCGTCTTCTGTGCGACCGATGAGATCGGCTTCGCCGAGGAGGACATCGCGAACACGATCGGGATCCTCCAGAACCTGGGCAAGTTCCCCGAGCTCAGCGACCGCGTCCAGCAGGGGCTGCTGAACGAGCTGTTCCTCGGGCGGCTGATGGACAACCCGGGCGGGTTCGTGAGCAACCCGAACTTCCACGTCGATCCCGCCAACCCCTCGAGCGCGCCGGTGATCGACACCTCGAAGCTCTACTACAACGGCAACAGCCAGGGCGGAATCCTCGGCGGCGCCCTGACCGCGGTCTCGCCCGACTTCACCAGGGCGGCGCTCGGAGTGCCCGGGATGGGCTACTCCACCCTGCTGACGCGCTCGATCGACTTCGACACCTACGCGGCGATCCTCTATCCGGCATACCCGGACGAGCTCTCGAGGCCGTTGGCGCTGTCGCTGATCCAGATGATCTGGGACCGCAGCGAGCCGAACGGATACGCGCACCGGATGACGTCGGACCCGCTCCCGAACACGCCGGCGCACGAGGTGCTGATGAACGTTGCCCTCGGCGACCATCAGGTGACCAACTACCAGGCCGACGTCGAAGCGCGCACGATCGGCGCCAGCATCCATACGCCGGTCGTCTACGACGGCCGCTGGCCGAACTTCGACGTCGCCTGGAACATCCCGGCGATCTCGAGTTACCCACACAGCGGCTCGGCGATCGTCTACTGGGACGGCGGCCCGGTGCGCCCCGACCCGTCGGACCCGACCGACGTGCTGGGCACCGACGTTCCGCCGCTCGGCAACGTGCCGAACACGAGCGGCAAGGATCCACACGGCCTCCCGCGGGCCCAGCCCCAGGAACAGCAGATGGTGTCCGACTTCCTGATGCCGGACGCGCAGAGCCACATCACGGACACCTGCAACGGCAACCCCTGCTTCGACGGAGGCTTCACCGGACCGTAGCCGCCCCGGCGGCTCGGTCTGGCCGTGGACGCGGATGTCGGAGGAGGTGGCCTGAGCCGGCCAACGAACCGCACTGCGTGCAGCGCGGCCGTTGGCCGAGACCGAGGCCCCTGCTCAGCCGATCGCGTGGAAGACGAAGTCGAACTTCGTTCCTGCCGGGTTGTGGTACTTGAGCTCCATCTCACCGCGCACGTTCCGGTACGCGCCCGTGCCTCCGGTGATCGCGAGGACGCTGTCACCGGTGTCGTAGAACGGACCCTCGACCGTGATCTGCCCGTCCGCCAGGAACGTGGTCCAGCTGCACTGCCACGACTCACCCACGACCATGCGGATACAGGACCCCTGATCGGTGCCGACCTTCTGCGTGTCGGCGGCGTTGAACACGTCGTTCGCAAACGTGAGGATGTTCCCGACGTCGTCGCCCGCCGTTCCGTTTGTGACGACGTCGGTGGTCGCATGTTCGACCACTGTGATCGTCTGACCCGCATGATGATCGCTGGGACCCGCGCTCGCGTTCACCACGAGCACGAGCAGCACCGAAGCCGCCAGAAGCGCGAGTGCGATTACCCGCTTCATTTCCGCCTCCTTGTTCGAGCCGGGCAGGACCTGTCTCCTAGCGAGGGCACTTCCTGGGCCCGGCATGCGTTTAGCCGCACAGCGGCTTTGGACGTCCCCTGGGGGAATTCCGCGACGCTAACGCTTCGGGTCGGCCGGTGCTCGGTGAAGGAGCACGCGACGCCCCTCGCCCGTGCGACGAACCCGCTGCGCCGAAGCGGGTCAGTCGCGTGCGGCGCTACGACGTCGGGAGCGGCTCATGGACGCAGAGGATGTTGCCTGCGGGGTCGGTGAACCAGGCGCCGGTCGGGGCGTCGGGCATCCGTGTGATCCCCTTCTCGTCCTGGTCGAAGTCCTCGTAGCGCTCCATCTCGATCCCACGCGAGTTGAGCTCGTCGACCGCTGCCTCGGCGTCCGGGACCTCGAAGTTGAGGATCGTGTACGTCGCCGGGGTGAAGTCGGGCTTGTGGTAGATGAGCGTGTCGCGCCCGCCCGGGAGGTTGAGAATCAGCCCGCCCGGGAAAGGCTCGGAGACCTCGACTCCGAGCGTCTCGCCGTAGAACTCGCGCGCCTTGTCGATGTCGTCGGTGGCGAAGCCGCTGTACGCCTTCGTGCCTTCGAACATGCCCAGCTCCTTCGTTCGGAAAGTCGATCGCTCCGACAGCCCGGCGGCTTCGCCGGCTTCGTTCTAGGAGAGCGCCTTGGCCTTGATCGAGTCGAACTCCGCCTGGGAGATCGCCCCGGAGTCGAGCAGCTCCTTCGCCTTGGCGATCTCGCTCGCCGAGCCGCCGGCGGTGTCACGAACGTACTGGTTCATCGCCGCCTGCTGGCTCTTGGCCTGCTCGATGCTGCGGTCGCGCATCCCGTCGTGCTGGGCGATCAGGTAGACGAGCACCCCGAGGAACGGGATCACGATGATGAACACGACCCAGAGCGCCTTGTGCCAGCCGCCGATGTCGTGGCGGCGGAAGATGTCGATGAAGCAGGTGATCGCGATCCAGATCCAGGCGAACCAGGCGAAGAAGACGACGATCGTCCAGAAGACTTCCCCGAACTGATAGTCCGCCGCTATGAACATGTGTTGCCTCCCACGTCGTCGTCGCTTGCGATCCTATACGCGGCCCGGCAGACTCGTCGTGGGCGTTCCGGATCGCGACCTTGGAGTGCTGAGCCCCCGGCCGACTCCCCGCAGCCCGTCCCGGGGCTTTGCGGGGGAAGAATCCCGAGGGCGGCGCCGACTAGGTGAGCCCGGATAGGCTCGTGCGAATGGAGCACACGTCGATCGACATCTACCTGGTGATCGACACCTTTTTGCTGTTGCTGATCGGAATCGGTCCGAAGATCGCCCTCGTGCCGTTCGTTGAGATCACCGCACCACTCGACGCGGCAACAAAGGCTCTCGTCGTCCGCAAGATGCTCACAACCGCGGGCGTCGTCGCCCTGATCCTCGTCGGACTTGGCGAGCTGCTGGCCAGGTTGCTTCATTTCTCAACCGGGTCGCTATCGATCGCGGGCGGGATCATCCTGATCATCATCGCGATCACGATGGTCCTCGGCACCGGGGACCCCAGCGGGAACAAAGCCGTCACCGAACGCGATCCAATGCGCACCGCGGTCTTCCCTCTCGCCGTTCCCTACCTGCTCAACCCTGCCGGCATCGTCGTGCTGGTGACCCTCTCCGCCGAGGCGGACTCAGTGGCCGTTTTCGCGATGGTGCTTGGCCTGCTCGCTGTGATGCTTGTGCTGGACGCGGCCGTGTTCCGGCTGGCCAACCGCGTCAGCGACAAACTGGACGAAAGCCGCATGCTGGTGACCGAGAAGATCTTCGGGATCCTCTTGGCCGCGCTCGCCGTCCAGCTTGTGCTCGACGGACTCGAAAGCGTCGGCGTAATCCACCTATCCGGTCACTGACGATCACGGCCAGTGCAGCAGGACAGCGCGCCGGAGTCTGAGCCGACCGACGCTGCTCCAGCGGCGTCGGGTGGTCCTCACTGCCGACACCATGGACCGACTCAAGGAGCTCGGTCAGCTTCACGAACAAGGCGTGCTCACCGATGAGGAGTTCGCGAGCGAGAAGGCGAAGGTGCTGGGAAGCTGACGCCCGACGCGACTCGCCGCCGCGATCAGCTCAACTCTGGCGTCGAGCACGCCAGGCTCAGCCGATGAATCCGTGACCAGACGCTCGGCGGGGATGCGGCGCGTGCCCCAAAATGAGGCGAGCACGATGAATCCCGCGAACAGGAAGGCCGTCTTCAGGGCGTTGAGCTGGGCGTCCTCGTAGCTCTGGACCAGGGCGTCGACCTCCTCGGGCTCGGCGCCGGCGTCGGTTGCCGCCGTCCGGACCTCGTCCGAGGAAATGAAGCTGACCCCGCTGGCGATCGTCGTCTGGACCTGCTGCTGGGCCTCGGCTGAGACCCGCGGATCGGAGGCGATGTTGCTCGTAAAGGCGGTGATCAGGCCGGTGATGACGACGGCGCCGAGCAGCGCCGTGCCGAGCGAAGAGCCGAGCTGCTGCGCGGTGTTCTGGACGCCGCCCGCCTCGCTTCGATCAGCGTCCGTCACCGACGATTGGGCGACGTTTCCGAGCTGGGAGATGACCAGACCCATCCCGATCCCCAGCACGCCCATCGCGATCAGAAAGCTGGTGGTGTCGAGCTCGGGCTCGACAACGCCAAGCAGCAACAGCGTTGATAGGAACGTGACCACCAGGCCGACGCGCACGAT
Source organism: uncultured Solirubrobacterales bacterium (assembly GCA_963705955.1). GTDB lineage: Bacteria > Actinomycetota > Thermoleophilia > Solirubrobacterales > 70-9 > WHSW01. Next base: position 375,588 of record CAVPLH010000005.1, on the reverse strand, counting down.
CGGCCGGGGCGCGAAGCGTGACGAAAGCGCCGAGCCGCCGAGCGCGGCGACGAACAGCCCGAGCGAAGCGGGGAGCATTCGCACGCCGGTCTCGAGCGCGTCGAGCCCTTGCACGACCTGGAGGTAGAGGGGCACGGTGAAGAAGATCCCCATCAGGATCAAGTTCTGAGCCAACAGCATCGAAAGGGCGCCGCGGAACCTGCCGATCCCGAACAGGCGGAAGTGGACCAGAGGATCGGATCCCTGCTTCTCGCGGCGGCGCTCCCAGGAGCGAAACCCCGCGAGGATGAGCAGGCCCGCCGCGATCACGAAGGGCGTCAGCGAGAACCCGAACGGCTCGACCGGCGAGTTGAGCGGCCGCAGCCAGCCCCAGTTGCTCGCCTGCAGGACGCCGATCACTACCGTCGCCATCCCGAGAGCGGCGAGGACCGAGCCGACCCAATCCAGCCGGGGCGGACTCCCTTCGCTCTCGGGCTCGCTCAGGTACCTGGTCCCGAAGAGGATCAGCGCCGCGACCACCACCTCGCCGACGAAGACGACTCGCCAGGTGAGTTCGGTCGTCGCCCACCCGCCGAGAATCGGCCCAACCGCGATCCCGGCTCCGGCGACGCCCCCGAGTACTCCATAGGCGATCGCCCTCTGGGAGCCGGCGTAGTTGCCCGCAACGAGGGCGACCAGCGCCGGCAGCACCATCGCCGCCCCGATCCCCTCGAGGACCGACCAGCCCAGCATCAGCGTCGGCACGCTCCACGAGGCCGCGGTGAGCGCCGATCCCGATGCGTAGATCACGAGGCCAATCGCGAAGACTCTTTTCCGGCCCCAGATGTCGCCGAGCTTGGCGCCCGTGACCATCAGCGCTGCCATCACGAGCGCGTACAGCGCGATCACCATCTGAATCGTCGTCACCGTCGTGTCGAAGTCCTTGACCAGCTGCGAGATCGCGACGTTCATCACCGCCTGGTCGAGGACCATCAGGAACTGCGCGGCCGCCGAGGACGGCAAGGATCGGCCACTTCATGTCAGACCCCAGGAGCTGGGCCGACCAACGCGTCGGTCGCTCTTCGCATGCGCCCTACCTCGTCATCGGTCGAACCGCTCGAACGCGGCCTCGACCTCGTAGCCACGGCATCTCGTTCACGGGGGCGAAATATGACGGCTCCGAGTCCTCGGCCGCGTCGCGGGGGAGGATGCGCACCGCCCCAGCCTCCGTCCCGAGAAGCCCGGCGAACGATCAGGTCCTCGACCGTGATCGAGGACCGCTCCACGACGTCGTGGAGCAGGGCGCCGAGCCGGGCTTCGGCCGTCACCGGGCTCGCGACGCGGGTGACATGGGCCAGCTCGAATCACCCGTTTCGGACGATGACGGGCTTGGGACGGGCCGTAGGCTGCGGCCGAGGATGCTGGAGAACCGGGTGATCGAGGACCCGCTGCCTCCAGGCGAAGATGCGGGAGCGACCCCGCGAGTCGAAACCGCGGTCGCGTGCCATGAGCGAACGTGCCTCAATCATCGAGGGCGACGGCGATACCGGAGTCCCATGCCATTTCTTCGTCGGCCCAGCTCGAGCGAGAGTCGAGCTGACGCGCGGCTCTGACCGCGGCGCGTCCGAGCGCGTTGGCGTAGGTGGGGAACGAGAAAGGAACCAGTGCGAGCTGCTCGACCTTCGTCCCCGACGCGACCGCGAGCGCTGCCAGCTGGGCGAGTTCGACGGCCCGCTCACCGACGATGTGACAGCCGAGGATGTTGTGCTCCTCGCGGTCGGCGACGAGCTTGCAGAACCCCGTTGGGCGACCGTCGATGATCGGGCGCGGCATCGACTCGAAGCCCTCTTCCCCCACGACCACGTCGTGGGTCTCGCGAGCGGTCGCCTCAGTGAGCCCGACAGAGGCGTATTCGGGGTCGGTGAAGCTGCCCAGAGGGCTTACCTCCGCGGGGAGAACCTCGGTCCTTCCGACGGTGGCGTTGGTGGCTGCGAGGTAGGCCTCGCGCGCTGCCTCGTGCACGACCATGAGGTGACCGGTGACATCCCCGGCGGCGTAGATGCCTCGGGCGGTCGTGCGGAGCTGGGAATCGACCTTTATGTAGCCGCGGGGGTCGGTCTCGACGCCGGCGACCGGGAGGTCGAGGGGGCCGATGTTCGCGACCCACCCGACGGCGACCACCACCAGGGTCGCGTCGATTTGTACCGCTGCATCGCGTCGGGAATAGACGAGTCGCACTCCGGCGGGAGATGGCTCGAAGCGCTCGATCGTTCCGGCGCCCTCGAGGACACGGACGCCGGAAGTCTGCAGCGCCGTGCTCATCGCTCCCGACACCTGCTCGTCCTCGCTCATGAGGATGCGGGGGGCGGCCTCGAACAGGGTGACCCGCGATCCGAAGGCGTTGAAGATCGAGGCGACTTGAACCCCGGTCGCACCGGCGCCGATCACCAGCAGCGAGTCGGGAGCCGATTCGAGGCGCCACGCGTCGCTGTGGGTGCAGGTCAGCTCGAAGCCGGGCACGGGGAGCTGCCGCGACACGCCGCCGGTGCACAGGATGATGTTTGCGGCTCGCAGTCGCGGTCCGTTATCGCTCTCGATCACGTGCGGCTCGACGAACCGCGCGGTTCCAGCGTGTTCGTAGAGGGTCACGCCGGCGTGTTCGAGCTCGTCGCGCAAGAGCGCGTGGGCGCGCACGTCGCCCGTCACCTCGCGCACGCGTGCCAGCAGACGCCGATAGTCGAGCTTGGGTTCGCCGGCGCTGATCCCGTAGCGTCCGAGTTGCCTCGCCTCCCGCATCAGGCGCGCCGCGTGGGCCAAGGTCCGCACCGGCACCGGCCCGTCGTTGGCGGCCATTCCCCCGAGCTCGTCGCGCGTGACGAGGGCCGTTCGAGCTCCGAGTCGCGCCGCACGCAACGCAGCGACGACGCCAGCGGGCCCGGCGCCGATCACGGTCACATCGAGGTCATCAGTGGGCAGGTTCGTAGCGTCGCACCTCCTGGCCGGCCTCGTGGGTCCGGGCGTCTCGCAGGCACCGGGTAAAGGGGGCCCGCGGCGTGGGCGATACGGCAGTCGAGGTCGCGTTGAGCGTGCGGGCGCAGCACGGCGAGGGTCCGATTTGGGATGCCGCGACCGTCCGCCTGTGGTGGGTGGACATCACAGGAGAGCGGGTGCATTGCTTTGATCCGGAGTCCTCTGAGCACAGCTCCTGGAGCACCGCCGGGCAGCCGGGTGGCGTGGTGCTCGGCGCGACGGGCGAGCCGGTGGTGGCAAGCCCGGAGGGCCTCGCGGTGCTCGACCGCAGGACGGGCAAGTTGGATCTGCGAATCCCGATCGAGCAGGAGAGGCCCGAGAACCGCGCCAACGACATCAAGGTCGACGGTGGCGGACGCGCCTGGGTCGGCACGATGGCCTTCGACAAGCGCCCGCGAAACGGGGCGCTCTATCGGGTCGACGAGGGGCGGGCGACCCGTGTCGTCGACGGTCTGACCATCCCCAACGGGCCGGCGTTCGATGAGCCGCGCGGGCGGCTCTACCTCGCCGACACGGGCCTCTGCGTCGTCGACATGTTCGACCTGGACGCTGCGACCGGTGCGCTCAGCGGTCGCCGGCGGTTCCTCGACCTCAGCCGCGACCAGCTCTGGCCGGATGGCATGACCGTCGACGGTGACGGCATGCTGTGGGTGGCACTGGGACGAGCCGGGGCGGTCCACCGCTACCGGGCGGACGGCACGCTCGACGACGTCGTAGAGCTGCCGACCTCGAATCCCACCTCCGTGGCCTTCGGCGGCGGCGACGGCGGCGACCTGTACATCACGACGTCATGGGTCGACTGCGAGCGGCCTGGCGACGAGCCGCAGGCGGGCGCGATCTTTCGTTGCCGGCCCGGGGTCACGGGCCTGCCCTCGCCACGCTTCGCAGACCTCCCACGACGAACCGAGAAAGGCATCACACCATGATCGAGCGCATGGTTCTGTTCGGAGCTTCCTGTGATCTGACCAGCCTCCCGCCGCCGGCGGCGGTCGCGCGGTTGGCCGAGGACGAGCTGCTAGGCGAATCGTCGACCCCGTGATGGCGGCGCCGGCCGCCGGCGACGTCCCGATGCAGGAGTACCGGTGCCGGCACAGCGCCCCCGGGCCCCGTGCTCTGACGCCTTCGTCATCGTTGCTCACGATGTGTATTCGGGAACCCGCTGAGCCGTGAGCCTCGAAGCGCTCGCCCTGGCGGTGGTTTGCGCATTCCGTCCCACCGCCCTTGCCGCGGTCTATGCGCTGCTTTCGTCGTCGACGCCCCGGCGGCCGCTGGCGGCTTACACGGTCGCCGGCCTTGCGATCAGCGCAATCAGCGGTGCGATCGTGGTGCTCGTCCTGCACGGAGTCGGACGGGAGCCCGGTACTTCGACCGTGAACGGGGTGATCGAGCTCGCGGGCGGCGCCGCGGCGCTGGGCTTCGCCGCGGGCATCGCCACCGGTCGAGTGCAAGGTGTCTCGCGGATCGGGCATTCAAAAGGTGACTCACGCGTGACCCGACGGCTGCGCAACCCGTCGCTGCGGGTAGCGGCCGCGGCCGGCGTCGCTACTCATCTTCCCGGGCTGCTCTATCTGCTCGGCCTGAACGCGATCGCCGACAGCGACCCGGCTTTGGCCGGCGGACTCGTCGCGGTGCTCGTCTTCGATGCGATTTGGCTGGCGATCCCGTTCTGCGCGCTCGTCGCAAGCATCCGCCGCCCCGACACCGCCCGCGCCGTGATCGGCCGGATATCAGCTTCGATGCTGAACCATCAGCGCGCGGGCCTGACCCTCGTCTTCAGCGTGGTCGGCGCTTACTTCGCAACCAAGGGTGTCCTCGATCTCCTGGGTTAGCGCTTTCTCTCTATATGAAACAGGGGTCCGGGTCGAGTCAGATGGGTGGCGATCGAGTCGCCCCGGTACCTCGGGTCAGCCGGTCTGCAACTCAGGCGATGCGGGGGTTCTGCGTCGCCCCGCGCGGACCGATTGGAGCGGTGGGCGAGCAAATCGGGTACGCGATGGATACGGTCCGGCATTGGGGCGGGCCGCTGACCCCCTTGGCGGTTCGCCCCACCTTTTTCGGCCTGCACGCGGGACGGGCCGCCGCCACGCGCGCTTCCATTCCACCGTCTGGACCCAGGCCCTGCCAACAGCCGCAGGCGGCAGGCCGGCTTAGGGGGCGCTTTCGTGGGGGGCCTGGGCTTCGCGCCGCGATCCCCTCCACCCGCAACGCCCAGGCCAGGTTCTCCGAGAGCACCCAGTCGATCTCGTGCAGCTCGCCGTCGGCGGTCACGATTGCTACCTCATTGGTACCTCGCCCGACCCCGGACGCGGCGAATCCCGCTGTGCAAGCGGGACTGTGTAATCGGGGCGCCCGGATTTGAACCGTCTTCGCGACCTGCGCTGAGGTCATATTGCCCTCTGTCAAGCGGGTGAGGTCATCTCATGTTCTCTGAGATTCGCTTAAAACGGAACCACGAACGGAACCACGACAAAGGCGGCGGCGACCATCTCGGCCTCACGGGCGCTCGGGGCGTAATCGGCGTAGCGCTGCGTCGTCGTCAGGTCGCGGTGTCCGAGCCATTCTTGGATCGTCCTCAGGGGCACCCCTGCCGCCGCCATCCGCGTCCCGAACGTGTGCCTCAAATCGTGAAAGCGGTGGGTCGAGTCGAGCCGTGCCGCCGTCAGGGCGGCTCGCATTCGCCGGGTGATGTTCGCCTTTGGCATCGGCCCCCCGGTCGCCGGGTGAGCAAAGACCAGATCGTCGTCGGCCTGCCACTGCGACCCCTGGAACAGCCGCTCCAACTCGCCGCCGACCTCGGGCGCCATCGGCACCGACCGGGTCGAGCGCTTGGACTTCGGGGTCCCGAACTCGCCCCGGACGTAGTTGCGGCGGACCCGGATTCGCTCCGCGAGCCAGTCCACGTCAGCCCACCGCAGCGCGACCAACTCACCCTTGCGCAGCCCGGTCATCGCGGCGGTGCGGATCATCGCCCGGTCGAGCGCGGCGAACATGCCGGGTGGGACGTTCGCGATTAGCGCATCGACCTCCTCGACCGTCAGGAACCGAATCTCCGTCGCCTCGAGGACGGCGGGGAGGTCCACCCCGGAGCACGGATTCGCGGTCGCCCATCGCCGCCGGGGCGACATAGCGAAGTTGAACAGCGCCGAGAGGGTCGCGATCACGTTGCGGATCGTTTTCGCGGCGAGCCCCTTCGCCTCCAAAGCGGCGACCAGGTCGGCCACGTCCTCGGGCTCGATGGCGTCGAGGGTCGGCCCCGAAAGAACGGAGCAAGGTGAACGCGTGTCTCGGACTCGATATTCGCCCGCGTCGACGGCTTCCGCCCCTGGCGCTCAGCGTGCGCGATGTACTGCTCGGCCACCTGCTCGACCGAGAGCCGGTCGCTGGCGGGCGGCTTCGCCTGCGTCGCCGCGATCAGGCGGCGCAACTCGGCCTCCGCCTGCGCTCGGGTCAGCCCGCCGCCGGACCCGTTGACGCGCTTGGGTCCGATCCGGCGCTTGACCCTGCGCCCGTTCGAGCGCCAGATCCCATAGAACGACTCGCGGCCGTGGCGGTCGGCTCGGGCGTAGAGGCCGCCGGTCCCGTAGGAGCGGCGAGGGTTACCGTTGGTGGTGCTCATGGGAGGTTAGGTCTCCTTATGGGCCATGCCCCCGGCGATGTCAGTCGCGCGGGGGCGTTTTTCCGAGGACTGCGTCATTTTAGCTAGCGCCCTTGCGGTCCGTGTGCCCCGATCGGACCCCGGCGGCGCTGCCTCCACCAGGACACCAACTCGGAGGGCTCGAAGCGGACGTAGCGACCGAGGCGAACGTGAGGGATGCGGTTGGCGCGCGCCTCGGCGAGGACCCAGGTCTTAGGGACACCGAGCAGGTCACCGGCTGCGTCGGCGTCGATGAGGCCGACTCTGAGGTCGTCGCCCGAAGCTCCCCGCCGCGTCGACGCCCCAGTTTTCATGGCAGGAGCCAACTTCATCGCGGTCGTGTTGTCGTGCGGCACTTGTCAGCCTTCCCGCTGAGGGTCGTTCGGACAAGTGGCGGGGCGGCTTCGCGGACCGCTGGAGGACGTGACTGCACTTTAGCTGTCGTCGGCGCTGCGCGGCCTGTGAGATCCGCACCCACCCCGCGATCGGCTCGCGGAACGTACGCGCACGGCCCGGTGCCCTCGCGCGCGCACGCGCGCGCGTGCACGATGAAGGACCGGTCGAACGGTTGGGGAGTCGTGGTCGTGCGCGCCCCGACGAATCGATCCGGCCGCGGAGCCAGCCAGCGGGAGTTCGGAAGCTCGGAGCTGAGGTTTCCGATCGTCCCGCGATTCGCGCGGCGACTCGGGGCCCGGGATGCGGCGCTCACCTTCGGCGACCCCCAAGAGCCCGCTCGCGTCCACACCCCACCTGCGGTGTAAGACTGTGGCAGTGGAGGAGGAAGACAGGTGAACTCCCAGTGATCGAGCCAGCCACGGGCTCTGAGCAAACCCTTCAGCAGATCCTCAACGAGCTGCAACACATCCGCTACCGGCTCGGCGTTCTTGTCTTCTGGTTTGTGGCGTTGCCGATCATTGTCGCGCTCGTCGCGTGGTTCGTGGTCAGCATCTCCAACGGCTAACCGTTCCGCCGCAGTACGGCCGCGACCGTCGACGGCCACCACTGCTTCCCAGCCTGCCCGGTCTTGATCTGATCTCGGTCGAGCCCGGTCGCGATCTCTTGCAGCGTCGCGCCAGCCTCACGCTCGCGTCTGATCCGCCGCACCGTCCGGGCGTCGAGAGTCGAACGTCTGCCCAGGTGGACACCCTGCGCGCGCTTCTCGGCCATGCCCTCCCGCGTGCGCTCGCCGATCAGGCGGCGCTCGAATTGCGCGAAGGTGGCGAGCACGTTCGCCATCAGTTCGCCAGCCGGGGTCGACGTGTCCACAGCGAGATCGAGACAGACAAGCGCCCACCCCTCGCGACGTGCCCGCTCTGTGAGTCCGGCGAAGTCGAGCAGCGACCGACTCAGCCTGTCGAGCCTCGCGACGAGCAGACCGTCTGCCTCGCCCGCCTCCAACCGATCGAGCGCTTTCCGGATGCCCGGCCGTCGCAGGTCGCGAGCGGAATACCCGGCGTCCTCGATCGTGTCGATCAGGTCCCAACCGCGGCGCTCGCACTCGGCGAGGATCCTAGTGCGCTGCGCGTCGAGCCCGGCGCCGTTGTCGACCTGCTCGGACGTTGAGACGCGAACGTAGGCGAGGACTCTGCGGATATTCTGAGCCTGCATGGAGTGATCCCTCCGTGTCGGGCCCCGGCGTTCACAGCGCGCGGGGCCGTTTTGCGCCCTCCATTCTGACAGCAACCGTTCCCTTGCTGTAATCGCCCCGGAGCCGATGGCGGCAGCTCCGGCGCCTCGCGGGTCGGGCGCGAGGGAGGGAGGGTGGTTGTGAGGTCGATCGGACCACGCACGCGAGCGCACGGAGATCTCCCGCCTTACGGTCGCCCACCCTGCCGTTGAGCATCCGCCCGACGTCCGCGGGCCGCGCCTACGTCTGCCCTCTTTCACCGCTCAGATGTGATTTCGGAAAGTGCCCGCTTTGCATGGAATGCGGACCTTTCGCGAGATACTCTGCCGGAAATGTCACAGGAGAACGTGGAGATCGTTCGAGGGCTTCAACCCGGCCCGGACGTCGACCTCACGGAACTGTTCGTAGTTGGGAGGGACGACGCCGAGGTCGAGGCTGCGACGGCCGCCGCAGCGCCGGCATTCACCGATGACTTTGTCTGCATCTTTCACGCCCTCTCGGAAGAGCCTCGCTTCGGCATCGACGGGTTACGTCGGAGCTGGTTGGACTGGCTCGCGCCCTGGGAGAGCTATCGCACCGAGATCAAGGAGCTCGTCGACGCGGGAGATCGAGTCGTCGTTGTCAGTCGCGACTTCGGACGTCGTCCAGGAATGGACCTCGAAGTGCATTTCGATGGCTGCGCAGTCTGGACCGTTCGTGACGCCAAGATCGCGCGCGCGGAGTTCTTCCCCACCGATCGCGCGGCGGCCTTTGAGGCGGCCGGCCTGGCGCTATAGCGAAAAGTCACGCTTCGGACTGCCATGAAGAAGGGCCCCCTCCGGTGACACGCTTGACGTGTCCCGAAAAACGAGCACCGAGGAGGGCGTTAAAGAACCGCATCCACTCCACCCTGATCAACTTCGGCCGTCCTGCCCGGTCACCGACCTGTTCGGGGTCGAGGGCAGAAAGAGAAGCTGCTCGGCCGACTCGACGTCCCCGAGCCCTGGCGCTCCAACGTCGCCGCCTGGCTTCAGCTGATCGACGACCTCGAGGCCCAGATCGCCGACGCCAACAAGCGCCTTCGAGCGGGCCACGCCGACCACCCCTACATCCCGTTGCTGATGAGCGCCCCGGGGATCGGCTGGGTGTTGGCCTTCACGATCGCCTCAGAGATCGGCGAGATCGAGCGCTTCGCCAGCCCGCAGAAGCTCGCCGGCTACACCGGCCTTTGCCCGCGCGTCAACCAGTCGGGAGACAAGGATCGCCGCGGGCCGCTGACCAAGCACGGGCCCACCTACCTGCGCTGGGCCCTGCTCGAAGCGACGATGCACGCGCTCAACCACCGCGCCTACTCAGAGCGCTACCAGCGCACCAAGAAGAGGCTCGGCAAACAGCGCGGAGCCAAGGTCGCCCAGATCGACATCGCCCGCCGCTTGGCCCACGCGATCTGGCACATGCTTTCTCGAAGTGAGGAGTTCGCTCCCCGAGGCGCCGCTTTTCGTCTGGCGGCTTGACCGCCCTTTCGGACATGCGCCCGCGAGCGAAGCATCCAATTTCGCCTGATCCTCCGACCAGGAGGCCATAGAGACATGAGCGTCGCTCCCACGACCGAACCCGAGAGGAGACCAACTACCGACCGCTGCTTGACACAGAGCCCTTCTTCATAGAGACCACGAGCGGTAGCAGGCATTCACGCAACCGGCAGGCGATGTCGCTCGAATATCCGTGCGTGGTAGCGAGAGACGAATCGGGCCCCCGCTATAGGAGAAAGGCCCGCTGCGGGGGCTTTTCGCTGTCACACCAGTTCCTCGGAGCGGCTACGTGGTACCGCCCGGGTACCGATGACTTGGAGGATCGCGGCTCGGAACGGCGCCTCAGAAGCGTCGTTGTGGGCACACTGCGAGCGTGCAGTACCGTGCGGACGATCAGTACCAGCCAAGCTCGACAAGGGCGGCGGCCGTGGCGGTCATATGCGCGCCCGGATAGCTTGTCGCACCGGGCTCGATGATGTGAGGCTGCACCCCTCGCTCGACCTGCGCCCAGCTCAGCATGCCGGTTCTCGACCGAGGACTCGCCAGCGCGGGCCCAATGCAGGTGGCGCGAGAGGTCCACCGAGCGGGTCTGCCGCCAGCGGCTCCGCACCGCTCCGCTGCCACCGGGCGTTGCCTGACCCCAGCCGGCCGTTTCAACTTCGTGCGCCTGGTCGCTGCCGTGCGTCGCACCTAGATTCGATCGGCGGCCCGATTCGCTTCTCGCTTAAGGCGCACGGATAGTCGAACGGGTAGGCCTCGCAGGGTGATCGGGACTGGTGCTTGCATGAAAAGCGGCACTTTCAGCGGCCTCTATCATCGACCTGCGGTTGGTCAGCGCGCAAGCTGCGAACGCGTTCTCGCCAGACAGCTGCGACCTCGTCCTCGCTGGCGCCTGTGTCGTACGCGGGGGAGATCAGCGGTGCTGCGCTCTCGATCGCGACGATCACGATCGCCTTGATCTGAACCCGCGGCATCGTTGATCCGCGCTGGGCAAGAATCCGGAGTCCCTGCTCGTATGTCTCGCCGTCAATATGAACGGTGCCCAGCCCCTTGAAGCGATAGCCCTTACGGACGACAGGATCTACGACATTGATCTCGATCGCGGGGTTTCGCCGCAGGTTTCGGATCGTTCCGGGTGAGTGGATGTGCGCGAACATGAGGCGCTCGCCGTCGAAAACGGTCGTTGTCCCCTTTGGCGACAGGTTCGGCGTGCCATCGGCGCAAACCGTTGCCGCAAATCCGAGCCGTTGCTCGAGAACCACGCGCTTCATGTCGTCGGTCAGGCGCAAGACAGAGATTGTCGCTGCTGAGTCCGTAGTTGCTGTCGGACAGCCCTTCTTCGACGGGACCGTCCACCCTGTCCTCATCAACGAAAAGGGTCAGCTCGGGACGACGACCGCCGCCGCGGCGAAGACGAGCGCCGCTCGCGAGCAGGTGAAGGGCGCTGATCGCCGAGGCCGGGTTCCGCGCTCTCCGGAAACAACGTCGCGCCTCCCGAACAGATCCCGGACATGGTCCACATCGCGGCCCGGTGGCTGTGAGGCACTACTTCGAGGGTTATCTGGAGACCTTCCCTGGCCTTCGGGCCGACCTCGAGGAATGCGTTGAGGCACCGGGCGACCGAGTGCTTGCCGCAACCCACTACACGGGACGAGCAAGGGCGAGCGGCATGGACATGGACTGGCGGCAGTGGCTCCTCTACACGGTTGACGACGGGCTGATCGTGCGCGTCGATGAGTATTTCGACCCCGAGGCTGCCCTCGAAGCCGCCGGGCTGTCGGAGTAAAGCGGCTGCGAGCAGTCCGATGAAGATCTACTGCCCGACCCACGGAGTGCAGACCACGCGCCCCTGCCCGGCGTGCCGAAAGCAGCGCGACCGAGCTCGGGGGTCGGCGGCGTCTCGGGGCTACGGCCGGGCGTGGCGGAAGCTCCGCGCCGAGATCCTCCCCGATCATCTGGAGCTGCTCTGCGAATGGGAGGGTGGTGGCTGCACCGAACGGGCAACCGAAGTCCACCACCGCGACGGCAATCCCGCCAACAACGATCCGTCCAACCACCAGCGGCTCTGCAAGTCCCACCACTCGAGGATCACGGCCGCGCAACGGCGAGGGTCCGCGGCGTAGGGGTCATTTTCCTGCGCGGCGCGGCGGGACCGGTGAAACCTCTCAGGTCGCGGCGGCTCGCGTCAAGGAGGCGGACCTGGGGGGACGGTCCATGGTCGTGAAGTCTTGTTGGCAACGACCGCCGTGCAGGTCGCTGTGAAAGAAACTCCGAACCACGGGCTGACCCGCGACGACCGGATCGCGATCCTCGAGGAGATCGCCCGGGACGAGAACGTCCACCCGCGCGAGCGCATCGCGGCGATCAGGCTGCTCGAGGAGATGCGTCCGGGCGAGCAGCCATCGGGCGGGTTCGAGGATCTCGACGAGGTCGCCGAGCGCCGCGCCCGTTCGCGGACGCCCGCGTGATGCAGATTCAGTGTCGGCGACGTTCCCCGCGATCCGCGCTCGCTGCTGAGCCAGGAATCCGCCACCTGGTCTCGAAGCTGATCTTCATGACGTCCGGGCCGAGTACCTACGCCGGTCGACGGAGGGCGGGCTACGAGCCCAAGAACGGGTCTGAGCTCTCGCCGAAGGAGGAGCCGATCGGCTCCCACCCGAGCGACGGTCAGCCGATGGCGGTGCTGGTGCCATTCCGTCCGTCCCTGCCGTACCGTCCCAGTCGCCCACCAACGCCGAAAATCTCCAGCTCGTCCGGCCGGTCGAAGATCGTCACGATGCCGGACTGGGACCCCGATCGACTACTGCGCTGGATCCTGGCGGCGGCGATCGGGATCGGGATCGGGTCGGCCTGCGCGGTGATCATCGTGCTGGTGATCACCTTCGGCTGACCCGCGCCGACACCGTTTGTGGCGCCATCCGACGCCCGACCTTCCGCTCGCCGACCTCGACGCATCCGACACGCTCGCGACGCGCCGGCGCTGGTGGCTCGCCCTTGCCGCGGCTCCCCGCAGCAGGGGCCGAAGTGGCCTCTTAGCCGCCGATCGCGGTTCCCGTCAGCCCGCAGCCCACCCCGGGGTGCAGCTCGTCGAGGGCAAGGTGGGCGACCACCACCCCGCCGTCCGGGGCCGAGTAGTTAAGCGTGCCCATTGAGCTGTTTCCGAGGAAGGGGGTCGCATTGTCGATCTGAAGCTGTTCACCGATATCGAACGATCCGTGTGAGAAGTTCGCGGAATTGATGTCTTGGACATCGTCGGTGTCGTCGGCGTTTGCGCTGTAGCCGGAGAAGAAGAAGGCGCTCGCGCGGTCCTTCGACGTGAATGCCTTGACGTCGAGGAAGTCGCCGAAGTTCTGGCACTCGGCGGTGATCTGCAGCCCGGCCAGATCGAGGACCGTGGTCGGCCCGGTTCCGAACGGGACCTGAAAGTTGATCTTGCGGACCTGAAGGCCGCTGACCGTGGCGGCGTCGACGTTCTGGAGCGTGCCCTCAACGATGTCGGCGCCCTGCAACGAATCGGGGGCGATGTCCGCGCTGCCGAGTCCCCCGTTTGCCAGCGTGTCGTCGCGCACGTCGACAGAGCGGACCTGGTCGTTGCCGATGTCGGCGGTCTTGACCTCGCCATTGATGATGTCGGAGCTCGCAATCGTGTTGGCGGCGTAGGCAATGCCGCCCGTGAGGACCAAGAACAAAGCGAGGGCACCCATCCACTGTGCGCGTAGGTGTCCGAGGATTCTGGCGAGCATCCGTGCCCCCTTCAGTCGGGATCGAGACCGGGGGGATGCTACCCGGCGAGCGAGTAGTCAGCGCAGTCGCAAGCCCCGTGACGGACGGCCCGGACCGAAAGCTGAGTTGCTGAGCGCGCCGCGTTCGGGGTCGACGCCACTTCAGACGTCGATGTGCATCCGACATCTGGACCGAGGCGGAAGCCAACAATGCGCCTGCGGCAAGTGCGTTCACCGCCGCACCCACGTTTCGCGAGTATCGGGGTGAAAGCCGGGTACACGGGCGCCCACCGGGCCAAAGGAGGACCGAGATGCTGTGGCTGATCCTGGGGATCATCTTGCTGATCATCACCAGCGCTGCGATGTCCAAGGCGAGATGATCGGGCGGGTGATCGCTCCGCCGGAGATTGATGTTCGTGATGAGCAGGCGTTACGCCTGAGAAGGCAAAGAGTGATGGCCGGAGGGACGGGACAGGGTCCTAGCCTGCCGCGGCGTGTCGACGACCCTGACGTGTCGACGACCCTGACGCTCACCCCGCTCGACGGTCGCGGTCGCGAGATCCTCGACCGGCTCGAGACCAGCTCGACACTCCCGTTTCGCCTCAATGACCTGACGGGGGCACGGAGCTACTGGATCAACGCCGATGGGGCGCCGGACGGCTATGAGGCGGCCCCCCTGGACCGGCTGGCGCCGGACTGGCATCATTCGGTGCCTCTAGAGAGGATAGCCCCCGGCCCCCGGCTCCCCCCAGATAGCGATTACCGGCGGCCGCGCCGGAGCAGTTCGCACCCCTGGGCGATGGGCTTCTGCGTGCTGCTCCCATCGACCTAGTCGGTCGGCTGGGTAGCTCCGTTCCGTTCCCCGAATCGGCAAACGGAACCATATTGGAACCACGGCGGTCCCCATGAACGACGAAACCCGCTTCGCCGAGCGGGTTTCTGCCAATCGGGGCGCCCGGATTTGAACCGGGGACCTCACCGACCCGAACGGTGCGCGCTACCAGGCTGCGCCACGCCCCGAGGCGCCCAGTATTGCGAACTCGCCGCCTCGGGCAAGGGCTCGCGGCGGGCGCTGCCGACGCGCAGGCCGCCCGCCATACTGGACGCGTGTCCTCCCGACCCCGGCCATCGTTCGAGTCCGGGGATGTCGCACCCGAGCCGGAGGAGGTTGCACCCGAGCCCGCCGCGGGCGCCGACGTCCGCACGCCGCTGGCGGGGATCGCGGTCACGCTCGCCGGGATCGCCGTCCTGGCGATCCTCGTATTGGCGATCGAGCCGCTGCGGACGGGCGTCGGGGCCGCGATCTCGGGCGACACGAGCGGGCTCCGCCAGGACCTGCTCGACCTCGGCTTCGGCGGCGCGCTGATCGTCCTCGCGCTGGCGCTCGTCCATGTCGTCGTCTGGTATCCGGCCGAGATCCTCGACACGGCGACCGGCTACGTCTACGGGTTCTGGGTCGGCCTGCCGCTGATGATGGCGGGCTGGCTCGCGAACGGCGTCGTCGCCTACTGGATCGGCCACCACGCGGCGCGGCCGCTCCTCTACCGGTTCCTGAGCCGGTCGCGCTTCGACCGGCTCGAGCGCATGGTCGAAGCCGGTGGGGTCACGTTGCTGCTCGGGATGCGGCTGGTGCCGGTGATCCCGTTCAGCTTCTTCTCGATCGCCGCCGGCGCAGCCCGCGCCGACTTCACCACCTTCCTCTGGACGACGCTGGTCGGATACCTGCCACTGACCGCGGTCTTCGTCTACCTCGGCAGCCGGCTCGAGACGCTGTCACCGACCGATCCCGTGCTCTGGATCGGCGCCCTGGTGCTGATCGGCCTCCTGGTGGTAACGCGCTACTTCCACCGGCAGTGGCGGGCGACACCCGGTGGCGTCGGTCAATCCGGGCCCGACACCTGAGCGATCGCCGCCTCGATCTCGTCGTGGGTGGGCGTCTGGATCAGCTTCCGCTCGCCGGCCGGACCCGAGACGACGACCGCGGGCTCGGCCGGAAGCTTGAGCTGGGCGGCGAGCATCGCGTCCGCGCGCACCAGGTCCTCGCTCTGCGGCGACTCGTAGTCCGTCTGCCACCGGTCCTGGTCGAGCTCGGGGACGGCCTCGGCGACCTCCCGGAGGATCTGATCGTCGACGCCGCGGCCCCGGGCGAGGTCCTGGTTGCGAAAGAAGGTGTCCGCGTACTGCCACTGGCGCGCCTGCATTCCGGCGGCTTCGGCCGCGATCGCGGCGAGGGTCGTGTCGTTCGGCGCGAGCGAGAAGTTGCGGAACACGAACTGCGCCCTGTCGGTCCGCGCGTACTCCTCGACCAGCGGGTCGATCGTGTTGATCTCGAAGTCCGCGCACGGAGCGCACTGGAGGTCGTTGAAGACCTCGATCGTGATCGGGGCGTCGGTCGGGCCGAGCGTTGCTCCATCCTGCTCGATCCCACCGAAGATCTCCTGGACGTCGTTGATCCCCTCGATCGGGGGCGACTTCGGGCCGCCCTCCCCGACCGCGATCGAGTAGATCGCATAGCCGAGGGCGAACAACGCGAGGCCGAGGACCACGCGCGGAAACCAGGGGCTCACCTCGGTCTACGACCGTGCGGGCTCAGCCCGCGACCGCCTTGTAATACCGCACCGCGAGGCCTGTGAGCAGCGTCTCGAAGGTCTCCTCGACCCCGGCGCCGCCGGCGTCGGCGAACGCCTCGAGGCCGTCGCGCTCGATCTGCTCGCTGAGCTCGACGACCTGATCGACCAGCTCCGGGTGTTCGTCGCAGAAGTAGGCGCCGATCGAGTACAGCTCCGTGTCCATCAACGAATCGATGAACGAGCTGCTGCCGTCGCCGACCGAGGGGAGCGCTGCGTCCGAGGAGGCCTGTTCGGGCATCCCCCGGAATCTTATTCGGGCGCCTGCCGCGGCGATTCGGCCGTCGTGTCCGACCGGTATTTGCGGCTGCCCGCGTTGACACATCCGCAGATTGCGATAAGACTCCGTGACCGGTGACGACAGCGAAAGAGGAGTAGTCCGTGGCCAATCACCTGACGCCGACCGAACTCGCCGACGAGATGAACATGAAGCGGCGAGAAGTGATCTCCAAGTGCATGGAGATGAACGTCCCGATCTTCAACGGCCGCATCGACAAGACCCTCTTCCTCTCCAACCTGCGCCAGCTCCCGCAAGCGGTCAAGAAGCCGCAGACAGTCGCCTAGCGACCGCCTGCGCCCTCCCGGCTGAGGTAGCTTTCCTACCCGGGCGATCAGCGCCCGGCGACTTGAGCAACCCTCGGGAGGACAGAACTTGATGGAGACGGCGGCGACGGCCGAGACGACCGCGGAGACGGCGACCGGGTCGCGCACCCTCGCCGAGCTGCTGCCGATCGCCGTCCGCAAGTACGGGCCGAAGCGAGCGGTCCTCTACAACGAGGGCCGGGGCCGCTGGACGCCGCGCACCTACGACGAGGTCGGGGAGACGGTCCGGGCGCTGTCGCTGGGCCTGATCGATCTCGGGATCGAGAAGGGCGACAAGGTCGCGATTCTCTCGAACACGCGGCCCGAGTGGACCTATTTCGACTTCGCGGCGCTCTCCGCCGGGGCGACGGTGGTGCCGATCTACCAGACGAACTCCGCCGAGGAGTGCCAGTACGTGCTCGAGAACTCCGACTCGGTCGCCGTGGTCGTCGAGGACGACGACCAGATGGACAAGGTCCGCCAGGTCCGCGACCGATGCCCGAAGCTCGAGCACGTGATCCGGATGACCGGGCAATCCTCCGACGCGATCTCGCTCGATCAGCTCTCGGCGCGCGGCGCCTCGGGCTCGGACGCCGACTGGGAGACGCGCTGGAGCTCGGTCACCCCGGACGACATCTGCACGTTCATCTACACGTCGGGGACCACCGGCCCGCCGAAGGGATGCGTGATTTCCCACGGCAACTACACGTCGATGCTGGCGATGGTGCACTCGACGAGCGTCATGGACAGCGAGGAGGTCACCTACCTGTTCCTGCCGCTCGCGCATTCGTTCGCGCTCCTGATCCAGCTCGGCACCTTCGACCTCGGCGCGACGCTCGCCTACTGGGAGCGCGACCCACTGAAGATCCTCCCCAACCTCTCGGAGGTCCGCCCCACCTACTTCCCGTCGGTGCCGCGGATCTTCGAGAAGATCTACACCGCCGCGACCGCTTCGGTCGAGAAGGAGGGAGGGCTCAAGAAGCGGGTCTTCGACTGGGCGATCGACGTCGGCAAGAAGGTCCGCCGCACCGAGCGCGCCGGCAAGACACCCGGCGCCCTGCTGACGGCTCAGTACCGGATCGCCGACAAGCAGGTCTTGTCGAAGATCCGCGGATTGTTCGGCGGCCGACTGAAGCTCGCGGTCACCGGCGCCGCGCCGATCAATCCCGAGATCCTCGAATTCTTCGACGCCGCCGGCATCCTGGTGCTCGAGGGATGGGGGATGACGGAGACCTCGACGGCGTCGACGATTGCGACCCCGGAGAATTTCCGGTGGGGGACGGTCGGGCGGCCGTTCCCGGGCTGTGAGCTGCGGGTCGCCGACGACGGGGAGATCCTCGTCAAGGGCCCGAACATCTTCCAGGGCTACTACAAGAACCCCGAGGCGACCGCCGAGACGCTGGTCGACGGCTGGCTGCACACCGGCGACATCGGCGAGCTGGACCGCGACGGGTTCCTGAAGATCACGGGCCGCAAGAAGGACATCATCATCACCGCCGGCGGCAAGAACATCACCCCGGCCAACCTCGAGGCCGAGATCAAGCAGCATCCGCTCGTCGCCCAGTGCGTGGTCGTCGGCGACCGTCGCCCGTACCTGATCGGGCTCGTCACCCTCGACCCCGAGGAGGCCGCGAAGTGGGCGACCGAGCACGGCAAGCCCGCCGGCGACCTCGAGGCGGTCGCTCGCGACCCCGAAGTCAAGGCGTCGATCGAGGCTCACGTCGAGGAGATCAACAAGAAGTTCGCCCGGGTCGAGCAGGTGAAGAAGATCGAGATCCTGCCGCGCGACTTCACCCAGGAGGGCGGCGAGCTGACCCCGTCGATGAAGGTGAAGCGCAACGTCGTCGCCGACAAGTACTCGGGCGCGATCGACGCCCTCTACGCGACCTAGCGAGCGCTAGACGTTCGCCGCCTCGCTGTCGTCGTCCGCGGGCGGCTCGCGATCGCCACGCGGCGAGCGCAGCAGAGCGGTGTTGGTGAGCTCGAGGACCCGCCGCCAGGCCGAGAGCTTCTCCTGCTCGCGCTCGACCTGGTTGAGCACGTGGCGGACCCGGCGCGCCGAGATCTCGATCCCGTGGCGCTCTGCGATCGCCTTGTAGCGGTCGTAGTCACGGGCCAGCTTCAGGGTCACCGACTCGAACCCGTGCTTGGCGATCTGCAGGCGGGCGCTGTAGTCGAGGATCGAGGTCCCGAACATCAGCTCGTCGTTGAGCTCGGGCTCGATCAGGATGATGTCGACGCCGGGGTAACGGTCCTCCCAGATCCCCATCGCGCGGTGCAGCCGGTCGTGGGAAAGCAGCCGGAAGGTCTGATTGGTGATCGCGACGATCCCCATGTCGGAGACGCGGCGCGCGCGGGCGCCGGAGATCGTCGGGATGTTCTTCTCGAAGTCGTTGACGTAGGGGACCAGCGGGTTGATGACGACGACGAACTTGGCGCCGCGCTCGATCGCGACGTCGACATTGGTGGTCGAAAGGATGCCGCCGTCGATGAACTCGCGGCCATCGATCTCGACCGGCTCGTAGATCCCGGGCAACGCCCCCGAGGCGGCGACCGCCCTCGAGATCGGGACCCCGGCCCACTCACCCTCGCCGAGCACGATCCGCTCGGTCGTATCGAGGTCGGTGGCCGGCAGATAGAGCTCGTTCTCGAGCAACCGGAAGTCGTTCGTGCGGTCCGGGTCGGAGAGCACCTCCTCGACGTAGCGCTCGATCCCGCGGCCCGAGTAGATCCCCGACGGAAGCGCGCCGGCGAGCCCGGTCGCGAGGTCGACGGCGGAGACCTCGCCGAGGTTTCCGGCAAGCTCGCGAAGCGCGCCGAAGACCTTGAACGGCAGCGTCAGGGCGCCCTTCGCATAGCCCCCGTAGTTGGGACGCAGCAGCGTCCCGAGGTCGATGTCGCGAAGCGGCGACGGGAGGTCGCGGTTCAGGACCCGCATCATCTCCTCCGGGGTGACCCCGTTGGCGACCAGGCTGCTGACGAACGCTCCGGCGCTGGTGCCGACGTAGACGTCGAACTGGTTCACGGTCCGGTTCGTGGCCAGGAGGTCGATCGCGCGCAGCGCGCCGATCTCATAGACGCCGCCCGTGAACCCGCCGCCGCCGAGGACGAGCGCTGTCTTCGACCGCTTGCGGCGCGGCCTTCGCCGGCGAGCCGCATCCTGCGACTCGGCCCCGGCGGCCTCGAAATCGACGACCTTGCCCATGGGCTGCGGTCATTATTCCAGCCCGCCGGCCTTCAGGGCCTGGTCTCACGGTAGCCTGGGCGCGGATGCAGGGGCTCCGCGGCGTATTCGCGACGATCGCGACGGCGATGATCGTGGCCTTCACGGCTGCGCCGGCGACCGCGATCGGCCTCGACGACGGCGGTCGCACGCCGGTCGCGCGTCCCGGCTCGCCGGCGGCGGCCACCCGGGCGTTGAGCGGCTCGCAGCTGCGCACCAGCCTCTCCGACGCGCTCTCCGCTGCGGGTGGGGCGAGCGGCGCCTGGGTCTACGACATCGACGCGAACGACCAGCCGACGCTGTTCTCGGAGCAGGCAAACGAGGCCCGGATTCCCGCCTCGAACCAGAAGCTGTTCACGACCGCGGCCTTCCTCACCGCGCTCGGCCCCGACGCGCGGCTCGAGACCCGCGTCTTCGTCCGCGGGGGCGACCTGGTGATCGTCGGCGACGGCGACCCTGCCTTCGGCACGACGCGCTTCGCCCGCGCAAACGACCAACCGGTCACCCGGGTCTCCGAGCTCGCGCGGTCGATCGCCGCCGCCGGGATCAAGAAGGTGAGCGGCCGGGTGCTGGCCGACGACACGATCTTCGACCGCGAGCGCCGGGCCGGGCCCTACCTGAGCCCGCTCTCCGGCCTCTCCTTCAACGACGGCTATGACGGTGGCGGCTACGCCGGCGCCCCCGAGCTCGTCGCGGCCGAGGGGCTGAAGCGGGCGCTCCGCAAGCGCGGGGTGAGGGTCAGCGGGCGGGTCGGACACGCGAACCTGCCGCCGAAGGTGACCGACGGCAAGCCGCTCGCCTCGGTCGCATCACCGACCGTCGCGAGGCTGATCGAGGAGACCAACGTGCCCTCGAACAACTTCTTCGCCGAGATGCTGCTGAAGCGGCTCGCGGCCGAGGGCGGCAAGCGGGGCACCCGGGCGCGCGGTGCCCGCAAGGTCGAGGCGTTCGCGGACTCGGTCGGCAGCGGTGACCGTGCCGCGGACGGTTCGGGCCTCTCGCGCCGCAACCGCGTCTCGCCGCAACAGGTCGGGGAGCTGTTGGTGGCGATGGCCACCGACACGGACAGCGGGCCGGCGTTCGAGGACTCGCTCCCGGTCGCCGGGCGCGAGGGCACGCTTGCCGACCGGATGCGCGGCACAGCCGCCGAGGGCAA
Source organism: uncultured Solirubrobacterales bacterium (assembly GCA_963705955.1). GTDB lineage: Bacteria > Actinomycetota > Thermoleophilia > Solirubrobacterales > 70-9 > WHSW01. Next base: position 354,497 of record CAVPLH010000005.1, on the reverse strand, counting down.
CTGCGCCGCGAAGACGGGCAGCCTGTCGGACGTCTCGGCGCTCTCGGGCTACTGCACCGCGGGCGGACACACGATCGCCTTCTCGGTGCTCAACAACTCGGTCAGCGTCGATGCGGCCCGCAGGGCCCAGGACGCGATTGCCGCGGCGATCGCCCGCTACCAGCCGTGAGCGGGCGCGCCACGCTCGGCCGAACCTGGTACCTTGCTCCGGCTTAGGGTGACCTAATAAGGCTTGGTCCGGGCGAAGGCAGATAGATGACTTTTTCGGAGACGGCTCTTCTCGGCGCGCTCGCCGGTTTCACGATCTTCCTCGGGCTGCCCGTGGCGCGACTGCAGCTGCTCGGTTCGCGCGCCCGTGTCGCCCTGGCGATGTTCTCGGTCGGGATCCTCGTATTCCTGCTGGTCGACGTCCTCGCCCACGGCTTCGAGATCGCCGAGCACGCGGTCGAGGCGTTCAAGGACGACGAGGGCAGCTTCGCGAACGCTGCCGGACTCGCGCTGCTCTTGATCGGCGGCTTCGCGCTCGGCAGCGTCGGCCTCGGACTGCTCGAGCGCTACCTGCGCCGCGAGCGGCCGCTACCGCCGATCGCGGGTGGTTCCGGCGGCGCCCTGCCCGCCGACGATATGGCCGTGCTCGATGCCGAGGCCGCCACCGCACGGGCGCGGGCGCTTCAGACAGGCCTGATCATCGCCGGCGCGATCGGCCTCCACAACTTCGCCGAGGGCCTCGCGATCGGGGTCTCGGCGCAAGCGGGAGAGATCGGCCTCGCGACGGTCCTGATCGTCGGCTTCGCGCTTCACAACGCCACCGAGGGCTTCGGGATCATCGGCCCGCTCGGCGGCGTCAGGCCGACCTGGCGCTGGCTCGGGCTCGCCGGCCTGATCGGCGGAGGTCCGGTCCTGCTGGGGGCGATGCTCGGCTACAACGTCACCAGCGAGCCGCTCGAGCTCGCCTTCTACGCCGTCGCCGGTGGCGCGATCCTCTACGTGATCGGAGAGATCTGGCAGGGGATGCGCCGTTTCGGGCACCGCGAGCTCGGGCTGGCGATGCTCGCGGTCGGTTTCGCCGCCGGGGTGATCACGGACTTCATCGTCGTCTTCGGCGGCGGCTGACGCAGGCGGGGCGGCCGTAGCCCGACCAGCGGCGCTCCTCAACCGAGCAACGCCCGCAGCCCGTCCTCGTCGAGGATCTCGGTCCCGACCTCCTCGGCCTTGGCGAGCTTCGTTCCGGGACTGTCGCCGGCGACCAGGTAGTCGGTGTTCTTCGAGACCGAGCCGGTCACCTTGCCGCCGGCGGAGCGGATCAGGTTCGTCGCCTGGTCGCGGCTCAGGTTCGGCATCGTGCCGGTGAGCACGAAGGTCTTCTCCTCCAGCGGTCCGCCCTCGGCGCGACGCTCGGTCTCGGAGAGCTCGAATCGCAACCCTCGCTCGCGTAGCCGGCCGATCAGCTCGAGCACCGACTCGTCGGCGAGCTCCTCGGTCAGCTGCTCGGCGAGCACCGGGCCGATCCCGTCGACCTCGGTGATCTGCTCGGGCTCGGCGGCGAGCAGGGCGTCGATCGAGCCGAGGCGGTCGGCGATCGCCTGCGCGTTGACGTAGCCGATCCCGGGCAGCCCGAGCGCGTAGAGCACGATCCCGAACGGGCGTTGCTTCGAGCGTTCGATCTCGGTGATCAGCGCCCGGGCGGAGGTTTCCCCGAATCCGTCGAGCTCGGCGATCCGTTCGGCCGTCAGGTCGTAGATCGAGGCCGGATCGGTGATCAATCCCTGCTCCAGGAACCGCATCGCGTTCTTCTCGCCAAGCCCCTCGATGTCCATCGCGCCACGGAAATGCTTGACGAGCTGGAACGTCTGCCCCGGGCAGCCGCGACGGTTGGGGCAGATCGTCCACACCGAGTCCTCGGGCTTGATCGTCGGCGTCTCGCACGCCGGGCACTTCTTCGGCGGCTTCGCCCGCCGCAGGCGCCGGCCCTTGCGGCGCTGGATCAGGGGCGCGATCACCTGCGGGATCACGTCACCGGCCCGGGTGACGACCACCTCGTCGCCCTCGCGGGCGTCTTTGCGGGCGAGGTCCTCCTCGTTGTGCAGGGTCGCGGTCGAGACGGTGACGCCGCCGACGTGGACCGGCTCGAGCATCGCGAACGGCAGCATCCGGCCGGTGCGGCCGACGTTCCAGACGATCCGGTTGAGCTTCGTCGTCGCGGTGATCGGGGGGAACTTCCAGGCGATCGCCCAGCGCGGCTCGCGCCCGGTCACCCCGAGCTCCCGCCAGAGCCCACGCTGGTCGACCTTGACCACACAACCGTCGATCTCGAAGTCGAGCGACTCCCGCTTCTGCTCCCACCACAGGCAACGGTCGACGATCTCGTCCGCGGTCTCGTGCTCGGCGACGTCTGATTGGACGGCGAACCCGTGCGAGCGCAGCCACTCGAGCTCCTCCCAGTGGGTCGCGAACTCGATCCCGTCCCGCGCGCCGGTGCCGTAGCACCAGATCGACAGCGGTCGCGAGGCGGCGACCGTGGGATCGAGCTGGCGGATCGTCCCGGCGGTCGCGTTGCGCGGGTTCGCGAACGTCGACAGCCCCTCCGACGCCCGTTGCTCGTTGAGCTCGGCGAACGCGGCGCGCGGGAAGTAGACCTCGCCCCGGACCTCGATCGTCGGCGGGGCATCGTCGATCCGCTCCGGGACCGCCTCGATCGTGCGCACGTTGTGGGTCACGTCCTCGCCCACGACCCCGTCGCCTCGGGTCGCGGCGCGGAGCAGCTCGCCACTCTCGTAGACGAGCGACATCGCAATCCCGTCGATCTTCGGCTCGGAGACGAAGCGCAGCTCCCCGGGCTCGATGTCGAGACTGCGAAGGCGGTTGTGCAGGCGCTGCTCCCAGGCCCGGAACTCGTCCGCGCCGCGGGCGTTGGCGAGCGAGAGCATCGGCTCCAGGTGGTCGACCTGGACGAACTTGTCGAGTGGACGGGTACCTCCCGCGACCCGCTGGGTCGGCGAGTCGGGGCTCGCCAGGTCGGGGTGCTCGGACTCGAGCGCACGGAGCTCGTCCAGCAGCCGGTCGTACTCGTCGTCGCCGATCGTCGGGTCGTCGCAGACGTAGTAGTCGTGATCGTGGCGGGCGATCTCCGCGCGGAGCTCGCCGACGCGCTTCTTCGCGCTCGCCGGTGCCGCCATCAGCTTGCGAGCGGCTCGACGCGGGCGGCGAGCGCCTCGAGGTCCCACGACCCGAGCCGCTCGAGCTCGCCGTGGTCGGTGAGGTCGAAGTGGATCGGGGTGATCGCGACCCGGCCGCGGGCGACCGCGGCGAGATCGGTGCCGCCCTCGTCCTCGAACGACGGCTCGAAGCCATAGATCTCGTAGCGCCTCCGTCCCGAGCCGTCCTCTTCGACCAGCTTCAGCTCGTCGTTGTAGAGCCGCTTGCCGAGCCGCGTCAGCTCGATCCCGCGGACCTCGCCCGCGGGGCAGTTGACGTTGACCAGCGTCCCCGCCGGCATCGGCTCGGAGATCAGCTTGCGGACGACCTCGCGGCCGATCGCGGCCGACGCCGCGAAGTCGAACTCGCGGCCGGCGTAGCCCATGCCACCGACGCCCGCCTGCTGGGAGACGGCGACGGCGGGCAACCCGAGCACCAGCCCCTCGAACGCCGCCGCCACGGTGCCCGAGTAGGTGACGTCGTCGCCGAGGTTGGAGCCGTGGTTGATCCCCGAGACGATCAGGTCGGGACGCTCGCCGAGCAGCCCGAGGTCGGCGAAGCGCACGCAGTCGACCGGGGTGCCCTCGGTCGCGAAGCCGACCGTGCCGTCGTCGAACTCGACCTCCTCGACCCAGATCGGCGACCTCGTGGTGATGCTGCGCGCGGTGCCGCTGCGGTTCGTGTGCGGCGCGACCACGCGTACGTCGACCCCCTCGATCCGCTCGAGCTCGCGACGCAGGGCGTGCAGTCCCCGCGCGCCGATTCCGTCGTCGTTGGTCAGCAGGACGATCATCTGGCAAGCCGAAGATCAGGTCGGCCGGGGGCCGATTCTACGGACGCGGCTGTAGGTTCCCTGGTGCGATGGCCGCCAAGTGGACCGCCGATCGGATCGTCGATCAGGCCGGGCGCACGGCTGTCGTCACCGGGGCGAACAGCGGCCTTGGGCTGGTCACCGCGCTCGAGCTCGCGCGCCACGGCGCCCGGGTGATCCTCGCCTGCCGCAACCCCGAGCGCGGCGAGAAGGCGCTCGACGCGATCGACGCGCAGGTCCCGGACGCGGGCGCCGAGGTCGCCGCGCTCGATCTCTCGAGCCTCGACTCGGTACGCGCCTTCGCCGCCCGGCTCGGCGAGCGCTCCGACCGGGTCGACCTCCTGGTCAACAACGCGGGCGTGATGGGGACGCCGCGGCGACAGAGCGCCGACGGCTACGAGCTCCAGCTGGCGACCAACCATCTCGGCCACTTCGCCCTCACCGGCCTCCTGCTCGGCTCGATGGAGGGGCACGAGGACGCGCGCGTAGTGACCCTCTCGAGCACAGCGCACCGGATGGGCAGGATCAACTTCGACAACCTGCAGGGAGAGCGCCGCTACTTCCGGTGGCGCGCCTATGGCCAGTCGAAGCTCGCCAACCTGCTGTTCGCATACGAGCTCGATCGTCGCCTCCGGGCGGCTGACTCGACCGTCCGCAGCCTCGCCGCCCATCCGGGTTACGCGGCGACGGAACTGCAGTCCACGGGCCCGCCGAGCTTCGACGCGGCGCTGATGGCGATCACCAACAAGCTCGTCGCCCAAAGCGCCGAGATGGGGGCGCTGCCGACCCTCTACGCAGCCACCGAGCCTGACCTCGAAGGCGGCATGTTCATCGGCCCGGACGGCCCCGGCGAGCAGCGCGGTCACCCACGCGTCGTCGGTTCCAACTCCGCTTCGCGCGACGCGCAGGTCGCCCGGCGCCTCTGGGAGATCTCCGAGCAGCTGACCGGGGTCAGCTACGAGTTCGGCGAGCCGGCATCGGCCTCGCCCCGGTAACGCACGCCGACGAGATAGAGACCGTGCGGCGGGGCGGTCTCCCCGGCCCGCTCGCGGGGAGCGCCGTCGAGCAGCGAGGCGAAGTCGTCGAGCGAGCGACGTCCGCCCGCCACCTCGAGCATCGTGCCGACGAGGACACGGACCATGTTGCGCATGAACGCCTCCGACTCGATCTCCAGCCCCAGCACGGACTCGGTCTCCGACCTCCACTCGCAGCGATCGACGTCACGTTCGAAGAGGACGTGCTCGGTCCGGGTCGGGGTGAAGGCGGTGAAATCGTGGCGGCCGACGACCGCGGCGGCCGCCTGGCCGAGCAGATCGCCGGCGATCGAGTGGCGCCACCACAGGGCGCGTCCATCCTCGAACGGGTCGCGGATCGGTGACGCGAGCACCCGGTAGCGGTAGGTCCGTGAACGGGCGTCACGGCGGGCGTCGAAGCCGTCAGGCGCCGCGCCGGCACCCCGGATCGCGACGTCGGCGGGTAGGACCGCGGTGAGGCGCTCGGCGAGCCGGTCGGGAAGCTCGGCCGCGTGCTCGAAGCTCGCCACCTGCCCGGTCGCGTGGACCCCGGCGTCGGTGCGCCCGGCGACGGTGAGCTGCGGGCGCTCGCCGAGGATCCGCTCGAGCGCGTCGGCGATCGCCGTCTCGACGCTGCGCTGCCCGGGCTGCGAGGCCCAGCCGGAGAACCGGCCTCCGTCGTAGGCGATCTCGAGTCGCGCGGTGGGCAAGAGAGCGGCGCAACCGAGCGGACGGTCCGCGTCCGCCTCAGACCAGCTCGAGGAAGACCATCTCGGTCGAGTCCGACCGCCGCGGTCCGAGCTTGACGATCCGCGTATAGCCGCCGGGCCGCTCCGCGTACCGCGGCGCGACCTCCTCGAACAGCTTGTGGACCAGGAACTTGTCCTGGCCGAGCTCCGACAGTGCCTGACGCCGGGCGTGCAGGTCGCCACGCTTGCCGAGCGTGATCAGCTTCTCGATCTTTGGCTTCGCCGCCTTCGCCTTCGCCTGCGACGTCTTGATCCGCTCATGGGCGATCAGATCGCGACACAGGTTGCGCATCAGCGCCCGGCGATGGGCGCTGTCTCGGCTGAGCTTGTTTCGTTGCTTCTGGTGGCGCATGATTCAGCTTGCGGCTTGCAGCTTGCAGCAGAAAGTCTGCCAGCTGCCAGCCCCCGCCGCCTACTCGTCCCGCAGCGAGAGCCCCAGCTGCACGAGCGATTCCTTCACTTCTTCGGTGCTTCGCCTGCCGAAGTTCGGGATCGCGTTCAGCTCGGACTCCGAGCGCTGCACCAGATCGCCGACCGTCTGGATCCCGGCACGCTTCAGGCAGTTGTAGGCACGAACCCCGATCTCGAGCTCCTCGATCAGCCGATCGTCACCTTCGGCGGCGGCGCCGCTGGGCACCAGCCCGTCGTCGGAGCCATTCAGCGCGTCGCGCGCGGTCAGCTCCTCGACCCGGTCGGCGTCGGTGAAGATCGCCATCGTCTTGATCAGGATCTCCGCGGCCTCGCGAAGCGCCGAGCCGGGCTCGATCGAGCCATCGGTCTCGACTTCGAGCGTCAGCTTGTCGAAGTCGGTGCGCTGTCCGACACGCGCCGAATCGACGGCGTAGGCGGCGCGGCGGATCGGCGAGAAGATCGAGTCGATCGGAATCACGCCGATCGGCTGATCCTCGGTCTTGTTCTCCTCCGCCGGCGAGTAGCCGCGGCCACGGCCGATCGTCAGGTACATCTCGAGCTTGGTCCGCTTCTCGAGCGTCCCGATCGGCGCCTCCGGGTTGAGGATCTCGATCCCCGCGGGCAGGTCGATGTCCTTCGCCCTCACCTCTCCCGGGCCGGTCGCGACCAGCGGCGCCTCGACCTCGTCGGCGTCGGTGTGCATCCGGATCACGATGTCCTTGAGGTTGAGGACGATGTCGGTGACATCCTCCTTGACCCCGGCGACGGTCGAGAACTCGTGCGCGACGCCCTCGATTCGGACGCTCTTGATCGCCGCGCCGCCGAGCGACGACAGCAGCACGCGGCGAAGCGAGTTCCCGAACGTGTAGCCGAAGCCCTTGTCGAGGGGCTCGACGACGAACGTCCCGTGGTTGTCGTCGACGTCTTCGCTGGCGATCTTCGGAATCTGGAACTCAGGCAGGGTGGTCATTGCTTCCTCTTTGCTTGTCGGAGAACGGGGGGAGCGCTACTACTTCGAGTAGAGCTCGACGATCAGCTGCTCCTGGACCGGCGCGGTGATCTCACTGCGATCCGGAAGGCGGAGCACCTTTGCCGTCAGGGCGTCGTGATCGGCCTGCAGCCACGGCGGTACCGCCGCGGTCAGCTCCGTCGCCTGGCGGATCACGTCCGTGGCGCCGGAGTCGGGCTTGATCGTGATCACGTCATCGGGACGGACTTGATAGCTCGGGATGTCGACCCGGCGGCCGTTGATCAGCCAATGCCCGTGGTTGACCAGCTGGCGCGCCTGGCGCCGCGAGGCGGCGAACCCGAGCCGAACCAAGACGTTGTCGAAGCGGCACTCGAGCAGTCGCAGGAGGTTCTCGCCGGTGACGCCCTCCTGTCGCGAGGCCTTGTCGTAGTAGCCGCGGAACTGGCGCTCGAGGACGCCGTAGAAGCGCCGCGCCTTCTGCTTCTCGCGAAGCTGGTTCCGGTACTCCGAGGCACGGACGCGGCCGCGCCCGTGCTCTCCCGGCGGGTAGGAGCGGCGCTCGACGCCGCACTTCTCGGTCAGGCAGCGCTCGCCCTTCAAAAACAGCTTCTGCCCCTCGCGGCGGCACTGCTTGCACTGTGGTCCCGTGTCGCGCGCCATCAGTCTCTAGGGCCTCCGTCGCTTCTTCGGCCGGCAGCCGTTGTGGGCCTGGGGGCTGACGTCCTTGACCGTCGTCACCTGCAGCCCGGCGGCCTGCAGGGAGCGGATCGCGGTGTCGCGGCCGGAGCCGGCGCCCTTGGCGTGGACCTCGACCCGCTCGAGGCCGTGCTCCATGCCCTTGCGGGCGGCGGCGTCGGCGGTCACCTGTGCCGCGAACGGGGTCGACTTGCGCGAGCCCTTGAACCCGGCCGAGCCGGCGGACTCCCAGCAGACCACGTTGCCCTCGGGGTCCGTGATCGTGACGATCGTGTTGTTGAACGAAGTCTTTATGTGCGCGATCCCGTAGGGAACGTTCTTCTTCACCCGGCGACGGGTGCGCCCCCTGCCTCGTTTCGGTTGCGGCATCGGTCAGACGCTCACTTCTTCGCCGGCGGCTTCTTCTTGCCGGCGATGCTCATCCGCCGCGGGCCCTTGCGGCCGCGGGCGTTGGTCTTCGTGCGCTGGCCCCGGGTCGGCAGGCCGCGCCGATGGCGCAGGCCGCGGTAGGAACCGATCTCCGAGAGCCGCTTGATGTTCTGCGAGCGCTCACGCCGCAGATCACCCTCGACCTCGAGCTCCTCGACCGCGTCGCGGAGCTTGATCGTCTCCTCCTCGGTCAGATCCTTGACGTAGGTATCGGGGTCGATCCCGACCTTCTGCAGCACCTGGTTCGCCGTCGAGCGGCCGACGCCGTGGACGTAGGTGAGCCCGATCTCCGTCCGCTTGTTCAAGGGGAGGTTGACTCCCGCAATCCGTGCCATGCGCTCCTAACCCTGCCGTTGCTTGTGCCGTGGGTTCGAGCAGATCACGAGCACGACGCCGCGCCGCCGGATGATCCGGCAACGCTCACACATCGGCTTTACGGACGCTCGTACCTTCATCGGCCCTTCCTGGGTCGTATCCAATCAACTTCTTGCGAGAAGGCCCTGGCCATCCCATGAATCGGACGGCGGGCACAACGAAACGGCCCGAAGGCCGACCGTGAAATATAGCAACCACGCACGTTTCGGCCGCTCGATCGCCGCGGCCTACCGGGTTGCCCCGAGGTCGAGCCGGATCTCGTCCGGGACCGGCCGATGGGTTCGGTTGCGCCCGAATGACCGCCGCAGATCGACGCTGCCGCCGCGCCGCCGAACCAGGCGTCGCTCCGAACCGCGATATCCCACCGGTACGGCGGTTGGATCGGCCTCGCCGAGGCTCGGAAACTCGGCGAGGTCCCTGCGGTGCCCGGATGCCATCCACTCGTCCCCGGGCTCCGCGATCGGCTCCGCCACGGCGCGACACGCCACCGCGAGTCGTCCCCGCCGCGCCTTGCGGCGCGCGAGGCCTCGCCCGCGCAGGCAGTCGACGTCGATCACCTCGAGGCGCAGGAAGCGCAGCAGGTAATCGAGGCAGGTCGCGGAGATCCACCAGAGCGAATTCGGGTCGAACCGTCCCTCGCCGTTGAAATCCATCGACATCCTCGAGTCGAACGTCCCCGCCGTCTCGAGCACGAGGATCCCCCCGTTTCGGAGCAGGCCCCGGGTGATCGTCAGGCCCGCCATCGGGTCGAACATGTGGTAGAGCACCCCGGAGAAGACGACGACGTCGAACGGGGCGTGGCCGGCGCGCTGCGCCGCGGCGGGGAGGTCACCGAGCTTCAAGCCGCCGATCAACTCGAAATCGGACTCGAGCGCCTCCTGGACCAGCGACAGCTTCGCCGCCTGGGTGACACGGTCGTAGGCAACGACCTGCGCGGCTCCGCGTCGTTGCATGAGGACGCTGACGAGGCCCTCCTGGATCCCGACGTCGAGGCACCGCGCCCCGGCGCCGTTCGCACCACCCGACTCGATGTCGACCCGGCTCAGCAGGTCCCGCGTCAGCGCCACGCTCGGGAAGTCGTGCCCCCGCGTGTAGAGCCCGGGCGCCAGCTCGAGCGAGTAGTACCAGGGCTTCGAGAATCCCTCGTGTGCCCGAACCGCCTCCGGAGACATCGCCATCGGCGGGGTCCGGGCCTCAGTCGAGGTGCCAGGGCGTGAGGATCCGCGGGCCGTCCTCGGTGACTGCGACCGTGAACTCGAAGTGGGCGGCGAGCGAGTCGTCGGCCGAGTAGACCGCCCAGTTGTCGTCACCGAGGCGAACCTCGGGGCCGCCGGCGTTGACCATCGGCTCGATCGCGATCACCATCCCCGGCTCGAGCTCCGGCCCCCGGCCGGGCTCGCCGTAGTTGGGGACCTGAGGGTCCTCGTGCATGTCGCGCCCGACCCCGTGGCCGACGAGCGAGCGGATGATCGACAGGCCCTCGGCCTCGACCCGCTGCTGTACGGCGTGCGAGACATCGCCGAGATGGTTTCCGGGCCTCACCTCTGCGACGCCGGCATGCAGCGCTGCCTCCGTGGTCTCGAGCAGATGCGTCGTCTCCGGCGGCACCCTCCCGATCGGCACCGTGATCGCCGCGTCGGCGACCCAGCCGTCCTTGGTCACCCCGACGTCGATCGAGAGGATGTCGCCGCGTCGGAGCTCGTATCGACCCGGGATGCCGTGCACGACCATCGCGTTCGGCGAGGCGCAGATCGAGCCTGGAAAGCCGCGGTAGCCGAGAAACGACGGGTCGGCGCCATGGGATCGGATGAAACGCTCCGCCGCCCGGTCGAGCTCCTTGGTCGTGAGGCCGGCACGCGCCTTCGAGCGCAGCATCCTCAGGCATCTCGCCTGGACCTGGCCGGCGGCGGCCATCTGCTCGATCTGCTCGGGCGTCTTGATGATGATCCCGCCTCGGTACACGTTCTAGGCCTCCTCCTCCATCCGAAGCGTCGCCAACAGCGCGCGGATCTCCTCGGTGACTTCCTCGGCGTCCTTGGCACCGTCGACCGTCTTCAGCAGACCGCGCGAGTCGTAGTAGTCGATCAGCGGCGCGGTCTTCTCCTCGTACTGGGCGAGCCGGTTGCGGATCACCTCCGGCTTGTCGTCGTCGCGAATCTCGAGCGGCTCACCGCAGACGTCGCAGACGCCCTCCTGCTCGGGCGGGTCGAACTCGGTATGGAAGATGTGACCGTTCGGGCAGGTGCGGCGGCCGCCGAGCCGGCGGACGATCTCCTCGTCGGGGACGACGATCAGCACGACCATCGAGAGGTCCCGGCCGAGCTCGGCGAGCTTCTCGCCGAGCTCTTCGGCTTGCACCTCGGTGCGCGGAAAGCCGTCGAGGATGAACCCGTCCTCGGCCTCCTTCGAGTCGAGTCGCTCCGCGATCAGGTCGACGATCACGTCGTCGGGGACCAGATCGCCGCGCTCCATGTAGGCCTTCGCCTGCCTGCCGATCTCCGTCCCCTCGCGCACGGCGGCGCGGAGGATATCCCCGGTCGCGTAGTAGGGCAGCTGCGTATCGCGCTGTAGGCGCTCGCCTTGCGTGCCCTTACCCGACCCAGGGGGACCGAGGAGAATCAGGTTCAACTCCGACACTGGACGGGAAGCCTAGCCGTCGGCCGTCGGCGTGCGCCGCCGCGCACCGGCGACCCGTCCGGCGGGGCGCCTACTTCAGGAAGCCCTCGTAGTTGCGCATCATCAGCTGCGACTCGAGCTGTTTGACCGTATCGAGGGCGACCCCGACGACGATCAGGATCGACGTTCCGCCGAAGAAGAAGTTGGCGGACGTCTGGTTGATCAGGATCGTCGGCAGCGCGGCCACCGCGCCGAGGTACAGCGCGCCGGGGAACGTGAGCCTGGAGAGGATCCGATCCAGGTATTCGGCGGTAGGTCGCCCCGGCCTGACGCCCGGGATGAAGCCGCCGTACTTCTTCAGGTTGTCGGCTTGGTCGACCGGATTGAAGGTGACCGCCGTATAGAAGTACGTGAAGATGATGATGAAGAACACCTCGCCGACCACGTAGGCCCAGCTCGAGGGGCTGAAGAAGGCGGCGAAGTCGAGCGCGGCGGGCGTGTTCAGCAACTGGCCGATCGTCGGCGGGAAGGCCATGATCGAGGCGGCGAAGATCACCGGGATCACGCCCGCCATGTTCACCCGCAGTGGTAAGTAGGTCGAGCCTCCGGTGGTCATCCGCCGGCCGACGACGCGCTTCGCGTACTGGACCGGAATCCGGCGCTGGCCCTCCTGGACGAAGACGATTCCGACGATCACGGCGAGGGCGATGAACGGCATCATCACGACGAAGACCTGATCGGGGTTCGACCACCACTTCGTCAGCCCGGGGCCGATGTTCGAGGCGATCGAGGCGAAGATCATCAGGCTGATCCCGTTGCCGACGCCGCGCTGCGTGATCAGCTCGCCGAGCCACATCAGCAACACGGTCCCCGCCGTCAGCGACATCACGATCACGAACACCTTCGAGAAGGTCAGCGTGCCGACGACGCTCGTCCCGGCGGAGTCCTGGAATGACTGGAAGAGGAAGACGTAGCCGAGCGACTGGGCGAACGCCAGCGCGACGGTCAGATAACGGGTGTACTGGGTGATCTTCTGCTGGCCGACCTCGCCCTCCTTCTGCAGGCGCTCGAGCGAGGGAACGACCACGGTCAGCAGCTGGAGGATGATCGAGGCCGTGATGTACGGCATGATCCCGAGCGCGAACAGCGACAGCCGCTGGAGGCTGCCGCCGGAGAACAGGTTCAAGAAGCCGAGGACGTTGTTGCCGGTGAAGTTGTTCTCGATCGAGTCGAGCGTGTCGACATCGATCCCCGGGGCCGGGATGTAGGCGCCCAGCCGGTAGAGCGCCAGCATCGCCAGCGTGAAGAAGATCTTCCGGCGGATCTCCGGGACCGCGAAGGCGTTGGCGATCGTCTGCAGCATCTAGCTGGCAGCTGGCAGCTTGCAGCTTGCAGATACGGGACGGCGAACAGTGGAGCCCTCGCAGCTGTGACCCGCCAGCTGCAAGCTGCCAGCTGCCGGCTGCAAGCTCACTCGATCACCTCACAGGCGCCTCCGGCGGCCTCGATCTTCTGCTTCGCCGCGGCGCTGAAAGCGTGGACGCGAACCGTCAGTTTCTTCGAGATTTCGCCGCGGCCGAGCACCTTGACGGGATCGGTGCGGGTCGCCAGTCCCGCGGCGCGCAGGCTCTCGGGAGTGACCTCCGCCCCGGCCTCGAAGCGAGCCTCGAGGTCCGAGAGGTTGACCGGCTGGTTGTGGGTTCGGAAGGGCTCGAACGGCATCGACTTCTTCATGTGCGGGCCGCGCAGCTTGCGCATCCGCATGTGGATCGGGTTCTGCCCGCCCTCGTAGCCGCGCTTCGACTTGTTGCCGGAGCGGGCGCCGGCGCCCTTGTGGCCACGGCCTGCGGTCTTGCCGGTGCCCGAGCCCTTGCCGCGGCCGAGCCGCTTGCGCGGGTGGCGCGAACCCGGCTTCGGACGGATCGAGTGGAGCCCGATCTCGTCGGGATCGAGGCGCGCCATCAGCCCTCCTCCGCGTCGACCTCGACCAGGTGGGAGACCCGATCGAGCGCACCGCGAAGCTGCGGCGTGTCCTTCATCGTCGCCTCGCGACCGATCCGGCCGAGCTTCAAGGAGGCCAGGGTGCCGCGCTGCTTCGGGCTCGCTCCGTTCGCGGAGCGCACCTGCCTCAGCTTCACCTCAGCCATCCGAGGCCTCCTCTGCCGGCGGCACCGGGTCGGCCGGCGCCGGCTCGGTCGCCGTCTCGACGGCGGCCGCGGCGGCCACCGGCGCCTCTTCCTGCTCGCTGCCCTCGACTCCCGGCTCGGCCTCGCCGTTCGCGCCCGGCGCTGCACGCTCGCCCTTCTCCTGCAGATCCAGCCCCAGCACCTGGCGCACCGAGAGGCCGCGAAGCTTCGCGACGTCCTCGGGGCGGCGGAGCCCGGTGAGACCGTCCATCGTCGCCTTGACCAGGTTGATCGGGTTCTGCGTGCCGATCGACTTCGAGAGCACGTCGCGGATCCCGGCGAGCTCGAGCACGGCCCGGACACCGCCGCCGGCGATCACCCCGGTGCCGGGGCTGGCGGGGCGCAGGACGACGTGGCCTGAGCCGAACCGGCCGATCGTCCGATGGGGGATCGTCTGCCCGAACTTCGGCACCCGCACGAGGCTCTTGCGCGCGTTCTCGACCGCTTTCTGGATCGCCAGGGGGACCTCGCGGGCCTTGCCGTAGCCGATTCCGACGACGTTGTTCTCGTCGCCGACCGCGACCAGCGCGGTGAACGAGAACCGGCGGCCGCCCTTGACGACCTTGGCGACGCGGTTGATCTCGATCACGCGCTCCTGCAGGTCGAGGCCCTGCGGGCTGACGGTCTCGATGTCGTGGTGAGTCTTCACGGGCAGATCAAGGTAGCGGGTTCAGAACCGCAGCCCGCCTTCGCGGGCGCCCTCGGCGACCGCCTTGACGCGGCCGTGGAACCGGTAGCCGCCGCGATCGAAGACGCAGGACTCGACGCCGGCGGCCTTCGCACGCTCGGCGAGCAGTTCGCCGACCCGCTTCGCCTGCTCCATCGGGGCGAGCTTGCGCAGCTCGGGCTCGATCCAGCTGACGGCGGCGACGGTGCGCCCGCCACGATCGTCGATCAGTTGACCGAAGATGCCGCGGTTGGAGCGGAACACGGAGAGGCGCGGCCGCTCTGCCGTGCCGTTGACCTTCGCCCGCACCCGGCGGCGGCGGCGGAGTCGCTGTTGGGGCTTCGTGGTGACCGTCATCAGGCGCGCTTTCCGATCTTGCGGCGGATCTGCTCGCCGGCGTAGCGGATGCCCTTGCCCTTGTAGGGCTCCGGAGGCCGCACGCGGCGGATCTGGGCGGCGATCTCGCCGACCTGCTGCTTGTCGATCCCGCGGACGATGATCTGGGTCGGCTGCGGGAGCTCGAACTCGATCCCGTCCGGGGCGCTGATCGTAACCGGGTGCGAGTACCCCACGCTGAGCTCGAGCGCCTTGCCCTGGAGCTTCGCGCGGTAGCCGACGCCCTGTATCTCGAGCTGCTTCGAGAACCCGTCGGTGACCCCGGCGACCATGTTGGCGACCAGGCTGCGGGTCAACCCGTGGATGGCGCGGTCGTCGCCGCGGTCGGTCGGCCGCTTCACGGTCAGCGCACCGTCCTGCTCGACGATCTCCATCCGCCGGCTGACGATCTGCTCGAGCTCGCCCTTGGGGCCGTTCACGGTCACGCGGCCGGGGCCGACGGAGACCGTAACGCCCTCGGGAACGTTGATCGGCTGTTTTCCGATTCTGCTCATGACTCGGCTCGCACGGTCACCATACGTAGGCGACCACCTCTCCACCGACGCCCTTCGCCTTCGCCTCGTGGCCGGTCATCACGCCGCTGGAGGTCGAGACGATCGAGGTGCCCATCCCGCCCTGGACCCGCGGCACGTCGGCGCTTCCGACATAGCGGCGACGGCCCGGGCGCGAGACCCGGCGCATCCCGCTGATCACCGGGTGGCGGTCGTCGGTGTACTTGAGCTGGATCCGGATCACCTCGCCGACCCGCGCGGGCTCGACCTCGAACGAGGTGATGTAGCCCTGCTCGGTGAGGATGCGGCTGATCTCCTTCTTGAGGCGCGAGGCGGGAACCTCGACCTCGGTGTGATCGGCAGCGAGGCCGTTCCGGATCCTGGTCAGGAAGTCTGAGACTGGGTCTGTAAGCATGCTCGTCGCTCTCCGCGCTACCAGCTCGCCTTGTTCATGCCCGGGACGTAGCCCTGGTGGGCCGCCTCACGCAGGCAGAGCCGACAGAGCCCGAACTTGCGGTAGTAGGCACGCGGCCGGCCGCAGCGGCGGCAGCGGTTGTACGCGCGGGTCTTGTACTTGGGCGTGCGCCGTTGGCGCACTCGCTGTGACGTCTTCGCCATTTATTCCTCGCTGCTTTCTTTGCTTGAAGATTCTTCGCCGCCCTCGCCGTCTTCCTCGCCCTCCTCGCCCTCGACGGGCCGCTCGCGCTTCGCGTAGGCCTCGGGGTTCTCCTCCTTGAGCTGCTCGAGCGCGGCCTGCTCCGCCTCGGCGCGCAGGCGCGCCTCCTCGTGACGGCGCTCTTCCTCCTCGTCGACCTCGGGCTCGGTCGTACCGGGTCGCCCGTCGGGCGAGTAGGGCATGCCGAGCGCCAGCAGGAGCTCGAACGCCTCCTCGTCGGTCTGCGCGGAGGTCGTGATCGCGACGTCGAGGCCGCGGACCTGGTCGATCGAGTCGTAGTCGATCTCCGGGAAGATCAGCTGCTCCCGGATCCCCAGGGAGTAGTTGCCGCGACCGTCGAAGGCGCGGGCGTTCAGACCCCGGAAGTCACGGATCCGCGGGATCGCGATCGTGATCAGCCGGTCCAGGAACTCCCACATCCGGGCGCCCCGCAGGGTCACGGCGACGCCGACCGGCATCCCCTCGCGCAGCTTGAAGTTGGCGATCGACTTGCGGGCCGTGCGCACGTTCGGGTGCTGGCCGGCGATCGTCGCCAGCTGCTCGGTCGCCGCCTCGAGGATCGGCGTCGCGGTCTTCGCCTCGCCGACGCCCATGTTGAGCGTGATCTTCTCCAGCCGCGGGACCTCCATCCGGCTCGAATAGCCGAACTTCTCGGTCAACCGGCCGACGATCTCGCTCTCGTAGAGCTCGCGGAGCCGCGGCGGCGGCGCTGCCTTCTGCGTGTCTGTGGCTGTCGCTGCTTCCATTTCCGGTCTACTCGATCGCCTTGCCGGTGCGCTTCGCGTACCGCTCGCGGCGGCGGCCGTCGATCGCCCGCATGCCGACCCGGGTCGGCTTGTTGTCGGTGGGGTCGAGGAGCATGACGTTGGAGACGTCGATCGGCCCCTCCTTCTCGATGATGCCACTTGACTGCGCCTTCTGCGTGTCCTTGACGGAACGCGGGCGCGTGTGGCGCTTGACCATGTTCAGGCCCTCGACGAAGACGCGCCCGCGGCCCGGCTCGGTCCGGATCACGCGGCCCGTCTTGCCCTTCTCCTTGCCGGAGATGACGACGACGCTGTCGTCGCGACGGATGTGCATCTGCTTCGCCATCTCTAGAGGACCTCCGGGGCGAGGGAGATGATCCGCATGAAATTCTTGTCGCGCAGCTCGCGCGCCACCGGTCCGAAGATGCGTGTTCCGCGCGGGTTTCCCTGCGGATCGATCAGCACCGCGGCGTTCTCGTCGAAGGCGATATAGGTGCCGTCCGAGCGGCCGAGCTGCTTGCGGGTACGCACGACGACGGCTTGAACGACCTCGCCCTTGCGCACCGAACCATGCGGGGTGGCGTGCTTGACCGTCGCCGTGATCACGTCGCCGACCCCCGCGTAGCGGCGGTGCGAACCACCCTTGACGCGGATGCAGAGGATCTCGCGCGCGCCCGAGTTGTCGGCGACCTTGAGCCTCGACTCCTGCTGGATCACCGGCTCACCTTGCTCTCTCGAGAACCTCGACGAGGCGCCAGCGCTTCGTCTTCGACAGCGGCCGCGACTCGACCACCCGGACGACGTCGCCGGCGTTGGCGTCGTTGCGCTCGTCGTGAGCGTGGATTGTCGCCGACCGGCGAACGACCTTCTCGTAGACCGGGTGGCGACGGACGACCTCGATCTGAACCGTGATCGTCTTGTCGGCCTTGCTGGAGACGACGGTGCCCTGGCGAACCTTCTTCGAGCCGGGCCGGTGCTCGGCGGGCGGGGTGCCCTCGCCGCCCTCGTGCTTGGAACGCGCCCGCTGGCGCGCCCGCCGGCGGTCGGCGCCCTTCGCCCGGCGGACGGCGAGCCGCTCGGCGGCCCGCTCGTCCGGGCCGCGCTCCGGCTTCGCGTCGCCCGCGTGACGGCTGCGCTCGAGCTTTCGCTGCTGCTTCGGGGTCAACTTCGGCTCGGCTTCCGCGGCCTCGGCGGGGGCCGTCGCCGGTCGCTCCGCCTCGGGCTCCTCGGCCGGAGCCGGCTCGTCCTCCGCAGGGGCCGGCTGCTCGGCCGCGGCGTCCTCGGCGGGGGCCTGATCGGCAGAGGCAGACTGCTCGGCGGGCGCCTCCTCGGCCTGCGGGCTCTCGTCCGCCGCCTGTTCCTCGGCCACGGGCTCGTCTCCCTGCTCCGGGCTCGCTGCTCCCTGCTCGCTGCTGTTCTTCTCTTCTTCGCTCACTTCAGTTCCTTGTCTACGTCGATGCCGCGTTCGCGGGCGACCGTGATCAGCCGGGCGAGGTCGCGACGCGACTGGCCGAGCCCGGCCGTGTTCTCGAGCTCGCCGGTGGCGTTGCGGAACCGCAGGTTGAACGTCTCCTCGCGGGCGTCCTTGAGCGCCTGGACGAGGTCCTGGTCGCCGAGCGCGTGCACGTCGGCGGCCTTCACTGTCCCGCTCCCTCGCGACGGACGAACTTGGTCTTCACGGGAAGCTTGTGACCGGCGAGCCGCATCGCCTCCTTGGCGAGATCCTCGGGCACACCCGCGAGCTCGAACATCACCTTGCCGGGCTTGACCACCGCGACCCAGCCCTCGGGGTTCCCCTTGCCGGAGCCCTGCCGGGTCTCCGCGGGCTTCTTGGTGTACGGCTTGTCGGGGAAGATGTTGATCCAGACCTTGCCGCCTCGCTTGATCTTCCGGGTCATCGCGACGCGGGCCGCCTCGATCTGGCGGTTCGTGACCCAACCGCGCTCGGTCGCCTTGAGCCCGTACTCGCCGAACGCGACCGTCGCCCCGCCCTTCGTGTTGCCGCGGCGCTTGCCACGCATCTGCTTGCGGTGCTTGACCCGCTTCGGCATCAGCATCAGGAGTCACCTTCCGGAGCCGGGGCGGGCTTCTCGGCCTCGGCCGGCGCGGCGCCCTCGGCCGGCGCGGCGCTCTCGGCCGGCGGGGCCGCCTGCTGCGGCTCGGCGGGCGACTGGGCCTGTGCGGGCTGCGGCTGCGGAGGCCTTTGCGGCTGGGCGGGCGGGCGCTGGCGGCCCTGCGACGGCGCGGCCGCGGGGTCCGGGCGGTCACCCGGTCGCGGACGCTGGCCGCCAGCTCTGGCGGACGCTGGCCCCCGGTCGGCGGACGGCGACCGCCGGACTGCGGGCCGCCTGGGCCGGACTGCGGTCTGCGTTCCTGACGCGGTCCGCGACGGAACGAGCGGGGCGCCAGGTCCTCCTCCTCACCGGCGGCTCGATAGCCCTCCGGCATCACCTCACCCTTGTTGATCCAGCACTTGACGCCGATCCGACCGGTGGTCGTCTTCGCCTCGACGAATCCGTAGTCGATGTCGGCGCGCAGCGTGTGCAGCGGCACCCGGCCGTCCGAGTAGCCCTCCGTGCGCGCCATCTCGGCGCCGCCGAGCCGGCCCGAAACCTGAACCTTGACCCCCTTGGCGCCGGAGCGCATCGCCGAGGTCAGCGCGCGCTTCATCGCCCTGCGGAAGGCGACGCGATTCTGCAGCTGCTCGGCGATCGACTGGGCGACCAGCTTCGCGTCGAGCTCGGGGCGCTTGATCTCGCGGATGTTGACCTTGACCGGCTTGTTGGTGATCCGGTGCAGGTCGCGGCGCAGCGCGTCGACCTCGGCGCCGGACTTGCCGATCACGATCCCGGGCCGGGCGGTGTGGATGTCGACCGTGATCTCGCCGCGCTGCTTGACGATGTTGATGTCCGAGAGGCCGGCGTGAGCGAGCTTGCCCTCGATGTGGTCGCGGATCGCCATGTCCTCGAGCAGCAGGTCGGCGAAGTTGCGCTCGTCGAACCAGTTCGACTTCCAGTCGTGGATGTAGCCGACCCGAAAGCCCTCGGGGTGGATCTTCTGTCCCATTCAGTCCTTCTTCCTAGGCGTCGAGCGTCGGGGTCAGCGCCACCGAGAGATGGCTCGTCTTCTTTTCGATCCGGGTCGCGCGACCGCGGGCCCGTGCCCGCCACCGCTTCAGGGTCGGACCCTCGTCGACCGAGATCTGTGCGATCCGCAGGTCGTCGGCGATCAGGTCGTGGTTCGCCTCCGCGTTGGCGGCGGCGGAATCGATCAACCGAGCGAGGTCGCGCGCCGCTCCGCGACTCGAGAACGCGAGCAGGGTACGGGCCTCCTCGACCGGCATCCCGCGGACCTGGTCGGCGACCAGACGCGCCTTGCGCGGGGCGACCCGGACGTAGCGTGCCTTCGCGCGCACGATCGGTGCCTCGGGCCGGTTCTCGGAACGCTCGGCCATGCTTACCGCTCCCTGCCCCCGTGCCCGCGGAAGGTGCGGCTCGGCGCGAACTCGCCGAGCTTGTGCCCGACCATCGACTCGGAGACGAACACGGGCACGTGCTTACGGCCGTCGTGGACGGCGATCGTATGGCCGACCATCTCCGGGAAGACGGTCGAGGTCCGAGACCAGGTCTTGATCATGTGCTTCTGGTTCTGGGCGTTCATCTGCTCGATCCGCCTCATCAGGCGCTCGTCGACGAACGGGCCCTTCTTTGTCGAACGTCCCACTCAGCTCACCTCTGACGCGTCTTCTTGCCTCGGCGGCGTCCGCGGATGATCATCGCGTCGGAGCGCTTGCCCTTCTTCCGGGTGCGGTAGCCGAGCGTCGGCTTGCCCCACGGCGTCACCGGATGCCCGCCGGGCGTGTGGTGCGCCTCGCCGCCGCCGTGCGGATGGTCGACCGGGTTCATCGCGACGCCGCGCGTCTGCGGCCGCTTGCCCTTGTGGCGGTTGCGTCCCGCCTTGCCGATCTTGACGTTCTGGTGCTCGGAGTTCGACAGCGTTCCCACGGTCGCCCGGCACGCGGCCCGGACCATCCGCATCTCCGACGACGGCAGCCGCAGGGTGACCGTCGCGCCCTCCTTCGCGACCACCTGGATCGCGGAGCCGGCGGCGCGGCCCAGGCGACCGCCCTGGCCGGGGACGAGCTCGACGTTGTGGACCACGGTCCCGGTCGGGATCGCCGCCAGCGCCAGCGCGTTGCCGGGCCGGATGTCGGCGCCCTCTCCGGACTGCAGCATGTCGCCGACCTCGACGCCCTGGGGCGCGAGGATGTAGCTCTTCGCGCCGTCGACGTAGTGCAGCAAGGCGATGTAACAGGTCCGATTCGGGTCGTACTCGACCGTCGCGACCTTCGCCGGCACCCCGTCCTTGCGGCGCTTGAAATCGATCTCGCGGTAGCGGCGCTTCGCCCCGCCGCCGCGATGGCGCGCGGTGACGCGGCCATGCGAGTTCCGCCCGCCGCTCGACGTCTTGCCCTTGGTCAGCGGCTTGTGAGGCTTGTTCTTGGGAACGACCTCGTCGCGCTTCTGGTACGTCGCGAAGCGCCTCCCCGGGCTCGTCGGTTTCGTCTTGCGCATTGCCATCTAGGTCTTCTCCGTCCGTCCTCTGCTCCGCCTGCTCACTCCGCCACCGCAGCGCCCTCGAAGAGCTCGATCCGGTCGCCCGGGGCGAGCTCGACGATCGCCTTCTTCCACGACCGGGTGCGGCCGCTGTGCAGGCCGCGCCGCTTCGGCTTCGAGCGCATCTTGATCGTCCGCACCTCGACCACGCCGACGTCGAAGATCTCCTCGACGGCCCGCCGGATCTGCGTCTTGTGCGCGCGCTCGTCGACCCGGAACGTGTACTTGCCCTCGGCCATCAGCGCGTAGCTCTTCTCCGAGACGACCGGCTCGATGATCACCTGACGAGAGTTCACTCGGCCGCCTCCTCGTTGGCGGTGCGGCTGACCTCGCCGACGCGGGCGTCGAGGCCGTCGAGCGCGCGGGCGGTGACGATCAGCGACGCATGGCCGATCACGTCCGCGACCCCGGCCGAGTTGACCGGCATCACGCTCACACGCGGCAGGTTGCGAAAGCTCTTCGCGACCCCGATCTCCTCCGGATCGCAGAGCACCAGGGTCGGCCCCTTCGCGTCCCACTTGGTCAGCGCCTCGGCGGCCTGCTTGGTCGCCGGCGCGTCGAAGCCGTCGCCGTCGAGCACCGCGATGCTGTCGCGCGCGGCGTGCACCGAGAACGCCGAGCGCAGCGCCCGGCGGCGCGCCTTGCGGTTGATCTTGAACGTGTGCTTTCGGGGCTTGGGACCGAACGCGACACCACCGCCGCGCCGGTGGGGGACGCTGAGCGCGCCGACCCGGGCCCTGCCGGTGCCCTTCTGGCGCCACGCCTTCGCGGTCGTCATCGAGACCTCGCCCCGACCGAGGGTCGAGGCGGTGCCGCGGCGGCGCGCCGCGAGGTCCGCGCGGGCGGCCTCGTGGACGAGGCTCTCGTGGAAGTCCTCGCCGAACACCGCGGCCGGGAGGTCGGTCTTCGCCTGCTTGCCGAGCGTCGTTGCTTTCAGAGCCGCGCTAGGCATCGCTGCGGACCTCCACGGTGCCGCCCTTGGGGCCGGGCACCGCGCCGCGGATCAGCAGCAGGCTGCGCTCTGCGTCGACCTGGAAGATCTCGAGCCCGCGCTGGGTCACCCGCTTGCCGCCCATCCTCCCCGGCATGCGAACGCCCTTGAACACCCGAGCCGGGTAGGCGCTGGCGCCGATCGAGCCGGGGGCGCGCACGTTGTGGGAGCCGTGCGAGACCGGGCCGCGGCCGAAGTTGTGGCGCTTGATCGTTCCCTGAAAGCCCTTCCCGACCGCCTTCGCCGAGACCTTCACCCGGTCGCCCGGCTCGAACTGCTCGACGGTCAGCGACTCGCCGATCTGCGCCTCGGCGCCCTCGTCGCGGAACTCGACGATCGTGCTCATCGGCGGATTGGCGGCACCGGCCTTCCTCAGGTGGCCGAGTTGCGGCTTGTTGAGCTTTCGCTCCTCGGTCGGGATCGCCGCGACCTGGACGGCCGCGTAGCCGTCTCGATCGGGCGCGCGCACGGCGGTTACCGTGTTCGGCGCAGCCTCGACCACGGTCACGGGCACCCGGATTCCGTCCTCGGTGAACACCTGGGTCATGCCGATCTTCTTGCCGACGATCGCAGCCATCGCTCAGGGAGCTGGCAGCTGGGAGCTGGCAGCGCCCGGCGACCAATGTCCGGCGATCTGCAAGCTGCAAGCTGCAAGCTCGTATCTAGATCTTGATCTCAATGTCCACTCCGGCCGGCAGCGCGTCGAGGCGCTGCAGCGAGTCAATCGTCTTCGGGGTCGGCTGGTGGATGTCGATCAGCCGCTTGTGGGTGCGGATCTCGAAGTGCTCGCGCGAGTCCTTGTCCTTGAACGGGGACCTGATCACGCAGTAGATGTTCCGATCCGTCGGCAGCGGCACGGGTCCCGACACCGACGCGCCGGTGCGGGTCGCGGTATCGACGATCTCCCGCGCGGCGCGATCGATCGCGTCGTGGTCATACGCCTTGAGGCGGATCCGGATCTTGTTTGTCGCGAGTGTCGCCACTGTCTTCGTTTGGTCTTTCTCGGCGCAAAAGGGGCGCCGCCCCGTGTGCTGGGGCGCCGCCCCGGTCGTATCGAACAAATTTCCCGCCGGCTCCTGTGTCCGGGCCTGCGGGCCGACGGGGGGCTCGACGCCCCCCGGTTCCTACTCGACGATCTCGGTCACGACCCCCGAGCCGACGGTGCGTCCGCCCTCGCGGATCGCGAACCGCAGGCCCTGATCCATCGCGATCGGGTTGATCAGCTCGATCGTCATCTCGACGTTGTCGCCGGGCATCACCATCTCCGTGCCCTCGGGCAGGTTGGCGACTCCGGTGACGTCCGTCGTCCGGAAGTAGAACTGCGGGCGGTAGCCCGAGAAGAACGGGGTGTGACGACCGCCCTCCTCCTTCTTCAGGCAGTAGACCTCCGACTTGAACTTCGTATGCGGGGTGATCGAACCGGGCTTGGCGAGCACCTGTCCGCGCTCGATCTCCTCACGCTTCGTGCCTCGCAGCAGGCAGCCGGCGTTGTCGCCGGCCTGTCCCTGATCGAGGTCCTTGTGGAACATCTGCACGCCGGTGACGACCGTCTTCTGGGTCGGGCGGATGCCGACGATCTCGACGTCGTTTCCGACGTTGACGATCCCCTGCTCGATCCGGCCGGTCGCGACCGTGCCGCGGCCGGTGATCGTCATGATGTCCTCGACCGGCATCAGGAAGGGCTTGTCGAGGTCACGGACGGGCTCGGGGATGTAGGTGTCGAGCGCCTCTGCGAGGTCGAGGATCGACTTCTTCGCGTCCTCGTCGCCCTCCAGCGCCTTCAGCGCCGAGCCCTTGATGATCGGCGTCTCGTCGCCGGGGAAGTCGTACTCGTTGAGCAGGTCCTTGACCTCCTCCTCGACGAGCTCGATGATCTCCTCGTCGTCGACCATGTCCGTCTTGTTCAGGTAGACGACGACGTACGGCACGTTGACCTGGCGGGCGAGCAGGATGTGCTCGCGCGTCTGCGGCATCGGGCCGTCGGCGGCCGAGACGACGAGGATCGCCCCGTCCATCTGCGCGGCCCCGGTGATCATGTTCTTGACGTAGTCGGCGTGACCCGGGCAGTCGACGTGGGCGTAGTGGCGATTGTCGGTCTCGTACTCGACGTGCGAGGTGGCGATCGTGATCCCGCGCTCCTTCTCCTCGGGAGCGTTGTCGATCGACTCGAACGACCGCTCCTCGGCGCCACCGTGCTCGGCGAGCACCTTGGTGATCGCCGCGGTCAGCGTCGTCTTGCCGTGGTCGATGTGACCGATCGTGCCGACGTTCACGTGCGGCTTGCTGCGATCGAACTTATCCGCCATCTCGTTCCTTTAGCTCCTTCTTTTTCCGTCTCGTTCGTTCTCTAAGTTGTCTCGAAGTCCGCTTTGCCGGGCAGGCTTGGGTCGCCTGAGCCGTCGTGGGGGCTCGGGCGCAACCCCTGAAGAATTACAAACGCGCGCCTCGCGTGCCCATCAGGCTCACGCTCCCGCCGGTACGGGCTCACCGGAGGTCGCCTCGACGATCTGCTCGGCGATGTTCTGAGGCACCTCCTCGTAGCGCTCGAACTGCATCGTGTAGGTCGCCCGACCCTGGGTCGACGACCGCACGTCCGTCGCGTACCCGAACATCTCGCCGAGCGGAACGAAAGCCTGCACGGCGAGCGCGTTGCCGCGCTGCTCCTGGCCCTGGACCTTGCCGCGGCGACGCGAGAGGTCGCCGATCACATCGCCGAGGAACTCCTCGGGGGTCACGACCTCGACCGCCATCACCGGCTCGAGCAGAACCGGCTTCGCGCGGCGGGCCGCCTCCTGAACCGCCATCGAACCGGCGATCTTGAAGGCCATCTCCGACGAGTCGACGTCGTGGTAGGACCCGTCGGTCAGCTCGACCCGCACGTCGACCATCGGGTATCCGGCCTTGACGCCCGATCCCAGTGCCTCCTCGATCCCCTGCTCGACCGCGGGGATGAACTCGGTCGGGATCGCTCCACCCCGGATCCTGTTGACGAAGTCGAAACCCTCGCCCGGCGCGGGCTCGAGGTTGATCACCACGTGTCCGAACTGGCCGCGACCGCCGGTCTGGCGGACGAACCGCCCGACGATCTTCTCGACCCGGTCGCGGACCGTCTCGCGGTAGGCGACCTGCGGGCGACCGACGTTGGCGTCGACGCTGAACTCACGCAGCAGGCGGTCGACGATGATCTCGAGGTGAAGCTCGCCCATGCCGTGGATCAGGGTCTGGCCGGTCTCCTCGTCGGACTCGACCTGGAACGTCGGGTCCTCCTCGGTGAGCCGGGCGAGCGAAGCTGAGAGCTTCTCCTGGTCGGCCTTCGTCTTCGGCTCGATCGCGACCGCGATCACCGGCTCCGGAAACTCGATCGTCTCCAGGATCACCGGGGCGTCGGGCGCCGAGAGCGTGTCGCCGGTGGAGGTCTGCTTGAGGCCGACCCCGGCGACGATGTCGCCCGCGTAGCACTCCTCGATCTCCTCACGGTGGTTCGCGTGCATCATCAGCAGCCGGCCGATCCGCTCGGTCCTGCCGTTGGTCGCGTTCAGCACCCGACTGCCGGCGCTGAGCTTGCCGGAGTAGACGCGGAAGTACGTCAGCTTGCCGACGTACGGGTCGGCCATCACCTTGAAGGCGAGCGCCGCGAACGGGGCCGAGTCGTCGGCGGGGCGATCGACCTCGGCGCCCTCGGCGCCGTCGCCCTTGTTGGAGGTCTCATGGCCGCGCACCGGCGGCACCTCGAGCGGCGAGGGCAGCAGCTCGACGATCTCGTCGAGCAGCGGCTGGACGCCCTTGTTCTTGAACGCCGAGCCGCAGAGGACCGGGGTGACCTTGAGGTCCAGCGTCGCCCGGTGCAGCGACTTCGCGATCCGCTCGTGGGGGATCTCCTGCTCGTTCAGGTAGGCCTCCATGAGCTCGTCGTCGTAGTCGGCGCAAGCCTCGATCAGATGGGTGCGCGCCTCCTGGGCGGCGTCGGCGAGCTCGGCCGGGATCTCCTCGTAGTTGAACTCGGTCCCGAGCTCGTCCTCCCAGACGAGCGCCTTGTTCTCGATCAGGTCGATGACGCCCTTGAAACCGTCCTCGGCCCCGATCGGCAGCTGGATCGGCAGCGGGTTGGCGCCGAGACGGTCCTTCATCGTCTCCACCGCGCGCGTCGAAGTCCGCCCCGACCCGGTCCATCTTGTTGATGAACGCGATCCGCGGCACCCGGTACTTGTCGGCCTGGCGCCAGACGGTCTCCGACTGCGGCTCGACCCCGGCGACCGCGTCGAAGATCGCGATCGCGCCGTCCAGCACGCGCAGCGAGCGCTCGACCTCGACCGTGAAGTCGACGTGGCCGGGAGTGTCGAGGATGTTGATCCGGTGGCCTCTCCACTCGCAGGCCGTCGCGGCCGACGTGATCGTGATCCCGCGCTCCTGCTCCTGCTCCATCCAATCCATCACCGCGGCACCCTCGTGAACCTCTCCCAGCTTGTGGGTGCGGCCCGTGTAGAAGAGGATCCGCTCGGTCGTCGTCGTCTTACCGGCGTCGATGTGAGCCATGATCCCGATGTTGCGGGTCTTCTCCAGTGGGAACGAACGGGGCATCTGTCTAAAGTCTCTGTATCGCGTTGCTGTAGGTTGAGCCGAGGATTAAGCACTGTTGGGAAGAGCCGAACCGGTGGGAGAGCTGGTTTCAGCGCATAAAAAAGGCCCTTACGGGCCCGAGCGCATGACCGCCGGCTGAGCCCGGGAACGCCCTATGTCGTGCGGCTCTCCATGGAAGGAATCCCCGCTCGCAGGCCGAGTGGACTCGGCCCCGAGCGCGGCCTTGAATATAGCAGAGGGATGATGGCTCCCCAGGCAGGAAGATGAGGCTTCCGGGGCGCAAGCCGGGCCCCGGAAAAGGCGACGCCGAGGGCCTGGAGAAGGGCTCCGAACGCGATCGTGCCGCGGCCGCCGCGGCACGCGAGAAGGCGGCCGCCCGGGCCGAGGCGCGGAAGCAGACGGAAGCCCGCGCCCGGGCCGCGAAGAGCCGCCCAAAGGCGGCCGGCAGGGGCGCAGCGGAGCCGAGCCGAGCCGCCTCCGCGACTGGGAAGCCGGCGCCGTCCGCGGGTTCGGAGCCGGGGCGCTCCGCCCGCACCGAGCCGCGGAAGGCGCTCGCGGCCGCCGGCGGAGCCGGTGCCGAGCTGCTGAAGCTCGGCCGCGAGATGCTGGAGATCCCGGCGCAGCTGTGGATGGCGGCGGCCGAGGTCGCCGGCGTCGCGGTGCTCACCGTGTGGACGCGGGCGGTGCGCCCGCTGCTCTCGAGCCTGCGCGCGATCGTCGCCGCCGCGGTTCGCTACGCCGAGCGTCGCGTGCGGCCCGCGCACGGCGTGATCGCGGCCTGCCTGGTCGCGCTCGGAGCCCTCGCCGCCTCGCAATGGCTCGACTACCGGACGATCAGCGTCGGCGGCGACGCCTACTCCGGCAGCGTCGGGATCGTCGCCCCGGCGCCCGAGGTGGACACCCGGATCGCCGGGCCGGCGCACGGTTGGGTGATGCTCCCGCTCGCCGCCGCGGGGCTGCTGGTGCTCGCCTTCGCGCTCGCCGGCCGCCGCCGCCTGGCTCGCCTGCTGATCCCGCTCGGGATCGTGGTGCTCGCGATCAGCCTCATCGTCGACGCCCCGAAGGGCCTCGACGAGGGACAGGCCGCGCTCGCGTACCAGGGCGCCAAGGCGTCTCTGCTGGGCGGCTTCTGGCTGCAGATCGCGACCGCGGTCGTGTTGGTGGCCTGCGGTTTCCTGCTGCCCCGCTATCTCGGCCGCGAGCGCGCCCCCGCGACCGCTCCGCGGACGCCGCCGCGCCACGGCGGCCCGCGGAGCCTGATCGCCCGGGCGCGCCGGCGCGCGGGCCGCCTCGCCGCCAAGCGGGGCGTCCAGGGGGCGGGAACGTGAGCGGCCCCGAGCCGAGCTGGGGGGAGGTCGGACGGCTCACCAGGCTGCTGCCCGTGGCGTGCATTGTCGCCGCGGTCTGCCTGTTCGCCTCCGACCTGATGACGATGTTCAACTTCACGCCGCCCGGGGGCGAGTCGCTGTGCTCGCAGAGCGCCGCCGACCGGCACAGCAACGCTCAGATGGTGATCGCGTTCTTCGCGATCGTCGCCACCCTGGTCGCCGTCCTCGCGGGATCGCGACCGGCGGCGATCTCGGTCGCCGTGATGGGGGTGCTGGCCTTGCTCGTGTTCCTGATCAGCGACCTCCGCGTCGTCAACGCGACCGGCTCGCTGAACGACACCTGCGGCCCGGCGGGACAGTCGTTCTTCGCCGCCGAGGCCGTCCCGCAGAGCGGCTTCTGGATGGAGCTCGTCGGGGCCCTCGCCCTCGCGGTGACCGGGATCGCCCTGGCGACGCTGACCCCGGAGCAGCTCAACTCCCTGCGCCCCCCGAAGCGCCGCCGCCCCGGCGAACCGGGAGGCGGGGAGGGCGTCGGCACGACCGGATCGGCCGCGGACTCGCACGACGTGCCCGCGGGCCGGAGGACGAAGCTTCGCCTGCCGCGGCGCGCTCGACAGCGGGGTTAACGGGGCGGGCCGGCGGGCCGATCTACCAGCGGTAGTGCGCGAAGGCCTTGTTGGCCTGCGCCATGCGGTAGATGTCGTCCTTGCGCTTCCAGGCGCCGCCCTGCTGCTGGATCGAGTCGAGGATCTCGTTTGCGAGCCGCTCGGACATCGACTTCTCGCGACGGTTGCGCGCGAAACCGACCAGCCAGCGGACGGCGAGCGTCCGGGCACGGCGCGCGGGCACTTCGACCGGCACCTGGTAGGTGGCGCCGCCAACCCGGCGGGAGCGGACCTCGAGCACCGGGGTGAGCTCCTTGATCGCGTCCTCGAGCACCTCGACCGGCGCGCGGCCGCTGCGCTCGCCGACGATTGCGAGCGCGTCGTAGGTGATCTGCTCCGCGGTCGCCTTCTTGCCCTCCTGCATGACCTTGTTGACGACCTGCTGGACGAGCCGGCTCCTGTGGACGGAGTCGGCCTCGATCGGGCGAATTGCGGCTCGGGCGCGGCGTGGCATCGGTGCGTTTCCCGCCGTCTAGCGCTTGACGCCGTACATCGAGCGCGACTGCTTTCGGTCCGAGACGCCGGAGGCGTCGAGCGCGCCGCGGATCACCTTGTAGCGGACGCCCGGGAGGTCCTTGACGCGACCACCACGGACGAGGACGACCGAGTGTTCCTGCAGGTTGTGCCCCTCGCCGGGGATGTAGCAGGTGACCTCCATGCCGTTCGTGAGTCGCACGCGGGCGACCTTGCGAAGCGCCGAGTTCGGCTTCTTCGGGGTCGCCGTGTAGACGCGCGTGCAGACCCCGCGCCGCTGCGGGGCGGCGATCCGGCGCTTGCGGCCCTGGCCCGACTTGAGACCGGGGGTGGCGACCTTCTTCTGCGGGGGCTTGCGCCCCTTTCTGATCAGCTGATTGGTGCTCGGCACGGCCGGCGGAAGATAGCAGGGGAGCATCGCTACGCTGCCTCGATGCTCCGCAAACGGGACCGTAAACCGGAGCCCAAACAGCGCCGTGAGCCGAATCCCGAGCCGGTGCTGGCCGTCGACGTCGACGGGGTGATCAGCCTGTTCGGGTTCGAGGGACCTCCGGAGGACGTTCCCGGCCGCTTCCACCTGATCGACGGCGTCGCCCATTGCATCTCCGACGCCGCCGGGCCCGAGCTGTTGCGGCTCGCGACCGTCTACGAGCTGGTCTGGGCGACGGGCTGGGAGGACCGCGCCAACGACCACCTGCCGCTGATCCTCGGCCTCCCGACCGAGCTCCCCTGCCTGCGCTTCAACGGCCGAGCCCGGTTCGGGACCGCGCACTGGAAGCTGGAAGCGCTCGACGAGTACGCCGGCGATCGCCCCCTCGCCTGGATCGACGACTCGCTCGACCGTAGCTGTCAGCGGTGGGCCGAGGCCCGTCCCGCCCCGACCCTGCTCGCGCCGACGGAGTCCGACATCGGGATCACCGCCGCCCATACCGAGACGCTGTTGGCCTGGGCTCGCGAGGGTTACACTCCGCGCTGACGCAGAGGGCCTCGCGGTCCCGAGGCGAACCGGAGAGGCGAGAGAGTCCGTGGACGGTTTCGTACCGATTTTCTTTCTGATGGTGATCCTGAAGATCCCTGTCGCTCTGCTCCTCTACCTCGTCTGGTGGGCGTTCCGCGCCGAGACGCAGCCCGAGGAGGCGCCGCCGGGTTCCGACGATCACCGCTTCCATCGCTTCCGTCGCGAGCCGAAGCGCCCCGACGGCCCACGTCGCGGTGACCACGGCCCCGACGCCCTGCCGATGCCACCGTGCCCTCCAGGCGGGCGCACCCGCATCCTCACGCCACCCGCTCCGGTCCGTGCCGCGGGCGCCCGGACGACCGGCCGCGGCGCAGCGGAGCCCACGCGGGACACCTAGCTCGATCTAGGCCCTCGCCGCCGTGCGGGCCCGCTCCCGGCGGCGTCGACAACCTGACGCCGATCGCCCGGCTTCAGCCGCTCAGCGCCCGGTCGAGGTCGGCGATCAGGTCGTCGGCCGCCTCGATCCCGCACGAGAGACGCACGAGGTCGGCAGGGACCGCGGCGTCGGACTCCTCGACCGACTGATGGGTCATCGCCTGGGGGACCTCGATCAGCGACTCGACCCCGCCGAGCGACTCGGCGAGCGAGAACAGCTCGGTGCGCCCGACGAGCGCGACGGCGTCGGGATGACGGAAGGAGACCATGCCGCCGAAGCCCGGCCAGCGTACGTCCGCGACCCCGGGGGCCTCGGAGAGCCACTCGCTGACCGCGCGACCGTTCTCGCCGTGGCGGGCGACGCGGAGCGCCAGCGTGCGGAGTCCGCGATGGACGAGGAAGCAGTCGAACGGACCCGGCACCGCACCGACCGAGTTCTGGACGAAGCGGACCCGCTCGTGCAGACCCTCGTCGGCCGAGATCACCGCGCCGCCGACGACGTCGGAGTGTCCGCCGAGGTACTTGGTCGTCGAATGGACGACCGCGGTCGCGCCGAGCTCGAGCGGGCGCTGGACGATCGGGGTCGCGAAGGTGTTGTCGACGACCACCGCACGGTCCTCCGCCGCCTCGACCACAGCGCCGATGTCGATCACGTTGAGCAACGGGTTGGTCGGGGTCTCGACCCAGATCAACCGGGTCTCGGGACGCAGCGCGGCCCGGACCGCGTCGACGTCGGTCTGGTCGACGAGGTCGTAGGCGAGCCCGAAGCGCGCCAGCACCTTGTCGACCAGCCGGTAGGTACCGCCGTAGAGGTCGAGCGGCAGGATCAGGTGCCCGCCGGCGTCGAGCGCCGCGGTGAGCACCGCGTGGGTGGCCGCCATCCCGCTTGCGAAGGCGGCCCCGTGGCCGCCCTCGAGCTCGCCGAGGGCGCTCTCCAGCGCCGCCCTGGTCGGGTTCGCCGAGCGCGCGTAGTCGTAGTCCTCGACGAACCGGCCCGGGGCCGGCTGGACGAAGGTGGAGGTCTGGTGGATCGGCGGGATCACCGAGCCGTAGGTGGGGTCGGGCTCGAGACCCGCGTGCACGACGCGGGTCTCGATGCTCGGGTCGCGCGTCACCCCCCGACCCCGTTCGACGCCGCGGCGCTCACCGGTTGAGCGCCTCGATCAGGTCGACCGCGGTCAGTATCCCCTGCGAGTTGCCGTTCTCGACCACGATCACCGGCTTGCCCTGATCGCGCAGCATGTGGATCGCCTCCGAGACCGGGTCGCCCGCGGCGAGCTCCGGGAGCGGCGGCTCGAGCACCTCGGTCACCGGCTCGCCGAGGATCCCGGGGTGGTCGGCCGAGGCCATCAGCAGGCCGCGCTCGCTCACCGTGCCGACAACCGCGGTCCCGTCCTCGCCCGAGACGACCGGGACCTGGGAAACCCCGTGCTCTCGCATCAGCTCCAGCGCCCTGCCGACCGGATCGTGGCTGCCGACCGTCAGCAGCGGGCCCTCGACTCCCTTCGCCGTCAGCACCTCGCCCACGGTGAGCGCCTCCTCGGTGCCGAGGTACCCGTGCTCGCGCATCCACGAGTCGTTGAACACCTTCGACACGTACGGGCGCCCGCCGTCGGGGATGATCGTCACGACCATCGCCTCGGGATCGTCGAGCTCGCGGGCCACCTGCACCGCCGCGCAGAGGGCGGTCCCGGTCGAGCCGCCGGCGAACAGGCCCTCGCGGGCGACGAGCCGCCGCGCCATCAGGAACGAGTCGCCGTCGGAGACGGTCAGGTAACGATCGATCACCTCGCGATCGAGGGTCTCGGGCCAGAAGTCCTCCCCGATCCCCTCGACCCGGTAGGGATGGACCGGCCCTCCGGCGTAGATCGAGCCCTCGGGGTCCGCGCCGACCACCTCGAGCGCCGCGTTCTGCTCCTTCAGATAGCGGCCGACCCCGCTGATCGTTCCCCCGGTCCCGACCGCGACGACGAGGTGGGTGACGCGGCCGCCGGTCTGTCGCCAGAGCTCCGGCCCGGTCGATCGGTAGTGGGCCTCGGGGTTCGCCTGGTTGAAGTACTGGTTCGGTTGAAACGCACCGTCGATCTCCTCGGTGAGGCGGTCGGCGACCCGGTAGTAGGACTGCGGGTCCTCGGGCTCGACGGCGGTCGGGCAGACGACGACCTCGGCACCGAAGGCGCGCAGGGTGTCGATCTTCTCGCGGCTCATCTTGTCGGGCATCACCGCGATCACCTTGTAGCCACGCAGCGCCGCGGCCATCGCGAGCCCGAGCCCGGTGTTTCCCGAGGTCGGCTCGACCAGCGTGCCGCCGGGCTGCAGCGTGCCGGCGCGCTCGGCGGCGTCGATCATCGCGACGGCCGGACGATCCTTGACCGAGCCGCCGGGGTTCATGTACTCGACCTTGGCGACCAGCGGCGTCCGCATGCCTGGCTCGAGCCGCGAGAGCCGGACCAGCGGCGTCTCGCCGATCAGCTCGAGGACCGAGTCGTGGATCTCAGTTCCGGCCCCAGCGTCCACGGTCGGAGCTTACGCGCCCTGGCTCGATCAGGGCGGACGCGGCGAGGCGCCGCGAGCCGGCTACTTGCTCGCGCCGTCGCCGCCGTCGCCGGTGCCGGTCTCGATCTCCTGAGCGAGCTCCTCGAGCTCCTCGGCGAACGAGGGGCCGAAGCCCTCGAGCTCGGCGGATTCCTCACCGTTCTCGGCGAGCCCGAGCTCGGCCGCGAGCTCGTCCTCGTCGAGAAGGTCCTCCTCCGGGCGCTGCGCCGGCTCCACCGGCTCGATCTCGAGCGAGCGGTAGTGCCGCAGGCCGGTCGCCGCCGGGATCAGCTTGCCGATGATCACGTTCTCCTTGAGGCCGACGAGCTTGTCTCGCTTGCCCTCCAGAGCGGCGTCCGTGAGCACCTTCGTCGTCTCCTGGAACGAGGCGGCGGAGAGGAACGACTCGGTGGCCAGCGAGGCCTTGGTGATCCCGAGGATCACCTCCTCGCCCTTCGCCGGGGTGCCGCCGCCGTCCTTGACCTGCTTGTTGAGCAGCTTCAGCTTCTGCCGGTCCTCGAGCGCGCCGGGCAGCAGGGTGGTGGAGCCCTTCGAGTCGATCCGCATCCGCTTCAGCATCTGGCGGGCGATCAGCTCGATGTGCTTGTCGTTGATGTCGACGCCCTGCGCCTTGTAGACGCGCTGCACCTCGCCGACCAGGTAGAGCTCGGTCGCGGTGCGGCCGCGGATCCGCAGCAGGTCGGCGGGATACAGGGATCCCTCCTCGAGCTGGGTCCCGGCCTCGACGCGCTGTCCGTGCTTGACGAGCAGGCGGGCGCGGGGCTGGAGCTTGTACGAGTGCTCCTCGCCCTTCGGGTCCGTGATCGTGATCCGGATCTCCTTGTCGGTCTCCTCGACCGAGACCTTGCCGTCGACCTCGGCCATCTCCGACATGCCCTTCGGCTTGCGCGCCTCGAACAGCTCGACCACGCGGGGCAGGCCCTGGGTGATGTCGAGCCCGGCGACCCCGCCGGTGTGGAAGGTGCGCATCGTCAGCTGCGTGCCGGGCTCGCCGATCGACTGGGCGGCGACGATGCCGACCGCGTCGCCGAGCTCGACCAGTGAGCCCGTCGCGAGCGCCCGTCCGTAGCACTGCTGGCAGACGCCGGAGTCGGCCTCGCACTTGAGCACCGAGCGGACCGGGACCGTGACCTCCTCGTCGGCAAACGCCTCGGCGATCGCCTCGAGCTCGGGGACGTCGATCTCCTGGCCGCGCTTCAGCAGCTCGCGGCCGCGCTTCGTCGTGAACTTCTTCGCCGCGATCCGCCCGATCAGGTTCGGGTTCAGCTCACCCTCGTCGTTGCGCAGCGGCGCCTCGACGAAGTCCTTCGTCTTGCAGTCCTCGTCGCGGATGATCACGTCCTGTGCGACGTCGACCAGACGCCGGGTCAGATAGCCGGAGTCGGCGGTCCGCAGGGCGGTGTCGGCGAGGCCCTTGCGGGCGCCGTGGGTCGAGATGAAGTACTCGAGCACCGAGAGGCCCTCCATGAAGTTGGCCTTGATCGGGCGCTCGATGATCTCGCCCTTCGGGTTCGCCATCAGGCCGCGCATGCCGGCGAGCTGGCGGATCTGCTTGAACGATCCGCGGGCCCCGGAGTTGGCCATCATGTAGATCGGGTTGAGCTCGTCGAGGTTGTCCTCCATCGCCTTTGCGACCTCGTCGGTGGCCTTGTCCCAGAGCACTCGGAGCTGCTCCTTGCGGTCCTCCTCGGAGAGCAGGCCATCGGCGTACTGGTCCTCGATCACCACGACCTGCTTCTCGTAGCCGTCGAGGATCTCCTCCTTGTTCGGCGGCGAGACGACGTCGTTCTTGGCGATCGTGATCCCGGCCTGGCTCGAGAACCGGAAACCGAGCTCCTTGAAGGCGTCGAGCGCCTGCGCGATCGCGGGGGCGCCGTAGGCCTCGACCAGGTTCGAGACGATCTCGTTGATGTCCCGCTTCTTCAGCGAGCGGTTGACGAACTCGTACTTCTCGGCATCCCAACGGTCGTCGAGCGCAGTCGCGATCGCCCGCTCGACGCTGTCGTTGAAGATGATCCGCCCGACGGTGGTCAGGAAGTGCTCGTGACCGGGACGCCGGTACTCGGCGTAGTCGTGGAGCTTGACGATCCCGTTCTCGTAGGCGAGCTGGGCCTCCTGCGCGGAGCGGTAGACGTGCGGGCGGCTGCCGTTCAGCTGTCCGCCCTTGGCGGTCTTCAGCTGATCGTCGAGCTTCGTCAACTCCTCGGCGTCGGGCCCGTAGGTCAGGTAGTAGATCCCGAGGACCATGTCCTGCGACGGCGTCGCCAGCGGCGTGCCGCTGGCCGGCGAGAGGATGTTGTTCGACGACAGCATCAGCAGTCGCGCCTCCGCCTGCGCCTCGGCCGAAAGCGGCACGTGGACCGCCATCTGGTCGCCGTCGAAGTCGGCGTTGAAGGCATGGCAGACGAGGGGGTGGACCTGGATCGCCTTGCCCTCGACGAGGACCGGCTCGAACGCCTGGATCCCGAGGCGGTGCAGGGTCGGCGCGCGGTTGAGCAGCACCGGATGCTCGCGGATGACCTCCTCGAGCACGTCCCAGACCTCGGGGATCATCGAGTCGACCATCTTCTTCGCGGCCTTGATGTTCTGGACGGCCTTGCGCTCGACCAGCTGGGCCATGATGAACGGCTTGAAGAGCTCCAGCGCCATCAGCTTCGGCAGCCCGCACTGGTGCAGCTTCAGGCTCGGGCCGGAGACGATCACCGAGCGGCCCGAGTAGTCGACCCGCTTCCCGAGCAGGTTCTGGCGGAAGCGCCCCTGCTTGCCCTTGAGCATGTCGGAGAGCGACTTCAGGGCCCGGTTGCCGGGCCCGGTCACCGGCCGACCGCGGCGGCCGTTGTCGAACAGCGCGTCGACGGCCTCCTGGAGCATCCGCTTCTCGTTGTTGACGATGATCTCGGGCGCCCCGAGGTCGAGCAGCCGCTTGAGCCGGTTGTTGCGGTTGATCACCCGCCGGTAGAGGTCGTTGAGGTCCGAGGTCGCGAAGCGCCCGCCGTCGAGCTGGACCATCGGGCGCAGCTCCGGTGGGATCACCGGGACGCTGTCGAGCACCATCCACTCGGGCCGGTTGGCCGAGTTGAGGAACGAGGAGGCGACCTTGAGCCGCTTCACCGCGCGGGCCTGCTTCTGGCCCTTCGAGGTGTTGATCACCTGCTCGAGCTCCTCGGTCTCTGCCTCGAGGTCGACCTGCTCGAGCAGGTCGCGGACCGACTCCGCGCCCATCCCGCCGCGGAAGTACTCGCCCCAGCCGAACGGGGAGCCGAACCGGTCCTTGAGCTCCCGGAACACGGCCTCGTCGTTGATCACGTCCTTGACCTTCATCTCGGTGAAGATCCGCCAGACCTCGTCCATGCGCTCGATCGCGTCGTCGAGATAGGCCTCGGTGTCGGAGATCTCCGACTCGACCGCCTTCTTCGTCTCCTTGACGAGCTTCGTGCGCTCGGCGTCGTCGAGCTTGCGCGGGTTGATGTCGAGGGCCTCGGCCCAGAGAATGTCTTCGTCGTCGAAGGTCGACTGGTCGGCCTCGCCCTCGAGCCACGCCACGCGGCGCTCGAGCGACTCGCGTAGCTCCTGGGTGCGCTGCTCGCGCTCGGCGGCGTAGGCGTCGGTGACCTTCTTGACCTCCTTCTCGAGCTTGCCGAGGTCCTTCGTACGCGCCTCCTCGTCGATCCAGGTGATGATCGAGGCGGCGAAGTAGAGGACCTTCTCGAGCTCCTTCGGAGCCATGTCGATCAGGTAGCCGATCCGCGACGGAACGCCCTTGAAGAACCAGATGTGGGAGACGGGCGCGGCGAGATCGATGTGGCCCATGCGCTCGCGGCGAACCTTCGAGCGCGTCACCTCGACGCCGCAGCGCTCGCAGACGATCCCCTTGTAGCGGACCCGCTTGTACTTGCCGCAGTAGCACTCCCAGTCCTTGGTCGGCCCGAAGATGCGCTCGCAGAAGAGCCCGTCCTTCTCGGGCTTCAGGGTCCGGTAGTTGATCGTCTCCGGCTTCGTGACCTCGCCGTGGCTCCAGCTCCGGATCTTCTTCGAGGAGGCGAGGCCGATCTCGATTGCGTCGAAATTATTGATGTCCATTTAGTTCCAGTCGCTCCCGCGTTGATGCTTCGCTAGATCGCTCACTCGGCCTTCGCCTCTTCCGTCTCCTCCGCCTTGGCGCCGTTGCTCGCGTCGGTTGGAGACTCGCCCTCGGCGACCACCTGCTCCTCCTGCTCGTCGGCGGCCTTGTCGTCGTCGGGGCCTCCATCGGCGCGCACGCCGGAGAGGTCGATGCCGAGCTCCTCGGCGGCTCGCAGCAGCTCGTCGTCCTCCTCGCCGAGCTCGACCTCGCCGTCGTCGGCGACCAGGTTGGCGTCGAGCGAGAGGCTCTGGATCTCCTTCAGCAGGACCTTGAACGACTCCGGCACCGACGGCTCGGGGATGTTCTCCGACTTGACGATCGACTCGTAGGCCTTGACCCGGCCGACGGTGTCGTCGGACTTCACGGTGAGCATCTCCTGCAGCGTGTAGGCGGCTCCGTAGGCCTCCAGCGCCCAGACCTCCATCTCGCCGAACCGCTGCCCGCCGAACTGCGCCTTGCCGCCCAGCGGCTGCTGGGTGACGAGCGAGTAGGGGCCGGTGGAGCGAGCGTGGATCTTGTCGTCGACGAGGTGCAGCAGCTTGAGGATGTACATGTGGCCGATCGTCACCTTGCCCTCGTAGGGCTCGCCGGTACGGCCGTTGTAGAGCTGCGCCGTGCCCTGCGCCTGGCTTCCCGGGCGATCGGACTTGTCGATCCCGAGGTCGATCCCGCGTGACGCGTTCTGGTCCTGCCAGCTGACCAGCGCGTGGTCGACGTCCTCGACGGTGGCGCCGTCGAATACCGAGGTGGCGATGTTGACGCGGCCGCGCCCACCGGGGGCGTGCGCCTCCTTGTAGGCCTCCGAGCCGTCGTCGTACCAGCCGTTCGCCGCGACCCAGCCGAGGTGGGTCTCGAGGATCTGGCCGATGTTCATCCGGCTCGGCACGCCGAGCGGGTTCAGGATCACGTCGACCGGGGTCCCGTCCTCGAGGAACGGCATGTCCTCCTCGGGGACGATCTTCGAGATCACGCCCTTGTTGCCGTGGCGGCCGGCGAGCTTGTCGCCCTCGGCGATCTTGCGCTTCGTCGCGACGAAGACGCGGACCAGGTTGTTGACCCCCGGAGGCAGGTCGTCGCCGGCCTCGCGGTCGAAGGTGAGCACGTCGATCACCACACCGCCCTCGCCGTGCGGGACCTTGAGCGAGGTGTCGCGGACCTCGCGCGCCTTCTCCTTGAAGATCGCGCGGATCAGCTTCTCCTCCGCGGTCAGCTCGGTCTCGCCCTTCGGCGTCACCTTGCCGACCAAGCAGGTCGCCGGAGACCACCTCGGCCCCGATCCGGACGATGCCGCGCTCGTCGAGATTTCGGAGGCTCTCCTCGGAGCGGTTCGGGATGTCGCGGGTGATCTCCTCGTCGCCGAGCTTCGTCGTCCGGGCGTCGATCTCGTACTCCTCGATGTGGATCGAGGTGAGCTCGTCGTCCTTGAACAGGCGGCTCGAGAGGATGATCGCGTCCTCGAAGTTGTAACCCTCCCAGGACATGAACGCGACCAGGCAGTTCTTGCCGAGCGCGATCTCGCCGCCCGCGGTCGAGGAGCCGTCGGCGAGCACCTCGCCGGCCTCGACGCCCTGGCCCACCGAGACGATCGGGGTCTGATGGATGATCGTCCCCTGGTTGGAGCGCATGTACTTGTCGAGCTCGTACTCGTCCTTCCTCGAGCCGTGGCTGACGACGATCCGCTCGGCGTCGACGTAGGAGACCTCTCCGGCGCTCTCCGCCAGGATCACGTCACCGGTGTCCATCGCCACCCGGCGCTCCATGCCGGTGCCGATCAGCGGCGCCTCGGGCTTGAGCAGGGGCACGGCCTGGGCCTGCATGTTCGAGCCCATCAACGCGCGGTTGGCGTCGTCGTGCTCGAGGAACGGGATCAGCGCCGTCGTCACCGACCAGATCTGGGTCGGGGAGACGTCCATCATCGTCACTTCCTTCGGCGCCACGACGACGTACTCGCCGTCGCGCGAGCGGCACTGGACCTGCGGGCCCCTGAGCTTGCCGGTCTTCTCGTCGACCTCCGCGTTCGCCTGGGCGATCACGTGGTCCTCCTCCTGGGTGGCGTCGAGGTGGACGACCTCCGAGGTGACGACGCCGTCCTTGACGACCCGGTACGGGGTCGTCACGAAGCCGTGCTCGGAAACCTCCGCGTATGAGGAGAGCGAGCCGATCAGGCCGATGTTCGGACCCTCGGGGGTCTCGATCGGGCACATGCGGCCGTAGTGGGTCGGGTGCACGTCGCGGACCTCGATCGGAGCGCGCTCGCGGGTGAGGCCGCCGGCGCCGAGCGCCGACAGGCGACGCCGGTGCCTGAGCCCGGCGAGCGAGTTGGTCTGGTCCATGAACTGCGACAGCTGCGAGGAGCCGAAGAACTCCTTCAGCGCCGCGACCACCGGGCGGATGTTGATGATCGTCTGCGGGGTGATCGCGTCGGCGTCCTCGGTCGTGAGGCGCTCGCGGACGACGCGCTCCATCCGGTACAGACCGACCC
The DNA here is from genome assembly GCA_963705955.1 of uncultured Solirubrobacterales bacterium. Classification (GTDB taxonomy): domain Bacteria; phylum Actinomycetota; class Thermoleophilia; order Solirubrobacterales; family 70-9; genus WHSW01. Next base: position 314,864 of record CAVPLH010000005.1, on the reverse strand, counting down.
GGAAGGCGTCCTGGATCAGCTCGCCGACGGTGCGCAGGCGGCGGTTGCCGAAGTGCTCGTACTCGTCGAGGTGGTCGTAGATCGGCTCACGCGGGTAGGTGATCGCCTCCGCCGCGTAGTCCTTGATCGGGTTCTCCTCGTCGATCTCCTCCGGGACGCCGAGCAGCCGCGGCAGCGAGACGAGCTCCTTGATCAGGGCGACGATGTCGTCCTTGGTCAGGGTGCGGTTGTCGAGGTCGACGTCGAGATCGAGGCGGGCGTTGAGCTTGTAGCGGCCGACCCTCGTCAGGTCGTAGCGCTTCGAATCGAAGAACAGCTGCTCGAGCAGTGCCCTGGCGGCGTCCACCGACGGGGGCTCGCCGGGGCGCTGCTTCTTGAACAGCTCGATCAGCGCGCCCTCCTCGGTCTTCGTCGGCTCCGTGTCGGCCTCGATCGTGTGCCGGATGTAGACCGAATTGTCGAACAGGGCGAGGATCTCCTCGTCGGTGACGAAGCCCATCGCGCGCAGCAGCACGGTGACCGGCAGCTTGCGCTTGCGGTCGATGCGGGCGTAGACGCGTCCCTTCTTGTCGATCTCGAGCTCGAGCCAGGAGCCGCGGGCCGGCATCAGGTTGGCGATGAAGACCTGCTTCTCGCGATCCTTGGGGCCCATCACGTAGGCGCCCGGCGAGCGCACCAGCTGGGTGACGACGACGCGCTCGGTGCCGTTGATGATGAACGTGCCGCGATCGGTCATCCACGGGAAGTCGCCCATGAACACCGTCTGCTCGCGGATCTCTCCCGTCTCACGGTTCTGGAACGCCACGGTGACGTTGAGCGGGCGCGAGTAGGTGATGTCCTTCTCACGGCACTCGGCGATCGTGTGCGTCGGCTCGTCGAACTTGAAGTCGGCGAAGACGATCGCCAGGTTCCCCGTGTAGTCCTCAATCGGGGATATGTCGTTGATCGTCTCCCGAAGCAGCCCGCCCTTCGGGTCGGTCAGCGCCTCGAACGAACGGCGCTGGATATCGATCAGGTGTGGGACTTCTTGGGGCTGTGGAAGGCGGGAGAAACTCCTACGGGTAGCGGGGGCAGCGTTGGATCTTGCCAACTGGGCGACTCCTCGGATGATCGGCGTGGAAAGGACGAATCCGCGCGAGAGATTCGGGCAGACAAGGGCTCAATGGCGCGCGACGCACAAAGATACCACAGAGGCTCTCCGTGGCCAAATCGTGCGTGACGCGTCCCTTGTTTCTCGTTACTCGCGCAGGGATCGGCGACGAGGTGCGAGCAACGAGTCTACTTCAACTCGACGCTGCCGCCGGCCTCCTCGATCTCCGCCTTCAGCTTTTCGGCCTCCTCGCGCTCGATCCCCTCCTTGACGGGCTTCGGCGCCTCGTCGACCAGGGCCTTGGCGTCCTTGAGACCGAGGCCGGTCGCTGCGCGCACCGCCTTGATCACCTGGATCTTCTTGTCTCCGGGGCCGGTCAGGACGACGTCGACGGTGCTCGACTCCTCCTCCGCCTCCTCGCCACCGCCGCCGCCGGCCGCCGGGGCCGCCGCGGCGACCGCGGTCGCCGAGACGCCGAACTCCTCCTCGAGCGCCTTGATGCGCTCCGAGAGCTCGAGCACGGAGATGCTCTTCAGCTCGTCGATCCAGTCCTCGGTGGTCAGCTTGGTGGCCACGTCTATGCCTCCTCGGGAGTTTCCGTGGAATCCGAATCCTCGGAGCCCTCGCCTTCCGGCTCGGCTTCCTCGGACGACTCCGCTTGTTTGTCATCGCTCTCATCTGAGGCCTCGGGGGCCTCGGAAGTCTCTGCCGCCGCGGATGCCTCGGCGGGCTCGGCCTCGGCGGGCGTCTCGTCGGCGGGCGCCGCATCGTCGGCGGGCGGCTCGTCGGCGGGCGTCTCGTCCGCCGGCGTCGCATCGTCGGCGGGCGGCTCGTCGGCGGGCGTCTCGTCCGCCGGCGTCTCGTCGACGGGCGGCTCGTCGGGCTCCCCCTCCTGCTCGGCTCCCGGTGCCTCCCCGCTCACCAGCCCCTGCTCGGCGATCTGCCCGAGCGCCAGCGCGAGGCCCGAGACCATCGAGGCGAGCCCCCGGACGAGGCCGGTCAGCGGGCTCGCGGTAACCCCGACGAGCTGGCCGTGCAGGACCTCGAGCCCGGGGAGCCGGGCGATCGCCTGGAAGGTGTCCGGGTCGAGCGGCTCGCCGTCCATGATCCCGCCCTTGAACTCGAGCACCGAGTGCTCGCGGGTGAAGGTCGAGATCGCCTTCGCGGCGACCACGGCGTCGCCGTTGACGAGGGTGAGCGCGGTCGGCCCGATCAGGAACTCGTCGATGCCCTCGGTGCCGGCGTCGGCGACGGAGAGCTTCGCGAGCCGGTTCTTGACGACCTTGAACGCCGCGTCGGCCTCGGCGAGGCGGCGGCGGAGCTCGGCGGCCTGGGTGACGCTGATCCCGCGGTAGTCGACCGCGAAGATCGTCTCGGCGCCCTTCAGCTCCTGGCTGAGCTCGGCGACCGCGGCTGCTTTCTGCTCTCTGTCCATCGCGAAGTCTCGGTGTTCGGGAGCCTGCCGACAAGAAAAGAGCCTGCACGCAGGCAGGCTCGGGAGCGACGGGCTCGCGACCTTCACCTGCGCCGGTCTTCCGGGCCACCCCGCGGAGCGGCCCCGCCGACGGTCTCTGGCGGGTGATCGAGGCGCGATGGTAGCGGATCACCCGCGGCGTGCCGTTGCGGCTTCGGCCCGTCAGCGGGCCGACCCGGCGAGCGAGACCTCAGGCCGAGCCGCGCCGCGATCGAAGGTGGCGCTGCAGCGCCGCCAGCCGCTCGTCCCACTCGCCCCCGACGGCGGCCATCCAGCTCATCGCCTCCGACATCGGCGCCGGGGTGAGGCGGTAGAGGACCTCGCGACCGGCGCGGCGGTCGGCGACGAGGCCGGCGTCGGAGAGGCTCACGAGGTGCTTCTGCACCGCTTGCCGGCTGACCGGCAGCCCCCCCGCGAGCTGGCTCGCGCTCGCCTCGCCGCGCTCGCCGATCAGCTCCAGCACCCGGCGGCGGGTCGGGTCCGAGAGCGCCGCGAACACCGGCTGCGCACCGATGCGCGCCGGCATCATCCTGCCAGGACGAGGCGGCGGCTGTCCATCTGCGGCGCCCCGCCGCCGCCGATCAGCGTCCCGAGGTCGTCGCCGGGAGCGTCGAGCGCGCGCAGCGGGCGGGTCTCGGTTACCCGGACCCTGGTCCCGTCGGGGTCGGGCTCGAGGTCGATCTCCACCCGCGAGGATTGATCGTCGTCGTCGGCCCGCCACCAGAAGACGAGCCTGCGCCCGGGATCGACCTCCTCGAAGAATCCACGGCGCTCCTCCCCGCCGACGCGGATCTCGAGATCGCCGCCGGGACACAGTTCGAGCTCGCCTGCCTCGCCGAGCCACTCGCCGAGCTGGTCGGGGTCGGTGAGCGCCTCCCACGTCTGCTCGGCCGGTGCCGGCACGATGACCTCGCCGCCCGCCTGCTCGCTCTCGCTCACTTCACACCTCCGGATCGGATTCGACTCCGATCCTACTGCAACCGACGGGTTGCGCTACATTACTGCAACCCCTCGGTTGCACCTATCCCCAGGACAGGAGGTCGTCCATGCCTTTGATCCCGATGGTGATCGAGCAGACGTCGCGCGGCGAGCGCTCGTTCGACATCTACTCGCGCCTGCTCAGCGAGCGGATCATCTTCCTCGGCCAGCAGATCGACGACGAGATCGCGAACGTGATCGTCGCCCAGCTCATGCACCTCGAATCCGACGACCCCGACAAGGACATCTCGATCTACATCAACTCGCCCGGCGGCTCACTGAGCGCGGCGCTGGCGATCTACGACGCGATGCGCTTCATCGGCCCCGACGTGCAGACGATCTGCTTCGGGATCGCGATGTCGGGCGGCTCGCTGATCCTCGCCGGCGGCACCGACGGGAAGCGGATGACGCTGCCGAACGGCCGCATCCTCATCCACCAGCCGTCCGGCGGCTTCGAGGGTCAGACCACCGACATCGAGATCCACGCCCGCGAGGTGCTCGACCTGCGGCGGCGAACCGAGGAGATCTACTCCCGACACACCGGGCAGACCGTCGAACAGCTTCACGACGACATGGAGCGCGACCGCTACTTCAGCGCCGCCGAGGCGGTCGAGTACGGGCTCGTCGACCGGATCGTCGAGGAGCGGAGGCTGCCGCGCCGGGCGGCAGCGGGGTTCGCCGCGTCGGCGCCGAACGGCAACTCCGACCGGGACGAGTAGCCGCGCTCGGCGGGGGCGCGAGTGCGTCAGCCCGCGGTCGCGGGCTCGGGCTCGCGGCCTCGGCGCCGTTGCCGCCGGGAGCGCCGGCGAGGATCTCCGACTCGCGGGTCCGCGACGCGTCGACCCGGACGCCCGGGCCCATCGAGGTCGCGAGCGTCACCGTGATCAGGTAGCGGCCCTTGGCGGCGGCGGGCTTGGCGCGGACGATCTCGTCGATCACCGCGGCGTAGTTCTCGAGCAGCGCGCGCTCGTCGAAGCTCGCCTTGCCGAGCGTCAGGTGGATGATCCCCTGGCGATCGGTGCGGTACTCGACCTTGCCGGCCTTCGCCTCGGTGACGGCCTTCGAGACGTCGTCGGTGACCGTCCCCACCTTCGGGTTCGGCATCTTGCCCTGCGGGCCGAGGATCCGGCCAAGCTTCGAAACCACCGGACCCATCAACGCCGGGGTCGCGATCGCGACGTCGAAGTCGGTCCAGCCGCTCTCGACCCGCTCGGCGAGGTCCTGGGCACCGACGAAGTCGGCACCCGCCTCGGTCGCGGCGCGAGCGGCGTCCCCCTCGGCGAAGACGGCGATCGTGACCTCCTTGCCGAGGCCGTTCGGCATCGCCAGCGTCCCGCGCAGCTGCTCCTCGGCGTGGCGGACGTTGACGCCGAGGCGCAGGTGGACCTCGACCGTCTCGTCGAAGCTGGCCCCGGCCGTGCGCTTGACGAGCGCGACCGCCTCGGCGGGCGGATAGGCGTGGGTGCGGTCGACCTCGTCGATCGCCCCGCGATAGCGCTTGCCCCGGTTGCGCCCCACTAGGCGTCGACCCCCTCGACCGTGACCCCCATCGAGCGCGCCGTCCCGGCGATGATCTTGCTCGCCGCGTCGAGGTCGTTGGCGTTCAGGTCGGGCATCTTGCGCTCGGCGATCTCGCGGCACTGCGCCGCGGTCAGCATCCCGACCTTCTCCCGGTTCGGCTCGCCCGAGCCCTTCTCGATTCCGAGCGCCTCGCGGATCAGCACCGCGGCGGGCGGCGTCTTGGTGATGAAGTCGAACGAGCGGTCCTCGTAGACCGTGATCTCGACCGGGATGATCGTCCCGGCATCCTGCTGGGTGCGAGCGTTGAACGCCTTGCAGAACTCCATGATGTTGACCCCGTGCTGACCGAGCGCGGGGCCGACGGGTGGAGCCGGATTGGCGGCGCCCGCCGGGATCTGGAGCTTGATCAGAGTGAGGACCTTCTTAGCCATGGAACGGCGGACGAGGATACAGGGATGGAGCTTGGCCACCGCCTTGCTGGCGGTCGCGCTCGCGGCGCCGGCGAGCGTCTCGGGGCTTCCCGGGTGACAACGGCAGCATCTTCCTGACCGCGAGCGCGCCGGCGAGCCGGCTGCGCGACGTTGAGCTCACCGGCGATCGGCTGGATGTGGGAGACGACCCCGGTCTCGACCGTCGCGTGGACCGCGAACGCCGGCGGGTCGGGCGCGAGGTGGATCTCGGTCATCCCGATCTCGAGCGGTGCCTGCAGATAGGTGCTCGGGCAGACGACCACACCGCAGCCGCCGACGACGTCGAAGATCGCTCGGTGGACGTGGCCGGTGACGACCTTCGCGACCTGCGCGTTGGTCGCCAGCAGGTCGCCGAACGCGATCCGGTCCTCGTCCGGGAGCCCGATCTCGTCGAACGCCGGGAACGACGTCAGCAGCGGCGGGTGATGGACCGCGACGACCGTCCTCGTCGCCGGCTCGGAGGCGAGTTCGGTGGCGAGCCAGTGGCGGCGGGCGGCATCGAAGCGGCCCTCCTCGCGGCCCGGGATCGTCGAATCGCAGACCGTGAGCCGCAGCTCACCGACGCGGGTCGAGTACTGAAACGGCTCGCCGGGGGCGCCGGTCGAGTCGTCGGCGAGCGCGAAGTACTCGCGCAGGGCGTCGCGGTCGTCGTGGTTGCCGGCGATCACGTAGACGGGCATCGGCAACGGCGCGAGCAGCTCGCGGACCCGCTCGTACTGCCTCGCGCCCGGGTCGTTGACGAGGTCGCCGCTGACCAGGACCGCGTCCGGCCCGCGGTCGAGCTCGAGAATCGCGCTGACGGCCGCGGACAGCGCCCGCGCCGAGTCGCGATCGCGGCGACCGACCGCGACGTGCGGATCGCTGAGCTGGGCGAGGACCGTCAGATCTTCTTCACCTGGTCGTAGCCGACCTCGACCGGGGTCTCGCGGCCGAAGATCGAAACCAGGATCTTGAGTCGCTGCGCGTCCTCGTTGATCTCGGCGATCTCGCCGGAGAAGTCCGACATCGGGCCGGAGATCACCTTCACCGACTCGCCGACCGAGAACTGGGCCTTGGCCCGGGGGCGCTCGGCCGTCTCGCGGTGCATGAGCCGATCGACCTCGGGCTGTGAGAGCGGAATCGGCTTGTTGCGCGAGCCGACGAATCCGGTCACGCCCGGCGTGTTCTTGACCAGACTCCAGGCGTCGTCGGTCATCTCCATGTTGACGAGCACGTAGCCCGGCATCGTCCGCTTCTCGACCTGCACGCGCTGGCCGTCCTTGAGCTCTGAGACCTGCTCGGTGGGCACGACGACCTGGCGCACGCGCTGGCGCGCGCCCATCGTCTCGACGCGGTGCTCGAGGTTGTGCTTGACCTTGTTCTCGTGCCCCGAGTAGGTGTTGATGACGTACCAGCGGAACATGTGTGTTTGGAGGCCTCGGTTCGGTTCGGGGGTCGGCGCTAGATGATGCGCTTGACGAGCCAGTTGAAGACCGCGTCGAGCACGCCGAGGTAGGCGGCCATGATCGCGATGAAGACGATGGTGATCGCGGACGCCTGGATCAACGTCTCGCGATCGGGCCATTGGACCCGCTTCAGCTCGGCCCAGCAGGAGGCGATGAACCCGATCACCCCGCCGCGCTGGCGGCGCTCGGCCGGCGCCTCCCGCGGTGCCCGGCGCTTCTCGGACTCCTTCGCCCGCTGCTTGCGGTCGCGCTCCTCGGCCTGACGAGCGCGCCGGCTGATCTTGTCCGCCGGCTCGGCTTCGGCGGCCGGGGCACCGACGTCGGCGCGGGACGGAGCCGGCGCCTGCGGCTCGCTCTCGACCGCCTCGCCGGAGCGTCCCTTGAGCTCGTCGAGGTCCGCCCCGCGCTCGGCGAGCTCGGCCTCGATCACGTCCGCCGACTCGGGCACCTGCGTGTCGTGCTGCGCCCGCGACTCGGTCGCGAACTCCTGCTCGGCCTGCTGCGCCTGACGGCGTCGCTGCTCGGCCTTTCGCTGTGCGCGGGTCTTCGCCACGACCACCTACCCGGCTCAGCGGGTTTCCTTGTGGGCGGTGTGGTGCCCGCACCAGCGGCAGTACTTGCGCATCTCGATCCGGTCCGGCGTGTTGCGCCGCGACTTGTTGGTCTGGTAGTTGCGCCGCTTGCACTCCTCGCAAGCGAGGGTGACAGCGATTCGGACGTCTCCGCGAGCCATCTGCTCCTCTGGTCACTTCGATACTCGGCGTCGGGCGGGTCGGGTCCCGACAGAAAAAAGACCTCCGCCGCACCCACTCGTCAGGGTGAGGCACGAGGACCGCGGCAAGGATAGCGCGCAGCGGCGCAGCCCGGCTTGTCTTGCTCGATCCGACGCCTCGCCGAAACCTCGGCGCGTCCAGTTTTTTGAGGCGTTCCCTGCTCATCGGCAGAGGATTCCGCATCAGTCAGTGTGCGGGGGTCTCCCGCGTATTAGAAAGTACATGCAGGCCGAAGCGCGTGAGACAGGCGCCCCGATTGGGCGCGCGCCGTCGTTGCCTCGCCCGCGGTACTTCACCGACGTCATCGATGCTGTGCGCCGCAACGGCCCGGCGATCGCTGGCTATACGATTCCCTTCCTGCTCGTCCTCTACCTCGCTCTCAAGGGCGGCGGCTATAGCCAGATCATCCGCGGTGAGATCGGCCTGGCAGTTTGGTGGCTCGTCCTTTTAGGCGCCCTCGTCGGCCTCCTGCCGGTGGCCCGCATCGGGACCCTCGGCTGGCTCGGGCTCGGCGTGCTGCTCGCCTTCGCTGCTTGGACGGGGTTCGGAATCGGCTGGTCGGAGTCGAGTGAGCGAAGCGTCGCCGAACTGGCGCGTGTGATCACGTACGTCGGGACGTTCGCGCTCGCATTATCAGTCCAAGGTCGCGACGGCCTTCGTCGGACTGTCATCTCGGTCGGAATTGCGCTCGCTGCGGTCGGCGTGCTCGCCGTCGCCTCGCGCCTGCATCCATCGTGGTTCCCGGTCAACGAGACCGCGGCTGCGTTGGCATCAACCAAGGGCCGTCTCGACTACCCGGTCAACTACTGGAACGGGCTCGCGGCGCTGATGGCGATCGGGATCCCGCTGCTGCTCTGCATCGCCGCCGAGTCTCGCCTGCTGCTGGTGCGAGCCTTCGCTACGGCACTGCTTCCGGTAATGGCGCTCGCCGCCTTCTTCACTTTCTCCCGGGGCGGGGCGATCGAAATCGCGCTGGCGCTCGTCGCGCTCATAGTTCTCTACCCGCGGCGGCTCACGGTCCTGCCCACCGCAACCCTCGCTGGCGTCGGGAGCGCACTCCTGATCGCGGCAGCGAACCAGCGCGACGAGTTGATAGACGGACACACCGGTCACGTCGCGGCCAACCAGGGCGACGAGATGGTCGCCGTGGTACTGATCGTGTGCGTCGGCGTCGGACTGCTCGCCGGGGCACTCGGATTAGCCTCACGGTACGGGATCGGGCCACGGTTCTCGGTCAGCCGGTCGGCAACGATCGCGACGGCCTCGATCTTCGTCGTTCTCGGTCTGATCGTCTCGATCGGAGCCGCTGTGCCTGGGGAGATCTCCGACCGTTGGCAGGACTTCAAGAACCCGCGGGTCGAGACCACGGGCTCCTCCAGGTTCCAGAGCTCGAGCGGCAACGGTCGTTACCAGCTTTGGCAGGCGGCACTCGACGCGAACGCCTCGGACCCCCTGATCGGGATCGGACCCGGGACCTATGAGTTCTGGTGGGCGCGGAACGGTGATCTCTCTGGGTTCGTGCGGGATGCTCACTCGCTTTACCTCGAAACGCTCGGCGAGCTCGGGATTATCGGTTTCGTGCTTATCCTGCTCGTCGTCCTCGGACTGGTAGCGATCGGCGCGTTACGATCCTTCACTACGTCGCTGCGCGCTCGTCCCTGGATGGCGGCGGCGACAGCGGGCTGCGTCGCGTTCGCGGCCGCGGCGGCGTTCGACTGGGTCTGGGAGCTCGCGGTCGTGCCGATCGCGTTTCTGCTGCTGGCCGCCGGCGTGCTCGGTGAGCGGGGCCCGGCGAACGAACCATCCACCGAGTCCCGGCGGCGGACCCTCATGCCGCGACTGGTGCTAGGCGTGCTCGCAGTTCTGGCCCTGATCGGGGTCGCGATCCCGCTCGCCGCCGCGAGCTCCGTGCGCGCAAGCCAAGACGACGTCAACAACGGGGACCTGGCTGCAGCTCTCAGTGCCGCGAATCGTGCCGCGGCGGTGGAGCCCTATGCCTCGACTCCGAGCCTCCAGCAGGCGCTCGTGCTCGAGCTCCGCGGCGATTTGGACGCGGCGGCAGTCGCAGCCAGGGCGGCGACACGGGAGGAGCCGACCAATTGGCGCACATGGCTTGTGCTGTCTCGTATCGAGGCCTACCGAGACGATCCGCGAGCGTCGCTGGACGCCTATCGCGAGGCGAAGTCGCTCAATCCTCGATCGCAGCTATTCGCAAACCAATGACAACACCAACCGACGGAGATCGCAGAAACGACGGCGGCGACGTCGGTCAGATTGAGACCATGCTGGAAGACAACCGGCCTCTGCCAAGTGCCGGGTTTCGCGGGGAGCTCCGGCGCCGGCTTCTCCGCCGTGGGGAGACCGCCCCGACGCGGATCCGGACCTTGATCGCGGTCTACGCCGGCTCGGGTGCGCTTCTGCTGGTGGCTGCCGCGATTGGCGTCGCCGGCGTCGGGCCGCTTTCCACATAACCCTTTCTTGGGCCCAAACTCAACGTAACGAGCTTTGTAGGCTCATCGCGTGCGCGAGCTGCCGCTGCCGCCCCCGGAATTCGTTCGCCGTGTCGGGTGTGTGCCTGGCGACGACTCGACCCGATATCTATCCCTGGGTGCGCAGATTCGCGCCGAGATCGACGCGCGGCTTCCGAGCGACTGGGGCTGGGAAGGAAAGCGGGTCCTCGACTTCGGCTGCGGCGCCGGGCGCGTGCTGCGCCATTACGCCTATGAGGCGACCGTGGCGGAGTTCCACGGCTCGGACATCGATGACGAAATGATCGCCTGGTTGGCCGACAACCTTTGCCCCCCGGTCGCAGGCGCCAACTCGAATGGGGCGACGCCGCCCTTGCCCTACCCCGACTCCTACTTCAACCTCGTTTACGCGACCTCGGTGTTCACCCATATCGGTGAGCATTGGAGCGACTGGCTTCTGGAGCTGCACCGGGTCGTTGAACCCGGGGGGTTGCTGATCGCGACCTTTCTCGGTAGCGGCATGTCGCAGCGAATCGCCGGCGAGCCCTGGGACGAGGACCGAATCGCGATGAACGTGATCACCGCTCGCGGCGGAAAACCAAACGTGCTGCACTCAGAATGGTGGCTGCGAGAACACTGGGGGAGGCTGTTCGTATTCGAGCGCCTCGACCCGGCCGGGTTCGCGATGGGCCGGGACGAGGCGGAACGCGGCCACGGCAGCGTCGTCCTGCGAGCACGACCGGTAGCAATGACAACGGCCGAGCTCGAGCAGGAGGCTCCAGGGGAGTCACGGTACGAAGCGGCCCGCCGACATCATCGCGGCCAGCTGGCGGTGCGGCGACGCGCCGATCGCAAGGATGCGCTGAGGCGTGTCGCGGACCGGCTCAAGCGGCGCGGGTGATCGCCGCCAGGACCGGATCCCAGTCAGCGCTGAGTCTCGTCATTGCCTCCAGACCACGCTCTTTTCGCCGCCGACGGTGGCGCGGAGTTGTGCCTTGCCGCGGATCGGCAGATTCGCGGTGAAGACCTTCCCTCTACCGACCTTCAGCCTCTTTACGGTCTTCCACTTGCCTCCCTTTAGTTGCTGAATCTTCAGCTTGCCGGAGCGCGGGGACTTCCCCCAGGCGAGCAGCTTCTGCCTTGCCTTGCGGTCGGTGACGAACGGGAAGCGGAACGCGTTGAAGCTCGGCTTCAACGCGCCGTTTTCGAACAGGAGCCCCGACTGGATCAACAGCGGCGCCGGGGGCTGATCGTAAAGCGAGAGATAGATGACAGCCTTCGCCCCGGCCTTCCAGATCAGGTAGAACGATTGGGCAACCCACCGCGCCTGTTTCGCGAGGCTCGTATTCGAGTCCGGGTTGGGCGGATTCGACTCCCACCAGATCTCGGTCGCCCAGATCGGATGCCTCTTCCTGCCACCGATCGCGTGCGCACGCTCGGCGCCCCGGAGCAGCTTGCGCACCCGGGCGAGGTCGGGTGTGGCGACGTCGTCGCGGTTCACGGCGCTCGCGGTGGGCCCTCCCGAGATTTCGATCGGATGATGGGAGAGGATGTCGAACCGCGGCGTGCTCCCGCAGTTGGTCCGCTTCAGCCTCTTGTTGACGCACATCCAGGTGCGGTCGAAGACGAGCGGGCGAACTCGACCCGGGAAGGGCTGCGGCGGGTCGCCGAAGGGGGCGGTCGCCCCGGCGATTACGACGTTCGACGGGTCGACGCTCTTAACGGCATCGTAGAAAGCGCTCAGCATCTGACGGTAGAGCTCGGCGCTGACAGCCTGCTGGCCACTGAATTGAGGGTTCAGGTACTGGGGAAGGTTGGGCTCGTTCCACGCCTCGTAATAGCGCACCCGCGGCAGGTCAGCGAACTTGCCCGAGTAGCGGGTCGCCACGGCCTTTGCGAAGTCGCCCAGGGCCGCGGCGTTCGGCATCCAGGTGCCGGCCGGGGCGCTCGGTAAGCGTCCCGGGCCTTCCGCGGAGCTTGGAGCGTCGTAGATGGTGAGCATCACCTGGAGACCACGCGCGGCGGCCGCCCTTACCGCGTCGTCGATCGGCGCGAACGCGTAGCCACGGTCGCCCGGGTCGGTCGGGTTCGTCACCGGCCGGACGGCGACCCTCCGCCAGTGGAGGTCGATACGCGCGATCCCCGCACCGGCCTTTACCGTCTCGTCGAACGCCTGGTTGCGCTGGTTCGCATCCGAGGTCACGTAGCGACCCTCATAGAGCCCGGTCTCGAACGAAGCCTGCGAGGCGGCAGGCGCGACGACCGAGAGGATCATCAGGACGCCGACGCAGCCAGCCGAGATTCTGGCGACCGGGGGACCGGCCCTTCCGTCTCGCTTCACACGCTACCCGTGCCGACCCGACGCCGACGCGCGACCAGATAGACAATCGCTCCGAGAAGCGACGCCACGAAGATGATCGGGAGCCCGAGACCCATGCCTCCGTCAGCCGAGCCGTTGACCAGCGTGTGGACTACCCCGTCGACGCCGTTCGGATGCTCGCCGGAGGATGTGTCACTCGACGCGTGCGTGGATGTGTCCGCACCCGCACCGCTGCCGCCCGCACCGCTGCCGCCCGCACCGTCTGCCGCCCGTACCGTTGCCGCCCGTACCGTTGCGACCGGCGCCGTCCGAGGCAGGAGCGTTCTGCTGGGCGAGCGCGGCCGCGGCGGCTCCGTCGGCCCCCGCGGCACTCAGCTGACTTGCCGAGCCCTGCGGGAGGGCCGGACCGCCACCGGCAGCCCCGCCGCCGGATCCACCGCCACCGGCAGCCCCGCCGCCGGATCCACCGCCACCGGCAGCCCCGCCGCCGGATCCACCGCCACCGGCAGCCCCGCCGCCCTCGTGGGAGCCCTCGGAGCTGGCTCCATCACCGTGATGGGCCGGATGATCACCTCCCGCGCCCGGGATGTTCTCCTGGTATTGGTCGGTCGCCGAAATGTCCGCCGCGGATGCCTGGCCGGCCACTACGACAATCGAGAGCAGGACCAGAATCGCGCCGATGGTCAGTCTTAGAGGCATACCGGATCTTACGAACGCGCTCCGTCGATGCTGACAGAAATCACTAGAGGCTTGATGTGGGTTCGCCGCTCACGAGCGAGGAACCCATCGTGGAACAGAGAAGGGCCTCCACCCCTGCCCCTCGTTGGAGCACGAGATGACAGCATCGCTGGAGACCCTCGTCGTCGCAGCCTACGTGTTCGCGGACGCACTCTCGATTCCTCGCCCGGGACCGAAAGGGCGAGATCACACACCCCGAGCTGATCGCGCTCGCCGTCGCCCGGGCGGCGATGGGCGAGCGTTCGGATCGCACGCCTCTAGGCGTTCGCGGGCCTGCTCTCGCTCAACTCCGAGCGTAGCCTCCGCAGTGCCCGCGAAAGGATCTGCTGGACGTTCGCAAGTGAGAGCCCGGTGATCTGAGCGATCTCGGGGCCGCTGAGATCGCCGCCGTAGCGGAGAGCGATCAACTCACGTTCCCTGTCGGTGAGGCGCTCGAGCGCAGCCTGGAGGTAAGGGTCCACCCCGAGCCGGGCGTCGATTGCCTCGGAATCCCCTATCGCTCCGATCTCCTCGGCCGGCAGCGGCTCCTCGCGGCCACCCCGATTGCGCCGGTAGTGATCGATCAGCAAATTGCTGGCGATCGCCAATAGCCAGGTCCGAGGGGTCGCCCGCTCGGGATCGAAGCGGTGCCATGCGCGCAGTGCGCGCTCGAACGTCGTCTGGACGAGATCCTCTACCTGCTCCCGCGAGGAGACGCGGTATCCGAAGAACCCGTAGACGTCCCACACATGCTCGTCGTAGATCTTGGCGAAGGCTTCGAGGCGGTCTGTCACGCCGGCGTCAGTATGCGCCCCTGCCCAGGCTGACGGCGCCCGCCGTCTTGGCGAGAAGCTTGATGTCCTCCGAAAATGACCAGTTGGTGACATACGTGTAGTCGAGCTTGAGCATGTCCTCGAACCCGATGTCGCTGCGCCCGAGGGTCTGCCATGGTCCGGTGATTCCCGGCCGCGTGTTCAGACGGGCCTCGTAGTGTCCCTTGACCATCGCCGCTTCGCTCGGAATCAGAGGCCGCGGTCCCACCAGGCTCATGTCGCCGCAGAAGACGTTCCAGAGTTGCGGAAGTTCGTCGAACGACCAGCGCCGCAGCTTGGCTCCGAACGACGTGATCCGCGGGTCGGAGGTGATCTTGAACATCCCAGGGGTGTCTCCAAATTCGTGGAAGTTCAAGCCGATCAGCTCACCCTTCATCCCCTCCGCTCCGTCAACCATTGTGCGGAATTTCAACAGGTTGAACGTGCGCCCCGTGCGTCCGACACGCTGCTTGGCGAAACAGGACCGGACCGCGGCTGTCAAGCCGGATCCGGATCCCGCAGTAGACGAGGAAAGGCGAGAGCACCAGAAGGCCTAAGGCCGAAGCGGCGATGTCGAATACCCGCTTCAGCGCTGTCCGGCTTCGAGCGGCGCGCGCGACCGAGATCGAGAGCATCGGGAGCCCCTCAACGAAGTGAAGCGCGCCACGGGAAGGGATTGCATCGGCCTCGGCCGAGACCATGTCGACGTGGACGCCGAGCTCGCTGAGGGCGCGGATCAGCTCACTACGCTGGTCCATGTCGCCCGGGGAGCTCGCGATCACGACTCGGTTGACGTCGGCGCGCGAGACCACACCGACGAGCTCTGCAGCGAGGTCCCGCGCCTCGCGTGGCTCGCGGTCCTCGCGCGACATCGGCCGAAGATCGATGAACCCGTTTGCCGGCGAGGCGGTCTCTATCCTGACGACGCAGCAGAGCTCGAGCCCCAGCTCTGGATGGCGCTCCAGCCGGCGGATCACCCGATTGACGTCTCCGGGCGTGCCGATCACGGCGACACGCTGCCGGTACCAGCCCTGATGGCGTGCGAACACCCGCAGCGCCGCCGCGGGTAGCGGGCAGCACGCCAAGAGCCACGATCCAGAGCAGCACCGACGGAAGCGCGTCGATCAGGCCCGGGCTCAAATACGATCCGCGCGAGCAGGAATACCCAACTCCACATCGTCAGCGCCAACGCGATCGGACCGACCTCGTCGACAACCGAGTGCCCGAGCCGCCGCTCTGAGAGGTGATAGATGCCAACCGCGTTCGCGATCAAGAACCATGCCGGGAGGAGGGCGACGAAGAGAATGATGTCGGCAGTCGAGATAGGCCTCGGTCGCGAACAATGCTGCGCCGCCCAGCGCGAGCCCCCAGCAGAGACTGAGGCCCACCAGGTCGCCGGCGAACAGGAGCCGTCGAAGGACAAAGCCGCGATTGTCGCCGCGAACGTCTCGCGACGGGTGATCCCGACGCGATGGCCCTCGCGGGGAGGCTTCTTGGTCTCGACCAGCAGCCGCGGGCCGGGCGGGCCCAAATCGTGTCTCGCGGCCGAAAACGGCAACGCTTCGAGCACTTGGTCGACGACGAAGCCAGTTCGGTTCCGCCAGGGCGCTGCCAAGTCAGGCGATCCGATTCCGGGTGGTTGCGTCTCCCCTCACGCAGCATGAAAGTATCCGATGCACCCTGTATGGCGCAACCCACAGGGACTATTCGTCCAATCGGGTGGCCTCTTCCGACTCTGACAGCCGACTTCTCGCCCAGCTCGACACCGAACTCCCGTCACGGCTGTCGGCCGACCGCGCGAACCAGATCTTCGTCGCCGGCTCCTGCTCGCACCCGGTGCGGCGGCTGAAGGCGCTCGCAATCGAGATCGACGGCCGTCTCAACCCGGTCACTGCCCACTCGATTCCGCGACCTGATCTGGCTGCCAACGGAAAGGACGACCATGCCTACCGCGGTGGGTTCTGGGGCATTGCCACGTTGCCCGCCTCAGATCGCTTCCGCACGATTGGCGTCGAGCTCGTGGCGAGGCTTGACGACGGCACGAGGTCCCGCGCCCCCGTCGGTTCGATCGAGCTCAGCGGCCCGCGGCCGCGGCGCCATCATGAGAACGACTCGGCTCGGACTGCCGCAGCCCGACCGCGGATCGCAATCTGCATGGCCACCTACGAGCCGCCCCTCGACCTTCTCGAGCAACAGATCGAATCGATCCGGCAGCAGACAAACCGCGACTGGGTCTGCTTGATCAGCGACGATAGCTCATCGCCCGAGAGCTTCGCCGCGCTGGAGGCGATGGTCGGCGACGACCCCCGATTCATCGTCTCGCACGCCGACCTCAGAGCCGGCTTCTTCCACAACTTCGAGCGCGCATTGCGTCTCGCACCTCCCGAAGCGGAGTTCATCGCCCTCGCCGACCAGGACGACCGCTGGCACCGTGACAAGCTCGACGCTCTGGTGGACGCGATCGGGTCGGCGTCGATCGCCTACAGCGACGCCCGCGTCATTGATCACGTGGGGAGGCTCATCTCGCCGACCTACTGGACCAGACGTCGTAACAACAGTACGGACCTCATCTCAATGCTGCTGGCCAACACAGTCTCGGGGTCGGCAGCCCTGTTCCGACGGCGCGTTGTCGACCTCGCGCTGCCGTTCCCGCCGGCGTTCGGCGGCCTGTATCACGATCATTGGATGGCGCTGGTTGGGCTGGCGATCGGGAAGGTCGCCTACATCGACCGCCCGCTCTACGATTATGTGCAGCATGACGACGCCGTGCTCGGCCATGAGCGGGGGCAGGCGTGGGCGCTCAGCGGACGCCACCTTCGCGAGCGATTGCGGCACTTCGGCGCCGATCCCGAGTACTTCTACGACCACTGGCGGACGACCTACTTCCAGGAGTACTGCCGCGTCGCGCTGATGGCGCGGCTTTTGCTCGCGCGTTGTGGGTCTGGGCTCTCCGAGGGTCGTCGCCGCGGGCTCAAGCGGCTCAGCGATGCCGAACGCTCGCCAGCCGCGATCGCGTGGCTGGCGACACGACAGCTCCGCCGACTCGTCGGGCTCAGTGAAACGGTTGGTGCCGAGGGCAGGCTGTTGCGCGCCTTCGCCTGGAGGCGCCTGCTCGCGGCCCAGCCGGCAAGCAAGCGGGCGGCGCGCGCCTGGCTGCCCAGGCATGGCGCATTCCCGAGCGACCGGGTCGGCACCACCATCGAGCCGCCAGTTCCGGCGCCGCCGCCGTGAGAGCTCTGTTCAGATTTGCGGATAACCGTGAGGCAGGATCGCTGGCGAACCGCTTCCGCCGGCGTCGGTTCCGTATCTTCGAGTCGCTCTGCGCATCGGTGCCGCGGCCGGTCCGAATCCTCGATGTCGGCGGAGTCGAGAGCTTCTGGCGCCACATGGGCTACGCGGGGCGATCCGGCTTTGAGATCGTGCTGCTCAACAACAAGCCACAGAAGGCGCAGGAGGCGAACATCGTCGCGGTGGTCGGCGACGCTCGCGAGCTGGTCGGGCTCAACGAGGACGAGTTCCCGATCGTCTTCTCGAACTCCGTGATCGAGCATGTAGGTGACTGGCAGGATCAGCTGCGGATGGCGCAGGAGGTGCGCCGTGTCGGCAGTCGCTACTTCGTCCAGACGCCAAACCGCTATTTCCCGCTCGAGCCTCATTTCCTCGTACCGGGGTTTCAGTTTCTGCCAGTCGCCGCACGGGTCGCGCTCGTGAGGCGCTTCGCACTCGGCTACCACGAGGCGATCCCCGACCGCGCGGCTGCCGTCGAGGCTGTGAACGAGATCCGGCTGCTGACTGCCTCCGAGATGCGAGCGCTGTTTCCCGGTGCCGTTCTCCACCGTGAGAGAGTCGCCGGTCTGACGAAGTCGTTCGTCGCCATGGGCGGATGGACCCCCTGAGCGATCCGCCGGAGAACGCCAGCGCCGACGTCATCGTCGTCACCTACAACAGCGGCGGCGTGTTGCCCGGAATGCTGGACTCGCTGGTTGGCGGGATGCGAGGGCTCGTTTGGGACCTGGTGATCGTCGATAACGCCTCCGCCGACGACACTCCCGGGATCGCCGCGGCGGCCGGTGCCGGCATCGTCCAGATGGGCACTAACGCGGGCTTCGCGGCGGCGGCGAATCGCGGGCTCGCGGATACCGATCCGTCGCGAGATGTTCTTGTCCTTAACCCCGACGTTCGCCTCGCGCCTGGATCCGCAGCGCGGATGCAGGCGCGACTCGGGCGCGCGGCTGCGGCAACCGGCGATCCTAACCAGCGACCGCGAGTCGGGATCGTCGTCCCGCGGCTTGTCGACTCCCGAGGCAACCTGCTCTTTACGCTGAGGTTCGAACCCTCGGTCTCGCGCGCCCTGGCGGAGGCTGCGATCGGCGTGCGGCTCTCGGGCAGACTCGGCTTGAGCGAGACGGTGCTCGACCGAGCCGCCTACTACCGGCCTTCGACCGCCGCCTGGGCTTCAGGGGCAGCACTGATGATCTCGCGTGAGTGCCTCGACCGTTGCGGTCGCTTCGACGAGTCGTTCTTCCTCTACTCCGAGGACGCCGAATACGCGCTGCGCGCCGGCGAACGAGGCTATGCCACCGAACTGGCGCCGGATGCAGTCGCGACTCACCTTGGCGGGTCCTCCCGCGTCGACCCCGACCTCTGGACGCTGCTCGTCCAAAACAAGGTTGAGCTGCACAGGCGCCGTCACGGTGCGCCCCGCGCACTTGCCTTCCGAATTGCGTCTGTACTGCGCGAGCTGCGGTTCGCGCTCAGCGGCAACCCAACCAGCGGACGGGCCGCGATGGCCCTACTGCGCCGGCGACGGTCAACTCGCTGAGCTGGCGGCGATGCGGCTGCGTCCGAGAGGCGCGACCGTCATCGGGCCCTACCAACCATTTTCTCGCGATCAGGCTACGGCGGGCGGCTAACGCATCGCCGGCGACAAGACGCCTTTCCGCGGTCGGGTCCGGTCGACGAAATCGCCAACGTCTACCCGGAAGCCAAGGTGGTCCACATCCTCCGCGACGCACGTGACGTCGCCGTGTCGTCCATGCACCATCTCTGGAAGCACAAGGGTCGATCTCGGGGGCGGGGATGGATCTGCGCTGAACCCGTACGCCCACCAATGTGCGTCACCGATCCGGCAGGCTTGAATGCCACCAACCGGTGTCGTGGTGGGCGCGATTCAGCCCGGCGCGCGCGCCTCGCCTGTTCGCAGGACCGCGCGGCCCGAGGTCGTCCACAGCCAGGTCGCCTCGACGCCGTCACGAAGCAACGTTGAGGGTTCCCAGCCGGTGCACCGGAAGAACAGGCTGGAATCGAGCGAGCTCGCCGGGACGTCAACGCCACGCCCCTGACGTCGCTCGACCTCGGGGATCCGGCCGGAGACGTCCTCGAGGACCTCGAGCACCCGGCCGAGGCGGGTGCCTTCTCCGGCACCAATGTTGTAGATGCCCGGCTCACAGCGGTCGAGCGCCGCGACTGCTGCAGTGGCGGCGTCGCCCGCATACAGGAAATCGCGCTGCTGGTTCGGGTTCCCGATCAGCGGGAGCGGCTGGTGAAGCGCGAGCGCATCGCACCATGCCGCGACAACGCCTTGGTCGCCCCGTGCCCGTGCGCCCGGGCCGTAGACGTTGGAGTAGCGTAGGATCACAGCCTCGAGCTGGTGGGTGCGGCTGTAAAGGGCGGCGTAAGACTCGATCGCCATCGAGGTCGAGCCGTGCGCGGAGATTGGTTGGAGCGGATGAGACTCCGGGGTGGGCAGCTCTGTGGTCGGGCCGTAGATCGTGCCTCCAGATGAGGCAACCACCACGCGGCGTACCCCGTGTCGCGCGGCCGCCTCAATCACGCTCAGAGACGGCAGCAGCCACTCGGTAGCCGACGCGAGCGAGCTGCCGCCCGACCGCGCGGGGGTGCTGTAACCGACGAAGCAGTACACCGCATCGGCATCCTTGAGGTGGGCTCCGAGCTGGTCCTCGGGCGGAACGACCCCCTCCTGGAAGTCGATCCCGAGCCCCTCGCTGCGTTTTACCCGCAGCCAATCGCTGAACGTGCGGCTGAACACGGTTACCGGGCGGCCTGCGGTCGCGAGCGCGCAGGCCGTATGCGCTCCCAGCAGGCCCCCGCCAACGACCACGCATCGCTGGCGCTCAGCCAACAACCGCACTCCCGTTGTTGAGTGACTCGTACAGCTCGAGGAACTCGTCGACACTGTCGACCACAGAACGATGCTCGTGGGCCCCCTCCCTGAGCGCCGCGAGCAGGCCCGGTTCATCGACCAGCCGGCGTAGCTGACGAGCGAGGTCGGCGGCGTCGGCAGGCTCGAAGAGCAGACCGTTCTGTCCATGGGAGATCGTTTCGGAGAGTCCCCCGAGGTCCGTCGCGACCACGGGGACTCCCGCAGCGAGCGCCGCGTAGACGACGAGCGGCGCATTTTCGTACCAGACCGAAGGGACGACGAGGACATCGATCCGGGACAACTCGTCGGCCATTCGATCGTTCGGGAACCGACCTGCGAGGTTGATCCTCGGGTGCTCGGCGATCTGGTTCAGGATCGAACGGCTATATGTCGGGTAGTCCCCCAACCCTCCGCAGATGCGGAGCGTGACGCTTGGGTCCTTCGGCAATGAACGGAATGCCTGGATCAACACGTGTACGCCCTTGTGCTCCGTAAGCGTCCCTATGAACCCGATCCTCAGCCGAGCCCCGTTGCTCGTGGCTGTCCCACCCGCGAGCCGCTTCATACGGCGAAACGGCTCGGCATCCATGCCGTAGGGAGAGAGGCGCACCTGGTGCGATCCGAAGCCGTTCTCGAGCATCAGCTCGTAGGTCAGCCTCGTCGGCGCGAGGATCATGTCGAACTGCGACACACGGTCGTGGAGAGCCCGCGTACGAGCCAACACCCTCCGCGAGAGCAGAACCTTGCGCTGCTCGTCGGGGCGCTCAGCAAGCGCAGCACGAGCGATCCTACGGAAGTATCGACGACGCCCGAGCCGGGTCGAGACGACCCTCGCGGGGAACCATTCGTCGACACGGCGACACTCGAGGCAGTTCGAGGAGATATCGTCGGGCCCGCGGCACATCTCGCCGCTCGGTTTGCTCAGGTTGCCTCTTACGCAGAAGGACCAGAAGTCGGTCGCGCTCATGACGAGCGGCACCTCGAGAGCACGCAGCGGCTCGATCACCGAGGCCGAGAGGTGCAGCAGATGGAAGACGTGAACGGCGTCGGGCCGCAGCGCCGAGACATATGCACCAACGTGGTCGGCTGCCAGAGGGTTCACGTACTCCCACTCCAGTTCCTCGACCTGTGACGGCGGCGCTGGGAGGCGAAGGGCGTGAACCCGGAGGCCCGCGAACTCGTAGTCGTCGGCCTCGACGACGTCGGGGCGGACCTTGGGGTGGGGATCGACGGTCAGCACGTGCACCTCATGCCCGCGGTTCGAGAGCTCGATGCCGGTGTCACGAGTCAAGACCTCGGTTCCACTCGAGTAGCGGGGCAGGAACTGGTGCACGACGAGAAGGATGCGCACGCTCAGACGCCCACCCGAATTGAACGCCGGGCTGGCTCGACG
This sequence comes from uncultured Solirubrobacterales bacterium, assembly GCA_963705955.1. GTDB lineage: Bacteria > Actinomycetota > Thermoleophilia > Solirubrobacterales > 70-9 > WHSW01. The sequence continues at coordinate 293,240 of CAVPLH010000005.1, read as the reverse complement.
TGTCCGTCGGGATGCAGCACGGGCTGCGGCAGAATGCGAGCGTCTATGCGTGAATCGTCGGCACTTTCCAACGAGGCACTGTCGTAGGAGGCGATCAAGGAGAGTTCCGACAGCCAGGTGCGAATGAAGCGTGCGATTTCGGCCTCCGGCGCCGTCCGTACGACGGGAACGCGGACGGTCAGCGAGGGAATGTAGACGTTCCGCAGACCGCGACGGGTCGCTCGCAGGGCCAGGTCGACATCGAACAGAGCATCGGGAAACCGATCTTCGTCAAAGCCACCCAGAGCCTCCCAGATCGAGCGGGAGACCAGCATCGGTGCGGCGCAGACGGCGAGCGGATTGCAGGTCGCGTCCGCCAAGGGCGGGCGGACGGCCGGGTCGAACAGGAGGCCCGAGAGCGGGCCGAGGTCCGGGCGGAGCCCGGCTTGCAGCCAACGGCCGCTGCGGTCGCGCACCTCACCGCCGACCGCTGCAACCCCGTCGCGCTGGAGCGCCGTCAAGGCATCTGAGAGCCACGTGGGACTCGTCGTCGGGGCGAGGACAGCACGGCCATCTGCGATCAGCACGTAGTCACCTCGCGTCGACCCGACCGCGAGATTGATCGAACGAGCGAGACGCCGCCCAGTCGCCCCGATTGCGGACGAGTCCGCCGTTACAACCTCCGTTAGCATCGACGAGCCCAGCGACCCGAGCTGCTCGCCGATCCTCGATACGCTGCGCATCTGGCGGTAGCGCGATGACCGCCGAGACCTTCGATGCCCTCCCTCGTGACTCGACTGCGCCGACGCACCGCCGCGGTCGACTCCGGGTCGCTTCGCACGTCGCGGATCATTGGTCGGCGCCTGCGGTGATAGAGGCAGTGCGGCAGATGTACCGCCAGGACGCCTCGCTCATCAAGACGTAGAAGGTACTCGTACTCGCTCTCCTCGCTCGGTCGGTCGACCGAGATCGGCGAGAACCGTCGCCAGGGGCTCGCTTCGCAGCACGCACAGCCCGCCGACATACGGCTGTTCGAGCAGAAGGTCGGGGCACCAATACGGCTTGCAAACGCGCTCTTCATGATCGTCGAACTCGTCGATCACGTCCTCATCGGTGTAAACGACGTCGACCCGCAGATCCTGGAGCAGCTCGACAACCCGGAAGATCGCATCCGGAGCGAGCCGGTCACCGTGCCCGACAAACGCGACGTATTCGCCGCGCGCGGTCTCGGCCGCTAGTCGCAGAAGACCACCGGCCGATCCGTGCTCCCGGTCGGCGGCCACGACCGTCACGCGTTTGTCGTCGAGGTAGCTGCGTGCGAGCTCACCGGCAGCGAACTTGGCCAGAGGCGGCACGACGACGATCAACTCAATAGCCGGATAGCACTGGCCGAGCACCGATCTCAGCGTCGCCTTGGCCCAGATCTCGTCGAGTTGTTCAATCACGACCAGGGCGCTGACCAGGGGCCGAAACGCAAAGCCCGCCGCGCGACGACGCATCGCCTCCCGGCCCCGCCCCGTCGGCTCTCGGGCAGCAAGCCAAGGTCCGATCGAATCGAAGCCCCGCCGGGATTCAGGCATCGCCGCTTCGGTGCCGGTCCGGGCGCCGTAGCGCAGCCCTTCGCCTCAGCGCACGGACACCATGCATCACCTTGTAGCCGACGACGAGCGCCGGCCAGATACGCGATCGGCGGACCGTTTGGAAGCGTCGCATGGTCTCTGCGTGAGCGCGCCGCTCCTCGGCAAGTTCGTTGAGCGCATCCACCAGCAACGAGGACATCTCGTCGATTTCCGCTTCGGCGCGATCGGCCCGACGCCGCATATCTGCGGCTTCGGCGAGTCCCGCATCGAGGCCGCCGCCCCGACTCGCCGAGCGCCGCGACCTGGGCGAGGCAGACATCGAGCAGGTTGGTCACCTCTGCGCCGGGGCCATTTGGCGTCGGGCGATTCAACCCATTCGACTCGAGCGATCCAGGCTTGCTGGCAAGCATCACTTGGTCATCTGCGAACGTGCTGATGCGATCGCCTCTGGTCGAAAAGAAGCGCTCGGCCTCGACCAGGCGCGGGCCGGAGATCAACACCACTCGTCTAGCGACCCGCCTCAGGTTCTCGAGCAGGGCCCTTTCAGGATCGGTCGAGTTCGGGGCTTCCGAGCGCAGGTAGACGACCACCTCCTCGGAGTCGTCGCCGAACTCAACGATCCGCCGTGGATCGGATTCAGCCTTGACCGCTACGCCAAGATCGGACAGAACATCGGAGAGCACCTCTGGCTCTGGGCCGACCAGGAGCACGCCAGACGACGAGGCCGAGCCGTAGCCGAGCGACGACACCAACTCGGAGACCAGGCGAACGTTATGGCTCTGCAAGTATGTTCCTCCCAACTCGGGGATCCCGAGAGTCCATGCCCAGTCCCTGAGCCGTGAATCGTGGACGACCCGAAAAAGTCTCTGCCAAGAGTACCCTGCTGACCGCAGGGGACTCGTGGGATCGTTAGCCAGCATCACCGACAACCGGGCTTTTCGGCGCGATGAGGATCGCGATTATCGGCAGCCGCGGCTATCCCGTCGTCTATGGAGGATTCGAGACCTTCGTTTGGGAGTTCGTCCCACACGCGGTCGCTGCGGGCCACGAGGTCGTGGTCTACTCCCGTGAGCCGGGGCTGGGGTACCGCACTTGGCAGGTTGACGGGGCCAAGTGCCGAGCGACGCCCGGGCTCGGCCTCCGCCAGCTCGAAACGCTGAGCTTCGGCCTCACGGCCGCACTCGACGCGCGGCGCCAGCGTCCCGACGTCGTCCTTCTGCTCAGTCCGAGCAACGGTTACTGGGTGGACCTGCTCGAGCGGGCGGGAATCCCGACCGCGGTCAACGTCGATGGGATCGAGTGGGAACGAACCAGATGGAGTCGCCTGGGCCGCGCCATGTTCCGGCGCGGCGCCGAACGCGCGGCTAAGGGCGCGCGGATGCTGATCGCAGACTCGCGCGAGATAAGGCGGATTTGGAAGCGGGAGTTCGGCGTCGAGCCGCGCTACATACCCTACGGCGGGCACCTGCTCGAGGACACGGGAACCGACGAGCTCCGCGCGATTGGGCTCGATGCAGGAGGGTACGTTCTCGCCGTCGCCCGGCTGGCGGCCGAGAACAACATCACGCTCACGCTGGACGCCTGGCGGCTGTTGCCGGCGGGCTCACGACCACCGCTCGTGATCGTCGGGTCCTCCCGGATCGCTCGCGGCTGCGCAGAACGATCGCCAAGGCCGCAGCCACGGATGACAGCATCCGATGGCTCGGCACCGTTGAGGACCAGGGCCTGCTCGACCAGCTGTGGGCTCACTGCACCGTCTACGTTCACGGCCATTCGGTTGGCGGAACGAATCCCGGCCTGCTGCGCGGCCTCGGCGCCGGTGCGGCGACCCTCGCGTTCGATACACCGTTTAACCGTGAGGTGCTCGGCGAGGTCGACGCGTACTTTGGGGCTCAGCCCGAGCATTTGGCGGAGCTGCTGGGAGCGGTACTGAGCTCAACCGACCGCCGCCGGGAGCTCTCGGAGCACGGTCGGCGTTCGGTCCGCGAGACCTACTCATGGCCGATCGTCTGTGACGCCTACCTCGACGCGCTCGGTGAGATCGTCGAATCGCCGACCGCTCCGGCGCAACGTGAAGGTCGAGATCGTCTGCCCGAGCAGGGACCTGTTCGGCTCAGACCGCTCAGCAGTGCGACTTGCTGTCGTGCTCCGCTCGCTCGGGGCGAAAGTCTGGCTCACCGCGCCCACAGCGAGGCCCGAGCTCGGACTCGCCGCGCTCGCAGCCGAGCGCGGCATCGAGGTCCGCGAGGGCCCGGTGGCCGTGGTTTCGAGCCGCGGGATCGTTGGCGGAGCCTCCGCGCTGCGACGACCATCACAAGGCACGGGTGCCGACCTGACGATCTACAACTCTGCCGCGGTCGCCTGGCGACGCGGGGCGAGCGGGAGGAGCGTGCTGGTGCTCCGCGAGTGGCTAGAGCCGGCATCGCTCAGGCATCGCCTCCTCTGCGCAGCCCATGCCCGGAGGACGAATGCCGTGGTCGCGGTGTCGAGCCAGGTCAAACGACAATGGAAGCGGTGTACGGACGCCCGGCTGCCTAGCGCTGTAATCCCGAATTGGCTAGAGGAGGACTGGGTGAGACCCGAGGTCGCTGCCCCGACCTCGCGCGAGGGGGTTCTGTTCGTAGGCAGACTGAACCCGTGGAAGGGGCAGAACGTGCTCGCGGACGCGTACGAGCGAGCGTTCACCGGAGTCAGTCGGAGGCCGTCGCTGACTTTCCTCGGCGCCGAGGGGGAGAAGAGCTCGTTTCGCGTGCACGCCGAGGAGTTGCGCATCCGTTGCGACCGAGGCGGGTGGCAACTGTTGACCCGGACCCGTGACCCGCGCCCGGCATTTCACGCGGCACGCCTTGTAGTCGTTCCCTCCATGCGGCCTGAGCCGTTCGGGAACGTCATCCTCGAAGCACTCGCGTCGGGATGCCGGGTGTTGGCGTTTGGCGGGGGTGGCGTCGACGACCTAGCGCCGCGCTTTCCCGGCGCGCTCCAAGTCGTCGAGCGGGGACTCGAGCCGCTGGCAACGGCACTGCGCGGCTGGTGGCAGAACGGCTGTCGTGCGCAAAGCCCCGCTGAATGGACCGCGAGCCTGGCCGTGTTGGAGACCGACTACACGTCGAATGCGGCGAGTGGGAAGTGGAAGAGCTACTGCAGCGGCTGGGCGCGCTGAGTACATCAGCGCCGCCTCGATCGCTTCCCGGTAGCGAGCTACCACCTTGTTCCAGCCCAGCTCGCGTACGAACTCGGTACGCGCCGCCGCGGCATCGAAGTCGGTGACGCACTTTCGCACCGCTGTGGCATCGAGCAGCTGGGGCTCACAGATGGCAAACCACCGCCGCAGCGCGGGCGGGTAGCCGTCAGCGCCGAGCTCGGTAGTCAGAACCGGCCGCCCAGCGACGATCGCTTCGGCAAGTTTGCACTTCATTCCGGCGCCCGAGGCGACCGGGACTACCGCGCAGTCGATTCGCCCATAGAGCTCCTCTGGATCGTCGGTTCCCCCGAGCACCTCGATCTGTGGCCCAGCGGACACGGCCGCTCGCGAGCCGCGGCCTGCCAACACAATCCGAACCTCGGGGTCCGCGCCGAGCGGCGACGCGAGCAAGCGCCGAGCGCTATCGAGTGTCTGGGCGTGTGCGAAGTTACCGATGAACCCAACTCGGACCGAAGCGCACGAGACGACGTGAGAGGTCAACGCGACCGGTGTCGCCGTCGGCACCCATCGAGTCCGCGCAACGCCGCTGCGCAGGCACTCAAAATCGCCCCAGCCGGCAACCATTATCGCCGCCGCGTCGCCAAATAGCGGTTGCTCCCGGCCTTCGACCCAGCGACTGTAAAGCAGGCGGAGCGTACTAAGCGGAATCAGGGAAGAGCGGGAGTCGTTGAGGTGCGCGCGCCAGACGAGATCGTAGACGTCGAGCAGTGGGGTCGCTCCTTTCGAGGCGATTGCTCTCAACGCACCGGCCAGATACCCGGTGTGAACGACCACCACAGTGTTTTCGCCGAGTTGTTGGGCGTCGAGGTGGGAACGGAGCGACGCCAGTGGGCGGCGCCCGGCTTCCCAGAGTGTCGACGGAAACACGGCGCGCTTCAGACCCCGCGGAACTGCGACGGGTGATTCCTGGAGGCTGTCGACTGCGGCGGCCGAGATCGGGCCACGCCAACCCATCGCCACCGGATCGTAGTAATGGACCTCGCCGACGCCGAGCTCCTCCGACGCTGCCAGCGCTGCGCGAAGCCGCAGCGTTCCTCCGTGTCGGCCCGCAGGTACGAACGGGTAGAAGTGCATGACCCTCACACCGACGATTGCAGCACACGGGCGGTGGCGCGCGGGCGAAGCCTCTGGTCGGCCGGCCTACGAAGCGCGAAGCCTGCCCAACCAGCTACCTGTTCCGCGAGGAGTCTCCTTCGATTGGCTCGCGAGGGTTTGTCCGCAATGATTCGACGATGCCGTAGGTCGGAGCTCCCTTCGGGAGCGGGCTCGAACCCACCGCCAAGCCTCCGGAGGCGTCGGTCTCCTTCGCTGCGATCAGGGTCACGTAGGACGCCGGAGTCCGGACGCCGAAGAACGCATAGGACGAGCCTCCGTCGAGGTCGACAGGATCTGGGTCACCTCCATCCTCGAGCAGCGCGCTCACTAGGTTCTGCCTGACCCTGTCGCAGAGCAACGTCTTGTTGGTTTCTGACCAAAGGCCGAAGCGGGCGAACGCGACCGCTGAGAAGGCCTCACAGTTGCCGTCGGCCAGCGCCGCTAGACCCGTTTTCGCGACGACTTCGAACTGGCGGGCGAGTTTGCCCGTGGTCCCGGGCGTGCCGGTGAACGGATCCTTGAACGCGATGTGGAACTCACCGTCTGCGTCGCGTACGAGAATTGCGCTCTGTCTGCGAGCTCCACGCTGATAGACGATCACGCCGCCGAGCTTGCCGTACTGCACAGCGCTTCTGACCTTGAACCCTGCGAGGCGAGTCAGGGAGCGGCATCTCTTCTCGGTCGAGATTCCAGGCCTGCCAAGCGGATTGAGCGCGTTGATCCGATCACAGTCACCGGACTCGATCGCGGACTCGATTCGCTGCGCGGCATCGTTGATCGATTCGTCTTGGGGCGGCGGGCCCATGAGGTTCGAGCTGCTCGTCGAGTCGCCCGGTCGGGAGCCGCATCCCGAGATCACCGAGACGGCGACCACGAGCAACGCGACGCTGGTGCGGGTCAAGCACCTACCCCTAATCATCCGCGACGGGGGCCGCTGCCGACTGCCGCCCGCCGTCGGCGGCGCCGGATTCCCAGCCGGGGTAGAAGGCGTCGAGCACATCACCCGCGATGCGCTCGATCTCCGCGATCTGCTTTGGCATCAGATCCTCTCGCCAGCTCCCGGGCGTCGCCTTGCGAAAAAACTTGCCGACGCCCCTGTCCGCTTCGGGAATCCGGTCGAAATCGTGCTCGGCGGCGATCTTCGTCAGCTCCTCGGCGCCGGCCTGGAGCTCGAGCTCCGCACAGATCCGGCTCAGCTCTGCGACAGGGTCGGCGCGCAGATCCTCATAGCGAACGAAGCAACGCGGACCCTGGCTGTGTTGATCGTAGGCCTGTCTTGCGGCGTGGAAATCCCGCCGCACGATCTCCGCCCGACGACGCGCGAAGCCGACCGGCTTCGTATCGGCGAGGTTGTTTCCCCGCGAGGAGCCTCTCGCGCGACGTTCTTCCCAGGCCCACGCGCCCTCCCTCTGAGCATCGAGTGCCGACGCGACGATGTCGCGAGGATCGCGGACGAGGACCAGGAGCTTGCTTCGTGGGGTCGCGCGCTCAAGCATCGGCGCGCCGACCGTCCCGTGCGGCTCCTTGATCGCGACGATGCCGCTAGGGCCCAGATCGGGACAAGTGTTCACCGCACCCTCGAGGACCATGCGGCAAATCCAGCCTTCCCACAGCTCAGCCGACTCGTCGGCAAGGATGAACTGGCGGCCGCGGTGGCGGCCGCGGTTCTTGACGTAGTAAAACTCTCCGAATAGGGCGCCGATCAGGGGTTCGTGCCAAAGCGACACCTGAGGCAGGCCCTCGAGCATCCTCGCCAGCCAGGTGCTGCCGGTCCGGCCCGAGCCGAATATCCACAGCACCTGCTGTTCGCGCAAGCGCCTGCGGCCCCTGACGCCGTTAAGCACCGGAACCACCGCCCGGCGCCAGGCTTTGCGTGAGGTCAAGCTCTTGAACATAGTGTCCAGCGCCGCGCCAAGCCCTTAGCCATCCGCGACGGGGGCCGCTGCCGACTGCCGCCGCCGTCGGCGGCGGCGGATTCCCAGCCGGGGTAGAAGGCGTCGAGCACATCACCCGCGATGCGCTCGATCTCCGCGATCTGCTTTGGCATCAGATCCTCTCGCCAGCTCCCGGGCGTCGCCTTGCGAAAAACTTGCCGACGCCCTGTCCGCTTCGGGAATCCGGTCGAAATCGTGCTCGGCGGCGATCTTCGTCACTTCTTGAAGTAGGTAAAACTCTCCGAGTAGGGCGCCGATCAGGGGTTCGTGCCAAAGCGACACCTGAGGCAGGCCCTCGAGCATCCTCGGCAGCCAGGCGCTGCCGCTCCGGCCGGAGCCGAATACTTACAGCACCTGCAGTTGCCGCACGCGCTGATCGTCATCCGCTACCCACACGACTACTGCCGTGTTCGTGGTGGTTATAGTCTGTTCCCACCCAGGCAGCGTACGGGAACCTCGGACGGTCCATTCGCTACCTTTCTCCTGCTCGGACCGGCACGCCGCGGCAGCCGCTCTCCGGCACTCCGCCGGGCGGAACGCGGACCACCGCCGTCGCGCTAAGCCCTAGCAGCTGCGCTTGATCGTGTGGCCGCCGTCGCCGAAGCACTTGTTGTGGCCGCCGCCGCCGCGCAGCACGTCGCTGCCGGGACCGCCGTGCAGGACGTCGTCGTCGCTCTTGCCGAACGCGACGTCGTTGCCGTCGCCGGCACTGAGCGAGTCCCTACCGCCACCGCCGCGGATGTCGTCGTTGCCGGCGTTGCCCTTGACGACGTCGTTGCCGCCCGAGGCGCAGACGAGGTCGTTGCCCTCGAGCGCGATCACGCTGTCGTTGCCGCTCAGCGCCGCGATCACGTCCTTGTGGTCGGTCCCGACCAGGTTGTCGGGGCCGTCGGTGCCGATGATCGTCGCGATCTGACCGCCGCAGAAGACGGGAGCCTGGTTGGAGATGTTGACCCGCTGCTTGCTGGTGTTGTTGTTCGGCTTCGGATCGGTGGCCTTGCTGTCGACACGCACCTCGTTGACGAGGCTCTTCTGCCCGGTCACCCGAACCCTGAGCGACAGACTGACGCCGGCACCCGCCGCGATCGGACCGAGCTTGCACTCGACGCGGCGCTGGTGTTGGGCGCAGGATCCCTGGGAAGCGGTCATGCCGAGGAAATCAGCGCGTTTCGGCGTCACATCGACCAGCTTCGCCGCGTTGACCGAGTCGGGCCCGGCGTTCATGACCGTGATCTCGAACGAGAACTCCTGACCGGTGCGGACGGGGTTCGCGCTCGGGGTCTGGCTGACGGAGAGGTCCGCCGTCTTCGCCTCAGCCGCGGCCGGCGCCGCGAGGCTCGCGGCTGCAAGGGCCAGACAGGCGAGCAGCCAGCTCCGGCGCGGTTTGCGGGCCTTGTCCGACCTCGTCCTGCTCATCAACGGCATCTTCATCCCCTGGGTCGTACGTCTCTAGCAAGCAACACGGCCTCGAAACCGTTGTTGCGGTCACGACCAGTACCCCGATCAGCGGCCGACTTAACCTCCGACCCGCCGATCCGGTGGCCGGCGCCGAACCCCGGGCGGGCGCCAGGTCATCGCTAGAGTGCGAGCCGCCGCGCCCAGGTAGCTCAGCAGGCCAGAGCACCTCCATGGTAAGGAGGGGGTCGTGGGTTCGAATCCCACCCTGGGCTCTCCGCTTCCTCGCTGTCCACATCTGGAGCCCGTCGCTGAAGAGCGCCGTTGCGTCAGTTGCAGCCCGGCGTCGTCCGCGTGATCCCCACGAGTTCAGCGTGCATCGTCCGCGGGCGCCTGTCGGCAACCCGCAGCTTCAAGGTTCCGGCGGCGGGCTTGCCGTCGAACGCCGACAGCGGCGAGTCCGGGCCGAAGGAGCCGCTGAGCGTCCGGGAGTCAAGAGCTGGACGAGCCGCCACACGTCGGGACGGCCGCCTCAGCCTAGCCGTGGTCGGGACCGACGGTCAACCCCTCGCGGATCGCAGCTGCGATCGCTTCGCAGGCCTGCCGCGAGCGCCCGCCGAGTCCAACCGCGTTGATGAACCCGTGGACGAGATCCGGCTCGCGCCGCAGGGTCACCCGGACCCCGGCCTCACGAAGGCGCTCGGCGTAGGCCTCGCCCTCGTCGCGAAGCGGGTCGAAGCCGGCCGTGATGATGTGGGCCGGCGGCGTGCCCGAGAGGTCATCGGCGAGGATCGGCGACGCGCGCGGGTCCGCGCGGTCGGCTGCGGCTGCGAGGTAGTGGTCGCGAAACCAGTCCATCTCGGCGCGGGTGAGGAAGAAGCCCTCGGCGAAGGTCTCGTAGGAGGCGCGCTTCGACGAGTAGTCGATCACCGGGTAGATCAGCCCTTGGAAGGCCGGCCGCGGGCCGCCGTCGGTGGCCGCGAGCTGGGCGACGACCGCGGCGAGGTTGCCGCCGGCGCTGTCGCCGGCAACCGCGATCCGCCTCGGGTCTGCGCCGAGTCGATCCGCTTCGGCGTGGGCGAACCGAAACGCCGCCAACGCGTCTTCGACCGCGGCCGGGAAGTGGTGCTCGGGGGCGAGCCGGTAGTCGACCGAGAGCAGCAGCGCCGGGGTCTCGCGGGCGAGGAAGCGACACGGCTGGTCGTGGGTGTCGAGATCGCAGATCACGTGGCCGCCGCCGTGGTAGTAGACGATCAACGGCGCCGGGCTCGCAAGAGCCCCCGGCTCGTAGAGCCGTGCCGGAATCGTCCCCGCGGGCCCGGGCAGCTCGAGATCGCGACACGCGCGCGACCTCGATCCGGGGGCCGGCGAAGGTGCGGGCATCGCGGCGGCGCCGGGCCCTCGTTGCGGCGACCGAGCGCAGCTTCGAGCCACCGCTGAGGTTCTCGAACCGCAGCCCGAGCTGGACGTGGACGTCGAGCTGCTGGCCCTCGACCCGAATCGGGCGGCCGGCGAGCAGTCGCGCCGCCGGCGCCGGCAGCCGGACGATCCCGCTCACCGCCGCCCCTTCCGCTCGCTCGAGCAGCGAGCCGACCATCCGCTCAGCGCGGCGCCACCGCAGCGGCGATCGCGGCCGCGAACTCGTCGACCTCGTCCTCGCTGGTATCCCAGGAGCACATCCAGCGCACCTCGTCGCCGGCCGCGTCCCAGACGTAGAACGGATCGTCCCCGGGGAGGCCGTCGAGCAGCCGGTCGATCGCCGCGCTGTCGAGGCGCGCGAAGACCGCGTTCGCCTCGACCGGATGGGTGATCTCGATCCCCTCGATCGATTCCACGGCCGAGGCGAGCCGGGCCGCCATGCCGTTGGCCCGGGTCGCACCGCGAAGCCAGAGGTCGCCCTCCAGAAGTGCCTCGAATTGGGCCGCGAGGAAGCGCATCTTCGAGGCGAGCTGGCCGAGCTGCTTGCGCGTGAAGGAGAAGTCCTCGGCGACGCCGGGCGCGCAGAAGACGACCGCCTCGCCGAGCATGAGGCCGTTCTTGGTGCCGCCGAACGAGACGACGTCCACGCCGGCTTCGGTGGTCAGCTCGGCGAGCGAGGCGCCGAGCGCCGCGGCGGCGTTGGCGAGGCGCGCGCCGTCGACGTGGAGCAGCATCCCGAGCCGGTGGGCGGCATCGGCGATCGCCCGCGTCTCGTCGAGCGTGTAAACGGTCCCGAGCTCGGTCGACTGCGTGATCGAGACGAGCCGCGGCTGCGCCTGGTGCTCGTCGCCGCGGCGCGGCCTCCCAGCGCTCGATGTCGGCAGGACCGAGCTTGCCGTGCTCGGTCGCGACGGTGAGCAGCTTGGTGCCCGTGAGCCGCTCCGGCGCTCCGCACTCGTCGACGTGCATGTGCGCCGTCTCGGTGCAGATCACCGCCTCGTGCGGGCCCGTGAGGGCGTCGATCGAGGCGACGTTCGCGCCGCTGCCGTTGAAGACGAGGAACGGCCGTGCCCGGTCGCCGAAATGGCGGCGCAGAACCGCCTCGGCGCGCCCGGTCCACGGATCGGCGCCGTATGAGCCCGAGTGTCCGACGTTGGCAGCGACGATCGCCTCCAGCACCTCAGGGTGGACGCCGGCGTGGTTGTCGGAGGCGAAGTCGGTCGCCGGCGCACCGCCGGGACGGGTGTCGCTCACGGGTAGAGCGGCAGCCGCTTGCCGTTCATCTTCGCCGCCGAGTCCGAGCAGATGAAGACGAGCGCGTCGGCGATCTGCTCGGTCGAGGTGAACGTCTTGTAGGCCTTGTCCGGGTTCTGCTCGCGCATCTGCGCGGTCACGATCGCGTTGACGACGAGGATGTTCGCGGTTGCCGCGGAGCCGGCGCCGCGAAACGAGTCGGCGAGCGCCAGCGTCCATGACTCGGCCGCCGCCTTGGTTGCTCCGTAGGCGGCGTTGGTGGCGCCGGGCGCCTGCGCCTGGCTCGACGAGACGAGCACGAAGCGGCCCTGCTCGCCGGCGGCGAGCGCGTCGTGGAAGGCGCGGGTCGTGTTGATCACCGTCCGCACCAGGAGGTCGTGGAGCCACTCGTAGTCGGCCAGCGGCGCGGTCGCGAGCGGCTCGCCGCCACGCCAGCCGCCGACCAGGTGCAGCAGGCCGTCGACCCGCCCGAAGCGCTCGCCGAGCGCATCCGCCCAGCCGGCGGTCGCCGAGGTCGTCGAGCAGGTCGACGACTCTCGAGTCGATGCGCTCCGGGTCGATCGCGAGGTCGGCGACGACCGCGTCGAGCCGGCTCTGGTCGCGGTCGGTGAGCGCCAGCGATGCGCCCTGCTCGGCGATCCGCGCCGCGACCACGGGCCCGAGCCCGCCGCCCGCCCCGGCGATCGCGATCACGCGGCCTTCGAGATCCATGCCGGGCACGCTACCCGCTCGGCTGGCGGCGGTGGAGCCTGCCCCGGGCGCGCGCGCGACCGTGCGGCTCGGCGCCTCAGCAGGCTCGGAGGTCGCGGTCGGTCTGGTTGTATGGGCGAGGGAGACGAGATGGCTCGCAAGCGAACCGAGAAGGCGAAAGTCCGCTCCGGCAGGCGGCCGATCCGCTCGCCGGAGCTCGCCGAGCTGCGTGCGTTCTGCATGGCCGCGGACCTCGGCACGCTCGGCCGCGCCGCGGTCGCGCTGCAGATCAGCCAGCCGGCGCTCTCGAAGCGGCTTCGGACGCTCGAGGCGGTCGCAGGCACCGACCTGCTGTCGCGGTCGCCGAGCGGGGTCGACGATGACTCCGGCCGGGCGGCGGCTCTATCCCGAGGCGCGGCGGTTGCTCGAGCAGGCGGAGGTGGTCGAGGCCTTGCTGGTCGACGGGTCACGCGAGGCCGAGCCGATTCGGCTCGCGGTCAGCCACACGATCGCCGAGTTCTATCTGTCGCCCGAGCTGGTCGCCTACCAGGCCGGCGGCGCGACCCATCTTCCGGTCGAGTTGACGATCGCGAACTCCGACGCGGTCCGGCGGATGATCCTCGACGGCCACGCCGACACCGGGATCACCGCATCGGGTCCCGGCGACGGCGGCCACGACGGCCTCGAGGAGCTCGACCTGGTCGCCGACGAGGTGATCGTCGCCGTCCCGCAGGGTCATCCGTGGTACTCGCGCAAGCGGATCCCGCTGCGCTCCCTGCTCGCGACCTCGCTCGTGATGCGCGACCCCCAGGCACACGACCGCCGCTGCGCCGAGGCGGTGCTCGGCGAGCGGGGAGCTCACCTCGCCCCGGCGCTGGTCGAGGTCGGCAGCACCGCGGTCGCGAAGCGCGAGGCGCTCGAGCGCTCGGCGCCGGTCCTGCTCTCGGCGCTGTCGCTCGACGAGCACCGCGACCGCCTCTATCGGCGGCCGATCGAGGGGCTGCGGTTCGAGCGCCGGTTCGTGATCGTCTGCCGGTCGCTGGCCTCGCTGCCCCGCGAGCAGCGCGACTTCATCGCCTTCCTGCGCCGCAATCTCGACCAGGACGGCGGCCTCGACGGATAGCGCCACCGGCGACCGATAGCCGCAGGTTGGGGGTGCCATAACCGGAAAGGGCGGAGTTCGCGACCGATCCGGCCCGCGGCTTCGGTGCGGCGCCGTATGTTGTTGATGCGCCGGCCTCAACGGTGCCCCGCCCGGCCCAGGCCACGCGCCTCGGCCCGAAGGGAAGCCTCGGCGGCGCGAACATACATACACACATATCTCTCCTCCCTGTACCGGCGCCCCGTCCCCAACGGGGCGCCTTCGTTGTCCGGGGGCTCAGTCGCCCGGCGGTTGGAGCGCGTGCTCGAGCTTCGGCTTCGTGTCTTCAGCTGCACGCTTCGGCTATCGGAAAGACCACCAGGTGCTCGACCCCATGTCGCCGCTCGCTTTCGGGGCGGAAGGCCTCCATCGAGCGATCGAAGCCCGGCTTTCCGAAGCCGCCGTCCGACCACGCGAGCAGGTCGGCGCTGAGGGCGTCGATATAGCCGTGCTGGTGGGAGAAGTGAGGTTTGAGCGCCTGTGCGGACGCGGAGATCTGAGCGACGAGCTCCCGGAGCCGCTGCGGGTCGTGCTCGGAGGTGTCGACCGAGCCGTCGGCGGCCTGGGTCAGGCGCAGCTCCTCGACCGCGGCCTTGAGCCGCAGCCAGTGAGCGTCGACCGCAGCCGTCGAAACGGCCTTCGGGGCGGCGACCGAGAACGCCGGCCCGGCCGACCAGTAGACGAGGTTGAGCCACAGCGCCTCGTGATCCAGCTCGCCGATGCAGTCGTCGCCGAACAGGTCGGAGTCGGCGAGCACGACGAGACGGCCCTGCCCGTACTCGAGCGTCGCGGCGAGCGGTGCATCCGGGATCGAAGCGGTCGACTGCGAGCGGGCGATCACCCGCGCGCCGTTTCGCGTCTCGAGGACCCCGGCCCTGTAGAAGCACGCGGCCTCGACCCCGGCCAGCGGGTCGCCGCCCGCAGTTGCGCGGGTATCGGGTCGACCGCCGAGTGAGGCGAGGATCCAGGATGGAGCGTCGCCGTAATGGTGTTCGTAGTCCTGGACGGTCGCGGTGGCGATTTCGATCCCGAACCGGGCGAGCAGCTGGTTGACGTTGTTGCCGTACTTCTCCTGTTCGCTCTCGCCGAGCACGATCAGCCCGCCTCCGTCGCGGACGAACGCCTCGATCGCCTCGATCTCGGCGTCCGCGAGCAGCGGCGAGCCGCCGTCCACGGTCGCCTCCCACTTCGGGTCCGAGGGGTGGGCGATGACGAGCACCGCGACGTCGACGAGCGCCTCCGCATCGAGCGGACCGTCGGTGTGCGCGGCGACCTCGAACTCGCGCCGCGTGAGCGCGTCCGCGGCGCGCGAGAGCGATGAGTCGTCGGAGTGCGAGGGCTGAATCGCGCCGGCGATCTCGCGGCGGATCGTCCACGCCTCGGAGTGAGACTCGTCGAAGAGGACGCGGGCCGCCTTCGGCGGCGCAGGGAGAGTTGTCGAGCCGAGAGCCACGAACTCAAACCGTAGAGGGGCGCCTCGCGAAGGTCAATGTTGAAATTTGCTTTCTATGCGCAAGAATCCTGCGAATGGACGCCACTGACCGCAGGATTCTTTCGCTGTTGACCGACGATGGTCGCCGTACATACGAGGACATCGCCACCCGGGTGAAGCTCTCGCCGCCGTCCGTGAAGCGCCGGGTCGACCGGCTGCGGGCGTCGGGGGCGCTGCGTGGGTTCACGGCGGTCGTCGACCATGCCGCGCTCGGTTGGAACACCGAGGCCCTGCTGGAGCTCTTCTACCGCCCGGGGACGACGCTGGCTGAGGTGACGCGGATGCTCCGGGACTACCCGGAGGTGGTCGAGGCATGGAGCGTCACCGGGGACGCGGACGCGATCGCCCGCGTGCGCACTTCAGACAACGCCGACCTCGAACGCCTGATCATCGACCTGCAGCGAAACGGGCTGGTCGAGCGGACGCGCTCGCAGGTCGTCCTCTCACGCCTCGTCTTCCACGGCGCCGACGATCAGGGCTAGGACGCCGCGCGGCCGGCGGCGGCCCGGCTCTTCGCGCGGCCGGCCCGGCTCTTCGCGCGGCGGCGGCCCGGCTCTTCGCGCGGCCCCGAGTCCGATACCCGGACCCGTGCTTCTCGATCCGCGAGGCGGCCTCGAGCCGGTGCAGCAGCGGATAGAGCTGCTGCGGGCGAACGCCGAGCGCCCGCGCGTGGTCGGTGACCCGGCGCTCGGGGTGCGCGGCGATGCTCTCGTAGAGCTCGCGCTCGCGCTCACCGGGCCGGGCGCGCCTGCGGCGACGCGAGGCCCTCCCCGCACGATTCGGCCGGGCCCGGGCGGGACGAGGCGCGGCGGCGCCCGGCTTGGAGAGACGCGCGAGGGCGTCGCGCACCCGGTCGGCCTCGGCCTCGATTTCCGCGAGGCGGGCTTCGAGGATCTGACGGGCGCGGTCGATCGTGTCGGTCAACGTGGCTCCTCCGTGATTGCGTGGCTGGCGTACGCGGTCTCCGTTCGCATTCTCGCGCGTGCGGCGCGTTTCGCGCGTTCCGCGTCGGGATGGGACAGAAATTCTCGCACCCTGCCCTCCTCGACCAGCGCCAGCCAGACGGCCCGCCGGCGTGAGATCCGCGTCTCGCGCTCGCTCCTGATCACCCCCTCGACGAGCACGAAGCCTTCGCCGAGCTCGGTCAGATGCGGCGACTGGACGACCAGCACTCGGAAGGAGGACTTGATCTCGACCAGCCGGGCGATCAACGCGTCCAGGCCCCGCCGCGTGTTCCCGGGCTCGATGATCGCCGAGTCGAAGCGATAGTCCCGGTGGATCCCGCTGACGATCTCGACGTAGTCGTCGCCGTTGAAGGCGTCGATCATCCGCTCGACGACATCGGCGGGAAGCTCCTCGCGGCCGGGCCCGGCGAGCGAGGCCAACGCCTCGCGCTCGGTGCGGAAGTAGATCAGCGCGTTGATTCGCTCGTCGCGGACGTGGTAGAGCCAGACGCCGGGGACGGCCTCGCGCGTGCCGTCGGCCAGAGTGCGGTGGTCGATGCCGGCGAGGAGGACGAACTCCGGCGCGGCCTGGGTGATCGAGGAGGCCTCGAAACGGCGGCTCTCGAACGCGGCGAGCGGCGTCGCGCACCCAGTTGGCGAACCCGGTCGAGCCGGCGTAGATCTGTCCCGAGGAGAGGCGGGCGAAGTAGTTCTCGGCGAGCAGCTCGGTGAGCCGACAAAGGTCGTTCTCGTTGGCCGCGCGGACCTGCTCGGCCACCACCTCGGTATCCGGTCGTGACATCGGTTCCAAACCTCTCAGATCACGGCCCGCAATGCGAAGGTTCGCCCACGGCGGCCGGTGCACGGGCCTGCTCCGGCCTCTCTCTAGAATCGGCCGCCCCCGGGGGAGCGCCGGAGTTGGAGAGCCGGGCTCGGCTGTAAACCGAGTGCCTCGTGCTGAGTGGGTTCGAATCCCTCCTCCCCCACTCGGGCCGGCGTGGCGTTGGGATGCGGTCATCCCCGAACGACGAACGGCGCCCAACCTGGGCGCCGCTGCCGGCCCCGCTGCGGCGCACGATGGCGCCGACGGCGGTTAGCGGTCGCGGGAGATCGTCTCCTTGACCTTGTCGGCCGCGTCGCCGACCTTGCTCTTCACGGAGCCCGCCGCCTGATCGACCTTGCCCTCGTTCTTGAGGCTCTTGTCGTCGGTCAGGTCGCCGGCGGCTTCCTTGACCTTGCCCTTCGCGTCGTCGTAGTTCTCCGGCATCTCGGTTCCTTTCTCGTTGTTCAGCACGGGCCTTCCGCGTGGCGCGTGCACCGATCGTTTCCCGCCCCGAGGCCGCCGAAACTCCGACGCCGCCGCCGTGCTCTTCTACTGTGAGCCGCGCCCCGCGGGCGAATCACGGCTGAGAATGGGACCGGGACGCAGACAATCGCTCGTGCAGGGCCGACGCAGCAAGCTCGCGGTCGCCACCGGCTGCGCCGCGACCATCCTGGTGATCGGCTCGATCGCGGCGACCAGCACACCCGGTGCCGCCGTAGCCGCGGCCGCGGCGCAGCGACCCAACGTGATCGTCGTCCTCACCGACGACCAGACGGTCTCGCAGCTGACGCCCGAAGCGATGCCGAAGACGCTCGCCGCGCTTCATGACGACGGCAACGGCACCTCGTTCGACCAGAGCATCGTCTCCAGCCCGCTCTGCTGTCCCTCGCGAGCCGGCGGTCTGACCGGGCAGTACCCGCACAACTCCGGCGTCTTCGACAACGAGCCCGGCTACTCGAGCCTCAACGACAAGGGCTCGATCCTCTACTCCTGGCTGCAGGCCGCCGGCTACCGCACCGGGCACATCGGCCGCTTCTTGCTCAACTACGACCGTCCGGCGCCGGTCGGTGAGAACTTCGACACCGACGGCGGCCTCGCGGCGCCCGCCGGGCTCGACTACTGGTTCGGCTACGTCGGCACCGAGACGCTCTACGAGCGCGCCACCTTCAGCAACAACGGCTCGGCCGCGGTGATGGGAAAGGGGCGGGCGGGCTACAGCACCCGGGTAATGAACCAGAGGGCGCTCGGCTTCGTGCGCGACGCGAGGACCGATTCGCGCCCCTTCTTCTTGATGCTCGCCCAGATCGCACCGCACGCCGGCGACGCGACGGGCAAGGGGCCGTGCAGCGTAGGCGGCCTACCGCTGCCCGACGGCGGCAAGCTCGGGCGCTGGAAGTCGGCGCCGCTGCCGAAGCCGCCCGACTTCGACGAGGCGGCGATCGGCGACAAGCCGGACTGGATCGCGACCCGCCCGCCGCTCGGCGCCAGCCGTCGCCACGACCTGAAGCTCGGGTGGCGCTGCGCGAACGCGAGCCTCTCGACCGTCGACAACGGCGTCGCGCAACTCGTCGGTGAGCTGAAGCGCCAGGGTGAGCTCGACAACACGGCGATCTTCTTCACCTCGGACAACGGTTATCTGTTCGGGGAGCACCGGGTCGTGCTCAACAAGGTCTACCCGTACGAGGAGTCACTGCGGGTGCCGCTGCTCGCTCGGGTGCCTACGAACCTGCTCGGCAGGAAGGTGAGGCGCCACGGACGCCCGAAGGCGGTCAAGGCGCTGGTCAACAACCTCGATTTGACGGCGACGATCCTCGACCTCGCCGAAGCCCGCCCCTGCACCGCAAGCGGCGACTGCCGCGTCCTCGACGGCCGCTCGCTGCTGCCGCTGCTGAAGGGAAAGCGGCCGGCATGGTCGAAGGGCCGAACCCTGCTCTACCAGATCGGCTCGAACCGAACCTGCGGCGAGCGGCCGGCCGAGCGCGGGCTGCGCAACTTCTACGACGCGATCCGGACCCCCCGCTATGTCTACGTCGAGCTCAACCGAGTCAACCCCGAGACCGGCGAATGCGACCGGCCCGAGTACGAGCTCTACGACCTGAAGACGGATCCCTACGAGCTCCGAAACGTCGCCGTCGACCCGGCCGTCGCCACGCCCCCGGCCCTCCAGGCGAGCCTCGCGGCCCGGCTCGCCTCGCTGCGCGACTGCTCGGGCATCGCCGGCCGCGACCCCGCCGGCTCGCGACCGTACTGCGACTAGCCGCGCGCCGGGCGCGGATCGGCCCGCCCCCGCGAGCGCTCTAGGCGAGCTCGCGCAGCCGCTGGGCCTCAGGCAGCTGCTTGAGCTTCTTCAGCGTGTTGTTCTCGATCTGGCGGATGCGCTCCCGGGTCACCCCGAACGCGCGCCCGACCTCCTCGAGCGTCAGCGGCTCGTGGCCGCGCAGCCCGTACCGGAGCTCGATCACCTGCCGCTCCCGCTCGGGCAGGGCGTCGAGCGCCCGCTGGATGTCCGCGCGCTGAAGGTTCTCGGTCGCCGCCTCGAACGGCTCCTCGGTCTGATCGTCGGCGACGAAGTCACCGAGCTCGGACTCGTCCTCGTCGCCAATCGGCTTTTCGAGCGAGACCGGCATCTGGGCGACGCGGAGGATGTCTCGCACCTCGCGGACGGTGATCTCGAGCTCCGCTGCGATCTCGGCCGGCTCCGGCTCGCGGCCGAGCTTCTGCACCAGCTGGCGCTCGACGTGACTGACGCGGTTCAGCTTCTCGACCATGTGGACGGGAATCCGGATCGTGCGCGCCTTGTCGGCGATCGCCCGCGTCACCGCCTGGCGGATCCACCAGGTCGCGTAGGTCGAGAACTTGTAGCCACGGCGGTAGTCGAACTTCTCAACCGCCCGGATCAGGCCCAGAGATCCCTCTTGGATCAGATCGAGGAAGCTCAGCCCGCGGCCGAGATAGCCCTTGGCGATCGAGACGACGAGGCGCAGGTTCGCCTCCACCATGTGCCGCTTGGCCGCCATGTCGCCCTTCTCGATCCGCTTCGCCAGCTCGATCTCCTGGCCTGCGGTCAGCAGCTCGACCCTGCCGATCGACCGCAGGTAGAGACGCAGCGAGTCGAGGCTCGGCTCGACGGTGAGGTCGAGCTCCGGCTTCTTCGACTGGCCGGGCTGCGCTTCGCCCTTCGCCTCCTTGTAGGCGGTGAGCCCGTCCTCGGCGATCACGTCGACGCCGTGTTCGATCAGATACGAGTGCAGGCCCTGTACGTGCTCCTTGGTGACCTCGACCTCCTCGAGCGTCCCCGAGATCTCCTCGAAGGTGAGATATCCGCGCTCCCGCCCTGTGGCGATCAGGGCGCGGAGCTCCTCCGATTCGGGCAGGGAGGATTCCGTGGCGTCGATCGCCCCCTCCCCATTTGCTTGCTCCAGAAGTACTTCCGCCTTCTCAGCCAATGCCCGCCTCTCCTTAACTCGGGCGGCGGGAAGTATAGGCCCTGATCGGGCTGCTCAGGGATGTCTGCCCGATCGTGATCTCGCGATCGAGGTTCCGAATCGCCGATCCCGCGGCCGCGCGCCGGAGTGTGCGTACTCTTAGCTTCATGGCGACGACCGATACAACAACCGTTGCAACCAGCCCCACCGACGTTCAGGCCGGGCGTCCCGCCACGGAGGTCAGCCTGACCCGGGTCGGGGTCCGCGGCGTCGAGAAGGTGATCCGAATCGA
Source organism: uncultured Solirubrobacterales bacterium (assembly GCA_963705955.1). Classification (GTDB taxonomy): domain Bacteria; phylum Actinomycetota; class Thermoleophilia; order Solirubrobacterales; family 70-9; genus WHSW01. The sequence goes on along the minus strand of CAVPLH010000005.1, from coordinate 272,575 downwards.
CGGGGGCAAGCTCTACTTCGCCGAGCTCGAGTGTCTCGTCGATCTCAACCCGCAGCAGGCCGGCGTCCACATGTCGCGTTTCGAGGAGATCGTCAACGAGGCGATCGACGGCGTCATCCTCGGCGAGACGCTGCGCGCCGAGCGGCTCGCCGGCGAGATCGCCGAGCAGGTTCGGGAGCGCCAGAAGGGCCTCCGGGCCGAGGTCACGATCGCCGCCCGCTACCCGGAGACGGTCGCGACCCCCGCCTCGGGCCTCGAGACCCAGGAGATCTACACGCTGCTCGGCACGGCGGTCGCCTCCGAGCGCGGCACGCGCACCCTGACCGGCGTCGAGGCCCAGGGGATGACCGCTTGTCCCTGCGCCCAGGAGCTGCTCGCCGGCCGCTCGCGAGAGCGGCTCGTGGCCGAGGGCTTCGGTGACGGCGAAATCGAGCGCATCCTCGAGGCCGTCCCGGTCGCCACCCACAACCAGCGCGGGATCGGCTCGCTGCACATCGGCACGCCGGAACACACCGAGGTCGAGGTCGACGCGCGCGACCTGCTGCACATCGTCGAGTCCTCGATGAGCTCGGAGATCTACGAGCTGATGAAGCGCTCCGACGAGGCTGATGTGGTCGAGAAGGCACACCGCAACCCGCGGTTCGTCGAGGACGTCGCTCGCGAGATGGTCCGCCGGGTTGCCGACCGCTACCCGCAGCTTCGCGACCGGGGTTACGTCCTCGCCCGCCAGGAGAACCTGGAGACGATCCATCGCCACTCCGTGGTCGCCGAGCGCAGCGGCGAGCTCGCGGAGATCCTCTCCGAGCTCGAGACGGGCGAGCACTCCCGCCACCACACCACGACCCGCGAGTGGCTCGAAGCACCCTGCGCCTGACCGGCGCCTGATCCGCGGCCGCGCGACGCTCAGCCGGAGGGGCTCGCCGAGCCCGCCGACCGGCGGCGGGCCTGCTCGGCCGCGCGCTCGTCGAATCGCTTTCTCACCCCGAGGAAGTAGTCGACGCCGGAGATCACGGTCATCGCAACCGCGGCGTAGAGGAGCACGTCGACCCAGACGGGAGACGGATCGAAGGCGATCAGGGCGATGATCGCCGCCACCTGGAGCAGTGTCTTGAGCTTCCCGAGCGGGCTCGCCGCGATCACCACGCCGCGCTCCGCGGCGATGCTGCGCAGGCCGGTCACGGCGACCTCCCGCGCGATGATCACCATCGCGACCCACGCCGCGAGCCGATTCAGCGAGACGAGCGAGATCAGCGCCGCGATCACCAGCAGCTTGTCAGCGAGCGGGTCCATCAACTTCCCGAACGTGGTGACCTGCTGTCGGCGGCGCGCGATGTACCCGTCGAGCCCGTCCGTGAGCGCCGCGAGTGCGAACACAGCGGCGGCGATCACGTCGCCGTCGGGGGTCTCGTCGAGCAGCGCCACGACCAGCACCGGGACCGCGAGGATCCGGAGCAGGGTGAGCACGTTGGGCACGTTGACCGGGAACATCCGTGCCGATTATCACGTGCCGACGCGACACACGAGGCAGAACCCGAGCGTGCGGGCTCAGCCCGCCAGCTCGCGAGCCCGGACGAGGACGGCGTCGAGCATCTCGCGGGTCAGCTTCCCGGTGAAGGTGTTCTGCTGCGAGGGGTGGTAGGAGCCGAGCAGCACGTACGGTCCTATCCGTGCCTCGGCCCCGTGTCCGAACTTGGGCCGCGGCCGCGGGGTCGGGTGGCCGAGCGCGCGCAAGGTGCGAAGGGCGCCGTCCCAGCCGAACGAACCGAGCGCGATCAGCACCTTCGCGTTGACGAGCAGCCCGAGCTCCGCGACCAGCCAGGGGACGCACCGATCGCGCTCGGCCGGGGTCGGCTTGTTCGCCGGTGGCGCGCAGCGGACGGTCGCCGTGATCCAGGCACCGTCGAGCTCGAGCCCGTCGCCGGCGTCAACGGAGCCCGGTTGGTTCGCGAACCCGGCCCGGTGCAGCGCGGCGTAGAGCCAGTCGCCGGAGCGGTCGCCGGTGAACATGCGGCCGGTGCGGTTGGCGCCGTGGGCGGCCGGGGCGAGGCCGACGATCACGGTGCCCGCCTCGGGGTCGCCGAAGCCCGGGACGGGCCGCGCCCAGTAGCGCTCGCCCCGAAAGCGGCGCGGTGGATCGGCTGCCGCCCGCTCGCGCCACGCGACCAGACGCGGGCAGCGCCTGCACGCGGACACGCGCTCGGCGAGGCGCGCGAGCTCGGCGTCGGGCGTCACGTCGTCTGCCATCGCCCCGGTAGGGTGCCGCGAATGCGAATCGTGACGCGGCGTGGCTTGTTCGTGGTCGGCGGTACCGGCGTCGCCGGTGCCGCGCTGACCGCCTGCGGCACCCAGATCGAGCAGCGCGACGCGGGCCACGACCAGGAGCTGCTCGACGCGGAGGCATCGGCCGAGGCGGCGCTCGGGGCCGCCTACGCGAACCTCGGCCCCGCCCCCCGGCCGGCGGCCCCGAGACCGCTGACGTCCTCGACGAGCTCGGCAAGGCATCGCGCGCCCGCCAGAGCGAGCTCAGCAGGCTCGGCGCGAACGCCACGGGCGGTCCCGATACGGGCTCCGGTTCGGAGCCGGGCGAGCACGCGGCGCTCGACGCCGCGAACACCGCGATCGCCGCCTACCGCACCGGCGCCGGCCAGCTGTCGAGCGAGGAGCGCCGCTCGGTTGCGGCGGCCTTTCTCGCCCAGGTCGCCGCAGAGGTCGCCAGCCTGAGCGGCCTCGCGGGCGCCGACCAGGCGCCGGAGCCGTTCGTCACCGGTCTCGGCACGAAGCCGTTCGAGTCGATCGAGAGCAGCCAGACGTCGACAACGTCGACCGCCGCCGAGAGCGGCTCGACCACCTCGACGACCACCGGGGCAGGCGGTTGACCGAGCACCGCGAGAGTCGCCGCGCCGCGCTTCGCCGTGCCGCGATCGGCGCCGGCACGCTCGCCGCGGCCGGGCTGCTGCGCACCGGCAGCGCTGCCGCGCAATCGACCAGCGACGACGACCTGCGCGATTACCTGGTCGAGGCAGCCGGGCTCGAGCAGATCGCCGTGCTCGCCTACTCGACGTCGGTCAACACCGGAGCGATCGAGGGCCCGCTGAAGACCACCTTTGAGAGCTTCCGCGACCAGGAGCAGGCTCACGCCAACGCGTGGCGCAGCGCCCTCGACTCGCTCGGCTTCGACGCGCCCGACCCGCCGGACTCACCGACCGACACCGGGGTGTTCGACAACGTCGATGGGCTCAGCGCCGACGCGGCGAACGGCCTCACCGATCTGCTCGGCAAGCTCGCCCGTGTGAAGACCGAGAAGCAGTTCCTCGCCTACCTCGAGGCGCTCGAACGTCGCGAGCTCTCCTACTACCTCGGGAACGCCCCCGGGCTGGACAGCGAGGATCTCGCGACGACGAGCGCGGAAGTCGCGGGCTGTCAGGCCCAGCATCTGATCGTGATCGGGGAGGGGCGCGGCGACTCGCCGGCAGCCGCGCTCACCGCCGTGACCAAGGCCGCAAGCCCGCCGGGCAGCGCCGGCGGGCAGTGAGCAAACCGGTCGGCGCAACGCGGGGCCGCGAACGCCGATGACCGCGTGACCGCGCCGCTCGAACCTCGCCCGGTGGCCGCGTCGCGCTCCGAGCTGATCCGCTGGATGGGGATCGGGGACGCGAACACCGCCGGCTTCGTGCACGGCGGGACGGTGCTGAAGACGTGCGACGAGGCGGCCGCGATCGCGGCGATTCGCCACTGCGGCGGGCGCGTCGTGACGGCCGGGGTCGACCGGATGACCTTCGTCGAGCCGGTCTACGTCGGCGAGCTGCTCTGCTGCGCCGCGAGCGTCAACGCCGCCTGGCGGACCTCGATGGAGGTCGGCGTGCGGGTCGAGGCCGAGAACGCCCGCACCGGTGAGCGCCGCCACACCTCGACGGCCTACGTGACGATGGTCGCGCTCGACGAGCACGGCAAGCCCGCCCGGATCCCGCCCGCGCTCGCCGAGAGCGACACCGAGCTCCGACGCCGGCGCGAGGCCGAGTTGCGACGCGCCAACCGGCTCGCCGAGCGCGACCAGATCCTCGCCGCGCGGGCCCACTAGCCCGCACCCAGGCGGAGCGCCGACAGGCACGCTCAGCCGCGACGCGCCCGCCGCCGGTCGCGACTACCGAACGTTCACCGAGCCGAGCGCTGACCGCGGCGATCTTCGCGAACGTGCCGCTCACGTTGCCGAAGTCCCCGTCGTCGCAGTTGATCGAGGCGTTGTCCGTCGCCTCGAACGTGTGGACGACCTCCATCGGGAGCGTCGCGACGGGCGCGTCATTGTCTTGGATGGCGAAAGTGGCGAGATCGGTGTCCGCGGTCGCCATGTCGGCGCCGGCGACGAGCTCACAGTGAACGATGGTGTCGGCGTCGTGATCCTCCTGGAGGACCCTGATCTTGGCGAGGATCAGATAGGCGCCCGCCGGGATGCCCCGCAGGGTCAGCTCGGTGCAGCCGACGTTGCAGATCTCGCCGGTGTTGTTGTCAAAGGCATAGAAGGCGGCCGGGCCCGGTAGCGCCGCCTGGTCCAGCGTCGACTCGTTGATGTCGGAGCCGGTGAGCGAGTCGTTGGCGACGTCGACCCCTGTGAGCGCGTTGTTGGCGGCCTCCGACGTCCCCACAGCGCCGGGCGAGATCTCGCTCTCCCCGACCGCCCGATCGGCGATCTTGCTCGAGCTGAAGCAGATCCCGGGGAACGGGCATGACGCGTCGGAGGGGATCGCGTCGTCGCCGAGGTCGGCGGTGTTGACCCCGCCGTTGGCGAGGTCGACCGACTTGATGTCGTTGTTCTTGTAGTCGGCGGTGGTCAGCGATGCGTCGACGATGTTGTCGCCGGTCCACTCGTTCGACGCGTAGGCGGTACCCCCGACCGCGATGAAGATTGCGATCAGGCCGACGACGTTGCGGCGAATGAACGCGGCGATCCTGGCTGACATCCGAGTGACCTCCCCTGTTCTCGGTGTCGCTGCGCGTCCAGGCAAACGGCGGCTGTCCGCCGACGCTGCCGACTGCAGCGCTGCCGCCTGTCCTACATCGGCCGGGGCGGCATGTCAAGCACCTCGACCTTGGCCGTTTGGGCGTCTTCGCCACGCTTGCCCGCCTGACCATGCGTCGGTGGGCCCGCCGCTCTACCCTGAGCCTCCCGCCGATGCCCTCCAGAGGCTCCAAACTGCGCAAGCTCGCGATCGTTCCCGCCTACAACGAGGCGAAGATGGTCGGGCGAGTCGTCCGCGACATCAAGCGGCAGGCTCCCGGCTTCGACGTCGTCGTGATCGACGACGGCTCCAACGACTCGACCAGCGCCGAGGCGCTCGCCGAGGGCGCCGACGTGATCCGCCATCCCTACAACCTCGGGATCGGCGGGGCGGTGCAATCCGGCTACAAGTACGCGCTCCGCGAGGACTACGACGTCGCGGTCCAGGTCGACGGCGACGGCCAGCACAAGCCCGAATACCTTCCGAAGCTGCTGAAGGCGCTGCAGACCGGCGGCAACCGCGCCGACATGGTCTACGGGAGCCGCTTCCGCGGCAACCCCGGCTACAAGGTGCCGCTCGGACGCCGGGCGGGCAACCTGGTCTTCTCCGTGGTGCTGACGGCGCTGACCCGCCAGCGGATCACCGATCCGACCTCCGGCTTTCGAATGACCAACCGGCGCGGGATCGAGCTCTTCGCCCGCGACTACCCGCACGACTACCCCGAGGTCGAGGCCCTGCTGATGCTGCACGCCCACCGGCTTCGCATCCACGAGGTCTCGGTGCGGATGAACGCCCGCGGCTTCGGGCGCAGCTCGATCGACTACCCGCGCAGCGCCTACTACATGGTCAAGGTGTTGCTGGCGCTGTTCGTCGGCCTCTTCCGACGCCGCCCGACCCCGATCGAGGCGACCGGGAAGGACGAGCACGGCGTCGACCCTCCGGCGACCAGCGCCCGCGCGATCGCCGAGGGCGACCGTGCCAGGGGCTGAGGGCGTGAGACGGGCGGTTGCGACGCTGGTGCTCGGAGCCGTGCTGGCGCTGCCCGCCGCGGCCACGGCGGCCACGCTTCAGGTCACGAACGAGAACGAGAGCGGCGACGGTTCGCTCGGCGAGGCGATCCTCGACTCCGACCCCGGCGACACGATCGCGATCCCGCCCGGTCACTACCTGTTCACGAACGGCGACGAGGCGATCGCCAACAACCTGACCCTGGTCGGCGCCGGGGCCAACCGGACGACGATCGTGCCGAGCGGCGGCGGCGAGGCGATCCGTGACCTGACGGTGCGCGGTGCGACCGTCACCCCGCCGAACAACCCCCGCGGGGGCAAGGGCAGCGCGGGGATCGACACCAAGGTTCAGGTCGTCGCGCTGATCGTCACCCTCGGGATCCTGCTGATGGTGCTCGAGCTGGTTCGACGCCGCCGCCTCGCCGAGCGCTACGCGCTGCTCTGGATGCTCGCCGCGGTGGCGCTCCTGGTGCTCGCGGTCTGGCGGCAGGCGCTCGACATTCTCGCCGACGCGCTCGGCATCGCCCAGCCCGCCAACGCGCTCTTCCTGGTCGCGTTCGGGGTCGTGTTCGTGCTCCTCCTGCACTTCTCGGTCGCCGTGTCCCGGCTCTCGGAGGAGACCAAGATCCTCGCCCAGGACAACGCCCGGCTCGACCACGAGCTGCGAGTCGCGCGGGGTGAGGCAGGCGGCGCGAACGGCCGCTCAGCGGCCGCCGAGCAGGGCGAGCACGAGGCGCCAGTAGGCGCCGAGAAGGACGCCTAGCACGCGCGATCGCGAGGCGACGCCGAGATACGGCGAGTCGAGTCGGGGGACGAGTCCGCGGGCGAACTCTGCGGCCGTGACCGTCCGGGTCGCCTGGATCCGGCGTCGCTCGCCAAGCAGGCGAGGTAGCGAGACGATCGTCGCGCACCAGGCGCGGAGCTTCTGCGGCAGCCAGCCGCCCGCCGCGGCGACGACGACGAGCACGATCTCGGTCGCGAGCAGCGCCGGAGCCAAGAGCACCAGCAGCGGCCCGGGGTAGGTGCGGATCAGCGTCGCCCATCGGTTGCGCTCCAGGTAGCGCCATTTGTCGGCGCCCTTATCGAACTCGTAGGCGTGGTCGACCCGCGCCGCGGGCTCGACGCCCAGCCGGCCGCCGGCGAGCCGCAGCCGCAGCGAGAGGTCGACGTCCTCGTGATAGAGGAAGAACTGCTCGGGCATCGCGCCGCAGTCGAGGAATCGCGTGCGTTCGACCACGAGGCAGGCGCCGGAGACAAAGCCGGGTTCATCGAGCGCCATGGACTCGGTCGTCGGCAGGTCGGAGATCGCGACCCCGGCGCCGCCCGCCCAGGCGATCCCGGTGAAGTGGACGATCCCGCCCCGGGTGTTGATCTGAACACCGCCCTCCGCCGTGACCACGGCCTGCCACGCGGCCCAGCCCCGTCCCTCGACGAGCGGCCGCTCGACCGCGTCGCGCCATCCGGGCTGTGGCACGGCGTCCGGGTTGAGCAGGCAGAGGAGCTCCGCCGTCGCCGCCTCGGCGCCGCGGTTGCAGCCGGCGGCGAAGCCGAGGTTCTCCCCGGCCTCGACGACGGTGGCGCTCGGAGCCAGCGCGCGGGCGGCTTCCGCGGTCCCGTCGCCGGAGTCGTTGTCGACCACGATCAGCTCGTCGCCGTCGCGGAGCTGCGGGGTGAGCGCGGCAAGGGTCGCCGCGATCGCTGTGCGCGAGTCGTGGGTGACGATGACGACGGCGAGGCTGGCCATGGCGGGCGGCCCCGGTCGACCGCGGCCATCAGGAAAGCTCAGCCGGAGGGGGCCTACGATGGAGGGGCAATGAAGCACCTGCTGCGCCCGATCTTCGACCGCGTGATCATCAAGGAGCTCGAGCCCGACCGCGTCCGGCAGTCGGGGCTGGTGGTACCGGCCGGGACGCACGAGCCTCCCCCTCAGCACGGGATCGTGCTCGCGATCGGTCCGGGGCTCGACTGGTGGGAAGGAGCGGGAGTGCGGATGCCGGTCCAGCCCGGCGACCATGTCGTCTTCCCCGCCTCGGCGGGCGCCTGGGTCGAGGTCGAAGAGGAGAAGCTGCTCGTCTGCCGCGTCGGCGAGCTGCTCGGCGTGCTGGAGGAGATCGGCGTCTGCCCCTATTGCGGCGACGAGGGCGTCCCGGGCTCCGACGCCTGCCCGGTCTGCGGCCGCGAGGCCGGCAGCACCGCCGGCTGAGCGGCGGCGTTCAGCCGATCGCCTCGGCGATCAGCACCGCGGCGCCGAAGACGAAGGCGAAGATCACCGCCGCGCCGACGAGCCTCGTCGGCGGGCCGCCGTGTATGCCGGTCTCGTGAACGGCGGCGTGGCCCTTGCCGCGCGCGATCAGATAGCGATTCACCGGCACGGCGAACACGAAGGCGATCGCGAGCGCGAACGCGAGGCTGCCCCAGAAGAGCAGCGTGTCGAGGCCCGCCTCCATCGCGCCCGGGACGACGAGGATGATCGCGTTGTCCACCACCTCCATCGTCGCGATCGAGAGCGTGTCGGAGGCAAGGGCGATCGGGATCACGGTCGCGAGAGCGAGGCCGGCCCGCAACAGCGGCATGCTCGTCAGGGCGTAGCCGAAGACGAAGGCCAGGGCGACGGCGATCAGGATCGTCTCGAGGTTCGTGAGACCGAACGCTGCACCGATCGCCACCCCGGCGATCTCGCCGATCGCACAGCCGGTCAGGCAGTGCAGGGTGGCGCTGACGGCGACGCCGGTGAGAGCGCTGCCGCGGGTCGGCGTCTCGTGGTGGTGAGCGTGTTCGGCGTGGGCTTCCATGGCGTCGTGGTGCGAGGTCGTCGAGGCTGCCGCGGCACCTTATCAGATACCCCCACTGGGTATCGTCGGGCTACCGGCCGCGTGGCGCGACACAGGTCCACGATCGCGAGATAATGACGCGCGATGTCGGAGGAGAACGCCGAGCTTCTGAGGCGCGCCGTGGACGCGTACAACCGGCGCGATGTCGACGCGTTGCTCCGCGAGCTCGACCCCCAGGTGCGGTGGCTCCCGGCGCTTCCCGGGCTGCTGGTCCAGGACGCGCACGTGTATCAGGGACACGATGGAATCCGCGAGATGTTCAGGGATTTCTACGACGTGCTCGACGAGATCCAGTTCGAGTACTCGGAGATCCGCGACCTCGGCGACCAGGTCGTCGCGATCGGCCAGATCCGCACCCGTGGCAAGGCGAGCGGCGCCGAGACCGAGTCGCCCTACGCGAACCTGGCCGAGGTCCGCAACGGCAAGGGCATCCGAATCCGGGGATATCTGGATCCGGAAGCGGCCCTCGAGGCCGCCGGGCTGCGGGAATAGCCGGTCGCCAGTCGCCGGTCGGGTCGGGCTCGCACCCGACTCACAGCTCGAGCGCTGCGACCTGTGACACGCTCGGCTCAGCCGGCCAGGCTGGCGAGCGGCACGCCAATGATGTCCAGACGTCGGGTGAGGCCGGTCAGAGCGAACTCTCTGACGTCGTCGGTGCTGACGCCGAGGCGCTCGATGTCGGGACCCGAGCCGTCGCCGGCGCCGCCGAGCGCCTCGGCGACCGACGGGAGCAGATCGCGGAGGGTCTCGCGGACCGCCTCGGCGGCCTCAGGCTGCTCGCGGACGCTCTCGCGCAGGAACCAGACGCCGTAGCCGATGTGGCGAGTCTCGTCGTGGTGGATGTGGGAGTAGCCCGCGACGAAGCCCGGCTCCCCCGAGTAGGTCCTCACGCTCCAGGTATTCAGTGGCGAAGCGGAAGGTGGTGAGGCCGAGGGTGCTCTCGAGGATCAAGTGGTAGATGGTCACGAAGCGGACCTTCGCCGCCAGGTCCTGCGGAGCTGCGACCAGCTTCTCGTGGGCCTCGACCAGCGCCTCGTCGAAGAGCGTGCGGAAGGCCGGCGTGACCTCGCGCCTGGCCCGCTCGATGTGGGCGGCGATCTCGGCCGGCGAGTCGACGACCTCATCCTGGACAGCGGGCGTAGAACTGCATGGCCGGGCCGTCGACCTGCTGCGTGGCAAGGAAGTCGCCTCTCATCTGAGCGGTAGAGCCCACCTGGCGGAAACTGGGTGCCCGATCTCGACCAGCTGCAGCTTCTCGCCTCGAGTTGATTGCGCCGTACCGGCCATCCTCCTGCCGGGCCTCGTCGACCTGCTGCGTGGCAAGGAAGGTCGCCTCCTCCTCTGAGCCGTAGGCGCCCACCAGGCCGGAAAACTTGGTGGTGATCCGCTCCTCGGCCACCATCAGCTGGGCCAGAACCCAGTAGATGAGGTCCTGGTCCTGCTCAGCGAGCTCGTTCCACTGAGCCTTGTCGCGCTCGAGATCGATTTCGAACGGATTCCACTGCGAGTCCTCCCAGCGCCGGTAGAGGGTCCGCGGCTCGAAGAGCTGGATCTCGGCCTGGGTCACGAGGATGGCATCCGGGCGCGGATGCACAGGACGGCTTTGTTCTTCTTGTCCCGCCTCCAAACGACTCGATCGTCCCGCACACCGACGAGCCTTCGATCGGAGACCTGGATCACGTAGCCAGGGCTGAGCAGGGTCACACGAGGGTCACGGCTCACGTATCTCACCACTCCTGGCGGCGGGCAGTCAACGCCGGTGTCCTGCCACTTTCCTTGCCCCTCGAGGCGGTCGGCGCGAGGTAGCAAGCGAAAACCCCGCCTCAGCTGGGCTTCTTGTAGAGCCGGCGTCCGGACTCGAACCGGAGACCCCTTCATTACGAGTGAAGTGCTCTACCAACTGAGCTACGCCGGCACGGGCGAGGCATTCTAGGCGCCGCCGGGTGGCACCCGCGCGAGTCCCCGGGCCCCGGGCGCGCGTACGATCTCTCGGCTTGGTCGCCTACACCCCCTCCGAATGGACCGACCTGTTCGTCGCCGCCGCCGGTGCCTCGGCGGCCCTCGCGGGGCTGGTATTCGTTGCGGTCTCGATAAACATCGAGCGGATCCTGCACTTCGAAGGGCTGCCCGAGCGAGCGCTCGCGACCATGCTGCTGTTTGTCAGCGTCCTCATCGTTTCGATCATCGGCCTGATCCCGGGCCAGAGCCACACTGCGCTCGGCGCCGAGTTGCTCGGGGTCTCGCTCGTGTTCACGGCGGTGATCGTGACGCAGGTGGTGCGCGGCCTGCCCACCGGCCACTCCTCGTGGGTGGTCAGCAGGCTCGCGGTGATCGCGCTCGGCACGCTCCCGATCGTCGTCGGCGCGATCAGCCTGCTCGCGCTCGAGGGCGGCGGCCTCTACTGGATCGTCGGCGGGATGCTCGGCGCGACGATCGGCGCGGTCGCCAACGCGTGGGTGCTGCTGGTCGAGATCCTGCGCTGACTCGCTCAGCCCTCGGCGAGCTTGTAGCCGACCCCGCGAACCGTGAGCACGAGCTCGGGGTCCTGGGGATCGCGCTCGACCTTCTGGCGGAGGTTGGAGATGTGGACGTCGCAGGCGCGGACGTCACCGGAGAACTCCGACTGCCAGAGCTCCTCCATGATCTCGAGCCGGCTGAAGACCTGGCCCGGGCGCTCGGCGAGCAGCCGCAGGACCTGAAACTCCGATCGGGTCAGGTTGACGGGCTCGCCGCGGATCGAGACCAGGTGGCGGGCGAGATCGATCCGCACCGGGCCCGCGTCGATCGTCTTCGCCTCGGTGACCGTGCTCGATCGGTCCAGATCACGGCGGCGCAGCTGGGCGCGAACGCGGCCGAGCAGCTCGCGGACCGAGAACGGCTTCGTCACGTAGTCGTCGGCGCCGACCTCGAGGCCGACCACCTTGTCGACCTCTGCGTCCTTCGCCGTCAAGAGGATGATCGGCACCGGGCTGCGGGCGCGGATGTCGCGGCAGATGTCGAGGCCGCTGCGGCCGGGCATCATGATGTCGAGGATCACGAGGTCGAAGCCGGGCTCGGCGCCGCCGAGCTTGCCGTCCGCGTCCTCACCGTCGACCGCGACAGTCACCTCGAAACCCTCCTGGCGCAGCGCATAGCCGACCGCGTCGCGGACCGAAGGCTCGTCGTCGGCAATCAGGATCCTGTCCATCACAGACCCCGGCGGCGGCCGCGAACGGCAGCGGCCTGTGGGCAATCGGTCGTCACGCTACAGGGGTCGTCGCGGGTTGGGCGGTACGCAGTCGCACCCAGAAGGTGCTGCCCGCGCCCTCGACCGAGTCGACCCCGATCTCGCCCCCCATCACGCCGACCATCCGGCGCGCGATCGAGAGCCCGAGGCCGAAGCCCTCCTGCTCGAGTGATCCCGAGCCTCGGTAGAAGCGCTCGAAGATCCGGTTGACCTCCTCGGGCGCGATCCCGGAGCCGGTATCGGCGACCTCGATCCTGACCTCGTCGTCGATCCCCTGGCGAGCCCGGATCGCGACCCGTCCGGGCGCCGGCGTGTTCTTGAACGCGTTCGAGAGCAGGCCGATCAGCACCTGGCGCAGCAGCACCCGGTCTCCTTGAGCGGCGAGACCGCCCGCAACCGAGATCTCGACCTCGATCCCGTCCGGCGCCGCGACCGCCTCGGTCGCCTCATCGATCACGAGCGCGACGTCGAGTGCCTCGCTGCCCCCCTCGCCGACCGCCTCCATCCGCGCCAGCGTCAGCAGTGACTCGGTCAGCCGGCTGATCCGCTCCGAGTCCTCCGAGAGCCTGGCGAGGAAGTGCTCGCGCGCGTCGGGGTCGTCCTTGGCCCCGGCGCGCAGCACCTCGACGGCGCCGGAGATGCCCGCGATCGGGTTGCGCAGCTCATGCGCCGCGTTGGAGACGAACTCGCGCTCCGCGACCTCCCGGCGAAGCTCCTCGGTGCGGTCGCGGACGACCGCGAGCACCGCTTCCTCGGCGGGCAGCAGGCGGGCATTGAGCGAGTAGACCCGATCGCCGACCAGCAGAGCGTCGTTCTCGACCAACGACCGCCGCTCGGCGCGGCGCAGCCAGGGTACGAGCGCGTCGATCGCGCGGCCATCGTCGCCGATCAGGTCGGCGGCCGAAGGGTTGGAGAACCGCACCTCGCCGTCGGGCTGGACGACCATGACCGCGTCGGAGAGCCCCTCGAGGATCGCGGACAGCCGGTCGCGCTCCTCGCGCAGCGCGCCGAAGGTCTCGCGCAGCGCGCCGCGCATCCGCTCCAGCGCCCGTCCGAGGTCGGTGATCTCGTCGCGCCCGCCGGTGCCCTCGAGCGGCTCGTCCAACTCGCCCTCGCTGATTCGCGCGGCGCTGTCGGCGAGCCGCTTGACCCGCGACGTGATCGCGCTCGCGATCAGGAACGAGACCATGACCGCGACGGCGACCGCGACTCCGACCGCCGTGAGGCGATCGCCGCGCAGCTCCTCGATCGCCTGCTGGAGCTGCGGCGAGCGCACCGAGCGGCCGAGGATCGCACCATCGATCGCACCCTCGCGGAAGATCGGCACCGCGACCAGGGTGGCGTTGTCGGGAAGGTCCTGGACGTAGCGGCTGCCGAGCAGCGAGGACGAGACGGCGCGGCGCTCGTTCGGGACGGCCGACAGCGGCACGCCCTGGGAAACCTCGGTCGTGATCAGCTTGCCCTCGGCGTCGAACACCCAAGCGGAATAGCCCTCCTCCGTGATCCCGGCGAGCGTTGCCGCCGAGGCGCTGCGCGGCCGGGTGCCGATCTCGTCGGCGAGGCTGACCGTCTTCCCGATCGCCAACTGGCTCAGATCCTCGTCGACGGCCTTCTCGCCGGTGTCGCTGACCAGCAGGTAGGCAAGCCCGGCGGTGATCAGCGCGACCGCCGCGAACGCCAAGGCGAGGTAGAGGCGAACCCCGAAGGGCCGCCTGCGCACCGACCGCCGCTTACTGCCCGACATGCAGGGATTATCTACGGCGAAGCGACGGACACGCTCAATCGGGCCCGACGACCCGGAACCGGAGCCTGTTCACCGGCCCGGGACGCCCGCCGGCCGCCAGCGCGCGGACCCTGAACAGATGCCGGCCGAATCGGACCGACACCGCGCGTGGAGACGTGCACGCCCGGAAGGCACGTTTGTCCAGCCGGCACTCGAAGGTCGAGCCGGGTCGATCGGCGGTGAAGCGCAGCCGGACCCGCGCGGTGCGGTGACGGGAGCGCACACGTCTCGAGATCCTGCCCAGGAACCTGGCCTTCGGCGGCTTGGCGGCGGCGACGACTCGCGAGACGAAGCCGACGATCGCCGCCGTCTCGCCCGAGCCGTCGGCCGGGTCCCCGACGGCGGCGTTGATGCCGCCGTGGTCGTAGGGCGCGCGGAACACGGTGCTCGGACCCTGGCCGAGCGCGGCCGCCATCCGTTCGGCGTCGGCAACCCGAACCGGGCTCGCGGCCTGGGTGACCAGAAGGAACTCCGGGTCCGCTGTGCTCGCCCAGAAGATCGGCGACGCGGCGGTCCATGAGCCCGTGGCCGCGTCCTCCGCCGGTGTGCCGAAGGCGTTGTAGTAGAGGCTCCTGCCGAGCGGCCGGACCTCCGCGATCCGGGCGGCGACGTCGTAGGCGTCGGTGTCGAGCGCGATCGTCCCGATCACCTGCCAGGGCTCGACCGCGTAGGCCTCGAGATACCGGGGGTCGGTGGACAGCAGCGAAACCAGGTGGGCACCGGCGGAGTGGCCGATCAGGACGATCCGCGTCGGGTCGCCGCCGTAGGCCGCGACGTTGCGGTCGAGCCAGCCGATCGCCTCGCCGACGTCGTGCGGATGGTCCGGGAATCGGACCCGGTCGGCCTCGAGCGCGGCCGGGTCGGCGGGGGAAAGCCGATAGTCGAGACTGGCGAAGACATAACCCGCGCCGGTGAACAGATCGACCTTGTGCCCGATCTGATTGCGCTTGTCACCGGCCCGCCAGCCGCCACCGTGGACGTAGACGACGACCGGCCTTCGGTCTGCCGGCGAAGCGCCTTCGGGCGCATAGAGATCGAGTCGATTTTCGGCGCTGGGCGACCCGTCGAGGTCGTAGTCGAGGTCGAGGTGAGCCGTCGCGCCGGCGGCGGTGGCCGTCCATACGGCGCACGCAAGAGCCGCCAGCAACGCCGCCAGGGCTCGCGGTGCGGCTCGCCGGCCCGGGAGTCTGATCGCCGCAGATCGCACGCTCGTTGGCTCGAACACCCGCCGTTCGCCGATCGGAGCGCTCAACGCAGCAGGAACTCGATCCGATAGGCGAGCGCCTCGAGTGCGAGCGCCTCCGAGACGTTGACCTGCAGCCGGCGGCGCGAGTCCATGACCAGCTCTGCGGCGCGGCGAGCCCGGCGGGGATCGATGCCGACGGCGAGCGCCTCGAGCTCGGTGAGCCGATCCGCGTTCAGGACCACGTCAGGGGCGTCGTCGGCGACCGCGGCGAGGTCGCGTACCGATGCGGCGACGAGCGCCAGCCCGAGATCGAGGCTGCGGGTACGCGCCCGGCGGGCGGCGCGCCTGGCCAGGTCGTCGGCCTCGCGGACGCGGCGCGCGGCTCCGGGACTCGACTCTCCGGCCTCCTGATCGGCCGCCGCCGCGGCGGCGCGGATCTCGGTCTGCTCGTGCTCACCGGCCGCGTCGGCCGCCTCCGCGAGAGCGGTCCAGGGTGCCCCGGCGAGCTCACCGCCGACGAGCGCGGCAACGAGCTCCTCGACCGCCGCGCGCAGCGCCCTCCCCTCGGCGCCGATCAAGAATCGCGCCAGCTCGGCGTCGCCGCCCGAGAGCCTCGCGGCGGCGCGGCGCTCGACCGCGCTCGTGGCGGGGTCGAGCCGCGCCTCGACCGCGTCCGGCGACAGGCGCCCGAAGCCGATCGTGCGACACCGTGAGCGAACCGTCTCCAGCAGCGCCTCGGGCTCGGCGCTGATCAGGATCAGGTGCGCGAACGGGGGCGGTTCCTCGAGCGTCTTCAGGAGCGCGTTCTGGCTCTCCTCGGCCATCGCGTCGGCGGCCTCGATCACGAACACCCGCCGCTCGCCCTCGAACGGGCGGTACGCGGTTGCGGCGATCACCCGCTCGCGCACCTCCTCGACCAGGTGCTGGGTCCCCGGCGGGCGCAGCCAAACGAGGTCGGGATGAGGCGACGGGTCGGCGAGCGCCCGGCGGCGGGCGTCATCGGGATCGGCTGCGGCGGCGGCGAGCAGCTCCGCGGCGAGGGCGTGGCCCGCCGCCCGCTTGCCGGCCCCCGCCGGCCCGCAGAGCAGGTACGCATGAAACGGCGAGGCGAGCGGCGGCGGCGAGGGCGAGGCGCGCGGCAGGCTGGTCGCTTGTCGCGTCGCGGATCGTCGCGGGGATCTCCGTCTCGGTGGTTGGCATGGCTGGGCAGAGAGGAGGAGCAGGGAGCAGGGAGAGGCTCGGCTCAGTTCCTCCCTGCTCCGTGCTCCCTGCTTCGCAGTGCTGCGCACACTCGCGTCGTGCACGACACTCGGTTCCGCGTCCGCCTCAACCACGACGATTCGCTCCGGGTCGCGCTCGGCGATCTCGTCGTAGGCCTTGGCGACGGTCCGCTGGAACTCCAGACCCTCTGATTCGAAGCGGTCGTCGCCGTCGCGCTCGCCCTCCGCCGCTCGCTCGCGGCCGCGCTCCTCGGCGAGCGCCGGATCGATTCGCAGCAGGATCGTCAGGTCGGGAACACAGCCGCCGACGACGAGCCGGCTGAGACGTTCAACGAGATCGACCCCGAGCTCTCGGGCGACGCCCTGATAGGCGACGGTCGAGTCGATGAACCGGTCGCAGACGATGTCGCGTCCGGCCTCGCGCGCCGGCCCGAGCACCTCGCCGCAGAGCTGGGCACGGGCGGCGTTGAAGAGCAGCAACTCGGCCCCGGGGGTGAGGGCGAGCTCGGGATCCTTGAGGAGCTCGCGGACGCGCTCGCCGAGCGGCGTGCCGCCGGGCTCGCGGACGAGCAGCGTCGAGGGACCGAGCTTTTCCGCGAGCAGCGCGGCCTGAGTCGTCTTCCCGGAGCGGTCGATGCCCTCGAGGGTGACGAACACGCCGCCGCGCCGGTCAGCGCTTCGAGCTCGACCGCGCCCGCTTCGTGCGGGCCGTCGTCGGCGCCGGCTTTTTCGGCGCCCGTCGCCGGCCGCCCGAGCTCGAGGCTCGCGCGGGTGCCGGCTCGGCCTCGCCGCCGGCGCCGTCCGCGGTCTCGGCCGCCGCGGCCTTGGCCGCCTCTCGCGCTTCCTTCTGGGCCTGGCGCTCGGCGCGCTTCTCGCGCATCTCGACCATCGTCGGGCAGTCGTCGTTGAGACACAGCTTCCAGGGCCGGCCACGGAAGCCCTTGACCGTCAGGCGCGGTCGCTCGCCGCAGACCGAGCAGCGCTCCTCGAGCCGCCAGAGCTCGTAGCCGCGGCCGGGCAGCGGTCCGCTGACCTGACAGGAGTCCGGCGACTCGGGGTCGTCGCGGATCCAGCCTTCGCAGCCGTACATTCGCTTGCCGCCCTTCAGATCGATGATCCGCAGTCGGTTCGGCGAGCCATCCTCGTGTGCGCGGCCGGCCTCCTCGCAGACCTTGCAGGGACCGAGGAACTTGTCCTCGTCCATCCCCGCCCAGATCCGCTTCGCGAACTCCTCCCGCTGGTCCTCGAGCGCCGCGGTCGTCGAGTGCAGCATCTCGCGACTGATCTTCAGCACGTCGTCCTTCGAGGTCTCGCCTGCGGCGATCTGGTCCATGTCGTGCTCGAGCTCGGCCGTCATCTCGGGCGTCGCCATCCGGGGCACGTGCTCGTGGAAGGCCCTGTACATCGCGATTCCGGTCTCCGAGGGCTCGGGCGGGTTCGAGTACACGTAGCCGCGGTCATAGAGCTTCTGGATGATGTCGGCGCGGGTCGCCTTGGTCCCCAGGCCGCGCTCCTCCATCAGCTCGATCAGCTTCCCCTGGCTGATCCGCGAGGGCGGCTGAGTCTCCTTGTCGACGATCCACGGCTCGCCGTCGAGCGCCAGCTCCTGGCCCTCGGCGAGCTTCGGGATCTCGTCGTCGGCGGATCGCGCGTATGTGTAGATGCCGGCGTAGCCGGGGTCGACGACGACCGAGCCGCGGACGAAGTAGGTCTCCGAGCCCGCCTCGATGTCGGCGCGGGTCGACTCGGTGATCATCGGCGGCGAGAAGGTGGCGAGGAAGCGACGCACGACGAGCTCATAGACGCGGCGCTTCGGCCCCTCGAGCGCGTTCGGATAGAGCGCCTGGGTCGGGTAGATCGGCGGGTGGTCGGTGGTCTCCTTCTTGCCACGGGTCGGCTGCAGCGGGCCGTCGAGAACGCCCTTGGCCGCCTCGAAATCTCCGATCCTGACCAGTGAGGCAACCAGCTCCCTGGTGTTGAGCGAGGCCGGATAGACGGTGTTGTCGGTGCGCGGATAGGAGATGAAGCCGTCCATGTAGAGGTCCTCGGCGATCCGCATCGCCGCCGCCGGGGTGATCCCGAGCCGGCTCGAGGCATCGGTGGTGAAGGCGGTGGTGTTGTAGGGGGTCGGCGGCTTGCGGGTGTTCTTCCTCGACGAGACCTCCTTGACGACGCCCGGGCTCGCGGTCCCGGCGAGCGCGGCCTCGGCCTCCTTGCGATCCCAGAACTTGTCGGTCGAGTGGTGGGCCTCGAAGGCGCCGTCCGGATGGTCGAACCTCGCGAACAGCTCCCAGAAGGGCTTCGCGACATGGGCGCGGCGCTCGAGCTCGCGTTCGACGATCAGCGCCAGGGTCGGGCTCTGGACGCGGCCGACCGAGAGGAAGTTGGAGCCGAAGCGCCTCGTCGCAAGCGACACCGCGCGGGTCAGCGTCGCGCCCCAGATCAGGTCGATGTCCTGGCGCGCGGAGCCGGCGTAGGCGAGGTCGTATGAGAGGTCGTCGAGCTCGCCGAAGGCCCGCTCGATCTCGTCCTTGGTCAGGGCCGAGTAGCGGGCCCGCTTGATCGGCGGCCGCGCATCGAGCACCTGCTCGGCGTTGGCCGCGCCCGCATCCCCGGCGACGCCCGGGTTGACGTCGAGCACCTGCTGCAGCGCCTCGAGCCCGATCAGCTCGCCCTCGCGGTCGAAGTCGGTCGCGATCACCAACGAGCTCGCGTCCTTGGCCAGCTTGCGGACGGCCTTGACCACGTTCTTGTCGGTCGGCTCTCCCACCAGCGGCGCGTCGATCAGGTCGTGGAGGTCGGTCTCCTGCCAGTTCGAATAGCCGTCCGGGAAGGCGACGCCCATCACGTGGCCCTTCAGCCCGACGGTCATCTGCTCGCCGTCGGCGTCGACCCAGGTATAGAAAGGAACCTTGTAGGTGGCGTCGGCCTTCGCTTCGCCGGCGGAGAGGATGTCCGCGATCTTCTTCGCCGAGTTGTTCTTCTCGGTGATGATCAGCCTCATAGCGGCGCGAGAGTAGCAGCAGGCCTCGGCCGTCCCTTTAACCTCGGACACCTTGTTCGAGCTCGTGATCTTCGACTGCGACGGGGTTCTGGTCGACTCCGAGCCGGTCACCTGCGCGGTCATGGCCGAGGCGCTGAGCGAGATCGGACTGCCGACGACGGCGGAGGAATGCATGCGCGATTACGTCGGACGCTGGTGGCCCGACTGCGTCGAGATCATCGAGGCGAAGCTCGGCCACGAGCTACCGGCGGGCTTCACGGCGCGCTACCGCGAGCGCCAGAACGCGGCGCTCGCAGCCGGCGTCGAGCCGGTCACCGGCGTCGCCGAGGCGCTCGATCGGGTTACGGTCGCGGTCTGCGTCGCCTCCAACGGACCGCTGGAGAAGATGCGGATCACGCTCGGCGCAGCGGGCCTCCTGGAGAGGTTCGAGGGCAGGATGTTCAGCGCCGCGGACGTCGAGCGCGGGAAGCCCGCCCCGGACCTCTTCCTGCACGCCGCGAAGGCAATCGGGGTCGCGCCGAGCGACTGCGCGGTCGTCGAGGACACCCCGCTCGGGATCGAGGCGGCGCGGGCAGCCGGGATGGGGGCATTCGGTTTCAGTCCCCACGGGGACGGCACCGCCCTGGCCGGCGCCGGTGCGGTGATCTTCGACTCGATGCAGCGGATCCCGGCAGTGCTCGGGCTCGATCGAGGACCGCCAACCGACGGGGACTAACCTGTCAGGCGTGCCCGCCCAGTCATACGCCGGCAAGGAATGCGTCTGTCAGTACCAGCGCGGGATCTGCGACCAGAGCTGCGTCCGCGGGATGCTCGAGACCCCGTTCTACATCGCCTGCCTCCGTCTCTCGGGGCGTCGACTGCCTGGTGGTCGGAGGCGGCGACGTCGGGCTCGAGAAGGTCGAGGGATTGCTCGCCTGTGACGGCCGCGTCACCCTCGTCGCCCCGGAGGCGAACCCCGAGCTCCGCGAGCTCGCCGGTGAGCGTTCGATCGCCTGGGAACGGCGCGCCTTCACCGAGTCGGATCTCGACGGCAAGTTCCTCGCGATCGCGGCGACCGACGACACCGACACCAACATCTCCGTCTACGACGCCGCGGAACGCCGGGCGATGCTGGTCAACGTCGTCGACGTACCGTCGCTCTGCAATTTCATCCTCCCTGCGATCGTCCGCAGCGGGCCGCTGGCGATCGCGATCTCGACCGCCGGCGCATCGCCGGCGCTCGCGAAGCGGATCAAGCGCGAGGTCTCAGACGCCTTCGGCGAGCCCTATGCACGGCTCGCGGTGATCCTCAACGACGCGCGCGGCTGGGCCAAGGACACGCTGCCCACCTACCAGGACCGCAAGCGTTTCTTCGAGCAGATCGTGAACGGCGATCCCGACCCGATCGAGTTGATCCGCGAGGGCCGCGAGGCTGACGTCCTCGAGCTGATCGAAGCGGCGAAGCGGTCCCACGACTCCGCCGCCGCGCCGAGCGGCTAGGCGGGTCCGGGTCTCGCAATGGCGCCGCTTCTGATCTACGTCCTCCTCGCCCTGGTCATGCTCGGGCTCTCGGTCGGCGTCTACGTGAACCGGTACTACGCGACGCGCAAGTGCCACATGTGCGGGGCGCAGGTCGAGCTCGGCCGGTCGAAGTGCCAGGTCTGCACCTACCGGTTCGTCAACTAGCGGCCACAAAGCGCGCATCAAACGCGCCCGCGGCGGGTAGCCTTGCCGGCGTGGAGCTCAGGCGACTCGGCGACAGCGACCTCGAGATCTCGGAGATCTCGCTCGGCTCGTGGCTCACCTACTCGGGCGGGGTCGAGCGGGAGCGGACCGAGGCCTGCACGCGGGCGGCGTTCGAGGCTGGAGTCAACTTCTTCGACACCGCGAACGTCTACGGCGGTGGGGCCGCGGAGGAGGCCTGGGGCGAGATCCTCTCCGGGTACGACCGCGACTCGTTCGTGCTCGCGACGAAGCTCTTCTTCCCGATGTCCGAGACCGACAGGGGCCTCTCCGCGGAGCAGGTTCAGAAGCAGATCGACGCCTCGCTGCGGCGGCTGCAGACCGATCACGTCGACCTCTACCAGTGCCACCGGTTCGATTCCGAGACCGCGATCGAGGAGACGATGGAGGCGCTGACCGAGGTCGTCGACTCGGGCAAGGCGCGTTACATCGGGTTCAGCGAATGGACGCCGGAGCAGATCCGCGCCGCGCTCGACGTGCCCGGCGCCGCCAAGTTCGTCTCCTCGCAGCCGCAGTACAACATGATCTGGCGGCCCCCCGAGCACGAGGTGTTCGAGCTCTGCGCCGAGCACGGGATCAGCCAGATCGTCTGGTCGCCGCTCGGGCAGGGAGTGCTGACCGGCAAGTACGAACCGGGCGCGCCGCCGCCGGAGGGGTCGCGCGCGGCGAGCGAGGAGATGGGCATCGCGATCGATCGCTACATGGACGACGCCGTGCTCGCGGCGGTGCAGCGGCTGCGGCCGATCGCCGACGACGCGGGGCTGACAATGGTCCAGCTGGCGCTCGCCTGGATCCTGCGGCGGCCCGAGGTCGCGTCGGCGATCATCGGCGCCACCAGCCCTGACCAGGTGCGCGCCAACGTCGCTGCTTCGGGCGCCGCGCTGTCCGCCGAGACGCTGGCGGCGATCGACGAGGCGCTGAGCGAGGTTGCGGTCACCGGGCCGCAGCTCGCACCGTTCGCGGAAACCGGCGTCAAGCACCGCTGACCCCGCGGCGCGGCGGCTCAGGCCGGAAGGGCGAAGAGCGCGATCGCGGCGAAGTGGGCGGCGGCGGCGGCGATCACGAGCACGTGGAAGATCTCGTGATATCCGAACACCGCGGGGCTCGGGTTCGGCCGCTCGACCGCGTAGATCACGGCGCCGGAGATGTAGAGGGCCCCGCCGCCGGCGATCAGCAGTCCGGCGCCGAGGCCGGTCTCGACGACGATCGCCGGGAACCCGATCGCTCCGATCAGCCCGACGGCGACGTAGACGACGGCCGAGACCCACTTCGGCGACGAGACCCAGATCAGCTCGACCGCGGTTCCCGCGAGGGCCCCGGCCCAGACGGCGACCAAGAGCGCTGTCGCCAGCGGGCCGCTCATCACCAGGAGCGCGAACGGCGTCACGGTGCCGGCGATCAGGACGAAGATCATCGTGTGGTCGAGGCGACGCATCCACTGGCGCGCCGCAGGCCGCTCCCAGTCGCGCCGGTGATAGAGCGCGCTGACCCCGAACAGGGCCGAGAGGCTGGCCGCGTAGATCGCCGCGGCGATCCGAGCCTCGACACCCTGGGCGATCAGGATCAGGGCGGCACCGAAGACCAGCGAGGCGAAGAAGGCGTATTCGTGCGAGACGCCGCGCAGGCGCGGCTTCACCTTCGCGAGCTGCTCGGCCGCGGCGGCCTTCGCGTCGGCGACCTTCTCCGCGGTCGCATCGCGGACCTCCGCCATCCGCTCGGTCGCCGCGTCGCGGGCCTCGGTGAGTCGCTCGGTCGCCACGTCACGAGCCTCGGTCGCGCGCTCGACCGCGGCGTCCCGCGCGTCGGCCATCCGCTCGGCGGCTGCCTCGCGGCGCTCGTTGAATCGCTCTCGGGGGCTCATCGGGTCGGCTCGGTGGTCTCCACCAAAGACAGTAGCCCAGCGCCGCCGTTCGCGGAACCGGGTCAGCCGCCAGACGCTGGGCGACCAATCTCAACTGGCGCTATATCTAGCGTATAGCTGACGAAGGAAAGCACCAGCCCTAGTAGAATGGGTGGTCATGGAGTGCCCACGATGCGACCGACCCACGCGCGTGCTGGAGAGCCGCGGCGCCGAAGCCGGCGCCGTCGTGCGACGGCGCCGCGAGTGCTCGGGCTGCGGGCACCGGTTCACGACCTACGAGCGGCGTCAGCACGAGCCGCTCTACGTCCGCAAGCGCGGCGGCGAGCGTCAGCGCTTTGACGCGTCGAAGCTGCGCGCGGCGCTCCTGCGCTCGACCCACAAGCGACAGGTGAGCGCCGCCGACGTCGAGCGTCTCGTGGCGCAGATCGCGCTCGCAATCGAGGCGGCCGGCGGCGAGCTCGCGGCGCAGCGGATCGTCGAGCTCTGCCTCGACGGGTTGCGCGACCTCGACCGCGGCGCCTACCTGCAGTTTCTCGGCACCCTGCCGTCGCCGAACGCGGATTTTGCGGAGCTCTCGTCGGGGGGTTCCGTCCGGGGGGCCCGCAAGAGTGCATCGTTACCCGCTGAAACGAGTTGACGGGGCGGCGAAGTCAGTTGGAAGAGGAGAGAAGGATGTCGGAAAGTGCTGCAAACACGGTAAATCTTGGCCGGGGAGGCCTGACCTGCGACCGCCGCCACACGACCCCGGAAACGCACCCCTTCGAGGAGGTCGAGTGGGAGCTTCGTGACGCGGTCATCGGCGACCCGGAGAGCCCGGCGTTCGAGCAGCGCGGCGTCGAGTTCCCGAAGTCGTGGTCGCAGAACGCCACCAACATCGTCGCCCAGAAGTACTTCCGCGGCCGACTCGGCTCCGACGAGCGCGAGAGCTCGGTCAAGCAGATGATCTCGCGCGTCGCGGGGACGATCGCCGGCTGGGGCCGCGACGGCGGCTACTTCGCCTCCGACGCCGACGCCGACGCCTTCGAAGCCGAGCTCACACACATCCTCCTGCACCAGAAGGCCGCCTTCAACAGCCCGGTCTGGTTCAACGTCGGCTTCGAGGAGCAGCCCCAGTGCTCGGCCTGCTTCATCCTCTCGGTCGAGGACACGATGGAGTCGATCCTCGACTGGAACACCAAGGAGGGGATGATCTTCCGAGGCGGCTCCGGCTCCGGCATCAACCTGTCCAACATCCGCGGCTCGGTCGAGCACCTCTCGAAGGGCGGGCTCGCATCCGGCCCGGTGAGCTTCATGCGCGGCGCCGACTCGTGGGCGGGCACGATCAAGTCCGGCGGCAAGACGCGCCGCGCCGCGAAGATGGTCGTGCTCGACGTCGACCATCCCGACATCGAGGACTTCATCTGGTGCAAGGCCAAGGAGGAGGAGAAGGCGGCGGCGCTGCGCGACGCCGGGTTCGACATGTCGATCGACGGCGACGGCTTCAACTCGATCCAGTACCAGAATGCCAACAACTCGGTTCGGGTCTCGGACGAGTTCATGCAGGCGGTCGCCGACGACGCCGACTGGAGCCTGATCGCCCGCAACGGCGGCCAGGCGACGAAGACGCTGCCGGCTCGCGACCTGATGCGCCAGATCGCCGACGCCGCCTGGCGCTGCGCGGATCCGGGCGTCCAGTACGACACGATCATCAATCGTTGGCACACCTGCCCCGCGTCGGGACGGATCAACGCCTCGAACCCGTGCAGCGAGTACATGCACGTCGACGACTCCGCATGCAATCTCGCTTCGCTCAACCTGATGAAGTTCCGCCGCTCCGACGGCAGCTTCGACACGGCCGAATTCGAGCACGCGGTCGACATCGTCTTCCTCGCCCAGGAGATAGTCGTCGGCCCGTCGAGCTACCCGACCGAGGGGATCGCGCGTAACGCGCGCGCCTTCCGCCAGCTCGGGCTCGGCTACGCGAACCTCGGCGCGCTGCTGATGGCCGACGGGATGCCGTACGACTCCGACGAGGGCCGCAACGTCGCCGCGGCGATCACCGCGCTGATGACCGGCCGGGGCTATCGCAAGTCGGCGGAGATCGCGGCCGCGGTCGGGCCGTACGAGGAATACGCGAAGAACCGCGAGCCTCACAACGAGGTGGTGCGGATGCACCGTGACGCCTCCTACGAGATCGCCGCAGACGGGATCAAGGGCGAGTTGCTGGAGGCGGCGCGGCGCAGCTGGGACGAGGCGATCGAGCTCGGCGCGGAGCACGGCTACCGCAACGCACAGGCGACGGTCCTCGCCCCTACCGGGACGATCAGCTTCCTGATGGACTGCGACACGACCGGGATCGAGCCCGACTTCTCGCTCGTCAAGTTCAAGGAGCTGGTCGGCGGCGGTCAGATGACGATCGTCAATCAGACCGTGCCGATGGCCCTGCGGACACTCGGCTACTCGGCGACCGAGGTCGACCAGATCGAGGCCTACATCAATGACAAGGGCACGATCGTCGGCGCCCCGGGGCTGAAGGCCGAGCACCTCGAGGTGTTCGACGTCGCCGTCGGCGAGCGGGCGATCTCGCACGCCGGCCACATCAAGATGATGGCCGCGGCGCAGCCGTTCCTCTCGGGTGCGATCTCGAAGACGGTCAACCTGCCCGAGTCGGCGTCGATCGAGGACATCGCCGAGGCATACACGATGGGCTGGGAGCTCGGGCTGAAGGCGCTGGCGATCTACCGCGACGGCTCGAAGACGGCGCAGGCGCTGCGCACCGACGCCGGCGACAAGGCGGGCGCGACCGACGAGTCGGAGGCCGCCCCGAAGCCGGAACGGCGCAAGATGCCTCGCGAGCGCGAGTCGATCACGCACAAGTTCTCGATCGCCGGACACGAGGGCTACATCACCGCCGGCAAGTACGAGGACGGCACCGTCGGCGAGATCTTCCTCACCGACATCGGCAAGGAGGGCTCGACCCTGCGCGGGATGATGAACGCGTTCGCGACAGCGATCTCGCTCGGGCTCCAGTACGGGGTTCCGCTCGAGGTCTTCGTGAAGAAGTTCAGCTACATGCGCTTCGACCCGGAGGGGATCACCTCCAACCCGGAGATCCCGTTCGCGAAGTCGATGCCCGACTACATCATGCGCTGGCTCGCGAGCCGCTTCATCGCCGACCTCGACGAGCTCGAGGACCTCGGCATCCTGACGCCCGAGGTGCGGGCGCGCAAGGAGGCCCAGCTGGCGATCTTCAGCGAGGACACGGCGGCGCCCACGAACGGCGGCGGACGCGGCAACGGGCACGCCGAGGAGACCGTTCACCAGCCCGGCAAGACGATCGCGGCCGCCGAGGCGATGACCGACAGCCCGCCGGTGGTCCCCGCGAAGGTCGCGATCGGCGGCGATCTCGGGCCCGCCTGCGAGCAGTGCGGTGGAATGATGCAGCGGACCGGCTCCTGCTACACGTGCTCGAGCTGCGGCAACAACACCGGCTGCGGCTGACACTCTCGGCCAAGTCACTTGTCCGCGGCTGTCGCGGACTTTGTCCCGGGCTCCCGCGTCCGCGCGCGCCGAGGCCGGTGAGGCTCAGGGGAAATCGGGCTGGCGGTCGGGCGTCAGGTACTCGGAGATCGACTTGAACAGCTCCTGGCTGAAGTTGGTCGTCGTCGCGGCCGCCGCCGGGCCCTTGGTCGCGGTGAGCGCGACCGCGATCTTCCTCGAGGGCAGATAGGCCTGGATCGCCGTGTAGCCGTTCATCTGCGGGTTCTGGACCAGCCACTGGTCGTCGATCACGAGGCCAAGCCCGTAGTAGATCTTGTCGTTGAACGGGGGCAGGGTGGCGGTCGTCGGAGCGAGGCGCTCGCGGGCCGCGGCCTTCGAGATCAGCGCCCCGGTGCCGAGCGCCTTCGCCGACCTGATCACGTCGCCGATCGTCGAGCTCATGATCATCGTCTCGGCGATCGTCCACGACGGGCTCCAGAAGGTGGAGTCCTCGTACGGCCCGCGGTCGGAGGTGTAGGCGTGAAGCTGTGGTGACGGCATGTCGGGTTTGCCGGAGATCACCGTATGGCGGAGGCCGAGCGGGCGCAGGACGCGATTGCGGAGCAGCTTCGGGAGCGGCTTGCCGGTGACCTTCTGAATGACCTTGGCCAGGAGGATGAAGTTCGTATGCGCGTAGTGGAAGCACTGTCCCGGGTCGCAGATGCGCGGCCGGGCGAGCGCGATGTCGAGCAGCTCGTCCGAGGTCCACTGGCGGAAGATGTTCGAGTAGAACGTGGTGGCGAAGGCCGGGTTCTCCTGGACCCAATCGGGGAGGCCGGAGGTCGCGGTGCCGAGCATCCTCAGGGTGATGCGGTCGGAGCCCGCGATCTCCGGAAGCCAGTTCGACAGCGGATCGTCGAGCGAGAGCCTGCCCGCGTCCTGAAGCTGGAGCAGGACGTCGATCTCGTAGGGGATCGCGATCGACCCGATCCTGAAGTTCATCCGCAGGTTCGCCGGGACGCCGACCATCGACTCGCCGGCGGCGACCCTCGCGAGCGTGCGGTTGCGCAGGTCGATGCGGACGAGCGCGGCCCGGAGGTCGTTCTGCCGCATGAACCGGTGGACGACCGACTGGACTCCGCGCGCCGCGGCCGCGCGGCTCTGACAGCCCGCCGCGGTGCGGATCTTCGGGCCCGGACAGGCGTCCCTCCGAGCCGCCGCCGCCGATCCGGAGGCGAGCAGCGCCAGGCACATCGCACCGGCCAGGCCCGCTGCGACGATCCATCGTCGCGTGCCGCCTGCTCTCCGCATGCCGCCGACTGTAGCGCCCCCTCACCACTCGCGAGCGCGAAAGCCGCGTCGACCGGGCTGTGATGACCCAGTCCGCTCTCGGCGTCGGCTCGGGGCGGTCCCGCGCATCCGGCATACTCCCCCGATCGGCCGACCCGAGCACTCCAACAGGACCCTGACGATCGTCGCCGCGTGCCTGGCGACCGCGATGCTGATGCTCGATATCAGCGTCATCAACACGGCGCTGTCGAATATCGCCAGCGGCCTCGACACCGGCCTCAGCGGGCTGCAGTGGTTGGTCGATGCCTACACGATCCCCCTCGCCGCGACGGTGCTCACCGCGGGGGCGATCGCCGACCGGCTCGGGCGCCGCAAGCTGTTCCTCATCGGTCTCTCGATCTTCACGGTCAGCTCGGCGCTCTGCGGGGCGGCGGGGGGGATCGAGATCCTCGTCGGCTCCCGGGCGATTCAGGGTCTCGGCGCGTCGTTGATGTTCGCGACCGCGCTCGCGCTGATCTCGCAGGTGACGCCGGACCGCGAGAGCCGGGTCAAGGCGCTGGCCGCCTACGGTGCGGCGATTGGCGCGTCGTTCGCGCTCGGGCCGTTCATCGGCGGGGGGCTCACCGAGCTCTTCGGCTGGCGGGCGATCTTCCTGGTCAACGTGCCGATCGGAGCCGTCGTCCTCTGGATCACCTACCGCGCCGTAGCCGAGGGCCGCGACCCGACGCCGCGTCGGATCGACGTGCCGGGCCAGCTGACGCTGATCGGCGGGCTCTTCCTCCTGGTGCTGGCGTTGCTGCGCGGCAACGAGGAGGGCTGGGGCAGCACCGGGATCGTCGCCGCCCTGGTCGGGGCGCTCGCGCTGCTGGTCGCCTTCGTGATCGTCGAGCAGCGTTCTCGCGAGCCGATGCTGCCGCTGCGGCTGATGCGCCAGCGGCGGTTCGCGGGCGCGCAGATCTCGGTCTTCGCGATCGCGGCGTCGTTCTTCGCGGTATTCCTCTACCTGACCCTGTACCTGCAGACGGTGCTCGGCATGTCGCCGATCCAGACCGGCCTCGTCTATCTGCCGGGGACCTTCCTCGTGTTCGTGGTCTCGGGGATGACCGCGCAGCTGGGCGCGAACGCCTCGCCGGCAAAGGTCGCCAGCATCGGGCTGGCCCTCGTCTCCGCCGGCCTCGCGCTGATGCTGTTCGCCGGGGTCGGCTCGTCGTGGACCGTGCTGCTCCCTGGCCTGCTCGTGACCAGCATCGGCACCGGCCTCTTCAACCCGACCGGGAGCGCGCTCGCCCTCAACGCGCTGCCGCCCGAGCAGAGCGGCCTCGCCGCGGGCGCCAACGACACCTTCCGCCAGACCGGCGTCGCGGTCGGGATCGCGGCGCTCGGGACGCTGGTGCCCGCCGACGCGGCGCTCGGCGGCAACCTCCAGTCCTACGTCGACGGCCTCCACCACGCGTTGATCGTGAGCGCCGTCGTGGCCGCCGCGGGTGCGATCGCCACGGCCTGGCTGTTGCTGTCCGTCCGCCGGCCCGCCGAGGCCGAGGCCGAGGCCGCCGCGTAGGCACGCGGCATCCTGGCGACAGGGGTTCGCGCCGGGCGTGCAGAAATGGTCACGGCGAGCGCCCGGCCGGCCTGGCGGTCCGCGGGTACGATCGGCGAATCCCGCGGCGAGCCGTCGAGATCCTGAGCCCGGGGCCGTCCAGCGGCCGGCGCGCGACCGCTGCGTGGATCGTCCGGCTGGCCTCGGGCGCCGTGTTCATCGTCTTCGGGCTCGGCAAGTTCACGAGCCACGGCTCGGAGGTCGACTCGTTCGAGAGCTACGGACTGCCGTCTCCCGACGCCTTCGTCTATGCGATCGGGCTGATCGAGGTCGGCGGCGCGCTGCTCCTCTTCGCCGGCCTCGCGACCCGGCTCGCCGCCGCCGTGCTCGCCGGCGACATGGTTGGAGCGATCGTCGTCTCGGGAATCGGCGAGGGCGAGATCATCAGCCTGACGCTGGCTCCGGTGTTGCTGATCGCGATGCTGTTCCTGCTCCGGGCCGGGCCCGGCCGGCACGCACTGGATCACCGCCTTATGCGTTGACGGCGAACGCCGCGGGCGGTTAGGGTGCCGCGGTCCGTCCACCGCGTCGAGAGGAGAAGCCTCGAAATGAGAGCGCGAACGTCGCGTCGAATCGACCTGGCCCGTGGGGGGAGCGGGCTGCGCGCCATGCTTGCCTTCGGTCTCGTTCTGGCCGCATGCGTGGTTCCCGCCGTTGCCTCCGCAACCGGCGGTTCGGTGAGCTCGCGCCCCGCCGCCGACGCCAACGTCATCGACGGCAGCTACATCGTCGTCTACAAGAGCTCCGTCAGGGCCGTCGAGTCGGCCACCGACCAGCGCGAGCGGGCGCTCGGCTTCCGGGCCGTGCACCGCTACCACTCGGCGCTGCAGGGATTCTCCGCCGAGCTCTCGGATGATCAGCTCGCGGCGCTCGAGTCCGACCCCGACGTCTCCTTCATCCAGCAGGACCGGACCGTGACCGCGACCGGTTGGGTACCGCGGGCGGCAGGCGAGCCGAACCCGCCGACCGGGATTCGCCGCATCGTCGCCGCGAAAGCAACGGAGGTCCGGCAGAAGGCGCTCCACAACGTCGCGGTGATCGACACCGGCATCAACCTCAGCCACTCGGACCTGAACGCGGTCAACGGCAAGGACTGCGTCGACCTCGGGACCCCGGCCGAGGACGGGAACGGGCACGGGACGCACGTCTCGGGCACGATCGGCGCCAGGAACAACGGCGCCGGGGTGGTCGGCGTCGCGCCGAACACGAAGATCTACGCGGTGCGCGTGCTCAACAACGCGGGCAGCGGGTCGTTGTCGCAGGTCATCTGCGGGATCGACTGGGTGAGCACGAACACGGCCAGCAAGGACATCCAGGTCGCCAACATGAGCCTCACCGGCGCCCTCGGCGCGCCCACGGACCCCTGCCCGGGCAGCTCTGACGCCCTCCATCAGGCGATCTGCAACTCGACCGGCGCCGGTGTGACCTACGTGGTCGCGGCGGGCAACAGCGGGCACGCCTTCGACTCCGCGGCCAACCCCGACGTGCCGGCCGTCTACCCCGAGGTGCTGACGGTGACGGCGCTCTCGGATACGGACGGCAAGCCGGGAGCAAACGGCCCGAGCAAGACCTGCGTCGGGCCCGAGTCCGACGACGAGCCGGCGACGTTCTCGAACTTCGCCGCAACCGCAGCGGGGCGCAACCACACGATCGCCGCGCCCGGCGTCGCGATCAGGTCGACGTTCCTCGGCGGTGGCTACGCAACCGAGTGCGGGACCAGCATGGCCTCCCCGCACATGACGGGAGTCGCCGCGCTCTGTCACGGCGAGCTGGGGACACCGGCCGCGCCGTGCGCGACCAAGACCCCTGCGCAGGTGATCAGCTACCTGCGAACCCAGGCGGAGAACTACAACACGGCGCACCCAAGCTACGGGTTCCTGTTCGACCCGCTGCACACGCCGATTCCGGGCCGCTACTTCGGGTTCTTGACCAAGGCCCCGGCGGCGCCCTGAGACCGGGGCTTGCTCGCCGGGACGTCCGCCGCGAGCGCGCGCCGGGCAGCGACAGAGGGCATTCCCCGAGACGGGAGGGCCCTCGGTCGCGGGCCATCGATGCGGGCGCGCCGATACCTTCCAGCGATGAGCGGACTGATGTTGCAGGGCATGGCAAGGACCGACACCGGGCTGGTCCGGGCCGAGAATGAGGACAGCGTGTACGCGAGTCCGAGAATCGTCGCCGTTGCGGATGGAGTCGGCGGCGCGGCGGCGGGCGAGGTGGCGAGCGCCGTCGTCATCGACCAGCTCGTTCTGATGGACAAGTGCCGGCTCTCGGCGCCGCTCGATGCGGCGCTCGAGCGCGCCGTGAGATCCGCGAACGCCAGCGTCGGGTTCGTCGCGAGTTGCAGGCCGCGGATGGCGGGCATGAGCACGACGCTGACGGCCGTTGCACTGCGCGACGATCGCTACGCGGTCGCCCACATCGGAGACTCGCGGGCATATCTGCTTCGCGACGGCGTGCTGACGCAGCTGACGCGGGACGACAGCTACGTGCAGGAGCTGCTCGACAGCGGGGCAATCGATCCCGCGTCGGCTCGCCGGCACCCGAACCGGTCGCTTGTCCTCCGGGCCCTCGACGGCGACCCGCAGCGCACGCCCACGGTCGCGGTCCGCAGAGCCCGCCTCGGCGATCGACTGCTGCTCTGCTCCGACGGACTCTCCGACTTCGTCGAGGAGAAGACGATGCAGTCCGCACTTTCCCTGCACGCGCTCGAGCGCAGCGCGCGGGCTCTCGTCGACCTCGCGCTGCAGGCGGGTGGGCGCGACAACATCTCCGTCGTCGTCGCTGACGTCGTCGCGCGCGACGACCCGAGCTCGGGCTGGTTGACGATGACCGACCTCGAGTGCGCAGAACGCGCTTTCGGCTCAGCGGCCGAGCGTTCGCAGGAAGTGGCGGGCGCTGCCGGGTACGGCGCCGAGGAGCTCCCGAACCTCGCTGAGCCCGGAGCGCAGCTCCGGATCGCCGGATTCGATCGGAAGCATCGAGTCCTGGAGCTCCGCGAGCGTGTGGTCGGCGGCGGCAGAAGCCATCACGGCTCGCTCGACGAAGGCCTTGACGCCCTGCGAGCTGCGGCCCGGCGACGGCAGGTCGAAATCGCGCCTCGGAAGCGCGGACCGCTCTGCGAACCCGATGTGAGTGCGCTTACCGCGCGCATAGGCCTTCTGGACGGGCCGAAACAGCTCGGCTTCCAGGCGGTCGGCCGCGTCGACGGCAAGCAGCTCATACGCCTCCCCGAGACAGGCGACCGCGAGCGCGACCTGATCGATTGCCGCGGCGAGGTCGTCGAGGATCTGCGTCCTCGCCTCTAGCGCACTGATCGCCACGCCCGGAGGTTAGAGCGCGGCGCCTCCGGTCGCCGGGATCAGACGAGCAGGGCGATGCCCGTCCCGATCAGCCACAGCGACCACGCGATGTAGGTGAACGGCGTCAGAGTCTCGGCGAGCTTCCAGCCCCGGTGATCCGGGCGCCCGACGAACTCGAGCGAACAGAGCAAGAAGACGGGGCCGATGAGAATCCCGGCGACGCCCAACCAGGACGGGACTTGCGTGCTCTGGACCATCGCGGCGCCCGCGAGCACCGTCCAGCTGCCGGTCAAGGCGTACCCGAGGTGCTCGCCAACCGCGACGCCGAGGTAGCGGTTAAACGATTGGAAGACGAGATCGATCGCCTCGCGGCGTGCCGCGCTCGCGTCCGGTGCGGCGTCAGCGCGCGCCAGGTACGGGACCAGGAAGGGCCATCGGATCAGTCCCAGGAACTGAACGAGGGCGGCGAGCACACCGAGCGTCGCGCCGACCGCCAGCAGCGTGCTGTCCGCATCGCCGATCGCGCCCGCAAGCAGGACGACGACGGGCGCGAAGAGCACCGCCGTGAGCGCAAACGCCCACCACGTGAGCACGAGCTTCGTGCCGCCCTCGCGGAACCGTGCGAGCACCTCATCCGTCGGCCGGCGAAGGATGTCGGGGTAGTCGAAGCGGGAGGCCAGCAGCGCGAACGACGCGTTGAAGGCGAGCGGCATGACGACCAGGAGGACCCCGGCCGCCGTGGAAGTGCTCATCCGGCGCGGATGCCGAGTCCGGTCTCGGTTCGGGCCGTCCCGGGCGTACGCGAGGACGGCCGCCGGGCGGTGACGATCACCGGGGTCCCGTGCCGGGGGGAGAAGGTGATGTTGCGTCGTGCGATCCGCTCGGGTGCAGAGCGTGCGCCGCGCAGCCCGCAGCGTGTCAGGACCTCGCGCAGCACGATCCGCATCTCGAACTCGGCGAAGGCGGCGCCGAGGCAGCGTCGCACCCCGCCTCCGAACGGAATCCAGCTGTAGGTCTCCGGCGGATCGCTGAGAAACCGCTCGGGGCGGAACTCGAGCGGCTGCGGATACGCGTCGGGGCGGGTATGAGCGAGCCAGATCGCCGGCGTGACGTCGGTCCCTGCCGGGAGCGCGTAACCGTCGGCGCGCAGCTCCGACCCGAGCCTGCGGCCCGCCAGGGGCACGACCGGCCGAAGCCGAAGTGACTCCGAGATCACCGCCCGCAGATACTCGTCATCGCCGGCTTCGAGCTCGGTCCGGAGCCGCGCCAGCGGTCCGGGGTTCCGCAGCAGCAGGTCGAAGGTCCAGGCGAGCGCCGTGGCCGTCGTCTCGTGGCCGGCGAGCAGCAGCGTGATCAGCTGGTCGCGAAGCTCGTCGTCCCCCATGCCGCTGCCGTCGTCGAAGCGGGCGCCGACCAACAGCGAGAGGATGTCGTCACGCTCGGCGATCTCGGGGTCGGCACGGCGCTCGGCGATCTCGGCCCGCAGGAGATCGTCGACCGCCTTGCCCTGGCGTCGCAGTTCCTCGATCGGGTCCTGGCGTCCGAAGCGGCGCGCGATCAGGACGCGCAGCTGCAACACCGGCGAGGCCATGCTCCCCAGCATCCCCGCCAGCAGCGCACGCAGCCGGACCAGCCGTGCCGGGTCGCTGACCCCGAACACGGCGCGGAGGATCACATCGAGCGTCACCGCCTGCATCCGCGGGTGGATCGCAAACGGGTCGGCCAACGGCCAGGTGTCGATCTCCCGGCCGACGACCTCGGTGATCAGCGACTCGTACTCGCGCATGCGCTCGCCGTGAAACGCCGGCAGCATCGCCTTGCGACGCGAGAGGTGCTCGGTTCCCTCGAGCAGCAGCACCGAGCGCGGGCCCATCACCGGCTCGAGCGCGAAGCTGCGTCCCGGGGGCAGGCCGTTGTCGCGGCTCCGATAAAGGGCCCGGATCGACTCCGGGTCGGAGATCATCACCATCGGCGTCTCGAAGCCGATGAACTTGACGCTGAAGGCGTCGCCGTGGCGCCGCCGGCACGAGTCCATGAACTCGATCGGGCGGAAGAGCCAGTGCACGGTCTGCACCGCGGGCGGCGTGGATGGTCCGGGCGGCAGGGTCATCGGATCGGTGGCTCGCGAGACAAGCTCGACCCCGGCGACTCTAGTCGTTCGGCGCCAGGGCGATTCGGCTCGGCGCGTTATGCTCGGATCGCCTCAGGCAGCTGCCGATCGAGGGAGACGAGCGAGCGCAACGATGACGCACGTGGGGGGATCGCAACAGAGCCCGACGGTGTCGCCGTGAGCCCCGACGGGGCGTCGCTGTACGCCGTCTCGGTCGTCGACGAAGCGATCGTCCGCTTCGCACGGGACCCGGGTTGAGCGAGTCCGGATCGACCAGGGTCGGGTGAGGCCGACCGGGGACACCGTGGCGCTGGTCACCGGGGCCACCGACGGTCTCGGCCGCAGCGTCGCGACCGAGCTCGCGCGGGCCGGGGCATCCGTGATCGTCCACGGACGCGACCGCGCGCGGGGCGAGGCGACGCTCGCGGCGATCCGCGCCGAGACGGGAAGCGACCGCGTCGAGCTCGAGCTCGCGGACTTCGCCTCACTCGCGGAGGTGCGTCGGCTCGCCGACGCGGTCGAGGGCTCGCACGACGAGCTTCACCTACTGATCAACAACGCCGGGATCGGCGGCGGGCTCCCCGCCGGACGCGAGCGCCGGCAGAGCACCGACGGCCACGAGCTGCGCTTCGCGGTCAACTATCTCGCCGGGTTCGTGCTCACCGAGCGACTGCTGGGGTTGCTTCGCCGCAGCGCGCCGGCCCGGATCGTCAACGTCGCATCGCTCGGGCAGATGCCGATCGACTTCGCCGACCCGATGCTCCGCGGGGCCTACGACGGGACTCGCGCGTACTGCCAGTCGAAGCTCGCTCAGATCATGCACGCGAACGACATCGCGGACAGGATCCCTGCCTCCGAGGTGACCGCGAACAGCCTCCACCCCGCGACCTACATGCCGACCAAGATCGTGCTCGAGGAGATCGGGCGATCGTCGGACCCGCTCGAGCTCGGGACGCGGGCGGTGATCCGCCTCGCCACGGATCCGGCACTCGACGGCGTCAGCGGGCGGTTCTTCGATCGGCTCGAGGAGAGCGCCGCCCAGTCCCCGGCATACGACCCGGAAGCGAGGGCGCGGCTGCGTCAGCTCAGCCTCGAGCTCGGGGGCGATTGAGCGGCGCGACCTCGGTCCGCAGGGCTCAGTCGCCGGCTCGCTGCAGCGCCTTCGCCGGTCGGGACGTGCGACGATCGCCGTGTGGAAGAGATCCCTCCAGAGCGGCGAGTCGGCCTCGACCGGGCCCGCGCCGGGCCGTCCGGGCCCGAGCCGCCGGAACCCGGACGGGAGCCGATCCCCCGCAAGGCGAAGCTCGCGATGATCGGGCTCGCGGCGCTGGCGCTCGGCCTCGGGGTTGCGCTCGCCGTGGTCGCCTCCCAGCCGCCGACCGAGGAGGTCGTCCTGACCCGCAGCTCGACTACGACGACGACCTCGACCGCGACCCCGACGACCGTCGTGACCACGGTCACCAACCCCCCGAAGACGACCACCACGACCGAGACGACGGAGACCGTCACCGAGACGCGCAGCACGACGACGCCGGCGAGCACGGTGACGAGCACGGTCACCGAGACCGCTCCGGGCGGCGGTGCCGCGCCGTAGGTGTCCGCTCGCCGCCTCAGCCGGCCTGCGTGTCGTCGGCACCGGCTGCTCGACCTTGGCCGTTCGCCTCCCCCGGGGGCGCCCGAATCAGGCCTCCACCTTGCGGCCGTTCGCCGTCAGCTCGACGTCGATGTTGCCGCGGGTCGCGTTCGAGTACGGGCATACCGAGTACGCGGCCCGCACCAACTCGACTGCGTCGTCGGGATCGGAGACCGAGGGCAGGGCGACGTCGAGCTCGACCGCGAGCTCGAAGCCGCGCTCGGACGTCGGCAGCAGGTGCACCTTCGAATCGATCGCGACGTCGCCGACCTCGAGCTTGCGCCGACGGGCGACGGCGCCGAGCGCTCCCTCGAAGCAGGCGGCGTATCCGACCGCGAACAGCTGCTCGGGATTCGTCCCTTCTCCGCCGCCGCCCAACTCGGTCGGGAGCCTCAGATCGACGGCGAGCGTGCCGTCGCTGGTCTCGCCGTGGCCATCGATCCGCCCGCCGGTCACGTGCGCTTCGGCTGTGTAGATGACCTTGCTCATCGTCTCCTCCATCTCTGACCAGGTTTCGCGTCGGTCACGCTACCATTACTTCAGAAAGTAAAGCGACCTCCCGTTCGTAAGCAAAGGAAAGATCCATGCAGCTCCTGCTCGTACCGCTTGATGACAGCATCCTCTTCCCCGGGATGACGGCGACGATCGCCGCCGACGTCGGCGACGCCGAGCGCGTCTTCCTGCTCCCGCGCCCCGAGGGCGAGTACGGGCGCATCGGCACGGTCGCCGAGGTGGTCGAGAAGGGCCGCCTCCCGGGCGGGCTGAACGCGGTGACCCTGACCGGGCTCCATCGAGGTCGCGCCGGGACCGCCTCCCCGGGACCGGGCGGCGAGCTGGTGATCGAGGTCGAGGAGATCCACGACGCGGCCCCCGCGGACAAGCGCACCAGGGAGCTCGAGCGCAACTACCGCGCGGTGGTCGAGGAGATCCTCGAGCTGCGCGGCGACGACGGCCGGGTCGCCGCCTTCCTGCGCTCGATCGCGGAGCCGGGGCCGCTCGCCGACACCTCCGGCTACAGCCCCGACCTCGGGCTGGCAGACAAGCAGCGGCTGCTGGAGACCGTCGACGTCACCGAGCGGCTCGAGCTCGCGCTCGAGCTGCAGCGCGAGCGGATGGCCGAGCTTCAGGTCCGCCGCCGGATCCGCGACGACGTCGAGTCCGGCGCCCAGGCCCAGCAGCGCGAGTACTTCCTCCGCAAGCAGATGGAGTCGATCCGCAAGGAGCTCGGTGACGACGACGCGTCGGTGATCGACGAGTACGAGTCGAAGATCGCCGAGTCGAAGATGCCGGACGCGGTCCGCGAGCAGGCGCAGCGCGAGCTCGGCCGGCTCGAGCGGATGGGCGAGGCGAGCGGCGAGTCGTCGATGATCCGCACCTACCTCGACTGGCTGCTCGGGGTACCGTGGGGCGAGCGCTCCGAGGAACGGCTCGACCCGGTGCACGCGCGCGAGGTGCTCGACGCCGACCACGCCGGGCTCGAGGACGTCAAGGACCGGATCACCGAGTTCATCGCCGTCCGCAGGCTGCGCCGCGAGCGCGGGATGGTCGACGAGGGCCGCGGCGCGGGTGCGATCCTGACGCTGATCGGCCCCCCGGGGACCGGCAAGACCTCGATCGGCGAGTCGGTCGCCCGCGCGACCGGGCGCGAGTTCGTGCGCATGTCGCTCGGCGGCGTCCGCGACGAGGCCGAGATCCGCGGGCATCGCCGCACGTACATCGGCGCGCTGCCGGGGCGGCTCGTCCGCGCGCTCAAGGACGCGAAGACGATCAACCCGGTGATCATGCTCGACGAGGTCGACAAGGTCGGCGCCGACTGGCGCGGGGATCCGAGCTCTGCCCTGCTCGAGGTGCTCGATCCGGCGCAGAACCACTCCTTCCGCGATCACTACCTCGACGTCGAGCTCGACCTCTCGGAGGTGCTGTTCATCGCGACCGCGAACGTCGCCGAGACGATTCCCGGTCCGCTGCTCGACCGGATGGAGGTGGTCCGGTTCGACGGCTACACCACCGACGAGAAGGTCGCGATCGCCCGCGGCTACCTGTGGCCGCGCCAGATCGAGCGCAACGGCCTGCGCCCCGACGAGGTCGAGATCGGCGACGAGGTGCTCGAGCAGATCGTCACCGACTACACCCGCGAGGCGGGCGTCCGCGGGCT
This sequence comes from uncultured Solirubrobacterales bacterium, assembly GCA_963705955.1. Taxonomy (GTDB): domain Bacteria; phylum Actinomycetota; class Thermoleophilia; order Solirubrobacterales; family 70-9; genus WHSW01. Next base: position 234,198 of record CAVPLH010000005.1, on the reverse strand, counting down.
CGAGCGCGAGCTCGGCAAGCTGCTGCGAAAGACGGCGACCAGGATCGCCTCCGCGGAGGCCGAGGCGCCTGTCGCGGTCGAGGCGGACGCCGTTCGCGACGCCCTCGGCCGGCCGCGGTTCTTCCAGGAGGCGGCCGAGCGGACGGCGGTCCCCGGCGTCGCCACCGGGCTCTCGGTGACCGGCGCCGGCGGCGATGTGCTGTTCATCGAGACGACCTCGATGCCCGGCAAGGACGGCTTCGTGCTCACCGGCCAGCTCGGTGACGTGATGAAGGAATCGGCGCGGATCGCACTCTCATACGTTCGCGGCCACGCCGCCTCGTTGGGGCTCGACGAGGGCGCCTTCGCCGAACGCGAGTTCCACATCCACGTTCCCGCGGGAGCGATCCCCAAGGACGGGCCGAGCGCCGGGATCACGATGACCACGGCGCTGGTCTCGCTGCTCACGGGACGGCCGGTCAAGCACACGGTCGGGATGACGGGCGAGGTGACGCTCCAGGGACGGGTGCTGCCGATCGGCGGGCTGAAGCAGAAGGTCCTCGCGGCGCACGCCGCCGGCCTCACCGACGTCGTCCTCCCGGAGCGAAACCGCGCCGACCTCGAAGAGGTTCCCGACGAGGTCCGCGAGCGGATGGCCTTCCACCCGGTGCTCTCGATCGACGAGGTGCTCGAGCTGGCGCTCGAGCCGGCGACGGCACGTCAGCCCGAGCCGGTCGCCTGACCGCGCGGCGGCGCGCCGGGCCGCACCGCCTCGGCCGCGCTCCGGCCGCTGCCGGCGATCCCATCTCAGTCTCCTCTCCGGGCGACAACCTTATTCTCCCGGCCCGATGCGAAGCCGGACCAAACCCCGCTCCCGGGCCTCGCTGTCGATCGCCGAGGCGCGCCGTTTGGCGCTCGCCGCGCAGGGGTTCTCCGACCCCCGCCCGGCCGCAACTCCCGGCGGCTGGGACCTGCGCAGGGTGATGAAGCGGGTCGGCCTGCTCCAGATCGACTCGGTCAACGTCCTCACCCGGGCGCACTACCTGCCCGCGTTCAGCCGCCTCGGGCCATACCCTGCCGAGCTCCTCGACCGGGCAGCGCACCGGGCACCTCGGCGGCTGTTCGAGTACTGGGGTCACGAGGCGTCGCTGCTCCCGGTCGAGCTCCACCCGCTACTGCGCTGGCGGATGGAGCGGGCCGCCGCCGACGCCTGGGGCGGGATGCGGCGGATCCAGCGCGACCGCCCTGGCCTGGTCGCGAGGGTGCTCGATCAGGTTCGCGACCGAGGCCCGGTGGCGGCCTCCGATCTCGCCGAGGCCACCCCCCGCCGAAGCGGGCCGTGGTGGGACTGGTCGGACGTCAAGCGGGCGCTCGAGTGGCTGTTCTGGAGCGGTCAGGTGACTTCGGCGCGCCGACGACGATTCGAGCGCCTCTACGACGTGCCGGAGCGGGTCATTCCGCCCGCCGTTCTCGCCGCACCGACGCCGGCGCCCGCCGACGCCCAGCGGGAGCTGGTGCTGATCGCGTCGCGCTGCCTCGGGGTTGCGGCCGAGCGCGACCTGCGCGACTACTTCCGCCTCCCGACCGCCGACGCGAAGGCTCGGATCGCGGAGCTGGTCGATGCGGGGGCCCTGCAGCCGGTGGAGGTCGAGGGCTGGGGACGGCTCCAGGGCTACCTCGCGGCGGGCGCGCGGATTCCGCGCCGCGTTGACGCCGCGGCGCTGATCGGGCCGTTCGACTCGCTGATCTGGGAGCGCACCCGGGTCGAGCGCATCTTCGGGTTCTCATACCGGCTCGAGATCTACGTCCCGGCGCCGAAGCGTCGCCACGGCTACTACGTACTGCCGCTGCTGCTCGGCGACCGGCTCGTCGCGCGCCTCGACCTGAAGGCCGACCGGGCGGCCGGCGTGCTGCGCGTTCACGCGACCCATCTCGAGCCCGGCGCGCCACCGGAGACGCCGGAGGTGGCGCAGGCTCAGCTAAGCTCCATGGCAGGCTGGTTGGGGCTCGAACCGATTGCCTGAGACTCGTGCTTGCACGGGCAACTATTCGCTGCTATACTTTTTGAAGCAGGGGCCGGGGGACAGCAACCAACGAGGGGTGACTTTATGCCTCGCCAGAGGGGTCCCGCCGAGCAGCGCCAGGTGCGTCGCCGGCGAGGGGACCACGACAACCAGACTTCGAGTAGCCGGGCGCAACAGCGCACGGCGACCCATGAGATCGTCGCCGAGCCGACGACGGACAGCCTGCAGCTGTTCATCAACCAGGCGATGCGCTATCCCCTGCTCACTGCGGCCGAGGAGGTCGAGCTGGCGCAGGCGATCGAGCGTGGCGACCTTGCCGCGAAGGAACGGCTGATCAACTCCAACCTGCGGCTGGTGATCAAGTTCGCGCGTCGCTACCAGGGCTTCGGACTGCCGCTCAGCGACCTCGTCCAGGAGGCGATGCTCGGGCTGATTCGAGCCGCGGAGAAGTTCGATTGGCGACGTGGCTACAAGTTCTCGACCTACGCCGTGCTCTGGATCAAGCAGTCGATCCAGAGAGGCCTCGACAATACCGGCCGTCAGGTGCGAATTCCGGCGCACGTCGCCCAGCGCGAGCGGACTGTCAATCGCGTCACCTCGGAGTTGGCGACCGAGCTCAACCGGGATCCGACCGACGAGGAGGTCGCCGATCGCGCCAAGCTGCCACTCGACGAGGTGATGGCGACCCGCGACCTGACGCGGGTGACGACGAGCCTCGACACCCCGGTCGGCGATGGCGATACGACGCTGGGGGAGCTGCACGCCGAGAGCGCCGGCGACCTCGAGGAGGAGGTGCTCGAGCGCGAGCAGGAGCTCGCGGTCGAGACCGCCCTTGCGCGCCTGCCGGAGAACGAGCGGCTGATCATCCAGCACCGGTTCGGCACCGGCGGGCGGCCCGCACGATCGCTGCGCGACACCGCGCGCGAGCTCGGCGTCACCCAGAAGGCCGCCCAGCAGCTCGAGGCACAGGCGCTCGAGCGCCTCGCCGACGACGACTCGCTGTCCGGCTTCCGCGCGGCGGCCTAGCCGCCGCCGGGGAGCCGGGCGCGCCGGCTCGGCTCAGCCCTTGCCCCAGATCATCGCGACGCTCGGGTCCGAGGGGTCGACCTTGACCGTGACGTCCTCGCCGGCGCTGAACGGCGCGGACGGGTAGATGTACTGGTTGATCGTCGCCTCGTAGGCGTCGCCGGTCGCCGGGGTCACCGTGAGCGCGATCACGTACTCGGTGCCGCCTGGCTTGTCGGTCTTGCCCGTCGACTCCATCGAGTCGATGTGAGCCGGGGTGTCGACCCCCTCGTTCATCAGCTTCTTGGCGCGGTTGGCGAGGTCGATCTGCCCCGCCGAGGCGCCCACCCCGACCTTGCTCGTCTGCGCCGAGACCGATTCGGCGGCACCCTTCATCCGATCCAGAAATCCCATTGCATCCTCTCCTTCGGTGGTCGCGCGACTCTAGCTTGGCTGCTGTGGCCCGGGTATCGCGGCGTCAATGGGTGAACGCCTTGATCGCGATCAGCGAGAGGCCGATCGCCAGCGCGGCCGCGGTCACCGCGGCGTTCTGCCACCGCGACAGTCCTGCGAAGCGGTTCGCGAGCAGGGTGAAGAACGCGATCACTCCGAGGCCCAGCCAGGGCGCGATCCCATACGCGGTGTGGAGCTCCATCGGGGTGAGCAGGACGGCGACGAACGGGGTCGCCGGCACCAGCGCGGCGAGGCTGCCGGCGACCGTGTCGGCGAACTGGATCCCGATCTCGGGGCGGGTCGGGTGTCGACCCTCGCGGATCACGTCGCCGATGTACTCGGCGTAGAGCTCGGCGAGCGCGGTCGCGATCGTCGCCCCGACCACCGCCACGATCACCTTGCTCGCGCTCTGGTCGCCGTCCTCGGCGACCAGGATCACCGCGAGGACGATGATCGAGTGATAGACGGCGCGGACCGCTCGCTGGGCTGTTCTGCGCGAGCGCACGCGCGGCATTCTCTTCTTCCGGCGCCGCTTCGTGCACGCCGGCGGCCCGGGTCGGGCATCCTCGCGCCCCGGGATCTGTGTCCGCGGCGGCTCGCGGCGGCGGGCGGGCGCTCCGCAGGCGCGGCTCCGGACGGGTAGAAATCGCGGCATGGCGAGCTTCGGGCTCCCGAACCGGGTCGCGCTGGTCACCGGCGCGGCGAAGGGCATCGGCTTCGAGACGGCCCGCCTGCTGCACGAGCGCGGAGCGTCGGTGACGCTCACCGACCTCGATCCCGGAGAGACCGAGGCGGCGGCCGAGCGCGTCGGGGCTCGGACCCTGGCGCTCGCCGGGGACGCCACGGACCGCGGCTCTCTCGATGCGTCGGTGGCGGCGACCGTCGAGCGCTTCGGGGGCGTCGACATCGTCGTCGCCAACGCGGGCGTCGCGCCACCGCCGCGGACGATCGCCTCGATCGACGCGGAGGCGTTCGAACGGGTGGTCGAGGTCGACCTGCTCGGCGTCTGGCGGACCGTTCGCGCGGCCCTGCCGCAGATCATCGACCGCCGCGGGCATGTGGTCGTCGTCTCCTCGGTCTACGCGTTCATGAATGGGGCCTTTGCGAGCCCGTACGCGGTCAGCAAGGCGGGGGTCGAGCAGCTCGGCCGGGCGCTTCGCGTCGAGCTCGCCGCGCACGGAGCCGGAGCGACGGTGGTTCATCCCGGGTGGGCCGACACGAAGCTCGTCCGCGATGCCTTCGAGGACCCGATCGCCGCTTCGGTCCGCGACCACGTCCCCGGGTTCATGCTGCGCCGGATCACGCCGCGGCGGGTGGCGGAGGCGCTCGTGGCCGGGGTCGAGCGGCGGGCGCCAAGGGTGATGGTGCCGCGCTGGTGGGCGCTCTACTCGGCGTTTCGCGGGATCCTCAATCCCGCCCTCGACGCCGCGATGTCACGCGACCGAAGATTCTCCGAGCTGGTCGAGCAGATCGACTCGCCGGGCGCGGGCCGACCCGATGGCGGCGACCGGGCGCCCGGTCAGCCGGACGTGCCGTCCAGCATCCCCCGGTCGAGCGCGTAGCGGACGAGCTCCGACCGCTTCGTGAGCCGAAGCTTCTGCTGGATGTGGGAGCGGTGCGACTCGACCGTGCGCACGCTCAAGAACAGGCTCTCGGCGATCTCGGAGTTCGTGTAGCCGAGCGCGATCAGGCGCAGGACCGATCGCTCGCGCTCGGACAGGCCCGCCGGGTCGCCGGGCGGATCGGCGGCCAGGCGGGCGCCGAGCTCGGGCTGCAGGTAGGTGCGACCGCCGGAGGCGAGCCGCACCGCGGTCACCAGCTCGCGGTCGACGGCTTCCTTGAGCACGTAGCCGAGCACCCCGCTCTGGATCGCCTGGCGGGCGAACGCCGGGTCGTTCTCCATCGTCAGCACGACGATCCCGGTCTCCGGAGAGGCGTCGCGCAGCTCCGGCACCGTGCTGATGCTCGGACCCTCGGGCATGTTGAGGTCGAGGATCAGCACGTCGGGCCTGTGGCCGCGGACGTAGCGCACGGTCGAGGACATGTCGCCCGCCTCGGCGACCACCTCGAGATCCTGCTCGGCGTCGAGCAGCAGGCGCAGCGCGCTCCGGACCACCGCGTGATCGTCGGCGAGGACGATTGTGATCGTCTCCCCCACGGTGAAGAGACTATCGGCGCGGAAGCCTCCCAGACGCCGGTTCGAGCCTCGATCTCGCAACCGCCCGCAAGCTCAGCGCTCGCGTACGAGTAGCGTCTGCAGCGCGCGTCCGATCGGCCCTCGCTGATCATGCAGCATCGCGTCGGCGAGCCCGATCCCGCTCGGCTCCGGGACGGTGATCGCCTCCAGGCAGATCCACTCGCCGACCGGCATTCGGTGCAGGTGGACGGTCAGGTCGACGTTGATGAACAGGTACCGGGCGAGGTCGAGCGTCGCGCTCACCCCGTTGCCCGAGTCGGCGGCGATCAGAACCCGCTGCAGCGGCGTCGGCTCCTCGCCGGCGACCAGCGCCACCCGCTGACGCATCCACACCGTCGCCGGGCCGGGCTCGGTGTACGCGCCGACGGTGAACCGGGTTTCGACCGCGCTCTGGTAGCCGACCCGGGCGCCGGTATCGAAGAACGGGCGCTCGGTTCCCGCCGCGGGCGGCGCCGGGTCGGGCAGGCGCCGCGCGGCGCTCTCGCCCTCGGTGCTCGCGAGGCCGGGCGGCAGCTCGATCGGCACGATCGCGATCCGCCACGCGAGGGCGCGCATCACGGTCCCATCCGCGTCTCGCGAGCTCCGCGGAGAGCAGTTCGACCGAACGCCCGGGGCGCTCCACCCGGATCGCAAGCGTGAGCGGGGCGATCGGCACCGGCCGCACCACCTCGTGGGTGATCCGCCCGACCTGCCAGCGTGCGTGGGGCCCGGAGACCGGGCTCGGGTGGCGCTCGATCTCGCGCGCGATCAGCGCGGCGGGCGGCCCGGCGTGCTGGGCGTCCGGGTCCCACGGCCCGCGAGTCAGCTCGGTGGATACGAACCGCCCGCCGTCGGCCACGTAGAAGGAGTCGCGCACGCGAGGATCGTAGGCGGGCCGCGTACCCTCGAGGCGTAACGATTCGCACGCTCGCCGGACCAACCGGGACAGGCAAAGAACGAGAGGCGCAAGACAGACGATGGAGAAGGTCGAGAAGACGGACGCAGAGTGGCGAGCCGAGCTGTCCCCGGAGGAGTACGAGGTGCTCCGCAAGAAGGGGACCGAGCGAGCGTTCACCGGGGCCTATTGGGACAACAAGGAGGACGGCGTCTACCGGTGCCGCGGCTGTGGCGCCGAGCTGTTCAGCTCCGAGACGAAGTTCGACTCGGGTACCGGCTGGCCGAGCTTCTTCGACCCGATGGACTCCGACGCGGTCGAGACACGGTCCGACAACAGCTTCTTCATGCGCCGGACCGAGGTCGTCTGCAAGCGCTGCGGCGGCCACCTCGGCCACGTCTTCGACGACGGGCCCGAGCCGACCGGGCTCCGGTATTGCCTCAACTCGTGCTCGCTCGAGTTCGAGGAGCCGCAGTAAGGAACCGGTTTCAGGCGACCGCGCCTCGCCGCGCCACGAGCTATCCGGTGCTCGGAATCACCTGCGGTGCTCCGGCTTCGACCAGGGCGGCCGGTAGGTCGACCGCCCCGTCGGCGCGCTGGCCATTCTCGATCAGCGCGATCAGGGTCCGCCCGACCGCGACGGCTGTACCGTTGAGGGTGTGCGCGACCTCGGGTGAGGCGTCGGGCGCCGGGCGGTAGCGGGCGCCGAGGCGTCGCGCCTGGTAGTCGGTCGTGTTCGAGCACGAGGTGACCTCCCGATAGCGCCCCTGGCTCGGGATCCAGGCTTCGCAGTCGAACTTGCGCGCCGCCGGACCGCCGAGATCGCCGACCGCGATGTCGACGACCCGGTAGGGCAGCTCGAGGGCGCCAAGGATCCGCTCCTCGATCGCCAGGATTCGCTCGTGCTCGGCGGCCGACTCGCCCGCCGCCACGAACGAGAACATCTCGACCTTGTCGAACTGATGGACGCGGAAGATCCCGCGCGTGTCCTTGCCGGCGGCGCCGGCCTCGCGACGGAAGCATGTCGAGATGCCCGCGTAGCGAAGCGGCAGCCGCGCTCCGTCGACGATCTCGTCGGCGTGAAGGGCCGCCAGCGAGACCTCGGAGGTGCCGACGAGAAAGAGGCCGTCACGCTCGACCTCGTAGATCATCTCCCGCTCGCCCGGGAAGTAGCCGGTCCCGTACAGCGGCCAGTCGCGGACCAAGACGGGCGGGACCACCGGCTCGAACCCCTCGGCGCGGACGATCTCGACCGCGAAGCGGACCAGGGCCAGCTCGACCATGACGAGATCGCCGATCAGGTAGGCGAACCGCGAGCCCGACGCGGCGGCCGCCTTCTCGACCTCGATCCACCCGTGCTCGAGCCCGAGCTCGAGATGGTCTCGGACCTCGAATTCGAAGCTCGGTCGCGCGCCGACCTCGCGCAGCGTCACCCCCTCGTCCTCGCCGCCGTCGGGGGCGGCCGGATCGGGAAGGTTGGGGAGCGTCGCCGCGAGCGCGTCGCGACGCTCGGTCACCTCGGCCAGCTCGCTCTCGATCCCCTTCAGCTCGGAGGAGACGGCGCGCATCCGCTCGATCGTCTCCGAGGCGTCCTCGCCGGCGCGCTTTCGCGCCGCGATCTGCTCGGAGGCCTCGTTCTGGGCCGCGCGACGACCCTCGACCTCGGGCAAGAGCTCGCGGCGGCGAGCGTCGAGCTCGAGCACCCGATCGAGCGCATCGCCCGCGCCCCGGCGCACGAGCGCCGTCCGGGCCGGCCCCGGGTTCTCGCGGATTGCTCGCAGATCGAGCACTCGACCGCTAGATGATTGATCCCACGGAGTCGCGCGCGGGGGGGCGCGCGATCCAGCGACGGTATCCGGGCGTCATCCGCGTGCGTGAGGTCGTCGAATCACTCATCTAGGGAGCGGCCGAGGCGGGGACGTCCTGATCCTCGCCCGGCTTCGGCGGGCGATTCACGTCGGTGCCCGCGTGCGCGGCGACGAATCCCGCGACTGCGCGCGCCTCGTCGCCGGTGACGATGTTCTGGGGCATGATCGCCCCGGAGAAGCCTCCGTTTCGGATCGCGTAGAGGACGTCATCGACGCTCTCCTTGCGCTGGTTCAGATTCGGCCCCTGATTGCGGAGCTCGCGGTTGGCCGACCCCTGGGCGCCGGCTGCGTCGAGCGAATGACAGCCCGAGCAACGCTCCGAGAAGAGCACCGCGCCGTCGTAGCCGGGGTCGCTGGAGGCGACCTGGATCCCTTCGGTCCCGCATGCGGCGAGGGCGAGCGCCGCCGCGATTGCCGCTGTTGGTACCCAGGCTCTGCGCAAGACCGGCGGCATCATACTTCCGTGCGCGGGTGATCGATCCGCGCCGCCGGTGTGGTATCGCTCACCCGAAGTGCCTGCGCCGACGCCCGATCAATTCCGCCGCGCGATGGCGTCGCTGCCGACCGCAGTGACGATCGTGACCGCGATCGGAGCCGCCGGCCCGGCGGGGGCGACGGCGAACGCGGTTACCTCGCTGTCGCTCGATCCACCCCTCCTGCTCGCCTGTCTCGATCGTGGCTCGCGGACCCTCGACGTCGTGCGCGAGGCCGGCCGCTTCGGGGTCAGCGTCCTCGGGGTTGGCCAGGAGGCGCTCGCCCGTTCGTTCGCGACCAAGGCGCCGCACACCGAGAAGTTTCGCGAGGTTCGCTTCGACGAGCGCGACCGGGTGCCGGTCCTCCACGGCTCGATCGCCTGGGCGGCGTGCTCGGTCCGCGACCTGCACCCCGGCGGCGACCACGAGATCGCGATCGGCGAAGTGCTCGCGATCGGCGCCGACGGCGGCAACCCCCTGGTCTTCGTCGGCGGCGGCTACAGGCCGCTCGAGCTGCCCGGCACCGACTGACCGCATCCCCGACCGGCGACGTTCGCTCGCCCGCGCTCAGTGCGGCGAGCCCGGGCGCTCGGCCGGAACCGGGAGGCCGTGGCGCTCGCACCACTCGATCAGCTCACGCCGGGCGGTCTCGGCCGGATGCTCGGCCGCGACCGGCTCCGGCGAACGCGGCGGAGCGGTACCCGCCTTCTGCGGTGGTCGGCCGGCTGGCTTGGGCTGAGGTCCGCTCACTGTTACCGGTAACCACCGCGACGGCTCGAAGTCGCGGTCCGGGCGCGAGGTTTCAGTAAAAGTTCAGAAAAGCGCGCCGCTGGTGCTCGCAGCCCGCAGCGCGAGCACGAATACGAGCAGCGCCGAGACGGTCATGATCCCGGTCTCGCGGCGGACGATCGCGAGCGCGAAGAGGCGCTGGCGCTCGCTCGTCAGGGAGTCGAAGTCGACCCCCTCGAGCTCGCGCTCGGCGGCGCCGGCCCGGGCCGCTTCGGCGAACAGCGTCACCCCGAGCGGCAGCAACCCGTAGACGTAATGAAGGCCGTCGGCCTCGTGTCCGAGCAGCAGCAGCAGGGTCCCGAGGGCGACCTGGAGGACGACGGTCGCCTGGGCGACCCGAAGGACGTACCAGAACGCCACGCTCGGGCGCCGGCGCACCCAGGCCACGCCGCCGATCGTCCCCGCCGCGAGGTTCGCGACCAGGACCGCGACGCCGTTGATCAGGTGCAGGGTTGCCATGGGCGGGGGATCAAACCACGGCGGGTCGCATCCGCGCCCGGCCCGGCGCCCGGCGGCAGACCAATACCCGCCCTAAAGAGTCGGATTTACCGCTTTCTGATGCGGAAAAGCACTATGTAGCAAGATCGCACAAACTCGGCTACGGCGGGGGCGAGTTTCAGATACAACTCGGGCGAGTTGCTGCACAGCTACCTCCCCGTTCTCGTCTTCGTCGCGCTCGGCCTGATCGTCGGGTCGACGTTCGCGGTGCTCAACCATCTGCTCGGGCGGAAGCGCGTCCGCGTCCGAGCATCGAAGACCGAGCCGTATGAGTGCGGGCTGCCGACCGAGGTCTCGCGCACGTTCCGCTTCGGAGTCAGCTTCTACATGGTCGCGATGCTGTTCATCCTCTTCGACATCGAGGTCGTCTTCCTGTACCCGGTCGGGGTGATCCTGAAGGCGGCCGATTCGGTGTTCGTGCTCGTCGAGCTGCTCGTCTTCGTCGTCCTGCTGATCGTCGCGCTGATCTACGTGTGGCGACGCGGAGCGCTCGATTGGAAGTGAGACGGGAGAAGCTGCGCGGGCTCTCGCCGCTCGCCGAGCCCGGGTCGCCCGAGCAGCTGCGGATCCGTCAGCTGCGCGCGCGCGACCTGCTGCGCGGCGACCTCGACGACGCCGAGCTCGAGCAGCACGTCTCGGAAGCCGTGCTGACCACGAGGCTCGACAAGGTCCTCGCCTGGGCCGCGTCGAACTCGATGTTCCCGATGACCTTCGGACTCGCCTGCTGCGCGATCGAGATGATCGCGATGGTCGGCGCTCGCTACGACATCGCCCGCTTCGGCGCCGAGGCGCTGCGGGCCTCGCCCCGCCAGGCCGACTTCATCATCCTCTCGGGGCGGGTCTCGATCAAGATGGCGCCGGTCATCCGCCGGCTCTACGACCAGATGCTCGAGCCGCGCTGGGCGATCTCGATGGGCGCGTGTTCGTCGTCGGGCGGCATGTTCGCGAACTACGCCGTCGTCCAGGGCGCCGACAAGTTCATGCCGATCGACGTCCACATCCCGGGCTGCCCGCCCCGCGTCGAGGCCCTCTTCTACGGTTTCAACAAGCTTCAGCGCGCGATCGTCGGCAACCCGGACCAGGGCTGGCGGCGGCGCTACAACGCGATCGGGACCGAGGAGTGGGCGCGCGACGACGTGATCGCCGGCCAGCCGTCGGAGGCGGCCGAGGCGGCGTATCTGAGCGCGCGCCAAGCCGTGACCGCCGCCGCCGAGAGCACCGGGCCCGAGGGCGCCGATCCTCCGCGGCGGCGAGGCGCCGGCTCGCACTGATGCCCGACGCGCCCGGACTCGAGCTGATCGCGGGCGAGCTTCGCGACGCCCACCCCGGATCGGTGCTCGCCACCTACCACGAGCACGGCCAGGCGTGCCTGATCGTCGATCCCGAGCAGGTGCTCGCGGTGCTCAGCTGGCTGCGGGACACGCCCGCGCAGCAGTACCGGTTCCTCGCCAGCGTGCACGGGGTCGACTACCTCCCGGCCGAGCCGCGCTTCGGCGTCCACTACGAGCTGCTGAACCGCGACCGGGTCGAGCGGATCCGCGTTCGCGCGGCGCTGGCCGACCCGGGCGACGACGCGCTCCCCGAGCTCGACTCGTGCGTCGAGCTGTTCCCGACCGCGGAGTTCCACGAGCGCGAGGTCTACGACTTCTTCGGGATCGTCTTCCGCGGCCATCCGGACCTGCGCCGGATCCTGCTCCCGGAGGTCTACGTCGGCTGGCCGCTGCGGCGCGACTTCCCGATCGGGGGCGAGCCGGTGATCTTCACCCGCGACGAGCACCAGGTTCCCGGGTGGTCCCGCTGACCCGGCCAGACGACGTCGCGCCGCACACGCCGGGCGGGCCGGCGACCGGCGGCGACGTGATCGCCGCAACGACCGCCTCGGTGATCGGCACCTCGCCGATCGAGAGGACCGAGGCCGGCGAGAGGCTCGAGCCCGAGCAAGAGCTGCTGACCGTGAACATGGGGCCGCATCACCCCGCCACACACGGGGTGCTCCGGCTGCTGGTCAGCCTTCAGGGGGAGGAGGTGCTCGACGTGAAGCCGATCGTCGGCTACGTCCATACCGGGATCGAGAAGAGCTGCGAGGACCAGAGCTACTGGAAGGTGATCCCGTTCGTCGAGCGGATGGACTACCTCTCCTACTTCTTCAACATGCAGGCGTTCTGCGGCGCCGTCGAGACGATGCTCGAGCTCGAGATCCCGCCGCGAGCGAAGTACCTGCGAACGATCCACCTGGAGCTCAACCGTCTCCACTCGCACCTGTTCTGGCTCGGGACGACAGCGCTCGACCTCGGGGCGATCTCGATGCTCTGGTACGCGTTGCGCGAGCGCGACACGATCCTCGACATGTTCGAGATGTCGGCCGGCCAGCGGATGCACACCCGCTACTTCCAGGTCGGCGGCGTCTTCGAGGACATCCCGACCGGCTTCGAAGCGAAGCTTCGTGCCTTCTGTGCGGAGATGCCGACCCGGGTCGATCAGTACGAGGCGCTGCTCGACCGCAACGAGATCTTCCTGCGACGGACGAGGGGAGTCGGGATCGTGCCTCGCGAACGCCTGCTCGAGCTCGGCGTGACCGGTCCGCTGCTGCGCGCCGCCGGAGAGCCGTGGGATCTGCGCAAGGCGCACCCCTACCTCGCCTACGGCGAGGTCGACTTCAAGATCCCGGTGGGCACCGTAGGAGACGGATACGACCGCTACCGGGTGCGGATGCAGGAGCTCCGGGAGTCGGTGCGGATCATCGAGCAGTGCCTCGACGGGCTGCCCGAGGGGCCGTGGATCGCCGACGATCGCAAGGTCGTGCTGCCCCCGCGCGATGAGCTCGCGACCTCGATGGAGGCGTTGATCCACCACTTCAAGCTCGTCACCGAGGGCTTCCGAGTGCCGCCCGGCGAGGTCTACTACCCGATCGAGGGACCGCGCGGGGAGCTCGGCTGCTACCTGCTCGCCGACGGCTCCGCGAAGCCTGCCCGGGTTCATTTCCGCGACCCGTCGTTCGTCAACCTGCAGGCGCTGCGGGATATGTCCGTCGGCGGCTACATCGCCGACCTGATCCAGAACCTGGGCATGCTCGACCCGATCCTCGGCGGCGTCGACAGATGAACGTGACCGATTTCGAACCCGACATCCCCGCCCACCTGACGGTTCCCACCGACGACCTGTCCGCCGAGGAGCGCCGGGCGCTGATCGCCTCGATGCGCCCCTCGGACGCAGAGGGCGTCCCCGAGCTGCACGAGGTCGACGTGCCGGCCGAGCTCCGCGAGGAGATCGAGGCCGCGATGGCGCGCTATCCGCAGATTCGCTCCGCGGCGATCCCGGCCCTCTGGGCCGTCCAGCGCCGCTATGGCTGGTGCAGCCCCGAGGGCGTCCGCGAAGCGGCCGCGGTGATGGGCGTCACCCCCGCCTTCCTGCAGTCGCTCGCAACGTTCTACGACCTCTTCGCCACGTCGCCGATCGGCCGCAACCGGGTCCTCGTCTGTCACAACATCTCCTGTTGGATGCGGGGGGCCGACGATCTCCTGGTCGCCTTCTGCGAGGCGACCGGCGCCGACCATCACGACGCCGACCATCACGGCGCGAGCTCACCGGACGGCGAGTTCTTCGTCAAGGGCTTCGAGTGCCTCGGCGCCTGCGATCTCGCGCCGATGGCGTCGATCAACCAGCGCTACTACGGCCCGCTCGATGCGGCCGACGTCGTCGCCGCGATCGCGGCGCTGCGCGACGGCGAGGAGCCGCTGCCCGAGAAGGCGCTGGCGAGGCGCGGCCCGGCTGCCGCGCCCGACGCTCCGGGGTCCGGAGGACTCGATGCCTGAGACCCGGGTCCTGTTGCGGGACATCGACGACGCGGATCTGGCGACGATCGAGGGCTACCGGCGCCACGGCGGCTACACGGCGATCGAGCGCGCCTTCAAGGAGCTCGAGCCCGACGAGCTGATCGCGATGCTCGAGGACTCCGGGCTCCGCGGCCGCGGCGGCGCGGGGTTCTCGATGGGCAAGAAGGGGTCGTTCCTGCCGCGCGGGGAGATGCAGAAGTACCTGTGCTGCAACGCCGACGAGTCGGAGCCGGGGGCGTTCAAGGACCGCGAGCTGATGCAGAAGAACCCGCATCAGCTGCTCGAGGGCGTCGCGATCTCGGCGCTCGCGGTCGGTGCCACCTACGCGTTCATCTTCATCCGCGGCGAGTACTGGGAGATCGCCGACGTTCTCGACCGCGCCGTCGCCGACGCCTACGAGGCGGGATATCTGGGCAGCAACGTGCTCGACACCGGCCGCCGCGCGGAGGTCGTCGTCCACCGCGGCGCCGGCGCCTACATCTGCGGCGAGGAGACCGCACTGCTCGACGCGCTCGAGGGCAAGCGCGGCAACCCGCGGCTGAAGCCGCCGTTCCCGGCGATCCAGGGCCTCTACGGCGGCCCGACGCTGATCAACAACGTCGAGACGCTCTCCAACGTCGCCCACATCGTCAACAACGGGCCGGCCTGGTTCAAGGGGTTCGGCACCGAGCAGTCGCCGGGGACCAAGGTCGTCTCGGTCTCGGGCTGCGTCCGGCGGCCCGGCAACTACGAGGTCGAGCTCGGGATCCCGTCGCGGGAGCTGATCTTCGACCTCGCCGGGGGCCCGCCGCAGGGACGCGGGGTGAAGGCGTGGTTCCCGGGCGGCTCATCGGCGCCCGTGTTGACCGGCGCCGAGCTCGATCTCCCGTACAGCTTCGAGGCGATGGCCGAGGCGGGTTCGATGCTCGGATCGGGGTCGATCATCGTCGCCGACGAGACGATCTCGATCCCGGAGCTGGCGCTGCGCACCGCGCGCTTCTACCACCACGAGTCGTGCGGCAAGTGCACACCCTGTCGCGAGGGGACGAACTGGACGACGAAGATCCTCGAGCGGATCACGCGCGGCGAGGCGACACCCGTCGACCTCGAGATCATCGCCTCGGTCCAGCAGAACATCATCGGCCACTGCCTCTGCGTGCTCGGCGACTCGATGGCGATGCCGGTCGGCTCGATGGTGCAGAAGTTCCGCCAGGAGTTCGACGACGCGATCGCGTCCACCCGCCTGCCCGGCGACGGCGACCTCGACCACTCGCCGTTCGACCGCCCGCTGACGACCGGGGCGCAGGCGGCGTGAGCAGCTTGCAGCTGGCAGCTGGCAGGGGTGGAGCAGGCGAGCTGAGCGGCTGGCGGCTGGCGGCTGGCAGGGGTGGAGCAGGCGGGCTGCAAGCTGCAAGCTGCCAGCTGAAAGGAGCCGCGCGATGACCGCGGCGCAGCGGATCACGCTCGTCGTCGACGGCCTCGAGGTCGAGGCGACCGAGGGCGAGATGCTCGTCGATGCGGCGAAGGGCGGCGACGTCGAGATCCCGGTCTTCTGCTACGAGCCGAAGCTCGGCGGCCCGGTCGGCGCCTGCCGGATGTGCCTGGTCGAAATCGAAGGAATCCCGAAGCTGCAGACGGCGTGCTCGACGCCGGTCCGCGACGGCATGGTCGTCTACACGCTCACCGACCGGGTGCGGGAGGCGCAGAGCGCCGTGGTCGAGTTCCTGCTCGTCAACCATCCGCTCGACTGCCCGGTCTGCGACAAGGGGGGCGAGTGCCCGCTTCAGGACATCGCGATGGGCTGGGGTCCGGGTCGCAGCCGGGTGACCGATCCGAAGCGCCACTTCCGCAAGCCGGTCGCCCTCTCGCCGCTGGTGCGAATCGATCGCGAGCGCTGCATCCTCTGCTACCGCTGCGTGCGCTTCAGCCAGGACGTCGCCGAGGACGAGCAGCTGCAGCTGCTCGAGCGCGGGGCGAACAGCTACGTCGGCACCTTCGACGACCGCCCCTACATCGCTCCCTTCCACGGCAACATCATCGAGCTCTGCCCGGTCGGGGCGCTGACCTCGGAGGCCTACCGCTTCCGGGCGCGCCCCTGGGACATCGAGGACGCGGGCTCGATCTGCACCCTGTGTCCGAGCCAGTGCAACGTCAAGTTCACGGTCCGCGACGAGCGCATCGAGCGGATCCTGGCCCGCGACAACGACGAGGTCGACAACGGCTGGCTCTGCGACAAGGGCCGCTTCGGCTTCCAGATGATCACCTCCGCGGAGAGGATCACGGCGCCGCGGGTCGGTGGCTCGGAGCCCGGCTGGGATCGAACCCTCGAGATCGCGGCCGAGAAGCTTCGCGACGCCGGCGCGAGCAGCGCGGCGATCGTCGGCGGGCAGACTTCGAACGAGGAGGGCTACCTCGTCCAGCGGATCTTGCGCGAGGCGCTCGGCTCGCCGCACGTGACGTCGACCGACGAGCTCGACGCGACGATCGCGCGCGTCCTCTCGGCCCCGGCGATCGGCGCCGCGATGACCGACATCGACGACGCCGCCTCGATCCTGGTCCTCGGCATTGATCCGCTGCAATCGATGCCGATCCTCGATCTGCGTCTGCGCAAGGCGGTGCGCCACGGCGGCGCGCGCCTCGTCGTCGCCTCCGACCGCCCGACGGCCCTCGACGGCGGCGCCGAGGAGACCGTCCGCTACGCGCCCGGCGACGCCGGCAGATTCCTCGCCGCGCTGGCCGCCGAGCTGGGCGACGGGACCGAAGCCGACGACGAGCTGCGCGCCGACGCCGAGCGGATCGGCGGCGAGCTGCAACCGGGCAGGACGGTGGTCGTCTGGGGCGAGCGGATCGGCCGCGGCCGGGATGGCGCGGCGGCGCTCGGAGCGCTGCTCGACTGCGCCGAAGCCCTCGACGCCGAGGCCGACGGCTGCGGGCTGATCGGCGTCCCCGACGGCGCCAACGGCCGTGGCCTGCGCGATGTCGGCTGCATCCCGGGCGCCGCGCCCGGGCTCCGGGAGGCCCGTTCGGGCCGCGACCTCGAGGCGATCAAGCGCGGCCTGCTCGAAGGCGAGCTCGGCGCGGTGCTGCTCGTCGGCGCCGACCCGGTCCGCGACCTGCCCGACGGTCCGGGCTGGGCGGAGGCACTGCGAAAGGCGCGGACCGTGATCTCGGTCTCCTGCTTCGAGAACGCCTCGACCCTGGCCGCCGACATCGTGATTCCGGCGGAGGCCTACCCCGAGAAGGAGGGCACGGTCACCCATCCCGACGGCCGCCTGCAGCGGCTCCGCCCCGCCGTCCCGCGCCCCGGCGAGGTGCGTCCGATCTGGCAGGCGCTGGCCGAGCTCGCGGCGCGACTCGGCGACGAGACCGGGATCGACTCGCCGCGCGAGGCGCTCGCGGCGCTCGTCGCCGAGGCGCCCTTCTACGCCGGGCTGACGCCCGAGGAGATCGGCGGGCGCGGGATCCGCTGGCAAGAGCGCGAGGCGGCGTCGCGGTTCGAGGCGACCGCCGCGGAGGCGGGCCCGGGGCCGGTCGCGACCAACGGCAGCGGCGGCGACGAGCTCCGCCTCGGCACCTACCGCGACCTCTGGGCAGGCGAGATCACCGACCGCAACGCCGCGCTGCGCTTCCTCGCGCCGAGCCAGCGGCTCGAGCTCGCGATCGGCGACGGCGAGCGGCTCGGCCTCAGCGACGGCGACGAGGTCGAGGTGCGCTCGAACGGCTCCCGCGTCACCGCGAGGGTCGCGCTGCGGGCGCGGATCCGCCCCGGCTCCGCGTTTTTGATCGAGGGCACCGCGACCGAGAACGCGAACGTCCTCGCCGGCGCCGAGACCGTCGCGGTGACGAAGGTCGGAGCGCAGGACGAGGCGGCCGGCTCCGAGGAGGCGCCCCGGTGAGCCTGCCGATCGCCGACGTCAACTTCGCCGAGGCGACCTGGCTGATGATCGTCAAGTCGGTGCTGATCTTCCTGGTCGTGTTCATGATCGTCCCGGTGCTGACGGTGGTCGAACGGAAGCTGATCGGCCGCTTCCAGCACCGTTACGGCCCGAACCGCGTCGGTCCGGTCGGGCTCCTGCAGCCGGTCGCCGACATCCTGAAGCTGGTCGGCAAGCAGGTCTTCCGGCCCGACGCCGCGGTTCCGTTCCTATACGCGGTCGGGCCGGCGCTGGTGATCTTCTCCGGGATCACGACGATCGCGATCCTGCCGTTCGGCAACGTCCAGGACGGGATCGGCCTCTACGGGATCGACGTCCCGATCGGGGTCCTCTACTTCTTCGCCTTCGGCTCGCTGTCGTTCTACGGCCTGCTGCTCTCGGGCTGGTCGTCGGGCTCGAAGTACAGCTTCCTCGGCGCGATGCGCTCCGCGGCGCAGCTGATCTCCTATGAGGTCGCGATGGGCCTGTCGCTGTTCGGCGTCATCATGATGGCCGGCTCGCTTTCGCTGGTCTCGATCGTCGAAGCCCAGGGCCAGGTCTGGTACGTGATCCCGCAGATCGTCGGCTTCTTGATCTTCATCGTCGCCGGCTTCGCGGAGACCAACCGCGCCCCGTTCGACCTCCCCGAGGCCGACGCGGAGCTCGTCCAGGGATTCCAGACCGAGTACGGCGGGACGCGGTTCGGCGCCTTCCTGCTGGCGGAGTACCTGGAGATGTTCGTTGTCTCGGGGATCGCCGCGGCGTTCTTCCTCGGCGGCTGGATGGGGCCCGGCCCCGGGTGGCTCGACCCGATCTGGATGATCGCCAAGATCCTCGCGCTGATCATGATCTTCATCTGGGTCCGCGCGACGCTGCCGCGTTTGCGATACGACCAGCTGATGAGCCTCGGCTGGAAGGTCCTGCTCCCGCTCGCGACCCTGAACATCCTCGTCACGGCCGTACTGGTGGTGGTGACGTGAGCGAGCGGGGAGCGGGGAGCAGGGAGCAGGGAGTCGGCGAGTTCCCCTACCTTGCCGACGCCGACGTCGTCTCGGTCCAGCGGGGGCCCGAGCCGGGTGGGCCGAAGGGCGCCTACCGCGCCTTCGGGGAGACGCTGCGCGGCCTCAGAACGACGATGGCGCGGCTGATCGAGGGGCCGATGACGATCCAGTACCCCGAGGAGAAGACCCCGGTCTACCCCCGGTTCCGGGGTCGCCACAAGCTGCACCGATTCGAGGACACCGGGCTCGAGAAATGCGTCGGCTGCTCGCTCTGCGCCGCCGCCTGCCCGGCCGACTGCATCCGCGTCGTCGCGGCCGAGAACGACCCCGAGGACCGTGTCTCGGCCGGCGAGCGCTATGCGGCGGTCTATGAGATCAACCTCTCCCGCTGCATCTTCTGCGGCTACTGCGAGGTCGCGTGTCCGTTCGACGCGATCACGATGGGCCACGAGTACGAGTTGGCGGACTACAACCGCAACGACCTGATCTTCACCAAGGAGATGCTGCTCGCCGAGCCGATCGAGCGCACGCCGCTGCGCCGGGAGGGTGAATGAGTCCGCAGCCCGCAGCCCGCGGTCGGCAGATCGGAAGGATCTAGCGTGGTCGAGGTCGCCTTCTTCGCCGGGGCGATCGGCGCCCTCGGGGGGGCGATCGCGGTGATCGCCCTGCGCAACCCGTTCTACAGCGTGCTGGCGCTGATCGTCCACCTGATCTCGCTCGCGGGCTTGTTCCTGATCCTCCGCGCGGAGTTCATCGCCGCCGCCCAGATCGTTGTCTACGCCGGCGCCGTGGTCGTCCTCTACCTGTTCGTCGCCGCTTACGTCGGCGGCTCCGAGGAGCCGATCTGGGAGCCGATCCCCGGTCAGCGCCTGCTCGCGCCGTTGCTCGCCGCGGCGCTCTTCGTCGAGGTCTCGATCGCGGTCGTCGGCACCTCGTTGAAGGCGATCGACTCCGAAGGGCCGACGATCGTCGGGGACTTCGGCTCCCCCGGCTCGATCGGCCGGCTGCTGCTCGAGCGCTTCCTGATCCCGTTCGAGGCGGCCTCGATGCTGCTGCTCGTCGCCGCAGTCGGCGCCGTCGTGCTCGCGGGCCGGCGGCGGCGCGGCGGCGGCGGGGCGACCGAGGGCGAGGTGGCGGGTTGAGGGCCGCGAGCTGATGGACACCGGCTGGTACATCGTCCTCTCGGCGCTCTTGTTCGCGGTCGGGGCCACCGGGCTGCTGCTGCGCCGCAGCCCGCTGGTCATCCTGCTCTGCCTCGAGCTGATGCTGAACGCGGGCAACCTGGCGCTGGTCGCCTTCTCGCGCTCGGCGGGCAACGAGGAGGGGCAGGTTTTTGCGCTCGTCGTGATGGTGGTCGCGGCCTGTGAGGTGGTCGTCGGGCTCGGGCTGATCGTCGCGATGTTCCGCAGGCGGGTGCCGCTGAACGTCGATGACATCCGGGAGCTGCGCGGGTGAGCAGCTGGCAGCTGGCAGCTGGCAGGGGTGGAGACCGGGATCGGCGCTGGCAGCTGGCAGCTGGCAGGGGTGGAGACCGGGCTCGGCGCTGCAAGCTGCAAGCTGCCAGCCGGCGAAGCCGGGGCGTGGGATGACGACTACGTGGGCCTGGCTGGTGCTCGCGCTGCCGCTCGCCGGCAGCCTGGTGATCGCGCTCGGTCATCGGGCGCTGCCCGGACGATCAGCCGGCTGGATCGGCACCGCGTCGATCGCGCTCGCCTTCGGCTGCTCGCTCGGAGCGCTCTTCGGGCTGCTCGGCGAGCCGACCGACGCACGCCAGCTCACCGACTCGCTCTACAGCTACGCCTCCGCGGCGGGTCTCGACATCCAGCTCGGGATCCTCGTCGACCCGCTGTCGGTGTTCATGTGCCTCGTGGTGACCGGGGTCTCGGCCCTGATCCATCTCTACTCGCTGGCCTACATGGACTCCGACCGCGGCTACGCGCGCTTCTTCAGCTACCTCAACTTCTTCGTCTTCTCGATGCTGCTGCTCGTCCTCGCCGGCAACTTCGTCATCCTGATCGTCGGCTGGGCGTTCGTCGGCTTCGCCTCCTACGCGCTGATCAGCTTCTGGTACCGGCGCACGACCGCGACCAAGGCGGGCATGAAGGCGTTCGTGATCAACGTCGTCGGCGACATCGGCCTCGTGCTCGCCGCGCTGTTCATCTTCCGCGAGCTCGGGACCTTCGACTTCCTGGCGTCGTTCGACGCCGCGCGCCAGACCTTCAGCACGAACGAGAGCGTGATCGTCACGATCTGCCTCCTGCTCTGCGTCGGGGCGTTCGCGAAGTCGGCCCAGATCCCGCTCCACACCTGGCTCCCGGACGCGATGGAGGGCCCGACCCCGGTCTCGGCGCTGATCCACGCAGCGACCATGGTCACCGCCGGCGTCTATCTGATCGCGCGCATGTTCCCGCTCTTCGAGCTCGCGCCGACGGCCGCGGACGTCGCCGCCTTCATCGGGCTCGCGACGCTGCTGATCGCCGCCACGATCGCGCTCGTGGTCACCGACCTGAAGCGGATCATCGCCTACTCGACGATGAGCCAGATCGGGTACATGGTCGTCGGCGTCTCGATCGGCGCCTACGCGGGCGGCCTCTTCCTGCTCATGGCCCACGCGTTCTTCAAGGCGCTGCTGTTCATGGCCGCGGGCTCGGTGATCTCGGCGATGGCCAACAACCAGAACATCGATCGGATGAGCGGCTTCCGGCGAGCGCTGCCGTTCACCTCGGCGCTGCTGATCGTCGGCTGCCTCGCCCTCGCCGCTTTTCCGGGTACGTCGGGCTTCTTCGCCAAGGACGAGATCCTCGGCTTCGCGGCCGACCGCGGTGGCATCTACTGGATCTTCGCGATCGGCGGCTACGTCGGCGCCCTGCTGACGGCGTTCTACGCGTTCCGGATCGGGTTCCGGGTCGTCGCGGGCAAGCCCTGCGAGGAGGCGCGCGAGCTCGAGCACGGCCACATGCACCACGAGCCGCCGACCAACCCGCAGAGCGGCGACCCCGAGGACACCGACGTCGGCTTTCCCGGTCCGGAGCACCACATCGCCGAGCGCGAATGGCCGATGCGGGTCGCGATGGCGGTGCTCGGCGTCGGAGCGCTGGTCGGTGGGCTGATCCAGATCCCGGGCGTCGACGACGTCGTCCACAGCTTCCTCGAGGGCACCTTCGAGAGCTCGTCGCTGTACAACACCGTCGAGCCCTCGACGCTCGACTCGTGGATCGGGCTCGCGGTCGGTGGGGCGATCTCGATCGTCGGCATCGCGCTCGCCTACCTCTGCTACGTCGCCCGCCCGGGGACGACCGCCCGCCTGATCGAGCGCTTCGGGGCGCTGCACTCGTTCCTGCTCAACAAGTGGTACTTCGACGAGCTGATCGACGCGCTGATCTACAGGCCGACGATCGCGATCGGGCGCTTCTGCAACACGGTCTTCGAGCGCTACGTGATCCAGGGGATCGTCGACGGCGCCGTCGACGTGGTCAAGGGGGTGGGCTCGGTCGTCCGCGGGGCGCAATCGGGCTTCGTCCGCGCCTACGCGCTGCTGGTGATCGGCGGGTTCGCGGCGTTGGGGGTCTATTTCTTGGTGGTCAGCTCGTGAGCCGGCAGCTGGCAGCTGGCAGCCGGCAACAACGACTTCGCGCCCTGCAAGCTGCAAGCTGCAAGCTGGCACGCCGGGAGCGAGCGATGCTGAACATCCTCCTCTGGGCACCCCTCGCCGCCGGGCTGGTCGTCCTCGTCGCCCCGCGCGCCGCGTCGCGATGGATCTCGGTCCTCGGTGCGCTGGTCGCCCTCGTGCTGGCGATCTGGCTGGTCGCCGACTTCAGCTCCACCAGCGCCGGGTTGCAGCACGCGGTCGACGAAGCCTGGATCCCGGACCTCGGGGTCCGCTATCAGCTCGGGGTCGACGGGATCAGCGTCTTCCTGGTGCTGATGACGGCGATCCTCTGGGTCGCCGCGACGCTGTGGGCGGCGTTGCGCGACGAGCCCGGCGACGGCCGCTCGCGACTCTTCTACTTCCTGATCGGGCTCGCCGAGAGCGCGGCGCTGGGCGCCTTTTTGGCCCAGGACCTGCTGCTCTTCGTCCTCTTCTTCGACCTGATGCTGATCCCGTTCTTCTTCCTGATCGGGACGTTCGGCGGCGAGAACCGGGTCCGGGCGACGATGAAGATGATCGTCTACACCCTGGTCGGGTCGCTGTTGATGCTGGTCGGCGCGATCGCGACCGCGATGCTCGTCTCGCAGCAGACGGGCGAGCTCAGCTTCTCGATCCCCTACCTGCGCGAGCACCTGCTCTCGACCGGCAGCCAGGAGTGGATCTTCTGCTTCTTCGCGGCCGCCTTCCTGGTCAAGATGCCGGCCTTCCCGATCCACGGCTGGATGCCCGACGCCTACCGCGCCGCGCCGCTGCCGGTCCTCGTCCTGCTCTCGGGTGTGCTCTCGAAGGTCGGCGCCTACGGCTTCCTCCGGGTCGCCCTGCCGATCTTCCCCGACGCCACCGCGCACTTCCAGGAGATCGTGCTGGTGATCGGCGTCGTCTCGATCCTCTACGGCTCGGCGATGGCGTTCACGCAGACCAACGTCCGCCTCGTCGCCGGCTACTCGTCGGTCGCGCAGCTCGGCTTCATCACGATCGGGATCTTCGCCCTGCGTCCAGACGGCGCCGACGGCGCCGTTTTGCAGATGGTCAACCACGGCCTCGTGGTCGGCGGCCTGTTCTTGATCATCGCGTTGCTCTACGAGCGCACGGGGACCGAGGACCTGACGCGGATGGGCGGCCAGGCCCTGCGGGCGCCGGTTCTCGCGGCGCTCTTCCTGATCGTCACGATGGCGACCCTGGCGATACCCGGGTCGTCCAACTTCATGGGCGAGTTCTACATCCTCAACGGCGTCTTCGAGTCGAAGATCGCGTTCGCCTTCGTCGCCGTGATCGGCGTCGCGCTGGCGGCCTTCTACGCGCTGCGCCTCTACCAGCGAACGATGCACAATCGGCTCCCCGAGGGGGCCGAGTCGCGAGAGATCACGCTCCGCGACGGCGCCGTGCTGGCGCCGCTGGTCGCGGTGATCGTCGCCCTGGCGCTGTGGCCGGGGCTGATCCTCGAGCGCGGTCAAGCCTCGGTCGAGCAGTCGCTGACCGGGGTGGGGACCGAAGGGTCGGTGGTCGCGGAGCGATGACCTTCCACGCCCCCGCGATCGATTACGCCGGGCTCTCGCCGATCATCGCGCTGACCGCCGGGATGGTCCTCACCCTGCTCGCCGGGCTCCTCGGCGGAGGGCGCGACACCCAGCGGGTCGTCGTCTCGATCGTCGGCATCGGCACCTTGGCGACCGCCGCGGGGCTCTGCATCTGGCAGTGGGGCAACGAGAAGGACCTGGTCGCCGGGGCGCTGCGGCTCGACGACCTCTCGCTGGCCGCAAGCCTGATCGCGATCGGCGCCGCGGGTTTCTGCATCCCGCTCTCCTGGCGCGAGCGGTCGGTCGACCGCCCGCCGGGGCCGAGCGGCCACGGCGAGTTCCAGGCGCTGCTGATCTCCTCGGTCCTCGGGATGACGATCCTCGCCGAGGCGCAGAACCTGATCTCCCTCTTCGTCGCCCTCGAGCTGCTCTCCGTGCCCCTCTACGTCCTCTGCGGGTCGGCGATCCGCCGCGAGAAGTCGCTCGAGTCGGGGCTCAAGTATCTGATCGTCGGCTCGCTCGGCTCGGCGACGCTGCTCTATGGGCTGGCGTTCATCTACGGGGCGAGCGGCTCGACCGACTTCTCGGGAATCCAATCCGCGGTCGCCGGCTCGGCGGCCGACGACCCGCTGCTGATGATCGGGATCGCGCTCGCCGCCACCGGGCTCGCGTTCAAGCTCTCGATCGCCCCCTTCCACCAGTGGACCCCCGACGTCTACGAGGGCGCACCGACGCCGGTCACCGCGTTCATGGCGGTGGCGACGAAGGCGGCCGCGTTCGCGCTCGTCGTGCGCTTCTTCGACGTCGCCCTCGGGCCCGCGGTCGACAACTGGCAGCCGGCGCTTGCCGCGCTCGCGGCGGTCTCGATCGTCGTCGGAAACGCGGGCGCGCTCGGGCAGCGCTCGCTGAAGCGCCTGCTCGGCTACTCGGGGGTAGCGCAGGCCGGCTACATGCTGGTCGGCGTCGTCGCCGCGACCGCCGCGGGGACCGCCGCGCTGGTCTTCTACCTCGCCGCCTACGCGCTGATGAACCTCGCCGCGTTCGCGGTGATCGTGATCCGCGAGCGCGAGACCCCGTTCGGGGACGACATCCGCTCGGTCGACGGCCTCGGTCGCGAACGCCCGCTGCTCGCGGCGGTGCTGACGGTCTCGATGCTGGCGCTGGCCGGGCTACCGGGGACGGCGGGCTTCATCGGCAAGCTCTACCTGATCGAGGCCACCGTCGACGCCGACTACACCTGGCTCGGCGTGATGATCGCAATCGGGACGATGATCTCGCTCGCCTACTACCTGCGGGTGATCGCCGCGGTCTGGATGCGGCCCGCGGCCGACCGGCCCGCGGACGCGGTGCCGGCGATCGCCGGCGCCTCACAGGAGGCCGACGAGCCGGACGGCAGCCGCTGCGTCGTGATCATCGGCGCAGCGGTCCTGGTCGCGGCGGCGACCGTGTTCTTCGGGATCATCCCGGCGCCGCTCGTCGACCTCGCCAACGACGCCGGGACGGCGCTCGGATCGGTGCTCTGAGCGACGCGACGGACCGACCGCCGCAGCGCCCACGGGGATCGAGAGCGATCAGCTCGCGGTGAGCTCGGCGGTCGCCTCAGCGAAGGCCGCCGTGTGCAGGTCGATCTGCTCGGCGGTCGTCGCCGGCGACATCAGGGCCATCATGTGGAACGGCGTCAGCAGGATCCCCCGGTTGAGCATGTAGAGGTGCAGCAGGGCGTCGAGCTCCGGATCGAGCGCCGCCGCCGCCTCGGCGCCGGTCCGGGGCGGGGTCGGCGAGAACATGTATTCGGCGCGACAGCCGAGCCTGGTGATCGACCACGGCAGCCCGCGGGCGGCGATCGTCTCGGCGACCCCGGCCTCGAACCGCTCTCCGAGCGCGATCATGTGCTCGAACGCCTCCTCGGTCAGCACGTCGGCCAGGGTCGCGCGGACGGCCGCGAGCGAGAGGGCGTTGCCCGCCAGGGTGCCGCCGACGCCGCCGACGTCGGCTTCCGGCCAGAAGGTGTGATCGATGATCCGCTCGGCGACCTCGGCGCTGAAGCCGTAGGCGCCGGTCGGGATCCCGCCACCGATCGGCTTGCCGATCGTGAGGAAGTCGGGATCGAGCCCGTGGGCGGCGGTGTAGCCACCGGGGCCGCAGCAGAGGGTGTGGGTTTCGTCGATCACCAGCAGCGTCCCGTGCTCGCGGGTGAGCTCGCGGACCCGCTCGTGGTAGCCGTCCTCGGCGAGCACGATCCCGATGTTGGTCAGCGCGGGCTCGATCATCAGGCAGGCGACGTCGCCCTCGGCGAGTTCGCGCTCGAGGCCGTCGAGGTCGTTGATCTCGACAACCCGCGTGGTCTCGGCGACCTCGACCGGCGGGCCGACGCTGCCCTCGCGCGGCAGGACCCGGCCGTCGACGAGCGTCGCGACGGTCTCATCGACGCTGCCGTGGTAGCAGTGGTTATGGACGACGATCTTCGGGCGCCCGGTGATCTGGCGGGCGATCCGGATCACGAACCGGTTCGCGTCGGTCGCCGAGAGGGTGAACTGCCAATCGCGCATCCCGAACCGCCTCTGCATCTCCTCGCCGACGACGGCGGCGTCCTCGGTCGGGAGCATCGCCGTGATCCCGCGCGCGAGGCGTTCGTTGACGGCGGCCACCGTCGGGCCCGGCGCGTGGCCGGTCATCGCGCCGGTGTCGCCGAGGCAGAGGTCGGCGTAGACGTTGCCGTCGACGTCGACGACCTCGGCGCCCTCGGCGCGGTCGAAGAAGACCGGAAAATCGCCGGGCCAGCGCGTCATCCAGTTCATCGGCACGCCGGAGAGCAGCGAGCCCTCGGCGCGCTCGTGCAGGCGCCGCGAGCCGGGATGCGAGTCGGCGAACCGCCGGCGCTCGCGCTCGGTCAGCTCCGCGATTCGACTCCGCTCGATCGTCGGCACAGCTGCAGTCTCGCCTACCCCGGGCATGTTTGGCGGCGGGCCGCGATCAGAGCCAGCCGCGGTCCCAGGGGCCGGTGATCGCGAACGTCTCGCCCGGGTACTGCAGGTGGAGGAACAGCCACTTGCCGTCGGGGCTGAAACCGGGACCCGCGGTCTCGCTGGCGCCGACGCCCTGGCCCTTCTTCGGCGGCCGGTCGAAGCGGCGTTTGTTGAACGGGAAGAGGTCGGCGGCGATGTGGTCGTGGAGCGCCATCTTCTCGGTCACCTTGGCGAAGTCGAACAGCTTCCCGGCCGGGGTCAGTCCACGGACCCAGTTGTCGGCGCCGTTGACATCCTCGCCGTTGCCGTCCTCGCAGAGGACGATGCCGCCACGGGGGCTGACGGCGATCCCGTCGGGCCCGTTGAGGACCCTGTTGCGCGGCGAGACGTAGAGCAGCTCCAGCGTCCCGCGCTTCAGGTCCTTGTTGTCGGGGGTGTAGCGCCAGACCTGGCCCTGCTCCGCCGGGCCGCCGTCGGATGCCGTGAAGTAGCAGCTTCCCTTCGAGAAGGTCCCGCCCTCGAGGCCCATGAACTTCGCCCCTCCGGCGTGGCGGCCCTGCATGTAGACCGCCTGCGGGAACTCGTCGGCCCCGTTCGGGTCCGGGTCCTCGATCGCGACCCAGCGGCATTCGAGCTTCTCGCCCTGCTTGTGGTCGTGGGTGGTGTTGTAGCCCGGCATGCCGTGGATCGCGAGCATCTCCAGCCGGCCGCCGCGGTGGAGCTTGCCCTTGTGGTCCGGCACGTATCTGTAGAAGCCGTCGCCGGGGTCGCCGTTGTCCTCGGTCATGTAGACGATCCCGGTCTTCGGGTCGACC
Organism: uncultured Solirubrobacterales bacterium; assembly: GCA_963705955.1. Classification (GTDB taxonomy): domain Bacteria; phylum Actinomycetota; class Thermoleophilia; order Solirubrobacterales; family 70-9; genus WHSW01. Next base: position 206,364 of record CAVPLH010000005.1, on the reverse strand, counting down.
GGACACGCCTCGTGGACGAACCGGCCCATCGCCTTGATCGGGACCGGCTCGACGGTCGAGGTCGCGCGCCCCGGCACCTCGAACACGTACCCGTGCTCCTTGCCGTAGCCCTGCCGGCGGCCGACCGTGTTCTCCTCTCCCGAGAGCCAGGTGCCCCACGGCGTCAGCCCGCCGTTGCAGTTGTTGTCGGTCCCGTTGAGGACCAGGGCGCTGCCGCGCAGCTTCCCCGAGCCGGTGTCGAAATGCGACACGGTGACCCCGCCCTGGGCGACCCGGTCGTAGGCGTCGCGGGGCCCGTGCGCGCGTCCGGGATGAAAGCCCTCCTGGTTGCGGACGATCCAGACCGTGTTGCCGCGACCCTTCAGATAGCCGCTGCCGTCGTGGCAGGTCGGGGTCGGCAGCCCGTCGGACATCCGGCTTCCGGCGCGGCCGAAGCGCACGTAGTGAAACCCCTTCGGAAGTGCGAACGCCTTGCCCGGCTCGAACTGAAGCGGCCCGTACCCGGGCTTCGGGAGCGTCGGCTTGAGCGCGGCGAGCGCCTCGTTCGCGCCACCGTAGGCGAGCAGCCGCTCCGCGACCGTGAGGCTGGCGACCCCGATCAGCCCGTTTCGGAGTGCCTGCCTACGGGTGAACGCTGTCGCCGTCATCTCTGGATTCCCTTCCGATTCGCTGCCGAGTGGTGAAGATTGTTGCACAATTCTACGAAGTGGGGGCGATTTGCGGCCGCCGAGCCCTCAACCCCTACTGGGACTCGAAGTCTTGGAACGCCCGCACCCATGCCGGATAGTCGGGCGGATGCGTCTCGGGGATCGCCTCGTCGGCGTACTTGACGCCGGACGTCTCGCGGTAGCCGGCCGGCGCCAGCGCGATCGCCTTGCGGTTGGTGACCAGGTAGCCGTCGCGGGCCCGGATCGCCTGCGCCTGCGGCGAGGACTGCCAGTTGATCAGCGCGTACGCGGCGGGGATGTTCTGCGCCTTCGAGGTGATCGCGAAGCCGCAGACCCAGGAGAGCGTCCCGTCCTTGGCGTAGGCCCACTTCGCCGGAATCCCCGAGTCGATCATCCGCTGGGCGAGCTGCGGCCCGGCCGCGGCGACCACGGTCTCCCCCGACTTGAACAGGTTGACGAGATCGGAGTCGGAGTTCCACAGGGTGCGGAACTGGTCGGCGTGGTCGATCAGATACTGCTTCGCCCGGTCGAGCTCCTCGGAGTCGAGGTTCATCGGGTCCTTGATCCCGATCGCCAGCGCCGCCTCCCCGATTGCCGGCAGCGCGTAGGACCCCTGGATCGTCGACCTCCCGGCGTACTCGGGATCGAACAGATCGGTGAGCTGGTCGATCCCCCCGGGGACCTGCTCGGTGTTGTAGACGAGCCCCTCGAGCCCGGCGGAGAGCGGCACCCCGTACTGCTTGCCGTCGAGCTCGATCCCGCTCGCGTTCGTGAACGAGAGGTCGTCCCAGGAGGAGATCCCGGCCGGGTCGAGCGGCCGGATCAACCCCTGGTCGAGCAGCGGCTGCATCTCGTCGGCGCAGACCTCGACCACATCCGCCGAGAACCCGCCGGCGAGCTTCGCCGCCGCCTCGTCGTCGGAGTCGAAGGTCGCCGTCTCGATCTTCAGATCCGGATTCGCCTCGCGGACCGGATCGATCATCTGCGGGGTGACGCTGTCCTCGTAGGCGAAGACGCGCAGCGTCCCCGAGACCTCGGCGTTCGGATCGCCGGGCGCGGAAGCGACCTCGCTGGTGCCCTTCGCCCCACCGCAGCCGGCGCCGAGCGCGGCCAGCGCCGCAGCCGCCGCGATCGCGACGATCCCGCGCCTCGTTCCCGTCCGCGGCGTCAAAGCTCCGGGCAGTTTGTCACATCGCTCCACAATCCGTCTGGCCGACGAATAACGTATGAAGTCAGCGATTCTGCTACGAATCTCGTGGTAGCACGGTGCAATCGACACGAATCGACGTAAGAGGAGCGAACGGATGAGCGCCAGCGCGACGGAGATCGAGTACCCGAGCGTCCGCACGGGCCTTCCCGGGCCGGCGAGCGCGGCGCTGATGGCCCGCAACGACGCCGTCATGTACGGCCCTTACCGGGATCACACCACCGTCCCCGTGTACATCGAGAGCAAGACCGACTGGTTGATCGCCGACGTCGACGGCAACACGTTCGTCGATCACGTCTCCGCCTGGGGTTCGAACCCGCTCGGTGCCCTGCCGACGGAGACGCTCGAGCGGACGATCGCGGCGATGCACCACTACGGGTTCGAGATCACCGACTACGTGCGCTCCGAGCCGCCGATCAGGCTCGCCGAGCGCCTCGTCGAGCTGGCGCCGCCGGGGATCACGAGGGTCGCGACCGGGATCACCGGCACCGAGGTGGTCGAGGGCGCGGTGAAGCTCGCCCGCGAGGCGACCGGGCGGCCGATGATCCTCGGCTTCCTGGGCCAGTACCACGGCGAGACGACCTACCTGACGGCGGCCGGCTCGACCGACCTCTCCGAGGTGACCTCGAACTCGGCCCAGTACGTCTCCGGACTCGTCTTCGCGCCCTATCCGAACAGCTTCCGGGCGCCCTTCCACAAGGGGCCCGGGCCGTACGACGACACGATCTACGTCGACTACCTGGAGGAGGTGCTGCTGCGCCACCAGGTCGATCCCGAGCAGATCGCCGGGGTCCTGATCGAGCCGGTGCTCGGCGAGGGCGGGATCGTGATCCCGTCGGCGGCCTTCTGGGAGCGGCTCACCGGCCTCTGCCGGCGCTACGGCTGGGCGCTGATCGCCGACGAGGTGCAGACCGGGATCGGCCGCTGCGGGACGATGTTCGCGGTCGAGCGCTGGGATCTCGAGCCCGACCTGCTGCTGCTCGGCAAGGGGTTCGCGGGCGGCGTGATGCCGATCGGGGCGACGCTCGGCACCGAGGCGATGATGGCCGAGTCGACGATGCACGTCGGCGGCACCTTCGCCTGGCCGCCGGCCGCCTGCGAGGGCGCCCTGACGAACATCGACAACATCCTCCGCGACGGCGTGCTCGACAACGTCCGCGAGATGGAACGGGTCGCACTCGAGGTCCTCGGCCCGCTGGTCGACCGCCACGAGCAGGTCGGGGAGGTGCGCGCCGCGGGCGGCCTGGTCGGAGTCGAGTTCGTCACCGACATGGAGACGATCAACCCGGCACCCCGCTTCCAGCTCGCCGTCCACCACGCCGCCCTGCGTCGGGGCGTGCTCGGGATCACCCAGGAGGGCAAGTGGGTCTATCGCCTGCAGCCGGCGCTCAACCAGCCGATCGAGCTCTTCCGGTGGTCGTGCGAGCAGGTCGCCGACGCGGTCGACGAGGTCAGCTCCGCCCCACCCGAGGAGCGCTGAGCCGGGGTTGACCGCGCCCGTCGACTGGGACGTCGTCTGCGGATACGCCGACCGGCTCTCGCTGCGTCCCGGCGAGCGCCTGCGGCTGATGGTCTCGAGCGTCGCCGAGACGAGCGCAGAGCTCGTCCGGCTTCCAGACCGCGCACCGGTCGCGGGGCGCGCCACCCGCCTCCGCGACGATTCGCCACAACCGGTGCTCACCGGGTCCTTCGTCGAGGTACCTCACGATCCGGCGCTGCGCCCACGCGACGGCCTCGCGGTCGAGGTCTGGGTCTGGATCACCGCCGGAGCGCCGCGGGGCGCCAGGCGGGCACTGGTCTCGAGCTGGAGTCCGGATCGGGCCGACGGCTTCGCCCTCGTGCTCGACTCGGCCGCCCGGCCCCGGTTCGAGCTCGCGTCCGCCGGCCGGCGGGTCGGGGTGGCCGCGCGCGAGCCGCTCGCGACCGGCGTCTGGGCGCGGGTCGAAGGCTCGCTGGAGCCGGCCGCCGGGACCGTCTCGGTCTCGGTCGAACCCGCGGGCGGCACGACCCGGACGGCCACGACCGCCGCCGCGCTCGACGGCCCGGGACCGGGGCCCGGGCCGCTGCTGCTCGGCGGCGAGCGATCGGGCGCCGCGGTCGGGGCGCTGCTCGACGGCAAGCTGAGCCGGCCGGCGATCAGCTGCGGCGAGGGCGCTGCGCAACGCCCGGTCGCCGCCTGGGCGCTCGGCGCCGGCCGCGACGGCGGGGTCGCCGACCGCGGCCCTCACGGGCTCGCCGGCCGGTGCGTGAACGGGCCCCTGCGGGCGGTCACCGGCCCGAGCTGGAGCGGCGACGTCCACGATTGGCGTTTCGCCGGCGATCAGTACGACGCCATGTACTTTCACGCCGACGCCACCGACGACCTCGGCTGGGAGCCGAGCCTCGAGTTCGAGCTTCCGCCCGCGTTGGCCGGCGGCGTCTACGCGGCCGTCCTCTCGGCGGCCGGTTGCGAGGACGTCGTCCCGTTCGTGGTTCGCCGGCCGGCCGCCGGAGAGCCGGCCGCGAACGCGGTCCTGTTGCCGACCTTCACCTACCTCGCGTACTCGTGCGAGCGCGCCGCTCCCGCGATCGGCGGATCGCAACAGGCCGAGGACCGGTGGGTCGCCGCCGCCGGCCTGCGGAGCCTCTATGACCGGCACGCGGACGGCAGCGGCGTCTACGAGGCGTCGATCCGGCGTCCGCTGACCCAGCTCCGCCCCGGATACCGCTGCGCCCAGCACGGCGGGCCCCACGGGCTCGCCCAGGACCTGATCCTGCTCGGCTTTCTCGCCCGCCGCGGGATCGACGCCGACCTGCTCACCGACCACGACCTGCACGCCGAGGGCGCCGCGGCGCTCACCGGCCACCGGACCCTGATCACCGGTGCCCACCCCGAGTACGCGACCGCCGAATTGATCGAGGCGCTCGAGGCGCACGTCGAGGGCGGCGGCAACCTCGCCTACCTGGGGGGCAACGGCCTCAACGGCAGCGTCTCGGTCGATCCCGCGAGGCCGCACGTGATCGAGCTGCGGCGCACCGAGACCCAGGGCCTGGTCTGGCAGGCGCTACCGGGAGAGCACCACCACGCTTCGACCGGCGCCTACGGGGGCGACTGGCGCCGCCGCGGACATCCCGAGCACCGCCTGCTCGGTGTCGGTCTGTGCGCCTTCGGTGATGCGCCGGCGACCGATTACGAGCGCATCGTCGCGCCCGGCGACCCGGTCGGCGACGTCGTCTTCGCCGGCCTCGATCCGGCGACCGCGATCGGTCACCGCGGTGCCGTCCTCGGCGGCGCGGCAGGATTCGAGATCGACAGCCACGACCCGCGGCTCGGCTCCCCGGCTTGCGCCGTGATCCTCGCGTCCGCCGACCCGGGCCCGCGATACGAGCGTTGGGGGGACGACGTGATCTCCGACCAGGGGCACACCCACGGCCCTCCCACCGGCCCGACCCGCCGCGCCGACATGGTCGTTCACCGCGAGCGCGGCGGCGTCGTCTTCTCGGTCGGGTCGATCGCCTGGAGCGGCTGTCTGATCGACGACGACAACCCGATCGCAACGGTGACCGCGAACGTGCTCGGCGAGCTCGCCCGCGAGCGGCCGTTCACGGCGCTCGCAGGAGAGCGTGTCTGACCGCGTACAGCTGCCGCGCGGGCACTTCGACGCGATCGTCGTCGGCGCCGGCCACAACGGCCTCGTCGCGGCCACCTATCTCGCTCGCGCCGGCCTCCGGATCGCGGTGCTCGAGCGGCGCTCGATCGTCGGCGGCGCCTGCACGACCGAGGAGTTCGCGCCCGGCTATCTGGCCTCACCCGGGGCGTACGTGCTCAGCCTCCTGCGCCCGGCGATCTGGCGCGACTTCAGGTTGCGCGCTCGCGGCCTCGAGCTGCTCGAGGCCGGCCCGACGCTGAACGTGTTTCGCGACGGCGCCCGGCTCAGCCTGCACTCCGACAGCGCCGCGACCGCACGCGAGCTGGCGCGCTTCGACCGTCGCGACGGCGCGGCGTTCGCGCGCTTCGAGCGCGAGCTCGAGCGGACAGCGCGGGTGCTCGCGCCGTGGTTCGACCGCGTGCCGCCGGGCGCGTCGGGATGGCTCGGCCGCGGTTCGGGGGCGGCGCTCGGCCGCAGTGCGCGCCGGGCGCGCGGCTCGCTGCTCGCGACCGCGAAGCTGTTCGCCACCTCCGCCCGCGAGCACCTCGAGCAGCGGTTTCATTCCGAGCACGTCTGCGCCGCGCTCGGCTGGGACTCGATCTCGAACACGCTGGCGGGGCCGTCGACGCCGGGGACCGCCTACTGCCTGTTGCACGAGCACGCCGCGAGCGCGCTCGGCGGGGCGACCTGGGGCTTCGTCCGCGGCGGCATGGGTCAGGTCACGGGCCATCTTCGCGACGCCGCCCGCGAGGCCGGCGTGACGATCGTCACCGGGGCGGAGGTCGAGCGGATCGCAGTCGGCTCCGGCCGGGTGTGCTCTGTGCTGGTCGCCGGCGGCGGCGAGCTGGCGGCGAGCACCGTGCTCTCGAACGCCGATCCGAAGCGAACGCTGCTCGGGCTCGTCGAGCCCGGCGCCCTCGACCCCGCGACCGTCGCGGCGATTCGCGCCTACCGCTGCGAGGGAGCGAGCATGAAGATCAACCTCGCGGTCGGGGAACTGCCGCGGATCGCGGGGACCGCCGCCGGGCTGCAGCCCCATCACCGGGGCCTGATCCAGCTCACGCTGCCGCTCGACCGGATGGACCTCGACCAGGAGGCAGCGCGGCGCGGGGTCGCGTCGGTCGCCCCGCACGTCGAGCTCTGCATCCCGAGCGTCCTCGATCCGAGCCTCGCTCCCCCGGGGCGCCACGTCCTCACCCTGGGGCTTCGATCGCAGCCCTACCGGCTCGCGGACGGCGACTGGGACTCGGTGCGAGAGCGGATCGCCGATGCGGTGATCGACGAGCTCGCGACGATGATCCCGAACCTGCCGGGCTCGGTGATCGCGCGCCAGATCCTCAGCCCGCTCGACCTCGAGCGCACGCTGGCGCTGAGCGGCGGACACCACCTGCACGGCGACATGGCTCCCGACCAGCTCGGGCCGCTGCGACCGCTGCCCGGGATGGGCGGCTACCGGACCGAGATCGGCGGGCTCTACCTGTGCGGCGCCGGTACCCACCCCGGCGGCGGAGTCACCGGGGCGAACGGGCGCAACTGCGCCCGCCGGGTGCTCGCCGACCGGCGGGCACGGACGCAGCGGTCGCGGCGACGACGCTAATCCGGGCCCTCGGGGCTGATCACCGTCTCCGACCAGCGGTAGGAGTCCTTGAGCTCCGAGAGGACGATCGCCGAGTCGGTCTCGGTCACCCCGGGCACCTGGCGGATCCCCCGTGTCACGACCTCGAGCAGGTGCTGGTTGTCGCGGCAGACGACGCCGACGAGCAGGTCGGTCGGACCGGTGCAGACGGCGACGTAGTCGACCTCCGCGATCGCGGCGATCCGCTCCGACGCCTGCTCGAGCCCGGCGCCGCTGAGTCGGACGGAGATGAACGCCTGGATCATCCCGAGCGCCGTCGGGCTGGTCGCCGCGACGATCTGGATCACGCCGCGCTCGGTCAGCGAGGCGACCCGCTGGCGGACGCTCGCCTCCGAGATCCCGACCGCCCGCGCGATCTCCGTGTAGGCGCGCCGCCCCTCCTCCTGGAGCTGGTCGATGATCCGGCGATCGACTTCGTCGAGCGGCTTGCTCATCGCGGCTCCGACTCGAGCCCTGCGAGGCGGTCGGGGACCGGCGGACGACTCGAGGTGTCGTACCAGTCGCCGCTCAGCTCGCCGCCGTCGGCGACGATCGTCTGTCCGTTCACGTACGAGGCATCGTCGGAGGCCAGAAAGCAGACGACCCGGGCCTGCTCGTCGGGCGTCGAAACCCGCCTCAGCGGCACCCGATCGAGGTAGCGGCGGGTGCGCGCGAGGTCGGCGTCGGTGTATCCGGCCGCCTCCTCGGCGCTCACCGTCTCACCCGGCGCGACGCAGTTGAAGCGCACCCCGCGGTGGCTGAGCTCGGTCGCAAACGAGCGCATCACCGAGACGATCCCCGCCTTGGTCGCGTTGTAGTGGGCCTCGGGTGCCTCGGTGCGAAAGGCGTTGACCGAGGCGACCGAGACGACGGCGCCGCCGCCGCGCTCGGCCATCCCCGCGGCGACCGCCTGGGTGAGGAAGAAGACCGCTCGCAGGTTGACCGCGAACAGCTCGTCCCACTCCTCGACGCTGATCTCGAGCGCCGGAGTCTGGCGCATCAGGCCGGCGTTGTTGACGAGCACGTCGAGGCCGCCGAGTCGCTCGTCGGCGAGCCGGCCGAGGCGTCCCGGGGCCGCGGGCTCGGCGAGATCGACCTCGATCGTCTCGAGGCGCCCGGGATCGCCGAGCCGCGACGGCAGCGCCGCAAGGCCTTCGCGATCGCGATCGGCGACCAGCACCCGGGCGCCCTCGGCGAGAAACGCGCCCGCGATCGCGAGGCCGATTCCGGAGGCGCCGCCCGTGATCAGTACGTTGCGCTGCTCGAACCTTGCCCGCGTCCGCTCTCTGCTCACTGCGGCGCCCCTCGTCCTCGTCGGTGCGAATCGCGCTCTCGCGACGTCGAATTGTCACGGAATCCGTGGCTGCAAGCCTACATTTTGCGCCAGGACGCAGCCTCGCCGTGCTCCAAAACACCTGCTCGGACGAAGATCCGGCGGTGTCGCGGTGCACCGGACGGACCTCGTTTGTCTAATTGTGGAAGAATGTGACACATGGAAGCGCTCTCCGATCCGCCCCCGACCCACAACGTCCAGCTGAACACCGTCTCCACCGTCGACGCGGCCGCCAGCGTCCTGCGCGAGCTGATCCTCGACGGGGAGCTGAAGCCGGGCGCCCGGCTTCGCGAGGCGCAGTTCGCCGAGCGTCTCGGGATCGCCCGCCACTCGTTTCGCGCTGCGACCCAGATCCTGATCTCCGAGGGGATGCTGCGGCGCGAGCCGCATCGCGGCGTCCAGGTCACGGTGCTGACCGCCGACGACATCGTCGACACCTTCCGCCTCCGGACCGCGCTGGAGACCGAGGCCGTGCGACTGGTGATCGCGGCGAAGCGCGTCCCGGAAGGTGCCCGCCAAGCGGCCGATGACCTTTCGGCCGTCCCCGACGGAGCTCCGTGGCGCGAGGTGGTCGAGCCCGACATGCGCTTTCACCGTGCCGTGATCGAGGCCGCGGAGAGCGCCCGGATATCGCGCGCCTACGCCGGCGTCCAGGCCGAGATCCTGCTCTGCATGGTGCAGCTGCGCCCGCACTACGAGCGCCCCTCGCAGGTTGCGGCCGAGCACACGGGGCTGCTCGCGGCGATCGTCGACGCCGACTCCGTCCAGGCGGACATGCTCTTCCGCCGACACCTCACCGACGCGGTCCAGAACCTGAGCAACGCGCTCGCCGCCGGCGAGCGGCCGGACGCCGAGGAGGTAACCCTGTGAACGAGTCCGCGTCAAACGGCCCTGTCGTCCGGGCGCTCTCGGCTCGCGAGGTTCTCGACTGCCGCGGCCTGCCGACCGTCCAGGTCGACATCGAGCTCGACGGCGCCGTGATCGGGACCGCCGATGTCCCGTCGGGACGCTCGACCGGGTCGAACGAGGCCCACGAGCTGCGCGACGGCGGCGGGCGCTTCGGCGGCTTCGGCGTCCGCGGCGCGGTCGCCAACGTCGAGGGCGAGATCCGCGACCTGCTGGTCGGGAGCGCGCTTCCCGAGCAGCGCCTGCTCGACGCGGCGCTGATCGACCTCGACGGCTCGAGCGACAAGTCGAGGCTCGGCGCGAACGCGATCCTCGGCGTCTCCCTCGCCGCTGCGCGCGCTCGCGCCCGGGCGGCGGGCGTGCCCCTGTACCGGGCGCTGAACGCCAACGCCCACATCCTCCCGGTGCCGCTCGTCAACCTGATCAACGGCGGCAAGCACGCATCCAACGATCTCGACTTCCAGGAATTCATCGTCATCCCGGTCGGCGCCGACTCGATCCTCGAGGCGCTGCAGATCTCGACCGAGGTCAACCTCGCGCTGGCCGAGATCCTGCTCGAGCGCTACGGCAAGAGCGCCCTGAACACCGGCGACGAGGGCGGTTATGCGCCGGCGATCTCGAGCCCGCAGGAGGCGCTCGGCCTGCTGCACGAGGCGGTCGACGATGCGGGTCACGCGGGTCGCTTCCGCTACGGACTCGACTGCGCCGCCACCCACTACTACGACCGCGAGTCAGGCAACTACGCGCTCGCCGGCGAAACCCGCGACACCGAGTCGATGATCGAGCTCTACCTCGAGTTGATCCGCGACTTCGACCTGATCACGATCGAGGACCCGCTCGACGAGGACGACTTCACCGGCTTCGCCGCGCTGACCGCGCAGAGCGGTATCCAGATCGTCGGCGACGACCTCTTCGTCACCAACTCCGGGCGCCTGCGCGAGGGGATCGCGACCGGCGCCGCCAACGCGCTGCTCTGGAAGGTGAACCAGATCGGCACCCTCTCGGAGGCGCTCGACGCCGCCGACCTCGCGCACCGAAATGCGTACAGGGTGGTCGTCTCGGAGCGCTCGGGTGAGACCGAGGACCCGATCATCGCGGACCTCGCCGTCGCGCTCGGGGCGGGCCAGATCAAGACCGGGGCCCCGGTCCGCGGAGAGCGCACGGCGAAGTACAACCGCCTGCTCCGGATCTCCGAGGAGCTCGGCTCGACGGCCGTCTACCCCGGTGCCGAGCTCGCGGCGCCCGTGGTGGCCGCGTAGGCGAAGCGGTGGCCACCGCGGAGCCGACCCGTCTCGCAAGCTCGCCGATCGAGCTCTCGGAGGCGCTCGCCGCGAAGGGCGACGCGAGCGCCCGCAAGGCCGCGCTGCGGGTCGCGGGGGCCGGGCTCGTGGCCTGCGACGTCGGTCGCGCGACGCGACTGGCCGTCTCGCTGGCGGGCGACGAGCTCGTCGTCGACGGCCGGCGCCACCGGCTCGACCCGGGCGGGAGGGTGATCGTCGTCGGGGCCGGCAAAGCCTCGCTTGCGATCGCCGGCGAGCTCGAGCGGATCCTCGGCGACCGCCTCGATGCGGGTCTGATCGTCGTCCGCGGCGCCGAGCAGCGATCGCTGGACAGGGTCGAGGTGCTGGCGTCGGACCACCCGTTGCCGAGCGGCCGAAGCGTCGGCGCGGCACGGCGCCTGCTCGAGCTCGCCAGCGGGGCCGGCGAGCGTGACGTCGTGATCGCCTGCTTCACCGGCGGCAGCTCGGCGCTCGCCAGCCTGCCGCCCGAGACCGTCGCCGAGTCCGAGAAACACGACCTGCACGAGATGCTGCTCTCGTCCGGGATCGGGATCGTCGAGGTGAACACCGTCCGCAAGCACGTCTCGGCGTTCAAGGGCGGGCGCCTCGCCGCGGCGTCGCTGCCGGCGCGGCTGATCAACCTGACGGTCTCCGACGTCGCCGGCGATCACATCGACGCGATCACCGACCCGAGCGTCGCCGACAGCACGCGGGCCTCGGACGCGATCGCGATCCTCTACGGACACGGGCTCTGGGAGGACACCCCGCGTTCGATCCGCGACCACCTGCAGAGCCCGCTCGCCGAGTCGCCGGCGCTCGACGGGGCCGAGATCCAGACCGTGCTGCTGGTCACCGGGTCGACTGCCTGCGACGCGATGTCGCTCGAGGCGACCGGCCTGCGGCTCAACCCGGTGGTGATCTCGACCACGCTCGAGGGCGAGGCTCGCCAGGTCGGCAAGCTGCTCGCGAACCTGGCCCGCCACAGCTCTCGGCACGGTGCGCCGTTCGTGGGCGGCACGGTGATGGTCGGCTGCGGTGGGGAGAGCACGGTGACCCTGTCGCGCGCCGGCGAGGATCAGGCGCCTCAACAGCGGCGCGGCTCAGCTACGCCTCGCCATCAGGCGCCTCAACGGCGGCGCGGCTCGGCTACGCCTCGCTGGGGCGAGGGGGGGCCGAACCAGGAGGCGGCGATCGCCGCCGCGCTCGAGCTCGAGGGGGTACCGGCCGCGGCCGTCTTCCTCGACACCGACGGTTCCGACGGCGGAACGGCGCACGCCGGGGCGATCGTCGACGGCCAGACCGTCTCCCGCGCCGCCGCCGTCGGCCTCGATCTGCGCGCGGCGCTGCTCGAGCACCGGTCGAGCGTCGCGCTCGCGGCGCTCGAGGACGCGCTCGTCACCGGCCCCACCGGAACCAACGTCAACGACCTGTTCGCGATCGTCGTGGAGGGAGAGTCATGACCGAGGCCCCAATGATCGTCGTCGAGCGGTTGGTCAAGGAGTTCGGCGACGTCCGCGCAGTCGACGACGTGACGCTGGAGATCCCGGCCGGCGAGTTCTTCTCGATGCTCGGCCCGAGCGGCTGCGGCAAGACGACGACCCTGCGAGTGATCGCCGGGTTCGAGGAGGCCGACTCCGGTCGCGTCCTGCTCGACGGCGAGGACGTCACCTTCGTCTCCCCGAAGAAGCGCAACGTCAACATGGTCTTCCAGGACTACGCCCTGTTCCCGCACATGACGGTGGCCGAGAACGCGGCCTTCGGGCTGAAGCTGAAGCGCGTCGACAAGGCCGAGATCCGGGCTCGCCTGGCGGAGATGCTGACCGTGGTCCGTCTCGACGGCTACGAGGACCGCCGGCCCGCCGAGCTCTCGGGCGGCCAGCGCCAGCGCGTCGCTCTGGCCCGGGCGCTGATCAACCGGCCCGCGGCGCTGCTGCTCGACGAGCCACTCGGTGCCCTCGACCTGAAGCTGCGCCGCGAGATGCAGCTCGAGCTGAAGCGGATCCAGAAGAGCACCGGGACGACCTTCGTCTACGTCACTCACGATCAGGAGGAGGCGCTGACGATGTCGGACCGGATCGCGGTGATGGACGCCGGTGTCGTCCAGCAGGTCGACGCCCCGAAGGCGCTCTACGAGCGTCCCGCGACCGCCTTCGTCGCCGACTTCATCGGCACCTCGAACGTGGTCACGCTCGACGGCGCCAGCCTCCGCGACGGGCTCGCGGTGATGGAGCTCGGCGAGAGCGGACGAATCGTGGCTCCGAACACATCCGGGGTCGCCGACTGCCGGATCACGGTCCGCCCGGAGAAGATCCGGATCGGCGCCGCTGCGAACGGCTCCGAGGGGTCGGTCGTCTCGGGAACCGTGGTCGAGCGCGTCTACCTCGGCTCGCTGTCGCAGACCGTCGTCGAGATCGTCACCGGGGAGCGGATGATCGTGCACGAGCTCAACGACGACGAGCGCGAGCCGCCCGAGCCCGGCGACCGCGTCGTGCTCAGCTGGCAGACGCGCCATAGCCTCGTTCTGGACGCCTCACCGGGGGAGGAGTCGTGAGCACGGTCAGAAGGCGCGCGGCGGTTGCCGCGGCGATCGCCGTCGCCGCGGTCGCGAGCGGGTGCGGGACGAGCGCCGGCGACACCACGGTCGCGCCGGCCCCCAAGGACCCGAACGCCGAGGCGACGGGGACCCTGCGGGTGTTCGCCTACGGCGACACCGTCACCGACGAGATGCTCGATCCGTTTCGCGAGCAGAACCCCGACCTGAATCTCGAGACCGCGAGCTTCAACTCCGACAAGGCGGCGGCGGCGAAGCTCGCCGGGGGATTCGAGGCCGACGTGGTCGAGGTCTGCGCGGACGAGATGCAGCCGCTGCTCGCCCGGGGTCTGGTCCGGCCGCTCGATCCAGCCGCGATCACCGGCTTCGACCACCTGGCGCTCTCGAGCTCCGACGAGATCCGCGACGAGGCGGGCAAGGTCCTCTTCGCCCCCGACTCGGCCGGGCCGCACGGCCTGATCATCAACACCGACGAGCTCGATCCGAAGTCGATCGACTCGTTCTCCGACCTGTTCGACCCGGCGTACGCGGGCAGGGCGGCGATGGAGTCGACGCCGCTGACCGCGATCGCGGTGACCGCGATGGCGCTCGGTATGGACAACCCGATGGATCTCAGTCCCGACCAGATCGACCAGGTGAAGGAGTACCTGCTCGACCATCGCGACCAGTTCCGCGACTTCGCCGAGTCGGACGCTTCGATGAACAATCTCTTCAAGTCGGGCGAGGCGGTGATCGCCGACGGCGGACGCGGGACGACCCAGACGATGATCAAGGACGGCGTACCGGCGCAATGGATCGCTCCCAAGGAGGGGGTGCTGTCGTGGGTCTGCGGCCTCGCGATCACCTCAAAGGCGGAGAACATCCCGGCCGCCTACAAGCTGCTCAACTACTACGCGTCCCCGGAGGCGCAGGCGATCTCCGGGGAAGCCGGTTACGTGGCGATGAACCCGAAGGCGCTACCGCTGATCCCGGCCGAGTACCGCAAGACCGCCGACCCGAGCAGCCTGAAGACGGCGATCCCCGAGGTCGAGCCGCCGACCTCCGAGCTCTACGACCGCGCCTGGCAGGAGGTCGCCGCCGGATGAGCCAGGCGGGCACGATCCGGAGGCCCGTGGTGCTGGCCGACGATCGCGGCGCGCCGCCTCGCAACCGGCCCGGTCTGGGGATCCGCCTCCGGCGCCGCCTGCCGGGAATCGCCAGCGTCCTCATGATCGGCTTCGCGATGGTGCTGCTGTTCGGGCCGGTGCTGATGCTGGCGCTGTTCTCGTTCAACGACTCGTCGATCATCTCGCTCCCGTGGGAGGGCTTCACCACGCACTGGTACAAGGAGGCCTGGGACTCCCAGGAGGCCCGCGATGCGATCGTCAACTCGCTCGTCGTCGCGTCCCTGGTCACCGTCGGCTCGCTTGTGCTCGGAACGCTGGCCGCCTGGGGGATCACCCGGCTGCGCTTCCCGGGCCGCGGACTGCTGGCCGGCATCCACGGCTCCGTGCTCGTCGTGCCGTGGCTGATCATCGGCGTCGCCGGCCTGATCTTCTTCAGCCAGTCGGGGGTCTCGCTCTCGTTGACCACCGTCGGACTGATGCAGCTCGTGGTCACCTTCCCGCTCGTCGTCGCGATCATCTCTGCCGGCCTGGTGCGGTTCCCGCGCTCGGTCGAGGAGGCCGCGATCGACCTCGGCGCCTCGCAGGCGCAGATGCTCCGCCACGTCGTCCTGCCCCAGATCGCACCGTCGCTCGCCGCCGCGGCGATCTTCGCGTTCGCCTGGTCGTTCAACAACTTCGAGGTCTCGTTCTTCACCGGCGGCTTCGAACAGACGTTTCCGGTCTGGGTCTTCTCGATCCTGCGCCAGTCGGAGAACCTGCCGATGGTCAACGCCGTCTCGACCGTGATCGCGCTCGCCCAGGTGATCGCGGTGTTCGCCGGCTGGAGGCTGATGAAGCGCCTCACCCGCAACCGGGGCGGCGACAGCGCCCTCACAGACCTGATGACGGGGACGGTTCGCTGATGGAGGCCGCGACGCTCCCCGCGGCCCGCGGCCGGCGCCGGCGAGTCGGCAAGCTGCTGCGCCCGCTCGCCTTCATGTCGGGCCCGGCCGCCGTCCTCGCGTTGCTCTTCCTGGCGCCGATGGGCGCGATGCTGATCATCAGCCTCCAGTACGGGGTCCTCAGCGGCTCCTCGGGGTTCACGCTCAGCAACTACACGAGCGTGCTCGGCGACCCGCTCTACCGCGAGGTCGCGCTGACCACGTTCGAGATCGCGACGATCGCGATGCTGGTGCAGCTGGCGATCGCGGTCCCGATCGCCTACGTGCTCGCCTACAAGGCGGGGCGCTGGGAGCTGCCGCTGCTGCTCTTCCTCGTGCTCGCCGACGAGCTCAACCCGATGGTCCGGATCTACGCCTGGCGGATGCTGCTCGGCCGTGAGGGCCTGATCAACGAGGCGCTGCAGCGGATCGGGCTCATCGACCAGCCGATCGACGCGCTCCTGTTCAGCAAGTTCGCGGTCATCGTCGTGCTCTCGACCAGCTACCTGACCTACACGGTGATCCCGATCTACGGGGCGATGAAGGCGGTCGACCGCAACCTGTTCGAGGCCGCCCTCGACCTCGGGGCGGGCTGGTGGACGACAGCCCGCCGGGTCCTCCTACCCCTGATCGCGCCTGGGATCTTCGTCGCCCTGCTGTTGGTCTACATCCCCCTGTTCACCGACTTCGCCAGCCCGACCCTGGTCGGCGGGACGAGCGGCTACATGCTCGGCCAGGTGGTCAACGACCTCGTGCTCGAGAGCGGCGACCTCAACGGAGGCGCGGCGATGAGCCTGCTGATGTTGCTCGCCTCGGCGATCTTCGCGGTCGTCGCCTACAGGTTGGCGAAGATCAGACAGCTGGAATCGTGAGCGCGGCGCCCGCGGCCTGCGACGTCGCGATCGTCGGCGGCGGCCACAACGGCCTCGTCGCAGCGCATTATCTCGCCAAGGCGGGGCTGCGGACCGTGGTCCTCGAGCGCCGCGAGATCGTCGGCGGCTGCTGCGTTACCGAGGAGTTCGCGCCGGGCTTCCGCGCCTCCACCGGGGCCTACGTGCTCAGCATGCTGCGCGAGCCGGTGTGGCGCGACCTGAGGCTGGTCGAGCGCGGGATCGCCGTCGACCCGGCGGGGCCGTCGCTCAACCTCTACGCGGACGGATCGTCGCTCGCGCTCGACGACGACATCGCGACCACCCAGGAGGAGTTCAAGCGCTTCTCGGTCGCAGACGCCCGCGCCCTGCCAGGCTTCGAGGCCGAGTTGGCCCGCCTCGCCGAGCTGATCACGCCGCTGATCGACACCACTCCGCCCGATCCGGCCTCGGCTCGGCCCCGCGACCTCGCCGGGCTCGCCGGGCTCGCGGCCCGCGCGGTTCGCAACCGGTCGTCGATCTCCGACGCGCTCTATCTGTTCGGCACGTCGGCGAGCCAGTATCTCTGCGAGCACTTCGGCTCCGAACAGGTGCTGGCGGCGCTCGGCTGGCACGCGATCAACGACTCGGTCGGCGGCCCTTCGACCCCGGGCACCGCCTACGTGCTGCTCCACGACCACGCCTCCGATCAGGCCGGCGGCGGGATCCGCAAGTGGGGGTTCGTGCGCGGCGGGATCGGCCGGCTGACCGAGGCGATGGCGGAGGCGGCGCGAGAGGCCGGGGCGACGATCCGCACCGCGAGCCCGGTCGCCGAGGTCCTGGTCGAGGACGGTCGCGCGGTCGGGGTCGCGCTCGAGGGCGGCGAGGAGGTCCGCGCCGCGACGGTGCTCTCGAACGCCGACCCGAAGACGACGTTCCTGCGCCTGGTCGGGCCCGATCGGCTGCCGGACCGGTTCGTCGCGGCGCTTGGCGCCTACCGCTGCGAGGGCACGAGCATGAAGATCAACCTCGCGGTCGACGAGCTGCCGCGCGCCGCGGCGGTCGACGGCACGGGGCTCCGGCCCTACCACCACGGGATCGTCGAGATCAACCCGACGATCGCCGAGATGGACGCGGCGCAGGCCGAGGCGCGCGCCGGGCGCCCGGCGCCGGACCCCCACATCGAGCTCTGCTTCCCCACCGTCCACGACCCCTCGCTCGCCCCGGAAGGCAGTCACGTGGTGACGGTGGACGTCAACTCCCAGCCCTACACCCTCGCCGAGCGGTCCTGGGGGGAGATCCGCGACCGGGTCGCCGACCGGGCGATCGAGAAGCTCGGCTCGTACTTCCCGAACCTGCCGGCGTCGATCATCTCGCGGCAGGTCCTGGCGCCGACCGACCTCGAGTCGCTACTCGGGATCTGGGGCGGCCATGCGCTGCACGGCGACATGGCATTCGACCAGCTGTTCAACCTGCGACCGGTCCGAGGCTGGGGCGAGTACCGGACCCCGATCGACGGTCTCTGGCTCTGCGGGGCGGGCACCCACCCCGGCGGAGGCGTGACCGGCGCCAACGGGCGCAACTGCGCCCGTGAGCTGATCCGCGAGCAGCGCGGGCTCTCCGGGCGCCGGCGAAGGGCACGTCGATGAGCCCGCTGATCCCCGAGGACTGGGAGGGAATCGACGCCCCTTCGATCTCGGTCGAGCCACCCGGCCCGCGAAGCCGAGAGATCCTCGGCCGGATCGAGCGCGACGCCTATCCGGGGCTGAGCGCCGGACTGACGCCGCTGGCGCTCGACCACAAGCGCGCCTGGACGGTCACCGACGCCGACGGCAACGTCTACCTCGACCTTGCCTCCGCGTCCGCATCGGTGCCACTCGGCGCCGGCCGGCCGGAGCTGCTCGGCCCGGTGACCGACGCCCTCGCCCGGTTCGGGAACGAGGACAGTCACGCGCTCGTCTCGGAGCTGACCGCACGGCTCGGCGAACGGCTGCTCGAGCTCACCCCGGCGCGCCTGACCCGCTACGACATCGCGCTCAACGGCACCGAGGCGGTCGAGATCGCGATCAAGCTGATGCGGCGCGCTACCGGACGACCGGTGATCATCGGCTTCCACGGGTCCTATCACGGCGAGTCGACCCTGACCGCGGCGCTCGGCGCCGAGGCCGCCGAGATCAGCCGCGGGCTGCGCGGGCTCGTCCCGGGCTTCGTCCACGTCCCCTACCCGCACCCGTTCCGGTCGCCGCTGCGCTCGCCGCGCCCCGGCGGCAGCGGCGACGCGACCGTCGACTATCTGCGCGACCACGTCCTCTTCCATGCCCTCGACCCGACCGAGGTCGCCGGCGTGATGATCGAGCCGGTGCTCGGCTCCGGCGGCTGCGTCGCGCCGCCCGATTCGTTCTGGCCGGCGCTCGTCGAGCTCTGCGCCGAGCACGACTGGCTGCTCTGCGCCGACGAGGTCAAGACCGGGATCGGGCGCTCGGGGCGGCTGTTCGCGGTCGAGCGCTGGGGCGTCGAGCCCGACCTGATGTGCCTCGGAAAGGCGCTCGGCGGCGGCGCGATGCCGATCGGCGCGCTGCTCGGCTCCGAGCGGGCGATCGGCGGCTTCGACGACGTACCCACCGGCAGCACCTGGGCGTGGCTGCCCGCCGCCTGCGCCGCGGCCCTCGCGACGCTCGAGATCTTCGAGCGCGAGCCGGTGCTCGAGAACGTCGGCGAGCTCGAGCGGGTCGGTCGCGAGCGGCTCGGCGAGCTGTGCGATCGCTTCGACCGGATCGGGGACGTGCGGGTGACCGGTTGCTTCATGGCGATCGAGTTCGTCCGCGACCCCGAGACCCGCGACCGCGATCCCGAGCTCCAGGATGCGGTCGCCAAACAGGCGCTTCGCCGCGGGGTGATCGCCGACTCCTCGACCACCTCGCTCAACATCCAGCCCTCGCTGGTGATGCCCGGGGCGACGCTCGAGCGGGCCTTCGACCTGTTCGGCGAGGCGATCGAGGCGGCGCTCGCCGCCGAGCGGCGATGACCGCGCTCGAGACCGCGCTGCACGCCGAGCTGGCGACGATGCGAGCGGCGGGGACGATGAAGCGGATCCCGGTCCTCCGCTCGCCGCAAGGCCCGCTGGTCGAGATCGAGGGGCGGGGCGAGGTTCTCTGCCTGTGCTCGAACGACTATCTCGGGCTCGCCAACGATCCCGATGTCGTCCGCGCCGGCGCCGACGGGCTGGCGCGCTACGGGGCGGGAACGGCATCGGTGCGCTTCATCTGCGGCAAGTTCGAGCCGCAGATCGAGCTCGAGCGCGACCTGGCGGCGTTCCTGGGCACCGATGCGGCGCTCAGCTTCGTCTCCTGTTGGACCGCGAACGCCGCGCTGCTCGACGCGCTCTGCGACGATCGCACCGCGGTCTTCTCCGATCGCCTCAACCACGCCTCGATCATCGACGGGATCCGGCTCGCCCGGCCGGCCCGGAAGGCCGTCTACGAGCACGCCGACCCCGACGACCTGGCGCGGGCGATCGCCGCGACGCCGGACGTCGAGCGGAGGCTGATCGTCACCGACGGGGTGTTCAGCATGGAGGGTGATCTGGCGCCGCTCGACCGTCTGATCGAGGTCGCGGCCGAGCACGACGCCACCCTCGTGGTCGACGACTCCCACGGCGTCGGGGTGGTCGGCGAGACCGGCCGCGGGACGGTCGAACGCTTCGGCCTGCTCGGCGATCCGAACCTGATCTACACGGGGACGCTCGGCAAGGCGCTCGGCGGGGCGGCGGGGGGCTTCGTCGCCGGCGGCGAGGCGCTCTGCGCAGTGCTCGAGCAGCGCTCGCGCCCGCAGCTGTTCTCGAACGGGCTGCCGCCGACGGTTGCGAGCAGCGCCCGCCGCGCGCTCGCGAAGCTGCGCGAACAGCCGCAGCTGGTCGCCGAGCTGCGCGCGAAGACCGCCCTGATGCGGGCCGAGCTGGGGGCGGCGGGGCTCGCTCCGTTGCCGGGCGAGAGCGCGATCGTCCCGATCATCGTCGGTGAGACGGCTGCCGCGATCGAGATCAGCCGCCGGCTCCTCGAACGGGGCGTCTATGTGACCGGGTTCGGCTACCCGGTCGTCGCAGAGGGCACGGCGCGGATCCGGATCCAGGTCTCCGCGGCGCTCGCCGAGCAGCAGATCCGCGACGCCGCCGCGACGGTCGCCGAGGTCGCGACCGAGGCCGGGGTCATCGGCGCCAGCCCGACCTCGCCAGCGCCGTGAACACCTCGGCGCAGCGGACCACCTCGCTGACGTCGATGTGCTCCTCGGGCAGATGGGCGACCGAGAAGTCTCCGGGGCCGTAGACGACCGCCTCGGCGCCCGCGAAGTCGACGAAGTTGTGGGCGTCGGTCCAGGCCGGGACGCCGATCGGTTCCGGGGCGGCGCCGACCGCCGCCTCGGTCGCCTCGATCAGCCCGGCGACGAGGCGCGAGTCGCCGGGGGTCTCGAACGGGCTCGTCATCTCGACGAGCTCGACGTATCCACCGTGCTCGGCGGCGAGCCGCTCGATCGCCGCCAGGGTCCCGCGCCCGTCCTGGCCCGGAACCAGCCGGACCTGGAGCTGGAAGCTGCAGAGGTCGGGGACGGTGTTGAACTCCGTTCCGCCGCGGATCGCGCCGACCTCGAACCCCGACCCGCCGAGCAGCGGATCCTCAAAGCGCCCGAGCTCGAGCGAGGGCAGAGCGCCGATCAGCGCCACGGCACGGTGGATCGCGTTCTCGCCGATCTCGGTCAGGGCACCGTGGGCCGCGCGGCCGCGCACGTGCACCCAGGCGTCGATGTCGCCGCATTCGACCGTACCGGGACGCAGCCCGGTCGCCTCGAGCGCGATCGCGTAGCGGGGCTCGAGCGCCAGCGCGAGGGTGCGCGAGCCGCTGCCGCCGCGTTCCTCGTCGACCGGGAACGCGAACGCGACCCCGAGCGAGTCGAGGTCCTCACCGCCCTCGACCAGCGCCCGCGCCGCGATCAGGCAGGCGACGACGCCACCCTTGTCGTCCGCCGAGCCGAGACCGCGGACGATGTCGCCGTCGACGATCGCCCGCGCGGGCCAGGTGGGGGCGATCGTGTCCAGGTGGGCGGCGAACACGAGGGCGGGCTTCATGCCCCCGATCACGAGGCTGTCGCGGCCGGTCTCGCTCGGGACCCGGCGGACGGGCAGGCCGAGCGCCGCGCAGTGGGCCTCGATCCGCTCGGCGACCCGGCCCTCCGCCCCGGAGGGCGACGGGATGTCGACCAGCTCGGCGAGCAGGCCGCGCGCCGCGCTGACCGCGTCGGTCCCACCGAGCGGGTCGCTCAACCGGCCTTCACCTCCGACCAGGCACGAGTCCAGGTCTGGAAGTTCGCCGGCTGGACCTCGGCGATCGCGTCCGCGATCGCGCTCGTGTCGGCCGTCGCGCGGAACGCGGGTGGCACGTCGCCGAGCGCCGCCGGGTTGACGATCGCGAACCCGTTCTGGGCGATCACGGCCTGCGCCGGCCGCGAGACGAAGTAGTTGATCAGCTTGTAGGCGGCGGCGACGTTCTGCGCCTTCGACGTGATCCCGAGGCCGCAGACCCACGACAGCGCGCCCTCGTCGGGAGCGACCCACTCGACCGGGTCGCCGGCCTGCTGGAGCTGCTTGGCGTTGTAGCGACCGCCGTCGGCGAGCACGATCTCCCCGCCCTTGAACAGGTTCAGCTTGTCGGAATCCGAGTCGCTGAAGCTTCGGAACTGGTCGCGATGAGCGATCAGGTACTGCTTCACCTGCTCGACCTCGGCGTCGCTGAGGTTCATCGGGTCGTCGATCCCGAGCGCGAGCGCCGTCTCGGCGATCGGCGTCAGCCAGGTGCCGCCGTCGATCGAGACACGGCCGCGGTAGGCCGGATCGAAGAGGTCGGCCCAGGAGCTGGGCGGGGGGTCGACCTGCTCGGTGTCGTAGAGGAGGCCCTGCGGGCCGGCCGCGATCGGGACGAAGTTCACGTTCCCGTCCGCGGTCTGGACGCCCTCGTTGTCGCGGAAGGCGAGCTTCTCCCAGCCCTCGATCCCGGCCGGGTCGATCGGACGCAGCAGCCCGCGCGCGACGAGCGGCTGATACTCGTCGGAGCAGACGTTGACGACGTCGGCCTCGAACCCGCCGGCGAGCTTCGCCGCCCCCTCCTGGACGCTGTCGAAGGTCGCCGTCTTCAGATCGAGGTCCGGGTTCTGCTTCCGGAACGGGTCGAGGATCACGTCGCTGGCGGTGTCGCTGTAGGTGAACGTGCGCAGCGTCCCGGTGACCGCCGCGTCCGGGTCCGAGGGAGGTGGCGCCGGCGCGTCGGTGCCGCCGCCGCCGCATCCGCCGAGCGACAGCACTGCGGATGAGAGGATCGCGAGGACCGCCGCCGCGCGACGTGCCGTCGTGCCTCGTCGCGCGTGCCCTCCCATCTCGCGTTGGCATTGTTCCACAATCCGTCGGCCTCCCCGATGCTGCCCGGCGCCCGATCGGCGACGTCGACAGGTGGCGAGAACGGGCGACGTCGTCGGCTCGAGCGAGTTCGTAGAGCGGGCGCGCGCGGGGCCCTGCGGGCGCGTTGCGGCAATATGGAGGCGATGGCGAGCGAGCACGTCGACCGATACCGCGAAGCCCTGGACGCCTGGAACCGGCGCGACCTGGTCTGGATCCTCGAGCAGGCGGCGCCCGACCTCGAGTTCAACACCGCGCAGCTGTTCCCCGGGATCGAGCCGATCTACCGCGGGCGCGAGGGGATGGTCGAGTTCTGGACCACGTTCATCGAGGAGCCGTGGGCGCTCTTCCGGCTCGACGTCGACGCCCTCGACGAGGTCGACGACGAGCGCGTCCTTGCCCTGATCACGTTTCACGGCACGAGCCGCGAGAGCGGCGAGGAGGTCACGCATCATTACGCGCACCTGGCGACCTTCCGCGGCGAGGAGGTCGCGAGGATCGACGCCTTCACGGACTGGGACGAAGCGCGCCGCGCGGCTGGTCTCGAGCCGCGCTAGTGCTCCAGCACGTCGCGCTCGAGATCGCCCCCGCCGACACCGAGTCCGCGCTCGCCTTCTGGCGCCTGCTCGGCTTCGAGTCGGTCGAGGTGCCGCGATCGCTCGGCCCCGGCGTCCGCTGGGTCGAGCGCTCCGGGACGCAGGTCCACCTGCTCGAGACCGAGCGGCCGACGGTGCCGCCGCTCGGGCACCCGGCGGTCGTCGTCGATGACTACGCGGATGCGCTCGGGCGGCTACGCCGGGCCGGGCACCCGGTCACCGAGCGCCGCCGCCATTGGGGCGCGGCGAGGGCGTTTGCGACCGCCCCCGGAGGGCACCGCGTCGAGCTCATGGAGTCGCCGCCGGCGGCGGCACCCAGCGCCGCGCGTGAGCGGGACTGAGCGCGGCGTATGCTTGCGGCGTGGCGACCTTCGCGACGGTGAGAATCGCGGCGATCCAGGCGACGCCGGTCATCCTCGACGCCGAGGCGACGATCGAGAAGGCCTGCGACCTGCTCGCCGAGGCCGCCTCCGACGGCGTCCAGCTCGCGGTTCTGCCCGAGACCTTCGTACCGGTCTACCCGGGCAACGGCTGGGCGCAGAACGCGACCTCGTTCGCCGGCTGGGACGAGCTCTGGGAACGGCTGTGGCTGAATTCGGTCGACGTCCCGGGCCCGCTCACCGACCGGCTCGCGCGGCGCTGCCGTGAGCTCGGTATCCACTGCGCGGTCGGGGTCAACGAGCGCGAGGAACGCCGGCCGGGATCGCTCTACAACACCCTGGTGCTGATCGGGCCCGAGGGGGTCATGCACAAGCACCGAAAGCTGATGCCGACGATGCAGGAGCGGATCTTCCACGGAATCGGCGACGGTCGCGATCTCGACGTGACCGAGACCCCGCTGGGGCGGATCGGGGGCCTGATCTGCTGGGAGAACCGGATGCCGCTGGCTCGCTACGCGGTCTATCGCGGCGGGCCCCAGATCTGGATCGCCCCGACCGCGGACGACAGCGACAGCTGGATCGCGTCGATGCGCCACATCGCGATCGAGTCGGGCGCCTTCGTGGTCTCGGCGCCGCAGTACATCCCGGCCTCCGCGTTCCCGGACGACTTTCCGGTGGCGGTGCCCGACGACCCGCCGGTGTTCGGCCGCGGTGGGGCGGTGATCTGCGAGCCCGACGAGGGCGCGGTGATCGCCGGCCCGCTCTACGACGAGGAGGGGATCGTGGCGGCCGATTGCGACCTGCGGGCCGGGCTGCACGCGAAGCGGTGGTTCGACGCCGCCGGTCACTACAGCCGCGAGGACGTGCTGCTCGGGCACGGCCTGCTCGACGGCTCGAGCGCCAACGGCCGCCTCCGCGAAGCGGGCCCGCGCCGGGCGCCGGACGCCCCCGGCCCCCCGCCTCCGCCTGACGCGCCGCTGACCGCCGCCGCAGGCGTCGAGGCCGACCGCCGCCCGCGACCCTAGGATGGGCGCCGTGCTCTACCCGGTCGAGAAGTTCACCGTCGCGGAGCGGCGGCTGCTCGAGCCGCACTTCACCAACCTCGACCGGCCGGTGTTCGGTCTCGTCAACCTTCCCGAGACGGTGAAGGGGGCGCTGTTCGCGCGCTACTCGCGCTACCCGGGGACCCTGCGCCGGCTGTTCATCGACGAGTTCGCCGCCGACGTCGAGCCCGGGTCGCGCCCCTTCGACGGCGCCGAGGGCGAGCGCGCCGCGGGGCTCTACGAGCGGGTCTTCATCGGTTACGGCGACGACTCGATCGCCCAGGTCGGGGGCGCCCACGTAGCCTGCGAATGGGTCTCGAACGTGCTCACGAAGGTCCTCCAGCGCGGCCGGCTGGCCGCCTACCTCGAGCAGTCGACCCGCTACATCCCCTACGACGAGCCGATCCCGGGCGGCGGCTATCGCTACTACACCGACGACGATCTCGGGCCCGCCTACGCGGTCGCGATGGACGAGCTGTTCGCGATCTACTCGCGTGCTCTGGAGACGGTCCAGACCTGGGCTGCGGCGCGCTGGCCGCGTGCCGACGGTCAGCCGGAGGGGCCGTGGAGGAGCTCGATCCGGGCCAAGGCGCTGGACCTGCTGCGTGGCCTGCTGCCGGCCTCGACCCTGAGCCACGTCGGCATCTATGCGTCCGGCCAGGCCTACGAGCAGCTGCTGCTGCGGCTCTACGCCTCGCCGTTGCCCGAGGCGCGCGAGTTCGGCGAGCTGCTGCTCGTCGAGCTCGGCGAGGTGATCCCGAGCTTCGTCGCCAGGGTCGGACGCCCGGAGCGGGGCGGCGAATGGATCGAATATCTGCGCGAGCGTCGCGAATCGGCGGAGCGAGCGGCGGCCCGGCTCGGGCTCGACCGTCGCGGCGGGGACGCCGCGCCGTCGGTCGAGCTGCTGCGGGTCGACGGCACGGAGGACGACCTGCTTGCCGCCACCCTCTACGAATCCGCCGGCGCTTCCGAGGCGGAGATCCGCCACCGGATCGGGGCCTTGGACCCGATCGAGCGCGCCGAGCTGGTCGGCGAGCTCGCGGGCGAGCGGCGCAATCGGCGCCACCGGCCGGGCCGCGGCTGGGAGGCGATCCGGTACCGGTTCGAGATCGTCTCCGACTACGGAGGCTTCCGCGACCTGCAGCGCCACCGGATGCTGACCTGCCAGTGGCAGCGCCTCGGCCCCGAGCTCGGCGCCGGGGTTCCGGACGAGGTTCGCGAAGCGGGCGCCGGCGACGAGTACGAGCGGGCGCTCGAGCTCTCGCGGCGCGAGTTCGACCGCCTCGAGTCGGCGGGGATGGCCGCGGCGGCGCCCTACGCGCTCTGCCTCGGGTACCGGATCCGCTACGTGCTCGACCTCAACGCGCGCGAAGCGATGCACCTCTGCGAGCTGCGGTCCGGCCGCGAGGGCCACCCCACGTACCGGGCCGTCGCCCAGGCGATGCACGAGCGGATCGCCCAGGTCCACCCCGCGGTGGCCGCTGCGATGGGCCACGTCGACGCGTCGACCGAGCCGCGCCTCGAGCGGATCCTGAGCGAGATCCGCACCCACCGCAAGCGGGTCGCGGCCGCGGCCGCCTCGGACGCACCACCCGGCGTCAGCACGCTCGGCTAGCCCGACGCCTCGACGCTCGCTCGCCTACGGCATCGGAGGCTGAGAGCCGCGCTCAGAGCCCGCCGATCCGATCCGGCGGCCAGTAGGTGAGAAAGGCCTCACCGACGATCCAGTCCTCCGGCACCGGTCCCCAGTATCGGCTGTCGTCGCTCTGCGGCCGGTTGTCGCCCATCATGAAGTAGGAGCCCTCGGGCACGGTGATCTCGTGCGGGAAGTCGCAGACGCCGGGATTCCGGCAGGGAACGGTCTTCCAGTCACCGACAACCGGGCGCCCGTCGACGATCGGGATTCCGTGCTCGATCCGCAACCGGTCCCCGGGCCCGGCGACGACGCGCTTGATGAAGTTCGTCTCCGTGTCCTCGGACCCGGACGCCGGGCACGCCTCGCCCGAGGGGTGGGCGACGCCGCACCGCTCCTGATCCGCGCCCACAGGGGGGTGGAAGACGACGACGTCGCCGACCTGAGGAGCTCCGAAGTGGGTCCCGAGGCGGTTGACGAGGACGCGCTGGCCTACGGTCAACGTCGGCTCCATCGAGGCCGAGGGGATCTGGTACGGCTTCAGCGCCCAGGCCTGGACACCGATCGCGAGGCCGATCGCGACTGCGCCGATCAGCACCAACTCGAACAGCGACCGCGGCTTGATCGGCAGACCCCTCATCGTCGACAGGGTGTAGCAGCTCGAGCCGGCGCCGCCGTCCGCCGCCGGCCCTCAGACGATCGCCACGACCCGCGCCGGGGCGGCGCTGCCGCCGACCAGGCGCAGCGGGAAGCAGGCGACCGTGAAGCCGGTGGCGGGCAGCTGGTCGAGATTCGCGAGGCGCTCGAGCTGCGCGTACTGGAGGCCGACCTGGTGCGCCGCCCAGAAGATCCCCGGCCGCCCGGCCTCGAGCGCCTCCTGCGCCTGTAGGTGCAGTGGCCGATCCCATCCCCAGGCGTCGACGCCCATCACCCGCACCCCGCGGTCATACAGCCAGCGGGTCGCCTCGGCGCTGACGCCCGGCCCGCGCGCGATGTAGTCCTCGCTGGCGAGGTACTCGTCGCGTCCGGTTCGGATCAGGACGATGTCGCGCTCGGCGAGCTCGTGTCCGCTCGTCCCGAGCGCCGCTTCGACCTCGGCGGCGGTGATCTCGGCGCCGTCGGGCCGTTCGTGAAAGTCGAGGACGACGCCGGGGCGAAAGAACCAATCCAGCGGCAGCTCGTCGATCGTCGCCGCCGGCCTGCCGTCGATTCGCGAGTTGTAGTGGTAGGGCGCGTCGACGTGGGTGGAGTTATGGGTGCCGAGCCGGGTGAAGGAGTCCGTCGCCCAGCCCTCGCCGTCGCGCAGCAGCTCCGGACCGACACCGAACAGCTCCGATATCTGTGCCGCGCCGGCGGCGTGGTCGGAGTATTCGATCCGCGTCGCGAGCGGCTCCGGCGCCCCGTCGGGGCTCGGGACGATCGGGGCCGAGAGGTCGACGATCCTCATCCGGCGAGCCTACGGGATACCCCGAAAGCCGTCGGCAGCCGCGGGCGCGGTCGCCGTCGTGTGCCTCGGTGACGTCACCGCGTCAAATCCAGGGGAGCGGCTCGACCGCCCGTCGCAGCTCTCGCTCCGCGATCAGCTCGTCGGCGCGGGCGACGCCACCCGCGCGGAGCAGGCGCCCGAGCCGGCCCCGGTTGGCGGCCACCCAACGATAGGCGCGCTCCACCGTCCGTGGCGCGCGCTCGAGCAGGCCGGCGAGCGGAGTCCCGCCCGGGAGCGCGCGCAGCAACGGCGCCGCGGCGCGTCCCGCCGAGACGACGCTGCGGTCCGCGAGCACGAGATGCCAGGACGCCATCCGCTGCTCCGCCGAGAGTGCCCCGAGGAGCTCGACCGCGCGTCGGTCCTGGAGCGCGACGGGTTCGAGCGCTCGTCGCCGGTCCCAGCGCAGCAGCCAGGCGAGCGACCAGCGGCAGAACCGACACTGCCGGTCGTAGAGGACGAGCCGCGGCGGCGACTCAGGATCCGGCCTCGCGCAGCCGCTCGCGCGACGGCGGCGGGAGGCAGAACGACCGCTCGGCGAACCCTTGCCGCTCGATCCCGAACGCCCGCTCGTCCGGCACCTCGACCGGGTTTCGCGACATCAGACGTTCCCGCCTCCGCCGCCGAGCGGCGGTTCGGGCCTCGCCGGATCGTCGCCGCGCCGGAGGTCGATCAGGATCCAGATCGGAAGCAGCACGGTGGCGAGGAGCGTGACCACGTTGCCGACCGCATCGGCGGTCGAGTAGGGGCCGAGGTTGAAGAAGTGGTAGGTCGCGTGTGGGATCGCGAACAGCAGGTAGGACGCCGCGGCGACGATCACCAGACGCCGTTGCATCGTCCATGCGGCCGCGAGCAACACCGCTCCGGTGGCGAGGAAGAGCGAGCCGACGTCGCGGACCAGATGCTCGTTGTATGCGGGGAGCGCCGCGACCCAGCCGCGACCGAGCGGGAAGTCGCCGTAGAAGGAGGTCGGCGCGAGCAATGCATAGAGACCGTCGAGCACCTGGACCGCGCCGAGGGCGACGAGGACGGCGCGGACGGCGAACCCGTGACGGGTCACGGTCGAGCAGGGGTCAGACATGGGCTGCGCTCCTTTCGAGGCTTTCGACGATCGCCGCGGTGACTCCGAGCCCTCCCCGCCGGGCGCTTATCTGCGGCGCTTGCGCTTCCGCTTCCGAGCCCGTTCGCGGCGCTCGGAATGATCGCGTTCCGCATCGCCGGCGAAGACCTCGCCCGCGTCGCCCTCGACGACCGCCGGCTCCGTCGCGACGTCAGCCGGCGCCTCGCCCGCGCGCGGCCAGGGGATCGCCTTGCCGGCGTCCCAGGCCGGCGGCCGTCCCCGCGGCGTCCTGCCGATGAAGACCAGACCGAGCCACAAGAACCAGAACGTGTCGGGCAGCAGCGTCAGGGTCGCGAAGAGCAGCGTCGCGGCGCCGAGCGCCATCCCGAGGGTGCCGAAGAAGCGGGTGATCAGGCCCACCCGCTGAGCCTGGAGCGGGAAATAGACCATCGCCACGCAGAGCCCGAGGATCGCGGGCAGGATCAGGCTCTGGCCCACCGTCGAGAGCGAGGAGTCGTTGGTGAGATCGTCGAGCAGCGTGTAGACGTCGCCTCCCGTCTGGTATTGCGAGATGTAGTCAGAGGCGACCTGGGCCTGGCCGATCCAACCGAAGATCCCCTGCAGGGCGAGCAGCCCCGGGCCGAGGAAGGTGAAACCGACCATCGCCCTGGGCAGCCCCGGGCGCCGTGCGCCGATCGCCTCGTAGAGGAAGAGCAAAGGTGGGATCAGCAGCAGGAATCCGATCGAGCGGACGACCACGATCACCAGCAGAGCGCCCTGATTGGCGTCGAACGCCCGGATCTGCTCGGTGGAGACGCCCGACGTGGGCAGCCCGAGCCTCCCGGCGGCGATCAGCGACCCGAGGATCAGGACCGGGGCGAGGATCGCGCACGTCGCCGCCCGCGGGGCGAGGCGCCGCTCGCGCTCGAGAATCGCCTCGACGCTCACCCGCTACTCCGCCTCGGGCCGGCCGGCGGCGAGCTCGAGCCGTTGGCCTGCGGCGCGCACCGGAACGTAGTCGTCCTCCGGCCCGGCGATCCGCGAGACGCGCTCGCCGACCGAGAGGATCAGGTCGAGGAACGGCACCGCGAGCCCGATCAGCCCCTCGACTCGGTCACGGGCGCGCTGCTGCTGCGGAGTGGGTGGTGTCATCCGGTGGCGTTCAGCCGCGCTCGTGGAAGAAGAAGCCCGGCAGGGCGCCCTCGATGACCTCCTGGGTCATCCTCTGGGCGACCTCGAGGTTGCCGGTCCGAACGGCGATGTCGTCGAGCGTCACGATCCCGACCAGCCTCGAGCCGTCGACCACCGGGAGGCGGCGAACCCGGTGGGTGACCATCAATGCCGCGGCCTCCTCGAGATCCATCTCGGGCTCCCCGGTGACCAGGGGGTGCGAGGCATGATCGGCGACCGGCTCGGCGGGCGAGCGCTCCTCGGCGAGGGCGCGAACCGCGAGGTCGCGATCGGTGACCATCGCCGCCGGCGTCGCCGTCCGCGTCGCAGATCACCACCGAGCCGACCGAGCGATCGCGCATCAGCTGGGCGACGGTGAGCAGATCGGCGTCGCGGCCGGCGGTGACCACGCCCTCGGTCATGATCTCGCGGAGCTGCACGCACCGAACGATATCCGGGCGAATACGATCCGGCGTCCATGTCAGTCGATCTCGACCAGGTGGA
Source organism: uncultured Solirubrobacterales bacterium (assembly GCA_963705955.1). Classification (GTDB taxonomy): domain Bacteria; phylum Actinomycetota; class Thermoleophilia; order Solirubrobacterales; family 70-9; genus WHSW01. The sequence goes on along the minus strand of CAVPLH010000005.1, from coordinate 175,993 downwards.
GGCGGTCGTGAGCAAGCCCAACCCCTGTCCGCTCTGCGGTCGGCCGCTCTACGGCTGGATCGTGCTCGCGCCCCGGAGCGCCGCGGCGAGCGTCGGGATGCCGCTCGCGACGCAGCCGGGCGACGAGCGGGTGATCGACCGCTGCGAGTCGTGCGGCGTCGCGCTCGAGCACGACCGCGAGATCGACCTGATAGCCGAATGGGAGGCGGTTCGCAGGCCGGCCGCGCCGGGGACCTCGGAGGTCGCGGTGCCCGATCGCGCCAGCCTCCAGGCCTGGATCGGAACCGAGGGCTGGGCGGCGATCGGGCTCGAGCCCGGGAGCCTGATGCTCACCCCGAGCAGCCTCGAGCTGCTCGCCGCGAGAAACGGCTGTCAGCTGACGCGGAGGCGGTGGCCGCTCTGGGGCCGGACCCAGGCATGGATGTGGCAGACGCTGCTCAACGGTCTCACGTTCCACCCCAACTTCGCCCGCGAGGTGCGCTCCGGCCGGCTCCGCCCCGCCACGGGCAACCGGCTGCGCTTCGCCGTCGACGCGATCGTCACGGTCCTCGCCGCACCGCTCGTCGCGCTCGTCTCGGTCCCGCTCGAGGCCGGGGCGGCGCTCGTCCACCGCGGCGGCGAGCTGGTCGCCACCGCCCGCCCGAGCTCGGGATAGCTACGTCGCCTGGCGCCAGAGGCGCTTCGCGAACGGCAGCACCACCATCCGCGGCGTGTGCTGGCCGGTGATCGCGCCGGCGCGGTTCAGCATCCCGGGCACGACGACGCGCTTGCCCTTCGCGGCGCCCTCGACGGCGGCCCGGGCGACCTCGGCGACCGGCGTCCAGAAAACCCCGGGGAGCTGCTCCTCGGCGCCGCCGATACCCGCGACGTCGGTGAACTCTGTCTTCACGGGCCCGGGACAGAGCGCCGTGACCGAGACCCCGGCGTCGCGAAGCTCCGAATGGGTGGCCTCGCTGAGGCTGAGCACGAAGGCCTTGGTCGCGGCGTAGGTCGCGGTCCCCGGGATCGGCTGGAACGACGCGGTCGAGGCGACGTTGATGATCGCCCCGCGGCCGCGCTCGGACATCGCCGCCGAGTAGCGGGCCTGCAGGTCGAGCAGCGCCTCGCAGTTGAGCCGGACCATCGACAGCAGCCGCTCGCGGTCGGCCTCGGAGAGCTTCCCCGAGCCCCCGAATCCGGCGTTGTTGACGAGGATCTCGACCTCGAGGCCGAGCTCCCCCAACTCGGCCTGCAGCCGATCACGCTCCGCCTCCAGCCCGAGGTCGGCCGCGATCACCTCGGCGCGGACGCCGTGGCCGTCGGCGATCTCGGTCGCCAGCTCACGGAGTCGATGATCGCGCCGCGCAACCAACGTCACCCCATGGCCGCGGCGCGCCAGCTCGCGCGCGATCTCCGAGCCGATCCCGGACGAGGCGCCGGTGATCAGGGCCGTCGAGCTGCTCGAGGGCGGCGGGAGCGCCACGCCCCCAGGCTATCCGAAGCGCGATCCGCCAGAGCCGATCACGACGGGCCTCTATAGTCGTTCGGGATGGAAGGGTCAGACCCACTCGGAATGTTCGGCGATCCCGACGAGCTGCGGGCGCGGCTCTCGGAGATGGCCGAGCAGATGCAGGGTGCCCAGCGCGTCGCCTGGGCCGACAACGCGATCAAGCTCGCGGTCGACATGACGGTCGCCGCGATCGCACGGCTCGACCTGCAGGGCGGCAGCGACCAGCAGGCGATGCAGGTCCGCGACGCGATCCGGGTCGTCTTCCCGGAGGCGGTCACCCTCGTGCGCGAGGCGCGCGAGGGTCTTTCCTGAACCGGCACTCAGCCGCGACGCCTGACGCGTACCCGGCGCACGCCGCCGACCTAGCCTCGCGCACGGATGCGCGGGAGCTCGCAAACAGGAAGCGCGACGGTCGAGCAGGCGGGACTCGCGATCCTTCTCTGCGCGCTGCTGACCGCGGCGATCGCGGCCGTCGCGGCGGGCAGCGGGGAGAGCGGGCGCGAGCTCGGGTTCAGCCTCGCCCGCAAGATCCGCTGCGCTGCGGTCGGCCCGGGGCCGTGCTGGCGGGACCCGCTGACCGAGGCCTACGGGCGATCGCTCGCCGGGGCGGTGCGGGCGCTCGCCCCGGCGCCGGCCGCGGCGCCGGGGCCCTCGGGGACCGCCTTGCTGCCCGTCGACTTCCGCCGCTGTCGCTCGTCAAGCTGCGCGGCGCCCGGCCGGCGCCCCGGCCTGACCGCGTCGAACCGGCGCGTGACCGCGTTCGTCACGGTCGCCGACCGGCGCCGATCGTCGGGCATCGCCGAGATCACCTACTGGCTCTACCGGCCGACCCTCGGCTGGGAGCGGATCGTGCACCGCCCCGGGTCGGCCGAGATCGAGCGGCTCGCCGGCACGCCGCTGCTCGACGACGCGATCCCGGTGCTCGTCCCGCTCGAGACCCTGGCGGGTCGCAACCAGTACGAGTTCGCGGCCGGCGAGGAACCGCCGTGGCGGTGGCGGGTCGAGTCGGTAGATCCCTGACGGCGCGGCCGCCGCCGGTCACCAGCGCGCGTCGTGGTGCTCCATCACGCCGAGTGCCCGCTCGAGCTCGATCCCTCCCGGCAGCGTCCCGGTGAACGAGCCGAACGGCTGTCGGTAGGAGTAGTGGACGAACGGGCGGTCCTCGTGCTTCTGGCGCTCACAGATCGGCGTGAACTCGAGCCGCCCTCCGTCGAGCGAGATCGCTTCGAGGCCCTCGAAGCTCACCGGGCCGGGCTCCGAGAGCTCGGCGCCGGCCCAGACGGCGCGCTCGGACCCCCGCGGAGGGTCGTTGATCCCGCTGACCAGGTTCCAGCCGACCGCGCGCCCGTCGATCGCCGTGCCGACCCCGGCGGACCAGTCCCAGACCGTGTGGTGGGGGTGGTAGCCGCACGACTCGTCCTCCACACCCCGGGCCTCGACCCGGATCCTGCGCTCACCGATCCGCACGTCGCACTCCACCGGCACGATCCGCTTCCTGGTCCAGACGTAGCCGTCCTCGGGAGCGGGGCACACCGACTCGACCCTGCTCCCCTCGCCGACGCGCAAGAAGCCACGCACCTTTTCCGTCTCCCGCTTCGCCGCCGCCTCGATCCGCACCAGCGTCGGCCCCGAGTCGGGTGCCCAGTCGATCCGACCGGCGTCCTCGGAGGCCTCGACCTCCGTCCAGACCTCTCCGCGGGCGCCGGGCACCAGGTTCGAGGTCCGCTCACGCATCTCGCCGGAGTCGCGGTCCCAGACCGCCCAGAACGTCTGTGAGACCGGGCCGACGCCGATCCGCGCCGCACAGAGCAGGAGCTCGTCCGAGAACGCCGCGAGATAACGCCATCGCTTCCGCCAGACCCCGTTGTGGCGCAACGGCACCTTGCCGGGAGGCAGGGGCAGGTCGGGTCGGTCGGGTCCCGGTCCTCGCCAGGGAAGCGCGCTCGACATCGCGGCCCTACTCGATCCTGCAGATCGGGTCGCCCGAGTTGATCGCGCCACCCTCGGCGACGTTGAGCTCGCTCACCTTGCCGGCGACGTGGGCGGCGATCTCGTTCTCCATCTTCATCGCCTCGATGACGCAGATCAGCGCACCCTGCTCGACCGCCGCGCCCTGCTCGACGGCGACCTTGAGCACCGTGCCCTGAAGCGGCGAGGCGAGTACCGGTCCGCTCGCCCCGGTGCCTGCCCCGGTACCCGAGCGGGGCCGCTTCGGAGGCCTGCGGCCGGCAGCCGCCTCGTTCGTCGCGCCCACCGCTCCGATCACCTTCACATCGTGCAGCCGGCCATCGACCTCGACCGAATAGGTCCGCTCCGCGCGCTCGAGGTCGTCTCCGTCGTCGGACGGCTTCGGCGGCGCCTCGGGCGCCAGCGCCTTCAGCCACTCGCGGTCCTCGGTCAGATCGCGACAGGTCTCCCCCCGGGCCCATTGCTCGGTCGCGAGGATCGCGCTGTGGAACGGGATCAGCGTCGTCAGCGGCTCGATCTCGTACTCGCCCAGCGCTCGGAGCATGCGGGCGGTCGCCCGCTCGCGGTCACGGTCCCAGACGATCAGCTTCGCGACCATCGGGTCGTAGAGCGGCGTCACCTCCGAGCCCGCCTCGAGGCCCGAGTCGACACGGACTCCGGGACCCGCGGGCTCGATGTAGCGCTCGATCCTCCCGGGGGCCGGGGCGAAGTTCTTGTGCGCCGCCTCGGCGTTGATCCGGCACTCGATCGAGTGGCCGCGGAGCTCGACGGCCTCCTGATCGATCGAGAGCACCTCGCCGGCGGCGATCATCACCTGCTCGCGGACGATGTCGATCCCGGTGACCATCTCGGTGACGCAGTGCTCGACCTGGACTCGCGTGTTCATCTCGAGGAAGTAGTACTGATCGCCGACCTGCATCCCCTCGACCGTGCCGGCGCCCCGGTAGTCGACCGCCCGCGCCGCGTCCGTCGCGATCTCGCCGATCCGCTGCCGCATCCGGTCGTCCACGTGCGGGCCCGGAGCCTCCTCGATCAGCTTCTGATGGCGGCGCTGGATCGAGCAATCGCGCTCCCCGAGGTGGATCACGTTGCCGTGCGAATCAGCGAGCACCTGCACCTCGACGTGGCGCGGATCGTCCAGGTACCGCTCCAGGTAGACGCGCTCGTCGCCGAAGAACTTCTTTCCCTCGCGGGCCGCGCCCTCGAACGCTTCGGCGAGCTCCTCGGCGGTCCGCGCGACGCGGAAACCCTTGCCGCCGCCGCCGCCCGCGGCCTTGCAGGCGACCGGGTAGCCGATCTGCTCGGCGGCCTCGCGTGCGGCGTCCAGGTCGGGCGACGGTTCGGTGGCGCCGGGGACGATCGGCACGCCCGCCTCCTTCATGATCTCGCGGGCCCGGGTCTTCGACCCCATCGCCTCGATCGCGCCGGCCGGCGGGCCGATGAACACGACCTCGGCCCGCTCGCAGGCCTCCGCGAAGGCCGCGTTCTCGGCCAGGAACCCGTATCCGGGGTGGATCGCCTCCGCCCCCGACCGCGCGGCCACGTCGAGGATCCTCTCGATCGACAGGTAGCTCTCCGCCGGCGACGCCGGGCCGAGCAGGTACGCCTCGTCGGCCTCGCGGACCGGCGGCGTCTCGCGGTCGGCCTCCGAGTAGACGCCGACCGAGGCGATCCCCATCTCCTTGAGCGCCCGCATCACCCGGATCGCGATCTCTCCCCGGTTCGCGACCAGGACCTTTTCGAACATCGCGCGGCAGGATAGAACACCGCCTGCCGCGGATCCGTGACGTTTGGCCTGCTCGGCAACCGGGTAACCATTACATCGTCCGGTGTCACATCAAAGGATGACACCGATGCCCGCGACCGTTGCGGGCATCGGCAGTCAGACCGAGGAGCGTCCCCGCGATGAACAAAGTCGACAACGCCCCAGCCGCAGGAGCCGCGCTCGATCAGGTGATCGGTGCCAGCGCCGCGGCGATGCTCGCCACCGGCGCCCTGCTGTACCTCGGCTGGGCCCACCGAACGGGACGCCGCGACGTGCTGCGTCGCGTCGCCGCGCTCGCAGCCCGGGACACCGGCTTCGAGCCCTGGGCCGCGCTGCCGTCGCTGATCGCAGCGGGGTCGCTGCTGGTCGCCGTGGTCGGGATGTACTGGGACATCTCGCTGCACATCGACCAGGGTCGCGACGCCGGACCGCTCGCCAACCCGGCGCATTATCTGATCCTCGCCGGCCTGTTCGGGATCTTCGTCGCCGGCTTCCTCGCGATCGTCCTCCCTGATCGCAAGCCGAGCGACCGTGCGATCCGGATCAGCGGCGACTGGTACGCGCCCCTCGGCGGTGTGGCGATGCTCGCCGCGGCGGCGTTCGCGCTGATCGGCTTCCCGCTCGACGACGTCTGGCATCGGATCTTCGGCCAGGACGTGACCCTCTGGGGCCCGACCCACCTGATGCTGATCGGGGGCGCCGGCCTGACCCTGATCGGGAGCGCGATCCTGATCGTCGAGGGTCGCGGGGAGCGTCGCGCCGCCGCCCCGGCGCGCGCTCCGATCGCCGCCATCGCGCGCCATCGGCGGGTCTATGCCGCAGGTGGGCTGCTGCTCGGGCTCTCGACCTTCCAGGCCGAGTTCGACTTCGGCGTCCCGCAGTTCCAGCTCGTCCTCGAGCCGATCATGCTCGCATTCGCCGCCGGGGTCGCGCTGGTCGCGGCCAGGGTCTGGATCGGCGCCGGCGCGGCGCTCGCGGCGGCGGTCTTCTTCGTCGTCGTCCGCGGCCTGCTCTCGCTACTCGTCGGCGACGTCTTCGGCGAGACGACGCCCCACTTCCCGCTCTATCTCGCGGAGGCGCTCTGCGTCGAGGGCGTCGCGCTGTTCGTCGCCCCGCGGGCGCGCCCCTACGGGTTCGGCGCCGCCGCCGGCCTCCTGATCGGCACGGTCGGGTTCGCCGCGGAGTACGCCTGGTCGCACCTCTGGATGCCCTACCCATGGCCGCAGAACCTGATCGGCGAGGCGATCATCCCGGTGATCGTCACGGCGGTCGCAGCCGGAGTCCTCGGCGGCTTCCTCGGCGCCTCGCTCTCCGCCGCCCGCGACCGCCGGGCGATCGCCGCCCCGGCCCTCGGGCCGGCGGCCGGCGCCCTGGTCGCGATCATCGTTGCGGTCGGCCTCAACGTCGGCGACCAGTCACCCCCGGACGACTGGAGCGCGCGGGTCAGCCTCGACAATGCGACCGGCGGGGCCGAGCGGACGGTTGACGCGACCGTGCGCCTCGATCCCCCTGGGCTCGCGGCCGGTGCCGACTGGTTCAACGCGCTCGCCTGGCAGGGCGGAGGCAAGCTCGTCATCGACCGGCTCGAACAGGTCTCGCCGGGCGTCTACCGAACCTCCGAGCCGCTGCCGGCCAACGGGACGTGGAAGACCCTGTTGCGCCTCCAGCGCGGCAACACCGTCGCCGGCATGCCGATCTACTTGCCGGCCGACAGCGCGATCCCGGCGCCCGCGGTGAAGGCGAAGCCGAGCTTCGAGCGCAGCTTCACCGACGAGACCCAGATCCTCCAGCGCGAGCAGAAGCAGGGCGTGCCGGGCTCCCTCGCCGCCCTCGCGTACTCGGTCGTCGCCGCGATCGTCGCGGCCCTGATCGTGCTCCTCGGTTGGGTGCTGACCCGGATCGCACGCGAGCCCGGCGGGCGCAGGGACCGTCGCCAGGGCGACCCGGCCGAGCGGGCGAACCGCCCTCGCCGGGAGGCGACCGCATGATCCTGCCGCTCGCCCACATGGGTCATTGGCTGATCGGCCTCGGCTTCGCGAGCGCGCCGCTGACCGTGATCGGCGGGATCGTCGCGATCGCGATCGCCGAGCGCCGCCGCGGCGAGCGCTGCCGAGATCACCGATCCGACGAGGCGCGCTTCACCGGGCCTGCCCAGCCGCGGTAGCGGGCGCGGCGGCGGGCGGCGGCGAGGTCGTCCGGCGGCAGGCTCGGGTAGGTCCGCTTCGAGCGGGCGTGCGGGCCCGAGTAGTGCCTGATCACGTACTCCCGCAGCTCGGCGCGGTGCTCGCCGCACGAATACATGGCGCGGCCGTAGGGTCCTCGCCCGGTCCAGACGAGCCAGCCGTCGGGACCGGCGTCGACGTACTCGCCGAACCGGAAGTGGAGCAGCTGGCGCTCGAGGCTGATCTGGCTCAGCTGGCCCGGCTCGCCGCCGCAGATCTCGCACCTGAAGATCAGCCGGGAGGTCACCGGCCTACGCCGCCCTGAGCTCCGCGGAACCGGTCCGGATCACCTGCTCGCGACCGGGGCCGACCCCGACCAGCCCGACCGGCACGCCGGCGTAGTCGGAGATCGCCGCGAGGTAGTCGCGCGCCTCCTGAGGCAGCTCGGACTGACGGCGCACGCCGCTGATGTCTCCCTCCCATCCGGGCAGCTCCTCGTACTCGGCGCTCGCCGTGTGCAGAATCGTCTGGTGGTAGGGGAAGTGCTCGAAGACCGCGCCCTCGCGGCCGCGGTAGCGGACCGCGACCCGCAGCGGGTCGAGGCCGGAGAGCACGTCGAGCTTCGTGATCGCAAGCGACGAGAGCCGGTTGAGCCGGGTCGCATAGCGAAGCGCGACCAGGTCGAGCCAGCCGCAGCGCCGCGGACGCCCCGTCGTCGTGCCGTACTCGTGTCCCGACTCGCGCATCCGGTCGCCGATCTCGTCCTCGAGCTCGGTCGGGAACGGGCCCGCGCCGACCCTGGTCGTGTAGGCCTTGCAGACGCCCCAGACCTCGTCGATGTCGGTCGGTCCGACGCCGGCGCCGACGCACGCCGCGCCCGCGATCGGGTTCGACGAGGTGACGAACGGATAGGTCCCGTGGTCGAGGTCGAGCAGCGCCGCCTGGGCGCCTTCGAAGAGCACCGTGCGGCCGTTGTCGAGCGCCTCCCAGCAGAGCCGCGAGGTGTCCGCGATGTACGGCTCGAGCCGATGCCCGTAGCGCAGGTACTCCTCGGTCATCGTGTGCAGGTCGAGCTTCGGGTCGCGCGCGAACGGCCGCAGCAGCTGCTGCTTCGGCTCCAGCGCCGCGGCGATCTTCTTGCGCAGGATCTTCGCGTCGAGCAGGTCCTGGACGCGGATCCCGAGGCGCGCCGACTTGTCCGCGTAGCAGGGGCCGATCCCACGCTTGGTGGTCCCGATCTCGAGCTTGCCGAGCTTCGCCTCGCCCGCCGTGTCGAGCATCACGTGGTACGGCATGATCAGGTGGGCGTTGGCGGAGATCCGCAGGCCGCTGACGTCGATGCCCCTGCGTCGCAGGCCATCGAGCTCCGCGGTCAGCACCGCGGGGTCGACGACGACGCCGTTGCCGATCACGCACGCCTTGCCCGGGTAGAGGATCCCCGACGGGATCAGGTGGAACTTGAACTCCTCGCCGTCGCGGACGATCGTGTGGCCGGCGTTGTTGCCACCCTGGAAGCGGACGATCACCGCGGCGTCCTCGGCGAGCAGGTCGACGATCTTGCCCTTGCCCTCGTCGCCCCACTGGGTCCCGATGATCACTGTTCCGGGCATCGGGCCTGATTATGACCGGGGGTGGCGGCCGGATCAGGCCGCGTAACGGCGATCCTCGCCGAACAGCGGCAACGTGTCGCAGATCTCGGCGAGCCGGGAGACGGTCCGCTCCCCGATCTGCTCCTCGAGGTCGGCGAGGTTCATGTTCGTCGTCACGATCATCGAGCGGTTGGCCGCGTAACGCTCGTCGACGATCGCGTAGAGCTGCTCGAGCACCCAGTCGCTGCGCTTCTCGGCCCCGAGGTCGTCGATGTGCAGCAGGTCGACCGAGGTCAGCCGCTCGAAGAACTCGAGGTAGGAGAGCTGGCCCGAGTCACCGTCGTAGGTGCGCCGGATCCGCGCCAGAAGCCGCGGCAGAGAGTAGATCGCGACCGAGTGGCCGGTCTCGATCGCCCGCTTGGAGACCAACATCGCAAGCGTCGTCTTCCCGGTGCCGACGTCGCCTTCGAGCCACAGCCCGCGGCCGTCGGCGAGCTTGTCGTCGAGCTCGCCGATATACGCGCGGACCGCCTCGACGACGCCGCGGGCTCGCGGGTCGCGCGCCATCTCGGAGACCGGCGGGCGATCGAAGCCGACGCCCTGGTACTTGGTCGGCAGCACGGTCCGAACCCCGCGAGTGCGGGCCTGGGCGACGCGACGCTCGCGGCAGTCGCAGGCCCGCGCCGTGTTCTCGGAGTCCTCGATCCAGCCGCTTCCGTCGCAGAGCCCCAACGGGCAGGAGCGCGGCAGTCTCTCGACCGTCCCGGTCACGGCAGGCCCCTCAACGGCGGGGCGGTTCGGCTTCGGCCTGTCGGCCTCCGCCTCACAGCAGGCCCCTCAACGGCGGGGCGGTTCGGCTTCGGCCTGTCGGCCTCCGCCTCACAGCAGGCCCCTCAACGGCGGGGCGGTTCGGCTTCGGCCTGTCGGCCTCCGCCTCACAGGTCGACCGCGTCGACCAGCGGCGGGTCGTCACCCGGGCGCTGCTCGAGGCCCCGGTCGGCGCGGGAGATGCTCTGGAACGACGCGTACTTCTCGAGGAACGCGAGCTGGACGGTGTCGATCGGCCCGTTGCGGTTCTTGCGCACGATCAGCTCGGCGACCCCCTCGAGCTTCGCCCGCTCCGCCTCGTCGACATCGTCGTCGCCGAAGTTCTTGTAGTAGTCCTCGCGGTAGATGAACGCGACCAGGTCGGCGTCCTGCTCGAGGTTTCCGGACTCGCGCAGGTCGGAGAGGATCGGCCGCTTGTCGCGGCCGGTGCGTTGCTCGGGGGCGCGCGAGAGCTGGGAGAGGGCGATCACCGGGACCTTGAGCTCACGGGCGAGGAGCTTCAGCGCGCGGCTCATCTGCCCGACCTGCTCGACGCGGCTGGCGCGCATCTCCTCGGCGCGCATCAGCTGGATGTAATCGATGATGATCAGCGCGAGCCCGTCGTTGCCGTCGCTCTTCTCCTGCGCGTGCAGGCGGCGCGCCTTGGCGCGCAGGTCGAGGCTGCTGAGGTCCGAGGACTCGTCGATCCACAGCGGAGAGTCCTCGAGCTCGTTGCAGACCCGGAGCACCTTCGCCCATTCGCGCTCCGCGACCTGGCCCTTGCGCAGCTTGTCGCTCGAGATCCGGGCCCGCTTCGCGATCAGGCGCTGGGCGAGCTCGGAGTCCGACATCTCGAGCGAGAAGAAGGCGACCGGCCGGCGCTCCTTGACGGCGACGTGCTCGGCGATGTTGGCGACGAGCCCGGACTTCCCCATCCCGGGGCGGGCGGCGAGGATGATCAGGTTTCCGGGCTGGAAGCCGCCCGTGATCGCGTCGAGGTCGGTGAACCCCGAGGGCGTCCCGGTGACCGAGGCGGTGCCGTTGGCGAGCTCCTCGAGCCGGTCCACCTCGCGCGAGAGGATGTCCTTGAGCACGTGGAAGTCCTCCACCTGCTCCTCGTGGGCGACGTTGAAGAGCAGTCGCTCGGCGCGCTCGGCGAGATCCTGGGGCTCCCCCTCGCGGTCGTGGACCGAGCGCTGAATCGCCTGCGAAGCGCTCAGCAACCGCCGCAGCAGCGAGTTCTGCTGCACGATGCGGGCGTAATGGCGGGCGTTGCCGGCAACCGGCACGCTCGACGCAAGGTGTGAGACCGCGTCGCGGCCGCCCGCCTCCTCGAGCTCGCCCTGCTGCGCGAGAAGCTCCGAGACCGTGAGCGCGTCGATCGGCTCGCTGCGCTCGTAGAGGTGCTTGATCGCCCGGAAGATGATCCGGTGGCGCTCGCGATAGAAGTCCTCCTCGGACAGCCGGACGTCGAGGATGACCGGATTCATCGCCATCTCGGAGACCATCAGCGCCCCGAGAACAGACTCCTCCGCCTCGAGGTTCTGGGGTGGTACGTGAGCTTGCGCCGCTTCCATTCGTCTCCTAATTAGAGGGCCGGCAGCGGCGGAATCGCCCCTGACCACCTCCGGCCCCGAGCAAACCACAGCACGGGACCCGGGGTCGGGCGCAACTTCGTTGTTTGCGTGAAGGTAGTCCCGGGCGCGTCGCGCCCGGGTCCTACTTCGCTTCCGCGACGATCGTCTTGACCTTGGCGGTGGCGCCGCCGGCGACCTCGATCTCGACCATGTAGGTGCCGATCTCGCGGATCGGCTCCTCGAGGCGGATCTTCTTGCGGTCGATCCTCAGGCCCCGGGCCTCGGAGATCGCCTCGGCGATCTCGGCGCCGGTCACCGATCCGTAGAGCTTGCCGTCCTCGCCCGCGCGGTGCTGGATCGTGAGCACCGTCTTCGCGAGCAGCGCCGCGGTCTCCTCCGCCCGGTTCGCGGCGTCCTCGGCCGCCTTCTCCGCGGCTTCGCGGCGGCGCTGCGCAGCCTCGAGCGACGCGTCGGTCGCCGGCTGAGCGAGCTTCCGCGGCAGGAGGTAGTTGCGCAGGTAGCCGGGTGAGACGTCGACCGCGTCGCCGGCGACCCCGAGGTCGTCGACGTCCTTGAGCAGGATCGCCTGCGCCACCGGCTACCGCTCGCCGACGTAGGGCAGCAGCGCGAGCTCGCGCGCCCGCCGGATCGCGAGGCCGAGCTGCTGCTGATGTCTGCGCGAGAGCCCGGTGACGCGGCGCGAGCGGACCTTGCCGCGGTCGGAGATGAACCGCCGCAGCGTCGTCAGATCCTTGTAGTCGATGTTCTCGACGTTGATCCGGGTGTACTTGCGCGGCCGGAAACGGTCGCCGTAGCGACCCCTGCGGCGGCCCGCGGTCTGCGGCTGCGGTTGGCGCTGGCGGCGCGCCATCAGCTGTTCCTGAATCTCTCGTGTGTGTCGGTCATCTCGCGCAAACGCGCCGCCTCGGGGCGGCGCGGATTGCGGATGATAGAGCCTCGCCCGCGGCGCGGCGCGGCGGGCGCCGGCGCAGAGGGCCGGCGCGGGGCGGGTGCGGGGTCCGGCGCGGCCGGGCCCTAGAACGGGATGTCGTCGTCGGCCGACCCGGTGCTCGCTCCGACCGGCTCGGAGCTGAAGTCCGTGGTGTCGGCGGGGACGTCGGACTGGGCGCTGAACCGAGCCCCGCCGCCCTCGCCGCCGCTGTCACGGCTGCCGAGGAACTGGACCCGGTCGGCGATGATGTCGACCGACTGCCGCTTCTGACCGTCCTGGCCCTCCCACTCGCGCCAGTCGAGGCGCCCGTCGACGGCGACCGGACGGCCCTTCGAGAGATAGGTCGAGCAGTTCTCGCCCTGCGCGCCCCAGACCTTGACGTTGAAGTAGTTCGGCTTGTCGACCCAGTTGCCGCTCTCGTCCTTTCGCTGGGAGTTGACGGCGACCCGGAGCTCGCACACGCTGGTGCCGCTCGGCAGGCTCCGAAGCTCGGGGTCGCGGGTCAGGTTGCCGGTGATGATGACCCGGTTGATGCTGGAAGCCACTGAAAATCAGCCCTCTCTCGAAAGTTCGTTTGCTCGGCCTCTGAGTCTAAGCAGGCGAGCGGCGCGTTCTCGCCCCCCCGGGGCGCGAAAGGCGGAATCTGCGGCTTTACTCGGGCGGAGCCTGGGTCTCGGGCGCCGCAGGCGGCTCCGGGGCCGTGGTCGGCTCGCCCGTCGCGGCCGGGTCGGGAGCCGCGACGGATGGCGGCTCTGCCGCCGGGGCGGGTGGCGGCTCGGACGCGGGCGGGGCGGGCGCGGCCGCCGGCTCGGACGCGGGCGGAGCGGGCGCGGCCTCCTGGCCGTCGTCGTCGTCGCGCGGGCCGCGACCCGGACCGCGACGGCCGCCCGGGCGGCTGCCGGCGGACGCGGCCAGCGAAACGGGAGGCGGCGGCTCGATCACCGGGGAATCCGGGTCGACCTTGAAGATCCGGAAGCGCAGGACGCCGTCGGTGATCTTCAGGCTGTGATCGATCTCGTCGAGCACCGGGCTCTCGGTCTCGAATCGGAAGAACCGGTAGTCGGCCTCGGTGCGTTGGTGGATCTCGTAGGCGAGCTTGCGCATGCCCCATGCGTTCTCGGCCTTGAGGCTGCCGCCGGCCTCGATCCGCCGGCGCGCATCGGCGGCGATCTGATCGCGGCGCTCGTCCGGGGTCTCCGGATCGAGCATCAGGACTAGTTCGTATTCGGCACTCATCGGCGTTCGGCTGTGGCGGTTGGCCAGAGCGGCGGACGACTATAGCGATCGAGGTTCGGGCCGCCGGCCTGCACCCGGACCGGCGCGGTCCCCGGGGGCAGCGGCGAGGGTGCCGGGCTTGTAGGCGGTTGATGGACCGGGCAAGGATTCGATGGAGGAACGTCGCCAGGCTGGCGGCGGGCGCCGTCCTTGCAGGCCTCGCGCTCGCGCTCGGGCCGGGGCTGTTGACGCCCTCCGAGCCGCCGCCGCTTCCGGCCGACGTCGGCCTCGCGACCGGCCCCGAAGGCGTCTACGCCGCAACCGGCGCTCCGCCCGGCGCGCAGCGCCCGCACGACGCGCGTCCGCGACGCGGCGGACGCGGCCTCGGCGGCGGTGGCCGTGGTGGTCGCAACCGGGATCGGTCCGGCCCGGCGCCGCTCACGCACGGCGCCGACCGGCGACCGGACCGCCGCCCCGCGGCGGAGATGGCGTCCCCGGCGCAGCCCCCGGTTGCGCCGCCGTCGCCCGCACCGAGCGACGTCGGCCCGCCGGCGCCACCGCAGCCGGCCGCGTCGGAGCCTGCGGCCAACCCACCGCCCCCGCCCGCCGCCGCCCCACCGCCCGCCGCCGCTCCGCCGCCTGCTCCGCCGAGCCCGCCTGCGCCGCCGCCGGATCCGGGCCCCGCCGGGCAGCACTCCTCGCCCCCTCAACCCCCTCGAGCGCCGGCACAGTTCGGCTTCGAGCACTGACATCGGGCCCGCCTTGGAACGCCGGCGCCTCGCCTCGTTGCTCGCCACGCGACCCTTGCGCGGCGGTCGCGCACGGCTGCTCGCGGCCGGCCTGCTCGCCGCGGTCGCGGTCGTCCTGGTCGCGGCGGAGCGCGCCGAGGCAGGACGCTACGTGGTCAGCGAGTGCAGTCCGTCGAACCCCGCGGTCGAGGCCTCCTGGGAGCGCTCGAGCGATCACTACCGCGCCCGCGCCCTCTGCGGAACCGACGCCGGGCTGCAGGTCTTCCACGATGCCGAGCAATCGGGCCTCGGGCAGTACGGCGCCTGGGTCTGGCGCGCCCCCGCCGGCACGGTGTTCACCGACCTGCAGGCGAACGCGAGCCTCACCTACCAGGCGGGGCACCACGGCGAGCTTGTCGCGACCGAGCCGGGCGGCGCGCAGATCCAGTTCGGCGCCGAGCACAACGACTTCCGCGTCCATTCGCTGAACGGCGAGTTCTCCCAGTTTCACGTCTCGTTGCGCTGTGCCGCCCCCGGGATCGGCAGGCCCTGCGGCCGGGCGGGCGCGGACGCCGCCCACGCCTACGTGCGCGGCGTCTTTCTGCGAACCGAGGACCGCGCGACCCCGAGCCTCCTGATCACCGGCGGTTCGGTGCTCGGCCCGCAGGTGGTCCGTGGGCTCCGCGGGCTGACCTTCTCGGCGGCTGACCGAGGCGGCGGCATTCGCAAGGTCTGGGTCGAGGCGAACGGCGCGACCCTGGTCACCGACATCCGCAACTGCGACGTCGTCGACGGCTTCGCCGCCGCGCTCAGCCCGTGCCCGGCGACGACGACCGAGGCGGCGGCGGTGCCGACCGCCGGCGAGCCCTTCGTCACCGGCCCCGAGAACACGGTCACCGCCTGCGTCGAGGACCTGGCCCTGGACGGGTTTCCGAACCGCGCCTGCGAGCAGCGCACGGTCTGGGTCGACAACTCGTGCCCGGCCTCCGCCGTCGGTGGCGGCACGAGCCTCGTCGCGGGCTTCGGCGCCGGCCTCTCCGCCTCCGCCGTGGTCCGCTCCGACCGCCGCGCGGTGGTTCGCGGCACACTCGCCGGGGTCGGCGGCGAAGCGACCGTGTGCGCCCTGACGCGGACCGTGCTCGGCGGTGCGCCGGTCGTCGTCGGCGCCACCGCGACCACGGGCGGCGACGGCAACTTCACGATCGACTTGCCACCGGGCCCGAGCCGCGAGGTGTTCGTCCACTACGCGGTCGGCGACCGGGTGATCGCTCGCCACGGCCTGCTCCTGCGCTCCGCGGCTCATCCGTCGCTCGCGGTCAGGCCGACCCACGGGGTCCGCAACCACAGGCGGCTGCACTTCTCCGGGCGCCTGCCGGGGCCGGCGTGCTTCGACCGGCTGGTCAAGGTCCAGGCGCGGCTCGGCGGGCACCGCTGGCAGGTCTTCCGCACCGACCGTGCCGATCCGGAGTGCCGGTTCGAGGCGCGCTACAGGCTGCGAGCGACCCGCAACGCCCGCCGCTACAGGTTCCGCGCCCTCGTCCCGCAGCAGGCTTCCTACCCGTTCGAGCGCGGTCACTCGGCGACCGCGAGGGTCAAGGTCCGGCGGCGCAGCGCGTCCGCGGGCCGCGGGCTCGCGCTTTGCGGCGATGTCGGCCAGCTGCTCGGAGATCCAGACCCCCGGGTCGCGGTCGCGGACGATCTCCCGCAGGCGGTCGGCGCGCATCCGGCGCTCCTCCGCATCCATCGTCAGGGCCCGATGGATCGTGTCCGCCTGCTCCTGGATGTCGAACGGGTTGACGGAGAGCGTGCAGTCGCCGAGCTCCTCGTGCGCGCCGGTGTTCTCGGAGAGCAGCACGACCCCGTCGCGGGTGTTCACCGCCGGCGCCTCCTTGGCGACGAGGTTCATGCCGTCGAACAGCGAGTTCACCATCAGCAGGTCGAAATGCTTGTAGCGGGCCACCGCCTCCGGGAAGTTCTCGTAGATCCGCAGGTCGATCGGCATCCAGTCGGTGGTCCCGTGGCGGTGGTTGACGACCGCGACCAGCGCCTCGATCCGCTCCAGGTACTCGGCGTATTCGGGAACGTCCTGGCGTGAGGGCTGCAGATGGGCGATGAACGTCACCCGCTCGCGGAACTCGGGATGCTGCTGCAGGAAGGTGTCGAACGCGGTGAACCCGCGGAGGACGTTCTTCGACAGGTCGGCGCGGTCGACCCTGAGGATCAGGTAGTCGCGGCGACGGCGCAGCAGCTCCGCCTCGTAGGAAGCGACCTCCTCCGAGGCGGCCGCGCGCTCGAGCCGCTTCGCATCGATCCCGAGCGGATACGCGCGAACCCAGGTCTCGCGCCCGTCGTGGAGCACCGCGCCGCGCTCGTAGTCGACCTCGAGCTCCATCAGCTCGCGACAGCAATGCAGGAAGTTGCGGCAATAGGCAGTCGTGTGGAAGCCGATGATCTCGTTCGCGAGCAGGCCTCGGTAGATCTCCTCGCGCCAGCGTGCCGGGAGGATCCGCCAGCTGTCGGGCTGCGACCACGGGATGTGGACGAAGTGCTGGAGAACCGCGTCGGGCCGCGCTTCGCGGACGATCGCCGGCGCCGTGTACAGGTGGTAGTCGTGGAACATCACGAGCGGCTCGGGCTCGCGCTCGATCGTCCGCAGCACCGCTTCGGCGATGTCGGCGTTGACGACCCGGTAGCCGTACACCCAGGCGTCTGCCTCCTCCCGGCGGATGTCGGGGGCGTTCGACAGGTCCCAGAGGTAGTGCTGGATGAACCACAGGATCGGGTTCGCGATCACGTTGTAGAAGCCCTCGTAGGCGACCGCGTCGGACTCGACCAGGAGCACCTCGTAGGAGACCCCGTCGAGCTCGATCGCGACCGGCCCCGCCTCCGCCTCGCGTGCGACCACGAGGTCCTCGTCGGTCATCGCGGAGGCGATCCACAGCGCACCCCGGTTGGCGACCAGCCCCGAGAGCGCCGTCACCAGGCCGCCGCCGCCGCGCTGGACGAGCCGTTCGCCGTCGGGCCCGCGCTCGAACTGGGCCGGGCCGCGGTTGGAAACGATCACGAGGCGTTGATCGGTCACCCCGTCACCCTAGATCAGTGACGACGCCGCCCGGCTCAGGCCTCGAGCTCTGCGAACAGCTCGAGCCAGTCACGCAGCAGTCGTGGGGTCAGGAAGTGCTCGCGGGCATGCTCCTTGCCGGCGCGCCCGATCCGTTTCGCGAGCTCGGGATCCTCGAGGATCCCGACCGACCGGCTCGCCGCCTGCTCGGGCGATGAGACGAGAAATCCCGAGACGCCGTCCTCGATCTGCAGCGGGATCCCGCCGACATCGCCTCCGACCACCGGCCTGCCCTTCCAGAGCGCCTCGGTGACGGTGAGCCCGAATCCCTCGCGGATCGACTTCTGCATGCAGACGTCCGCCTGGGACTGGAACGCGTTGACCTCGATCGCGCCGACGTTGTTGAGGTTGTTGAGGATCTTGATGTCGGGATCGCCGTCGGCATGGCGGAAGGTCCGGTGAAAGAACTCCCAGCCCTCGGGGTCGTCGGTCGCCATCGAGCCGACGAGCGCCAGCTGCGCGTCGGGAACGGCCTTCGTCACCGCCCGGTACGCGTCGATCACCCCGATCGGGTCCTTCCACGGGTCGAAGCGTGAGACCTGGCAGATCAACGGCCTGTCGGTGTCGATGCCGAACTGCTCGCAGACGAACGCGGCGTCCTCGGGCGAGAGCGCCATGTTCTTCGGCGACAGCGGGTCGATGGCGGGCGGGCAGATCTTCACGATCCCGCCGTCGAGTCCCTCGGGCACGTACTGCTGCAGATGCCAGACGCTGGCGTCGTAATCGCCGATCAGGGGCAGCATCCGGTCGATCGCCGACGGGTTCGGCTCCGAGAGGTCGATGTGGCAGCGCCAGACCCAGTGCCGGGCGCGGTCGGAGACGTGCTGCTTGAGCGCCGCGGGCTGCGGGTCGTGGACCACGATCACGTCCCAATCGCCCTCGAGGTCCTGAGCGTTCATCGCGTTGTAGGCCTCGAAGACCTCCCACTGCTGGTCGGTGATCGCCTCCGGGCCGCCCTGAAGCGAATTGTGCATCAGCTTCGTCACGTTGAAGAAGTCCTCGCGGCCGAGGATGACCTGCCAGTGCGCGTCGAGCCCGGCGTCGCGCATCAGCGGCACCAGTGTGTAGAGGATCTCCGAGACGCCGCCCCCGAACGCCGTCGCGCTGACGTGCAGGACGCGCCGGCCCTTCATCGGCTCGGCGAGCTCGCGGATTCGCTCGATCAGCCCGCGTCCGGCGATGTGCGTGTAGTCGGCGAGCGACTTGTGTCCGAGAGCTACCTCCTGAAGCACGCGCGCAGGCTACTGAGCGGAGCGCTTCGAGCGCCACGCGCGCGCGGGCCGAGCCGCTCGATCGCGGCGTCAGCCATCAACGCTGGACTGCGCTCGGGCGCTCGCCCAGGGTGACGGTGATCTCCTGCGCTTCGCCGTCGCGGATGATCTCGAGCTTCACGTCGTCGCCCGGGTCGAGCAGCGAGATGATCCGCGGCAGGTCCGCGTTGCTGTCGATCTGCTCGCCGTTGACCGCGGTGATCACGTCGCCGCCCGTCCGCACCTCCTGGCCCTGGAAGTGGATCGTGTCGTCGCCACCCCGGAGGCCGGCGTCGTCGGCAGGCCCGCCGCTGACAACATCGGAGACGAGCGCCCCCCTCTCGACCGGAAGCTTGAGCTCCTCGGCGATCTGAGGATAGAGAGGCTCGGTGGTAACGCCCGCGTACGCGTACGACACCGAGCCCTTGTCGCGCAGCTGCTCGACCGCGCGCTCGGCGAGATCGATCGGGACGGCGAAGCCGACCCCCTCGTTGCCGCCCGAGGTGCTGTTGATCTGCTGGTCGATGCCGACCACGTCGCCGTCGGCGTCGAGCAGCGGTCCGCCGGAGTTGCCGGGGTTGATCGAGGCGTCGGTCTGCAACGCGCCGTCGATCTGGAAGTCGGTGAGCGAGTCGATCGAACGATCGGTCGCCGAGATCACCCCGACCGAGAGCGAGGAGAGCTGGCCGAACGGGCTCCCGATCGCGGCCACCGGGTCGCCGACCGCGACGTCCTTCTCCGAGCCGAGGCTGAGCGGGTGCAGTTCCAGTCCGGCGGGGTCTACCCGTAGCAGGGCGACATCGGCGAACGGGTCGTAGCCGACGATCTCGGCCGGGACCTGGTTCTGGTCTGCGAACTGGACGTAGACCTCCTTCGCCTCGTGCAGCGGCGCGGTCTGTCGGCCGGTGGTCGCCGCGTCGGTGACCACGTGCGCGTTGGTCAGGATCTCGCCGTCGCCCGAGATCACGAAGCCCGACCCCTGACCCTGACCTCCGCCGCCGCCGAGGATCGAGCTCGTCGACGATCCGCCGAGGATCGAGATGATCGTCACCACCCCGGGCGACGCCTGGTCGTAGATCGCCTTGGCATCGAAGCTCCCGCCCCCGGCCTCGACCGCGAGCGCCCCGGTCTGGTCGCCGGTCGAGGTCGTGGACGTCGCCGTCTCACCCTGGCCGGCGGTGACGGTCGTCGTCGTCGTCGTCGTGTCGCCGCCACAGGCCGCGAGCCAGAGGGCGGCTGCGGTCAGGAGTGCGACGGCGCCTCTGCATGCGCGGGACATCCGATCAGCCCTCGACGGCCGCGGCCGCCGGAAGCAGCAGCTCGAACTCGGTGCGGCCGCGGCGCGACCGGACCTGGAGCGAGCCGTCCATGCGCCGCGCCAGCTCGCGGGCGATCGCGAGCCCGAGCCCGGAGCCGCTGACCTCGTCTCCGGTGTAGAAGCGCTCGAACACGCGGTCGCGCGAGCGCGGCTCGATCCCCGGCCCATCGTCGGTGACGAGCAGGCGGGTGGATCGGTTCTCAAATTCGGCCCCTACCGAGATCGCGGTTCCCTCCGGCGTGTGCGTGAGTGCGTTGTCGATCAGGATACGCAGGATCTGAGCCACCCGGTCGGGGTCGGCGCTCGCCGCGACGCCCGGCGCCTCGCCGACGGTGATCGGCGACCGGTGACGATCCGCAGCGGGGCCGAACTCGCCCGCCACCCTGCGGGCCAGGTTGTCCAGCTCGACGCGCTCGCGGCGGATCTCGATCGAGTCGGCGTCGAGCTTCGAGAGGTCGAGCAGGTCGACGGTGAGCTTCGTCAGCCGCTCGACCTGGCCTCGCATCGTGCGCACGAACTCCGCTCTCGCCTCGGGATCGGGCTCGTCGTCTTCGAGCAGCTCGACGAATCCCGAGAGCGAGAAGATCGGCGTCCGCAGCTCGTGTGATGCGTTGGCGATGAACTCCTTGCGGGCGCTGTCGAGCGTCGCGAGCCGCTTCTGCATCTCGTTGAACGTGATCGCGAGCTGCCCGACCTCGTCCCCGGAGTCGACCGGGATCGGGTTCGTGAAGTCGCCGTCGGCCACCTTCTCCGCCGCGGCCTCGAGCCGGCGGAGGCGGCGCGAGAGGTGCAGCGCGACCAGGTACCCGGCGACGACTGCGGCGAGCAGCGCGATCAGCCCTGCGACGATGATCTGCCGGCGGATCAGGGCGACGTTGTCCTCGACGTCGGCGAGGTCTGTCGAGAAGACTGCGATCCAGCGCGGCTCGCCGCTTTCGGCCAGCGCCGTCGCGGTCTCGCCGATCCGCGAGGAGCCGACCGACTCGACCGCGCTGGCGCTCGATCCGGAGTCCGCCGCAGTGGTCGCTGCAGGATAGGAGGGCGCAACCGCGGTGCGCTCGAGCTCCGAGTCGGCGACGACGAACGCCGGTGCGGGCCCGGCGGCACCCTCCCGCAGCCCGAGCACGGTCACGCGCGACCCGGTGCGCTGATCGATCCCGCTGACCATCATCCGCAGGGCCGGCTGGGAGATTCCGGCACGCATCGCCTTCTGCAGCCGCGGGCTCTCGTCGCCGGCAACCTGCTCCAGCCGCCGCAGCTTCTCCGCCGTGAGGCTGGAGCGCAGCTGCGGTACGACGTAGAGGTAGATGAACCCGACAGCCGCCGCGGTGATCACGAAGAACACCAGCGCGAGGCGGTTGCGGACGGAGTTCATTCCTGGTCGCGGAAGCGGTAGCCGACCCCGCGGACCGTGAGCAGGTATTGGGGGCGACGCGCGTCGGGCTCGAGCTTCTCGCGCAGATGGCGGATGTGGACGTCGATCGTGCGCGGGTCGCGGTAGGCGGAGTCGCCCCAGACCTGCTCGAGCAGCATCTCACGAGTCATCACCTTGCCGGGTGCCGCCGCGAGCGTCCCCAGGATCTCGAACTCGACGTACGTGAGCCGCGCCTGCTCGCCGGCGACGGCTACCGCCCGGCGCTCGAAGTCGATCTCGAGCTCCCCGGCGACGATCGGTTCGCTGCCGACGTTCGGCCCGTGACCGAGCATCTCGGAGCGCCGCAACGCGGCCTTGACGCGGCTGCGGAACTCGCGCACCGAGAAGGGCTTCGTTATGTAGTCGTCGGCGCCCATCTCGAGGCCGAGCACCTTGTCGATCTCGTCGTCCTTGGCGGTCAGCATGATGATCGGGACCTGACTGCGGCTGCGCAGACGGCGGCAGACCTCGATCCCATCGAGCTTCGGGAGCATGATGTCGAGGACCACGAGGTCGAACCTCCGCTCCGCGAACAGGTCGAGCGCCTCGCGACCATCGAGCGCCGAAACCACCTCGTAGCCGTCCTTGCGCAGCGGGTACGCGAGCAGGGTCTGGACGGCGTGCTCGTCGTCGACGAGCAGGATGCGCGCCGATCCCTCTCCGCTCGCGGCGCCGGACGCCATGCACCGAAGCGTAATCGCGACCCGCATCCGGCCCCGGTCGGCAGTATGCAGGCCGACCGAGCCTGCCCCCCGCCGTGATCAACCTGCGCCTCTATCGCCTCGCGTTCGCGCCCGCCCTGCTGGCGGTGATCGTGCTGATGTTCTCGCTCGAGGGGGCCCCGGACGCGGTCGAGCCCGCTTCGACGACAGCGACGTTCGACGGCGAGCGGGCGACCGCCGACGCGCGTCGGATCGTCGCGCTTGCGCCCGACCGCGAGCCGGGAAGCAGCGGCGACAACGCGGTCGCCGATCTGGTCACCGAGCGCTTCAAGACGATCCTCACGGGGGCGGTCTCAGAGCAGCGCTTCGAGGCCGAGGTCGACGGCGAGAGCGTCTCGCTTCGTAACGTGCTGCTCAGCCTGCCGGGCAACGGCGACGGCGTCGTGGTGATCGTCGCCGGGCGCGATTCGCCCGACGCCCCGGGCGCCGCGTCGAGCGCCGCTGCGACCGGCGTCCTGCTCGAGCTCGCGAGCTCGCTCGGGGTCGGACAACAGACGACCTACGTCCTCGCCTCGACCAGCGGCGACACCACCGCTGCCACCGGGACCAGGGCGGTGCTCGATGCACTGCCGGACCGCGACACGGTCAATGCCGTGATCGTGATCTCGCAGCCGGGCTCGATCGACCCGGTGCCGCCCCACGTGATCGACAGCTCGACCGGGGAGTCGAGCGGCTCGGTTCAGCTCGAGCGCACCGCCGAGCGCGCGATCGGCGCGCAGACACCCTTCCCGGCGGGTGGGCCGTCCGCGTTCACCCAGCTGGCCCGGCTGGCGATCCCCTCCGGCCTCGGCGCGCAGGCGCCGCTGATCGCCGACGGTTTCGACGCGATCGCGATCTCCTCGGCCGGAGAGCGCCCGCTCGAGGCCTCCGCGGACGGCGTCGAGGATCTCTCGGGGGAGACCGTCGACGCGTTCGGGCGCGCGGTCCAGTCGACGGTCGCCGCGATCGACCTCCGGGGCGGAGACCTCGAGCACGGGCCGAGCATCCACGTCGAGCTCGGCGACAACCTCGTGCCCGGTTGGGCCCTGTCACTGCTCGCGCTGACGCTGATCCTGCCCGCCGCGGCGGCTGCCGTCGACGCGTGTGCGCGCGTCGCGCGCGGCCCGGCCTCTGCCGCCCGGGGGATCGCCTGGGCGGCAGCCCGCAGCCTGCCGTTCGTCGGCGCCTTCGTCGTCCTCTACGCCCTCGCGCTCGTCGGCGCGGTACCGCGACCCGCGTTCCCGTTCGATCCCGGCCTCTACGAGTTCGGGACACGCGCGGCGATCGTGCTCGCCGCGATGCTCCTCGCCGCCGCGGCTCAGCGCCTACCTGCTTCGTTCGCTCCGGGTCGGCGGGGCGACCGCGACGGGCGCGGCGGTCGGCGGCCTCGGCGCGGTCAGCGTCGGGGCGTGCTCGGCGATCTGGCTCGCGAACCCGTACCTGGCACTGCTGCTCGCTCCGGCCGCTCATCTCTGGCTGCTCGCCGCGGCTCGCGGGAGGGCCCGCCGCACCGCCCTCGTGGTCGTCGCGACAGCGATCGCCTGCGTGCCCGCGTTCGCCGCCGCAGCGGCGGTTGCGGACGCGCTCAACCTCGGCACCGGCGCCCCGTGGACATTCGCGATCATGGTCGCCGACGGTCAGATCGGGCTCGCGATCGTCGCGCCGCTCTGCTTCCTCGCCGGCGCGTTGCTCGGCGCGATCGCGGTCAGCGGCCGCAGCCGCCCCGAGGCTCGCGCGGTCCACCGCTCGCCGAGATCGAACGAGCGTTGAGGCTGGACGCAAGTACGATCTCGCTTTGCTCGATTCGAGCCGATTAGGGGGCAAGAGGGCCGTAAGGGGGCTCACGGCACGGCGCGAACACGGAAGGGTGTGGGAATTTGAAACAGGCAATCGCGGTGGACACCTACGACGTCGATTCGGGGGCTGTCGCCGACGCGATCCTCAGCAAGCTCCGGCTCGTCAGGCGCGCCCGCTTGGCGCTCGCGAGCGAAGCTGGTCGAACCCCGACAGCTTCCGAGCGACCCCGCGCGGTCCACTGAGCAGGAGCCCTTCGCCCTCCTCGACCGTTCCGATCTCGGTCAGCCCGAGGCGGCCGGCGGCGAGGGCGGCGGCGGCGAAGCGCTCGGGCGGGATCGTCACCAGCAGCTCGTAGTCCTCGCCTCCCGAGGCGGCCAGATCCAGCGGATCGAGGCCGGCGGCGGCGGCTACCTCCGCGACCCCCTGCTGGACAGGTAGCCGAGGAAGATCGATCTGCACCGATACGCGGCTCGCCACCGCGACGTGGCGGGCGTCCGTCGCGACCCCGTCGCTGACGTCGATCATCGCGTTCACGCCCGCCGCGGCCAGGGCGCGGCCGGCGGCGAGCCGGGGCTCGGGCTCGCGCTGGCGACGGCTCAGGGTGTCGGCGATTGCCGGCTCGAGCCGTGCCGGGGGCGAATCGAGCAGGACGAGACCGGCCGCGGCGCCGCCGAGCTCGCCGGTCACCGCGACCAGGTCGCCGGGGCGGGCGCCGCCGCGGCGCACGAGCGAGGTCTCCTCGCCGCGACCGACCGCCGTCACCGCGACGATCAACTCCCCGGCGCGCGACACGTCGCCGCCGGCGATCACGACCCGATGGGCCGCTGCGATCGCCCCGAGACCGTCGGCGAGCTCGAGCAGGTCCGCCTCGGGTAGGTGCTCCGGCACCCCGAGCTGCACGTAGGCCTCGCACGGCTCGGCGCCCATCGCCGCGAGGTCCGAGAGGGCGACGGCGAGCGCCTTGTGGCCGACGCTTTTCGCGGAGAAGGGTGGGATCCGGAAGTGGACGCCCTCGACCAGGGCATCGACGCTGATAACCGCCGCCCCGTCGCGAACCGTGATCGCGGCGTCGTCGCCGCTCGCCAGCACGAGCCCGGGCGAGGTCGCCGGCGCACCGGCGCGCGCGACGCGCTCGCGGATCGCGGCGATCAGCTCGAACTCGCCGCGTGGCCCGCTCGCCTCCATGCTCAGTGCAGCTCGGCCACGGCGCGCGGCTCAGCCGGGCCCGGCGCCGCCCGACGTCGTCGCCGCCGCCACCGCCGCCGCCGCCGCCGCCGGCATCCGGAACCGGGGCGGGCCCCTGGCCGGCGCCGGGGGCGTAGAGATCCGGGTCATAACCGTTGTTGGCGGCGCTGCCGCCGCCGGTCGAGTCCGGGGTCGTCGTGGTCGGGGCCGCGGTCCCGCCGCTGCTCGATGAGCCCGGGGCGGAGCTCGAGCTCGGGCTCGAGTCCGCGCTGGAGCTCGCGGCCGAGGCCGTGTGCGAGCTCGAGAAGCTCGTCCCCGAGAACGGATTCTGCGGCGGCGGGAAGTCCGAGCAGTAGCTGCCGATCGCGCTCGACATGTACTCCTGCCAGACCGGGGCGGCGAAGCTGCCACCGAAAGCGGACGAGCCCATCGAGCTACGCGAGTCGGGATAGCCGACCCAGACGGCGGTCGAGATCCGCGGCGTGTAGCCGACGAACCAGGCGTCGGTCTGGCCGTCGGTGGTCCCGGTCTTGCCGGCCGCGGGGCAGGGAATGTCGTGGCCCGCCGCGGTACCGGCGTCGAGCACGGTCTTCAGGATGTCGGTGACCTCCGACGCGATCCCGTCGGAGATCACCCGGGTCCCCTCGGGGTCCTCGAACTCGTCGACCTTGCCCGCGTCGCCGTCGTCGTTGGCCGGGAACTCGACCTTGTCGATCGCGGTCACGTCGTGGCGAACGCCGCCGTCGGCGAAGCTGCCGTAGGCGTTCGACATCTCGAGCGGCGAGACGCCGACCCGAAGCCCGCCGATCCCCTCCGCGGCGTTACCGTCGAGGGGGCTGGTGATCCCGAGCGAATGCGCCGTCTTCGCGACGTTCTCGCCCCCGACGTCGACGTCAAGCTGTGCGTAGACGGCGTTGACCGACTCGGTCGTCGCGGTGACCAGGTTCATGACTCCGCCCCCCGGCTCCGCGTTGCTCACCGTCCACGGCGTGCCGTACGGGCCATCGGGATAGAGGGTCACGCCGCTGGTCCCGTTGTAGTAGGTGGTGTTCGGGTCGATCCCCTGCTTGAGCGCCGTGGTGAGCACGAACGGCTTGAACGACGAGCCGGGTTGCCGGTGGGCGTTCGCCGCGAGGTTGTTCTGCGACTGCGCGTAGCTGCCCGACGACGCCATCGCGAGGATGTGCCCGTTGGTCACGTCGGTGGAGGCCAGCGCCGTCGAGGGCCCGGATGCGCACGCCGCGCAGTCGGCGACCGCCTGCTCGGCGTAGGCCTGGAGCTGCGGGTTGATCGTCGTGTAGACCTTCAGCCCGCCCTCTCGTACCTGCTGAACCCCGTAACGATCGATCAGCTCCTGGACGACGTAGTCGAAGAAATACGGCTGGTGGATCGTCTCGTACTTGTTGCCGGCGTCGAGACCGAGCCCGTCCGCCTCGGCGTGCCGAGCCTTGACCCGGCCGACGTAGCCCTGGTCCGCCATCTGGGCGAGCACCTCGTTGCGCCGCAGCTTCGCCTGATGGGGGTTCAGGAACGGGTTGTACTCGGACGGCGCCTGCGGGAGCCCGGCGAGCAGCGCCGATTCCTTCAGGTCGAGGTCGGAGACGTCCTTGTTGAAGTAGACCTCGGCCGCCGCCTTGACGCCGACCGCGGTGCGGCCGTCGTTGGTCCCGTAGGACGCGGTGTTCAGGTACTGGCTCAGGATCCACGGCTTCGTGTGCTCATCCTCGAGCTCCATCGCCAGCTTCGCCTCGCGGATCTTGCGCTGCAGGGTGTCCGCCGGATCCTGGATGTAGAGGTTCTTGACCAGCTGCTGGGTGATCGTCGAACCGCCCTGGCGGGCCTCGAAACCGGCCTCGGCGTTCTCGACCGCCGCCCGGACGACCGCTCCCCAGTCGACGCCCGAGTGGTGGTAGAAGTTCTCGTCCTCGATCGCCACCGTCGCCTGCTTGAGCGACGGCGGGATCTTGCTCGAGTCGACCGGCTCGCGGACCACAGCGGCCTGAATCGAGCCCAGAAAGCTTCCGTCGGCGGCGTAGACCTTCGAGGTCTCGCCACGGTCGATCGGCTTCAGCTCGTCGATCGACGGGGTGTCGGCGAGGATGTTCTCGACCCAGAGGCCGACGCTCGCCAGCGCGATTCCCAGCAACGAGAGCAGCACCGCGAAGCCAAGCAGGAAGCTCCTGCCGATCGAGCCCCGCGACCGCGACAGACGGCGTCTGCGTGCTCGTTGACTCATCAGATCATCGAAAGCCTACCGAGGTCAATTGCCCTGTTTCGCCGTACGCGGCCGTTCTCTTGCAGGATCCGGCGGCCGCAGCCGGCCCGGGTCACGGGGCGTCGAGCACCCCGGCCTCGCGCAGCAGCCGGTGGCGCGCGCTCGCGCAGCGCGGCCTCCTCGCCACCGGCGCGCGTCCCGCCCGAGGCGCCGCGGCCCGTGGACCTCCAGCCGCACGCCGTCGGGCGTCATCTCGGCGACGTCGATCTGCGAGGGCTCGAGCCTCGCGAGCGCCTCTCGCGCTCGCGAGAGGTCGGCGGTCGGCGGCAGCCACACCGACGCCATCGCCGGCGCAGTCAGGTCGCCGGTCGAGCGGTTGACGACGACGTTCGTGACCACGGTCTCGTTCGGGACGATCACCAGCCTCCCGTCGCCGGTGTCGACGAACGTGTACGAGAGGGTCAGGTCGTCGACCCTGCCGGTCTCGCCCTCGATCGTCACCTTGTCCCCGATCCTGATCGGCTGTGAGATCGCGAGCAGGATCCCGGCGAGCGGGTTCGCGAGGATCTGACGCGCAGCGAGGCCGAGCACCAGGCCGAGCACCGCGCTCGACGCGAGGATCCCGGTCGCGAGCTTGTTGAGCTTGTCGAACTGGCTCAACGCGACGGCGGCCCCGATCACGATGATCGCGACGAAGACGAGCCGGCGAATCATCCGCAGTCGCGTCCGTGCCGCGCGCGAGACGCTCGTGTCGCTGACCTTGGTCGCGACCTTGGCCGCCCGCGCGATCACGAACCGGTCGACGACGAAGGCGACCGCGAACGCGATCAGCATTGAGATCAGGGCCGAGATCCAGTCACCGTTGGAGTCCCAGAAGCTCTGGTCGGCGGCGGCGATCAATTGCATCGCACCGATCCTGCCAGTCTTCGCAGCGACTTGGTCACCAAGGCAGTCTTCTGCGACGCGCTCGGCACCGTCCTCGAGCTCGACCCTCCCTGGATCCACCTCGGCCCGGCGCTCGGAGTGCCGGTCGACGATCGGCTCGAGACCGCGGTCCGCCGCGAGATGGCCTACTACCGCGACCACGCGCACGAGGGCACCGACGAGGCGACGCTCGCCGACCTGCGCCGTCGTTGCGCCGCGCTGCTCGGGGGCGAGCTCGGCCGCGAGGTCTCGGTCGACCAGCTGCTCGCGGCGATTCGCTTTCGCCCCGCAGCCGACGCCGGCCCGGCGCTCGCCGGGCTGCGCGAGCTCGGCCTGACGCTGGTCTGCGTCTCGAACTGGGACATCTCGCTCGCCGAGGTGCTCGAGCGCTGCGGGCTCCGGGGCGCCTTCGACGGGGTCGTCAGCTCGGCCGCCGCCGGGGCGCGCAAGCCCGACCCCGCGATCTTCGCTGTCGCTCTCGAGCTCGCCGGCTGCCTGCCCGCAGAGGCGCTTCACGTCGGGGACACGCCCGCGGAGGACGCTGCGGGCGCCGCCGCTGCGGGGATCCCGAGCCTGCTGCTCGACCGCGACGGCGAAGGCGAGATCGCGTCGCTCGCCGAGATCCAGCAGCATCTGCGCTCGTGACCACCGGAACTCCAGGCGGATCGAGTCAGCCGCCGCCGCCGGCGACGCCGCCGCTCAGCGGGCCCGGGCCCGAGACCGCGGCGCCGGAGGCCCGCCGGTCGCCGGAGGCCCGCCGGGCGGCCCCGGCCGCCGGGCCGACTGGGGGCCGACCGACATCGTGCTCGGGATCCTGCTCGTGCTCGGCGCGGTGATCTTCGGCGGATTGATCGTGTTCGCGATCGCCGGCACCTCCGGGCTCGACGCGACGATCGGCTCGCAGCTCGTCCTCGAGGCGGCCTTCTTCGGCACCGCGCTCTACTACGCGTCGCGCAACCGCAGCATCAGGGCCGGAATCGACGCGCTCGGGCTGCGC
Source organism: uncultured Solirubrobacterales bacterium (assembly GCA_963705955.1). Taxonomy (GTDB): domain Bacteria; phylum Actinomycetota; class Thermoleophilia; order Solirubrobacterales; family 70-9; genus WHSW01. Next base: position 146,819 of record CAVPLH010000005.1, on the reverse strand, counting down.
CGCCCGGCGCCCGGCTGGGGAGGCCCGACGGCGCTCGCCTTCCTCGGCTATCTCGCCTTCGCGATTGCCTTCACCCAGTTCGTCGCCCGGCCGGAGCAGACCAACGTCGCCGACGACCTCGGCTTCGGGCAGAGCACGATCGGCGCAATCGTGGCCGCGATCCTGATCGTGATCGTCGCTCCGATCGCGGAGGAGACCTTCTTTCGCGGCTTCGTCTTCGGCGGCCTCCGCAGCAGGTTGCCGTTCCTCGCCGCGGCGGTGATCTCGGGGCTGATCTTCGGCAGCGTCCACCTGTCGACCGGCAACGTCGCCGCTGCGTTCCAGCTCAGCGTGCTCGGCGCGGTGCTCGCCTGGCTCTACGAGCGCACCGGCTCGATCGAGACGACGATCGCCGTGCACATGGTCAACAACGCGCTCGCGTTCACCGTCCTGGTCAGCACTTGACCGTGCACCGAACCGTGCACCCTCGAGCCCGTCGCGCTGCCATGGCACAATGCGCGCCGTGAAGACGCTCTCCCTGGTCGCCGCGGGAGTGCTGGCGACGATCGCCATGCTCCTGTTCCCCGTCCTCGCGTTCGCCCAGGCCGCCCCGGCGCCGGCGCCCGCCGCTGCCGCCGCACCACCCGGCCAGGGTGGCGGCGATGGTGGAAACGGCGGCGCCGGCGGCAGCCCCGTTGGCGGCGGGGTGGGCAATCCCGGCGGCGGCGGCCAGACCGACCCGGGTCCCGCTCCCGCGCGGATGGAGATCAAGCTCAAGGGCCTCACGGGCGGCAAGGCCAAGGTCGGCGACCGGATCGAGGCGATCGGGACGGTGACTCCGTTCGTGCCCCATCAGCGGGTCGAGATCAGGCTCGGCAACCAGGGCGAGACGGTGCTGAAGCGGACGCCGTACGTGCGCCGCGTCAAGGGGAAGGACTTCGGCCGCTTTCACCTCCGCTCGAAGCCGCTCGTCGAGGCGGGCAAGTACCGGGTCCGGGTGCGCAAGTCGCCGACCGCCGGGCAGGCGGGAGGCAGCGCGAAGTCGAAGACCTTCAAGCTCAAGTACATCGACCTCGACCCGGGCGACAGCGGCCCGGCGGTCGAGCTCTTCAACCAGCTGCTGCGCCGGCAGCACTACTACGACACCGACAAGGGCCGCTACGGCTCGCATACCCAGCGCGCGGTGATGGCCTTCCGCAAGGTGAACGGGATGGCGCGCAACTTCAACGCCGACCCGGGGATCTTCAAGGCCCTGGCCGAGGGCAAGGGCGGCTTCAAGCTCCGCTACCCGAGCGCCGGCAAGCACGTCGAGGTCGACATCTCCCACCAGGTGATGGCGCTCGCCGACGGCGGCAAGCCGAAGTACGTGTTCATGGTCTCGACCGGGGCGGCGGCGACGCCGTCCGACCAGGGCGGCTACACCTTCTACAGCAAGGACCCGGGCTACAACTCGCTCGGGATGTACTACTCGGTCTACTACAACCGCGGCGAGGCGACCCACGGCTACGCGTCGGTGCCGCCGTATCCGGCGAGCCACGGCTGCATCCGCAACCCGATCCCCGACTCGATCTTCATCTACAACTGGATCGACCTCGGGGACAAGATGTTCGTCTACCGCTAGGCCGCTGAGCGACGCCCGCGAAATCCTCGTCGCGGAGCTGCGCGAGCACGCGCTGGTGGTCGGCGAGGTGACGCTCTCGAGCGGCGCCACGGCGCAGTACTACGTCGATGCGCGCCGGGCGCTGCTGCGGCCGGCCGGCTTTCGTGCCGCGGGCGAGCTGATCGCCGCGGCCGCGACGCGGCACGGGGCGGAGGCCGTCGGCGGCCCGGTGATGGCGGCGATCCCGCTCGCCTGCGCGGCGATCGCGGTCCCGGGCGGCGACCGGCTGGTCGGCTTCTTCGTCCGCAAGGAACGCAAGGACCACGGCATGCAGCGCTGGGTCGAGGGGCCGGTCGAAGCCGGCACCCGATGCCTCGTGGTCGAGGACACCGTGACCACCGGAGGCTCGACCCTGAGCGCGATCGCTCGAATCCGCGAGGAGGGCCTCGAGATCGTCGCCGGGCTCTGCGTCGTCGACCGGCTCGCCGGAGGAGCGGACGCGATCGCCGCCGCGATCGAGGCGCCGTTCGAGCCCCTGGTGACGATCGACGACGTCTATCCGGATCGTCCCGATCGCTGCAGCCCGGACCGCGGGCCGCGTACGCTTCTCCGATCGACCTCAGCCTCCTTCACGACCTCAACGGACTCGCGGTCGAGCACGACTGGCTCGAGGACGTCCTGCGCTTCTTCGCGGTCGACGCGCAGTACATGTTCGTCGGGCTGCTCGCGGGCCTCTTCCTCGCGCAGGGCAAGTGGGTCTCGCGCAACGCCCGCCACGGGGTCGTCGCGGCTCTGCTCAGCGCCGCCCTCGCTCTCCTCGTCGCCCACCTGATCGCCGGGGTCACCGACCGGCCACGGCCGTTCGCCGTGCACCCGGACGTGCACCTGTTCGTCGCCCCGACACAGGACGCGTCGTTTCCGAGCGATCACGCGACCGCCGGGTTTGCGATCGCGGTCTCGATCCTCCTCCGCAGCCGCCGGATCGGCTGGCTCGCGCTGGCGATGGCGGCGATCATGTCGGTCGGCCGCGTCGCGGTCGGGGTCCACTATCCCTCCGACGTCCTCGCCGGGGCGCTGCTCGGGTCCGCGGCGGCGCTGTTTTTCTGGCTGCCGCCGATCCGGGGACCGCTGCACCGGTTCGCCGATCGCTGCGCCGGGGTCTACGACGAGATCGCGGCCCGGATCCGGCGCCGGGCGCCGGCGCCCGGCTGAGCCGCTAGGGCTCGCGTCGCCGGGCTCGCTCGCCGATCCGTCGCAGCGGGTGCGCAACGCGGCTGACGTCCTCGAGGTGGGGCTCGATCCGGGCGAAGCTGTCGTTGAGCTCGCCGACGTCGCCGCCCATCTCCTCGACCGCGGCGCGCATCTGCCTCACCTCGGCATCGAGCGAGTCGACCCGGTCGCGGATCGTGCCGAGCGTCAGAAGCAGCTGCGGCAGCACCGTCATTCCCTCGGCGATCGTGCGGATGTCGCCGAGTGCGTTCGAGAGCAGGCGCGGAACCTGCATCAAGTCGACCGGCAGGCGGCGCTCGACCGCTCGTTCGTCGTCTGTGATCGCCGCCTCGTCGACGATCTCGGGCTCGTCGGAGGAAACGGTCAACGTCTTGCCTTCAGCGTGTAGGCGGTGACGTCGCTGGGCACGCCCTTGGCGCGGAAGCGGAGCTTGCGGCGGGTCGAGAAGCGATCGCCGTCGAGCGTCTCGAGCGCATCGCCCGAGATCAGGAACTCGCCGCCCGAGGCAGCCTCGGCGACCCGCGCGGCGATGTTGACGTCGATGCCGAGGTAATCGTCGCCGATCCTCCGCGGTGAGCCGACGTGCATCCCGGCGCGCATTCGAGCACGGTAGGAGGCGACCTCGACGGCTTCGAGGCGATCACGTGCCTCGAGCACCGCCGCGACCGCGTCGGCGGGACTCGCGAACACGGCCATCATCCCGTCGCCGAGCCGTTTCACGACCTCGCCGCCGGCTTGCACGACCGGCGGCTCGATCGCCTCGGCGACGTCGCGCAGGAGCTCGAGGGCGATCTCGTCTCCTGCCTCGAGCGCCCAGTCGGAGAAGCCGACCAGGTCGGTGAACACGATCGCGAGCCGATTCTCGCCGAGCTTCGGCGCGCCACCGACCGAGACCGCCTCCCAGACCTGGAGCGCCGAGAGACCTGCCTCCTTGAGGATGCCGGGGCGCTCGAGCGCGGCCTCGCCGAGCCGCCGCGCCATCAGCGCCCGCGGCTCGGACCCGACCGTCGACAGCGGGTCGCCGTAGCGGCTGTCTCCGGGGAGCAACTCGCGGGCGATCTTCATCGCCTCGACCAGCTTCGGGCCGATCGGGGCGCCGCTCGCGGCGCCCTTCGGATGATCGCTCGGATCTCCCATCGCGTTGTGCGGATTACACCAACTCCGCGGCGACCGTTACACCGGTCGATGTAACCGTGCGCCGGGAGGGAAGCCGCGACGCGGCGCCGCGGCGGGCCGGACGGGGGCATAGAGTCAGGCTGGTGACCAGCGTCCGCGACGCCTCCTTCGACGTCTTCCGCGCCCACGGGATGACGACGATGTTCGGCAACCCCGGCTCGACCGAGTTGCCGATGTTGAAGGACTATCCCGACGACTTCACCTACGTCCTCGGGCTCCAGGAGGCGGTGGTCGTCGGCATGGCCGACGGCTACGCCCAGGCGAGCGGCGCCCCGGCGCTGGTCAACCTGCACACGGCGCCCGGGGTCGGCAACGCGATGGGCGCGATCTTCAACGCCCAGGCGAATCACTCGCCGCTCGTGATCACCGCCGGCAACCAGGTCCGCTCGCTGATCTCGCTGCAGGCGAACCTCACCAACCGCGACGCGACCCGGATGCCGCATCCGCTCGTCAAGTGGAGCCACGAGCCGCCGCGGGCCGAGGACGTGCCACACGCGCTCGCCCGGGCGACGCACCTGGCGACACTGCCGCCGAGGGGGCCGACGTTCGTCTCGATCCCGATGGACGACTGGGACGCCGAGGTCGACGACGACGACGCCCGTGCCGCGATCGAGCGCAAGACCACGGGCCGCGCCGCCGGTGACCCGGAGGCGGTCGCCGATCTCGCTCGCCGGCTCGAGCGGGCGGGGAACCCGGTGATGGTCGCCGGTCCCGACGTCGACGCCGGCGGCGCCTGGGACGTTGCGGTGGCCCTGGCCGAGCGCCAGCGCCTGCCGGTGTTCGCGATCCCCGCGACCGGCGGGGGACGGATCGGCTTCCCGGAGGGTCATCCGAACTTCCGGGGGGTGTTGCCGCCGGCGATCGGACCGGTCTCCGAGACCCTGGCCGGGCACGACCTGATCCTCGTCGTCGGCGCCTCGGTCTTCCCCTATTACCCGAACATCCCCGGCCCGCTGCTGCCCGAGGGCGCCGCGCTGGTCGAGATCACCTCAGACCCCGATGAGGCGGCGCGGGCGCCGATGGGCGACGCGATCGTCGCCGACGTCAAGCTCACGCTCGAGCTCTTGCTCGAATCGGTCGGCGAGTCCGACCGCGACCCGGGCGAGTCGCTTCCCGAGCCGACCGGCGGTCCCGAGCAGGATCCGATCACGGGCACCGCGGCGATGCACGCCCTGCGCGCGGCATTTCCCGACGACGGGATCGTCGTCCTCGAGTCCCCGTCCTCGACCCTGGCGCTTCGAAACCAGCTGCGGCTCTCGAGGCCCGGCAGCTACTACTTCGGCGCCGGCGGCGGACTCGGCTTCGGGCTTGCGGCGGCGGTCGGGGTGCAGCTCGCCGAGCCCGACCGGCCGGTGGTCTGCGTGGTCGGCGAGGGCTCGGTGCAATACGCCGTGACCGCGTTCTGGAGCGCCGCCGCCTACAACGTTCCGGTCACCTTCCTGGTGATGCGAAACAGCGAGTACGCGATCCTCAAGTGGTTCTCGGCGATCGAGGGGGTCGAGGGCGCGCCGGGGCTCGACCTGCCCGATCTCGACACTGCGTCGGTCGCCAGGGCGTACGGGATCGGCTCCGTGCGCGCGAACACCGCCGACGAGCTGCGCGAGGCGCTGGCCGGGGCGATCGCCGCCGACCGTCCCGAGCTGGTCGAGGTCGGCGTCGCGCCGGGCATGTGGCTGTTCTAGAGCTCGGGGCTGCGGATGGCGCTGCTTGAGCCGAAGGTCGAGAGGATCGCGCCGCAGACGCGGGTAGCGAGCGCCGATGCGGCCCCGGCTTGGGTCGCGGGAGGCACGCCGCAGCCGCTGCGGGGCGAGCTCGAGGCGCTGCTCGGCGCCGACCGGGTGCTGACCCGGGCCAGCGACATCGTCCGCTACGCCTCCGATGCGAGCCCCTATCGCCTCTTTCCACGCGCCGTGGTGATGGCCCGCGGCCCCGGCGACGTCGCCAAGGTGATCGCCTACGGGCGCCGCACCGCGACGCCGGTGACCTTCCGCGCCGGCGGCACCAGCCTCAACGGCCAGGCCCAGTGCGACGGCATCCTCGTCGACGTCCGTCGGCACTTTCGCGGCGTCGCGATCGAGGCCGACGGCGCCCGCGCCCGGTTGGGGCCGGGGACGGTGCTCGGGCACGCCAACCGCATCCTCGCCCCGCTCGGCCGCAAGCTCGGCCCCGATCCCGCCTCGACCGACATCGCCTGCGTCGGCGGGGTGATCGCCAACAACTCGGGCGGGATGCGCTGCGGTGTCACCCACGACTCCTACAACACGGTCGCCTCGATGACCCTCGTGACCCCGTCCGGGGCGGTGATCGACACCGCGAAGCCGGGCGCCGAGCAGCGCTTCGCGGCGCTCGAGCCACGGCTCGCCCACGGCCTGATCGAGATTCGCGCCGAGATCCTCGCCGACGCCGAGCTCGGCGAGCGGATCCGGCGCAAGTTCGAGATCAAGAACACGACCGGCTACCGCCTCTGCGCCTTCCTCGACGCCGAGACGCCGCTGGAGATCTTCCGGCGCCTCGTCGTCGGCTCGGAGGGGACCCTGGCGTTCATCGCCGAGGCCGTGTTCGAGACCGTGCCACAGCCGAACCGGACAACGGTCTCCTGGCTTCACTTCCCGAGCATCGACGCGGCGATCGCCCCGGTCGCCGACTTCGTCGCCGCCGGCGCCCGGGCGGTCGAGCTGATGGTCGCGCCGGCGCTGATCGTCGCCAGCCACAACATCCGCGGGACGCCGAAGAGCTGGCGCGACCTCGACCCGTACTCGGCGGCGCTGCTGGTCGAGTTCGGCGCCGACGACGAGGCCGGGCTCGACGCCGCAGAGCGGCGCGCCACGAAGCTGCTCTCGGCCGGCGACCTGATTCGGAGGCCCGAGTTTCATCGCGATCCGGAGACGATCGAGCTCTACTGGCAGGTTCGCGAGGGGATGCACGGGCTGGTCGGCAAGATGCGCGCACCGGGAACCGCGCTGATCGTCGAGGACGTCTGCGTACCCGCCTCGAGGTTCGCCGAGATGGCCAAGGATCTCCAGGGGCTGCTGGCCGAGCACGGCTTCCTGACCGGAGTCGCCGGCCACGCCTCGGTCGGGAACCTGCACTTCATGCTCACCCCCGACTTCTCCAAGCCGGATGACCTGGTCCGATACGACGGATTCATGGAAGGGCTGATCGAGCTCGTCGTCGACAAGTACGACGGCTCGCTGAAAGCCGAGCACGGCACCGGCGTCAACATGGCGCCGTTCGTCGAGCGCGAGTGGGGGCCGAAGGCGACCGGCCTGATGCGGAGGGTGAAGCGGCTCGCCGATCCCGACGGCGTGCTCGCCCCGGGCGTGATCTTCAGCGACGACCCCCGTGTCCATCTGAAGAACCTGAAGACGACGCCCGAGATCGAGGAGGAGGCGACGAGTTGCGTCGAGTGCGGGTTCTGCGAGCCCGTCTGCCCGAGTCGGGATCTGACCACGACACCCCGCCAGCGCATAGTCCTGCGCCGCGAGATGGCCCGCCAGGCGAAGGGATCGCCGGTCCTGCGGGCACTCATGGAGGAGTTCGAGTACGACGCGATCGAGACCTGCGCCGCCGACGGGACCTGCATGCTCGCCTGCCCGGTCGGGATCGACACCGGGAAGCTGGTCAAGCGGCTGCGCGCCGACCAGCACAGCGCGCGGGCCGAGCGGGTCGCGTTGCGGCTCGCGGATCGCTGGGCGGCGGTCGAGGCCGCGACTCGCCGTGGGCTCGCCGTCGGCGCTCGCCCCGGGCTCGGCAGGGCCGTCCGGGCTGCGAGCCGCGCGACGCGGCGGGCGCTGAGCAGCGACCTGGCTCCGGAGTGGCCGGCGAACATGCCGCCGCCTGCGCCGCCGCGGCTGCCGACGACGCGGCGCGAGGGCGCCGCGGCCGTCTACCTGCCGGCCTGCGTGAACCGGATCTTCGGCCGCGCGCGCAACGGCGTCCGAACGGGCGGCCCGAGCCTCGCGGAGGCGCTGGTGACGGTCTCCGAGCGAGCGGGGCTCGCGCTCTGGATCCCGCCGGACGTCGGCGGCCACTGCTGCGCGACCCCGTGGACGTCGAAGGGCTACGCCGCCGGAGCCCGGCGGATGGCAAACCACACCGTCGACGCCTTGTGGCGCTGGACGGACGGCGGACGGCTGCCGATCGTCTGCGACGCGAGCTCGTGCACGCTCGGGCTCGCCACCGAGGCGGTCGGGCTGTTGAGCGAGGTCAACGTCGAGCGGCACGCGAAGCTCGAGATCGTCGATTCGGTGAGCTGGGCGGCGAGGCGGCTGCTGCCACGGCTCTCGGTGAGCCGGAAGCTGGGCTCGGCGGTCGTACACCCGCCATGCGCGACCCGCCATCTCGAGGTCGATTCCGACCTCGCGGCGATCGCCGGCGCGCTCGCCGACCGGGTCACCGTCCCGGTCACCGCGACCTGCTGCGGCTTCGCCGGCGACCGCGGCCTGCTGCACCCGGAGCTGGCGTCGGCTGCGACCGCCGACCAGGCGGCAGAGATCGCGGGCCGCAGCTTCGACGTCGCGATCTGCTCCAACCGCACCTGCGAGATCGGCCTCCAGCAGGGGACCGGCCTCGCCTACGAGTCGTTCGCGTTCGCGCTCGAGGAGCGGACCCGAGGCTGAGCGGCGTCGGTTCGGAGCCGGCTGCGGTGACTAGGGGTAGGTGGTGTCCGGCACCGACTTGCGGCTCGAGCCGGACGAGACCGTGTGCGCGCCGGAGTAGCTCGAGAGCTGGGCCGGGTCCTGCGGCGCCGGGAAGTCGTCGCACGGCTGCGCCGCCGCGACGGTCATGTAGTCGTGCCAGATCGGCGCCGCGAGATCGGCGCCGTAGCCGGGCATCGGGATGCGGGAATCGGGGTTGCCGACCCAGACCGCGGTCGAGATGTGCGGCGTGTAGCCGACGAACCAGGCGTCGGCCTGCTCCTCGGTGGTCCCGGTCTTGCCGGCTGCCGGGCACTGGATGTCGCAGCAGGCAGCGGTGCCGTAGTCGAGCGTCCCGGTCATCACGTCGGCGACCGTGTACGCGACCCCGTCGGAGACGACGCGGTCGCCCTCGGGGTTGTCGGGCTCGTCGACGCGGCCGTCGGGAAAGACGACCTTGTCGACCGCGGTCGGGTCGTGGTGGACCCCCCCGTTGGCGATCGTCGCGAAGCCGTTCGACTGGTCGAGGACGGTGACGTCGCTCGCTCCGAGGACGTCCGCGGGGAACCCCGACAGCGGGCTGCTGACGCCCATCTTCTTCGCCATCTCGTCCATCGCGTCCGGGCCGATGTCCGTGACCAGCTGCGCGTAGACCGTGTTGACCGAGTTCGCGGTCGCATCCCGGAGGCTGATCGAGCCGCCGGCGCCGCCGGAGACGGTCCACGGCGCGGCGCCGAGGCCCTGCGGGATGCTGATCGTCGACGGCGCCGGGTAGTAGGTCGAGTCCGGATCGACCCCCTGAGCGACCGCCGCGGTCAGCGCGTAGGGCTTGAACGACGACCCCGGCTGGCGCCTTCCCTGGGCGGCGAGGTTGAACTGGCTGTCCTCGTAGGACTCCGACGACGCCATCGCCTTGATCTCACCGGTGTCGACGTCGGTGGAGACGAGCGCCTCCGCGGCCCCGGAGACGGGGTGAGCGGCGATCGAGCGCTCTGCAAGCGCCTGCAGGCCCGGGTCGAGCGTCGTGTAGACCTTGAGCCCGCCCTCGCGCACCTTGCTGACCCCGTACTTGTCGATCAGCTCCTGCTGGACGAAGTCGAAGAAGTACTGCTGGGTGCGCGACTCGTACTTGAATCCGCGCTTCAGCCCGAGCCCCTGCTTGCTGCGCCTTCACATAGGTCGCATCGCTGATGTAGCCCTGGTCGGCCATCGCGGCGAGCACCTGGTTGCGGCGATGCTTGGCCGCCTCGGCGTTGGTGAACGGGTTGTAGTCGGTCGGCGCCTGCGGCAGGCCGGCGAGCAGCGCGGCCTCGTTCAGGTTGATCTCGGAGACGGGCTTGTCGAAGAAGACCTCGGATGCGGCCTGGACCCCGACCGCCGTCTTGCCGTCGTTGGTGCCGTAAGCGGCGGTGTTCAGGTACTCGTTCAGGATCTGGCGCTTCGAGTACTCGTCCTCGTACTGCATCGCCATCTTCGCCTCGATGATCTTGCGCTTCAGCGTGTCCTCGGGGTTGTTGATGTAGAGGTTGCGGACCAGCTGCTGGGTGATCGTCGAGGCCCCCTGCTTGACCTCGCCGGCCTCGAAGTTCTCGATCCCGGCGCGCAGGATCGCCCCGTAGTCGACCCCCGAGTGGTCATAGAAGTTCTCGTCCTCGATCGCGATCGTCGCGCTCTGGAGCCGGTTCGGGATCTCCTTCAGCGGCACCGGAGTCCGCAGGACATCGGCCTGGACGTAGCCGAGGCTGGTGCCGTCCGCCGCGAAGACCTCCGAGTTGGCGCCGCTGTCGGCGGGCTTCAGCGTGTCGATCGACGGTGCGCTCGCGGCGACGTCGAGGACCCACAGCGCGCCGGCGCCGGCCGCGATCGCGACGCAGGTGACGACGGCCGCGAGGCCGACGAGGACCTTCTTTCCGGCCGAGCCGCCGTTTTGCTCGCGACGCCGTCTGCGCCTCCGCGCGCTCATCGCCCGAGAGGGTAGCCGGGACGGCTCGCGTCGCCGCCCCGGCGATCCACCCCCGGGCGGCGACGGTCACCCCGCGAGGGTCGCCGACTCGTGCTCGAGCAGCAGCCGCTTGCGCTCGACCCCGCCCGCGTAGCCGGTCAGGGCGCCGTCGGCACCGATCACCCGGTGACACGGGATCACGATCGAGATCGGATTCTGGCCGTTGGCCATCCCCACCGCGCGGGCGGCCGCGGGCCGGCCGATCTCCCGGGCGAGCTCGCCGTAGCTGATCGTCTCTCCGTACGGGATCTCGAGCAGTCCGTCCCAGACGCGGCGCTGGAACTCCGAGCCGAGCGGCACCAGCGGCAGGTCGAACTCGCGGCGATCGCCGGCGAAGTACTCGTCGAGCTGCACGCGGGCGGCGGCGAACGGTGCCTCGTCGCGCTTCCCAGGCGGCGCCGACCGCGATCGGACGGCGCCCGTCCTGCATGTGAAGGCCGCAGAGCGCCTCCCCGTCGCCGACGAGCAGCAGCTCGCCGACCGGGCTCTCGAACGTCGTGTAGATCATCGGCTGGGTCAGGGTGGTCATCTCATCCTCCGTGGTCGGTGTTTGCAAGCGTGGCCGCGGCCTCCACCCCGGCGAGGTCTGCCCAGACGTACTGCAGGGCGTAGGCGCGATACGGTCGCCAGCGCTCGGCGAGCTCGGAGGCGGCGGGGGGCCTTCCGTCGTGCCCGAGTCGCTCGAGTCCGCGCCGCAGGCCGAGGTCGGTGGGCATGAACGCGTCGGGGTCCCCGAGCGCGCGCATCTCGATGTAGCCTGCCGTCCACGGCCCGACCCCGGGCAGGGCGAGCATCCGCTCGCGGGCCTGCTCGCGGTCGGCCCCGGCGCCCAGAACCAGCTCCCCGTTCGCGAGCGCGTCGCAGAGGCCGATCAGCGCCCGGCCGCGGGCGCGCGGCATCGGCAGCTCCGCGGGGTCGGCGCCGGCGAGCGCCGCGGCGGATGGAAACAGATGGGTAACGGAGCCGACCGGACTCGCGAGCCGCTCGCCCCGCGTCGCGACGAGCCGCCCTGCGATCGTCACCGCGGCCGCGAGCGAGACCTGCTGGCCGAGCACCGCCCGCACAGCGAGCTCGTGCGAATCGACGTGCCCGGGCACCCGCCGGCCCGGCGCCGCCCTCACCAGCCCTCCGAGCACCGGGTCGCCACCAAGCGCGTCGACGACCGGACCGGGGTCGTGATCGAGGTCGAGCAACCCGCGGACCGCGCACTTTGCCGCCGGCAGGTCGGCCGGGCTGTCGAGCGCGAAGCGGGCCTCGACGTGGCCGTTCGCCGGCCGCAGCTCGACGACGCCGGCGCCGTTGGCGAGGCGCAGGCTGCGGCGGTAGGCACCGCCGAGAACCTCCTCGACGCCCGGGACGGCGCGCGACCCGAGGAACCCGATCAGACCCTCGCCCTGAAACGGCGCCCGGTAGGAGAGCTCGGCGCACATGTCGATGAAACGGCCGGGCGTCCGGAAGCGTGAGCCGATCTCCATTCGATCGCGGCGACCGCTACCTTGCGCCGTCATGACCGGGACTCCGAATGCGATCAGCCCCGAGGGCAAGGCCGAGGCCGAGGCCGAGCTCAAGCACCGGCGCGAGGTGCGCCGGCCCGAGATCGTCGCGGCGATCAAGAGCGCGCGCGAGTTCGGCGACCTGAAGGAGAACGCCGAGTACCACGCCGCCAAGGACGAACAGGGCCACAACGAGGCCAGGATCCGGGTGCTCGAGCATCACCTTGCCACGGCGACCGTGGAGCGGGGGGCGGGGGGCGACTCGATCGGGATCGGGTCGCGGGTCAGCTACCGCGAAGGCGCGAGGACCTCCGAGATCACCGTCGTCCACCCGCTCGAGGCCAACCTGAGTCAAGGCAAGGTCTCGGTCGAGAGCCCGGTGGCGAAAGCGCTGCTCGGAGCGGGCAGGGGTGATCTGGTCAGGCTCGAGACGCCGCGCGGCGTCAAGCAACTGGAGATCCTCGAGGTCAGCTGAGCGCGCCGGCGCCTTCGACGTCGAAGTCGCCGTGATCGGAGCCGACGCCACCGGCCTCAGCGGATCATCCTGCGGCGAACCACGCGAGCAGCGTAGATGAGCGATCCGGCGGCGCAGCCGTACCGCAGCGTCTGAGATCATCGCCGCCTTGGCGCCCGAACGCGGCATCGACGACCGGGGCATCTCGCGCCGCGGGCTGCTCGCCGGCGGCGCGGTCGCGTCCGCTGGAGCGCTGCTCGGCCGCCTGCCCGGAGCCTCGGCCGCGGGCCACCACCCGAAGCACAAACGGCGCCGGCGCGCCGACGTGGTGGTCGTCGGCGCGGGCTTCGCGGGGCTGACCGCCGCCCGTGAGCTGGAGCGCAACGGCCACTCGACGATCGTCCTCGAGGCTCGCGATCGCGTCGGCGGGCGGTCGGTGAACGCCGACATCGGCGGCGGCGAGATCAGCGAGCGCGGCGGCACCTTCACCGGGCCGACCCAGGATCGGGTCATCGCCCTGGGCGAGAAGATGAACGTCGGGCTGTTCGACACCTACGACACGGGCGAAAACCTCTACATCGCCAACGGCCAGCGACTGCGGTTCAGCGATACGGGAATCACCGGGTCGGCGCCGCCCGACCCGGTGATCATCCCCGACCTCGCCCAGTTCGTCTTCCGGCTCGATGAGATGTCGACCCAGGTCCCTGTCGATGCCCCCTGGAACGCCCCGAACGCTGCTGCGTATGACGCCCAGACGCTGCAGCAGTTCATTGACGAGAACACCGTGACGCCGCAGTTCCGCGCCCTCGCGCCGCTCGCGACCCGGCCGATCTTCGGCGCCGAGCCGCGCGAGCTCTCGCTGCTCTTCGTCCTCTTCTACATCGCCTCCTCGGGCAACGAGCAAAACCCGGGCACCTTCGAGCGCAACTTCAACACCCGTGGCGGGGCGCAGATGTTCCGCTTCGACGGGGGTTCGCAGGTGATCTGCAAGCGGCTCGCGCGGAAGCTCGGGCGCTCGGTCGTGCTCGGCTCCCCGGTGCGGCGGATCGTCCGCAGCCGCGGCGCCGTGACCGTCTACTCCGACCGGGTCGACGTCAGGGCGAGGCGGGTGATCGTCGCGATCCCGCCGGTGCTGACCGCGCAAGATCGACTACGAGCCCAGCCTCCCCGACGACCGCGTCGAGCTGATCGATCATTACCCCCAGGGGACGCTGACCAAGGCGGCCTGCGTCTACGAGCGGCCGTTCTGGCGCGACGACGGCCTCACCGGTCAGGTGCTGTTCGCGGACGGGCCGATCTCAGCGACCTTCGACGACTCGCCACCGGACGACAGCAAGGGCGTCGTCTTCGGGTTCATCGGCGGCGACGATGCCCGCGGCTTCGCGAAGCTCTCACAGCGGCGACGCCGTCAGGCCGTGATCGACAACTACGTCGAGTTCTTCGGGCCGCAGGCCGCGAACCCGAAGCGTTACATCGAGACGATCTGGAAGCGACGAGACCTGGACTCGCGGCTGCCCGGTCGGAATCCCGGGACTGAACCAGCTCGCGACCCACGGCCCGGCGCTGCGAGAGCCGGTCGGCCGGATCCACTGGGCGGGGACCGAGACCTCGGACTACTGGGCCGGTTACATGGATGGCGCGGTGCGGTCCGGCGAGCGCGTCGCGGCGGAGGTCATCGACCGGCTCTGAGCCGCGTCGCGCTCCGGCGCCCGTCGTCGGCCTGACGCCACCGCTCCGAGCCGGATTGGACAGTCTTTAGGGGGACCCGATTGGCTATGTGGCCGCTTCGGAACCCTCACCCCGAAGGAGCAGCGATGAGCGACGCAGGACCGAGACCGGACGCCGGCGAGACCGCGCCGCAGGCGAGCGGGCCGCGACCGAGGCCCCACGGCGCGGTCGTCAAACGCCGCTGGCGGGTCTTCGCGGGAGCCGGCGGAGGCGCCGTCGTGATCGCTGTCGCGGGGGCGATCGCGCTCGGCAGCCCCGACGACCAGAGCCAGTCGAGCGGCCCGACATCGATCGAGCAGCCGACCCCGGACGACCGCTCCTGAGCGATCACGCACCGGCCCCGGCGGCCGCGTAGGCTCGCCGGGCGTTGATCGATCTGCACTGCCACATCCTCCCTGCGCTCGACGACGGCGCGGTCGATCTCGCCGACAGCGTCGCGATGGCCCGCCAGGCATTCGACGACGGGATCGAGGTGATCTGCGCGACGCCTCACATCCGTCGCGACCACGAGGTCGCGATCGACGAGCTCGCGGCGCGGGTCGCCGAGGTCGACGAGAAGCTTGCGAGCCTCGGGATCGACGTGCGGGTGGTGGGCGGCGGTGAGGTGGCCGAGGCGGCGCTCGCCGGGCTCGACGCGTCCGAGCTCGACCTGGTCGCGCTCGGAGGCGGGAGCTGGGTGCTGCTCGAACCCGCACCGGGGCCGCTCACCGACTCGCTTCGCGACGCCGTCGAAGGGCTCCGGCGCCGCGGCTACCGCAGCTTGATCGCCCATCCGGAGCGCCACGCCGCCGCCGACACCGCCGAGCGCCTCGCCGACCTCGTCGATCGCGGCGCACTGGTGCAGATGACCGCGGGCCTGATCGTTGACGGGCCCGCGTCGGCGATGATGCTCGAGCTCGCCGGTCAGGGGCTCGTCCACGTGCTCGGAAGCGACGCCCACTCGTCGCGGCCCGGATCGCCGTTCGCTCTCTCCACAGGGCTCGAGCGCCTCTGGGAGGTCGCGGCGCTGCGTGATCACGTCGACTGGATCGCCCGCGCCGCTCCGACCGCGATCCTGCGCGGGCACCCGGTCGAGCCGCCGTACCCGGTCACACTCGCCGCGTGAGCCTCGGACGGATCGCGGCGCGAGCCTCGATCACGGCCACGGCGGCGTCGAGTGGGGTGACCGCGGGGCGTCGCGGCTACGCTCTGGCGCATAACGGCCCCGGTAGCTCAGGGGATAGAGCACGGCCCTCCTAAGGCCGGTGTCGCAGGTTCGAATCCTGCCCGGGGCGTGGCGAAACCACAACCTGCTTGGCGGTGCCGAGCGGCGCTGATCTCGCCCGGCCGGGCGCCGATCGCGACCACGATCGTTGCGGAGAACTACTGAATCGAGCCCCGACCGCGGTTGATACCGTGGCGCCCGCGATTCAGGGACGCCGCGGGCGATCACGGTCGGCCCCGGCAGCTCGTTCCAGCTCAGTCGGGAGGTAACTGCCATCGAGTCATCGGCAAAGTGGATTCTTCGCAGGGGCGCCTTTGCCGCCGCAGCCGTCGTCGTGATCGCCCTGCCGCCCGCGGCAGCGGCGACCGCGCCGCCCCAGCGCGGCGACGGCGCCGGCTCGGGCGCATTCGCCGGCTCCGGCGGAGCCCTGCCCTCGACCGTGCCCGACCAGGGCCTGCGCTCGATCGACGTCCGCGAGGCGGCCGCAGCGCGGTCGACCGAGCCGGCCGGGTCGCCGGCGGCGCGCGCGGAGCTGCGCGGCTCGCTCGGGCCCGAGGGCGTCTTCGAGACCGACCCGGCGACCGGCACGCCGCGCGTCGTCGCGCGCCTCGACGGCTTTCTCACCGGCCCGAGCTCGGCGAGCCCGGAGCAGGTCGCGCTCGGCTACGCGCGCGCCAACGCGGCGGCGCTCGGGCTCGACCGCGCCGACCTCGACGGCCTGCGGCTGACCCGCGACTACACGGATACGTCACAGATCACCCACCTGATCTGGGCCCAGTCCGTCGACGGGGTCGAGGCGTTCGAGAACGGGCTCTACGCGAACGTGACCGGCGACGGGCGGCTGATCAACCTGATCGGCTCACCGGTCGCGGGGCTGGCCGCGATCCGCAGCGTCGCGCCACGGCTCTCCGCTCGCGACGCGCTCGGCGCGGCGCTCGACGACGCCGGCTCGGAGAGGCGCGTGCCCGCGGTCCGCAGCAGCAGCGGCCCCGATCGCGCGACCGATTTCGCCGGCGGCGACGACGCCCGGCTGGTCCTGTTCACCGCCGACTCCGGGGACACCCGGCTCGCCTGGCGGGTGACCGCGAAGGCGTCCTCGACCGAGATCTACGAGTACGTGCTCGACGCCTCCTCCGGCGAGGTGCTCCTGCGCCAGAACACCGTCGACTTCGCGAGCGGTGCCGTGTGGCAGTACTCGCCGAACATCAACCAGGTCTGCGCCGAGTGCTCGCCCGCCAGCGGGACGCAGTCGCTGACCGCGTTCCCGGCCTCGTGGAACACGCAGGCGACACAGCTCCAGGGGACGAACGGGCACGTCTACACCGACGTCGACGACAACAACGTCCCCGATACCCCGTTCGGCAACTGCCCGGAGTGCGGCGAGATCGGCCCGAGCTCTCCGGCGACCTGGAACTACACGTTCCAGCCGAACCCGAACCCGAGTCACCTGAGCTCGAACTGCTTCACGGTCTTCCCGCAGTGCTCGTGGTCGGTCACCACCAACCCCGGCTTCGATTTCGGCTTCGGGTGGCGCCCGAACCTGCGCCAGAACGCGACCCAGGTCTACTACTTCGTCAACAACTTCCACGATTGGCTGGCCGGGGCGCCGTTCGGGTTCACCTCCGCCGCGGGCAACTTCGAGGGCACCGACGCCGTCAACGCCGAGGTCGTCGACGGCGCCGATAGCGATCACTCGGTCGGCGCGATCCCGGGGACGCCCGACACCAACCACATCAACAACGCGAACATGAACACGCCCGCCGACGGCACGCCGCCGCGGATGCAGATGTACCTGTTCGCCGACCTGGGCGGGACCTCGGTCCCGGAGTCGAACGGTGGCGACGACGCCTCGGTGATCTACCACGAGTACACGCACGGGCTCTCGAACCGCCTCGTGCTCGACTCGTCCGGCAACCCGGCGCTGCGGGCGTTCCAGTCGCGGGCGATGGGCGAGGGGTGGAGCGATTGGTACGCGATGGACTACCTCGAGGGGCACGACCTCGACGAGACCGACACCGCGGACAACGGCGAGATCAACATGGCCGTCTACGTGATGGGCGGCGACATCCACAGCCTCCGCACCGAGGGGCTCGACTGCAACCGCGGCTCCGGCGCCGACCCGGACTGCCCGGGCGCCGGGAACGCGGGCTCAGGCGGTTACACGCTCGGCGACATGGGCAAGATCCTCTGTGCCCCGTGCCAGCCGGAGTTTCACGCCGACGGCGAGATCTGGGCGCAGACGCTCTGGGACCTGCGCCAGCGGTTCGTCGCCGACCTCGGTGGCGGCACCCTGGACGGCGCCGGGATCACGACGGTTCGCAACCTGATCACGCGCGCGATGGAGCTCGCGCCTCCGGATCCGAGCTACCTCGAGATGCGCAACGCGATCGTCCAGGCCGACGTCGCGATCAACGGCGGCGCGAACAAGTCGCGGATCTGGAAGGTGTTCGCGAAGCGCGGCATGGGTTACTTCGCCGGCGATCAGGGCTCGAACGACACCTCCCCGAATCAGGACTTCTCGACTCCCCCGAACTGCAACCAGATCGCTTGCGGGACGCTGCGGGGGCTGGTCCGGGAGGCCGGCGCCGGGACCCCGATCGCCAACGCGATTGTCGAGATCGAGGGGCCGGGCGACCTCGTCGACCAGACCAACGCCAACGGGCGCTACGTGATCAAGCGCATCGCGCCGCACACGTACCCGTCGGTCACCGCGTCGGCGCCGGGACACAACCCGGACACGGTCACGAACCTGGCGCTCGGCGCAACGACCCAGACGCAGAACTTCAAGCTGCACGCGACCAGGCCGATCTGGCGAGCGGCGCGACGCTGATCTCGGCGAGCCCGCCGGACCTCACCGCCTCCGGCTGCGGCCCCGGCGCGCCTCGACATCTCGCTCGCGTCGGGCTGGGGCAGCAGCAGGCGACCCCGTTCACGACCGTCGGCACCTTGGGGCGGAGGCCCGGCGGCGGCCAACTTCATCGACCTGTCGGAGTTCCAGGTCTACGGCACTCCCTGAAAGACGACCTCACCGCCGACCAGCACCGTGCGTGTCAGGGGCACCCCCGGTCGATAGATCAGGTGGGCGTAGGACGGCGCCTCGAGCAGGACCGCGTCGGCGCGCCGGCCGGGGGCGAGCAGGCCGATGTCGTCGCGTCGCAGAGCCCGGGCGCCACCGACGGTGGCCGCGCGTAGCGCCTCGTCGATCGTCATCCCGAGCTCGCGGACCGCGAGAGCGATGCAGAACGGCATCGAGGTCGTATAGCTGGACCCGGGGTTGGTGTTGGTGGCGATCGCCACCGAGACCCCGGCATCGATCGCGCGGCGCGCGTCCGGATAGGGCTGGCGGGTCGAGAAGTCGGTGGCCGGGAGATAGGTCGCGACCGTCTCACTCGCGGCCAGCGCCTCGACGTCGGAGTCGGAGAGGTAGGTGCAGTGATCGACCGAGGCCGCCCCCATCTCGACCGCGAGCTGCGCGCCGGGCCCGGGGCCGAGCTGGTTGCCGTGCACCCGCAGCCCGAGGCCGGCGTCGCGACCGGCGCCGAGCACGGCGCGCGACTGCTCGAGATCGAACGCGCCGCGCTCACAGAAGACGTCGATCCAGCGCGAATACGGAAGGCAGGCGTCGAGCATCTCGCCGCAGACGAGCCGGACATAGTCGTCGGCACGGTCCTCGTACTCGGGCGGGACCAGGTGGGCCCCGAGGAAGGTGACGTCGTCGGTGAGCTCGGCGGCGAGCCGGCAGAGCCGCGCCTCGGACTCGACCGTGAGCCCGTAGCCCGACTTGATCTCCTGATGGGTGATCCCGGCGGCGCGTGCCTCGGCGCGTCGAGCATGAGCCAGCGCCAGCAGCTCGCCGTCGGGGGCGGCGCGGGTCGCCTTCGTGGTGATCCGGATCCCACCCGCCTCGTAGGGGGTCCCGCCGATCCGGGCCGCGAACTCATCGGCGCGGTCGCCGGCGAACAGAAGGTGGGTGTGGCTGTCGACGAAGCCGGGAATCAGGCAGCGGCCGCCGGCGTCGTGATGCGCGTCGCCGGTCGCGCCCGCACGCTCGACCGCCACGACCTCTCCATCCTCGATCACCAGCGCGGCGTCGGCGACGATGCCGAGCGGACCCTCGCCGAGCTCCGGGTCGTTGGTGACCAGGAGGCCGATGTCGTCGATCACCGTCGCGGTCACGGCAGGCGCCTCAACATCGGCGCACCTCGGCTTCGTCCTTCGGACTCCGCCTCATGGCAGGCGCCTCAACATCGGCGCACCTCGGCTTCGTCCTTCGGACTCCGCCTCATGGGAGCACCGCAGCGACCGATTCGCGCAACTCGCGGGCAACGTCGAGTGTGACGTGGGCGCCGTCGCGGACGATCTCGCGACCGGCGCAAAGCACCCGGTCGACGTCCGCCGCCCCGGCCGCGAACACGACCGCCTCGAGCGCCGTCCCGGGCTCGGTTCCCGCGGTGCGGACGCCGCCGAGGCCGACGGTGACCAGGTCCGCCGGCGCGCCCGGCGCGATCGTCCCGGCTTCGGGCCAGCCGATGCTGCGATGCCCGTCGGCGGTCGCGGCGCGGAGCAGGGACGGGGCGCCGTGGCGACCGCGCTCGCCGCTCGCAAGCCGCTCGTCGAGCTCGAGCGCGCGCGCCTCCTCGAACTGGTCGATCACCGCGTGGGAGTCCGAGCCGAGGCAAAGCGAGGCGCCCGCATCGGCCAGCCGGCGAGCCGGGCCGATGCCGTCGGCGAGGTCGCGCTCGGTCGTCGGGCAGAGACAGCACCAGCAGCCCTGCGAGCCGAGCAGCGCGATGTCCGGGTCGCTGAGGTGGGTCGCGTGCACGGCGGTGAACGGCGCCTGCAAGGGCGCCTGCGTCGGCGAGCACGCGGGTCGGCGTCCGCCCGTAGGCGTCCTCGCAAGCCTCGTTCTCGGCCGGCTGCTCGGAGACGTGCGCGTGCAGCGGTCGGTCGCGATCGGCGGCCCAGCCGGCGACCGTCGCGGCGGAGCCGGGGTCGACGGCGCGGACGCTGTGGATCGCCGCACCGATCCGCACACCGGGCCCGTCAGCGAGCGCCTCGACGCGCTTCGCCCAGGCGTCGGCATCGCCGTCCGAAAAGCGCCGCTGGACTTCGTTCAGGGGAGCGCCGATCCCACCGTGCAGGTAGCACGTGTCCAGCAGTGTGATCCGGATTCCCGCCTCCTGAGCGGCGCCGATCATCGCCCTGCCGAGCTCGTTCGGGTCGTCGTAGGGCTCACCCCCGGGGCCGTGGTGCAGATAATGGAACTCGCCCACGGCGGTGATCCCGGCGAGCGCCATCTCGCCGAAGGTCGCGCGCGCGAGACGGCGGTAGCCGTCGGGACCGAGTCCGGCAGCCGCCTCGTACATACGCTCGCGCCAGGTCCAGAAGCTGCCGCCGGCGCGCTGGGCGCGCCCCCGCAGGGCGCGATGGAAGGCGTGTGAGTGAGCGTTCGCGAGCCCGGGCAGGGTGACGCCGTCGAGCCGTACCGCTCCCGGCGGGGGAGCCTCGACGCCGGCGTCGACCGTGGCGATACGCGCCCCGTCGACAACGACCACGACCCCCGCCTCCGCCCGCTCGCCACCGAGCCAGGCGAGCTCGCACCAGTAGCTCCTCACGCTTAGGCGCCTCAACGACGGCGCAGCTCGGCTCCGTCCTTTCGGACTCCGCCTCACGACCGGCGCCTCAACGACGGCGCAGCTCGGCTCCGTCCTTTCGGACTCCGCCTCACGACCCGACCCGCTCGGCGAAGGCGGTGATCCGCTCGACGAACTCGTCGCGGCCGAAGCGCTCGAACTGCTCCCAGGTGGTCAACGTCCGCGGATCGGTGACGCGGTCGAGGAAGAGGACGCCGTCGAGGTGGTCGACCTCGTGCTGGAAGGTGCCGGCCGTGAGGCCCCGCTTCACCTCGTCGTGGGCGCCGCCCTCACGGTCCAGGTAGCGCACCCGGACGTTCACGTGGCGGGCGAGCTCGCCGCGCAGGTTCGGGACCGAGAGGCACCCTTCGTTGATCTGCACGGTCTCGGAATCGAGCGGCTCGATCACGGGGTTGACGAACACGGTCAGCGGGATCGGCGGCTTGTACGGATAGCGCGGGTTGTGGTCGACCTCCGCGACCGCGATCCGCACCGTCTCGCCGACCTGGTTGGCCGCGATCCCGGCCCCGCCGGCGGCTCGCATCGTCTCGATCATGTCGTCGATCAGCCGCTGTGTCCGGGCCGCCGCGAGCTCCTCGGGTGCGAGCTCGCGGGATCGCCGGCGGAGCGTCGGGTGGCCGACTTCGATGATCTCGAGGACGGTCATCGTCGCCCGGCCCTCAGTCGGCCATCGGAACGTGGACGCCGCGCTCGGCGGCGACCTCGACCGCGCGCTCGTAGCCGGCGTCGGCGTGGCGGATCACGCCCATGCCCGGGTCGGCCGTCAGCACACGGTCGAGCTTCTCGGCGGCGAGCGCGGTGCCGTCCGCGACGCAGACCATTCCGGCATGGATCGAGCGGCCGATCCCGACGCCGCCGCCGTCGTGGATGCTCACCCAGCTCGCCCCGCAGGCGGTGTTGACGAGGGCGTTGAGCAGCGGCCAGTCGGCGATCGCGTCGGAGCCGTCGGCCATCGATTCGGTCTCCCGGTACGGCGAGGCGACCGAGCCCGAGTCGAGGTGGTCGCGGCCGATCACGATCGGGGCGCGCAGCTCGCCGGAGCCGACCATCTCGTTGAACCGCAGCCCGAGTCGCCGCCGCTCGCCGTAGCCGAGCCAGCAGATCCGCGCCGGCAGGCCCTGGAACGCGATCCGCTCGCCCGCCATCCGGATCCAGCGGGTGAGGGCCTCGTCGTCTCCGAACTCGTCGAGCACCGCCCGATCGGTGGCGGCGATGTCGGCCGGGTCGCCCGAGAGCGCCGCCCACCGGAACGGGCCCTTGCCCTCGCAGAACAGCGGCCGGATGTAGGCGGGGACGAAGCCGGGGTACGCGAAGGCGCGCTCGAAACCACCGAGCTCGGCCTCGCGGCGGAGGCTGTTGCCGTAGTCGAACACCTCGGCGCCCGCGTCCATGAAGCCGACCATCGCGAAGCAGTGCGCCGCCGCCGACGCGCGGGCCCGGCGGATGTACTCGTCCGGGTCGCGCTCGCGCAGCTGATCGGCCTCCGCGAGCGAGAGCCCGGCGGGGATGTAGCCGACGAGCGGATCGTGCGCGCTGGTCTGATCGGTGACGATGTCGGCCCCGAAGCCGCGCGTCAGGAGCTCCGGTATCAGCTCGGCGGCGTTCCCGCAGAGGCCGACGCTGAGGGCGCGGCGTTCCGCCTTCGCCGCCGTGCAGCGGCGCACGGCGTCGTCGAGGTCGTCGGCCTGCTCGTCGAGGTACCGGGTCTCGAGCCGGCGGCGGATCCGCTCGGGGTCGACCTCGACGCAGAGCGCGACCCCGTCGTTCATGGTCACCGCGAGCGGTTGCGCCCCGCCCATCCCGCCGAGCCCGGACGTCAGCGTGATCGTCCCGGCGAGCGAGCCCCCGAAACGGCGTCGGGCGATCTCCGCGAAACACTCGTAGGTCCCCTGAACGATGCCCTGGCTGCCGATGTAGATCCACGAGCCGGCGGTCATCTGCCCGTACATGGTCAGCCCCTCGCGCTCGAGGCGGCGGAACTCGTCCCAGTTCGCCCACTCCCCGACCAGGTTCGAGTTCGCGATCAGCACCCTCGGCGACCACTCGCTGGTCCGAAAGACGCCCACCGGCTTCCCGGATTGGACGAGCAGGGTCTGGTCGTCGGCGAGCCCGCGGAGCTCGGCGACGATTGCGTCGAAGGCGTCCCAGGAGCGCGCGGCGCGCCCGGTGCCGCCGTAGACCACGAGCTCGTCGGGGCGTTCGGCGACCTCGGGGTCGAGGTTGTTCATCAGCATCCGCAGCGCAGCCTCCTGCTGCCAGCCGCGGCAGGAGAGCCGATTGCCACGCGGGGCGCGAACCTCGCGCGGGCCGCGCCCTCGGTTCGCGCTCACAGCAGCTCCCCGATCTCGTCCTCGACCGCCGCCAGCAGGGCACCGGAGCGCAGCAGCGCCTCGACCGCCCCGAGCTCGGGTGCCAGCCAGCGGTCCGGGCCGGCTCCGGAGACGACGGTGCGCAGCTCGGCGACCGCGGCTGCCGTCCCGCGAGCGGGCGTCAGAGGAGCACGGAGCTCGAGCCCGCGGGCGCCGCAATTGAGCTCGACCGCGAGGATCCGCCTCAAGTTGTCGACCACCGTCCGCAGCTTGCGCGCCGCCGCCCATCCCATCGAGACGTGATCCTCCTGCATCGCGCTGGTCGGTAGCGAGTCGACGCTCGCCGGCGCCGCGAGACGGCGATTCTCGGCGACCATCGCCGCCTGGGTGTAGTGAGAGATCATCAGCCCGGAGTCGACGCCGGCGTCCGGGGCGAGGAACGGTGGCAGGCCGTGGGATCGACTGTGGTCGAGCAGCCGGTCGGTGCGGCGTTCGGCGATCGCGCCGACCTCGGCCGCGGCAATCGCGAGGAAGTCGCAGGCCATCCCGAGCGGCGCGCCGTGGAAGTTCCCGCACGACTCGACCCGCCCGTCCGGTAGCACCATCGGGTTGTCGATCGCGGAGACGAGCTCGGCCGCCGCCGCATCGGTCGCCTGTCGGTGGGCGTCCCGGGCGGCGCCGTGAACCTGCGGCGTGCAGCGGATCGAGTAGGCGTCCTGGACGCGCGGATCGTCCTCGCGATGGCTGGCGACGATCGCCGAGCCCTCGAGCAGGCGGCGCAGGTTGGCGGCGCTGTCGGCCTGACCCGGCTGCGGGCGGAGCGCGATCAGGTCGGCGGCGAAGGCGCGGTCGGTGCCGAGCAGGGCCTCGGTGCTGGCCGCTGCGGCGATGTCGGCAAGCGCCAGCAGCCCGCTGAGGTCGGCGAGCGCGAGGACCAGCATGCCGAGGATCCCATCGGTGCCGTTGATCAGCGCCAGGCCCTCCTTGGCCCCGAGCACGGGCGGGTCGATCCCGGCGTCGGCGAGCGCGTCGGCGGCCGCGACCCGTTCGCCGCCGCGGTCGAAGACCTCGCCCTCGCCGATCAACGCCAGGGCGCAGGCCGCCAGCGGCGCCAGGTCACCGCTCGCGCCCAGCGAGCCGTGCTCGGGGACGACGGGATCGAGCCCGGCGTCGAGCATCGCCAGCATCGTCTCGGCGAGCACCGGCCGCGCCCCCGAGCGGCCCATCGCCAGCGATCGGGCGCGCAGGAAGAGCATCGCGCGGACGACCTCGCGCTCCACCGGCGGTCCCATCCCGGCGGCGTGCGAGCGGATCAGCGCCCGCTGGAGCTCGGTCCGGCGCTCGCTCGGGATCGTCGTCTGTGCGAGCGACCCGAATCCGGTCGAGACCCCGTAGGCGGGCTGCTCGGAGTCGGCGAGGCGCTCGACCACCGCCGCCGTCTCGAGCATCGCGGCACGCGCCTGATCGGTGAGCCGGGCCGATGCTCCCTCGCGGGCGACCGCGATCACGTCCTCTGCCGCCACTCCCCGCGGCCCAAGCTCGATCGTGGCAACTCCCGTCAACGCACTCGCCTTCGCGCGAGCATAGCCACCGTCAGTAGGCGGGCTCGATGCCGTCGCCGGAGCCGGCAACCGCAACCGTGCGCCGGTAGGACGCCCGCAGCGCCGCGGCGTTGGCTGACGGCTTGGCGGGCAGCACCTTGTAGTCGCCGAGGCGGACCCAGGTGGGCGCGTACTGGACGCGTCGGACCGTCACCCGGTCGCCCTGCGCCTTGAAGCGCAGCAGCGCGATCAGCCCGTCCTCGGTCTCGGTCGGCAGCCCGGCCGAGGCGGACTGGTTGGAGACCAGGTTGCCCTCGCTGAAGACGACGAACTTGCCGTTGATGCGCTCGATCGGCTGCACCACGTGCGGGCCCTGGCCGACGATCCCCGTGATCACCCTCGCGCCGGTCAGCTTCCTGGCGACCGCGAGCTGCGAGGAGTTCGGGGTCTGGGAGTTCTCGTCGCCCCAGTGCAGCTGCGCGATCACCGCCTCGGCTCCGGCGTCGCGCGCCTTGCGCGCGTCCTTGATGATCGCCTTCGCGCCCGCCTTCGGATCTGCGGCCGCGTACTCGTTCAGCGACCACGGATGCGGCGCCGGGATCCCGTTGGTGGCATCGGTGTAGGCGACGAAGCCGATCTTCACCCCGTGGACGTTGAGGATCGTCGGCCGGCCGTTCGCTCGGCGGGAGGCGAACGAGCCCGTGTGCTCGACGTCTCGCTTGTGGAGCGCCTTCACCGTCCCGTCGATTCCCGCCTGTCCCTGGTCGACCGAGTGGTTCGACGCGGTGTCGCAGGCGTCCCAGCCGCTGCGATGGATCGAGGCGGCGAGGCCGGTCGGGGTGTTGAAGATCGGATAGGAGGAGGGCGGACCCGGGCCCATCGGCGTCTCTACGTGACAGAGCCCGAGGTCGACCTTTGCGATGTAGGGCTGGATCGCGGTGAAGAAGGGGGAGAAGTCGTACTGCCGGCCGCCGCCGTTGGCGAGCGCGCGGTCGAGCAGCGGTTGGTGCATCAGCAGGTCGCCGCTCGCCGAGACGGTGAAGTGGACGGCCTTCGGCTTCGCCGCGCGATCGGACGCCGGCGTCGACCCGTTCCCGCCGGCCGCCGGCCGGTCCGCTCGGCTGCGGGCTTCGGCGCCGCCACCGTCCTCCTTGATCACGACGAGCCAGACCGCGATCGCCGCACCGGCGATCGCGAGGATCGCGAACGCTGCGGCGAGCACCCGCCTACGCGGTGGCGCCGTCTCCATCGTCCTCATCTTCGGCGCCGGCCTCCGCGTAGAGGCTCTCCGAAGCGATCTCGCGGACGCTGCGGTTGAAGAGCTTGATCTCGAGGTAGAGGTCGTCGCCGAAGCCGGCGACCGCGTCGACCGCGATCAGGGTGAAGCGTCCGTCGACGATCGGCGCCTGATCGAGCGACTCGCCGTCGAGCTCCGCCGTCGCCGCAACCGCTCCGCGGATCAGCGGCAGTCCCCAGATCAGGGTCACGTCGCCGCCGCGGCCCCCGTCGGTGCTCCAGCGGCCGATCACGTCATCGTTGAGGTCGATCCGCCAATCCGGGTTGTCGTCTGCGGTCACGTCGGTGAAATCGACCTTCGCGAACAGGTCCGCCGGCCCCTCGTCGGCGCTTCCCGCGGCGAAGGAGACCCAGCCGTAGTACTCGGCGACCGTCTCCTCGCCGTCCTCGTCCACGGTCACCTCCGTCGCCCGACCGCTGGCCGGGACATACGTACGACCGCCCCAGCTCCGATCGGGAAACCAGCGGATCGATTCCGGGTCGAGCGCCGAGCCGGCCTCGTCCGCGAGCGGCTCGGAGGCGCTCGCGAACTCGTCGCGCAGGCGATCCTCCCAGCGTCCGTACGGCCGGCCCTCGGCCGAGGCGTCGGCGATATATCGGGGGAAGGGGCGTCGGTTCGGCGGCACGGCGCGCCAGCGTACCGGTACGCGCCCCGACTAGCGCCCCCCGAGCAGGTTGCCGAGCGCTCCGGCGGCGCCGCCCGCGCTGCCGCCGGCCGCGGCGACCCGCCCTTCGGAGGGCTGGATCAGCAGCCACCCCTTGCCCGAGAAGGAGAGCTGGATCGTCTCGCCCGAGCCCTTGCCGATGAAGGTCTTCATGTTGACGTCGGTCTTCACCGTGCTCACGACGCCCTCCGACCATGTGATCGCGGCCTGCGGGTCGGCGAAGGTGTCGTCGCCGTCGATCTCGATCAGGACCGGCGGCCCGTCGGAGACGAGGGCGACGTTGCCGGTGCCCGAGAGCTCCACGTTGTAGAGCCCGCCGGCGAGCGCTCCCGAGGCGCCCTCGACCCGCTTGATGTCCCAATCGATCCCGGACTCGAAGGCGAGCACGTGCGGTCCGTTGGCGGTGATCCGCTCGTCGTCGAGCCGCAGCAGCTGGATGTCCTGGGCAGCGTCGGCGAGGAAGACCTCGCCGCTGCCGGCGATCTTCATCAACTCGGTGCCCTCGTTGGTGACCGCCTTCTTGATCATCCGCGACAGCCCGCCGGAGCCCGCGTGCTCGAACCGGACGTCGCCCTGATAGGCGACCATCGAGCCGAGCTTGGTCTGGACCTCCTCGCCGGCGAGCTCGACCTTGAGCAGCTTCGAGTTCTGAAGCCGAAACGCCTCCCCGCCCTCGGTCTCCTTGAACTGCGCTCAGCCCCTGAGCGACTGACATCGATGCCTCCTCGAGTTCGTGACGCCGACGGCGCAGCCTAGCGGGGCACGACGGCAGGCTCGCCGAGCTCGCGCGACCCGACTCGCAACGCCGCCAGCAGGGCGGCGACGAGGATCGCGGCGAGCGCCAGGATCGCGGCGCAGGAGGCGAAGAAAGCCGCGTTGCCGAGGGTCCAGTCGATCGCCCCGGCCTGCCTCGCGAAGGCGATCGCGATCGCTCCGAGGTATCCGGCACCGAGCAGGGCTGCACCGGCGAGCAGGTAGCGGCGCGAGACCGCCGGCCGCGGCCACTCGCCGGTCGGCGGGTCGGCGCTGGAGCGCGCCGCGGCGGCAGCCCGATCGGAGAGCGCGACGACCGCGGCGGCCCACGCCGTGACCAGGAGCAGCGACGCCGCCGCGTCGCTCGGCCGGTGCCAGCCGGCGGCGACCGTGGCGATCCCGATCCCGGACCCGTAGAGGACAGCAGCGAGCGCCGCCCAGTTGCGAAGCCGCGCCGGCACGACGAGGATCGCCGCGACCCCGACGCTGAAGGCGATCGCGGTGTGACCGCTGGGGAAGCTCGCGGTCGGCAACGGGCCCGCGTAGAGGATGGGCCGGGAGAGGAAGTCCTTGAGCAGCTCGGCGCTGATCACCGAGCCCGCGATCACGCCGGCCGCCACGAGCGAGAGGTCGGCGCGATGCCGGATCAGCGCCTGACCGACGAGGACCACGGTCGCGATCACGAGGGACGCGATGCTGATCGTGTTGAGGAGCCGATTCGCCGCCGGCTGGCCTTCGTCCGCCACGCCGCGCCCCTGGAACGCCGCCTCGTCGATCCGCTGGCCGTGGCCGGTACGGACGAAGATCAGATAGAGGACGCAGAAGGCGACCGCGCAGGCGCCGGCGAGCACCAGCAGCGGCAGGGCGCGTTCGCGGTGTGACGCCGCGACCATCAGCCGAGCGCGGCACGGAGGTCCGACGCCGCACGCTCGGGCTCATAGACGTTGATCTCGACCCCCGTGCCGAGCTCGAACCCGGCCCTGGTGGTGAGCCGGGGGACGATGTCGACGTGCCAGCAGAACTCCTCGGCCCCCCGCGGCGCCGTCCGCACCCACAGGTTGAGCTGCGGGACCGCTCCGAGCGCCCCGGCGAGGGCGCGGAGCGCGGTCGCGATCATCTCGGCCCCACCCTCGCCGTGCTCGAAGCGGGGCGCGGGGACCCGCGGGATCACCCGGAGCTCGAACGGCGAGCGCGAGGACCACGGGCAGACGAGGATCGATTCGTCGTCGACCGCGACCAGCCGCTCGCGCCGCCTCACCTCCTCGGTCGCCACGTCCTCGAGCAGATGCGCGCCCATAGTCCGTTCCCAGAACGCGGTCGACCGCTCGCGCTCGCGGGCGACCTCGGCCGGGACGAAGTCGAGCGCGTAGAGCTGCGCGTGGGTGTGCTCGAGCGAGGCGCCGGCATCCGGGCCCTCGTTGACGATCAGGTGCAGGTACGCGGCGTGCTCGAGCGCCCGCATCCGTTCCCTCCAGGCCGCAACCGCCCCGGTGAGGCGCTCGGCGGACAGCTGCGAGAGCGAGGTCGCGTGCTCGGGGGCGCTGACGATCACCTCGTGCGAGCCGGTCGCCGCCTGGGATCGAAACAGGTTCGGCTCGGCGAGCCTGGTCGAAGCCTGGAGCGGATCGATCGAGCTCGCGAGCCCGGTCTCGACCTGCGCCGGCCCCCGATCCTGGGCCGCGATGACCGGATACAGATTCGGCACCGAGCGCTGCAGCCATCCCGGCGTATCGGGCTCCCCGCCACCGGGCCGGTTCGCCCACACCTCGGGGGGCGTCCGCTGCTCGCGGCCCTCGCAGAACGGGCAGCTCGCGACCGCGTCCGGACGCGGCTCCGGCGGGGTCGGGTCGAAGGCGTCGGGACGCTCGGCGCGGCCCGGGGCGAGGATCGTCCTCAGCCCGGTGAGCTGATCGATGCGGATCTCCGGCGAGCTCACCGGTGCCTCGGGTGTCGCGCGGCGCTCAGGACTCGGGCGGCGGCGGGTGCGCGGACGGCGACCGCGCGGCCGGCACGCTGGGCGCGGCGTCCGGCTCGATCAGCGGCTTGAGCAGGTCCAACGGCAGCGGGAAGACGATCGTCGAGCTGTTGTTGACGCCGATCTCGACCAGGGTCTGCAGGTAGCGAAGCTGCAGCGTGGCCGGGTTCACGCTGATGATGTTCGCCGCCTGCGAGAGCTTCTCGGCGGCCTGGAACTCGCCGTCGGCGGCGATGATCTTCGCGCGCCGTTCGCGCTCCGCCTCCGCCTGGCGCGACATCGCCCGCTGCATGTCCGCCGGCAGCTCGACGTCCTTGACCTCGACCGTCGAGACCTTGATCCCCCAGGGCTCGGTCTGCTCGTCGATGATCTGCTGGAGCTCGACGTTGAGGCGCTCGCGCTCCGAGAGCAGCGCGTCCAGCTCAGCCTTACCGAGCACCGAGCGGAGCGTCGTCTGAGCGATCTGCGACGTCGCGAGGAGGAAGTTCTCGACCTCCGTGACCGCCTTGTTCGGGTCGATCACCCGGAAGTAGGCGACCGCGTTCACCCGCACGGTCACGTTGTCCTTCGTGATCACCTCCTGCGGAGGGACGTTGAGGGTGATCGTCCGCAGGTCGATCCGGACCATCTGGTCGATGAACGGGATCAGCAGGATCAGGCCGGGCCCCTTCTGGGCGATCAGGCGACCGAGCCGGAAGATCACCCCGCGCTCGTACTCGCGCAGGATCCGGATCGAGGCGGCGAGGATGATCAGGATCAGGATCGCGACGACCGCGACCACGGCGATGGCGACTCCCACTAGCGGGCTCCTTCCTCGGGCTCGGCTTCGGACAGCGGCCGGACGCGGAGCGTCAGCCCCTCGACCGCCTCGACTCGCACTCTAGCGCCGCGCTCACGGCCCCGCTCGGTGTCGGCCTCGGGGACGTCGTCGGCGAAACGCGCGCGCCAGAGCGCGCCGTCGACGAACACCTGGCCGACCGGGTAGAGCGTCGCCCGCACCTCGCCGGTCGCGCCGACGAGCTCCTCATGGCCGGTCTTCACCGGTCTGCGCCGTGCCTCGACGACCTTGCGGACCGCGAACGCGAGCCCGCCGCCGAGCAGCAGCGCGATCACGATCACGAGCGGCGGCGAGACCTCGACCGCGGTCGAGTGTGTGTTGAATAAGAGAAGCCCCGAGAGGGCCAATGCGATCACTCCTATGGCGCCGAGTATGCCGTGTGTCGGCAGGTGGGCCTCGGCGATCAGCATCACCAGGCCGGCGACCAGGAGCGCGATCCCGACCGCGGTCACCGGCAGCTGGGCGGTGCCGTAGGCGCCGAGCAGCAGCGCGATGACGCCGAGGGTCCCCGGGATGAAGAGGCCGGGGCTGAACAGCTCGATCGCGATCCCGACGATTCCGACCAGCAACAGCAGGTAGGCGATGTTCGGGTTGACGAGGATCCCGAGCAGCTGGTACTGGAGCGGCGTGTCGCGCTCGGAGATCTGCAACCCGGCGGTGTGCAGAGTCTGAGCCTTCGGCCCCCGAACCTGGAAGCCGTCGAGCTTCGTGAGCAGCTCGGTCTGGTTCGCCGCCACGACATCGATCGCGCCGGCCCGTAGCGCCTCGTCGGCGGTCACGTTGGCCGCGTCGGTGACCATCCTCTCCGGCAGGGCGCCATCGCGCCCGTGGCTCGTCGCCAGGGCGCGGATGAAGGCGGAGGCGTCGTTCTCGATCTTCCGGCCGAGGGTGCCGCCGATGTCGCCCCCGGTCGAGGTGACGGCGCTCGCCGAGCCGATGTTCGTCTGCGGCGCCATCGCCGCGACATCCGCTGCCTCGGTGATGAACGCCCCCGCCGACGCGGCCCGAGCGCCATCCGGTGAGACGTAGACGACGACCGGCATCGGGGCGCCGAGGATGTCCTTGACGATCTCGCGCATCGAGTCATCGAGGCCGCCAGGGGTGTCGAGCCGGATGATCGCGAGTGGCGCATCGTCGTTCGCCGCGTCGTCGAGCGCTGAGCCGATCCACTGCGCGCTCGCCGGGTCCACGGTGCTCGAGAACTCGATCGACGGCACGGTGTCCGATGACTGCGCGCCGGCGCCGCCCGCGAACAGCGCGAGCGACGCGGCGATGATCAGCCAGAGCCAAACTCGTGCGCGGCGCGCCATCTGCGGATTATCCGCCCCGGGCGGATCGGAGCGCGGGGCTCAGCTCGCGTACTTGTCGATGTCGGCTCGCAGCTGATCCGCGGAGGTGTACGGGCCCTGCTTGACGTATTGCAGCTCCCCCTCGGAGTCATAGAACGCCGTCGCCGGCACGCCGCGGAGGTCGTACTCGTCGAACACCTGCTTGTCGGGATCGGTGATGCTCGGATAGGGGAGCGGCAGCTCGTCGAGGAACGTCCTCGCCGCGTCGTCGGAGTCCTCGGTGTCGACGCCGATGAACGCCACCTTCTTGCCGCGCTCCGAGGCAACCTTCTGCAGGTCCGGGAACTCGAAGCGGCACGGGCCGCACCACGACGCCCAGACGTTGACGACGGCCGGATAGCCCCGGACCGAAGCGAGCTTCGAGTTCAGCTCGTCGAGGCCGCCCCCGACCAGCGTGTCGCCGTTCGCGTACAGCTTCGCGAGCGGGGCGGGGGCACCGGCGAGCGCCTGCTTGAAGTCGATCCTCGCCGACTGCGGATTGGCGGACCCCGGATCGCCGCCGCCGCAGGCGGCGAACCCGATCGAGGCGAGCAGCGCCGCCGCAACCGCGGTCGCAGGCAGCAATTTGATTCGGGCACGCATGCTGACGAGGACGCTCACCGGGCTGCGAGCGGGCCTATGTGGAGGCCTGTGAAGCCGCCCAGTCGCGCAGCCGGCCCGAGAGCTCGGGCGCGGCGGTACCGACCTCGACCACGGCGTCCGCCGGGATCTCAGCGCGCCGGGCGGCGGCGATGATCGCGTCGGGGAAGGGCGCCTCGTAGAGACAGTAGGTGCGCCGCCGGTCCGCGCTCAAGAACGAGAACAGCCAATGCACGCCCTCGTCGGCGTTGATCTCCTCGATCAGGCTCACGTCGTCGCCGGTCAGCTCGAGCTGGTCGGCGAAGCTCCGCTCGATCATGTAGAGGGGCATCGACCCGGATCGTATCGTGGACCTTAAACGTCGACCAAACCCCGCCGGTGGGCGTAGGACGCGGCCTCGGTGCGATTCGCGCAGCCCGTCTTCCGGAGGATGCTGCGGACGTGGTTCGCGGCCGTGTGCTCGCTGATCACCAGCGTCGTACCGATCTCGCGGTTGCTGAGCCCAGCGGCGACGAGTCGCAGGATCTGCGCTTCACGCGGCGAGAGGCCGTCGGGCAGGCCGGCGCCGTCCCCGTCGACGAGGCCGTTCGGCGGCGCCGCCGCCGGCGCCGGCGTCCCCAACGCCCCGATCCGGCCGAGAAGGGCAGGCATCCCGATCCGCCGAGCGAGCTCCGCCGCCTCGACGAGCAGCCCCTCAGCGCCGGCGCGATCGGCGCTCGGGCGCTGGAGCAGCAGACGGGCATACTCGTAGGCGGTGTGCGCGAGCCACGTCTCCGCCCCCATGCGCCGGTTCAGATCCATCGCGACAGCGAAGTGCGCCTCGGCGCGTTCCCACTCGCCGAGCGTCGTCGCGAGCATGCCCAGGTAACGGTCGACGGCCCCGTAGCAGCCGACCAGATGCCCGATCATCACGTTCGCCCCGGCGAGCGGCTCGAGCTCCGGGTAGACGAGGCCGGCGGTGGCCTGGTCGTTGAGCGCCGCGGCAGCATCGGCCAGGTAGGTGAGCGAGGCGATCCAGAGCGACTCCCGGAAGCGATCGACCCCCTGATCGACGACCAGCGACAGCTCGCGCCTTGCCTCGGCCTCCATCCCGAGCTCGACCAGCAGGGCGACGAGGCCCGGACGCCACGGTCCCTCGCGTCGCGCCTCGCCGGCGAGGATCCTGGTCACCGGCGCGAGCTCCGCGAGGCGCCCCTGCTCGCGGCGGATGCTGAACATCTGGGTGCCGTAGACACCCGAGGCGTCGCGCCCCGTCAGCAGCAGGCTCCACTCATGGGAGCGCCGCGCCCTCGCCTCGGCCTCGTCGAGGTGACCGTCGGCGAGGGCGATCGCCGAGCCGTAGTGCTCGGCGACGTGGAGCACGAACGGCTGGGCCGCCTGCTCGGCGGCCTCGCGCAGTGCCACCGTCTCCCGCCGGGCCGACTCGATGTCACAGAGGGCGACGAACGTCGGCACCCGCCAGGACATCGCCTCGGCTCGGATCTCGGTGTCGCCGAGCTCCTCGCCGAGGTCCCGTGCCTCGGTGAGCATCTCGAGGATCTCCTCGAGCGAGCTCGTCCCCCGCGACCAGTAGGAGCGGACGAGCGCGGTCGCGAGGCCGGCGGGGTCCTGGAGCCGCCGGGCCATCGTGATCGCGCTCGCGCGCGCGATCGCGCCGCGCTCGCGATCGCCGCGCAGGTCGAGCGCCCGGGCGAGCCCCCCGAGCACCCCTACGCGCAGCTTCGAGCTCTCCTCGCCGAGCGCGACGGCCGCCTCCTCGAGCAGCTCGACAGCCCCCTGGTCGGTGATCCCGGGACGCCAGCAGGTGTCCTCGTAGCCGATCGCGGCCCGCGTCAGGATCTCCGCGTCGCCCAGCTCGCGCGCGATCTCGGCCGCGGACCTGAACGCCTCCAGCGCATCGGGTGCCTTGCCGGCGCGGTGGCTGGCGCTGCCGAGCTCGAGGAAGGCCTCCGCTCGCCGCGACCGGCTGTCGATTCCCAGCTCGAGCGCCGTGCGCAGCTGCGCGGCCCCCTCGTCGAAGGCGAGCGCGGCGATCGCCGCCCGGCCCGCGCGCAGGTTGTACTCGACCACGCGCTCGGCGTCGCCGAGCGGCGCGGCCGCGGCGAAGTGGCGAGCGAGGTCGGCAAGCGCCCGGCCCGAGGGCTGATCGGGGCCCTCGAGCGCCTCACCGACCCGGAGGTGGAGCTCCGCCCGGCGGACGCCGGTGATCCGGTCGTAGACCGCACGGCGGACGAGCTCGTGGGTGAACCGGTAGGCCAAGCCGCGCCGCGGGAGCTCCTCGATGAAGCCGCTCCGAACGGCCTCGTCGAGCGCAGTCCCAAGCTCAGGCTCGGCCAGCCCCGAGGCGCGGCGGAGGATCTCGTGCTCGAACTCCCTCCCGATCGTCGCCGCGAGGTCGAGCAGGTTGATTGTTCCGGGTGCCAGGTATGAGAGCCGGTGGCTGACGACCTCGCGGACGCTCTCCGGCGTTCGCAGCTCCGCCGGCGGCCGCGTCAGCTGGATCGTGCCGTTGACCACCCCGATGCCCCGCGCCTCGACCAGGGCGCGCCACAGCTCGCAGACGAGGAACGCATTGCCGCCGGTCAGATCGGTGATCGCCTTCGCCAGCTCCGGTGGGCCATCGCCCGGGTCGCCTCCGGCGGCGCGGCGGACGAAATCCGTCACCTCGTCGCCCGAGAGGCCGCGGAGCCGCAGGCGGACGACCTCGTCGGAGCGACGCAGGTCGGCGAGCGCCTCCGAGAGCGTCGCCGGTACGTCGGCCTCGGTGTCTCGGAAGGTGGCGATCACCAGCAGCCGCCCACTGCCGGGGGCGCGTGCCAGGTGCCGCAGCAGGAGCAGGGTCGGCCCGTCGGCCCAGTGCCCGTCCTCGAGCACCAGGACGACCGGGCGGCGGCCGCTGAGGCCGACGAGGAGGTCGACGACGGCCGTATGCAGCCGGTGGCGCTCGGTGTCCGGATCGGCCTCGACCGGAGGAGTCAGGTCGCCGAGCCGAACCGCCAGATCCGGCAGCAGGCGGGTGAGCTCGCCACCGCCTGTACCGAGCGCCGCCCGCAACTCGACCGGGTCGATGCTCCTCGCGAGTTGGTCCAGCGCTTCGACGAACGGCCCGTAGGGTGTTCGGACGACCGCGTCGCAGGCGCCGGCGAGGACGAGCGCGCCGCCCGCCTCGGCCTCGGCGGCGAACTCGCGGACGAGACGGCTCTTGCCCGATCCGGCCTCGCCGCCGACCAGGACCAACCGACCGCTCTCCCCGCGAGCGCTGGGCGTCAACGCACGGAGCGTTTCCAACTCGGCGGCACGGCCGACGAACGGAAAGGTCGAGGTCGGAGAGAGCGAACCGGGAAGGTCAGGCATACCGGCGTCCGATCTGACCATAGTCAGATCTGATCAGTGGCGTCAATCCCCGCACGGACGGTCCGGCAGGCAAGTGGGTCCGTTTGCGTCATGACAGGAGACCGTGCAGGCATTAGGGTCGGGCTCCAGGACGCCAGAGGACGACCACGAGGAGGACGACGTGAGCACAGTTACCGATCCCGCGCGGGCCGCACGGGAGGAGCTCTCCGGGTTCAAGGGACGGCTGATCGGCCCCGACGACGCCGAGTACGGCGAGGCGAGCCCGGTCTACAACGCGATGATTCACAAG
The DNA here is from genome assembly GCA_963705955.1 of uncultured Solirubrobacterales bacterium. Taxonomy (GTDB): domain Bacteria; phylum Actinomycetota; class Thermoleophilia; order Solirubrobacterales; family 70-9; genus WHSW01. The sequence goes on along the minus strand of CAVPLH010000005.1, from coordinate 110,714 downwards.
CGGCCGGCGCTGGTCGCGCAATGCGCGAGCGCCGACGACGTCGCAGCGATCGTTGGTTTCGCTCGCGAGCACGACCTGCCGCTCGCGGTTCGGGGCGGCGGTCACAACGGCGCCGGGCTCGGGACCGTCGACGACGGCGTCGTAATCGACCTCTCGCCGATGCGCGGGATCGAGGTCGACCCGGAGGGGCGCACGGTGCGGGTAGACGGCGGCGCCACCTGGGGCGAGGTCGACCGCGCCACCAACGCGCATGGCCTCGCGACGCCGAGCGGGATCATCTCGACGACCGGTGTCGGCGGGCTGACGCTCGGCGGCGGGCTCGGCCACCTGACCCGCAAGTGCGGGCTCACGATCGACAACCTGCTCGAAGCGGAGCTGGTGCTCGCGAACGGCGAGCGGGTTCGCGCGAGCGCCGACGAGAACCCGGACCTCTTCTGGGCGATCCGCGGCGGCGGCGGCAACTTCGGCGTCGTGACGTCGTTCAAGTTCCGGCTCCACGACGTCGACACGGTGGTCGCCGGGCCGACCTTCTGGACGGTCGAGCAGAGCGCCGAGGTGCTGAAGGTCTACCGCGACTTCATCACCGACGCCCCGCGCGAGCTCAACGGCTTCTTCCTCTACGGCTCGGTGCCCCCGGCCCCGCCGTTCCCGGAGGAGCTCCACCTGCGCCAGGTGAGCGGCATCGTCTGGTGCTACGTCGGCGGCGACGAGGACGCGGCCGCGAAGGCGATGGCGCCGCTGCTCGACGCGACGCCGGAGCCGCTGCTGCACGGGCCGCAGGCGATGGCGCACCCGGACATTCAGGGTGCCTTCGACGGCGTCTACCCGAAGGGCGACCAGTGGTACTGGCGCGCCGACTTCGTCAACGAGATCCCCGACGAGGCGGTCGAGGCGCACGCGAAGTTCGGGGCCGAGATGCCGACCTGGAAGTCGACCATGCACCTCTACCCGATCAACGGAGCCGTCCACGACGTCGACTCCTCCGACACGGCCTGGAGCTACCGCGACTCCACCTGGGGCTCGGTGTTCGCCGGCGTCGACCCCGACCCGGCGAACGTCGATGCGATCCGGGATTGGACGGTCGACTACTTCGAGGCCCTGCACCCCCACTCGGCGGGCGGCGCGTACGTGAACATGATGATGGACGAGGGACAGGAGCGGGTCCGGGCGAGCTACCGCGACAACTACGACCGCCTCGCGGCCGTGAAGGCGACCTACGATCCCGACAACCTGTTCCGCGTCAACCAGAACATCGAGCCGGCGGCGACCGGCTGACGCGCCGACGAACGGACGGCCCGTCAGGGCCGGCGAAAGCCCTCCGGCCGGAGGGCTTTCGCACATCGGGTGCCCGGTGTGGTTCAATTGTGTTGGTCCCCGTGTTTCTTGGGCCACGGAGGGTTGCCGGTCCGGCCGGAGGGGATCTCGGCCCGGCACATCCCTCTTCCGAGTTACTTCGCCCGCCGCGTTCGACCACGATCAGCCGGCTGGCGCGGGGCCGTTTATTCCCTTGCCAATGGCCAATACCACCGACGTTGCCGCAGGCGCGGCGAGCGAGCTGACCGAGGCCGACCTCGATCGAGTGCGGGAGTTCTCCCGTGAGCCGATCCTGCTCGAGGGCGAGACGATCGCCGACCTGGCGCCGGGCACCGCCCGGCGACGCGCCGTCGACGCCGCGCTCGCCGAGCTCGAGGGCGGCGCCGAGCACCCTTCGTTCGAGTGGCGACGCGACTACTCGCTCCTGCTCGGCCTCGAGCGCCTGCTCTGGGACGGCCAGCCGGAGCTGCTCGACGGCGCGAAGCTCAACGAGCACCAGGTCGACGCCCTCGCCGGGACCCTGGCCGCGATCACAGCCGAGCTCGAGAGCCCGGAGGGCGAGGCGAGGCGCAACGGCCGTGCCAATGGCCGCTCCAAGGCGGCCGCCGACGGCGAGGCCGCCGAGACGACCGACGCCCTCAACGAGGAGCTCGACGCCGACGACGAGGTCCTCGCCCCCGACGAGGAGCCGCAGGACTGGGACGAGGCCGAGACCGAGGACGCGGACATCGTCTCCGAGGCGCCCGAGGATCCCGGCGCGAGCCGCCGGTTCTGGTTCGAGCACGCGACCGGGGCCGGGAAGACCGTCGCCGCGGTCGGGTTCATCGATGCCAGCCGCACCGGCGGCGTCCTGATCCTCACCCACCGCCGCAACCTCGTCGATCAGTTCATCGGCGAGATCTCCGACCGCGGCTACAAGGAGCGCCTCTGCCCGCCGTTGCTCGACGACGCCGATCACCCCTACGGACCGGTCACGGTCGAGACCTACCAGTGGTTCGTCCGCAACGCCGGCCGGGTCTCGGACGCCTACTCGATCGTGATCTGCGACGAGGCGCACACGGCGCTCGGCGAGAAGACGAGCGCCTGCATCCGCAACTGGACCGGCCCGGTGTTCATCGGCATGACAGCGACCGGGGCGCTGATCGCCCGCCACGTCGCCGATCTCTTCCCGACCCAGACGTCGCGCTTCGACCTCGCCCAGGCGGCGCGCCGCGGCGTGATCGCGCCGCTGCGGTGCATACGCATCCCGCCCGGGCCGGGCGTGCGAACGATCGCCAAGGTGCCCCTGCGGCGCGGCGAGGTCGACCAGGACTTCGACCAGGAGGAGCTGGCCGCCCTGCTCGACCAGGAGCCGTTCAACGTCGCCGTCGCCGACCTCTACCAGTCGCGGTTCCGCCGCGTGCCCGGCGTCGTCTACACCGCCGGCGTCCGCCACGCGAACAACGTCGCGGCGGCGTTTCGCAAGGCCGGGATCAACGCCCAGGCGGTCTCGGGAGAGACGCCGAAGCGCGAGCTGGCCGAGATCCTCGCCGGCTTCGAGCGCGGCGAGGTCGACGTCCTCTGCAACGCGATGCTGCTCGCCGAGGGTTGGAACTCACCCCGGGCGACGATCTGCATGCACCTCGCCCCGACCGCGTCGCGGCGCGTCTACCAGCAGCGGGTCGGTCGCGTGACGCGCCGCAACCCGGGCAAGGAGGCGGGCCTGGTGATCGATTTCGTCCACCCGGCGACGACCCACGACGAGACGATCGTCACGCTGCACAGCCTGCTCGACCGCGACGTCTACCGCGGCGGTGCGATCGTCGTCGGCCCGGTGCGTCGCGGCCGCGGTCGCCGGGTCCGGGTCGAGCGCCGCGTCGTGCCCGTCTCGGCCGACCCCGAGCGCCGGCTCGCGGTGCTCGAGCGCGAGCTCTGGCGGATCGCGGTCGAGAACCTCAACTACTCCGAGCAGCACGCCTGGGCCGCGCTCGCCGGCGCCCGGGTCACCGCCAACAACTGGCGACGGGCGAAGGCGATGATCCAGCACGACCAGGCGAAGGAGCTGCGCCGCCGCTTCCTGCTCACCTGCCTGCAGCGAAACCGCAGCCATCAGCTGCGCTTGAAGGCGCTCGCCGAGGCCGCCGCGCTGCGCGAGCCCGAGCCGTTCGACGACGCGGTCGAGGTCGTCGCGACCTGGCCGCGCGAGGAGCGCCGCGCCGGCGCCAAGATCCTCCTCCAGGCACTCGCCGAGAAGCGGATCGGGCGCCGCGACCAGGCGCAGGCGTGGGTCTGGCGCCTGGCCGAGGTGACCCGCGAGCTGCACGAGGAGTACGCGGTTCAGCGCTGGCCGGAGACGAAACGCCTCCTCGGCCTGTTCGTGAACTCATCCGGACGCGCCCACGGGCGCAACGCGCGGCGGATCGTCCACGCTGCCCGCCAGCAGGACCGTCGCCTCGCGATCGCCCTGCTCGCCGCCGCGGTCGCCCACACCCCCGAGGCCGAGGAGGTGCTGCGCGGCGCCCGGATGCGGATGGCCCGCAAGCCCTCGGCGGTCGCGCGAGAGCTGCTGCGCAACTTCCCGAAGGGCGGCGGCAAGCGCCGGCGACGCCGGTCGAAGCGAGGCGACGGCTCAGCCAACGGCCGTCCGACCGACCGCGAGCGCGAGAAGCTCGAGGACGCGGACACCGAGCGCCGAGGAGACCGAGGGCGACGACGGTCCGGAGAGCGAGGACGGCGCCGCCGAGCAGGAGCGGCTCGACGAGGTCGCGGCGGGGACCGGGAACGACGGCGAGCGGACTCGGAGGCGGGAGGTCGCGACTGATCCATTCTGCGCCCGAGGGGTGGGCGTAGATTCGATCAGTTCGCCTCCGCGCCGACGCGCAGGCTGACCTCGCCGGAGCCGAGACGGAGCGTCGTGCCGTCGGCGCGCTCGACGATCAGGTTGCCGCGCTCGTCGATCCCCGCCCCTCGGCCGCCGCCGGGCTCGACCCCGGCGCCCTCCCAGCCGATCTCGCGGCCGGATCAGCGCGTCGCGGCGGCGGAACGCGGCGAGCGCCGTCCCGGCGGCGGCCTCGACGTGGCGTCCGAGCGCCGCGCTGACCGCGTCGCGGAGGGCGGATACCTCGGCTCCGCTCCCAACCGAGGTCGCCGGCCAGCGCAGCGAGCCGCGGGAACTCGCCGGCCTCGATCGCGACGTTGACGCCGACGCCGATCACGGCCCAGTCGGGCGGCCGCGCCTCGATCAGTACGCCGGCGACCTTCCGCTCGTCGATCCAGACGTCGTTCGGCCACTTGATCGCGCACTCGACCGGGGCGATCGACTCGATCGCCTCGCAGACGGCAACCGGAACCGAGAGCGGCAGCAGAGCGTGCTCGCGGTCGAGCGGCCGCAGGATCGCCGAGTAGAGAAGCGCCTTGCCCGCGGGCGCCGACCAGACGCGGCCCCGCCGTCCGCGGCCCGCGCTCTGCTCGCCCGCGGTGACGATCGTCCCGCTCGGCGCGCCCGCCTCCGCCAGCGCCCGGGCGCGCTCGTTGGTCGAGCCGGTGAGGCGCAGATGCAGGTGAGGGTGGCCGAACGCGGTCACATCACCGCCAGCACGACGCGGTCGCCGGGCGTCAGGTCGAGCCGGCGAGCGGCGTCGCCGCGGTTGACGGCAAGCGCGAGCGACCCGGCCGAATCGACGAGGAGCGCGGTCGCGCCGGGTTCGACGTCGGCGAAGCTCGAGACGTAGACGACCTCGTCCGAGCGCCGCGGGGCGGTGACCCGCAGCCGCTTGCCGGGATCGAGCCCGGCGGCCGCCGCGTCGGCGGCGGTGGCGATCAGCGCCACGTTGCCGAAACCGTCGACGTGGCTCACCTCGGCAGCGAGCCGGAGTCCGGGCTCGAGCTCGGGGTCGTCGCGCTCGATCGATTCGATCGAGCCCGGATCGATTGGCTCGCCGAGCTCGGCGAGCGGCGTGCCGAGAGCGAGATGGGCCGCGACCGGCGCGAACAGGTCGCGCCCGTGGAAGGTCGCCGATACCGGTTCGAGCCGGACCGGCGACGCGGAGACCTCGACCGCGTTCGCCGCTCCGCCGAAGCGCTCCACCGCCGGGCCCAGGAGGCCGTTGTCGGGGCCGACGAAGAGCCGCTGCTCGCCGGCCGTCGCCACCGCGACCGCTCGCCTCGTCGACCCGACCCCCGGATCGACGACGGCGAGGTGGACCCCGGGCGGCGAGAAGCCGAGCGCCTGCGCGAGCACCGTCGCGCCGTGGCGGACGTCCTGACGGGCGATCCCGTGCGTCAAATCGATCACCCGCGCTTCCGGAGCTATCCGGGCGATCACGGCGCGGCAGACGCCGGCGTACTCGTCGGCGGTGCCGTAGTCGGAGAGGAAGGTGATCGGCAGGGCCGCCACGCGGCCCAATCTAGCCCGCGGCGGGCGGCACCCACGGCTCGATCAGAGCCCGACTGTGCATCCCCGCCTCGTCGTAGCGGTCAACCCGACCGGCGCCGGCTGAGCTCCCGCGGCTCCTTGGGCCGTACGTCGCCCGGCGTCGGCGAGCAACGCCTCGACGAGCCCGGAGGGATCGTGGCGCTTCGCCTCGACCGCGACCTCGAGGCCGGCGTCGCGAGCCGTCGCGCTCGTGACCGGGCCGATCGAGGCGATCCGGGCCGCTGCCGGGAACGCGTCTCCGAGGATCTCGACCAGGTTTCGGACCGTCGACGACGATGTGAAGGTGACGTAGTCGGCCGACCCTGCCGCCTCGATCGCCGCCGGCTCGGGACGCTCGCGGACGGTCTCATAGAGCGCCACCACGTCGAGCTTCGCGCCGCGCTCGGCGAGCGCCTCGGGGAGCACGTCGCGCGCCTCGGACGCGCGGGCGACGAGCACCGGGCGTCCCTCGACCTCGACCGCGGCGAGCGCCTCGATCAGCGACTCCGCGACGGAGCGCTCGGGGACGATCTCGGCAAGCACCCCGCGCTCGGCGAGCGCCGCGGCGGTGCCGGGGCCGATCGCGGCCACGGTCGCGTTCGCGAGCGCGCGCGCGTCGCGGCCCTGGGCGGCCATCGCGTCGAACAGCAGCGCGACCCCGTTCGGACTGGTCAGGCAGACGAGCGCGTAGGTGTGGATGTCGGCGATCGCTTCGCGGACCGCCGCGGTCTCGAGGCGCGGCTCGATCCGGATCGCGGGCAACTCGATCACCTCCGCGCCGAGCGAGCGCAGGGTCGCCGCGAGCCCGCTCGCCTGGGCACGGGCGCGGGTGACGACGACGCGGCGGCCGTCGAGCGGGCGACGCTCGAGCCAGGCGATCAACTCGCGGCGGCGGACGACCTCGCCGAAGATCAGAATCGCGGGAGCACCGAGGCGGGCCTCGGCAACCGCGTCCGCGAGCTCGGCGAGGGTCGAGGTGACGACCCGCTGGCCGGGTTGCGTGCCGCGTTCGATCGCCGCCGCGGGCTCGGCCGGGTCGCGCCCGCCGGCGACCAGGCGCTCGCAGATCACGGGCGCGTTCCTGACCCCCATGTAGAGGACGAGGGTGCCGGGAAAGCGCGCCAGCGCCTCCCAGTCGACCCCGGCCTCGTCCTTGGCCGGGTCCTCGTGGCCGGTGACGAAGGCGACCGCGGAGGCGTCGTCGCGGTGGGTGACCGGGATCCCGGCGTAGGCAGGCGCCGCGATCCCGGCGGTGATCCCGGGGACGACCTCGAAGTCCACGTCCGCCGCCGCCAATGCCTCGGCCTCCTCGCCGCCGCGGCCGAACACGAACGGGTCCCCGCCCTTGAGGCGGACGACGCTGTGGCCGCTGCGAGCGCGGGCGACGATCAGCGCCTCGATCTCCTGCTGCTCGATCGCGCGCTCACCAGGTCGCTTGCCGACGTAGACGAGCTCGGCGTCGGCGCGGGCGCGGTCGAGGATGCCCGCCCCGATCAGGCGGTCGTGGAGGATCACGTCGGCCGAGCCCAACAGCTCGAGCGCCCGCGCGGTGACCAGCCCCGGGTCGCCGGGGCCGGCGCCGACCAGGTAGACCATCCCCGGCCTGGCGCTCATCCGCGCAGCCCCTCCGCGGCCTCGAGGAGCTCCCTCGCTCCCGCTGTCAGCATCCGCTCCGCGAGCGCCTCGCCGACCGCGACCGGCTGCGCGGGGTCGCCGGCGAGCTCGTCGCGTACCCACTCCGTGCCATCCGGGAGGCCGGCGTAGCCGCCGACGAGCAACGTTTCGCCGCTGAGCCGCGCGCAGATCCCGACCGGCGTATTGCAACTCGCCTCCAGCATCCGCACTGCCGCGCGCTCGGCGGTGAGCTCGATCAGTGCAACCCGGTCGGTGATCGCAGCGGCCGCCGCAGCGGCGCCGCCGTCGGACTCGAGCGCCTCGAGGGCGAGGCACCCCTGGCCCGGCGCCGGGCAGAGCTCCTCGATCGCGAACCGGAACGAGACCTCGTCCTCGCGCCCGAGGCGGGCGAGCCCGGCGTAGGCGAGGACGATCCCGTCGAGGTCGCCTTCGGCGAGCCGCGCAAGCCGCGTGTCGACGTTGCCGCGCAGCGCCGAGACCTCGAGGTCGGGGCGCAGCGAGAGCAGCTGCGAGCGCCGCCGCAGGCTCGCGGTCCCGACCCGGGCCCCGGGCGCGAGCTCGGCCAGCGACCGGGCGGCGCCGATGTACGCGTCGGCGGGGTCCTCGCGCTCCGGTACCCCGACCAACGCGAGGCCGTCGGGCAGCTCGCCCGGCAGGTCCTTCGCCGAGTGGACGCCGAGCTCCACGTCGCCGTCGAGGATCGCCCGTTCGACGCCGCGAACGAAGCGCGACTTGTCCCCGACCTCCCCGTCGGCGGTCTTCACCGGCACCAGCTCGGCATCGCCGAGCGCCTCGGCGACTCCGGTCGCCTGGGCGAGCGCGAGCGCGCTCGACCGCGTCCCGAGCCTCACCGGTCGCCGCGGCGGCGCCGGCGCTCGCCGAGATCCGAGATCTGGGCGTCGCTCGACTCGAGCGGATCGCTGGCACGGTCGAGGCCGAAGAGCTCACGCAGCACCGCGACCTTCGCCGCGGCGTCGCCGTCGTCGGAGGAGCGCTTCAGCCTCAGCGTCGGCTCGTGCAGCAGCCGCGATGCGATCGCCCGGGCGGCGGCCCGGAGGCGCGCGCGATCGGCCTCCGTCATCCCCTCCCAGTGCCCGGCGTTCTCCTCGAGCACGCGCTCGACGATCTCGTCGGCTTGGCGGCGCAGCGCGGCGACCGTCGGCGTCACCTCCTGGGACGCGAACCAGGTCTCGTAGCGGGCGAGCTCGGTGCGGAGGATGCCCTCGACCCGTCGGGCCTCGGTCTCACGGCCGGAGACGTTGCGCTCGACCAGCGACTGAAGGTCGTCCATGTCGTAGAGATTGACCGCCGCGAGCTCGCGGCAGGCCGGATGGATGTCGCGGGGGACGGCGAGATCGATCAGCAGGAGGGGCCGGCCGGCGCGGGCGTCGATCACCTCGCCGAGGCCCTCGCGCTCGACCACGTGGTGAGGCGAGCTCGTCGACGCGACGACGATGTCGGCGTCGACCATCTGCTCGGGGAGCTCCTCGAACCGCACCGCCCGCCCCGCGAAGCGCTCGGCGAGACCGATCGCCCGGTCGTAATGGCGGTTCGCGATGAAGATCGCCTGCACCCCCTTTGTCGCGAGGGCGCGCGCCGTGAGCTCGGCCGTCTCTCCGGCGCCGATCACGAGCACCCGGCGCTCCTCGAGCTCGCCGAGCGTCCGCTGGGCGAGCTCGACGGCGACCGAGGGGATCGACATCGAGCGCTCCGAGATCCGCGTCTCCGAGCGGGCCCGCTTACCCGCGGCGAGCGCGGACCTGAACAGGTGGTTGAGGATCGGTCCGGTGGCGCCCTCGACCAGTGAGAGCTCGTACGCCCGCTTGACCTGACCCTGGATCTCGGCCTCGCCGATGATCATCGAGTCGAGTCCCGCGGCGACCCGGAAGAGATGCTCGGCGGCGGCCGCGGACCGCAGCGAGTACAGATGCCCGACGAGCTCGGTCGGCGGGATGTCCGCCTCGCGCGAGAGCAGGCCGAGAGCCGCCGACTCGGCACCGACCGGGTCGGCGCAGAAGAGGAAGAGCTCGGTCCGGTTGCAGGTCGAGATCGCCGCCGCCTCGAGCACCTCGTCGCGGTCCGTGAGCTCGCTCAGCAGCCCGACCGCCCGACCCTCGGTGACCGCGATCCGCTCGCGCAGCTCGAGCGGCGCGGTCTTGTGCGAGATGCCGAGCGCGAGCAGCTCAGCCATATGCCCCTCCGCCGCCCTTCCGCCTCGCGGCCGCCTGCGGCGGGTTGCGCCGCAGGCGCCGCACCGACCCCGACCTCGTCCCCCCTCCCGGCCTCGGGCTTCGCCGGGGCGGGGTCGGAGATGCCGATTGCCCGTCTTTCGGCACGGTCGGCGAGCTCGCCGAGCTCGCGGTTGATCCGCTGCAGGCGCGCCGCCATGATCGCGACGTAGATCAAGAGCAGGGCGAGGAAGACCAGGTAGGCGGCGGCGACGTACTTGCCGGCCTCGTCGAGCGGCAGGGCGGGCATCAGGCGGCCTCGCGCGGCTGCGGCGCGATTCGCGACCCCGGCGGCTCGTCGCCCTCGAGCGCCCGGCGCAGGCGACCGATCCGTGCCCGGGTCGACTTCGCCGCGAGCTCGAACCGGACCAGCGTCTCCCAGAGCAGCGCGATCCCGGCCAGGCAGGCGAGGAACGTGATCCACATCTTCGGCGGCAGGCCGCCGTCGCTGGTCGCGAACACCCGCGGGTGGACCAGCGTCTGCGCGAGCCGCACGGCGATGAAGTTGAGCGGCACGAAGGCGCCCGCCGTGATCGCGAACACCGACGCGTAGCGGGCCTGGCGCTCGCGATCCTCGATCGCGTAGCGGAGCGGATAGTAGGTCGCGTAGAGCAGGAAGACGATCAGGAAGCTGACCAGGGTCGGCTCGTCCCAGACCCACCACCTGCCCCACGAGGCCTTCGCCCAGATCGCTCCGGTGACGAGCACGGCGACGCCGAAGATCACCGAGATATGGATCGAGACGTAGGAGCGCACATCCCACTTCGGGTTACCGGTGCGCAGGTGGAGGATCGCCTGGACGCCGGCGACGATGAAGCCGACCAGCGCGCAGGTCGCAAGCGGCACGTGCAGGTAGAAGATCTTCTGGATGAATCCCTGGTCGGCGTCGTTGGGGGCGAAGAAGAAGACCAGCGCGAAACCCGCCGTCAGCGTCGCGACGGTGAGGGCGGGAAGGATGCGCGGGCTTCGAAAGCTCATGCCTTGAGACCTGTGCCGGCGGGCTCAGTCCTCGAGTACGAAGTCGTAGACCGCATAGCCCACAAGGCAGAACACGACATCGTAGAGAGCGAGCACGGCGATCCACTTGCCGAAGCCGTCATAGGCCGGACCGTCCGCGACCAGCAGCGGCTCGGCGGCTCCGGCGGCGGCGATCATCACCGGAACCAGCAGCGGCAGCAGCAGCAGCGGGGCGATCAGGTCGCGGGCCCGGGAGTTGACCGCGATCGACGAGACGAGGGTCCCGATCGCCGCGAGACCGAGGTCGGCGAGCACGAGGACGCCGGCCAGCGGAACCACGCCGGAGGCGTCGTCGAGGAACAGAAAGGCGAACGCGGGGACGGCGATCAGCTCCAGCGCGACGAGATAGACGATCAGCACCGTGACCTTGGCGAGGTAGAGCGAGGCGCCGTCGACGGGCGCGAGGCGGATTGCGTCGAAGCCGCCCTGCTCGCGCTCGGCGACGAAGACTCGGTTGATCGCGAGGATCGCCGCGAACAGGATCGTCGCCAGCAGGACCCCCGCGGCGAGGCTGCCCGAGAGCCGGTCTCGATCGAGGCCGAAGCGAAAGAGGACGAATGTGGTCGCCGCGAACAGGGCCATCGCCGGCACCGACTCGAGCGAGCGCAACTCGGTGCGCAGGTCCTTGGCGACGATCGCCCGGTAAGCGCTCACGCCCGTCCCTCGGCGATCGCCCGGGCGTCGCTGAGCGCCAATCCGGGTCCGGCATGGGCCAGCGAACCGTCGGCGCGCAGGGCGAGCACCTGGTCGGCCTCCGCCAACCCGGTGTCGATCTCGTGCGTGACGATCACCCGCGTCCGCCCCGCGGCCGGCCCGAGCAACCGGTCGACGATCGCCGCGGCGCCGAGGTCGAGGTGGGAGCGCGGCTCGTCGAGCAGCAGCAACTCGGGCTCGTGGAGCAGCGACCTGCAGATCGCCGCGCGCTGCAGCATCCCGGCCGAGAGGTTGCGCACCGTCTCCCGCGCGCGGTGGCCGATTCCGGCCGCGTCGAGCAGCCGATCGATCCGCTCCGACGGGCTCTCGATCCCGTGCAGGCGAGCGTTGAACTCGAGGTTCTCGAGCACGCTGAGCTCGCGGTAGAGCAACGGCGAGTGCCCCAGGTAGCCGATCCGGCCGCGCGCCCTCCAGGCCTCGCGGGGGAGCTTCGCCCCGAGCACCGAGACCTCACCCGCCGTCGGGCGCAGCAGCGTCGCGAGGATCCGCAGCAGGGTGCTCTTCCCGGCGCCGTTCGGCCCGATCACCGTCAGGGTCTGGCCCGCCGCCAGCCGCAGCGAGACGTTGCGGAGCACGGGGCGGTCGTTGTAGTCACGACCGCAGGTCGCGTAGCGAGACGGCGACGCCCGTTGCCGCCGCGTCCGTCTCCTCGGCACTGGACTCGAGCGCGGTCTCCATCGTCCAAGGATCATGCACCGCGGCCGCCGCAGGGGTGCTGCCGGCCGCTGGCGCAGGATCGGGTTCGCGGCCGATGCGATGATGCCCCGCGATGCCAGCAACCGAGCCGGACAGCAGGCACACGCAGGTCGCGATCGTCGGCGCCGGGTTCTCCGGGATCGGGATGGCGGCGCGATTGCTAGGCGAGGGGATCGAGGACTTCGTGATCCTCGAGCGCGGCGAGGAGATCGGCGGAACCTGGCGCGACAACACCTATCCGGGCTGTCAGTGCGACATCCCCTCGGTCCTCTACTCGCTCTCCTTCGCGCCGAATCCCGATTGGACCCGCGCCTATCCGCTGCAACGTGAGATCCGCGAGTACCTGCGCCGCTGTGCCGCCGAGCTCGGGGTGATGCCGCACGTGCGGCTCGGGGTCGAGATGCGGGGCGCGGCGTGGGACGAGGAAACCCGGCGCTGGCGGATCGAGACGTCCGAGGGCGAGCGGACCGCCGCCGTCCTGGTCGGAGGGACCGGAGGGCTGACAGAGCCGAAGCTGCCCGAAATCCCCGGTCTGGAGAGCTTCGAGGGCACGATGTTTCACTCGGCCCGCTGGAACCACGACCACGTCCTCGACGGGGAGCGGGTCGCGGTGATCGGAACCGGCGCCTCGGCGGTCCAGTTCGTGCCCGAGATCCAGCCGCGGGTCGCCGAGCTGCACCTGTTCCAGCGCACGCCTTCCTGGGTGATGCCGGACGCGGACCGTGCCGTGAGCGAGTTCGAGCGGACGCTGTTTCGACGTGTCCCGGCCACCCAACGGGCGATGCGGGCGCTCACCTACCTGATCTTCGAGGCGACCGTGCTCGGGACGATCGTCGACCGGCGTCTCGCCAAGGCCCTCGAAGGGGTCGCAAGACGCCACCTCGAACGCCAGGTTCCCGACCCGGAGCTGCGGAAGAAGCTGACGCCGAGCTACACGATCGGCTGCAAGCGGATCACGATGTCGAACACCTACTACGGGGCGCTCTCGGCGCCGAACGCGGAGCTGGTCACCGACCCGATCTCCGAGATCAGAGCGAACTCGATCGTGACGGCCGATGGGACCGAGCGCGAGATCGACGCGATCGTCCTCGGGACCGGGTTCAGGATCTTCGACAACCCCGGCTTCTCTCAGCTCCGCGGCCGCGCAGGCGTCACCCTGAGCGAGGCGTGGCAGGGCAGCCCGCGCGCCTACCTCGGCACCGCCGTCGCCGGCTTTCCCAATCTCTTCTTCCTCGTCGGGCCGAACAGCGCCGGCGGCTTCAACTCGATCCTGTTCACCAGCGAGGCGCACATCAACTACGTGCTCCAGTGCCTGCGCGAGATGGAGCAGTGCGCGGTCGAGACGGTCGAGGTTCGCCACGAGGTCTATGAGGCGTTCAACCGCGAGACCGAGCGCCGGCTCGCCGAGAGCGTCTGGAACAAGGGTGGGTGTGCGAGCTGGTACCTCGACGACAACGGGCGCAACGGAGTCTGGTGGCCGGGCTTCGCGACCAGGCTCTGGCGGCGCACCCGCCGCTTCGATCGCCACAACTATCTCGCTCAGCGCTCAGGACAGAGGCCCGCCGCGGGCCATGTCGCGCAATAATCGCGGCGTGCAGGAGAGCGCGACACCGGCCGCATCATCGTCGGCGCGGACCACGGTCGCGACCTACGGCACCTATCGCGAGGCCGAGCGGGCAGTCGACTTCCTCTCCGACAAGGGCTTCCCGGTCCAGCGGGCTGCGATCGTCGGCACCGGCCTGCAGACCGTCGAGCAGATCGCCGGGCGCCTGACCACGGGCCGCGCGGCGCTGATCGGCGCCACCCAGGGAGCGATGATCGGGCTCCTCTTCGCACTGCTGTTCGGGCTCTTTCTCACAGCCGACTCCGCGTTCTTCGGCGTGCTGATCTATGGGCTCGTCGTCGGCGCGCTGTTCGGCGCGCTGTTCGGCGCGATCGCGCAGGCGATGCAGGGCGGCCGCCGCGACTTCACCTCGGTGCAAGGCATGACGGCCGAGAAGTACGAGCTCCAGGTCGACCACGAGGTCTCGGCCGAGGCCAAGCAGCTGCTCGCCGATCTGCCGGCGGGCTGACGCTCAGCGACCCTTGCGCAGCGTCCGCGCGCCGACCTTGGCGAGCGGGCCGAGCGCCGTCGCGCAGACCCTTGATCCGGGTCGCGCCACGTCCGTAGAGCAACCGCGCCGAGGAGCGCAGCGCCGTGCCGAGAGTCCGGTCGTAAGGCTGCCACCAGAAGTCGCGGGTCATCCCCGGCTCCCAGGCGACCAGCTTCACGTTCACGCATTCGTAGAAGCCGAACTTCGAATGCGAGCGGCCGAGGCCCGAGTCCTTGACTCCGCCCCACGAGCATTGGAGGGCGCCGTGCGAGTAGGAGTGGTCGTTGATCCAGACCATCCCCGACTCGATCCGCCGAGCGATCCGCTCGCCCTTGGCGCGGTCGGTGGTCCAGACCGAGGCCCCGAGCCCGAAGTCGGAGTCATTGGCGCGCTCGAGCGCCTCCGACTCGTCGGCGACGACGATCACCGGGACGACCGGGCCGAAGATCTCCTCGTGCATGATCCGCATCTCGTCCTCGACGCCCGCGAGCACCGTGGGTGCGATGAACCGGCCCGTGTAGCCCGGAACCTGCTGCGGTCCGCCGGTGACGCGGTCCGCGCCGGCGCCGATCGCGTCGTCGACGAGGCCGGTGACCAGGTCCGCCTGCTCGGCGGAGACCATCGGTCCGATCTCGGTCTCCCACTCGAGCGGGTCGCCGACCGTCAGCCGCTCGGTCTCGCGGCGCACCCCGTCCAGGAACTCGTCGGCGACCGACTCGACGACGTAGGTACGCTCGATCCCCGAGCACGTCTGACCGGAGTTCGCGAAACCGCCCCAGACGCAACCCGAGATCGCGTTTGCGAGGTCGGCGTCGGCGCAGACGATCTGCGGGTCCTTGCCGCCGAGCTCGAGCACCGAGCCCTTCATCCGCGCGGCGCAGATCTCGCCGACCCGGCGTCCGACCTCGACCGAGCCGGTGAAGAAGATCTTCGCGGTCGAGGCCTCGCAGAGCGCCTGGCCGACCGCGCCGCCGCCATGGACGGTGCGGACGAGCCCCTCCGGGAAACCCGCGTCGTCGAAGACGCGCTGGATCCGCTCACCGAGCAACGGCGTCAGGCTCGCCGGCTTCAGCACCACGCCGTTGCCCGCCATCAAGGCGATCGCGACCTCGCCGAACGGGATCGACCAGGGGTAGTTCCAGGGCGCGATCACGCCGACGACCCCGAGCGGCTCGTAGCTGAAGAAGCTGCGCTTCGTCTTCAGGAACAGCTGCGGGTAGGGGACCCGCTCGTCGGCGAGGATCCTCTGGCCCGCCGCGGCGCACCAGCGCAGAGCGTCGATCGTCGGGATCAGCTCCATCACGTAGCTCTCGGTGATCGGCTTGCCCTGCTCGCGGGTCAGCAGGTCGGCGACCTCCTCCATGTCGGCGACCAGGACGTCCGCCGCCCGGCGCATGTAACGGGCCCGGTCGGCAAGCGAGAGCTGCGCCCAGAACGGCTGCACGCCGGCGACGTCGTCGACCACCTGCTGGACGTCGTCCGGGGTGATCGTCGTGACGCTGCCGACGAGCTCGCCGGTGGCGGGGTTGAACGAATCCAGCTTTCCCATCGCGGCTGATTCTATGTTCGCCGATCCGGGTACCCGGCCAGTGCGGCCGTCGCCGGCCCTCCGTCGCGAGCGGGCCGAGCCGTTCGTCGACACCGGCGGCGGCCGCGCTCCGTGAGCCCGGTCTCCACGGGTGTGACGTGATCGCTGTCGTAGCCTCGATCGGGCCTCGGCGCGCCGGTCAGCCGCCCGACCGCTTACGCCGAAAACGCTCCAGCCGCTCCGCCAGCTCGGCCTCGAAGCCGCGGTCGGTCGGCTCGTAGAAGCGCTCGCCCTCGAGCTCGGGCGGCAACAGCGGTTGGTCGGCGACGCCGCCCGGCGCGTCATGGGAGTAGACGTAGCCCTCGCCGCGGCCGAGCGCCTTTGCGCCCGGGTAGTGAGCGTCGCGAAGGTAGTCGGGCGGCAGCTTTGCTCCGTGCTCGCGGATCTGCGCGCGGGCGGCCACCAGGCCCCGATAGGAGCGGTTGGATTTCGGCGCCATCGCGAGGTAGACGGCCGCCTGGGCGAGGTTGAGCGCACACTCCGGAAGGCCGACGCGGTCGACCGCCTGCCCGGCGGCAGCGGCGACGACGAGCGCCTGCGGGTCGGCGTTGCCGATGTCCTCGGAGGCGAGGATGACCATCCGGCGGACGATGAAACGCGGATCCTCGCCGCCCTCGAGCATCGCCGCGAGGTAGTAGAGCGCCGCGTCGGGATCGGAGCCGCGCATCGCCTTGATCAGCGCCGACGCGTAGTCGTAGTGGCGGTCGCCCTGGCGGTCGAAGTTGACGGCGCGGCGCTGCAGCGCGTCCTCGGCCGCCGCCAGGTCGATCTCCGCGCCGCTCGCCCGAGCGGTCTCCACGGCCCGCTCGAGCGCGCCGAGCGCCGTCCGCGCGTCGCCGCCGGAACGCTCGGAGAGCAGCTCGATCGCCTCCCCGGTGATCGCCGGGGGGTCGTCGATACCGCGGTCGGGGTCGGCGAGCGTCCGCTCCAGCAGCTCCCGCACCCGGGCGGCGTCGAGCTCGTGCAGCTCGTAGATCTGGCTCCTCGAGAGCAGCGCGGAGTTGACCTCGAAGTAGGGGTTCTCAGTGGTCGCGCCGATCAGCGTCACCAGGCCCTCCTCGACGGCGGGTAGCAGCGCGTCCTGCTGGGCCTTGTTGAAGCGGTGGATCTCGTCGAGGAAGAAGATCGTCGGTTGCCCCGTCGCGCGGCGGCGCTCCGACGCGCGCTCGATCATCGCCCGGACCTCGGCGCGGCCGGCGTTGACGGCCGATTCCTCCTCGAACGCGCCCCGTGCGGCGCTTGCGACGATCCGAGCCAGCGTCGTCTTGCCGCTGCCGGGGGGCCCGTAGAGGATCATCGAGTGCGGCTCGCCGGTCTCGACCGCCGTCCGCAACGTCGACCCCTCGCGAAGCAGGTGCTCCTGGCCGACCAGCTCGTCGAGGGTCCGGGGGCGCATCCGCACCGCGAGCGGCGCCTCGCCGGCCGGCACCGGGGTGCGGCGATCGGACGCCTCCTGCGCGCCGGCGTCGAACAGCCGATCGCTCATCATCGCCGCGCCCTCACGCGCCCAGTATGGCCCGGCTCGGGGTCGTGGGTAACCTGAGCGCATGAGCGACGGGACGGCGGTGGCTGACGGCGCGCTCGGCACTGAGGCCGTCGAGCTGCTCTCGGAACTGCTCCGCTTCGACACGGTCAACCCGCCCGGCAACGAGCGCGCGGCGCAGGAGATGCTCGCCGACCGGCTCGCCGACGCAGGCTTCGAGTGCCGGCTGTTGGCGGCCGTGGAGGGTCGCCCGAACCTGGTCGCGCGCCTCGCGGGCGAGTCCGCAGGGCGAGACCCTCTGCCTGCTCGGTCACGTCGACACGGTGCCCGCCGACCCGACCGAATGGAGCTTCTCCCCGTGGTCGGGCGACGTCGTCGGCGGCGAGGTGCGCGGCCGCGGCGCCCAGGACATGAAGGGCCAGGTCGCGGCGGAGATCGCGGCCGCGATCTCCCTCGCTCGCGACGGCTGGCGCCCGGCGCGCGGCGAGCTCAAGATCGTCACCACGGCCGACGAGGAGAAGGGCGCCGACATCGGTGCCGCGTGGCTCTGCGCCGAGCAGCCCGATGCGGTGCGCTCGGACATGGTCGTAAACGAGGGCGGTGGCTACGCCTTCGAGCTCGACGGGAGGCGCTTCTACACGCTCTGCGTCGGGGAGAAGGGCGTCAACCGATTCCTGCTTCGCGCCCGCGGAGTCGCCGGGCACGGCTCGATCCCCGGGATCGGGGAGAACGCGTTGCTGAAGCTCGCCCCGGCGCTGGCGAAGCTCCGCGACCAGCCGGCGCCCGAGCCGACCCCCGAGGGAGTCCGGTTCCTCTCGATCGTGCTCGAGGAGGACCTCGACGGAGCGGATCGGGCGGCGCTCGCGGACGCGGTCGAGCGGCTTCGCCGTCGATCGCCCGAGCTGGCGACGCTGCTCGCCGAGCCGATGCTGAGCGTGACCCTGGTGCCGACCCGGATCCGGGCATCGGAGAAGTCGAACGTGATCCCGTCGCGGGCGGAGGCGCTGATCGACACCCGGGTGCCGCCCGGCGGAGGGCCCGAGCAGGCCCGTGAGCGTCTCGCAGAGGTGCTCGGCCCGCTCGCCGACGGGATCGAGGCTGACTTCGAGGGCCAGGAGTCGGTGGTCGGGAACCGCTCCCCCGCCGAGTCGCCGCTCGCGGACGCGATCAGCTCATGGCTCGCCGAGGCGGATCCCGGAGCGACGCTGGTGCCGACCGTGATGCCGGGATTCAGCGACAGCCACTGGTTTCGCAAGGCGTTCGACTCGGCGACCGTGTACGGCTTCTGCCCGCAGCGGACGCTCGGCCTGTTCGAGGCCCAGCCGCTGGCCCACGCCGCCGACGAGCGTGCCGCGGTCGCCGACGTCGCGCTCGCTGCCGGCTTCTACGCGGACCTCTGCCGCCGGGTGCTCGGGTGACCGGGATCCCCGAGCCCGGGTCCGACGGAGTCGGCGCGAACGGATCCGGGCCGGATCGGGCCGAGCGGCTGCGGCTCGGCGGGATGGCGCTGCGAAACGGTCTCCTGATCCACGGCCCGACCTCGTGGGCGGCTCGCAGCCCGGGCGGACGACGGCTCGATCGAGGTCGCGTCGGGGCCGAAGCCGATCTTCGCTCGCGGCCGCCTCGCGACGACGCCCCTGGTCCGTGGCCCGTTGCGCCTCGCCGAGGCGATGACGATCATCCCGCTGGCGCGACTGCGGCTCGGATCGGCGCGACTGCCGTTCGAGGACTCGGGCGTGCTGGCGACGATCGTCGCCAGCCTCGCGCTCACCAGCCTGCTGCGCCGGCTGCGCCCGCCGACCGTCGGGCGCGAGACCGCGATCGCGGTGCTCGGGACCCTGCCCGCGCTCGCGGCCCTGCGCGATCCCGCGCTCGCCTCCTATCACGCGGTCGAGCACAAGACGATCGGCGGCTACGAGCAGAGCACCGACCCCGCCGAGATGCCGAAGGAGCACCGGCGGTGCGGCTCGAACCTGGTCGGGCCGATGCTCCTGCTCTCGATCACGGGTCAGCTGCTGGTCGAGCGTTTGCTCGCGCATCCTGGCCCGCTCGCTCGCGGGGTCGCCGCCGCGGCCGGGGTCGGCGGGGCGGTCGAGCTGTTCGCCTACGCAGAGCGCAATCCGGATTCGGCCGTCGGCCGCGCCGTTCACGGTCCCGGATACGAGATCCAGCGCGTGTTCTCGACCCGGGAGCCGAGCGACGAGCAGCTCGAGGTCGGGGTCGTCGCGCTGACCGAGATCCTCCGAGCGGAAACCGAGCTCGCCGAGGCGCCCGGCCGCAGCGCGGCAGAGCTCTAGACTCCGCGCCCGATGTTCGGGCTGATCGATCACGTCGGCGTCGCCACCGAGGACCTCGACGCGGCGCTGGCGACGTACGAGGGCACGTTCTCGATGCCGGTCGTCCACCGCGAGACCGTCGCCGAGCAGGGAGTCGAGGCGGTCCTGCTCGAGGTCGGGCCGTGTCACGTCGAGCTCCTCCGCCCGCTCGGGCCCGAGACGCCGGTCGGCAGGTTCATCACCCGCAACGGCGGCCCCGGCCTCCACCACGTCGCCTACCGGGTCGACGACATCGACGCGACGCTGACCGAGCTCGCCGGGCGCGGCGTCGAGCTGATCGACAGCGCGCCCCGCACCGGCATCCGCTCGAGCCGGGTCGCGTTCGTGCATCCGAGGGCGGCGGGCGGCGTCCTCACCGAGATCGTCGAACCGGCGGAGGAACACTGATGGCTGAAGAAGTGCAGCGGAAGGTCGAGATCGGCTTCGGGATCGGCCAGGTGCTGTCCGTGAAGCTGAGCGAGGCCGAGCTGGCCGACCTCCGCAAGGCGGTCGAGGACGGCAAGGGCTGGTACGACGTGAAGATCTCCGAGGGCTCGGTGGCGCTCAACCTGGCCACCGTCGTCTTCATCAGGGTCGCCGACGGTGACCACTCGATCGGCTTCGCCGGCTGAGTCCGGCCCGCCGCGATGCGGATCCGGAACGTCCTGCTCGGCGCGGCGGCCGCGGTCACCGGGGCGGCGCTGTGGTGGCGGAAGAACCCGTCGGCGTGCCCGTACGGACAGCGTTTCTGGGTCGAGGCGCCGCACCCGCTGATCACCCGCGGCCGGCTGCGCGCGACGCTGGCGCCCGAGCCCGGTGAGCGGGCGCTCGAGATCGGTCCCGGTACGGGCTACTACACGCTCGACCTGGCCGAATGGCTGACGCCGGGCGGCGAGCTCGAGATCTTCGACATCCAGCAGGAGATGCTCGATCACACGATGCGCCGCGTCGCCGAGCGCGGGCTCGCCAACGTCACCGCGACGCGCGGCGACGCGACGCGCTTGCCTCACGACGACGACTCCTTCGACGCCGTGGTCCTGATCGCCGCGCTCGGCGAGATCACAGACCAGGCGGCGGCCCTGCGCGAGATCGCTCGCGTGCTCCGTCCCGGCGGCCGCCTCGTGGTCGGCGAGCTGTTCGGCGACCCGCACTACACGTCCCCCGGCGCCCTGCGGCGGGGCGGCGAAGCCGCCGGGCTCAGGGTCGAACGGCGCGACGGGCCGGCGGTCGGGTACTTCGCCAGGCTCGCCGCGTAGGTTCGGCGCGTCGCCGAGGGCATGCCCGGGTTCGCCGCCGCCGCGCCCGGGTAGGAGTCGGGACCGATGCCCCGCCTTCGCCGCGTCGACTGCAGCGCTCCCGGGATCCGCCGCGTCGGGCGCGGCCGCGGGTTCTCCTACCACGAGCACGACGGGACGACGATCGGCGACCGCGAGGTGATCGACCGGATCAAGGAGCTCGCGATCCCCCCGGCGTGGAAGGACGTCTGGATCTGCCCCCACCCCAACGGGCATATCCAGGCGACCGGCTACGACGAGGCGGGCCGCAAGCAGTACCTCTACCACCCTGTCTGGCGCCAGGATCGCGACCGCGAGAAGTTCACCGAGATGGAGCGGTTCGCGAAGGCCCTGCCCCGGATGCGCGAGCGTACGAGCGCCGACCTCGCGCGGCGCGGCCTCGTGCGCGAACGGGTCCTCGCGTGCTCGGTGCGGCTGCTCGACCTGGGCTTCTTCCGGATCGGCAGCGAGCGCTACGCGGCCGAGAACGAGACCTTCGGCCTCGCGACCCTGCGTCGCAAGCATGTCCGGATCGAGCGCCGGCGGCGGTCTTCGACTACACCGCGAAGGGGTCCAAGCGCCACCGCCAGGAGATCGCCGACCCTGCCGTCGTGCCGACGATCAAGGCGCTCAAGGAGCGCAAGGGAGGCGGCCTCGAGCTGCTCGCCTATCGCAACGGGGGCGGCTGGGGTGACGTCCGTGCGGCGCAGATCAACGAGTACCTGAAGGAGGCGATGGAGGGCGACTACACGGCGAAGGACTTCCGCACCTGGAACGCGACCCTGCTCGCCGCCGTCGACCTCGCGACCAACGGGCGTGACGCGAGCACCAAGGCTGCCCGCAAGCGTGCCGCCGCCGCTGCGACCGAACGGGTCGCGGACTATCTCTCGAATACCCCCGCCGTGTGCCGTAGCGCCTACATCGACCCGCGAGTCTTCGACCGCTTCGACGCCGGCGAGACGATCCACCGCTCGCTGCGGCGGATCGTCGCGGACGGTGACCCCGGAGAGTTCGCCGACCGTGAACGGATCGAAGCAGCCGTCCTGCGCTTGATTACTTGACTACCTCGCCCGGGGCGCCGGCTGAGCGGCGAGGGCCGCCCAGAGACGCTCCTCGGTCTCGAGCACCGCGCCGGCCTGCTCGCCGGCGCGGTCCCAGAGCTCGGCGTCGGCTTGCTCGGACTCGCTCGCGGCCTGCAGCGTCCCGGCGAGCGCCGTCCAGCGGCGCGCCGCCTCCGCCGCGATCTCGCTCTCGTCGCGGCCCGCCTCGGCGAGAAAGCGCGAGTACATGAGCCTGAAGTTGCCGCCGCCGGTACCGCGCCGCTCGATCACCTGGTAGCAGAACCGCGCCGACCACTGCCAGTCGGAGATCTGCTGCGGCCAGGATCCGACCTCCGCGGCGAAGCGCCGCAGCGCCGGAAGCCCCTCGAAGTCGCCCAGCGCGGGCTCGATCATCTGGCGCGCGTTGCGCGCGATCGCGGCGCCCGCTGCGCCCCGGGGATCCTCGAGCTCGCCGCCCGCGAGGGTCACCATGTGGCCGTCGAGCTGGAAGATCGGGTGCCGGCCGTGGCGGGCGCGGGCGAGGTTTGCAAGCCGCGTCGTCTGCAGCTGCTCGAAGCCGGTGTCGGACAGGTACGCGACCTCGTCGTCGAAGCCGGCGAGAACCACGGCGTGGCCCGGGAAATGGGCCGACGTCCCGTAGTGATCGAGGTAATAGAGGTCGGTGAGCAGCAGCGCCGGCCGGCCCCCGGCGACCGTCCGGCGCGCCGCCTCCCACGATTCCGCCGGCTGCTCGAAGGTCGCCAACCGCAGCGGCAGCCCGGTGAGCTCCAGGAACTGCTCCTCGAGCCTGCCGACGCGGCCGTTCGTGAACCGCGACGGCGATTCGCCCTCGACCGCGACGTAGTAGAAGCAGACCCCGGCGCCGAGACCGAGCGCCATCTCCTCGGAGATCTCGACTCCGCCGAACGCGAGCAGGTTGCGCAGCGCAGTCGACCCGCAATGGTTGCCGGGCCGGTGGCGATAGCCGGGGACCATCGTCGCGCTCATGCAGCCGGCTCCACGGACGGCGCTCCCCGGCCGCGGATCCGTAGGTACTCGGCCCGGGCCGCGAAGCTGGTCCGCATCTCCGCGGTCAGCTCGTCCAGGAACTCCTCGCGATATGTCGTGTCGGTGAGCATCGCAACCGCGAAATAGAAGCCCGAGAAGGCCGCGAGGCCACCGGCCACCCGGAGGAGCTGCGTGGTGAGCTCGAACCGGTCTCCGCCGACGGAGATCGCTACCAGTTCGTCGCCGCCCGACCCGATCCATGACTGGCGCACCTGGTCGTCGATCGCGAGCATTCCGAAGACGACGAAGAACGCTCCGATCGCAAGGCTGACGAACAGAACCTGCAACGCCTGGCTGACGAACAGGACGAGCCCGACGTTGACCCGCTGTGCGCGGCTGAGCGGCGGGCCCTCGCCCGCCTCGCGCTCGAGCTTGCGGGTCTCGCGCGGAACACGGACGACCAGGAAGGCGCCGCCGAGCGCGACGAAGAGCCCGATCGTGCAGACGTATGCGAAGGCGCTCAAGCCCGAGAAGATCTGCCAGACCTCCTGGCCCGTGAACGACAGCAGAGCGAAGATCGCGAGCAGGGGAACCGCCTTCGCGAGCAGCCCGAGCGACGAGCGGAGCTGACTCGCGAGCCGGGAGAACACCCAGCTGACGATCGCCAGCAGCCCGTAGACGAAGACGGCGTAGATCAGGCCGAGGATCAGCAGGTTGACGACGACCGTCGTCACCGCGCTGCCGACCTGGCCGCCGAAGATCTCCGGAAGCAGCGCCGGCAGGAGGACGAAGCCGGCGAGCTCGAGCTTCCCGAGCCGCCTCGGGATCGCCCGGATCGGGCGGCCCTGGGCGACGTTGATCGCCGCCATCCCGGCGAGCAACACCGCGAGCCCGCCTCCGATCGCGAGCAGGTTCTGCCACCAGGTCCAGTCGAGCTTCCCGGCGCCCAGCAGCTCGACGATGAAGACGAGCCCGAGCACCGGGGCGGCGCGGTTGAAGACGTCCGTCGACGCGGAGAAGCCCTCGACGAACATCGGCAGCCCGGCGCGCCGAAACCGGCGCTCGTAGGCGTCGACTGTCTGCACCGAGGTCACCCGCCGAGATTCTCCCCGGTTTCGCGGTCGCGCACCCGGGGTACGTTCCGGGCGCATGGAGGGCAACGAAGGAGATCACGCATGACCATCGCCGTAATCGTCGCCGTCTGCATAGTCTTGGCGGTCCTCGCGTTCCTGCTGCCGCGCGCCTCTTGGTGGCCGCAGAAGGGCGTCGACAAGAGCCTCGGCGCCGGTCAGGGCGCCGCCTCGAAGCTGCCGGGCAAGGCCGGTGAGCTGGCCGAGAAGCCGTTCTCCACCTCGCGCAAGGCCACCAACCGCAGCGCCCAGAAGGGCCGCGAGGGGCGCTCGAAGCTCCCCGGCTGACCTTGGTCAGGACAGCGTTGCTCGCCAACCCGGGCTCCGGGTCGGGCGAGGCGGGCCAGGTCGAGCGGCTCCTGCGCGAGCGCGAGACCGAGGTGATCCGCTTCGATCTCGATCGGGCCGCCGACGTCCTCGCGGCGCTCCCCGAGCGGATCGTCGTCGCGGGTGGCGACGGTTCGATCGGCTGCGCTGCCGATCTGGCGGGGCGCGCCGACGTCCCCCTCGCGGTGGTCCCCGTGGGGACCGCGAACGACTTCGCGCGGGCGCTCGAGCTTCCGACCGAGGTCGAGCCGGCGGTCGAGCTCGCCGTGAACGGGACGCGTACGCGCCGACTCGAGCTCGGCCGGGTCGGCAAACGCCCGTTCGTCAACGCGGCGAGCGCCGGGCTGTCGCCGCGGGCCGCGCGCAAGGCCGAGGGCCTCAAGAGCGCCCTCGGGCCGCTCGCCTACACCCTCGGCGCCTTGCGGGTTGGGCTGACCGCCGCCCCGATCTCGTGCCGGGTGACCTGCGACGGAAACGAGCTCTTCGCCGGCCGCGCATGGCAGATCACCGTCGCTTGCACGGGCGCCTTCGGCGGCGGCTCCGCAGTCGCCGCCGACCCCGCCGACGGGGTCCTCGACGTCGTCATGATCGAGGCCGGGTCGCGGGCGCGGCTGATCGTCCACGCCTACGGGCTGCGCGCCGGCAGGGTCGAGCGTCAGCGCGGCGTGATCTCGGGCCAGGGAACCGAGGTCGGCGTCGAGACGGACGGGGACGCCGGCTTCAACGTCGACGGCGAGCTGCTCGACGGCGAGACGCTCCGGTTCTCGGTCGAGCCCGCCGCCTTCGAGCTCGTGGTGGACGCGTGAGGCCTGCGCTGCGCGACCTGCGCATCCGCCCGCCCGCGATCGAGCGAGGCGAGCCGGGCCGGCGACGAGCGCTGCGCGAATACGGGCCTGTGGCGATCGCCGCGGCGGCCGCGATCGGCTGGTACGCCGCCGACAGCCTGCGCCACCGCCGCGAGGGCGCCTTCGGATACGAGATCGGTACCGAGCTCGAGGTTCGCAGCGACGACTTCACCCGCGCCGCCGAGGCGCTCACCGGGGCGCCGATCTCGTACGGAAACCGCGCCGAGCTGTTCATCAACGGCGACCGGATCTTTCCGGCGTTCCTGGAGACGATCAGGTCCGCAAAGCGAACCCTCAACGTGCAGACCTACGTCTACTGGCGCGGGGAGATCGCGCGCGACGTCGCCCATGCGATCCGCGACAAGGCACGAGACGGCGTGCGCTGCAACGTGATCCTCGACGCCCTCGGCGCGATCCAGATGGAACGCTCCCTGATCGGCGAGATGCGCGACGCCGGGGCGAGCGTAGTTCTCTTCCGGCCGCCGAAGCCGTACGCGATCAAGCGGGTCGCCAACCGCACCCACCGGCGGCTGCTGATCGCCGACGGGAAGGTCGGGATGACCGGCGGGGTCGGGATCGCATCGGAGTGGACCGGCGACGCCGAGGACTCCGAGCACTGGCGCGACACCCACGTCCGCGTCCGCGGCCCGGCGGTCCGCGGGCTGCAGGGCACCTTCGCGGAGAACTGGCTCGAGGGAACCGGCGAGGTGCTCGCCGGGGAGGAGTACCTGCCGGCGCTCGAGCCGCTGGACGGCGGCTCGGCGATGCAGGTCGTGCGCTCCGCCGCGAAGGTCGGCGACACCAACGCCGAGGCCCTCTATTACCTCGCGATCGCCTCCGCCCGCGAGGCGATCGACCTCACCTCCGCCTACTTCGTGCCGCGGCCGGCGTTCACCGATGCCCTCTGCGCGGCGGCGGGGCGGGGCGTCGAAGTACGGATACTCGTCCCCGGGCCGCAGATCGACAAGGGAGTCGTGCGAACCGGAGGCAGGGCCGCCTACGACGAGCTGCTGGAGGCGGGGGCGCGGGTGTTCGAGTACCAGCCGACGATGCTGCACGCGAAGACGCTCTGCGTCGACGGCGCCTGGTCGGCCGTCGGGACGATCAACTTCGACAACCGCTCCTTCCAGCTCCACGACGAGGTCGCGTTGTGCGTCTGGGACGAGGGCTTCGCCGGCGACCTCACGGCCGCGTTCGAGGGCGACATCGAACGCTCGCGCGCGATCGAGCTCGAGCGTTGGAGGCGCCGGCCGCTGCGCCGGCGCGCCGCCGAGGCGCTGACCACGGTACTTCGCCGCGAGCTCTGACGCCCCTATCCTGGGCGGGGTGCGAGAGCGGATCATGCGACGCCGGCGGTCCCGCCGACCGGGCCTGCTCCCGGGGCGTCGGCTGAAGCCGAGAAACCGCGCCCTGGCGACGCTCGGCCGCGCCGATCAGCTGGCGCTGCGCCTGCTCCGGACGCGCGGCCACGGAGAACCGCTCGAGTCGGCGATGAAGACCCTCGGGCTGAGCGGCGAATACGGGGCCGTCTGGGCCGTGATCGGCGCGATCGGCGCCTCGATCGACGACCGCCGGCGCGGCCAATGGCTGGCCGGCGGGGCGACCGGGCCGCTCGCGATCGGGCTCAATCTCGCAGTCAAGGTCGCGGTCGGCCGCGAGCGTCCGCTGATCGAGGAGCATCCCCCGCTCGCGAGGGCGCCGACCAAGCTCTCCTTCCCCTCCGCGCACGCGACCTCCTCGGTCGCCGCCGCGACCGCCCTCGGGCGAGTCGAGCCCCGTGCGCGTCCCTACCTTTTCGCCCTCGCAGCCGCGATCTGCGTCGGCCGCCCCTACCTCGGCATGCACTATCCGTCCGACGTGCTCGGCGGGGCCGCGCTCGGCCTCTGCCTCGGGATGCTGGTTCCCGGGCTCGGCGCGGCGCCGACGGAGGAGCGTCTGTTCGATCTCGCGGTCGACGCCAACGAGCGCGCGCAGGCCAGCGTCCGGGCCGCCGGCAACGGCGGGGCGAGCGCCCCGGTAGCCGTCGACGGAGCGACCGCCGAGAGCGGCGAGGCGACCTCCGGGTCGGCGTGAGGATCGGCATCGTCGGCCTGCCGAACGCGGGTAAGTCGACCCTCTTCAACGCGCTCACACGTGCCGGCGCCGAGACCGGCGCCTACCCGTTCACCACGATCGATCCGAACGTCGCCGTGGTCGGGGTCCCCGACCCGCGGCTCGAGCGGGTCGCCGAGACCGTCGGGGCGAGCGAGGTGCAGCAGGAGACGATCGAGTTCCACGACATCGCCGGCCTCGTGCCCGGCGCCTCGCAGGGCGAGGGCCTCGGCAACCGTTTCCTGGCGGCGATTCGCGAGACGGATGCGATCTGCCACGTGGTCCGCTGCCACTCCAGCGGCGGGGTCCCGCACGCGGAGGGCCGGGTCGACCCCGGCGAGGACATCGAGCTGATCGAGACCGAGCTGCTCGCGGCAGACCTCGAGCAGGCCGAGCGCCGGCTCGAACGGGTCACGAAGCAGGCCCGGTCGGGCGACAAGGAGGCGATCGCCGAACGCGACTGGCTCGAGGCGGTGGTCGAGGCGCTGGGCGCGGGCCGCCCGGTTCGCGACGTTCCGGTCGGAGACGATGCACGTGAGGCGCCGCGGCGGCTGTTCGCGCTGACCTCGAAGCCGGTTCTCTACGTCGCCAACGTCGACGAGGGGATCGACGAGGTTCCCGAGGCCGTCGCCGCGCACGCGCGTCGCGCCGGCGCGGTCGCGGTGCCGATCAGCGCCAGGATCGAGGTCGAGCTCGCCGAGCTCGACGAGGAGGGCGAGGGCGCGGAGATGCGGGCCGAGCTCGGGATCTCCGAATCGGCCCTGGGGCGACTGATCGGCGCCGCCTTCGACCTGCTCGATCTGATCGTCGTCTTCACGGCCGACGAGGGCCGGGAGGCGGTCGCCCGGAGCCTGCGCCGCGGCTCATCGGCCTGGGATGCGGCCGGAACGATCCACACCGAGATCCAGGCCGGCTTCGTGCGCGCCGAGGTCGTCAACTGGAGGGACCTGGTGGAAGCCGGCGGCTACGTCGCGGCGCGCGACCGGGGGTTGCTTCGGACCGAGGGCCGCGACTACGTCGTCGCCGACGGCGACGTGGTCACGATCAAGGTTTGAGCAGCTCGCGCCCGAGCTCCGAGACCGTGACGTGGATCGCACCGGGCTCGACGGCGTAGTCGATCAGCGACAGCGCCTTGAGCCGGTCGAGCACGAACTGGAACGCCTGCGCCTGACGATCGGAGGCGTAGTCGCGACGGATGTCGAACGCCCAGCCGGTGGTGTGAAGCGAGTACTCCTCGGTCGCCTGCGGGTTCGACTTCACGAGCGCGTCCTGGTACTCGCGGTCGCGGACGGCGCTCGTCACCCGCAGCGGGACGTCGCTGTGGCTCAGATGCTTGACCAGGCGGGCCATATAGGTGAGCGTCGCCAGCGCCTCCGGTCGAAGCGCGTGGTAGAGCTCGGGCTGCTGGTCGAGCTGGGCCGCGAGCTCGCCGACGTCGCGGTCGGGCCTCCAGCCGAGCGCCGAGTCGTCGGGAAGCGGGACGAGGTCGCCGTCGCGGAGCGCCGCCTCGATGTCATCCGGATGATCGAAGACCTGGGTCTCGGACTCGGGGTGGTAGACCTCCTCCATCGTCGCCTTGTTGTCGGCGAGGTCGGCCGTCGCCGCGAGCCCCTCGGGGTCGTTTCGGTAGCGGCTCATGATCCGCTCCGAGGCGAGCACCTTCCACTCGTACGCGGAAGACTCGTCGCCGAACCCGGCCAGCAGATCCCAGGACCGCGAGTGCTCGGCGAGGCCGGAGTCGAAGTAGAGCTGGGCGTAGGACAGCTTGCGCGCAGCGACGACGTCGCCGATCGGGGTCGCCGGATCGGCCCGGGTGTAGGCGCGGATCACCGTCTCCAGGTTGCCGATCCCCATGTGATAGCTGGCGATCGCGAGGTCGGTGGTGCCGAACCGGTCGCGGGCGATCTCCAGGTAGCGGGCTGCTCCGTCGATCGCCGCCTGCGGGTCGAAGCGGGCGTCGACGGCCGCCCGCCGGTCCTCGAGCTCACGGGTCGCGCCCGGCGACTTCGAGTTCGAGATCTGCTTCGTCAGCGCGATGCTGCGCGGCAGGTCGACGTTCATCCCCAGCAGGTCGGTCGCGGTCGAGGGCAGGATCTGGGCGAGCCCGGAGGCGGACTCCGGCGTCGGACCGGCGATCGCGTCGGGGCGTCCCGCGCTCTCGAGGAAGATGATCGCCTCGAGCGTGTCGGGGGCGACGCCGTGCGCCTTCGCGGCGGCCTCGATCGCGGGCCGGAAGCGCGCCGTCCGCTTCGCCGAGGCGACGACTCCGCCCGGGCTCAAGGCGTAGATCACGTGCGACTCGCCGAGCGCGGCTCGGGCCTCGAACACGGACTTGCTCGACCGCTTCCACGGCAAACGGATCCGACCGCGGACGGGCGGCGATCGTTGCGTCGCTGGCGATCCGCGCGACCCGCACGCTCAGCGACTCGGTCTTTCCGAGCCCGAGCGCGATCGCGACCGCGGCGATCGCGGCCGCGGCGGCCACGAGCAGGAGGATGCCCGCGACCACGCGGGCGAAGAATTCCCTGCCTCGCGCCTCTTCTCGCACCAACCTCCATGTTAGGCTCCGGCCGTGTCACCGAGGAGGGGTTTCCAGTCGTTCTGCCCGCTGGCCGTGACCGCGGTGCTCGCGCTGACCCTCGCCCCCGCCGCCCTCGCGCAGCCGAAGGGCTTCAAGTACGGCGTCACGGCCGCCGATGTGACCTCCAACTCGGCGATCCTCTGGGCAAAGGCGACGAGAAAGGGCAATACCTACCTGCAGATCACCCACAAGGGCGAGTTCGGCGCCTGCAAGGCGGACAACGCCGCGGCGAAGGTCAAGGCCCAGAAGAGCAACGACAAGACGGTCCAGTTCAAGCTCAAGGGGCTCGACTCGAACAAGAGCTACAGCTATCGCTACTGCACGACCCGCGGCGGGCGGTCCGCGAAGGGCAAGTTCACGACCGCCCCGGCGTCGCAGCAGAACAAGACGATCCACTTCGCGCTCTCGGGAGACCAGGACGCCCGGCCGCTCCCGGGCGGCACGACGCCGTATTGGAACAACTTCGAGGTCTGGAAGCAGATCATCTCCGAGAAGAACGACTTCAACGTCCTGATGGGGGACACGATCTACTCCGACACCGAGGTGCCGGGATACACCCTCGCCGACGTCGCCCTCTCGGTCGCCCAGAAGCGCGCTGCCTACAAGACCAACCTGGGCCAGAAGCCGTGGACGAAGGCGCGCGGCTCGACCGCCTACTACGCCCACTGGGACGACCACGAGTTCATCAACGATTTCTCGCGCGCGGAGAGCAACTTCCCGCTCAGCGTCGGCGACGTGAACATCGGCGGCGAGAAGCTGTACAAGGACGGCGTCAAGGCGTTCCGCGAGTACAACCCGGTCAGCTACAACAGCGAGACCGGGCTCTACCGGTCGGTTCGCTGGGGCAAGAACCTCGAGATCTTCTTCCTCGACGAGCGCTCGTTCCGCAGCGCGAGCTCCGATTACACGGGGATCTGCGACAACCCCGCCGGGAGCGGCAACCCCGACCTCGCCCCGACCGCCCCGCAGAACGTCCGCAACGCGTTCTCGGCGATCGCCCCGCCGCTCGCCAACCCGGTGCCGCCGGCCTGCACGGCCTCGATCAACGATCCGAACCGGACGATGCTCGGCTCCGCGCAGCTGCAGAAGTTCGAACAGGCGATCAAGAACTCGACCGCGACCTTCAAGGTGATCTTCAACGAGGTCCCGATCCAGCAGTACTACGCGCTCCCCTACGATCGCTGGGAGGGATACGAGGCCGAGCGCCTGGCGCTGCTGCACTACCTGGCCGCGAACACGAAGGGCGCGGTCTTCCTGACCACCGACGTGCACGCCAACATGGTCAACGACGCCCGCTACAACACGCTCGGCGGACCGGGCGTCCTCAACTCGGGCATCGACGACATCACCACCGGGCCGATCGCGACCGAGACCTACTCGGGTGAGATCAACGCGACGCTCGGCACGCCGAGCGGCGGAACCCTGATCCACGACCTGTTCCTGACGCCGCAGCCGCCGAACGGGGTCGGGATGCAGTGCGCGGCCACGAACCAGTTCAGCTACGCGGAGGTGACGGTCAACAAGAGCCAGCTGCGGGTCGATCTGCTCGATCAGAACGGTGCGCCGGTCTCCAACACCGGCGACATCGCCGTGCCCGGACCGCCCTGCGCGTCGGTCGTCATCCCGAAGCCGTAGCGGGCCGCGGCCCTCCCCACGCGCCGACCGCGGCTGTTAGCTTCCCGCCCGTGCGAACCGAGGCCCGCTTCCCCGGCGCCGGCCGCGGGGCGGGGCACTACGAGAGCTTCTACATCAAGGCGACCCGCCCCGGTGGAGGTCGGGCTGTCTGGATCCGCCATACGGTCCACAAGCGCCCCGACGCGGAGCTCAACGGCTCGATCTGGTTCACGCTCTTCGACGCCGGCTCTGCGGCCCCGCGGGCGACGAAGCTGACCGTCACCAGGGCCGACGTGTCGGCGCCCGCGGGCTCGTACATCGAGGTCGACGGCGCGCTCCTGCAGCCCGGGCGCGCCAGAGGCGAGATCTCGACGCCGGAGATGGACGTCTCCTGGGAGCTCAGCTTCGATTCGGCCGCCGAGTCGTTTCGTCACCTTCCCTACTCGTTCCTCTACGGCGCGCCGCTGCCGAAGACGAAGTTCCTCTCCCCGTACCCGGACGCGCGGTACTCGGGTGTCGTCACGATCGACGGCGAGCAGATCGCGGTCGATTCCTGGCCGGGGATGATCGGTCACAACTGGGGTTCCGAGCACGCCGAGCGATGGACCTGGATCCAGGCGAACGATTTCGGCAACGACGACACCTACTTCGATGCGGCGCTGGGGAGGATCAAGGTCGGGCGCATGACGACGCCGTGGGTCGGCAACGCGGTGCTCTGCCTCGACCGCGAGCGACATCGCCTCGGCGGCTTCGAGCGAATCCGATCGACCAAGGTCGCAGAGCAGCCGACCGAATGCGAGTTCGAGCTCACCGGCAAGGACGTGCGGGTGCGCGGCCGGGTCGCGGCGGAGCCGCGCAAGTTCGTCGCCTGGGTCTATGCGGATCCGAAGGGGCCCGAGCACAACACGCTCAACTGCTCGATCTCCGACCTCGAGCTCACGGTCGAGCGCAGGGGCCGGCGCCGAGAACGGCTCGAATGCATCGGCGCCGCGGCATATGAGCTCGGGGTCCGCGAGACCGACCACGGGATCGCCGTCCAGCCGTTCGCGGACGGCTGAACGGCGCGCCGTAGAGTCAGCACATGCGCAGAGCCCCGAGCACCGCGATCCTCGCCGCCGCCGCAATCGCGGTACTCGGCCTCGCGGCTTGCGGCGAGAAGAGCGAGCCCGACCTCTCGGGCGCTGCGCCGCCGACCCAGGTGCAGCCGCAGCCGCAGACCCCGCTCGGAGACCACCTCGATCAGCTCGAGGCCGACGGCGCAGCCCAGCCCGGCCCGATCGCCGGTCGCTGGCGGGGAACCCTGCACCAGAAGGGGCTGAAGCCGTTCGCGGTTCGGGTCGACATCGCATCGCTCACGAACCCCCGGCGCAACGTGGTCCGCTACGCCGGGATCGACTGCACCGGCAGCTGGCGCTTCCTCGGCGGCCGAGGCGACGCGGTTCGCTTCGAGGAGGTGATCGAGCGCGGATCCGGCGGCAAGTGCAAGGGCAAGGGCGTCGTCACGCTGAGCTCCCCGGACCCGCGACCGCAGCGGCTCGCCTACGAGTTCGCGGGCGGCGGGGTCCAGAGTCAGGGCGTCCTGCGCCCGGGCTGACGGCGAGTGCCGCTTGCCTCACCGGTGGCGGAAGCGTGCCCAGGTCGAGCGCAGGCCGAGGCGGGCGCGGAGCGTGTCACCGGTGACCACGGTCGAGCCGCGCGAGCCGACGACCCGGGCGCGGACGATCCGCGGCGAGGCGCCCGTCTTCAGGATCTCGATCCTCCGCAGGCTGCCCGAGAACAGACCGTCTAGCTTCGAAGCCATCTGCGAGTCGGAGAACGACCGGGTCCAGTCGTGAACCGGAGAGAGGTCGTCGAACGGGTCCTCGACGGACTTCAGGTAGGGCACCGCCGAGCCCCCCGAGAACCCGAACTCCGAGTTCTCGGTCTCGCCCCCCGAGGTGGAGAAGTAGTACGTGGTCGCGACGCGGCGCTTGTACTCGACGACCTTGCCGGCGGTCGCCTCGACCGCGTCGTCGGTCGCCTTCGTCTCCGAGCGCCGACCGCCGTAGACCTGGCTGCGGGTGTCGTCGTACTGATCGAAGGCGCCGCCGCGGTCGGTGGCGAGGCCGTAGGAGCGCGCGACGACCGCCTGAGCGCGTAGCGCCTGCTGCGGCCAGGAGGCGGGCATCTCGTTCGGCACCACCCCGCGCACGTACGCGTCGACGCCGACCGCGTTGATGACCAGCAGGCCGCCGCCGTCGGCACGGGCGACGAGGCGCCCCCGATAGCGTCCGAAGCCGGCAATCGAGACCCCGGTACCGGCGACCCCCTCGCGCCCGCAGCCGCCGACCCTGCCGCCTCCACCCCGCCGCAGGACGACGTCGCCGCCGGCGGCCACGAACGAGTAGTGGCGCCGGGCGTCGATCCGCTCACCACAGGCCCTGCCCGCGCCCGTGAAGCCAACCGCTTGGCTGGACCCGAGCAGCACCCTGATCCTCGCGCCGCCGGTTCTCCCGAGCGCGGTGCCCGTGTAGTAGTGCTCGACGATCTGCTCGTAGTCGCGACCGTGCTTGGCATAGCCGTAGGCGCCGTACTGCGAGAGCCCGACCCCGTGGCCGAAGCCGTGGCCGATCACCTTCCAGCCCGCCTCGGCCGATGCCGGCACGCAGAGCGCCGCGACGGCGATCAGGATCGGCGCTATCCGCTTCGTCGCAGTCATCGTCCCCAGTTCACCCGACCCGTCAACAGCGCCCGAAGCGCCAAAGTCGCGGTCGCGGAAGGCCGGACGATACGCTGAGATCGAGCTTCGAGATGGAGGTCGGATGAATATCAGCGAGCGGGAGCAGGCGGCGCTCGACCAGGCGCCGAAGCAGCTCTTCATCGGCGGTCAGTGGCGCGACGCCTCCGGCGGCGCCACGCTCGCGGTCGAGGACCCCTCGACCGGTGAACCCCTGTGCGAGATCGCCGACGCGACGCCCGACGATGCCCAGGCGGCGATCGACGCCGCCTCCGACGCCCAGCCCGGGTGGGCGGCGACCCCGCCGAACGAGCGCGGCGAGATCCTCCGCCGAGCCTTCGAGCAGCTCACCGAGCGCGCCGACGAACTCGGGATGCTGATGACGCTGGAGATGGGAAAGACGGTTGCCGAGTCGACGGCGGAGGTCACCTACGCGGCCGAGTTCTTCCGCTGGTTCGCGGGCGAGGCGCTGCGCATCGACGGCTACTACAAGGTCGCCGCCAACGGCGCCTCGCGGGTCCTCGTGATGCACCAGCCGATCGGCCCGAGCTACTTCATCACCCCCTGGAACTTCCCGACCGCGATGGGCACCCGGAAGATCGGGCCGGCGGTCGCGGCCGGTTGCACGATGGTCATCAAGCCGGCGCAACAGACGCCTCTCTCGATGCTCGCGCTGGCGAAGCTGCTCACCGAGTGCGGGCTGCCGCCCGGCGTCCTCAACGTCGTCACAGGCCACTCGTCGAGCGGGATCTCGGCGCCGATCATCGGCGACCCGCGGCTTCGAAAGCTCTCCTTCACGGGCTCTACCGAGGTCGGCAGGAAGCTGATCGCGCAGGCCGCGGACAACGTCCTCAAGGTATCGATGGAGCTCGGAGGCAACGCCCCGTTCTTGGTCTTCGACGACGCCGACCTCGACGCCGCGGTCGAAGGGGCGATGATCGCGAAGATGCGAAACATCGGCGAGGCGTGCACGTCCGCGAACCGCTTTCACGTCGCGGAGCCGGTCGCCTCGGAGTTCGCGCAGCGGCTCGCCGAACGGATGGGCGCGCTGAAGCTTGGCCGCGGGACCGAGGACGGCGTCGACATCGGGCCGCTGATCGATGCCGACCAGCGCAGCAAGGTCGCCGACCTGGTCAGCGACGCGATCGAGA
Organism: uncultured Solirubrobacterales bacterium; assembly: GCA_963705955.1. Taxonomy (GTDB): domain Bacteria; phylum Actinomycetota; class Thermoleophilia; order Solirubrobacterales; family 70-9; genus WHSW01. The sequence continues at coordinate 75,461 of CAVPLH010000005.1, read as the reverse complement.
AGGGCGCGACCTGCGTCGTCGGCGGCGGCGAGGTCGAGGGCGCCGGCTACTTCTTCGAGCCGACGGTGCTCGCCGACGTCCCCGACGACGCCCGCGTGCTCAGCGAGGAGATCTTCGGGCCGGTGGCGCCCGTGAGGGGCTTCGGCTCCGAGGAGGAGGCGATCGCGGCGGCGAACGACACCGAGTACGGCCTCGTCGCCTACGTCTTCACCCGCGACCTGAAGCGCGCGCTGCGCGTCTGCGAGGGCCTCGAGACCGGGATGATCGGCCTCAACCAGGGCATGGTCTCGAACGCCGGAGCGCCGTTCGGCGGCGTGAAGCAGTCCGGGATCGGCCGCGAGGGCGGCAACGAGGGCATCCACGAGTTCCTCGAGACCAAGTACGTGGCGATCAACGCCTAGATGAGTGATCCCACGACCTCACGCACGCGGATGACGCCCGGATACCGTCGCTGGATCGCGCGCCCCCGCGCACGCGACTCCGTGGAATCAATCATCTAGTGGCCGGCTCGGCTCCGACCCTGTTCGAGTGGGCCGGCGGGGAGCCCGCCCTGCGGAGGCTGATCGACGCGTTCTACGATCGGGTGGAGCGAGACGACCTCCTCGCCCCGTTCTTTCCCGGTGGGGTCAGCGAGGAGCACCGAGATCACGTCACCGCCTGGTGGTCGGAGGTCTTCGGGGGGCCGAAGCGATACAGCGAGCAACTCGGGGGGTACGAGAACATGCTCGCCCACCACCGGGGGCTGGGGATCACCGCCGAGCAGCGATTCCGGTTCGCCTCGCTGATGAGCCTCGCCGCCGACGACGCCGGCCTCCCCGCCGATCCCGAGTTCCGCTCCGCCCTGGTCGCCTACCTGGAGTGGGGGACCCGGATCGCGGCCGCCAACTCGGCGCCCGATGCCGATCTCGTCGAACACGCGCCCCTGCCCCGGTGGGGCTGGGGTGAGGCGCCGCCCTACCAGGGCTAGGCGACGAACGCCAAGGCTGTTCAGCGGCCGAGCAGCTGGCTCAGCAAGCCACCGGCCGAGTGGCGCTTGTCCAGGTAGCACTGGTGATACTCCTCGGCCCGCCAGAACGGCTTCGCAGGCTCGATCTCGGTGACGATCGGCGCCTTGAAGCGCTCCTGGTTTCGCTCCAGGACCCTCTCCGCCGCGGCGGCCTGCTCCGCGTCCTCGGTGAAGATCACTGATCGATACTGCCAGCCGACGTCGGGGCCCTGGCGGTTGAGCTGGGTCGGATCGTGAATCTCGAAGTACTTCTGGACGAGATCCTCATAGGCGATCCGCTCGGGGTCGAACTCGACCCGGCAGACCTCGACGTGTCCCGTGGTCCCGGTGCAGACCTGCTCGTAGGTGGGGTTCTCGACGTCGCCGCCCTCGTAGCCGACGGCGGTGTCGACGACACCGTCGAGGGCGCGGAAGGTCTCCTCGACCTGCCAGAAGCAGCCGGCGCCGAAGGTCGCCTTCTCGGTCCTCGTCGGGCTCGGGCTTCCGTTCTGATCGCTCATCGCCGCTCCTTCACTGGTTGTCGCACGGTGGATCGTTCCCACCTGTTGGTTGGTCTCCCGGGCACCTCTGACGTTACGCGACCGCAGCCGGGTCGAGGTTCCCGGCGCCGACCACGACGCCTCCGGGTTCAGGCGGCAACGGCACGGGCGGTCTGCGGACGGTCGATGGCGAGGATTGCGGCGAGCAGCAGGACGAGTGCGATCAACTGGACGATCGCGGAGAGCTCGGTCCCGATCGGCACGGTCGCGAGCGCCAGCGCGGCGGCGGTGAGGCGGCCACCGAGCGGCCCGAGCCCGAGCGAGCGGCGAAAGAGGGCGTCGCCGACCATGTACAGCGCGACGCCGCCCCCGAGCGCGAGCGCACGGGCGGTCGAGAGGCCGGCGCTCGGGTGGGCGATCGCGACCTCGAGCGCCGATGCGGTGGCGACGATCCCGAGCAGGATCGGAATGTGCCAGTAGCCGTACGCCGCAAGCGCGAGGCCGGGCCGGCGCTCCGCCGGGGCATCGGTGAGCGCCCGCTCGGCCCTCGTGTCGTCGCCGCCGAAGTAGGCCCACCACAGGCACGCGCTGAGCGCGAGGCCGAGCAGCGCGACGGCGATCATCCCCGCCTCGACGACGAGCTCCTGGGCTCCGATCCCGACCGCGATCACGGACTCCCCGATCGCGATGATCACGACCAGCCCGTGACGCTCGACGAAGTGGGCCGGTGCGATCTCGAAGCCCGACTCGACGCCTCGCTTCGGCACGACCCAGGCGACCGCGAACGCGGCGACGAACGCGACGTACTCGACCGTTCCCCCGATCGCGCCGCCGACCAGGACCAGCGCCGCGATCGCGAGGTTGTAGAGGGCGAGACGGCGAAACGAGCTCACCGTCGCCTCCCTGGCGGAGCGCATGAACAGGGTCCCGTGGACGCAGATCACGACCAGGTAGCCGATCCCGAACACGAGCCCGTCTCCCGAGAACGCGGTCGGGATGCAGAGCGCCTGGATCATGAACCCGGCCATCCCCCCGAGCAGCAACAGGCGCCGGCCGCCGGCGTCGGTGCGCTCGGCATTGGTGAGCCAGGTGTAACCGCCGTACATCCACCAGACGACCCCGAGGATCAACACCGCCTGCAGCACCCCTCGCGAGGTCGGGTGGTCGGCGAGCACCGAGGTCAGCTGCGTGATCGTGAAGACGAAGACGAGATCGAAGAAGAGCTCGAGCGTCGAGACGCGCTCGATGCCCGGCCGATCAGCCGTGTGGGCGGGCGAGCTTGTGATGGTCGAGCGCCTGGTCGAGCACGGACTCCTCGATTCCCTGTTCGCGCGCGACCTCCCGCAATGAGCGTTCCGACGCCGCCGCCTCCTTGACGATCTCGGCGACGCGGTCGTAGCCGATGTGCGGGTTGAGCGCCGTGGCGGTCGCCAGCGTCGACTCGGCGTGGCGCTCGAGCATCTCCTCGTTCGGCTCGATCCCGCTGACGCACCTCGTGTCGAGCAGACGAGAGGCCGCGGCGAGCAGCTTGACCGAGTCGAGCAGGTTGCGGGCGATCAGGGGCACGCGCACGTTGAGCTCGAACTGGCCCTGCGAGCCCCCGAGCGTGATCGCGAGGTCGTTGCCGATCACCTGATCGCCGACCTGGATCGCGACCTCACAGATCACCGGGTTGACCTTGCCGGGCATGATCGAGGAGCCCTTCTGAAGCTCCGGGAGGCGGATCTCGGCGAGCCCGGCACGTGGCCCCGACCCCATCAGCGCGAGGTCGTTTGCGATCTTGATCAGCGACACGGCGACGACCTTCAGCGCCCCGGAGAGCTCGACGAGCGCGTCGCGATTGCCCTGCGCCTCGAACGGGTCCTCGGGAGCCGAGATCTCGAGCCGGGTCGCTTCGGCAAGCCGCACCCGGACGCGCTTCGCGAACTCGGGATGGGTGTTGAGGCCGGTCCCGGTCGCGGTGCCGCCGAGCGGGATCTGGCCGACGCGACCGAGCGTGTCGCGGACCCGGCGGGCGCCGAGACGCACCTGCGCGGCGAAGCCGTTGAACTCCTGGCCGAGGGTGACCGGAACCGCATCCATCAGGTGCGTTCGCCCCGACTTGACGTGCTCGGAGAACTCCTCGCCCTTCGCGCCGAGAGCCTCGGCGAGGCCGTCCAGCGCCGGCAACAGGTCGCCGCTCACCTCGTCGAGGGCCGCGAGGTGGACCGCCGACGGAAAGACGTCGTTCGAGGACTGTCCCATGTTGACGTGGTCGTTGGCATGTACCCCGTCGCCGGCCAGGTTCGCGATCACCTCGTTGGCATTCATGTTCGACGAGGTGCCGGAGCCTGTCTGGAAGCAATCGATCGGAAACTGCGAGTCGTGATCGCCGTTCGCAACCTCGTCGCCGCCCGCGGCGATCCGCTCGGCGAGATCGGGATCGAGGTTGCCGAGCTCGGCGTTGACCCGCGCCGCCTCCGCCTTCAGCCGGCCCAGCCAGTGGATCACCGGGGCCGGGATCGGGTGTCCCGAGACGGGGAAGTTGTCGACCGCCTTCGCGGTCTCCGCGCCCCACAACTGCTGCTCAACCGCCACTCGGACTCCTATCGTCAGGTCGCTTCGGGCCGTCGACCTGAGGCTATCGGTTGGGCTTCGTCGCGGGCCGATCCCGGTGGCGCTCGCGGTAGCGGCGCGCCTTGGCGCGGTTGCCGCACTCCCCCATCACGCACCAGGTGCCGGAGCGGTTGCGCGAGTGATCGTAGAACGCCCAGCGACAGTCCTCGGCCGGACAGACCTTGAGCCGTTGCCAGGTGCCGTCGCGCATCGACTCGTGCACGACCGCCAGCAGCTCGGCTATCGCGCAATCGACCCCGTCGCAGCGCGTCACGAGGTCGGCACCCTCGGGGCCGAACCGGAGCCCGATCTCGGCCTCCGAGGATTGGCGGTTGAGCGTCGTCAGGGCGGCCTCCGGCGGCGGATCGCCGGCGTTGTTGGCGAGCAGCAGCTCGCGGAGCGCCTCGCGGACCGCGACCAGCCGTTCGAGCTCGGGGCCGGTGAAGGCGTCGCCGCCGATCGGGACCCCGTGCCCGGTCAGCCAGCGGGCGGCGCGCTGACCGTCGCCGAGCTCCTCGTTGGCGTCCATGACGTCGAGCGTGTTGACGAACTCGCGAACCAGCTCGAGGCGCCCGGGCGCGCTCTGATCCTTGCCCGACGCGGTCTGGTCGGCGGGAGCGTTCATAACCAACATCATAATAACACCGGTTATGCTATAACTACCCATAGATGAACGGCGGTTACACGACGCCACAGACCCGAAGGGAGACCGCGATGAACTCGATGATGACGATCCTCTATCTCGACGCCCACCGGGCCCGGTTGGAGGGCCAGGCGCGCAGCAGGCGACTCGCGGCCGATTCCAGCGTCCGGGTGCCGCTGTGGCGGCGGGCTCGCCCGCGCGACTAGCGCGCCACCGAGCCCTTCGCCGGGGCCCGCTCTAGATTGCCGTCGATGACCCCGGCCTCGTCCCTCGAGGGAATCCTCGTCGCCGACTTCTCGCGCGTGCTCGCCGGCCCGCTGGCGGCGATGACGCTCGGGGACCTCGGGGCGGACGTGATCAAGGTCGAGGGACCCACCGGGGACGAGACGCGGACCTGGCGCCCACCGGAGGCGGAGGACGGGACCGCGACCTACTTCCTCGCCGTCAACCGCAACAAGCGCTCGATCGCGCTCGACCTCAAGGACGACGACGACGCCGAGCTCGCCCGCGAGCTCGCCCGGCGCGCCGACGTCCTCGTCGACAACTTCAAGCCCGGGGCGCTCGAGCGCCTCGGGCTCGCGCCGCGGGCGCTCGCCGCCGCGAACCCCCGGTTGGTCCACTGCTCGATCACCGGCTTCGGCGCCGGGGCCGGCGCTTCGATGCCCGGCTATGACCCGCTCGTACAGGCGCTGAGCGGCCTGATGTCGATCACCGGCCCGGCGCAGGGCGACGCGTCGAAGGTGGGCGTGGCGCTCGTCGACGTGATCGCCGGGCTCGGCGCCGCCGTCGCGATACTCGCCGCGCTGACCGCCCGCGAGCGCAGCGGCGAGGGGCAGCGAATCGAGATCGACCTGCTCTCCAGCGCCCTCGCGGCGCTCGCCAACCAGGCCTCGGGCTTTCTCAACGCCGGAGCCGTGCCGACCCGGCTCGGCAACGTCCATCCGAGCATCGAGCCGTTCGCGACCTACGCCGCCGCCGACGGCCCGCTGATGATCTGTGCCGGCAACGACCGTCAGTTCGCGGCGCTCGCCGCGGGGCTCGGGCTCCCGGAGATCGCCGCCGATGACCGCTTCGCCGGCAACGAGGCACGGGTCGGGAACCGAGACGAGCTGCGGCGGTTGATCGAGGGCCGACTCGCGGGCGGATCGGTGGCCGAGTGGGCGCTGCGACTGCGGGCGGCGGGGGTGCCGGCCGCGCCCGTCAACGACGTCGCCGGCGCCTTCGAGCTCGCCGCGGAGTCTGGGGCTCGAGCCGGTCGACCGCCACGACGGGGTCAGCACCGTGCGCTCGCCTCTCGGCCTCCGCGGCACCCCACCCGCCACCCGGCTCCCCCCACCCCGCCTCGACCAGCACGGCGACGAGATCCGATCCTGGCTCGCCCGCGACTGACGGCGCCGTTGGAAGCGCGAGGCGACTCTCGGGAGGCGAGATCCGGTCCGCACTCGCACGCGCTCCTAGAATCATCCGCCCGTGAGTGGATTTCGCCCCGTCGACCCGACGCAGTCGTTTCCGGCGCTCGAGCAGCGCGTGCTCGAGCGCTGGCGCGAGACGGACGTCTTTGCGCGTCAGCTCTCCCGGCGCCGCGACGCCGCGGCGCCGGTCTGGAGCTTCTACGAGGGGCCGCCGACCGCGAACGGCAAGCCCGGCGCCCACCACGTGCTCTCGCGGGTGTTCAAGGACGTCTATCCGCGCTATCGCGCGATGCGCGGCTACTACGTCCCCCGCAAGGCGGGCTGGGACTGTCACGGGCTCCCGGTCGAGCTCGAGGTCGAGAAGGAGCTCGGGATCTCCTCGAAGGCCGAGATCGAGGAGTACGGGATCGCCGAGTTCAACTCACGCTGCCGCGAGTCCGTGTTCCGCTACGTCGAGGAGTGGAACCGGATGACCGAGCGGGTCGGCCACTGGATCGATCTCGACGATCCCTACGTGACCCTCGACAACGAGTACATCGAGTCCGTCTGGTGGTCGCTGCGCCGGCTCTGGGACGCCGGCCTCCTCTACGAGGGCCACAAGGTCGTCCCCTACTGCCCCCGGTGCGGCACCGCACTCTCCTCGCACGAGGTCGCGGTCGGCTATCGCGACGTCGAGGATCCCTCGGTCTACGTCCGCTTCCCGGTCGTCGAGGTCGCGCTCTCGGACGAGATCGGAGAGAGCCCGGTCGAGGTCGGCGACTCGCTGGTCGCGTGGACGACGACGCCGTGGACGCTGATCTCCAACGCCGCGCTCGCGGTCGGCGATCAGATCGAGTACGTGCGCGTACGAGCCGCCGACGAGGTCCTGATCCTCGCCCGCGACCGGGTCGAGGCGGTGCTCGGCGAGGACGCCGAGGTGCTCGCGCGCTTCCCCGGCGCGGCGCTCGCCGGCATCAGGTACGAGCCCCCGTTCGACTTCATCACCGACTACGGGCCACGCGGCCACACCGTCCTCGAGGCCGACTTCGTGACCACTGAGGACGGCACCGGGATCGTCCACACCGCGATCGCATTCGGCGAGGACGATTTCCAGCTCGGCGAGCAGTACGGGATCACGCTTCAGAACCCGGTGCGCCCCGACGGCACTTTCGACGACCGGGTGACCGACTTCGCGGGCCAGTCCGTCAAGCAGGCCGACCCGGAGATCGTCGAGGCGCTGCGGGCGAGCGGACGGCTGTTGCGCGCCGAGACCTACGAGCACTCCTATCCGCACTGCTGGCGCTGCGGCACGCCGCTGCTCTACTACGCGAAGTCGAGCTGGTACATCCGCACCACCGAGGTCCGCGACCGGATGCTGGAGGAGAACGAGCAGATCGGCTGGCACCCCGAGCACGTCAAGCACGGACGGTTCGGAAAATGGCTCGAGGGCAACGTCGACTGGGCGCTGTCGCGCGAGCGCTACTGGGGCACGCCGCTGCCCGTCTGGCGGTGCGAGTCGGTGGATTGCGAGCAGGCGTTCTGCGCGGGTTCGCTCGCCGACCTCAGGGAGCGCGGGGCCGACCCGCCGCACGACCTGCATCGCCCGTACATCGACGACGTCGTCCTGCGCTGCGATTCGTGCGGGGGCGCGATGCGACGGGTCGAGGAGGTGATCGACACCTGGTACGACTCGGGCGCGATGCCGTTCGCGCAGTTCCACTACCCGTTCGAGCGGGAGCAGGAGTTCAGCGAGCGGTTCCCGGCCGATTACATCTGCGAGGCCCAGGACCAGACCCGCGGCTGGTTCTACTCGCTGCTCGCGGAGTCGACGCTGCTCTTCGACCGCTCCAGCTACCGCAACTGCGTCTGCCTCGGGCTGATCCTCGACCCCGAGGGACAGAAGATGTCGAAGAGCCGCGGCAACGTCGTCGACCCGGGCGAGGTGTTCGCGACCCACGGGGCGGACGCCTTCCGCTGGTACCTGCTCACGACCCAGCAGCCGTGGTCGAGCTACCGCTTCTCCGCCGAGGCCGTCGGCGAAGCCGTGCGCCAGTTCATGTTGACGCTCTGGAACACGTACTCGTTCTTCGTCCTCTACGCGAATGCGGAGGCGGTCGGACCGCCGCAGCTGGACGAGCCACGCGCCGCGCGGTGACGCGGGGGCGACGGATCTCGACCGGTGGGCGCTGAGCAGGCTCCAGGGGCTGACCGAGACGGTGATCGACCGCATGGACGACTTCGACTGCACGGCGGCGGGCCGGGCGATCGCCGCCTATGTAGAGGAGCTCTCGAACTGGTACGTGCGGCTATCCCGGCGGCGTTTCTGGGACGGGGACGATGCGGCGTTCGCGACCCTGCGCCATTGCCTGCTCGAAGTCGCCAAGCTGCTCGCGCCGTTCACCCCGTTCATCGCGGACGAGATCTACGACAACCTCGTCGCGGGCACGGGGCAGGGCGCCGACTCGGTCCACCTCTGCGACTTTCCCGTCCCCGACCCGGAGCTCGAGGACGGCGAGCTCGAGGCCGGGGTCGAGGCGGCGATGCGGGCGATCGAGCTCGGGCGCGTGGCCCGCGCCGCGGCCAAGGTCAAGAACCGCCAGCCGCTGCGCAGGGCGGTGATCGTGGCGACCGAGTCAGAGCGAGCCGAGATCGGTCGCCTCGCCGAGATCGTCGAGTCCGAGCTCAACGTCAAGGAGCTCGAGTTCGTCTCCGAGGAGGGCGAGATCGTCCGTTACGCGGCGAAGCCCAACTACCGCAGCCTCGGCCCACGCTTCGGCAGGCACATGCCGCTGGTCGCCGCGGCGGTCGAGGCGCTCGACCCGGCCCACGTCGCCGAGGCGATCCGGAGCGAGCGGCGGATCGGGATCAACGTCGACGGCGCCGAACACCCGCTCGAGCCCACCGACCTGACGCTGGTGATGCAGCCGCTCGACGGCTACGAGGTCGAGGCGGAGGCGGGCCGCGCCGTCGCGCTCGCGCTCGAGCTCGACGACGAGCTGCGCCGTGAGGGGCTCGCGCGCGAGATCGTGCACGCGGTCCAGGGCGCGCGCAAGCGCGCCGGCCTCGACGTCTCGGACCGGATCGCGTTGACGCTGGCCGGCGACGGCGACCTGCTCGAGGCGGCTCGCGCCCACGACGACTACGTCGCCGGCGAGACCCTGGCCACCGAGCTCATCCTCGGCGCCGATGGCGACGGCGAGAGCACGATGATCGACGGTCGCGAGCTGCGGATCGGGATCGTGCGCGCCTGAAGGCCGGAGCGGCGCTCAGACGAGCGCGGGCTCGATCTCTGACTCGAGGCGACGCTTGGGGAGCGCCCCGACGATCCGCTTCGCCTCGGCCCCGTCGCGGAACAGGATCAGGGTCGGGATCGAGAGCACCTCGTAGCGAGCGGCGGTCTGCTGATTCTCGTCGACGTTGAGGCTGACGACCCGCAGGTCGCCGTCCCGCTCGGCGGCCATCTCCTCGAGGATCGGGTGCACGACCCGGCACGGCCCGCACCACGGCGCCCAGAAATCGACCAGGACAGGCGTGTCGGCGTCCACAACCTCGGCCTCGAAGTTGGCGTCGGTAACGTCGGGAAGCTTGCCTGTCACTTTCGGTCTCCTAATCCTGTTCTGATCGCCGCGAACGTGCCGCCGCGCTACTTCACAAAGTATAGTACCCGCCCCGCCGACGCCCGGCAACGGATAACAGGGACAGCATAGGGCTCAGCTCCGTCGCTTCGCGAGTCGCATCGCGGGAACCCTGAGCGCAGCCTCGAGCACGATCGCGCCGCTCATCTTCGAGCTGCCGACCCGCCGGTCGCGGAACGTGATCGGGACCTCGACGACGCTGAAGCCGGCCTCGAGCGCCCGATAGGTCGTCTCGACCTGGAACGCGTAGCCGAGTGACGGGATCGTCGCCGGATCGATCGTCTCCAGCACAGCCCGGCGAAAGACCTTGAAGCCACCGGTCAGGTCGCGGATCCCGACCCCGAGCATCGCCCGCGCGTAGGCGCTGCCACCGCGGCTGATCGCCCGCCGCATCGGGCCCCAGTCGGCGATCCCGCCGCCGACGACGTAGCGGGATCCGAGCACCAGATCCGCCGACTCCGCGGCGGCCAGGAGCCGGGGCAGATCGGCGGGATCGTGGGAGAAGTCGGCGTCCATCTGCGCGACCAGCGCCGCGCCGCCGTCGAGCGCCTCGCGAAACCCGTCGACATAGGCCGGCCCGAGGCCCTGCTTGGCGGAGCGGTGCAGGACGCCGACGGCCTCGTCCGCGGCGGCGATCCGATCCGCGATCTCGCCGGTCCCGTCGGGCGACGAGTCGTCGACGACGAGGATCCGGGCCGAGCCGGGCAGCCGGCGGCGCGCGGCGGCGACCAGCGCCTCGATGTTGGCGGCTTCGTTGTAGGTCGGCAGGATCAGCCAGACGGCTCGGTTGGGCACCCGGGGCAATCTAGTCCCGGCACTAGAGTCACGCCCGTGCCGATGCGAAATGCGGAGATTGCGGCGGCGATGACCGAGCTCGCGACCCTCTACGAGCTCGACGGCGCGAACCGCTACCGCGTGATCGCCTACCGCGAGGCGGCGCGGGTGATCCGCCAGAGCCCCGTCTCGGTCGAGGAGCTGGCGCGGGCCGGGCGCGCGACCGAGCTCCCCGGAATCGGCGAGACCCTGCAGACGAAGATCGTCGCCCTCGTCGAAACAGGTCAGATCCCGGCCGCCGAGAAGCTGAAGGCGAAGTTCCCCGCGTCGCTGATCGAGGTCACGCAGATCCCGGGGCTGGGGGCGAAGACGGTGCGGCGGCTCCACGACGAGCTCGGGGTCTCGAGCCTCGATGACCTGCGCGAGGCCGCCGAGGGCGAGCGGATCAGGGGCCTCAAGGGCCTCGGCCCGAAGGCCGAGGAGAACGTGCTCGCGGCGCTCGAGCAGCTCGGCGAGAAGGGCCCCGCCGAGCGCCTCCTGCTCTCCGACGTTCTCCCGGTGGCCGAGGAGCTGGCGGCCGCGCTGCGCGCTCACCCGGCGAGCGACGCGGTCGAGGTCGGCGGATCGGCGCGGCGTCGGGCCGAGACATGCAAGGACATCGACCTGATCGCAACCGCCGGCGACCCCGAGGCGCTCAGCGTCGCCCTGGCGGAGCATGAGCTGGCGGCGCAATCGGGCTCGGCCGGACGGTCGGGAACGCGGATCACGACCCATAACGGGGTCTCCGTCGACCTGCGGATCGTCGAGCCGGATGCGTACGGCAACCTGCTGCAGCACTTCACAGGCTCGGCGGGGCACAACGTCGAGCTTCGGGAGCGCGCCGTCCGGCTCGGGCTCTCGGTCTCCGAGCACGGGATCACCGACACCGAGTCGGCCCAGGTCTCGCGCTACGCGACCGAGGCCGAGGTCTACGAACGCCTCGGCCTCGCCTACATCGAGCCCGAGCTGCGCGAGGCGAACGGCGAGATCGCGGCCGCCGCCGAGGGCCGGCTGCCCGATCTGGTCGAGATCGGAGACGTTCGTGGCGACCTGCACTGCCATACGACGCTCTCGGACGGACGCAACACGCTCGACGAGATGGCGGAGGCGGCGCGCGCCCGCGGTTACAGCTACCTCGCGGTCACCGACCACTCGGCCAGCCACGGCTTCGGCAACCACGTGACCGCCGACGCGCTGCTCCGACGGGTCGACGAGATCGCGGAGTGGAACGCCTCTCATAAGGGCTCCTTCCGGCTGCTCGCCGGATCGGAGGTCAACATCCTCCCCGACGGCTCGCTCGACTACGACGAGGCCGTCCTCGACGCGCTGGACTGGGTGATCGCCAGCGTCCACACGTCGTTCCGGATCTCGAGCAAGCGGATGACCGAGCGCGTCGTGGCGGCGATCGAGAACCCGCGGGTCGACTGCATCGGTCACCTCACGGGTCGCCTGATCGGCAAGCGCGAGCCCTACGAGATCGACGTCGAGGCGGTCGCCGCGGCCGCCGCCGCGAACCGGACGATGGTCGAGATCAACGGCAACCCGAACCGTCGCGACCTCAACGAGGGCCACGCCCGGCTCGCCGCCGAGGCGGGAGTGAGGATCGTCGTCAACACCGACGCCCACGGCGTCGACACGCTCTCGAACATGATCTACGCGATCGCGACGGCGCGGCGCGGATGGCTGACGAAGCGAGAGATCGCGAACACGCGGAGCCTGCGCGAGCTGCTCAAGCTGCGTGGGCGAACAATGTAGTTTGCTATGCTAATTAGCAATGGTAACTACTACTCTCACGGAGACTCCCTCGATTCCGCAGATCGCCTCGCGCCTGCGATTGGCGGTCGTGAGGACTGCGCGACGGCTGCGCCAGGACGCCTATGAGGCCGAGGGCCGGGTCACTCTGAGCCCAACCCTGACCGCGGCGCTTGCCACCGTCGACGGTCACGGCCCGCTGACGCCGAGCGAGCTCGCCGATCGCGAGCGCGTCCGGCGCCCCACCGCGACCCGGATCGTCGCCAACCTGGTCGAGCAGGGCCTTGTGACGAGGACGCCCGACCCCGACGACGGCCGCGGCTTCCTGGTCGCCTCGACTCCCGCCGGCCGGGCGCTGCTGAAGCGGCTGCGGGAGCGAAAGAACGCCTACCTGGCGAAACGGATGCGCAGCCTCGACCTCGATGAGGTGGCGACGCTCGAACGCGCCGCGGGAATCCTGGAGCGGCTTCTCGATCTCGAGAGGCCTGCATGAGCGCGGCCCTGCGCCGCTCCTTCAGCTCCCTCGAGGTACTCAACTATCGGCGCTACTTCGCCGGCCAGCTCGTCTCGCTGAGCGGCAACTGGATGCAGACGGTCGCCGAGATGTGGCTGATCCTCGAGCTCACCAACAGCGGCGTCGCGGTCGGTGTCACCGCCGCGCTGCAGTTCCTGCCGATGCTCGTCTTCGGCGCCTGGGGCGGGGTGCTCGCGGACCGCTGGCCGAAGCGGTCGCTGCTGATCGTCACCCAGGCCGCGATGGCGCTGCCCGCGCTGACGCTCTGGGCGCTGACCGCGAGCGCCGCGGTCGAGCCCTGGATGGTCTTCGGGCTCGTCTTCGTCCGCGGCGCCGTGAACTCGATCGACAATCCGGCCCGGCAGAGCTTCGTGATCGAGATGGTCGGCGCCGACCGCGTGGTCAACGCCGTCGGCCTCAACAGCGTCCTCATCCACAGCGCCCGGATCCTCGGCCCGGCGGGTGCCGGCGTCCTGATCGCGACGATCGGAGTCGCGCCCTGCTTCTTGATCAACGCGGCCACCTTCGGGGCGATGATCGTCGCCCTGCGGGGCATGGATCCGGCGCGCCTCTCGGGGCCGACGGCCGACCAGCGCGAGGACGGTGACAGCGGTGGCGTTCGCGCCGCGCTCGCCTACCTGCGCGGCGAGCCGAGCCTGCTGATCCCGCTGGCGATGATGGCCGTCGTCGGGACGCTCGCCTTCAACTTCCAGGTCCTGCTCCCGTTGCTCGGCCGCTTCACCTTCGACGGAGGCGCCGCCGCCTACACGGCGCTCGCGGTCGCGATGGCGGTCGGCTCGGTCAGCGGGGCGCTCGCCACCGGGGCTCGCGGGAGAACCGGCGAGCGGCTCGTCGTCGGCGCCTCGGCGGCGTTCGGGCTCTTCGCGCTGCTTGCCGCCGGCGCCCCGACGCTGCCGCTGGCGATGCTCGCGCTGGTCCCGCTCGGCGCCGCGTCGGTCAGCTTCGCCGCCGGCGTCAACTCGACCCTGCAGCTCGGGGCGAGCCCGGCGATGCGCGGCCGGGTGATGGCGCTCTACTCGGTCGTCTTCCTCGGCTCGACCCCGATCGGCGGGCCGCTGATCGGCTGGCTCTCCGAGCAGGCCGGCCCCCGGGCCGGGCTCGTGGTCGGCGGCGCCGCCGCGCTGGCGGCCGCGTTCGGCGGCTGGATCGCATTCGCCCGGCGTCGCGACCCGCACTGGGGGGTGCTCGACTCGGTCCGCGACGCCTCCGCTTTCGAGGCGCTAGGTCTCGGCGGGCGGCGGTGGCGGCGGCTTCGCGGACGGAGCGCGGTCGCGGTACAGCCCGGGCGTGCGGATCAGCTTCACGGGCGCGAAGGCCGAGGACGGCTCGACGTAGAAGCGAACCCCGTCGCGGTCCTCGACCGCTCCGACGGCGCGCTCGCGACCGCGCCAGGCGAGCGCGATCACGATCGCATAGCCGGCGCCGATCGCGGCCACCTGCGGCCACACCCAGCCCGCGCCACCGACCAGGATCGCGAACGCCGCCACCGGCCAGAGCCGAAGGATCGCGATCCGGCCGGGGCTGTCCGGCGGAAGGCTGGTCGAGGTCCGCGCACCCGCGAGCACCCGGGCCACGCTCTGGGCCGCGAGGGCGGGACGGCCCAGATAGAGGCCGATCGCCGCTCCGGCCAGCCACCACGCTCCGGCGACCGCTAGCGCGAACTGGTCGGCGTCGCGGTTGGCGACGACGATTCCGACCGCACCGAGCGCCGTCGCCACGGCGGCGACGAGCAGCACGGTGACCCTGAGCAGGTCGACGAACAGCATCTACCCGGGGCTCACAGGAGCGCTCGCATCAGCTCGAGGAAGCCGGGCGTACCCGAGACGACGAGATCGGCGTCGCGAACGATCTCGTCCGGCGCCTCGCTCGATGACACCCCGACGCAGACCGCCAGATCGAGTGTCCCGTCGCGGCGCAGCTCACGCAGGGCCGCGAACGCGTCGAGATCGGTGCGGTCGTCGCCGCCGAACAGCGCCCGATCCGCTCCCGAGCTCGCGACCAGCTCCCGCGTCGCGCTGCCCTTGTCGATCTGGACCCGAGGCCGCAGCTCGACGATCATGCGGCCGAAGCGCGGCTCGAGCCCCTGCTCGGACGCGCGCTCGGCGAGCTCGCGGGCGCGCTGCTCGGCAAGCCGCGGATCGGCGGCGCCGCGCCAGTGGATCGCCTGAATCGGGCCCTTGTCCTCGAGCCGCAGCCCGTACCCCGCCAGCCGCTGCCAGTCGAGACGCGAGACGAAGCCCGCCGCCGCTGCCCCATGATCGCCGAGCGCCGGCGCCAGCCGCGGGGTCGCCTCACCGGGTCCGAGGAGCTCGAGCCCGTGGTTACCGGCGTAGGTGATCTCGTCGATGCCGACGATCGCCCGCGCCATGCTCGCCCGTCGTCCGCTGACACAGGCGACGAGGCGGTAGCGGCCGACCAGCGCCCGCAATGCCGCGCGAGCCTCGTCCGGAACCCGCGCGGCCTCGGGATCGTCCTCGATCGGGGCCAGCGTCCCGTCGATGTCGCAGAGGAACGCCGCCCGCTCGGGCTCGGCCCGAAACTGCTCGAGGATCTCGCTCGGCTCGCCCATCGCGCGCTCTAGTATCGCCTGCCGGTGCACCGCGACCGATTCCTCAAGCTCGCGGCGATCGCGACCGCGGCGGGCGGCTTCAGCGCCATGTTCGGCGTCGGCGGCGGAGTCGTGATCGTGCCTTTGCTGATCCTCTGGTTCGGCTACGGCGAGCGCGAGGCGACCGGCACCAGCCTCGCGGCGATCGTCGTCATCGGGGTGCTCGGCGCCGTCGGCCAGGGGCTCTACGGGAACGTCAACCTGCTCGACGGAATCCTCGTCGGCGTCCCCGCCGTCGCCGGAGTTCTCGCGGGCACGACGCTGCAGCAACGCCTCCCGGAACGCACGATCTCGCTCCTCTTCGCGCTCCTGCTGCTCGCCGTCGCCGTCGAGCTGCTGCTCGGATGATCGAGTACGCGCTCGCTGGGCTGCTCGGATTCGCCGGTGGCGCGCTCGGCGGCATGCTCGGGGTCGGCGGCGGCATCATCTTCGTCCCGGCGCTCGCGATCGTTCTCGGCGAGACCCAGATCCACGCCGAGGCGACGTCGCTGGTCGCGATCGTCGGGGTGGCGATCGTCGGCGCCTGGCGCCAGAACCGGTACGGCAACGTCAGGGTCGCGGACGGGGTCCTGCTCGGCGTCCTCTCACCGCTCGGGGTGCTGATCGGCGTGCTGGTCTCCAATGCCGTCTCGGAGCGAACGCTCGAGGTCGGGTTCGCGGTCCTGCTGATCTTCGTCGCCGCCCAGCTGACGCGGCGGACGCTGGCGAGGTCGGCGGACGGGGGCCGCTCTAAGGCCCGTGCTCGAGCGCGCCCTTGACCGCGGCGTCGAGAGCGTTGATCCGGTAGAGCGCGAGCGCCTCGGGCGAGCCGAAGCCGGCGCCGCGGGTGCCGGACCGAGGGCTGACGCCGGCGCCGTCGGGACCGTGATGGGAGAGCACGCAATGAAGCAGCGACAGACGCCGTGGGGCGGGCAGCGCGCCGGCCGCGGCGCCGATCATCTCGGCGCCGATCGCGAGATGACCGAGCAGCCGGCCCTCCTCGCTGAGCCCGAACTGGGCGCCGTAGCTGAACTCGCGTGCCTTGCCGGCATCGTGCACGATCGCCGCCGCCATCAACAGGTCGGAGTCGAGCTTCGGATGCAGGACGCAGACCTCGGGGACCAGGGTCGCGACGGCAACCGTGTGCTCGAGCAGGCCGCCGAGGTACGCGTGGTGGCCGGCGCGCGTGCACGGCGCGCGGCGAAAGCCCTCCGCGTCGGGGCCGCTCAGCACCACGGCCTCGACCACCCCGCGCAGAGCCGGGTCGTAGACCTCGCGGATCAGGTGCTCGAGGAACCCCTCGAGCTCGGAGACCGAGCGGTAGGCGGCGGGCAGGAACTCGGTCGGGTCGAAGTCGCCCGGCTCGATCCGGCGCACGTCGTCGATCTCGGCCACGAGCTCGCCGCGGTAGCGCTCGATCCTGCCCCGGACGACGACCGCGTCGCCGGCGGCGAAGCGGAGGCCGATCCTGTCGGCGTCACGAAACACGCGCCCGGCAATCGTGCCGCTGCGGTCGCGCATCCGCAGCGACAGATAGGAGGCGCCGTTGCGGCTCGTCAGCCGTTCCTTCGTCAGACAGGCGTAGCGGCCCTCGAACCGCTGTCCCGGGCGCAGTGGCGCAGGATCGGGATCGGTCTGTGCGACGGCTGCCTCCACCGGTTCGATCTTGAACCGCGATTCGGACGCGATCGAGGCCGGCCGAGCGTCGCCCCGGTAGTCTCGGAGGGGTGGACCGAGGCGTGGACGTGTTGCAGTGGGTCGGTGATCCTCCGACGCTTCGCTCGCCCGTGATGGTCGCCGCGTTCGCCGGCTGGAACGATGCCGCGAGCGCCGCGACGACGGCGCTCGAGGCGATGGCGGTGTCGCTCGAGGCCGAGCAGATCGCCGAGATCGACCCGGAGGAGTTCTATGACTTCCAGGTCACCCGGCCGACGATAAGGATGGCTGAGGGCCAGACCCGCGAGGTCGACTGGCCCCGCAACACGATCTTCGCCGCCGCGGCACCGAACGCCGAGCGCGATCTGGTGCTGCTCTCCGGGATCGAGCCGAACACTCGCTGGAGGACCTTCGCGGGCGCGGTCGTCGAGGTCGCCGAGCGCCTCGACGTCGAGATGGTGGTGACGCTGGGAGCCCTGCTCGCCGATGTACCGCATACCCGCCCGGTCTCGATAACCGGCCTCGCCTCGGACCCCGAGCTGGTCGAGCGGCTCAGCCTCAGCCGATCGAGCTATGAGGGGCCGACCGGGATCGTCGGAATCGTTCACGACGCCTGCCGAAGGCGCGAGCTGCACTCGGCGAGCCTCTGGGCGGCCGTCCCGCACTACGTCGCCGCCGTCCCGAACCCGAAGGCGGCGTTGGCGCTGCTGCGCCGCCTCGAGGGCTTCACGGGCGTCGCGGTCGAGGCCTCCGAGCTCGAGGACGCGATGCAGCGCTTCGAGACCCAGGTCGACCGGGCGGTCGCCTCGAACCCGGAGATCGAGGAGCTCGTCCAGAGGCTCGAGGCCGAGTACCAAGAGGACACCGAGGTCGAGGGTCAGGACGTCCCCTCGGGCGACACGATCGCCCGCGACTTCCAGCGGTTCCTGCGCCAGCGCACCGACGGCGAGCAGTAGCCTCGGGCGCGAGCTTGGGCCACGCGACGATCACCTCCGCGCGCCGCGAGCACCTGCCCGAGGTCGCGGCGATCTACGCCGCTGCGACGCTCACCCCGGCGACCTTCGACCTCGAGGGATGGTCGTCCGAGCGCTGGCTCGAGGTACTCGACGCGGTCGACGCCGAGGCCGGCGACCAGTTCCTCGTCGCCCTCGACGAAAGTGGTGCGGTGCTCGGCTACGCGCGAAGCGGGCCGTTCAAGGACAGGCCCGCCTACGCGACCACCCGCGAGACCTCGCTCTACGTCGCCGAGCGGGCGCGCGGTCAGGGCGTCGGCGGTGCGCTGTATGCCGAGCTGCTGCGACGGCTCGACGGCGTCGGGCTTCGCCTCGCGGTCGCCGGCGTCGGTCAGCCGAACCCGGCCAGCGACCGGCTGCATCGCGCCCACGGGTTCGTCGAGGTCGGCACCTTCCGCAACGTCGGGGTGAAGCTCGGCCGCGCCTGGGACGTGCGCTGGTACCAGCGGTCGCTGCGCCCATGAGCGCTCAGGCCTCGCTGGCGGGACAGATGAGGCGGTAGTCGCACCAGGAGCAGATCTCGTACGAGGGGCGCGGCTCGAAGTCCTGGCCGGTGATCCCGGCGGCGACGTCGAGAACGGTGCGCTCGACCCGCTCCGCGTCGTCGGGCTCGGGGCGGACGGCAACCTTGCGGTCGGCGAGCACGTACCAGTAGCTGCCGGTCTCGGCCTCGATCTGCCACGCCTCGCGTGCCCCGAGCCGGTAGAGGGCGAGCTGGACGTCGCCGCTCAGTTGCGGCCCCGACCCCGGATCGCCGGTCTTGTAGTCGATCAACTCATAGCCGCCGTCCGGCAACCGGTCGACCCGGTCGACTCGCCCGCGCAGCTGATGGGGGCCGATCGCAAACGAGAAATTGCGCTCCAGCCAAACCGGTCGCGACTCCGAGCGCGTGTTCTGCTCCTGGTATCGAGTCAGCGCCGCGACCGCGCGGTCGCGGTATTGGAGCTCGTCGTCGGAGGAGCCGAAGCCCTGACGGCGCCAGCCGGCCTCGAAGAGGCTGAGCAGGCGATCGAGGCTGCCCGCGGGGTCGGCGGCCATCGGCTCGTCGGCACCACCCGCGCTGCGCAGCTCCTCGGCGTGGAAGCGCTCGAGCACCTGGTGGACGAGGATGCCGAACCGCTGGTTGATCGTCGGTTCCTGAGGGATCGCGAAGACGCGGGCGAACTTGTACTTCAGCGGGCAGGTGCGGTAGAGGTCGATGTCGGAGGCCGAGAGTCCCAGCCCGCCTCTGCGGCGCGGCAGGAACTGCTCCAGCGACGGCTCCCGCCGCGCGTCGACCTGCTCGCGGCGGGCCCCGCGCTCGCGTTCCTCGCCGATCACGTAGTCGTCGAGCGCCGAGGCGTCGATCGCCGCACGCTGCTCCGGCGACGCGACCCGGCCGAGGAGCTCGTTGATCGCCGCCACCGCCTCCGGGGCCGGCTCCACTCCGGGGCGCTGGATCAGAGCTGCGAGCTTGATCAGCTCGAGATAGCGCGCGACCGCCGAGTTGACGTCGTCTGCGGTGTCGAGACGCATCTCCGAGACCGCCGAGCCCGCTCGCCACGACGCCTCGAGGACCTCGTCGCGAACGACGCGGTAGGTGGAGTGCAGGCCCTCGGCCGGCCCGAAGAGCTCCTCCTCGTGGTACTCCTCCGCCCCACCGCCCCGCGCCTCGAGCGCTGTGCGGTAGATACGCGACGGCGCCGCGCCGCCGTGCTCGGGTCGGTCCGGCCAGGAGAGCACGAGCGCGCTGCCGGCCCGGCTCATCGCCACCTGCGCGAGGGTCTGCCGGCGCATCGTGGTCAGCGTCTCGCCCGGCTGTGGGAGCGACTCGGCAAGCAGCTCGTCGGGGATCCAGACGTCCTCCCAGGTGCGAGCTGCGACAGCTCCGCTCCGCAGTCCGAGCAGGTAGACGTGGTCGAACTCGAGTCCCTTGACCTGGTCCGGCTCCGCGACCAGAACTGCACCTGGGGGCGGCGGGTCGCAGTCGTCGGCGCCGATGTCCCCCGCGTCGGCAATCGCGGTCAGCTGGCGGATGAAGTCGCGCGCCGAGCCCCGCGGCTCGCGCCGCGACCAGTCCGCCGCGAGCTCGGCGAGTCGAGACAGGTTGACGAGCCGCTCGGCGGTCTCGGGACTGGCCGCGAAGAGCCGATGGCGGCGCAGCCCGACCCGCTCGATCAGCCGCCTGACGAAGACGTCGGCGCGCATCCGCTCGAGCGCCTTCGAGGCAGAGCGGTAGATCCGCAAAAAGCCCTGGATCCGGTCCCGGGCCTCGGGCGGCAGCTGCGGGCTCTCGAGCGCTGCCTCGAGCGCCGAGACCATGTCGAGCTTGCGGCGGCGTGCGATCGTCGTCACCTTCGCGAGGTCGACCGAGCGCAGGTCGATCGGCGGCCTGGTGAGGGCGCGGACCACGGCGGCGGCGTCTCCGGGATCGGCGAGCATCCGCAGCCAGGCGAGCGCGTCGCGGACCTCGGGCCTGCCGAAGAACGCCGCGTCGCCGGCGAAACGGTGGGGCACGCTTCGCTCCTCGAGCGCCGCGGCGACCAGCCTTCCCTCGCGCCAGCCGGAGCCGGCGATCACGCAGACGCGCTCCGGCCGCACCTCGCCGGCGGCGATCAGGTGCTCGACCTCGCGAGCGACCGCCTGGGCCTGCGCGCGGTCGTTCTCGCAGCGCCAGAAGCGGACGACGTCGGGCTCGCGCAGCGATCGCTCGAGGTCGATCTCGCGGGCGCCGGGGCGGGCGGCGCGAAACGCGGCCAGCGAGGCGTCACCGGCACTCCGGTAGTGGCGGCTCGCCTGGGCGGGATCGCAGGCGCAGACGAGGTTGCCGTGCGAGGCGACACCGTCGAGGATCCGACGGTGCGCGAGACCCGCATCCTCGAGCTCGTCGGCGAGCACGTGGGCGAAGCGGGCGCTCACCGCAGCGGCGACGTCGGGGCGATCGCCGAGCAGCTTGCCGAGCTCGCCGACCAGGTCGCCGCCGTCGAGGTTGCCGGCCTCGCGCAGGATGCGATCGTGGCGCGCGTAGAGATCGGCGAATTCGATCTCGCGCTCGGCCCGCTCGCGCTCGGCCGCGCTCGAGGCGCCGCGCTCCGCGGCGACCGCCCAATCACGCAGCGCGGCCGCCGGGACGGCCTCGGCCTTCAGCAGGTCCACCCGACGCAGCAGCCGAGCGAGCAGGCCCGCCGGGTTGCCGCGGATCTCGTGGCGGCGCAGCGGCAGCTCGTCGAGGTTGTCGAGCATGATCGCCAGCCGGTCGGCTGGGCCGACCGTGGCGAAGAACGGGTCGAGGCCCGCCTCGAGCGCGTAGTCGCGCAGCAGTCGCTCGCCGGCCTCGTCGTAGGTGTGGATCCAGAGCTCCTCGTGGGGGCGGTCGAGCAGCGCCTCGGCGCGATCGCGAAGATCGGACCGTGCGGCCCTCGAGCGGGTCAGGACGAGCACGGTCTCCGGGCGCACTCCGCGAGCGGCGAGCGCCTCGAGCCGCAATGCGAGCGCCTCGGTGCGGCCGGATCCCGCCGGCCCGAGGACGAGGAGCGGGCCGTCGCCGTGCTCGGTCACGAGCCGCTGTCGCTCGGTCTCCGTGTAACCGTTCTCAGGCACGACCCAGTGTCTAGCATGGCCCGCGATGAGATCAGAGCACGCGGGGATCGCAACCGAGACATGGCTCGAATCGTTTCGGCTGATGGTCGCCGCGCAGCGCGAGTTGCTCGCCCGGACCCGTGGGATCGACGCGCGTACCCGGTACGCCGGCGTCGGCGAGGGTGGGGACCGCAGCCTCGTGATCGACCGCGAGGCCGAGGAGATCGTCTTCGCCGAGCTCGAGCGCCTGCACCGCGCCGGGGCGGAGTTCACGGCGATCTCCGAGGAGCGCGGTGAGGTCGTCTTCGGCAGCGGCACGGCCCCGGAACGGGTCGTGATCGACCCGATCGACGGCTCGCTGAACGCGAGGCGGACGCTGCCCTCGTTCGCGTTCAGCGTCGCGGTCGCGTCCGGGCCGGCGATGGCCGACGTCGAGCTCGGGTTCGTCCACGACCACGGCACCGGCGAGGAGTTCTCCGCCGAACGGGGCCAGGGCGCGCTGCTCGACGGCGCCGCGCTGCTCGCGCGAGGCCCCGGCTACGGCCTCGAGCTCGTCGGCCTCGAGGCCGCGAAGCCGGAGCTGATCCTCCCCCTGGTGTCCGGGCTGCAGGGCAAGGCGTATCGGATCCGCGCGATCGGGTCGCTGGCGCTGACCATCTGCTACGTGGCCGCGGGGCGGCTCGACGGCATGATCGGCGGCAGGCCGTCGCGCTCGGTCGATGTCGCGGCGGCGCAGCTGATCGCGCGGGAGGCCGGCGCATCGGTGCAGTTCGAACCGTTCGGGCTCGGCGGGTCGCATCTCGACCTCGACGCGCGCTTCGAGATCGTCGCGGCCCTCGATGAGGAGCTGCTCGGGACGCTGCTCGAGATCCAGCGAGCGGCGAGCGAGGGCCGCTGATCGGCGCCGCGCCTCCGCTGATCGACTGGCCGCTGGCGTCGCGGGTCGCGACGACGCTGATCTCCGCCCGCCGGTCGCTCTCCGGCGGCGGCCCCGCGCCCGGCGGGCTTGCATGCGGCCCGGTCGCGGTCGAGGCCGCGTGCGCCGCGGCGGTCGAGCCGGTGGCCGAGTACGCGGGCCTCGGGGCGATCTCGGCGGTGCCGCCGGTTTTGCTCGTCGACCGCACCGCCTGGGCCGCGGGCGCCCTCGCGACCCTCGCCGAGACAGCGACCCCGCTCGAGGCTCGGCTCGCGGCCGAGCTCGCGCTGCCCGGGCCTCTGGGCGGACTCGCCCGCAGGGCGGCGGGGGCCGCCGTCGGCGCCGAGGCGGGGATCGCCGCCGGCTACGCGGCGGGCCGTGTCCTCGGCCAGTACGACGTCTCGATCGTCGGCCCGCCCCGGCCGGCGCGGTTGCTGTTCGTCGGCGAGAACATCGAGTCGGCGCGGCGCCGGCTCGGCGCCGATCCGGAGCTCTTCTTGAGCTGGATCGCGCTTCACGAGATCGCCCACGTGGTCCAGTTCGAGCGCGTCGAATGGCTCGCCGACCACGTGCGCCGGCTCGTTGCCGCGCTGATCGAGGGCGTCGGCAGCGAGCTCGACGCCGGCTCGCTCGGCGAGCGCGCGAAGCGCATCGCCCTGCAACCGAACGAGCTCGCCCGTGCCCTGCTGCGCGGCGAGCTCGCCCGTGCCCTCGCCGGCCCGGCGCTGCGCCGGACCTTCGACGGCCTGCAGGCGACGATGTCGGTGATCGAGGGGCACGCCGAGCACGTGATGGACGGATCCGCCGCACGGCTCGACCTCGATCTCGGAGAGCTCCGGCGGCGCCTCGACGCGAGGCGTGCGCGGGGCGGGCTTCGCGACCTGATCGGTCGGCTGCTGGGCATGGACCTGAAGCTGCGCCAGTACGAGCTCGGCCGGCGCTTCTGCGACGCGGTCGTCGCAGAGGCCGGCCCGGCGGGCCTGCGGGTCGTCTGGCGGGGGCCGGACGAGCTCCCCTCGCTGGGCGAGCTCGAGCGCCCCTCCGAGTGGCTGCGGCGCGTCGGGGCGGCGCCGTCGTCCGCCGCGTCCGCCCGCCGCTCGTAGCGCCGCTTTTCCGCGGCGCGTGTAACCCGGATCCGGTTCCGGTTTACAAACACCTGTTCGGGTTGATAGACTTGAATATCCTTAGAAGTAAGGAAGTTAGAGACAAGCTCCAACCACCCCCGAGGAGTTGAGGGAAACCAAATGGCCACCAACGCCAAGACCACCACCAGGACCACGCAGCGGACCACCCCGAGGACGACGACGCCGAGGACGACGACGCCTCGCAGCGAGACCTCGCAGGTCCGTGAGGGAGTCACCAAGGCTCGCCACGGCGCGACCGCGATCGTCCGCGACGGCGTCGAGCGTGCCGTCGACGTGCCGGTCGGCGCCGTGCTCACGGTTCGCGATCGCCTCAACGATGCAGTCGAGCCCTGGACCTCGTCGACGACCCGCGAGCGAGAGCTGAAGAGCCTCCGCACGCAGGTCAGGCGCGAGCTGAACAAATTCGAGCGTCGTGGCGGTCAGGCCCGTCGCAAGGCGAACCAGCGCGTCCGTTCGAGCCGCAACCGGGTCGAGCGCGAGGTCAAGAGCCGCCGCCGCGAGGTCACGAAGACCGTGAAGCAGAACCGCACCAAGGTCGAGAAGGCGGTCAAGGAGAACCGCACGAAGGCCGAGGAGCAGCTCAAGAGGGCGCAGAGCGCCGTCACCGAGCGGGTTCCGGCGATCTCGTAGAGCGCTTAGTCCGAGCCGCTCGCAGGAGGTTGGCGACGCGCTCGGAGGACCTGTCCGCGGCACACCCGCGGGCAGACACAGCAACCTCTCCTCCCCGATCGACCGGCCAAGGTGGCCGGTCGATCGACGTCACGGCGAGGCGATCCAGCGCCCCGCCGCCGCCTACGGTGCACGGAAGGCGATCGTCGCCACCCCCGCCCCCTGCAGTGCCGCCGGCAGCTGCCGCGCGAACGGATGCTCGTCCGCGGTCAGCCCGCCCGGATTGGCGATCACGAAGCCAACGCGGCCGGGGCTGCGCTGGATCTGATAGCTGGCGCCGAAGCCGTCGAGCACCGACCGCGCGCTGGCTTCGCTCTCGGGCCTGCACCGAGAGGCGGATCGCATCGGCGCTGCCGATCAGCCGTTCGGCCGCGAGCCTGGCGCGGTCCTCGAGCGGGGCTCTCGCCGCCGAGCCGGCCGCCGGCGCGCCGCGCTCGGAGAGCGGATCGCCCAGCAGCGCGTTGCGGAGGATCTCCTGGAACCCGGTCGTGAAGGCGCGGTAGTTCGGGTCGACCGAGAACACGGTCGCCCGCCCGCTGCCCACGGGCTCGTCGACGACGGCTGCCGTCCCGCCGAGCTCCTCGGCGCCGTCGGCGAAGCCGGAGATGAACCAGTCCGACGAGTCGGCGGGCGGGAAGGAGACCGCAACGTCGTCCGGCGACGATGCCCGCATGACGTCGTCGTACTCATAGAAGGCGTACGCCTCGTCGCCGACGCCGGAGTGCAGCGGGCTGTCGGGGTTGAGTCGCACCCGCAGCAGGCTGCCCGGTATATCGGAGGTCGGGTCGCTGAGCTCCGCGGTGGTCAGGCCCAGCTCCGCCGCGACCTCGGTGCCGCCGCGCCAGGAGATCAGATGGCCGCCGCCGTTGACCCAGTCCTGCAGCGCCTGCTGCCCGTCGTCGCCGAGATTGTCGAGCGCGACGTCGGACGGGCCGTTGGGGAGCAGCACCACGTCGTAGCCGTCGAGCTTCCCGTTGCCGACCGTGGACGCGCGCACGTTCGTGTACGGGATGTGCCAGACCCGCTCGAGCAGGTAGCGAAGCCAACCGGTCGACTCGATCGCCGCCGACCAGTTCTTGGCGAGCTGGACCACCGCGATCTTCGGCGGGTCGGCGGGGGGAGCGGGCGCGCCGGGATCCGGCAGCTCGTCCACCCGCGACGCCTTCACGTCGAGGCGCTTGCCGGAGTACCCGCCGTTGACGTCGAAGAGCAGCGGCTGGCTCCATGCGGTGACGTCATAGAAGTACGGGAACGGCGTGTAGGTGTCCTCGTTCAGCATCGCCTGCACCCAGTGCTTCTGCATCTGCGCCATCGGGATGTACCAGGTGCCAGGCGGCATCCACTGCTCGCGGGTATGCCGGCCGTAGGGGGTGAAGTCGGGCACGGACACGCCCTTGCGCAGCTGGTAGACGTCGACGTCCATGCGCTGCAGACGGCGGACCATCGCCTCCACGTCGGCCTGCTTCGCCCCGCGCTGGTCGGTGATGAAGTACTGGCGCACCCGCATGTCGGGGACCTGGGTGTCGAGATCGCCCGGGTTGACCAACTCGTTCGGCTCCAGGCGTCCGGCAAGCCCCTGGTCGTAGGCCTCGCGCCAGGCCCCGGCCCACTGCCTGAGGATCGCCTCCTTGTGGATCGCGGCCTGCGACAGCGACACCCACTGGGTCAGGTACTGCTCGTAGCTGCGGTCGGAGATCGGGCTCGAGCCGCCCTTCTCGAAGGTCATGCCGGCGGCCCCGAACCCGGTCGCGGGCACGGTGTCGCCGTAGCCCATGTAGAAGAGGTCGTAGACGCCGCGGTTGAAGTAGTCGATCCCCTGGCGGTCGAACTCGGCGGCCATCGAGGCGCCGTAGATGTTGTTGATCCAGTCGATCGACTCGTCGGTGATCTCGTGGTAGATCGGGTCGGCGTTGGGCGGGAAGAAGTAGCTCGTCCCGCCCATCTCGTGCGCGTCGATGAACAGCGGCCCGGGGAACTCGCGCAGCATCTCGAGCTTGGCGTCGGTCTCGGGCTGCGTGCGGGCGAACCAGTCGCGGTTCATGTCGAAGCCGTAGTGGTTGCGCCGCGTGTCCGCCTCGCGGCCATCGGGGTTCTGGATCGGCAGCAGGACGACGAGCGCGTTGTCGAGGATCCGGCGGGCGGCGCAGTCGTCGCGGTCGGCGAGCTCGTAGAGCACCCGCAGCGAGCCCTCGGTCCCGGACTCCTCGCCGCCGTGCACGTTCGACGCCACCCAGAGGATCTCGGGGAACCTGCGAGCCAGGTATCGGGCCTGCGTCGGCGACGTCTGCGGATCGCGCAGCGTCTGCGCCGCCTGCTGGATCTCCTTGATCGAGGCCGCGATCGAGCCGGTTCTGGCGTCCGATGATCGCCCAGCGAAGCTCGCGGCCCTCCCACGAACGCTGGTCGAGGGCGCCGGTGATCACGCGGTCGCTCGCCTGGTCGACGGCGTCCATGTAGGCGTACGCCTGGTCGGTGGTCACCTCGCCGGCCTCACCGCCGGGGTTCGGGACGACGTCGGAGAGCTGGGGCACCTGACCGCGGAACTCCGGGGGAGTCTGTGTGGGGTCACAGGGCGCCGGGCCGGCGGGCGGCGCCTGGGCGGCGGCGGGGGCGGCGACCAGCAACGCCACCACGACGGCCAGGACGAGGGCCTTGAGCTGCATGCGTTCCTCCCTAGTAGCGGCCCCCTACGGCGGACCAATGGGGGACGCGTACCCCGCAGCGGGCACACCTACGCTGGCCGAAGCGGCACAAATTCGGCCGCTCGGTTGGCCGAGTGGACCAGATCCGCGCCGAGCCGAGGCGACCGGCACCGGCTCTGCCAGAATGAGTCGATGGCTCCTCCCGGCAAGGAACAGGTGACCGAGGCGCTCCGTGCCGTGATCGACCCCGAGCTGCGGCGTTCGATCGTCGACCTCGGGATGGTGCGCTCGATCGAGATCCGCGAGAGCGGCAAGGTCGAGGTCGTCGTCTCGCTGACGACCCCGGGCTGCCCGATCCGCGCCCACTTCCAGCAGGCGGTGGCGAGCAACGTCGCGGCGCTCGACGGGGTGACCGAGGTCGGGGTCGGCTTCGACGTGCTCAGCGACGAGGAGAAGGGGCGGCTCCAGGAGGCGCTCGGCCGGCCCGGCGGGCTCCCCGAGGGAGCGCTCGCCGCGGTCAAGAACGTGATCTGCATCGCCTCCGGCAAGGGCGGCGTCGGCAAGTCGACGATGACCGCCAACCTCGCCGCCGCGCTGCAATCCGAGGGCCACTCCACCGGCGCGCTCGACGCCGATGTCTACGGCTACTCGATCCCGCGCATGCTCGGCGTCGACCGGCGCCCCGACGTCAACGGCGAGCGCAAGATTCTTCCCCCGGACGGGCCGGCCGGGATCAAGGTGATGTCGATCGGCTTCTTCCTCGAGCGCAACGCCGCCGTCGTCTGGCGCGGCCCGATGCTCCACAAGGCGATCCAGCAGTTCCTCGAGGACGTCGCCTGGGGCGAGCTCGACTACCTGCTGCTCGATCTGCCCCCGGGGACCGGCGACGTCTCGATGACGCTCGCGCAGCTGCTCCCGCAGGCCCGGGTGATCGTCGTGACCACGCCGCAGCCTGCGGCGCAGACGGTCGCCCGCCGAGCCGCCGACATGGCGTCGAAGGTGGACCTGGAGCTGCTCGGGGTGATCGAGAACATGTCGGCCTTCACGACCCCGGACGGCCGGCGCTTCACGATCTTCGGCGAGGGCGGCGGCCGGATGCTCGCCGACGAGCTCGAGGTTCCCCTGCTCGGCAGCGTGCCACTCGCGGAGGATCTGCGCGAGCACGCCGATTCCGGGCTCCCGCTGGTGCTCGACGAGCCGGATGCGCCGGCCTCGATCGCGATCCGCCAGATCGCCCGCGGGATCGTCGCCCAGACTCCGCAGGAGCTGCCTGTGATGCAGGCCGAGTCGCCGGCCGCACCGGCCCCGACGGAGCCGCTCGGCGGGACCGAGCTGCCGGTGGTCCAGGTCCAGGGCTGAGCGGCCCTGGACGAGCGGCTCGAGACCAACCGAGCCTGGTGGGACGAGCGCGTACCGATCCACCTCGCGAGCGCGTTCTATGACGTCGACGGCTTCCGCGCCGGCGGCAGCACGCTGCGCCCGTTCGAGCTCGAGGAGGTCGGCTCGGTCGCCGGCAAGCGGCTCGCCCACCTGCAGTGCCATTTCGGCCTCGACTCGCTCTCCTGGGCGAGGGCGGGAGCCTCGGTCGTCGGGCTCGACTTCTCCGAGCCGGCGGTCGAGGCCGCGAACGCGCTCGCCGCGGAAACCGGCCTCGATGGGCGCTTCGTCGCCGCCGACGTCTACGACGCCTCGAGGGCGCTCGGCGGCGAGCGCTTCGAGATCGTCTACACCGGACTCGGGGCGCTCAACTGGCTGCCCGATCTCCGACGCTGGGCCGATGTGGTCAGCTCGCTGCTCGCCGACGGCGGCTTTCTCTATCTGAGCGAGTTCCACCCGATCACCTGGATCTTCGCCGACGAGGAGCCGACCGTCGAGCTCGACTACTTCCACGCCCCGGAGGGGGTGACGTTCGAAGACGGCGGCACGTATGCGGACCTCGAGGCGGCAACCGTGCACGACGTAACCCGCGAGTGGGCGCACACGATCGCCGACGTGATCAGCGCGGTGCTCGGCTCGGGGCTGCGCCTCGAGCTCTTCCACGAACACGACTACACGCTCTTTCCCCGCTTCTCGCATCTCGAGCTGGACCGTGAGACGCTCGGCGCCGGCGCGCTCTACCGCCAGCCTGCGGGCACGCCACGGCTACCGCTGATGTTCTCGCTCCGGGCCCGGCGGCCCTGAGGGATTCGCTCAGGACGAGCAGCCGGGGATCGTGAACGCGCCGATCTGGGTCTTCCAATTCGAACCCGAGCTCGGCTTGTAGAACTCGTTCGTGTACCAGAACCGGCATCCGACCACTCGGATCGGCCGACATCGCGCTGTAGTCGCCCCACCGATTCGAGCCGGTCTGCGAGCCGGCGCCCGCGCGCAGCGTCTTCTCTGCCTGCATCGTCCCCAGCGGATCGCCCGGTGCCCGGGTCGCGTAGCGGATGCTCGGGTACGTCGTGCTGCTCGACGCCGAGTAGCCGAGCGCGATGTTGCCGTCCTGGTCCATCGCGATGCTGCCCATGAACCGGTTCAACGTGCCGCCCGGGTCCTGGGTCCCCTCCTGGATCAGCGTCCAGGGACCGCCGTCCCTGCGAAGCTCGAACCAGCGGATCGCGGCGCCGGGATCGGCGCGGCCGCCGCCGACGGTGAAGTTGCCGACCAGCTCCTGGCGGTTGCCGAGCTTGCGGTAGGCGAAGCGCTGCATCGGCCACTCGCTGACCGCGTCGACCGTCTGGTTCGTGTCCTGCTGCGGGATGCAGTCGAAGTTGAAGAAGCCGCAGACCGTGTAGGTGAACGGGGCCACGTCGAAGGTCTTGATCAGCTCGAAGGTGCTGTTCGCCGGCGTCGACGAAGTCCGGAGTCAGCTGGAAGAGCTCGATCCGGTCGGGGCCGCCACCGTGGAAGTCGTGGTCCTTGAACGTGTAGAAGAGCCCGCCCCCGGGGCCTCCGGGCTTCCCGTCGACGTCGGCGGGCATCAGGAAGTTCGTCTCGCCGGCGAACCTGATGAACGAGGCGCTCGAATCGCCGACGAGCATCTTGTCGCGGTCGAACGCGTACGCGGTGTAGGTGTTCTCGTTCGCCGAGACGTAGTAGCCGTTCTTCCACACGCCGACCTTGAAGTAGTCGGGGAAGTTCGGGACGTTGAACTCGTACAGGTGGTAGGCGCCGAGCGGGTTGGCCTCCTGCGAGACCGCGAAGCAGAGCTGGTGCGGGTCCTGGAACTGGGCCAGCACCCAGCGGTTGGCGAGGCTGTCGTAGTTGACCTGCGGGTCGCCGGCGTTGTTGCTGCACGTCCCGGTGCCCCACAGGTCGCCGAGGTCGAACGCCGGCTGCCGCAGGGTGCCGCTCTTGTCGTAGACCGCGACCTTGGTCGCGTTGACCACCTGGACGAACCGGTTCTTGCTCACGTCGCCGGTCGTGTCGGGCGGGCTGCAGCCGCCGCAGGCGAACGGGTTCTGCGTCCCGAGGAACTTGAGGTCGGCCGCCGGGGTCCGGCCGGTCGTCCGTCTGGGAGCTCGCGGCCAGCGGATCCGGGACCGCGGCGGCGGTGCTCGGCGTCGCGGACGAGCCGGCCAGCGGGTTGACGCGCGACTGCGACGGGGCCGACGAGCTCGTGGCTGGCGGGAGGTCGCGTGCGGGCACGCTGAGGCCGGCGGACACCGCCTGGCCGACAAGCGGCCCGGTCGACGAATCCTCCGCCGAGGCGGAGCCGAAGGCGCCGACGGTGACACCGAGGGCTGCAATCCCAAACGCTGCGGCGATTCTCGACTGACGACGGAGCTGCATCTGCGCCTTCCTTCCGCTCGCTGACCGGACGCGGGCTCGGGCCCGGGGCCCCCTCCCGCTCGCACCCTAACGCGGCCGATCGGGTCGCGCAAGTGCGGCTACGGCAGGTCGCGAAGAATGCGAGATCGCGCGGCCGGCCTCGCTACTTTCCGGCGAAGTACTCGGCGTTGATCGGCGTGTACTTCGCCCACTCCTCGGGGAGCTGGTCCTCGGCGAAACAGGCGTCGACCGGGCACGCCTCGACGCAGGCGTCGCAGTCGATGCACTCGTCCGGGTCGATGTAGAGCTGCTCGACGTTGTCGTAGTCGGGCTCGTCCGGGGTCGGGTGGATGCAATCGACCGGGCATACCTCGACGCAGGAGTTGTCCTTCTGGCCGATGCACGGTTCGGCGATCACGTAAGCCAAGGTCTCTGCCCTTCTCGTCTCGGGGTCTCTCGGTCGTTGCGGGTCGGTCACCGTCTCCGACGCGCCGAGTCGCGCATTCTAGAGTGCGCGTGGATGATCCTGGTCACCGGCGCAACCGGAACCGTCGGCCAAGCTCTGGTTTCGAAGCTGCTCGAAGACGGTCACGATGTGCGCGTCCTGGTCCGCGACCCGCGCCGGCTCGGGCGGCTGCGCGTCGAGGTCCGGATCGCGCTCGGCGACCTGGTCGAGCTCTCCGACCCGCGGGTCCTGCGCCAGGCACTGCGCGGCGTCGAGACCGTGGTCCATCTCGCCGCGTCGATCCGCGATCAGGGCGAGGTCAGGCTCGAGGAGGTCAACGGCCTCGCCACGGCACGCCTTCTGCGCGCCTCCGAGGCGGCGGCGATCGGGCGCTTCGTCTTCTTCTCCGCGATCGGAGCGACCGCGTTCCAACGCACCCGCTTCTTCCGCTCCAAGGCGCTCGCCGAGCAGGCGGTGCGGGCCTCCGAGCTGCCGACGACCGTGTTCGCCCCTTCGATCGTCTACGACCGCACCGACCCGTGGATGACGATCATGCGACGACTCGCGCTGCTGCCCGCGGTGCCGGTCTCCGGCGAGGGCAACGCGGCCTTCGAGCCGATCTGGGCCGCCGACGTCGCTCGCTGCGTGGTCGCCGACCTCGCGGCCGGCGCGGGGTCGCGGCGTCACGAGCTGGCCGGTCCCGAGCGTCTCACCTACGATCAGATCGCGCGTCTGATCGCGCGGGCCTCGGGGCGCGAGCGGCCACTGGTCCACGTGCCGCTGGGGCTGGTCCGCTACGGCCTCGAGGCGGTTCGTCGTCTCGTCGGCGACGCGGCGTTCGCGACCTGGGAGGAGGCGGAGTTGATGGAGGTGCCGATGCTCGCCAAGCGAGGGGACGCCGACGTGCGCGCCCTCGGGGTCGAGCCTCTGGCGATGGCGGAGGTGCTGGGCGGCTGATCGGGCCCGTACGCGAAGAGAGGCCCGGGGCGTTCGCCCCGGGCCTCTCGGTAAAGCGTTCGTCTGAAAGACGAACTACATCATCCCGCCCATGTCGGGCATGCCACCGCCGGGCATCCCGGCGCCGTCCTTCTCGGGCGGCTCGGCGACGATCGCCTCGGTGGTGAGGATGTTCTTGGCGATCGACGCGGCGTTCTGAAGCGCCGAACGGGTGACCATGGTCGGGTCGATGACCCCGTCCTTGATCAGGTCGCCGTATTCGCCCGTCTCCGCGTTCAGACCCTGGCCGGCCTTCATGCCCTGGATCTTGTTGACCACGACCGAGCCCTCGAGCCCGGAGTTCTCGGCGATCTGACGGATCGGCTCCTCGAGCGACCGGCGGATGATCTCCGCGCCGGTCGCCTCATCGGGCTCGAGATCCTCCGAGTCGATCGCGGAGACCGCGTTCAGCAGCGCGACGCCCCCACCGGGGACGATGCCCTCCTCGAGCGCGGCACGGGTCGCCTGCAGCGCGTCCTCGACGCGATGCTTCTTCTCCTTCATCTCGGTCTCGGTGGCTGCACCGACCTTGACCACGGCGACCCCGCCCGCGAGCTTCGCGAGGCGCTCCTGGAGCTTCTCGCGGTCGAAATCGGAGTCCGTGTTCTCGATTTCCTGACGGATCTGGTTGATCCGGCCCTCGATCGCCGACTTCTCGCCGGCGCCGTCGATGATCGTCGTCGTGTCCTTGGAGACGACGACGCGCCGGGCGCGCCCGAGCTGCGAGAGCTGCGTGTTCTCGAGCTTCAGGCCCATCTCCTCGGTGATCACCTCGCCACCGCTGAGGATCGCGATGTCCTCGAGCATCCGCTTGCGGCGGTCGCCGAAGCCGGGTGCCTTGACCGCGACGCCGGTGAAGGTGCCGCGGAGCTTGTTGACGACGAGCGTCGCGAGCGACTCGCCCTCGACGTCCTCGGCGATGATCACCAGCGGCTTGCCCGACTGCATCGTCTGCTCGAGGATCGGCAGGACGTCGCGCACCGAGCCGATCTTCTGGTTCGCGATCAGGATGTAGGGGTCCTCGAGCACGGCCTCCATCCGATCCTGGTCGGTGATCATGTACGGCGAGATGTAGCCCTTGTCGAACTGCATCCCCTCCGTGAACTCGAGCTCCATGCCGAAGGTCTGACCCTCTTCGACGTTGACGACGCCGTCCTTACCGACCTTCTCGATCGCGTCAGCGATCACGTTCCCGATCTCCTCGTCGGCTGCCGAGATCGCGGCGACGCGGGCGATCTGCTCCTTGCCACCGACCTCCTTCGACTGCTTCTCGCGGAGGTGGTCGACCACCTGATCGACCGCGCGCTCGATCCCGCGCCGCAGCGCGAGAGGATTGGCGCCCGCGGCGACGTTCTTGAGGCCCTTGCGGACGATCGTCTGCGCGAGCAGGGTCGCCGTCGTCGTGCCGTCGCCGGCGACGTCGTTGGTGGCCGTGGCGACCTCGCGGACCAGCTGCGCGCCCTGGTTCGAGAACACGTCCTCGATCTCGATCTCACGCGCGATCGTCACCCCGTCGTTGGTGATCGTCGGGGCGCCGAACTTCTTGTCCAGGACCACGTAGCGGCCCTTCGGGCCGAGCGTCACCTTGACCGCGTTGGCGACGGCGTCGACGCCATCCTGCAGCGCCGCCCGTGCTTCCGCGTCGTACTTGAGCTCCTTGTGAGCCATTTCTTCGTTCCTCCTAAGTAATTGATGCCGCGGGTCGGAAAGCGACCCGTCGGGTTATCTGCGTCTCGGTCAGACGACCTTCGCGAGAACGTCGGACTCCCGCAGCACCAGCAGGTCATCACCGTCGACCTTGATCTCGGTGCCGCCGTACTTGCTGTACAGGACCTCGTCGCCCTCGCCGACATCGAGCGGGATCCGCTTCTCTCCGTCGTCGTCCCAGGCGCCTTCGCCGACCGCGACGACCGTGCCCTTCTGTGGCTTCTCCTTGGCGGTCTCGGGGAGGACGATGCCGCTCGCGGTCGTCTCCTCCTCCTCGATCGCCTTGACGATCAGACGATCGCCAAGGGGCTTCAGGTTCATGCGTGGATACCTCCGTCGATTAAGTGGGTTTCGCGCTTCAGTGCTGGAGCGTCGTTTTTCCGTTCTTGGCACTCTACAGATGAGAGTGCCAAAGCCTCGGGGCAAGATTGTAGCGGGGCCCGCGTCGCGGGCAGGGATCTAAGTTGTGAACACTCAGGTCGGACGACGCGCGAGGCGGCTCGCGATCGGCGGGCAGGCGGTCGAGTCAGTCCACGGCGAGCAGCCGGCAGCCGAGCAGCTCGGAGATCCCCGAACCGCCGTTTCGCATCACCCAGTTGTGGTTGAGCTCGAAGGCGGGGCGCAGCAGCGGCGCGAGCGCGTTCATCCACCGCTTCGTCGTCGAGACGTTCCACTCATAGACCACCGCGGTGACCCCGTCCTGCTCGAACAGCCGCCAGCGCCCCTCGCCGGTGAGCTCACCGGACGCATCGGCCTCGATCAGCCTCGGCTTGTCGACCGTACGGGTCCTCGCCTCGAAGACGAGATCGTAGGGCAGCTTCGAGCGCCAGGTGAGCCGCGAGTGCGAGCCGACACCGATCTCGTCGCCGGGGCGAAGCTCGACGACCTCCTCCACACCCCGCCACCACCCCGGCCACGCCTTCTGGTCGAAGATCGCGTCCCAGACCGGCTCCCGGGGCGACTCGAGCAGCCATGTGGTGAGGAAGCTGTAGCGCTCGGCCATCTCCCGCCGACGCCTAATTCGGGGACGGCGTCTCGCCGTTGCCGAAGCGGCCGCCGTGGGGAGTCTCGAACACCTGGGAGAACCGAACCACGGTCACGGTCTCCTCGGGATCGATCTCGCGACCGTAGATCTGGCGCATGAAGCCCAGCGTCTCCTCGACCCGGCGAAACTCGGGGTTGTCGTGCTCGATGTCGCGCGGCGAGAGCTCGCGAGCCCGCTTCACCTCGACGTCATCGATCACAGCGGTGAAGATCTTCTCCCTGGGGCTGTGCTGGTGGCCGACCGTGATCCAGACGAGCTGGCCGCGCTCGTACTTGTTCGCCTTGTCGCCGAGGCGGATGGTCGCCGTCTTGCGACCGCGCTTCAGCTGGTCGACGAACGCGGGCGAGAAGAAGTTGAGCGCGTAGAAGGAGCGCGGCATGCGGGCTGAGCCTATCGTTCGCCGAAGCCCTCTTCACCGACGAGCGGCACGAACCGGCACGGGGCGATCACCCGGCCACGGACTCCGCTCGGCGTCGCCACGTACGCGGTCAGCATGTCGGCGTCGCCCTCGGCGACCGGAATCACCATCCTCCCCCCCGGCGCCAGCTGCGAGACCAACGCCGGCGGCGGTGCCGGTGCCGTCGCGTGGACCGCGATCGCGCCGAACGGTGCCCGGTCCGCGGCACCGAGGCTTCCGTCGCCGACCCTGACCTCGACGTTCTCGATCCCGAGCCCGGCGAGTCGCTGCCGAGCGGCGACGGCGAGATCCTCGAAGCGCTCGATGCTCAGCACCTCGGACGCGAGTCGGGCGAGGATCGCAGTCGAGTAGCCGGAGCCGGTGCCGATCTCGAGCACCCGCTCGTCGCCCTCCAGCTCCAGCCCTTGGCAGATCGCGGCGACGACCCACGGCTGCGAGATCGTCTGCTGATCGGGAATCGGAAGCGCCGAGTCCGAGTAGGCGCGCGGAGCGAGCCGCTCGGCGACGAAGCGCTCGCGGGGGATCTCGGCCATCGCGGTGAGCACGCGCTCGTCGTCGATACCGCGTCGGCTCAGCTGGCGCTCGACCATGCGCGCCCGGCGGCTTGCGAAATCGGTCACCGGTGCGAACTTCACCCGGCGCTCAGAAGATGTACGCGCGCAGCCGCCGGGGTTCGAGCACCGTTACGCGGCCGCGGCCGACCGCCACGACACCCGCCCGCTCGAGGGTCGCGAGGAACCGGCTGACGCTCTCCCGCGAGGTGCCCGCGAGCTGCGCGAGGTCCGCCTGAGTCATCCGCACGGTGATCCCCTGGCGGTCGATCGGGATCACCTCCTCGGCGATCAGCTGCGACAGCACCCCGGCCACCCTGCTCGGCACGGTCTGGAACGACTGCCGGGAGACCCGCTCGTTGGTCTCGCGCAGCCGCCGGGTGATCGCGACGATCAACTTCGCGGCGATGTCACCGTGCTCCGCGATCACCCGCCTGACGTCGGTCGCCGGAACCGCGAGCAGCTCCGAGTCCGTGAGCGTCTCGACGCTCGCTGAGCGGGTGCCGCCGTCGAGCATCGCGAGCTCGCCGAAGATGTCGCCGGGACCGAGCGTCGCGAGCGCGATCGCCCGCCCGTCGGAATGCTCGCGGGTGACCCGGAGGTCGCCGCTGCGGACCACGTAGCAGGCGTCCGAATGGTCGCCTTCGTGAAAAACGCGGACGCCCTTCGGAAAGGCTCGCGGGATCGCAACCGACGCGATCCGGTCGAGCTCGTCGCGGGAAAGCTCGGCGAACAGCGGAATCCGCGCGAGCAGCTCTGAAGAGTCCGCGCCCACGCTGGAAAGGTAGCGCCCGGCCGGCCGCGCGGCGCCCTACGGGCCGATGCAGGTTGCGACCGCCTCGAACGAGGCCGGGTCGTTCTCCCCTCCACCACCGTCGAATGCGCCCTCGACCGTCGCGGAGTCTGTCCCGACGCGGTCGATCACGGGGACGTTCGCGAGCATCTTCTCGCCATGCCCGACGTCGGCCCCGCCATCTCCCCAGTCGATCGACACGCTGAGCAGGTCCTCGTTCGCTCCACAGCTCACGGTCGCGGCGCCGATCGCGTAGACCCCGTCGTGCGCCGTATCGTCGCTGATGAATTCGGCGGCGCGGTGCTCGTGAATCGAGCCCAGCTCGGCGGGCCCGACGACGTCGGATCCGATCTCGGCGCCGCCCACCGAGTCGGTGGCGATCTCCGGGGCGCCGACCGCGCCGGTGGCGATCTCCGCGGCGCCGACCGCGCCGTCGCGGATCTCCGGGGCGCCGACCGCCGCGTCGCGGATCTTCAGCGAACCGACGGCGTCATCGGCGATCTCGTTCGTGCCGACCGCGCCACCCTGCAGCTCGTCGCGACCGACCGAGTCCGGGCCGAGGTCGGCGACCCCGAGGCCGCCGCCGTCGAGCGTATCGTCGCGCACATCCGCCGAGCGGACCCCGTTGCTGTTCGAGATGTCGTTGGTCTTCACCTGCCCGTTGATGATGTCGCCGCTGCCGATCGTGTCGGCGCGGCCGCTATGGGTGGCCATCGCCGTCCCGCTGAGCGCCACGAACAGGGCCAGGTAACCGACGACGTTCGAGCGCAGGTGGTTGCGGATCATTGCCGACCTCCTCGGATCGCGGGGGCCGCGATCCGGGCGATCGCTTCAGCCACCCGTGGCCGCGAATCTAGCCCACCCGACTCGAGATTGCACCGGGTGAACGCCTGGTTGGTCAGTGGTCCTCCGCTAGATGATTGATTCCACGGAGTCGTGTGCGCGGGGGCGCGCGGGACCGAGCTGGGCGTGGCCGGCGGGCAGCCGATGCCGGTTGGCATGGGCAAGTCCCGACGGGCGCGATCCAGCGACGGTATCCGGGCGTCATCCGCGTGCGTGAGGTCGTGGATCACTCATCTAGGCCTGGCACGACGGGCACCAGTAGGCGGCGCGGTTGTCGTCGCCCTGCCCGCGAACGGACACCGGGCCTCCGCAGGCCGGACAGCCGCTGCGCTCGGAGCGCCAGATGCTGCGGGGACGCCGACCGCTCGCGATCGATTCCCGCATCGTGCGCTCGCTCTCGGCGACGACGAGCTCGAGCTCGAGCTCCGACATCTCCTCGACCCGGCGCCACGGGTCGATGCGGGCCGCGAAGCAGGCCTCGTTTCGGATCGCGTTCCCGATCCCGGCAATCAGCTGCTGGTCGAGCAGCGCATCGCCGATCTCGCGGCCCGCGCCACCTCGCCGCAGCCGCTCGGCCGCGGCCGGGACATCGAAGCCGGGCCGCAGTGGATCGGGGCCGAGCCGGGCGAGCGCCGGGTCGTTTCGGGCTCGGGACTCGGTCACCAGCCGCAGCAGCTTGCCACCCGTCTGCGCGGCGATCGCCCGGCCGGACCCGATCAGCAGCCACGGCCGCCCTCCCGGAAGCCGGCCGTCGACAGCGACCCGCATGCGCCCGTTGATCCCGAGGTGGCTGTGGATGACGGAGTCGCCGGAGAAGTGGATCAGCAGATGCTTGCCGAACGCCTCCGCCTCGAGCATCGTGCGGCCCGCGAGCTCCGCAGCCCGAGCGTGCAACGGCGAGCGCCTGCTCGGGGCTTCCGCGACGCCGAGCTCGCGGCCCGCCAGCGCGGCGTTGAGGCGGGACGCCGAGCGGTGGATCGTGTCGCCCTCGGGCATCTAGGAAGCCGAGGCGACGAGGCGCCGCGGCTGACGCGAGAAGCCCGCGGCGATGATCTGCTCCTCGAGGCCCGACCCGATCACCGCCTCGCTGTCGACTCGTTCGATCGCAAGCTTCGGGATCAGCTGGTCGCGAGCCGCCTCCGCGAGCCGCGAGACCGCCTCGACGAGCGGCTCGCCCTCGAGCTCGATCAGCCGCACGATGCCCTTGCCGCCGCGCTCGACGTAGACGATCGGGTTGCCGTCGCGAAGCAGCACGTAGGCGCCCGGTGTGCGAGCCGGGCGGCGGCCCTCGGCGCGCTTCGGCCAGGCCAGCGCGGCGCCGTAGGGCTGGGCGGGATCGGTGGCGGCGAGGACGAGGTACTCGTTCTCGCGCTGCGGCAACCCGCGCAGGCGCTCGATTGCCCCGGCGAGCGCGAACTGGGCCCCGCCGAGCCCCTCGACGAAGTAGCCGCGACGGGCCGTCCCCAGGATCTCGAGGTTCGAGAGCTCCCCGTAGAGGCTCGAGAAGCCGCCGGGCACGCCCTCGGCGAGCACCGTCTCCCGGGTCACGATCCCGTAGCGCTCGAGCAGCAGCTCCGCCTGGGCGCGGATCCGCGGACCGGCCGCAGGGGCGTTGCGGAACAACGTCTCGGTCAGCGACCAACGGCCCACGATCGCCTCCTGGGCAGGGCCGCGCCGGCTCGCGAAGCGGCGCGCCGGGCGGCGCTCGCGACCGACCGACGTCAGGCGGCGGGCGCGCAGCGGGGCGAAGCCGTCGTTGGTCACCTCACCCGCCCAGACGAGGTCCCAGAGCGCGATGTTCAGCTGCTCGCGGTCGTGCTCGAGCTCGGTGACGAGGTCGAGCCAGAACGAGGGCGCCGCCGCGAGCCGCTCGCGGATCGCATCGCAGACCTCCCCCTCGGGACGCTCGAGCTTCACGTTCGAGGGCGGTGGCCCGGCGAGGTGAACGTCCTCGCGGAAGTAGAGCGCGACCCGGCCGGTGCGCGCGAGGGCGCCGGCGCCGATCCAGACGAGCTCGCCGCTGGTCGTCAGCTGGTCGAGCCAGTTCGGACTGTAGGCGCCGAGGCGGCGAGGCAACACGTCGCGCTCCCAGACCTCGGGCGTGAGTGCCAACCCCTGTAGCGGTACGAGCTCCTCGCGCAGCCGATCCGGCCCGGCGCCCGCCGGTCGGTGGACGTCGACGTTCTGCCAGGCGGGCAGAAAGCGCGCCAGCTCGGACGGATCGACGGCCTCCACCTCCTGGCGCAGCGCGGCGACGCTCGCGCGCCGGACCCGGCGAAGCACATCCGAGTCGCACCACTCGCGCTCGCTGCCGCCGGGCAGCAGCTCGCCGCGAACCAGCTCGCCGGCGCGCTCGAGCTCCCGCAGAGCCGGCGTCAGGTCGAGCCCGTAGCGGCGGGTGATCTGCGCGGTCGGAAACGGACCGTGCGTACGCGCGTAGCGACGCACCAGCGTCAGGCTTGCGTCGGGCACCTCCTCGAGATAGCCGTCCGGGAGGCCGGCGGGAGGCGGGACGCCGACGGCGTCCCGGTAGAGCCCGGCGTCCTCGGCGGCGATCCACCGTTGCTCCCCGGCGATCCGGACGGTCGCAGCACGCCGCTCGCGCTCGAGCTTCTGCAGCATCGAGGCGGCCGAGAAGCCCTCGGCGGTGCGCGCCTCGCACTCCTCGGGCGAGAGGTCGCCGAGCCGCCGCAGGACCTGCTGCAGGGCGTCGCGGTCCTTGGCGAGCGCGTCGGGATGTCGCAGCTGCAGCGAGCGCTCGACCTCGTCGAGCGCCTCCGGGTCGATCAGCTCACGCAGCTCGTCGGCGCCGAGCAGCTCGGAGAGCAGGTCGCGATCGAGGGCGAGCGCTGCCGCCCGGCGCTCCGCGTTCGGCGTATCGCCCTCGTACATGTAGGTGGCGACGTAGTCGAAGAGCAGCGAGGAGGCGAACGGCGAGGCGGTCTGGGTCTCGACCTCGACCAGGCTGATCCGGCGCGAGTGCAGGTCGCGGAGCAGGTCGACCAGCGCCGGCAGGTCGAGGACGTCGCGCAGGCACTCGCGGTAGGTCTCGAGGATGACCGGGAAGCGGGGGAAGTCCTTCGCGACCTCGAGCAGGCTCTGCGATCGCAGACGTTGCTGCCACAGCGGCGTGCGCTTGCCGGGGTAGGCGCGCGGAATCAGCAGGCTGCGGGCGGCGTTCTCGCGGAACCGGGCCCCGAACAGCGCCGAGCCGCCGAGCTCGCGGACGACCAGGTCCTCGACCTCGTCGGGCTCGAGCATGACGACGCTCGCATCGGGTGGCTCGTCGGCGTCGGGCAGGTGGACGACGATCCCGTCGTCGGACCAGATCGCATCCGCCTCGAGGCCGAGCTCGTCGCGAATCCGCGCCGAAACCGCGAGCCCCCAGGCCGCATGCACGCGTCCGCCGAACGGCGAGAGGACGCAGAGACGCCAGTCGCCGATCTCGTCGCGGAAGCGCTCGACGACCAGTGTCTGATCGGACGGCACGACGCGGGTCGCGGCCTGCTGCTCGCGAAGGTAGGTGACGAGGTTCTCGGCGGCGCGCCGATCGAGGTCGTACTCGCCGGCGAGCGTCGCCGCGTCCTTGCTCACCGCCTCGCGCGCGAAGGCGCCGATCGCCCGGCCGAGCTCGGGCGGGCGGCCGACCCCGTCGCCGCGCCAGAACGGCACCGCCCCGGGGACTCCCGGAGCGGGGACGACGATGACGCGGTCGCGGGTGATCTCCTGGATCCGCCAGGTGGTCGCCCCGAGCAGGAAGGTCTGACCCGGACGGGCCTCGTAGACCATCTCCTCGTCGAGCTCGCCGACCCGGCGACCATCGGGCAGGTGGACCCCGTAAAGCCCGCGGTCGGGGATCGTGCCGGCATTGGTGACCGCGAGCTGGCGAGCGCCCTTGCGGCCGCGAACCGTTCCCGCCGTCCGGTCCCAGACGAGGCGCGGGCGCAGCTCGGCGAACTTCTCCGACGGGTAGCGTCCGTCGAGCATGTCGAGCACGTTCTCGAGCTGCTCGCGCGAGAGCTCCGAGAACGGCTCGGTCGCGGTCACGAGCCGCTCGACCTCGTCGACCCGCCACTCGGAATCGGCGACCATCGAGACGAGGTGCTGGGCGAGGACGTCGAGCGGGTTGCGCGGGATCACCGTCTCCTCGATCTCGCCGGCGCGCATCCGCTTCGCGACCACGGCGCACTCGAGCAGGTCGGCGCGGAACTTCGGGAAGATCCGGCCCTTCGAGACCTCGTTGAGCTGATGGCCGGCGCGGCCGATCCGCTGCAGGCCCCGCGAGACCGACTTCGGCGACTCGACCTGGATCACGAGGTCGAGCGCTCCCATGTCGATCCCGAGCTCGAGCGAGGACGTGGCGACCAGGCAGGGCAGCTTGCCGGACTTGAGCAGCTCCTCGACCACGAGGCGCTCCTCGTGGGCGAGCGAGCCGTGGTGGGCCCGGGCGATCTCCTCCGGCCCGTCACTCGTCGCTTGGCGCGGGTCGCTGAGCTCTCCCTGCTCCCTGCTCCCTGCTCCGCCGCCGTTCCCCGCGTGCTCGGTCGCCGGAAGCTCCTCGTGGGGTTGCTCGTTGTGGAGCTCGTTGAGCCGCTTCGCGAGCCGCTCGGCGCCGCGGCGGTTGTTGACGAAGATGATCGTCGAGGTGTGCTCGCGGACGAGCTCGAGCAGCTCCGGGTAGATCGCCGGCCAGATCGAGCGCGGGTTGGCGCCCGGGTCGAGCGAGGACTCGATCGGGCCCGGGTCGATCCTCTCCGGTGAGCGGTCGGGCAGCGAATCCGCAGAGCCGTCGCCCGACGGTCCGCGACCCGAATCGGACGAGCCCTCGGAGGGATTGGCCATGTCGTCGACCGGGACGACGATCTCGAGGTCGAGATCCTTACGGACCCCGGCGTTGACGATCTCGCAGTCACGCTTCGGGCCGACCAGGAACCCGGCGATTCGCTCCAGCGGCCGCTGGGTCGCCGAGAGCCCGATCCGCTGCGGGTCCGACCCGCCCTCCTCGGTCACCAGGTGGGAGAGGCGCTCCAGCGTCAGCGCGAGGTGGGAGCCGCGCTTCGACTGGGCGACCGCATGGATCTCGTCGACGATCACGGCCTCGACGCCGGTGAGGATCTCGCGCACCTGCGAGGTGATCATCAGGTAAAGCGACTCAGGGGTGGTGATCAGGATGTCGGGCGGCGTCCGGCGCATCGCCTGCCGCTCGCGCTGCGGCGTATCGCCCGTCCGCAGCCCGACGGCCAGCTCCGCGCCGATCCCCTTCAGTGGAGCCCGGAGGTTGCGCTCGATGTCGTAGGAGAGCGCCTTCAGCGGCGAGACGTAGACGATCTTCACGCCCGAGCCGATGCCCGGCAGCTCCGTTTCGCCGTCGGAGGCACCGGAGACCTCGGCTCGCCGGCCGAGGGTGTCGATGCCCCAGAGGAATGCGCTCAGCGTCTTCCCGGACCCGGTCGGGGCGCA
This sequence comes from uncultured Solirubrobacterales bacterium, assembly GCA_963705955.1. Taxonomy (GTDB): domain Bacteria; phylum Actinomycetota; class Thermoleophilia; order Solirubrobacterales; family 70-9; genus WHSW01. The sequence goes on along the minus strand of CAVPLH010000005.1, from coordinate 32,415 downwards.
GATCAGAGTGTTCGCCCCGGACGCGATCACCGGCCATCCAGCGGCCTGCGCCGGCGTCGGCGCCTCGAACGAGGCACCGAACCAGCGCTTCGTGCGGTCGCTGAACGCCGCAAGAGGATCGGATTCGGTGGTCGGCGTCGTGGTCATCGGCCAACCACCGATCTTACGCCGCCGGGAAGCACTCCTCCAGTGTCGACCGATAATCCGGCGACGAGTCCGTGCTCACCACGGCGATCGCGTTGCCGCGGGTCAGCACCCGGTCGGAGACCGGGATCAGCGAGTCGGCGGGGTCGAGCTTCGAGAGCTCCTCTTCCTGGGCGATCACATCCTGCACGCCGTCGGCACCGTCGGTGATCCAGACGTTGGCGCTCCCGGCCGTGCTCGAGACGCCGAGGTCCGGCGGCAGCTTGGCGAAGCTGACGTCCACCTTGCGCACCTTTTGATCGATCCCCTCGAGGCACTGCGTGACCGTGTCCGCGGTCACCGCCTCGGGCTCGTCGTCGCCGCTCTCGCCACCGCCGCAGCCGGCGAGCGCCAGCGCGACGACCGCGCCCGCCGCCGCGATCAAGCGAGCCGTAGCTCGCTTCGCGCCGCGTCCGTTCATGGTCGGTTGCATCCGTGTCTCCCTCTTCATCGTGCGGGCCGCAACGGCGCGGCTACAGAAACCTCGAACGGCACCCCGAAACTCGGCTGCGCGCGATTCGGGTCGATCAGGGTAGCGACCGGCGGCGGCGTTGCGCCCGGCGGCGGCCGCCGAGGCGACCGGTCGCGTGGCCGGCTTGACCTACGCTGCCCCGATGCAGGCCGAGCTCTCCGAGCGCGTTCGAGCGGCGATCGAGGCCCTCAACCGGGGCCAGGTCGAGACCGTGCTCGATACCTGCCGCGACGACGTCGAGCTGAAACGGGTCGAGGGCACCCCGGAGGAGGGCCGGATCAGGGGCAAGGATGCCCTGCGCGCGTTCCTGGCGCCGGACGCGTTCGACTCACAGACGATCGAGCCGCTCGAGATGGCCGAGGGCGAGGACGTCGTCGTCGGCCCACATCCGGGTCCGCAACCGCGGCGCTGCGAGCGGCATCGAGATGGAGGTCGAGTCCTACGTCGTCTACCGCTTCGAGGACGGCGCCGTCGGCTCGATCGAGAACTGGCGCGATCGCGCCGACGCGGAGCGCTCCGCCGGGATCAGCCTCTGAGTCGGGACCACTCGCGGCGGCGTCCTGCGCTCAGAAGGCAAGCTCGCCGGCGATCTCCGCCAACCGGGGAGCGTTCCGGTCGCGGTCCGAGAGCCGCGGCTCGGCGACCGGCCACTCGACGCCGACGTCGGGATCGTCCCATGCGATTCCCGCCTCGGTCGCCGGGTCGTAGTAGCTCGAGAGCCGGTAGTGGACGTCGGCGACGTCGCTGAGCACGCAGAAGCCGTGCGCGAACCCGACCGGGACGTACAGCTGGCGATGGCGGGCGTCGTCGAGCTCATGGCCCTCCCACTGTCCGTAGGTCGGCGAGTCGCGTCGGAGATCGACGGCGACGTCCCAGATCCGGCCGCGAACGCAGCGCACGAGCTTCGCCTGACCCGGTTCGGTCTGGAAGTGCAGGCCGCGGAGGATCCCGGCGGCCGAGCGCGAGTGGTTGTCCTGGACGAACGCCGGATCGACGCCCAGCCCGCGCCAGCCTTCGACGCTGAAGGTCTCGACCAAGAAGCCGCGCTCGTCGCCGTGGACCCGTGGCTCGAGCAGGACGAGCCCGTCGAGACGGGTGTCGAGGCGAGTCGGCATCGGGGGTGGGTCGTGAACTCCGCCTACTCGGCGGGCTCGCCGATCGCCGCGCCGTACCGGCGCAGGTAGTAGTCGCGGTACTCGCCGCTGCGGATCGGCTTCCACCACCATTCGTTGTCGCGGTACCACTCGACCGTGCGCTCGATCCCGTCGTCGAAGCCCACGGCAGCCTGCCATCCGAGACCCTCGGTCTTCGCCGAGCCGAGCGAGTAGCGGCGGTCGTGGCCGAGACGGTCCTCGACGTGGGCGATCAGCGACTCGTCGCGCCCGGTGAGCTCGAGGATCCGCCTCACCACGTCGATGTTGGCGAGCTCGTCCGGGCCGCCGACGTTGTAGACCTCCCCGGCCTCCCCGAACTCCAGCACGGTGTCGATCGCGCTCGCGAAGTCCGCCACCCAGAGCCAGTTGCGGACCTGCATGCCGTCGCCGTAGACCGGCAGCGGATCGCCGGCGAGCGCGTTCAGGACGCAGAGGGGGATCAGCTTCTCGGGGTACTGGCGGGGCCCGTAGTTGTTCGAGGCGCGGACGATCAGCGCCTCGGACCCGTAGGTGTTGCGGTAGGCCCCGACCATCATGTCGCCGCCGGCCTTCGACGCGGAGTAGGGCGAGGACGGTTCGATCGGCGAGCTCTCCGTGAACGATCCTTCGTCGATCGAGCCGTAGACCTCGTCGGTCGAGATCTGCAGGTGCCTGACGCCCGCCTCGCGCGCCGCCTCGAGCAGCACGAAGGTTCCGTAGACGTCGGTCTGGATGAACTCGCCGGGGGCCTCGATCGAGCGGTCGACGTGGGTCTCCGCGGCGAAGTTGACGATCGCCTCGCAGCCGTCGATCGCGCGACGGACCGCCTCCGCGTCGGCGATGTCGGCCCTGACGAGCTCGACCCGGCGCTCGTCGAGCCCCTCCAGGTTCTCGGGCCGGCCGGCGTAGGTGAGCTTGTCGAGGACCCGCACCGAGAATTCCGGATGGGCCTCGAGCCGGTGACGGACGTAGGCCGAGCCGATGAACCCGGCGCCACCGGTGACCAGGACGTTCATCTCACGGCCCCCTTCGGTGCGCGCCCGGGGCGCTCGCCGCCCGCGGCAACCAGTTGGCGCGCCGCCAGGTACTCGGCCAGACCACGTCGCCAGTCGGGGAGCTCGATCGGGTCGGGGCGCTCGCTGGCGAGCAGCGACAGCTTCGGCCGCGGTGCCGGACGGCCGAGCATCTCGGTCGTCCCGGCCATCACCCGGCATTCGACTCCGGCCTGGTCGAAGATCTCCTGGGCGAACTCGAACCACGAGCAGCGTCCCGCGGCGGCGACGTGGTGGATCCCCCACTCCTCGCCCTCCGCGAGCCGTGCCAGGGCCTCGGCGAGGTGGGCCGTGTAGGTGGGGCTCGCCACCTGGTCGGAGACGACGATCACCTCCGGCTGCTCGGCCCCCACCCGCAGCATCGTCTCGACGAAGTTCCGGCCGCCGATCCCGAACAGCCACGAGGAGCGGACGATCACGTGGCGGGCGTTGACGAGCGAGACCGAGATCTCACCCTCCTGCTTCGAGCGTCCGTAGGCCGAGATCGCGCTCGTCAGATCGGATTCGACATACGCCGAGCCCTTCTCGCCGTCGAAGACATAGTCGCTGGAGACGTGGACGATCTTCGCGCCGTGGGCGGCAGCCGTCGCCGAGACGAGCCCGGCGCCGGTGTCGTTGACCAGCATCGCCCCGCGCTCGTCGGCCTCGGCGCCGTCGACATCGGTCCACGCGGCGCAGTTGACGATCGCGTCCGGGCGCAGATCGGCGACGGCGTCCTCGACCGCCGCCGCGTCGGTGATCTCGAGCTCGGCCCGGCTCAGCCCGGCGACCGAGTGACCGCGCCCGGCCAGCGCCGCGACCACGTCCTGGCCGAGCATCCCGGTCGCGCCTGTGACCAGCGCCCTCATCTCGGCCGATCCCGCGATCTGCGAGCTGCGATCCGGCGGCTCACGGGATTCTGATCTCGGAGTTGTCGCCGACGATCATCCGCAGCGTCTTCGGCATCTCCTCCCCGCGCGCGAGCTTCACGTTTCGGCCCAGGAGGCTGGCCTCGATCCGGGTCGCGAGGTTGCGGACGCTGGCGCCCTCGAGCAGGATCGAGTGCTCTACCTCGGAGCCGATGATCTCGACGTCACGGTCGATCGACGTATACGGCCCGACGTAGGAGTCGACGATCCGCGCGCCCTCGGCGATCACCGCAGGACCGCGGACGACCGAGCGTTCGAGGATCACCCCCTCGGCGATCTCCACCCTGCCCTCGATCCGGCTACCGGAGTCGAAGTCCGCGCGGACGAGCCGCTCGAGGTCCTCGAGCACCAACCTGTTCGCCTCGAGCATGTCGGCGAGCTGGCCCGTGTCCTTCCACCAACCGCCCACCGTGTGGCTCTCGACCCTGGCCCCGTGGTCGATCAGCTGCTGGATCGCGTCGGTGATCTCGAGCTCGCCGCGCCCCGAGGGCTCGATCGCGCGCGAGGCGTCGAAGATCGCCGGGGTGAACATGTAGACGCCGACCAGGGCCATGTCGCTGGGCGGCTCCTGCGGCTTCTCGACCAGCCGCACGACGCTGCCCCCGTCGAGCTCGGCGACGCCGTAGTGCCACGGGATCCGGAACCTTGGTCAGCAGGATCAGCGCGTCGGGCTCGTGCTCGCGGAATGCAGCGGCGAGGTCGGTGATCCCGTCGCGGAGCAGGTTGTCGCCGAGATACATCACGAACGGCGAGTCGGCGAGGAAGTGCTCGGCGGTGAGCACGGCGTGGGCGAGGCCGGCCGGGCTCTCCTGGAGGATGTAGGTGATCGAGGCCCCGAACCGCGATCCGTCGCCGGCGGCGTGGCGGATCTCATCCCCGGTCTCCGGCGCGATGATGATCCCGATCTCGGTGATCCCGGCGGCGACCAGCGCCTCGATCCCGTAGAACAGGACGGGCTTGTTGGCGACCGGCACCAGCTGCTTCGCCGAGGTATGGGTGATCGGGCGCAGGCGGGTGCCCGCGCCGCCCGAGAGAATCAGCCCCTTGAGCGCCTCCATGAGCGGCAAGCCTAGCCCGCCGGGGGCGTCAGTAGCTGCCGCCGAGCTTGCGGTGATCCCAGCTCGAGACCCGGACCACCTCGAAGCGGATCGCGACCCGCTTCGCCGCCTGCGCTTCGAGCGCCGCCGCGGCGTCTCCCTCGACGCTCTCGATTCCCTTCGAGTAGCGGACGGTGAGCTCGCGGCCGAATTCCGCGACGCGGTCGGGCTCGCGGATGATCTCGGCGTTCGCCTCCAGCTGGACGCCGCGCAGCTCGAGGTACTCGGTCCCCGTCTCGATCAGCAACGTCGCGCGCCGGTCGCGCTCCAGGTTGCGGACCTTCTGCGACTTCGCGTAGGTCCAGATCCAGATCTCGCGCGGAGGACCGGCGGCGGGCGGCTCGGTGCCAGGGTCGCGCAGCGTGAACCACATCGGCATCGCGTGCGGCCAGCCACGCGGTCCGTGCGTGCAGACCACGACGACCCGCGCCGACTCGAGCAGCTCGAGCTGCTCGGCCGTGCTCAACACGATCTCGTCGCGGCGGCTCACGCGCCCGGCACGGTATCCGGCAGCCGCCCCTCGGCGGCGAGCTTCTCGAGATGCGCCTGCATCGCGACGGCGGCCGCCGGGCGCAGGACGTCCGGGACGTCGCTCCAGACGATCTCCAGCAGCCGCTCGCGCGAGCGCTCGCCGGAGTCGAGCGCGGCGAGCAGGGCGCGCTCACGGCTCTCGCGATGCTCGATGTACTCGGAGACCTTGGCGGCCGGGTCGGTGATCCACGGCCCGTGGCCGGGGGCGAGCAGGCCGGCTCCGAGGTCGCCGACCCGTCGCAGGGAGTCCATGTAGGCGGTCAGCGAGCCGCCGCCGGCGCTCGGTGGCACGATCGAGGAACCCTGCCCGAGGATCAGGTCGCCGCAGAAGCAGACTCCGCCGCGCACGAAGCAGACGTGATCTGTGGCGTGGCCGGGCGTCGGCACGACCTCGAACGGACCGGCGGTCGACGTCGCGGCAGGCGGCGGCGCGGTGGCGGGCTCGATCGGCGCCGCCGGATCGGCGAATAGGGCTGCCATCGCCGCTGCCTCGTCGTCCGGCATCGCGGCTCCCCAGAGCACTGGCTCGCCGAGGCTCGCGACGGCGGCGGTGTGGTCGGAGTGGCCGTGGGTGAGCAGGACGCCGGCGATCCCACCTCGCGGAGCGGCCGCCGCGCGGATCGCGCTCAGATGGAGATCGTCGTCGGGCCCGGGATCGATCACGAAGGCGCCGTCCGGTGTCGCGACGACATAGGTGTTCGTCCCGGCCAGGGTCATCGGGCCCGGGTTGGGGGCGACGAGGCGCTCGACCTCGGGATGGCCCGGGGCGAGCTCGGCGATCGACGTGCCCCTCAGCCGGCGACGGCCTTGACGACGGCCTCGCGCGCGTCGTCGGGCTCCAGCACGACCAGGTCGCCGACGCCCTTCAGCACCTCGCGGACGAGCCAGTCGTCGGTTCCGTACGGGACCTCCACGACCACCGCTCCATCGGAGAGCTCCTCGACCACCGTCCGTTCCTCGCGCAGCCATCGCGCCCGGCCCGGCGAGACCCAGACCCGCGCCACGCCGGCGGTCGTCACTTCGCCGCGAACCAGCCACTCCTGCTCGGCGAGCATCTCCTCGACACCCTCGCGAGGCTCGAACCCACGCTCGGCGATGACCGCCTCCCTCATCCGATCGAGCCGAAAATGTCGAGTCGCGCCGCGGCCGAGGTCGAAGCAGCCCAGGTACCACCCCTCGGGACCGTTGACGAGCTGGTACGGCTCGACCTCCCGCTTGACGAATTCGTCTTCATTCTCCTTGTAGTACTGAAGCTCGAGCACGCGGTGGCGGCGGATCGCGTCGTTGACCGTCCTCACGACGGAGGAGTCGTCGCGCCCGGGAGCGATCTCGAGCCCCTCGTGAGAGGGGTCGTGTCCGAGCGCATCGACGATCTTGCGGCGGGCGCTCTGCAGCCCCGACTGCGGCAGATGATCGCCGAACAGATCGATCGCGGCGACCAGCGCCTTCGCCTCGAGCGGCAGCAGGCGAGCCGGGCGGGCGAAGTTGTCGCCGTAGGTGTCGGCGTCGACCTCGATCCGGTCGCCATCGATCTCGGCGTAGAGGACGTAGGTGCCGCCCCCGAAGTTGACGACGTTGAGCACGTCGAGGTCCTCGCGCAGCTCCTCGGTCGTGATGTTGAGCTCGTCGAGCACCTGGTTGGTCGGCAGGCTGCCCTCGGAGCGCGCGGCGCCGATCAACAGCCCGGCGAGGGTGACGAGGCGAGCGAAGCGCTCCGGACGGATCACCGACTCGGAGCGGCCGTTGCCTCGGCGGGAGCCTCCGTTGCGGCGGATCCCCGCCCCCTCGGCGACCGGCCGGCTGACCGTGTCGGCGACGTCGAAGCGCCGGCGGTGGCGGTCGCGGAGCAGCGCGAGGCGCTCGTCCGCCTCCTTCGCGAGCTGCGGCGGATCGAGCAGGCGGGCGTTCTCCCGCCAGCTCAGCACCCAGGAGATCAGCTGGCGGGCGGACGCGTAGTCGGTCTCGAACACCGACCCGCGGCCCTTGACGCCGTCGCCGGCGGTCCGCTTTCGGAACTCCCCGTGCCGGCCGAAGTCGCGCTCGACCAGCCACGCGATTCGCTCCCGCAAAAAGACGGTCGCGCGACCCTCGATCTCGCCCATCTGCCAGTCCGCGCGGCTTGCGTAGTCGCGGCGGTCGAAGTCCTCCGGGGCCGAGAAATCGTGCTCGGCCTTCGTCGCGTAGGAGACCTTGCCCCGGATTCGCGACAGCCTGAAGACCCGCACCTCGTCGCGCTCGTGCGAGTGGCCGATCAGATAGAACTGACCGTCGCGGAAGACGAGGTGATACGGGTTCACCTTGCGGTCTGAGACCTCGTCGCGCTGCAGCGAGTAGTACGAGAACTCGATCGTCTTGCGGCGCGAGATCGCGGTCTCGATCTTGGCCAGCCGCTGCGAGAGGTCGCGGCCGCTGCCCGCGGTCGAGAGCTTGACGTCGATCGGCGCCTCCGCCTCCTCGGTCAGCGGGCTCGGCCGGCCCCACGAGACCTGCTGCAGCGCCAGCCGCAGGGGCTCGGCGTAGGCGAACTCGCCGTCGAGCAGACCGAGCGCGGTGCGCAGCGCGGCGAGCTCGGAATCGGTGAACTCGATCGCCCGCAGGTAGTAGTTCTCCGGCGGCAGCGCGTAGAGCTCCGCCTCGAAGAAGCCCTCGGCGGGCTTCTCGACCTGGAGCGAGATCCCGAGGCTCTCGAGCTCGGCGCGGTCGGCGTAGAAGCGGCGCGCGAAGGCGTCCTCGTTCATCGAGCTGTAGCCCTCCACCTCGCGCTTGATCTCGAGCGCCGAGACGGGCCGGCGGTTGGCCATCAGGAACGAGATCAGGGAGAGCTGGCGGATCAGCTTCTCGGTGTCCTTCGCCATGCCGGACGGAGGATATTGAGCGTCGCGCCGCCTGCCGCCAACCGAACCCACCACAAATCGCGCAATTTGCGCAACCGCGGCGGGAGGTCGGCGGGCTGACGTATGCTTCCGGGCGATCCGCGCCTCCTGCGGGGGACTGAGATGCTCGGCGCCGGCACAGTCATCAACCCGATCATCAAGATCGTCACCACCGTGGCGGTTCTGGCGGCCGCCTACTTCTTCATCGTCAAGCCGATCCTCGACACGACCAACAACGCGGTCGACCGCAGCTTCGACGCCTTCGGACAGAGCTTCAACGGGTTCGGTGGTCTGCCGAACCAGACCCAGTCGCAGGTCCGGCACGCGCTCAACGACACGAACAGCTCGCAGCGCCTCCAGGAGTGCATCCAGCGGGCGATCAACCACGGCCCGAACCAGCAGCAGATCGACCGCTGCGTCTCCCGCTTCACCCCGTAGGCGGGTTGCGCGGCGAAACCGCTGCGGAGGCTAGGCGGCGCGCCGGGCGCCGAAGTACGCGGCCGACTCGATCCCGCGGTCGAAGCGCGACCATGCCTCGCCATCGGGCATCTCGCGCTCGATCCGATCGAAGCTTCCGAGCGTTCCGCCGAGGTTGTCCATCGCGTGCACCAGGGTCGCCTCGCGGGTCGCGGGGACGACCGGCGACCCGTTCTCGAGCTTGCCGTGGTGGGAGAGGACGATGTGCAGGACCGCCTGGGCGAGCTCCGGGTCGAAGCCCTCGATCGTCTCGATCGTGCTCCTGATCAGGTAATAGCCGAGCGGGATCTCGCCCTGAAGCCGACCCGCGTCGGTGAGCTCGATCGCGAGCGGATCGTCGTTGTAGGCCTCGGTCTTGCCGATGTCGTGAAGCAACGCGCCGGTGACCGCGACGTCGCGGTCGATCCCGCCGAACGCCGCTGCAGCCGCGCTCACCGCCTGGGCCACCGAGATCGTGTGGTCGAGCAGTCCGTGCGGATACGCCTGGTGGTAGTACTTCGCCGCCGGCGCGATCCGGAAGCGCTCATAGAGCTCGGACCCGGCCCCGAAGAAGCGATCGAGCAGCAACCGCAGCTGAGGATTCTGGATCGTCGCCAGCAGCTCACGCAGGCTCGCCTCGAGCGCCTCCACGGAAACGGGCGGACCCTCGGCCAGATCGTCGTGGTCGTACTCCTCCGCCGCGGCGGCGCGGATCCGGCGGATCGTGATCTTCGACCCGTATTGCGGGTGGATCGTGAACCTGCCCTCGATGTAGACGACGGTCCCGGGCGCCGAGCAGGCGAAGGATTCGTCGACGTCCTCCCAGGCGACCGCCTCGACCGAGCCGCTGCGGTCGGCGACGATCAGCTTCACGAAGTCGTCGCCGTTGCGGCGCGAGCGGCGCTCGCGTTCGCGGACCGCGAACGCGGCGGCCACGGCGTCTCCCTCGGCCAGGTCGCGGACGAACGTGCGGGCCGAGCCGACCGCCGCCGGCGCGGCCTCGAGGGGTACCTGAAGCGCCTCGATCTGACCCTGGCCAACCATCGATCTCAAACTAGACAGAGGCCCGGACGGCGCGATTCTCTGCGGCCCGTTCATCGACTGTTCAGTCGTCGCGGCGGCGGGCGATCTGACGCCCGTCCGGACGCCGCGACCGCCGGGCGTCCGCTACCGAGGGCGCTCGCCGGGCCGCTCGGGCTCGGACGCGCCGACCGACCCCGCGGCGGCCGGTGTGCCGGCCTCGCCGGCTTCGGTCGGCGCGGCGCCGGACTCGGTCGGGCGCGGACGAGTCGTCGTCCTTGGCCGGGCTCACGAACGGCGCGAACTCCTGCGGTGGGGTGGCGTGACCGGCGGCCCTCGCGGTGCGTTCCAGCTCGGCGGCGAACTGGGCGCCGAAGACGATCGCGAGGTTGGTCAGCCACAGCCAGAGGAGCAGGACGATGCCGCCCGCGAGGCTGCCGTAGGTGCTCGAGTAGGAGCCGAAGTTGGCGACGTAGAGGCTGAACCCGGCGGAGGCGACGATCCAGAGGATCGTCGCGACCAGGCTCCCGGGAAGGATCCAGCGCAGGCCTGCGTGGCGGGCATTCGGCGAGAACCGGTAGAGCAACCCGATCACGATCACGACGGCCGCAAAGAGCAGCGGCCACTTGGCGATCGACCATGCGGTCAACGCCGTGTCGCCGATTCCGAGCTCGTCTCCGATCGCGGTCGCGAGCGGGCCGGTGAGCACGAGCGCGATCAGGACCAGGGCGACGATCACCGTCAGCACGATCGTCATCAGCAGTTGCAGCGGGCGCAGCTTCCAGAACGGGCGCTGCTCCTCGACTCCGTAGATCTCATTCGCCGCCCGCATGAAGGCGCCGATATACCCCGACGCCGTCCACAGCGCCGTGACGATCCCGATCACGAGCGCGGTCCCCGCGGCCCCCGACTGGTCGACGATGTTCTCGATCGGCGGCCTCACCGTGTCGACCGCCGACGAAGAGCCGAGCTGATCGGCGATCCGCAGCAGGCCGTCGATCGCTCCCTGCGAGCCGAATACGCCGAGCAGGGATACGAGCACGATCAGGCCGGGGAAGATCGAGAGCACCGAGTAGTAGGTGAGCGCCGCGGCGTTGTCGGTGAGGTTCTCGGAGTGAAACGCCTTCGCTGCGTCGCGAAGCGCGTGCCACCAGGCGCGAAGCGTCAGATCGGTGGGGTTGGAGACCGCGTCCACAGGCTAGTCATACCCGACACCGCGGGCCCTACTACTCGGTGCCGGAAGATGGCAGCCGACGTGAACACGATCCGCGTAGCGCTCTCCGGGTGACCGGGGAGCGCGTCGAGGGTGTCGGTCGGCGCGCAGGCGGGACAAGCCGCGGCCGGTCCGCGCAGGAACCCGTTCCCCGCCGCCGGTTAAGCGCTATTGCGCCTAGCCTCGAGCTTGACTAGGGTGTGGGGCGCGAATCCGCGCGAAGGGAGGCGAACGATGCCAGGTACAGGTGATCCTCTTCAGAGGATGCTGCGCGAACGAGCGGCCGAGCTGCGGGGAGAGCAGCCGTTTGAGGAGGTCCGCTCGGGCACCACCCGACGCGAGTTCCTCGGGCGAGGCGCTGCGCTCGGCGCCGGCGCGGTCCTCGCGGGGACGGTCGGCAGCGCGGCCGGAGCGTCGAGGCGGGAGCGGCGCGCCCAACGCCGTCAGCAGCGCCGGGCCGGCGCCCGGATCGTGATCGTCGGCGCCGGGCTCGCCGGGCTCACCTGCGCCTACCGGCTACAGAAGGCGGGAGTCCACGCGCAGGTCTTCGAGGCGCGCGAGGATCGCCTCGGCGGCCGCTGCTGGACCGTGCGGGGCTTCGAGAACGATCAGGTATCCGAGCACGGTGGCGAGTTCATCGACACCCGCCACGTTCAGATCCGCCAGATCGTCGACGAGCTCGGGCTGACGCTCGAGGATCGCCACGACAACGAGACGCCGAACGACGCCACGCGGCCGCTGTGGCTGAACGGAGAGCTGCGTGACCGAGCGCAGGTCTTTGCGGGGTTCGACCAGCTGATCCGCCGTCTGACTCGTGACTACGAGCGAATCGGCGACTACCACTACAACACCGCCTCTCGCCTGGCCCGCGCGTTCGACGAGATGACGGTGCTCGAGTGGCTGGACGAGAACGTCGATGACAGGCTTCTGCGGGAGGCGGTCGACATCGGCCTCTCGGGCTTCTTCGGCATCGACAGCCGCGAGATGAGCGCGATCAACCTGCTCGAGGCGTACATCGCGCCCTACCCCGGCGCGAACGAGCGCTTCCACACGCACGGAGGCAACGACCTGATTCCGCAGGGCATGGCCGCGACCCTCGACGAGGACGCGATCCACGTCGCGCACCCGCTGCAGGCGATCCGGTGGCGCGCGGATGGGACCTACGCGCTCGGCTTCGGCGGTCTCAGCGCCCCGGTGGTCGCCGACCGGCTCGTGCTCTGCCTGCCGTTCACCGCCCTGCGGGAGGTCGATCTGACCCGGGCCCGCTTCTCGACCAAGCGTCGGAAGTCGATCGAAGACCTCGGGATGGGCACGAACGCGAAGAACCACGTCCAGCTTGCCGTGCGCCCGTGGGAGATCGGCAACTGGTCCGGGGGAATGGCGATGGACCAGCCGGACAGGCAATCGAGCTGGGAATCGACCCAGGGACAGTCCGGCCCGACGAGCGTGATCACGATCTGGCGCGGCGGCCGGTCCGGCGCCGGCTATCCCACCGACGTCCCTCACCAGTGGGCACCGAAGCCGATCGTCGACGCCAACCTGGCCGCGTTCGAACAAGGCGTCCCCGGGATCGCCGACGCCTTCAACGGCCTCTCCTGGCTCGACTCGTGGGTGGACGATCCGTGGGTGCACGGTTCGTACGCCGGATTCCTGCCGCGTCAGTACACCAGGTATTGGGGCTATCTCGGCCAGGCCGAGGACCGCGTCCATTTCGCCGGCGAGCACACCTCGACTCACAGCCAGGGTTACCTGAACGGCGGCGTCGAGAGCGGCGAGCGCGCGGCCCAGGAGGTGCTCGCGGCGATCTAGGGGGCGTTTGGCGCCTACCTGCTCAGGCCGCCGCGAGCCTCACGCGCTCAGGCGCCGTTCTCGAACTTGACGCGTTGGAACTTGCCGTGCCGGAAGCGCTTGCAATCGGCGATCGCCAGCTCCTCGCCGACCTGCTCGTTCGTACAGCTCCAGCCGTCGAAGTGGTTGTCGCCTCCCGAGTTCCACCAGTGCCGGGCGACGCCGCGAGCGTTGCGACAGGCGATGTTGTGGCCGCGAACGTTGTACCAGCCGGCGCCGGGGTGGTTCTGGTCGCCGCAGTGCCGCCAGTAGGCGGCCTGCGCCTGCGCGCCGCCTCCCGCTCCGAGGACGAGGGCCACCGACAGGACGCACAGGACGCGAGCAGCAGGCGACCGGTGCGGGCCGCGCGTGTACGAGATCTCAAGAGGACTCCTCCAGCCTCCCCCTACGCCGACCGCGCGATCGTCCGCGATCGGGCGCCGGGTGTCAAGTGACGCCGCTGCTTCGGGGGCGCCGGCTATCCGATGGCGAGGGGCGGAATCGAACCGCCGACACCACGATTTTCAGTCGTGTGCTCTACCAACTGAGCTACCTCGCCGCGGCGCGTAAGGCTACCGGCGCCGCGCCGGTAGCCTCGTCCCGCGACGGTCACCGCCTCAGTGACCGGTCCTCGTGCTCACCGCCGCCGATGTCAAGGCCGCCGGGGCGCCGCGCGGCGGCAATCAGGTTGATGATCGAATCCATCAGCTCGAGCGAGCCCCTCTTGTGCAGCGGTTCGTTGAGGTTCCCGCACTTCGGGCTCTGCACGCACGAGGGACAGCCGTCGGCGCAGGGGCATTCGCCGACCAGGCGCGCCGCGTCGGCGACGAGGCGCTCGAACTCGTCGTAGCCGCGCCTCGCGATCCCGACTCCCCCCGGATGGCCGTCGTAGATGAAGATCGTCGGCACGCCGGTCTGGAAGTGGACGTTGGTCGACAGGCCGCCGATGTCCCAGCGGTCGCACATCGCGAGCAGCGGCAGGACCGCGATCTGGCTGTGCTCCGCCGCGTGCAGCGCGCCGAGCAGCACCCCGGGAGGCAACGCCGCCGGGCCGGCGAGCTCATCCGGCAGCAGGTACCAGAGCGCCTGGGTCGGGAAGTTCTGTTCCGGGAGGTCGAGCGCGACGAGATCGATCACCGAGTGGTCGGCGAGGCTCTTTCGCTGGTAGGCGATCACCTGCTCGGAGACCGAGACCTCGCCGAAGTCGAGCTCGACCTCCGTCCCGGACCGCGGCCCGATCCGGCGCTGCTCGGTGACCGCCTCGACGTAGATCTCCGTCTCCTTCTTGGGCTGCGTGTACCAGTCGCCGTCGAAAGCGTCGACGATCGCCCGGCGCGCGTCGATCTCGAGCTCGGCGACCTCGTAGGCGCGCCCGAGGTGGAGGTAGATCGCGCCCGGATGGACGGTCGAGAAGGCACGCTCGGCCTCGATCTGGCCAAGCAGCTCCCCGGATGCCCGTTCGATCACCGCGACCGAGTCCAGCGAGGCGGAGCGCAGCGAGATCTCGCCGGCCGCGAACCCGGTCGACCGCGGCAGATAGCGACCGTCGCGGCCGAGCCGCAGCCGCCCGGCGCCGACCAGGGCGTCGGCGCGCTCGCGCCAGCGCGGGCCGAGGATCTCGTCGTCGCGCGCCCCGGGCTGCGCTCCGGTCCCCCCGAGCGGGGCCTCGTACGCGGCGGCGAAGACGTGCGCGGTCTGGATCCGCTCGTTCGTGTGGTCGAGGATCGCCGCCTCGACCGGTCGGGTGAGGAACTCCTCCGGATGGCGGCAGAAGAACTGGTCGAGCGCATCCTCGCCGGCCACGTAGACGGCGATCCCCTCGTTGCGACGGCCGGCCCTGCCCCACATCTGGCGCAGGCTGGCGACGGTCCCGGGGAACGTGACGCAGATCGCGGCGTCGAGCTCACCGATGTCGATTCCGAGCTCGAGCGCATCGGTGGCGACCACCGCGAGCAGCTCACCGCCCGCCAGCCTCGCCTCGATCTCCCGCCGTTGCTGGGGTGTGTAGCCGCCGCGGTAGGGCGCGATTCGCGCCGCGAGGCCGCGCTCGCCGAGCTCCTCGAGGCGCTGGCGTGTGAACCGCTGGATGAGCTCGATCCCACGCCGGCTGCGCATGAAGCAGATCGTCCGCGAGCCGTTGACGACCAGGTCGGCGAGCAGCTCGGCGGTCTCCGAGAGCACCGAACGGCGGCGCATCGTCTGCTCGTCGATCACCGGCGGGTCCCAGATCGCGATCCGGCGCTTCGCACGCGGCGCGCCGTCGGAGCCGACCAGCGTGAAGTCCGTGCCGGTCAGCCCCTCCGCGAGCTCGACCGGGTTCGCGATCGTCGCCGATGCGCAGATGAACCGCGGGTCGGAGCCGTAGAGGCGCGCGACCCGGCGCAGCCGGCGCAGCACGTTGGCGACGTGCGAACCGAAGACGCCGCGGTACGTGTGCGCCTCGTCGACAACGACCCAGCCGAGGTTCGAGAGGAAGTCACCCCACCCATCGTGATGGGGGAGCAGGCTCATGTTGAGCATGTCGGGGTTGGTGAGCACGAGATTCGACCGCCGCCGGATCGCGGGCCGGTCGTCGCGCGGGGTGTCGCCGTCATAGATCGCGTGGCGAAGCTCGCCGAGACCGAGCTCGGACAGCTTTCGCGCCTGGTCCTGGGCGAGCGCCTTGGTCGGGTAGAGGTAGAGGGCGCGCGTCTGCGGGTCGCGCGCGATCGACTCGAGGACGGGCAGGTTGAACGACAGCGACTTCCCGGACGCGGTGCCGCTGGTGACGATCGTGTCGCCGGCCGCGGCGGCCTCGAGCGCCTCGACCTGGTGCGAGTAGAGCCCCTTGATCCCGACCCGGCCGAGCGCCGCCGAGAGCGCCGGCGAGACGGCCGCTGGAACGGTGGCGATCGCCGCCGCCCGCGGCTCCTCGACGCTGGTCGCGACCAGTCGCTCGTCGATCTCTCCGGCCTCGAGCAGCCGCTCCCAGGCAAGCGGCGGAGCCGCGGCGAGATCTGCCGTCACCGGAACCCGCCGCCGATCGCAGCGGCCGTCCGCATCGCGTCGAGCGCGGTCGCGTCGTGGAGGCGCAGGATCTCCGCCCCCTCGGCGACGGCGAGGGCCACAGCCGCCAGGGTGGCCGCCTCGCGCTGCTCAGCATCCACCCGCCGGTCCCAGGAGCCGGCGAGGACGGCGCCGAGGAAGTCCTTTCGCGACAGCGCGACGAACATCGGGCGTCCGAGCGAGCGCAGCTCGCCGAGCCGGCGCAGGATCTCGAGGTCGGCGTCGGTGTCGAGGTCGAAGTCGAGCCCGGGGTCGAGCGCGATCTGCTCGCGCTCGATGCCGGCTGCGAGGGCGCGCTCGATCCGGCCCTCGAACCACTCGCCGAGGTGCGCGACGACGTCGTCGTAGTGGGGCGGCCGCCGGTCGACCCTCGGCGGGCCCTCGATGTGCATGAGCACGTAGCCGCAGCCGCGCGCGGCGATCAGCTCGAGCATCTCCGGCTCGCCGCCGCCGATGTCGTTGATCGCCGCCGCACCGGCGTCGAGCGCCGCCCGGGCGACGGTGGACGCGAACGTGTCGGCGAGCACCGGAACCCCCGACTCGGCCGCGAGCCGTTCGATCGCCGGGACGAGGCGTGACGCTTCGTCCTCCGGGGCGACCGGGGGGCCGCTGCGGGCGGCGACGGCGCCGACGTCGAGGATCTGGAACCCGGCCCCGACCAGCCGCAGCCCGTCGGCGACCGCGCGGTCGGGCGTTTCGCTGCGAGCGCCGGAGAAGAACGAGTCCGTCGTCACGTTGACGACCCCGGCGGCCAGCGGCGGCGGGAAGTCGAGCGTGCGGTCGGCGAGCCTCCAGGCGACCATCGCCGACTAAGTTAGACGCCGGATGACGTTGCGCTGCGTCTACACCGATCTCGACGGAACGCTGCTCGGCCCGCGTGGCTCGCTGTTCCGCGGCCCCGACGGCGGCTTCTCGCTGATTCAGGCCCGCGCGCTGGAGGCCTGCGACCGGGCCGCGATCGAGGTCGTGATCATGTCCGGCCGTCGCGAGTCCACGGTCGCCTCCGACGCCCGTCTGATCGGCCAGAGCTCGTACATCTACGAGGCCGGATGCGCGGTGATGATCGACGGTGAGCGCAGCTACCTGACCGGCGACTGGGTCCCGGCGGGCGACGCCACACCGGCCGGGCGGATGCTCGACGCCGGGATTCCAGAGCTGCTCTTCGAGCGCTTCGGGGAACGGCTCGAGTGGCACTCGCCGTGGCATCACGGCCGCGTCTTCTCACACCTGTTTCGAGGTGCGGTCGACGTCGCGGAGGCAAATGCGCTGTTGAGCGAGCACGGCCACCACGACCTTCGATTCCTCGACAACGGGACGATCGGGCGGCCGATGGAGGGGATCGGGACGGCGCACGCCTATCACCTGGTACCTGGCGGAGCGAGCAAGGCGAAGGGGGTCGCGTTCCATCTTCGGGCCCGCGGCTACGCGCCGGAGGACTGCATCGCGGTCGGCGACTCGGTCGAGGACCTCGAGACCGCGGCCGCGGTCGGCCGCTTCTTCTGCGTCGCGAACGGCCCGCAGCGCGACGGGGAGCTGCGCGCGGCGCTCGCGAGGTTCCCGAACGCGACCGTAACCGAGGGGGCGATGGGCGACGGTTTCTATGAGGCCGTCGTCTCGACCCTCGCCGAGCGCCGCTGACCGGCGGGCCCGAAGCCGATCACTAGACTCGGCGACCGTGTCCGAGCACGCGACGGTAGCCGAGGAGGAATACCTCCAGATCATGTTCTGGCTCGAGGAGGCCGGCCTGCCGATCACGGGGGCGAACATCGCCAGGGCGATGCAGCTGTCACCGCCGACCGTCCACGAGATGATCGGTCGCCTGGAACGGGACGGCTACGTGATCAGGGCGCCCGACAAGTCGCTTGCCTTCACCGACCAGGGCCGCACCCATGCCGAGGCGATCGTCCGCCGGCACCGGCTGATCGAACGCTTCCTCACCGACGTGCTCGGGATCCCCTGGGACGAGGTCCACGAGGAGGCCGAACGCCTCGAGCACGCGATGTCGCCGGTCCTCGAGGAACGAATGCGGGCGGCGATCGGCGACGCGACCACGTGTCCGCACGGCCACCCGATCGTCGAGGGCGCGCGCGAGCACGGCGTCCTGCTCGCCGACGTCGAGCCCGGCGCCGCGGTGCAGATCCTGCGGTTCGAGAACGAGGCCGAGGAGCTCCTCCACTACCTGAAGGAGTCGGGTCTCCGCCCGGGGCTCGAGGGCAGGCTCGAGACGTCCGACCCCGACGAGGTGATCGTCGTCTCCGAGGACGCCAGCCACACGGTCTCCCGCAGCGTCGCGGAGACGGTCTCGGTGCGCGCCGACCCGGCGCCGCCGCCTCGGCCGCCGCTCCCCGACGCTCTCGTTCTTTCCAGCGACCGTTACGGTCGCTGAGCCGCAACCGCCCGGGGTCGCGGCGCCGACCGAGGCGTGCGGGCGGCTCAACCGTCGCCGCAGATCTGGCGCAGGCGGCGGTACAGCGCCTGGTCCTGGGGTCGCATCTGATACTCACGCCGGCGCACGTTCGCCTCGTGCTGGCGAACGGCCGCCGCGAGCGCCGAGAAGCGGCGCTCGGCGAGGTTCCGCTCGCTCACCGGGTCGAGCTTTCGGCTGCCCTCGATCATCCACACCGGACTCATCTCTACGCCACCTCCTCGTCGGGTTCGTCGCCAGGTTCGCTACCGGGCAGCTGAAGCTTGGTCACTCTCTGTAAAGATCAGCCTAGCACCTTGTCGACCAAATTAGTAGACAAGGCTCGGCCGACCGCCGGTGGCGGTGGCGGTGGTCAGGCCGGGCTGGCGGCGCGCACCGATTCGAGCGCCCGGGCAACCCTTGCGACGCCCTCCCCGACGTCGGAGGCGGGCACGCTCGCAAAGGACAGCCGCAGGCTCGAGCGCCCGCCTTCGAGCATGAAGTCCGGGCCGGCGACGAAGGCGACGCCCTCCTGCTTCGCCGCCTCGAGCAGCCTCGGGGTGTCGACGTCGTCGTCGAGGTCGAGCCAGAGGAAGTAACCGCCGCCCGGGACGACGAACCGCGCCTCGGGAATCTGCTCGCGGAGCGCCGCGACGAGCGCGTCGCGACGTTCGCCCAGCGCCTCGTTGACGAACTCGATGTTCGTCGCCAGGGCGCCCGACCGGCAGAGCTCGAGCACGACCGACTCGGCGAGCATGTTCGGCGAGATGTAGTGCTCCGAGCCGCGTTTCGCGAGCGTCGCGATCTCGGCCGCCGGACCGGCCAGGTAGCCGACCCGGACCCCGGGGCTGACCGTCTTCGAGAACGACGAGGCGTGGATGACGCGGTCATCTCGGTCCTCGGAGAGCATCGTCGGCGGGACGTCGCCCGCGAACGAGATCAGCCGGTAGGGGTCGTCCTCGAAGATCGTGAACCCGTGCTCGGAGGCGAGCTCGACGAGCCGCTGCCGTTTCGGCGCCGCGAGCGTGCAGCCGGCGGGGTTGTGGAAGTTGGGGATCACGTGGGCGAGCCGCACCGGCCCGTCGGCGAGCGCCCGCTCGAACGCCTCGACGTCGACCCCGTCGGCCTCGAGCGGGACCGGGACGAGCTCCGCGCCGGTTCGCCCGAGCAGCAACAGCGTGCGGTCGTAGGAGGGCTGCTCGACGATCACCCGGTCGCCGGGATCGATCATGTAGCGGAAGAGCAGCGCCGCCGCCTCCATCGACCCGTTGGTGATCATCACCTGATCGGGGTCGATGCCATGCAGCTCGCGGGCGATCCACGCGCAGAGATCCGGATGTCCGATCCCGGTCCCGTAGGAGAGCGCCCGCTGCCAATCCTCGGCGAGCGCCCTCGTCGCAGCCTCGCGAACCGCGGCGACCGGCAGGATGTCGGCGCTCGGGGCGCCGCGGGCGAAGCTGATCGGGTCGGGTGGCATCCGCTCGCGAGCGTACCAACGGCGCCGGGCCGGCACCGGAACCTCCCGGACCGCCGGGTCCGACTAGCGTTCGGGTCGTGGGCGAGCCGCTCGAGGAACTGCTTTCGCTCGCGCGGGAGCTCGCCGCGGACGCCGCGGCGCTGCTTCGCGCGCGACTCGACGATCCGCGGGTCGACGTGGGCACGAAGTCGTCGGCGACCGACATGGTCACCGAGGTCGACCGCGCCTCCGAGCGCCTGATCGTCGACGGGATCCTGCGGGCGCGACCCGACGACGGCATCGTCGGCGAGGAGGGAGCGAGCATCGAGGGCTCGAGTGGGATCCGGTGGCTCGTCGATCCGATCGACGGGACCACCAACTATCTCTACCGGCACCCCGGCTTCGCGGTCTCGATCGCCTGCGAGCGCGACGGTGAGACCGTGGTGGGCGTGGTCGACGATCCGCTCCACGGCGACCTGTTCACCGCTATGCGCGGCGGCGGAGCGCGGCGTAACGGCGAGCCGATCGCGGTCGGGCAGACCACGGACCTCGGGTCCGCGCTGGTCGCGACCGGCTTCTCATACGACCCGGCAGAGCGGCGCGCGCAGGCCGGTGTCCTCCGCGAGCTGATCGACGGCATCCGCGACATCCGGCGGATGGGCGCGGCCGCGGTCGACCTCTGCTCGGTCGCCTGCGGGCGGGTCGATGCGTTCTACGAGCGGGGGCTGAACTCCTGGGACCTGGCTGCCGGAGCGTTGATCGCGGCCGAGGCGGGCGCGCGGCTCGGCGCGATAGACGGCGGCCCCGCGACCGCCGGCTCGGTGCTGGCGGCGTCGCCGGCGCTGTTCGAGCCGCTGCGCGCGGCGCTGGTCGAGGCCGGCGCCGCCGAGCCACAGCCCGCTCAACCGGAGTACTAAGGCTCGTTGATCGCCTCGGCGGCGAGCTGCGCCGTCTCGGTCGGGCTCCTGCCGACCCGCACGCCCCTCGCCTCGAGCGCCTTCTTCTTCGCCTCGGCGGTGCCGGAGGAGCCGGAGATGATCGCGCCCGCATGCCCCATCTGCTTACCCGGCGGGGCGGTGAAGCCGGCGATGTAGCCGACGACGGGCTTCGAGATCCGCTCGGCGATGTACTCCGCGGCGCGCTCCTCCGCATCGCCGCCGATCTCGCCGACCATCACGATCAACTCCGTCTCGGGGTCGTCCTCGAACAGGCCGAGCACGTCGATGAAGTCGGAGCCGATGATCGGGTCCCCGCCGATCCCGACGATCGACGAGTTGCCGAGGCCGGCCTGCTTGAGCTCGTTGCCGATCTGGTACGTGAGCGTGCCCGACTTCGAGACGACGCCGATCGAGCCGCGCTCGAAGAACTGCGCCGGGATGATCCCGACGTTGGCCCGGCCGGGCGACAGGACCCCGGGGCAGTTGGGGCCGATCAGGCGCACGCCCGCCTCCCTGGCCTTCCAGTAGACGCCGAGCATGTCGAGCACCGGGATCCCCTCGGTGATCGCGATCACCGTTTCGACGCCCGCCTCGATCGCCTCGGAGATCGCCGGAGCGGCGAAGCGGGCCGGGACGAAGATCATCGACGTGTTCGCGCCGCGTTCTCCGACCGCCTCCTCGATCGTGTCGAAGACCGGCACTCCCTCGACCTCCTGGCCGCCCTTTCCCGGGGTCACCCCGGCGACCAGGTCGGTGCCGTATTCACGGTTGCGGAGGCCGTGAAAGCTGCCCTCGCGCCCGGTCAGGCCGCTGACGACCAGCTTCGTGTCCTCGTTGACGATGATCGACATCAGCTGCCGCAGGGGGCGCATGCAGGGGCCGGAGCAGCCGGGGAGCTGCCAGCTGCCAGCTGCCCGCACCCCTAGTCATTCGCCAACCCCACGACGGCCTCCGCCGCCCCGAGCATCGTCTTCTCGACGTGCAGGTTCCCGAGCTCCGCCTCCGCGAGGATGCCGAGCCCCTGCTCCGAGTTGGTGCCGTCGAGCCGGACGACGACCGGCATCCGGATGTCCATCCGTCTCGAGGCCTCGATGATGCCCCTGGCGATCTCGTCGCAGCGGGTGATGCCACCGAAGATGTTGAAGAGGATCGCGGTCACGTTGCGGTCCGAGGTGATCACCTCGAGCGCGTCGACGATCGCGTCCGCCTTCGACCCGCCGCCTGCGTCGAGGAAGTTGGCGGGCCGGCCCCCGGCCTGCGCGACGACATCGAGCGTCGACATGCAGAGGCCGGCGCCGTTGCCGAGGATGCCGATGTTGCCGCCGAGCTTCACGTAGGTGAGGCCCTTCTCCTTCGCCATCGCCTCCTGGGGATCCTCCGCCGACTTGTCGGTGAGCTCGGCGAGCTCCGGATGGCGGAAGAGGGCGTTGCCGTCGATCGTCGTCTTCGAGTCGAGCGCGATCACGCGGCGGTCGCCGGTGACGATCAGCGGGTTGACCTCGATCAGCGTCGCGTCCTCGGCGATCGCCACGTCGACCAGCTTGACCAGCATCTCGGCGACCTGATCGGTGACGTCCTCGTCGATCCCGGCGTCGACCGCGATCTCGCGGGCGCGGTCGGCGGTGAACTCCTCGCCCGGCTCGAGGTGGCGCTGGACGAGCGCGTCGGGATCCGTCTCGGCCATCTCCTCGACGTCCATCCCGCCCATCCGCGACAGCATCGCCATCAGCTTCTTCTCGGAGCGATCGAGGATGATCGACGCGTAGTACTCCGAGGCGATCTCGGAGGCCTGCTCGATCCAGAGGTCGTGCACGGTGTAGCCGCGGATATCCATCCCGAGGATCGCCTCGGCGTGCGCCCGCGCCTCCGTCGCGTCCTTTGCGACCTTGATCCCGCCGGCCTTGCCGCGCTTCCCGATCGCCACCTGGGCCTTGACCACGCACGGATATCCGATCTCGTTCGCTGCTTCGACGGCGGCGGCGACCGTCGCCGCGTGATGGCCGTCGGGGACCGGGACGCCGTGCCTGGCGAACAGCTGCTTGCCCTGGTATTCGAGGAGGTCCATCGGCGAGTTGAAGGGTGCGGCGCGCGAGCCCAGCCGGACCGTGCGGCGGCGGGCAGCCTATCGCTTGCCATAATGCCGCGCCGCATGGCTGTGCCGAAGCTGAAAGACATCAAATGGGTCACGACCGACTGCTACGGCACGTTGATCGACTGGGAGAAGGGCATCCTCGAGGCGTTCTCGAAGGAGGCGGACCGCGACGGCTTCTCGTTCGACGAGCAGAAGTTCATCGACCGTTTCCTCGAGGTCCAGGCCGAGATCATGTCCGGCTCATACGAGCTCTACGCGGAGGTCCTGCGGCGGACCGCGGTCAAGGTCGCCGGCGAGATCGGCTGGGAGCTCGAGCCCTCGCGGGCGCAGTTCCTGCCCGACAGCGTCGCCCGCTGGCTGCCGTTTCGCGAGGCCAACGCCGCCATGGATCGACTCGGCAAGCGCTATGACGTCGGCATCGTGTCGAACATCGACGACAAGCTGCTCGGCGTCTCGCGACGCCATCTGCGTACCGACCTCGACCTGGTGGTGACCGCGCAGCAGGTGCGCAGCTACAAGCCCGACCCGGCGCACTTCAAGGAGGCGGCGCGCCGGATCGGCGGCAAGAAGGGCTGGGTTCACATCGCCAGCGGCTACGAGGCCGATGTCGCGCCGCTGCTGAAGATGAACGTGCCCGTGATCTGGGTCAACCGCCGGGGCGAGAAGCTCGACGGTCGCAAGAAGCCCGACGCGGAGGCCAAGACCTTCCGCGACGCGGCGAAGAAGCTCGGTGCCGGCGGCTAGCCCCGGCGACCCCGGAACCGACCAGGCGCCACCGAGCCCAGCCCCCGACCCCGCCGACGCGGCGATGATCGCGCGAGCGCGCGAGCGGTTCGCCGCCGAGCGTCGCCGGCTCGAGCGGCGCCGCCGTCACGCCGAGCGTCGCGGGGCGCTGCCGAACCTGATCGTGATCGGGGGGTTGAAGTGCGGAACGACGAGCCTGCACCACTACCTCAACCTGCACCCGGAGGTCGCGATGTCGCGCCCCAAGGAGCTCAACTTCTTCGTCACCGAGCTCAACTGGGAGCTCGGCCCGGAGTGGTATGCGAGTCATTTCGACCGCTCGGCGCCGGTTCGCGGCGAGAGCTCGCCCCACTACACCAACCTGCCCCGCTTCGGCGGGGTCGCCGGGCGGATGCGGAAGCTGCTCGGCGAGGCGCGGGTGATCTACATGGTCCGTGACCCGATCGACCGGATCCTCTCCCATTACCTGCACAACGTCGGCGGCGGATACGAGTCGCGGCCGCTCGCCGAGGCGCTCTCCAACCCCGACTCCGCATACATATCGCGCAGCCGCTACGCGATGCAGGCGCGCCCTTACCTGGAAGCATTCGGGCCCGGCCGGGTGCTGATCGTCTCGCGTGAGGAGCTCTACGCCGAGCGCGAGGCGACGATGAGGCGCGCGTTCGAGTTCTGCGAGGTCGACCCCGGGTTCCGCTCCGAGCAGTTCGGGCGCCAGTGGGAAACCGGGAGCGGGAAGTCGAGCGGAGGCTTCCGGGCGATGGATCGCGCCGTCCGGCTGCCCGGTCTGCGGGCGCTCGACCGGAACTTCGACCGGCTGCCCGAGTCGCTTCGCTGGATCGTCGAGCGGATCGTCCACGACCCGGGTGAGGGCGCGGCGCCGAAGCCGGAGCTGGCGCCGGAGCTCCGAAGCCGGCTCAGCGACCTGCTGCGAGCAGACGTCGCGGAGCTCGAGCGGACCGCCGGGCGCGGCTTCGGCTGGGACGTCTGAGCGCGCCGCCCTCAGCGACCGCTGCGGATCTCGCTGAACACCGCCGTCCTCCCCGACTCCGCGCGATCGGCCTCGCGCTGCTCGTCGGCGATCACGTGGGCGACCGCGTTGATCAGTGCCAGGTGCGTGAATGCCTGCGGGAAGTTGCCCAGATGGATGCCGCTTCGCGGCTCGATCTCCTCGGCGTAGAGGCCGAGCGGGCCGGAGAGCGCCAGGAGCCGCTCGCACAGGGCACGGGCCTTGGCGGCCTCGCCGACCTCGGAGAGCGCCGCGGCGAGCCAGAAGGAGCAGATCGTGAACGTGCCCTCGGCGCCGTGCAGGCCGTCGTCGGTCTCGTCGACCCGGTAGCGAAGCACGAGTCCGTGGTCGGTCAGCTCCTCGGCGATCGCCAGGACCGTGTTCCGGTTCACCTCGTGATCGGGCGGCAGGAAGCGGAGCAGCGGAGCGAGCAGGGTCGAGGCGTCGAGCGCGTCGGTGTCGTAGTGCTGGCGCAGGACGCCACGGTCCGAGACGCCGCGCTCGAGAATGTCCGCGTGGATCCGGGCGGCGATCTCGCGCCAGGCGTCGGCCCGCTCGTCCTCGCCCCGCCGGGTCGCGAGCCGGGCGCCGCGGTCGATCGCCACCCAGCACATCAGCTTCGATGAGACGTAGTGCTTCGGCTCGCCGCGAGCCTCCCAGATCCCCTGGTCGGGCTGCTCCCAGATCGCTGCCGCCGTCTCGACCTGGTCGGCGACGATCGGCCAGATCTGCGGCGGCACCGACCGGTCGGCCTTGGTGTGGATGTAGAGCGAGTCGACGAGCGCTCCGTAGACGTCGTTCTGGACCTGAGAGAAGGCGCCGTTTCCTACCCGCACCGGTTTCGCTCCTCCGTAGCCGGAGAGCTCGTCGAGCGTGCTCTCGGTCAGATCCCGCTCGCCGCCGAGCCCGTACATGATCTGCAGCTTGTTGCCGTGCTCGTGGCAGATGTCGCCGATGAAGCGCGCGAAATCGTCCGCCTCGGCGTCGAGGCCGAGTACGTGCAGGCTCCACAGCGTGAAGGTGGCGTCGCGGATCCAGCAGTAGCGGTAGTCCCAGTTGCGCTCACCCCCGGGCGACTCCGGCAGCGAGGTGGTGAGAGCGGCGACCGTCGCCCCGGAGGGCGAGTAGGTCAGCCCCTTCAGGGCGAGCGCGGACCGCTGCAGGTGGATCCGCCACGGATGGTCCGGGAAGGTCCCGTTCGCGAGCCAGCGGCGCCAGTACTCGCCCGTCGCGTCGACCCGGGCGAGCGCGTCCTCGACCGAGCCCGGCGGATCGGGATCCGCGCCCCAGGTGAGCGCGCAGAAGCAGCGCTCACCGTCGCTCAGCAGGTGACGCGCCTCTACCCGCTCGGTCTCGATCCCGAGGTTGAGATCGCTGGTCAGGACCAGCTTCGGCAGCTCGTCGTCGTCCTGAGTGGTGGCGAGGTGCAGATCCTCGCTCAGCTCCCACTCGGGTGTGCGACGACCGTAGTCGAGGACCGGGTGGCAGGAGAGGTCGACCTCGACCTCTCCCTGGACGCACTCGGCGACCCGGACGAGGACGCGCTCGGCGTCGAGGTCGGGCGGCGGGCGGGTGTGCGGATCGTCGGGGCGCGAGCGCCACGGCCCGATCGTGAGCACGTCGCGGACCACGAGCCAGCCGGTGGGAGACGCCCAGGTGGCCTCGATGACGTTGGTCCCGGGCTCGTAGCGGCGCGCGACCGGAACCGTCTCCCGGGGGCCGAAGCGAAACCTCCCGGCAGCCCGGTCGAGAATCGCGCCGAACACGCTCGGCGAGTCGAACCGCGGGACGCAGAGCCACTCGATCGAGCCGTCGGGCGCGACCAGGGCGCCGGTGTGGCAGTCGGAGAGCAACCCGTACTCGGCGATCCGGGGAAAGCCCGGAGCGTCGAGGTGCATGTGCTCGTTCACGCGACGACCCTACCGGCGGGCGCGGCGCCCGTAACCTTGGATGCGATGCGGATCGCGGTAGCTGCCGACGAGCGGACCGGCATCGCGGAGGCGGTGCTCGACGAGCTGCGCCGGCGTGGCCACGACCCGGCGCCGCACGGCACGTTGCGCGACTCCGAGCGCGACGACTGGGCGTGGGCGAGCGAGGCCGCCGCACGCGACGTCGCCGAGGGGCGCGCCGATCAGGCGATCGTCTGCTGCTGGACCGGAACCGGGGCGGCATTCGCGGCGAACAAGGTCGCCGGAGTGAGGGCGGCGTTGTGCGGCGACGCCGCCACCGCCGCCGGGGCGCGGAGGTGGAACGACGCCAACGTGCTCGCGCTCAGCCTCCGCAGCACGTCCGCGGCCGAGCCGGCCGAGATCGAGTCGAGACGCTGAGCCGGCACCGGGCGGCGAGCAGGTATAAGCCGCGGATGCGCCGACTGCTCCCCGACCCGGCCGAGACGACCGTCGCCGACCAGGTGGCGAGCCTCGATCTCGTCGCCGAGGCGGGGCCCGACCGTCCCCACGTGCTCACGAACTTCGCCCTGACGCTCGACGGCCACGCGACGCTCTCCGGGCGCTCGGGCGCGATCGGCTCCGACACCGACACCGCGATGCTGGTCGGCCTGCGCACCCGGGTCGACGCGGTGATGATCGGCGCGGGAACGATGCGCGCCGAGGGCTATGGACGGGTCGTCGGCGACCCTGCGAAGCGACAGAAGCGCGAGCGCGACGGGCTCGCCCCCGACCCGCTGCTGGTGATCGTCTCGGGCCGTCTCGATCTGCCCTGGGATGCGCCGCTGTTCACCGAGGGCTTCGGTCGGGTCCTGATCGCGACCTCCTCGAGCGCCGAGATCCCCCCGACGAAGACCAGCGTCCGAGTCCTGCGCCAGCCGGACGAAGTCGACCTGGCGGCGCTGCTCACCTATCTGCGTACCGAGCGGGGCGTCAGGGCGCTGCTCTGCGAGGGTGGGCCGCGGCTGCACGGCGAGTTGATCGAGGCTGGTCTGGTCGACGAGATGTTCGTCACCCACGCGCCGAAGCTCGCCGGAGGCGTCGGCCCTGGGCTCGTCGCCGGGCTGGCCGAGCAGGAGCGTCCACTGCGGATCGAGTGGCTGTTGTTCGAGGAGGCGACCGGCGAGCTGTTCGGGCGCTACCGGGTGCCCGGCGGCTAGCCCCGCGAGACCGCCGCTCCGGACACCGGCGAGACGGCCGCGTACTCGCCGGTCTGCGCCGGGATCAGGCCCGCCTGCTCGGACTCGCGCTCACCTCGGCGCAGCATCCGCAGGGCGATGATCGTCGCGCCGAGCACCCCGGCGAGCCCGAGGCTGAGCTGGACGCTGAGCACGCCCTCGCGCGACCAGTAGACGTCCTCGAGCTCGAGCAGCAGCGCCGCCTCGTCGAAGGTCATCCCGATCCCGGCGCCGAACGGCACCGCGAGGACCTGCTCGAGCCGCTCGCTCTCGGTGACCAGTCCCGCGCCGCCGGCCAGGAACGCGGTCAGGATCCCGGGAACGAAGTGATGGACGTGGCGGCCGCCGACCCGCACGTTGCCCAACGGCCACCAGCCGCCCCGGATGCCCCAGGCGGAGAAGCGCATCAGCGCGAAGCCGGCGCTGAAGCCGCTGAGGACGTTGAACAGAACCGCCTCTCGCTTCGGCGCCGCCGCGTAGCCCTCGATCGCGACCGTGACCGTGTCCTGGGTCGCCTGGGTCGCGGCCTCGAGGGCGTGCTCCGCGGTCTCGATCACACCGGCGTCGCCCGACGCGGCCGCTTGTCGCCGCCGCGCCATCCTCGCCACCTGGCCGATCAGCACCGTCCCCGCGGTGGCGACCGCTCCGGCCGCGAGTCCGAGCGTCAACCTGTCGGTGCCGCCGATGCGGGATGGTCGCCGAATCAACATCGGCGGGAACGTTACGAAACGGGCCCGGCGCCCCGGCTCAGAGGCGGATCAGGTTGTCGGCCTCGATCCCCCGGGTGACGGCGCGCAGGTCGACCACGAGCGGCGCCGTCGCGACGACGTCGGCGTAATCGATCCCGGAATGCGCGGTGATCACGCACGCGAGGTCGCATCCCGAGAGGCCTTCACCGAGCTCGACCGATCGCAGCCCGAGCTCGCGAAGCTCGGGCACGTGCGGGTCGTGGTAGGAGACGTCGGCCCCGAGCTCGCGCAGCAGGTGCGCGATCTTCACCGCCGGCGCCTCGCGAAGGTCGCCGACGTCCGCCTTGTAGGAGGCGCCGAGCAGCAGCAGCCGCGCGCCGCGCGCCGGCCTGCCGACGTCGTTTAACGCTCTCACGATCCGCTCGACGCAGTAATGCGGCTGGTGCTGGTTGACCTTGCCGGCGAGCTCCACGAACTCGGCGGGGAAGTCGTACTCGCGGGCCTTGAAGGCGAGGTAGAACGGGTCCACCGGCAGGCAGTGCCCGCCCATCCCGGGGCCAGGATCGAACCGCATGAAACCGTACGGCTTCGTCGCCGCGGCATCGATCACCTCCCAGACATCGATCCCCATCCGGTCGCAGAGTTGCGCAAGCTCGTTGACGAACGCGATGTTGACCGAGCGGAAGATGTTCTCGTGCAGCTTCGTCATCTCGGCCACCTCCGGCGAGGACACCGCCACGACCGTGTCGCAGATCTGCTCGTAGACGGCGACCGCTCGATCGCGGCATTCAGCGGTCAGCCCACCGACGACCTTCGGCGTCGTGCGGATCGAGTAGTCGGCGCGCCCTGGATCGATCCGCTCGGGTGAGAACGCGAGGTGGAAATCGGAGCCCGCGCTGAGCCCGGACTCCTCGAGGATCGGCTGCAGGTGGTCGCGGGTCGTCCCGGGATATGTCGTCGATTCGAGAACGACGAGCTGGTCAGCCCGCAGGACGCCTGCGAGCGAGCGGCCCGCGTCGGTGATGTAGGTGAGGTCGGGCTCGCGCTGGTTGGCCAGCGGCGTCGGCACGCAGATCAGGACGGCGTCGCAAGCCGCCAGGTCGGTGTACTCCCTGGTCGCGATCAGGCGCCCGTCGAGCGCGGCGAGGCGTGCGGAGGTGACGTCCTCGACCCGGCTCCGCCCGGCGGCGAGACCCTCGACCACCCGGGCGTCGGCGTCGACGCCGACCACCTCGTGCCCAGCCTCCGCGAAGGCGACCGCGAGGGGGAGGCCGACATAGCCCAGGCCGATGATCCCGACGCTCATGCGGCCCCAGTGTAGGTCCCGGCGAGCTGCGCGATCAGCAGCCCGTTGGTACTCGCCGGGTCGGTTGCGGCGGCCGTGGCACGAAGCGGGACCTGCAGCTTGGCCGCGACGAGCGCGGCCGCGAGCGCCGAGTCGGAGGCATCGGCGATCAGGATCGACTCCGGGCGCTCGGACTCGATCCGGCGCTCGAGCGCGACCAGGGCCTTCGCCAGAGCCGCGACGGAGTCCGTCGCGCCGGACCGATCCTCGATCCTGATCACCGTCACGCCAATACCTCCCAACCTGGTCAACAAAAGGTTCGGTAACTGAGCCTTTACGCCTCCGATGGCGATAGAGTGACCGATGATGAAGCGTTTCTTCAGTCCGTGGTCGCTCGGCGTCAACGCCGCCCGCCACCTCGCCTGGTACGTCAGCTACCAGCTCAACGGCGAGACCCGGTCGAGGGCGTCCTAGCGGGCGCCGGGCCTGCTCACGGCCCGGTGTAGCCACCCGCGTAGCAGGGGAACGGCGCGCAGACGTTCGTCACCGCGCCACCGATGCGCAGGAAGTCCGAGACGTCCTGGAGACCGGAGGCGGATCCGAATCCCGGCGCCGCGGGCCTCGGCGCTGCCGGAATCGCTGCGAGCAGCAGCACGATGATCGCGGCCTTCACGGCCCGAGCTTATCCCGGCCGCTGGGGGCTCCGGCCCGACGTTAGATTGCATTGCGATGACGACCGAGCAGCTCTCAGTGACCGTCGAGGGGCGCAACCTGCAGGCCGCGGTCGCCGGACCGGAGTCCGGCCCGCTGCTGATCGTTCACGGCGGGACCCCGGGGGGGGTGCACGAGCTCTACGCGCCCCACGTCGCGACCGCGGCCCGGCGGGGGCTGCGCCTCGCCGCCTACGCCCGGCCCGGCTACGGCGCCTCGGACCGGGTCGAGGGACGGACCGTCGCCGACTGCGCCGCCGACTGCGCGGCGGTCGCCGACGCGCTCGGCGCGGAGCGGTTCTTCACGGTCGGCGGCTCGGGCGGCGGTCCGCACGCGCTCGCCTGCGCGGCGCTGATCGGAGATCGGGTGATCGCCGCGGCGACGATCGCCGGCGTCGCCCCGACCTACGCCGACGGGCTCGAGTGGCGCGTCGGAATGGCGAGCGAGAATCTCGAGGAGTTCGCGGCCGCCGACGCCGGGCCGGCGGCGCTGGAGGCGTTTCTCGAGGATGCCGCACGCTCGCTCGGCTCGATCACGGCCGAGCAGGTGATCGACTCGCTGGGGTCGCTCGTCTCCGCTCCGGACGCGGCGGTGCTGACCGGCGACTACGCGGCGTTCGTCGCCGCCGACCTGCATGACGCGCTGCGGAGCGGAATCTGGGGCTGGCTCGACGACGACCTCGCATTGCTCGGGCCGTGGGGCTTCGAGCTCGACGCGATCGAGGTCCCGGTCGACGTCTGGCAGGGGCTCGAGGACCGCTTCGTCCCCGCGTCTCACGGCGAATGGCTCGTATCGAACGTCGCCGGCGCCCGGCCGCACATCCTCTCCGCGCACGGCCACCTCTCACTCGGGCTCGGCTGCTTCGGGGAGATCCTCGACGGGTTGCTCGCGGACGCCTAGCGGCGGCGCCCGGCCCGGCCGCGTGCCGGATCCTGACTCAGGTTCGCGCGTCCATCTCCTGCGAGCTGCGGAAGTCGGCGGTCGTGTTCGTGTGCGGGAACGGGGTGTCGGGAACCGGCAACCGGAGCGCGCTGCAGATCGGCTCCCATCCGGCGCCCGGCTGCCAGTCGATCAATCGCTGCGCGGGCACCTCGGCGCGAACCGCTTCGTTGTGGGCCTCATACGCTGCGATCGCCGCATCGGCGCGGCGCCATTCTGGATCGAAGCGCTCGATCATCGTCATCGTCATCGCCCGACGCTCCTGCCAGTCCCGATCGTCCTCGGGCACCGGCGCCGACAGGGTCGCGACGATCGTCCTCTCCATGCTTCGCCACCAGGCTTCTCCCGACTCGCGGCTCGAGAGCAGGACGACCGCCTCGGGGTTGGCCACCAGCAGCGGACGCCAGAAGGCGCACGCGGGCCAGTCGACGGTGGCGCCGTAGGCGGCCAAGAAGCCGTTCCAGTCGACCGTTTCGCCGCGCAACGCCGACCGCCAGACGGCGGTGTCCTGCGGGCGCTCGATCGCCTCCGACATGTGGTAGCAGGGGCGCTCGAGCAGTTGCTCGAGCGCCAGCTTCAGCGACGCGGTCCCGGTTCGACCGAGCCCGGCTCCGACGACTTCAAGCGCCACGTCTACCTCCCTGGGTTGGTGTCACCGACCCCGCCCTGCTCGCTCAGCCCGGCCGCCTCGAGGGCCTCCCTCTTGCTGGGATAGGCGCGCACGGAGACGATCAGCCGGTCTCGGAGGCGGTAGATCGCCCCCGTCGGCTGGCTGATCTTGGCGTCGGTGCCCTTCGGACGCCCGTGACGGGTCTCGAGCACGAGGACTCCGTCGTCGCCGAGGTCCACGAACTCGTCCGGCTCGGTCCGCCACCCGTCGATGTAGTTCTCGATGTCGAACAGGAACTCGAGAACTGCTTCCCGTCCCGTGAGCTTTTCCACTCCCAGCAGCGCCCCGAGCAGGGGAGTCCATTCGATCTCAGGATCCGCGAAGCGCGCGACGACCCCTCGATCGCCGCGAGCAAAGGCCTCGTAGGCTGCGCGGACCACCTCGACGTTCTCCTGCGACATCGCCCGCAGTATCTCGCCGTGGGCCCGGCGGGAGCGCGCACAGGGATCGGACCCGACGGCTGATCCCAGCTACGGAGCGCGCGAGAAGCGGGCGATCGAGTCATCGCCGCTCGTGCCGACGTAGACCGAGGAGTCGTCCGCGCTCA
>CAVPLH010000004.1:0-109543 GCA_963705955.1 uncultured Solirubrobacterales bacterium | reverse complement strand
CAGCGGCGGTCATCGCCGAGTGCCGGCAGCGAGCGTCGGCGGGACCCGCCCGATTCGCGCTGACCAGGTTCTCCTCTGCTCGGCCTCGGCGCACCGGATCAGACCTCCGCTTGACGTCCTCTGGCGCCTGCGCCGCTCCACCAGGCTCCCGGTGCGGCGGGCAAGGCTTCAGACGCAACACGTGGCGCCGCGACGGCGAACCTGGTTCGGCCTCACTACCAACCACTGCCAGGTAGGGATCGAATTGACCTCTCGGGTTCCGGATCCGCCTCAACGTACGTTTGCGGACTGGGCCGAGCGCCGCAACCCGTCTCCGGGGCGCCCATGCGGAGAGAAAGGAGTCGGCCACAGGTCGCACCGGTTGTCGATCTCCCGATTGACATGGTCTCGTCCGCGCCTGATACTCCGGAGGTCCTGTGGACGCGCCCATTCAGCCTGACGCGACGGTAGGCCTGGACAGCCGCGATCCCGCGGGGCCCGCGCCGGGCCCTGCGAAACTCGCAACCGACGGTCTCGCGCCGATCTGGGTCGAGCGCCCTGAACCGGCATCGCTCGGCGGGGATGGCGGAGCATGGGTCCGATCGTTCGAGCTCGAGCCGTCACGCGCCGCTCCGCGCGACGTCGTGACCGGCACCGGCCTGGGCGCAATCGCTGCCGATGACCGGGGCATCTGGATCTGTCACGCGTCGAGTCGCAGCCTCACGAGGCTTGATCCCGAGACGCTCGAGATCACGGCGGTTCAGATGCTGTCTTGCGCGCCGGTAGCTGTCGCGATCGGGGCCGATGCCGTCTGGGTCGCGTGTCGCAACGGATGGGTGTTCCGGCTCTTGGAATCGGGGTCGAATGCGGAGGGTGTCGCACGGGTCGGGAACGGGGTCAGGGCACTGGCCGCGACGGAAGGGCGGGTCTGGGTGCTCCGTGAGGGCGGCCAGCTCACGCAACTCGATCCCATGGACGGCCAACCGATCATGAATGCGACGCTGGGACGAGGCACGGTCGACCTCGCTGTCGATCAGGACGCGATCTGGGTCGCACGCAGGTCAGGCAAGCGGTTGCTTCGGATCGACCCGCGCTCCGGTCGAACCGAGGACGCTGTGCCGCTTCCGGGGGTCCCGGTCGCCCTGGCGATCGCGGCCGGCCGGGTCTGGGTTGCCTGCCGGCGCGGTCGGGGGCGGTCGAACGGGATTCGCTGCGCGATCGACGCCAAGACCGGAGATGTCGCCGGCGTTCGCTCGCTCCCCGGATGCCCCAGAGCCCTGATGAGCGGCGGTGGATCGATCTGGGTCGCCTGCGACTCGCCGGCCCAGAAGCGCAACGGGCGGATCGTTCAGATCGATCCGCGGGGCGACGGAGACTCCCTGGCAGAGGCGCAGAGCGGATGGCCCGTCGACGCCTTGGCGTTTACCCGCGCCCGGGTGCTCGCCGCGATGAGCATTCCGATCCGGGGGGCCTGCTGTGATGCCGACGTTACCCTCGGTGTCGCCGCCATGGATCTGTGAGCATGCGCTCGGTGCCCGGCTACACGATCAAGAACCTGAAGACCGACGTCCCCGACTTCGCTGTCGAGCACGGGCTGTCGCCGGACATCGAGGCGCGGTTTGCCCGCGATCGGATCGACTCGGAGCAGCTGGGCGTCAGCTACTTCCGCTACGCGCCGGGTTTCCGCGGCCCGTTCGGGCACCGCCATCACGAACAGGAGGAGGCGTACGTCGTGATCGGCGGATCCGGCCGGATCAAGCTCGACGAGGAGGTCTTCGAGCTGAGCCGCTGGGACGTGATCCGGGTTGCGCCGCAGGTCATGCGCGCGATCGAGGGCGGACCGGAGGGGATCGAGCTGATCGCGATCGGCGGCCCGAGACCCGAGGAGGGCGACGTCGAGATGCTTCCGGGGTGGTGGACCGACTGACCGGCCACGGATCCCACGGCGCTCACTCGTGGAAGGCGGCGAGCCGCTCGGCCTCCTCGGCCACCTCGCGACGGGTTGCCGGATCGAGGCGTCCGAACGGCTTCGTCGCGACTCTGCCCTTCTCGTAGCGCCACGAGCCCGCGACCTTGCCGTCGACCAGGAAGGTCGGCATCGACTGCGGGGTCCTGGTGTTGAATACCTTCGGCCGGTGCTCCTCGGGGAGGATCTGCGTGCGGCGGGCGTGGACGAGCAGCGTCGCATCCCAGACCGGGAGGAACCGGACCGGGGCGGGTGTCTCGGGGTCGGGCAGGACCAGCCGCGGTAGGTCGACGAGCTCGGCTCCGTCCTCGGCCGCGAAGCGGCGCAGCTCCAGTCCCTCGAGGGCGGTGTTCACGGCTTCGGTTCCGAGCCCCGCCCACTGGGCGATCTCGGAGGCGCTCGCGGGGCCGAAGCCGCGCAGATACGCCCGCGCGAGCTCGACCGTCGCTGCGGCCGGGTCGAGGCCCGGGTCGGGACCGATCGCCTGATCGGCGGCGGCGAACAGATCTGCTCTGCGCCGCTCCCAGGTCCCCGAGGGCGGCACCCTGAGCAGGTCGAGCCAGACGTTGATCCCGCTGATCCCTGCGGCGCCCTTGCCGATCAGGTCCTCGAGCTCCTTGCGTGGCAGTGGCCCATCGGCAAGCCGTGGCGCGACCCGCCGTGCTGCGGCGGCCATCTCGCGCCCGACCTCCTTCCCACCGTGAGACTTGATCCAGTGCTCGCGCCGCTGGCCTCGGACGGCCGCGGTGAAGCTCCACCAATCGCCCGGGGTGACGAGGTGGATGGTCGAGCGCAGCAGCGTCCCTTGAACCAGGGTGTGACGTTCGAG
Source organism: uncultured Solirubrobacterales bacterium (assembly GCA_963705955.1). Lineage (GTDB taxonomy): Bacteria > Actinomycetota > Thermoleophilia > Solirubrobacterales > 70-9 > WHSW01. The sequence continues at coordinate 106,769 of CAVPLH010000004.1, read as the reverse complement.
CGCGCGAGTGAGCTGGTCGCGCTCGAAGCCCTCGAGGCGGGTCCACAGGCCCACGTACATCGACGGGGCGTATTGCGCCTGGATGCCTGCGATCCGCTCGACCGACCGCGGCAACGAGCCGCGGCCGCGCTCGAGCAAGAGCTGGCGGGCGAGCAACGCCCGGTTGAGCTCGGGCTGCGAGAGCGTCCGCTCGGCCGCCACTCTCAACTCGCCTTCGCGGGCGGCCACAGATCCCCGTCCGCGATCTCGATCAGGTTCCCGGCCGGGTCCTCGAAGTAGATCGAGTGGCGGCCCTCACCCCAGCCGTGCTCGTGGGTTATCTCGACCCCTGCGCGCTCGAGATGCCCCCGCCACCCTTCGTAGGCATTCGACCCGGTCGCGAGGAAGCAGACGTGGCCGGGCCCGCTCGTCCCGTGGCGGGCGATCGGCCCATCCCGCTCGGCGAGCCGCTCGCGCTCGAACAGCAGCAGGACCCCGGCGCCGATCCGCAGCGCGATCCCGTCCGGCCAGCGGGACACCGCCTCCAACCCGAGCGTCTCGGTGTAGAACCGCTCGACCGTCTCGCGCTCGGCCGCGGAGCAGTAGACGCACGTCTCGAGCACGCCGGCGAGGCCGGGATCCGCAGCGCTCATCCGAGCGCCTCCGCGAGCGCCTCCCGCCCGTCGCTGAGCACCGGCTCGCCGTGCGCTACCAGAACCATCTCGATCGGCAGCTCGAGCAGCGGGCGAAGCAGCCCGCGAACCGCGTCGAGGGTGATCCCGTTCGGGAGGTAGCCGAGCCACGACGGAGGGCAAAGTCGCAGGCCGCCCTCCGAGGCGCCGAGGATCCTGTCGCCGGTGATCAGCGCGCGATGCTCGCCGATCCAGAAGTCGACCTCGCCGGCACCCGACAGCGGCACCGATTCGATCCCGTCGGGGAGCTCGGCGCGCGCCCGCGATGTGCCGGCGCCGTAGCGCTCGACCACCCGGTCGCGACTCCGGCGGTGAAACGAGATCGTTGTCAGCGCGTGGATCCTCGTGGCTCCCGACGCGAGCTGATCGGCCCAGCGCCAGAACGGTTCGTCGTCGTCCGGGACCAGGGCGTCGACGAAGACGAGGTCGGTCTCCGACCGCCACGCGACCGAGCCCACCCGCCGCTCCCAATCCCCGGTGCTGCCCGGCGCTGAGCCGGAAAGCCACTCGGGGTGCGGCGCCGCCCAACGCCAGAGCCCCGGCGCCAACTCGAGCGGGTCGGCGTTCGAACCCTCGGCGTCGCCGCTCACGCCCCGTCCCGCCGCGGTCCACCGGGCGGGATCGCGAGGAGGCCGCGCAGGCGCCGGCGCGGGCCACCGCCCGCGATCGCCCGGCGCAGATCGCGGCGCTGGCGCGGGCCCGGCGGGGGTCCAGCGGCCGCCGCGAAGCGGTGCTCGCGCAAGGCGGCCGCGTAGCGAGCGACCGCCCTCCTCCCGGCCGTCGCAAAACGCTGTTCGAGGCCGAGCAAGGTGGCGTCGGGGGGCAGTGGCCAGCCGAGTCGTTCGAGCGCGTGTCGAAGCTCACCGAGCTGCGCCTCGACGGCCTCTCCGCGGACCAAGGCGCGCCGTCTGCGCCAGAAGACGATTCCCGCGCCGAGGGCGGTGAGGGCGACCGCGCCCAGGACGAGCAGGGGCAAGAGACCCGTACCGGAGTCGGTTTGCCGCACCACGCCGCCTCCGACGTTCGCCTCGAGGCTCTGGACCCGGCCGAGGCCCTGGCCCGTTCCGCCCCCGCCCCGGCGCAGAATCGTGGCCCCGCCGCCACTGGCCCGCTGGGACGCGGCCGGCGCCGACCCCGGGGTCGGGTCGAAGGTCACCCAACCGATGCCGCGGAAGTAGACCTCGACCCAGGCGTGGGCGTCGAAGTCGCGGATCTGGTACGCGCCCGCTCGAGAGTCGAAGCGACCCGGGGCGAAGCCCGAGACGACCCGCGACGGGATCCCGATCATCCGCAGCATCAAGGCCATCGAGCCGGCGAACTGCTGGCAGTAGCCGGCCCGATCCTCGAACAGGAACGACTCGAGTGGGTAGGTGTGCTGGGGAACCGTCGGCGTGTAGTCGAACCCGTCCCGGAGGGTGGTTTCGATCCTGTGGACGGCGTCGTAAGGGGTTCTGGAATCGGCGGTGAGCCGCAGCGCGAGCCGGTACGTGTCCGCGTAGGGAGAGTCGAGCAGCCGGCCGCGCGCCAGAGGATCGTGATGGCCCCAGAGCGGGATCGCGATCCCGCGAGTCGGCGCGAACGCCCCGAGGTCGGTCGGCCCGGCGTCCTGGACCGGCAGGGTTGCGGGAAGCCCGACCAGCGTCGTGTCGGAGAAGCGCTTCTCCGGGTAGTTCGCGGGCGCGAGGCGCAGCTGGCGGATCGAGGGCTGGGGCACGTAGGCGACGATCGAGTACTGCTCGCCCTCGTGCAGCGGTTCGCCGGAGTGGACCAGGGTCCCGTCGGCGCTGATCTGGGTCCCGTCGACTCCCTGCACCGCCTGCGTCTCACCGGCGCCGATCACGAGTGCGCTCGAGAGCGCCTTGACGTCGAAGCTCGCACCCACCTTCCACTCGCTGTGCAGGTCCGGGAGCGCGGCTCCGGGGCTGTGGCGACGCGCCACGACCTCGCCGGCGGCGAGCTCGTCACCACGCTGCGCGCGCTGCCACGTGAAGCCGTCGAAGCGGTCGAGGACGCTGGCCTTCCAGTAAAGCGGCTTGTCCGAGTGGACCTCGAGCAGCGTCGTGCCGTCACGCGGCCAGTCGAGCGGTCCGTAGTGGTGGTTCCAGTCGAACGTCACCTCGCGCTTCGCGGTGAACAGGTCCCAGCTCTGCCAATCCCACCAGGCGGCGTCGAGCCGGGACGCGACCGGCAGAGCGACGATCCCGGCCACGCTCACGACCGCGATCGCGACCAGCGCCCGGCGCCCACGCATCCGGGCGACCCAGAGCCAGGCGGCCGCGCCGATCAACAGCGGCAGGCCCCAGAGGAGCTCCGACCCCGGTGGGTCGTCGAGGGTCGCCGGAACCGCGAACAGCGTGATCAGGAGCGCCAGCCCGGCGATCCGCATCGGTTCGCGGCGGCGGGCGGGCCAGAAGGAGGCCGCGCTCGCAAGACCGAGCAGCGCGGGGACACCGAGCAGCAGCGTCAGCCTGATCCAGTCGTCCCCGCCGGCGTACGGCAGGTCGACGCCTTCGATCCCGCCGAGGCCGGAGCCGAGCTCGTCGACGAGCTCCGACCAGTGGGCCGGGGCGAGCAGCCGGGCCGGCAGCCCGACGACGACGAGCGCTGCGCCGACCGAGACCAACCCGACCCCGATCGCCGCGGCGAGGGCGAGGCGGCGGTGCGAGATCCCCGCGAGCCCGCGGAGCACGACGCCGGCGACGCAGGTGATCGCGAGCGCAAGCCAGAGACGGCCGGCCGGTGGATCGGAGACGAGGCGCGACCATTGCAGCAATCCGTATCCCCCGAGGGCCGCGAAGAGCGCGACCTCGACCGCCACCGGGGCGGGGACCTCTGCGACCGCGCGACGGGAGGACGACCCGCGGCCCGTGACGACGCCGGCCGGCGTCGCGTTGCCGAGCGGCTCGGCGGGTAGGGCCGCGCCGCTCACGCCGCCGCCCTTGCCCGGGAACGCAGCGGCGCCCCGAGCGGCCTTCCCTCACAACCACCGACCGCGAACACCGGCCGCGAGCCGGAGCCCGCCGGCGAGACGAGAAAGCCCTGTCCCCCGATCGCTCCGCGCAGCTGGGCCGGGACCCGAGGGCTCGCCTGTGCCGTGACCCAGAACACCGAGCCGCTGCGAGGCGCTCGTGAGAGGACCGGCAGCGGCCCGCCTGCCTCGACGACCGCAAAGCGCGCATGCAGGTGCTGCCAGGCGCGCAGGTCGGGCTCGACCTCGGTCGGGCGGCGGTCGCCCGGCAAAAGGGCGCCGCAGCCGCCGCGCCCGGCGAGATGTACGCACAACGAGGCGGCCGCCCTGACCGCGGCGTCGAGGGCGTCCGACCCGGCCGGCCGGGTCGCGTCGAGAACCACCAGTGGCGCGGCGTCGGCGCCGGCGATCAGGCGCCGCTCGATCAGCTCCCCGGTCCGTGCGACCGCGGGCCAATGGATCCGCGAGGCCGGGCTGCCGTCGCGGTAGGCGCGCAGGCCGTCGACCTCGAGCTCGATCGCCCGCGCGTCGAGCCGGCTCGCCGCCGCGCCCTCCTCGACGCCTCCGAGCAGGCTCGGCCAGGCGCCGCCGGCGCCGCGTCCGGCGATGATCACGGGGTCGATCCGCGGCAGGACCAGGAGGTCGCCGGGCGGGTCGCTCTCGATCGCCCTGCAGTAGAGGCCGAGCGGGTCCCGGAGCTCGATCCGAGACGGGCTCAGACGGCGGCGCCCGCGTCCCGTGAGCCGAACCTCGGTCGAATAGCTCCCGCGCCAACGCGGGCCGAGCGCCAGCGGAGGTTCGAGGACCGAGTCGAAGAGCTCGCCTCCGGGGGGCGGCAGCCGCGCACCGACGGCATCGATCCGAAGCCGGTACGGCTCGCCCTCGACGACCCGTTCCGCCGCGGGAGCCCTGACCAGCCGCCGCGGGCGCGCGAGCTCGACCCAGGCCGCGGCGACCGCCGCGAGGCCGACGAAAGCGACGCCCGGAACGAGCAGCGACGGCGACCCGAAACCGAGGCCGGCGAGCAGGAGCGCCGCGCCGAGCCCGAGGGCGGTCAGCGCTCCGGCCATCGGGCCTAGAGCGCGGGGACGCGTTCGACCGCGTCCTGGATCACCGTCGAGGCGTCGCCGGCGGCGGCCTCGGGGGCGAGCAGCAGACGGTGGCCGAGGACGGAGATCGCGAGCGCCTGGACGTCGTCCGGCAGGACATGGTCGCGCCCCTCGAGGGCAGCGTGGGCCTTGGCGGCGCGAAACAGCATCAGTACCGCGCGCGGGCTGGCGCCGAGCTCGACCCGGGAATCGGTCCGGGTCGCCTCGCCGAGCGCGACGACATAGCGCCGAATCGCATCGCTGCCGTGCACCGCGGCGACCGCCGCCTGCGCGGCGCGGACCATCCCGACCTCGGTTACCGGACCGAGGTCGTGGACTCTGTCGTGGCGGGCGTGGGCCTCGAGCATCTCCGCCTCGTCGGTGGCGCTCGGGTAACCGAGCGAGACCCGGACCATGAACCTGTCGAGCTGCGCCTCCGGGAGCGGATAGGTGCCCTCGTACTCGGCCGGGTTCTGAGTCGCGAGGACGACGAACGGAAGCGCCAGCTCGTGCTGATGCCCGTCGACCGTCACGTGGCCCTCCTGCATGCACTCGAGCAGCCCCGACTGGGTCTTGGGGGAGCTGCGGTTGATCTCGTCGACGAGGACGACGTTCGCGAACACCGGGCCGGGGTGGAACTCGAACCGGCTGTCGCGCTGGTTGAAGACGTTGGTGCCGACGATGTCGGCCGGCAGCAGATCGGCAGTGCATTGGACCCGCGCGTACTCGGCGTCGATCGAGCGCGCGAGCGCCCGGGCCATGGCCGTCTTGCCGACCCCGGGGTAGTCCTCGATCAGCACGTGGCCCTCGGCGAACAGCGCGACGAGGACGTCCCTGATCACGCCGTCTCCCACCTTGACAGCGCTCTTGACGTTCTCCCTCAGCCTCTGGCCCACCTCCGCCACGGCAGAAGGATCCAACTCAGGAACCGTCGCCACGCATCCATGGTAGGGATTCGGGTTGGGGGGCGGGCGGGCTAGCCGAAGATGACTTCCGGGGTCTCACCTCGGCGCACGCTCCCCGGTTGCGCCCCGGTCGCGCGACTCGCAGGCGGCAGGCCAACCCGAGCCGACGGCTGATCGCCGCGACGCGGACCGTAGAGAGGCGGTCGGACAGCCCCGTGCGGCGAGATCACAGGGCGGCTGAGCAGTAAAACGCGGTCCGGTGGCGACTCTGCTCTGCCTGCCTCGCGCGTAGCCTTCGCACGAATCTAAGCTTTGCGAGTCTCCTTCGAGAGGCCCGGCTGCTTGGCTTTCGCCGCCGTTTTCCTCTCTCCCGAACCGCTGCGGCGAATCTAGTAGTGGGCGGTGGCGAATGCAAGCGATGGAGACCGACAATGCCGCAATCTGCGGGAAATGGCGAGCCCGTGGCTCAGCGTCTCGGGGCCGGAGGCTCCCTGCGGGCGAGCTCGCGCAGGTTGCGCGCCGCCCGAGCGGCGAGCAGGGCGATCATCGTTCCGGCGATCGCGAGCCCGATCAGGTCGAAGACCGTGAGCTCGAGGTCGGCGACGACGAAGTCGAGCCCGGCGCCGAGCGCGACGACCGTGTTGAGGGCGATCAGGATCAGCCGGATCTCGGTCGGGCCGACGTACCCGTAGCCGATCGAGAAGCGGTTGAAGGCGAAGCTCTCGAGGTAGACGTTGATCGAGAGAATCAGGTAGGCGACCACGATCAGGGTGCCGATCGAGAGCAGCATCAGCGGCGAGAGGCCGAGGCCGATCCCGATCGCCGCGGTGGCGATTGCGTCGACGAGATGATCGAGGTAGTAGCCGTAGGTCGGCCGCTCGATCTCGCGCACGCGGGCCAGCGTGCCGTCGAGCGAGTCACCCAGCCACTGGACGACGAGGAGCGCGCTGGCGACCCAGAGCCAGTCGAGCGAGTCGTTCGCGAGCTGATACGCAACCGCGACACCGAACGCCGCGACCACCCCGAGCACGGTCAGGTCATCAGGCAGGATCCAGCGCGGAAGCCGGGCGGCGATCCAGCGCAGCAGTCGCTTTTCCGGCACGGCGAGCAGGAAGCTCGGCTCGCGCGTCGCCTCGACCGGCCTCTGTGGGCTCTGCGACTCCACTGACCTCCCTACCCGGCGCGCAAGCCCGCGGTTTCGCCCGCGTGATTTAGCCTCCGGCGGGTGGACGGAACCCAGACCGCCCTCGTCACCGGCGCCTCGAGCGGGATCGGCGCCGCGACCGTCCGCGCGCTCGCGGACGCCGGCTATGCGACGGTCGCCGCCGCACGTCGCGTCGAGCGCTGCCGGCGGCTCGCCGCGGAGGTCGGCGGCCGCGCCCTGCCGCTCGACGTGACCGACCGGGACTCGGTCGCCGCGCTCGCCGAGGCCCTGCCCGAGGTCGCGGTGGTCGTGCACAGCGCCGGAGGCGCTTTGGGGCTCGAGCGGCTCGAGCACGCGGACGAGGAGCACTGGCGCGAGATGTTCGAGTCGAACGCGATGGGCATCGTCCGGGTGACCACGGCGCTGCTGCCGAGGCTGCGGCGGGCGACGAACCCGACGATCGTCATCGTCGGGTCGATCGCGGGGGTCGAGGTCTACGAGGGCGGTGGCGGGTACACCGCCGCCAAGCACGCCGTTCACGCGATCGCCCAGACGATGCGGCTCGAGCTGCATTCCGAGAACATCCGGGTGACCGAGATCGCCCCGGGGCTGGTCGAGACGGAGTTCTCGCTGGTCCGCTTCGACGGCGACGCCGAACGGGCCGCGGACGTCTACCGCGGGCTCGAGCCGCTGGTCGCCGAGGACGTCGCCGAGCTGATCACGTTCTGCGTCACGCGGCCCGGCCGCGTCGACGTCGACTACCTCTCGGTCAAGCCCACCGCCCAGGCAACGGCGAAGATCGCCCACCGGCGGGGATGATCGGCGGTTAGACGTCGCGGAGCCGGATCGGCCCCGCGGTAGCCCCTGTGACCAGCTGGCGCACCAGCGGCTCGCTCGAGTCGAGCACCTCGCCCGCGGCCCCGTTGGAGACGACCCGGCCGGCGTGGATCACGGCGACGTGGTCGGCGAGGGCCCGAGCCGCACGCATGTTGTGGGTCGTGACGAGGAACGTGGCGCCGGTCTCGCCCTGAACATCGGCGATCACCTGGCAGAGCAGCGAGAGTCGGACGCCGTCGATCCCGCTGTCGAAGTCGTCGATGATCACGATCCTCGCCTGCAGCGCGAGGGCCCGTGCGATCGCGACCCGCTTGCACATCCCGGCCGAGAGCTGGTCGGGCATGTCGTTGGCGCGATCGGCGAGGCCGACCATCCGGAGATTGGTCATCGTCACGGCGCGCACCCGCTCCTCGGGCCAGCGGTTTCGCTGGCGAAGGGCGAAGGCCACGTTCTCATAGACGTTGAGTGAGAAGAAGAGGCCGCAGGTGAACGGCAGCGTGCCCTGGAGCACGACGCTCATCCCCTGCCGAAGCTCGAACAGCTCGGCGTCGGAGATCTTCGCGAGATCCTTCCCCTCGACCCTGACGGCGCCCCGGTCCGGCTGAAGCAGACCGACGATGTGGCTGATCGTGACCGTCTTCCCGGCCCCGGACGGACCAAGCAGGACCGTGATCTCACCGCTCGGGATCGTGAGGTTGACGCGGTCGAGGACGCGCTCTGGCCCGAACCGCTTCGAGACGTCAACGAGCTCGATCGCATGACCCGAATGCGAGTCCGTTGGCATGAACCGAGTCTAGACCCGTCGGTCTCGCTCTACCATCAGCGCTTCATGCGCATCGACGAGCTGCTCGCGATCCAGCGGCCGGTGTTCTCGGTCGAGTTCTTCCCCCCGAAGACCGATCAGGGCGTCGCTCAGCTGTTCGAGACCGTTGCGGCGCTGAAACCGCTGCGACCCGATTACGTCTCTGTGACCTACGGGGCCGGCGGCTCGACCCGGGACGGCACGATCGAGATGGCCGAGCGGATCACGCGCGACTACGAGATCGAGACGATGGCCCACCTGAGCTGCGTCGGCGAGACCCGCGCGGGCCTGAGCGCGATCCTCGACCGGTTCGCCGCCGTCGGGGTTCACAACGTGCTCGCCCTGCGCGGCGATCCGCCGCGGGGCGAGGCCGAGTTCGCCGCCCCGGCCGACGGCCTCTCCTCAGCGGCCGAGCTGACTCGGTTCATCGCCGCCGACTACGGCTTCGCGATCGGCGGTGCCTGCTTCCCGGAGGTCCACCCCGAGGCCGCGAGCCCGGAGGCGGACCTCGCCTACCTGAAGTCGAAGGTCGACGCCGGTGCGACCTTCCTGATCACGCAGCTGTTCTTCGACAACCGCGCCTATTTCGACTTCGTCGCCTCGGCGCGCGAGACCGGGATCGAGGTCCCGATCATCCCCGGCGTGATCCCGATCCAGAGCTTCGCCCAAGTGGCCCGGATCTGCGATCTCTGCGACGCCTCGATCCCGGCCGAGCTCGAGTCGGCGATGCGGGCGCTCGGCGGCGACGAGGAGGCGGAGGCGTTGCTCGGCGTCGCCTATGCGGCGCTTCAGTGCGATGAGCTGCTTGCCGCAGGTGCCCCCGGAATCCATTTCTACGCCCTCAACCGGGCGCCCGCGACCCGCGCCGTGCTCGCGGCGCTGCGCGCGTCGCGGCCCTGGGAGCGCGCCGGCCCCGGCGAGGCGCAGCGGATCCCGGCCGGCTGAGCGCTGCGGTCAGCGCGCCAGCAGCGCGATCATCGCGCGCTGGGCGAAACGAGGCGGAAACGACATCACGACGTCCTCGCGATGCCGCTTCAGGAAGTCCGCTGCCCACCTCGCCCCTCTGAGATTCCGCGGGATGCCGCCGCGCATGAACAGGCCTTCGTTCGCCGCCGCCGCGCTCTCGGTGAGAAACGCCTCGAGGCCCAGCGCCGGCGAGGCGACGCAGCGCAGGTGGGCGTCCCTGTCGCTGACGCTCTCGAGCGAGTGCTTGGTGTTCGGGTGGACCACGATCTCCCCGTCGGCGGGCCCGATCACCCGCTTCGTCGTCCCGACCTGGAAGCGGACCTCTCCGTCGATCACCCGCCAGCGCTCCTCCTGTCGCGGGTGCAGATGCTCGGGAAGACCGCCGCCGGGCTCGAGCCAGTTGTCGATGATCAGGTCGTCTCCGTCGGGCTCGAACGAGTAGCGCACCCGGTGGACCGGGTCGCGGGTCACGTCTGACATCTGGCCTCCTTCGCGCTGGGTCTGCCTTCGTGGTTACTCGCGAGTAACTTAGCACTCCCGAGTTACTCTCCGGTAGCCGATGGCCGAAGCAACGAAACCCGAGCGTCGCCGCCGATACTCCGCCGAGCGGCGTCGGGCCGAGATCGCCCGGGCGGCGGCGGCGCTGTTCGGAGAGCGCGGTTACGGACGCACGAGGCTCGACGACATCGCGGCGGCGGCGGGCGTGACGAAGCCGATCATCTACCGACACTTCGGATCGAAGAAGGTGCTCTACATGGCGCTGCTCGAGCAGCACGAGGCGGACCTGCCGCGCTTTTTCGTCGGCGCGGAGCCCGGGGAGCCTGCGGAGGATCTGCTGCGCTCGATCCTCGACCGCTGGCTCGACTACGTGCGCCTCAACAGCCACGCCTGGCTGATGCTGTTTCGAGACAGCTCGGGCGATGAGGAGATCCGCGCGTTGCGCCGGCGCGTCAGCCTGCGCGCCCGCGAGGTCCTCGCAGGCTTTCTCGGCAGCCGGGCATCGACCGCGGCGGACAGCGAGCTGATCGAGCCGACGGCCGAGGTGCTGCGCAGCGGGCTCGTCGGTCTGGCGCTGTGGTGGATCGATCGTCCCGACGTTCCGAAGCAGATCCCGCTCGACGTCGCCGTCACCTTCGCCGCAGCGACCGTGGCGAGCAGGACGCCGGCGCCGGGAGCCCGCATAGACTGACTCGTCGATGGCCGTCGTCGAGGGATCCTTCCGCCACAACGGCCACCGGATCGCGTTCGCCGACTACGGCGAGGGCGACCGAGTCCTGGTCCTCGCCCACGGCCTGCTGATGAACAGGCACATGTACGACCATCTCGCCCCCGAGATGGCGTCGCGCGGGATCCGGGTGATCGCCCTCGACCTGCTCGGCCACGGCGCCTCGGACAAGCCGACCGACATGCGCGCCTACAGCATGACCGCGTTCGCGGACCAGGTCGCGGCGCTGATCGACCATCTCGAGCTCGACCGGCCCGCGGTCGGCGGCACCTCGCTCGGAGCCAACGTCGCGCTCGAGCTCGCGGCGCGCCACCCGCGTGCGTCGCGGGCGCTGTTCATCGAGATGCCGGTGCTCGAGAACGCGCTCGTCGCCGCCGGGCTGATCTTCCTCCCGATCCTGGTCGCGCTCCGAGTCGCCAAGCCTCTGCTGCGGGTCACGGCGGCGATCACGAACCGGATCCCGCGCTCCAACTACCTTCTCGACATCACCCTCGACTGGACCCGGCGCCCTCCGGAGGCCTCCGAGGCGGTGCTCGAGGGACTGCTGTTCGGACGCACCGCTCCGCCGCGGGAGGAACGTGAGCTGATCGGCGTCCCGGCACTCGTGATCGGGCACCCGGCCGATCCGCTGCACCCGTTCACGGACTCCGACATGCTGGTCGAAGAGCTGCCGCTCGCCCGGCTCGTCAACGCGGAGTCGATCCTCGAGTGGCGGGTCAGCCCGGGCCGGCTCGACGACGAGCTGGCCCGGTTCGTGGTCGACGTCTACGCCGAGGAGCGCGCGCGGGACACCGCCGCGTGAGCCGCGGGCGGCGGTCGCGCCCGCCCGCCCGCTTCAAAGTCCGCTGAAGTTCGTTCGCTACCCTGCGACGCCGATGTCGAGCAAGTCAGAACGCGAACGCCGCCGCGCAGAGCGGCTCGCGGCCGAGAAGGCCGAGGCGGAATCCGCGCGGCGGCGGCTGATGTTCGGCTACGCCGCGGCCGGGGTGCTCACCCTCGCTGTCGTCGATCGGGATCGTGGTCGTGATCGGCAGCGGCGGCAGCTCGGAGAATCAGGTCAACGGCCAGGACATCCCGGCCGCCGCCCACATCCAGGTGAGGAGCGGTTTCCTGCACAACACGCAGCCGGACGGACGCGAGGGCACGCCGCCGCCGGCGCTCCAGCAGGGCGACCTCAAGACGGCCGCCAAGGCGGCCAACTGCGAGCTGCGGCAAGACCTCCCCGACGAGGGAAACACGCACATCACGAAGGAGAGCCAGATCCCTGACTACGGCACCAACCCTCCGACGTCGGGCAACCACAATCCGGAACAGCTCGCCGACGGCGCCTACGCGGTGATGCCGCAGCCCTGGTACTTCGTCCACTCGCTCGAGCACGGCCGGATCGAGATTCAGTACTCGCCGAAGCTCCCGGAGTCCGACCAACTGGCGCTCAAGGGTGTGTTCGACGAGAGTCCCGACGGGATGCTGATGTTCCCGAACACCGAGATGCCCTACGAGGTCGCCGCAACGGCCTGGACGCAGTTGCTCGGCTGCAAGCAGTACGAGGGGCGCGCGACGCTGGACGCGATCCGCGACTTCCGCGACACCTATCGCGGCCAGGGCCCCGAGCCGCTGCCGATCACGGTCCCCGGCTGAGCCGCGGCGCGCCCCGGCCCGCGACGGCCGCCGGGACGATCGACCCGCGCCGGGGTGAAAGACCTGCAAATCTGCGGCTCTGAGCCTCGGGGGCCGAATCCATCCGGCCCCCTGGGTGTTGGAGATCTTGGTGTCATTCAAACCGCGTTACCTGCTGCTCGCGATCATCCTGATCGTCTGCGGCTACGTCGCCGCGCCGGCGCTCTCGTCGAAGCCCTACCTGCCCGAGGCGGTCGACTTCCAGCAGCGTCTGCCGGCGATCGATCCGGCGGCGGCCGGAACGGCGGCGAAGCGCGTCCGCCCCCTCGCACGCGCCGGGCGCGGCCCGGTCAGCTTCCGTTCCGACGTGATCACGGCACCGGAGCGCTTCGACCTCGTCGGGCTCGCCGGAGAGCTGCGGCCGCTCGAGATCCGGGCTCGCGACACGGACGGGGAGTGGAGCGGATGGATCGAGTCGGCGGAGGGCGACCCGGTCTACTTCGGCGGTGCCGACCAGCTCGAGCTGCGGACGCGCGGCTGGCGGCCCCGGGGCACCCTTCACTACGTCAATGTCTCCGGGACGACGAGCACCCTCGGCGGCCTGCTCTCGGGGGCCCGCCGGGCGATCAACTCGGCCTTCATCTCGGCCTCGGCCCTGGTCGAGCCGGAGGCCGAGGCAACCCCCACCCGGCCGCGGATGATCTCCCGGGCAGCCTGGGGCGCCAACCGGGTGGACGGCGGCTGCAGGCCGCGCGCAGCCCCGGTCTACGGCACGGTCAAGGCCGCGGTCGTCCACCACACGGTGACCGCGAACGACTACAGCGAGTCCGAGGCGCCGGCGATCGTGCTCGGAATCTGCCGCTATCACCGTAACGCCAACGGTTGGAACGACATCGGCTACAACGCGCTCGTCGACCGGTTCGGAAACGTCTACCAGGGAAGGGCCGGCGGCATCAAGCGGGCGGTCGTCGGCGCCCACGCGCAGGGGTTCAACTCGATCACCACCGGGGTCGCGGTGATCGGTACCCAAACGACGACCCCGATCACTCCGGCGACGAAGACGTCGCTCGTCGGCTACCTCGCCTGGAGGCTGGCGGCGGCCGGTCTGACGGCGAGGGGCAAGACGACGCTGACGTCGGCGGGCGGGGAGCTGAGCCGCTATCCCGCCGGCCGCCGGGTGCGCCTCAACAAGATCTTCGGCCACGGCACGGTCGGGCTGACCGAGTGCCCGGGCCGGGCGCTCGAGGCGAGGATGGCGAAGATCCGCCGGCTCGTGCAGGCGCGGATCGCCGGCTCCGGCCCGGCGCCTCCGCCGCCTCAACCGCCGCCCACGGACGGCGGCGGGGTCAATCCGAAGTAGGGGCGCGGTAAGCCGGGAAGAACCCGTCGCTCGTCCGCCCGGCGCTGAGCCGCTCGTAATCGTCCGGGTCGCAGACGACCTCGTGGGTCGAGAAGGCGAGCCGATCGTTGGCGAACCCGCGCTTGAACCGCTCGAGCCCGTCACCGGGCTCGATCCCGCCACCGAGGTTGAGCGGGATCGAAAGCTGGTCGGCGAGATCGAGCATCGCCGCGACCACGTTCTTGAACGGGGAGGCGCCGCGGGCGGCATCGACCGTGCCGCCGAGGAAGTAGTGCAGGAGGCCGTCGCTGCGGCCCGCGATCGCCGCCGCCCCGGGCTCACCCCCCTGCCGAGCCACCAACAGCCAACTCCCCTCGAAGGAGAGCACGGCGTCGAGGTACTCGCGGCCGAAGAAGTAACGCGGCGCGGCGCCCACCCCGCGCATCGTCTGCTCGTAGGCGAGGGCGAACGCGTCGCGATCGGCGGCCGCCGATTCGGGGCCCGGAGTGACTCCCACCGACCAGCCGGCGCGCTCGTTCGCTCGGATCTGCTCGGCGAGCCGCGCCCGCACCCGGCGTGGCGCGGCCGGGTCGTGGACGCAGACGTGCGAGCGCCGGTTCGCGTCCGCGAGCCACGGCGGGGCGGCGAGCCGCTCGCGCCCGAAGACCGAGACGAGGCCGGTCGCCGACCAGTCGAGCGACGCGGGGGGCGGGGGTGGTCCGAGGCCGGAGACCAGCCCGCCCGGATAGCCATACGGCGAGACGGCGTCGACGCGCTGCGTGCCGGGCAACTCGCGGACGATCACCGGCACGAGCGCGGTCCGGTCGCGAGAGTCGACCCTGAGCGTGTGCGTGACTCGCTCGGCCTCGAGGAACGGCGGCGAGCGGAAGAGGTCGTCGCTGCTCGCCGCGGCGCCGCGATCGGAGATCAGCTCGGCGACGGCTTCCATCCCGGCGCGGTCACCGGTCCCAGCCGGTGAAGTCGTCGGGCAACAGCCCCCAGACCTCGTTGTCGATCCGCTCGTCCCCGCGGCGGATCGCGCGTCTCATCACACCCTCGCGCTGAAACCCGAGGAAGGTCACCACCTTCTGGGCAGCCGCGTTGGTGGCCGGGATCTCGGCGTGGACCCGGTGCGCGCCATGCTCGGAGAAGGCGTGGTTGCAAGCCTGGCGCTCGGCCTCGCGGGCGACTCCCTTTCCCCACGCGGACGGCTCGCCGACCAGCACCGCGAGCTCGGGGCCGAGCTCGCGCTCGAGACCGAACAGGGCGACGAAGCCGACCGCATCGTCGATCCCGTCGATCGTGATCGCCCACTTTCGGTCCACGGAGGTGTCGATCGCGCGCTCCACCCACGCCGCGGCATCCGAGAGCTCGAACGACGTTCGTGAGCCGACCAGGTCCGCCGTCACCCGCTCGTCGTTGAACCAGCGGTGGACCGCGGCGGCGTCGCCGGGCCGGAAGTCGCGCAGGATCACCTCGGCCTTCGGCATCGTCTAACCGTAGAGGCCGTGTCCGGTGAGCAGCAGCCTCGCCGTACGGGCGAGGATTCGCAGGTCGAGGGCAGCCGAGCGGTGCTCGACGTACCAGACGTCGAGCTCGATCCGCTCGCCCCACGGGATCCCGGCGCGGCCGTTGATCTGCGCCCACCCGGTCAGCCCCGGCTTCACATCGAGCCGGCGGCGCTGCCGGGGGGTGTACTCGACGACCTGGGCCGACAAGGTCGGGCGCGGCCCGACGACCGACATCTCACCGCGTGCGACGTTGATCAGGTTCGGGAGCTCGTCGAGCGAGAAACGCCGCAGGAAGGCGCCCACCCGGGTCACCCTCGGATCGCCCGCGAGCACCGGGGTCCCGACCCCGACCGGATCGCTGCCGGCGTGCATCGTGCGCAGCTTCATGAGGTCGAACTCCTCGCCTGCCCGCCCGGCGCGGCGGGATCGGTAGACGACCGGGCCGCGGGACTCGAGCTTGATCGCGACCGCCGCGAGCGCCAGCACCGGAGAGGCGAGGGCCAAGGCCAGCACCGCGATCGCCAGGTCGGCCGCCCTCGGCAGACCGTTGCGTGTTGACCGCTCCGTGCTCGCTGCGCTCACCGCGTCCCCTCCGCCTTCTCCCACGTCGCCCGGCTCCCCCAACCGCACCCGGTCCCAGAGCCCGGCCGCGATCGAGGCGGTCACCAGGACGTAGTACCGAGCGAGACGAAACGGGCGCGCGGGGAGCGCTCCGGCGAGCGCCGCAGCCGCGAGCACGGCGGCCTGGGCGGCGAGCGTGACCGCGTAGATCGGCGACTCGCCGATCAAGGCGAGGTTGGCGGCGAGCGCGATCAGGTGGAGGAACGGCGAGGCGTAGCGAATCGCCCGATGGCTGGCGATCTCGAACGCGTACATCGGGCCGTATCCCCGGGGGGCGAGCATCCCGTCGCGGATCACCTCGTCGAAGAGGCCCCGGTTCATCCGCCGCTTGCGCGCGAACTCCCCCTCGATCGTCGGGACCATCTTCTCCTCGGCGAGCGCCCCGGGCGCGTAGACGGCGCGCCAGCCGCGCTTCGTGAGCATGAACGGAAACGAGAGGTCGTGGCTCGCGGCCGGTCCGAGCGGGATGAACGCCTCGCTGCGAACGGCGTAGATCGCGCCGTTGCCGGCGGTGACGCCACCGAGCCCGGACTCGAGCTGCCGGAGCTCGAGCTCGTAGCGCCAGTAGGCGCCCTCCAGGTTCGACCCCCCGGAGTCGATGAAGCGCGCCTGGCCGCAGACGTACCCGACGCGCTCGTCGGCGAACGGCGCGACGAGCTCGCGCAGCGCGTCGCTGCGCCAGGTCGCATTCGCATCGCTGAACGCGAGCAGCTCACCCGAGGCGCCGGCGGCGGCGGCGTTCTGGGCGCTGACCTTGCCGCCGCGCTCGAGCTCGAGCACGAGATCGGCGCCGGCCGCGCGGGCGCGCTCGACCGTGGCGTCCCGGGAACCGTCGGAGGCGACGATCAGCTCGAGCCGCTCTCGCGGGTAGTCGAGCGAGAGCGCGTTTGCGACCTTCGCCTCGATCACGTCCTCCTCGTCGTAGGCCGCGACGATCAATGACACGGTCGGAGCCCGCGACGCGGACGCCGTCGGTCGCGCACGCCGCAGCCCGCTGAGCGCGAGGAGAACGAGCGGGTACCCGACGTGCGTATAGACGAGCAGCCCGACCGCGACCCAGAAGACGATCTCGACGGCGAGCATCGGGCGATTATCCGGAGCGGAGGCCGCGGTAGAGAGCCAGGGTGCGCTCGGCGATCGACGCCCACGAGTACTCAGTGGCCGCCGCCCGGCCGGCGGCGGCGGAGAGCGCGTCACGCGCGCCGCGGCTTGCGATCAGCTCGGCGAGCGACTCGGCGAGCGACTCGGGGTCGCCCGCGGGGACCAGCTTCAGCGCCCGGTCGCGCTCACCGACCTCCGTGAAGCCGCCGACGGCACTGGCGACGATCGGCCTGCCGAAGGCGAGCGCCGTGTAGAGGACGCCCGACTGCTCGATCTCCCGGTAGGGGAGGACGACGACGTCGGCGCGCCGGAAGTAGGCGGGGATCTCCGGATCGGTGATGAACCGGGGGACGAACCGGACCGTTCCGCGGCAGGCCGAGGCGAGTCGGCGGAGGCCGTCGAGCGGCATCCGCGGCGCCCCGACGATCCAAAGCTGCGCGCCCTCGAGTTCGCGAAACGCGCGCAGCAGGATGTCGATTCCCTTGTACGGGCGCAAGAGGCCGAAGAAGAGGATCACCGGCCCCTCGGCGCGCGCGAGCTCGGCGGGCAGCGGGCGCTCGTCGGGCTGATGCGTCAGGTGCTCGAAGACCCCGTGCGGGATCCGATGCACCCGCCCGGGTTCGAGGCCGAGCTCGAGCAGGCTCTGTGCGCCGTGCTCGGAGTGGGCGATCAGCGCGTCCATCGCCCCGAGCACGAGGCGCTGGCGCGAGCGCGCCCCGGCACCGCTCGGGAGCGGATAGTGGACCGTGAAGACGCGGGGTCGGCCGGGCAGCAGAAGCCGATCGACGGTGGGCAGCGAGAGCCACTGCAGGTGGACGACGTCGGCGCGCCCGGCCTCCGTCCGCAGCCGGAGCATCCCCGGCAGGTGCTCGGCGAGCCGCAACGCCCGCCGACCGCGCCGCTCGAGGCCGCGCTCGGTCGCTCGCCGATAGAAGAGCTCGTTGACCCGATAGCCCTCCGCCGGCGCGACCGGGCCGTACTCGAAGCGGCTGGTCAGCAGCTCGACCTCGGCGCCGGCGCCGGCGAGCGCCGCGCACAGCGCGCGGTCATACGGCGGCGTGAAGGCCGGCGGATCGACGATCTGGACGCGCATCGAGGACGATTCTGCCCTGTGGATCTGTCCTACTGCGTCGTCAACACCAACGGACGCGAGCTGCTGCTCGCCTGTCTGGACTCGATCCGCGAGTACGGCGCCGCCGGGATCGAGGCCGAGGTTCTGGTCCTCGACAACGCGTCCGAGGACGGATCGGCCGACGCGGTCGAGGCCTGGAACGCGGCCCCGGACGGCCTCGGCGAGGGCCTGCGGCTGATCCGCGGCGAGCTCCGTGAGGGCAAGGCGACGCTCGACAGCAGACTGCTGCGCGAGGCTCGCGGCGAGATCTGCCTGCTGCTCAACGAGGACTCCGAGCTGCTCCCGGGGGCGGCGGAGGCGCTCGTCGGCGCGCTTCGCGCCGACCGCCGAGCCGCGGCCGCCGGAGCGCGGCTGCTCGATCCTTCCGGCGCGCCCCGGCCAAGCGCCTGGCGGCTGCCCGGCCTCGGGACGTCGATCGCCGGCGCCCTCTTTCTGCACCGCCTCCTCGTCACGCAGTCGCGCGGCAGCGACACCCGCGCGGTCGGCTGGGTGCAGTCGGCGGCGCTCGCCGTGCGCCGGCAGGCGGTCGCCGCGGTCGGCTACCTGGACCCCGAGTTCTTCGTCTACTCCGACGAGACCGACCTCTGCAAGCGCCTTCACGACGCGGGCTGGCGGACCCTCTACGTGCCCGGCGCTCGGGTCGTCCACCACGAGCAGCTGGCGACCGATCGAGCAGCCGGCGAGCGCCGGGTGGTCGAGTTTCACCGCAACCGCGACCTCTACCTGCGAAAGCATCACCCGGCGGCGGTCGCCTCGGTGGCGCGGTGGCTCGCGGCATGGACCTATCGGGTCCGGGCGATCGTGGCGCGGGCGCTGCCGGGACACGACCCCGACTGGTATCGGCTCCACGCCCGCCAGGCGCTTCATCCCGACCGTGGCGAGGGGCTGCGCGAAGCGGCCGACCGATACAACGCGACGCGGACGGCGCGCGACGACTGACCCGCGCCTACCGCAGATCCTCGTCGGCGCGAACCGACTCGTAGACCTCCGGCGCGTAGCCGCCCTCCTCCTCGGTCTCGCGGGGCGGGGGCTGGGCGCCGATCGCCTGCAGCCGCGCCAGCACCGCCTCGGGGCTCAGCATCCGGCGCAGGCTGGCGCGCTCCTCGCGGGTCAGGAAGCCGACCGCGGCGAGCAGCAGCGGCAGGGCCAGCCAGAGCAGGGTCCGGGTGAGGAGACCGAGCGCCCCCGTGGTCGGCAGCAGCAGCTCGCCGCCCGCGACGGTAACCGCGGTCACCCCGACGAGGAGCGCCAACCGGCCCCACTCATAGGCGACCGGGAACAGCCGCTGGGTGAGCACGTACATGAGCACCAGCACGACCATGTACGAGACGACCAGGGCGAGCCCGGCGCCGACGATCCCGAGCGGGCCGATCAGGACCAGGTTGAGGACGATGTTGACCACGGTTCCGGCGGCGGTCGCCGGCAGGTTGAACTCGGTTCGGCCGGTCCTGCCGAGGATGACGACGAGGACCAGGTAGAGCGCGTAGAGCGAGATCCCGGTCGCCAGCAGTCCGATCGCCTTATAGGAGTCGAAGTAGTCCGGCGCCGCGAGCAGATCGACGATCCACCGCGCCAGCAGCCAGAGGCCGGCGACGCCGAACGCGCAGACCGCCGCGAACCAGGTGAAGACGAGGCTGTAGGCGCGGCGGGCCTCGTCGTCGTCGGCGATCGAGTAGGCGAGCGGCGGCCAGGCGAGCTGGAAGGCCCGCGCGATCGACGTTCATTCCCTGGGCAAACTTGATCGCCAGCGCGTAGAGGCCCGCCTCCGCGAGGCCGGCGAGGCGCACGATCAGGATCCGGTCGATGAAGTTGAGCGAGTAGAGCGAGAGCTCGGCGGGCATCGTCGGCAGCCCGAACCGGGTCATCCGCCGCAGCAGCGCCGGCTCCGGCCGCAGCGAGAGCCGCCGGCGCTCCCGCCACAGCTGGTAGGCGAGAAAGACGACCCCGGTCGCGTAGGTGCCGAGCAGGATCCCGGCCGCCCCCTGATCAAGGAAGACGACCAGGACCACGGTCACCGGGATCGTCGCCAGCACGTTGAGGACCGTGAGCCCGAAGTAGGCCCGCGCTCGCTCGTCGACCCGCAGCAGGGTGAGGGCGTACTCCCACAGGGTCAGCGTCCAAAGACCGAGCACCGCCAGCCGCGCGAGCTCGGGGTCGGGATGGTCGAGCAGCGCCGTCGAGATCGGCTCCGCGAACGGCAGCAGGATCAGCGCTCCGGCGGTCGTCGACCAGAAGAGCGCCGCGAACCCGGTCGCCACCACCCGGCGTGGGTCCTCCTCCGCGAGGTAGTAGAAGCGCAGCAGCGCCTCGATCAGGCCGAACCGGATCAGGATGCTGACCGCGACGACCGACGCCAGCATCACCTCCGCGGCGCCGTAGTCGCTCGGCGACAGGGCGCTCGTGTACACGGGCAAGAGGACGACCGCGATCAGCTTCGAGAGCACGCTCGATGCCGTGTACGCGGCGCCCGTCGTAGCGAGGCGGCGCAGGTACTCGAACACTTATCTCACGCTCGGATGGTCGCCGAGTCGCCGGGCGGATCGAAGCGCAGGGCGACCCCGAGCCCGAGCAGCGCCCACATCGCCGGATCGGTCGCGAAGCCCGTGTAACCGAGGCTGTCGACCAGCAGGACGACGAAGCACGCGGCCACGGCGGTGCGACCAACCGACCTCCGAGCGCCGCGGCCGAGCACGGTGACCAACGCGGTGACCAGTAGCGCGAAGTAGACGATCAGCCCGATCGCGCCCTGTTCGGCGGCGACCGTGATCGGCTCGGAGTGCGAGACCGTCGTCCGCGCGTGCTCGATTCGATCGTAGAAGGCGCGGCCGAACGAGCCCGAGCCGAAGCCCGCGACGGGGCGGTCGCGGGCGAGGTCGAGGCCGCCCTGGACGAGGTCGGCGTGGCCGCTGTCGATGCTGCGATCGCTCTCGATGTCGCTGGTCGGTGTCCCGCCGGCGATCAGCAGCACGGCCAGGCCGACGACGCCGAACCCTGCCGCCAGCGCCGCGCCGCGGAGGCCCCAGCGCAGCAACGCGATCAACCCGAGCCCGGCGAGCAGGGCGGCGAAGCTGGTGATCGAGTAGCTGTAGACCAGGCCCGCGAGGCAGATCCCGGCGGCGAGCGCCGCGAGCGCGAGATCGCGGCGCGATCGGGCCCAGGCGATGTAGGCGCCGAGCGCGGCGATCGCGAGCGCCAGATGGCGGCCGAGGATGTTCGGGTCGAAGAACAGCGAGTTGGCGCGGAAGTAGACGTGGAGCTCGTTCGCGTCGAACAGCTCCGGGTTCAGGAACAGGTCGCGGGCGAGGTACTGATAGATCGCGATCACGGCGCTGATCGCGGCGACCGCGACGACGACGATCAGCACCCGGCCGAGCAGGCGGCCGCTCCACTCGAGATCGGCGAGCAACACGAAGAGGACCGCGAACGGCGCCAGGAAGAAGCCGATGTTCTCGATCGCGTTCGGGACGTCCTCGGAGTAGGAACCCTGGAGCGCGTAGAGGACGAGGACGGCGGCGAGAACCCAGCGCAGGCGGCGCGGCCACGGGTCGTCGGCTTCGTCTTGCCTTCGTCGGCCGGGCTTCGTCGGCCGCTGGTCGGTCGCGCGGGCGACGACTCCGGCGGCGATCACCAGGTACAGCGGCACGAGCAGGTTCGCCGTCTCGCCGCCGATGTCGAGCGGAACCCGGAGCGGCAGGACGGCAAACGCCGCAATCGCGAGCCCGTCCGGATAGCGCCGAAACAGCGCCGTGAGGCCGACGAGCAGCAGTGCCCCGACGACGACCGCGGCGGCGATCTGCGACGGGCTGGAGCGGAAATCGACGATCCTGGGCTCGTCCCAGACGTTGCCGAGGACGAGCACCGGCGCCGCGACCAGCGCGACGACCATCGCCGCGGTTTGCGCGCGGCGATCCTCCAGCACGAGCGCTGCGGCCGCACCGCCGCACGCCGCGAGCATCCCGATCAGCTCGAGCAACGAGGCGTTCAGCCGACGCTCCCACCGGTCGGAGGCGGTCCCGCAGGGGGGTTGCCGAATGTGATCCGGCGCGGCCAGATCATCTCGCGGTCGTGCGAGGGAAGGTCGACCCGTAGCCGGTAGCGGCCCGGCGGCGCGAGTGCCCCGGCGTCGGTGCGGCCGTTCCACGTGTAGCCGACCGGCCGGCGTTCGCTCAACGCCACCCTGGGATCGAGGGTGCGCACGATCTGCTCATGGCTGTCGACGATCGCGACCAACGCCCCCGGGTCCGACTCGCGGACGAAGAACTCGATCCGGACCCGGTGCGGCGCCGGGCCGCCGGGCGGATAGAACTGCGCCGGGGGGCTCGCGGGGGGCTTGATCACCTCGAGCACGAGGTCGGGCGTCCGGGCCCTGACGACGAGCACGGCGCAGGCCAGCGAGGCGGCGAGGAGGACGAAGAACAGGGCCGCGCCCGTCGAGACGCGGCGGCTCACGCGCGCGCCCTGTCCTCGCCCGCGATCACGATCACATCGGCGCCGCCGGCGAGCTTGCGCGAGTCCCGATCGACCGGCTTCACCCCGTGTATCCCGAGGTCCTTGGCGACCTTCTGCGCAGCGCGCTTCTGCCCGTTCGCGTACAGGACCTCCGTCTTCGCGAATCCCGGCGTCGTGTTGGTGACCGCCCCGACCTTGAAGCCGCTCGACGCGACGTCGGAGCCGACCTTGCCCGCGAGCCCGTTGACCGAGGTGCCGTTGAGGATCGCCACGGTTACATCGGCCGGGTCGATCGCGCCGGCCTGCGCCGGCGCGCCGGTGTCGTTGCCGCTCAAGAGCTCCTCCGAGGCGTAGATCGCGCCGCCACCGAGCAGCAGCGCGGCGATTCCGATCGCGACCAGCACCCGCGGCTGGGTCGCCCGACCGACGAAGCGACGCCAGCGCGGGTGCGGCTCGAGCGCCGCCCGCTCCATCGTGATCCGCTCGAGCGCCGGGCGCTCGTGGGTGACCCGGTAGGCGGCCGTCGCCGGCTCGCTCGGCGTCGCCCCGGGGCGCGCGGGGGCCTCCTCATCGCCGGTGACCGGCTCCTCCCCGGTAACCGGCTGCTCGCCGGTCGCGGGGACCGCGTGATCGCCGGTTTCGGGCTCGGCGGCCTCGGCGGCGTCCCCGGTGGCCGGGGCGACGGCAGCCTGCTCAGCCCCGAGCAGCTGCTCCAACTCGGCCTCGGCCCGATCGAGCAAGGCCTCGCTGGCTGCGATGTCGGTTGCCGGATGATCGGGCTCGCGCTGCTTCCAGTCGCGCAGGCGAACGATGTCGCGGCGCTGGGAGAGATAGAGCGGCAGCAAGAGGATGATCCCGGCCAGCGCTGCGAGCGCGACGAAGCCGGCTGCGCTGTGAAAGATCTCCGACGCCTGCAAGGCAGGTCACCCGTTCGAGCCGCCCGACCCCGTGAAGTCGGAGTCGTCGCGGCCGACCACGAGCGCCACCGGTGCGCCGCCGGCCAGATCGCGAACCTCGCTGATCATCGGCGTGACATCGGTCGGCCCGAGGTCGGGCTCGACCGCCTTCGCGAGCTCGTTCGCCTGCGCCTCGGCGCCCTGCTCGAACATGATCACGCTCTGTCCAAAGCCGGACGCGGCGTTCGTCTCCTCGCCGGTCTTGAAGCCGGCGGGCTTGACGACCGCGTCGGCGACGGTCTTCGCGAGCCCCTGCACCCCCGCGACCTCTGTCCCGCCGACCGCATTTTCCTGGGTCGCGTTGAGGACCGCGACCTCGGTCTTCTTCTCGGACGTCTTGCCGCCGCCGTTCTTGCCCGGGCCGCCGCCGTCGTCGTTGCTGCCGCCGATCCCGAACCCGCTCGTCAACACTCCTGCCGCGATCGCCAGCGCGGCGATTGCGGCGAGGATCCAGCGAGGGTCGATCGGCAAGCGGCGGTCGAGTGCCTCGAAGACCTCGGCGAAGCGGGCGCGACGGCGCTGCCACCAGGATCGGAAGCGACCCCGCGGGCGGGCGTCGGCGTCGGCGTCGGTCAGCTCGGCCTCGGCCGCAGCGCCGCGGGCCTCCACTGCCGCCGCGGTCGCCTCCGCCGCCTCGGTCGCGCGCTCCGGGGCGCGACCCGCCCAATCGCGCAGGCGTCGGACCTCGCGTGCCTGCTGGAAGATCAGGAAGGCGAGGACTGCCAGGGCCCCAAAGGCGACGATACCCAGATAGGGCCCGATCTTCTCGATCAGGTCAGCCATTCGAAGAGGCTGAAGTCTTATCGATCAGGCCAGCGTATGGCGCGCGGCGTCGCCGCCGTCCATCAACTCGAGCACGTGCTCGGCGAGGCCCGCCTCGTCGCCGGACGCAACCAGCGACTCGAGACGTGCAACCGTCTCCTCGACCCAGCCCGGGTCGAGCGGCGCGTCGCGGACGGCGCGCACGATTCGGTCGGCGGTCGTCGGCTGGGCGCGCTCGTCGCGGTTCAACAGCTCCTCGTGGAGCTTCTCGCCGGGCCTCGTCCCGATGATCTCGATCGCGATGTCGGTGTCGGGCTCGTAGCCGGCGAGCCGGATCATGTTCCGGGCCAGGTCCATGATCCGCACCGGCTCGCCCATCTCGAGCACGAACACATCGGCGGCGCCGGCGCCGAGGTCGCCCGCCTGGATCACCAACTGGACCGACTCGGGGATCGTCATGAAGTAGCGGGTCATCTCGGGGTCGGTGACGGTGACCGGCCCTCCCTGCTCGATCTGGGAACGAAAGATCGGGACGACGCTGCCGGACGAGGCGAGGACGTTGCCGAAGCGGACGATCGTGAACCGCGTCTGCGGGTAGTGCTGGCCGACGGCGGCGACGATCCACTCGGCCATCGCCTTGGTCGCGCCCATCACGGTTCGGGGATTGACGGCCTTGTCGGTGGACACGAGCACGAATCGCTCCGCTCCCGAGGCCGCCGCTGTCTTCGCGGTCACCTGGGTCGCGATCGCGTTGTTGCGGAGCGCCTCGAGGGGGTTCGTCTCCATCAGGCCGACGTGCTTGTAGGCGGCGGCGTGAAAGACGACCTCGGGCTTGAACCGCTGCATCACCTCGAGCATCCGCTCGCCCTCCTTGCAGTCGCCGAGCACGGATTCGAAGCGGGTGAAATGCCACTGCGACGCCATCTCACGGTCGACTTCGAACAGGTTGTCCTCGGCGTGGTCGACGAGCACCAGCAGGCGGGGGCGGACTCGGGCGATCTGGCGGACCAATTCGGAGCCGATCGAGCCGCCGGCGCCCGTGACGAGGACCCGCTTGTCCTCGAGGTAGGCGCCGACCCGGTCGAGCTCGATGACGACCGGGTCGCGCCCGAGCACGTCATCGACCCGTACCTCGCGCAGCTGCCTGGTGAGCTGGACCCCGCCGCGAAGCAGCTCGAACACGGTCGGCAGGGTGCGCACCGTGATGTCACGCTCGCGGCACTCGGCCACGACCTTGCCGCGCAGGACCCCGGGGGCGGAGGGAATCGCGATCACGACCTCGTCCGGGGACAGGCGGTCGAGCACGGTGCCGATCTCGCCGGTCGTCCCCAGCACCCTGAGTCCCTCGGTGCGCATCCCTCGTTTCCTCGGGTCGTCGTCGATGAACCCGATCGCCCGAGCGCCGAGGTTGGGGTTCAGCTTCAGCTCGCGGACGACCATCTGCCCTCCGGAGCCGGCGCCCACGACGAGCACCTCGTGCTCCCGCGAGCGAGCGCGAGAGCGGCGCGAGGGGCGCTCGGCGAGCGAGCGGCGAGCGAGGCGGGCGCCGCCGAGGAAGACCGTGCAGAGCAGGAAGTCGAAGATCACGACCGAGCGCGGGAGGCTGTAGTCGTAAGGCTTCGCGAGCAGGAAGACGAGGACCATGAGCCCGGTAGCGACGGCGAGGGCGCGGACCAGCGGCCAGAGGTCGGGGAGCCGGAAGTAGCGCCACCATTGCTGGTGCTGGCCGAGCAGATCGAGGACCAGCGCCTTGCCGAGCGCGACGAAGGCGACCGAGCCCACGAGCATCGTCACGTAACGCTCCGGGATCCCTCCCTGATCGCCGACGTCACCGAGGAAGCGGAGCTGGAAGGCGAGCGCGAAGGCCAGCGCGCAGAGCAACGCGTCGGCACCGAACTCGAGTGCCCGCCGCCTGTAGACGGGATCATTGAGCCGGGACATCCAGGCGAGTCTAGGGGGGAGCCGGAGCGCCCGCCGGTAAGGTGTCCGGCCCCGCATGGACCCGCTCAGCCTCATCCAGACCCTGCCCGTCGCGTCGATCACCGAGCCGATCGTCGACGCGGCCACCGACTTCATCGATTCCGTCGGCACGGTCGGGGTCTTCCTGCTGATGACGCTCGAGAGCGCCTGCATCCCGGTGCCGAGCGAGGCGATCATGCTGTTCGCCGGATTCAACGTCTCGGAGGGCGACATGACCCTGTTCGGGGTCGTTCTCGCGGGAGTGCTCGGCAACGTCGTCGGCTCCTGGATCGCCTACGCGGTCGGCTATTACGGGCGGCTCGAGCTGCTCGATCGCAACCGGCTGATCCACGTCAATCGCAGCCACCTCGAGTGGGCGGACCGCTGGTTCGAGAAGCATGGCGACGTCACCGTCTTCGTCTGCCGGATGGTGCCGATCGTGCGCACGTTCATCTCGCTGCCGGCCGGGGTCGCGCGGATGCCCTTCTGGCGGTTCACGCTGCTCACCTTCGCCGGCTGCGTACCGTGGGTGCTCGCCCTGGCGCTGGTCGGGCGCGCGGTGGGCGACAACTGGAATCAATGGCAGGACAAGCTCCACTACCTCGACTACGCCGTGCTCGCCGCGATCGTGATCGGGGTCGCCTATCTGCTGATCCGCCGCCGTCGCAGCGGCGGGCAGAACGCCGCCGAGGCCCGCCGGTAGTGGACCGTTGAGCGCGGTTGCCGCGGATGCCCCCGCGCTGACCCCGCGACGCGCCGCGGCGCTGGGCCTGATTCAGGGGCCCACGGAGCTACTTCCCGTCTCCAGCTCCGCTCACCTCTCGCTGCTGCCGCGCCTGCTCGGCTGGGACTGGGAGGCGGTCGACCCCGAGACCCGCAAGAGCATCGAGGTCGCGCTTCATGCCGGGACCGCCGCCGCCCTGATGATCGGCCAGCGCCGCACGATCGTCGCCGAGGTGGCGTCGTTCGACGCACGCCGCGCGATGGTCGTCGCGCTCTCCTTCATTCCCCCGGCGATCGTCGGTTACCGGCTCGAGCGGCAGATCGAGAGCCGGTTGGGTGGGCCGCGAACGATCGCCGCAGGGCTGCTCGCCGGCGGAGCCGCGATGGTGGTCGCCGATCGGGCGCCGCAGCAGCGAGGGCCCGGCGACGCAACCGCGGGAGACGGCCTCGCGCTCGGCCTCGCCCAGGCCGCGGCGCTGATTCCCGGGGTGTCGCGCAACGGGGCGACGCTGACAGCCGCCCGCGCGAGGCGTTTCACCCGCGAGCATTCCAACCTGCTCTCCCGGACCGTCGCCCTCCCGGTGATCGTCGGCGCGACGGTGCTCAAGGGGGCGCGGCTGCGGCGGCGCGGTGTCTCCGCACGGCTGCGACGTTCGATCTGCGCCGGGATCGCCGCCTCGTTCGCGTCGACGCTCGCCTCGCAGAGGCTGATCCGTCTCGTCGAGCGGGACCGCGCCTTGTGGCCGTATGCCGCCTACCGTGCGCTGCTGGCGACCGCCGTGATCGTGAGAATGGGCAGGTGAGCGAGCCCGATGCATATGCTCGGGCCGGGGTCAGCCAGAGCGACGCCGACGACGCCGTCGCCGCCCTGATTCGCAGCCTGAAGCTGATCGAGACCGGCAAGCCGTCGCGGGTCGTCCCGCTGCCGCGCCACTACGCGAGCGTGCTTCGAATCGACGACGCCACCGGCGTCGCCTTCGGGACCGACGGCGTCGGGACGAAGATGCTCGTCGCGCAGCGCATGAACCGCTTCGAGACGATCGGAATCGACTGCGTCGCGATGAACGTCAACGACCTGATCTGTGTCGGCGCGGAACCGATCGCCCTGCTCGACTTCATCCTCTGCCGGGAGGCGAGCGCGGACGTGTGCGCGGCGATCGGCGTCGGTCTGCGACGAGGTGCGGAGCTCGCCGGGATCGAGATCCCCGGAGGCGAGATCGCCCAGGTCGGCGAGATCGTCTCCGGCTGGGAGCTCGGCGGCAGCGCGATCGGGCTCGTCGCGCTGGATGAGGTCGTCACCGGGGAGCGGATCGAGCCCGGGGACGCCGTGATCGGCCTGCCATCGAGCGGGCTGCACTCGAACGGCTACAGCCTTGCCCGCCGGGCGTTGCGCGAGGTGGCGCTCGACGACGAGCGACTCGGCCGGCCGCTCGGCGAGATCCTGCTCGAACCGACCGAGATCTACGTCCGCGCCGTGCTCGAGCTGCTCCGCTCGCCGGTCGACGTTCGCGGCCTCGCCCACATCACCGGCGACGGCCTCAACAACCTGACCCGGCTCGCGGCACCGGTCGGATACGCGATCGACGCCCCGCTCGAGGTGCCGCCGGTCTTCGAGCTGATCGAGGCGCTCGCCGAGGTAGGCGAGGAGGAGATGTACGAGGTCTTCAACATGGGATGCGGCTTCGTCTGCGTGGTTCGGGCCTCCGACGCCGAGCATGCCGTGAAGCTGCTGCGCGAGCACTATCCGGGCGCGAGGCGGATCGGTCACGCGACCGACGCCGCGGGTCGGGTGGTCCGGGGCTAGTCGTCGAACGCGCGGCCGCCTAGCCCGGAGCGCACCTAGCCCGGAGCGAACGAGCGCCGGTAGGCCGAGGGCGTCGTCGACGTCGCCCGTCGGAAGTGCTCGCGCAGGGAGGGCGCCGATCCGAAACCAGAGCGGGCGGCGACCTGCTCGACGGGAATGTCGGTGCGCTCGAGCAGGCGGCGAGCCTCGAGCACACGCTGGGCGTGCAACCAGCGCAGCGGCGTGGTCCCCGTCTCGGCGTGAAAGCGCCGCGCGAACGTCCGCGGGCTGACCGCGGCGCGGTCGGCGAGCGTGGCGACGTCGAGCGGCTCGGTGAGGTGCTCGAGCGCCCAGCGACGGACCTCCTCCAGCGACCCCGAGCCGTTCGAAGCCGGCAGCGCACGGGAGATGAATTGGGCCTGCCCGCCCTCGCGGTGCGGCGGGGCGACCATCGCCCTGGCGACTTGGGACCCGATCCGCTCGCCGTGGTCGGAGCGGACCAGGTGCAGGCAGAGATCGATCCCCGCCGAGAGGCCGGCCGAGGTCAGCACCCGTCCCTCGTCGACGTAGAGCACGTCGGGATCGACCTCGACCGCGTCGAACATCGCGCCCAGCTGGTCGGCCGCGGACCAGTGCGTGGTCGCGCGCAGTCCGTCGAGCAGGCCGGCGTGGGCGAGTGCGAACGCACCGGTGCAGATCGAGACCGTTCTCGTGCCGCGATCGGCAGCGCGTCGAAGCGCCTCCAGCGCCGCCTCCGAGGGCCGATCGAAGACCGGGACGTAGCCCGGGACGAGCACCGTGTCGGCGCGTTCGACCGCTTCGAGGCCGGCGAGGTCGCCGATCGAGAAGCCGGTCGTCGTCTCGACGGCCGGCGGCCGCACCGCACAGGCGGTGAACTCGTACAGCGGTCGTCCCTCGGTCCAGGCGAGCGAGAAGACCTCGGCGGCCACGGAGAGATCGAAGGCGACGACCCGATCGAGACAGAGCGCGGCGACCCGGTGAGATCCTCCAGACATTGGCAGTAATCTAGCGTAGATGGGCATTTCTGCCTCTTGTCGAGAGCGGCTCCCGGCGCGACGATGGCCCGATGAAAATCGCCATTCTGATCTTCGACAAGCTCACCGCCCTCGACGCGATCGGCCCCTACGAGGTCTTCTCGCGGATACCCGGGGCCGAGTTGCGGATGGTCGCCAAGCAGGCGGGCACGCACCGTTCCGACACCGGTGCGTTGGGGATCAGCGCCGACCTGTCGATCGCCGAGCTCCCCGACCCCGACATCGTCCTCGTCGGCGGCGGCGAGGGAAACCGGGCCCTGATCGATGACCCGGAGTTCCTCGACTGGCTCCGCACCGCGGACGAGACGACGACCTGGACGACCTCGGTCTGCACAGGGTCGCTGGTCCTCGGCGCCGCGGGCATCCTCGACGGCAAGCGGGCGACCAGCCACTGGGCCTACCGCGAGAGGCTGCGCGAGTACGGCGCCGAGCCGGTCGCGGAGCGGGTGGTGATCGACGGCAAGGTCGTCACCGCAGCCGGCGTCTCGGCGGGGATCGACATGGCGCTCCGGCTCGTCGCGACGGAGTACGGCGAGGAGCTGGCGCGAGGGATCCAGCTCGGGATCGAGTACGACCCGGAACCGCCGTTCGACTCCGGCTCCCCCGAGAAGGTCGACGACCGGCTGGTCGAGCTGGTGCGCCAGTTCGCCTGAGCCCTACGCCGCCTCCCAGAGCGTCCCTGTGAGAGCCGGAACCGGTCGCAGCCGCCACTCGCGGGCGTGCGCCCACAGCTCGGCCTCGACGACCGGTCGCGGGCGTCCGGTCAGCTCCTCGATCTCGCGCGTCGCGCAACGGCCGAAGCGCTCGATCGCCTCGAGCGGCTCGGGCGGCGCGGCGCGTCGCCGGCGTCGCCCCGGCGGCGGTCGCCGCGGCGCGGTAGCGCTCGTAGCGCTGCGGACCCCAGACGGGGTGACGGGCGCCCTCGGACGAGACGAAGATCGCGGACGGGAAGCTGAGCCGGTCGCGGCCCTCGGTGCGCCTCACGATCCCCGCCTCCCGCGCTGACCCGGGAATCTCGCGGGCTTCGTCGAGGTCGGCGGCGAACGCCTCGAGGATCGCGTTCGACTCCAGATCGATCCGGAAACGCTCCGGGTCGATGCCCGCCGGACCGGCCTCGGCGACGAGCGCCTCGGTGTGGTCGAGCTTCTTGCGCTCGGTGACGAGCGCCTCACGCGCCCGCCGCAGGTACGCCGATCCGGCCTCCGCACCCTGTTCGCGGGCGGCGACCACGGCCATGCAGGCCGGATACGTGGAGGTGATCCTCGCCTCCGTCCAGAGGCGTGGGTCGCAGGGCATCCGGCTCTCGGCTGCGACGTCGAGCCAATGGGCGATCAGGTCGGCGAAGCAGTCCGCGCCGGCGCCGATCTTCCCCTCCTCGTCTCGGTACGAGGGCCCGTAGCTGCGCGCCAGGCCCCCCATCACGACCCGCACCTCGAGGCTCGGAACCGAACTCCCAGGCGAGCCGGCGGAGCTTCGGCTCGGCGGCCCAGGAGACGATGCAGGCGGGGTCGGTGTAGAGGCGGAGCTGGACGGTCATCATTCAGATACCGGTCGCTGAAACCGCCGCGCCGGTCCAGGGTTGAAAATAGACAGCCGATGAGCGAAGCGACGACAGGACCACCCGGCGCACTGACCGGGACGGTGCTCTCCGGGCGCTACCGGCTCGAGACGAAGCTCGGCAGCGGGGGCATGTCGACGGTCTACCTGGCGCGCGACGAGACGCTCGAGCGCTGGGTCGCGGCGAAGGTCCTGCACCGGGAGATCTCCGACCAGCCCGACCAGATCGAGCGCTTCCGTCGCGAGGCCCGCGCGGTCGCCCAGGTCTCGCATCCGAACGTCGTCGCCGTGATCGACGCCGGTGAGGATGGAGGTCGCCCGTACATCGTGTTCGAGTACTGCGACGGCGAGACGCTCAAGCAGCGGATCGACCGTCTCGGGCGGCTGCCGCTCGATGAGGCCGCCGCGTACGGGATCGAGGTCGGCCGCGGGCTCGCCGCGGCCCATGCGCGGCGGCTCGTGCACCGCGACGTGAAGCCTCAGAACGTCCTCATCGACTCCGAGGGCCGTGCCAAGGTGACCGACTTCGGAATCGCGCGCGAGCTCGAGCAGGACGGGCTGACGAAGACCGGAAGGGTGCTCGGCACCACCGACTACGTCGCCCCCGAGCAGGCGATGGGCCAGGGGGTCGACGCTCGGTCCGACATCTACTCGCTCGGGATCCTGCTCTACGAGATGCTCACCGGCGAGGTTCCGTTCCAGGCCGACAACCTGGTCGGGGTGGCGATGAAGCACGTCAACGAGAAGATGCCGGACGTGCAGCGCAAGCGCCCCGACGTCTCGGCGGCGCTCGCCGCGGTCGATCGAGCGCTCGACCGAGAAGAAGCCCGAGAAGCGATACGAGGACATGAACGGGATGCTCGCCGACCTCGAGCACGCGCTCGAGGTCGAGGTCGCGCGAGCGGGCCGCTCGACCGGCGAGGCGACGACCGTGCTCGACTCCGTCCCGCACCGGCGCCGGCTGATCACCTCACGGCGCGTATCGATCGCGGCGATCCTGCTCGTCTTGCTGGCGACCGCCGCAGCGCTGGTGATCGCCGGTGTCACCAGCGGCGGCAAGGAGCGTACGGGCGGCGCCGGTGGGGGTGCCTCGACCCCCCCGACCGGGACCGAGGTCGAGCTCACGAAAGCCCAGGACTTCGACCCCGAGGGCGGCGACGGCGAGCACTCCGACGAGGTCGGGCTCGCGATCGACGGGATTCCGAACACGGTCTGGCCGACCGAGACCTACACCGCCGGGCCCGACCTCTCGCTCTCCGGCAAGTCCGGGGTCGGCCTGATCGTCGAGGCAGCCGACCCGGTGACCGGCCAGAGCCTTTCGATCGGCACCCGGACGGGCGGCTGGGACGCGACCGTCTACGCCTCGGACTCCGGGCCGCCGACCGACCTCACCGGCTGGGGCAAGCCGGTCGGCTCGATCACGAACGCCGACCAGAGCCAGGTGATCGACCTCACCGTCCCGTCGCCGGCGCGCTACTACCTGATCTGGTTCACGAAGCTCGCCGATGCCAACGGCGAGGGCCGGGTCGAGGTCAGCGACGTCACCCTGAACGCGGCCACGTAGTCACTCTCAGGCACCTGTCCTAGAACCGGTATGAGCGCTCGAGCTCGTAGCGCTCGACACCGAGGCGCACGAGGCGGTCGCAGAGCTCGGGGTAGGCGACGCCGGTCGCCTCGAACAGCTTCCCGAAGACGCTCGTCGAGGTGAACCCGGGGATCGTGTTGATCTCGTTGACGAGCACCTCGCCGTCGTCGCGGACGAAGAAGTCGCAGCGCGCCAGGCCCGTGCCGCCGACCGCGACGAACACCCGGGCGGCGAGCTCGCGCACCCGGGCGATCGCGACGTCGCCGATCGGCGCCGGGACGATCAGCTCCATCCCGCCCTCCGCGTACTTCGCCTCGTAGTCGTACCAGTCGGAGGCCCGGGTGACGATCGCGCCCGGGAGCGACGTCTCGACGGTGCCGGCGTCGCCGAGCCCGGCGTTGCCGACCACCGAGCACTCGACCTCGCGGCCGCCGGCGTCGGCTTCGATGATCACCCGGGGGTCGTGGGCCCGCGCCACCGCGACCGCCTCGTCGAGCTCCGCCTCGGGGCCCGCGACGCGCGAGATCCCGACGCTCGAGCCGAGCCGCGACGGCTTCACCCACAGCGGTCGCGGCATCGCCGCCGCCTGCTCGCGCCAGCCATCCTCGCCGACCTCGCAGAACTCGACCTGCGGCAGCCCCTCGAAGGCGAACAGCCGCTTGCAGATCAGCTTGTCCATCGCAACCGCCGCGGCGAGCACGCCGGGGCCCGCGTAGGCGACGTCGAGCGTCTCCAGCAGGCCCTGGACGGTGCCGTCCTCGCCGAACGGGCCGTGGAGGACGGGGAACGCGACCTCGCAGCCGAGCAACCCGGCCCCGGCCCGCATCTCGACCTCCTCGCCGTCGGCGGTCCAGCGCCCGTCGCGGGCGATCAGCACCTCGACCACGTCGTGGCCGGCCTCGCGCAGGCCCGCGGCCACCGCGGCACCGGACTCGAAGCGAGACGTCGTGCTCGCTCGAGCGCCCGCCCCGGAGCACCGCGACACGCATCAGGGAACCTGCCCGGTCGTCGACGAGGTGGTGGTCGTCGACGAGGTGGTGGTCGACGGCGACGTGGTCGATGTCGTCGGTTCGGTGAACTTGCCGACCGCGATCGTCACCGAGTCGCCACCGCGGACGCGCGACCCGGCCGCCGGCGCCTGCTGAAGCACCCGGCCGTCCTCGCTGCGCTCCTCGGTGTCCTGGTCGATCACGTCGATGCTGAGCCCCCGGCTCAAGAGCAGGCTACGCGCCGCGTCCTCGGATTGACCGACGACGTCGGGCACGATCACGGCGCCGGCGCCGGTCGAGACGACGATCGTCACGTTGTCGCCCCGCAGCAGCCGTGACCCCGGCCCCGGATCCTGGGCGATCACGGTGCCCTCGGGCTCGTCGGCGTCCCGGGTGTCGACGTTGACGATGAACCCGAGCCGCTCGAGCGTCGATTGCGCCTCTTCCTGCTGCCGGCCGAGCACGCTCGGGAGCGAGACCAGGTTCGGTCCCTTGGAGACGAGCAGGGTGATCGTCGATTCGCACTCGACCTCCGCGCCGCCCGCCGGCGTGCTCGAGATCACGTTGCCCGGCTTCACGTTCCGCGAGGCCCGATCCTGGGTCTTGACGAGCAGGTTCGCCTTATCGAGCCGGCTGCGCGCCTGATCGAGCCGGACGCCGGCGAGTTGCGGCACCCTGACCCGCTGGCCGAGGCTGACCGTGAGCGTCACCTTCGAGCCCTCGTCGGCCTCGGTGCCGGCCGGAGGGGCCTGCTCGATCACGGTGTCCCGGGGGTCGCAGCTCTCGATCGGCGAAACCCCGACCGCGAAGCCCTTGCGCTCGAGCTCGGCGCGCGCGTCGGGTAGCGACCGCTCGATCAGCGCCGGCACCTTGACCGTCGAGGGCCGCGTCAGCGCCCAGACCACGACCCCGGCGGCGACGAGGGCGATCGCCGCCAGCGCGATCGCCCGACGCCGGGTCATCCAGCTGCGGTCGTCGTCGACGGGCGGTGGCGGAGCCGCGTCCGCGTCCGCGGTCACCGTCGGGCGCGGCCGCGATCGCCGCGTACGCGGCGGTGGCGCCGAGCGCACCGTGGTCGGGGTCGGCCTCGGCGGCGTCGAGCGCCCGGCTGAACTCGCCCGCGGAGCCGAAACGGTTCGCCGGATCCTTCGCGAGCGCCCGCACAACGACCGCGTCGAGCGCCGGGCTCACCTCCGGGTTGAGCTGCGACGGGGGCCTCGGCTGCTCGGAGATCTGCTTCAGGGCGACGGCGACCGGCGTCTCGGCCTCGAACGGGACCCGGCCGGTGAGCGCCTCGTAGAGCATCACCCCGACCGAGTAGAGATCCGAGGCCGCGGTCACGTCGAGGCCCTGCGCCTGCTCCGGCGAGAGGTATTGGGCGGTCCCCAGCACGGATCCCGTCTGGGTGATCTCCGAGGCTCCGGCGCGGGCGATGCCGAAGTCGGTCACCCGAGCCCGTCCCTGACCGTCGACGAGCACGTTCTGTGGCTTGAGATCGCGGTGGATGATGCCTCGCTCGTGCGCGAACCCGACCCCGTCGAGCACCTGGCGGACGATCTCGAGCGCCTCGCCGACCGAGAGGCCGCGCACGATCAGGTCCTTGAGCGACGCGCCCTCGACGTACTCCATCGCGATGAACTGGCGGCCCTCGAATTCGCCGCGGTCATAGACGCCGACCAGGTTCGGATGCTGAAGACCGGCCGCCGACTGCGCCTCGATCCGGAACCGCTCGACGAACTGGGGGTCCTGGGCGAAGCGCTCGTGGAGGAACTTCAGCGCCACGCGGCGCTTCAGGACCGCGTCGTCGGCGAGCCAGACGTCAGCCATGCCGCCGCTCCCGAGCCGACCGACGAGCGTGTAGCGCTCGCCGATCCCGCTTCCGCGCTCGAGCCTCATCCCCCGGTCAGGGCCTCCATCACCTGGGTCGCGATCGGACCCGCGACCTCGCCGCCGAAGCAGCCGTCACAGGTCTCGAGCATCACGGCGACCGCGATCTGCGGATTCTCGGCCGGAGCGAATCCGATGAACCAGGGCCGGTTGATGCCCTGTTCGACGTCGACCTCCGCCGTGCCGGTCTTGCCGGCGAACGACTCGCCGCCGACCGTCAGGCCCGCCGCCGTGCCCTCCTGGGTGACGTGGGTCATCATCGTCGTCAACTCGTTCGCGGTCTCTGCCGAGACCACGTCCGACTGCGTGGAGGGGGCGAGCTCCTCGATCGTGCGCCCGTCGGGGTCCTTCGCCGACTGCAGGAACGTCGGCTGCTCGAGCTTGCCGTCGTTGGCGATCGTCGCCGCCACCTCGGCCATCTGGATCGGCGTCGTCAGCAGCCGCTCCTGGCCGATCGCGACCCGGCCGATGTCGATCGCGTCTCCGGAGTCGAGCAGGTTGGCGCCGTCGTAGACCCCGCTGGCTCTCATCTGTCCGTCCGGGTAGTCGAGCTCGGGGTCCTTGTTGAACCCGAACCGGTTCATGTACTCGAACATCGTCTCGGTCCCGAGCTTCTCGCCGACCTGCGCGAAGTAGGTGTTGACCGAGTGCGTGAGCGCGAAGTCCATGTCGATCTCGCCGAAGGTCTCGCCGCCGGCGTTGGACAGCGGCACCCCGTCGATCTCGATCCCCGTCTGGCCACTGAGCGTCGTCTGCGGCGTGAATTCGCCGGAGTCGAGCGCCGCCGCGGCCGTCACCACCTTCATCGTCGAGCCGGGCTCGTAGGCCGCCTGGGTCGGTCGGTTGAACAACGGGGCGGACTCGTCCTCGGAGAGCCGGCTGAAGGTCTTCGGGTCCTTGACCGCATTCGGGTCGTATCCGGGTGTGGAGGCCATCACGCGCACCGCCCCGGTCGACGGCTCGATCGCGACCACCGAGCCGCCCCCGTTCGAGCCCGGGGTCGATGCGACCGCGCTCTGCAGCGCCTGCGTCGCGACGCGCTGGGCGCCGGCATCGAGCGTCAGGGTGATGTCCGCACCGACGGGGGTCTGGTTCTCGAGCTCGTCGATGATCGACGCGAACTCGTTCTTCTCCCCCGCGAGCAGCTTGTTCTCCGACTGCTCGATCCCCCGTCGCCCGACCGTGACGAAGTTGTAGCCGACCGGGTTTCCGAACAGCGAACCCTGCGGATAGTGCCGTACGTAGACCGGATGGTTGCCCCCGCCCTCGGGGTTCGACTCGGCGATCAGGACGCCGTCGGAGGTCGTGATCGATCCCCGCGGGACCTGCTGCTCCTCGATCAGCGGGCGGCGATTCTTGTCGTTCGCCTGCAGCTCGTCGGAGTCGAACACCGCCCACTTCGAGGTGAAGTAGACGAGGCTCCCGAACAGGAGCAGGACGAGCACGTAGATGCGGATGATCGGGCGGTTCACGTGACCAGGCCCTCGAGGTCGCCGCCTGCGATCGGCTCGCGGCGATCCGCCGGGGGGCGGCGGGCGCGGTCGGAGATCACGAGCAGCAGGGCGAGCAGGATCATGTTCGCGACCACCGAGCTACCGCCGTAGGAGACGAACGGCAGGGTGACTCCGGTGAGCGGGATCACCTTGGTGACGCCACCGATGATCACGAACGCCTGCAGGGCGAAGATCGCGGTCAGACCGGTGGCGAGCAGCTTCGAGAACCCGTCCGGCGCCATCACCGCGGTCTTGAAGCCGCGGGCGGCGATCAGCGCGTAGACCACGATCAGCCCGCAGGCACCGAAGAGGCCGAGCTCCATCGTGATCACGGCGTAGATGAAGTCCGTGTGCGGCGCGGGCAGGATGCTGCCGCAGTCGGGGAACGGCTGCGTGCAATGCGGGGCGAACGGCCCCGGCAGCTTCAGCAGCGACTCACCCAGGCCCTGGCCGAAGAGCCCGCCGTCGGCCTGCGCGAACAACGACTGCTGGATCTGTCCGGCGCCCTCCGGGGCGTCGTGGGCGAACGGATCGACCCAGATCTCGTAGCGGTCGTGGACGTGGGCGATGTTGGAGCCGATCACGTAGGCGCCGGCGGCGAAGATCGCCAGCCCGACGACCACGTAGGAGAGCCTGCCGGTGGCGACGTAGAGCAACGCCAGGAAGGCACCGAAGAACATCAGCGAGCTGCCGAGGTCGCGGATGAAGACGAGCATCAGCATCGCCGCACCCCAGACGACGAGCAGCGGGCCGAAGTGCTTCAGCGGCGGGATCGTGACCCCGAGCACCCTGCGCGCCGCGACCGAGAGCATCTCGCGGTTCTCGGCCAGATAGCTGGCGAGGAAGACGACGATGCAGATCTTCGCCAGCTCGGCCGGCTGGAAGGCGATCGGGCCGAGATCGACGCTCAGATAGGCGCCGTTGACCTCGTTGCGGGTGATGTACGGCCCGAGCAGGAGCAGGATCCCGGCGGTCGCGATCAGATACCGGTAGCGCTCGAGCACGTGATAGTCGCGCAGGAAGAGGATCGTGAGGCAGAAGAGGACGAGCCCGAGAACGAACACGGAGGCCTGGTTGAAGGCGAGCTTGTCGTCGATCCGGTAGATGACGACGAGTCCGATCGCGGCGAGCAGAGCGCAGAGCGGAAACAGGTACGGGTCGGCGTTTGGCAGGCGGATCCGAAGGAAGATGTGCGCCGCCAGGCATAGGGCGAGGAAGTAGCCGCCGTAGGTGAGGCTGAGCCCGCTCAGGTCCCCGACCTGGTCGCTGTGGTTGTGGACGATGAACACCGCCGCGAAGCCGACGGTGACCAGGACCGCGACCGGGACGAGCGCGAGCAGCTCGCGGTTGCGGGCGCTCATCGAGCCTTGGAGCCCGCGTTGCGGCCGGACTGATCGCGAGATCCGCCGCCGCCCCCCGCGCCGCCTGCTTCCGCCGCCCCCTCCTGGCCCTCCGCCCGACGGGGATCGCTGCGTCTGCCCGCCACCCTGCGTCTGGGTGCCGGCGCCGCTCCCGCCCCCGGTCGGCGGGGCCGGAGCGGTGGCCGCGCTCTCGAGATCATCGAGCAGGGTGACCGCGTCGTCGTGCGAGCGCAGCTCGTGGTTGACGACCGAATCGCGGCGATCGACGGGGATCGAGGTCGCCTGGACCGGAATCGAGGCCGACTCGGAGTAGAGGCTGATCCCGAGGGGCAGGTCGTAGGGGAGCCCCCGGTAGACGGCGACCCGGCCTCCGCCGTCGACGCCGAGGAAGTAGACCTGGCGAACGCCGTACCAGGCGCCGAACGCGATCGCCCCGACGACGACGATCGCCGCGAGGACCTTGGCCGCCGTGCGGCGACGGTTGCGGCGGGTGGGAGGAGGCGTCGCCCGCCCACCGCCCGCCGCTCGTGCCGCCGCGACCTGCTCGCCGGTCAGACCCATCTCCTCGGCGCTCGGCCCGACCAGTGTTGCGGGCTCCGTCGCGGCCCTGCCCTCGGCGCCCTCGAGCCGGAAGGCGACGACGGTGATGTTGTCGCGGCCTCCGGCCTGGTTCGCCTCGTCGACCAGCCTCGACACGGCATCGTCGAGCGACCCGGTGTCGGAGAGCACCCGGGCGATCGCGTCCTCCTTCAGCATCGTCGTCAAGCCGTCGGAGACGAGCAGGAATACGTCCCCGGGACGGGCGCTGAAGGTCAAGGTGTCGACCTCGACCGCCTCCTCGGGGCCGAGCGCGCGGGTGATGATCGACCGCTGCGGGTGCTCCTCGGCCTGCTGGTCGGTGAGCCTGCCCTGGCGACGGAGCTCCTCGACCAGCGAGTGGTCCGACGTCAGCCGGCGCAGGTTGCCGTCGCGCCACACGTAGGCGCGGCTGTCGCCGACGTGGGCGAAGGCGACCTCGTCACCGTCGACGATCGCCGCGGTCAGCGTCGTACCCATGCCGGAGCGGCTCGAGTCGGTCTGGGCGAGCTCATGGATGCGCCGGTTCGCGGTCTCGGCGATCCCCCGCAGGAAGGCCTCCGCCGACTCCTCGCCGCGCGCGACGGGTTCGAAGGACTCGGCGGCGATCCGCGACGCGACCTCGCCCGCCTGGGCCCCACCCATCCCGTCGGCGACCGCGAACACGGTTGGGCTGGCGTAGTAGGAGTCCTCGTTGGCGGTTCGCTGGCGGCCGGTGTCCGACCGGAACGCCCGCTCGGCGACCGTCAGCATCTGCGGCCACCGGCGCGGGCGAGGCGGCGATCGGGCGGGGCCAACGCCGGCACTAGGAGTCTCCGGGGATCTGGAGCTCGAAGCGCAGCTCGGTATCACCGATCCTGATCACGTCGAGGTCCGAGAGCTCGGCCTCGCCGTCGAGCTTCGCACCGTTGAGATGGGTCCCGTTGGTCGAGTTCATGTCCTCGGCGAAGTACGACGCCCCGCGCGAGTAGACGCGGACGTGGATCGCGGAGGCGAACCGATCCTCGATCCGTACGTCCGCTTCCCCGGAGCGCCCGATCGTCAAACCGCCGAACAGGTCGTAGCGTTCGCCGACCGGCAACCCGCCGCCGTGCATCGGAACCAGGAACGCGTCGCTGGCCGCGGAGCGTCCCCCCGGGCCGACGGCCGCGTGGTAGCCGGTCGCCTCGGGCGCCGGGGCGCCCGTGCGCCGCAGCTCGCGCAGCGCGCTGCGCGAGACCCAGAAAAGGAACAGGTAGAGAACGGCCAGGAAGCCGAACTTGAGCGCTACCGCGATCGGTTCAGTGTCCAAGGCTCAGCCGACCCGAGCGAGGCGGACGCATAGCGGAGCATGCTCGGCGCGGCGGCTCATTGCTCGATGTCGAAGACGAACCGGACGGTGCCGAGGACGACGTCGTCGCCGGGCGAGAGGCGGGAGGCGTCGACCCGGCGGCCGTTGACCTTGACGCCGTTCGTCGAGCCGAGGTCGACGATCTGCCAGTCGCCGGTCGTTCCGCGGCGCAGCTCGGCGTGGCGGCGGGAGACGTTGGGGTCGTTGAGCACGCAGTCGGACTCCCGCGAGCGGCCGAGGACGGCGGTCGGACCGTCGAGCACGTAGCGACGGTCGTCGAGCGAGACGATCGCCTTCGTCTCGGTCAGGTGCGCAGCCGGGCCTTGGCGTCGCGACTTGGTCTGCTTCGGCGGCACGCTGTAGACCATCGTGTGGCCCTGCTCGCCCTGCTCGGGCGACTCCCCCTGCCGCGCCGGCGGCTTCACCAGGCGTGTCTGGATCCCGAACTCGCCGAGGCGCAGACGCTCGTCGCTCGAGAGCTCGACCTCGGGCCGGGTGAGGAGCGCGTAGTCGTGGCGCCGGGCGTGCTCGAGCAGGTAGGAGGAGAGCTCCTGTTGGAGCGAGCGCTCGTACCCCTCGAGGCGCTTTCGATCCTCGGTCGAGAGCCAGACGACGTACTGGTTCGGCACGTAGACGCGCGACACGGAAGCGGTTCGATGCGCATCCATCTCCTTCGCGAGCTTGCGGGCGATCTCGACCGGCTGCACCTGCGACGAGAAGGCGCGGCTGAACACCCCCTCGACGAGGCTCTCGATCCGTTGCTCAAGATTGCGGAGGACGCTGATGGCTTTCCGTCTCTCTCCTGCGCAGGGATGCCTGGTACCCGCGCTCGGGAAAGGGAAATCCTACGGGGCGCCTATGCGAGACGTCCCGCGAGGCGACCGCGGCGCGCGGCGGCGCCGGTGAGCTCGTCACGGCTCCTCGCGTGGCCGCGACGGAGCGCGAACTCGGCCCCGACCGCGAGACCGGCAGCGAGCACGACGCCCACCGGATGCCCGCCGAGATCGCCGTCGCCGACCAGTGAGAGCGCTGCGTCGACGGCGGCGGCCCAGACCATCGCCCCGAGCAGGGCGACGGCGGCGTGCCGGAGGGCGAGGATCTGGCCGAGCGAGACCGCCGCGAGCGCGAACACGGCGGCGCCGAGCAACGAGTCCAGGGTCAGCATCGGGGCGAGGATCGAGTCGGCGGCGAGCGCGGGATCGCCGCTCCAGCCGGCGGCCGCCGGCGCGGCGATCCCGAGGTCCGGGCCGGCCCCGAGCGCGAGCGACGCGGCGAGCAGCCAGGCCCAGCTCGAGACCCCGAGCATCGCCCGCCCCAGCGCGCTCGGCGCTGCCGCACCGAGGCCGGCGGCGGCGCTGCCGAGGCCGATCGCGGCGAGCGGTGCCGCGGCGCAGGGGGCGAGGGCTGCAGCCGGGGCGCCGACCAGGATCGCC
This sequence comes from uncultured Solirubrobacterales bacterium, assembly GCA_963705955.1. Lineage (GTDB taxonomy): Bacteria > Actinomycetota > Thermoleophilia > Solirubrobacterales > 70-9 > WHSW01. The sequence goes on along the minus strand of CAVPLH010000004.1, from coordinate 64,944 downwards.
GGCAGGCAGAGCGCCGCGAGAACGAGGGCCGTGCCGGACGCTCCGCCCGGTCCCGCGAGCACGATCAGCGCAGCGCCGATCCCGACCAGCCCGAGGAGACGGACGGCCGAGAGCCGCCGTGGTGCGTCCTCGCGCGCATCCCCGTCCGGATCGGTGCCGCTCAGCCGATGGACGGCGTCGAGGCGGTCGAGCTCCGACTCGAGGCAATCGCCGAGCTCGGACGGCGTCGGGCGGGCGTCGGGGTCGGGGTCGAGGCAGGCATCGATCGAATCCGTGAGGCCCTCTGGAAGATCGGGACGCGCGAGCCGTAGTGGTGCGATGCCGCCGCCGATCCGTCGGACCGTGGTCGCGGGGCTGGGCCCGGCGACGGGGTTGCGGCCGGCCCAGCACTCGTACAGGGACAGGGCCAGCGAGTAGACGTCCGAGGGCGGGCCGGCGAGATCACCCTCGGCCTGCTCGGGCGACATGTAGGCGAGCGTGCCGATCACCTCGCCGTCGGCGGTCAGGGTCGGTGCGCCCGCGACGCGGGCGATTCCGAAGTCCATCAGCTTCGCCCGCCATCCGGCCCGCGCCTCGTCTCGGACGATCACGTTCTGCGGCTTGACGTCGCGGTGCACGACGCCCCGTTCGTGCGCGTGGGCGAGCGCCTCGCAGAGGTCCGCTCCGAGCTCGGCGACCTCACGGTCGCAGAGATCGCCGGAGTCCCGTAGCGCGGCGAGCGTCCGACCGGGGACGAGCTCTGAGACGAGGACCGCACGACCGTCTGCCTCGCCGAGCTCGTAGAGGGTGACCACGCCGGGGTGGTTGAGCCGCGCCGCGGCCTGCGCCTCGCGCAGCATCCTCGCCGGATCCGGCGTCTCGACCTCCTTCACCGCGACCTGGCGCTGGAGGCGCTCGTCGAACGCCCTGTAGACGGTCCCCATTCCGCCGGCGCCGATCCGCTCCAGGATGCGGAATCGCCCCATCACCAGCTCACCGTCCACGACCTGATCCGTTCGCCGCGCGCCTGCGCTCTCCTTCCGGTGCAGGGTTCATACTCTCTCCGCCGAAGCCGGACTCGGGGATCTGATCGTGGCCTTCCTGGACGACGACGAACAAGAAGCGGCCCCGGGCGGGCCGGGCTCAAGGCGGCCGGGCGGGGACCACCAGCGCCAGGTGATGGTGCGGCGGGTGATCGCACTCGCGGTCGGCGCGCTGATCGTGATCCTGTTGCTGCTCGCGGTCAAGGGCTGCCTCAACGCGCGCACGCAGCGCGGGTTCGAGAACTACGCCTCCGACCTGGAGTCGATCGCGACCCAGTCCAACCAGCTATCCGCCGACTTCTTCGCCCGGCTGACGAACCCGCCAAAGGGCGAGGACGAGCTCACTCTCGAGGCCCAGATCGCCTCCGATCGGGGCAACGCGGAAGCCCTGCTGCAGCGCGTCAACGCCCTCGACACGCCCGACGAGCTCAGCGACGCCCAGGCCGAGCTCACGCAGGCGTTCGAGCTTCGCCGCGACGCGCTCGCCGACATCGCGACGCAGATCCCGAACGCGCTCGGCAACGACGGGCGTACGGAGGCGATCGGGCAGATAGCGGCCGACATGCGCGCCTTCCTGGCCAGCGACGTTCTCTACGCTCGCGCCCGGGCCGCCATCGAGACGGAGCTCACGGACCAGGGCGTCGACAGCAAGGTCCCCGAGAGCCAGTTCCTCCCGGAGCCGGTCGAGCGCTGGCTCGACGACCTGCAGTTGACCACGGTGCTGAGCGCTTTCGCGACCAACGCCGGCGCGACCTCCGGGGTCCACGGCCTCGCGGTGCTCAGCACGTCGATCAACAAGACTCCGCTGACCGCGGACGCCGAGAACTCGGTCAGCCTCGGCACCAACCCTCCCGAGCTCACTGTCGAGGTCCAGAACCAGGGCGACCAGGCGGAGAGCGACGTCACGGTCGCCTACACGTTGAGCGGATCCGCGGCGCCGATCGAGGGCCAGGCGGAGCCGATCAAGCTCGACGCGCAGGGGATCCGCAACGTGACGATCGCGCTCGACACGACGCCGGACAAGGGGGTGCCGCTGACGCTCGAGGTCGAGGTGCTCCCGGTTCCCGGCGAGCAGGTGGTCGACAACAACAAGTTCACCTACACGGTGACCTTCGACTAGTCGGAGCTGCCGGGGGCGGGCGTCCGGTAGCTTCGCCGCGATGCGCGTCGCATACCTCGGCCCGGCGGGGACCTTCAGCGAGGACGCCCTGCGGGCGGCGGCCGGCGGGACACGGTTCGAGCCGCTGCCGTCGGCGACGATCCACGAGGCGATCATGGCCGTCGACGCCGGGGACGCCGAGCGGGCGCTGGTCCCGTTCGAGAACTCGATCGAAGGGTCCGTGCGGGCGACGCTCGATGCGCTCGCCTTCGAGGCCGGGTCCGTGTCGATCGTCGGCGAGCACGACCAGCCGATCTCGAACAGCCTGATCGCCCGCCGCGAGCTCGAGCTGTCCGAGATCGAGGTCGTCCTCTCACACCCGCAGGCGAGCGCTCAGTGCTCGCGCTTCATCCGCGCGGCCCTGCCCGGGGCCGAGGTCCGGCCGGCGCCGAGCACCGCCGAGGCCGTGCGCGAGGTCGCGGTGCGCGACGCCCCCTGGGCGGCGCTTGCCGGAGCATCGGCGGCGGCGATCTACGGATGCGTCGTGCTCCGCGAGGGCGTCGAGGACGCCGACGACAACGTGACCCGGTTCGTCTGGCTCGCCCCGGACGGCACGATCCCCTCCGGCGACGGTCCCTGGAAGACCTCGCTCAGCTTCTCCGAGCTCGGCGCCGACCATCCCGGCGCCCTGGTCGAGGCGCTGACCGAGTTCTCGAGCCGGGCGGTCAACCTGGTCCGGATCGAGTCGCGGCCTCTGCGTCGCGGCCTCGGCCGCTACATGTTCTTCATCGACCTCGAGGGGGCCGAGGCCGACGAGGCGGTCAGCGGCGCTGTCGCCGCCCTGCGCTCGAAGGCCGAGAGCGTCCGCGTGCTCGGCAGCTACCCGGTCCGCGGCGCCGGGATTCCGGGCGGCTGACCGGATCACCCGCCCGCGGCTCTACACTTCCCGGATCATGGAGGACCTCGCTGACCCCGAGGTAGGCGGCCGCTCCCGGATCGCGCTGGCGACCCGGGCGGCGCACGGTGGCCGCTCCCGCTCGGTCGGCGTCAACGGGACAGTTCGCACCCTGCCCTCGGGACGCGTGCTCGTCCTCAACGCAAGCTACGAGCCGATCAATGTCTGCACGATCCGCCGGGCGGCGGTCCTGGTGCTGAAGGCGCGGGCGGAGATCCTCGAGAAGGGCGAGGGCGCGCTGCACTCCGAGCGACTCGAGTTCGACCGCCCCTGCGTGATCCGCCTGGTTCGCTACGTGCGGATCCCCCGCGACGTCCATCGCCGGAAGATCACCCGCAAGGCGGTGCTGGCGCGCGATTCCTACACCTGCCAGTACTGCGGCCGCGAGGCGGCGGGGCTGACCGTCGACCACGTGATCCCGCGCAGCCGTGGCGGCCAGTCCGTCTGGGAGAACATCGTCGCCTCCTGCGCGCCCTGCAATCGCAGGAAGGGCAATCGGCTTCCGCGCGAGATCGCGATGCACCCGGTGAAGCGGCCGAAGCCGCCCGGGCCGACGGTGTTCATCCGGATCGCCGCCCCCCGTGTCCCGCTCGCCTGGGAGCCGTATCTGATCGCCGCCTGATCGCCGCGGCAGCCTGTCCGCATTCCGGTGGCCGAGAAAAGCGAAGGGCCGCCCCTCCCGGGGCGGCCCTTCCAAGGTGCGATTTCGAGCGGTCTCGGATTGACGGCCGGGCGGGACTGACTCCCGACCTCCGCGCCCGCCGGTGCCTGGGGTTGGATTCCGCCAGGCGGCTCGCACGCTGCCCGTGCGTTTCGGCGGTCACCCGCCGGACGAACGGAGCGCCGACTAGCGGCCCCGCACCTCCAGGGTCCCGGAAAAACTGTCACTCAACTTCGGACCACCTCCTTTCTCTGGTGATCCGATTGAAGCAGAACCGGAGGTCGTTCGGAACGAGCCGAATCCGATCTCCCCAATCCCTCGAGCCCGAGCCGTTCCCGCCTCACCCGGCGCCGCGCCCGAACCTAGCTCTCGGCCGGCTTCGCGCCCTCCGCCGCCGCCTCGGCGACGACCTCGGCTTCCTCTGCGACGTCGGCCGACGACTCGACCACGAGCGCGACCGCGCTGATCCTGTCGTCGTCCTTGATGTTCATCACCTTGACGCCCTGGGTCGCCCGGCCCATCTGCGAGATCCCGCCGGCCCTGGTCCGCTGGACCATCCCGTTCTGGGAGATGAACAGCAGGTCCTGGTGCTCGCGAACGATCAGCGCTCCGGCGAGGCCGCCCTTCTTCGCGGTCATCTTGATCGTCAGCACACCCATCGTCCCGCGGCCCTTGACCGGGTACTCGGCGACCGCGGTTCGCTTGCCGTAGCCGTTCTCGGTGACGACGAACAGCTGAGCGTCGTCGCGGGCGACGTCCATCGCCAGGACCCGATTCGGCTCGGTGCCGATCTTCCCGGCGACGTTCATGCCCTTGACCCCGGAGGTATCGCGGCCCATCGCCCGCACCTTCGACTCGTTGAAACGCGACGCGTGCCCGGACTTCGAGACCAGCAGCAGGTCGTCCTCCCCGGTCGTCAGGCGCACCTGGACGAGCTCGTCACCATCACGGACCTTGATCGCGATGATCCCGTCGGCGCGGATCGGCGTGTTATAGGCGAGGAACTCGGTCTTCTTGACCAACCCCTGCGCGGTCGCGAAGGCCAGGTACTTGGCCTCCTTGAAGTCGCGGGTCGGGATCACCGCCATCACCTTCTCGCCGTCGCGAAGCGGCAACACGTTGACGAGGGCGCGGCCCTTCGCGGTACGAGATCCCTCGGGCAGCTCGTAGACCTTGAGCCGGTAGACCTTGCCCCGGTTGGTGAAGAAGAGCAGGAAGTCGTGGGTCGAGCAGATGTGGAGGTGCTCGATGTAGTCGCCCTCCTTCATGTCCATCCCCATCACCCCGACGCCGCCGCGGTGCTGCTGGCGGTAGGTGACCAGCGGCAGCCGCTTGACGTAGCCAGAGTGGGTAAGCGAGATCACCATCTGCTGGTCGGCGATCATGTCCTCGATGTTCATGTCGCCCTCGAAGTGGGTGATCTCGGTGCGGCGAGCGTCGCCGTAGCGCGACTCGACCTCGTCGAGCTCCTCGACGATCAGCGCATCGACGCGGCCGGGGTCGCCGAGGATCTCGCGCAGCTCGGCGATCCGTGAGATCAGCTCCGCGTGCTCATCGCGCACCTTGTCGGATTCCAGCGCGGTGAGCCGCGCGAGGCGCATATCCAGGATCGCCTGCGCCTGGAGCTCGGAGAGCTCGAACTTCTCGATCAGGCCCTCGCGAGCGATGTCGGTGTCGGCGGAGCCCCGGATCAGCGCGATCACCGCGTCGAGGTTGTCGAGCGCGATCAGCAGCCCCTCGAGGATGTGGGCGCGGGCTTCCGCGCGGCGCAGCTCGTGCTGGGTGCGGCGGGTGACGACCTCGCGCTGGTGGGCGACGTAGTGCTGGATCAGCTCCTTCAGCGACAGGGTCTTGGGCACCCCGTCGACCAGAGCGACCATGTTGACCCCGAAGGTGTTCTGCATCTGGGTGTGCTTGTAGAGCTGGTTCAGCACCACCTCGGCCGGATCGCCGCCGCGCTTCAGCTCGATCACGAGCCGCATCCCGGACCGATCCGACTCGTCGCGAAGGTCGGAGATCCCGCTGATCTTCTTCTCGCGGACGAGGTCGGCGATCTTCGTGATCAAGCCGCCGTCGCCGCCCTTCTTGACCTGGAACGGAAGCTCGGAGACGATGATCGCCTCCCGGCCGCCCTTGAGCGGCTCGACGTGGGCGCGGGCCCGTACCTTGACCGAGGCGCGGCCGGAGGCGTAGGCGTCGCGAATGCCCTCCATGCTCATCATCCCGCCGCCCGGGAAGTCCGGGCCCTTGATGTGCTCCATCAGGCCGGCGAGGTCGATCTCGGGGTTTGCGACGTAGGCCTTCACGGCGCCGATCGACTCGCTCAGGTTGTGCGGCGGGATGTTGGTCGCCATCCCGACGGCGATCCCGGAGGAGCCGTTGACGAGCAGGTTTGGGAAGCGGGCCGGGAGCACCAGCGGCTCGGACTGCGACTCGTCGTAGTTGGGCCCGAAGTCGACCGTGTCGGCGTCGATGTCGCGCAGCATCTCGGTCGCCAGACGGGCGAGACGCGCCTCCGTGTAGCGCATCGCGGCGGCCGGGTCGTCGTCGATCGAGCCGAAGTTGCCCTGGCCGTCGACGAGCGGGTAGCGCAGCGAGAACTCCTGCGCCATCCGAACCAGCGTGTCGTAGATCGCCGAGTCGCCGTGGGGGTGGTACTTGCCCATCACCTCGCCGACGATGAACGCGCATTTGCGGTACGGGCGGGTGGGCTGCAGGGCGAGGTCGTGCATCGCGTAGAGGACCCGCCGGTGAACCGGCTTGAAGCCGTCGCGGACGTCGGGCAGGGCACGGCCGACGATCACGCTCATCGCGTAGTCGAGATACGACGAGCGCATCTCCTGCGTCAGCTCGCGCTCCTCGATCCGGCCCGTCAGTGCGTCCAGTGAACCTTCCATCGCTCTAGTCCCTAGACGTCAAGGAAGCGGACTTCCTTCGCGTGTCGCTCGATGAAAGCCTTGCGCGGCTCCACCTTGTCGCCCATCAGCTCGGTGAAGATCCGCTCCGCCAGCGCGGCGTCGTCGATCGTCACCCGCTGCAGGGTCCGGGTGCCCGGATCCATCGTCGTCTCTCGAAGCTGCTCGGCGTTCATCTCGCCGAGGCCCTTGAAGCGCTGCATCCCGATCCCCTGGCGGGCGGCGTCGAGCACCGCGCGCCTCAGAGCCGAGAACGAATCCGCCTCGCGGCTCTTGTCGGCGAGCGTCAGCGTGAACGGCGGCCGGCCGACCTGCTTCAAGAGGTCGGCGTGCACCTCGACCAGATGGCGATAGTCGTTCGAGCCGAACAGGTCGGCGCTGAGCGTGAAGGTCCGCGCCAGCCCGTCACGGCGCTGGACCGCCTTGACGACGATCTCGTCGCCGGACTCGGAGACGATCTCGGTCTCGAACGGCTCGCTCTCGGGATCCTTGGCCGCGAGCAGCCTCTTCACGCCGGGCAGGGTCGCGGCCCCGTCGTCGAGGATCTGCGACTCGGCGAGGAAGCCGACGAGCTCATGGCCGAACTCGGCCTGCAGCGAGTCGGACCACCCCTCGTACTCCTTGAACCGGCGGTTGAACCGCTGCCAGCGCGGGGCGGTCAGCTTGTGCTGCTTGCCCTCGGAGTCGCGGAGCGCGAACTGCTCGAGCTTGTCGCGCAACAGCAGCTCCTCGAGCTCGGACTCCTTCTCGATGTAGGTCTCGACCTTGCCGTTCTTGATCTTGTAGAGCGGCGGCGTGGCGATGTAGACGTAGCCGGCCTCGATCAGGTCGGGCAGCTCCCGGTACAGGAACGTGAGCACGAGGGTGCGGATGTGGGCGCCGTCGACGTCGGCATCGGTCATCACGATGATCTTGTGATAGCGGGCGTCGTCGAGATTGAACTCCTCGCGTACTCCGGTCCCGATCGCCGTGATCATCGCGAGGATCATCTCGTTCGAGAGCACCTTGTCGATCCGGCTCTTCTCGACGTTGAGGATCTTCCCGCGCAGCGGTAGGACCGCCTGTGTGTTGCGGTCGCGGCCCTGCTTCGCCGAGCCGCCGGCCGAGTCGCCCTCGACGATGAACAGCTCCGCGAGGGCGGGATCGCGGACCGTGCAGTCGGCGAGCTTGCCCGGCAGGGTCGAGTTCTCGAGCGCCGACTTGCGGCGGGTCAGATCGCGCGCCTTGCGCGCCGCGTGACGAGCGCGCGCCGCGTCGACCGACTTCGAGACGATCCGGCGGGCGTCGGTCGGATTCTCCTCGAGGAACTCGCCGAGCTTGCGGTTGACGGTCTCCTTGACGAGGCCCTCGACCGGCGGGTTGCCGAGCTTCGTCTTCGTCTGGCCCTCGAACTGCGGCTCGGCGAGCTTCACGGAGATCACGGCGGTGAGCCCCTCGCGCACGTCCTCGCCGGAGAGATTCTCGTCCTTCTCCTTCAGCAGCCCCTTGGCGCGCGCGTAGGCGTTCAGCGTCCTGGTCAGCGCCGAGCGGAAGCCGGAGAGGTGGGAGCCGCCCTCGTGCGTGTTGATGTTGTTCGCGAACGAGAACACCGACTCCTGATACGAGGAGTTCCACTGCATCGCGACCTCGACCGCGCCGTCGTCGGTCTCGTTCTCGAAGAAGACGGTCTTGCGGTGAACCGGGTCCTTGTTCTCGTTCAGGTGCTTGACGAAGTCGACGATCCCGCCCTTGTAGAGGAAGGTGTCGCGCTGACCGGCGCCGCGCTCGTCGACGAGGACGATCTGCAGGCCGCGGGTCAGGAACGCGGTCTCGCGCATCCGCTCTGCGAGCGTCGCGTAGTCGAGCTCGAGGGTCTCGAAGACCTCGTCGTCGGGCAGGAACGTGATCGTCGTCCCCGTGCCCTTGAGCTTCTCGCCTCGCTTCAGGTCGCCCTGCGGCTCGCCGCGGGCGAAGTCCTCGGTCCACCGATGGCCGTCGCGGCGGACCTCGAGGTGGAGCCGCTCGGAGAGCGCGTTGACGACCGAGACGCCGACCCCGTGCAGGCCTCCGGAGACCTTGTAGCCGCCGCCCTCGCCGAACTTGCCGCCCGCGTGCAGGGTGGTCAGCACGACCTCGGCCGCGGGACGCTTCTCCTCGGGCATCTCGTCGACCGGGATCCCGCGGCCGTTGTCGACCACGGTCACGCTGTTGTCGGGGTGGAGGTTGATCTCGATCTTGTCGCAGTGCCCGGCGAGCGCTTCGTCGACCGAGTTGTCGACCACCTCGTAGACCAGGTGGTGGAGGCCGCGGGGTCCGGTCGACCCGATGTACATGCCCGGTCGCTTGCGCACCGGATCGAGCCCGCGCAGGACGGTGATCTCACCCGAGGTGTAGCCGTTCTCTTCGATTTTCGAGGCCGCCGCGCGCTCGCGGTCGGCGCCCGCCTCGGTTGCCACTCGGTCTAGGCCCCTTCGGTCGCCTTCAAGAGGAACCCCGACCGACTGGCCCGACCAGGGGGCCGAATCCAGGCGGATCGGGGACACGATGCAAGTTCACACAAGGATACCAGCCGGGACCCACGGAAAGCCGCCTCGATCGTGCTAAAAGACCTGCAAATCATGAACTAAAGGAAGTCATCCGCGAGTTCGTCGCCGACGGTGAACCGGAGCCGCTCGACGCGGCGCGGGTCGAGCGCTTCGTTGAGCCTCGCGAGCAGGTCGCCTTGGAGCAGGTCGAGCTCCTGCGCCCAGGTCGCCGCCCGGCAGCGGACGGTGATCGTCCCGGCTCGCTCGCGGACCGGGACGGCCTCGGCGGCGATTCGCTCTCCGACCGCCTCGGTCCAGCGGCTCTGCACCGCAGCGAGCAGGGTGGCGGGCTCGGACGACTCGCGGATCGCGCGGATCGCCTCGCCGAGCGCCCGGGGGCGCACGACGCGCCATCAGCGAACCGGCTCGCGGGCGGGGGGCATTCAGGCGACCGCCTCGGCGCCGGGCGAGGCTGAGCCGAGCGCCCGCCCGGCGCGGATCGCGATCTCACGCCGCTCCGCGGTCGACGGCAGATGCTCGCGTTCGGTCGCGGTGATCAGCGCTTGGCCGCCGCCCGCCTTCGAGCAGCTCGAGCAGCAGCAGCCGGCGCTCGGCGTCGAGCTCGCTGGTCACGTCATCGAGAAGCATCAGGGGCGCCGGGCGGCCGTCGTCGAGCAGCGCACGGCGCTCCGCGAACAGCAGCGCCAGCAGGGCGGCGCGCTGCTGGCCCTGCGATCCGTAGCGGCGCAGCGATCGTCCGTCGCGCTCGAGCGCGAGCTCGTCATGGTGCGGGCCCCAGCCCGTGTAGCCCCGCGCGAGATCGGATTCGCGCCGCGCGGCGAGCTCGGCACGCAGCTGGGTGGGCTCCGTGGCGTCGCTGCGCGGCCGGTAGGCGAGGCTCGCCGTCCCCTCGAGCCCGAGGGCCTCGGCGGACTCGGCGAACGGGCGCCGGAGCCGTTCGCAGGCGGCGGCGCGGTTGGCGATCAGCTCGACCCCCGCCGCCGCGAGCTCGGCGTCCCAGGCGTCGAGGCCGTCGACGGTCGCTGTCGAGGCGCGGATCCGGCCGAGCAGCGCGTTTCGCTGTGCGAGCGCGCGCGCGTAACGGCGGCGGGCCGCCTCGCGCCCGGGCCACAGCGCGGCGCAGAAGCCGTCGAGGTGGTTGCGGCGCGCCGCCGGCGGGCCCTTGACCAGCGCGAGACGGTCCGGCATGAAGACGGAGAGCGCCGGGCGAAGCGCCGCCGCCTCGGCGGTCGCCGGAATCCCGTCGAGCAGGTGGCGGCGGCCCTCGGCGCGGCTCACCGAGCTGAGGAAGGTTCGGGAGCGATCCGGGCCCGCGATCCGGGCCTCCACCCGGGCGAGCGGACGGCCGAAGGCGATCGCCTCGCGGTCGTCGCGGGTCCGGCAGGAGCGGCCGGCGAGCGCCATGTAAGTCGCCTCGAGGAGGTTCGTCTTCCCGGAGCCGTTCGGCCCCCAGAGCAGGTTGATGGCCGGGCCCAGCTCGACCTCGCCGCTGCTCAGGTTGCGGAAGTCGAGGACGCTGAGCGCTTCTACGACCACATGCGTTCGCCGCCCGTGGCTCCTCTAGACGTTGAGCCTGATCGGCATCACGAGGTAGCTGAAGTCATCCCCGTCGACCGGGCGCAGGAGACCGGGGCGAAGCGGCGAGCTGAGCTGGATCGCGATCTCCTCGGTCGCGACGCTCTCGACGCCCTCGACGAGGAACTGCGGGTTGAATGCGATCTCGAGCGGCTCGCCCGCGTACGGTGCGGGCATCCCCTCGCTCGCATCGCCGATGTCCGGGGTTTCGGCAGCCACGGTCAACTCGCCCTCGGCGAAGGCGAGGCGCAACGGCGCGTTTCGTTGCGCAAGCTGACTGATCCTTCGGGCGATCTCGAGGAACTCCTCCCGCGGCAGGCGCACCTCGTGCTCGAACGACTCCGGGATCAGCTGCCGCCAGCTCGGGAACTGCCCCTCGATCAGCCGCGACGAGAGGGTCACCCCGGCGGCCTCGAACACCGCCTGGTTTCGCGGCAGCGAGATCTCGACCTCCTCGGCGGCCTCGGAGCCGACGATCCGCGCGAGCTCACGAAGCGCGCGCGCCGGGACGTTCGCCTCCAGGGTCTGGCTCACGGGCTGCTCGAGCTCGGTGTGCTTGACGCTGAGCCGGTACGAGTCGGTGGCGACCATCGTCAGCCGCGTGCCCTCGGCCTGTACCAGCACGCCGGTGAGAATCGGGCGCACCTCGTCGCGCGAGGCGGCGCGGGCGACGAGGTCGATCGTCGCCGCGAGCGGGGTCGCAGGCAGCCTCACGGTCTCGCCCTCGAGCTCGGGCAGGCGCGGGAAATCCTCCGCCGGGAGGGTCCGGAGGTGAAAGCGTGCAGCGCCGGCGGCGATCTCGACGTCACGCTGCTCGGGGCGCAGCGCGAGGGTCACCTCGCCGGGCGGCAGGCTGCGGATGACGTCGGCGAACAGGCGCCCGGGCAGGAGCACGGTTCCGTCCTGCTCGACCTTGGTGTCCGCAAGCGTCCGGGTGATCCCGAGCTCCATGTCGGTTCCACGCAGAGTCAGCGACCCCTCGCCGGCGATCGCCAGGATGCCACCCAGGGAAGGCAGGGTGCCCCGGGTCGAGACGGCTCGGCCGGTCAGCTGCAGCGCAGCGGAGAGGGCATCGCGGGGAACGGAAAGCTTCATGGAACCTCACTCATCTTCCTATTTGGATCAGATGTATCTGTTTCGTGGATGGTTGTGGATTTGGGTCGAAGCTCGCTTGACGACAGGAAATCGATGTGGATCAGCGAGCTCGGTCGTGTGGATCGCCTCGGCGCTCGGGTGAGCGGAGATCGTGGCGGACCACGGGGTTGCCCAGGTTTGCACGGATGGTGTGGATGGCGCGGGTCGTATCCGAGTCGGGCTCGAGACGTCCCGAGACGGTGCGGATCGCGTGGATCACGGTCGTGTGGTCGCGGTTGAAGCCGCGGGCGATCTCGGCGAGCGACATCGCGGTCAGTTCGCGGGCCAGGTACATGGCGAGCTGACGCGCCTGGACGAGCGGTGCGGAGCGGCCGCTCGAGAGCAGGTCCGGCCGGCTCACCCCACGCAGCTCGCAGACGGCGGTCTGGATCGCGACGAGCGACGGAGGCTCGGCGGTCGGCGGAGCATCGACACGACCCTCGCCCTCCAGCGCACGCCTGACGATCGCGCTCGAGAGCGGCTCGCTGAGCAATGAGGCGACCGCGAGGACACGGGTCATGGCGCCCTCGAGGACGCGGACGTTCTCGGGGACGCGGTTGGCGATCTCGACGAGCGCCGTTGGCTCGACCAGACCCGGGCTCGCGTCGGCGGCGAGTCGCCAGACGAGGGCGATTCGGGTACGGAGGTCCGGGGGGTCGAGCTCGACCTGGAGCCCCCAGCGAAAACGATCGCGGAGCCGTGCGGCGAGCCGCGAGAGCGCCTCGGGCGGCCGGTCGCTGGAGAGGACGATCTGCTTGCCGGCCCCGTGCAGCGCGTTGAACGTGTGGACGAACTCCTCCTCGGTGCGCTGCTTGCCCTCGAGCACCTGGACGTCGTCGATCAGCAGCGCATCGAGCTCGCGATATCGCGCCTTGAACGCCTCCGGCCCGTCACGGCGCAAAGCGGTGACGAACTCGGTCGTGAACCGCTCGGCGGTCGTGTAGTGGACGTTGAGCTCCGGGTGGTTGCGACGCAGGTACTCGACGATCGCGCCAAGCAGATGCGTCTTGCCGAGGCCGGGAGGGCCGTGCAGGAAGAGCGGGTTGTAGGCCTCGCCGGGGAGCTCGGCGACGGCGAGCGCCGCGGCGTGGGCGAGACGGCTGCCGGGCCCGATCACGAAGCGGTCGAATGTGTGGCCCGCGTCGAGCGGCAGCGAGCGCGGCGTGGAGGCCGAGGGCCCCTCGGCGGCCCCCTCGCCGTCGACGAAGTCGATCTCCGAAAGACCCGATTCCTGGCGTCGGAGCGCCGCTACGAGCTCGCCGCCATAACGCCGCTCGACCCAGGTCCGGATCGCCGGCGGCGCGGTCAAGAAGAGGGTCGAGCCCTGCGCCGAGACGGCCCGCACCGGTTCCAGCCAGAGCCTGAACGTGGACTCCGGAAGCGAGCGCTCGAGCTCGCCCCGGACCCGTCCCCAGAGGGTGCTCAGCTCGGCGACGGGAGGTTCGGGAGGCACTGCGGCCGACCATACATACGCCCGCTCAGAGCGCCCGCTCGCCACCCCGCAAATCGCGGGAAGAAGAACCAGGCGCCCTCTGTACACTCCCCCGACCGATGAAGCGCACCTGGCAGCCGAAGAAGCGCAAACGGGCACGGACGCACGGATTCCGCGCCCGGATGCGCACGCGTTCGGGCCGCGACGTCATCCGCCGCCGCCGGCGCAAGGGCCGCGCGCGCTTGACGCCGTAGGTATCGCCGCCGGGATGAGCGACCGTCGAAAGCGCGGCAGGCTGTCGCGCAGCGGGGACTTCGACCGCGTCTATCGCGACGGTCGTTCACGGGCCAACCGGTTCCTCGTCCTCTACTCGTTCCCACGGCCCGCCGACGCTGCGGGCGAGGTGCGGCTCGGGATCTCGGTGAGCCGCAAGGTCGGGGGGGCCGTGGAGCGAAACGCGGTCAAGCGAGCGCTGCGAGAGGCGTTCTGGAATCTCGACACGGCGCCTCCGACCGACCACGACTTCGTCCTCGTCGCGCGCCCCGACGCCGCCGGCCTGGTCGAGCGCGAGGGCACCGCGGGAATCGCCGCGGCGCTCACCGAGCTGCTCGGCGACTCGGGCCTGACGGAGGCTGCGTAACACGTGAAACGCTCGTCATCCGGGTCGGTCGGGCCGCTCAACCGAGCCCTCAGAGAGGCATTCCTGCTGCCCCTGCACCTCTACCGGCGCCTGCTCGCGCCGGCGCTGCCGCCGCGGTGCCGCTACTACCCGTCCTGCTCTGCCTACGGGGTCGAGGCGGTGCGCGAGCTCGGGATCGTGCGCGGCTCGATCGTCGCCGCGTGGCGGGTGATCCGCTGTAACCCGTTCAGCGACGGGGGCGTCGACGAGCTCGCCGACCGCAGCCTCTTTCGTGACCACGGGGGTCACCGTCACACCAAGCACGAGGCGGCGGCGTGACGATCCTCGCCGTACTGAGCATCTTCCAGCCGTTCGTCGATCTCGCCGAGGGGATCATCAAGTTCTTCGAGGAGAACGTCGGCCTCTCGTGGGGCTGGGCGATCGTCGCGCTGACGGTGACGGTCCGCCTGCTCGTGCTGCCGCTCTCGATCCGGGGGATCAAGTCGATGCGCCGGATGCAGCTCGTCGCCCCGGAGCTGAAGGCGCTCCAGGAGAAGTACAAGGACGACAAGGAACGCCAGCAGCGCGAGATGATGGCGCTCTACAAGACTCACGGCGTCAACCCGCTCTCCTCCTGCTTTCCGTTCATCCTCCAGATCCCGTTCTTCATCGCCGTCTACTCGCTGCTTCGTTCCTCGACCTTCAGCGACGACGTGATCAGCAGCGGGGCGAGCCAGAGCTTCTTCTTCGTGCAGTCGATCATCGAGGTGCCCGAGGGGGCCGAGAAGTGGGTCCTGATCGTCCTCTTCATCGTCACCACGGCGCTCAGCTTCATCTACACGACGGCGACCACGCAGACGACGATGGGTGCCCAGCGCTACCTGCTGCTCGCCTTTCCGCTCCTCTTCGCGCCGATCGTCGCCAGCCAGCCGGCCGGGCTCGCGGTCTACTGGATCACGACCAACGTCTGGAGCCTCGGCCAGCAGATCGTCGTCCAGAAGCTGATCCCGGCCCCGCCCCCGCGGACGCCGGAGGAGGTCGTCGCGGCGAAACCGCCTCCGCCACCGCCGCGTAAGAAGAAGAAGCGAAGATGACGAGCGAGAGCATCCCCTCGGACCCCGTAGAGCGGGTCGAGCAGCTTCTGGACGAGATCGTCGACGGCCTCGACCTCGAGGCCGAGGTCACGGTCGAGGACGGTCCGGAGGGAATCATCGCCCGGCTCGAGGGCGAGGACCTGGGTCTCGCGATCGGCCGCCGCGGACAGACGATCGACGCGATTCAGCTGCTCTGCTACCGGGCCGCGTTCCGCGGTCGACAGGACCGCCGCCGGGTCTCGGTCGACGCCTCGGGCTATCGGGAGCGGCGGCGGGAGGCGGTCGAGCGCCAGGCCGACCGCGCCGCGGAGCGCGCCCTGGAGACCGGGCGCGAGATCGAGATCGAGCCGATGACCGCGACCGAGCGCAAGATCGTCCACGACCGGCTCAAGGACCGTTCCGGGCTCGAGACGTTCAGCGAGGGCGAGGAGCCCGAACGCTGCGTGATCGTCGCCCCGCTGCTCGGCGACGACGGTTGAGCGACCCCGAGCTGCGACTCCGCCTCGCGCCCGTCCTCGAGCTGCTCGCCGCGGACCCCGCCTCGCTGAGCTCCGTCCGGGCGCCGGCGGATGCCTGGCGCGTGCACGTCGAGGATTCGCTCAGCGGCCTCGAATCGGTTGGCTCGCCCGCCCGCCTCGCCGACCTCGGCGCCGGCGCCGGGTTCCCGGGCCTGGTGCTCGCCGCGGCGCTGCCCGACACCCGCGTCGACCTGATCGAGGCGGTCGGCCGCAAGGCCGAGTTCATCGACCGGGCGATCGCCGCCTCCGGCCTCGCGAATGCGCGTGCGATTCGCGGCCGCTCGGAGGACTGGGCGAGGCGAGGCGAGCCGGAGGGCGGCCGCGAGGCGTACGAGGTCGTCACGGCGAGGGCGGTCGGCAGGCTGGCGACGCTCGCCGAGCTCGCCGCGCCGCTGCTTTGCGAGGGCGGCGCCCTGGTCGCCTGGAAGGGACGTCGCGACGAGGGCGAGGAGGCCGAGCTCGAGCGCGCCGCCCCGCGAGTCGCGATGGGCGCCGAGTCAATCGATGCGGTCGGGCCGCGCGCGGGCTCGAGGCACCGCCACATCCACGTCGTCCGCAAGCTCGGTCCAACGCCGGCCGGGTTGCCGCGACGCCCCGGGATGGCGAAGAAGCGGCCGCTGGGAGCGCGGTCCTGAGCTCGAGCAGGTTCTGACGCCTGGGCTGAGGCTAAGGTCGAGGGCGATGCACAGCCGAACGAACGCGATCCGCAGGGGCTGAGGATGGGGACCGTCTACGCGATCGCGAACCAGAAGGGCGGTGTCGGCAAGACGACGACCGCCGTCAACCTCGCGGCCGCCGCGGCGGCCGGCCGGCCGGCAGGTGCTGCTCGTCGACCTCGACCCGCAGTGCAACGCCACGGTCGCGATCGGCCTCGACCGCGACTGCTCCCCGTCCTCGTATGAATGCATCTGCGCCGACACGTCGGTGGCAGCTGCGGCGCGCCCGGCCGGTCCCGACAACCTCTGGATCGTTCCCGCGAACCGAAGCCTCGCCGGCGCGGCGGTCGAGTTGCCGCGGCTCGAGGGCTACGAGCTCCGCCTCCGCGACCGGCTCGGGCCGGTCCGGGAGCGCTTCGCCCCGACCCTGCTCGATTGCCCGCCGTCGCTCGGACCGGTGACCGTCAACGCGCTCACGGCAGCCGATCGGGTGATCGTCCCGGTCCAGGCCGAGTACCTCGCGCTCGAGGGCCTGGTCCAGTTCCTCGAGACGCTCGACCTGGTCCGCCGCAACCTCAACCCGTCGCTGGTTCTGACCGGCGTGCTGATCACCATGCACGACGAGAGGACCCGCCTCGCGCGTGACGTGGAGGCGGAGCTGCGGAGCCATCTACCCGAACAGGTGTTCGATACCGTGATCCCGAGGAGCGTACGCGTGGCCGAGGCGCCGAGCCACGGACTCCCGATCCGCGAGCACGCCCCGGCCTCGAGCGGCGCGGCCGCATACGGCGCCCTGGCCGGGGAGCTGGCGGATCGCGAGGCGCGCGACGAGGCGCTCGCCGCATGAGCGCACAGCGGGGCATCGGCCGCGGGCTGGCGGCGATCCTGCCCGAGGCCGAAGCGGCGGAGTCCAACTACCGCGAGGTTCCGGTCGATCTGATCCGCACCAGCCCCAACCAGCCGCGCAAGCGGCTCGACCCCGAGTCGATCTCCGCGCTCGCCGCCTCGATCGCCGCCGCCGGCGTGATCCAGCCGCTGGTCCTGCACCCGCTGCCCGACGGCCGCTACGAGCTGATCGCCGGCGAGCGCCGCTGGCGCGCTGCGCGCGAGGCCGGGCTCGAGCGCGTCCCGGCGCTGATCCGCGACGAGGACGAGCTCGGCCGCATGCAGACCGCCCTGATCGAGAACGTCGCGCGCGAGGACCTGAACCCGGTCGACGAGGCGCGGGCCTGCGCGGCACTGGTCGATCAGCTCGGTCTCTCGAAGGAGGAGCTCGCGCGCCGACTCGGCCGAACCCGGCCCGCGGTCTCGAACCTGATCCGGCTGCTCGACCTGCCCGACGACGTCCTCGGCCTGATCGCGGCGGGCGAGCTCAGCGAGGGACACGGACGCGCGATCCTGATCGCCAAGGGCCAGGACGTGCGCCGTCGCCTCAGCCGCGACGCTGTCGCCGCGGGCTGGTCGGTCCGCGAGACCGAGCGCCGCGCGAAGCGATCCGGGCTCGGACCGGCGCCGAAGGTGATCCCCCACCCCGACCACGAGGCGGCTCTCGGCCGCGCCGAGGAGGCACTCGAGCGGGCGCTCGGCACCGGGGTGCGAGTGCGTACAGCTCGCGACGGGATCCGCGCCGAGCTGCGCTTCGAGCGCCTCGACGAGCTGCTGGACTTCGCCGCCACGCTCGAGCGGCGCGAGTAGATCGCTTCGCGCTCCCCGCGACGACCGGCGCTCGGCTCAGCCGGTCGCCGCGGCGGCTGACGGTCACGGAGCGAGCCGCTCGATCCGCCACTCGTCGCCGTCGCGGATGTAGCGGAAGCGGTCGTGCAGACGCCCGACCTGTCCCTGCCAGAACTCGATCGTCCGGGGGCGAAGCAGGAACCCGCCCCATTGCTCGGGCCGGCTGATCTCGGCGCCGTCGAAGCGAGCCTCGACCTCGCGGACGCGCTCGTCGAGCTCGGAGCGCGAGGCGAGCGGCCGCGACTGGGGTGAGGCCCAGGCGCCGACCTGCGACTCGCGGGGGCGGGTCGCGAAGTAGGCGTCGGACTCGGCGCCGGGAAGCCGCACGACCTCGCCCCCGCGCCCGCACCTGACGGTCGAGCTCGCGCCAGTAGAGCACCAGCGCCCCGCTACCGCCGCCGAGCTGGTCCGCCTTCGCGGACCCGTAGTTGGTGAAGAACCGGAACCCGTCGGGGCCGAACCCCTTCAGCAGGACCATGCGAGCGTCCGGCACCCCGCCGGCGTCGACGGTCGCGAGGGTCATCGCCTCGGCCAGCGGCGCCTCGCTCGAGGCGCGCTCGAACCAGCCGGCGAACTGCACCAACGGGTCCGGGTCGAGCGCCTCGCGGCGCAGCGGCGGCATGTCGGGTCGCCTCGGCATCTCGCCACT
Source organism: uncultured Solirubrobacterales bacterium (assembly GCA_963705955.1). Classification (GTDB taxonomy): domain Bacteria; phylum Actinomycetota; class Thermoleophilia; order Solirubrobacterales; family 70-9; genus WHSW01. The sequence goes on along the minus strand of CAVPLH010000004.1, from coordinate 46,356 downwards.
AGAATGCCGTCTTCGCGGGCGATTAGCTCAGTTGGTTAGAGCGCGTCTCTGATAAGGACGAGGTCCGTGGTTCGAGTCCACGATCGCCCATCCTCCCCGTTCGCCCGCCGGCCCGCCTCTCGGCTGTTCGCGTAACGCGTCGGGCGTCGGGGGCATCCAGGCCGCGAAATCGCGCCGCCCGGCGATCGGCAGTGGGACCACCGGCGGAGCCGGAGGGAGCGCAAGACCGCACCTATAATGGCCACGAGGGGCCAAGCGAGCCCAGGGCCGGGAACCCAACGTATGCAGCAGATGCAGATCTACGGCGTCAGCTTCGACATGGTCGGCAAGCAGCCGATCGTCTTGCTGAAGACGGTCGACGGGAACCGCTTCCTGCCGATCTGGATCGGCCATCCGGAGGCGGCCGCGATCCTGATGAAGCTCCAGGGCGCCCAGACGCCGCGGCCGATGACCCACGACCTGCTCAACGACATGCTCGAGCAGCTCGAGGCGAAGTGTGAGCGGGTCTCGGTCACCGAGCTGCGCGACAACACCTTCTACGCGTCGATCACGATCTCGGTCAACGGCGCCGAGGTCGAGATCGATTCCCGCCCCTCCGACGCGATCGCACTCGCCGTCCGTTGCCAGGCGCCGATCTTCGCCGCCGAGGAGGTGATCGAGGAGTCCTCGATCGAGTTCGAGCACGAGGTCGAGGACCAGGAGGAGGTGGTCGAGAAGTTCAAGGACTTCCTCGACGACGTCACTCCCGAGGACTTCGCGACCGGCGGCGAGTCCTAGCACCGCCCGGTCAGCCACGGCCTCCGGGAAGGATCCGGGACGCCCGAGGGTGATCCCCGATAGACGCGGCGTGCCGCCGCCGCCAGGATCGAGTGAGCCAACGCTGTTAGACCATTGGAGGCTCACATGAACGACGAAGAGCGCACCGACGAGACGCCCCCGCCCGAGGGACCACCACCGCCCGGCGAGCCCCCGACGGCGCCGACCGAGGTGCTCGAGGAGGGCCCCCGACCTGGTCCGAGGCGCCTGCTTCGCTCGAGCGACGACCGCATGGTCGCGGGGGTCGCGGGCGGGCTCGGGCGCTACTTCTCGGTCGACCCGGTGATCTTCCGGATCGGCTTCGTGATCTCGGTCTTCTTCGGGGGCCTCGGCGCGCTCGCCTACCTCGCCCTGGCGCTGTTCGTCCCCTCCGAGCCCGGAGCCGACGGCGAGCAGCGCCCGGCGCCCGTCCAACGTTCCGGATGGCTCGGGATCGCCGCCGGCGTCGCGATCGTCGTGGTCGCCTTCTCGGCCGCGGGCTCGCTGTTCTTCTGGGATTGGGGCTGGGGTCGGGTGCCGTGGGGCCTCTTGTTCGTGGCCGCGATCGCGGCCGGCGTCTACGCGCTGCTGCGCGACCGCAAGCCGCGGGCGCCCGCGGGCGCCGGACGCACGATCGCGATCGTCGCGCTTGCGATCGCGATCGCGATCGGCCTGATCGCGATCGGTGTCGTTGCGGCCTTCGCAGCGGCGACCGGCAGCGGGGTCGTGATCGCCGCGTTCGTGATCGCGATCGGTGCGATGCTCGTGATCGGGGCGTTCGTCGGCGGGGCGCGGTGGCTGATCGCGCCGGCGCTGGCGCTGGCGATCCCACTCGGCGCGATCTCCGCCGCGAACGTCAGCTTCGCCGGCGGGATCGGAGAGCACACCTACACGCCGGCGACCGCCGCCCAGGTGCAGGACCGCTACGAGCTCGGCGTCGGCCGGCTCGTCGTCGACCTGCGAAACCTCCACTGGACCCCGCACCAGCGGTTGCCGCTCGATGTCGACCTCGGCGTCGGCGAGCTCGCGGTGATCGTCCCGCCGCAGGTCTGCGTCAACCCTGATCTGCATGTCGGCGCCGGCGAGCTCGCGATCGGCAGCGGGACCACCGGCGGAGCCGGACTCGATGAGACGGGTGCCGGAGCTGCGCCCGGACCGTCGCTGGACCTGCACGGCGAGCTCGACGTCGGGTCGCTGCGGGTACTCAACAACTGGTCGGACGACGGGCGGTTCGGCCACTTCGAGGGAGATCCGGATCGTGCCGCCGTCTGCTGACCGCCGGCTCGACCCGGTATCTCTGACGGTCGGGCTCGCGACGATCCTGCTCGGGCTGCTGCTGCTGCTCGACCAGACCGAGTCGATCGAGCTGACGTTCGGGTGGCTCGGCGCGGCCGTCGCCGCCCTGGTCGGTGCCGGGCTCCTGGTCAGCGGGCTCCGGGACGTCGACCGCAGCGCCCGACCCGAAGCGGAGCGCGATCGCGAAGGATGAGCGCGACCCCCGCCGCCCCGGCCCTGCGCCGCGATCCCGTCGAACGGGGTCGTGGCCGGCGTCTGCGCCGGCGTCGGGGCGCGGCTCGGGATCGATCCCGTGCTGCTGCGGGTCGGGCTCGTCCTGCTCACGGTCGCGACCGCCGGCTTTGCGCTGATCGCCTACGTCGATCGCCTGGATCGCGATCCCGGCCGGCGACGCGCAGGCGCCGGTGCTCAGCGCCCTGCGCGCGATCCCGCCGCCGCGGGTACGCCGCGGCGGCTGGCGGATCGCCGCGGGCGTCGGCCTGCTGACCCTCGCGGCGCTGCTCGTCTTCCGCGAGCTCGGGCTCTGGTGGAGCGACGCGCTCGTCTGGCCGCTGATCCTCGCGAGCTCCGGGGTCGCGCTGCTGTGGCGCCAGTCACGCGCGATGCAGCCCGAGCCGCAACCCGCGCCGCGTGTCCTGCCCGCGGCGACCGCACCGCCTGCTGGGCAGCCGCGGGCCGGGATAGCCGACCTGTACCGCGGCGGGTTCGGGATCGCGCTCGTGATCGGCGCCGCGCTGCTCTTCCTGTCGGCCAACGACGCGCTCGGGCAGACCCGCGACGTCGTGCTCGCGATCTCCGCCGCGGTGATCGCGCTGGCGCTGATCCTGGCGCCCTTCCTGTGGCGGCTGGGGCGCAACCTGGCCTCCGAGCGCGCCGAGCGGATCCGCTCTCAGGAGCGCGCCGAGATGGCCGCGCACGTGCACGACTCCGTCCTCCAGACGCTGACCCTGATGCAGAAGCGGGCCGACGATCCGCGGGCTGTCGCCGCCCTCGCCCGGCGTCAGGAGCGCGAGCTGCGCGGCTGGCTGCTCGACGGCGCCGCCCGCAGCGACGGGTCGAGCGCCGCCGCGGCGCTCGAGACGGCCGCGGCCGAGGTCGAGGACGCCCACGGCGTCCCGATCGACGTGATCACGGTCGGCGACCGCGAGCTCGGATCTGCGACCGAGGCCCTGGTCGCGGCGACCCGGGAAGCGCTCACGAACGCCGCGAAGTTCGCCGGTGAGAGCGGGCCGGTCGCCGTCTACGCGGAGCTCGGCCCGCGCCGAGCCGAGGTCTACGTCCGCGACCGGGGCCGCGGGTTCGACCCCGGTCGCGTCCCGCCGGACCGCCGCGGCGTGCGTGAGTCGATCGTCGGCCGGATGGAGCGCAACGGCGGGACCGCGACGGTGCGGTCGGCGCCCGGGTCGGGTACAGAGGTCGAGTTGAGGATCGCGGAGCAGAGCGAATGACCAGGCCGAGCGTCGTCATCGTCGACGATCACGCGATCTTCCGTAGCGGGGTACGGGCAGAGCTCGAGGGCCTGGTGGATGTCCTCGGCGACGTCGGCTCGGTCGAGGAGGCGGTGCGGATGATCGCCGAGAAGCGGCCCGACGTCGCCCTGCTCGACGTCCACATGCCGGGCGGGGGCGGAGTCGAGGTGATCCGCCGCGTCGCCAAGTCCAACCCGGCGCAGCGCTTCCTCGCGCTCTCGGTCTCGGATGCCTCCGAGGACGTGATCGCCGTGATCCGCGCCGGGGCGCGCGGGTACGTGACGAAGACGATCTCCGGTCCCGACCTCGCCGACGCGGTCGGCCGGGTCCGCGACGGGGACGCCGTCTTCTCGCCGCGCCTCGCGGGATTCGTCCTCGACGCCTTCGCCGGGCAGATCACCGAGGCCGAGGCCGACCCGGAGCTCGACCAGCTGACTACCCGCGAGCGGGAGGTGCTGCGGCTGATCGCCCGCGGATACCTCTACAAGGAGATCGCGCTCGAGCTCTCGATCTCGCCGAAGACGGTCGAGGCGCATGTCAGCGCCGTGCTCCGAAAGCTGCAGCTCTCCAACCGCCACGAGCTGAGCCGCTGGGCGGTCGAGCGGCGGCTGCTCGATTGAGCGGGACGGCGACCGCCCGACCTCAAACTGCCGCCCGCCCTCCGTGTCGCTCGAGCGCCAGCTCGAGCAGCCGGTCGCAGAGCCGCTCGAACGTGAGGCCGGCCGCCTCCGCCGCCATCGGCAGCAGCGAGGTGTCGGTGAGGCCGGGGATCGCGTTCGCCTCCAGGACCTGGGGTCCGTCGTCCCCGAGGATCAGATCGACGCGTCCGAACCCGTCGAGCGCCAGCGCGTCCCAGGTCCGCAGCGCCGCGTCGAGCACCGCACCCTCGTCGGCGCCGAGCGTCGCCGGGCAGAGGTACTCGGTGCGCCCGATCTCGTACCTGGCCTCGTAGTTGAAACGGTCCTCCTCGCGTGGGCACGCCTCGACCACGGGGAGCGCGATCCCGCTCAGCAACGAGACGGCGAGCTCGCGTCCGGCGACGTGGCGCTCGAGCAGCACGCGATCGTCGTAGGAGAATGCGGCGACCAGCGCCCCCGGTACCTCGGCGGGCTCGGCGGCGAAGCGCACGCCCAGCGACGAGCCGCCGCTGGCCGGCTTGATCACGAGCGGGTAGCCGAGCGCCGTGCCGATCTCCTCGAGCGCCTCGGCCGCCCCGAGCTCGCGGAAGGCGAGCGCGTTGAACGCGGCCCACTCCGGGGTCGGCACGCCGGCGGCGCGGAGCTCGTGCTTGGCGGCGACCTTGTCGATCGAGCGCATGCAGGCTCGGACGCCGGGGCCGGTGAACGGGATCGCGAGGATCTCGAGCAGCTCCTGGACCGTCCCGTCCTCGCCGCCGAGGCCGTGCAGGGCGACGAACGCGACCTCGGGTCGCTCCGCCTTCAGCGTCGTCATCAGATCGGAGCCGACGTCGATCGCAACGACCTCGTGCCCGAGCGAGATGAGCGCATCCTCGACCCTGGCGCCGCTTCGAAGCGAGACCTGGCGCTCGAGCCCCCGCCCCCCCTTGAGCACCGCGACCCTCATTCGGACCTGCGGTGGCGTCCGCCTCCGGCCCGCGGCGGCGACCCCTCGGGCGGGGTGGACTGATCGTGCGGCTCCGCCATGCTCGGAGTCTCGCCGACTCCGAGCATCGGTGTCACACCGAGCTCGAGCTCGGGCGCAGCGCCCGGTTCGGCTGAGGCGCCACTGAGGCGCGGACCGCGACGAACCAATCGCCCTCGCCGCGCAGGACCCGTGCGACCTCCTCGTGCCATCCCGGGCGTGAGCGCGTCGAGAACCGTCCCTCACCGAGCCACCAGTCGTCGTACTCGCGCGCCCGCCTGGTAGTACGAGCGCATCCCCTCGTCGATGACGCGGCGTCATCAGCTGTCGAACCCGAGCCCGAGGCGGTCGAGCGCCCGCAGCCAGAGCCCGCGCCTGCCGTTTCGGCGATCGGCGGCCGCGAGCCGGTTGCGGGTCAGCTCGACCGCAGCCCACCGCAACGGCTCCGGAGGGAAGGGCAGCGGCTGCGAGCGAATCGCGCGCAGTCGCGTCGCCTCGGTCTCGCGTCCCGCCAACAGGTCGAGCGCCACCCGTGCCCCGAAGCGGCTCGCCCCGACCCCGAGCCCGGTGTGGCCGACGGTGTAGGCGAGGCGGTCCGAGAGCGCCGTGCCCTGGAAGGCGAAGAACCGGCTGCAGGTGTCGATCGCGCCGCCCCAGCGGTGGCTGAAGCGGATCCCGTCGAGTTGCGGGAACGCCTTGTGAAAGTGGGAGGCCAGCATCGCGAAGCTCGCGTCGCGCTGCTCGAACCGTTCCTCGATCGTCCCGCCGAAGTTGTAGATCGCGTCGTAGCCGCCCCAGAGGATCCGATCGTCGGCCGTCAGCCGGTAGTAGTGGAAGCGATTGGCGATGTCGCCGACGCCCTGCCGGTTGCGCCACCCGATCTCGCGCCTGCGGCCCGGGCTCAGGGGTTCGCTGACGAGGACGTAGTCCCAGACCGGAATCACCCGGCGGCGGATCGCCGCGACGAGGCCGGGAAAGGCGCTCGTCGCGAGCAGGGCGTGGCGGGCGTGAACGGTCCTGCCGTTGGCCTGCAGGCCGAGCCCGGCGCCGAGCCGGTGGACGCGATTCGACCGGGGTGTGCTCGTGAATTCGGACCCCGAGTCGCTCGACGGCGTCGGCGAGGCCCCACGCCAGCTTCGCGGGATTGACGATCGCGGCCCCGGACTTGCGCCACAGACCGCCCTCGTAGATCGGCGAGTGAACCTGGGCGCGGACCTGTTCGCGGTCGAGCAGCTCGACCTCGTGGCCGTACTCGCGAAGCGCCTCGGCCTCCTCGGCGAGCCACGGCAGCTCGTGCGGCTGCACCGCGACGTCGAGATCACCGGTCGGCTCGAGCTCGCACTCGATCCCGAGCCGCTCGAGTGACCGCAGCGTCTCGGCGAAGTTCTCGATCCCGAGCCGCTCGAGCTCCGCCATCTCCTCGGGGAACCTGGCGGCTCCGTTGCCGACTCCGTGGGTCAAAAACGAAGCCATGAAACCGCCGTTGCGCCCGCTCGCGTTCGCGGCGATCCGGGCGCCCTCGAGAACCACAACCTCGCGGCTCGGGTCGTCCTGCTTCGCGAGCACGGCCGCCCAGAGTCCGCTCAGCCCGCCGCCGACGATCGCGAGGTCGCACTCGGCGTCGGCCGCCAGCGGCGGGCGGGGCCCGGGGCGATCGGGCGAGTCGAGCCAGAACGGCGTCGTCACCGCGTCGGCGTAGGCGCGCCGGTCGCGCTCGGGATCGGAAACGCCCTCCCACGGCCCGTGGCCCCGGGAGCTGCCTTCGAGGCTCGCATTCATGCGGCTGGGAGTCTGGCCGATCGAGCGCTCGCGGCGCGGGCGTGGATCCTTCATCTGGGCGACGCTGCGGGACGGGTACCCTGCTGCGCCGATGGACTTCTTCCTCGCAGGCTGTCAGGGCGCCGGCCTCGCGGTCGCCGCCGGCGCCCTCGCCGGCGCCCCGGGTCGTCGAGGCACGGCCGGTGTCGTGCTGCTGGTGCTCGCCGTGATCGGCGGAGCCGCGCTCTACGGGATCGCGCTCGAGAACGTCGATCACCCCGCGTGGCCTGGATGGCCGGTCGGCGGGCTGATCGCCGCGGGGACGTTCCTGGTCGTCAGGGGGATCGCCGAGGGCGCCGGCCGGCGCGGCGGCAGCGACGCCTTCACAGCCGGGCTGATCGCGCTCGCCGCGCTCGCCGTCGCCGGGCTGTCGCTGCTGCTCAAGCCCCTCGGGCTGGTGGCGTTGCTGGCCGTCGTCTATCTGGGCCTCGCGAGGCGCCGACGCGCCGACCGCAAGTACGAAGGCCTGCGGACGTTACGGTGACGACGCGCAAGCTCGTCCTCTGCGTGGTCGACTCGCTGCGCAGCGACAAGCTCACCGAGGCGGTCGCCGGCGGCCTGGCGCCGAATTTCGCCGCGCTGCTCGAGCGCGGCTCGCTGATCTCCGACTGCGTCTCGTCCTTCCCCTCGGTGACCCCGGTCTGCACGTCGGAGATCACCACCGGGCAAGCCCCGGACCGCCACTGGATCAGCGGTATGAACTGGTACCACCGCGCCGAGCGCCGCTACGTCGAGTACGGAAGCTCGTTCGAGGCGACCCGGGCCTTCGGGCTCTTCCGGTCGCTCTACGACACCGTCTACAACATGAACATGGCGCATCTCTCCGACGAGGTCGAGACCGTCTTCGAACGCCTCGGCGATCACGGCCTGCGCACCGCGTGCACGCCATTCTTGATCTACCGGGGGCGTCGGCGGCACGATCTCGGGCTCGAGGGGCTGCTGCGGGCCGTCGCGCTTGCCGCGACGTTCCGCCACGCCACCTGGGGCCCGGACGAGCTCTTCTACGGAGAGCTCTACTCGAGTCGCCGCGTCCCCTGCAAACCGACCCTGGCGCGCCCCGGTACCCGGGACGAGTACTCGGCCTGTGTCGGGCGAGAGCTGGCCGAGTCCGACCTCTACGACTTCCTGCTCTTCTCGCTCCCCGACAACGACTATCACTCGCACAAGTTCGGCCCCGAGGGGCAGCCGGAGTCGATCTCCCGCGCCGATGCCGCGCTCGGCGAGCTGATCGACGCCTGTGGGGGGATGGAGCGATTTCTCGCGACCCACGCCGTGATCGTCGTCGCCGACCACGCCCAGACCCGGGTCGAGCATCCGCTGGCGCTCGCCGACGAGCTCGGCGACGAATGGCGGGTATTGCAGCCCAACGAGGCTGATCCAGACCGTGCCGAGCTCGCCGTCAGCCCGAGCGCCCGGGCGGCAGCGGTCTATGTCCTCAGCGGCGGCAACGCAGCGCGGCGGGCGCATTCGGGCGTCCGCTCGCGGCTGCGGACTCTCGACGGCGTCGACCTGTTCTCCTGGCTGGCGATCGATGGGCAGCCGGTCGAGCGCTTCGGCGGCGACGGACCGCCCCCGCCCGCCGCCGAGGCGATCGTCGAACGCGCCGGCGCCGAGCTTCGCTTCAGGCCGGGGTCGCGGCTTCGCGATCGCCGCGGCCGAGGCTGGGACGTCGCCGGCGATCCGGCGGCTCTGCTGGCGACCGCGGCCGAGGGCCGGATCGACTCCGAGACGTATCCCGACGCCCTCTCGCGGCTCTGGGCGGCGCTCAACGCACCGCACGCGGGCGAGATCCTGATCTCGGCCGCGCCCGGGTACGAGCTCGTCGACTGGGGCGGCTCGACTCACTGCCCGGGCGGCAGCCACGGCTCCCTGCACGCCGGCGATTCGCTCGGGCCGCTGCTGCTCTGCGGTCTCGAGCCCGGGACCGAGACGCTCCGCGAGCAGTGGGCGATCCGAGACGTCGCCGGGCTCGTCCACGATCATTTCGGCACCGCCGCCGACGGCGGCGTCCCGGGTCGGCGATACAGCAGGGGCCGGTCGCGGTCCGCGGGGCGGGCGGGTAGGCGCGATTCGATGAGCACGCTGGGCGAGCGACAGGCGGCCGAACGACCGAGTTCGCGCGCGGTCCGTCCGCCCGGCGAGGATCCGTCGGCGCGCGCCGCCCACTGGACGTGGCGATTGCTGCGCCGGATCCACCTCGGCACCCGGGAGCCGGGCAACTGGGTCCAACTGTTCAAGTTCGGCCTCGTCGGCGGCTCCGGCTACGTCATCAATCTGATCGTCTTCGCCGCGCTGACACAGAGCCTCGGGTTGCATCACATCGTCGCCGCGATCGGCGCCTTCTGCGTCGCCGTGAGCAGCAACTTCCTGCTCAACCGCGCCTGGACATTCGGCGCCAGGGACGGACACGCGGGTTTCCAGGCAGCTCGATTCTTCGCCGTCAGCCTGATCGGCCTCGGCGTCAACCTGGCGATCCTGCAGCTGCTCGTCGCCGCCGTGGGGCTCGCCGACCTGCCGGCGCAGGCGATCGCGGTTGCGCTCTCGATGCCGGCGAACTTCGTCGGCAACAAGCTGTGGACCTTCGGCTCAGCCGCACTCGCCGGCGCCGTGGCGCTGTCCGTGATCGTCGCCGCCCCGGCCGCCGCGGCACCGGCCGGGACGGCGCCGGCCGAGTCGGTCGCCGGGTCGACGGCGCCGAGCCCGGCCCCCGCTCCCCCCGGCTTTCTGCCCGAGACCCCGGAGGGATTCGAGGTCTCGGCCCGCGAGGCGATCGAGACCGCAAACGCGGACCCGGCGGTCGCCGAGCAGACGGCCCGGTACGGGCGGCTGACGACGGCGATCCAGACCACCGACGACAACGCATGGCAGGTCGGCTACACGGGCGACGGCCGCGAGGTGGCCCAGGTCAAGGTCGACGGCTTCAGCGGCGCGGTCCGGGAGTCGCTGACCGGCTATCAGGTCGCGTGGCCGATGGCGCGCGGCTACGAGGGCCAGTTCGGTCACGTGCTCAACGCGCCCTACGTCTGGATCCCGCTCTGCTTGATCTTCCTCGCCGGGCTGTTCGATTGGCGGCGGCCTTCGCGGATCGCCCACCTCGACCTCCTGGTCCTGCTCTCGTTCAGCGTCTCGCACGTGTTCTTCAACCGCGGCGAGATCGGCGTCTCGGTCCCTCTGACCTACCCGCCGCTCGTCTATCTGCTGATCCGGATGCTCTGGATCGGGTTCCGCGGTGGAGGCCGCGGCGGACTGCGACCGAGCCTGCCGGTCTCGTGGTTGGCGATCGCGGCGGTCGTCCTGATCGCCTTCCGGGTCACGGTCAACATCGCCGACGCGGGGGTGATCGACGTCGGCTACGCCGGAACGATCGGGGCGGACCGGATCACGCACGGCGAGCCGATCTACGGGGAGGGCGTCTTCCCCGACGACAACCGGTTCGGGGACACCTACGGGCCGGTCAATTACTACGCCTACGTTCCGTTCGAGCTCGCGCTGCCTTGGGACGGCACCTGGGACCAGCTGCCCGCCTCACACGCCGCGGCGATCACCTTCGACCTCGCCGCCGTCGCCGGCCTCTTCTTCTGCGGGATCCGGCTCCGTCCGGGACGCCGCGGCCGAGAGCTCGGGGTCGTGCTCGCGTTCGCCTGGCTCGCCTACCCGTACACCGACTTCGCGCTGCAGTCGAATTCCAACGACTCGCTGTTGGCCGCGCTGCTCGCCTGGTCTCTGGCCGTGTTCGCACGCCCGGTCGCTCGCGGCGGGCTGCTCGCGCTGGCGGCGATGACGAAGTTCGCACCGCTCGCGCTGGCGCCGCTCTACGCCGCGGGCTACCGCGGCCTGCTGAGCGGCGATTCGGCGCCCGGCGCCGGCCGGCGAGCCCGGCTTCGCGGCCTCCGGACCCCGGCCCTGTTCACCGCGGCGTTCTGTGGGGTCGTCGCGATCGTGCTCCTCTACCCGGCGATCGATCCGGGTCTGCGGACCTTCTTCGATCGCACCGTCTCGAGCCAGATCGACCGCACCTCCCCGTTCAGCATCTGGGGCCAGGTGGACGGGATCCAATGGCTGCAGACCACGGTCTTCGTGCTCTCGGCGCTGCTCGCGATCGTCGTTGCGTTCGTCCCCCGCCGCCGCACCCTGCCCCAGATCGCGGCGCTCTCTGCGGCGGTGCTGATCGCCCTCGAGCTCGCCGTCGACCATTGGTTCTACCTCTACATCCCCTGGTTTCTGCCCGGCCTGCTCGTCGCCCTCGCGGCCGCGGCGCCGCGGCCGGCCCCCGATCGGCGGGCGACCTCGCCGGTCGCCGAGCCGGCCCCGGCGCCCGTCGCCTGATCGGGGCTCAGTCGGGGACCGGTTCGAGGACCTGCTCGATCGAGCGCGCGAGACCGTCGTCGCCGATCTCGACCAGTACGGCGTTCACCCAGAGGTCCTCGTCGGCGGTGGTGAACCGCACCCCCATCTGCGTCCGGAATCCCTCCAGCGCCTGCTCCCAGCGGACCCCGAGAACGCTGGCGCGCGAGCCGGTCATGCCGACGTCGGAGATGTAGGCGGTGCCGCGGGGGAGCACCCGCGCATCCGCTGTCGGCACGTGGGTGTGGGTTCCGACTACCGCGGCCGCACGGCCATCGAGGTGCCAGCCCATCGCGACCTTCTCCGAGGTGACCTCGGCGTGGAAGTCGACGAAGAAGGCGTCAGCGCGCCCGTTGAGCCGCTCCAGAAGCACGTCGGCCTCGCTGAACGGTGAGCGTGCGGCGCGCAGCTCGAGCTGCCCGATCAGGTTGATGACCGCGAGGCGGACGCCGCCGACGTCGACGATCGTATGCCCGTGGCCGGGGTTGCCGGTCATGAAGTTCGACGGCCGGATCACCGTCTCGGTCCGGTCGAGGTACTCGAACACCTCTCGGTGACGGAAGGCATGATTGCCGAGCGTGATCACGCCGGCGCCGATCGAGAACAGATCGGCCGCGGTCTTCGGCGTGATCCCGAGCCCCCCGGCCGAGTTCTCGCCGTTGATGATCACCAGATCGGGGGCGTGGCGCTCCCGCAGCCCGGGCATCGCCCGCTCGAGCCCGACCCGACCGGGCTTGCCGACCACGTCGCTGACGAACAGCACCCTCATCTCGCGCTGAGCGTATCCCGCCGCGGCGCGGCGGCCCGCACCGACACCGCCCGCGTCGGCGGTCGCGTAGCTTTCCCGCGGTGAGCGTGGCGGAGGCAGGACCGGCGATCGAGGCGCGCGAGCTTTCGAAGAGCTTCGACGGCCGGGCGGCCTTGCGGGGGGTCTCGTTCACCGCGGCCCGCGGCGAGTTGCTCGCGGTGATCGGCCCGAACGGGGCCGGAAAGACGACCCTGCTCTCGATTCTCGCCGGGATCCGCGATCCCGACTCGGGGACCTTCTCGGCGCCGGGCGAGGTCGGCTGGGTGCCGCAGAGCGCGGCGCTCTACCGCCGCCTCACCGTTGCCGAGAACCTGCGCCTCTTCGCCCACCTCGAGCAGGTCGACGACGTCGACGCCGCGGTCGAGCGGATGCTCGAGCAGACCCGGCTCGCCGAGCGGCGCGACGACCAGGTCGGGACCTTGTCGGGGGGAAACCAGCAGCGCGTCAACATCGCGATCGGTCTGCTGACCGCGCCGGCGGTGCTGCTCCTCGACGAGCCGTCGACCGGGCTCGACCCGCGCCAGCGGGAGCGCTTGTGGGAGTTCGTCCTCGGGCTCGCGGGCTCCGGGACGACCGTGATCTACACCACCCATCATCTGCTCGAGGCGGAGCGCTACGGGACCCGCCTGCTCGTCCTCGCCGACGGCGAGGACGTCTTCGACGGCACCCCTGCCGAGCTTCACGCCGCAGTCCCGGAGACCGAGCGCGAGGACTTCGAGGCGGCCTTCGTCCGCTTCCTCCGCGACCGGGGTCACTGACGATGCGCTGGCTGCTGCTCAAGGACCTGCAGATCCTCCGCCGTTCGCCGCTGATCGTCGCCCTGTTGATCGCCTACCCGGTCGCGCTCGGGGTGCTGATCGGGTTCGCGCTCTCCTCCGACAACTCGAAGCCACGGGTCGCGTTCCTGAACGAGGTCCCGGAGACGCAGCAGTTCCAGATCGGCAGCGGCGAAGGCGAGATCGACCGCAGCCTCGCCCGGGACGAGCTCTGCTCCCGGGTCGAGTGCGTCGACGTCTCGTCGCGAGCCGAGGCCGAGCAGAAGGTCGAGAACGGTGACGTGATCGCCGCCCTGATCCTGCCCCCGGACCTGCTCGACAAGCTCAACTCGCTGGCCAGCCTCAACCCGCAGCAGCCGACGGTCGAGGTCCTCGTCAACCAGGACGATCCGGTGAAGGCGAGCCTCGTCGACGATCGGATCCAGGCGCTGGTCACGGAGGCGAACCTGATCCTCTCGCAGAAGATCTCCGACCAGGCGGCCAACTACCTCGACCTGCTGGTCAAGGGAGGCTCGTTCAGCCTCCCGCTGCTCGGCGACGTCGACATCCTCGGGCTCCAGAAGGCGAGCGCGATCCTCAGGGTGGTCGGCGCGCAGCTGCCGAAGGGCAGCCCCGCGACCGTGCCGCTCGACCGGGTGACCAGGTTCGCCGACCTGGCGCGGCAGAACCTCGACTTCGCGCTGCCGCTGCTCGGCGCCGTCGCCGCCCCGATCTCGGTCGACAAGCAGGTCGTCGCCGGCGGGTCCTCGGGGCTCGACACGTTCGCGATCGCGGTCGCGGCGACGGTCACGTTGATGTTCGTGACCGTGCTCCTGGTCGCCGGGTCACTGGCGCTCGAGCGCGAGGAGAACGCCTTCGGGCGGATCACCCGCGGCCTCGTCGGGCCGACCGGGCTCTTGACCGAGAAGGTGGTCCTCGGGATCGTCGCCTCGTTCGCTGTCACGCTGCTGCTGCTCGCCGCGCTGACCCTCCTGGTCTCGGTCGACTGGGGGCGGATCGGCCTGATCCTGCTCGCGATCGGTGCCGGCGGCGCCGCCTTCGCGGCCTTCGGCGCGGCGATCGGCGGCTCGGCGAAGGAGGTGCGCGCCAGCTCGCTGCTCGCGTTCATGGTCTCGCTCCCGATCGCCTTTCTCTCCCTCGTCTCCTCGGGAACCGTGAGCGCCGGCGTCTTTCACGTGATCGAGTTCGTCCGGGCCCTGTTCCCGTTCGACCCGGCGCTCGACGCGATGCGGGGGGCGCTCGACTCCGCGGGACCGTCGATCGGAGTCCCGCTCCTCCACCTCGCCGCGATCGTGGTCGGCTACGGCCTGCTGGCGCGACTTGCGCTGCGGCGCTTCGCCGCCTGACCGCTGCGCCGGGAGGCGGCCCGGCGCTCTCTAGACTCACCGCTGTGAGCTTTCCCGCTACGCGTATGCGGCGCCTGCGGCGGACGAGAGCGCTCCGCGACCTCGTCCGCGAGACCGAGCTCTCGCCGCGCCACCTGGTCCAGCCACTGTTCGTCGTCTCCGGCGAGGGTGTCCGAGAGCCGGTCGAGTCGATGCCGGGCGTCGAGCGCTTCTCGATCAACGAGCTCGTCGCCGAGGCGTCGGAGCTCCGAGCCGTCGGAGTCGAGGCGGTGATCCTGTTCGGGATCCCGGCGACCAAGGACGAGACCGGAAGCGGGGCCTTCGACGACGAGGGCGTCGTGCAGATGGCGGTCCGGGCGCTCAAGGAAGGACACCCGGAGCTGACCGTGATCACCGACGTCTGCCTCTGCGAGTACACCTCGCACGGCCACTGCGGATTCGTCCGCGACGGCGAGGTCGACAACGACATCACGGTCGAGTTGCTGGCGAAGACGGCGATCTCCCACGCCGAGGCCGGCGCCGATGCTGTCGCGCCCTCGGACATGATGGACGGTCGGGTCGCCTCGATCCGCTCGCAGCTCGACGAGGAGGGCCACCCCGACACGCCGATCATCGCCTACTCGGCGAAGTACGCGTCGTCGTTCTACGGGCCGTTTCGCGAAGCCGCCGAGGCGACGCCCGAGTTCGGCGACCGCAGCGGCTATCAGATGGACCCGGCGAACGCCCGCGAGGCGCTGCGCGAGGTCCGCCTCGACGTCGAGGAGGGCGCCGACATGGTGATGGTCAAGCCGGCCCTCCCGTACCTCGACGTGATCGCCGCCGTGCGCGAGGACACCGAGATGCCGATCGCCGCCTACCAGGTCTCCGGCGAGTACTCGATGCTGAAGGCCGCGGCCGCGAACGGCTGGATCGACGAGCGCGGCGCGGCGCTCGAGACGCTGACCGCGATCCGCCGCGCCGGCGCCGACGCGATCTTCACCTACTACGCCAAGGAAGCGGCCGGATGGCTTCAGTGAGAGCCCCGCGGGCGAAGCTGCGGTCGCGCACCGGTGGTGCCGCGATCCCGCTCGACGCGACCGACAAGCGGTTGATGAACCTGCTCCAATCGCGGTTCCCGCTTGCCGCCCGGCCATACGACCGGCTCGCCGCCGAAGCCGAGCTCGACCGCGAGGAGCTTCTGACTCGGACCCGGCGACTGGTCGACGAGCGGATCATCCGCGAGATCACGCCGATCTTCGACACCCGCGCGCTCGGCTATCAGTCGATGCTCGTCGCGGCCAAGGTCGACTCCGAGAACCCGCACCGTGCGGCGAGGATCATCAACTCGCACCCGGGCGTCTCCCACAACTACCTGCGCACGCACGAGTTCAACCTCTGGTTCACGATCGCGACCCCGCCCGACTCCGAGCTCGGCCTCGAGGGCACGCTCGATGTCCTCCAGCGCCTCACCGGCGCCGAATCGATCCGCCAGCTACCGACGCTGAAGCTGTTCAAGATCAACATGAACCTGGAGATGGAGAAGGGGACCGCGGCGCTCGCCGCCGCGGCGCAGCCGACGACGCCGCGCGAGCTCGAACCCCAGCCCTACGACACGACCGACATCGCCGTGATCAGGGCGCTGCAGGGTCCGATGCGGGTCGTCGACCGCCCCTACGACGAGGCCGCCGCCGAAGCCGGGATGAGCACCGACGAG
This sequence comes from uncultured Solirubrobacterales bacterium, assembly GCA_963705955.1. GTDB lineage: Bacteria > Actinomycetota > Thermoleophilia > Solirubrobacterales > 70-9 > WHSW01. The sequence goes on along the minus strand of CAVPLH010000004.1, from coordinate 30,409 downwards.
CTCCTCGACCATCTGACGAGAATGGTCGATCGCAAGCTCCTGCGCCGCGTCGCCGCGATCCTCTATCACCGCCGGGCGGGCTTCTCTGCGAACGGGATGGGCGTCTGGCGCGTGCCGGTCGAGGATGTCGCCGAGGTCGGCTCGCGGATGTCCGCCGTGCGCGGGATCTCGCACTGCTACGAGCGGCCCACGTACGAGGACTGGCCGTACTCGGTCTTCACCATGGCCCACGGGCGCTCGAAGCACGAATGCGACGCGATCCTCGACTCGATCGCCGACGAGCACGACCTCCACGGCCCCGACCGCGCGACGCTCTACTCGTCGACCGAGTTCAAGAAGATCCGGCTTCACTACTTCACGGATGACTACGCGCGCTGGGAGCGCGAGCACGGGTGAGCAGGGAGCAGGGAGCAGGGAGCAGGGAGCAGGGAGGCCTCGCGGTCCAATGTCCCTGCTCGCATAGCGCCTAGCCTGTGGATACAAGAGCTTCCGAGGTCCTCTACCACCGCGCGCTCGGGCTGCTGCCCGGCGGGGTCAACTCGCCCGTGCGCGCGATGCGCTCGATCGGGCGCGAGCACCCGATCTTCATCGAGCGGGGCGAGGGCTTCGAGTTGATCGACGTCGACGGGAACCGATACGTCGACTGGGTCTGCTCCTGGGGGCCCTTGATCCTTGGCCACGCCGATCCGGACGTGGTCGATGCCGTGCGCGCGGCGGCAGCGCTGGGGACGAGCTACGGCGCCGCGACCGAAGCGGAGGTCGAGCTCGCGGCCGAGGTCTGCGATCGCTTCGCGACGGTCGAGATGTTGCGGATGGTCAACTCGGGCACCGAGGCGACGATGAGCGCCGTCCGGCTCGCGCGGGCGGTGACCGGCCGGGACATGCTGCTCAAGTTCGCGGGCGCCTACCACGGCCACGTCGACGGGCTGCTCGCCGAGGCGGGCTCGGGGCTCGCGACCCAGGGAATCCCGTCGAGCCCCGGGGTCCCCGAGGCACAGGCGGCGGCGACGCTGGTCGTGCCGTGGAACGACCCGACTGCGGTTGCGGCGGCGCTCGGCGAGCACCCGGTCGCGGCGATCCTGGCGGAGCCGGTACCCGCGAACATGGGCCTCGTCCCGCCGGCCGACGGCTTCCTGGCGGAGCTGCGGCGCCAGGCCGACGCCAACGGCGCGCTGCTTGTCCTCGACGAGGTGATCTCCGGCTTCCGGATCGCTCGAGGCGGCGCCCAGGAGCTCTACGGCGTCGAGGCCGACCTGACGATCATGGGCAAGGTGATCGGCGGCGGGTTGCCGGCCGCGGCATACGGCGGGCGCCGCGAGCTGATGCGGCTGATCGCACCCGCGGGCGACGTCTATCAGGCCGGCACGCTGTCGGGGAATCCGCTCGCCGTCGCCGCCGGCCTGGCGACGCTGGCGAAGCTCGACGCGGCGGCCTACGACCGGCTCGCGGCGCTCACGGACCGCCTCGCCACGGGGCTTCAGGAGGCCGCGGCGGGGGCGTCGGTTCAGGTTGCCTCGATTCCGGGCCTGGTGACGCCGTTCTTCTCCGCCGAGCCGGTCCGTGACTTCGCCGGCGCGGCGCGCTGCGACCTCGACGCCTACGGCCGGTTCTGCCGAGCGCTGCTCGAGCGCGGCGTCTACCCGCCCGCCTCGCAGTTCGAGGCCTGGTTCGTCTCGCTCGCCCACGATGAGGCGGCGATCGATCGCACCTGCGAGGCCGCCGCCGAGGCGCTCGCCGAGATCGGCTGAGGCCTAACGCACCGTCGCCGGACCCGCGAGGCCCTGGCGATGGGCAACGGCGGCGGCCTCGGTGCGGCTGCGCACGTCGAGCTTCGAGAGGATCCGCGAGACGTGGACGCTGGCGGTCTTCTCGGCCATGAACAGCTGCTCGCCGATCTCACGGTTGGTGGCGCCGGTGGCGAGCAGCGCGAGCACCTGCAACTCGCGGTCGGTGAGCTCGAACGGGTTCGACTCGGGCTGCGCGGCTGCGTCCGGCGGGCCGGCTGCGGCCCCGGCGCGGTCATCCGGCAGCCGGGCGCGTGCGATCAGTGACTCGACCTCGGCCGCGAGCCAGGCGGAGCCGAGGCGCAGGGCGATCTCGCGGGCGTCATGGGCGGCGACGGTCGCCGTCTCGCGATCGCCGTTTGCCACCGCCGCCTCGGCTTCGTGCCACCGTGCCTGGGCGACTCGGTAGGGCCGTCCGACGCCCTCCCAGCACGCGGCCGCCTCCGCCCACAGCGCCGGGAGGTCTTCGCCGGCGCCTCGTGCGGCGTGCGCGCGAGCGCTCGCCAGCCTCGCCACCTCGACCGGGTTGGGGACGTCCTCGACGGCGGCCTCGACTCGCGCCAGCATCGCCCCCTGGCGCGCCAGCGCGTCCTCCTCGCCGCGCGAGTCCCGGAGGTCGCGGCAGCGCTCGGCGATCTCGGCCTCGACCACGACGCCGGCAGCGGCGACGCGGCAGAGGCGACTCGAGTCCTCGGTGCAGAATTCGATCCGGTCGAGCGCCGCGTCGATCGCCGCTCGGGCGGCGTCGAGGTCGCGGCGCCGAAGCGCCAGCTCCGCGCTGAGGACGCCGAGCGCCGCGATGTACTGCGGCTCGACCGAGTGTGCCATCAGTTCCTCGGCCTCGTCGAGCACCTCGGCCGTGGCGTCGAGATCACCCTCGCCCAGCGCCAGCTCGGCGAGGCTGAGGTCGGCGTTGACGAGGAAGCTCCCCCGCGCGAGGCGCTCACGATGCGGCAGCTGACGCGTCGCCTCCTCCCAGTGGCCGCGGTCGAACTCGATCTCCGCCCGCTCCAGCCGGAGCCAGCGGGCGACGCGCTCGACCGGGTCGAACTCGAGCGCGCCGACCGCGAGCACCTCGGCCGCCTCGTCGCCGCGGCCCGCCCAGTTGAGCGCGTCGGCGTAGTTGGCCAGGGCCGTGCCGAGGGCGTCGCTGCTGCCGCTCTTGCGCGCCGCTTCGATCGCGGCCCGAAAGGCCTCCTCGCCCTGCGCGTACTCGCCGCGGCCGAACCGGGCGCTGCCGAGCCGATTGAGGACGTTCGCACGCACGCTCTCGACCCCGACCCCGACCTGGTCGGCATCGGCAAGCGCGCGCTCGGCGAGCGCCTCGACCTCGCTGAAGCGACCACGCAGGAGGCTGAACCGGACCTGGTGCTCGAGCAGCCGCGCACGCTCGGCGGTCGGCTCGTCGGGCAGCAGCGCAAGCCCCTCGGCGAGGGTCGCGCGCGCATGGTCGGCGTGGCCGCGCGACCACTGCGCCGACGAGAGCTCGCCGAGGACTCCCGCGAGGCGCAGCGGCTCGGCGACGGGATCGATCGCGTCGCGTGCGGTCATCAGGAGGCTGACCGCACGACCGTCTTCGCCGGCCAGGTAACGGTCGCGCGCCGCCCTGACTGTGACGCCCGCGTAGTCGTCGCCGGCCAGCGCCTCCGCGTTCTCGACCCGGGGCCAGAGCGCCAGAGCGCGGTCCAGCAGCGCCGCGGCCTCGCCGTGGGCGCGCGCCCGGCGAGCCTCGGCCGCCGCCGCGACCGCGGTTCGGAGCGCCGCCGGCTGGTCGCCCGCCTGGTGGTAGTGATGCGCGATCGCGGTGCGGACCCAGGCGCCGGCCTCGGGACCGGTCCGCGCCTCGAGGGCCTCCGCGAGATCGCGGTGGGCGTCCGCCCGCTCGCCGGGTAGAAGGTCGTCGTAGACGACTTCGCGCAGCAATGCGTGACGGAACCCGAACCGCCCTTCGGCGTCGGCGTCCAGGACCCGCGCTCCGACGCCCTCGCGCAGCGCCTCGCGCAGCGCGGGCATCTCGATGGCGGTGACGGCGGCCAAGGTCGAGTCGTCGAGCCAACCCGCAACGGCGACGATCCGCATCGACTCCTGGGCGGCCGGGCTCAGGTTCTCGAGCCGCAGCAGGAGGGCATCGCGCAAGGTTGCCGGGAGGCGACCGCGGCCGTCGAGTCCGCTGGCCAGCAGCTCCTCGGTGAACAGCGGGTTGCCCTCCGCGCGCGCGAACATCCGCTCGACCACGTCGGGGTCGGGGTCGGCGCCGAGGATGTCCGCGAGCTGTGCCTCGACCTCGTCGCGCTCGAACGGCGAGAGCTCGATCCTGGTCGAGCTCGGGCCGCGCTCGAGCTCCGCGAGCAGCGTTCTCATCGGGTGGCGCCGGTGGAGCTCGTCGTGGCGATACGTCAGTACGGCCAAAACGCGCTCCTCGCGAACGCTACGGGCGAGGAAGGCGCAGAATGCCCGCGTCGACCGATCCGCCCAGTGCAGGTCCTCGAGCCAGAGCACCACCGGTGCCTCGCGGCCGAGCTGGTCGATCAGCGCCAGAAGGGCCTCGAACAGTCGCCGCTGGCTCTCGCCTTCGCCCTCGTCGGGGCGCACCGGTGGCGGCGCCCCGAGCTCCGGGGCGAGACGAGCGAGCTCACAGCGGGCGCTCTCCGAGATCCGGTCGAGAACCGGGTCCTCCGCCCGAGCCAGCGGCCTGATCGCGGAAACCAATGGCGCGTAGGGCAACTCGTCCCCGCCGAGCTCGATGCACTCCCCACCCAGCGTCCTCGCGCCGAGCGCGGCGGCCCGGGTCTCGAACTCCGTCAGCAGGCGGGATTTTCCGACCCCGGACTCCCCGGCGAGGAAGGCCAGCACCGGCCGACCGCCGTCGGCGTCGGCAAGCGCGGCCTCGAGCGTCGCGAGCTCGGGCTCACGCCCGATGAAGCTGGCCGAGCCGACGCGTGCGGTCATGCCTGAAGTATTCCCGCAATCCGCCGTGGCGCAACCGGCTGCGGCGCGTCCTGCTCGTGAACGCGGGCCGCCGGGACGCCGACTCCGCCAGCCGCCTGCTGTGCTCGCCGCGCGCCGCGATCGTCAGTGATGTCAGCTGTGAATTCATCTCTTTCCTTTCGTCGAGCTCCTTCGAAGGCGAAGCTACGGCTAAGAAGGCGGCCTGAAAACAGGCGATCGGATCGATCTCGAGACGCCGACCCCTTAGTTGGCGCGGCCGACCCCTTAGTTGCCCCGGGCGGGGTTCGCGAACGGCGTCCACGGGTAGCCTTCGCGCCCACGACGACCGAGAAAGGGACGCATGGGACCGAAGCTGATCGCCGGAATCGCGGCCGCCGTCGCAGCGGTCGCGATCGCCGCGTGCGGGAGCGACTCGACGACCACGGTCACCTCGACCGTGGGCGGAACGAGCTCGACGACGACCAAGTCGACCACGACGACGAAGCCGACGACGACGACCTCCTCGTCCACGTCGACGACGTCCTCGTCGACCACGACCGAGACCGGCGAGGACGCCTCCGGCGGGATCGAGCCCGGAGACGACTCGGGTCAGAACAGCGGGCCGGGCTGAGGCCGTCGGCCGGCCGGCGCCTCTAAGCTCGCGCGCCGATGTCCGCGGCCGACCATGCGCTCGACCGAGCTCGCCTCGCTGCTGCGAGAGGAGCGATCGGTGATCAGCCCCCACGTCGCCGCGACCGCGACCCGGACGCGGCGCCGTCGCTGGGGCGGCTCGCCGCGGCCGGCGTCCGGGCGGGGTCGGCCCCCGGCGAGTACGCGCTTGTCGTCGAGGCGGTTCGCGAGGGATACCTGCTGCACTACGACCGTGGCCGGGTCGTGGTCGGCGCGGACTCGGACCTCGCCCTGCTCGCCGGCGACTACCTCTACGCGCTCGGGCTCGAGCGCCTCGCCGCGATCGGCGACATGACCGCGGTTCGCGAGCTCTCCGACCTGATCAGCCTCGCGGCGCAGGTCCACGATCAGAGCCGTGCGCCCGAGCGCGCGACCGAGGAGGCCGCGGCGCTCTGGCTCGCCAGCGCGACGGCGATCGCGGCGGGGCCGACGCCGGTCCACGAGCAGGCGAAGGCCGACCTGCGGGACGGCTCCCCGGGCGCCGCCCGGATGCTGCGGGCCGCCGCCCGCAGCGCCGCCGCCGCCGGCGGGTTCGACGAGCGGCTGGACGACGCGGCTGACGCAATAGACTGCGGCCGGATACCCCTCTTCTGACTTGGCTGAGCAGGCGGACAAGAAGCAACGGGGCGAGATCCCCGAGAAGGTCAAGCCCGCGGGCTACTTCGAAGGCGAGTCGATGACCCGTCGGACGGTGTTCGCCCTCGGCGGCCAGGCGCTCGGCGGGATCGCGGTGGCCGCGGTTGCCCTGCCCGTCGTCGGCTTTGCGCTGGCGCCGGTCTTCGACCGCCCCGAGGAGACCTGGGAGTCGGTCGGCCCGCTCACCGATTACACGCGCGACACCTATCGCCAGGCGGTGATCACGCAGGTCTACGGGGTTGGCGACTCGGGCAAGACCACGGTCTACATCCGGCGCGGCAGCCCCGACCTCGGCGAGAGCCCGGACCAGGTGATCGCGATCTCGACCCGCTGCGCCCACCTCGGATGCCCGGTCAGGTTCGTGAGGACCGCGGGCAACTTCATCTGCCCTTGCCACGGCGGCGTCTACGACTTCGAGGGCAAGGTGATCGGAGGTCCGCCCGTGCGCCCGCTCGATCGCTTCCAGACGCGGGTCTCGGACGCCGGGATGCTCGAGATCGGCCCCCGCTACAGCGTCACCTCGGATCTCGAGCCGGTTCGCGCCCGCGACCCCGGCGAGTACACCGGCGGAATCTGGGAGTACCTCTACCCGCCGCGCTTCACGACCGCTCCACCCCCCTGATCTGCGACCCATGCCCAAGCTTCCATCCGCACTGAACAAGCCCAAGAAGCCCGGCCAGCGAGCGCCGGGAGTGCGTACCGACGGCGCGGGCGCGGAGGTCGCCGAGCCGCAGAAGGAGGCCGACCGGAAGAGCGACGGGAAGCTCAAGGAGGCGGGCATCGACGTCGTCGGCTGGGTCGACGAGCGCACCGGCGCGACGCCGTTCTTGAGCGGCCTGCTGCTGCGCAAGGTCCCGAAGGGGACGAACTGGTTCTACACGCTTGGCTCGGCGACGCTGTTCGTGTTCGCGATGCAGGCGCTGACCGGTGTGTTCCTCGCGATGTACTACGTCCCGTCGTCGACCGAGGCATACAACTCGATCACCCACCTGACGAACGACGTCTGGCTCGGCGAGTTCGTGCGGGGCCTGCACAAGTGGGGCGCGACGCTGATGATCATCCTGATCTTCCTGCACATGGGCAGGACGTTCTTCTTCGGCGCCTACAAGTACCCGCGCGAGCTCAACTGGGTGATCGGCGTCGTGCTGCTGATCCTGACCATGGTCATGGGCCTAACCGGGTATCTGCTGCCGTTCGACCAACGGTCCTACTGGGCGACGATCGTCGCCATGAACATCACCGGCACGGGCCCGGTCGTCGGCCCCTACCTGGCCGACTTCCTGCGCGGCGGCGCGGAGTTCGGAGCGACGACGCTGCCCCGCTTCTACGCGATCCACATGCTGCTCGTGCCGGGGCTGATCATCGCGCTGATCGGCGCCCATCTCTACCTCGTCGTCAAGCTCGGGACCACGGCGCCGCCATGGCTGCGCGCGTCGCCGAAGCCGAAGCCGCTGCGCGAGGAGCGGGTCGCCTCGTACGCGGGGAACGGAGGCGTGCTGCGCTCCGAGCACGAGGACGGGGGCAGCCCGTGAACGTCGCCGAGAAGGAGGCGTACCTCCGCGAGTACGAGATCCTGAAGAAGAAGGGCAAGCCCTTCTTCCCCTACGCGATCTTCAAGGACTCGGCGATGATGCTGATCGTCGCGATCGTCCTGATCGCGATGTCGATCCTGCTCGGAGCCGAGCAGGGCCCGAAGGCCGACCCGACGACGACCACCTACGTGCCGCGGCCGGAGTGGTACTTCTTCTTCCTCTTCGAGCTGCTGCGGGTGATCAAGCCGAACGAGCTGGTCCCGATCGCGACCGTGGGGATCCCGACCCTGTGCATGGTCCTCCTCCTCCTGCTGCCGTTCTATGACCGCAACCCGGAGCGGCGGCCGTGGCGCCGCCCCGTCGCGACGACCGCGGGGATCATGACGATCGTCGCGATGGCCTATCTGACCTTCCTCGGCGCCTCGGCGGGGTCGCCGACCGAGATCGATCTCACGGTCCCGCCCCAGTTCGAGGCCGGCAAGGAGGTCGCCGCGCAATCCGGGTGCCTCGCCTGCCACAAGTTCGGCGAGAACGGAAACTCGGGCCCCGGGCCGGAGCTGACCCACATCGGCGCGAAGCTGCCCGCGGCGGCGATCCGGCGAACCCTGATCAACCCGTCCGGGATCATGCCCCAGTACGGAACCCTGCCGCCCGAGAAGTTCAACAACCTGGTCGATTTCCTGGCGTCGCTGCAGTGAGCGGCCGGCCGCCGGGCCTGTCGGCGGGCTCGAGATGAGCGTCGCGACCCCGACCGAGGAGCAGCAGTTCGCCGGTCAGATCCGCGGCATGTTCGACCGCATCGCGGGCGTCTACGACCTCATGAACACGGCGATGACGGCGGGACTTCATCACCGCTGGCGCGAGCGCGCCGCCGACCGTGCCGAGCTCGCCCCCGGTGACGTGGCGCTCGACGCCTGCTGCGGCACCGGCGACCTGGCCTTCGAGCTCGCGCGGCGGGTCGGATCGCAGGGGAGCGTGATCGGCTCGGACTTCTCCGAGCGGATGCTCGACCTGGCGCGCGTCAAGGCCGCACAGCGCGGCGCGGGGTCGGTGCGCTTCGAATGGGGCGACGCGCTCGAGCTCAGCTACGACGACGGCTCGTTCGACGCGGTCACGGTCGGTTTCGGGGTCCGCAACCTCGCCGACCTCGGGCGCGGCGTCCGTGAGCTGACCCGGGTCTTGAAGCCGGGTGGCCGGCTCGTCATCCTCGAGATCACCCAGCCCACCCGCCCGCCGCTGTCGACCTTCTTCAGCCTCTGGTTCGACCGGCTCGTGCCGCTGCTCGGAACCGTGGCCGGCGATCGCGAGGCCTACTCCTACCTGCCCGAGTCGGTGAAGCGCTTCCCGCCGCCGGCCGGGCTCGCCCTGACCATGGACCGGGCGGGGCTGGAGCGGATCCGCTACACGGTCCTCGCCGGCGGGATCATCGCGATCCACTCCGGTTCGCGGCCCGAGTAGGAGCGCCCCGTCGCGCGCGTCGAGCGGCCGGCACCCGTAGCGTTGCGAGGACGATGAACCGATCTGCCGTCCCGCCCCCGGTCACCCGGGTCCTCGACGCCGCCGAGACCTGGCTGCCGCGCCGCATGGCCGCGGTCGAGGACCGGCTCGGCGAGCTCGTCGGCGCGGGCGGCGACCGGCTTGCCGAGGAGGCGGGCGCGACCCTGGCCGCGGGCGGCAAGCGGCTGCGTCCGATGCTCGTCCTGCTCTGCGCGGGGCCCGACGCCGGCCCGGCGGCGATCGGAGCCGCGACCGCGGTCGAGCTCGTGCACATGGCGACTCTGGTCCACGACGATGTGCTCGACACGGCGCCCCTGCGTCGGGGGGTGCCGACCGTGTTCGCCCGCGCCGGGCGCGACGCCGCGACGGCGGTCGGCGACCTCCTGTTCTCGCGCGCGTTCGCCGAGCTCGCGGATCTCGGGTCCGACTCGAAGCGGCGCGTCGCCCTGCTCGCCAGCGGCCTCGATCGGGCTCGCTCAAGGAGAGCTCGCCCAGCGCCACGATGCCTTTCGGACCGAGGTGACCGCGGAGCGCTACCTGGAGCGCTGCCGGCTGAAGACGGCGCGATTGTTCCAGTGCGCCTGCGTGATCGGCGGCGACCCCGACCCCGGCGACGAGCGAGCGCTGTCGGAGTTCGGGAACCAGATCGGGCTCGCGTTCCAGTTGCTCGACGACGTCCTCGACGTCGTCGGGCCGCCGCAACGGACCGGCAAGGCTCGAGGCACCGACCTGCTCGACGGAACGGTGAACCTGCCGCTGATCCTGGCGCGCGAACGCGACCCGGTGCTCGCCGAGCTCGACCTCCGCACCCTCGACGAGGCCTCCGCGGCCGCGGTGTGTGACCGGATCGTTGCGACCGGCGTCCTCGAGCGGGTGCGAGCCGAGGCGCGCGAGCGGGTCGAGCGCGGCAAGGGCGCGGTCGCGGAGAGCCCGCTCGACCGCACTCAGCGGTCGCTGCTGACGATGGTCGCCGACGGGGTGGTGGAGCGCTACTCGTGACCCGCCGGGAGCGGGCGGTTGAGGACGCCCGCCCGCGGGTAGGCCACGTTTGATGCGAAGGCTGGCGTTGCTCACGTTGTGCGCGACGGTCGCGCTCGGCGGCTGCGGCGGCGACCGGTCGGACTCGACCGCAACGACGTCGCAGCCGAACAACGAGGGCGCGGCCTCGGGGCCGCCCGACATGACCCTGCGCAGTGCCGACAGCAGTCGCTTCATCGGCAAGTCCGGCACCGCCGTCGCGACTGCCTGCGAGCTGATCGATCCCGGCACCGTCGAGCGGATCGTCGGCCGCGTCAACGGCTCTGGAGCGAAGCCGCTGGAGCGCACCGCCAACAACTCGCGCGACCTCTCGCTGTGCGAATACCGCGAGCGCTCCGGCCCGGAGGTCTACACCCGCGTCTCGCTCGATACGGCCACCCGCGCCGTGCGCCGCTACTTCAACCTGATCACCGAAGCGCGTCAGCTGCCGAGCGTGATCCCGAGCGGTCCCGGATCCCTGGAGCTGGTCCGCGGTCTCGGCGACGACGGCACCTACGGCGGTGCCGGTGCGTTCTGGATCGGCGACCGGCTCGAGCTGACCGCGATCCATGACGAACGCATCGTCCGCACGCACGTCTACGTCAAGGGTGCGCGGACCGACGACGAGAAACGCGCCGCGATCAGCCTCGCCCGGCTCGCGTTTGCGGGCTACGCCCGCGAGGCCCGCAAGCACTAGTCGCGACGAGCGCCGCCGCGGGCGCTCCGCACGGGTCTAGACTGGCGCCGCGATGGTGCTCTCAGACCGGACTATCAGGGCGGAGGTCGAGGCGGGACGGATCGTCTTCGACCCCTTCGACCCGGGCCTGATCCAGCCATCGAGCGTCGACGTCCGCGCGGACGGCAAATTCCGCGTCTTTCACAACGCCCGCTACCCGTACATCGACGTCCGCCGGCCGATGGAGGAGCTGACCGAGCTGGTCGAGGTCGGCGACGACGAGCCGTTCATCCTCCATCCGGGTGAGTTCGTCCTCGGCCAGACGCTCGAGCGTGTCAGCCTGCCCGACGACGTCGTCGGGCGGCTCGAGGGCAAGAGCTCGCTCGGCCGGCTCGGGTTGCTGATCCACAGCACGGCGGGCTTCGTCGACGCCGGCTTCGAGGGCAACCTGACCCTGGAGCTCTCGAACGTCGCCAACCTCCCGATCACGATCTACCGGGGGATGCCGATCGGCCAGATCTCGTTCATGCGAATGGACGGTCCGGTCGAGCGGCCGTACGGCTCACGCGAGACGGGATCGAAGTATCAGGGCCAGGACGAGCCGACCGCCGTCACGCTTCTATCTGAACTTCGATCGCAAGTAGGTGCCCAGGCCGGGGACCCGGTAGGAGTAGCATCTGCGGCGATGCCCAATATAGGACCACTCGAACTGGCGATCGTGCTCGTGATCGCTCTCGTCATCTTCGGGCCGAAACGCCTCCCCGATCTCGGCAGATCGCTCGGCTCCGGCATGCGCGAGTTCAAGGACTCGATCACCGGCGGTAACGACGACGACGAGAAGACCGAGCAGGCCAAGCTCGAGACGCAGGCCGCCCAGCCGCAGCCCGACCCCGGCGCCGAGCCCGTCGAGGGCGAGGTCGTCGCCGACAAGCGCGGCTAGGCGCCGCTCGAGCTCCCCGCCGTGGCGCGGCTGAAGTCAGCCAGCTTCGACGACCGGATGACGCTCGTCGAGCACCTCGACGAGCTTCGTTCGCGGATCATCTTCTCGGCGGTCATCCTCGCCGCGGCGATCGCACTCTGCTTCTGGCAGAACAATCTGCTGCTGCAGATCGCCAACGGGCCGCTGCCCGGCGACAAGGAGCCGCTGACCTTCAGCGTCACCGAGCCGTTCTTCACGACCTTCAAGCTCTCGGCGTACGCGGGGATCCTGATCGCGCTGCCGATCATCCTCTACCAGCTCTACGCCTTCGTGCTTCCCGCGTTCAGTCCGACGGAGAAGCGGGTGATGATGCCGCTCCTGCTGATGATCCCGTTCCTGTTCATCGCCGGGGTCGTGTTCGCCTACTTCGTGGTCATGCCGCCCGCGCTGAATTTCCTGCTCAGCTTCAACGCCGACGACTTCAACATCGAGATCCGCGCGAGCGAGTACTACGGCTTCTTCATCACGACGCTGATCGGGGTCGGGCTGCTGTTCCAGATCCCGGTCGCGATCCTGGCGATCACCAGGCTCGGGATCGTCACCCCGCAGCAGCTCGGCCGCAACCGCCGCTACGCCGTGCTGATCATCGCCGTCGTCGCGATGCTCCTTCCGGGCACCGACCCGATCACGATGCTGATCTCGATGGCCCCGCTGTACCTGCTGTTCGAGTTCTCGCTGCTGCTGGCGCGACGCTTCGGCCGGTCGCGCGAAGCCGAGCAGCCGGATGCCGAGGTCGAGGGCCCCCATGCGCCGCCGGCCGGAGCCTCATAGCTAGTCTCCGCATTCGATGCTCTTCGATCTCCAAAGCGGCAAGCGCCGCCGCGTCGTCCAGGTCACGTTCGCGATGCTCGCGGCGATCTTCGCGATCAGCTTCGTCGGCTTCGGCGTCGGCAGCGGCGGGATCGGCGGGATCTTCGACGCGCTCGGCCTCGGCGGGGACAGCTCAAACACCAACCCGCAGTTCCAGCAGGCGATCGATGACGCCGAGAGCACCCTCGCCAACGATCCGACGAACACCCAGGCGATGCTCGATCTGGTCACCAACCACTACGCCGCCGCGACCTCGTCGGGAGTCAGCACCGATCCCCAGACGGGGCAGACCTCGGTCTCCACCGACGCCCGCAACCAGCTCGAGGACGCCGTCGCCGCCTGGGAGGACTACCTGAAGACGAAGCCGAAGCAGCCGAACCTCTCCGCGGCCGCGAACGCGGCTCAGGCTTACGTGCTGCTCGGTGACGCCGGCGGTGCCGCCGCGGCGCAGCAGATCGTCGCCGACGGCCAGAAGACGGCCGCCGCCTATGGCCAGCTCGCCTTCTACGAGTACGCCGACGGGTCGCTGAAGAAGGGCGATGCCGCCGCCGAGCAGGCGGTCGCAGCGGCCGACAAGACGCAGCGCAAGCAGATCCAGACGAGCCTCGAAGGGTTGCGAAAGCGGGCGGTGAAGCAGCTCGCGGCGATCAAGAAGCAGGCCCAGCAGGGCGGACAGCAGGCCGGCGAGCAGGGCCTCCAGGACCCGTTCGGCGGCCTCGGCGGCACTTCCGGCGCCCCCGCCCCGGCGCCCGCTCCATAGCCCGCAGCGCCGCCTCGACGGGCCCACGCCCCTCGCTACCATGCCCGTCCCGGGCCGTTAGCTCAGCTGGTAGAGCAGGAGACTCTTAATCTCAAGGTCGCAGGTTCGATCCCTGCACGGCCCATCGCTTAGACAAGCGGTTTTGAGCGCAGATCTCGCGCACCTCGTCCGAGGTCAGACCGGCTGACCCGAGGTCTGGCGCGACTCGATCACTCATCTCGCTTGACAGTGAAACGCTGGTCAAAGCGAAAGCGCTAAGCCAGGAGATCGAGGACGCCCTTGGTCGCGAAGTAAGCGCCGACCACGCTGAAAACGAGGGTCAGGCCCGCACGCTGATGGCTCAGCATCCAAGCTGATATTCGGCCGATCGCGGCGCGGGGGACGTCGGGGCGGCGGATGCTTGCGACGAGCGCGATGAACGGGATCGCCAGCCAAATCGCATCGAAGACGAGCACCGCGACGAGTCCCCCGGCCAAACGCGGGTCGCTGTCGGCGATCGCGTTCAGGCCGAGCAGATAGAGCAGCCCGGGAAGATGTGTGGCGACGCCGGCCGCGGCCGCCACCCGGGGCGACGGGTTGCGCAGCTGTGCTCCCAGGCGGGAGCCACCGTTCGAATGTCCGGTTCGGAACTCACCTCGCAGCCGGCCGGTGGCGATGCCCGCGGCGAAGCCCAGCGCCGCAGCGCCGCCCGCAAGCTCGATCACCCCGCTCACCGTCGAAGTGCCGGGCTCCCGTCCGACTCCGTGCAGGACGAGCACCACGATCGCACCGCAGATTGCGCTGAATGCGAAGCCGGCGACCGTGTAAGCCGCCAGCGGCCGCCGGGGCGTCGACGACGAAAGCAGCGCATAGACCGCGGCAAGGGCGGTGGGACGGAATGCGCAAACCACCGCCAGGGCAAGCGCTTCCAGGCTCACGGCTCAGCGGATTCCCGAATACACGTCGCGTGCAACGATGACCGAAGGCGTCAGAGCACGGGACCCGGGGGCGCTGTGCCGGCAGGGTATTCCTGTATCGGAACGTCGCCGGCGGCCCACGCGGCCATCACGGGGTCGATGATCCGCCAGGCCTCCTCGGCCTCGTCGCCGCGGATGAACAGCATCGGGTTGCGCTGGAGCATCTCGTCGATGAGGTGGCCGTGTCGAGCGTGCCGAGCCGGCGGTTCTCGGCCGTCTGCTCCGGACCGTTGAGCGTCGTGACGAGGCGAACGTACGGTTCTATGAGCCCGATCGCGAGCACGTTCGGCGCAACGCCGGGAAACTGGTCGGTCAGTTACCCGGTGCCTACGAGGCGCCCGGACCCACCAGGCCGCCCAGGAGGTGCGACGCTACGAGCCTGCCCACTAATGACCTCGATGTGACCGTGATCGGCGCCGGGCCCGCCGGCGTCGTCGCTGCGTTGCGTGCGGCGCGACTCGGAGCTCGAACGGCCCTCGTCACGCGCGACGAGCTCGGGGGAATGGCCGCCAACGACGGGCCGGTGCCGGTGCGGACCTTGGCCCATGCGGCGCGCCTGATGCGGGAGGCGAGGCAACTCGGACGCTACGGGATCAGCGCCGGCGAACCCAGGCTCGACTATCGGCGTCTGCTGGCACGCGTGCGCGAGGTCACCGGCGACGTGCGCGCGCACGCGCTCTTGCGCGACGAGCTCCAGCACGCCGGCGTGACCCTCCACGAACACGCTGGAACCGCGCGGTTCGTCGAGCCGCACGTGATCGAGAGCGACAACGGACCGCGACTGCGAGCCGCAAACATCATCCTGTGCACCGGCGGCGTGTCGCGGCAGCTCCCCGTGCCCGGCTTCGAGCTGACCTGCACCCACAGCGACGCCTGGCGCCTCGAATCGGCTCCCGACTCGCTGCTGGTGATCGGCGCCGGTGCGACCGGGGTCCAAGTCGCCTCGATCTTCAACGCCTTCGAATCGCGGGTCACCCTGTTCGAGGCCGCCCCCCGCATCCTCATGAGCGAGGACGAGCAGGTGTCGGGAGCGATGAGCACGGCGCTGAAGACTTCCGGCGTCCGTGTCCTCGAGCGCGCCGGAACGATCGAGCGCTTCGAGCCATCTCCCGCCGGAGTGCGACTCGTCTATTCCCGAGGCGATGCAGAGGTGCAAATCGACGCGACCCTGGCGGTGGTCGCGGTCGGGTGGGTCGCAAACACCGACCCCCTCGACCTCCCGGTCGCCGGCGTGGAGACCGACCCCCGCGGCTACATAAAGGTCGATTCCCAGCTCCGCACGACCGCCCGAGGCATCTACGCCGCCGGAGATGTCACCGGTCACCTCATGGTCGTGCACGAGGCGGCGCGCGAGGCCTACCTCGCAGCCACCAACGCCACCGTCGGAAGGACCGAGGTCCTCCCCGCGGAGGTAAGCCCTCTGGGCAGCTTCACTGACCCCGAATACGCCTCTGTCGGGCTCACTGAGGCGACCGCTCGCGAGACCCACGACGTGGTCGTGGGGGAAGAGGGCTTCGAGTCGATGCCGCGCCCGATCATCGACGGTCGCCCGACGGGGTTCTGCAAGCTCGTCGTCGACCGCGAGGAGCACACCATCCTCGGCTGTCACATCGTCGGTGAGCGGGCCGTCGAACTCGCCCAGCTGGCAGCGCTCGCGGTCGCGTCGGGGACGAAGGTCGAGCAGCTCGCACTCGTTCCTTTCTCGTTCCCCACCTACGCCAACGCGCTCGGACGCGCCGCGGTCAGAGCCGCGCGTCAGCTCGACTCTCGCTCGAGCTGGGCCGACGAAGAAATGGCATGGGACTCCGGTATCGCCGTCGCCCTCGATGATTGAGGCACGTTCGGTCATTGCACGCGACCGCGGTTTTTCGATTCGCGGGGTCGCTCCCGCCTCTTCGCCTGGAGGCAGCGGGTCCTCGATAACCCGGTTCCCCAGCATCCTCGGCCGCAGCCTACGGCCCGTCCCAAGCCCGTCATCGTCCGACACGGGTGAATCCGGCCCGGCGTCGAGAAAGATCGAGCGACACCGCCCACGAAAGGTCGCGACCTGCGGGCGAACTCGCCCACGACGTCACCCGATTAGAGCTGGCCATGTCACCCGCGTCGCGAGCTCGGTGACTGCCGAAGCCCGGAGCGTGGCCTGGCTGTACGACGTCGTCGAGCGGTCCTCGATCACGGTCGAGTACCTGATCGTCGCCGGGCTTAGCGGGACGGAGGCCGACGCGTTGCGCATCCTCACCCGCGACGCGGCCGAGGACTCGGAGCCGTCATATTTCGCCCAGGTGAACGAGACGCCGTGGAACATGCCCTGATGCGGCGCCTCGACGGACCAGGTGTGCCAAGGGCGACCGGCGCCTTGGTCGGCCCAGCTCCCGGGGTCTGACATGAAGTGGCGGATCCTCAGTGTCTTGGCGGCGGCCCAGTTCCTGATGGTCCTCGACCAGGCCGTGATGAACGTCGCGATCTCGCAACTGGTCAAGGACTTCGACACCACGGTCACGACGATTCAGATGGTGATCGCGCTGTACGCGCTCGTAATGGCAGCGCTGATGGTCACGGGCGCCAAGCTCGGCGACATCTGGGGCCGGAAAAGAGTCTTCGCGATTGGCCTCGTGATCTACGCATCGGGGTCAGCGCTCACCGCGGCCTCGTGGAGTGTCCCGACCCTAATGCTGGGTTGGTCGGTCCTCGAGGGAATCGGGGCGGCGATGGTGCTACCGGCGCTCGTCGCCCTCGTCGCGGGCAATTACGCCGGCTCCCAGAGGGCGATCGCCTATGGAGTGCTCGGGGGCGTCGCCGGAGCCGGGATCGCGGTTGGGCCGATTCTCGGCGGGTGGGCGACGACCGAGCTCACCTGGCGCGTGGTCTTCGTCGGCGAGGTGGTGGTCGCGGCGCTGATCCTCTTCGGGACCAGGTACCTGAGCGAGCCGGAGAGGGAAGGGAGTCCGCCCCGGCTCGACTGGGTCGGCTCCGTCCTCGCCGCTCTCGGGATGACGACGGTAGTGATCGGCGTCCTGCAGGCGAGCAACTGGGGCTGGCTGCGGCCGCTCAACTCGCCGGTCGAGCCGTTCGGGTTCTCGCTGACGCCTTTCGTGATCGCGGCGGGCCTGCTCATCCTCGCCGGGTTTCGGGCCTGGGAGCGCCGGCGCGAGAAGCAGGGATCCGATCCGCTGGTCCACTTTCGCCTGTTCGGGATCGACAGGTTCCGCAGCGCCCTCTCGATGCTGTTGGCTCAGAACTTGATCCTGATGGGGATCTTCTTCACGGTGCCCCTCTACCTCCAGGTTGTGCAAGGGCTCGACGCGCTCGAGACCGGCGTGCGAATGCTCCCCGCTTCGCTCGGGCTGTTCGTCGCCGCGCTCGGCGGCTCAGCCATTTCGTCGCGCTTCGCGCCCCGGCCCATCGTGCGCGCCGGCCTTGTCGTCACGTTCCTCTCGACGCTGTTGCTTCTTGGCGTTGTCGAGCCCGAGCTCGACACCACCAGCTTTCTGATCGCGATGGGCGTGCTGGGAGTCGGGATGGGCCTGGTCATCTCCCAGCTCGGAAACGTCGCCCAATCGTCGGTGACGGACGCTGATCGAAGCGAGGCGGGCGGCCTCCAGAACACCGCGCAGCAGCTCGGCTCATCGCTCGGGACGGCGCTGCTCGGCGCTGTCGTCATCACCGGCCTGATCACCGCCTTTCAGAGCAACATCGCCTCCGATCCGCGGGTCTCAGCCGAGGCCCAACAGCAGGTCGAGACGACGATCGCCAGCGGGGTCAGCTTCATTTCCTCGGACGAGGTCCGGACGGCGGCAACCGACGCCGGTGCCGAGCCCGAGGAGGTCGACGCCTTGGTCCAGAGCTACGAGGACGCCCAGCTCAACGCCCTGAAGACCGCCTTCCTATTCGCGGGGTTCATAGTCGTCGCCTCATTTTGGGGCACGCGCCGCATCCCCGCCGAGCGTCTGGTCACGGATTCATCGGCCGAGTCAGGCGTGCTCGACGCAGAGTCGAGCTGATGTGGTGGCGAGTCGCCTCGTCCAAACGGTGTCCCCAGGCGTCAGCTTCCCAGCACCTTCGCCTTCTCGCTCGCGAACTCCTCATCGGTGAGCACGCCTTGTTCGTGAAGCTGACCGAGCTCCTTGAGTCGCTCCATGGTGTCGGCAGTAAGACCACCCGACGCCGCTGGGCCAGGGTCGGTCGGCTCAGCCTCCGGCGCGCTGTCCTGCGGCTCCGCGGCGAGCTTGTTGTCCCTGTGCTTTTTCGCAGCGACGGCGGCTCCGCCGAGTGCGGCCATACGTCGTCTGCGTTGGCGTCTGTCTCGTCCCATGCTCGTCCGCTCCTTCGATTCGATCATGGTCGAGCATCTCACACGCCGGATCTCGGGTCCCGCTCGTCCCTGGTCTTAGGCAAGATGTACTGGCGACAAGGTGCGCCGGCCGTGATCGTCAGTGACCGGACAGGTGGATTACGCCGACGCTTTCGAGTCCGTCGAGCACAAGCTGGACGGCGAGCGCGGCCAAGAGGATCCCGAAGATCTTCTCGGTCACCAGCATGCGGCTTTCGTCCAGTTTGTCGCTGACGCGGTTGGCCAGCCGGAACACGGCCGCGTCGAGCGCGAGCATCACGCCGAGCACGCCAAGCACCATCGCGAAAACTGCCACTGAGTCCGCCTCGGCGGAGAGGGTCACCAGCGTGACGATTCCGGCGGGGTTGAGCAGGTAGGGAACGGCGAGAGGGAACACCGCGGTGCGCATTGGATCGCGTTCGGTGATGGCCTTGTTCCCGCTGGGTTCCCCGGTTCCGAGGACCATCGTGATCGCGATGATGATCAGGATGATCCCGCCCGCGATCGATAGCGACCCGGTTGAGAAATGAAGCAGCCGCGCTAGAAGCTCGCCCAGTCCAACGAGGATCAGGGCGACGACGAACGCGGTGGTGAGCATCTTGCGGACGATCCGAGCCTTGGTTGCCGCGTCGAGTGGTGCGGTGATCTCAACGAACGGCACGAGAGCGATCTTCGGACCGATGCCGATCAGCAACAGCAAAAAGGTGTCGATCACCAGGTAGATGTCGATCGACGTGTGCTTCATCGCACGAGCCTATCCGGGCAGAGCGCAGTGGCGGCCCGGCGGCGTTCGACCGTGAGCGGAGTCGGACATGACTGGCGTTCGGGATGCGCGACCGCACGTGAGGCCTTGGTGGATCTCTGCGCGTCGGTACACCGAGCGCCGCTCGAGCGCGAAGCGGAAATGACTGCGCGACGGTACCGTCAGAGATGACTCGCACGGAGACGCCGGCGAGATCGGCAGAGGCGAAATGACTGAGTTCCTGGAGGAGACGGTGGAACCGATTCCGCTCGACCCGCTCGACTCGTTGAGCGTCACGACGCTGGTCGACAACACGACCGACCTGCTGATCGCAGACGAGGGTCCCGCCACCCGAGCTCCCCTGTCGTTCTCCGCCTACCCGAGCGTCCCGGCGCGCTTCCTCGAGGGCGACCGGACGAGCGACCTGCTGCGAGCCGAGCACGGCTTCTCATGCCTCGTGACGATCACGAAGTCGGACCGGACCACCAAGATTCTGTTCGACGCCGGAGTCACGCCGGACGGCATGGTGGAGAACATGCGCCGACTCGAGCTCAGCCGGCGTGACATCGACATCATCGTGCTGAGCCACGGTCACTGGGACCACACCACCGGGATGGACGGACTCGTGACCGAGCTGGGCGGGCACGCGCACGTCCCCGTTCTCATCCACCCCGAGTTCTGGAGCCGACGCAGGATCGCCCTCCCAGGCCGCGATCCGATCGAGCTGCCAACGACGAGCAAGCCCGCGCTCGAGGGCGCCGGCTTCGAGATCGTGGAGCAGCGCCAACCCTCGTTCCTCCTTGACGGCTCGCTCCTGGTCACGGGCGAGGTCGACCGCACGAGCGAGTTCGAGCAGGGCTTCCCGGTCCACCAGGCCCACCGGGACGGAGGCTGGCAGCCCGATCCCCTGATCCTCGACGACCAAGCCCTGGTGGCGCACGTCCGCGGGCGCGGCCTGGTGATCCTCACGGGCTGCGGCCACTCAGGCATCGTCAACATCCTCCGCTACGTGCGAAAGCTGACCGGAGAGAGCCGCATCCACGCCGTCATCGGCGGCTTCCATCTCGGCGGACCACTCTTCGAAAAGATCATCGCGCCGACCTGCGAAGCGCTCGACGAGTTCTCCCCCGACCACCTCGTCCCGTGCCACTGCACCGGGTGGCGCGCCACCCACGCCCTGGCCACCCGCTTCCCCGAGGCCTTCATCCAGAACAGCGTCGGCACGCGCTTCGAGTTCGCCTCCGCGAACTGAGCAGGCCGCGGGCGCGCGGATCGCGGCGTGGACCGCCGGCCGGGCTCATTCCTGCTATCCCGACATCCCTGCGGCTTCGAAGGCCAGCTCGCGGGACGCGAAGAGGCGGAAGCGCACCACCTTCGAGCTCTCCAGCTCCCAGACGCCGAAGAAGTCCCGTTCGATCCTGACCCCGCTCCCCCGCCCCGTCCCCGCCTGCCGGAAGACGAGCACGACCGCACCACCTGCGTCGATGATCTCGCGGGCCTCGATCTCGTAGTCGATCCACGGGGCGAGCCAGTCGCGAAAGAAGCGCCGCACTCCCTCACGGCCGTGATAGACGCCCGCCGATGGCAGCCCGCTCGCTGATGTGTCCCAGACGATCTCCGGATCGAAGTAATCGTCCGTAACATGGTCACCCGCCGCGAAGCGCTGAGTGAACTCCCTGACGATCTCGACGTCGGCCTGGGACATCCCCGAGCGCAGTATCTCCGCTTCTCAGCCGATGCGGTAAGGCGCGAATCCCACCGTCAAGCGGTTGGCGGAGCCGGCTCTTGGGCGCGAACCGCTGCCATTCCGATCTTTCACTTGGCCGAGGCCAAGTCGAGCGACCGCTCGACGCGTCAACAGTAGAGCTGTTCCGCCTCGTCCTGGTTCTCGAGGAAGGGATGCGGTCCGCGGATCACGAGGCCGTCCTCGAGGACCTGGACCCATCCGGCATCGCGGATGATGGTGCCCTCGCCGTGGCGATAGAGGCGGATCGCCAGGCCGACGATCCTCTCCGTCCCGTCGGGTGCGAAGAAGTCGGTGCGAGCCCATCGTTCGCTGGCGATGCTGGGGTCGTCGGGAACGAACTGGACTCGGCGGTGCACTGTCTGTGAGCCGTCCGGAAACGTCTTGATGATGTTGACCTCGCTCTGCGTGGTGAGCGTCTCCACCCCGCAGACCTCGAGGATGAAGTCATCGGGGAACGTCTCCTCGATCACCTCACGCTCGATCGTCGGCTTGCCACCGTGCCCTGCGCCCCCCATGGCCAAAGCCGCAGGTGCAGCAACCATGGACACGAGCAGTACGAGCGCCGGCATGACTGAAACCGGCCTTCTCAGTCTGCGAGTCGCGAGACTCATCTTTCCCCCCGTCGAGGTCTGTCGTTTCGGGCCGAGCGCCCGGGTTGGGACAACCTAACCGATCGTGACGAGAGCATCAATCTGTGCCTGGTTGAGAGGCGGCGGTTCCGCTCAGGGCCATCCACTCCGCTACGGCGCAGCCGCTCGACCGTAGGCACCGCCCTCGCGCGAGAAGGGCTCCCGGCGGGCGGGCGGTGGCAACGAGCTGCACCTTCTTTAGTGGGCGATTAAGCCGCCGTGTGAGGGTCGGTCGAAGTCAGGATCTTGGAGAGCACCTCCGCCTGGGGAGGGAGGCATGTGCCCCCTTCGTTCCATCCCACGCTACAAGGAGGAGATCATGGAACAGCAAGCGAGCCAGGCGCAAGGAACGACGACCCGTCGCTCCCTCTTCGTCAGGGGAGCCGTGGTGGGAGCAACGATCGGCGCCGGGGGGCTGTTGGCCGATGCGCCGGCGGCCTTTGCGAGCGGCGGTCTCACGAGCAATGACGCGGCGATTCTCCGCTTCCTGGCTGCGGCCGAGATCATCGAGACCGATCTGTGGCAACAGTACAACGAGCTCGCTGGCATCCAGGACAGCGAGGTCCCCGGCGGCACCGGGAACCCCGACTACCACGAAGCTGTCGCGGTGCTGGACGAGGACATGGACCAGTACATCCACGACAACACCGACGACGAGATCAGCCACTTCACCTTCATCAACGCCTACCTCAAGGCGCACGGCGCGGAAACGGTCGACCTCGACGAGTTCCGCACCCTGCCCAGCAGCGAGGCGACCGGCGCGCAGCAAATCGGACGGCTCACCAACCTGATGCAGCTGACCGTCAACACCAGTTTTTGGACGCGTTACCGCAGCGATTCGCAGAACCCCGACCTCGGCGACACCCTTCCGCAAGCAGTCCCGGACCTCGCCGTCGGTCAGCATCCGGCGATCCCTCGATCCGACGCCGACCTCCACCCCAAGAAGCACCTCCAGGCGATCGCCAACACGGCGGGGTTCCATTTCGCGTGGGTTGAGCAAGGCGGCACCAGCCTCTACGCGGGACTCGCGCAGCGGGTCACCCACCAGGAGGTGCTGCGCATCCTGCTCAGCATCGGCGGCAGCGAGACGATGCACTTCCAGACCTGGCAGGACAAAGCCGGCAACGCGCCCCCGCTGACCGACCCGACGACCGGGTTGGTATTCCCCGACCTCAACGCCGACGGCGAACTGCTCCAGACCAACCTGATCATGCCCGAGCCGACGATCTTCCTCGATCGCAAGTTCCCGGTCTGCTCCATCATTCGCCCCACCCAGACCCAGGGGGCGGCGATGGGAACGGTCAGGGCCTTTACCGCCGATGGGCTGTTTATCGGTCAATCGCCGAAGTTCTTTGCCGTCCTACAAGATCTGGCAAAGGCAGCGGACGCGGCCCGACCCGGGGGTCACGGCCATTAGCGTGTGAAGGGACGCAGGCGCGCGCAGGCGGGATCAGCTCGGGCTGTCGCCCGAGCACAGCGATCAAGGAGTCTGGGGATTCGCTGTATCCAACCTCCCGCTCGCCACGGGGGCGACCGGCCCTCCAACCCAGAGGTCTGCATCGGCTCCAGCTCTGATCGACATCGTGCTCGGGCGCCCGACGAAGCCGCCCTGTTGCATGACGATTTCCTCCCGCGGGTCGGCGAGGTGGTGTTCGAGCAGGTATGCGGCGGCTGGTCCCGCCGCGCTCCCCGTCGCGATGTCCTCGGTGGCACCGGAGTTGTTCCAGGTGCGTCCCTCGCGGCGCTCGGGATCCAACACATAGACGAACTTCGCGCCGACCGTCGCCAGACGGCCTTCGAAGTCGTCGTCGACGATCCCCGCAGCGCTCAGGCCGCCGTGGGTGACGGGAACGATCAGGTAGGGCAGGCCCGTCGAGACGACCTGCATCGGCAGGCCGCAAACCTCGCTCGCGTCCAGGTTGAGCGCGCCTACGAACCCTGCAGCCGCGGAGTTGGTCAGCGGCGCAGAGAACGTGGCTTGACCCTGGTTCATGGTGGCGGCGTAGTAGTCGCCCTTGCGCTGACTGGTGACGTCGACTTCGCGCCCTGCGATGACGAAGATCCATGAGCGCTCCATGTCCAGCCTCGCGAGGCGCTCATGCACTGCTGCTGCGGCACCGATCACCGGATGGCCCGCGAATGGGAGTTCTTCCTCGGCCGTGAGGATTCGGGCCGCGATCACATCGCGGTCCCCCTCGAGATCGAGGAAGATCGCTTCGAATTGCCGCATCTCTCGCGTGACAGCGAGCAGCTGGTTGGCGGCGAGCTCGCTTCCTCCGAAAACGACGATCAGACCGTTGCCGCCGTAAGGGCGGTCCGTGAAGACATCGACATGGCGGAAGTCCAAGCCCGGATCCATGCCCAACCTTTCCACACGGTCACCC
Source organism: uncultured Solirubrobacterales bacterium (assembly GCA_963705955.1). Taxonomy (GTDB): domain Bacteria; phylum Actinomycetota; class Thermoleophilia; order Solirubrobacterales; family 70-9; genus WHSW01. The sequence continues at coordinate 6,312 of CAVPLH010000004.1, read as the reverse complement.
TAGCCCCGGTCACGCGTGGTCGGCACGACGCGCGATCCTGCTCGTCGAAAGGGCGAGCCGGTGACCCGTCCATCTGCACCGGCCTGCGAGGTTGCCTGCACGCGATGAGCCAGCGCCTGTCAGTCGCTCCCGCGGGGTAGGCTTCGCTCCCCCGTTAGCGATCTCAGGGCCGATTCCCAAGAGCACGATCAACGGCGTGGAGCTTCATTACGAGACCGCAGGCTCGGGGCCCCCGCTGGTCCTCGTGCACGGCTCCTGGGTCGACCACCACAGCTGGGACGCTGCTTTCGGCCCGCTCTCGGAGGCCTTTCGCGTGGTCGCGCTCGATCGCCGCGGCCATGGTCTCAGCGAGCCGGGCCAACCGCCGGGCTCGATCCTCGAGGACGCCGATGACGTCGGCGCGCTTATCGCCGAGCTCGAGCTTGGCTCTGCGCACGTGGCCGGCAGCTCCTGGGGAGGCTCGATCGCTTTGTGGCTCGCGGCTCGGCGCCCGGATCTGGTCCGCAGCGTGGTCGCACACGAGCCACCGCTGTTCGACCTGCTCGACCCCGCTTGCTGGCCGGAGCTGGACCGGCTGCGGACGACGCTGAAAGAGATCGCGGCGCAGCTCGCCGCCGGCGACCACGAGGGTGGCGCGCGGCGCTATGTCGACGAGGTCGCCTACGGCCCCCACGCCTGGCGGTCGCTCGGCGAGCGCCGGCGCGCCGGCTTCGTCGCGAACGCGCCCACCTACCTCGACCAGTGCCGCGACCCGCATCAGATGGACCTCGACCTCGCCGCTGCCGCGGCATTCGAGGGGCCGGTGCTTCTCACCTACGGCGATCGTCGCCCGCCGTTCTTTCGCCGCATCGTCGAGGTGCTGTCCGAGGAGCTCCCGACGGCCGGCACACGTCTGCTGCCCGGCGCCGCCCAGGATCCACAGGTGACCGGCCCGGTGGCCTATGCAGAGGTGGTCCGCGAGTTCTGTGCCCCGCAGCCGGCGCGAGCGGGAGCATCGACCCGATGACCGCGGCAGCGATGGACGCGCCGCCAGAGAGGACGCGCTCGAGCCATTCGCGCGTGGTTGTCGCCCGCGACGCTTGCTAGATCAGCGGGCGGCCTCGTCGAGAGCTGCCAGGCGCTCGGCGAGCTGCGACTTCGACATCGCGCCAACCACGCGGTCGACCTCCCGCTGATCGCGGATGACCACGAGAAGCGGGATGCTCATCGCCTGAAAGCGCATCGCCAGCTCCGGGTTCTCGTCGACGTTGACCTTGACGACCTTGAGCGAACCGGCCCGCTCAGACGCGAGCTCCGCGAGGACCGGCTCCACCATCCGGCACGGGCCGCACCAGGGCGCCCAGAAGTCGACCAGCACGGGCACGCTCGCCTCGCTCTCCTCCGCAAAGCTCGACTCGTCGGCCGTCACGACCCACGGCAACGCAGCCTTGCAGTCGGCGCACCTCGGCGTCCCGCGCGGCACCGGGCGAACTCGGTTCTTCACGCCACAGGACGGACAGGCGAGGATCGTCGACACGACGCAAGGCTACCCAGCGACGGAGCACCTCCTGAGGACGATCCATGTGGCCGGCCTCCGGGCCGGCGCAGCACCGAAAGCGTGGCGCGGCTAATTTCCTCGCACGTTCACGTATACGGCCCGGCTGTGGATGGCATGCCCGTGCGCACATGAACAACCTCAACCTCGGAGTCATCGCCAGCTCGCGAAAGGAGAACGAGCGTAGGCTGCCGATCCACCCATCCCACCTCGGGGAGCTCGGCGCCGAGCTGCGGCCACGCATCCTTCTCGAGCGCGCCTACGGTGCGCACTTTGGCTTCGCCGACGGAGAGCTCGAGCCCCTGGTCGGCGGCCTCGGCGAGCGGGAGCAACTGGTGCGCGAATGCGACGCGCTGCTGCTTCCCAAGCCGACGGCCGCGGACCTCGCCGAGATGCACGAGGGGCAGGTGCTGTGTGGCTGGGTTCACTGCGTCCAGGACGAGGCGCTCACCCAGGTCGCGATCGACCGCCGCCTGACGCTGATCGCCTGGGAGGCGATGAACCACTGGACGCACGACGGCACCTTCGGCCTCCACGTCTTCCACCAGAACAACGAGTTGGCCGGATACAGCTCGGTGCTCCATGCGATGCAGCTCAAGGGGATGACCGGCGAGTACGGGCGACGGCTGCGAGCGGCGGTGATCGGCTTCGGAGCCACTGGCCGCGGAGCGGTGCTCGCCCTGAGGGCGCTGGGCGTTCACGACGTCTCCGTGCTCACCCACCGCGAGGCCGCCGCCGTCGCTGCACCGATCCACTACGTGCGCCTGATCACCTACACGCGAGACCCCGACCGTCCCGGCCAGACGCCGGGGCTCGACAGTCGCCACGAGTCGATGTCCGAGTTCCTCGCCGAGCACAACGTGATCGTCAACTGCGTCTTGCAGGACACCGAGGCGCCGCTTACATTCGTCACCAACGACGAGCTGTCGCTGTTTCGCGCCGGAACACTCTTCGTCGATGTCTCCGCCGACTCCGGGATGGGCTTCGAGTGGTCGCGGCCGACAAGCTTCGAGGAGCCGATCTTGGAGCTCGGCGACGGACTCAGCTGCTACGCGGTCGACCACAGCCCCTCGCTGCTCTGGGACTCAGCCACATGGGATATCAGCAGGGCGCTGATGCCCTATCTGCGGACGCTGCTCGCGGGGCCCGAGGCCTGGGAGCGGGAAGATACGCTGCGCCGTGCGATCGAGATCCGCGACGGCGTCGTTCAGAATCCCAAGATCCTCTCCTTCCAGGGACGCGCGAAGGACTACCCTCACGCTCGGCTCTGAGCAGGGGCAGGGCCCGAGTCGAAGGCGCCGGATCAAGAAGGCTCGGGGTCTCTCGCTAGGCGTCCTCCTCGGCGGTCCACAACGGTTGCGCCGGTGCCGAGTCGAGCGCGCGCCGAAGCAGCGCCAAGAGCCGGCGCCGCTCGGCTTCGCTGAGCCCGCGCAACACGTCGTGTTCCACTTGGATCGCCAACTCTCGGGCCTGCTTCAGGACCCGGCGGCCCTTCGGTGTGATTACCACCTCGCGGGCGCGGCGATCCGTTGGACGAGGCCGGCGCTTGGCCAGTCCGGCGGTCTCGAGCTGATCGATCAGCGAAACCATCGTGCTGGGATCGATGCCCATCGCCGCGCCGATCTCCTGCTGAATGGCTCCTTCGTGAGCCCCGAGGACGTTGAGTAGCGCGAAGCGCGCGGTGGTCAGACCGAGTGACTCGAGCGCCTCGGCAAATCGCGTATGCGACACCCGCCACAGCCGGAATAGGAGCTGGCCGGCGAACTCGACTACCGCGGTGTCGGCGTAGGGACCCGGTGCCATGCCGAGATCTTTGCATAATTACTCGGTTCAGGCCAATTATTTGTGCTACAAAGTATATCTCGGACGATGGAGACCACCACACGACTTCAGGAGTGACCATGACCGGCTCTTCCACCCAGGGAATCAAGACCGTGCTGCATCCCGTGTCCGACCTGGCGACGGCCAAGGCGGTGTACACCGCCCTGCTCGGCGTACCGCCGCAGACCGACGGGTCCTACTACGTCGGCTTCGAGGCCGCCGGCCAGCACATCGGGCTGGTGCCGGGCGGTGGACCGCAGGGCATGACCTCGCCGGTGGCCTACTGGCACGTGCCGGACATCGAGGCGAAGCTGGCCGAGGTGACCGCCGCGGGTGCCACCGTGAAGGAGCCCGCGCACGACGTCGGCGGCGGCCGCCTGGTGGCCACCGTCACCGACCCCGACGGCAACGTCCTCGGGCTGCTCCAGGACCGATGAGTGCCGGTCGGAACGGCCACGCCGTACCGCTGGAGGCCTCGGATGGAGAGACGATGAGCACGGCCACGAGGACGGACACGCAGTCGCCGGCGCCTGCACGTTGCCGACAGCCACGATCTGATCCGCGTGCACGGCGCGCGCGTGAACAACCTCAAGGACGTCAGCGTCGAGATCCCGAAGCGCCGGCTGACGGTGTTCACCGGCGTCTCCGGCTCGGGCAAGAGCTCGCTGGTGTTCGGCACGATCGCCGCGGAGTCGCAGCGGCTGATCAACGAGACCTACAGCGCCTTCGTGCAGGGCTTCATGCCGACGCTGGCGCGGCCCGAGGTCGACGTGCTCGACGGGCTGACGACCGCGATCATCGTCGACCAGGAGCGGATGGGCGCCGACCCCCGCTCCACGGTCGGCACCGCCACCGACGCCAACGCGATGCTGCGCATCCTCTTCAGCCGGCTCGGGCAGCCGCACATCGGCTCGCCGCAGGCGTTCTCCTTCAACGTCGCCTCGGTCAGGGCGAGCGGTGCGATCACGGTCGAGCGCGGCGCCGGCAAGACCAGACCGAGAAGGCGACCTTCACCCGTCTCGGCGGCATGTGTCCGCGCTGCGAGGGCCGGGGCTCGGTCACCGACTTCGACCTGTCCGCGCTGTACGACGACAGCAAGTCGCTCAACGAGGGCGCGCTCACGATCCCCGGCTACAGCATGGACGGCTGGTACGGCCGCATCTTCCGCGGCTGCGGCTTCTTCGACCCGGACAAGCCGATCCGCAAGTACACCAAGAAGGAGCTGCACGACCTGCTCTACAAGGAGCCGACCAAGATCAAGGTCGACGGGATCAACCTGACCTACGAGGGCCTGATCCCGAAGATCCAGAAGTCGTTCCTGTCCAAGGACGTCGACGCGATGCAGCCGCACATCCGCGCCTTCGTCGAGCGGGCGGTCACGTTCACCACCTGCCCCGAGTGCGGACGGCACCCGGCTCAGCGAGGAGGCCCGGTCGTCGAAGATCAAGGGGATCAACATCGCCGACGCCTGCGCGATGCAGATCAGCGACCTGGCCGAGTGGGTGCGCGGCCTCGACGAGCCGTCGGTGGCGCCGCTGCTGGCGGCGCTGGGGGAGACCCTCGACTCGTTCGTCGAGATCGGGCTCGGCTACCTCTCGCTCGACCGGCCGTCGGGCACGCTGTCGGGCGGCGAGGCGCAGCGCACCAAGATGATCCGCCACCTCGGCTCGTCGCTCACCGACGTCACCTACGTCTTCGACGAGCCGACGATCGGGCTGCACCCGCACGACATCCAGCGGATGAACGACCTGCTGCTGCAGCTGCGCGACAAGGGCAACACCGTGCTCGTCGTCGAGCACAAGCCGGAGACGATCGCGATCGCCGACCACGTCGTCGACCTCGGCCCGCGCGCCGGCACCGACGGCGGCGAGGTGGTGTTCGAGGGCACCGTCGAGGGGCTGCGGGCCAGCGGCACGCTCACCGGGCGGCACCTGGACGACCGCGCCTCCCTGAAGCCGTCGGTGCGGACGCCGTCCGGGGTGCTGGAGGTGCGCGGCGCCAGCGCCAACAACCTGCAGGACGTCGACGTCGACATCCCGCTCGGCGTGCTGGTCGTCGTCACCGGGGTGGCCGGCTCGGGCAAGAGCTCGCTGATCCACGGCTCGGTGTCGGGGCGGGACGGGGTGGTGTCGGTCGACCAGGCCGCGATCCGCGGCTCGCGGCGGAGCAACCCGGCGACCTACACCGGAGCTGCTCGACCCGATCCGCAAGGCGTTCGCGAAGGCCAACGGCGTGAAGCCGGCGCTGTTCAGCGCCAACTCCGAGGGCGCCTGCCCCAACTGCAACGGCGCCGGCGTCATCTACACCGACCTGGCGATGATGGCCGGCGTCGCCACCATCTGCGAGGAGTGCGAGGGCAAGCGGTTCCAGGCATCGGTGCTGGAGTACCACCTCGGCGGCCGCGACATCAGCGAGGTGCTCGCGATGTCGGTGACCGAGGCCGAGGAGTTCTTCGGCGCCGGCGAGGCGCGCACGCCGGCCGCGCACAAGATCCTCGACCGGCTCGCCGACGTCGGGCTCGGCTACCTCAGCCTCGGCCAGCCGCTCACCACGCTGTCCGGCGGCGAGCGGCAGCGGCTCAAGCTGGCCACCCACATGGCCGAGAAGGGCGGCGTCTACGTCCTCGACGAGCCGACCACCGGCCTCCACCTCGCCGACGTCGAGCAGCTGCTCGGCCTGCTCGACCGGCTCGTCGACTCCGGCAAGTCGGTCATCGTCATCGAGCACCACCAGGCGGTCATGGCGCACGCCGACTGGATCATCGACCTCGGCCCCGGCGCCGGCCACGACGGCGGCCGGATCGTCTTCGAGGGCACGCCCGCCGACCTCGTCGCCGCCCGCTCCACCCTCACCGGCGAGCACCTCGCGGCCTACGTCGGCACCTGACCGAGATCCTTCGCGGACACCCGCAGGCGAGGCACCGACTCGGGTCTCGACAACCCGCAAGACATCGCTTT
>CAVPLH010000003.1:0-163737 GCA_963705955.1 uncultured Solirubrobacterales bacterium | reverse complement strand
CCAACACCGCCTTCCGCGGATAAACCACCTCAGGATCCGTCAGCACATTCACCAGCGCCGGCTTCCCGCTCGCAAACGCCCGCTCCAGCGCCGGCTGCAGCTCGCTCGGATGCCGCACCAGCTCCCCGTGCCCGCCGAGCGCCTTGACGACCTCGTCGTACCGCGTCGCCGGCCGCAGCGACGCCGCGACCTCGTAGCCGTAGAGGAACCGCATCGGGTGGTACTCGAGCGCCCAGATCCCGTTGTTGCCGATGATCCCGACGACCGGGAGGCCGTGGCGCATCATCGTGTCGAACTCGAGGCCGCTGAAGCCGAAGGCGCCGTCGCCGAGCAGGCAGACGACCTGGCGGTCGGGGTGGGCGACCTTGGCGCCGATCGCCTGGCCGGGGCCGGCGCCGAGGCAGCCGTAGGGGCCGGGGTCCATCCAGCAGCCGGGCTCGTAGGTGTTGACGACGCGGCCGGCGTAGGAGACGAAGTCGCCGCCGTCGCCGATCACGATCGCGTCGCGGTCGAGCATCTGGGCGAGCTCGCCGTAGACGCGCAGCGGGTGCAGCGGGGCGCGGTCGTCGTTGAGCTCGGCCTCCTCGCCGGCGCAGCTTCTCGTCCTCGAACTCGGTCAGCGCGTCGACCCAGGCCTCGGTCGTTCGCGCGCGCGCGCCGGCGCCGCCCTCGCCCTCGCGCATCGCCGCCAGCGTCGCGGCGATCCCGCCGACCAGCTCGAGGTCGGGCTTGCGGTTGGCGGTCAGCTCGTTCGGCGCCTCGTCGAGCCAGATCAGCTTCGTCTCCTCGCCGAAGCGAGTTGCCGAAGCCGAGCCGGAAATCGAGCGGGACGCCGATCACCAGCGCGACGTCGGCCTCCTTGAGCGCCTTGCCGCGCGCCCGCGAGAAGCAGAGCTCGTGGTCGGCGGGCAGGCAGCCCCTGCCCCATCCCGTTCAGGAACACCGGGATCCCGAGCGACTCGGCGAGCCCGCGCAGCTCGTCCTCGCCGCGCGACCAGTAGACGCCGGTGCCGGCCATGATCACCGGGCGCTCGGCCGCGGCGAGCATCGACGCGGCCTCGTCGGCCCCCGACGGCGGCGGGCGCGGCGGCGACGGTCGAGCCCGGGCTCGTCGCCCTCGCCCTCCATGAAGACGACGTCGAGCGGGAAGTCGACGTAGGTCGGGCCGGTGGGCTGGGTGAGCGCCGTGTCGATCGCGCGGACGGTCGCCTCGGGGATCGCGCCGGTCTCCTTCACCGTCTCGGCCGACTTGGTCACCGGGCCGACGAACGGCAGGTGGTCGATCTCCTGGAGGCTGCCCGAGCCCCAGCGCATCTCCGGCGCGCGGCCGCCGAGCACGACGAGCGGCGAGCGGTTGAACTTCGCCCCGGCCATCGCGCTCATCCCGTTGGTCACCCCGGGGCCGGCGGTCAGCGCCGCGATCCCGGGCTTGCGGGTCGCCTTCGCGTAGCCCTCGGCCGCCCACGCGGCCGACTGCTCGTGGCGGGTGTCGATGATCTCGATCCCCTCGGCGACGCAGCCGTCGTAGATCGAGAACAGGTGGCCGCCGGAGAGCGTGAAGAGCTTGTCGACGCCGCGGTCGGCGAGCGCGCGGGCGACGAGCTTGCCGCCGTGGACCGGGCCCGCCTTCCGGCGAATCGCCGCCCTCGGAGCGGGCGCTCTCCTCGGTCGTCGCCATGCGACCCCGAGCCTATAGAAAGCCCGCTCGCCTCCCGCCAGGCCGGGCCGCGCAAGGCCCTCCCTACCATCGAACAATGCAGACCCGACAGCTCGCACACACCGGTGTCCAGGTAAGCCCGCTCTGTCTCGGAGCGATGATGTTCGGGGCCTGGGGGGAGACCGACCACGACGAGTCGATCCGGATCATCCACGCGGCGCTCGACGCGGGGATCAACTTCGTCGACACCGCCGACGTCTACTCGCGCGGCGAGTCGGAGGAGATCGTCGGCAAGGCGCTCGCCGGGCGCCGCGACCAGGTCGTCCTCGCGACCAAGGTGCACGGCAAGATGGACGACGACGACCCGAACCAGTTCGGAAACTCGCGCCGCTGGATCATCGAGGAGGTCGAGAACTCGCTCCGCCGGCTCGGCACCGACTGGATCGACCTCTACCAGATCCACCGCCCCGAGCTCGACACCGACATCGACGAGACGCTCTCGGCGCTCACCGACCTCGTCACCGCCGGCAAGGTCCGCTACATCGGCTCCTCGACCTTCCCGCCCTCGGCGGTCGTCGAGGCGCAGTGGGTGGCCGAGAAGCGCGGCTACCGGCGCTTCGTCACCGAGCAGCCGCCCTACTCGATCCTCGTCCGCGCGATCGAGCGCGACCTGCTGCCGACCTGCGAGCGCTACCGGATGGGCGTGATCCCGTGGTGCCCGCTCGCCGGCGGCTGGCTGACCGGCAAGTACCGCAAGGACGCCGAGGACCTGCCCGAGTCGCGCCGCGCGGCGATGATCCCCCACCGCTACGACATGTCGATCCCGGGAAACCAGGCGAAGCTCGAGGCCGCCGACGCGCTCGCCGAGCTCGCCGAGGAGGCCGGGCCTGTCGCTGATCGAGATGTCGCTCGCCTTCCTGCTCGAGCACCCGGCGGTGACCGCGCCGATCATCGGCCCGCGGACGATGGAGCAGCTCGAGAGCCAGCTGCCCGCCGCCGAGATCCGCCTCGAACAGGACGTGCTCGACCGGATCGACGAGATCGTCCCGCCCGGGGTCACGCTGAACCCGGTCGACGACGGCTGGACCCCGCCGGCGATCGCCGACCCGCGGCTGCGGCGGCGCAGCCTGCAGGGGCTTTAGTCGACCAGCAGAACGGCCTTCCCGTTCACCCGGCGGTCGATCAGCGCCTCGATCGCGCCGTCCGCGTCCCGCCAGCTCGCGGTCAGCGAGATTCCCGTGTCGAGCCTCCCGGCGGCGACCTCGTCGGCGAGCAGCCGCAGGTCGCGGGGCGTATCCCGCCGCGGGATCTGGAGGAAGATCATGAACGAGTGCACCGAGACGAGCGGCTGGCGGTAGAACGACGGGACGTCGAAGGTCGCCGGTTCGTCGGAGGAGTTGCCGAACGAGACCAGCGCCCCGCGGGCCTCGAGCCGCTGCATCGCCGCGGAGAGGCTGGCGCCGCCCGCCGATTCGAGGATCAGGTCCCAGCGCTCGTCGCCGCCGGGCTCGATCGAGGTGATCAGCTCGTCGGCGCCGAGCTCGCGCAGGCCCTCGCCCCGCGACGAATCGCGGACGACGCCGGTCACGTGCGCTCCGGCGTGGCTCGCGATCTGGACCGCGAACCGCCCGACACCGCCGGCGGCGCCGGTGACGAGCACCCGCTTGCCGTAGAGGTTGCCGCCGTAGCTCAGCGTCCAGAGCGCGGTCAGGCCCGCCACCGGCAGCGTCGAGGCGTCCTCGAACGACGTCTCGTCGGGCAATTCCGCGAGTTGACCCGTCGGCACCGCGGCGAGCTCGGCCCAGGCGCCGGTCTCGCCGAGGACCCCGACGACCCGGGCGCCGGCGCGGGCCCGGTGCCGTCGGCGGCCGGCTCGCGGACGACACCGGCGAGGTCCCAGCCGGTGACCTCGCCCTCGGGCCGCACCGGGAGCGCCCGGACCTCACCGCGGTTGAGCGAGAACGCCTTCACCTCGACCAGCGCCTGATCGGGCGCCGGCGCCGGGTCGGCGACCTCGCGCAGGCTCACTCCCTGCGGCGCGGCGCGGTCGGGGACGAGGGCGCGCATCTCAGCCGCTCCGCGTCAGGGGCTTCGAGGTCTCGGGCATCGGGCTAACGATGTCACTCCGGCGCCCGGTTGTGGCCACGGCCTGAGATCCTCGGACGATGACCTCGCCCGGCAGGGTCCTGTTCGCCGCCTCGCTCGGCTTCTTCGTCGTCATCCTCGACGTGACGATCGTCAACGTCGCGCTGCCGTCGATCGGCGACGACCTCGGCGCCGACCTGAGCGAGCTGCAGTGGGTGATCGACGGCTACGTGGTCGCGTTCGCGGCGCTGCTGCTCTCGAGCGGCGCGCTCGGCGACCGGATCGGGGTCGCGCGCACCTACTCGGCCGGGATGATCGCGTTCACGCTCGCCTCGCTCGCCTGCGGCGCCGCCCCGTCGCTCGGCGTCCTGCTCGGCGCGCGGGTCCTCCAGGGGGTCGCGGCGGCGCTCCTCCTCCCCTCCTCCCTGGCGCTCGTCCGGCTCGCCTACGACGACCCCGGGGCGCGGGCGAAGGGGATCGCGACCTGGGCGGCCACCGGCGGGATCGCGCTCGCCGCCGGGCCGGTGGTCGGCGGGGTGCTGACCAGCGCCGTCGACTGGCGGGCGATCTTCTTCCTCAACCTGCCGGTCGGGGTGATCGCGGTGCTCGCCAACGTCCACGGCCCGCGCTCGCCGCGCAAGCGCACCCCGCTCGACCTCCCCGGCCAGGCGGCGGCGATCGTCGCGATCGGCGCGCTCACCTTCGGCGTGATCGAGGCCGGGCACGAGGGGCTCGATTCGACGCCCGCGCTGGCGGCGTTCGCCGTCTTCGCCGTCGCGGGCGCCGCCTTCGTCGCGATCGAGGGTCGCGTCGCGCACCCCGCCGTCCCGCCCGACCTCTTCCGGACCCCGATGGTCGCGACGACGGTGGTCGGCGGGCTGCTGCTCAACTTCGCCTTCTACGGCCAGGTCTTCGTCCTCAGCCTCTTCTTCCAGCAGGTGCTCGGCCACAACGCCCTGATCACCGGCCTCATGTTCCTGCCGCTGACCGCGCTGATCGCCGCGCTCAACATCGTCGCCGGGAGGCTGACCAGCCGCCACGGGCCGCGACCGCCGCTGATCGCCGGCCAGGCGATCATGATCGCCGGGCTGCTCGGGATGCTCGCCTTCGACGCGAACTCGGCGACCGCGCTGATCCTCGTCCTGCTCGTCCCGATGGGCGTCGGCGGCGGGCTCGCGGTCCCGCCGCTGACCGCGGCGCTGCTCGAGGCGCTGCCGCCGGAGCGCGCCGGGCTCGCCTCCGGCGTCTTCAACGCCGCCCGCCAGTTCGGCGGCGGGCTCGGGGTGGCGCTGTTCGGCGGCCTCGTCGCGACGCGACTTCGTCGACGGGATGCACGTCGCGCTGCTGGTCGCGGCCGCGGGCGTGGCGGTCAGCCTCGGGCTCACGGTGCGCTACGTCGACCCGCCGTCGGCCGAGCGCGCCGGGGCGGCGGTGTACGACGAGGCGGGATGAACCACGTGCGAGCTGCTGGCGGCGAGGGAGCTCAGTGTCCGGTGTTTGACGCAGCGGCGTCCTCGGGCGCCAACCGGAGGAGCACGCAAGGTCCGGCGTGGCGGACGCATCGCGGTCGACTCGCGGAGCGCGGTTCGGCGGTGGGCCTCGGCCGATGACCGGCGACGTCCAGCGATGGTGACGGCGCGACCGGATCGACGGTGGCCAGTCGATGCTGCCGCGGAAGCGCGTCTCCGCGCGCGACGAGCGCGACCTAGGAAGCGCGCGAAAGCGAGCGTACTGAACCGGGGTGACGATCGGCAGCCGAGCCGACAAGTCCACTGCGACTTGCGTCGAGGCGAACGGATCGCTGGAGTCGAACAGCACGAGCAGTCGGACGCGCCGCCGGCGCCCCTCACGGCGACCGACGAGCTCCTGTCCGGCAGCGCTGGCCCACCGACGCTGCGACGGCGTCGAGCCGAGCGGTGTCACTGGCGGGCGTTCGCCTACCATCAGGTCTCTCGCGCTCGGCACCGGCTGCCGCTTGCAGTGCCCGTCGCGAGCTACGAGGCGGCTCACCGTGCTGAAGGCCGCGCAGTCGCGTGCATCCGAGCCGCGCGGCGCACGTCCGTCAGTCGCCGCCGCTCGTGTCGTCCTCGCGTACGCGCCAGGGCCCGCGTGCCGTGCCGCTGCGGCGATGTCCTCGATCCCGAGGTCCGAACGGCGATCGCCGCGAGCTGCACGAGATCGGTGCAGCGCGACATCGCGCTGCCCAGCAGATAGCGGAATGGGATCGCATGACGATCAGCCGCTGTGTGAGCGCTCCGACGCGACTACCGCGAGCGAGAGCACGCTGGAGACCGATGGCTGCATGCCCGAGCCGCTCAGGCCTACCGGCTAGTCGTTGACGTCGAACAGCACGGCGGCAGCCCTCACGATCGTCGCGCTCAGCGGATCACCGAGCCGAGGATCGCCCAGCCGAGAGCGAGCGAGTCGCCATCAGCGCCGGCGTCGCTCGCGACCTCCACTGTCCGCGGATGTCCGCTTGCGACAGGTGGCGTGACCGCTACGGCGCGCGCATCTGCTCGCGGGCCTTGGCGATGCGGCTCAGAAAAGCGTCGGGCCTCTCCAGGAGGTCGGCCACTCGGTCGGTCGCAGGCTCGCCTCGGTCAAGAACGCGCGACGTCCGGAGGTCCGCGCGCTGGCCCGGAGCCTGCGGACGCGAACCGAACGTGTCGCGGCGATCGCCCGCTGCCGCCAAGCGATCCCCTGCGCTCGATCTCCTCGCCGATGGCGGAGATCTTCTTCATCGGCGTTCGGCCTGCTGCTCGGCGATCTCGACAGGCGGACTCGGCGCTCTCCCTCCGAGTCGGGCGGACGCCGCCGGTCGGCCGGTCGCCTTGCTCGCGCGCCTTGCCGTCGAGCGCGCGAGCCTCGGACGCGATCTCACGTGGTGCGCCGACCGAGCTGCGACGCGATGGCCCGACCCTAGCGGAAGCGCTCCTGGCCGAAGCTCGCCGAAGCTGCCGGCGAGTCGCATCGCCGTCTCGCTGCACTCGCGATGGCTCCACGAGTCGAGCGGGCGGTCGACGTATCGGTATGAACGCTGCGGCGTCTCGCCGCTCGTGCGCGACGGCCCATCGGCGCTGCTTCGTAGAGAATGACCGCGATGCCCGAGAGCTTCAGCTACGAACTGACGAGTGAGATGAGCCCGAAGACCGTGCTCCGCGCGGCCCTCGCGTCGTTCACGGCTCCGCTAGATGACTGTGGCTACAGGCTCACGACCCAATCAGACGCGCTGTGACCTACGAGAGGACGTATCGGCCGTGGAACGTGTGGTTGGGCGGGCTTTGCTCGTGCCGGTTCTGATCGGGATTCCGATCCTGGTCACTCAAGCGAGGACGTCAACGATCACGATCCTCATCGAGGAACGACAGTCCGATACCCGCGTCCTGATCAGAGGGACGGGACCGCGGCGAGTCCGGGAGGCCTTCGAAGGGCTGCAGCTGTGAGCACCGCAGTCCAGCGGAGGCCGCCTGCGCCGCACGTCTGGACCGGTCAGCCGATCTCCGTCACCCCAAGCGGAAACACGTCGGCAATCGTGTACGCCCGCACCGTCGCGGGCAGCGCCGTCCCGGCCGGGATCCGCAGCCGCACCCCGACGATGTTGCCCTGCGCGTCGGTCACCGGGCTGGTCAGCGTCCGGTAGTCGAGGCTCACCGGGGCGCCGGTCTGCGGGTCGACGAGCAGGATCGACGCGAGGTGCTTGCCGGCCCGGAAGCGGGCGCCGGGCGCGAGCGCTCAGCGTCGCGACCGCCTCGCCGTCGGTGGTCGCGGTCGGCGGCGTCAGCGTGACGCCCGCCGACCGCACGCCCGCCGGCTTCTGGTTCGCGCCGCCGCGCCCGTACGCGTCGCTGAGGAACGTCCCGTACGAGGCCAGCGTGTCGCTCGCGTTGCAGACCCCCGCGATCCGCAGCTGGGACGAGTAGTTGGGGACGTCGGCGCAGGTCACCTGGCCGTAGAGGCTGGCGCCGGGGCGGAAGCTGCCGTCGGCGGCGAGCGAGCCGCGGAAGTCGAGGCTGCGAAGCGGCACGGCGCCGAAGCTGAACTGGAGGCTGACCTGGCTCGCGTTGAGCGCCACCTGGTCGCGCTTGTAGGTGCCGTAGAGCGGGAACGCGAAGCCGCCGTTCGGGTCGGCCTTCGCGCCGCCGCCGTTGCCGTGCTGCGCGGCGACCACCCACATCAGGATCCGCCCGACCCCGTCGGGCCCCGGCTTCGTCCGCTTCAGCGTCCCGGCGATCAGGTCGTAGGAGTCGAAGCCGATCTGGTTGACGCTCGGCAGCAGCGACGGCAGCGGCAGCGCCAGCCGGCTGATCTCGAGCGCCCCGACCTCGCGGGCGCCGACCCGCAGCGGCACCGTCCGCCCGCGCGAGCCGTCGGTCCGGAAGCGCAGCGTGTTGTCGAACCCGCCGGTCTCGGTGCCCGCCTTCCAGCCGCCGCTGAGCCGCACCCGGTAGTCGGTGTTCGGCGCCAGGAAGCCGTCGGGGCGGATGAACAGGTACTGGCCGTCGCCCGAGAGCTCGGTCTGGAAGTCGAACGGCGGGTCGGCGTGGACGATCGAGTCGGAGTCGGTGCCGGCGTCGATCCCCGCGTTGGCGGTCGTCCCGCCGCGGCGGACGATCAGCCGCGTCCCGAGCACGGTCGACGCCGGCACGTCCAGCTTCGAGCCCTTGACCGTCGTCCCGCCCGGGGTGACCGGGAAGGTGCGGTCGACGTCGGCGCCGAACTCCTGGCCCGGGTTCGTCGTGCAGCGGCTGTCGCGGACCGCCCGGCAGTAGTCGTAGGGCACGAACCAGACCCGCCCGTGCTCGCCGCCGATGTAGACGCCGCGCTTGCCGAGCGCCGGGGAGCCGTTGAGGTCGTTGCGGTCGCTGAGCGCCGGGTTGCTCGGCGTCGTGTCGAACGACCAGCGCCGCGCGCCGGTCGCGGCGTCGAGCGCGTAGAGCTTGCCGTTCGAGGAGCCGACGTAGACGATCCGCCCGTCGCCGTGCGGGGCGCGGCCGATCACCGGCGAGGAGCGCACCGGCTCGCCGGTGTCGTAGCGCCAGATCTGGGTGCCGTCGGGGGCGACCGCGTAGACCGAGCCGTCGGCCGAGCCGATGTAGATCGCGCTCGTGTTGCCGGCGGCGTCGGCCGCGAGCGCCGGCGAGGCGTAGACGTGGGCGGCGGTCGGGAACGCCCAGCGCTCGGCGCCCGGTCGCCGGGTCGAGCGCGTGCAGGCTGCCGTCGAACGAGCCGACGTAGACCGTGCCGTCGGAGCCGAGCGCCGGCGACGAGGTGACGTAGCCCGGGGTGAACGTCTGCCAGCGCTGGTTGCCCTGCGGGTCGAGCGAGAAGGCGTAGAAGTCGACCGAGCCCCAGTAGCTGTTGCCCGCGGCGTCGAACGCCGGCGTCGTCCAGACCGAGTTGGCGCGCTGGGTGATCCAGCGCTGCGCGCCGCCCGGGGTCAGCGAGTAGGCGCCGCCGCCGGTGTTGCCGACGAACAGGTTGCCGTCGGGGCCGTAGGCGACGTTTCCCTCCCACCAGTTGACGAGCTGGCCGGTCGCCGGCTGCAGCGGGGTCCGGTACTGCCAGCGGATCCGCTGCTTGCGCGACAGCCGGCGGTCGGCGCTTCGCAGCTGGTAGAGGGTCTCGTCGCCGGAGCCGATCGTGATCGGGAAGTCGCCGCCCCTCCCCGAGCGGGCCCCGAGCGCCGCGGCGGCGTCGATGATCCCGCCGGTGTGAAAGCGCCACCGCTGCTCGCCGTGGCGGTCGAGCGCGTAGAAGTTGCCGTCGGCCGAGCCGATGTAGGCCGTCTGGTCGTCGCCGAGCACCGGGGTCGAGAAGATCCCCCGCGCGGTCCGAAACGACCACGGCCGGTCGCCGCCGCGGTAGCGGCCGCGGATCGGGCTCGAGGCGGTGTTGCGCGAGTCGTGGCGCATCTCCGGCCACGGCGAGCCGGCGAGCGTCGCCGCGGCGGCGCGGGGCTTCGGCGGCGGCGCCGATCCGGCCGCGGCGTGCGCGAGGGTCGGCGTCGCGAGCGCGACGACGAGCGCCAGGGCCGGGATCAGGGGTGATCTCCTCACCCTGCGCACGCTATCCGCCGCTTGCTTGCCTCGCGACCCTTCCTGCGCGATTCTGCGACCGAATCTCAACACGGAGGGGAAAGCATGCCCAGATCGATCCGCGTCGCCGTCACGCACCTGCGCGCTCAGTGGATGGGGGCGCTGGCGCTGTTCTTCGTGATCGCCGGCGGTACCGCCTACGCCGCGAACACGGTCTTCAGCTCCGACATCGTCAACGGGGAGGTGAAATCGGCGGACATCGCCACCGGGGCGGTACGGCACGCCGAGGTCGCCGACGGTGTGCTCAACGACGAGGACGTCGGAGAGCTGGCGATCGTCGGTGCCGCGGTAAGCATCGGCACCGTCAACGCCCACGCGTGCAAGGACTTGGTCCTCGGGATCGATGCCGAGGGCGACCATCTGCTGCTGACCCCCGACCACACGGACGCTGCGGCCGGGCTCACCTACGAGATCGAGTACACGGTGGGGACCGGCGGCGGTCCGGCGCTGCACATATGCAACCCGACCGACGGCAATATCGACGACGGGGCCACGCACTTCAACCTGCTCCTCATCGACGCGCAGTAGGGCATCAGCCGACAAGCGCCACGCTCAACGCTGTATTGAGGATCGGGACGGAATCGCCCGACCCTCCGAAGCACCCGCGCGGATCTCGGGTTCTCTCCTATGGTGAACCCGGTGAGGCGAGCTCTCCTCGCAGCGTCGCTCGCGGCGACCGCGCTCCTGCTCGCGCCGGCGCCCGCGCCGGCCGCGATCCCCCGCCTGCCGGGGATCGACGTCTCGCGCTTCCAGGGCCAGATCGACTGGGAGTCGGTCGCCGCCGACGGGATCCGGTTCGCCTTCGTGCAGGCGAGCCGCGGCTCCGGACGCGACTGCACCGTGGCGTCGAGCGAGTGCGGGGCCGACGGCTTCTACGACTTCAACCACCTCGAGGCGAAGGCCGCCGGGGTCCGCGTCGGCGCCTACCACCGGGCGTTCGTCGGCGGTCGCGGGCTCCGCGGCGTCAAGGCCGACGCGAAAACCGAGGCAAGGACGTTCATCACCGCGGTCGGCGAGCCCGGCCCGCGCGACCTCCGCCCGGCGCTCGACCTCGAGGCGCCGTTCGCCGACCTGAGCCCGGCGGAGCTGCGGATCTGGGCACGGACCTGGCTGCAGGCGGTGCGTCGGGCGTTCGCCGTCAAGCCGATCATCTACACGAGCCCGACCAGCTGGACCGCGCTCGGCAACCGCGCCAGCTTCGCCCGCAAGGGCCACCCGCTCTGGATCGCGCATTGGGGCGTCGCGAAGCCGAACGTCCCCGCCGACAACTGGGGCGGGCGCAGCTGGCGGGTCTGGCAGCACACGAGCGACGGGCGCGTCGACGGGATCAGCGGCCGGGTCGACCTCGACTGGCTGCGCGGCGGCTGGCACGGGCTGAGCGTCGGCTGAGCGCCATCGGCGTCGGCTGAGCGCCTTCGACACATTCCGCGCGCCACGCGTGCGGATTCTCCGCGTAGCGTCGACGGCGTGGTCAGCTGGGAACAGGTCGAGCGGTCCGACGACACCGACACCGGTATCGACGACCGGGAGAGGCTGTTCGAGCACCTCGAACGGGTGATCCACCCCCGGCTGCGGGGGTGGTTCGTCGACCAGATCGTCGAGGCGATCGAGCTCGCCGCGGCGGGCAGGACCGAGGAGTGGATCGAGGTGGACGTTCGGCGCCATCAGGTCGGCGAGGTCGTCCGGCTGTGGGAGCTGGAGGACCTGGTCGCGGAGGCCGCGCGGGGCGAGTTCAGCCCGCGGGGCGGCGGGCGCTCGTGGCGGACGGGTCCGCCGGCGTGGTGGAGCGCGGAGCAGTCGAAGCGGAAGATAGCATCATGATGCTGGTGATAATGATGTTATGATGCCTCACATGCGGACGACGCTCACCCTCGACGACGACGTCGCGAAGCGGCTGCGCGAGCGGGCCCGTGAGCGGGGGCTGCCGTTCAAGCGGGTCGTCAACGATGCGCTGCGGATCGGGCTCCAGGGCGGGCCGCGCCGGCGCTCGCGGTACCGCGTCCCCGAGCTCGAGCTTCGCGCCCGCCCCGGCGTCGAGCTCGACAAGGCGCTCCAGCTCGCGGGCGAACTCGAGGACCGAGAGCTGGTCCGCAAGCTCACCCTCGGTCGGTGAAGACACCCGACGCGAACCTGCTCCTCTACGCGATCGATCCCGGCTCGCGCCACCACGACCGGGCGCGGGAGTGGCTCGAGCAAGAGCTGTCGGGGGCCGACGCGGTCGCGTTCACGTGGCCGGTGCTGCTCGCGGTCCTGCGCCTGACCACCAACCCGGCCGTCTTCGAGCCGGCGCTCGAGCCCGGGGTCGCGCTCGATCTCATCGACGGTTGGCTCGAGCAGCCGATCAGCACGATCATCGACCCGGCCGAACGCCACCCCGCGATCCTGCGCGAGCTGATCTCGTCGTCGGGGGCGGCCGGCAACCTCACCGCCGACGCTCATCTGGCGGCGATCGCGATCGGGCACGGAGCGACGCTCGCCACCTTCGACGCCGACTTCCACCGCTTCGGCGGGCTGAAGCTCGAGTTCCTCGGCTGAGCGCCACGGCGGCCTCGAGGGCCCGCGCCGGCGCTGTCCTACCATCACGGAAGTGCCGCTGTACGGCAAGGAACACGTCGACCGCTACCGGGCCACCGACGGTGCCGAGGGCCATGACTGGCAGGGCACCCAGACGCTGCTGCTGACGACGACCGGCCGCAAATCGGGCGAGCAGCGGACGACGCCGCTGATCTACGGGCGTACCCCCGGCGACGACGTGATGGTCGTCGCCTCGAAGGGCGGGTCCGCCACGGCGCCGGCCTGGTACCGGAACCTCGAGGCCGACCCCGAGGTCGAGGTGCAGGTCAAGGGCGACCGCTTCCACGCCCGGGCCCGCACCGCGACGCCCGAGGAGAAGCCGGAGCTGTGGCGGACGATGGCCGGCCACTGGCCCGCCTACGACGACTACCAGCGCCGCACCGAGCGCGAGATCCCGGTCGTCGTGCTCGAGCGCTCCGAGTAGCCCGCCCGGGCACGCGGGCAACGCGAGTAGTTGACGCGGGCACGCGGGCGAGGCGAGTAGCCGATCCGGGCACGCGGGCGACGCGGGCCGCGAGGCCCGCGCCGACCCACGTACCTCTCCCTAAGACGCGCGCTTGATCCGGAACGCCTGATTGAGGCCCGGGTTGCGGAACTTCGCCTTGCGCGGCTTCAGCTGCCAGCCGCCGCCGAGCCGCCCGCTGGGCTTCTGCAGGAAATTGGCGAACTGCGCCGAGGCGGCCGGGCAGCTCATCCGCTTCACGGTGATGATGTAGTTGCCGGCCGGGATCCGCAACGACCCGATCCGGTCGTCGTGGAGCACCCTGAACGACGGGCAGGTCTGGTTGCCCGCGCCTCCGCCGCCGCCACCGCCGCCGCCGACACCGCCGGAACGGAGCTTGGAGACGTGGAAGGCGACCCGGGTGACGCCGCTGCCACTGACGAACCGCGCCTTCCGGACGTTCAGCCGCCACGGTGGCGGCAGGTTCCCGCTCGGGCTCTGGAGAAAGCGCGCGAACAGCTGCGACGTCCTCGCGCACGTGAGCCGCGCCGGCGTCTCGACCGCGAGCTGGTAGCGCCCCGCGGGCAGCTGCAGCTTGCCGATGTGGTCGTTGTGAAGGACGGTGAAGCCGCCCGGACATGGCGTCTGGCTGCCGGCCGACGCCGACGCCGGCAACGCCGCGACCGCGGCGATCGCGAGCAGCGCGGCGAGCAGTCCGCGGTTGCGGATCCGCCCTGCGACTCCCCCTTCGGTATCTCTCTTCATGGCACTCCCAGTGGTGGTTGGTAATCCCTTGTGGTTCGACCCTACATCGGCACGTCAGACGACGGCGCAAATATGTGACCCTCCTGGTAGGCAGATGACGTAGGCAGATGGCCCTCGACGCGAACAGATCCCCGCAGCTCCCGCTCGATCCCGGCGGCGGCCGACGACCCCGACCTCCCGGGGCCGTTCACGGTCGGCACCTGGGCCGCCGGGTTTCGCGACTTCCTCCGCGAGCGCCCGCGGGTGCTGCTGATCGGCGAGGTCTTCAACCACAAGCGCGCCCGCGCCAGCACCTACTTCGAGCTCCGCGACGCCGAGGGCGCCGCGCGGTGCTCGATCTGGAACTCCGACCTCGACCGGCTGCAGCTCGCCGAGGGCGCGCTTCGCGACGGCGCCGAGGTGATCGTCGCCGGCGGGCCCGACTACTACCCGGGCAGCAAGACCGCCTCGCCGAGCTTCTCCTTCCGCGCCACCTACCTCCGCCCCGCCGGCGAGGGCGACCTGCTCGCGCAGCTCGACCGCACCCGCCGCAAGCTCGACGCCGAGGGGCTGCTCCGGCCGCAGAAGGAGCTGCGCCGGCCCGCGATCCCGAGGACGATCGGCGTCGTCACCGCGCGCGGCAGCGCCGCCTGTGCCGACCTGCTCGCCGGGCTCGAGCGCCGCGGCTGGCGCGGGACGATCGTCTGGGCCGACGCGCCGGTCCAGGACCGTCGCGCCGCGGGCGCGATCGGCCGCGCGCTGAGCGAGCTCGCCGCGGTCGAGTCGGTCGAGGTCGCGGTCGTCTGTCGCGGCGGCGGCAGCCTCACCGACCTGTGGGCGTTCTGCGACGAGACGCTGTGCCGGACGGTCGCGCTGCTGCGGCTGCCGGTCGTCAGCGCGGTCGGCCACGAGTCCGACCGGACGCTGATCGACGACGTCGCCGCGGTCTCGTGCTCGACCCCGACCCACGCCGCCGAGGCGCTGATCCGGCGCGACGTCGACACCGCGCGCACCGAGCTCCGCTCGCTCGCCTCGATCGGGGCCCGCGCCGGCGCCGCGGCGGTCACCCGCCGGGCCATGCGGCTCGCCGAGTGCTCGGCGGCGCCGACCCGCTCGCTGCGCGAGGAGCGCCGCCGCCTGCACCAGATGCTGCGCGAGGTCCGCGCCTCGGCGACCCGCGGCGCCGGGGAGCGGCTCGAGCTCGCGGCGACCCACGCCCTGGTCGTGAAGCGGAAGGCCGACGCCTACTCGGCGGCGGACGCCGCGGCGCGCGGCCAGCTGACCCGCGAGGCGCGGGCGATCCGGTCGCGAACGAACGCGCGGGTCGCCGCCGGCAACCAGAGGATCGACGCGATCGCCCGCTCGCTCGACGCCCACGACCCGCAGCGCACGCTCGAGCGCGGCTACGCGCGGGTCACCGACTCCGACGGCGAGACGATCGCCAGCGCGGCGACCGCGCGCGAGCGCGAGCGGGTCGTCATCCGGTTCGCCGACGATGCTGTCGACGCGAAGGTGGAACGCGATCGAGGCGAGTAGCAAACCCGAGGACTACGAGACCGCGGTCGCGCGGCTCGAGCAGATCATCGCCAGGCTCGACTCCGGCGAGGCGCAGCTGCGCGAGACGCTCGAGCTCTGCGTCGAGGCGAAGGGCCTGATCGAGTTCTGCAAGGCCGAGCTCGACGCCGTCTCGGGCCAGCTCAAGGAGCTGCGCCTCGACGACCTGGTCGCCGAGCTCGAGCGGCCGCCGGGCGACGGCGAAACGCCCTAGGCCGACGCCCGCGGCCGGTGGCCCGGGCGCGGTTGCGGTTCGGGTCCCGCGGGCAACCGGGCGCAGCCGCGCCCGCGCTCGAGCTTCGCGTCCTCGGTCCTGCGCTCCACCTGGGCGCGCTCGGCAGCCTCCTTGAGCGGCTCGGGATCGGGGGCCTCCGCCCTCGGACTGACCGGCTCGGCCTCGATGGCGCTCGCCCTCGGCCCGACCGGCTCGGCCTCGGTGGCCTCGGCCTTCTGCGCCTCGGCCTGCGCGTGCTCGCGGCGCCTGCGCGCCGCGGCTCGCTTCTTCGCCGCGTTCAGGTCCGCGGTGCGGCGCTGCTTCTCGGCCAGCTCGCGGGCCTCGATGTCCTGGGCGCTCGCACGCCGGGCGCGCTCGCGGGACTCCGTGCGCGGCTCGCGGGTCCGCCGGCGCTCGTCCACGGCGCTGCGCAGCAGGCCGGCCTCGCGCTGCAGCTCGGTGTCGCGCAGGGCGTTGCCCGCCGCGCTTCGAACCCTCGCGTCGGCTCGGTCGACGGCCGTCCCGATCGCCGACGTGATCCGCGTCTCGGGGGCGACGCCGACGAGCGCGTCGGCCGGCAGCCGGGCGATCTTGATCGCGCCCTCGACCGCCGCCTTGGGGATCGTCTGCAGCGCGGTCATGCCGCCCTCCGGAGCTCGGCGCGGTCGTGCTCGTCGGCCGGCTCGGCCGTCCGCCTCGGCGACGTCGTTCTCGAGCATCACGCCGTCGACCTCGGCCACGAAACGGTCTTCGGGCAGGCGGCCCTCGCTGCGGGCCTGCTGGATGCGGCCCGCGCGGGCGAGCTCGTCGTTGCCGGTCAGCTCGCCGGCGAACTCCTTCGCCGAGCCGGCGACCTTGCCGATCAGCGCGCCTCTCGTCATTTCTCTGGTCTCGGTCATGAATCGCCTCGATGTCGCTTTCAGTCCGAACGTTGCGGTTACCCGATCCCCAACTACATACGCCTGCTTTCTCGGGGGGAGGTAAAGATGCTGCAAACGGCGCAAGATCCGGCCGCAAAGAGCGCGCTTTCGTCAGCCGCGCAGCGAGACGGCGAAGCCGACGTCGTCGGGCTCGATCGAGCGCACGAGCGGAACCCCCAGCCGGCGCGCGATCCGGTACGCCCACGCGTAGGGGAACGGCACCGGCAGCGCGGGCTGGAAGCGCTCGCGGCGGCCGTCGCGGGCGACGACCTCGATCGTCACGGTCGAGCTCGGGATGATCCATCCGTCGGGATAGCCGAGGCTGACCAGCCGCACCTGCTTCGGAAGCCCGCCGCGGAACACGCGGCGGACGTCGCGAACGGCGGATCGGATCAGGAACGGGTTCAGATACCGGAGTCGCTTCATCACCCACCGGCTACCCGCCGGGCGGCGCCTCAGTCGCCGAGGTAGGCGATCGCCTCGATCTCGACCAGCATCCGCGGGTCGAGCAGCGCCGCGACGACGATCATCGTCGCGGCGGGCGGGAAGTCGCCGAACGCGTCTCCGTGCGCGCGCCCGACCTCGCTCCAGAGCTCGGCGTCGGTGAGGTAGATCCGCGTCGAGACGATCTGCTCGAGTCTCCCGCCGGCCGCCTCGAGCGCCGCGCCGAGCTTGCGGATCGCCTCGGCCGCCTGCTCGTAGGCGCTGTCGCCCCCGACCAGGGCACCGTCCTCGGTCACCGCGGTGGCGCCGGCGAGGAACACGTGGTCGCCGGCGCGGACCGCTCCGGAGAAGCCGATCGAGGGCGCGAACGCCGACGGCGCCGGAACCCGCTCGAAGCTCATCCCGCCGCCTCCTCCGACTCCGCTTCCTCCGACTCCGCCTGCTCGGCGAGGATCGGCTCCAGCCGACGCAGATGCATCGTCGACGGCAGCGTGCTGACGACGCCGTTGCGGAACGCGCGCAGCGGCCCGGGGCCGATCAGCGCCGCGCGGGCGGCCTGGCGCGAGCCGCGGATCAGCAGGTTGCCGGCGGCGGCGCGCTGCTCGGAGTAGATCTCGAGCGCCGAGTCGAGGCCCGGCAGGGCGGCGGCGCTGCCGAGCGCGACCGCGTCCTCGAGCGCCGAGCAGGCGCCCTGGCCGAGGAACGGCAACATCGGGTGCGCCGCGTCGCCGACCAGAGCCGTCCCCTCGCCGGCGACCCGCTTCGCCGGCTCGCGGTCGAAGAGCTCGTGGCGGAGGACCTCCTCGGGCGGCGTCGATCCGACGATCTCCGGCAGCGGCGCGGAGAACCAGTCGAGGCGGTCGCCGAACTCCGCCTCGGAGTCGCCGCGGAAGGAGACGTACCAGTAGACGCGCCCGCCCCCGAGCGGCACCAGCCCGGCGACGACGCCGGGGCCCCACCACTCGCCGGCCGGCAGCTCGGCGTCCCAGTCGGCGAGGCCGCGAAACGCGACCAACCCGGAGGCGCGCGGTTCGCCGTCGCCGAGCAGCTCGGCGCGGACGGTCGAATAAAGGCCGTCGGCGCCGACGATCAGCTCCGCGGTCCGCCGCGAGCCGTCGGCGAGCACCAGCTCGCGCTCGTCGATCGCCTCGACCTCGGCGCCGAAACGGACCTGCGCCTCGCCGAGCCGCTCGAGCTCGGCGCCGAGCAGGTCGCCGCGGGCGAGGGCGATCAGCGGCTCGCCGTAACGGCACTCGAGGTCGGCGTAGTCGTGGATCGCGAGCGGCCGGCCGTTCGCGCGGCGGATCGCGCCGGAGATCCGCGGCGCGGCGTCGACCAGCGCGTCGAGCCCGAGCGCGCGCAGCGCCCGGACCCCGTTCGGCCACACCGAGAGCCCGGCGCCCTGCACCGGCACGCGGTCGGCGCGCTCGAGCACCTCGACCCTCCAGCCCGCGTCGCGCAGCGCGATCGCCGCGGCGAGGCCGCCGATCCCGGCGCCGACGACGATCGCGTCGTTAGCCGCCGCGGATCACCTTGACGCTCTTCGCCGCACGCTGCACCTGGCCCTCGCAGAACGGCGGGTCGTTCCACTTCTTCTGCGAGTACATCCGGGTCTGGTCTGCGGAGAACTTCGAGTTCGGGTTCGCCGACTCCGAGTAGGTGACGATCGAGCGGTCGCGCGGACAGCCCTTGCCGTTCTTGCCGAAGCTGGTCAGCATGATGAAGCTCGAGCCGTCGGTGACGTCCGGATAGCCGACCGGCGGCGTCCACCGGTTGCTGATCACGTTGAAGGCGCCCTGGCCGTCGGGGCCGCCGTGGATCGGGATCCGCTCGCTGCCGCGGATCTCGAACTGATAGTCGCCGAGCGCCGCGTCGAGCGGGATCCCGGCGTCGCGCAGGTCGGTGACCGCGCCGGCGAGCGCCGCGCCCACCTCCGGGTCGGAGGTGTCGAGCCCGAACGGGGTGTGGACCGGGTCGGCGACGTCGAACGGGCTCGTGAACGGGATGCTCCCGAGCCGCGACATGAAGCGGCGGAAGAGGATCGCGCCGGTGCTGTCGAGGTTCTGCTTCTCGTCGAAGCCGTCGAGCGCCGGGCAGGCCTCGCTGACGTCGACCGGACCGCCGGAGCCGGTCAGGATCGGGTTCGCGTGGCAGAACTCCGCCAGCTGCGCGCGCAGCAGCTCGGCGCCGTAGAGGCGGTCGTTGAACTCGATCCGCCGCAGCTTGTTGAGGTTGAACCTGTCGCCGGCGTAGCCGTCGGTGCCGCTGAGCCGCTGCTCGAGCATCACCAGCCCGAGCCGGGTGCGCAGCGAGCGCGGGGTGCGCTCGTCGCCGATGATCCGCGCGAAGCCCTCGAGCGGCTGCTCGGGGTTGGAGAGCCAGTAGCTGTCGTTCGAGTTCGCGACGTAGTCGCGACGGAACATGAACGGCTCCTGCGAGGCGCCGAGGATCCCCGGGGCCGCCGAATCGGGGTCGGTGCCCGGCGCGCACTCGGAGCGCGAGCCGTCGAGGGTCGGCAACCCGATCGCCGGGAAGGTGACCGCGCCGAGCGCCCCGGCGCAGTCGACCGCCTTCTCGTTGGGGACGTTCGGGATCGAGCCGATGTCGGCGTAGAGCGCCCTGCCCTTCGAGTCGGCGGCCATCGTGTTCACCCACGGGATGCCCTGGTACTTGCGCAGGATCGCGAGCAGCTCCCGGGTCGACTGCGCCCTGTTGGTCTCGTAGAAGTGGTTGAGGAGCCGCATGTTGTCGGCGTTGGCGTCGTACATCGCGAACGCGGTGCTCGGCGTCCAGCCGAAGAACGGCTGGCCCTGGAGCGTGTTGAAGACCGGCCCGTAGCGGGTCGTGTAGAGGGTCCGGGTCACCGGGGCGAGCGAGCCGTCCGGCTGCAGCGTCTGCACGGTGACGTCGTTGGACTCCATCTTCACCGGCTGGCCGTCGACCAGGTAGCTGGTCGGGTCGCCGGGCACCAGCTGGAGCTGGACCGGGGCGAACCGGAAGGCGGTCGAGACGGTGTGCGTCCAGGCGACGTTCTCGGTGTGCCCGATCAGGATCACCGGGACGCCGAACAGACTCGCCCCGGAGACGTTCACCTTGCCCGGGATCATCAGGTGCGACTGATAGAAGCGCTCCGAGCCCTGCCACGGGAAGTGCGGGTTGGCGAGCACCATGCCGCTGCGGTTCTCGGTCGCCTCGCTGCCGAGCCCCCAGCCGTTCGAGCCGAGACCCCGGTTGGCGGCGAGCGAGTCGCCGAGCTGCTGCACCTCGGCGTCGCTCGGCAGCTGCGGGGCCGCCGCGGCGCCCGCCTGCGCCCGGGCCGGCGGCGGCGGCTGCGCGTCGGCGATCCCGTCGATCGCGACGGCGCCGCTCGCGAACTCGGTCAGCTGGTAGAAGCGCCGGTAGACGTCCATCTTCGTGATCGGGCGCACCCAGGGGGCGCCGGCGCAGGTCGGATCGGGGAGGTTGTCGACCCCGGTCTGCTCGAGGTAGCGGTCATAGCCGGCGACGTAACCGTTGACCACCTGCTTGACGTTGCGCTTCGGCCCGTTCGGGGGCTTCTGGGCGATCAGGTCCTCGACCGTGCCGCGGTCCTTGATCCGCTGGAAGAAGAGGTCGGACTGCAGGTTGGTGAACCCGTCCGGGGTCTTGGCGTCGGCGCCGAAGTAGCGCGAGCGCTCGCCGTTCGCGGTCACGTAGGCCTCGGCGATCGTGCAGATGTTGTCCTGCGCGAACGCGTAGCCGTAGCCGAAGCCGAGGCCCTTGTAGGTGTCGGACTCGATCGTCGGGATCCCGTGGGCGCTGCGGGTGATCTTCGCCTTCGCGCCGCCCTTCGCCTCGGCCGCCGGGGCCGCGAACGCCACGAGCGCCAGCCCGGCGCCGACCAGCGCGATCGCCGCCCGTCGCCGCCGAGCGCCGACCCAATCCCTGACCTCCATCCGTTGCCTCCTCCTGCGCACGCTTTGTCCCCCCGGGCAGCCTATCCAGGCGCGGGCAGTGTGCGCTTCGTCACACAAGCGAAGCTCTTACTCCGTTTTAACGGAGTGGGCGCTCCACTTGTGCTAGGTTCGCCCGCATGAACCGGAGCACTCACTCTCACTTCAATCCCTGGCTAACCCTCGTCGTCGTCTGCTTCGCGCAGTTCATGGTCGTCCTCGACGCCACCGTGGTCAACGTCGCGCTGCCGTCGATCCAGACCGACCTGGCGATCTCCGACAGCTCGCTGCAGTGGATCGTCAACGGCTACACGCTGATGTTCGGCGGCTTTCTGCTGCTCGGCGGGCGTCTCGCCGACCTGCTCGGACGGCGGCGCCTGTTCGTCGCCGGGGTGGTCATCTTCTCGGCGGCGTCGCTGATCAACGGCCTCGCGAGCTCCGGTGAGATGCTGATCGGCGCCCGGGCGCTTCAGGGCTTCGGCGGCGCGCTGGTCTCCCCCGCCGCGCTGTCGATCATCACGACCACGTTCTCCGAGGGCGAGCAGCGGACCAAGGCGCTCGCCGTCTGGGGAGCGATCGCAGCCGGCGGCGCCGCGGTCGGCCTCCTGCTCGGCGGCGTGCTGACCGAGTTCCTCTCCTGGGAATGGGTCTTCTTCGTCAACGTGCCGATCGGGATCGCCGTCGTGATCGCGGCCTTCCGCCTCGTGCCGGAGTCGCGGGTCGAGGGCCAGGTGCGCCACTTCGACGTCGCCGGTGCGACCACCGTCACCTCGGGGCTGCTCGTGCTCGTCTACGCGATCGTCAAGTCGACCGACTGGGGCTGGGGCTCGGCGAGCACCCTCGGGACTGCTCGGCGTCGCGGCCGCGCTGCTCGCCGCGTTCGTCGCGATCGAGCGCCGCTCGGACGCCCCGCTGGTGCGGCTCGACCTGTTCCGCCTCCGCTCGCTGGCGACCGCCAACGGGGTGATGGTGCTGGTCTTCTCGGGGATGTTCGCGATGTTCTTCTTCTGCACCCTCTACCTGCAGAAGGTGCTCGGCTACTCGGCGCTCGAGACCGGGGTCGCGTTCCTGCCGATCAGCGCCGGGATCGTGATCGGCTCGGTCCTCGCCCAGCAGCTGATCCGCCGCGTCGGGGTGAAGCCGGTGCTGGTCACCGGAACCACCCTGGCCGCGATCGGGCTCAGCGTGCTCGCGGCGACGACCCAGGTCGGCGGCAGCTACGGCGAACTGCTCGCGGGCTTCGCGCCGATCGCGATCGGGATGGGGCTGACCTTCGTCCCCCTGACCCTGGTCGCGACGACGAACGTCGGGCCCGCCGACGCCGGGCTCGCCTCCGGGGTGTTCAACACCTCGCAGCAGGTCGGCGGCGCGCTCGGTCTCGCGATCCTCTCGACCTTCGCCAACAGCGCGACCGCGAACGCGCTCGCCGGCTTCGGCCCCTCGCCGTCGCCGGCGCAGCAGACGACGGCGCTCGTCGACGGCTTCCAGCTCGCGTTCGTGATCGCCGCGGTGCTGGTCGCGGCCGGCGCCGTGCTCACCGTCGCCCTGCTTCGACGCCGCGACGTCGCCCGGATCGACACCACCGATCCGGTCCCCGTGCCGGCGTAGCGGGATCCCCGGTGCCGCTTAAGATGTCTGCCGTGGCCGCGACCGAGGAGAGAGTCCGCGAGCTGCGCGCCGACGCGCAGCGAAACCGCGAGCTGATCGTCGCCGCGGCGATCGAGGTCTTCGCCGAGCGCGGGCTCGACGCCTCGACCGCGGAGATCGCCCAGCGGGCCGGGGTCGGCGAGGCGACGCTGTTCCGCCGCTTCCCGAGCAAGGACGACCTGGTCATGGCGATCGTCGAGACGCAGCTCGACGCCGCGATCGCGATCGCCGAGGACTGCCTCACCGATCCCGACCCGCGCCACGGGATCGATCGCTTCCTGTTCGAGATGGTCGAGCGCTCGGTCGCCGACCGCGGGGTCTCGGAGTCCGCCAAGGCCGCCTGCATGACGGCACGACGCCCTCGACGATCGCCGCCATTCGCTCCTCGGCCTGATGACGGCGCTGGTCAGGCGCGCGCAGGACGCGGGCGCGGTCCGCGACGACGTCACCGGCCTGGACCTCGGGCTGCTGATCAACGCCGCCGCGGCGGCCGCCGACGTCCCCTTCCCCGGCCTCCGCGAGGACCTCTGGAAGCGCTACCTCGGGATCATCCTCGACGGTCTGCGCCCCGAGGGCGCCACCCGGCTGCGCCCCGGGCCGCCCTCGAAGCGGCTCTTCGAGCATCCCGAGCGCTGAGCGCCCGCCCGCCGCGGCGGGCTCCCGTGACCTCAACCGGTCAATGCGCCACCCGGTCGCGAGATACTGCGCCGGCGATGTCGGAGGAGAGCGTCGAGACGGTGAGCCGCGTCGTCGAGGCGTTCAACACGCGTGGCGTGGATGCGGCGCTTGCCTACGTTCACCCCGAGCTCGCCTGGCATGCGCCGCCCGAGTGGTTGGAGAAGCAGGTCTACAGAGGACCCGAGGGGCTGCGCGAGCTCGCCGAGTCCTGGGGGCAGAACTTCGACGAGTACCGGCTGGAGCTGGAGCGAGTGGTCGACCTCGGCGGCAATCGGGCTCTGGCGCTTCTGGTTCAGCGCGGACGGACCAAGGTCGGCGGGAACCCGATGGAGCTGGACATCGGATGGATCGTCGAAGTGTTGGACGGCCGGCTGGCGCGGGTCGACGTGCACTTCAGCTGGGAGTCGGCCCTCGAAGCCGCCGGGTTGTCGGAATAGCTCAGAACCACCACCTGGACGAGAAGCGAGTTCTCAGCGATTCAGGGATGTCGGCCTGCGAGCACCGCCCCGATACACGGTCCAGTGCACGAGGCGCGGGAAGATTCGGCCGAGGTGGTGAAACACCGTGTAGATCGGCGGCGCCGTCGCGAGTCTGCGCTCTCGATCGACGGCGCCGACGACGACCTCGGCGGCGCGTTCCTCGCTCAGCGTCGGAATGATCCGGTCGACCCAGGGCATCCGGCTCTCGGAGCCCGGGTTGTTCTCCCAGTAGCTGCTCGCGATCTTGCCCATCACGACATCGGTCACCGACACCCCGGTGTCCCGCAGATCGACCCGGAGCGCGGTTGAGAGTCCACGCAACGCCCAGCGCGCCGACGAATAGGCGACCGAGCTCGGCCACGGGAACCAGGCGCCCGGTCCGTTGATGTTGCAGATGTTGCCGCTGCCGCGGCCTGCCATCTCGGCAATGAAGGCCCTGGTGACGGCGAAGGCCGCGAAGTAGGGCAGCGCCATGTCGGCCTGCATCTCGTCGAGCGGCGTCTCCTCGATGAACAGCCAGCGGCCGATCCCGGCGTTGTTGACGATCACATCGGGGATCGTGCCTGTGGCCTTGATCGCCTCGGTGGTGCTGACGAGCGCTTCGAGATCAGAGAGATCGACCGCGATAGATCTCCGCCTGCCCTCCACCGCTCTCGATCGAGTCGGCCACCTCGCGCAACTTCTCCTCGGTACGGGCGAGCAGGAGAACGCGAGCCCCGCGGGCCGCCATCGCCCGGGCGGTTGCTGCTCCGAGCCCCTGGGACGCCCCGGTGATCAACGCCGTCTTGCCAGCCAGTTGCATGCGTTGGCGAGACCCTATCTCGCCTCTCGCCCACTGCCGGCTCCGGTCCAATCGAGGTGCAAAGCGCGAGTCCGCAAAACGGTTGATTTCGGCTCGACAGAGCCCTTACTGGGGGCTACGAGGCCAAAAGTGTCGCTTTGCATGGGGTGTAAATCCGGGCGGTAGCCTTCTCGGAGGACGCCCCCGATAGGGGCTTCTCGGAGGAGCCCGAATTCGGACAAGGGGGGTTCGGGCTCCTCGGAGGAACCCGAACCGGAGAAGGGACTGCGCATGGATGCACGCTACGTAGGAGCTGGACCGCCAGGTTTTGCCGAGGGGACGCAGGTCGGTCGCGAGGACCCGAGGTCGAGGCTCGTGCGCCGCGCCGCGCTTGTGCTCGCCGTCCTCGCGGGCCTCGGTGGGCTGCTCGCCGCCCGCGCCGATGCCGATGCGGTTGCCAGGCCCGTACCGTCCAAAGTCTCCATGATCGCGTTGGGACTGATCGATCCGACGACCGGGGAGTACGAGTACGACTTTGGCGTTGGCATCGGCAGCCTCCTCACGCATGGGGACAAGGCGAGATGCGCGGGCGGGCGAAAGGTGACCCTCTACCGCAAGGTGCCGAGTGCTCCCGATGATCGCATCGCCACCAAGCGCACCGATGGCATCTTCCACGTCGCGATCATCAGATGGATCCACCCTGATCCGGCGACGGTCGCCGGTTCGTATTACGCGAAGGTCAAGGGGGCGACGAAGTACAAGGGGGGCCATCGTCTCAAGTGCCTGCCCGCCCAATCGGACACGATCGACATCGTCGCGCCGAACTTCACCAAGGGCTCACCCGGGATGAACCTCCGGTCTCAGATCACCTCGCGGCTGCGCCACGCACGCGCCGGATAGGGACATCCAACCGGAAGCCGGAGCCCTGCTCGGTTAGGTTTGCGGCATGAGCCGATTCAGAGCCCTGATCGCCGCCCTCGCGATCGCGATCTGCGCGCCGCTGGCGCTCGCCGGCCCCGTCGCCGCCGCTCCGCCGGGCGGTTGGACGGTGAAGTGCGGAGACCACTTCATCAACCACTCGGGCTGGTTCAACCTCAAGGGCTCGGTGGTCAAGTGCTCGGTCGCGAAGAAGGTCGCCAACACCTACGTGTTCAAGAACGGCGGCGAGTCGCACGGGTTCGAGTACAACGGCTGGACCTGCCGCAACAAGCAGATCGCCGACGAGGTCACCCGGACGCGTTGCAAGCGCGACCGTGGCGAGCAGCGCCAGCGGATCCAGTTCAGGTTCGGCGCGTAGCGACCCTGAGGCGCGGATCAGCGCAGCAGTCGCGGGCGCCGCGGGCGGAGCCGGCGGGCGAGCTCGCCGACCGTCGGCAGCGGCTCCTCCGCCTCGGCCGGCTCGGCCTCCGGAGGCTCGGCGCCGGCCACCGGCGCGTAGATCGCGACCGGCTCACCGACCCCGCGCAGCTCGACCTCGCCGCGCGACTCGACCTCGAACTCGTCCGAGAGCCGGGCGCGGGTCTCGCCTGTGATCAGGATGTCGTCGTCGCGCTCGCGCGTCTGCGCCTCGACCCGGCTGGCGACGTTGACGGCGCTGCCGATCACCGAGAAGTTGAGGCGCCCGGCGCCGCCGATCGCCCCGGCGACGACCGGACCGGTGTTGACCCCGACCCCGACCCGCAGCTCGCCGGCCCGGCCCTTGCGGTTGACCGCGCTCCCGATCTCGCAGGCGGCGCGCAGGGCGCGGTCGGCGTGGTCGGGGAACGGCTCCGGGGCGCCGAAGACGGCGAGCAGGCCGTCGCCGACGAACTTGTCGACGTGGCCGCCGTGGCCGGCGATGATCGGCACGATCACCTCGAACAGCCGGTTCAGCGTCCTGACGACCTGCTGCGGGGTCGCGCGCTCGGCGAACGCGGTGAACTCGCGCACGTCGCAGAACAGCACCGTGACCTCGATCTCGACCCCCTCCTCGCTGAACGCGTCGCTGAGGATGTACTCGGCGACCTCCTTGTCGACGTAGGTGCCGAACACCTCGCGGAGGCGCTCGCGCTCGGCGAGCCCCTCGACCATCTGGTTGAAGCTCGCCGCGAGCTCGCCGATCTCGTCCCCGGTGGTCACCGGGACGAAGGCCTCGTAGTCGCCCTCGGTCACCCGGGCGACCGCCGATTCGAGGTCGCGCAGCGGGTAGAGGATCGACTTCGAGACCATCACCGTGAGCTCGAGCGCGACCGTCGTCGTCACCGCCAGCGCGACGAGGACGTCGAGCCCGAGGTCGCTGGAGCCGTTGCCGTTCGAGGTCAGCGCGCCGACGATCAGGCCGGTGATCAGGTTGATCATCGGCAGCGCGATCAGCAGCCTGGCGCGCAGCGGCACCGCCCAGAAGTCGGAGGCGAGCCGCGGCGAGAGGTTCGCGTTGATGTCGAGCAGCACCGGGCGCATCCCCGCTTCGACCGCGAGGTAATGCAGCAACCCCGAGTAGCCGATCGCGATCGCGGCGCCGAGCAGGAACGCGATCAGGCTGTACCACGGCTGGTCGAGGATGATCGTGCCGGCGACGCAGGTCGGGATCGCGGAGAGGATCACCGGCGCCGGCAGCGTGCGCTTGATCAGCTCGATCGGCAGGCCCGCGGCGCTCGCCCAGGCCCGGGTGGTCGAGTCGGGGTCGCGCTCGCCGTCGATCCAGGCCTGGATCGGCCGCAGCTGCGGTCTGACCCGTACCAGCGTGATCACGATCGTCGCCTCGGTGAGCACGAGCCCGATCGCGAGCACCATCAGGTACTCCGAGGTCGTCCCCTGGTAGTAGAAGCTGAACAGCGCCAGCGTCCCGGCGACGATCAGCAGCGCCGAGTGCAGCTCGACGGCGAGGAATACGAACGGATACCGGCCGCCGAGCCGGCGGTACAGGGTCGTCATTCCACTGACGGCCATGCGGACATGGTCGCACCTGAGCGGGCGAACCGCCGAGCTCCCTGCGGCCCGATCGGGGCCCCGGCAGCTACGATCAGAACGATGGCGACCGCGACCGCCGATGCGCTCTCAGACGCCGCCCGCGAGTTCGTCGGACGGGCGCCGCACCGCCTGCTGATCGGCGGCGAGCGGGTCGAGGCGGCCGACGGGCGCACGTTCGAGACGATCGACCCGGCGACCGGCGAGCCGATCTGCACCGTCGCCGAGGCCGGGACCGAGGACGTCGATCGGGCCGTCGCCGCCGCCCGCGGGGCGCTCGAGGGCCCGCTGCGCAAGGTCTCGCCGGCGAAGCGCGCCGGGCTCATGTACACGCTCGCCGAGCTGATCAAGGCGAACGGCGCCGAGCTCGCCGAGCTCGAGTCGCTCGACAACGGCAAGCCGCTCGCCGCGGCGAACGGCGATATCGCGGCCTCGGTCGTCCACCTGCGCTACTACGCCGGCTGGCCGACGAAGATCGAGGGCGAGACGCTCCCGGTCTCGGCGCGCGACCTGTTCTGTTACACGCTGCGCGAGCCGGTCGGCGTCTGCGCCCAGATCGTGCCCTGGAACTTCCCGCTGCTGATGGCGATCTGGAAGGTCGCCCCGGCGCTCGCCGCCGGCTGCCCGGTCGTCCTCAAGCCGGCCGAGCAGACGCCGCTGACCGCGCTGCGGCTCGGCGAGCTGGCGCTCGAGGCGGGCTTCCCCGAGGGGACGCTGAACGTGCTCACCGGCGCCGGCGAGACCGGCGCGGCGCTCGTCGACCACCCCGGCGTCGACAAGGTCGCGTTCACCGGCTCGACGGTCGTCGGGCGCGAGATCGGCGCCAAGTGCGGGCGGGCGCTGAAGCGGGTGACGCTCGAGCTCGGCGGCAAGAGCCCGAACATCATCCTCCCCGACGCCGACCTCGAGGCCGCGGTGAAGGGCTCGTTCCTCGGCCTCTACTCGAACTCCGGTCAGTCCTGCAACGCAGCCTCACGGCTCTTCGTGCAGGCGCAGATCTTCGACGAGGTGGTCTTGAAGCTCGCCGAGTTCGCGTCCCGCTCGAAGGTCGGCCCGGGGCTCGACCCCGAGTCGGACTTCGGCCCGCTGATCTCCGAGGAGCAGCTCGGGCGGGTCAGCCGGCTACATCGACTCCGGTCTCGCCGAGGGCGCCGAGGCGGTCGCCGGCGGGATGCCGAACGGCGAGGGCCGAAACGGCGGCTACTTCGTCGACCCGACCCTGTTCACCGGGGTCACCGACGAGATGAGGATCGCCCGCGAGGAGATCTTCGGCCCGGTCCTCGTCGCGCAGCCGTTCGAGGACCTCGACGAGGTCGCGCGGCGCGCCAACGACACCGAGTACGGCCTCGCCGCGGGCCTGTGGACCCGGGACATCTCCCAGGCCCACAAGCTCGCGGCTCTGCTGCGCGCCGGCAGCGTCTACATCAACACCTGGGGCGCCGGGGACCCGTCGGTGCCGTTCGGCGGCTACAAGGCCTCCGGCATCGGCCGCGAGAAGGGCCACCACAACCTCGACGCCTATCTCGAGACGAAGTCGGTCTTCGTCCAGCTCTGACTCAGTCGAAGCCGATCAGCCCGTGCTCCTCGATCACGCGGGCGGTCGCCTCCATGTCGAACTCGATCCCGTAGCGCCGGGTGAACTCGGCGAAGTCGTCCGGTTCGGGTGCGCGCATCAGCTCGCCCATCTCGCGGAACATGTGCTCGAAGCCGGCCGGGGCGATGATCTCGAGGAGCCTGCACGGCTCGTCGCCGGCGTTCCAGAAAGTGTGCCACTGGTCGCGCGGCTTGAACACGAGGTCGCCGGGCTCGGCGTAGACGACGTCGTCGCCGAGCAGCGCGCCCAGCCGCCCCTCGGTCACGTATGAGTACTCGTCCTCGCGGCTGTGCTTGTGCAGCGGGGCGCAGAGCTTCCGCGGCTCGATCGGGTGCTCGACCAGGGAGAAGCCGCCGCCGGCCTCCTCGCCCCAGACCATGAACCGGACACCGACCCCGGGAAGCTGGACGTAATGGCCGTCGTCCGGCCCGACCTTGCGGGGTCCCTGGGAGGCGTCGAAGCGGCGAAGAGCGTCGGCGGTGTTCGAGGTGCTCACGATCGTTTCCTTTCCGTTGAACAGCAGTGTTCAACGAACCTAACACATCTCCGGCCGATCTGTCAAGATTGATTGAACAGATATGTCTCGCGAATATCGAAAGCGGGCTCGGGCGGAGTCTGAGCAGCAGACCAGGCAGCGGATCACCGAGGCGACCATGCATCTGCACGAGACCGTCGGCCCGGCGAAGACGACCGTGAGCGGGATCGCCGACGAGGCCGGGGTCCAGCGGGCGACCGTCTACCGCCACTTTCCCGACGACGAGGCCCTGATCGCAGCCTGCTCGGCGCACTGGATGAGCCTCAACGCGCCGCCCGATCTCGGCGCGTGGGCGGCGATCGCCGGCCCGGACGACCGGCTCGAGGCGGCGCTCTCCGACGTCTACGGCTGGTACGAGCGCACCGAGACGATGGTCGACCGGCTGCTCCGCGACCGCCCCTCCGTGCCCGCGCTCTCCGAGCGCCTCCGGGACCGCGACGCGTACTTCGACGCCGCCGCCGAGACGCTGCTCGCCGGCCGGCGGCTTCGCGGCCGCCGCCGGCAGCGGGTGCGGGCGGCGATCGCCCACGGGCTCGCGTTCGACACCTGGAGGTCGCTGGTCCGGCTCGGAGGCCTGGAGCGCGACGAGGCGGTCGGCCTCGCCGCCGCGATGGTCTCCGCGGCGGAGGGCTAGACGCTCGCGGCTCGGCGCCGGTCGCCGCCGACCGCCGTCATCTCGACCCGGAAGCGGCGCACGGCGACGAACAGGCCGATCGCCGTCCACCAGACGAGCGACCAGTAGTCGCTGGTGAAGCCGCTGCCGGTCGTCGCCGGGTCGAAGCAGCCGGTGAACGCGTCGACCAGGTGGGCGATCGGGAAGACGTTGGCGACGTCCTGGACCCATTGCGGCGCCTGGCCGATCGGAAAGAAGACGCCGGAGAGGAAGATCAGCGGGAACATCGTGATGTTGGAGACGAGCGGCGCCGATTCGGCCTTGCGCACGAAGCTGACCACGGCGAGGCCGAGCGAGCTCAGGCAGAGCCCGCCGAGCAGCACGGCGACGACCGCCGCCGGGATCAGTCGCGGCTCGATCGAGACGTCGAAGGCGATCATCCCGATCACGACCAGCAGCACGACGGAGACGAACCCGGTGACGATCGCCGAGCACGCCCAGGCGGCGAGGTAGATCGGGGCGGGCAGCGGGGTGCCCATGACGCGCTTGATGATCCCGCGGTCGCGGGCGGTCGAGACGGCGAAGATGATCGCCGTGAAGCAGCCGGTGATCAGGCCGAAGATCGCGATCGACGGAGTGAAGTAGGTCGCGAACGCGACCTTCTCGCCGGTCGTCGTGCTGGTCACCTCCTGGCCGCCGTTCAGCGAGTTGAGCAACAGCAGCAGGATGAGCGGGAAGAGGAAGGTGAAGAACGCGGCCCGCGGCGTGCGCAGGAAGAGCAGGATCCGGATCCGCGTCCAGCTGCCCAGCAGCGAGAGCTTGCGCCCCGGGCTCACGGCTCACCCGCCCCGTTCGCGGTCAGCTCCAGGTAGACGTCCTCGAGCGTCGGCCTGACGATCGTCAGGCCCTCGAGCTCGATTCGCCGCTCGGCGGCCCAGCCGAGCACCGGCGCGAGGTCGGCGGTCGGCGACGGGGTGCTGAAGGCGACCGCGCCGTTCGCCTCGCCGGCGGCGCCGGCGGGCAACGGCAGCTCGTCGGCGGCGAAGCCGTCGGGGAGGCGGAAGCGGACCTCGGCCTCGCGCTCGGCGGCGACCAGCTCCGACGGCGGGCCCTCGGCGACGATCCGCCCGGCGGCGATCACCGCCACCCGGTCGGCGAGCCGCTGCGCCTCCTCCATGTAGTGGGTGGTGAGCAGGATCGTCTTGCCCTCGCCGCGAAGCCGGTCGATCAGCTCCCACGAGCGGCGCCGAGCCTCGGGGTCGAAGCCGGTGGTCGGCTCGTCGAGGAAGATCAGGTCGGGCTGGCCGACGACGCCGAGGGCGAGGTCGAGGCGGCGCCGCTGGCCGCCCGAGAGGGTCGAGATCCGGGCGTCGATCTTCTCGACCAGGGCGACCATCTCGACCACCTCGTCGGTCGGGCGGCGGCGCGAGTAGGCGGCGCCGTAGATCTCGACCGCCTCGCGGACGCTGAGGTCGGGCTCGATGCCGCTCTCCTGGAGCACGATCCCGATCCGGTCGCGAAACCGTGAGGCTCCGGCCTCGGGGTCCGAGCCGAGCACCTCCACCGAGCCGGCGGTGCGCGTCCGGTAGCCCTCGAGGATCTCGACGATCGTCGTCTTGCCGGCGCCGTTCGGCCCGAGCAGGCCGAAGACCGTGCCGTGCGGGATCTCGAAGTCGACCCCGCAAACCGCTTCGTGGTCGCCGTAGGACTTCCGCAACCCGCTGACCCGAACGGCGGGTCCCCCCGGACCCTCGGCGACACGGCCATCGAGACCGGTCGTCATGCCAGGATCCTGCCAAAGCCCGGTAAGGAAAGGCTAAGCGGGCGGGTCCGGCGGCCTGTCAGGCTTCGGGCCCGAGCCGGCGCTCGAGCACCTCGAGCGTCTCCTGGATCCCGAGCCGGGCGCGGCGGACGTCCTCCATCGGATCGGTGCCGAGCTCGGTGTGCTCGAGCGCCCGCTCGAGCAGCATGTCGGTCGCGAACAGGGTGTTGCGCAGCTCGTGCGCGAGCAGCCGCGCCTCCTCAGGGTCGAGCCGGATGTCCCCATCCCCATCACCCATCGAGGCCAGTCTATGCGCGGCGCCGCCGCCCGGCTACGATCGGCCGAGCCCGGGTAGCCAAATCGGTAAAGGCCGCGCCCTTAAAAGGTGCTGCTCCTCGGAGCGTTGCGGGTTCGAGTCCCGCCCCGGGCACTGGGTCGCCGGCGCGGCGGCGAGCCGCTCAAAACCCCGATTGGCGCGAGTTTTTCGCTTTATGCGGGCTGAATGCGCTTGCGGGACAATGCTGGAAGCGCAACCGGGCCCCTGTTACGGTGTTAAAGGGGGTCGGGTACAGCGCGCGCTTCATGGAGGCCTCAACCCTCACACATGCCAGGACGCGGGCGGGCCTTCTCGGCCGCCGCTCCCCGCTGCTCAAGTTGCAGGGCGACGAGAAGCTGGTGGCGCTGATCCGCGACGGGCACGAGCACGCCTTCGAGGTCCTGTTCGAGCGCTACCACTCGCGCCTGCTCGCCTTCTGCCGCCACATGCTGCGCTCCCAGGAGGACGCCGAGGACGTCCTCCAGGAGGTGTTCGTGAAGGCGCACGCGGCGATGCTCGCCGATTCGCGCCCGATCAACGCGCGGCCGTGGCTCTACCGGATCTCCCGCAACCGCTGCCTCAACCACCTTCGCCGCCCGGTTCCCGAGGGCCAGGACTCGATGGACGTGATGGTCGGCGAGGGCGGCGTGACGACCGCCGACCGGGTCCAGAAGCGCGAGGACTTCCGCGCCCTGGTCGCCGACGTAGGAGACCTTCCCGAGACTCAGCGCACCGCCCTGCTGCTGCGCGAGATGGACGCCCTCTCATACGAGGACATCGCGACGACGATGGACACGACGGTGCCGGCGGTCAAGTCGCTGCTCGTCCGGGCCCGGATGTCGCTCGCCGAGGCGACCCACTCGCGCCAGCTGACCTGCGGCGAGGTCCGGCTCGAGCTCGCCGAGGCCGCCGAGGGGCTGCGCAAGGCGTCGGGCCCGGTTCGCCACCACGTCAAGCGCTGCGAGATGTGCCAGGACTTCCGCGGCGAGTTGCGCTCGAACACCAAGGCGCTCGCCGCGCTGGCGCCGCTCGGTCCGCTCGCGCTGGGGCTGAAGACCCTGATCGCCAAGTTCGGCCTCGGCGGATCCGGCACCGCCGGCGGCTCTGCCACCGCCGGCAGCGGCGGGCTCGCGGGCGGCGGCGCCGTCGCCGGCGCGGGCGGCGCGGCCGGGACGAGCATCGCCGCCGCGGGTGCCGGGGGCAGCGCCGCTGTCGGCGCCGGCGGTGCGGCGGCCGCCGCGGGAGGCACGAGCGTCGCGCTCGGCGGCGCCGCCGCCGCGGGCGGGATCGGTGGAGCGATCGGCGCCAAGGCGGCGGCCACAGCCGCGACGGC
This sequence comes from uncultured Solirubrobacterales bacterium, assembly GCA_963705955.1. Lineage (GTDB taxonomy): Bacteria > Actinomycetota > Thermoleophilia > Solirubrobacterales > 70-9 > WHSW01. The sequence goes on along the minus strand of CAVPLH010000003.1, from coordinate 130,392 downwards.
GGCGCTGCTCACCGCCGGTGCGGTCGAGGTCCGCCACATCACCTCCGACAGGCCGATCACCGCCGAGACCCCGCCGGAGATCGCCGCGATCTCGAAGCCGCCGGTGCACGGCAGCGGCTCGATCGGCGACCACGCGGTCGTCGCGAACGTGAAGCTCAATACCCCGCCGCCCGCCGACCAGGCGGCGCCGGCGCTCGACGTCACCCCCTCGCAGGCTCCCGCCGCGCAGACCCCCGCCGAGGCCCCGCCCGCCCCGGCCGACACGGCGCCGGCCGATCCCCCGAAGCCCGCTCCCCCCGACGACAGCGCCTCCGACGACCCGACCAGCGAGGGAGTCGTCGGCCCGGCGGCCGGCGGTGCCGGGAGCGCCGGCCATTCCGGCTCGGGAGCGACGACGGGTACCGCCGACGGCCCGGTTCTGGTCGCCGATCCGAGCCCGTCGACGACCCCCACCGCCCCGCCGCCGAGCCCGCCACCGGCGCCGCCCGTCACCCAGCCTGCTCCGCCCCCGTCCGCCCAGCCCGTAGTGCCACCGGCCGATCCGCCCGCCGATCCGGGCCCGGCCCCCGCCGAGGGGCCGCCCGCGGGCTAGCCGCTACTCGGCGGCTCGAGCGGCAGCAGCGTCAGCGCCCGCGTCCCCGGCGGCGAGCTGTCGAGCTCGAACCGCCCACCGGCCGACAGCACCCGCTCGGAGACGGAGGCGAGGCCGATGTGGCCCTCCGAGAGCGCCGCTGCGACCCGTTCGGGGTCGAAGCCGCTGCCGTCGTCGGCGACCTCGAGCTCGAGCTGATCTCCGACCCGGCGCAGCCGCACCGTGACCGCGTCCGCACCCGAGTGCCGCACCGCGTTGGCGAGCAGCTCGCGGGAGATCGCGAGCAGGAGCTCGTCCTGGCGGTCGAGCGCCTCGGGGTCGAGGTCGATCGTGACCTCAAAGCCGCCCTGGCGCTCCGCCTGGCGCGCGAGCGCGCCGAGCGCGAGCGCGAACCCGCCCTGCTCGAGGGTGACCGGATGCAGCGCCATCATCGCCTCGCGCAGCCGCTCGATCGTCCCGGCGACGACCTCGTGCGCGCGCTGCACCTGAGCCCGCCCGGGAGCCGCCTCGATCAGCTCCTGGTTGGCGGCGAGCAGCGTCTGCAGCGCGTCGTCGTGGATCAGCTGGGCGATCCGCCGCCGCCCCTCGTCCTCGGCCTCCATCACCTGCGTGACGAGCCGGCGGCAGGTCGCGAGCTCGGCCCGAAGCTCGGCGACCTCCGCCCGCAGCCGCCGGTTCTCCTCGCCAGCCTCCGAGCTCACTCCAACATCCCGCGGCGCATCGCCTCGGCGACGGCGGCGGCGCGGTCCGAGACGCCGAGCTTCTCGTAGAGCGAGTGCAGGTGGCTCTTGACGGTCGTCGTCGAGAGATGGATGCGCTTGCCGATGTCCGGCGCCGAGAGCCCCTCGGAGACCAGTTGCAGGACCTCGCGCTCGCGCTCGGTCAGCTGCGGTGGACCACCGGTGCGCTCGCGCTCGCGGATCTCGGCGGCGAGCCCGGCCTGCGCCTCGGCGGCGAGCGCGGTGCCGCCGCGGGCGATCGTCACGATCGCCTCGCAGACATCCTGGCGCGAGGACTCCTTCGAGAGGTAGCCCTTGGCGCCGCCGGCGACCGTCTTGTAGGCGAGCTCGGGCTCCATGAAGGCCGAGAGGAAGAGCACCTCGGTTGCGAGCCCGTCGCGGCGCATCGCGGCGAGCACCTGGGTGCCGTCGAGCCCCGGCATCCGGATGTCGAGCACCGCGACGACCGGGCCGAGGCGCTTGATCTCCGCCAGCGCCTCGAGGCCGTCGGCGGCCTCGCCCACCAGCTCGAGGTCGGGCCGCTCCTTGATCGCCCGGACGATCCCCTCCCGATAGATCGGGTGGTCGTCGGCGACGATCACGCTGACTCGGCCGGAGCTCACTGCGCGGTCGAGTCTAATCCGCCCCGGCGGGGTCCCGGGACGCGACCGGCTGCCGGGAAACCGAAAAAGGCAGAACCCAGCGCCTCAGCCCGAGGACCTCCGTGACCTCGGACTGAGACTACTGGGAACGGGACCAGGCACCGGTGGGGCCGGCACCTGGAACGCCGAAAAGAGCATCGCGGACCTCGCGCGCCGCACCCGGGTCATCCCTGCCCAAGGATCCTGCGACTGCGATTTGGGTGACATCCGTCTCTCCCATGAGAGGTCCTCTCCGCTCCCACGGCGTGGGGGTTAGGGGGGACACGACTATCGACGATCGGGGTCCGTTTGTCGTCCATCAATCGGTCGGATTCCGGTTGGAAAGCATGGGTGGCCGATCGGATGGTTATTGTCCTATCCGATCGATGCAGTTCGTCAGTAGATATCCGCACTAGCGCTACGTAGTCCGGTCCGTCGCCGGCCCGAAGCCAGGGCTCAGGCGAGGCCGATCACCTTCAGCCTCCGGGTCAGCGCCTGCGCGGCGAAGGCCTGGGTCTCCTCCTTCGAGGCGCCGAACAGCTCCCAGTCCTCGTCCTCCTCGACGTAGGGCGGGTCGAGGACCTTCTCGGCGACCGGCAGCGACTCGACCAGCGTCCGGTGGATCGCCTCGCGGTAACGCGAGTCGGCGGCGGCCATCTCGGTCAAGAAGCGGGCCCCGAAGGCGACGTGGCGGTGCTCGTCGCGGGCGACCTTGTTGAACCCCTCGACGAAGCCCGGCAGCGTTCCCTGCTCGGTGTTGTAGGTGATGATGAAGTGCTGGCCGGTGAGCGCCAGCACCCCCTCGATCACCATGTGGTAGAGCGTGATCGCCTCGACCAGCGCCTCGGTGTCCTCGGGCTCGGCGGCGAGGCGCTCGACGCGCGAGACCAGCATCCGGTCGAAGAGCTCGCCGAAGGCCGGGTTGAGGTTCTTCTCGACCGCCGCGAGGCGCTCGCCGAGCCCGTCGACGCCGTCGAGCACCCCGACCTCGTCGTAGAAGCGGTTGAAGAACTGGACGTGGCGCGCCTCGTCGGCGATCTGGGTCGAGAGGAAGATCCGCATCTCCTCGCTCGGCGCGGCGCGCATGATCGGGCCGAGCTCGTCGGTGACGCGCTGCTCGCCGATGAAGAACGCCGAGAGGCCGAACATCCGCTGAAAGCGCTCCTCGGGCGAGATCCGCTCGTGCCAGTCGATCCGGTCCTGGGAGAAGTCGAGGTCCTGGGTCGCCCAGTGCTGGCGCTCCCAGAGCTCGTAGAGCTCCGAGTAGCCGAGCAGCCGGAAGTTGCCGCGGTCGACCCCCTCGTCGAGCGCCGGGTCGCCGGTGGCGAGGAAGTCCTCGCGGGCGGCGATCGCGCTCAGGGTCGAAGTCTCAGCACTCATGGGTCTGACCGGGCTCCAAGACTACGACCTCGGAGCGCGTCCTCGATTCGACCTCGGCCTTGAACGCCGCGGCGTCGGTCTCGATCTTGGCGAACGTGTTGTAGTGGCACGGGATCACGGTCGGCGCGCCGATCAGCTCGCAGGCGTACGCGGCGTCGTGGCGGTCCATCGTGAAGTGGCCGCCGATCGGGACCAGCGCGACGTCGGGAGAGTGGCGCTCGCCGATCAGGCGCAGGTCGCCGAACAGCGCCGTGTCGCCGAGGTGGTAGACGGTCACCCCGCCGATCTCGATCATCAGCCCGGTGGCCGGGCCGATCGCGGTCCCGTCCGGGGTCGTGTTCGTGTGCCAGGCCGGCACCAGCTTGACGCTTCCCCACCCGAACGACGCGGTCCCGCCGAGCCCGGTGTCGGAGTACTCCTCGACCCCCTGCTCGCCGAGCCAGCGCGCCAGCTCGGTCACCGCGACGCAATGGGCGCCGGTGCGCTTCGCGACCGCCGCGGCGTCGGCGATGTGATCCATGTGACCGTGGGTGACCAGGATGTGGGTCGGCTCGACCTGCTCGGCGCTCAGCTTCGCCGCCGGGTTGTGCGGCGCCAGGAACGGGTCGACGAGCACCGTCGCGTCACCTTCGGCGAGCTCGAACGTCGCGTGCCCGATGAACCGGATCTCCATCTCAATCCTCCTGCCTTGCTGTTCTGAGCTCCTCGGCGAGCGCCCAGCCGACCGCCACCCCGACCATCATCCCCATCCGCGCCTCCTCGGCGAGCAGGGTGCGGAGCGCGACGACGACCTCGCTCGGATCCTCGAGCTCGAGCGCCTTGCCCAGCTCCGCCTCCTGGGCCTCGGCGAACCCGGCGCCGGACTCGAGCGCCGCCGCGAGGATCCGCTGCAGGCTCGGCGCCGCGCGGGCGACGATCGCCTCGGCCTCCGCGAAGCGCTCCGGCGCCGTCAGCGCCTCGACCGCGGCCTCGAGCTCTGCGTCGGAGTAGCTCAACCGCGCCCCGCCCTGCGCTCGTACATCCGCAGCACGAAGTCGCGGCCGTAGCCGAGCCGCGCGTAGACCGGCTGTCCCATCGGCGACCCCTGCAGCGACGAGGTCTCGAGGCCGCGCTCGCGCGCCTCGCCGATTGCGACCGCGATCAGGCGCCGGGCGAGGCCCTTGCCACGATGCTCGGGGAGGGTGGCGACGAAGTAGAAGCCGAGGTCGCGGTCGTGGTCGATCGTCCCGAGCACGCACGCGGGCTCGCCCCCGGCGCGTGCCTGATAGAGGCGCAGGTTGTCGTCGGGGGGCGGCGCGCTCAGCCCCGGCGCGACCCCGGCATCGAGCGGGAGCCCGTAGGCGGCGTCGTTGATCCGCCCGAAGTCGGCGGGATCGGCGTCCGCGTCCCAGTCGAGGTCGCCGACGTCGGGCGGCTCGAACGCCGCCAGCTCGATCGACATCGCCGCCGGGCTCCCGTCGAGCACGTGGCCGGCGTCCTCGAGCGCGGCGATCGCCTCGGCGTCGAACTCGGGGACCCAGACGGTCCACGCGCCGACCCCGGCCTCGTCGTAGGCGGAGGCGACCTCGTCGAGGCGGCGCGCGAGCGCGTCGGCGTCCGTGTAGCTGACCGAGTTGACGATCGAGCGCCCCGGGCACGCCGGCACGACCGCCGCGCTCACCCCGTCGCGCTCGAACAGGCTCGCCCCCGGCGAGCTCGCGCCGAGCATCGCGATCCAGTCCCTGAGCCCGCGCCGCTGCAGCTCGAGCGCACGGTCGCGATCGATTGCCATCACCGCTTGCGCGCCAGCGTCAACCCGTCGGCGATCCCGACCATCGCGATGTCGACCCGCTCGTCGGTGGCGATCAGATCGTTGATGCGCCGGATCGCCTCGACCTGCTCGCTCGGCCCGTCGCCGGCGTCGTCGGCGACGACCTCGCCGCCCTGGAGGACGTTGTCGACCGCGATCAGGCCCCCGGGCCGCATCCGCGCCAGCAGCAGCTCGTAGTACTCGGGGTAGCCCGGCTTGTCGGCGTCGATGAAGCCGAAGTCGAAGAGCTCGCGCTCGGGCATCGCCCGCAGCGTCTCGGCTGCCGGGCCGATTCGGAGCTCGACCCGGTCGGCGACCCCGGCGCGTTCGAGGTTCGCCGCCGCCGTGGCGGCGAACTCATCGGAGAGCTCGCAGGCGATCAGCCGACCGCCGGGGGCAAGCCCACGGGCGATGCAGATCGCCGAGTAGCCGGTGAAGGTGCCGAGCTCGATCGCATCGCGGGCTCCGATCAGCCTGCAGATCAGGGTCATGAAGGCCCCCTGCTCGGGCGCGATCTGCATCCTCGAGATCGCGCCCATCGCCGCGGTCTCCTCCTGGACCCGGTGCAGGACCTCGTCCTGGCGGGCGCCGTGGTCGACCATGTAGGCGTGCAGCTCGTCGGTCAGCGGCGTGAACTTGCTCATCGGCCGGCGGTCCGGCCGCCGAGCGCCGCCGCGAGGCCGCAGGAGGCGCCGATCAGGCCGCCGACGATCCCCGCCCACGGGTCGGCGAAGTCCTCGACCAGCGGCAAGAGCAGGAGCACGATCCCGACCACCGCGACCGCGACCCGGTCGTACTCGTCGGTCGGGTCGGCGCGCCGCTCGGCGTCGCGGAGAACGACCCAGGCCGCGACGACGCCGAGCGCGATCCCGTTGCCGCCGGAGGCGACCGGGATCCCGTCGCCGAAGCCGGCGGCGACCGCGTCCGCGGCGAGCATCCCGAGCGCCCCGCAACCCAGGACGAGCATCGCCGACGCGAAGGAGCCGATCCGGCGCTCGATCCCGGGCAGGAAGATCGCGATCGCGAGGCCGCACGCGAACAGGTAGCCGAGGTCGTCGTAGACGAACGGCGCGGCGAGATAACGCCACCACTGGTCGCCGACCGGCCCGACGATCGCGCCGAGATCGACCACCGAGAGGTTGGAGGCGCGCTCGATGACGATCAGCAACGCCGGAGCCAGCAGCGCCGCGAAGGTCGCCAGCGGCCGCACGGTGAGGTCGACGCTGAGCCGCTCGCGGCGGCGCGCGGCCTTTCGGCGCCGGCGCGCGCTGCGGTCCTCCCGCATCCGGACCTCGTCGCCTACCCGCTCGAGCTTCGGTGCCCGCTTGCGCAGCCGCGTGCCGCAGTAGGGGCACTCGGTCACGTAGGGGCTCACCTCCGAACCGCAGCTCTTGCAGACCACTGAAAGCTCGGTGTCGCTCACCCCAGCGAGGATAACTGTCCGCGGCCCTCGCGCGGGTCCACTCCGGTGCTGTCCGGGGTGTGCTCGACGCCCCAGTCGGGCGGGGCGCGCCGATCAGGGCCGGCTGACCGCGGCGATCTCCGCGGTCAGCGCCTCGAGGTCGCCGGTTCGCTCCCAGATCGCGAGCTGGCGATGGGCCCCGGTGCCGGTGACCAGCAGGTCCTCGATCCCGTCGAGCTCGGCGCCACAGCCGAGCGCGGCGGCGTGCGGCGCGAGCGTCTCGACGAGGCCGCGGGCCATCTCCGGGGCGGCGACCTGGGCGCCGGCGCGGAAGTCGATCAGCTTCCCGTCGGTGCCGTGACGGGCAGCCCGGATCTTGTTGTCGTCGATCAGCTCGGTGGGGTACTCGACCAGCGGCTCGCCGGCGTCGAACGCCGCGCAGAGGCGGTGGGCGAGGCAGACGTTGAGCGCCGCGAGCGCGACGGTGTGCTCGACCCGCGTCTGCTGGTCGAAGATCCGCGTCTCGACCGTGCCGAGCTTCGGATGCGGGCGCACGTCCCACCACAGGAACGTGTAGTCGGGGATCGCGCCGGCCCGCATCATCTGCTCGACGCGGTGCGAGTAGATCTCCCAGGTGCCGTAGTGCGGGGGGATGCCCTCGCGCGGGAAGGCGCGGAAGACCGGCACCCTGGACGACATCAAGCCGGTGTTCAGCCCCTCCCAGAACGGGGAGTTGACCGAGAGGGCGAGGAGGAGCGGCAGGTAGCGGCGGATCCCGTCGGCGACGTAGATCGCCCGGTCGGCGCCCTCGATCGCGACGTGGACGTGGGTGCCGAAGATCAACTCCTGGAGGGCGATGATCCCGAGCTCGTCGATCAGGTCGCGGTAGCGGTCGCGGTCGACGGTCTTCTGCTCGGACCAGTGGGCGAAGGGATGACTCGCCGCCGCAGCGATCGTCAGCCCCTCGCGCGCGGTGATCTCGAGCACCGCGTTGCGCAGGTCGACGAGCTCGCGACCGGCGGTCGCGACGTCGGCGCACGGCTTGGTCGCGATCTCGAGCACGGCCTGGAACAGCTCCGGCTTCACCTGGCCCTCGAACTCATCCGGGACCGCGTCGAGCAGGGGCTCGATTGCCTGCGCCAGCCCCCACCCGTCCGGGTCGAGGATCATCAACTCCTCCTCGATCCCGACCGTGAACGGCGGGCCGTTGAAGGCGTGCTCGAGCAAGGGGGCCAGCCTATACTCCGACCGAGTCAGCTAAACGGCCGTCAGAAGGAAGGTATGGAAGTCACCACCGGCGCAGCAACCGAGCAGAAGTCACTCCTCGAGGTCCTCGCGCCGGGGAAGCGCACCCGGCTGCACCGCCTTCTGTTCGAGTTCGGCCCCGGCGACGGGACCCTGCTGCTGCTCCCGATCGACCAGGGGATCGAGCACGGCCCGCGCGACTTCTTCGCCAACCCCGACTCCAAGGATCCCGGCTATCAGTTCCACCTCGCCGCCGAGGCGGGCTACTCGGCGATCGCCTGTCAGATCGGGCTCGCGGAGAAGTACTACCCCGACTACGCGGGCCGCGTTCCGCTGCTGCTGAAGATCAACGGCAAGACGGACATCCCGCCCTCCGACGAGGCGTTCTCGCCGGCCAACGGATCGGTCGAGGACGCCGTCCGGCTCGGCGCCGACGCGGTCGGCTACACGCTGTATGTCGGCTCACCCGCCCAGGACCGCGACCTCGCCCAGCTTCGCCGGGTACGCCAGGACTGCGACCGCTACGGGATGCCGCTCGTCATCTGGGCCTACCCGCGTGGCTCGGGGGTCGCCGCCAAGGGCGGCCAGAACTCCTTCTACGCGATCGACTACGCGGCCCGGATGGCGATGGAGCAGGGCGCCGACGTCGTGAAGCTCAACCTGCCGAAGATCGACCCCGACAAGGACCGCGACGCCCCGGCGCCCTACAACGACCTCGAGATCTCCCAGGAGGATGCGGTGCGCCAGGTCGTCGCCTCGGCCGGCCGCTCGCTGGTCGTCCTCTCCGGCGGCTCGAGGATCGACGACGACGAGCTGCTGCAACAGACCCGGTTCATCATGGAGGCCGGCGGCTCGGGCGTGATCTACGGCCGCAACGTCTGGCAGCGCTCGCATCCCGAAGCGATCGAGATCATCGAGCAGATCAAGGAGATCATGCTCTCGAGCGTCCGCCGCACCCCGTAGCGCCCTCCGGACGCGACGAAGCAGCGAAATCCTCCGCGGCCGCTTGCCGCGGCCTCAGCCGGGTAGACGCCGCGGGAACGGATTTCTTGCGAAGGGAGAAAGCGCATGGGCAGGTACGAGGTCGCGCGCCAGCGCGACGCTTTCGGAGGCACGAACTGGGGAGCCGCGTTCTTCGGCTGGCTGGTCGCGGTCGGGATCGGCGCGCTGCTGACGGCGCTGGTCAGCGCCGCGGGCGCCGCGATCGCGCTTTCGAACTTCGACAGCGTCGGCGAGGCGGCGAGCAACGGCGACACGATCGGGCTGATCGGCGGGGTCGCCCTGTTGCTGATCGCGTTGATCGCCTACCTCGCCGGCGGTTACGTCGCCGGGCGGATGTCGCGCTTCGACGGCGGCCGACAGGGCGTTGCGGTATGGATCTGGAGCATCGCGATCGTCGTCGTGCTGGCCGTCCTCGGCGCGGTTGCGGGATCGGAATACAACGTCCTCGGCGGGCTCAACCTGCCGCGGATCCCGATCGACGAGGGCAGCCTGACGACCGGCGGCGTGATCCTGCTGATCGCGGTGCTGATCGGAACGCTGCTCGCGGCGATGGCCGGCGGCAAGGCGGGCCAGCGCTACCACCGGCGCGTCGACGAGGCGGGCTACGCCGGGGCGGGCGCGCGGCGCGAGCGGATCGCCGACGACCGCCGCGACGAGCGCGGAGCGCATCGATACGGAGACGAGGACGGCTACGCCGACGAGGCCGAGTCGGAGCGCCGGCGCCCGACGATCCGCGAGCGGGTCAGCCCCGGCCGCTGAGCCGGGAGAGTGGAGTGGCGCCCGGCCGGCGGATGCTCGCCGGCCGGGCCGCCGCGCCGCGTGCTGAGCCCCGGAGGCTCCCCGGTGCAAGACACCGAAACAGGCTGATAGCTGGCGCGAGCGAGACCGATTAGGGTCGTGCTCGCACGCCCCCGACGCCACACAGCTTCCAGCTGTGGGAAGGATGAGGTAACGATGCCAACGATGGTGGTGTTCCACGAGGTAGACGACGTCGATCACTGGCTTGCTTCACCGAAGCGAGAGGAATTCTTCGGGCCGCGCGGAATCACGGTGCGCGCTTTTCGAGATCCGGACGGATCGAATCGGGTCGGGCTGATCGTCGAGGTCCCGGACATCTCTGACTGGCAGGAGGCCCTTGAGTCTGAGGAGGCGGCGGAGACGATGAAATACGACGGTGTTCGCCCTCAGACGGTCTTGGCACTCGTCGAGGGGTAGCACCGCAACTCGCGCAAGGACACGCCTCCCATACAGCAGGGGAAGTCGGCCGACGCGGCTAAGCGGCGCGGCGGTTGCGGATCGCGCGGACCAGATCGCGGACGACGAACACCAGCCATCCGGCGAGAGTGACGGTCAGCACCACGTCGATCACGCCCGGCGCTCCGGTGGCGAACGCGATCACAAACGTCGCGACGGCGACCAGGAGTCCGAGGACGGTTGGCATCGACGGCATGGCGTGAAGCTACCACGGGCGACCGGCTGCGCAGTCCGCACCGACGGACCGCGCCGCTCGGCGATTGAGCCGCTCCTCGAGGAGTCGGCGGCCGGCACCGCCAAGACGCCGACCCGCACCGGTTAGCGCCGGACGACTGAACGGTTTTCCCCGCCCCAGGGTGGAAATCTGATCAGCCGTCAGGGTCGGGGGCGGCGCGCCGGGGTTTGGAAGGCATTCGGCGGCGGAGCCGTGACATTGGTGCGACGCAGGTGAGCGGCGATCCGGCACAGTGAGCGGGTGTCGCTGCGCCGCCTGCCGAGCCTCGGATCGATCGTCCTCCTGGTCGTGCTCGTCGTCGTGCTCGTCTCCGGGATCGGCGATGACGAGCCGAACGGGGATCGCGGCGCCGGAGCCGCCGGCGGCGGAGATCCGGCCGCCACGAAAGGCGAGCGCGTCACCGCGCGGGTCACCCGGGTCGTCGACGGAGACACGATCGAGGTCCGGCTCGGGGGCGAGACCGAGGACGTTCGCTACATCGGCGTCGACACGCCCGAGTCGGTGAAGCCCGACACGCCGGTCGAGTGCTACGCGCTGCGCGCGAGCCACTACAACGAGGCGCTCGTCGACCACGAGACGGTGCGCCTGGTCTTCGACGCAGAGCGGCGTGACGTCTACGGCCGGCTGCTCGCCTACGTCTATCTCGGCGACCGGTTCGTGAACGCCGACCTCGTGCGCCGCGGCTACGCGACGACGCTGACGATCCCGCCCAACGATCGTTTCGCGGCGCTGTTCGACCGCCTGCAGGACGAGGCGGCGAACGCCGGGCGTGGGCTCTGGGACGCCTGCTGAGGCGTCAGGACATCAGCCAGGCGAGCGTCTCGAACATCACCACGGTGACGACGATCACCGTCAGGGTGAGCGCGATCAGCAGGACGCCGAAGCCGACGTTGCCGCGCTTCTCAGTCTTCTGGATGCTGCGGGCGCGCGAGCGGGCCACGGCCCGGTGGCGCAGCTGGCGGCGGCGCTGGCGCTCGAGCGCCGCCTCCTGCTCGAACTCGACCTCGAACTGGTCGATGCTCTGGCGCATGCGGAGGTCGGACGTTGATGCTTGAGACGGTGGCACAGGTGTGGGTTCCCCTGGAAGTTGGCGCCGACGCGACTCGATGTCGGGCGACGACCGAGGGTATCACCGTCGCAGGCACGCGTCCAAGCGTTTGCTAACCAAACGCTCGCGGAATGCGCGCGAAGTGGCGGACGCTACTTGTGCTCGGCGACCCCGTCGAGCTCGTCCGAGGCCCCGTCGTCGGAGGCGGCCCCGGTCTGCTCCTCCTTGATCGAGAGATAGACCTCCTTTCGGAACACCGGCACGTCGCGAGGGGCCGTGATCCCGAGCCGGATCTTGTCCCGCGAGACCGCGAGCACGGTGACCTCGATCTCCTCCCCGATCATGATGCTCTGATTTGTCTTCCGCGTCAGGACCAGCATCTCGCCTCCATTCGAGCTGCGGCCGAAAGCCACCCCCCCGGTGACCCTCACCCGTATCGATCTCGTTGCCTTCAGTCGCAGCGCTCAGGGTAACCGTTCGGCTGCCGCGGCGAGTCCGTTGGTTAGTATCGCCCGCTGCGGGGGTCATTTCACGCCTCGACCGCTCGGAGAACAGATGGCAAAGCCGCTTCGCTCACAGCTCAACCAGATCCGCGCCTGGGTCCGCCAGGGGCGGACCGACGCCTGGATCGCTCACCAGCTCGAGGTCTCGACCGCCGAGCTGCGCGAGTTCCGCCGCCGCCACGAGCTCGACGCCGAGGGCGACGACGCCGACGAGGCCGATCTCCGCGACGAGATCGAGGCCGAGGTCGAGGCGGCGACTCGCGAGGAGGAAGAGGCCGCCGCGGCAGAGGAGGAGGCGGTCGCCGAAGCCGATGACGCGAGCTGATGACGCCGATGCCGACGCCGACGAGGAGGACCGCGCTCCGGCCGCCGACCGCGAGTCGGAGAAGGAGGACGGCGAGGAACGCCCCCGCCGCCGTCGACGTCGTCGTGACGCCGATGCCGACGCCGACGAGGAAGACCGCGCCCCGGCCGCCGGCCGCGAGCGCGCCCCGGCCGCCGACCGCGACTCGGAGAAGGACGACGGCGAGGGACGGCCCCGCCGCCGTCGACGTCGTCGTCGCGGGGGCCGCGGCCGCCGCAGCGGCGCGGCGATGCAGGCGACCTTCGACCATGGCGAGGAGGGATACGGGCTCTGGCTCGATCCCGCGGTCGCCGACGACCCCGTCTACGGCGAGCATTGGGCCGGCCAGAGGCGGGTCGAGGTCACGGTCGAGCCGGAACGGATCGTGATCACCCGCTCGGGCGACGCCGAGTCGGGCTCGGACGACGACGAGGACTGACCGGGTCGCCGGCTCGGCGTCGACCGGGTCGCCGGCTCGGCTCGACCGGGTCGCCGGCTCGGCTCGACCGGGTCGCCGGCTCGGCTCGACCGGGTCGCCGCCGCGGCTAGGCGCTGTGCGTCTCGGCGCGGCGGCGGAGCTCGGCCGCGGCGCGGCGGCGCTTGCCGCGGCGCCCGCGTCGCTTCTTGTCCACGGGCTGGTCCTCCCAGGCCTCGACCGGCGCCCGCGCCAGCGTGTTGACCAGGTCCTCCATCGAGCGCAGGTCGTTCGCCTCCGCGCCCTCGGCGAGCAGCTTGCGCATGCTCGCGTTGCGGACCGCGGTCGACGCGTCCTCGAACAGGAACACGGCCATATCGGCGTCGTGCTTGGTCGCCCTCTCGGTCGGGATCCCGCCCTCCGCCCCGACCTGGCGCAGCGCGGTGACCAGCATCAGGCCCTCGCCGCCGGCGCTCGGGCGCAACCGCTCGCGCGGCAGCCGCCCGACGACCGCGAGCCGCAGCTCGTCGCGGGTCGCGGGGTCGAGGCTGCGCAGCCCCTTGCGAGGGCGGAAGTCGGCCGGCGTCCCGCGCCGGAAGGAGCGGAACATGTGGATCAGCGGCCCCCAGTGTGCCGGCGGGATCGCGTGCAGCGGGATCAGGAGGACCATCCAGAGCGCGATCAGGCCGAAGGCGATCGCGAGCTCGACGAACTTGTTCAGCTCGGGCTCCAGGAACTGGGCCGCGAGCGCGATCACCACGGCGAGCAGCAGGGCGGTCCCGACCGCCCGGTAGGGGAAGTAGAGCGGCTTCTTGCCGCGCTGACCGCGGACGAAGAGGACGACCGCCGGCACTCCGAAGCCGAAGATCATCCCGACCGGTGCCGCGTAGACGCCGATCTCGGGCGCCAGCAGCCAGGTGATGCCGATGAACAGGAGCGCCGCCGCGACCACCCCGCCGATGAAGAACGGCCGCTTTTTCGGCACCGCGACGTTCTGGTTGATCGTCCGGTAGAGCGCCGGCATCACGAACCCGAGCGAGGTCAGCGGGATCAGGCTCGCGGCGCCCGCGTAGGCGGGCGGCGCGATGTCGACGAGCACCTGCCCGGCGAGCACCATCGCGAGCACCGCGAGGATGCAGATCAGGCTGAAGTAGGCGAGCAGCTGGCCGCCGGCGGTCCGCTTTCCGTACTGCTCCTGGAACGCGTCCCACATCGCCGACTTGCGCAGCGGGCGCATCCCCATGCGGAAGCCCTGGGGCAGGAAGGAGACGACGACGCCGAGCCTCGAGGCGAGGTGGTAGACGCCGAGCTCCGTGTGGTCGACGAACCGGGAGAGGATGAAGATGTCGGCGTTCTGGATCAGCCAGAACGACATCACGATCGGTGCGCGGTAGCGCCCGCGCAGGATGATCTGCTTGATCTCGGAGAGATCGAAGTTGGGCTCGAAGCTCCCGATCAAGAGGACGACGCCGACGAGGCTCGCGGCGGCGGTCCCGACCAGGGTGCCGAGAATCGCCCCCTCGACCCCGGACCCGGTGGCGAGGAAGGCGGTCAGCACGATCAGACCGAGCGTCGGCCGCGAGGTGTCGGCGATCAGGAACGCCCCCGGGCGGCGCTCGAGCCAGAGCGTGATGTCGCTGATCTTGAAGACCAGCATCGCCCCGGAGAGCAGCCCCGCGAGCGCCACCAGGTTCTCGTCCTCGGGGTCGCCGAGCAGCACGTCGGCGACCGGACGCCGGAAGACGTAGATCAGCGCCGCGGCCAGGACCCCGAGCACGATCGCCCAGGCGAGGCCGGCGCCGAGGGTGTGCGGCGGCGAGGACGAGACCTCGTCGTCATCGTCGTCGTCGTCATCGTCGTCGTCGCCGCCGCCGAACGTCCGCCGCACGGTGCCCGGCTTGACGAGCAGCGAGGCGACCTGGGTGACGAGGCCGGCGAGGAACATCAGGAGGCCGTAGCGGGCCATCTCGGCCGGGCCGAGGAAGGCCGCGACGACGAGGATCGAGACGAGCTGCATCACGTTCGCGACGACCAGCGAGATCGCCTGCACCGACGAGTTGCGCATCACGCGCACGCCGAGCACCGCCCCGGAGCCTCCGGGGTGGTCGTGACGCTGTTCTTTGTTCTGCTCCTTGTTGGCCATTTGCTCGGCGGGTCCGGGCCGCCTCAGCCAGAGCGGGCGCTCAGGCGTCCCAGATCGTCCAGTTCGCGAAGTCGCGTCCGGTCAGCTCGCGCAGGCGCCGGCCGTCGGCGCGCAGCTCCTCGAGGGTCTCGGGGGGGAGCGAGGCGCGCACGTCGGGCCGCTTGATCGCCCGGCGAAGCGGTAGCCGGTCGTCGAGCACGAGCCAGAAGTTTGCCGGGATCATCCGCCCGCGGCGGCTGCGGCCCATCTTCTCGAGCTTCACCGCGAGCCTCGTGGCGCGGGTCTTGCCGGACGTCTGGTGGCGCTCCTGCTCGAAGCGCGGGTGCCTGAAGTCGGGGTCGACCCCGATGAACTCGAAGATCCTGCGCAGCGTCTCCATGCGCTTGAGGCGAAGCTCGGACTGCTGGAAGACGAGCACCCGCTCCTTCGGATAGTGGACGAGGAAGCGCTCGAGCTGCATCGCGTACATCGAACGGGTCACGTAGGACGTATTCGGGTGGGTGAGCGTCTCGGCGAGGGTTCCCTTCTCGCGCCGCTTCGCGTAGTTGTGCACCCAATGCGCGCCGATCCGCTCCAGCGGGTCACGGATCATGTAGATCAGCCTCGCGTCGGGGACGACCGAGTGCATGCGTTCGGGAACCCCCTGGTGCTGGGGGAAGGCGGTGTAGTTGGGAGAGGCCTCGCCACGGACCCGCGCCTCGGCGTCGAAGTGGCCCTTGTACCAGTCGATCCCGCGAGGCCAGTTGCGCTCCTCGATGAAGAAGTTG
Organism: uncultured Solirubrobacterales bacterium; assembly: GCA_963705955.1. Taxonomy (GTDB): domain Bacteria; phylum Actinomycetota; class Thermoleophilia; order Solirubrobacterales; family 70-9; genus WHSW01. The sequence continues at coordinate 114,914 of CAVPLH010000003.1, read as the reverse complement.
AGCTCCTTCGGCCTCGACATCGAGACCTCCGGGTGCAGGCTGAGGTAGTAGTTGAGGGCGCTGGTCCCGCACTTCTGTGCCCCGATCACGATCAGGTTCGGCAGCATGCCGGGGGCTCCCTCGGGGGCGAGGGCGCCGTCGGCGCGCGGATCAGCGCCCGGCGCCGCTTGATCAAGCGACTTGACGGGGTTGGAGGCCTCCATGGCGGCCTCTCAGGCTACCGAAGCCCCTCCCGGCGCCACACTGATCCGGCGGGGGCTCGGGCGCTCGGCGCGGATCAGCGCGAGCCGCCTGCGAAGGAAGTCCTCGTAGGAGCCGCCGGCCAGCGCGGCCTCGCGCGAGCCGCGGGCCGGGACGTGCTCGACCCCGACGCCGAGCTCGCGCAGCGCGCCGAGCGAGGCGAGCGAGTCGGTGACCACCAGGGTCCGCTGCGGCGACTCCCCGGCGTCGGCGACCGTGGTCCGCACCGCCGCGACGACGTCGCCCTCGGGGATGCCGATCGCGAGCACCAGGGCTCGGGCCCGGGGCTCGGTCAGCTGCTGGCGGCCGAGCCGGACGGCGGTTCGCGGCGCGCTCGCGAGGAACGTGCCCCAGCGGCGCCGAAAGGCCCGGAACGAGCCCCGCTTGCCGGCGCCCGGATCGGAACCGGACCCAGAGCCCGGGCGCCCGGCGGGCTTCGCGCTCGCGGGGCCGGCGCCGGCGAGCGCGGCGAGCCATCGCGCCGCCTCGGCGGCCCCCTCGGCCGCGGGAAGCTCGGCGAGCCGCGTCGAGAGCTCGCCCCGGGCGTCGTGCTCGAGCAGCCGCTCGAGCTTCGCCTCGAGCGCCGGGTCCCCGGGGCCCTCGACCCCGATACCGATCCGCGCCGATTCCGCGTACCGGGCGCGGGCGGTCTGGTCGTCGGTGTCGCGGCGCATCGGCACGAACAGCGACGGGACGCCGAGCGCGATCAGCTCGTGGTAGGCGTTGTAGCCGGCGGCGGCGACCGCGGCGTCGAAGGCGCCGAAGTAGCGGCTCATCGGGTAGGTGGCCTGCAGGTCGACGACGCCGTCGGGGACCTCGCCCGCGGCGGCGATCGCCGACGAGAGGGCCGCCACCTGGATCCCCTCGCGGCCGGCGAGCGCGCTCAGGCAGCGCGCCGTCGCCTCGCGCACCTCGGACCCCTGGCCGAGCGAGACGAGCACGTTCGCGCGCCCCGGCTCGAGCCCGAGCTCGGCCTCGGCCTCGGCGCGCGGCAGCATCTCGTCGCGGTCGAGGAGGACGATCGGGTCGACCCGCGTCGCGCTGTCGCGAAGCGCCACCGTCGGGCCGCGATCCTCGGACTCGGCGAGCTCGCCCGGCTCGAGCACCGCGTCGAAGGCGCCGGCGCGGCCGAGCGGCACCCGGCTCGAACCGGCCTTCCAGAGCGGCCGCCGGCACCAGACGGCGACGCTGTCGGAGCGCAACGCCCCGAGCAGTGCTTCGTACGGATGGGTCCCGTCGAAGACGATCACGTCGGGGTCGGCCTCGGCGATCGCGGCGCGCAGCCGGGCCCGCAGGCGGCGCGACCAGCGGTAGTCGTTGCCCGAGCCCGGGGTCGCGTAAGAGGCGACGTACTCGACCGCGAATCCCATCCGCTCGACCACCGGCGCCGCCGCCGAGAGCGTCAGGAACAGCGGCTCGACCTCGTCGGGGAGCCGGCGGGCGATCGCCATCGACCGGGTCAGGTGCCCGAGCCCGGTCCCGTTCGAGGTGGTGAAGAGGATCCGCACGCGCAGGCGGTCGATCAGCCGGCGAGCGCGCGCTCGCGCTCATAAGAGCGACGGAGGACGGGCGCGCAGTGGTAGTCCTCGGCCTCGAGTCGCTCGAGCGCGGCCTCGTAGAGGCGGACGATCTCGGCCTGCTCGTCGGCGTCGAGGCCCTTGCGCCAGCGCTCGCGGTGGGCCGCGTCGGCGCTCATCTCGGCGTCGAAGAACTCGTGCATCCCCGGCTCGTCGGAGATCCCGAGGAACTCGCAGAGCTCGTCATAGGCGCCCTCGCGGTCGCTCCAGACGAGCTCGTCGAGGCTGATCACCCGCAGCCGCGCGTGGTCCGCCGGGTCGAGGCCGCGCACGCCCTGCTCGGCCTGGCGGAGGCGGTCGGCCCAGAACTCGATCCCGGAGCTGACGTCGGTCGGGTGATGCGGCTTCGCGCGCAGCGAGACCTTCGAGGCACCCGAGTCGCGCCCGTCACGGACCGAATGCACGAACCGGGCCTCGGGGAAGATCCGCGCGAGCCCGTCGGCGGCGGCGATCGTGAAGCAGCTCATCTCGACCACCGCCGGCTTGCCGGCCTCGGTGGCGAGCGGCCGCAGGAGGTCGTAGAAGAGGTTGCGCGAGGCGGCGAGCAGATCGGCCGGGTGGTCGGCCTCGAAGCGGTCCGCGGCGGCGGCGAAGCGCTCGCGGCCGATGATCGTATGCAGGCCGCGGACCCGGCCTCGGCCGAGCGCTCGCCACTTCGCCTTCACGTAGGCGCGGTCGCCGATCCGCACCCGGTGCCACCAGTAGCCACGCAGCTTGACGAGGAAGTCGGCGGGCTCGGTGCGCCCCATGACCACGTCGGCGAGCCCGTTCGGGTTGCAGTGGAACCGGCACTCGATCGGCACTCCGTAGAAGCGGGAGTGGCGATTGAGCAGGTAGGAGACGATGTGCGTCCCGCTGCGGCCGGTGCCGCCGACGAAGACGAGCTCGGCCGGCTGCGACGGGCTCTCGGGGTCGGCGATCATCGCCCCCGATCGTAGACATAGACGAGCGGCTGGAGATCGGCGCCGCGGCGCTCGTATGCGTGGCGCAGCAGCGGTGCGCTGCGCGCGCCGTCGGCTTCGAGCCGGGTCAGCGCCTCGAGGTAGAGGGCCTCGATGTGCTCCGCCTTGCGATTCGAGATCCCCCGTCGCCACCGGTGGGCGTTGGCCTCCTCGCGGGTCATCCGGTTGTTGAAGTAGCGCCGGGTGCGCTTCGTCGCCGGGACGCCGAGGAAGCGGTAGATCGGCCGCAGCGCGGCGCGGGCGCGCGACATCAGCAGCAGCTCGTCGAGGCTCACGGTCAGCAGCCGAGCCGGCGGCACCGCGTCGGCGCCGGCCTCGATCGCGCGGATCCGCGCCTCCCACCACTCGATCCCCTGCACGCGGGTGCGGGGTCGGACCAGCCCGCGGGTCTGCGCGACCCGCGAGGCGGAGGCGTCGCGGCCGTCGCGGACGACGTGGATGAAGCGCGCCTCCGGGAACAGCCGGACCAGGGTCGGCGCCATCGCGACGTTGTCGGTGCTCTGCTCGACGATCGCCATGCCCTCGTCGCTCTTGCGGCCGACGCGGGCCCGGAAGAAGAGCAGGTCGTAGAAGAGGTCTCGGCAGGCCTGCTCGAGGTCGGCGGCGTGTGCCGTCTCGAACCGCGCGACCGCGGCGTCGAACCGCTCCCGGTCGACGAACCGGTACATGCCGCGAAAGCGGCGGGTCTGGAACCCGCGCCACCAGAAGCCGCGCAGGCGGTCGACGAACTGCTCCGGGGTGACCTCGCCGGCGAGCAGGCCGGGAAACCCGTCGGGGTCGGTGTGGAAGCGGACCTCGACCGGGACGAGGCCGAAGCTCGCGTGGCGGGAGATCAGCTGCGACAGCACATGGGTGCCGCTCCGCCCCGTGCCGCCGACGAAGACGACCTGCGGGACCTCGGGCGCGCGCTCGATCTCCACCCCTCCGAGGACGGGCGACGGCAGCTCCGCCGGGGTGCCGAAGTGCGGCATCAGCCGCCCTTCCCGCGCCGCGCGAGCTCGAAGTGATCGACGTAGCGGCGGCACGCCTCGCGGATCGGCACGGTCTCCGGGCCGGCGTCCGAGGTCGCGGCGAGGTTGCCGAGCCAGACGCGGCGGTCGGCGCCGATCGTGTCCTGGAGTCCGTTCGGCTCCGCGGCCGCGATCTCGATCTCCTGCCTGCCGGGGTGATCGACGCTGATCGAGCCGGCCGGCCAGTACGCGCCGCGTCCGGCGGCGCTCAGGTACATGCCGTCGAGCGACGCCGGCAGGTGGGCGATCGGCTCACCCTGATACATCACCTCGAGGGGCACCTGGGAGTGATACTGCAGCGAGAGCTCGTAGCTCCCGGGCGCGGCCAGGTCGAGCTCGATCGAGGCGGTGCCGGGGGCGGCCCACCCGCGCTCCTGGCCGCCGGACGCCGGGGTCACCGGCGGCGGCGTCTTCCAGGCCGTGTACTCGCCGAGCGCCGGCTCCGGAATCACGTCGGCAGTCCCGCGGCGCCTCGAGATCCGACGGCCCTCTCCGTCGGCGCAGTCGAGCTTCGCGCCCGGGTTGCCGTCCTCCGCGGGCAGCACGCGCGAGCGCGGTGTCGGCCCCGTCCGCTCCCAGAGGATGTAGTCGCCGGCGCGGTCGACCTCTTCGAAGTTCGGCGGCGGCGCCGAGGCAAACGCGGCCGAGGTCGTGATCGCGTAGTCGAACTTGTCGAGCTTGCCGGAGTCGAGGGTGTCGAAATCCGCGGCGATCCCCTGCGTCCAGGTCTTCTCGGGGCGCGCCTCGACCTCCTCGGGGACGTAGCCGGCCGGAGCCCGGGCGAGCGTGTCGCGCAGGTAGTAGCCGGCAAAGCGGTCGACGCCGAGGAAGGCGACCGGCTTGCCGGCGGCCTGGTCGGCGAGCTGCTCGAGAGCCTGCTGGCGATCGTCGTAGCCGATCGGGGCGGCGCGGAGGGCGAGCAGTGTGGAGAGGGTGGCGGCGATCACGACGGTCGTGCCGAGGGCGTAGCGGATCAGCTTCCACGGTCGTCGCTCGTCGTGCGTCGTCGGGGCGAGCAGCGCCCTCAGCGAGACGAAGAGGACGAGCGGCGCGATCACCATCAGCGCCTTTGCCTCGACGTGGATCTGCGCGAAGCGGCGGGCGCCGAGGTAGACGATCCCGCCGGCGAGCAGGGTCGCGAGCAGCGCCCACTGGCGCCGGCGCAGAAGCGCGACGACGCCGAACAGGACCGCGATCGCCCCGAGCGCGGTCGCGATCAGCGAGCCGGAGACCTCGCCGCGGACGATCCGGTAGTCGCCCTGCGGCCAGATGCCGAGCGCCTCGCCGGGGAACACCGGCGAGCTGAGGCGGCCGGTCGACTCCTGGACGTCGTTGATCTTGTTGACGAAGTTCGTCGCCGGGCCGAACGCGAGGACGGCGATCGCGATCAGGACGAGCGCCCCGGCCACGAACCAGCGACGATGGGCGAGCACCGCGTCGCGGATCCGGCGCCACTCGATCGGGCTGTGGCCGCTGAGCTCCTCGATCACGAGCCAGAGCGGCAGCGCGACGGCGAACCAGGCGAGGCCCGGGAGGCTGAAGGTGAAGACGCTCGCGACGGCGAGGACGAGGCCGATGACGACGATCGCGCGCCACGGGGCCGCCGGGCCGGGGTCGGCGCCCGCGTCCTCGACGCGCTCGTCGGCGGGGCGCGGCGCGGCTTGCAGCGCGACCGCGAAGGCGAGCAAGAAGAGCGCCATCGCGGTCTCCTTGAAGGCGCTCTGGGCGAGGAACGAGGCGCCCAGGTAAGGCAGGCCGCAGATCGCCGCGATCGCGACCCGGCGGTCGCCGCCGAAGCCGCGCAGCCCGGCGAGCGCCGTGAGCGCGGTCAGCGCCGGGATCGCGAGCAGGAGCCCGTTGAACGCGCTTACCAGCGAGGTTCCGGTCGCCTCGGCGGCGACGACCGCGACCGCCTGCGGGCCGATCGGATAGCCGAAGCTGACCGCGCTCGGCTCCGGGCCGAACCCGTGCTGGAGCCAGTCGGCCCAGTACAGCTGGGCGGCGTGATCGTTGGTGTAGATGCCCTCGCCGAGGACTCCGACCCGGTCGTTGACGGCGAACGGGATCGAGGCGACGGCGAGCACGACGACGACGACCGCGACCCCGATCAGCCACTCCCGCCCGCGGTCGGCGTCGGGCCCGCCGGCGCCGCGGATCTCGCGGATCGCGCCGAGGCGCAGGCGATCAGCACCAGCCCGAGGACGATCGCCGCGGTCGTCGCCCGCCCGGGGAGCCGCAGGATGAACGGGGAAACCGAGACGAGCACGGCGAAGCCGGTCGCTCCCGAGAGCCAGATCGGGGCGCGGCCAGCCGACCAGTCCGCAGATCGTCCGTCCGATCAGCAGCGAGGCGCCGAGGATCAGGAGGGCGGTGGCGTAGATCGCGAGCATGGTCGAAGCCGAGGCGCCGCTCAGGGCTGGTTCGCGGTCGGGTCGGCGTTCACCGAGTCGCCGTTGAGCTCGGCCGGGCTGAGGTCGGGAAGGGTGCCGCAACCTGCCGGATCAGGAGTGCCGTCGATCTCGAAGACGCTCACCGGTCCGTCGCGCAGGACCTGCTTTGCGGCCGGATCCTGACGCGTCCACAGGGCCTCCTTGGTGTCGGTCAGCGAGCCGGGGTTGAACGGGTCGTACATCGTCACGACGTGCGTGTAGCCGCCGTCGGCGAGCGCCTGGCGCCACTCGGTGCAGGTCGGGATCCGCTCGTAGGCCCCGTCGGGCCCCGATCTGCCGAGCCACTGCACCTGGTTCGAGAGGTCGGTGCCGTAGAAGGGGTACTGGTTGAAGACGCCGCGGATGCCGCTGATCGCGATCTTCGCGCCGCGGACGTCGCGCGCCCAGCGGACCGCGTCGGCGATCTTCAGCGCCGGGCTCAGGTTGTCGTAGCGGCGCTCGAGGTAGTGGTTCTGCTCCCACCACCCGGCGCCGAGCGCGGCGAGGCCGACCGCGCAGAGCACCGCGAGCGCCCACCGTCGCGGCGCCGCCGGGCCGATCCGCCCGCGCGAGCGCAGCCAGTCGAGGATCGCGAAGGCGGCGAAGACGCCCACCCCCGCCGCAAGCGCGCCCTTGACGTGGCCCTGCTGCCACTGGACCAGCGAGGCGCTGGTCGAGACGAAGAGGATCGCGAGCCCGGCGAGCGTGATCGCCCGGGAGCGCGGGCTGCGGCGCAGCAGCGGCAGGCAGGGCAGCAGGGCGAGGCCGACCGCCGCCGCGGGCGCCACGTAGCGCACGTTCCACTCGAAGCCGATCGGCTGGCCCTGCTCGCCGGACGCGGTCAGCGGGGTGAACAGGTAGGCGAGGGCGGTGAACAGGATCACCGCCCCGAGCACCCTGGTGAGCGGCTCGCTCCCCCGCCACAGGGCGTAGACCCCGGCGCCGACGAAGGCGGCGATCACGAGCGGCCAGAGGAAGCCGAAGGAGCTGTCGAGCCCGGGGAAGAACCAGTCCTTCCAGACCGTCGTGTCGTGCCAGTAGTGGAACACCGAGAAGCCCGGCCTGAGCTCGAAGTTGCGGTCCGGCGTCGGCAGCCCGAGCGGCCCGAACGACGTGTAGGGGATCGGGTTGCCGATCGCGAACAGGTTGCGCACGTACCAGTACCCGCCGGTGATCAGTGCCGGGAGCCCGAAGCAGGCAGCGGTCCGTACCCGTGCTCCCCTTCCGGCGACCGCGACGAGCCCCACGAACAGCGCGACGACCGGCGCCAGGAAGCTGAGCTTCGTCCCCGCGGCGAGGCCCGCGGCGAGGCCCGCCACCGCGAGCGCCGGCACCGGGACACCGGTCTTAGCGGATTTCGCGCCGTTGACGAGGATCGCGACGGCCGCCAGGATGCAGGCGACGCCGGCGATGTCGTTGAGGGCCTCGCCCGCCTGGAACTCGACCAGGTTCTGGGCCCCGAGCGCGATCGCACCGCCGATCAGGCTCTGCGGGCCGAGCCCGTAGGGCCGGCCGATGCAGTAGGCGCCGGCGAGGCCGAGCGAGAGCCAGCCGAGGTTGACGAGCGGCGAGAGGATGTCGCGCCCGAAGGCGAGCAGGCCGACGGCGTGAAAGACCTCCGAGTTCGCCGGGTAGAAGGAGGCGAAGAAGATCGGATCGAAGTAGTCGATCGTGCCGAAGTGCGAGCCGTGCGCGAACCGGGTCGCGAGCGGCATGTGGTACCAGAGCGTGTCGGCGCGGTCCATTCCCCCGGCGAGGCTGGCGAGGGTCGGGACCATCCAGGCCGCGGCGACCGCGGCGACCGCGGCGGCGGCGAGCCAGACGGCGAGGCGCGACGCGGGAGGGGCCGGGGGCGCGGAGACGCCGAGCCGCGGACCGAGGCCGCGCGCCGCACGGTGAGCGAGCAGGTGGGCGCCGGCGGCGACCGCGACGCTGCCGACGACGATCCCGAGGTCGCCGAACCCGCCGAACGTCCCCAGCGCCTCGGAGAGCAGGAGCAGGGCGGCGAGCCCGAGGACCAGCTCGGCGAGCCGCGCCGGTGCCGACGTCCAGCCGGGAAGGATCGCGCTGCGCACCGACCAGGCGGCGTAGGCGATCGCACCGAGCACGACCGCGAGCTCGAGCGCCCCGAGCAGGTAGTGGCCGGCGGTGAGCGTCCGCTCGCTCGCCGGCGCGATCTCGAACGCCGGGCTCATGCCCGGAGGCCGGAGGCCCCTAGTCGCCGAGCCCGCGGATCACGTACGGCGCCTCTCCCGGCAGCGTCATGCCCTGCTTGCGCGCCTCGCGCTCGGCGGCGTCGCGCCCGCCCAGGGTCGCGATCCGCTGCTGGAGCTTCGCGTGCTCGGCTCGAAGCTCGGTCAGCGCCGCGTGCTCGGAGCGGGCGTTGCGCCAGGCGTCGAACAGGTTCAGCGCCGGGCTCACGTAGGAGGCGAGGATCGCGAACAGCACCAGCACCAGCGCCACCCGGCCGACCTTGTCCCACTGGATCCGGCTCCTGCGCGCAGCCGGGCGCGAACGCGCGGCGGGCTTCAGCCGGTATCCGCGTGCGGCCTGGGCGCGTGCGCTCACGCCTCATCGGTTCGGCGCCGATCGCGCGTTACCTTCCGGTGAAAGCGCTGAGGCCCGGATAGGCGGCGCTCGCGCCGAGCTCCTCCTCGATCCGCAGGAGCTGGTTGTACTTCGCGACCCGGTCCGAGCGCGACGGCGCGCCGGTCTTGATCTGGCCGGCGGCGGTGCCGACCGCGAGATCGGCGATCGTCGTGTCCTCGGTCTCGCCCGAGCGGTGCGAGATCACCGCCGAGTAGCCGGCGCTGCGGGCGATCGCGATCGCCTCCAGCGTCTCGGTCAGGGTGCCGATCTGGTTGACCTTGACGAGGATCGAGTTTGCGACCCCCGCCTCGATGCCCCGACGCAGCCGCTCGGGGTTGGTGACGAAGAGGTCGTCGCCGACGAGCTGGCAGCGGTCGCCGAGCCGCGCCGTGAGCAGGTCCCAGCCGTCCCAGTCCTCCTCGTCCATCCCGTCCTCGATCGAGATCACCGGGTAGCCCTCGACGATCGCCGCCCAGTAGCCGACCATCTCCTCGGCCGTCAGCGCCCTGCCCTCGTGCTCGAGCACGTAGGCGCCGTCCGCCTCGCGGTAGAGCTCGCTCGTCGCCGGGTCGAGCGCGATGAAGACGTCCTCGCCGGGGGCGAAGCCGGCGGCCTCGATCCCGGTCACGAGGAGCTCCAGGGCCGCCTCGTTGGACTCGAGATCGGGGGCGAACCCGCCCTCGTCGCCGACCGTCGTCCCGAGCCCGCGCTCGGTCAGCGTCCGCTTCAGCGCGTGGAAGATCTCGGCCCCTGTCCGCAGCGCCGCCGAGAAGCTCGGTGCGCCGGCGGGGACGATCATGAACTCCTGCAGGTCGACGGCGTTGTCGGCGTGGGCTCCGCCGTTGAGGACGTTGAGCATCGGAACCGGGAGCAGGTTGGCCTCGTCGCGCGAGAGCCCGGCGAGCTCGGCGATGTAGACGTAGAGGGGGACGCCGGCCTCGGCCGCGGCGGCTCGGGCGGTCGCCAGCGAGACGCCGAGGATCGCGTTCGCCCCGAGCCGCGACTTGTTCGGGGTCCCGTCGAGCTCGCGCAGCGTTTCGTCGATCGCGGCCTGATCGGTCGCGCGGGCGCCGGTCAGCGCCCTGGCGATCGCGTCGTTGACGTGCTCGACGGCGTTCGTGACGCCCTTGCCGAGCCACTCGGCGCCGCCGTCGCGAAGCTCGACAGCCTCGAACTCACCGGTCGAGGCGCCGGATGGGACCGCGGCGCGACCGGTCGCGCCGGAGTCGAGCCGAACGTCGACCTCGACCGTCGGATTGCCCCGCGAATCGAGGATCTGGCGTGCCCGGATGTGATCGATCGCGCCCATCAGCGGAGCGGGAGGCTACCCGGTGAGCCGTTCGAGCAGGTCCCGCAGCGTCCGGACTACGAGCTCTGGCTCGTGCGTCAGCTGCCAGTCGCTGAACCGCTGTACGTAGTAGCCGCGCGCGGCGAGGCGTGAGTCGCGGACGTGGTCGTCCTGGAACGCCTGCCACCCGGCGTGCGCGGCATAGCCGTCGGTCTCGACGACGAGCCGCTGCTCGGGCCAGAGGAAATCGACGGTGTACGGCCCGATCCTCACGCCGATTCGCGGCGGCGGAAGCCCACCGCGGCGGCAGCGGAGCAGGAACGCGCTCTCGAGGTCGCTGCGGGTGCCGTCCGATCGATGACCTGGTCCGAGCGGGAGCTTCAGGTACTCGGCCTGGCGACGCGCCCGGCGCACCAGGTAGGCGGGGGCGACCCGGGCGAGGTCGTCGAGGGTCCGCGCGGGCGTGGTCACCGGGATCCGGTCGCAGACCGTGGTCTGCGCCGGGCTCAGCGAGGTCGAGCGGTGACCCGCGATTCCTCGGCGCCGCGAGCGGTCGCCAGGGCCCGGGACGGTCACGTGCGGGATCCGCCCGCGGTCGGGGAGCATGGCCCAGAGCTCGGCGGCGCTCCAATGGCTGAGGACGGCACGTTCGCCGAGCGCCAGGGTGGCCGCCCTCCACCGGCCCCGGCTGCTGAGCCCGGCGTGGCCGACGGCATATACGCCCCGGTGGACGGGGTGGAGGCGCCCGGCGGCGACCCGCCGAGCGACGCCTGGGCGGGTCAGGCCGGCGGAGAGCAGCTGAGCGATGTCGGCAACGCCGTGCTGACCCGCCGCGACAGCCGCGATCAGCGCATCAGGCCCGCCCCGACCCTGGACAACGTTTCGCATACCGAAACAAAGCCCGGGGCGGTCATGCTTGCCCTCGGTTACCGGCTTGGCCATCCCGGTACCGGTCGGCCGCTTCGCGCAGCGCGAGCTCCGGATCGACTCCGAGGCGGCGCGAGAGCCTGACCGCCTCGAACAGCATCTCCCCCACCGCCGTCTCGGCGGCGTCGCGCGACTCGCGGCCGGCCGCGGCACCGCCCTCGGGCTCGGCGCGGCGGAGGATCTTTCGCGCGTAGAGCAGCCCCGGGAGGTTCTCGGGGACGTCCGAGAACGGGTCGTCGGCGCCCCGGCCCTCGACCTCGCGCTTGATCCGATCCCAGTTCGAGAGCACGCCGGCGGCCGTCTTCGGATCCGCGTCACCGAGCAGCTCGCGAGCCTCGCTCTGCTCGAAGACGTGCGGGTGTCGGCGGATCAGCTTCGCGGTGATCTCGTCGGCGACCGCGGCCAGCGAGCCCGCCGAGCGCTCCTCGAGCAGCAGCGAGAGGAAGACGACCTGGAAGAGGACGTCGCCGAGCTCGTCGCGCAGCTTCGCGTCGTCGCCCCGGGCCGCGGCGTCGGCGAGCTCGTAGGCCTCCTCGACCGTGTGCGGGACGATCGAACGCTCGTCCTGCTCGCGGTCCCAGGGACATTCACGACGCAGACGCCGCGTGATCGCATCGAGTCGCTCGAGCGCGACGAGCGCCGCCTCGGCGGGAGAGTCGCCACGTGGCGACCGGGCCATCAGGGGCGATCAGCCGCCGGGCGGGGCCTGCGGGACGCTCTGCGGCGGCGCGGTCTGCGGCGGGGCGGTCTGCGGCGGGGCGGTCTGCGGCGGCACGCTCCCGGGCGGGACGCTGCCCGGCGGCACGCTGCCGGCCCCGCGGGACGCTCCCGGGCGGGACCGTGCCCGGCGGAGCGCCGGGAGCGACGCCGGTCGGCAGCAGCCCGGGCGGGACACCGGTGCCCGAGGCCCCGGGCGGCGTCTTCATCGGCCCCTGGGGCAGCCCCGGCGCGGGAGTGCCGCCGAACACGGTCGCGGTGCCGGGCGCGATCGGTTTCGTCGAGATCACGGGGGCCGGACAGCCCTCGGTGTCGGCCTGCTTCTCGGTGCAGACGGTCACCGGCGGGACGAAGTTCGAGCACTGGTCGATCACGTAGCCGTCGGCGCAGACCGTGCGGTCGGTCCACTTCTCGCGGAAATCACTCTGGAAGTTGGTCGCGGCCTCCTGCTGTCGCGCCGAGGCGAGCGACTGGCGAATCTGGTCGGTCGCGTCGGAGACCGACGTCGTCTTGCCCGGGGTGATCTTCTCGACCTCGATCACGTAGTAGCCCGTCTGGGTCTTGAACGGGCCCACCAGAGCGCCCTGTTCGGCCGAGAAGATCTGCTGGTCGAGGGTCGGGTCGGACTGGCCCGCGACGACCGCCTGGCGCAGGCCGCCGGTGCTCTTCGTCGCCTCGTCGATCGAGTACTGCTTCGCGACCTTCTGCCAGGTCTGCGGCGACGGGGAGCTTCCGAGGGCCGCCTTCGCCTTGTTCGCGTCGGCGGCGGTCTTCGTCAGGATGACCCGCACGTCGCGGCTCTCGGGCTGCTCGAACTGCGCCTTGTTGGCGTCGTAGTAGTCCTGGATCTCCTGGTCGGAGACCGACGGCGTCCCCGGCAGCACGTCCTGCTGGATCTGGCTCGAGATCAGCTGCAGCTCGATCCGCTGTTGCGCCTCGTCGAGCGTGAAGCCCGACTGGTCGAGGAACTTCTGGAACGCCTTCTCGGAGCCGAACTGCTGTGACTTCACCTTCTCGAGCTCGTCGGTGATCTGGCGGTCGGAGATCTCGATCCCGCGCTCCGCGGCCTCGCCGAGCACCCAGCGCGAGAGCAGCAGGTCGGACTGCGCCGCGTCGGCGAGCGCCTTGTACTGCGGGTCGGTGGCGGCGGGAACCTGGTTGATGCCCTGCCGGGCGGCGGTCTGGGTCAGGGCACGATCGAACTGCTCCTTGGTTATGGTGCCGTCCGGCGCGTCGTCGACCACCGCGATCGCGTCGCTGGGCACGCTCGGCTGCCCGAGCCCCTCGGCGGCGGCGACGATCACGAACAGCGCCACCAGGAGGACGGCGAAGCCGATCAGCGCGATCGTCTTCTGGCCGCCGGCCCGCCTCGAAGCGGCGGCGGGGGGCTTCTTCTTTCCCTGCACCTTCGGACTCACGGATTCGGCAGCATAACGGGCGCAACCTAAGCGCCGGCTCAGCGAACGCTCAAGCCGCCACCGGCTGCTCTCGAACGGCGTCGGCGAGCGCCTCGGTGAGGGCGAGCATCGCCTCCAGGCGCTCGGCCGGCTGCTCGTCGACGCGCAGCGACAGGGTCCGCGTCCGGAGCTCGTACATCGCCTCCGGGATCGCCTCGCGGATCCGCCCGACGGTCGCGGCGTCGAGCTCGAGCGGCACGATCGAGAGCCGGCCGCCGCGGACCTCGGCGATCCGCGCGCCCGCGGCGCCGAGCTCGATCCGCGCCCGCTGCAGGCTGAGCAGGTTCTCGACCGGATCCGGAACCGGCCCGAAGCGGTCCCGGAGCTCGTCGCGGAGCTCGCGCAGCTCGCCCTGCCGACGGGCGCCGGCCACCCGGCGGTGGACGTCGATCTTCGCCGCCTCGAAGGGGATGTAGTCGGCCGGCAGGTAGGCGTCGACGTCGACGTCGAGCCGCACCGGCGCCTCAGCGGCGCCGTCGTCCTCGCCCGCGGCGCGCAGCTGCTCGACCGCCTCGTCGAGCAGCGAGACGTAGAGCTCGAAGCCGACCGCCGCGACATGGCCCGACTGCTCGTCTCCGAGCAGGTCGCCCGCGCCGCGGAGCTCGAGGTCGCGCATCGCGATCGCGAAGCCCGAGCCGAGCTCCGTGTGGTCGGATAGGGTCGCGAGCCGGGCGCCGGCGTCGGCGCCCAACGCCTCCTCGGACGGATAGAGCATGTAGGCGAACGCGCGCTCCTTCGAGCGCCCGACCCGGCCGCGGATCTGATACGCCTGCGCGAGGCCGAGCTGGTCGGCTCGCTCGACGATCAGCGTGTTCGCCTGCGGGATGTCGAGGCCCGACTCGATGATCGTCGTCGCGACCAGGCCGTCGGCGTCGCCGCGCAGGAAGGCGAGCATCGTCGACTCGAGCTCGGACTCGTCCATCTGGCCGTGCGCCTCGGCGAAGCTGACGGCCGGGCAGAGGGCGCGGAGGCGCTCGGCGACCTGGTGCAACGTGTCGATCCGGTTGTGGAGGAAGAAGATCTGGCCGCTGCGTCCGGCCTCGCGCTCGATCGCGCGCCTGACCAGCTCCTCGTCGTAGGGCCCGACGTAGGTCCGCACCGGCCGCCGGCCCTCGGGCGGTGTCTCGATCACCGAGATGTCGCGGAGCCCCGCGAGGCTCATCTGCAGGGTGCGCGGGATCGGCGTCGCGGAGAGCGAGAGCACGTCGACGCGCAGCTTCAGCTGCCGCAGGAGCTCCTTCTGCTTGACGCCGAAGCGCTGCTCCTCGTCGACGATCACGAGCCCGAGCTCCTTGGCGCGCACATCGCGCGAGAGCAGCCGGTGGGTGCCGATCAGGATGTCGACCTTGCCGTCGGCGAAGCGCGCGATCGCCTCGCGAACCTCGGCCGGCTTGCGCAGCCGCGAGACCATCTCGATCTCGAGCGGGAACTCGGCGAGGCGCTCGTTGAAGGTTCCGAGGTGTTGCTGGGCGAGGATCGTCGTCGGCACCAGCATCATCACCTGGCGTCCCTCCCCGGCCGCCTTCAGCGCCGCCCGCAGGGCGACCTCCGTCTTCCCGTAGCCGACGTCGCCGCAGATCAGCCGGTCCATCGGGCGCTCGGACTCCATGTCGCCCTTGACCGCGTCGATCGCCTCGATCTGGTCGGCCGTCTCGCGATAGGGAAACGACTGCTCGAGCTGCATCTGCCACTCGCCGTCGGGCTCGAAGGCGTGGCCGCGGCGCGCCTGGCGCTCGGCGTAGAGGTTGAGCAGCTCCCCGGCGAGCTCGCGCGCCGCGCGCCGGGCTCGCGCCTTGACCGCCTCCCAGCGCTTCGAGCCGAGCGCCGAGAGCTGCGGCTCATCGCCGCCGGCGCCGAGGTACCGGGTGATCTTGGCGAGCTGGTCGGTGGGCGAGAAGACCCGGTCCTCGCCCCGATACTCGAGCTCGAGATAATCGCGGGTGATCCCGGCGACCGTCTTCGTCTCGAAGCCCGCGAAGCGGGCGATCCCGTGGTCCTCGTGGACGACGAAGTCACCGACCCGGAGGTCCGCGAAGCTCGCCATCCGGCCGCGCGAGGCCGGCGAGGAGGCGGCGCGACGCCGGTGGACGAGCCGGCGGAACGGGATCACCGCGAGGCGCAGCTGCGGCGAGACGAAGCCGTCGGCGAGCGCGGCCTCCGCGAACCACACGGCTCCATCGGGCCGGGTACCGGGCTCGGCGTCCACCGGGGTCGGGTCGTCGGGGAGATGCTCGGGGAGGAACCTGGCGTCGACCCGGTTGAGGTTGTAGCGCGTTCGCTCGGCCTCGCCGCGACCCGAGAACGTGACCACGACCCGGTATCCGGAACGAACCTCCTTCTCGAGCTGCGCCTCCGCCTCGCCGATGCTGCGCGCCGCCGAGGTCGGCGCCTGGGCCCTGAAGGCGCCGTCGGCGTCGTCCTCGCTCGCGAGCCGGATCCGCAGCAGGGCACGTTCCGCGAGCGGCTCGGCGACGTCGACGTAGAGGTGTCGCGCGTCGGAGTCGCGCATCGCGGTGGTCACGTCCTCCCAGTGGTCGTGAAGCGCCGCCGGGATCTCCTCGGCCGCGGCGATCAGGATCGCGGTCTGCGGGCCGATCAGCTCGAGCGGGGCGCGGAAGGCGTCGACCGGGAGCAGCTCGGCGATGTCCGGCCGCTCACCGTCGTCGCCGGAGCTCGCGATCTCGGCCAGCTCACGATGCTCGAGCGCGAGCTCGGCCGCCGGGTCGAGCTCGATCCGCTCGGACTCTCCGAGCGAGCGCTGGGTGAAGGTCGAGAACCAGCGGATCGACTCGATCTCGTCGCCGAACAGCTCCAGCCGCGCCGCCCGGTCCTCGGTCGCCCCGAAGACGTCGAGGATGCCGCCCCGGACCGCGAACTGGCCGCGCTCCTGCACCTGGTCGGTGCGCTCGTAGCCGGCCTCGACCAGCAGCTCGGAGACGTCGCCGAGGTCGATCTCCTCGCCGCGATGAAGGACGAAGCCGTCGGGTCGCAGCGATGCGTCGGGAACCGCCTCGGCGAGGGCGACGGCGGAGGCGATGACGACCGGGGGCTCCTCGCCCTCGACCGGCGCGGCGGCGAGCGCGTCGAGGGCGCCGATCCGGAGCCCGACCAGGTGCGGCGGCGGCGCCAGGTGCGACTCGTACCCGGTCCCGCGTGACGGGTAGTAGCGAACCCGGCGCGGCGCCAGGTAGGCGCCGAGAGAGCGGGCCAGGTCCCGGGCGGCGACGTCGTCGGCAGCGACGACGAGCGCCTGACGGCCGCCGAGGCCCTCCTCCGCCTCGAGCAGGGAGGCGAGCAGGAAGGGCCGGATCGAGCCGGAAGCGCGCAGGTCGACCGCCTCGCCGGAGTGCAGCGAGGTCGCGAGGCGTCGGAATCGCTCCTCGGTGAGCGGGATGTCGAGCAGTGACCTGAGCAGGTGCGGCAAGGCTAGCCAAGTGATTTGGCCCGCCCGCGAGCGGGATTGGACCCCCGCCCGCAATAGGGTGCGCGCATGAGCGTGCGGGCACGACGGATCATCGGCCCCACCCTGGCGGTGGTGGCGGCGGTCTTTGCGCTACTGGCGCTGGTGGCCGGCTACCTCGCGCATACGATCCTGAGCTCCGACCAGTTCGCCGACCGGGCCTCCGCGGCGCTCTCGAGCGACGCGGTGAGCAACGAGATCGGCAGCCGGGTCTCCGAGCAGCTGGTCAGCGCGAAGCCGGATCTGATCTCCGTGCAGCCGGTGATCGAGCAGGTGATCGCCGGCGCCGTGCGCAGCAAGCCGTTCGAGGACCTGTTCGCCGCCGCTGCCCGCGACCTGCACCGGAGCCTGTTCGTAAAGGACGCGAACACGGTCACCCTGACCCTGGCCGACATCGGCACCACCGCGCGCGGGGCGCTTCAGGCGTTCGCGCCGAAGCTCGCGAAGCAGATCCCCGGCGGCGCCGATGTCGACGTGCTCACCGACAAGCTTCCGGGGATCATCGCCGCCGCGGCGACGATCGCCGACGGCGTCAGGGCGCTGCCGTGGATCCTGCTCGCGATCGCCGTCCTGGCCGCCGCGGTGGCGCTCTGGGCGAGCGCCGATCGCCGTCGCGACATCGTCGTCTTCGGGATCGGCGCGATGATCGCCGGGGTCGTCGGGCTGGTCGGCCTGCGAGTCGCGAACGTGATCCTGCTCAACCGGGTCGACCCGGGCCAGAGCCGCGACGCGATCGACGCGACCTGGGACGCGTTCACGGGCGACCTGAACACCGCGGTCGTGATCTTCGCCGCCGCCGGCGCGGTGATCACGGCGGCGGCTTCCTCGCTGCTGCGACCGGTCGACGTCGGGGCGCCGCTGCGCCGCGCATGGGAGCTGATCGCGACCGCTCCCGAGAGCCCACCGCTGCGCCTTCTGCGCGGGGTACTGCTGCTCGGCGTCGGAATCCTGATCATCGTCCGCAACGACCTCTTCCTCGAGCTGCTCGCGGTCGTGATCGGCATCTACATCGCCTACATCGGCGCCGCGGAGCTGATGCGGCTCGCGATCCCGCATGCTGCCGAGCAGCGCGCCGAGGACGTCCACCGGGGCCGGACTGCGTTGATCACCGCCGGGGTGACGGCGCTCGTGATCATCGTCGCCGGGGTCGTCTTCGTCCGCACCGGCGGCGCCGACGAGAACCCGGCGACGATCGAGACCGTCGGCTGCAACGGCTCGGAGGCGCTCTGCGACGCGACCCTCGACCAGGTCGCGTTTCCGAGCGCCCACAACGCGATGTCGGCGGTGACGAACCCGCACTGGCTCGCGGGCCAGCAGGAGGCGGGCTTCGTGCAGCAGCTTCGGGACGGGATCCGGGGGATGCTGATCGACGCCCACTACGGCCAGCCGACCGAGAGCGGGACGGTGAAGACCGACCTCTCGGACCTGACCGCCGGGGAGCGCGCGACCTACGAGAAGGACCTCGGGCCGCAGGCGCTGGACGCGGCGCTGCGAACCCGCGACCGGGTCGTCAACTCGCCGACCACCGGGCCGCGGCAGGTCTATCTCTGCCACAGGTTCTGTGAGCTCGGCGCGATCCCGATCGACCAGGCGTTCCGACAGTACCGCGACTTCCTCGCCGCGAACCCGGACGAGGTGATGGTGATCGTGATCGAGGACTACGTTGCGCCGCGCGACATCGCCGCCGCGGTCAAGGAGTCGGGGCTGATCGACTACGTCTACAAGGGTCCGCTCGGGCCGCCGTGGCCGACGCTCGGCGAGATGGTCGACACGGGCGGCCGGGTGCTGATGCTCGCCGAGAACGACGCCGGCGGCGGCAAGATCCCCTGGTACCACGACGGCTACGAGGGCACGCTCCAGGAAACGCCGTACACGTTCAAGAAGGCCGACGCGCTGCTCGGCCAGCAGCGGCGGGCGAGCTGCCAGCCGAACCGCGGGGACACGGACGGCTCGCTGTTCCTGCTCAACAACTGGGTCGACACCACACCGGTCCCGAAGCCGTCGAACGCGGCCAAGGTCAACGCCGAGCAGGCGCTGATGAAGCGGATCAAGCTCTGCGAGCGGATCCGCGACCTGACCGCGAACCTGATCGCGGTCGACTTCTACCGCACCGGCGACCTGTTCAAGGTCACCGACAAGCTCAACGCAAAGCTCGGCGACGCCCCCTGAGCGAGTCCGCCGGGCGACGTCGCGATCGGATGCACCATTGGTCAACCCGCGCCCAGCCCCGAGCGTCTGACCATTCATGGATCAGATACGTGCACGAATGGCCAACCCGAGCGGGGCCGCGCCGAGATCGACCGTCCGCGCACCCTCCGGCACCGGGCACGCCACCCGCCGCTAGGCCTCCACCCCACCCCCACCCAGCCAAACCGGGCGGCGCGGCCTCGCGCCTTCCTAATCCTCGTACGGCAGCCCCGGGCCGCTTCGCTGCCAGTCGACCTGGCCGCGGCCCTCGAGCCGCGAGCGGTCCTCGACGTCGTCCCACTCGTGCAGCATCGCCTTCAGCCGCGCGACCGCCTCCGGAGGGTGCTCGGCGACCTGGCCGGCGAGCTGCAGGGAGGCCTCCTCGGTGCGCTGCGCCGGGACGACCTTGTGGATCAGACCCCAGCGATAGGCCATGTCGGCGTCGACCTCCTTCGACGTCAGCAGCAGGTACTTGGCGACCGAGAGCCCGCAGAGGGTGACCAGCCGGGCGGGGCCGACCGGTACCCCGAGCGCGGCGCCGGGAAAGCGCAGTCGCAGGTTCGAGCCGCCGACCCGGAGGTCGCAGGCGACCGCGATCTCGGCGCCCCCGCCGACGCAGGCGCCGTGGCAGGCGGCGACCGTCGGCTTCGCGAACCCGGTCAGCTCGTCGTAGAGGTCGGCGAAGAGCTGCATCCGCCGCACCCGGCCGTCGTCGTCGAGCTGCTCGCGGACGTCGGCGCCCGCCGAGAGGCCCATGTGGTCGCTCGAGGAGACGACGAGGACCCGGACCCGGTCGTCGTCGCGCGCCGAGCCCAGGTGGCCGAGCATCTGCTCGAGCATCGGCGTGTTGAGCGCGTTGCGGGCGTCGGGGCGATCGAGCTGCAGCAACGCGACGCCGTCGGCGACCGAGTAGTTGGTCAGGGCGTCATTCATCGCCGGCCGCGATCCTCTCGACCAGCCGCTCGGCCTCGTCGGCCGCCTCGCCGATCAGCTCCCTGACCCGCTCGTCGGGCTCGGCGAAGCGCCCCAGCACGTAGGCGGAGACGATCTCGGGGTCGGTCGAGTCGGGTCGCCCGACCCCGACCCGGACCCGCTGGAAGTCGGCGCTGCCCAGGCCGCGCTTCAGCGACTTCAGCCCGTTGTGGCCGGCGACGCCGCCGCCGAGCTTCGAGCGCACCTCGCCGAACGGCAGGTCGATCTCGTCGTGGATCGCGACCACGCTCTCGAGCGGCACCCGGAGGCTGCCGCGCGCCGGCCCGGCCGAGTCGCCGGACTCGTTCATGAACGTCTGCGGGAGCAGCACCGCAACGCGGGCGCCGCCGGGCCCCGTACGGCCCTCGGCGATCAGGCCGCGGTAGCGCTGCTTCGCCTTCGGCAGGTCCCAGCGGCGGGCGAGCTCGGCGGCGACCTCGAAGCCGACGTTGTGCCGGGTCTTCGCGAAGCGGCTTCCGGGGTTGCCGAGCCCGACGATCAGGACGCGGTCGGCGGACGAGCCCGGCTCGTCGCCGGCGTCGTCGTCGCGGCGCCGGCCGAAGAGGCGCAGCGGCTACTCCTCGTCGCCCGCGGCGCCGGAATCCTCGCCGCCCTCGGCGGCCTCGCCCTCCTCGGCGGCCTCGCCCTCGGGCACCTCGCCCTCCTCGCCGACCAGTTCCGCCTCCTCCTCGAGCTCGGTCTCCGGCTCCTCCTCGACCCGCGGCGGCGAGAGCGTGGCGATCGTGATCTCGTCGGCGTTCTGGTCCTCGCCGAGCGCGAACTCGACGCCCTCGGGCGGGATCAGGGCGCTGAGCTGAAGCGTGTCGCCGATCACCATTCCCGAGACATCGGCGGGGATCGTCTCGGGGATCGCGGTCGGCAGCGCGGAGATCGTGATCTCGTGCGTCACGTGCTCGAGCACGCCGCCCTCGGTGACCCCCGGCGCCTCCTCCGCCCCGATCAGCTCGATCGCGACGTCGGCCTCGATCTCCTCGTCGAGCCGGACCTCCTGGAGGTCGAGGTGGACGAGGTCACCGCGAACCGGATGGCGCTGCTGCTCCTTGATCACCGCGGGGACCGCCTTCTCGCCCTCGATCTCGACGTCGATCAGGGCACCGCCGTGGACGAGGACGTTGCGGACCTCGCGCTCGGCGACCTGAAACGGCCGCGCCTCCGAGCCGCCTCCGTAGACGACGCCCGGGACCATCCCGGTGCGGCGCAGGCGGCGGCTCTCGCGGGAACCGAACTCGGTCCGCGGCTGAGCCTTGAGGGTGGAGCGATCGGTGGCCATGCGGCGGTTGAGGATAGAGAACGGCCCGCGCTCGGGACGCCCGCTCGCGCCGCGCCGCGCTAGAGCTCGGCGAGACGCCGCTCGAGGAAGCGGCGCTCCGGCTCCGCGCCGACGAGCTCGAGCGCGCGCTCGTAGGCGACGCGCGCTTCGTCGCTTCTGCCCAGCCGGCGCAGGAGGTCCGCCCGCGCGGCGTGGAGGTACAGGTAGTCCTCGAGATCGAGACCGTCGAGGAGCGCGAGCCCGGTCTCGGGGCCCTCGGCATTGGCGACGGCGACGGCCCGGTTGAGCTCGACCACCGGGGATCCCGTCTGCTGGGCGAGCTCGGCGTAGAGCGCCGCGATCTGCGCCCAGTCGGTCTCGGGGGCCGACGGCGCCGCGGCGTGCACGGCGGCGATCGCCGCCTGTAGCTGGTAGGGACCGCGGCGGCGGTGGCGCAGCGCGCGCTCGAGCAGCCGCAGGCCCTCCTCGATCTCGCCCCGGTCCCAGCCGTCGCGGTCCTGATCGGCGAGCAGGACGATCTCGCCGTCGGCGGTGGCGCGGGTCGAGCGCCGCGAGTCGTGCAGGAGCATCAGCGCGACGAGGCCGAGCGGCTCGGGCTCGTCGGGCATCAGCGCGGCGACCAGCTTGCCGAGCCGGATCGCCTCCGCGCAGAGCTCCGGGCGAACCAGCGCCTCGCCCGTCGTCGCCGCGTAGCCCTCGTTGAAGATCAGGTAGACGACCGCGAGCACGGCCGCCAGCCGTTCGGGCAACCGTTCCGGCGGCGGGACGCTGAACGGGATCCCGGCGTGCTTGATCTTGCGCTTCGCGCGAACCAGCCGCTGCGCCATCGTCGGCGCCGGAACCAGGAAGGCGCGGGCGATCTCGTCGGTGCTCAGCCCGCCCAGCGCGCGCAGCGTGAGCGCGACCTGGGCGTCGGTTGCGAGCGCCGGATGGCAGCAGGTGAAGACGAGCTCGAGGCGCTCGTCGGGAAACGTCGGGTCCTCGATCTCGTCGACCACGGGGGCGGGCGCCTCGAGCAGCTTCGTCTTCGCGGCGAGAGTCTGATCGCGACGGATGCGGTCGACCGCCCGGTTGCGCGCCGTGGTCACGAGCCAGGCGCCCGGGTTCGCCGGCGTCCCGTCGCGCGGCCACCGCTCGGCGGCGACCGCGAACGCCTCCTGAGTGGCCTCCTCGGCGAGGTCGAAGTCGCCGAGGAAGCCGATCAGGGTGGCGAGGACGCGGCCCCACTCGTCGCGGAAGACCTGCTCGATCAGCGCCCCACCACCGGGCGCACCTCGACCGCGCCCCCGCGCCTCGCCGCCGGAATCCGTGCGGCGATCTCGACCGCGGCGTCGAGGTCGTCGGCCTCGAAGACGAAGTAGCCGCCCAGCGGCTCCCCGGTCTCGACGAACGGGCCGTCGGTGGTCTGCGTCTCGCCGTTCGGCACCCGAACGGTGGTCGCCGCGGTCGCGGGCTCGAACTGGTTGCCGCCGACGATCCCCGGCGAGCCGGAGATCGCCATGTACTCGCCGTAGATGCCCTCGTCCTCGGGCGGGTTGTCGAGCTCGGCGTCGTAGATCAGAAGTGCGTACTGCATCCGTTCCTCCTCAGGGAAGTGATTGTCCTCCCTGAGACGAACGGGGAGCGTGGATATCGACAGCCCGGAGGTTCGCTAGTCGCCGGCGCGCCGGATCGCGATTCCGGTGAGCAGCTCGCGGGCGATCCTGCCGGCGACCAGGGCGGTGATGTCCTGGGAGCCGATCAGGGTCGGCAGCACCTCGACCACGTCGGCGCCGACCAGGTCGACCCTCGAGGCGACCTCGCGGGCCGCCCACAGCAGGTCGGCGCTGGTCATCCCGCCGGGCTCGGGGGTGCCGGTGCCCGGGGCGTAGGCCGGGTCGAGCACGTCGACGTCGACCGAGACGAAGGTCGGGCCCTGATCGACGATCGCGATCGCCTCGGCGACGACGTCGGCGATCCCGCGCTCGAACACGGCGCGCATCGGCAGCGCCGTGATCCCGTGCCCGGCCTGCCACGCGAACTCTGCCTCGCCCGGCCAGTAGCCG
Source organism: uncultured Solirubrobacterales bacterium (assembly GCA_963705955.1). Lineage (GTDB taxonomy): Bacteria > Actinomycetota > Thermoleophilia > Solirubrobacterales > 70-9 > WHSW01. Next base: position 91,763 of record CAVPLH010000003.1, on the reverse strand, counting down.
CGCAGGCCGATCTGAACGTAGCGCGTCGCGTCGATCTGACCCGCCTCGACCAGCCGGTACATCGGCGTCCCGTGCGAGAGCTTCGCCTCGAAGACCTCGGCCCCGGTGTCGGTGTGGGTGTCGAAGTGGACCAGCCCGACCGGCCCGTGCTTCGCAGCGCAGGCGCGGATCTCGGGCTCGACGATCGAGTGGTCGCCGCCGAGCACGAGCGGGATCGCGCCCGCGTCGAGCACCTCGCCCAGGGTCCGCTCGATCGCCGCGTGCGAGGCGACCGGGTCGGCGGGGACGATCGGCGCGTCGCCGTAGTCGAGCAGCCGCAGCACCTCGAGCGCGTCGACGCCGACATCGAGCTGCGGCCCGGCGAGGCCGCTTGCGGCGCGGACCGCGCGGGGGCCGAACCGGGTCCCGGGACGGTCGGAGACGAGCTCGTCGATCGGCGCCCCGACCACCGCGACATCGACCCCGTCGAGGTCCTCGGGGCTCTCGCTGTACGGAAGCCCGGCGAAGCTCAAAAAGCCGGCGTACTCGGGCTTGCCCTCCGGGCCCTCCCAGCGGCGGTGCGGGTCGATCGCGGTCATCCGCTCATGAGGCGCATCGGGTTCCGTCGGCCGCCGTGCCCTGGGCGTCGCAGCCGAGGATCGCGGGCGGCTGCCAGCCGGTGCCGTCGAGGATCCCCTGTCTCGCGGCGCCGGTGTCATAGAGACGCCAGATGAGCCGGAAGCCGTCGGGCGGCGCGGGGAGCCAGTTGCGGAACTGGTCGGGATCGCTCGGCGGGTCCTGCTGGACGTAGAGGTCGACCGACCCGTCGGGGTTGTAATGGAGGTCGGAGCGGTCGTTGATCACGTAGCGGTCGAACGGGTTGGCGAACAGGAACGTCTGGGAGTCATAGAGGGTCAGCGACCAGAAACCGCGCGCCGGGATCGGCAAACGGCTCGACGGGATATGGAGAACGTACCGGCGCGCGCCGGTCAGCGGGGTGCGGTCGCGGGCGGTCTGCGCGAACGGGTAGATCGCGATCTTCGGCTTCAGCGCCCCGACCCCGATCTTGTCGGTCATCGCGCGCAGCTCGTAGTCGGTGCCGTAGTGGCCGATGTCGCCGATCAGATAGCCGTTGTGCTGCTCGAACTGCTCGAGGAAGGCGGCGAGGATCTTCGCCTGGATGTTGTCCGGGCCCTTGGTCACGGCGTCCCGCATCCCGCGCAGCGTCTCGGCGCTCAGCGACGGGTCGGTCGCCGGGTCGAGCCCGGTGCCGACGTCGATCGTCCGCAGCTCGTCGAGCAGCGGCTGGTCGGCGGGCGGCGGCGGGAACCGCTTCATCTCGCGCCCGAGCGCGCCGTAGAAGTCGAGCGGGTCCTCGCCCGGCCCGAAACCGGGGATCGTCGCCTGATCGACGGTCGTGTCGACCGGCTTGATCTGCGGCGGCTTGTAGCGCGAGCCGTAGCTCGACAGCGGCTGCAGCCGGTAGGAGTTCTGGATCCGGTTGACGCGGTCGGCATCGGACTCGTCCTTGATCAGGGTGCGGCCGATCAGCCAGACGCGGTCGTACGGTGAGCGGATCCTGCGCACGCCGTCGGGAAGCTTGCCGTGGAAATCGGGCCCGACGATCGCGAAGTCGCCGCCGCGGCTGTCGCCGGTCGCGGTGCTGATGTTGCGGAAGTTCTCGGTCCACGGTGAGACCAGCTCGAAGGCGAAGAAGCGGTGCATCCGTGGCACGTGCAGGACCTGCGGCCGGCGGGCGAGGTTGAGCCAGGCGACCGAGTAGAGCGTGTCGTGGTTCGGGGCGACGACCGTGCGGTCCTCGGGGCGGGCGAGCTTGCGGGCATGGCTGAAGCGGTTGACGGGCGCGTCGCCGCGACCGTCGGACTTGCTGACGCTGGTCGCGGTGCGGTAGATCCGCCCGGTGTCGAGCAGCGGGATCCCGTACTCGTAGGCCTTCGACCCGAGCGCGTAGCCGGTCTCGTAGTCCGACTGCGCGTCGGCGTTCGCCGGGGCGCCGACGACGAGAGCCGCGCCGGCGACGAGGGCCGCGACGACGAGGCGGTACGAGCGGTGCGCGATCACGGGCTGGCTCTCCTCCTCGAGAACGGGCGTCGGTGCGCCATTAAACCCGCTCACCCCGTTCGAGTAGCGATTTCGGTCGCCGGGGGACTCGATCTCGGCGTCGTCGGCTCCGCGGTCTCGCGCAGCAGGAGCAGCGAGCCGATCAGGAAACACAGCGCCCCGAGCGAGGTCGACACGTTCGCCGCCGCGAGGTCGAGGACATCGCCGGTCCCGGGGACGATGTAGCCGGCCACCGCCGAGATGCCGAACAGGATGCAGCCGGCGAGGTTGACGACCACGATCTTCCATTCCAGGGTCCGCTTGGCGACCAGCAAGCCACCGTCGCGGACCTCGAGATAGGCGAGCACCCCCGAGATCAGGAAGCACGACCGAGCCGATCGCCTCGGGCCGCCAGACGAGGCGGTCGACGTCGGAGGTGTCGAAGCTCTGCTGCATGGCGCGGAACGTGTCGACGTTGAAGAACAGCGTCCCGACGAGCTGGATCAGGGTCGACCACCAGTCGATCCGATGCGGCTCGAAGGTCAGCAGTCGCATCCGCGACCGGCCCCCGCCGTCCGGGCCGCGGGCGTTGGCGGCCTCCAGGTACTGAAGCAGCGCGGCAGAGGTGAAGAAGAGCGAGCCGACGAAGAACACCGTCCCGTCGGCGGCCGATCCGACGAGCTGGATGAAGCCGGGCAGCGGCCCGAGCATGAAACAGGTCGACCCGATCGCGAACAGGACGCCGATCCACCACGAGGCGCGGTGCGGCGACCACCAGATCGACCCCCGACCATCGCCTGCACGGGAGAGCAGAGAGGCGTGCTTTCGGTGCCAGCGCGACGACCACTCGGCCGCGGAGCCGTCGGGCTTCAGGTACTCGACCCGGGTGGTGAACGGCCCGACGGCGCGGCGCGAGACGACCTTCCAGCCGGGCGGGGTCCGGGGATATCGCTCCGCCACGCGGTGGCCCAGCATCCGCGCAGCCTACGACGGCGGCGGCAGGTGCAGCCGGCCAGCTTCACCGCCTGAGCCACCTTCGCGGTCCGCCCCCGGGCCTTTTACCCTGGGGGCGTGGCCGACGACGAGATGAAGATCCCGAAGGGGCGGGTGAGGCGTTCGGCGAAGCTCGGGACGGCGCTCGGCGGCCAGGCTGCGCGACTCGCCGGGACGAAGGCCGCGAGCCTGACGCGATCCGGCGACGAGGCCCAGGAGCGACTCGAGGCGCGTCATCTCGAGACCGCGATGAAGATGGTCGACGCGCTCGGCGAGATGAAGGGCGCGGCGATGAAGATCGGCCAGCTCGCCTCGTTCATCGACACGGAATTCCTGCCGCCCGAGTACGCGGAGATCTATCAGGAGAAGCTCGCGCAGCTGCGCAGCTCGGCGCCGCCGATGCCCTGGAAGACCGTCGTCGAGGTGATCGAGGAGGAGTACGAGGAGCCGGTCGGTGAGCACTTCGCCGAGTTCGAGCCCGAGGCCTTCGCCGCCGCTTCGATCGGTCAGGTCCACCGCGCGACGCTGCTCGACGGCCGCGAGGTGGCGGTCAAGATCCAGTACCCCGGCGTCGCCGACGCGCTCGAGTCCGACCTCCGCAACGCCGGGATGCTCGTCCGTCTCGCGAAGGCGATCGCCCCCGGGCTCGACGCGAAATCGGTCGCGCGCGAGCTGCGCGAGCGGGTGCTGGAGGAGCTCGACTACGAGTACGAGGCCCAGAACCAGCGCAGCTTCTCTCGCGCCTACCGCGACCACCCGTTCATCTACGTACCCGACGTGATCACCCGGCTCTCGCGCAGGCGCGTGCTGGTGACCGAGTTCGTCGACGGGATCGGCTTCGAGGCCGTCAAGAAGCTCGACCATGCGGAGCGCAGCCGCTTCGGCGAGATCGTCTTCCGGTTCTGCTTCGGCTCGATCTACCACCTGCAGCACTTCAACGCCGACTCGCACCCCGGCAACTACCTGCTGATGGGCGACGGCCGCGTCGCCTTCCTCGACTTCGGGATGACGAAGAAGCTCGACCGCGAGCAGATCGAGCTCGAGCAGCGGGCGATCGACGCGGCGACCCGCAAGGACCCCGAGGCGCTGCGCCAGGCACTCGCCGACCTCGGGTTCGTCAAGAACCCGTCGAAGCTCGATGCGGAGCGCCTCATGGACCACGTGATGCTGGTCGGCGGCTGGTACATGGAGGACCGCGACTACCAGGTCTCGGCGCGGCGGGTGATGAAGATCATCGAGTCGACCTCCGACCCCCGCTCGGAGTACTTCGACCTGATGCGACGCGAGAGCCTGCCGGCCGAGGAGCTGATGGGCAGGCGGATGGAGACCGGCGTCGTCGCGGTGCTCGCGCAGCTCGGCGCGAAGCGCAACTGGCACCGGATCATGCGCGAGTGGGTCTACGCCGACGCGCCCGAGACCGAGCTCGGCGAGCAGGAGTGGGAGTACTTCGAGACGCGCGGGATCAAGCGCGTCCCCGGAATCGCAGCCCCGGCCTGAGCGGCGGGCGCTCAGGCGGACGCCGGATCGGCGAGCGGCTCGGACCCGGCGTCGTCGGCCGAGCCGTCGGCGGTCTCGGCCACGGGGTCGCCGGGCCGGACCCCCCGGATCGCGATGATCAGCCCGACGAGCGCGATCGCTGCGACGACCCGGAGGCTGACCTGGACCCCGGTCACGAACGAGTCCTTGACGACGTCGAGGAGCTCGTCGGCGACGGAGCTTCCGAAGTCGTTGAAGGCCGCCGTGCCGGGCTCGGTGCCGGCGAGGACGCCGTGGATGACACCGGATTGCTCGCCGGTCATCCGCAGCCCGAGCGCCGCCCCGTCGCTGACCACCGCGTCCTCGGAGCGGCTCGTGAAGATCGCCGTCGTCAGCCCGAGGCCGACGGCACCGCCGGCGATCTGGAACATGTAGGTGATCCCCCCGGCGAGGCTCGAGCGCGCGGAATCGAGCATCGTCACAGCGGCGGTCGTGATCGAGGGGTAGAAGAGACCGGCGCCGATCCCGGTCAGGGCGAGGCCGGGGACCAGCGTCGCGTAGCCGGAGTCAGCGCCGAAGAACGAGATCACGAGCGGCCCGGCGGCGAGCAGCGCGGTTCCGGCGATGATCACGGGCCGACCGCCGATCCGCTCGTAGAGGCGCCCGGCCGCGAACGAGACGACGGCGAACAGGGCGAGCATCGGCAGCATCCCGGCGCCGGCCTGCAGCGCCGTCCAGTCGAGGACCTTCTCCATCAGCTGCGGCGCGTAGAGGACGATCGAGAAGAAGACGGCGGAGATCATCAGCACGGTCAGGCACGCAGCCCGGAAGCGGGCGTTCGAGATCACGTCGTCGGGGATCAGCGCCGCCTCCCCCATTCGCTTCTCGACCCGCGCGAAGACGACGAACATGGCGATCGCGAACCCGAACATCGCCAGCACCCGCCAGTCGGTCCAGCCCCAGTCGACCGCCTGGTCGAGGCCGAGCAGGAGCGAGACGAGGCCGAGCGAGACGGTGGTGATCCCCGCGTAGTCGATCCGGCGCTCGGTGACCTCGACAGGTGGCTGGTGGACGAACTTCGCCGTCGCGAAAACGGCGAATGCGGCGACCGGGAGGTTGAGGTAGAAGATCGCGCGCCAGCTGAGCTCGTCGGTCAGCACGCCGCCGATCAGCGGTCCGATCGCGTTGCCGATCCCGGCCACCCCGAGGATCAGCCCGCCGGCGAGGCCGGCGCGCTCCTTCGGCAGCGCCGCGAAGGTCATCCCGAGAATCGCCGGCCACATCAACGCCGCGCCGACTCCCATTCCGACCCGGGCGCCGATCAGCTCCGGGGCGCTCTGCGCGAGCCCGCCGAGCAGCGAGAAGACGGCGAAGATCGCCGTGCCGATGAAGAAGATCCGGCGGCGCCCGAGCATGTCGGCGAGCCGCCCGCCGGTCACCAGGCCCATGCCGAAGACGAGCACGTAGGCGTTGATCGTCCACTGGACCGTGCCGACGTCGACGTCGAAGTCCTGCTCGATCGCCGGCAGCGCCACGTTCAGCGCCGTGAAGTCGTTCGCGATCACGATCACTCCGAGGCCCATCGCGAACAGGGCCAGGACGGTGCCGCGGGGCAGCGACTGCTTGCCGGCGTCTGCCATCGCGGCGCACACTAGCCACGGCGGGGAATCGCGCGCGTCGAACGGTCAGGACGCGGTGACCGGCGGCGCCAGGAGCCGCGGATCGTTGGTGCAGATGCCGTCGACGCCGATCGCCGCGAGGCGATCCATGCGAGCCGGCTCGTCGACCGTCCAGGCGATCACCGCGACGCCGGCCGAGTGCGCGGCCGCGACGAGCCGGTCGGTGATCAGCGGGTGGTAGACCCACGCCGCCCAGGCGCCGAGCTCGACGGTGCGGCGGCGGACGATCGCCGGCAGGCGGGCGCGGAGCGAGGCCGAGCCGGCCAGATAGACGGGGCGAAGCCAGGGGCTCGCCGACCAGTCGCGGGTGACGCGGGGCAGGGTCAGGCCGCGCTCGAGCTCGGGCGCGGTGTCGCGAAGGTAGGCGACGCTGGCGACCTCCATCGTCGACGCCATGGCGCGCTGCGTGAGGCCGAGCTCGCCCAGCGCACCGACGATCTCGTCCTCGCGCCCGGCGACCTTGAGGTCGAGGTTGAAGCGCACCGAGTCGAGCGGCGGGACGGTGAACGCCTCGAGCGCCTCGGCGAGCGTCAGCGGCTCGCGGCGGCGGGCATCGGCCCAGTCGTGGGCGATCAACAGCGGTCCGTTGCCCGCCGCCGGGCCGGCGGCGGCGCGACGCCAGTCGGCGCCGTCGGGGAAGTCGGCGCGCGGGCGCAGGACGTCGAGCTCGATCACGTCGACCCCCGCATCGACCGCGGCGGCGAAGCTCTGCAGCGAGTTGCCGGGATGGATCGCGTCGGCGCCCTTGTGTCCGATCCTCAGCATCGGCGCGAAAGCTCAGCGGCGAAAGGCGGCGGCGAGGCCGTTACGGTCCGTGGCATGAGCGATGTGGTCCGCCGGCGAGTCGCCGCCGCGCTGCTCGTCCTCGGGGCACTGGTGGCCGTGCTGGCGATCACCGACACGGGGCCGTTCTCCGATCCACCCTCGACCGAGGACGAGGTCCGCGCGGCCGTCGAGACGTTCTTCGGCGCCGCGTCGGCCGGCGATTCGGCGACCTTCTGCGCGATGCTCACCGACGACGCCCGCCGCGGGCTGCGCGTGCAGACGGCGCAGCGCCTGCAGACCGATCGGCTGCCGAAGTGCGAGCGGATCCTCGACGCACTCGTGAGCGTCTTCGAGGGCTCGCAGGTGGCGGTCAGCTATGTCAGCGTGAGCGGCGACCGCGCCCGGGTCGAGGCCCGCTACCGGCTCTCGAAGGCGGCGGCCCAGCCCCGCACCGTGTTGCTCGTCGACGAGCACGGCGAGTGGCGGATCAGCGACCCGGGGTGAGCACGGGCGGCGTCAGCGATTGCGGAGAATCGTCCACGCCGCGGCTGCGCTGTCTCCGAGGCCTCGATCAAAGGCGAGCATCGGCTTGCGGCGCGGGATACTGCGACGGCGATGTCAGAGGACAACGTCGAGGCCGTCCGGGAGATCTACGAGCGATGGCGCGAGGGCGACTTCCGCGCCGGCGCCGAGCTTTTCGATCAGCAGGTCGCTTTCGTACTGCGTCCCGAGTTCCCTGACGCCGGGACATATGTCGGCACCGCAGCAGTGGCCGAGTACACGCGGGGCTTCCTTGCGCCGTGGCGGCAGATCACGATCGACGCGGAGGAGATCGTCGCGGCGGGAGACATGGTGCTCGCGAAGGTGCGCCAACGGGGCGTCGGGGCAGCCAGTGGCGTCTCCACGGAGTTTCGTTACTTCCAGCTCTGGTCGTTCCGGGGGCGCAGGGTCATCCGTCTCGAGAACGTCCGGGAACGAGCCGAGGCGCTCGAAGCCGCCGGAGTGAGCGGGTAGTCGAGGCGTGCGCGGCGCGATGCCGGATCGTGCGGCGCAGATCGCGAGATACTGCGCGGGCGATGTCGCAGGAGAACGTCGAGATCGTCCGCCGGATGCTCGAGTCGTTTCACGCGGGGGACGCTCAGGCAGCGCTGGCGTTCTTCTCCTCCGATGTCGTTACGGACACGAGCCGGAGCGGTCGTCCTGACGCCAGGAACGGGCGAGGGCGCGAGGCGCTGGCCGAGATCATCGGTGAGTGGATGGCGGCCTGGGAGACGTGGGATGAGGTCGTTCACGAGGTCCGCGATCTCGACGACGACCGCGTCATGGTCGATGCCACCCAGCGGGGTCGTGGCAAGGGAAGCGGGGTCGAGATCTCGACGCACTACGCGACGATCTACGAGTTGCGGCGCGGCGAGATCGCATCCATGAGCCTCTTCCTCAACCCCGCCGCAGCCCTCGAAGCCGCCGGGCTATCGCGCGAGCGTCGGGCGTAAAGCGATCCGGCTCAGTGCGGCAGCGCCACGCACGCCGCCAGCCGGAAGGCCTTTCGCAGCTCGCCCGGATAAGCGGAACGAGTCGCCGCTAATCGTGAAGCCCGGCGGCTTCGAGGCAGTGCCCCGTCGTAGAACTCGCGAATGCGCACGATCAACCCGTTGCGGATCGTGAGGAGTTCGTAGTCGACCGCGTGGACCGCGCCGCCGCTGATCGCACCCGTGCCCACCTCGCGCCCGACAACGAGTACGTCGTCGCCGCCGCAGTCGACGATCCGCTGGACTTCGAACCTGTAGTCGTCGAAGCTCTCGAGCCACTCCTCGAGCCGCTGCCTGACTCCGTCGCGGCCGCGGTAAGTCGTCCCGTCTTCGGGGGCGCTCCACTCAACCTCCGGATGGCAGAACTCCATCGTTCTGGGCATCGCGGCCAACAGCTCCGCCTTGCTCGTAGCCACCTCATACCAACGCGCCGCGATTTCGACGTTCTCCTGCGACATTGCCCGCGCAGTATCTCGCGAGGTGCTCGCGATGAGACCGTCGATGGCTCGGACGGGCGGTGACCGCGAGGATCGAGGTCGCGCGAGCCGATCGCGGCCTCGGCCGCCGCTCGACTGGCGCATCAACTGCGCATTGCCGGTGCCGAGCGATACCGCGTGACGACAGGATCGAGCGATCGACCCTGAAGAGTTGGTTCTTTAGTCTCCGTCCGGTCGGAAATCGGCGATCCCGTCGGTTACGGAAACCGCTGCTAATCGGCCGATTCCGAGCGCCCGGGTCGAGGGGTCGAATGGGTCGGAGACATTCCCGCCCCACGCGCCACATTCTCGCCGCGGGTCGGCGCAAATGCTCCCAGCGATCAGCCTCCCGTCAGCTCGCGCGGAGCCGGTCGACCTGGCGCTGGAGCCCCCGGTCGCCCGAGCGTGCCGGGACGTCGACGCGGATGCGTCCAGCTCACCCTGGTCGTTACGAGCATCGGTCTCCGGCGGGCGATCACCCGTCCGATCGTCTCGCCGTGGACATCCCGGCGCTGGTGATGATCAGCAAGATGATCCCCAGGTTCAGCCACAGCATCGGTCCTCCTTTGGCCCGGTGGGCGCCCGTGTACCCGGCTCTTCACCCCGACCGCGAGCTTGCCGTCCTCGGCGTTGTCGACGGGTGGACCCCGCCTGGTCGAGCGTTTGCGAGCTCGAGGCCGATTCCACTCGACGCTCCTGTCACGACGACAAACGGTCGCTGCTCCACCGTCAGCTTTTCGGGTCTATTTGAGGCGGCACTACCTCTGACGAGGCTGGCGCGGCGTCCTGCACGGGTCGGGTTGCACTCGAGCGGTCGATCGGGCGTCCGGGCGTCGCGGCCTTGAGCCCGTAGGCCCCGGCGATGGCAACGATCGCCAGCAATGCGATCAGCACGCCGAAAACCGCGATCGAGAGCCCGAAGGCGAGCGCGCGGCAAGGAGGCCGACCAACACGCTTGGAGCTGCCGGTGCTGGTCGTGGCGCTCGTTCCGAGGCGGGTTCTGGCCGGTTGCGTTGAGCCGAGTGCGAAGGGCCGGCAACCGTTGTCGTCCCCGAGGGTTGTCGAGTCGTGTCTTGCCGCGTGCCGTCGATGAAGTCCGGCTCGTCGACATTCCCGCGAGCGCCGGCCGACCGATCGCCTCCCGAAATGTCGTGTACTGGTCGCGGTCGGCGCTGCGGCCGACGTAGCGGGTGTTCCCCCGCTGGGTCTGGAGCTCCCCGCGCGTCGACGACGTTCTCCGCCTCCAATCGTTCAACTCGCTGACCAGCTGGGTTTCATCGCCAGTCGCAACCTCGGTGGGCAGCTCAGATCCGAGGTCGAATTCAGCCGCGACGGAGAGCGGATCCATAGGCCAGCTCGCGCGCCCGACCAGCCGAGTAGCGAGGGCTTCGCGCCGGTGCCACGTTGCCGTGCCGGTGGAATTGGCGGAGAGCGCGAAGTAGCCGGTCGCGGCTCGCCGTCGCTGCCTGTCGACGTCCGTGCTGATTCGGCGTACTCGAGGAGCAGCAGCTCGCCGATCGCCACGTCGTGGCTCGCCGTTGCCGATGCTCGCCAGACGCCGAGCTCCGCGAACAGCGGTGTTCTCGCTCGCCGGAGCTGTCGCCGAAATCGATGCGCGAACCGCTCGGGGCCATGGAAGGTCCCGTTCGCCGGCAGCGTCGCGGTTCGGTGCTAAGAGGCCGGGAAACAGCAACCTCCACCCACAACCCAGCGAGCGCCGACCAGCGGCGGGCCGATCACGACGGGTTGCGTCCTTGACCACATCGGTGCGCCCGCTCATAACTGTGTTGGTGGACGGCGGGCGTTCGGATGACGTGAGAGTGAAGGTAAAACGATGCTTGAGTAGGCGGGGGATGCGCGCGGTTCTTGCCAACGTGGCGTCGAGGAACAGGCGAGTGACTTGCGCCGGTTCCAAGCTCAAGGCGCTGCCCGGTACGAACGGCTTGATGGCGCAGCTCCGGCGGACACCACGCCAGCCCGAGCTCGCGATAGACGGCCTCCTCGTCCGGCGCCTGCGGCAGAGGCTCGAGAGCCGCGACGTAGGCTTCGGATCCCGTTGCCCGGATCAGCTCTGTGCCAAAGACCTCCGGTTCGGCGGCAACGAACCCGATCGGGACGCCATCGATCGTCACCCCCACCGCGCGCCGCTCGTGCCGTTCGACCACGGCGACCACCTGCGGCAGTTCGCCGAACCGCGAGAGCACGGGCTCTGAAGCGCGTGCCGCGGACACGACCGCGAGTTGCTCGCATATATCGCGCCAGCGCCGAACGTCGCCGGCCACGACGCCGTCCAGAGCGGCCGCAGCGCCTTCGACCAGTTCCCGCGCCCGGTTGAGCAGGAGCCCGGGTTGGGGCGCCCCCTGACCCTCGCGGGCGATCGCATCCAGGATCCGCGTCTCCGTTTTCGGACCGATCCCCGGTACCGCCCGCAGGCGTCCCGCGATGGCTGCCTCGCGAAGCTCCTCCGGCGTCCGGATCCCGAGCGACGTCGCGATCTCCATCGAGCGCCTTGCGCTCAGCCCGAGGTAGCGGCCGAAGCCAATCAGCTCCGGTGCGAGCGCGCCCTCGAGCTCCGCCAGCTCGGCGATGTCCCCGGTCTCGACCAGCTCGCGCAGCCGCGCCTCGATACCCGGGCCGATTCCACGAAGCCTGCGTACCCGTCCCGACCCCACCAGATCGGCGACCGGCATTCCGGCAGCGCGAACCGTCTCGGCGGCGCGATGGTAGGCGCGCCTCGTGTAGGGGTTCGCGTCGGCGAGCTCGAGCAACGCCGCGAAGGCATCGAGCCGGTCGGCGATCTGTCGATTGTCCATCCGCCGAGGTCGCGCAATCGGGACCGGTCAGACGTTCGCGGCTGTGCCCGCGGAGACGTCGCTGCCGGTCTGTACTGGATCTGCCATTGCCTTCCCCATATCGATGACACTCCTGGGCTACCCGCTCAAGCTCCGCTTACCGGACGGGGCCGCGACCGCCAGCCCTGATCGGTTGGGCACCAGGACCGTGGCGCGCTGAACCGGTGGTTCGGGGCGTCGCGGAAAGCGACGATCGAATCGGCCCCGGGCGTGCCGACGACGTCCACACCCCCGATCGCCGCGGCGCCGAGGTTGACGGCGAACTCGATCTCCGAGCTCCCCTGTGCGTGCGTGTACCCCTGGCGGCCCGTCTCGTTACCGACCAGAACCGAACGCATTGCCCTCCGGCGTCGGCCTCGATTCCGAATTCGTCGCTTAGCGTTCCTCGCCCGAGTCAGGGGCCCGCCGCGGTCGGACACGCTTGAGTTTGGCGAGCCAGCCGACGCGTACGTCGCGGTAGGTGACGCCGGGCTCGACCTCGTCGGGGAGATTCTCCCGCACGGTGTGTGAGTGTGCCTCGCCCTCGATCCTCTCCGTCGCGCGGGCGAGTTCAGGGTTGACCTCGCTCTTGACGTCGGCATCCAGCTCGACCCGCGGTTTGCGCCTGAACCGCAGCTTCTTGCCCTGGCACCGACGCCGATCTCGACTCCCATGTTTACCGACTACCCGGCTCCTCGAGCACCACACCTTTAAGTCGTAGAGCGAGCCGTCCGTCCTGAGCGAACCGTTGCGACGAAGCGAGCCGCGTAACGAGGCCCGCTTCGGCGGGCTCTCCTGCGTTCTGCGCGGACGCTAGGGCCGCTATTGGGCCGCACGGACGAAATGCGTGATCTCGTAGAGGACGTGCACACACGCGTACTCACGTAGCTCGTCCTCGGAGAAGCCTCCTATCGGCCGTCCGGACCCCATGGCCCCTGGATTTTCAAGCTCGCCAGGCGGAACCTGGCTCCTGAAGGCGAGCAGGGGGGCGGGGAGTGGATCTCCCTCCTAGTCGCCGTCGACTGCCACCCACGTCGGATGCTCGAAGAAGGCCACCCACTCGGCGTCGTCCTCGAACCGGACCTCCCACTCGCGCATGACGCCGGCGTCCTCCTCGCGGCGGAAGCGGAACTCCCACGCGGGCGACTGCGGGTCGGCGCCTACCCGAGGGACTCGGCCGACATGGAAGCCATCCGCCCACTCGATGACGATGTCGTCGCGGGTCAATTCGGTCGTCGTGTTGCTCGTCTGGAGCATCTGTCCTCCTTTGCCCCCGCTTTGCGCGGGCTCGGTCTCTGCGCTTTGCTATTGCGACGGCCGGCCCCGGGAGCATGACGCCCGGACCCCCTGTCGCATATGGTCGTGACGCCTTCTTCAGCGCTCGAGTTCGAGCTCCTCCTCGAAGGAGGTCCGGGAGTCCACCCTTCAACACGCCGACTTGCACAGTCAACAATCTGGCTGCGCGGGGCCGTTTTCGGGTGATACCTGGCCCGCTTGCGTAGCAGTACGAGTAGCGGGTAGCCCCGCTTTATGGCCGAGCAGAGCGGCGATTATCTTTCCCGGGTTCAGGACTACAAGCAGCGGCTGGAGCGCTTGATGGACGAGGCTCGGGGGCAAGTCGGGCGACAAGCGCCGGACGCCCTCGACAAGATGGCGGCGACCGCGCGGAACATCGCCCAACGCCTCGACGACATGGCGAGTGATGCTCGACAACGCGCGAAGGAGAGAGAAGCAACGCCGGAATCCGCGGAAACCTCCGACCGCGAGCCAGAGTCGCCGGGCGAACCTCCAGAGTCGCCGGGCGAACCTCCGCAGCCTAGCGCCGCCTAACCGGGGCGGCTTTTGTAGGAAACGGGCGGCTCATTCTCGCGTTGCCCCCCGCGAAAAATGCGCCGCACGCCGGTTACCGGCGCGGCGGTGGCAAGATCATCGCCGTCACCATCGGTCCCGAGAGCGCCGCGCCCCGCGTATGTATCTCAAGAGCGGGGAATCGCGGTCTTTGATTGCGGCCATCCGCTCCTTACGTGCTCCCTTCCGCGCTTTGCGTGCGGCTCTCCGGTTTTCACGTCTTCGAGACGTATCTTCTTTCCTCTTGCCGTGCGCCATCACGACCTAATTGTCCCCGCAACGCGCCTGCGCAAAACGCCTGCGATGGGATCTGCAACCCCACGGGACGAGCGGCCCGCTCGATACGGTCCGGTGACATGGCTGATGAGTGGATCGACAGATGTCCAGCGTGCGACGCCGGCTTCGCTGAGATCGGCGTGATGGGACGCCAAAAGCCCGTCGAGGTGGTCTGCGCCGGTCCGGAAAAGCACTTCTTCCCGGTGCTCGAAAAGAGACGTGGTGATCCGACCCCGCGCTACCGCCTGGGCGATCAGATCGAGCACCCGACAGAGGGCACTTAGCGCCTCAGCGCAGCCACGCTAATACGCCTGCAAATCGTGGGGGACAGTGAGCATTCGCGGGCTTCAATGGGCAGACCTCGACTTTGCCGACAGACTGGTCAATGTTCACCGCTCCTACGTCCGTGGCGCCTTCAAGGTGCCGAAGTCGGGCAGGGTGCGGTCCGTGCCGATGGTTGACCAGCTGATACCGCCGCTGGACAAGCTCTCGCGCCGCGGGCTTAAGCGCGTGCGGCTGCAGGACTCGAGGCATTCCTACGGCTCGCTTGCCGTGCGCGCACGTCGGCGGTCGTAAACCTGGTCCGGAAACCGCTCGGCGGCCGCCGCCGACCTGACCGCGATACGCACGGCGTGCCGGTCGCCCGCCACGTCGCTATGCCGCGGACGACCTCGTTCCCGTCTGGCCATGCGGGCGTCTGCGTTTGCGTTCGCGACCGGCGTTGCCACCGCGTCTCCCGCCGCGGGAATCCCGCTCAGCGGTCTGCGGCGCTCGTGGCCTACTCGCGCGTCCATACGGGCGCGCATTACCCGCTCGACGTCATCGCCGGATCCGTCTCGGGCGTCTCCCTGGCGCCCGTGGCGCTCGCGGCAACTCGAGCGCTGCCGCCTGGCCCGGGTGCGATGGAAACCGTCCGCGTTCGAGCGGCCGAGCTCGCTCCCTGGCCGAATCCCCTGGTCGAGGATCTCCGCGACGTTGTCGACATCCGTGGCGTGGTAGAGCCACGACCCATGAGCCTCGATGTAGGCCTTGAGGTCCCCGGATCAATCACGCTGCGTTTCTCTCGTGACCGTTTCGTGCCCACTTCGGGCCCGTTTACCGCATTGGAATGCGGGTGTAGCTAGAAGAGCTGGTTCTCGCCGGCGAAGATCTCCGAGACCGAGTCGTCGGCGAAGATGCGGCGGATCGAGTCGGCGAGCGTCTGGGCGGCGGAGAGCACGGTGATGTTGTCGGGTTGACCGGGGCGTAGCGGGATCGTGTCGGTGACGACGATCCGCTCGATCCCCGAGTTCTCGTAGTCGAGCCGCTCGTACGCGGGCCCGGAGAAGACGCCGTGCGTGGCGCATGCGATCACCCGCGCCGCGCCCTCGTCGAGGACGGTCTTCGCCGCCGCGCAGAGGGTCCCGGCGGTATCGATCATGTCGTCGACGAGGACCGCCGTCTTGCCCTGCACGTCGCCGACCACGTATCCGATCTCGGCGACCTGGGTGGCGGGGCGCTCCTTCTCCATCACCGCCCAGTGGACGCCGACCTTGCGGGCGAAGTTGCGCGCGACCTTGACCCGGCCGGCGTCGGGGGAGACGATCACGAGCTCGTCGTCCCACGCCTGGTCCATGAAGTACTGGGTCAGCATCGGCATCGCCGTCATGTGGTCGACCGGCTTGCTGAAGAAACCCTGCACCTGTCCTGAGTGCAGGTCCATGGTCAGCACCCGGTCGACGCCCACGGCCTCGAGGCACTGGGCGACGACGCGGGCGGAGATCGGCTCGCGCGGGGCCGACTTCTTGTCCTGGCGCGAGTAGCCGTACCAGGGCATGACGGCGATGATCCGGTGCGCCGAGGCACCCTTCGCGGCGTCGATCATCACCAGCAGCTCCATCAGCGCGTCGTTCGGGGTCATCCCCTGGGCGGCGTTCGCCACGGTCGACTGGACGAGGAAGATGTCGGCGCCGCGGATCGACTCCTCGAAGCGGCAGTAGACCTCGCCGTCCGCAAAGGTGCGCAGGTCGACCTGGCCGAGGTCGACGTCGAGCTTGCCGGCGATCTTCGCGGCGAGCTCCATCGAGGCGCGCCCGCCGAACACCATGAGGCGCTTCGTGTAGTCCTGCGGGATCGAGCTGACGACCTGCGGTCTCTCGTCGAGGATGCTCATCTGTCCTTGTCCCCGCTCTGCTCGGCTTCCTTCTGCTCCGCGTAGCCCTCGATGTTGCGTTGCTCGTTGGTCGTCACCCCGAGGGCGCCGTCCGGGACGTCCTCGCGGATCACGGCGCCGGCGCCAGTGTAAGCCCCGTCGCCGACGCTGACCGGAGCGACGAGCGACGTGTTGACCGAGATCCGCGCACCTTCCCCGATCTTCGTCGGGTTCTTGTTGTGCCCGTCGTAGTTGGCGGTGATCGCCCCGGCGCCGAGGTTCGCCCCCGCCCCGACATCGGTGTCGCCGACGTAGGAGAGGTGGGGGACCTTGGCGCCGGCGCCGATCCGCGAGTTCTTGATCTCGACGTGGGAGCCCGCCTTCGCGCCCTGTTCCAGCACCGTGTCCGGCCGCAGGTAGGCGAACGGTCCGACCGTCGCCAGGTCGCCGACCTCGGCGCCGTCGAGGACGGAGTGCGTGACCCGCGCCTGCTCGCCGATCCGGGAGTCGGTGACGCTCGTGTGCGGGCCGAGGATCGTGTCGGCGCCGACGCTCGTCCGCCCGGCGAGGTAGGTGCCGGGCTCGATCGTCACGTCGGCGGCGATCTCGACCTCGGCGTCGATCCAGGTCGAGCCGGGGTCGATCACGGTGACGCCGGCGCGCATGTGGCGGTGAAGGATCTGGCGGCGGGCCTCGGCGGTGACGACGGCGAGGTCGGCGCGGTCGTTGACGCCGAGGTTGACGTTCGGGTCGGTGACGCGGTGAGCGACGACGCGCAGCTGCTGCTCGCGGAGCATCGGCAGCACGTCGCCGAGGTAGTACTCGCCCGCGGAGTTGTCGTTGTCGAGCCGGTCGAGCGCCTCGACCAGCGGCTCGGCGGCGAACGCGTAGGTGCCGGTGTTGATCTCGCGGATCGCCAGCTCCTCGGCAGGGACCGCGGCCGGGTCCTTGGTCTCGACGATTCGCTCGACATGCCCCGCCGAGTCCCGGACGACGCGGCCGTAGGAGCCGGGATCGTCGAGCTCGACGGTCATCACCGTGGCGGCGGCGCCGGCGGCGCGGTGGGTCTCGAGCAGCGCGGCGATGATCTCGGCGTTGATCAGCGGATGGTCGCCGGAGAGCACGACGACGGTCTCGGAATCGCGGACGAGGTCGTGGGCGGCGCGGATCGCACCGCCGGTCCCGTCTGCCTCGGGCTGGACGACGGTCTCGGTTCCCTCGGGAAGGCCCGGGGTGAGGTCGCGCTCCGGCGAGACGATCACCGCGACCCGCCCCGCTCCGGCCTCGCGGGCCGCGAGCACCGGCCAGGCGACCATCGGGCGACCGCACACGGTGTGCATCACCTTCGGCAGCGAGGAGCGCATTCGCGTGCCCTCACCCGCGGCCATGATCAGGACGGTCGGCCCGCCGCCCGCAGAAGAAGCGCCGCTCACGCGCGGAATCGTAGCCGTGGCGGCGACGCCGCCTCGTCACGGCTTCGCACGATCGCCGATGGCTCGGATCACGCTGCGGCGTCTGATCGGTGACGGCGATGCCGACGGTCGCCGGTGGCCGCCGCTCTGAGCTCGAGCTCTGCCATTCGTCCACGAACTCGACCCACTTGGTCGGATCGCGGTGTCGGACACGCTGACCATGCGGCCTGTCGATGAGAGGATCGCGCGGCTCGCCTTCGGCCAGCACGGGCTGGTCACTGTCGGGCAATTGCGGCGGCTGGGCGTCGGCGGGATCGATCGCGCACCGGCTTCGAGTCGGCCGCCTGCACCGCGTCCGAACCGGGGTGTTCGCCGTCGGGCATCCCTCGCTGAGCCCCGAAGCCAGGTTGCTCGCCGCGGTGATGGCGTGCGGCGAAGCACGCGATCCTCAGCCATCGACACGCGGCCGACCTGTGGGAATTGCGCCGCCGGGATCGAACTCGATCTCGCGGCGATCAACGTCAGCGTCCCGCCGGCTCGCGTCGCGGCAGGCGGTCCGGGCTCAAGTCCCATCGGCTTGCATTCGGGACCCGTGACCGCGTCGGCACGATCGGGCGCCATCCCGGTGACCTCGCTGCCAGAACCCTCGTCGACCTCGCCAGCCGGGTCGCGCCGGCGAACCCTGAGCGCCGCCATCGATCAGGCGTTGACGGATCGCCTGGTGACGGCGCCCGGGCTGCACTCGGCGCTCGACCGGGCAGGTCTCATCGAGTGGGACGAGGCTCGCTTCGCGCGCTGCTGGCAGCGCCGGAGCGCGTTCGAGACCGAGTCGCCCAGTCGGAGATCTCGAGGAGCCGCGTACTTCTGCTGCTGGTTCGGCGCGCCGCCCTGCCACGCCGGCGCTGAACGTCCCGCTGCTCGGACGCAGGGTCGACGCCGTCTGGTCGCGCCGAACGGGTAGCGGTCGAGCTCGACGGCTTCCGCTGGCACCGCACCCGCCGGCGCATGGAGTCGGGCTTGACCGAGGCGGCGGACCTGCAGCGCGCCGGCTGGGTCCCGGTTCGATATTCGGCTCGGCAGGTCTTCGATGAGCCGATGGTCGTGGTGGCCGACCTCGCGCCGCTGCTTGTTCGGCGTCAGGCTTAGTGAGAGCGAGGCGCGCGACTGGGGAGCCAGGATTTGAACCTGGATCTCACGGCTCCAAAGGCCGGCGTCTTTCCATTGGACCACTCCCCAAGAGCAGGGGCGCACCTTAGCTCGGAGCTACTCCTCCGCCTTGTGACGCACCTTCGCGCGACCCGCCTCGGTGCCGGGCTCGTTGGCCGGGCCGCGCGGCGCGGCGATCCCGAGGACGCGCATCGCCTTGAGGCCGAGGCCGAGCTTCTCGCGGCCCTCGGTCGAGGTGATGTCGTGGCCGGAGAGGTCCTTGACCCGCTCGAGGCGGTAGCGGACCGTGTGGCGGTGGGTGAACAGGTGCGCCGCGGTCGGGGTGACGTTGCCGTCGTTGGCGAGATAGGCCTCGATCGTCGTCACGAGGTCGGTCTCGTACTGCTCGTCGTAGGCCGAGAGCGGCGCCACGGTCTCCTCGTAGAAGCGCTCCAGCTCGCCCGATCCCTCGCTCATCGCCGGGAGCAGCAGGCGGTAGGAGCCCGTCGCGTCGAAGGCGAGCACCTCGTGCCCCTCGGCCTCGGCGACGTTGAGCGCCAGCATCGCCTCCTGGCCGGCGCGGAAGAGATCGACCGGGTCGGCGACCCAGCGACCGCTGCCGACGGTGACGTGAAACCCGGGCAGCGACGCCTCGAGCTCGCGCGCGAGCGCCTTTGCGGCGCGGGCGAGCGGCGCCGCGTCCGCCATCGGCACGATCCCGTGCACCTCCGCCCGCTCGCCGTCGTCGGCGAGGTCGGCGACCGCGCCCGGGCTCGCGGCGCGCAGGGCGCGCAGCGCGACGACCAGGACCCGGGCCCGCCAGTCGCCCGTCTGCGCAGCGCGCGGAGCTGCGCGCGCGAACAGGACCCCGGCGCCCGACTCGACCTCGCTGCCGAGCTCGGCGGCGCGGGCGACGAGATCGCCGCGGTCGGTCACCTGCCGCGTCAGGACCGCGCGCACGAAGGCGCCCGCGGCCTCGTCGCTCGCCCATTCGGGGGAGCGCGCGCGCTCGAGCTCGAGCGCCAGCAGGGTCGAGACCATCCGGGTCAGCGCCGGCGAGGGCGCTGCGCCGCGGCTCCGGTAACGAAGCTCGCCGACGACCGAGTCGGCGACCCGCAGCTCGAGCGTCCCGACATCTCCCTCGCCCGAGAGCAGCTTGCTCTCCTCGGCCGACGACGAGGCGGCGACCGCGAGCACCGCGCTCGAGCGGTCGATCAGCGCGACGCTGGCGCCGAGCGCGCCCGCCGCCGCGCGGGCGACCGCGGGCAGGCCGGCCCCGGACTCGATCGCCTCCGAGAGCGTCTCGAGCGCACCCTCGTCGGGCGCCTTCGAGCCGTTATGGGCGCGGATCTTGGGCTCCGGGGCCACGCCGGGATTCTAGGTCGACGATTCGCAGCGTCGCCGCGCTGCGCCCGGCGTCCGATCGGCTCTAGCCGAACAACCCCGTGATGTCGGGCCAGTAGTAGACGATCGCGATCCCGATCGCGATCCCGATCGCGAGCAGCGCGACGAGCACGAAGAAAGACAGGAACACGGCCGTCGCCTTCTCCCAGTTGCGCCCGAAGGAGCCGATCGCGGGAACGAGGATCAGGGCCGTGAAGGCGAGCAGGCTGATCAGGCCCGCGCCGCCGAAGAGCAGGTATTCGGTTCCGATCCTGGCAACGATCAGCATCAGACCTCTTGATTGTGCCGGAAGTGCGTGACGACCATCGCCAACGCCGCGCAACCGGCGAACGTGGAGACGCCGAGCGCCCAGCCGCCGGCGACGTCGCTGAAGTAGTGGGCGCCGAGATACACGCGACTGAGCCCGATCGCAGCCGTGAGCGCGATCCCGGCCGCGATCAGCGCCGAGCCGTACGTCCACCCCGGTCGCAGGCGCACGGCCACGGTCAGGACCAGCCACGTGTAGATCACTGCGTAGGCCGCGTGCCCGCTCGGATAGCTCTGTCCCGAGGTGTCGATCAGGCTGCCGGCCGGTCGCGGCCGATCGACCAGCTCCTTGAGCACCGGGACCGCGACGTGGCAGATGACCAGCGCGCCGACGAGCACAGCCGCCTCCGCGTACCGGCGGCGCGTCAGCAGGACCCCGCCCGCGACCAGCGCCACCAGCAGCGTCACCGGCGTCGAGCCGAGCCAGGTGAAGACCTTCGTGAAATCGGTCAGCGACCCGGTGCGGAGGCTGTCGACGACGTCCGCGGCCTGCGCGTCGCCGGGCGTCGGGCCGGGCTCGTTGCCGACCGTGATCGCGAACCCGACGAGGACGAACAGCGCGACGGCGAGCGTCGCGATCAGGGTCGTGAACTCGAGTCCCAGTCCACCCGGAGTGATCCGCGCCCACAGGAAGCGCAGCTCCGGCAGCACCCGCCGCAGCCCCGGGGTCGCGTCGATCCGCTCGACAACCCGCGCCCGGTTCCGCGGCTCGCGCAGATACCGCGAGACGACGATCGCCGTGACGATCACGGCGACGACGATCCCGAAGACGAGCGCCCCGCGGCCGGCGATCTCCGTCGCCCGGTCGAGGCTCGCGGAGAGGGCGTAGCCGAGCAGGCAGAAAGCCGCCGCCCAGAGCCCCGTCCCGAGCACGCTGAACGGGACGAAGGCGCCGTAGCGCATCCCCGAGCTGCCGGCGATGAACGGGGCCAGCGCCCGGACGAGGCCGATGAAGCGACCGATCAGGATCGTCTTGCCGCCGTGGCGGCCGAAGTAGCGCTCGACCTGCTCGAAGCGCTCGTGCGTGATCCGCACCTTGGGGCCGTTGCGAAGCACGAAGTCGCGACCGAGCCGCTTGCCGATGAAGAAGCTCGTCGTGTCGCCGGCCCAGGCGCAGAACCAGACGATCGCGATCGTCAGCACGATCGACGTCTCCCCCTGGCCGGCGACGGCGCCTCCGAGGATGACCGCCGTCTCGCCGGGGAAGACGAGGCCGATGAACGCCCCGGTCTCCACGAACGCGAGCAGCCCGACGAGCGCGTAGGTCCACGCCCCGAGCTTGTCCGAGAGATCCTGAAGCAGTTGTTCGACGTCGATGTTCGGCGCGAACTTCTGGAACGCGATCACCACCGCAACCGCGATCGCCGCGATCGCGATCAGCCGGACCCGGCTTTGCTTCTCTCCCTCGGGCTCCAAGCGCCTGATTATCGAAGCCGCTGCGGCGCTGTGACGATCGCGTTCGCGTAGCGGGGCGGAAGCGCCGCCGCGGCGCGCTCGGCGGCGTCGAGGTCCTCGAAGAGCCCGAACGCGGTCGGACCCGACCCGGTGACCAGCGCTCGGGCAGCGCCGACCTCCTCCAGAGCCGCGAGCGCCTCGGCGATCCGCGGGCGCAGCGAGACCGCCGCCTGCTCGAGGTCGTTGTGAAGCAACTCGGCGTAGTCGAGCGGCGACGCGCCGGCGGCCGCGGCGGCCCGCAACCGGTCGCCGAGCTCGGCCAGCTCGCGCCGATCGCGCCCCGCGCCGAGCGCGTCCGACCGCGAGTAGACGTCCCTGGTCGAGAGCCCGTCGTCCTCGGCGATCAGGACGACGGCGAACTCGCCGGGCGCCGGCAGCGGCTCGATCCGCTCCCCGGCGCCCGCGACGAGCGCGAACTCCGGGTCGAGCTGCGAGGGCACGTCGGCGCCGAGGCCGGCGGCGAGTCCCGGCAGGTCGGCGAGCTCGCCGGCGGCGAGGCGCAGCAGCGCCGCGGCATCGGCGCTGCCGCCGCCGAGACCGGCAGCGACCGGAATCCGCTTCTCGATCTCGACCCGCACCGGGGCTCGGCGCCAACCCCGCTCGCGCATCCCCGCGAGCGCGGCGCCGACCAGATTCGGCCCCTCGACCCCGGGGCAGACGACCTCGTCGACCTGGCCCGGCGCATCGTCGAGCTCGAGCCGGTCCGAGAGCACCAGCGGGCAGAACAGCGAGACCAGCTCGTGCAGCCCGTCCTCGCGACGCTCCCCCAGATAGAGGCAGAGGTTGAGCTTCGCCGGAGCGCGGATGATCACCTTTCCGCCTCCCGGTCGGGCGTCGAGCCCTCGAGCCGCGCAGCCAAGGCGACGAAGTCGGCGGGCGCGAGCTGCTCGGCGCGCGCGTCCGGAGCGAATCCACCGGCCTCGAGAGCCTCGCGCGCGCGGGCGCGAATCCCCGGCCGGGCGTGCTCGAGCGACCGGGCGAGCGACTTGCGCCGGTGCGCGAAAGCGTCCCGGACGAGGCTCGCGACGGCCGGGCTCGCCCCCGGCCCGACCCGGCGCAGCCCGATCAGCGCCGAATCGACCCGCGGGCGCGGCGTGAACACGGCGCGGTCGACGACCCGCAGCAGCCGGACCTCGCAGGCGAGCTGGACGAGCACGCTCGGGCCGCCGTAGACGCGCGAGCCGGGATCGGCGCGGAGCCGCTCGGCGATCTCGCGCTGCACCATCACCGTCCACGCTTCCAGCCCCGGCAGCTCCGCGATCGTCCGCAGGAGCAGCGGAGTCGCGACCGAGTACGGCAGGTTGGCGACCATCCGGACCGGGGCCGGGTCGAGCGTCGCGAGGTCGAAGCGCATCGCGTCGGCGAAGTGCAGCTCGACGTTTCCACGCTCGGCGGCGATCCCCTCGAGCGCCGGACGGAGGCGTTCGTCGAGCTCGATCACATGCACCGTCGCCGCGCGCTGCGCCAGCTCGGCGGTCAGCGCCCCCTCGCCACCGCCGACCTCGAGCACGACGTCGCGCGCCCCGGGATCCGCCTCGCGGACGACCGCGGCGAGAAGGTTGGTGTCGGCGAGGAAGTTCTGTCCCAGCCTCACCATGAGAAGACCCGGGCCGCGTTGGCCTCGACGGTCGCCTCGAGCTCGGCGTAGGAGAGATCGCGGACCTCGGCGAGCAGCTCCGCGGTCGAGACGACGTTGGCCGGCTCGTTCGGCCTCCCCCGGACGGGCTGCGGCGCCAGGAACGGCGAGTCCGTCTCGACCAGAAGCAGGCTCTCGGGGACGATCCGCGCCGCCTCGCGGAGCGGCTCCGCGCTCGGATAGGTGACGTTGCCGGCGAACGAGCAGTACCACCCCCACTCCGCGGCCTCGGCGGCCCGGTACGCCGGTGCCGAGAAGCAATGCAGGACGACGGTCACCCCGGTCGCCTCGGCGCGAAGGATCGCGAATGCCTCCTCGAGCGCCTCGCCGTCGGTCTCCGCGGCGCCGTCGCGAAGGTGGATCACCAGCGGCTTGCCGACCCGACGGGCGATCGCGATCTGGGTGCGGAAAGCGTGGCGCTGCGCCTCGCGCGGCGCGCCGTCGCGGTAGTAGTCGAGCCCCGTCTCGCCGACCGCGGCGACGTTGGGGTCGGAGGCGAGCTGCTCGAGCCGCTCGGCCGCCGCGTCGTCGAAGCCCGCGGCGCCGTTCGGATGGCGTCCGGCACAGGCGAAGACCGCCTCGTGAGCCTGCGCCGCCGCGATCGCCTCCTCGGTCCCCGCTTCGTCGATCCCGACGCTGAGCATCCGCCGCACCCCGACCCGGCCGGCGGCCGCGACCAGCTCGGCGTCCGGCGGCTCGCAGAGGCCGAGATGACAGTGGCTATCGATCACCGGGCGAGTCTGCCAGAGGGCTCGCGGTCAGAGGTCGCGGCGGGCGAACCCGGCCACGGCGAGCCCGATCACCGCGGCCGTGTAGGCGACCGCGAACAGCGGCAGCCCGGCGCCGGACTCCTGGGCGCCGCCGAACGGGCCGAGCTTGACCAGGGTTTCGGTCAGCCCGAGGTGATCGGAGGTGAGCAGGAAGAGCCCCTGCTGATAGAGCGCCTCGAAGGGGAGCGCATAGCTGGCGACGTCGGCGATCCTCTGCAGCGAGCCCGAGCCGAGCGCGTCGCCGATCTGGCCGAGCAGCCCGGCGACCAGGCCGGCTCCGAAGATCATGAACACGGCGATTCCCTGCGCGGTCGAGGCCAGGTACACGGAGGCGAGCACCGAGATCGAGGCGACGATGACGACGCCGAAGGCGAGCGCCAGACCGGGGATCAGCGACGTGGTCGGGAGACCAGTCGCCGAACCCGGTGGTCAGCGCGAGCGCGATCGCGTAGACGACGAGCGAGTAGACCGCGGCCGCAACCGCGGCTCCCGCCCAGCGAGCGACGAGCATCGTCCCGCGGCCGAGCGGCCGCACGACGAGCGGCTGCAGGAGCCCGGTCTCGGCGTCGCCGCGGACGACGCCGATCGTCAGGAAGACGGCGAGCACCGCGCCCAGGAACAGGGTCGCGAACATCGCCAGGCCGAAGACCGTGGACCCGACCAGCGCCTGCTCGTCGATCAGAGCGCCGCCGATCAGGTTCTCGTTCCCGACCGCGTCGAACGCGATCCGTGACCGCGATCCCGTACAGGACGAGGAAGACGACGGTCAGCGCGATGACGACGGCGAAGACCCGCCGGCGGAGGCTCTCCGCGAATGCGAAGCCGACGATCGCCCGGGCGGCCGCGAGGTCGGCCGTGTTCACGACGGGCGCTCCCCGACGGCCTCGAGGTAGGCGTCCTCGAGCGTGCTCGCGAGCTCGCGAACGCCGTAGACGCGCTCCCCCGCGCCGACCAGCTCGGCGACCAGCCGGGGCGCGTCCTCGCGCCCGGCGCCCTCGTAGACCCTCGTCCCCGAGCCCGTCTCGATCTCCACCCCGCGCGGGCGCGCGAGCTCGGCCGGGGTCCCCCGCTCGACGATCTCGCCGTCTACGAGGATCGCGACCCGGTCGCAGACGAGCTCCACCTCGCCGAGCAGATGCGAGCTCAGCAAGACCGCGACGCCCCGACCGCGGACCTCGCGCAGCAGCTCGCGCACGACCCTGCGCCCGGCGGGGTCGAGGGCGCTCGTCGGCTCGTCGAGCAGCAGCAGCCGCGGGCTGCCGATCAGCGCCTGGGCGATCCCGAGCCGCTGCTGCATCCCCTTCGACATCGCCGAGACCGCCGTCCGCGCGGCGTCGGGGAGCCCGACCAGCGCGAGCAGCTCGGAGCGCTCGGCGTCGCCGCCGGCCGAGTCGGCGAGTCGCTGATGCAGGGTGAGCAGCTCGTCGGCGCGCGCCCAGCCGGGGAACCGGAACAGCTCGGCGAGGTATCCGACCGCGGCCCGAGCCGCCCTGCTCCCCGCAACCTGCCCGTCGACCGACGCCGAGCCCGCCGTCGGCCGTACGAGGCCGCAGGCGATCTTCGCCAGCGTCGACTTGCCGGCTCCGTTCGGCCCGAGCAGGCCGACGATCTCGCCTTCGGCGACCTCGAGCGAGACCTCCCGCAGCGCCTCGGTCGAGCCGTATCGCTTGCTCAGCCCCCGCGCCTCGAAAGCCGCCGCCATCGGCGCGAGGCTAGATGATCGCTCTCGCGGTCAGTCGCCGATCGGGGTCGGCGGGGCGCCCCCGACGCTCAGCGGTGCGCCGGCGAGTCGCTCCGGGCGGCTCGGCTCGGAGCTGACCGCGGGGCACCGTCCTCAGACAGCCTCCAGCTTCGGGTAGAGCGGCGGGATCCGCTCGACCCGGGCGCCGCCGCCGCGGGCACCGAAGCTGTCGAGCCGACGTCCGCTCTCGCCGACCGCCTCGAGCACCCTGGCGCTCGTCTCCGGCATGTAGGCGAGCAGCAACAGCGCGACCACCCGGATCCCCTCGGCGAGGTTGTAGAGGACGACGTCGAGCCGCTCGGCCTCGGACTCCTCCTTGGCGAGGTCCCAGGGCCGCGACTCCTCGACGTAGCGGTTCAGCCGCCGCACCCGCGCCCAGATCGCCTCCAGCGCCTGGGTCAGCTCGACCCGGTCGAGCAGCTCGGCGACGATCGCGTCGATCCCGTCGAGCCCGTCCTCGCCGTCGGCGAGCGCCGGGTCGGGCGCGGCGTCGGGGATCACCCCGTCGCGGTAACGCTCGATCATCGCCAGGGTCCGCGAGGCGAGGTTGCCCCAGTCGTCGGCGAGCTCGGTCTCATACCGCGCCTCGAAGCCGGCCGGCGAGACGCTGCCGTCCTGGCCGAATGAGACCTCGCGCATGCAGTAGAAGCGCAGCGCGTCGGCGCCGAAGCGGTCGATCACCTCGTTCGGGTCGAGCACGTTGCCGAGCGACTTCGACATCTTCTTCTCGCCCATCAGCAGGAAGCCGTGGATGACCATCCCGCGCGGCGGCTCGAGCCCGGCCGCGATCAGCAGCGCGGGCCAGATCACGGCGTGGAACTTGAGGATGTCCTTGCCGAGCACGTGACGGTCCGCCGGCCAGTAGCGCTCGGTGAGGTCCTCGCCGTCGCGCGCGAACGAGAGCGCCGTGTAGTAGTTGAGCAGCGCGTCGAACCAGACGTACATCCGCTGACTCGGATCCCAGGGCAGCCGCATCCCCCACTTCAGCTTCGGTCGCGACAGCGAGACGTCCTCGAGCCCGTGCTCGATGAACGAGAGCGCCTCGTTGCGGCGAATCTCGGGGACGACGAAGTCGGGGCGCTCGGCGTAGAGGCGCTTCAGGTCGTCCTCGAAGGCGGAGAGCCTGAAGAACCAGTTCTCCTCGCGCTCACGCTCGAGCGGGATCTCATGGATCGGGCAGGTGTTTCCGGGCCCGAGCTCGCGCTCGGTGTAGAAGGCGGCGCAGCGCGGGCAGTACCAGCCCTCGTAGACGCCCTCGTAGACGTGGCCGTTGTCGTATACGCGTTGCATGACCTCGGCCACCTTCGCCTCGTGTCGGGGATCCGAGGTGCGGATGAAGAAGTCGTTCGAGGCGCCGACCCGCTCGCCCATCTCCCGGAAGCGGGGCGCGTTGCGGTCTGCGAGCTCCTTCGGCGGGATCCCCTCGCGCTCGGCGGCGAGCGCCACCGGCTCGCCGTGCTCGTCGGTCCCGGTGAGGAAGAAGACGTCGTCGCCGCGCTGGCGCATGTGGCGGGCGAGAACGTCGGCTGCGATCGTCGTATACGCGTGGCCGAGGTGCGGCTCCGCGTTGACGTAGTAGATCGGGGTGGTGACGTAGTAGCTCACGGGCGGCTGAGGATAGTCAGCCGCGGGCCCCGGTCAGAGCAGGCTCTCCTGCCCCTTCGATCCGCGCCCGCGGCGGGTCGGGATCCCCGCCGCCTCGGCGAGCGCCGCCTCGACGTCGGCGAGGATCGCGCGCTCGGAGCGCGATGCGACGAGCGGCTCGGCGATCCCGTCGACGTGAACGTAGGTGCGCCGGCCCTCGCCGCGCTCGTCCGCGGCAAGCGGGATCAGGGCGAAGACGCGATCGGCGCGGACCCAGCGCCCGTAGCCGAGCGAGACGAGCCGGGGATCGCGCTTCGTCTTCGCCATCGCCGAGCAGCCTACCTCTCGATCAGTCGGGCTTCGGCTTCGGCTTCGGGTCGAGCTTGCTGAGCTTCTTCTTCGCCGACTTCTCGCAGTCGGGCGCGAACGGCGCGACGCCCTCGATCCCGACGTTGTCGCCGCCGCTCGTGATCACCAGGCCGAGCTTGTCCTTGGCCTCGGCAGACTGGATCTCGTCGGAGGTGTTGAGCAACTGCTTCGAGACCTCGCAGAACGGGTCGCCGTGGATCGCGTAGGCGCCGTCGGACTTCTCGAGGTGCAGCTGATCGATGATCTTCGCGTCGCTGAACTCGGGGGCGCTTTCCGAGCTCCCGCATCCGCCGGCTCCAATTCCGACGAGCAGCGCGACGCAGACGAGGGCGGTGACCGCGATCGGCTTGCGTTCCCGCCCTCTCATCCTGGCGGCAACCTACCCGACGCCGAACCCGGAACTCGCGCCGGGCAAAGAGAAGGGCGGCCCGGAGGCCGCCCTTTCCCTACGCGTCCGCAGAACGAGCGCCTGGCGCTACTTCTGCTTGCACTTCTGCTTGTCCGTCGCGGTCGCCGTCGGGGCGTCCGTGAAGGTGAACGAGCTCGAGGTCTTGATCACCTTGTTCTTGCAACGGGCCTGGATGTACTTGCCCTTCGAGACCTTCGTCTTGAAGTCGGCGATCGCGCCGACTCCACCGCCGAGCGGCGGGATCTCGACCGACAGCTTCGTGCCCGCGAGCGTGCCCTTGAGCACCACGGTGGTGCCGAGCGCATCGACCCGCGAATGCAGCAGGATGCCCTTGGCGTCCGCGCGGTTGAACGCGTTGACCACCGCCGGGAAGTCCTGCCTGGTGCCGCCGACGCCGAACGGAAGCGCCGCAATCGCCGAACCGCCGCCGACCTTCGCGGTACCGCAGGCCGAGAGCGCGGTCTGAGTGCTCGTGTTCTCGATCTGGTTCGCGTCGCACTTCGGCGCGGCGCTCGTGTCGAACTTGACGTTCTTCTTGTCGAAATTGATCACGGCCTGGGTCGCCTTCGGGGGCATCCCGGCCGGGTTGGCCACGTCAGCGGTGCTCGTCTCGACGAAGACCGACGTCTTCTTGAACTTCTTCTTGTCCAGCTTGGGGGTCTGCTTCCCACCGATCACGGCGTCGATCGTCTGATTCGCCGTCAAACCGAAAGCCGAGCTGGCCATCAGACCGAACAGGGCAAAGCAAAGAGCTCCCACCAGAAAGCGCGACTTGCGCATCAATCCTCCTTCGTGTACACGCATCCGGCGCGGAACGTGCTCCGCGCCCACAGTCTCAACACACACGTCCAGCGATCGTTGCGGTCGAACGAGACCACCCCTCCGCTGCACGAGGTGAGCTTATCTTCCCGTCGCCCGCCGCGCAGGCTTATCCGCTCAGCGCAAGGCGCGGACGTGCAGGTAGTCGGTGAACTCCTTGAAGGCGCCGCCGATCGAGGCCTGGTTGGGCTGCTTGCGGCACGGCGCCTGCGGGATGTCGTTCGACTGCTGCTGCTCGCTGAATACGAAGGTCTTGATCCGGTTGAGCAGATCCTGCGCGAGGAGCGGGTCGTCGTCGGTGTGGGAGTTGAAGTCGGGGTTGGCCGCCGCGTTCGCGTCGAGGATCGAGTTGATCCCGCTGCCGCACTGCACGGTCTGGAACGACTGCAGGCCGCTCCTCAGCTTCAGGTAGCCCTTCGGCTGGATGTAGGGGTTGTTGCGGTTCGATCGCAGCCGTTGCGGATAGGCGGAGAGCATCTCGGGGTTGAAGGCGGGGATCGTGCGCAGGTAGTTGCGGGGGCCGTTGCCCTCGTCGTTCTTGGCGTTCGTCGCCGCGGTGACGTTGCCG
Source organism: uncultured Solirubrobacterales bacterium (assembly GCA_963705955.1). GTDB lineage: Bacteria > Actinomycetota > Thermoleophilia > Solirubrobacterales > 70-9 > WHSW01. Next base: position 62,100 of record CAVPLH010000003.1, on the reverse strand, counting down.
AGGAAGCCGGTCACCTCGTGGCGGTAGTCGCTGACGACCTGGATGATCGGCGTCAGCTCGTCGAGGAACGGGGGCAGGCGCGTGAGCAGCGGCGGGAGGTCGTCGTCGAGCAGCCTGCGGAGCGCCGGGAACCCCTTCGGCGCGGCGTTGATCGCGTCGCGGAGGCCGGGCCAGAGGGCATTCAGCTCAACCGCGAGGTTCGCGGTCGTGCCGAGTGTCGGCCCGAGCTGCTTCGCGGCGGGCCGCAGGTCGGAGAGCACCGGAGTCGCTGTGCCGGCGAACTGGTCGAGCCGGGTCAGGGTCGTCCTCGACTCGCGGAGGAAGGTCGGCAGGACGATGAACAGCTGCTTCAGGTCGGCGTTGCGCTGCGCGGTGGTCGAGAACACGGCCTGGGTGTTGCGGACGAGGCCGGCGAGCTGGCCCTGGCGCTCCGAGAGTGCTTGGAAGACGTCGCCGCCACTGCGGACCAGCTGCTGTGTGGCGAGCGACTGGCTGTCGAGGATCCTCAGGATCCGGTCTGCCTGCTCGGCGAATCCGTCGAGCGACGCGATCGCGACCGAGAGGTCCTCGCCGCGGCCCTTGAACGCCACCGCCGCGCCCTGCATCCATTGCTGGAACGCGGCACGGGTCTTGGTGTCGAAGGTGCGGAAGATCTCGTCGAGCTGGACCGACTTCGCGACCTGCGCCTCGGGAAGCTGGTCGCCCTCGGGCAGCGACGGCGCCGTGTCGCTGCCGGGGGTCAGCTCGACATAGGTCTCCCCGAGCAGCGTCTTCTGACGGAGCATCGCCCGCGTGTCGTCGGGGATCGGCGCGTATTGCGAATCGAGCTCGATCGTCGCGATCGCGTCGCCCTTGTCGCCGAGGTCGATCGACTTGACCTTGCCGACCGAGACCCCGGAGATCCGCACGTCGGACTCCTGGGCGAGCTGGGTCGCCTCGGTGAACGGGACCTCGAACCGATAGCCCTCCGGCTTCAGCGGGATCGGGCCGCCGAACGCGATCCACAGGAACAACGCCAGGGCGAAGCAGGAGAGCGCGAAGCCGGCGGCGATCAGGATCCGGGTGAATGTCGGTGGCCGTGTCTCCATGCTCAGTGCTCCGGTCGGACCGGCGGGAAGGTGAGCGGCGGGCAGACGCGCGGGTCGCTGGACTTCGGCACGTTGGTGAGCTGCTGCAGGGTCCGCAGGTAGGGCCGCGGCACCGCGACGCCCTCGGCGAGGCCGGCGGTCCCGCAGCCGAACATGACGATGCTGCGGATCATCGGGCCCATCGCGTCCTGGCTGAAGAAGAGCGCGTTCGAGTCGTGGTTGAGCCAGGCGAGCCAGAACAGATAGCCCTCCTCGGCCGAGCCTGGCGGGTTGTAGGCGAGCGCGTTGCCGAGCGTGTTGAGCTCCGTGAAGCTGCCGCGCAGGCCCCTCGTCGTCGTCGCCAGCGGCTGCGCTGCCTGCTTCAGGTGGCGGACCGGCGTCTGCGCGGCGCGCGCGAACGGCCTGATCTGATCGCGGATCGGACCGGTCGTCTGCTCGAAGAACGGTCGTGCCTGCTTCAGCGCCGGGCCGAGCGCCTGGGCGGCGGGGATCAGGTCGGTCGACGCCGGGCCGAGGACGGCGGAGAACTTGTCGCCGCTCTGCAGCGCCGAGCGGGTCGCGCGCAGCGTGCTCGGCAGCTCCTGGAGCGACTCGCGGATCGATCCCTCCTGGTGCGCGAAGGCGCCCAGCACCTGATCCGAGGAGTCGACGAACTCGGCCAGGCGCGTGTCGCTGGAGCCGAGCGCCTCGCTGACGAGCTTGAACTCGGTGATCGCGCGCTTGATGTTCTCGCGCCGCTTCGCGAGCGCGCCGCCGATCCGCGCCAGGTCGTGGGCCAGCGGCTCGAAGCGCCTGAAGGTGGCCGAGAGCTTCTTGCCGCGCCCCCCGAGGCCCTCGCCTGCGCCCTGGAGCAGCAGCTGCAGGTAGGCGCGGGTGTCGCCGTCGAGCGTCGCGAGGATCTGGTCGGGCTGGACGTTCGCCTGGGTCTGCGCCTCGGGGATCGTGTCGCCGTCGTTGACCAGGGGCTCGTTCTGGGTCCCGACATCGAGCTCGAGGGTCATGTCCTGGAGCCCGGTGCGCGGCCGCAGCAGGACCGAGGCGTTGTCGTGGATCACGTCGGCGTACTTGGCCTCGACCAGCATCGTGACCACCGCGCGGCCGTTCTCGAGCTGGACGTCGGTGATGTCGCCGGCCTTGACCCCGGCGATGTTGACCGTCTGGCCCTGGCCGGGGATCACGGCCTGGGCGGACGAGAGCTCGGCCTTGAGCTCGAAGCGGTCGTCGCCGAGGAACGGGACCCAGGACGGGTAGGGCTGCTGCTGCTGGGAGAGGATGTAGCCGGTCACCAGGAGGCCGGCGACGAGCAGCGCCCCGATCGCGATGAAATCGCGGAAGTGGTCTCTGATCGCCTTCGTCATGGCACCGGCTCCGGATCGGCGGGACCGACGTCACCGGGCAGACCGGCTCCGCCGCTGCCGTTGATGTCGGGCAGCGGGCTCTTGTGGCAGGCGACGTCGGGCCGGTACGGCGGGGTCGCGGCGGTGAACGTCGGCCGGGTGCCGAGCGCCGCCGACTGGTTGTTGCCGAACACGGTCGTGTTGCGGAAGCCGCCGGGCGGATACGGCGTGCTGCCGAGCACGTTGCCGCCGCCGGCGTTGACGCGCAGGTAGTTGCCGTTGCCGTCGAAGTTGCCGCCGGCGCCCGCCTGGTTCGGCAACTGGGAGAGGAAGTCCTGGAAGTTGCTCATCCCGCTCGGGTAGCCGGGGGCGCCGTCGCCGTACGGGTAGGCGCCGCCGTTGTCGTCGATCACGAGGTCGCCGGTCGGCACCAGGTTGTGGGTGACGCAACGGCTGAAGCCCTCGGACTCGATGAAGAGCTTCTTCGAGGCGACGGTCGTCTCGGCGAGCGGCGGCGTCGCCGCGAGCAGCAGCCGCGAGAGCCCGCCGAGCTCGGACTCGCCGACGAGCCGGTTCGCCTGGTCGAGCCACGGGTTGGCGGCCGCGATCGTCGGCTGGATCTGCTCGACGCTCGGGGTCAGCGCGATCGCCAGGGCGCGGAAAGGAGGCAGGGCGTCGGATAGACGGGCGAGCGACGGCTTCGCCTGCTCGACGGTCGGCGCGAGCTCGGCGATCGTCGCGCTCAGGTTGGTCGCCTCGGCGGCGAGCGCGCCCGCGGTGACGTTGAAGTTGGTGATCAGGTCGCGGAGCTGGGTCTCGTGGCCCTGGAGCGCCGTGAACACCGAGCGCTGTGCCGCGATCAGGCCGGAGAGGTCGTGCGGGCCGACCCCGAGCAGCGCCTCGTTGACGATCGAGGTCGTGCGCCCGGCAGGGCCGCCGTAGCGAAGCGACGCATTGAGCGCCTCGGCGCCGGTCTTGCCCTGGACGTCGGGGGTCTGGGTGAGGTCGGCGGCGGCGGAAGGCTCGTAGGTGAGCGCCGTACCGAACCCCTGCAGCGCCTTCTGAAGCCCCTTGCGATCGGGTTGCTGGAGCGAGGTCAGGACCTCGTCGATCTGCACTGCCGTAGCCGTCTGGCTGATCGGGATCGTGTCGCCGTCGCCGAGCTCGGGCGAGCTCGGGCTGCCCGGGGTCAGATCGAGGAAGAAGTTGCCCTCGAGGAAGAGCCGTGGGCGGATCTCGATCGTCGCGTCCTGATGGATCGGCTGACCCTGGTCGTCGACCGTGAAGGTGACGTCGGCGGCGTCGCCGTCGGCCCCGACGCTCGTCACCTCGCCGACCTTGACGCCGGCGATCCGCACCGGCGAGGTAGCGCGGAGCGTGGTCGCGTTCTCGAACGTCGCGTGCAGCTGGAAGCCCTCGCTGGTGAACGGGACCTTCTTCGCGAAGGCGAGATAGAGCCCGAACGCCAGCAGCAATGCGAGGACGAGCCCGAGGATCCACGGCGAGGGGCCGGTGTAGTGGCGGCCCCAGATCCGGGCGTCGGCCTGCGGCGCGGCTGGGATCGCGACGGACCGGCTTCTTGTTGCGTCCGAAGGCCATCACTGCCCCGCCGTGTTCGTCCCCTGGTTGCCGGGCGGGTTGCCGAACACGACCTGGCCGGGCTTGAAGGGCTCGTTGCCGGCCTCGCACTCCCGCTTCTGTCCGGGCGAGGCGGTGTTCGGATAGGGGTTCGAATGCAGGAAGTTCTTGCCGTCTCCGCCCCCGTTGGCGATCCCGGACGACGGCATGCCCTCGCTGTTCGGGCCCTTCGGGACGTCGAAGACGATGAACCGCTGCCAGGCGCCGATGTCGTTGCCGTCGCTGGCGACGCCGTAGAGGTTCTTGAGGGCGAGGGCGGCGTAGTTGCAAACGGTCTGCGCCGGCGTGATGAACTTGATCGCCGGCCCGAGCGTGTCCGTCGCCGTCGTCGCGGCGCTGATCCCCGCCCTGGCGCCGGCGTCGTTGTTGAGCGCGAAGAGCGATTCGAAGGTCGGCGCGAGCTGGTCGTTGAGCTGATCGGAGCGGGCGACGATCGGCGTCCCGGTCTCGAGCGCCGAGGCGATCACCGGCGAGTCCGTCCGCAGCGCCGTCGCCGCCGGCTCGAGGTCGTTGAAGAGCGAGGTCGAGGTGGCGAGCAGGGTGCGGATCCGCGGCAGGGTGTCGATCGCGACGGCCTCGGTCGGCGGGCCCTCGGAGATCGACTCCTGGATGAACGGCCGCGCGACCTCGGCGAGCGCGGTGAAGGTGGTGTCGAGGGAGCCGAACGCCTCTGCCTGGATCTCGGCCACCGGCGCGAGCTCGGCGGCGGTCGCCCCGAGCGCGGTGATGAACCGCTCGAGCCCGGTCTGGGGCGAGGAGAGGTTCTTGGCCACCGGCCGCAGCAGTCCGAGCACGCCCGGCAGGCGGCCGATCGCCGCGTTGAGCGCCGGCCCGCGGCCGGCGAGCGCGTCACCGAACTCGAGCAGGTTCGTCTGCGCCGCCGCCCTCGTCGGGGCGTCGAACGTGTTCAGCACCTGGTCGAGCTCGACCGGCTCCGGGGTCGCGGCCGCGAGCGGCATGACGCTCCCTGCCGCGAAGCCCTTCGTCGAGGTTCCCTGGTCGATCTCGAGGTACTTGAGCCCGAGCGCCGAGCGCGAGCGGACGATCACCGTCGAGTCGACCGGAATCGGATCGACATCCTTGTTGAGCTTCAGGTCGAGCCGGGCGCTGAGGTCCCCGTTCTCGGTCTGTTGCGGGACGATGTCCTCGACGACGCCGACGCGGACGCCGCCGACGCGGACCTCGTTGCCGGGCACGAGCGTGTCGGCGTTCGGAACCTGGGCGGAGATCCTGTAGGTCGGGACGAACGGGAGCCCGTTATTGGCGTTGTAGGCGAGGAAGACGGCCAGGGTCACGACCATCACCGTGAGCGCGCCGACCATCGTCGGGCTGGCCACGAATCCACCGCGTCCGCGCCTCATCGCTTCTTCCCCTTGCCGGGCTCGTGGCGCTCCCCGATCAGGAAGTCGAGCAGCAGCTGGGCGTCACGCATCTGCTTCTGCGGCGTGCTCTGGGCCTGCGACGCGCTCTGGGCCTGCGGCGTCGCGCCGAGGTTGGGCGCCGACGGCGCCTGCGGCGTGGTCGGTGTCGTCGTCGTGCCCGAGGGCCCGGGCTCGGTCTGAAGCGGCGGCGCGGAGAAGCCGCCGGACTGATCGGGGGTCGTCGGGGTCGTCGTCGTCCCGGGCGAGGCGGGCGACGGCTGGGACTCGACTCCGCCTCCCCGGTGGCCCGAAGGCTTCCTCGCGCCCCCGCCGTGCCGGTTCGCCGGCTTCGCCTTGCGTTGCGGCTTCTCCGTCTTCGCCGTCGTCTCGTCGGTCGTCGGCGGGAGGAAGTTCGCGATGCAGCCGGACTGCGGGGCGGTGACGTAGTCGTTGCAGTTGGTGATCAGGAGGAACGCGCGGGCGTAGTGGCCGAGGTTGTCGAAGCCGTTGAAGGAGCCGACCCCGCGGTAGGCGAACCGCAGCAGGTTCTTGAACCCGCCGCGCTCGTCGAGCGAGCTCAGGAACGCCGAGAGGTTCTGCGTCGCAGGCGCCGCCGACTTGGCGAGCTTGCGAATCTGACGGATCAGCGGATCGGAGCCGACGAGCGGGGCCTTGCTCTTCGCGGCCGCCTCGCCGAGCGAGACGACGGCCGGAGTCGCCGCGTCGGCGAACGGCCCGAGCGCCTTCGTCGCCCGGGTGGCAGCGGGCGCGGCGGCGGCGAGGTTCTGGAGCAGCGGCGTGCCCGCGGCGCTGAACCGCTTCAACTCCGTCGTCGTCGCTCGCACCTCGCGAAGCGTCTGCGGCAGCCGCGCGAGGCCGGTCTCGAGATCCGCCGCGCGCTCCGCCGTCGCCTGGTTGGTGACCGTGGCGCTGTTGATGAAGCCCTTGATCCGCTCGCGGTCGCGGGCCAGCGGCGCGAGCACGGCGTCGCCGTTGCGGGCCAGCTCGGCGAGCGCCTTGTTCTGTCGGGCGAGGATCGCGAGGACCTCGTTCGTCTCACGCAGCGCGGGATCGGCGCGGTCGACGACCTGCGCGAGCTCGTGGCCGCGGGCCGCGAGCCCGGCTCCGAGCTCGTTGAGGATCAGCCGGAAGCGGTCCGCGTAGGGCTCGCGCATGATGTTGTTGACCAGGTCGAGGTCGACCGCCTTGCCGTTCTGCTCGAGCGGCAGCAGGCGCTGGCCGGCGCCCGGCTGGTCGTCCGCGATCACGTCGAGCGGGGGCGGCACCGGCGAGTCGGCCGCCCGCGGCTGGGTCGGCTCGCACTCGACGTATTTCTCGCCGAGCAGCGATTGCGGGCGGATCAGGCACGACGCGTCCTGGCGGAAGTCCTGGAACGCGGCGGTGTCGATCTGCAGGACGACAACGGCCTTGCCGGGCTCGGCCTTGCCGTCTTCGTGCACGACCTCGTCGGGCGTCGAGACCTCGACGTCGGAGACCGTGCCGACCGTGGCGCCGGCGATCCGCACCTGCTCTCCCTTGACCAGGAAGGCGGCGTTGTCGAAGATCGCCCGGACCTCGTAGTTGCCGTCGTCGCCGCCGGCGCCGAGCCCGGTCGCGAGCACGGCCACCAGCGCCGCGAGCACGAGCAGGATGGCGATCGCGCGTCTCACGTCAGGGCCCCGGGGGCACATCGGCCGGGTTGCAGATTCCGTCCAGGTTGCCGCCGTCCAGGAACGGGTTCGAGCCCGCGATCGGCTGGCTTGCGGCGCCCGGGCAGCGGTTGAAGAAGCCGTTGTCGAAGTTGCCGAACTGCTGCGTGATCGGGATCGGGTCGAGCACGCTGGTCGAGGAGTTCCAGTTGAAGAAGTTGATCCCCGCCGGCTGGACGCGGAAGTAGTGGCCGTTGCCGTCGTAGTTGGACCCCACCTGTCCGAATCGGGCCAGGAACGCGAGCAGGTCGGGCGCGTAGGGACGCAGCTGAGCGATGTTGGGCTGCCCGGCGTCGATCGCCTCGATCGTCTTCGGAACCGACGTGCTCGCGTGCTTCTGGGTGCCGGGCAGCGCGTCGAGGGTGTCGACGAGGTCGTTCTCGGACCCGGGACGCGACAGGGTCAGCTGGAGGTTGTTGAAGACCGGGACCGATTTGTCGGCGACGGTCCCCAGCTTGGTCAGGAACGGGGCCAGCCCGGGCTCTGCCTGCTTCGTCGCCGCGATCAGGGGATCGAGGTCGTCGAGCGCGGCGCGGAGGTTGACGAACGTCGTGTTCGCCTGGCGCAGCGCCGGTGGCAGAGCGACGAGCGAGCGGTCGAAGGCGGTGTTCTCGGCCGCGATCGCGCCGAGCGCCTGGTTCGCGTTCGAGGTCAGCGCCGAGAGGTCGTTGCGGCGCTCGGCGACCGCGCCCAGAACCCGTGAGCCCGAGGCCAGGAACTGGGAGAAGGTCGCCTGGTCACGGGTCAGCTCGGCGAGCAGGCGCTCGGTCGACTGCAGGCCGGGCGCGAGGTACTTGTAGGCCCGGTTGGCCTGTGGCCCGTTGCCCGTGTAGACGGTCCCCTGGCCCTGGATGAAGTCGGCGAGCCCCTTGCGCGTCTTGGCGTTGAAGGTGTTGAAGAGCTGGTCGATATCGACCGGCGAGGTCGTCTTGTCGGCGGTCAGGGTGCCGCCGTCCGGAATCTCGGGCCGGTTGTTGGGGCCCGGGGAGATCGAGATGTATCGATTCGCGATCCCCGACAGCGAGGTGGCGCGCACGATCGCGGTGGTGCCGTCGTGAAGCGGCTCGTCGACGGTGATCGCGACCTCGGCGTGGGCGTCGGGGGTCAGCTTGATCTCGTCGATCGTCCCGATCGACTGGCCCCCGACGAGGACCTGGTTTCCGGGCACGAGCTGTCCCCCGGTCTGGAAGATCAGCTTGTACTTGTGCCCGTCGTCGCCGCCGAACAGGACCAGCGCGGCGAGGACGATGGCGATCACGAGGGCGCCGATCCCGGCGACCCGCGCAATCACCCGTCCCGCGCCCGACTGGCGTTCGGAAGGGTCTCCCTGCATTCCGGGACGGCGCTCGCCTTGCTCCTCTCTACCCACGTGCCTCCTGCATTCCAGCGGGGGACGTCATCCCGACGCCCGTCCGGGCTCTACCGGGGGTCCGTCTGCACCGGCGCCATCCTAATCGCTCACGCAGGCGCCGAGCGGGCGCGTTGTCCCGTTAACCCACTCTTATTCGCGAGGGTCGCGGCCGGTCAGTCCCCGGTAGAGATCGTTGGCACGGGTTCCGGTGAGCGCCGCGACGACGCCGGCCGCGGCGCGCGGGCGGGCGCCCGACTGAACGAGGCGACGCAGGGCGTCGACCGCGAACGCTACGTCAGGGCCGGCGGCGCGGCTCGAGGCCGCCCCGATCACGACCACGATCTCGCCCTTGGGCTCGTCGCGAAAGCGGCGGGCGAGCTCGCCCAGACTGCCCCTGACGACCTCCTCGTGAATCTTCGTCAGCTCCCGGCAGACCGCTGCGGGGCGATCGGGCGCCAGCGCCGCGAGCGCCGTCAGCGAGTCGGGCAGGCGCCGCGGCGACTCGAAGGCGACGACCGTCTCCGAGGCGTTCAGCACCCGCTCCAGCTCGCCGGCGCGACGCGGCAGGAAGCCCTCGAAGCTCCAGCGGTCGGCGGGCAGGGCGGAGGCGACGAGCGCGGTGGTCACCGCCGAGGGGCCCGGGAGGACCTCGAGATCGAGCCCGCGCTCGACGCAAGCCCGCACCAGCCGGTAGCCGGGGTCGGAGATCACCGGAGTGCCGGCGTCCGAGATCAGGACCACCTTGGCGCCGCGCTCGATCTGCTGGACGAGCTGGCGGGCGCGCTCCGATTCGTTGCCCTCGTGGTTGGAGACGAGGCGTGGACGCGACATCTCGAGCCGCTCGTAGAGGCGCCCGGCGCGACGCGTGTCCTCGCAGGCGACGAGGTCGGCCTCCTCGAGCGCCCGGCGGGCGCGGGGGCTCAGGTCCTCGAGGTTGCCGATCGGCGTCGGGCAGACGGTCAGGCGGCCGGCCATCCGGTTAGGCGTTCTCCTCGAGCGCCATCTCGGCGGCGCCGATCATCCCCGCCTCGGCGCCGAGCTCGGCGAGGACGACGGGCGTAGCGTTCATCGGCGCCAGGGCGCGCGCCTGAAGCTCGCGACGGGCCGGCTCGAGCAGCAGCTCCCCGGCCGCCGCAACCCCACCGCCGATCACGATCACGTCAGGCTCGAAGATGTTCGCGAAGCTGGTCAGAGCGACGCCGAGATGGCGGCCGATCCCCGCCATCACCTCCGTCGCGATCCCGTCGCCGGAGAGCGCCGCGTCGGTGACCGTCCTGCCGGTGATCTCCCCCGTCTCGGCGTGGGCGCGGCCGAGCGCCGACTCGGGGTGATGATGGGCGGCGATCGCGCCGGCGCGGGCGAGCGCCGTCCCGGAGGCAAGCGCCTCGACGCAACCGTGATTCGGGCAGTTGCCCTGGCACCGGGGGCCGTTCTCGTCGATCACGACGTGGCCGAGCTCGGCCGCGGCCCCGGTCGAGCCACGGTAGAGCCGGTCGTTGAGCACGAGCCCGCCGCCGATCCCGGTCCCGATCGTCAGCAGGACGAGGTTGTGGGCGTCGCGGCCGGCGCCGAAGCGGTGCTCGGCGAGCGCGGCGAGATTGGCGTCGTTGTCGACGAAGGTGGGCAGCCCGAGCCGTTCGGCGATCAGGTCGCGGACCGGTACGTCGACGATCGGCAGGTTCACCGAGGTGATCGCGCGGCCGCGCTCGTGATCGATCGTGCACGGGATCCCGAGTCCGATCGCCTCGACTTGCGGGCAGGCGTCGAGCCCCTCTCGCAGCTCGGCCTCGAGCACGTCGAGCAGCTCGTCGAGCTGCCGGCCGATCGACCTCTCGGTCGACCGGTGAAGCACGTCTTGCGCCTCGTCGACCACGCCCACGGCCACCTTGGTCCCGCCGAGGTCGGCGCCGATCGCCGCCCTCACGTGAGCGGCCGCAGGCAGGAATGTCCGCAGGCCATGGGGTATTGATAGCTGATGGCCGATCCCGGGGATAAGCCCGATGAGGGGGAACGAAAGGACCCGCCCGAGTACAACGTCTACCGTTCCCGCCCGCGGTTGCGCGACCGGTTCCGCAAGCCCGACCTCGCGGGTCTGAGCGAACGGCTGAAGCGAGGCGGCGGGGACGACGACGGGGGCGCCAAGCCGCCGAAGCCGATCCCGGGGCCCGACGAGCGCCCGCTCTGGCGCCGGATCCTCAAGTGGGCCGGGATCTTCGCGCTCGCCTGGATCCTGCTCAGCCTGCTCGCGTTCGCGATCTCGGCGCAGATCCAGAAGGGCAAGCTCGCCGACGGGGTCGGTAAGACGCTGCACGGCAACCCGTTCATGCTCGTCAGCCCGCAGACGATCCTCGTGCTCGGCACCGACGTGCGCTCCGGCGCCTTCGCGGGTCCGGCGGAATCCGAGTCGCAGAGCTGCATCGATGCGGTCACCAGCGGTCGCCCGAAGGACCGCCACTGCAAGCACGGGCCGTACCGCTCGGACACGATCATGCTGATCCGGGCCGGCCGCGGGACGTTCCGCAAGCTCTCGATCCCCCGCGACACGCTCGCCGACATCCCCGGCCAGGGACCGCAGAAGATCAACTCCGCCTACGCCTCCGGCGGCGCGAAGCTCGCCGTGCGGACGGTCGAGGGGCTGCTCGGGATCAACGTCGACCAGGTTGCGATCATCGACTTCGACGGCTTCCGCCAGTTCATCGACACGATCGGCGGGATCGACGTCGACCTGCCGACCCCGGTCTGCTCGAGCGTCTCCGGCGGCGCGTTCAACCTCAACCTGGACGAGGGCGAGAACCACCTCGACGGCTTCCAGGCGATCACCCTCGCCCGCACCCGCGAGAACACCTGCGGCTCGGGCGAGTTCACGGGGACCGACGTCGAGCGAGCGCAGTTCCAGCAGCTGATCCTCGACGGGATCAAGGGCAAGCTGACCAGCATCACGAGCCTGCCGATGAACTTCATCAAGGGGCCGCTGATCGGTTGGAACGCGCCGAAGGCGATGGTCTCCAGCATGGGGATGCTGACGATGCCCCAGCTCGTGATCTCGGCGGCGATCGGCGGCGGCGGCACCGACGTGCTGAAGCCGTCGGGCACGACCCCGGCCGGCAACCTCGTCGTCTCACCCGAGGAATGCGCCCGCGCGGCCGAGCAGCTGATCGGCGAAAAGCCGCCGCACAAGCCGAATTGTCCGCAGGGGTAGCGACGCTGGGCGTGGCGACGCTGGGCGTGGCGACGCTGGGCGTGGGTGGTGCTGCGGGGCGGAGTTGGGCTGGGTGGGGTGAGGGTTTGCAGGGCGCGCGGCGTTGCGGCGCGGCCGGGGCGGGTTCACGAATGGTCAGTCGGCGCGACGCTTGGGGAGAGTGGCCATTCGTGCATGCGATGGATGCAGGAATGGACAGGGCCGGCCCGCCGTCACGGCGTTTGCCATTCGTGCATCAGATGTGTGCGCGGATGGCCAGTCCTCGTGGCGCACCCCTCGTTGACCATCCCTGCATAGTGCCGAGGCGTCGGCGATGCCACCCACGCCGGCTCAACCCCCTCCCCACCCAGCCCAACCCGGCCGAGCCCGCCACCCGCACCGAGCCCCGCACCCGCCCCCTCAGTCCGACGACGATCCCTTCGACCCACCCGAGGACCCCGAGTCCGACTTCGAGCCCGAGTCCGACTTCGACTTCGACTTCGACTCGGAGCCGCCCGAGTCGGACCCCGAGCCGGAGTCCGAGCCCGACGAGTCTCCGGACTTCGAGGCGTCGTCACCGCCCTTGGCCGAGCCCTTTCGGGCGTAGTCGGTGGTGTAGAAGCCGGAGCCCTTGAAGTGCACCGCGACCGGGTGAAAGACGCGCTCCACCGGGGCTCCGCACTGCTCGCACTCGGTCACCGGGTCGTCCGACATCGACTGGAAGACCTCGAAGTTGTGGCCGTTGGTACAGCGGTACTCGTAGATCGGCATGTGGCGCGCGATTATGGCAGCGGCTTTATCCTCGGCTGCCGGGATGAGGGTCAGGGCAACGGTTCTATCGGGGTTTGCGGCGCTTGCGATGCTGGTCGCGGCGCCGTCGGCGAACGCTGCATTCGGGCTCGCCGGCCTCTCGGCCCAGCCGGCCAACGGCAGCGCGGGGGCGAACTCCGATTTCACGATCAGCCTCACCGTCCAGGACCCCGCCGCGGACCTCAAGGACCTGACGATCCATCTCCCGCCGGGCCTGGTCGGCAACCCGCTCGCGACCCCGACCTGCAGCGAGAGCGACCTGAACGCCGACCATTGCGACCCCGTGAGCCAGGTCGGGACCACGGCGACCGGAGCGCTGTTGTCGGGCACGATCCCGATCACGGTTCCGGGCAACGTCTACAACGTCGCCCCCCGTCCGGGCGAGCCGGCGCGGTTCGGAATCGTGCTCCACCCGGGCCCCGGCCTGCCGCCGACCGTTCTGCAGTCGGGCGCATCGCTGCGCCAGAGCGACTTCGGCCTCGACACGGTCCTCAACAACCTGCCGAACACGGCATCGGGCTTCCCGATCGACATCACCTCGGTCTCGCTGACCCTGCGCGGGATCGCCGGCGATCCCCCGACGGGCTTCATCCGCAATCCGACCTCCTGCGGCGAGCACGTGGTCGGATTCGACGCCGCGGCGTATGACGGGCAGACGGCCAGCGGACAGACCAGCTTCACGACCGACAACTGCGCCTCCGAGCCCTTCGCCCCCGGGTTCAGCGCGACCCTGCGTCCGATGGGTAAGGACGGGCTGAAGCCCGAGGTGACGACGGTGATCTCGCAGACGATCGCGGAGGCGGGGCTGAGTCGGGCGCAGGTGGTCCTTCCCCACGACCTCGGGGCCGACAACGCGGTTCTCAGCCACCAGTGCCCGGCGCAGCAGTTCCAGGCCGGCAACTGCCCGCCCGATTCGATCATCGGCAGCGCGGTCGCCGCTTCTCCGCTGCAGACGCAGGCCCTGACCGGGCCCGTGGCGCTCGTCGCCCCGCCGACCCCGGCGCTGCCACAGGTCGGCCTCGACCTGCGCGGGCCGCTGGCGCTGAAGCTGACCGGGAACTTCGTCCTCACGCCGCAGGGCACCGGGGTCGCGTTCGAGGGCCTTCCCGACATCCCGATCTCCCGCTTCCAGCTCACCTTCTTCGGGGGCGCGAACGGGATCGTGCTCGCGGCGCGCCAGGTCTGCAAGCCGCCGCCGCTCGATTTCAGCACCGACTTCCTCGCCCACTCCGGCGCGACGACCACCGGAAGCACCGCGGCGCAGATCGACGGCACCTGCGGCCAGGACGCAGGCGGCCACGGCCGAAAGCCGCGGGCGAAGCTCGAGCTCGGCCGCCTCGGCTCCGACCGGCCACGGATGAAGCTCGAGGTGAAGGCCGGGTCGGAGAAGCTGCGCCGGGTGACGGCGAAGCTGCCACCCGAGCTCCACTTCGGATCGCAGCGCAAGTTCAAGCAGGGGAGCTCGCTGGAGGCCGGTGGCAAGGGGCTGAACGGCAAGGCGGTGAGGCGCACCCGTCGCTCGCTGCAGCTGAGCGCCAAGCATCCCGTCGGTTCGTTCTCCGCCAAGCTCGCCCACGGCGCGCTCCTCGCCGGCCGCCGGCTCGGCGCCAACGACCGCCCGCGTCTGAAGCTGCGGGTCCGCGACGCGAGCGGCAAGACCACCAAGCTGACGGTCAGAGCGAAGTAGCCCGTCCGCCCGGCCCGCCGATCGGGCCAGCTACGGTTCGCGCGTGAGCGAAGCCCCCGTGACCAGCGCCGGACCGAGCCTCGAGGAGGTCGTCGCGCTGTGCAAGCGGCGCGGCTTCATCTTCCCCTCCTCGGAGATCTACGGCGGTGTCGGCTCGACCTACGACTACGGCCACTACGGGGTGCTGCTCAAGAACAACGTCAAGAACGAGTGGTGGCGCGCGATGCTCGCCGACCGCGACGACATCGTCGCGATCGACTCGGCGATCATCCAGCACCCTCGGGTCTGGGAGGCGTCGGGCCACCTTGCCGGCTTCACGGACCCGATGGTCGACTGCAAGACGTGCAAGCTGCGGTTTCGCGCCGACAAGCTCGAGGACGCGCAGTGCGGTCGCAAGCCGTCGAAGCGCCCCGGCGAGGGCCCGGACTGCGAGCTCACCGACGCGCGCGAGTTCAACCTCATGTTCGAGACCACCGTCGGGCCCGTCAAGGACTCGGGATCGACCGCCTTCCTGCGCCCCGAGACCGCGCAGGGGATCTTCATCAACTTCAAGAACGTGCTCCAGTTCGCGCGCAAGAAGCCGCCGTTCGGGATCGCCCAGATCGGCAAGTCGTTTCGCAACGAGATCACGACCGGCAACTTCGTCTTCCGCACCCGCGAGTTCGAGCAGATGGAGATGGAGTACTTCACCCCGCCCGCTGACGCCGAGCGCTGGCACGGGCACTGGATCGAGCAGCGGATGCGCTGGTACACCGAGCTCGGGATCCGCCCCGACCACCTGATGCTGCGCGAGCACGGCGCCGACGAGCTCTCCCACTACTCCTCGGCGACCTCCGACATCGAGTACCTGTTCCCGATGGGCTGGTCGGAGCTCGAGGGGATCGCGAATCGCGGCGACTTCGACCTCCGCCAGCACGCCGAGTTCTCGGGCGAGAAGCTGGAGTACTTCGACCAGGAGACCAAGGAGCGATACGTCCCGTACGTGATCGAGCCGGCAGCCGGCGTCGACCGGGCGCTGCTCGCCTTCCTGGTCGACGCCTACGACGTCGAGGAGGTCGAGGGTCGGGCGCGCACGGTCCTGCGCCTGCACCCGAAGCTCGCCCCGGTCAAGGTCGCGGTGCTGCCGCTCGTCTCGAAGGAGGGGATGCCCGAGCGCGCCCGGGAGATCTTCGACGGCCTCCGCCACCGGATCGCCGCCGAGTACGACGAGGGTGGGTCGATCGGCAAGCGCTATCGGCGCCAGGACGAGATCGGCACGCCGTGGGGCGTGACCGTCGACGGCCAGACGGCCGGCGACGACACGGTCACGCTCCGCGACCGCGATTCGCTCGAACAGGTTCGGGTGCCCGTCGACGGCCTCGCCGACGCGCTCGCCGTCCGGCTCGACGAGCCCTGGACGAGCCCGAAGCTCGGCGATTCGGCCTAGAGCGCCGCGTCGGCGAGCAGGTGCGCCGCGTCGGCGAGCAGGTCCACCTGCTCCGAATCGGACGTGCACGGGAACAGGATCAGCTCGTCGCAGCCGGCGTCGGCGAAGCCCTGGATGTAGCCGCGCACGGTATCGGCGTCCTTCGCGGCGCTCGCCGCGATCGCCCCCGCGTATTCCCCGAGGAAGTTGTAGTAGTCCTTGAGATAGGCGTCGGCGTTCGCCTCGGCGTCGTCGCCGAGCGAGAAGTAGGCGAGCGCCATCGTCCGGGGCTCGCCCTCGCGGCCCGCATCCCGCCAGGCTCGCTCGAGCTTCTCGCGGCCCTCACGGAACGCGTCGGGGGCGCCGCCGCCCATGATCCAGCCGTCGCCGAACCGAGCGGCGCGGCGGAAGGTCGCGTCGATCGACCCACCGAGGATCAGCTGCGGCGGGTCGGCCGAGACGTCGGGTCCGACGCCCTTGTGCTCGGGGGCGCCCGAGGATGCGCCGGACTCCGCCCAGACCTCCCTGATCCGCTCCAGCATCGCCTCGAAGTTCTCGCCGCCGCGCGACTCGAAGTCGACTCCCGCGGCCTCGTAGTCGTCCTCGCGGCCGCCGACCGCGATCCCGAGGACCATCCGGCCGTCGGAGATCCTGTGCACCGACGCCGCCTGCTTGGCGAGCAACGCGGCGTTGAGGCGATACGGGGCGATCAGGATCGTCGTCGCGAGCTTGCTTCGCTCGGTCACCGCGGCCGCGGCGGCGAGCGAGACGAGTGGCTCGAGGTTCGGGTAGGTGATCCGGTCGAGCGTCCCCAGGGTCGAGAAGCCCGCCCGGTCGGCGCGGCGCGCCCACTCGGTCAGCTGGTCGCCGGTCGTTCCCGGCACCGTGTTCGGCAGTCCGATCCCAACGTCCATCGTTTGCTCCTTGCTTAACCTCGGCGTGTGTCCCTAGCGTCGATACCCGCCTGGGCCCGTGACCTAATCCTCGACCAGCCCGTCGCCCGGCTCGCGTTCGTCGACGATGCGCAGCGCCCGCGGGTGCTGCCGGTGACCTTCGCGGCGATCGGAAACGCCGTCTGGTCGGCGATCGATCAGAAGCCGAAGCGAACCGCCGAGCCCGCGAGGGTCCGGTGGCTGCGCCGCCGCCCGCACGCCGCCCTCTGCATCGACGTCTACGAGGACGACTGGAGCCGGCTCGCGTGGGTCCAGCTCCTCGGCACGGTCGAGGTGCTCGACGTCGACCGCGGGCCGGAGGCGGTCGAGGCCCTGACCGCCCGGTATCCGCAGTACCGCGACCGGCCGCCGCCGGGGCCGCTGCTCCGCCTCGAGGTCGACCGGGCGCTGTGCTGGCGCGCGGCCGGCTAACCGGCGTAGACGGCGTCACCCAGTCGAGCGGGCGCCGCCGGCCGGTCTACTCGAACTCGACCTCGAACATCACCTCGTCCTCGTAGCACCAGCACCAGCTCTCGCCGGGCTCGGCGGAGCGCACGATCGGGTGCCCGACCCCGGCCGCGTGCGCGCTGGCGTGCTTGTTAGGCGACGAATCGCAGCAGCCGACGTGGCCGCAGCTCAGGCAGAGCCGCAGGTGAAGCCAGGTGCCGCCGATCCGCAGGCAGTCCTCGCAACCCGCGACCTCGGCGGGCGGGACGATCGTGATCTGGTCGAGATGCGTGCAGGTTGTCGCCATGCACTCGACGCTACAGAGTCGGTCAAGTCGCACCGGCTGTCGCATGTGTGACAGGTGTCACACTTGCGTTGCCGACGTCGCCCGGCCCGACTAAGCTCGACATCAAACGGTGTAGAGGTTTGGGCCACCGGCCCGGGACGGACCGCGAGGAGATCGAGATGAGCGTCGCCCAGAAGGACGGCATCAGGGCAGCCGACGGGATCAGCTACGAGGACCTCTATCGGCGCTGGGAGCAGGGCAACTGGGAGGCCTACGCGATCGATTTCTCCGCCGACCGCGACGGCTGGAGCGGGCTCACCGATATTCAGCGCCGGTCGGCGCTCTGGATCTACTCGATGTTCTTCTACGGCGAGGACTCCGTCACCGACAACCTCTCGCCATATATCGACGCCGCGCCGAAGCCCGAGCAGAAGTACTTCCTCGCCACCCAGCAGGTCGACGAGGCGCGTCACGCCGTCTTCTTCCATCGCTTCTTCCGCGAGGTGATCGGTGCCGGCGACTCGCTCTCCGCGACCCTCGCCTACACCGAGGCACAGCTCGGCTGGGGCTACCGGAACGTCTTCGAACGGCTCGACCGGATGGCCGACGATCTGCGGCGCGACCGCTCGCTGCCGAACTTCGCCCGCGCGATCGCCCTCTACCACATGGTCGTCGAGGCGACCCTGGCGCAGCCCGGGCAGCACTTCATCGAGGACTACTTCGCGAACTCGGGAACGATGCCCGGCTTCAGCGCCGGGATGGCCAACGTCTCCCGCGACGAGCAACGCCACATCGGTTTCGGCGTCAAGGTGCTCTCGGAATGCTTCGCGGAATCGGAGGAGTGCAAGCAGGCGGTGACCGAGTTGCTGCGCGAGCTGCTCCCCTACTCGCTCGCCGTCTTCTCGCCGCCGAACTGGGATCGCGAGTACACCCGCTGCTACGGCTTCGAGCTCGAGGACATCTTCGCCTTCGGGCTGCGCTCGGTGCGAACCAAGTGGCGCGCGACGGGCTTCCCGATGGAGGAAATGCCGGGCGTGCTGCCGGTCGACCCGGCGCTCGCCCCGGAGGAGGTCGCCCGCCGCCAGCTGATCCTGCTCGAGGCCGGGGTGATGGGCGAGCCGAACGGCCGACCCGAGTCCTCGGCCGAGGTCCAGCGCCTCTACTTCGACATCGTCGCCCGGGTCGCGCGGGCAGACGCGATCGGCGGTGGACCGCTGACGATCCAGTGGCGCTTCTCGGACGCCGACCCCTGGCACGTGCGGATCGACAACGGCTCGACCGCGGCCGCCCCGGGGCTGGTCGCCGACGCCGACCTCACGATCGAGACCAGCTGGCGCGACTGGATCGGCGTCTCGCTCAAGGGCGAGGACCCGCGCCGGGCGATGCTCCGACGCCGGGTGCGCCCGCGCGGCTCGCTGCGCAACCTGCTGAAGCTCTCGAAGGTCTTCCCGCCGCGGCCGAACCGGCTCGGCTGAGGGGGCCGAGCGAATCCTCCCGCGCCGGGGGGACTCGCCAACTTACGGCCGGTGGCGCCCGTCGCGGCGGTCGAGCGGCCCGCCCCCGTCAGCCCGCGGCGGGACGGTTGACCGTCAGCCCTCGGTTGCGGCGGGGGTCGGGGCCGGGGTCGTCGTCGACGTGTACTCGAACTCCTCCTCGGCGCCGAACAGCTTGTCGAGCACGGCCTTGCGCAGACCCTCGCTGAGCGCCAGGGCGAGCACCGCGCCGGCGATCGCGATCACGAACATCCGCCCCCAGTGACGCTTCTTCTGCTCGCCCCGGAGGCGGTTCGACGCGTCGCGCAGGTTCTCGGCCGCGGTCTTCAGGTCCTTGTGGACCTTCTTGTCGTCGATCGCGGTGTCGATCACGCTGCCGTTGGAGGAGAGTCGCGCGTAGGCATTGCGCGCCGCGTCGAATGCGTCCCGGACGCTGTCGCGCAGGTCCTCGTCCTCGATCATGCGGCGCAGGTACGGGTTGTTCCCGGCCGCTCCGACCGCGTCTCGCGCGCGCCGCGCCTTGGTGCTCTTCGCCATCGGTGTGCCTCTCCTCCGTCGTCGGTGTGGTGCTGAGGATATACCCGCCGGGGCCGAGCGCTACCTGCGGCGTCGAGGCCGTGCGTCGAGCCCTACCGCCTCCTCGAGCGCCTTCTCGATCCGGTCCACGTATGCGAACTCGAGCCCGGCGCGCTCGTGCTCGGGGATCTCGAGGATCTCGCCCCGGTTGCGGTCCGGCACGATCACCCGCTTGATCCCGGCGCGCTGCGCGGCGAGCGACTTCTCCTTCAACCCTCCGACCGGCAGCACCTGGCCGGTCAGGGTCACCTCGCCGGTCATCGCCGTATCGGCGGCGACCGGCCGGGCGGCGATCAACGAGGAGAGCGCCGTCGCCATCGCAACCCCGGCCGACGGTCCGTCCTTGGGGACGGCGCCGGCGGGCACGTGGATGTGGATGTCGTGGGTCGCGAACCAGTCCTCGGGCAGATCCGCAACCAGCTGTGAAGCGTGGCCGCGGACCCAGGAGAGCGCGGCCTGGGCCGACTCGCGCATCACCTCGCCGAGCTGGCCGGTGATCGTCAGCCGGCCGGAGCCCGGCATCGCGGTCGCCTCGACGAACAGCACCTCGCCCCCGACCGGCGTCCACGCGAGCCCGGTGGCGACGCCGGGATCCTTGGTCCGGCGCTTGGTCTCGGAGAAGTACCGGCGCCGGCCGAGAAGCTCCCGGGCGCGCTTCGCGGACACCGACTGGCGACCCTTGGCCCGGTCCTCGGCGATCTCGCGCGCGAGCTTGCGGCAGACGGTGCCGATCTCCCGCTCGAGGTTCCGGACCCCGGCCTCGCGGGTGTACTCGTCGGCGATCGCGCGCAGGGCGGCGTCGGAGAACGACACCCCGGCGCCGCGAAGGCCGTTCTCGGCCAGCTGGCGCGGGACCAGGTAGCGCTTCGCGATGTGGACCTTCTCGTCGAGCGTGTAGCCGGCGAGCTGGATCAGCTCCATGCGGTCGAGCAGCGCCGGCGGGATCGTCTCGAGCGTGTTCGCGGTCGCGATGAAGAGCACCGCGGAGAGGTCGATCGGCAGGTCGAGGTAGTGGTCGCGGAAGGAGTTGTTCTGGGCCGGGTCGAGGACCTCGAGCATCGCGCTCGCCGGGTCGCCGCGGAAGTCGGCGCCCATCTTGTCGATCTCGTCGATCATGAACACCGGATTGCGCGTCCCGGCGTCGCGGAGCGCGCGCACGATCGTCCCCGGCATCGCGCCGACGTAGGTACGGCGGTGGCCGCGGATCTCGGCCTCGTCACGGACCCCGCCGACGGAGATCCGCTCGAACTCGCGCCCCAGCGCCTTGGCGATCGATCGGCCGAGGCTCGTCTTGCCGACCCCGGGCGGGCCGACGAAACAGAGGATCGGACCGTGCGACTCCGGGTTCAGGCTGCGCACGGCGAGGTACTCGAGGATCCGGTCCTTGACCTTCTCGAGGTCGTAGTGGTCGGCGTCGAGG
The DNA here is from genome assembly GCA_963705955.1 of uncultured Solirubrobacterales bacterium. Classification (GTDB taxonomy): domain Bacteria; phylum Actinomycetota; class Thermoleophilia; order Solirubrobacterales; family 70-9; genus WHSW01. Next base: position 41,382 of record CAVPLH010000003.1, on the reverse strand, counting down.
ACCTCGCGGGCATGGCCGATGTCGAGGTCGTCGGTCGTCGTCTTCGACCACGGCAGGTCGACCAGCCACTCGAGGTAGGTCCGGATGACGCCGTACTCCGCGGCCGCGGCGGGCAGCCGCTCGAGCCGCGAGAGCTCGCGGTCGGCCGCCTTGCGCGCGGGCTCCGGGAGCTCCGCCTCGGCGAGCCGCTCGCGCAGCTCGGTGACCTCCGCCTGGGTCTCGTCCTCCTCGCCGAGCTCGCGCTGGATCGCCTTCAGCTGCTCGCGCAGGTAGTACTCGCGCTGTCCCTTCTCCATCTCCGACTCGACCTGGGACTGGATCCGCGAGCCGAGCTGGATCACCTCCAGCTCGCGCGCCAGGACCTCCGCGAGCCGCCGCAGCCGGCGGGTCACGTCGACCTCCTCGAGCAGCTCCTGCTTCTCGGAGGTGGGGATCCGCAGCGAGCCGGCGATCAGGTGCGAGAGCGCCGACGGGTCCTCGATGTTGGTGACCGCGAGCTGCAGCTCCTCGGGCAGATACGGGATCTGCTCGATGATCTCGCTGAACGTGCGCTGGACGTTGCGGGTCAGCGCCTCGAGCTCGTCGCTCGGCTCCGACTCGTCGGGCATCGCCTCGATCCGCGCGACCAGGTAGGGCTGCTCGGCGACGAACTCCCGCAGCCGGACGCGCTCGGACGCCTGGACGAGAATCCGCATCGTCCCGTCGGGGACCTTGATCATCCGCGCGACCAGGCCGACGACGCCGACGTCGTGGAGCTGCTCCGGGCCCGGCTCCTCGAGCTCCGGGTCGCGGGAGGCGACCATGACCAGCATCCGCTCGCCGCTGAGCACGTCGTCGACCAGCTTCACCGAGCGCTCCTGGCCGACCGCGAGCGGGGTCAGGGTGTCCGGGTAGGCGACCGCGTCCTTGAGCGGCAGCACCGGGAGCGCCGCCGGGATCGGCCCGGCGCCACGTTCGCGAATCGCTTCCTCGACGTCGGCGGTCTCGACGACCTGGATGCCGTCAGCCATCCGAATCAACGTCTCGGGCGGAATCGATCGGGACCCGCCGCGTCACCTGCCCGGCGAGCGGCAGCTCGACCCGCAGGATCCCGTCGTCATAGCTCGCCCGAGCCCGCTCCGCGACCACGTCGGCGCCGAGCTCGACCACACGGCGAAAGGGTCCGGCCTCGATCTCGACCTGCTGGTAGACACGCCCCTCGGTCTCCTGAACGGGGCGCTCGCCGGTGATCACGAGCTCGCGGCCGGAGACCTCGAGCGAGACCGTGTCGATGTCGACCCCGGCGAGCTCGGCCTTGACGACGGCGCGCGGCTCGTCGCCGCAGTAGTAGACGTCGACGCGAGGCGAGAAGCCCGGGCTGGGGCGCGCCGCGCGCGCCCAGTGATCGGCGAACGGATCGCCGGCCAGCTCGTCCATCTCGCGCCACATGCGCTCGAAGTTGACGAGCAGGTCTCGCTGTCGGCTCATGGACCTAAATCTAGCGTCGCGTGGAGGCCGAGCGACGAGGGCGCGGCGGGCGAGGGCGCTAGACCTCGAAGACGTCGCCGGCGCGCGCGACCTCGACCGGGGCGCCGAACGCGGCCGACCCCTCCTCGCGTGCCCACTCGGCGTCGAGCTCGTCGGAGATGTGGGTGAGGACGACCCGCCTCGCACCGGCTCGTCTGGCGTGCTCGCCCGCCTCCCCGGGGGTCAGGTGCCCGCGGATACCGGTCCGCTCGGGGCGCGGCAGGGTCGCCTCGACCAACAGCAGATCGGTGTCGCGGGCCGCGGTGACGAGCTCCTCGCACGGCCGGCAGTCGGCGCCGAACGTGAACCGGCCCGCGGCGTCGCTCGACGTCAGGTTGACCGCGTGGGTGAGGATGAAGTGCGGGACCTCGGCGAACGTAGCGGTCAGCGGCCCGATCTCGACCCTCGAGCGCTCGTCGTAGTCCTCGACCCGGAACGCCTTCTCGATCAGCGTCTCGTCGCCCCAGGCCCCGACCACCTGGCGGAACACCCGGCGCGCGCCGGGCGGAACGATCAGCCGCGGTCGGGCCGGGTCGTCGGTTCCAGGGTGTCCGGCCACCGGTACGGGCTGCTGGCGGGGGGTGAGCAGGAGGGCGTACGCGTAGGGGACCAGGTCGATGAAATGGTCGGCGTGGACATGCGAGAGGACGACCGCGTCGACCTCGGTGTAGTCGCACCGCTCGCGCAACTTGGCGAAGACGCCGTTGCCGCAGTCGAGCAGCAACCTCGTCGAGCCCTCCTCGATCAGGTACCCGCTACAGGCACCGCCGGCGTCCTGCCACGCCGGCGACTTGCCGAGCACCGTGATCCGCATCGTGACCGGGACTCTACGCGCTCCGATTTCCGCAACGGCCGCAAACCCGGTTTCGGCGCGGAATCGAAATCACGCCGAATTGCGTGAATGCCCCCGACGGCCCCGGCCCGCCGGTGAGATGATCGCCGCCGGTTCGGAGGATCACGAGACGAGAGAGGGTTGTGACCTTGGACGACCGTGGGGCAGTTGCGTTGATCGATGTCGAGCAGGCGACGGCGATCGCCGAGGAGTTGGGACTGAGGCGAAAGGGAGCCGCGAAGCGGCGGCGAAAGAACGGGCGCAGTTGCGAGGACTGCTTCTTTCATCGCCGGATGCTCTGCGCGCTGAACCTCGACGAGCCCTGCTCGACCTTCCGCCCCGATACCGAGACCGGGCTCGTGCCACCCCGTCAGCCGGCCCTGCTGCTGCGCGACAGGGCCGACGCGACGCCCGCTCCGGCCACTCATTAGGCACGCCTAATCAGGCGCGAGTGGCACGCTAACATTCCGGCCATGTCAACGGAACGCACCGCCCGCCTGAGCGCATCGCCGCCGCTCTTCAAGAGCCGCTTCCTCGATTTCTTCTCCCGCATCCACCCGGCGGTCCCCGCGGTGATCTACATCCCGGTGATCGTCGCCCTGGTCGTCCTCGGAGCGCGCGACGGCCAGGGCGCGCTGGCGATCATCGGGCTGACTCTCGCGGGCCTGCTGCTCTGGACGCTGACCGAGTACTGGCTGCACCGCAAGCTCTTTCACTGGGACCCGGACCACCCGATCGGCCATCGCCTGCACTTCATCATCCACGGGGTTCACCACGACCACCCCAACGACCGCATGCGGCTGGTGATGCCGCCGGGCGCGAGCATTCCGCTCGCGGCCCTCTTCTTCGGCCTCTTCTGGCTGATCTTCGGGCTCCCGACCGCCTATCCGATGTTCGCGGGCTTCTTGATCGGCTACCTGACCTACGACTACATGCACTACTACCTGCATCACTTCGTTCCGAAGTCGAAGCGGGGCAAGGCGCTTCGCGAACAGCACATGCGCCATCACTTCCAGGATCACCGGTACGGCTTCGGTGTCTCTTCGCCGCTCTGGGACATCGTCTTCCGCACCCTCCCGCGCACTCGTCGCGGCTGACTTACTGCCGCCGCCGGCAGCGATTGGTTACTCTCAGTAACCGACCCACACGGGTCACCACTCACAGCTTTCACTGTGATCACAGTGAATGAAAGGGGCTCACCTTCACATGGCATCGACGAAGAGCACAGTGGACGAAGCGGCTGGTCTGATCCGCGAGCGGATCGCGGAGCTCGACCGAGAGCGGGCCCAGCTCGAGCGCGCCCTGGCGAGCTTGACCGGCGGCGGCGCGACCCGGCGCCGGGCGGCCCGGCCCGCGCGCTCTGCGAAGGCCCGCCCGAACCGGCGACGGCGGCGTCGCGGTGGGACCCGAGCCGACCAGGCGGTGAAGCTGATCACCGCGCACCCGGGGACCTCGGCTTCCGAGATCGCCTCGCAGATGAAGATCAAGCCGAACTATCTCTACCGCGTCCTCGCCGAGCTCGAGAAGGAGGGCAAGGTTCGTAAGGACGGCAGGGCATATCACCCCGCGTAGAGGAGTGATTCCACGACCTCACGCACGCGGATGACGCCCGGGTACCGTCGCTGGATCGCGCCCGTCGGGACTTGCCCACACGCCCGCCGACCCGGGCCGCCGGCCGACCCGGGACGCCCGCCGACCCGAGGGTTTGTCAGCCGTGCGGCTACAAACCCGCGACTCGAACCACGCGCGGAGCTCCGGCGCTAGACCGATCTAGCCGGGGTCAGATCAGCCCCAACCCCGCGACCGCTTCGCGCTCCTCGCGGAGCTCGGCCACCGAGGCGTCGATCCGCTCGCGGGAGAAGTCGTCGATCTCGAGCCCCTCGACGATCGACCACTCGCCGCCCGCGCAGGTGGCCGGGTAGCCGCATAGCAGGCCCTCGTCGACGCCGTAGGAGCCGTCCGACGGGACCGCCATCGAGACCCAGTCGCCATCGGGTGTGCCGAGCACCCAATCGTGGACGTGGTCGATCGCGGCGTTCGCCGCCGAGGCGGCGCTGGAGGCGCCGCGCGCCTCGATGATCGCCGCCCCGCGCTTCGCGACGGTGGGAATGAACTGATCGGCGATCCAGGCCTCGTCGTCGACCGCGACCCAGGCGGGGGACCCGTCGACGAGCGCGTGGGTGAGGTCGGGGTACTGGGTGGTCGAGTGATTGCCCCAGGTGGTCATCCGGGTGATCCGGGTGATCGGCACCTCGAGCTTGTTCGCCAGCTGGCCGATCGCCCGGTTGTGGTCGAGGCGCATCATCGAGGTGAACCGCTCGCGCGGCACGTCGGGCGCGTTCGACATCGCGATCAGGGCGTTGGTGTTGGCCGGGTTCCCGACCACGAGCACCTTGATGTCGTCCGCCGCGCCGGCATTGATCGCCTCGCCCTGCGGCTTGAAGATCGCGCCGTTTGCCTCCAGCAGGTCGGACCGTTCCATGCCCTTGCTGCGGGGCCTCGCCCCGATCAGGAGGCCGATGTTGGCGCCGTCGAAGGCGAGCTTCGGGTCGTCGGTGATCTCGATCGCCCGGAGCAGCGGGAAGGCACAGTCGTCGAGCTCCATCGCCGTGCCCTCGGCGGCCTTGACCGCGTCGGGTATCTCGAGCAGCCGCAGCTCCACCGGTTGGTCGCGGCCCAGCATCTCACCGGCCGCGATCCGGAACAGGATCGCGTAGCCGATCTGCCCGGCGGCGCCGGTGACGGTCACTTTGACGGGGGTGCTCACCGATTCATCTCCTTCTCGAGGTTCTCATCGATCGAGGCGAGGAACTCCTGCGTGTTCTGGAACTCCTGGCCGGCGCCGACCAGCAGCGCCAGGTCCTTGGTCATCTTCCCGCTCTCGACCGTCTCGACGCAGACCCGCTCGAGCGTCTCGGCGAACTGCGACAGATCGGGGGTCTCGTCCATGCGTCCGCGGGCCGCGAGCGCCCGGGTCCAGGCGAAGATCGAGGCGATCGGGTTGGTCGACGTCGGGTTTCCCTGCTGGTGTTGACGGAAGTGACGGGTCACGGTGCCGTGCGCCGCCTCGGCCTCGACCGTCTTCCCGTCGGGCGTCATCAGCACGCTGGTCATCAACCCGAGCGAGCCGAAGCCCTGGGCGACGGTGTCGGATTGCACGTCACCGTCGTAGTTCTTGCACGCCCACACGTAACCGCCCTCCCACTTCAGCGCCGCCGCGACCATGTCGTCGATCAGGCGGTGCTCGTAGGTCAGGTCGTTGGCCTCGAAATCGGCTCGGAACTCGGTCTCGTACACCTCGGCGAACAGGTCCTTGAAGCGCCCGTCGTAGCGTTTGAGGATCGTGTTCTTGGTTGACAGGTAGACGGGAAAGCCGCGCTCGAGGCCGTAGCGCATCGACGCCCTGGCGAAGTCGCGGATCGAGTCGTCGAGGTTGTACATCGCCATCGCGACGCCGCCGCCGGGAAAGTCGTAGACGTCGAGCTCGATCGGCTCCGAGCCGTCCTTGGGCGTGTAGGTGAGAGTCAGCTCCCCCTCGCCGGGGACGACGAGGTCGGTGGCGCGGTACTGGTCGCCGAAGGCATGGCGGCCGATCACGATCGGCTTCGTCCAGCCGGGCACGAGCCGGGGAATGTTCGAGATCACGATCGGTTCCCGGAAGATGACGCCGCCGAGGATGTTGCGGATCGTCCCGTTCGGCGACCGGTACATCTCCTTGAGGCCGAACTCCTCGACCCGGGCCTCGTCCGGGGTGATCGTCGCGCACTTGACACCGACCCCGAGCTCCTTGATCGCCTGCGCGGCGTCGACCGTGATCTGATCGGCGGTCGCATCCCTGCTCGTGATCGAGAGGTCGTAGTACCGGAGCTCGACGTCGACGTAGGGCAGGATCAGCTGTTCCTTGATGAACGCCCAGATGATCCGCGTCATCTCGTCGCCGTCGAGCTCGACGATCGGGTTCTTCGCCTTGATCTTCGCCATCGGGCGGGCGATGCTATCGGCGCGGCACGCACGCGGCACTTAGAGTGGGCGCATCGACGCCGAGCGGGTCCAGATCGAGTTCGCCGATCACGTCGCCGACGTGCGCATGGTCCGCGCCGAGAAGCACAACGGGCTCGATTGGCGGATGTTCGTCGCCCTCAACGAGGCGATCGACGCGCTTCGCGGGCGATCCGGACTGCGGGCCGCGGTGCTCTCCGGCGAGGGCCCGAGCTTCTGCGCCGGGCTCGATTTCCAGAGCTTCGCCGCCGCCGACGGTGCGTCGGCGGGCGACGGATTCGCCGCCGTCGACGGCTCCGCGGCCAACTTCGCCCAGCGGGTCGCCTACGGGTGGCGCGAGCTCGAGGTGCCGGTGATCGCCGCGCTCACCGGGGCGTGCTTCGGCGGCGGGCTTCAGATCGCGCTCGCGGCGGATCTGAGGATCGCCGCCGCCGATGCGCGGCTCTCGGTGATGGAGAGCCGCTACGGCCTCGTCCCCGATATGAGCCTCTCGCAGACGATCGGCCGTCTGGTCCGCGACGACGTCGCCCGCGAGCTCACCTACACGGCCCGGATCGTCGAGGCGCCCGAGGCGCTCGAGCTCGGGCTGGTGACGCGGATCGAGGCCGAGCCGCTCGCCGCCGCGCGCTCGCTCGCCGGCGAGATCGCGGCCCGCTCCCCCGACGCGATCCGGCGCGCGAAGCGGATCGCCAACGAGACGCCGAAGCTGTCGAGCGCCGACGGGCTCGCGCTCGAGGCGGCGCTGCAGCGCGAGCTGCTCGGCACGCCGAACCAGGTCGCCGCCGTGACGGCCGCGCTCACCCGCCGGCCGGCCGAGTTCACCGAGCCGGGCTGACCACGTCCGGCCGGATGCGTTGACACAAAGTGTGAATCGTGGTTCACTTCTTGGATGGCCTATCGGCCCACCGAGCGCACCGCGGCCCGTAAGGCGGCCGTCCGGTCGCGGATCGTGACCGCGGCGCGCGAGCTCGTCGCCCACGGTGGCTACGTCGAGGCCCAGGTCGCGACCGTCGCCTCGCGGGCCGGGGTCGCGACCGGCACCGTCTACCGACACTTCCCGTCCAAGGCCGACCTGTTCGCCGAGGTGTTCCGCGACGCGTCCCAGCGGGAGGTCGACGCGGTGCTCGCCTCCGCCGCCAACGCCGGCGACTCGGCCGCCGGGCGGATCGCCGCAGCGGTCGAGACGTTCGCCCGCCGCGCACTGCGCGGGCGCCGGCTGGCGTGGGCGCTGATCGCCGAGCCGGTCGACCCGGCGGTCGAGGCGGAGCGACTCGTGTTCCGCCGCGCCTACCGCGACGCGTTCGCGACCGTGATCGAAGCCGGCGTCACCGACGGCGAGCTCCCCGAGCAGGACCCGCCGTCGAGCGCCGCGGCGCTCGTCGGCGCGATCGGCGAGGCGCTGGTCGGCCCGGTATCGCCGACCGCCGACCGCCGCGATCCCGAGCTCGTGGTCGCGTCGCTGCGAGACTTCTGTATCCGCGCGGTAACCGGAAAGGACCCAGCCAATGGCACGAGTTGAGGAGCGTCCCGCGGCCACCACCCACGAGGTCATCAACCAGGCGTCTGCGCTGGAGGGTTACAACACGTTCTCCGCAGACCGCGTCCTGGTCGCGGCGCTGCGGCGCGAAGGTGGCCAATGGGCCGCGGACCGCGCCGCGGAGGCGGGCGCCTTCGGCGGCTCGGCACGGGCCCAGCGATGGGGCCGGGAGGCGAACGAGAACCCGCCCAGGCTCCGGACCCACGATCGCTTCGGCAACCGGATCGACGAGGTCGACTTTCACCCGGCGTGGCACGAGCTGCTCGGGACGGCGGTCGGCTTCGGGCTCCACTCGCTGCCCTGGGAGGAGCCGCAGCCCGGGGCTCACGTCGCCAGGGCGGCGATGTTCATGGCCTTCTCGCATGCCGAGGCGGGGGTGGGCTGTCCGATCTCGATGACCTACTCGGTGATCCCCGCGATCCGCAAGCAGCCCGAGGTGGCCGCGGAGTGGGAGCCGCGTTTCCTCTCTCGGTCCTACGACGGAGAGTGGCTGCGCCCGGCGCCCGACAAGGCGGGCGCGCTCTGCGGGATGGGGATGACCGAGAAGCAGGGCGGCTCGGACGTGCGGGCGAACACCACCGTCGCGACACCGCTGAACGGCGGCGGGCCCGGCGGCGAGTACGAGCTCAGCGGCCACAAGTGGTTCATGTCGGCGCCGATGTGCGACGCGTTCCTCGTCCTCGCCCAGACGGCGGGCGGGCTCTCGTGCTTCCTGCTCCCCCGCTTCACCCCCGACGGCGAGCGAAACCGGATCCAGATCCAGCGGCTCAAGGACAAGCTCGGCAACCGCTCGAACGCCTCCAGCGAGGTCGAGTTCCGGGGCGCCTGGGCGCGGATGGTCGGCGACCAGGGCCGCGGCGTGGCGACGATCATCGAGATGGTCAACCACACCCGCCTCGATTGCGCGACCGGCGCGGCGACCGGGATGCGCGCCGGCGTCGCGGCGGCGATCCACCACGCCGAGGGGCGGGCGGCGTTCGGGAAGCTGCTCGTCGATCAGCCGCTGATGCGAAACGTGCTCGCCGACCTCGCGGTCGAGTCGGAGCTGGCAACGATCGCCTCGATGCGCCTCGCGCGGGCCTACGACGAATCGATCGCCGGCGACGAGCAGGCCACCGCGTTCAAGCGGATCTCCAACGCGGTGCTCAAGTACTGGCTCTGCAAGCGGGCGCCGGCGCACGCCGCGGAGGCGCTCGAGTGCTTCGGCGGCAACGGCTTCGTCGAGGAGTCCGGGATGCCGCGGCTCTACCGCGAATCGCCGCTCAACTCGATCTGGGAGGGATCGGGCAACGTCCAGTGCCTCGATGTGCTGCGGGCGATGGTCGGCAAGCCCGAGGCGGTCGACGCCTTCTTCGCCGAGGTCGGCGAGGCGGCGGGCGCGGAGCCGCGGCTCGACGCAGCGACCGCCTTGGTCCGCGACGAGCTCACCGACCTCGAGCAGATCGAGGCGCGCGCGCGCCGCGTCGTCGAACGGATGGCGCTCGTGCTCCAGGGCTCGCTCGCGGTCCGCTTCGCCGATCCGGCCGTCGCGGACGCGTTCTGCGCCTCGCGGCTCGGCGGCGACTGGGGGCACGCGTTCGGCACCCTGCCGGCGGGGACCGACTTCGAGCGCATCATCGAGCGCCACGCCGTGTCTGAGAGGGCATGAGCCCTTCAGAACGGATCCGCAGACATCTACAGACCCACATCGTCGCCTACCTGGCGCTGTTCGTCGCCCTCGGCGGCACCGCGGCGGCGCTTCCGGGCAACAACACCGTGAAGTCGAACGACATCGCGCGCGGGGCGGTGAAGGGCAAGTCGCTCGCTGCCGACGCGGTCAAGAAGCGGAAGATCCGCAACGCGGCGGTCGTCAACTCGAAGCTGGCCGACCGCGCGGTGACCGCGCCGAAGCTCGCCGACGGCTCGGTCTCCGGGCAGAAGCTCGCGGCGGGCGCGGTCGGGACCGGAGCGCTCGCCGACTCCGCCGTCACCCGGCAGAAGATCGCCCAGGGCGAAGTGACGGGCGGCAAGCTCGACGTCGCCTCCGTATCGAGCCCGAAGCTCGCGGGCGACTCGGTGATCTCGACCAAGGTCGCCAACGGCAGCCTGCTCGCCGAGGACTTCGCCCCCGGCCAGATCAGCGACGGGTTCGTCAGGGGCCCGGCAGCGACGATGGGCGTCGGCGACCTGGTCGGCGATCCGGCGTCCTACGACCCGCCGCGGGCCGGGCGGCTGCTGCTCAACGCCACGGTGACCGCCGAGGTCACCTGCGCGACGGCGTGCAGTCGTTCGCTCGGGCTGTTCGTCGACGGCAACCTCGTCTCCGGATCGGTTCGGGTCCTCGGCGACCCGGGCGGATCGGAAACCCGGGACCTGACGCTGACCGGCCTCGCCGCCGTCAGCGACGCGCCGCACACGATCGAGGTCCGCTCCGAGGACTCCGACACCGTGACCGGCGGTGGATTCCGCAACGAGGCGATCAGCGGCGTCCTGCTGCAGCAGTAGCGGACCAGTAGCGGACCGCGGCTCGGGCAACGTACCTGCCCGCCGCGGCCCGTGTGGAACCATGGGCCAATGCTGATGCGCGGCCAGTTGACGCTCTTCCGCGTCCGCGGGATCAAGATCGGGGTCGACTACTCCTGGTTCATCGTCCTCTTCCTGGTCATCATCTGGCTCTCGGGCTTCTACCAGGACGTCCTCGGTCCGCGACACTCCGACACCGACGCGTACCTGCTCGCGGTCGCCTCCGCGCTCCTCTTCTTCGCCTCGATCCTCCTGCACGAGCTCGGGCACGCAGTGGTCGCGGTCCGCAACGGGATCCCGATCACCTCGATCACGCTGTGGCTGTTCGGCGGCGTGGCCCGGATGAAAGGCGACACCGACTCGCCGGGAACCGAGTTCAAGGTCGCGATCGCGGGGCCGGTCGTGACCCTGGCGATCGCCGTCACCTGCGTCGGGATCGGGATGGCGGTCGCGGGACCGAGCGAGTTCTGGACCGCGATGCGGGTGATCGACACCACCGACGCCTCAGGCGTGCTCGCGATGCTCGCCTGGCTCGCCAGCATCAACCTGCTGGTTCTGTTCTTCAACCTGATCCCGGCCTTCCCGCTCGACGGCGGCAGGGTGGCGCGGGCGATCGCCTGGCGGGTGACCGGCGACCGCAACCGGGCGACGAAGTTCGCGGCGACGCTCGGCCAGGGATTCTCCTACCTGTTCATCGCGATCGGGCTGCTGATCCTGCTCGCCGGCAACGCGTTCAGTGGAATCTGGCTCGCCCTGGTCGGCTTCATCCTCGGCCAGTCGGCGCGCGGCTACGCGGTCCAGTCCGAATTCTCGAGCCGGATCGAGGGGATCAGGGTCGCCGACGTGATGGACGCCGAGCCGATCGCGATCCCCGAGGATGCGAGCGTCGCGCGGGCGCTGGACGAGTACTTCCTCCGCTACCGCTGGCCGTGGTTCCCGGTGGTCGACGCCGGCGACCGCTTCCGCGGGCTGCTCGTACGCGAGGTCGCCGACGCCGTCCCCGAGCTGAGCCGCTCGCAGCAGACGGTCGGGGACGTGTTCGAGCTCGACGCGAGCGGGACGCTGAAGGTGCGGGACGACGCGCCGCTGGAGTCGCTGCTCGGAAACGACGCCCTGCGAAGGCTCGGCGGCCTCGCCGCGGTCGACGCCGACGGCCGCCTTCGCGGCGTGATCACCGCCGATCAGGTCGGCCGGACGCTGCGCGACGCGCTCGACGTGCGGGTGCCCCGCGGCGGCGACCAACCGCCCCCTCCCGAGCCGCCGCCGCCGCCGCCGAGAGCTCCGTAGGGCCGTGCATCGGCTCTTATAGGATCGCCTCGTGCCGCGACACGACGTACTGGTGATCGGAGCGGGGCTCGCCGGGCAGCGGGCTGCGCTCGCCGCTGCCCAGCAGGGGGTCTCGGTCGGAATCGTCTCCAAGGTCCATCCGGTGCGGTCGCATTCCAACGCCGCCCAGGGCGGCATCAACGCGGCGCTCCAGGAGGGCGACTCGTGGGAATCGCACGCCTTCGACACGATCAAGGGCTCCGACTACCTGGGCGACCAGGACGCGATCGAGATCATGTGCCGCGAGGCGCCGGAGGAGATCCTGCACCTCGAGCATCTCGGGGTTCCGTTTCACCGCAACGCGGACGGCGAGCTCGGCACCCGGGCGTTCGGCGGCGCCTCGCAGGCCCGCACCTACTACGTCGCCGACATCACCGGCCAGGCGATCATGCACGTGCTCTACGAGCAGCTGATGAAGCACGCCGATTCGGTCGACCGCTACGAGGAGTACTTCACCACGTCGCTCGCTCTCGACGACGGCGGCAACTGCGTCGGCGCGGTGCTCCGCAACGTCCGCGACGGCTCGATGGAGCTGTTCGAGGCCAAGAACGTGATCCTCGCCACCGGCGGCGACGGCCAGGCGTGGCAGCCGACCACCAACGCGCTGATCTGCACCGGCGACGGGATCGCGATGGCCTACCGGGTCGGCGCACCGTTGATGGACATGGAGATGATCCAGTACCACCCGACGACGCTGGCGGGCAAGGGCTTCCTGATCACCGAGGGCGCCCGCGGCGAGGGCGCGCACCTGCTGAACGCGGCCGGCGAGCGCTTCATGGAGAAGTACGCCCCGAACAAGATGGAGCTCGCCTCCCGCGACGTCGTCTCACGTGCCGAGCAGACCGAGATCAACGAGGGACGCGGCTTCCCCGACGGCACCGTCGCGCTCGACATCACCGTGGTGCCGAAGCAGCGCATCCACGAGGCGCTGCGCGAGATCGTGCTCGTCGGACGCGACTTCGCCGGCGTCGACATCACCAAGGAGCCGATCCACATCAAGCCCGGCAACCACTACACGATGGGCGGCGTGAAGACCGACTCCGACGGCGCGACCGAGATCCCCGGCCTCTACGCCGCCGGTGAGTGTGCGTGCGTCTCGGTCCACGGCGGCAACCGCCTCGGCGCCAACTCGCTGCTCGACACGCTGATCTTCGGCCGCCGCGCCGGGATCCACGCCGCGGCCCGGGCCAAGGCGACCGAGCCCGGCCGGCCCTCGAGGGCTGCGCTCGCCGCCGAGCAGGCGATGATCGACGAGATCATCTCCCGGGAGCGCGGATCGGGGAGGCGGATCTCGGAGATTCGCAAGGAGCTCGGGGCGACGATGGACCGCTACGTGGCCGTGTTCCGCGACGAAGAGGGGATCGGGCGGGCGCACGAAATCGTCCGGCGCCTCAAGGAGGAGTCCACGAGCGCCTACATCGACGACCAGGGCTCGGTCTTCAACCAGGATGTCCTCGGGGCGATCGAGCTCGGCTACATGCTCGACTGCGCCGAGTGCGCCTGCATCGGCGCCCAGCACCGCACCGAGAGCCGCGGCGCCCAGTACCGGACCGACTTCCCGGAGCGAAACGACGACGAGTGGCTCAAGCACATCGACCTGAAGATGAACGGCGACGGCCCCGAGATCAGCTATTCCGATGTCACGATCACCGAGTGGCAACCGATGGAGAGGACGTATTGAGAACGGAGCGTCGTCGAAGCGGAGCTGGCAGCTGGCAGCTGGCACCGTCTCCCACCTGCAAGCTGCAAGCTGCAAGCTGCGCCATGGCTGACGAAACGCAGTACACCCTCAAGGTACGGCGCTTCAAGCCCGAGGAGGGCGAGGGGCCGTACTGGCAGGAGTTCGAGGTCGAGCTCGATCCGACGCTCTCGGTGCTCGACGGCCTGCTTCAGGTCCGCGACCGCGAAGACGGCTCGCTCTCGGTGCGCTGCTCGTGCCGGGCGGCGATCTGCGGCTCCTGTGGGGTGAAGATCAACGGCGAGTCGACGCTCGCCTGCCTGACCCAGGTCGGGGAGGCACACGAGGCGGCGAACCGGCGCGACGGCGATCGCGAGCCGATCGTCGTCGAGCCGATGGGGAACATGCCGGTGATCAAGGACCTGGTCACCGACATGGAGTCCACCCACTGGGAGAAGATCCGCCGCGTCACCCCGTGGCTGCTCGACGACGGCGACCCGCCCGAGCGCGAGCGGATCGTCCCGCCGGAGTCGATGGTCGACATCACGCAGACGATCGCCTGCATCCAGTGCGGAGCGTGCGTCTCCTCGTGCCTGTCGATGGAGGCCGACCCGGACTTCATCGGCCCGGCGGCGCTCGCCAAGGCATACCGCTTCGTCGGCGACCCGCGCGACGTCGAAACTCGGGAGCGCCTCTACGACCTCGCCCAGGATCCGCACGGGATCTACGACTGCACCCACTGCTTCTCGTGCGTCGACGCCTGCCCGAAGGGCGTCGCGCCGATGGACCAGATCATGCGCCTGCGCCGCCACGCCACCGACGACGAAGGGATCCGCGACCGCAACAACGGGCTCAATCACGAGGAAGCGTTCGTGAAGATCATCGAGAAGAAGGGCACCCTCGACGAGTCGCTGCTGCTGCAGGAGTCCTATGCCCCCGGCGTCAAGGGCAAGCTGATCCCGAAGGCGTCGGCGCTCAAGGGACTGCTCGGCTCGCTGCCGACCGCGATCCGCGGCCTGCGCACCGGCAAGATGCGCTCGCTGCCGAAGCTGATCCCCGGCGTCCACCCGAAGCTCCCCGACGGCGCCCAGGAACAGGTGAAGCGGATCTACGCCCACGCCGAGGAGCACAACGTCGAGCTCAACCTCTACATCGCCGGCGAGGAGGACGTCGAGCCGGAGCCCGACGAGGAGCGACTCAGCCAACCCGAAGTCTCGACCGGACCGAAGGAGAACGAATAATGAACGCGGACATGCTGCTTTCGCCTCTAAAGAGGCTCACGATCACATGAGGCTCGCCTACTGGCCCGGCTGCGTCTCGCGCGGCTTCACCACGGAGCTCCACGGGTCGATGGCGCTCGTCGCCGACCGTCTCGGGATCGAGCTCGTCACCCTCGACCGCGCCAACTGCTGCGGCGCCGGGGTGATCGCCGAGCACAACCAGGAGCTCGCCGACACGCTCAACGCGCGCACCTTCGCGCTCGCCCAGCAGACCGGACTGGCGATGATGAACATCTGCTCGACCTGCCAGGGCGCCCAGTCGGAGTGCCAGCAGCGCCTCGACGCCGACTCGGCCTACCGCGCCCACGTCAACGAGGTGCTCTCCGGAGACGGGCTCGAGTACGTCAAGGACAAGGACGGCTTCGAGAACAAGAACTTCCTCTGGGTCCTGGTCGAGGACTACGGCCTCGACCAGCTGAAGAGCAAGGTCACCCGCCCGCTCGACGGCTTGCGCGTCGGGCCGTTCTACGGCTGCTACGTGCTCCGCCCCAAGCACCGGCTCGACTACGAGAACCACCCCGAGCGCGACCTCTACCTGGAGCAGGTGATCGAGGCGCTCGGCGGCGAGGTCGTCGACTACGACGGATCCCGCAAGTGCTGCGGGTTTCCGATCGTGACGATGAACCGCGACACGTCGCTGCGCCAGGCCGGCACCCACATCGGCGACGCGCTCGACCAGGGAGCCGACTGCCTCGTGACGCCCTGCCCGCTCTGCCACCTCAACCTCGACATGCAGCAGCCCGAGGCGGCGAAGATCGTCAACCGCGACCTCGGCCTCGCCGTCCTCCACCTGCCGCAGCTGGTCGGGCTGGCGCTCGGCTACGCGCCGAAGGAGCTCGGCATGAACCGCCACATCGCCTCGACCGAGTGGGTCGGCGAGCGACTCGCCGGGGTGCCGGCCTGATGGACGGCGCGGAGCTGCCGCAGGGAGCGCCGCCGCCTCCGCCGGAGGTCGAGCAGGCGGCGCTGCTCGGCCACCTCGACGACGCGGTCAGCCTCTACATGAAGTTCACCGACGTCGACCCCGAGACCGCCCGCCAGGTCGTCGAGAAGCTCGCCGACGGCTAGCGTCGGCGGGTCGCGGGCGCGTCGGAGCCGGCGGCTCGCCACATGAACCAGTTGCGCACTCCGAGCACCTCGTCCTCCTCGAGGACGTCGAACCCGAACCGGCCGTAGAGCGCGACGTTCTCGGGCTTCTCGGTCTCGAGGTAGGCATCCTCGCCGGCCTCGTCGAGGTTGCGGGTGTAGTGGGCGAGCACGAGGCTGCCGATCCCGCGGCCCTGGAGCGCGGGCTCGACCCCGAACGGGCCGTAGTGCGAATGGGGCCGGTCGGGATCACGCTCCTCCCAGTCCGAGAACCAGCGGGTCGCGC
This sequence comes from uncultured Solirubrobacterales bacterium, assembly GCA_963705955.1. GTDB lineage: Bacteria > Actinomycetota > Thermoleophilia > Solirubrobacterales > 70-9 > WHSW01. The sequence continues at coordinate 25,350 of CAVPLH010000003.1, read as the reverse complement.
GGACTGCGGTCCGCGGCCCGGCGGAGACGAGCGCCGGCAGCGAGCGCAGCTTGACGAGCGCGCTCGCCCGGCAGGCGCCGGCGATCAGGTCGTTGGTCGCGGCGACCACCCGTCCGTCGAGTCGCGCGACCAGCGGGCGCTGGTGCTCGGCGAGCTTGTAGAGGCGGGTGAAGAAGCGGTGCAGCTGGCGATAGCAGCGTTCGGGGTCCGGCCCGATCACCGCGACCGCCATCGGGCTGTCGCTCATCGCGCGAGCGGTGACGGCGATCGCCTCGGCGATCTCGGCGGGCCGCATCGGGCCGACCTCGATCCGGTCGAGATCGACCGGCGGGGAGCGATCCCGGCCGGCCATCAGCCGGCCCTCTCCGGGACCTCGTCGATGCGGTTCTCCGGACCCTTCACCCGGCGCTCGATCCAAGTCGCGCCGACCGTGTCGGTGAGCCCGTGAGCGAGAATCGAGGCGAGGATCACGAACGAGGCGACGTCGAAGACGAGCGAGCGATGCGCTACGGCGCGGTCGAGCACCAGCAGCGCGAACAGCATCGAGGCGACCCCCTTGGGCCCGAACCAGGCGATGAATGCCTTCTGGGCCCGCGGCAGTCGCGTCCCCGCGAAGGAGAGCAGCACCGCGACGGGGCGGGCGACCAGCAGCGCGAACGGTATGAAGACGACGAGCGCGACGATCGACCCGTCGAAGCCGGTGGCGACGATCAGGGCACCGAAGACGAAGAACGTGAGGACCTGGAAGATCGTGCTCACGTTCTCGGTGAAGTCGGCGAACCGCTCGGTGATCTCGTGCTCGGAGGCGCCGAGCGTGATCGCGGCGACGAAGGCGGCGATCAATCCGTTGCCGAACGTGACGTCGGCGAGTCCGAAGGCCGCGAGCCCGAACCCGACGGCGTAGATGCCCTCATAGCGGGCCGTCACCCCACCGGGCGCGACCCGGTGCAATCGGCCTCCGACGAACCCGAGGACGACGCCGATCACGGCCCCGAACGCCGCTTCGCCGACCAGCTTCGCGGCCTCGGCGCCGGCGTCGCCACCCGGGGTCGCGAGGACGAGGAAGAAGAGCACGAAGGGCAGCGCGAGGCCGTCGTTGAGTCCGGACTCGAGGTTGAGCGTGTGGCGGATCGTCGCCGGGACGCGCTCCGCGGTGACCAGCGTCGAGGTGACGACGGGATCGGTCGGCGAGAGCACCGCCCCGAGCAGGAAAGCCTCGGCCCAGGTGAGGTCGGAGAAGAGGAGCTTCGCAGCGAGCGCCAGAAGCAGGAGGGTGATCGGCATCGCGATCACGAGCGCCCGGGTCGCCGGACCCCAGTGGCGGCCGAGCAGCTCGCGGTCGACGACCAGCCCGTCGGAGACCAGGGTCAGGATCAGCGCCAGCTCGATCAGCTCGACGACCCCGGGGTCGCGGACGTCGATCGAGATCAGCCCGGTCTCGGCGAGCACGATCCCGAGCGTCACCGATAGCACCGAGGTCGAGAGGATGGTGCCGCGGGACACCCCCGAGAGCGCCGCCGCGACCACGAGCAGCGTGCCGATGACGAGCAACGCCCCTCCGAACCCGATCTCCATCAGGGCATTGTCCAGTCCACGTAGACGCGGCACCCCGGCGGCGGGCCGTGGTGGAGCCGCGGGTCGCCGACGCGGGTCGCGGCGATCGCGCCCAGATGGGCGACCGAGTGGGCGCCGAGCAGCCGGCCGACGAGCGGCGGTCGCTCCACCGAGGCGCCGATCCGGATCGGGTCGCGCCCGTCGGCCTCGATCGTCCCGGCCGGCCAGAACGGCGCTGTGCCGCGGTAGTCGAGGTTGCCGGGCAGCGTGGCGGAGTACCCGGCGGCGGGGTCGCCGAGCGTCAGCGGGCGGGTCGCGTCGTACTGCACCGAGAGGTTCCACCGCCCCCGCGGGAGATCGAGCTCGACGCTCGCCGGGCTCCCGTCCTCGAGCGTCGCGTCGCTCCACTCGGATGCGGCTGCGACGACCGGGGTCCGCCGGAAGTCGGCGATCATCCCGGGCGCCCGCGCCGGACAGCCGCCAAACCGCCCCGGTTGTGCGTCGCGCTCGGCCGGCCTTCGCCCGACCGGCGACCCGTGACGCCGCCAGAGCTCGTACGAGGGAGTCCGCTCGACCGCCCGGTAGCCGGGTGGCGGCCCGCTCGCGTAGGCGGCCCGGGTCGTGAGCACGTACGGGAACCTCGCGAGCGTCTCGGCGGTGACCGAGTCGAAGTCGAACTTCGAGCCGACGTCCTTGATCGCGAAGTTGGGCTCGACGAAGTACGGGTCGTAGAAGTTGCGCACGTGGGTGAACGGCTTCGAGCCGCGGAGCTCATAGAGGACGAAGTTGTCGCGACCGAGGAAGAGCAGCTTCTCGCCCTCGACCAGGGGGCGGATCTGCGCGAGCTCGGACGCGTGGGCGTCCGGGGCGACCGGGGCCTGTCGCAGGATCAGAAAGCTCGAGCCGGCGGCGGCGAGGCCGAAGACGAGCGCGACCAACGTCAGCGCCCGCCGCCGCTCGGCGAGCAGGCCGCCGAGCGTGACCAGCATGACCAGGGGTGCCGCGATCGCGAGCGCCTTCGCCGAGGTGTAGACGGTGCCGAGTGCGCGGGCGGCGAGGTAGAGGATCGCCGCCGCGAGCAACGCCGACACGACCGCGGTGCCGTTGCGACGGATCCAGCGCGGCAGGCCCAGCGCCAGGCAGACGAGGGCGAACAGACCGCCGGCGTAGAAGACGACAGCCGGGACGCTGCTCGCCGTCGCCGAGAGCCGGAACTCGCTCGTCGGCCAGATCCCGAGCGCCTCGAGCGGCGACAGCTGGCCGGGCAGGTTGCCGAGCCCGCCCTCGTTCGCGCGATCCGGGTGCAACGCCCGGAAGTCGACGAAGTCGAGCAGCCTCCCGGCCTCCGGCAGGCTCAGCAAGACGAGCGTCAGCAGTCCGATCCCGACCGCGATCGCCGCGGCGCGCGATCGAGCGTCCCGTGTCCGGGCCGAGCCCCTCCCGCCCCGCCGGGCGCGCCACAGCTCGAGGCTGCCGTAGACGATCGCAGTCCCCGCCAGCCAGGCGAGGCCGGGGAACGAGTAGACGTAGGTGACCCCCGCGGCGAGCAGGCCGAGCGGGATCGCCGAGCGCCAGTCGCGCATCCGGGTCAGCAGGAGCGCGAAGGCGAGCACGAAGAGGGCGATGATCGGCTCCTTGAACGCCTCCTGGGCGAGGTAGGCGGCGGCCAGATAGGGGAGCGCGACGCCGGCCGAGGCGAGGACGCGGGCGACCGGGCGGACGTTCTCGAGCGCCCCGTAGGCGACCAGGGCGGTGAGCGCCGGGATCGCGAGGATGAGGCCGGCGAAGACGTCGATCGAGGTCGCGTTCAGGAGGCTCGCGAGGCCGGCGACCAGCGCGTGCGGACCGAGCGGATAGCCCTGGTCGATCAGCACCGGCTCGGGACGGAACCGCTCGCTGATCCAGTCGCTGAGCAGCAGGTGGTTGGCCATGTCGTCGTTGACCAGGCCGACGCCGAGGATTCCCACGTGGCCGGCGGCGATGAACGGGACCGCCGCCGCGAGCGCCGCAAGTAGAGCCGCTGCCGCCGGCGCGACGAGGCGAGAGCCCCGTTCCGTCCGCGCGCGGGCGCGGCCTCGGGAAGCCGACCCGACCGTGGCGAGGACGACGGCCGCGACCACGACGATCACGATCAGGGTGATCGCGATCGCGGTCCCGCGTCCGCCCCAGCCGGCGACGATCCCGGCGGCGGTCAGCAGCGCCGCGAAGCCGACCGGGCCGGCGAGCAGCGTCGAGCGGTGCCCGCAGAGTGCGAGGATCGCCTGGCCCGAGGCCAGCGAGCCACCGACGATCAATGCCGCCGAGGCGATCGCGGCGAGCAAAGGCTGAGGGGCTAGAGCGCCGCGGCCCCGGCCGGGACGCGGACGAGGTCACGCTCGTGGAGCACCTCGGCCACCTGGACCGCGTTGGTCGCGGCGCCCTTGCGGAGGTTGTCGCCGACCACCCACATGTTCAGGCAACGTTCGTGTGACGGATCGCGGCGGATCCGGCCGACCAGCACCTCGTCGCGCCCGGCGACCTCGCTGGCCAGCGGGTAGAGCCCCTCGCCGGGAGCGTCGGCGACGATCACGCCCGCCGCGTCGGCGAGCAGGTCGCGGCACTCCGACACAGATAGCGGCCGGCGCGTCTGGATGTTCACCGACTCCGAGTGGCCGACGAACACGGGCACCCGGACACAGGTCGCCGAGATCCCCATCTCATCTTCCGCGGCGCCGAGGATCTTGCGCGTCTCGGCCATCATCTTGCGCTCCTCGGTCGTGTAGTCGTCGCCGTCCTTGAACGCCTCGACCTGGGGCACGACGTTGAAGGCGATCCGGTGCGGATAGACCTCGACCGAGGGTTCCTCTCCGTGGAGCATCGCGTGCGCCTGGTCGCGCAGCTCGTCGGCCGCCTTCTGGCCGGTGCCGGTGACGGACTGGTAGGTGGAGAAGATGATCCGCTCGATCCCGGCCGCTCTGTGGATCGGAGCCAGCGCGACCATCGCCTGCATCGTCGAGCAGTTCGGGTTCGCGATCAGCCCGCTGTGGCCCTCGACCGCGTCGGGGTTCACCTCCGCGACCACGAGCGGCACCTCGTCGTGCATGCGCCAGTAGCTCGTGTTGTCGACGACGACCGCGCCGGCCGCGACGAGACGTGGCGCCCATTCGGCGCTCACCGCGCCGCCCGCCGAGGAGAGGACCAGGTCGAGGCCCTGGATCGAATCGTCGCTGAGCGTCCGGCACTCGATCTCCTCGCTGCGGAAGCTGAGCCTGCGCCCGGCCGATCGCTCGGAGGTGAAGGGCACGACCTCCGAGACGGGGAGCTCGCGCTCCGCGAGCACCTCGAGGATCGTCGAGCCGACGGCGCCGGTGGCGCCGAGGACGCCGACGCGATAGCTCATGCCGCCCGCTCCTCGCCCGGCTCCTCGGGCCGCACCGTGGGCCGGTGCTCGCCGGCGGGGTCCTCCTCGCGCACCGCGTCGGCGCCGAGGTCGAACGCCTCGTGGATCGAGCGCACGGCGTCGGGGACCCGATCCGCGGAGATCACGCATGAGATCTTGATCGGCGAGGTGGAGATCATCTCGATGTTGATCCCCTGTTCGCCGAGCGTCTGGAAAACCTTCGCGGCGACGCCGGGGTGGCTGCGCATCCCGGCGCCGACGATCGAGACCTTGCCGACCTCTGGGTCGGCCTCGATCTCGTCGCCGGCCTCGAGCGGGCCGAGGACATCGGTCGCGGCGCCGAGGTCCTCGCGAGCGACGGTGAACGAGAGGTCGGCCTTCTGATCGTCGGAGACGGGCTCGTTCTGGATGATCATGTCGACGTTGACGTTGGCGTCGGCGAGGGCGCCGAAAACTCGCCCGGCGACCCCCGGCTCGTCGCTGAGGCCGGTGAGCGTGACGCGCGCCTCGTAGGCGTGGGTGACCGCTGTGACCATCGGGCGTTCCATCGTCTCGTCCTCCGCGAGCACGAGGGTACCGGTGCCCTCGTCGAATGAGCTTCGGCAGTGGATGCGGATGCCGTGGATGCGGCCGTACTCGACCGAACGCAGCTGCAGCACCCCGGCGCCGGACGAGGACATCTCGAGCATCTCGTCGAACGAGACCTGCTTCAGCAGGCGAGCCGCCGGCACGATCCTCGGATCGGCGCTGAAGACGCCGGCGACGTCGGTGTAGATCTCGCATACGTCCGCGCCGAGCGCGGCGGCGATCGCGACCGCGGTCGTGTCCGAGCCGCCGCGCCCCAAGGTCGTGACGTCCTTGCTGTCGCCGGAGACGCCCTGGAAGCCGGCGACGAGCACGATCCGGTCGTCGGCCAGCGCCGCGCGGATTCGATCCGCGCGGACGTCGAGGATCCGGGCCTTCGTATGCGACGAGTCGGTGACGATCCCGGCCTGCGAGCCGGTGAGCGAGATCGCGTGGTGGCTCATGTCGTGGATCGCCATCGCGCAGAGCGCGCACGAGATCCGCTCGCCGGTCGAGAGCAGCATGTCCATCTCGCGCTCCAGCGGGTGGGGCGAGATCTCGTAGGCCGCGGCGACGAGGTCGTCGGTCGTCTTGCCGCGCGCCGAGAGCACCGCGACGACCTGCTTGCCGCCCTCGCGCGCGGCGACGATCCGCCTCGCGGCGCGCTTTATGTCCTCGGCGCTGGCGACGGAGGTGCCGCCGAACTTCATCACCACTGTTTCGGTCATCGGGTGATCAGAATACGCGTGGCCGCCGCAGTGCCGGCCGTCAGGCGCCGGCCCGGAACGACACGCCGTCGAGCGAGAACCACTCGTTCTTCGACATCACGACGTCGATCAGCTCGATGATCACCGCTTCCGGCGACCGTTGCTGCAGGGTCAGGTGTGACGAGGATCACGGAGATACGCGTATCCGCGTGATATATCTCGAAGATATATGGAACTCAGCCCGACCGCCCGCGTGATCCTCGGAATGCTCGGCCTCGGGCCGATGTGCGGCTACGAGATCAAGCGCTTCGTCGACCACTCGACCCGGTTCTTCTGGGCGGCGAGCTACGGGCAGATCTACCCCGAGCTGCGCAACCTCTCCGAAGCCGGACTGATCGAGGGGCGCGCGGATCGCGACCAGAGCCGGAAGCGGATCGAGTTCAGCCTCACGGACCAGGGGCGGGAGGCGCTGCGGCGCTGGCTCGGTGTCCCCTCCCAGATCCAGGAGACGCGCGACGAGGCCCTGCTCAAGGTCTTCTTCTCGGACTTCGGCGGTCCCGGGGCCACCGCCGAGACACTGCTCGCGAAGCGCGACCACCATCGCACGGTCGCCGCCGAGCTGCGGGCGATCGACGCCGGTAAGCCCGCCGGGCCGGAGAGCTCCACCCATGTCGCGCTGCGTTTCGGGATCGCCTGCAATGAGTTCGCCGCCGACTGGTGCGAGCGCGAGGCCGCCCGCCACGAGACGCCGACCGCGGGGCGGGCCGCCCGATGATGACCAGGCTCGCATCGCTGGCCGACCGGCGCGCGAGGCGGATCCTGATCTTCGCCGGCGTGCTGTTCGTGCTCGGCGGGGCCTTCGGGGCCGGCGTTGCGAGCCGGCTCGACCCCTACGGGGCCGACGACCCGCAGACCGAGAGCGTGATCGCCGACGGCCGGCTCGAGTCCGCCGGCTATCGCGAGGCGAGCGTGATCGTGCTCGCGGACGGCGTCGACCCGCGCTCGGCCTCCGGCGCCCGGCGGGTCGAGGCGCTCGCGGACCGGGTCGGCGCCGAACCCGACGTCGCCGCGGTCTCCAGCTTCGCCTCGACCCACTCCCCCGCCTTCGTCTCTCGCGACGGTCGCTCCACGTACCTCGCCGTCTCGCTGAAGCCGACCGGCGACGACGAGGCCCAGGCCGCCGGCGAGCGGATCGCCGACTCGCTGGCCGGCGAACCCGGAGTGAGCGTCGGCGGCTCGGCGGTCGCCCAGAAGCAGGTCAACGCCCAGGTCGAGAGCGACCTGCGGCGCGCCGAGCTGTTCGCGTTCCCGTTCCTGTTCGTCCTCTCGCTGCTCTTCTTCCGCAGCCTGGTCGCCGCGATGCTGCCGCTGCTGGTCGGCGGCCTGGCGATCGTCGGCACGCTCGTGATGCTGCGCGTCGCCAGCGAGATGACCTCGGTCTCGATCTTCGCGCTCAACCTCGTCACCGGACTCGGGCTCGGCCTGGCGATCGACTACAGCCTGTTCATCGTCTCGCGCTATCGCGAGGAGATCGCGCGCTCCGGCCCGGGCCTCGAGGCGCTGCGACGGACGATGAACACGGCCGGGCGCACCGTGCTGTTCAGCTCGATAACGGTCGCCGGCGCGCTCGCCTCGCTGCTCGTCTTCCCGCAGCGGTTCCTCTACTCGATGGGAATCGGCGGCTCGCTCGTCGCCCTGATCGCGGCGGCGATCGCGCTCCTCGTCCTGCCGGCGATCCTGGCTCTGCTCGGGAGCCGCGTCAACGCGCTCTCCCCCGCCTTCCTGCGGCGGCGCGCCGAGCGCGACGCGCGGCCCGCGCCCGAGGGCTTCTGGTACCGGCTCTCCCGTCTCGTGATGCGGTTCCCGGCGCGAATCGCCGCCGCGAGCGCCGCATTGCTGATCGTGCTCGGGATCCCGTTCCTCGGGATCAGCTTCACGACCGTGGACGCCCAGCTGCTCCCGGAGTCGGCGAGCGCCCGACAGGTCGACGATGCGCTGCGCGCCGACTTCCCGCCGTTTCACGACTCGCCGATCCGGCTCGCGGTCCTCGATGGCGGCGCGCGCGCCGCCCGGGATACCGTCGACGAGGTCAAGCCGATGGCCGGCGTCGCGGCGGTGGACCCGCCGCAGCGGCTCCCCGGCGGCGCCTCGGAGGTCAGCGTGATCTCCTCGACTCCGGCGCTCTCGGACGCGAGCATCGATCTCGTCGAGCGGATCCGCGACCGCGTCCCGGGCGTCCTCGTCAGCGGGCAGACCGCTCATCAGATCGACCTCCAGCGGAGCCTCGTCGACCACCTGCCGACCGTCCTCGCGATCGTCGCCGTCGTGACCCTGATCGTCCTCTTCCTGATGACGGGCTCGGTGATCCTGCCGGTGAAGCAGTTGCTGATGAACGCGCTCGGTCTCAGCGCGACCTTCGGCATCCTCGTCTGGATCTTCCAGGACGGCCGCTTCGAGAGCCTGCTCGGCTACACGAGCCAGGGGGGCCTCGAGTCGACCCAGCCACTGCTGCTGTTCGCGGTCGTCTTCGGCCTCTCCACCGACTACGGCGTCTTCCTGCTCGGCAGGATCAAGGAGGCCCGCGACGGCGGCTACTCGGATCGCGAGGCGGTCGCCGTCGGGCTCGAGCGCACCGGGCGGGTGGTGACCGCGGCGGCGCTGCTGTTCTCGATCGCGATCGGCGCCTTCGTCACCTCCCAGCTCGTGTTCATCAAGGAGCTCGGGTTCGGGACGGCGATCGCGGTGCTGATCGACGCGACGATCATCAGGGCGCTGCTCGTCCCGTCGCTGATGGAGCTGCTCGGGCGGTGGAACTGGTGGGCGCCGGCGCCGCTGCGGCGCCTCCACGAGCGCATCGGCCTGCGCGAGGCGTGAGCGGATCGCCGCCGGGGTCGATTCTTATCCAGCCCTTAGACAAGCCAGAATCCCGGGCGCGCCGGGGCCCGTAATACCTGGCATGAACACATTTACCAAAGGATCGAAGCTCCTCATGTCAATCGGGATCGTCGCGGTGCTCGGACTCTCCGCCTGCGGCGGGTCCAACAACAGCGGACTCGACCAGCTCGACCGCGGCGACCACCGCGAGCGCATCCGGCGGGACCGTCGGCGTCGCGACGATCTCGGGCTCGGGCCAGGTGCTCGTCGACTCGAAGGGCGACGCCCTCTATACGCCCCGACCAGGAGTCGAACGGGAAGATCCTCTGCGTCGGCGAGTGCGAGGCGATCTGGAAGCCGCTGATGGCGAGCGGCGGCCAGCTCACCGCAGCCTCCGGGGTCTCGGGCAAGCTCGGGACGGTCAAGCGCCCCGACGGCTCGACCCAGGTGACGCTCGACGGAGCCCCGCTCTACACCTTCACCGAGGACCCGGGCCCCGGCCAGGCAACCGGCGACGGCGTCATGGACAGCTTCGGCGGCCAGAGCTTTACCTGGCACGTCGTCAGCGCGGGCGGCGCGGCCGGCAGCTCGGCAACCACCCCTTCGACGACGACCTCGTCGGGCTCGGGCGGCAACAGCAGCTACGGCTACTGATCGACGGGCTCAACCGTCGACCGAGAGGCGACCGGCGAAGGCGCGCCCGAGCGTCACCTCGTCGGCGTGCTCGAGGTCGGCGCCCACGGGCAGGCCGCTGGCCAGACGGGTGATCGCGACCCGGCCGCGCAGCAGGTCGGCGACGTGGTGCGCGGTCGCCTCGCCGGTGGTCGTCGGGTTGGTCGCCAGCACGACCTCCTGCACCTCGCCGCCGGTGACGCGATCGACGAGCTCGGCGATCCGCAGATCCTCTGGGTCGATCCCGTCGATCGGCGACAGCGCTCCGCCGAGCACGTGGTAGAGGCCGCGGTACTCGTGGGTGCGCTCGATCGGGATCACGTCAGCGGGCTGCTCGACGACGCAGATCAGTGACCGGTCGCGGCGCTGATCGGAGCAGACCTCGCAGAGCTCTCCCTCGGCGAGGTTGAAGCAGACCTCGCAGAGGCCGACCTTCTCCTTCACCTCACGGATCGCATCGGCGAGCGCCGTCGCCTCGGCGTCCTCGGAGCGCAGGATGTGAAAAGCGAGCCGCTGCGCGGTCCGCTGGCCGATGCCGGGCAGCTTCGCGAGCTCGGTGACCAGTCGGTTGATCGGAGCCGGATACACGCCAATGAACCTAGCGAGCGCGACGGCGACGGCGGCGACGGTGGGTTCTGGGGCGGCATCGTGGGCGAACCCCCTTGATCGTCTGACGAGCGCTGGTGGCGAGCGACCGTACCATCAACGCGCGTGGCGGACCGCTTCTGACCGGCTACGAGCTGATCGACGAGGCTCCCTCGGTCGACGAGTACCGGCGCCTGCGCCTCGCGGCCGGGCTCTCGCCGAAGTCGCGCGCCGCGGCGGAGCGCGGGCTGGCGAACAGCTGGGCGGCGGTAGTCGTCCGCAGCGCCGACGGGGCCGCCGTCGGGATGGGCAGGGTGATCGGCGACGACGGCTGCTTCTTCCAGGTCGTCGACATGGCGGTGCTCCCCGAGCACCAGCGACGTGGGATCGGCGCCGCGATTCTCGAGCGCCTGCTCGACCGGCTTCGTCGCCAGGCCCCCGCCGGCGCCTACGTCTCGCTGCTGGCCGACCCACCCGGTCGGGAGCTCTACCGGCGGTACGGGTTTCGCGACACCGCTCCCGGCGAGATCGGGATGGCGCTCGTGGTCGAGCGGGACGCCGCTCCCTAGAGGCCCGGCAGGCCGAGGCCGCCGGCGCCGCCACCGAGCCCGGCGACGCCGCCCATCTTGCTCGCGGCGAGCTCCTGGGCCGAGCGGATCGCCTCGTTGACTGCGGCGAGGACCATGTCCTGAAGCAGCTCGGCATCCTCCGGGTCGATCGCCTCGGGATCGATCGCGATCTCGAGCAGGCGTATGTCGCCGCTCATCTTCACCTTCACGATGCCGCCCCCGGCGCTCGCCTCGACGACCTCGTCCTTGAGCTTCTCCTGCGCCTCCGCCATCTCGGCCTGCATCTGCTGGGCCTGCTTCATCAGCGAGTTGATGTCGAACCCGCCCGCGCCCTGTGGAAGTCTGGTCATGCTCCTGCCTCCTTGGCCTCGGCCTCGCCATCGACGGGCTCGGCGTGGTACTCCTCGGCGTCGAACTCGCTGCGTACGAGGTCGATCAGCTCATCCTCGCTGAGCGCGGCCTCCTGCGGGATCTCCGCCTCCTGCTCTGAGTCGAGCAGCACGTAGACGGGCCGCAGCGGCTCGCCGACGATCGTCTTCAGGGCGTCGGCGACCCGGTCGCGGGCCTCGGTCGCCTCGGCCTTTCGCTTGTTGAACGCCGCCGAGGGCGGAAAGCCGATCTCGAGCACCGCGTCCTCGACGTCGACCGCGACCGGCCGCGCCGCCGCGAGCACGTGCGAGAGAAGCTCCGACCCCGACTGGCGGACCTGGTCGATCACGGCGGGCCAGAGCCCGGCGAGCTTCTCGAGACCGACACCTTCCGACCTCGTCGCGGGGCCTTGCGGCGCCGATTCATCTCCAGCCTCGGCGGCGTCGCGATCGCCGTCCGCCTCCGCCGGTGGCGGATCCGGTGTGGACGGGCGCTGCGGGGCCCCGCCGTCACCGCCGAGCCTTGCCTCGAGCCGCTCGAGGCGCTCGAGCAGGGCCTCGCGCGAGGGATCGAGCTGCGGCCGGGCGGCGCGCAGCAGGGCCAGCTCGACCGTCATCCGCGGCTCGTCGCCCTCGCGGATCGCCGCCAGCGCCGCCGAGATCGTGTCGATCGCCCGGCCCAGCGTCAGCTCGGAGATCGACTCGGCCTGCGCGCGGAGGCGCTCCGGGTCGGCGGCGGTAACCGTGAACGCGGGCGGCGGCTCGCCGACGGTGCGGATCACGACGAGCTGACGAAGATGGGCGAGCAGGTCGCGGGCGAACTGCGTCACGTCATGGCCCGAGGTCGCGAGCTGCTCGCTTGCCAGTAGCGCGGCGCGCCCGTCCCCTTCGGCGATCGCGTCGGTCGCGGCGAGGATCAGCGCCGCGTCCGCGACCCCGAGCACCGCGAGCACGTCCTCGGTCCGCACCGACTTGCCCCCGTAGGAGACGAGTTGGTCGAGCGTCCCGAGCGCGTCGCGGAAGCTGCCGCCCGCCGAACGGGCGATCGCCGCGACGGCTCCATCCGAGACCTCGATCCGCTCGGCGTCGGAGACCCGGCGGACGACCGCCGCGATCTGCTCCAGCGAGGGGCGCTGGAAGTCGAAGCGCTGGCAGCGATCGACGATCGTCGGCATCACCTTGTGAGGCTCGGTCGTGGCGAGGATGAAGACGGTGTTCGGCGGCGGCTCCTCGAGCGTCTTCAAGAAGGCGTTCCACGCCTCCCGGGTGAGCATGTGCGCCTCATCGAGGATGTAGACCTTCCAGTTGCCCGCCGCGGGCAGGTAGGAGACCCGGTCGCGCAAGTCGCGGATGTCGTCGACCGAGCGGTTCGAGGCTGCGTCCATCTCGATCACGTCGAGCGAGGTTCCGGCGGCGATCGCGACGCACGACTCGCATTTCCCGCACGGCGTCAGGGTCGGCCCGTCGACGCAGTTCAAGGAGCGGGCGAGGATCTTCGCGACCGAGGTCTTGCCGGTCCCGCGAGAGCCGACGAAGAGGTAGGCGTGGTGGACGCGGTCCCGCTCGACGGCATTGCTGAGGGTGCGGACGACGTGCTCCTGGCCGACCACCTGGTCGAACGCCTGGGGGCGGTGGCGGCGGTAGAGAGACGGTTGGGCGGTCACCTCGGGCGAGTCTAGATGAGTGCTCCCACGACATCGCGCCGGCGGAATCTCGCCTCCGCCACCCGACATTCGGCGGCCGCGGGCGCAGCCGAAAAAGCAAAGACCGTGCGGGCTCGTCCTCGAGAGTGGTCCCCGGGCGTTCCCGTCGTGGCTGGCTCGGGTCAGGCTTGTCCGCGGCACTTGCCCGCTACCGCTTAAGGCTGCTTCCTTCCGGACCTGACCTGATTCGCGGACGCGCATTGCGCGGGACCTGACCTTCAACACCGCCCGCGACGTACTGGCCCCGGTGGCCACGTCCCTCAGACGAGCTTTCGGCCCCGCTAGAGCGGATTGCGGGTACAGGGCGCCGCTAATTCCCCGCCTAGCACGGTCAACCGGCATCGTATCGCGGCCGGCGATCCCGGGAGGCCTGCACGGCACCTCTCACATGGATCGGGCTTCGCCTGCCAGGCTAAGCGGCGATGAGCAGCCGGCTTGCATCCGTACGCCTCGGGCCCGCCTTGCTGGTCGCGACCGCGCTGGTCCTCGGCCTCGGGGCGCTCGCCGGCGCGGCGCCGCACACGAAACCGATGATCAGCACGAAGATCAACGGCAGGCTCTGCCAGACGGTCGGCGGCGGCAGGTTCGTCCCGATTCCCGGATTCCAGGGCGAGCGGATCGACCGCCGGCTGTTGACCGACATCCACTGGATCTCGAAGCACTATCCGATCTACATCACCGACGGCTACTCGTTGGACGCGATCCACGCCCGCAACGGCGAGCATCCGATCGGCCTCGCGCTCGACATCGTCCCGAACCGCGAGCGCGGCGGGACCTGGGCCGACATCACCCGGCTCGCCCAGATGGGCCGAGCCGGTGCAGGACGAGCCGCGCGCGCCGTTTCGCTGGGTCGGCTACGACGGCGATGCGGGGCACGGTCGCGGCAACCATCTCCACCTCTCGTGGAGCCACAGCGTGACCAGGCCCGGCGTTCCGGCGGCGACCGTCTACACGATCCGCTGTCCGCGGCCGACCGACGTCCCGACCGAGCCGTCGCCGCCCGCGGCACCGCCGCCATCGGGAGGCGCTCCGACGGCGGGCGGACAGGCGAACTCCGGCGGCGGGGGCGGCGGACACCACGGCGGTCGGACGGGGGGCCGTCGCGGCGGTGGGTCGGGCGACCGTCACGGTGGCCGGCGTCACGGCAGCCGGTCGGGCGGGGGTCGGGGAAGCCGCTCCGACCACTCCTCGGGCGGCGTCGGGGGACGCCCGGGCGGCTACTTCTCGGGCGGGCTCGGCAAGCTCGGCGCGATCGCGCCGCCGGTTCCCGAGCGGCGCGAGTTCAGGCGCTGACCCGGCGGCGACTCTCGCCCCGGACCCGAGCGCCAGGCGCTAGGGGGCGCCCATCCACCCCGCCGCGTAGCACGGGTGGCTCGAGCATGGATCGGTGATCTTCCCGTCCGGCTTGATGAAGTTCGCGATCTGGGCGCGGATCAGGGGCGACTCCTCGATCACCGTGTCGTGGGGGTCGACCCCGAACGAGTCGTTCGGAGCGGTATTCGTGATCGGCGGCGGGTCGGTGCCGAAGATCGTTCCGCCCTCGTCGCGCTTCGGCCCGATGTCCCAGACGAACATGCCGCTGCCGTTCGCCGCTTCGCCGCCGAGGTCGCCGAGCGTCGGCAGCCCGAAGAACGGCTGCTCGAAGCCCGGGGGAAGCCGGTTGGCGTCGAGCGCCGGCTGGCGAAGCGGGGCGCCGATCGTCCTCGCCTCGGCCTCCGTCGCGACGTTGGCGACCTGATGGTCGCCGTAGGACATCTCGATCAGCACCTTGTGCGCCGGCGTCCCGGGGAGCGGGTCGGTGGTCATGTGGCTCGCGTAGCCGCTCGGCTCTCCGCGGTCCCACATCGACTGGATCATCGAGAGCAGCAGCGGCCGCTGTCCCTCGTCCGGGTAGGACGGGTAGAGGATCAGCGCGTAGTCCTCGAAGTCGACGCTGCGGGTGAGCAGCAGCGAGTAGTTCATCCCCGGCACGTAGAGGACCGAGCGGGTGACGTCGGGCTCGACCGCGGTCAGCGCCCCGCCGGCGATCCCGCCCTGGCTGTTGCCGTAATAGAAGACGTGACTGGTATCGAGGGCCGACTCGCCGCCGAACCGAAACGCCGGGTCGGATGCGAAGCCGCCGGGCTGGTTGAGCAGCCGGCCGAGGTAGATGAAGTTGAGGAACCCCTGCTGCAGGCGGTCGGTCAGGGGCGAGAAGTTCGACAGATCCTGGAGCGCCGGGACGGCGACCGGTATCACGTCGTCCTCCGACATCCCGATCCAGTCGGTGGCGCAGGTGATCACGTTGTTCTCGGTCCCGAGCTGGCGGACGTTCCCGGTGTGCACCTCGGTGTAATCGCCGAACAGGCCGTGCCCGTACATCGACGGTCGCGCCGGCTGAGCGACGACCGGCACGCCGCCCCCGCCGTCCTCGACCGCGGAGCGCGGGATGTTGCAGGTGAAGCGGGCCTGCATCGTGTTGCCGGGGATGCGCTGCGGGAGCCCGTCGCTGCCGAGCTCGTAGCGCGAGCCGGGCGGACACGCCGTCTGGTTCAGGTAGCAGGGGACCGTGTAGGTACCCGTGACCTCGCGGATGTTCTCGACGCCGTGGCCGTCGGTCGGCACCGGCGAGAGCGGGAAGTCGGTGACGTTGGTGATCGTGTAATCGGGCGCGTGGCCCTGGACGATCCCGTCTCCCGGCGTCGTGTCGCCGAGCTGGGCGAGGGCGTCGTCGCGGATCGACAGCATCCGTTCGGAGAGGTTGCGGGTCGAGGCGACCGTGAAGTCCCAGGCCAGATAGAGGCTCTGCCGCTCGATCCCGGCGGCGTTCAGCGTCCCGAACAGCTCCTCGTAGTGAGCGCGGCGCTGCTCGACCAGGTCGATGTTCGTCGGGATCCGGTCGCGATAGAGCCGGAAGCCGGCCGGCGCCGGGATCGTCGCGCCGGCGGAATCCTTCAGGTTGCGCAGCGCGACGATGTAACGGTGGCCGTCGCGGAGGTTGACGCCCGGGTGGATCAGCAGATCGGTCTCGCCGGGGCTGGTCGCGTTGGCGTCGAGCTCCGACCAGATCAGCTGTCGCTGCCCGGTCGCCGCGTCGATCAGGACGATCGGCTGCGCCGGGTCGGCGTAGGAGCCCATGTGCGTGATCGGCGCCGCGCCGGTGTTCGCGAACGCCTGCGGCGTGTCCATGCCCGGGATGTGGATGACGATCGGAGCGCCGGGGCTGAACCCGTCGCTGGTGTTGATCGGGCCCGGGTCGACGTGCTTGCCCTTGTTGTTCTGCGGGGTCGAAGCCTCCTGGAGGTTCAACCGCAGCCCGGTGTCGGTGCCGGCGTCCTTGCGGGTGAAGTAGTCATTCGGGTAGGGGAACAGGCACTCGGAGCCCGGTTCGGTGATGAAGTCGCAGCGGTCGGCGGTCGAGAAGTCGACGCCGCGTGGCGTCGACCCGTCGCAGAGTGCCGGGTCGCGGGCGAGCTTCGCCTTCGATCTGGCGAGCGTGAGGCCACCCTGCTTCGTCTTCGCGACCGCCTCGAGCTTGGTCGCGATGCAGCTCTGCACCATGCCCGATCCGATCTCGGTCAGGGGCAGCCTTGGTCGACTTCGCGTGCGGTCGCGCCGCTCGCCCTGGACCCTCAGCCAGACCCTGGCGCGGTCGGTGATCCGCGTCGCGTTGCCGCCCTGATGAGCGACGACCTTGAGCAGCACCTTCCGATGCTTGGTCGCCTTCGCCTTCACCTTGACGTTGCCCGCGGCGATCAGCTTCGCCTGCGACTTCCACTTCTCGGCGAGCTTGACGGTCGCCTTCGGCTTCGTCGACTGGCCGTGGGGACGCGCCCCGGCCGTGGCCGTCGCGCCGAGCATCACGGCGACCGCGAACAGGGACGCGAGGACGACGAAGCGGGCTCGCCTGATCGGGCCTCCATGCCTCACTGCCACCAAGCTCCTCGCTCCTCCCGCTCGACCTGCCGGCCGCAGACTAACACCGCGCCCTCACCCGGGCGGGCCGTCGAGCTCGCCGCAAAACGGGCCGGTGACGCCCCGCGCGGCCGTTAGGCTCGGGCGCCGTGGATGTCGTCCTCGCGCTCCTCGCGGCACTCGTCTTCGCGCTCGGCACCGTCCTGCTGCAGAAGGCGGGGATGGCGGAGCCGTCGGGCGGCTCGGCCACCGGCCTGCTGCTGCGCCTGGCACGGCGGCCCGTCTGGTTGGCGGGAATCGCGGCGGACGCGCTCGGCTTCGTCCTCCAGGCGATCGCGCTGACGATCGGGCGGATCGCGGTCGTCCAGCCGCTGCTCGTGTCGAGCGTCGTCTTCGCGCTGCCGCTCGGCGCCAGGCTCACCGGTCAGCGCGTTCGCCGCATCGACATCGGCGCGGCCCTGGTGGTCACCGTGGCCCTGATCGTCTTCCTGACGGTCGCCGACCCGTCGGGTGGTCGCGACGACGCGCCGCTCGGCGAGTGGCTGATCACCGGCGCGGCGATGGCCGTGGTCGTCGTGCCGCTGGTGCTCTTCTCTGCCGGCCGGTCACCGAGCCGCAAGGCGGCGATGCTCGGGATCGCAACCGGTGTCCTGTTCGCGCTCACCGCCGCGCTGACCAAGGCAGCGGCCGACCAGGTCAACGACGGAGCGCTCGAGATCTTCAAGCACTGGCACGTCTACGCGCTGATCGTCGTCGGCTACATCTCGATGACCCTGAACCAGCTCGCGCTCGGCACCGGCGCCCTGGCGCCGGCGATCGCGACCAGCATCGGGGTCGACCCGATCGTCAGCGTCGTGATCGGCACGACGCTGTTCCAGGAGTCGCTGCACCAGGCGCCGCTGGCGATCGCCGCCACGGTCGCCTCACTGCTCGCCGCGCTCGGCGGGGTCGCCGTTCTGGCGCGCTCCCAGGAGGGCGGAGCCGCGGTCAAGCCCGGCTCCGGCAGCGCCGCACCCCCACAGAGGGCGTCGGCCGAGCGGCATCTAGAATCGCGCCTCGAGGGCGCGTAGCTCAGTGGGAGAGCGCTCGCTTCACACGCGAGAGGTCGCTGGTTCGAAACCAGCCGCGCCCATCGTCCCGTTTACCGCATGAACAGTAACGATCCGCTCATTCGTGCGGATCGCCGAGGCTCTCCGGATTTCGAGTCTGCGCTGCTCGACTCCGAGCGAAGCTTGGGGGATCGCCTCACTCGGGCGGTCCTACCGTTCGCTTCAGTTCGGCTCGATCAGTACCAGCGTCCCCGTGCGAAGCCACCGAAGGCGATCAGGCCGATAAGGGCAATGATCAGCCCCAGCCAGACGCTGACGAAGATCGCCAGCACGATCCCAATGATGACCAAGAGGCCACCAAGCGAGATGCCTCCGATCCCACCGCTGCGATGCCCCTGCGTTCCTGATTCCATGGTCCTCCTCGGATAAAAGCTTCGGCCACGCGGCCTGCTGACGGTCTACCCCTTGTCGCCCCGGGCAAACGGATCGCCAGCGGACGTCGTCGCGCACCTTCTCGGCCAGGACTCATGGTTGGTCCGCTTACCCAATTGAGCTGACGGGGTTCCCGAGGCGGCGCATCTACGCCCGTAAGTCGACCTCGAGCGGCGCGTGATCGCTGAGCCCCTGGTCGCGCCATTCGTGGTGATACACCGCTGCAACCGGCCGAAGCTCCTTCGACGCGAAGAGATGATCCAGGCGCCAACCCCCGCCATGGCCGGCTATGCGCCGCCAGGTCCAACTCGGCTCCTTGCTCGCGTAGCCGTGCAGGGCTCGAAAGGCATCCTCGTAGCCCACCTCTCGCAGCCCCGGAACGACGCCCAGCTCAGCCTCATCCCATTCGTTTCCGCGATCGGGGCGAAGGCGGCCTCGGGAGTCGCGTGCGAACGAAATCACCTCACCGCTTGGTAGCTCGCGGCGCGGGGTATTGAGATCCCCGCAGAGGACCCGCGGAGCGGGCGGGCCGCTGGCAAGCCCGCCGCGGATTGCCTCCAAGCTCCGGACCTTGACCCAGCCGTTGGCCGCATTCGGGACGTGAACGCAATGGAGCTCTACGACACCGGCGGTCGCCGATGACGTGTTCGCCGCGAGGGCGGTCTCCGGCCACGGCACCGGGAGGCGCGTCGAGGCGTCTGTCAGCGGAGCACGAGAGCTGAGGAGGACCCCTGTTCTTCGCCGAGCTGCCGGCTGCCGGCCGGGGTCGGCGTCATCGAGTGACGCGCGAGTGTGAGTTAGTCCGACCGTCGCGAGCGCGGCCCTCCACAACGGGACGGTGCGTCGGGTGATCTCCTGAAGCGCGACCACGTCCGGCTCGCGTCCCGCGAGCGCGGCAGCCTGTTCGGCCAGACGGGCGCTTAACCGCGCGACATTCCAGCTCACGATACGCACTCGGAGAGCCTACGGCCAGCTCTACCCGCGGGCCGCTCCGACACTAGCCCGCAGGGTGGACCCCCAGCGCGAGCTCGGGAGCGATGGCTCGGCCACGGGGGCCTGGGGACTCCTATGCGGAGATGGCCGTCTCATTGGTGTCCGACCCATACTTCAGACAACGTGCGTGGAACGGTTTTGACCGCACCCACCGGGACGGGCACTTCCCGCCCTCGGTCGCCCCAGGACCGGGGCGCGAGACGCTTCCACCTCGTCGCCTCGCCGGCGACCGCTGCGCCCGAACAACCTCCTGCGGCGCAGCGCGAGTCAGACCAGCGTGAGGTAGCTCAAGTGCTCGTACCAGTCCGGGGCCAATCGTCTTAGGGCGCGAAGCAAAGCGTCGGCGTCGAGGGTCCCCGCGCCGAGGTCGTAGACACGCCGGCTTCCGCTGCTGACGGCCGGGGGCATCCCCGTTTCTCGCTCGAGGCCGTCGAGGATCTGGCGGCCGCGCGCGCTGCGCGTGCTGAACTCGACCTGTTTGCCCATCAATGTTGTCTGCTGCCCGTTTGGGCACTCAGGAAACGCGCAGGTTTTTGTCAGACCGCCGCAAGCGCCGGGCGCAAAACGGCTCGCTCTCCGCGCCGCAAGGCCGCCCCCGCCGGACGGCCTTGCGACCTTGGGTGAGTGGGCGCCCTGTCGGTCGGCTAGGACCTCATCCATGGAGCCCATTCCTTGGACGAGACCGCCCAGCCACCCTTGTGCCCGCTGACGCGCCGCTTACTCGCTCTCCAACCGGGTAGGCCGTCCCGGTGTTCGTCTTCTTCTCGAACCGGCTTGGCTGCCTTCCTTCGCTTGCCCTCTCAGCGGGTGTCACGCTGGTGCTCTTGCTGATCTTCCGGGTGATCGAGCTGTAGTCAGCGCCGGCCCGAGTGCAGGAGACTTTCCGGCCGAGTGCAGGGAGATTTTGCTTGGTAGAGGCCGTTCCCACGACGGTTCTTCTCTCCGATCTTGCCGCGCGCCAATTCGTCGAGTACACCGATGCCACGTCAGGGTCCGCTTTTCGGCTCGCCGCTGCTTTCGAGCAGTGCCCGCCGGCAAAGCCACTGCCCGAGCCACTCCCGGATGCACCGCCGATGCCGGTCTCGTACGTCCGCAAGTTGGGCGAAGATATCCGCGCGCCAGAGCTTTCCAAGGATCAGCAATTGGCTCTCGCTTCGCGCCTGCAAAGCGCAGCGTCGGACCCGGACCAACACGAAGGCGCAATGGAGTTGTTACACAGGCTGCGGGAGCGGGACGATCTTTTCTCAACGTCCCACTATCGACCGGCGTTCCGATCCCACCGCTCAGCGTCCCGCTAGGCCAACGCGAAGGCGGGCGGAGAGACCGCCAGCCCCGAAGCAAGGAACTCCCCGTCGCCCGGTAGCGCCAACCACCATCACCGGCGATACGCTGGACCCGGCCATGGCCCAGCCGTTTCAGCCACCGTCCGACTCGCGGGAGACCCGCATCGCCCTCAACGAGGATTGGTGTCGACGCCTCAATGAGCGCAAGGCCGAGTGGATGGCGAGCGGTGATCTGGCCGCTGGCTTTCGCTGTGAGTGCTGGCGACTTGACTGCCATGACCGCATCCGACTCTCAGGAAGCGAGTGGCGAGAGGTTCGCGCATTTGAGAACCGCTTTGCGGTGGCGCCCGACCACATTGCCCCCGAGGACGAGACGGTGATCGAGGAGTGCGATCGCTTTTGGATCATCGAGAAGCGGGGCGAGGCGGGAGAGGTTGCCGAAGAGTTGGCCTAGCCCTCGCTTGGCCTCCGCTCCGCGCTACCCGATGTTGCGGCGACTTGCCATTTGTCCCGGTCCACTTCAACAAGGCGTTCTGTCCCGCCGCTACGCGTCACGATCGGCGACCCGGAGGCGGGCGGAGAGCGGCACGATGGCCTGAGCCCACCAACTCCCTTCCGGCGCGAATCGGAGGCGGGGTGACCCAGGCCGATGGCAGCCGCTTCCTGGCTCGCATCGCGCCCGACCCGCTGGCGTAGCAGTAGGTAGCGCTGGGTATAGCTTCTCTGCATGGCCGAGCAGAGCGGCGATTACTTCTCCCGGCTTCAGGAGTACAAGCAGCGGCTGGAGGGCTTGGTGGACGAGGCGCGGGAGCAAGTCGAGCGGCAAGCGCCGGACGCCCTCGACAAGATGGCGGCGACTGCGAGGAACATCGCCCAACGCCTGGACGACATGGCAAGTGACGCCCGGCAACGGGCGGAGGAAAGAGACGCAACGCCGGAATCCGCAGGGACCTCCGACGGCGCGCCGGAGGCGCCGGGCGAACCTCCAGAGTCGCCGGGCGAACCTCCGGCGCCTACCGCCGCCTAAGCCGGGCCACGTCGGCTGCATCGTGATCAGGCGGGACGGCAGCCGCTACGTCGCTCGTGCGGTGCCCGACCCGTTGGCGTGAGGCCGGACCGTTCGGATCGCCGCTGCCGAGCTTCTTAGCCCGCGCCGCAGCTCAGCGACTCGCGCACCGCCTCGGCCTCGGCAATTCAGCTCAACGGCGGCTGTGAAAGTCCGGACTCTGCTGGCCACGGTTGTGGTCGCCGTCGTACTATCGACCGGACTGGGGGTCGCGGTCGGCGCCCTAGTAATCGAGCAGGGTTCTGCCGGCCCCCAGGGAGAACAAGGCGAAGTAGGTCCGCGAGGCCCAGCGGGCAGCGTCGGTCCGCAGGGCCCTCGAGGCGTGCGAGGCTTCGTCGGACCACGCGGGTTCCGTGGTCCTCGGGGTTTCGCAGGACCGCCAGGGGAGAGCGGCACCGAGGCGGTAGACGATCTCTGCAGCGCGATCAACATCTGGGGAGACACGCCTGGCCTGCAGGACGTCTACCTGCTTGGTTGCTAGAGAACGGACTCCTAACCACGATGGTTAGGCGCCTCCGAGCCGTCGGCGCGTTTGGGCAGACACCCACCCTGTCTGCCCAAACGGAACCGAATCGGGCCTCATCCCGCCGCACCGAATCGGCTCCGCCAGGCACGGATCGGCTCCACGAGCGGGGTGCTCAGCCGCTTCACACGCGAGAGGTCGCTGGTTCGAAACCAGCCGCGCCCATGGCTTTCCGGAGCGGTTCGTGGCGGGCGGCTATTCGCTCGTGCGTGGCGGATCTGTCGGATGCACGATCTTCGCTCGGGCCTCCCAGCGCACCTCGGCGTCGCGGTAGGTGACGCCGGGCTCGACCTCGTCAGGCAGGTTTTTCCGCTCGGTCAGTGAGCTTGCTTTGAACCCGGGCTCGCCCCCGAACCAGACCCTCACCTCGGGGACGCTCCCGAAGCGAAGCTCTTTCGCGCGGACCCGGGTCGTCACGTCGACATCCGCGACCTCCTCGTCGGCAAGCTCGTCGTTACGGCCCTCGTCCGCATCTCGGTTCATGCGCGCGCCGCGGCTTTCACGTCATTGACCGTGATCCGTCCTTCAACCCCGCTGCCCTCCAGGTCATCGAGGTCGATCCCGGCCGACTCGGCTTCGCGCAGCGCGGCTTCGGTCGCGTTGTGCTTGGTCGCCCGACGCTCACGTCGACGCTCGCCCAGCTCGGCGGCCTTATGAGTCGCCGCCAGCCCGAGCTCCTTGGCCTCCTCACTGGCGGCCGCTCCCAGCTCCTTGGCGATTATCTTCGCGGCCTCCTTGGCCAGCTTGCCGGCGGTCAGGCCGTTGCCGCCGCCTTGGTCGCCACCGTTACCGCCGCCACCTGAGGCGTTGCCGCCTAGGGCCCCCGAGAGGCCGGCGACACCCTGTCCAAGCCCGCCGACGGCCTCGCCGGCGCCCTGGCCCAGGCCTCCCACAGCCTGCCCGGCGCCCTGACCGACCTCACCTACCGCTTGTCCGGCGCCTTGGCCGACTTGGTCAACGGCGCTGCCGGCGCCCTTGCCCACGTCCTGCACGGCGCCACCCGCACCCTTGCCGACATCCTCAACCGCCCCCTCGGCGCCTTCTCCGACATCCTCGACGGCGTGGCCCGCGCCAGCTCCGATTTCGCCGACGCCCTTGCCGGCCCCTGCGCCGACCTCCTCGAGCGATTGCCCGATGCTCTCGAGCAACTTCGGGTTACGATCGAGCGTGGTCAGCACGCGGTCGATGATCGCTGTGACGTGGTCAAGACGCGCGCGCAACAGCGCTTGAGCTTGGACGCCCTTGATCTCCAGCTCCACCTTCCCGAGCTCGACGTGAACGCCGACGCTCAGCTTGACCAGGTCGAGTACCTCAGCGTGCAATGAAATTCGTGCCTCGAGGTCGTCGAGCTCGAAGTGGATCTCGTCTACGTTGGCGACCGGGATGTCGACGAGGACATCGGGCTCATCGGTGTCGCTGATCGAGCCCGGGTGAAGCAGGGTGTAGTCCTGATACTCGCGCTCGGGGACCGTGTCCTTGTCGGTCTGGTTTGGCAACGGGCTTCGTCTGTTCTGGCCGTTGCTGCCTCCGGATTTGCTGCTGCTACGGGAACCGCCGCTGCGGCCGGTTCCCTGGCCCGACTTCCTCGGCGCACGGCGCTTGCCGTTCGAGCTTCGCGATCCCGCGCTACTCGCATCCTTGCGCGGCGCGCGCCTTTTGGCCTGCTGTTGCGCCATCTCCTACCTCGATTCGTTTTATCCAGCGTCTCTCCCAGATGCCGGTGCCCGCAATCGAGCAGAGCAAACGCCTGGATTTACGGTCCGGTCGGCCGGAGGCTGCGACCCGATCGATCGATTCACGATCCCCCCTGCCCTGATTCGAGGTGGGACGGCTCCGGCCCCCGATCGCTGCGGATCCGGGCGTCGTTTTGGTTGGCAGAGGGCGCGGGCGCCGCGTGGTCCCGTGGTCGCCCCGGCAAGCGGCGCAAGGTCTGCGGAGTGCCATTGAGGTGGGTGACGGTGGGTCCGTCCGTCTGACTCCGGCTCGTGGAGGTCGATCCCCGCCGACCCGGCCAGCGGTGAAGCGGTCGCACCAGGCCCACGCATCGTGTTGATCTCCACGTAATGCGGGGTAGCCCAACCCGGCATGACCGTGCTCCTACTAGCGGCGGCGTTCGCCCTGATCGTTGGCGGAGCGATCCTCTTTACGAACGCGATCGAGTGGTCGGGCAACCGTCTCGACCTCGGCGAAGGAGCCGTGGGAAGCCTGCTCGCCGCGGTCGGTACGGCGTTGCCGGAGTCGCTGATTCCCGTCGTCGCGGTCCTCTCGGGCGGCGAGTCCGAGCAGGTCGCGATCGGCGCCATTATCGGCGCCCCCTTCATGCTGGGCACGGTCGCGATGGTGGTGATCGGCGCCAGCGCGCTGGCGTTTCGCCGACGGCGAAGTAGCGGCTCGGAGGTGACAGTCGACGAGCGCTCGGTGCGTCGCGACCTCGGCCTCTTTCTGCCCTGCTTCGCCGTCGGCATCGGCCTGGGGCTGATCGATTCGACAGTCGCCCACCTCGCCGGGGCGATCGGCTTGCTGGTCGCCTACGCCGCCTACGCGCGGCGGACGGTCCGGGCGCACAGCGGAGAGAGCGAGGACGTGGACGAGCTCTCGCCGCTCACGTTCGACCCGAGCAAGGAGGACCCGCCTCGCAACATCGCTGTCGTCGCCCAGCTCGTGGTCGGGCTGCTGATGATTGTTGGCGGTGCCGAGCTCTTCGTCGAGGAGGTCGTGATGGTCGCGGACGCGCTCGGCATCTCCGCGCTGGTGCTCTCTCTCGTGCTCGCGCCGCTGGCGACCGAGCTCCCGGAGAAGCTCAACAGCGTGCTCTGGATGCGCCGTGACAAGGACACCCTGGCGGTCGGCAACGTCACCGGTGCGATGGCGTTCCAGTCCACCGTGGCGGTCGCGTTCGGCCTGGCGGTAACCAACTGGGACCTCGACCGGTTTGCGGTCGCCGCCGGGGTCGCTGGCCTGGTTGGCGGCGCCTTGGCCCTGTGGCGGCTCCCCAAGGACAGGCTGGGGATTCCGGTGGTGGTGGCCTGGAGCGCCCTGTTTCTCGGCTTCGTCGCCTTCGCCGCGCTCGGCTCCTGAAACGTGGGCGAGTGGACGTGTGGGACCCGTCGCCGGAGTCCCAGCCGTCCGTCAGCT
>CAVPLH010000002.1:0-21116 GCA_963705955.1 uncultured Solirubrobacterales bacterium | reverse complement strand
GATGGCGCGCTTCTACCGGCTCCTGGTCGCCAGCGACGGTGCGAGCTAGGACCCCGGCTCACGCGGCCCAGGCTCCGGGTGCGTGGTGGCGCGCGCACCGGGCCCACCAGGGCGGTGCAGGTCCTCGACGCTCTCGCGGCGGCGCTCGGCGACCTCTACGCGTATTGCCTATGACGCGATCCGGCCGAGGTCCGCCATGCAGCTGCGCGCGGAGGCGATGGACGTCTCCGACGATTGGGTGACCGCCGGCTGCGATCCGGACGACCCACGGTTGGCGGGCGAGCGCGCCCTGTTCGTCACCTACGCGGCGCTGCTCGCGGCCGTCCGCCGTTGATTGTCGGTTGAAGGTCACGGCGCCAACGACTAGAGTCGGCGCCGTACTCGGGCGAGCGCCGAGGAGAGGCTGCGATGGACCTGATCGGCACGATCGAGAGCACGTTCTCGCGCGTCAACTCGACCGTCTTCCGGCAGGTCAACCGGGTCACTGACTGGTGGCACCTGCCCACGCCCGTCGCCCTGCTCAACCTGCGTGGGCTCCGCGACGACCTGAGCGGCGTCAACCTCTACGACACGCGGCGCCGGCGAGGGAACGGCCACGTCGCGCCGACGAGCTGCCCAAGCACCGCACCTACGACGGCTCCCGCCAGGATCCGACCGACCCCGGATGGGCAAGGTCGGCACCCGCTTCGGCCGCAACAACCCGGCCGAGGGGCAGGCTCCAGAGGAGCTGCCCGGCGGCTGATGCCCGAGCCCGCGGGTGGTCGCCGAGCGGCTGCTGCGCCGTGACACCTTCAAGCCGGCGACGAGCCTGAACGTGCTCGCCGCCTGCTGGATCCAGTTCGAGAACCACGACTGGTTCGGCCATGGCGAGAACACGCCCGACAAGTACATCGACGTGCCGCTCGGCGACGGCGACGAGTGGCCGGACGGCAACCCGATGAAGGTCAAGGCAACAAGCCCCGACCGCACCCGGACTCTACAAGAGCGGTCTGCCACCGACCTACGTCAACACCGTCACCCACTGGTGGGACCGCTCTCAGATCTACGGCTCCGACCGAGGAGCGCAACCGCGAGCTGCGCTCCGGCGTCGACGGCAAGCTCGCGGTCGACGACGGCCTGCTTCCCAACGAGACCGAAGGCGGAGCTCGACGGCGTCGACCTGACCGGCTTCTCCGACAACTACTGGATCGGGCTCTCGCTGCTGCACACCCTGTTCGTCAAGGAGCACAACGCGATCTGCGACCACCTCAAGGGCAGCTATCCGACCTGGGACGACGAGCAGCTCTTCCTCACCGCGCGCCTCGTCAACTCGGCGCTGATGGCGAAGATCCACACGGTCGAATGGACGCCGGGGATCCTCGCCAACCCGGTGCTCGAGCGGGCGATGAACGCGAACTGGTACGGGATCCTGCCGCGCTGGGTGCGGCAGAAGTTCGGCCACGTCGGGACCGAGATGATCGGCGGGATCGTCGGCTCCGACGCAGGAGCACCACGCGGCGCCGTACGCGATCACCGAGGAGTTCGTCTCCGTCTACCGGCTGCACCCGCTGCTGCCGGACGACTACGAGATCCGCGACCACGCGACCGGCGCGCTGGTCGACGAGACCGACTTCGACCCGATCCAGGGCCGCGGGACGAGGCCGACGATCCCGAGCACGGCTGGTCGAACCTGCTCTACTCGTTCGGCATCGCCAACCCGGGCGCGATCACGCTCAAAAACCATCCGAACGCGCTCTCCAACCACGTCCGGCTGAACGGAGACCGCGTCGACCTCGGGACGATCGACATCCCCGCGACCGCGAGCGCGGCGTGCCCCGCTACAACGACTTCCGCGAACGGCTGCGCAAGACGCGGATCGAGAAGTTCGAGGACCTGACCGACGATCCCGAGCTCGCCGACGAGATCCGTGACGTCTACGACGGCGACATCGACCAGGTCGACCTGCAGGTCGGAATGCTCGCCGAGCCGCTTCCGCCGGGGTTCGGCTTCAGCGACACGGCCTTCCGGATCTTCATCCTGATGGCCTCGCGGCGACTGAAGTCGGACCGCTTCTTCACCAACGACTACTCGCCCGACGTCTACACCCCCGAGGGCCTCGCCTGGGTCGAGGGCAACACGATGGTCGACGTGCTGCTCCGACATCACCCCGAGCTGGCGCCGGCGCTCGACGGCTGCGAGAACGCGTTCGCGCCCTGGCGCCGGCTGGCGTGAGCCCGTGAGCGGCCCGCGAGCGCCTCGCTGCTCGAGAACGCCCGCTTCAACGCGCTCGTGATCGTCCCGAACGCGCTTCAGGGCGTCTTTCGCCGCCGCCGGACCGCGGTCGCCGCGGCGACGCGCGCCAACGTCGACGGCCAGGCCGTCGGCCTGTTCGCGGGCATGCGACGCGGCCACGGCGGCGGGCCCGTCTGGGTCCGGGTGATCCGCGAGCCGGCGCTGCTGCTGCTGACGCCCGCCGACGTCCATCGCGCGCTCGAGAACTCGCCGGACCCGTTCGCGTCCGACCCGGAGCCGAAGCGCAAGGGGATGGTCGCCTTCCAGCCCGACGCGCTGACCATCTCGCGGTCCGAGACGTGGCGCAACCGCCGAGCTTTCAACGAGGCGGTGCTCGACGCCGGGCGCCCCCTGCACGGGTTCGGCGACCGCTTCGTCGCGATCGCCGCCGAGGAGGCTGCAGCGCTGATCGCCGCGGCCGAGGCCGGCGGCGACCGCGAGCTGCGCTGGGAGGAGTGGAGCGATGCCTTCCGCCGGATCACCCGCCGCGTGATCCTGGGCGACGCGGCCGCCGACGACTCCGAGCTCTCCGAGACGCTCGCCGAGATGATGTCCGAGGCGAACGGAATGCCGGGAAGGACCTCGGCGCTCTATCCGGGGTTCATCGCGCGGCTCGGCGAATACGTCTCCGCCGCCGAGGAGGGCAGCCTGGTGAGCCGGTTCGCCGAGGCGCCGGCGGACGCCGAGACGAAGCCGGTCGGTCAGATTCCGCATTGGATGTTCGCGACCGGCGAGACGCTGGCGATCAATGGATTCCGCGCCCTCGCGCTGCTCGCCAGCCACGCACCACAACGCGCTCGCGCCACCGCCGAGATCGAGGCCGGCGATCTGTCGACCGCCGCGGGCGTCGCCGGACTCGCCTACCTCGACGCCTGTCTCGAGGAGGCGATGCGGCTCTGGCCGACGACGCCGACGCTTTCCCGTGTGACGCTCACCGACACCGAGTGGGGCGGGGTGACGGTGCCCGCGGGCACTCAGGTGCTGATCCCGAACTCGTTCCTGCACCGCGACCGCGATCGCCACGACTACGCCGACCGGTTCGCCCCCCAGCGGTGGATCTCGGGTGAGGCAGCCGGCGACTGGTCGTTCAACCACTTCAGCCGCGGCCCCCAGGGCTGCCCCGGCGCGGCGCTCGCCCTGCTGCTCGGCAAGGCCGTTCTGGCGACCGTGCTGCGCTCCGGTGCGGTCGAGCTCGCGGCGCCGTCGCTGGATCCCGGAAGGCCGCTGCCCCACATGCTGGACTTCTTCGGGTTGCGCTTCGAGCTCGTCTAGCGTCTTGATGAAAGGTGGCTCGCTAGCGTCCGCACGATGAGCCTCGAGACGATCACCTACGAGCGCGACGGGCGAATCGCCCGGATCACGCTCGACCGCCCCGAGCGCGGCAACGGAATCACGCTCGAGATGCCGTCCGAGCTTGCGGCCTGCGTCGAGCGCGCCAACCTCGACCCCGGCGTGCACGTGATCGCGCTGGCGGGTAACGGGAGCGGCTTCTGCGGCGGCTACGACCTCGTCGCGTCGGCCGAGCGGATGGGCGAGCCGCCGAGCGCCGGTCGGGGCACGCCCGGAGCCGCCCCGGAGGGCTCGCCTCTCGACCCCCTCGTCCAGGCGCGCAACCACGCTCCGGAGAGCGTCTGGGACCCGGTCACCGACTATCAGATGATGTCGCGCAACGTACGCGGGTTCATGAGCCTCTTCTGGTCGGAGAAACCGGTCGTCTGCAAGGTGCACGGCTACTGCGTCGCCGGCGGCACCGACATGGCGCTGTGCTCCGATCTGCTGGTTGCCGAGGACCGGGCGAAGATCGGCTACCCGCCGGCACGCGTCTGGGGAGTTCCGACGACTGCTCTTTGGGCGCACCGGATCGGGCCGGCGCGGGCGAAGCGCCTGCTGCTCACGGGCGACTCGATCTCGGGGACCACCGCGGTCGAGTGGGGCCTGGCCGCCGAGTCGGCCCCCGCGGAGCAGCTCGACCAGCGCTTCGAGGGCCTGCTCGAGCGCGTCGCGCGGCTGCCGATCAACCAGCTCGTGATGCACAAGCTGCTCGTCAACCAGACGGTCGCCGCGCAGGGCCTCGCCGCGACCCAGGTGCTCGGCACTGTCTTCGACGGGATCGCGCGGCACACGCCGGAGGGGTTCGAGTTCGCACGCCGCGCCGCGGAGGCGGGCTTCAAGGAAGCGGTGCGCGAACGCGACGAGCCGTTCGGCGACTTCGGGCGCGGCGCAACCGGTACGCATTGAGCCAGGCGTCGCGGTGCCGGCTGCGACCGGAGTCGGTCAGCGGGCTGTCGGCCGCCGGCGGCCCGCCGCCCGCCGGGCCGACGCGGCGAGGGCCGCCGCGACCGCCGTGGCGATACCGAGCGAGTCGACGAGGACGTCGAAAGGGTCGGAGTCGCGACCCGGTACGAAGCTCTGGTGATATTCGTCGGAGATCGCGTAGAGGAACGAGATCGCGGCGGCGGCGAACAGCGCGCGCCTGCCGAGCACCGGCGCGAGCGCCCAGATCCAGAGCGCGGTCAGCAGCGCGTACTCGCTGAAGTGCGCGATCACTCTGGTGAACGCCGGCAGCTCCGGCCCGACGCTCTCCTGCGCGGAGAGGTAGAAGATCAGCCCCATGAGGGCGAGTGGCGCGCAGATCCGAGCGAGCCGCGGCCCGCGATCGGCGCTCACGGGACGCGGTGAACCTCGAACAGGTTCGTGCCCAGCTCCTGGTGGGGAAGCCCGGCGGTTATCCCGATCAGATCGCCGGAGCTCGCGATCCCGGCTTCGCGCACGAGTCGGGAGCAGTCCGCGAGCAGAGCCGAGATCCCCGTCCACTCGTCGGCGATCACGCATTCGACCCCGAAAAGAAGGTTGAGCCTGCGGACGGTCTCGATCCGCGGCGAGACGGCGAGCACGGGTACTTGCGGCCGGTGCGCGGAGACGAGCCGGGCGGTGCGCCCGCTGCGGGTCGGGACGACTAGCGCCCGCAGCCCGAGCGTGTAGGTCGAGGCGACCGCCGCCCGGGCGACCGAGGTGGCGACGTCCGAGTCGTCGGCGTGGGCGCGCGTGAGACCCCAGTCGGCGTACGGGAGGTCGGGCTCGGTCTCGCGCGCGATCCGGTTCATGACCCGGATCGCCTCGACCGGGAACTGCCCGACCGCGGTCTCCTCGGAGAGCATCACCGCGTCGGTCCCCTGGTAGATCGCGTTGGCGACGTCGGAGACCTCCGCCCGGGTCGGGCGCGGCGAGGCGACCATCGAGGCGAGCATCTGCGTGGCCGTGATCGACGGACGCGAGAAGTGCCCCGCGAGCGCCAGGAGCCGCTTCTGGACGATCGGGACCTTCTCGATCGGGAGCTCGATCCCGAGGTCGCCGCGGGCGACCATGATCCCGGCGGTCGCCGCCTTGATGATCTCCTCGGCTCGGTCCGCGGCCTCGGGCTTCTCGATCTTCGCGATCACCGGGATGTCCGAGCCGCCGGTCCGCACCCGGCGCTCGACGGGCGCCAGGTCCTCGGCGCGCCTCACGAACGACACCGCGAGCAGGTCGATTCCTTCGCGGACCGCGAAGTCGACCCACTCGAGGTCGGCGCGACCGGCAGCCGGCAACGCGACCTCGGCGCCGGGCAGGTTGAGGCCCTGGTGCGAGGAGACGCGGCCGCCGACCTCGACCGCGCAGCGGACCTCGGTCTCGCCGGCGTCGAGCACCCGGAGGCGGATACGGCCGTCGGCGAGATAGACGAGACCGCCTTCCGAGACCGCCGAGGGGAGGCCGTCGAACGACACCGGGAGGCGATCCGGGGTGCCGAGCTCGGGCTCGCAGGTGAGCGTGATCTCACTCCCGGGACGGAGGCCGACGATTCCTTCGTCGACCTCGCCGAGCCGGATCTTCGGGCCGGGCAGGTCGCCGAGGATCCCGACCTCCTTGCCGGTCCGCCGGGCCGCCTCGCGTGCCATCGCCACGTTCTCGGAATGGTCGTCGGGGGTCCCGTGGGAGAAGTTGAAGCGAAAGACGTCGGCGCCCGCCTCGATCAGCTCGGCCATCGTTTCGGTGTCCCGCGTCGCGGGGCCGATCGTGGCGACGATCTTGGTCCGCCGGCGGCCGTTCACGGCGCAGGCCTCGTCGGCGGCTCTCCCGCAACCCGGGTCGGCGCCTCGCCGCCGCCGAGAATCTCGTGCTCGGCGGGCGCCGGCTCCTCGGCGTCGGTCGGCGGGTCCTCCTCGATGATCCGGGTCGGCGATTCGTCGGTGATCGGCCCCCGGTCGGCTTCGGCGCGTTCCGTCTCGGCGACCGGCGTCGGGGCCGGGGTGACCGCGTCGAACTCGCTCGTCCGCGGTGTGTGGGTCGGCTCCGGGCCGTCCTCGGGCTCGAGCTCGGCCCCTTCGGGGAGCTCGAGGCGCTGCACGTAGGGCAACCGCCAGGCCGCGCCGGCGAGCCCGAGCCCGAGCGCGACGCAGGCGAGCGCCAGAAACCACTGACCGCCGGAGAGGACCTCGAGCTCGAAGAAGCTGCGCACCGGCTCGGCGGCGAGCATCAGCGCGAAGATCGCGCCGAGCCCGGCGACCAGGGCGAGCATGTAGCTCTGCACCGTGATGTGCTCGCGCCCGGGCCCCCGCTCGAGCAGGACGATGAAGCAGAGCCCGAGCACGATCAGCGTCGTGGTCGCAGCGGTACGGCCCTCCTCGAGCGTGCCGCCGAAGACGCTGTCGACGAAAAAGAACGAGAGCAGTGAGGCGATCCCCATCGAGATTCCCGCCGGGAACGCGAACGCCGCCAAGGCCCGCAACAGCCGTCCGCGATAGAGCGGACCCTCGCTCGGGGCCAGGGCGAGGACGAACGACGGGATTCCGATCGTCAGGAATGCCGCCGCCGTGAGCTGGCGCGGGAGGAACGGAAAGGTGAAATCAAAGATCGCAGCGAGCAGGATCAGGAAGCCGGCGTAGACCGACTTCGTCAGGTAGAGGCGCCCCAGCCGGTGGATGTTCCGGGCGATCTTCCGGCCCTCGCCGACCGCGCGCGGCAGCATCGAGAATTGGTCGCGGAGCAGGACGATGTCGGCGATCCCCTTGGTGATCTGGCTCCCCGACCCCATCGCGACGGCGAGCCTCGCCTGCTTCAGTGCCGGAACGTCGTTGACGCCGTCGCCGATCATCGCCGTGAATCGGCCGCGGCCCGCGAGCGCCCCGACCAGCGCCTTCTTCTGTTCGGGGGTGATCCTGCAGAAGATCGTGTTGTGCTCGGCCGCAGCCGCGAGGCCGCCCTTGTCGGACGGGAGCCGCGGGCCCTCGATCACCGCCGCGTCTGCGGGCACGCCGACCGCCCGCGCGACGGCGGTGACGGTCTCGCGGGCGTCGCCAGAGATCAGCTTCAGGTCGACCTGCTGCGCGCGCATGTAGGACAGGGTCTCGGCGGCGTCGGGGCGCAGCGTCTCCTCGAGCACGATCAGCGCTCGCGGCTCGAGCCTCGGCGGCGGCTCGGTCGCCGGGTCGGCGGGCAGCGAACCGCGCGCCTCGCCGAATGCGATCACCCGGCGGCCCGCCGAGGTGTGCTCGGCAAGCGCCCGCTGCAGGCCCTCGGGCAGCCTCAGGGCTCCCGCCTGCCCGAGCACGTCGGGGGCACCGATCACCCAGCTGGAGCCGTTCACGGTCAGCCCGCTCCACTTCCATTGCGAGGAGAACGGGACCTCGGCGGCCGGCCGCTCGGGATGGGCGGGGTAGGCCTCGGCGATCGTCTCCAGGGTGCGGTTGCGCTCGCCTGCCGAGGAGGCGAACGTACCGAGCGCCCGCTCGACCGTGCCCACCGCCGCGGGATCGGCGACCTCGACCCGGATCAGCTTCAGGCTGCCGTCGGTGAGCGTTCCGGTCTTGTCGACGCAGATCGTGTCGACGGCGGCGAGCGCCTCGGTCGCCCCCATCTGCTGGACGAGCGTGTTCTGACGCGCGAGCCGCACGGCCGCGACCGCCAGGGTGACGCTCATCAACAGCACCAGCCCCTCCGGGATCAGGGTGACGAGGCCCGCGGTCGCCTCCTGGGCGGCGTCGCGGAACGCGGTGTCCTGGAGGCTGAAGCCGATCAGGACGATGAGCGCGATCGGGACGAGCGCGATCGTGGTCGCCTTGAGGACCGTGTTGACCTCGACCTGAAGCGGCGACGGCGGATGCCGGAACTCGCGTGCCTGGCCGGCGATCTTCTCCGCGTAGCTCTCCTCACGGACGGCGTCGAGCTCGTAGTGACCGGACCCCGAGACCGCGAACGAGCCCGAGAGCAGCCGGTCGCCGGGGCGTTTGCGAACCCCGTCGGACTCCCCGGTGAGCAGGGACTCGTCGACGGTCAGCCCGCGGGTGTCGACGACGGTCCCGTCGGCGACGAGCTGGTCGCCCGGCTCGACCCGGACGACGTCGCCGGGAACCACCTCGTCGGCGGTGAGCTCGACGAGGCGTTCGTCGCGGATCACCTTCGCGCGCGGCGCGACCAGCAGCGCGAGACGGTCGAGGGTCTCCTTGGCCTTCAGCTCCTGGCGGATTCCGATCGCCGAGTTGATCACGGCGATGAACCCGAACAGCGCGTCGGCGAACAGGCCGAGCGAGAGCATGAGGACGAAGAAGACGCCGATGATCGCGTTGAACAGCGTCAGCACGTTGGCGGCGACGATGCTGGCGACCGAGCGGCTGTTCGCCGGCTTCGGCTCGCCGAGCCGGGCGAGGCGCCGCGCGGCTTCGGCGCTCGACAGTCCATGGCTGAACGAAGCCGCTTCCATGCGCTCCATATAAACAGAGCGCGCCCGCCGCGATCAGCGCCGTGGCCCGGCCCCGGTCAGAGGTGGAAGCGCCGGTGGTGCTGGTGATGAGCCGCCTCGTGCGGCGCCGGCTCGCGGGGTTGGTCGGGCGAACGGACGAAGAGCCAGGTGAGCACGGTGCCGATCGCGAGCACGATTCCCGGCGCCCAAAGCGATCGCGCGACGGCGTGTGCGTAGTCCGCGCCGTGCATCCCGCCGCCGGACGGCAGGGCCGCCTGGAACAGCGCTCCCGAGATCGCCAGCAGGACCGCCCCGGCCAGTACCCGGTCCATCGCCAGGACCCCCGACGCAATGCCGCTCTTTGCGCTCGGCATCGCCGCCATCGCGGCTGTCGACATCGGCGCGTAGACGAGCGCCAGCGAGATGCCGAAACAGAGGAAGCCGGGGAGCAGGTCGACGTAGGAGCTCGATTCCTCGGCGACGGCCTGGAGCACCAGCCCGACGAGGCCGACCGCCATTCCGGCGGTCATCGTCGCACGGGCGCCGAAGCGGCTGATCAGGCGCCCCGAGAACGGCGAGAGCGCGGCCATCGGCGCCGTGATCGGGAGCACCAGGGCGCCGGCGACGATCACCGAGTAGTCGAGCTCGCGCTGCAGGAATTGCGGCTGGAAGTACATCACCGTCCAGTAGGCCCCGACGAGCGCGAACGCTGCGGCGCTGGCACCGAAGTACGGACCGTTGCGAAACAGGGAGAAGTCGACGAGCGGGAACTCGCGGTCGTGCTCGACTATCCAGAACGCGAACAGGGCGAGGACGCCACCGCCGAGCAGCGCGAGTGTGCGCGGCGAGCTCCACCCCCAATCGTCGGCCTCGACGAGAGCGAAGACGGTCGCCGTGAGCCCGAGGGCCAGGACCCCGACGCCGAGCAGGTCGACGCGCGGCGGTGCGGTCTCGTCGCGCGACTCGTCTCCGCGAGCGACCAGGATCGCGATCCCGGTCGCCGCGACCGGGAGGTTGACGAGGAAGATCCAGCGCCAGCTTGCGGCCTCGATCAGCACGCCGCCGACGAGCGGGCCGATCGCGAGCGCCAGCGCCGAGACCGCGGCCCAGATCCCCAGCGCCCGCGCCTGCGAGGCGCCGGAAAAGGCGTGCGCGGTGATCGCCAGCGACAGCGAGAGCAGCGCCGCGCCGCCGATTCCCTGGATCACGCGGCCTGCGATCAGGACCTCCTCCGTTTCCGCGACCCCGGCCACGACCGAGCCGGCGGCGAAGATCGCCATGCCGATCACGAATACGCGGCGGCGTCCGCGGATGTCGCCGAGACGGCCCGCCGTGACGACGACCGCGGCGAGGGTCAGCAGGTAGGCGTTCTGGATCCACTGCAGGCCGTCGACCGAGGCGTGCAGATCGTCGTCGATCGCCGGCAGCGCGAGCGTCACCACGGTCGAGTCGAGCATCAGCACGAAGAGCCCCGTGCAGGCGCCGACCAGGACCCACCACGGGTGTCGCGCCGCGGCCTCGCCTCCCTCCATTCCAGCGGTGAGCGTATTACGAGTCGCCATCACCGACCGATAGGATCGACCGCGACGTGGAGGTGGGAGCCGCCAGACCGGAGGCGGGGGAGGCGCTCTCGGTCGAGTTCCGAGAGACGACGAAGCGCTATCCGGGCGCCGATCGCGACGCGGTCGAGAGGCTCAGCCTCGACGTCCCCGCGGGCGAGATCTGCGTCCTCGTCGGTCCCTCCGGATGCGGAAAGACGACCGCGATGCGGATGGTCAACCGGATGGTCGAGATCACCGAGGGGGAGATCCTGATCGGGGGGCGTTCGGTGCGGGAGCGCTCGCCGGCGCAGCTGCGCCGCGAGATCGGCTACGTGATCCAGCAGGTCGGTCTCTTCCCGCACCGCACGATCGCCCAGAACATCGCCACCGTTCCGGCCCTCCTCGGCTGGGACGGCTCGCGTGCCGCGGCGCGCTCGCGGGAGCTGCTCGAGCTGATCGGGCTCGATCCCGAGATGGCCGACCGCTACCCCGCCCAGCTCTCCGGCGGGCAGCAGCAGCGCGTCGGGGTCGCCCGGGCGCTGGCGGCGAACCCGGGACTGATGCTGATGGACGAGCCGTTCGGCGCCGTCGACCCGATCAACCGCGAGCGGCTTCAGAACGAGTTCCTGCGCCTGCAGGCGGAGCTGCGCAAGACGATCCTCTTCGTCACCCACGACATCGACGAGGCGATCAAGATGGGCGACAGGATCGCGATCATGCGCCAGGGCGGCAGGCTCGCCCAGTACGCGACCCCCGCCGAGCTCCTGATGGCTCCCGGCGACGACTTCGTCGAGGACTTCGTCGGCGCCGACCGGGCGCTGAAGCGGCTCGCCCTGATGCGGGTCTCCGACATCGACCTCTGGCAGGCCCCGCTCGCGCACGTCGGCCAGTCGACCACCGAGGTTCGCGCCAAGCTCGAGCGCGCCGAGGTCCCTTACGCGCTCTGCATCGATTCCGAGCGCCGGCCGCTCGGCTGGCTCTCGGACTCCGACCTGGCCGCCGAGACGGTGCCTGCGAAGCCCGGGCACAGCCCCGAGCCGATCCTCGATCTCCGTGACGTGATGCGCGACGCGCTCTCCGACCTGCTCCAGGCCGAGACGCGCTACGCCCCGGTCGTCGACGGCGAAGGCCGGATCGCCGGGGTGCTCTCGGTCGAGATCATCTCCGAGTTCCTGACCTCCGACGAGGCGCTCAGCGACGAGCATCCCGCGGGTGAGCGGCCGCTCGTAACGACGGACCTCGATTGATGTCGGCGCTGTTCGCGATCGTCGTGCCGTTTGCCCAGGGCGACGGCGGCTTCGTCCGTGAGGCGGGGCAGGGGGCGACCAGCTGCGTCGGCAAGAACGACACGATCTGCTTCGACTACATCGTCGACCACATCGGCGACTACGTCACCCCGACGCTCGAGCACCTCGCGATCGTCCTCGCCTCGGTCGCGGTCGGGTTCGTGGTCGCCTTCGGCCTCGTCGTGATCTCGCACCGTCGCCGCTGGCTGATCCCGGCCTTCACCGGGATCACCGGGGTGATCTACACGATCCCCTCGATCGCGCTCTTCCTGCTGCTGCTGCCGATCACCGGACGCGGCAACGTCACCGCGATCATCGCCCTCGTCCTCTACACGCTGCAGATCATCTACCGCAACATGGTCACCGGGCTCGCCAACGTCCCGACCTCGAGCAAGGACGCGGGGCGGGGCATGGGGATGACCGACCAGCAGCTCTTCCGGCGCGTCGAGGTGCCGCTCGCGGTCCCCGAGATCATCGCGGGAGTCCGGATCGCCACGGTCTCGACGGTTGCGATCGCCAGCCTCGCTGTGTTCGCCGGAGGAGACGGCCTCGGAGGTCCGCTCTACTTCGCGATCCAGCAGGACGCCTTCAAGACCGGGATCTTCATTCCGGTGATCATCCTGCTCGCGATGGCGGTGCTGCTCGACCTGCTGTTGCTGTTGCTGCAGAGCCGGTTGTCGCGGTGGCGCTCGCCGAGGACCAGCGAGCGCGGACCCGGGGCAACGTTCATCCGGCGGATCTTCAGCACGGCGGGGGCGAAAGCATGAGGCTGCTCGTCGCCGATGTGTTGGGCTCCTTCGGCGGCGCGATCGACTTCATCTTCAACCCCCGGATCGGGCCCGGCGGGGTCGAGGTCGGAGGCCTCTCCGACGTGCTCAGCCTGCTCTGGACGCACGTCTGGATCAGCGTCCTGGCGCTCGCCGCCTCGATCGCGGTCGCGCTCCCGCTCGGGGTCTGGTTAGGCCACCGCGGCTCCGGCGAGGGGTTCGCGGTGGCGATCGGCAACGCCGGCCGCGCGATCCCCGAGCTGGGCCTGATCGCAATCGTGGCGGCGTTCATCGGGGTCGGCGTCTTCAACCTGACGATCGCCCTGCTCGTGCTCGGGATCCCGCCGATCCTCACCAACGCCTTCACCGGCATCCGCCAGGTCGACCCCGACGCGGTCGAGGCAGCGCGCGGGATCGGGATGACCGAGTGGGCCGTGATCCGCAAGGTCGAGCTGCCGCTCGCGGTGCCGACGATCATGGCCGGGGTGCGGACCGGGGCGATCAACATCATCGCCACGGCGACGATCGCCCCCCTGGTCGGCGTGGTGACGCTCGGCGACTACATCATCAACGGCTCGAACTACGGCTCCGAGGGCGTGCTCGCCGGCGCGATCCTGGTCGCGCTGCTGGCGCTCGCCTTCGAGCTCGCCCTCGCCGGCGTCCAGAGGCTGCTGACGCCCAAGGGGATCACCGTTCAGAAGCGGACCGCCGCGGCGAGCGCATGACCGCCCGCCCGAGCGCATAACCTTTTCGGGTCCACGATCGGCGGAAACCACACGAGAGGGAGGATCACCCCGATGAGCACCCACCCCCGGCTGCGAGCGCTGTTCGCGTTGCTCGCCGTTGTCGGCCTGACCCTGGCGTTCGTCGCTTGCGGCGGAGACGATTCCACGGACTCGTCATCGACGAGCGCGGAAGCGACCACCGGGTCGGACACGAGCGCCAACCTGATCGAAGCCAACCCCGACAACGGCTCGATCGACCTGACGATCGGATCGAAGAACTTCACCGAGCAGTACATCCTCGGCGAGATCTACGCCCAGGGCCTCGAGGCGGCGGGTTACAACGTCGATACCGACCTCAACCTCGGCGACGAGCAGGTCGCGCTGAAGGCGCTTCAGAACGGCGACATCAGCGGCTACCCGGAGTACACCTCGACCGCGCTGACTTCGTTCTTCGACACCCCGCCGGAGGACGTGCCCGGCGACGCGCAGAAGGCGTACGACGAATCGAAGACCGAGTTCACGGACCTCGGCCTCGTCTCCTACCCGCCGACCCCGTTCTCGAGCGCGAACGCGGTCGGGATGCTGAAGTCGAAGGCGGACGAGCTCGGGATCACGAAGATCTCCGACCTCGCCGATCACCAGGACCTGACCCTCTACGGGTCGCCCGAGTGCCGTCAGCGGATCGACTGCCTCGCCGGGCTCGAGAAGTACTACGGCCTCGACGGCCTGCGCGACAACTTCACGCCGGTCGACATCGGGCTTCGCTACGACGTCCTCGACAAGGGGAACGCGGACCTGTCGATCATCTTCACGACCGACGCACAGCTGTTCACCTCCAATGACTACGTGACCCTGGAGGACGACAAGCACGTGCTGCCGGCCGGCAACGTGATCTTCATCGCCAGCCAGGACGCGGTCGACGAGGCCGGCCCCGACTTCGGCACGACGATCGAGAAGGTGCAGGGCAACCTCTCGCTCGAGGTGATGCAGGAGCTCAACGCCCGGGTCGACATCGACAAGGAGAAGCCTGCCGAGGCGGCGCAGGAGTACCTGCAGCAGTTCGGTTACATCGACTGAGGCGATTCCCGGTGGCGCTCACGGGTAGGGTCGGCCCGTGGGCGCCGCTGCGATCCTCGATGTCGACGGCACGCTCGTCGACTCCAATTACCAGCACGCACTCGCCTGGTACCGGGCGTTTCGCGACCACGACCTGTCGCCGCCGATCTGGCGCATCCACCGCCACATCGGGATGGGTGGGGATCAGCTCGTCGGCGCGGTCGCCGGTCGCGACGTCGAGCGGCGCCTCGGCGACTCGGTGCGCGAGGCCGAGAAGCGCCGCTACGGCGAGCTGATCGGTGAGGTACGGCCGTTCGAGGGTGCCCACGATCTGATCGGCGAGCTGCACGAACGAGGTCACCCGGTGGTGCTCGCGAGCTCCGCGAGCCCGGAGGAGGCCGAGCACTACATCGACCTGCTCGAGGCGCGCGACCTGCTCGACGCGTATACGACCTCGGGCGACGTCGAGCGCACGAAGCCCGAGCCCGACCTTGTCGCCGCCGCGATGCGCGAGGCCGGGGAGCTCTCGGCGGTGATGGTGGGCGACTCGACCTGGGACATCGCGGCGGCCTCGCGAGCCGACGTGAAGACGATCGCCATGCTCACCGGAGGGTTCTCGGAGGCGGAGCTCCGCGATGCCGGCGCGGTGGCCGTCTATGAGTCGATCGCCGACTTGCGGGCGGGGCTCGCCCAGACCCCGCTCCGCTAGGCGGACGAGGGAAGCCCGGGTTCCTGCTTCGGGTGCCGGCGTGGCAGCCACCGCCGCCGCCGCTCCGCCACGGTCGGGGCCTCCGCGGCGCAAGCCGCGAGATCGAAATACAGCAGCGTCCGGCCGAGTGCGACGTACGGCAACAGCAGGGCGCCGATCACCGAGCCGAGCAGGTTGATGCCGATCAGCGAGAAGTTGGTGAAGATCAGCGCGAATCCGAGCACGGGACCGGCGATCACTGTGAGCAGCCACAGGAACCCGGCGACGCGCACCGTGTACCACCAGCGTCCGCGGACGAGCCGCGAGCTTCCCCGAAACGCGTCTCGGATCCGTTTGTTCTCGAACAGGACCTCCTGCTGGACGAACTGCCAGTCGACGTACTTACGGATCGCGATCGGGATCCCGATCAAGGTCAGCGCGATCGCGATCACCACCAGCGTCGCGAGCAGTTGGCCGAACGCAACCCGCCAGAACCGCGGCAGCATCTCCCGGTAGGACTCGATCGGCCCGATCGTGCGGCCGCGCTCGAGCTCTCGCACGAAGGTGACGACGGCTCCGGAGGCGATCGCCGAGGCGATAGAGGCGGCGGGTCCCGTGCCCGGCGCCCCGAATGAGAGGCTGATGCCGCCGGGGCCGCCGTCGGCGAAGATCGCCCCGGCGATCGCGCGGACCGCCAATTCGAGTCCGTAGAACGCGCCGCCGACGACCAGCGCGGTGAGCCCGAGCACGATCATGGTGCGCCAGTGACGGCCGTAGAGCTGACGCGCCGCGCGGATCAACTGGCCGAATGCCCGCTGCTCGCGAAGCGGGGCGAGGCTGACCGGACGCCAGCGGGTGAGCGCTGCCGGCACGAGGACCAGCAGCACCGCGATCAGGGCAAGGATCAGCGCCCCGATCGGCGTCTGGGCCCGGAGGTTGATGAAGGACGAGACGGTGGCGACCGCGCCGCAAAAGGCACCGGTCACCGTCGGGCCGTAGAGCGTGCCCACCGGCAGGGTCGGGCTCGATGAGCGCAGGCTGTCCATCGTCGCCAGGGGCTTCAGCCACTGCAGCTTCGTGTTCGGCCCGGTAGGCCCGTTGTTGAACCCCTCCTCCTGCTGGCCCCAGCGCCCCTCGTAGGTGAGCCATTGGAAGCGGCTTCCAGGGCGGGGATGGGTCGGGACGAGGACCGGCCTCAGCGCCAGCCTGCGCAGCGGCTCGCTCGCGTTGTCGCAGCCGAGGCCCGAGCCGCGCTGCCCGTTCTCGATGTAGATCGCCGAGCCGTAGAAGGTCGCGTGTGATCCGGCGGCGGGGTAGACGATCGGGTGGTTTCCCTGCTTTTCGACCTTCTCGTCGTCCCAGTCCGCCTTCTCGCCGCCGCCGTGCTGGAAGAGGCCGATCTCGCTCGGTCCGGAGGACAGCGCAGCGCGGGCGCTGTTCGCGTCGAAGACGATCTGCATGCCCTCCCAGTCCGATTCGTGAAGATCGTTGAACTGGTTGAAGTAGTAGTAGAACCAGTACTGGACGACGAGCTTGCCCTCGCCGGGCTGGCGCCGGATGTGGGCGTAGGTGATCGCCGGCGCCTCGCCGTCGTCGACGAGCGCGGCGAAGTCGCGCGCGTACGTGCACCCGGCCTCCAGCGGGTCGCCGGGCAGGTCGAGGTGATAGCCGTTCCCCAAACCTGCGATGTCGGCCGCGGTCGGTGCCGGTCGCCGGGATCGGGAGCTTCCCGCCGGAGGGATCAGCTCCACCTCCGGGTTCCCGAGCACGGTGTTGACCGTAGTCGGCTGATACTGCTCCGCGGCGTCATCGCACGGCGGGTCTTCCTGCACGCGGAGCATCACGATCGGGGAGTACGCCTCGACCAGTTGCTTCGAGGGGTTCGGGGCGGCCTCGGCGATCCCCGCTGAGCTCAGGGAGGCGACCGAAGCGAGGACGACCGCCAACCAGCGTCGTTGCCGGCTCACGGCGCGAACGTACCAGAGGGGGCTCGACGCGCCGCGTTACTGCGACTACGCTCGCGGCGATGTCCGAACCCTCGGACCGGCTCAGCTTCGACGACGCGAGGATCCTCGCGCTCGAGACTTCGGCGATCGCCGGACACACCCTGAAGCTGCTGATGCTCGAGCCTGGAGAGCCGCTCGACCTCGGCGCCCTGCGCGCCGCCGTCGACGCTCGCCTCCCGGCGGACTCGCGGGGGCGCGACCGGGTCGAGGTCTCCGACCTCGGGCCGGCGGCCGGGGCGCGCTGGGTCGCCGACGACGGGTTCGAGATCTCCAACCACGTGCGCCGGCGCGACGGAACCTCGGGCGTCGACGAGCTCGGCGCCTGGACCGCGGCCGGCGAGCTGATGGCCGAGCGACTCGATCACCGCCGCCCGCTCTGGGCGTTCGACCTCGTCGGGCCGCTCGACGACGGACGCGAGGCGATCGTCGCCCGGATCCACCACGCGATGGCGGACGGGATCAGCTGCGTGCGCTTCCTCGGCGAGGTCCTCTGGGACGAGTCGGGCGCGATCGAGACCGCGGTCGAGCCGGCGCCGGGTGCGGCCGCGGCGTCTGCGGCGGCGGTCGGATCCGATCGTGCCCGCGAGGCACGACGGCTTGCCGGGGCGGTTCGCCGCGAGCTCGGCGCGCGCGCCTCGGAGACGATCCTCGATCGTCGGATCGGCTCCGCCCGCGAGCTCGCCTTCTCCTCGGTGCCGCTCCAGCAGCTGAAGGCG
This sequence comes from uncultured Solirubrobacterales bacterium, assembly GCA_963705955.1. GTDB lineage: Bacteria > Actinomycetota > Thermoleophilia > Solirubrobacterales > 70-9 > WHSW01. The sequence continues at coordinate 3,345 of CAVPLH010000002.1, read as the reverse complement.
ATCGGCGCATCCCGCCCGGGCCACGTGACCGTCAACGATGTCCTTTTGGCCGGGGTCGCGGGCGGGCTGCGGCGCTGGCTCGCGGCCGCCGGGAAGCGGCTGCCGCGGCTCCGGGCGCAGATCCCGGTCAGCCTTCATCACCGCGACGAGGCTCGCTCCGAGCTCGGCAACCGGGACTCGTTCTTGAACGTCGACCTGCCGGTCTCCGAGCCCGACCCGCTGACCCGCCTGGAGTTGATCAACGCGGAGACGACGGAGCGAAAGCGGCTCGGCGACGCGGAGCAGCTCTACGACCTGTTCCACGCGCTGTCGCGCTTCCGGCACCTCGAGCAGGCGGCGGAGCATCTCGCGGGCGGTCCGCGCGAGTTCTCCCTCTCGATCTCGAACGTGCCCGGCCCCCGTTCCCGGCTGAGCGTCGCGGGGCGGGCGGTCGAGCGCCTCTGCTCGGTCGCCGAGCCCGCCGATCGCCATGCGCTCAGGGTCTCGGCGATCTCGTGCTCGGGATCGGTCGGAATCGGCCTCTGCACCGACCCGGAGGCGGTCGCCGGGCTCGCCGGGCTCGCGACCGCGATCGACGCCTCGCTCGCCGAGCTTCGCGCGGCGACGATCGGTTAGCGTCCCGGCTCGATGTCAGTCGAGCTCGGCATCAATCTCGGCTACTGGGGGATCGGTCCCCGGGGCGACGAGGCCGTGGAGATCGTCCTCGCGGCCGAGCGTGCGGGCTTCGACTCGGTCTGGGTCGCGGAGTCCTACGGCTCCGACGTGGTCAGCGTCCTCTCCTGGCTCGCCCCGCAGACCGACCAGATCAAGCTCGGCGCGGCGATCATGCAGGTCCCGGCCCGCCCGCCCGCCGCTGCGGCGATGGCCGGGGCGACGATCGACGCGCTCTCGGGGGGGCGGTTCATGTTCGGCTTCGGCCCCTCCGGCCCGCAGGTCTCCGAGGGCTGGTACGGGGTCCCTTACGCGAAGCCCTGGGGACGGACCCGCGAGTACATCGAGATCGTCCGCGAGATCATCGCCCGCAACGGTCCGCTCGAGCACGAGGGTCCGCACTACCAGCTTCCGATCGTGGGCGGCACCGGTGAGGGCAAGGCGCTGAAGCTGAACTTCCATCCGGTTCGCGACGAGATCCCGGTCTTCGTCGGCGCGATCGGCCGCAAGTCGGTCGAGATGGCGGCCGAGATCTGCGACGGGTGGATCCCGATCTTCTTCAGCGCCGACGCCTTCGAGGAGACCTGGGGAGAGCACCTCGAGGCGGGATTCGAAAAGGGCGGGCGCAGCCGTGCCGATCTCGAGATCTCGCCCTCGCTGCAGGTTGCGATCGACGGCGACCTCGACGCCGCCCGCTCGATCGTCAAGGCGGGGTTGCTGCTCTACCTCGGCGGTATGGGCTCCAAGGAGACGAACTTCTACGTCGACCTGACCCACCGCTTCGGCTTCGGGGAGGTCGCCGACACGGTGCAGTCGCTCTTCCTCGACGGCAAGCGCGAGGAGGCCTACAACGCGATCCCCGACGAGCTCGTCGACGCGACCTCGCTGGTCGGCTCCGAGGAGCAGGTCGCCGAGCGGATCGCGAAGCTCGAGGCGGCGGGGATCGACCGGCTGATCTGCTCGCCGGTCCACCTCGATCCCGGTCAGCGCCTGAACACGATCGAGCGGCTCGCGGAGCTCGCCGGCACCGCGGCGCCCGCCTGACGCGGCGCGACCGGGCGGCGCGGCCGTGTCTGTCAGCTAGGCTCCGCCGGCTTTTCGAGGGATGAAGGTCGGGGTACCGAAAGAGACCGCGCAGGGCGAGCGCCGGGTAGCGCTGATCCCGGACGTCGTCTCCTCGCTGGTGGGCAAGGGCAACGACGTGATCGTCGAGGCAGCCGCGGGCGTGGCCTCGGGCCACCCCGACGCCGAGTACACGGACGCCGGGGCCGAGATCGGCGATCCCTGGGACGCCGAGGTCGTCGTCCACGTCGCGGTTCCGAGCACGGAGGAGATCGACCGCCTGTCGCAGGGCCAGGTCCTGATCGGCCACCTCGCGCCCCTGACCTCCGGCGAGACCAACCGGGCGCTCGCCTCGGCCGGTGTGACGAGCTTCGCGATGGAGGCGATCCCGCGGATCACCCGCGCCCAGGCGATGGACGCGCTCTCCTCGCAGGCAAACGTCGCCGGCTATGCGTCGGCGCTGCTCGCCGCCCGCGAGGCGGGGCGCTTCTTTCCGATGATGACCACCGCGGCCGGCACCGTGGCGCCGGCGCGGGTCTTGGTGCTCGGCGCCGGGGTCGCCGGACTGCAGGCGATCGCGACCGCGAGGCGACTCGGCGCGGTCGTCTCGGGTTTCGACATCCGCCGCGCCGCCTGGGAGCAGATCGCCTCGCTCGGTGGCCGCCCGCTCGAGCTCGAGTTCATCCCCGACGCCGAGGACGAGGGCGGCTACGCGCGCCCGCTCACCGACGACGAGAACGAGCAGGTGCGAGAGGCCCTGGCCGAGAACGCCGCGAAGCAGGACGTGATCATCACTACCGCCCAGATCCCCGGCCGCGCCGGCCCCGATTCTGCTCACCCGCGAGGCGGTGGCCAACATGACCCCGGGCTCGGTGGTCGTCGACCTCGCCGGCGATTCGGGGGGAACTGCGAGCTGACCGAGGCCGGCAAGACGATCGTCTCCGAGAACGGCGTCAAGGTGATTTCGCCGGTCAACCTGCCGTCCGACATGGCGACGAACGCGTCGCAGCTCTACGCGAAGAACATCGAGAACCTGCTCGGCCTGATGGTCGACGAGGAGGGCAAGTTGAATTTGAACTTCGACGACGAGGTGGTGGCAGGGTCCTGCATCACGCACGCGGGGGAGATCCGCAGCGAGAGGGCGGCGAAGTGAGCCGGCAGCTTGCGGCTTGCGGCTTGCAGCTGGCAGCTGGCAGGCTCGCAACGAAGCCGCCCACGCGGCATTCTGGAGGCCGCACCCTGCCAGCTGCCAGCTGCCAGCTGCCATGAGCGTGATGACCGAAATCACGATCTTCGTGCTCGCCGCGTTCGTCGGCTTCGAGGTGATCTCGAAGGTGCCGACGACGCTCCACACACCGCTGATGAGCCAGACGAACGCGATTCACGGGATCGTCATGCTCGGAGGTCTGATCGTCGTCGGGTTCGCCGACGACGGGCTCGAGAAGCTGATCGGGGTGATCGCGATCGCCTTCGGGACGATCAACATCGTCGGCGGCTTCATGGTCACCGACCGGATGCTCGGGATGTTCGCGCGGAAGCCGAAGCCGGAGCCGGAGCCGGAGACGAGGTCGACTTCGCCGCCCGGCGGGTCGGGGTCCGACCGAGGATGAGCACGCTGGCAGTTCTCGAGCC
>CAVPLH010000001.1:0-263473 GCA_963705955.1 uncultured Solirubrobacterales bacterium | reverse complement strand
ATCGTCCTCGCCTCGGTCACGGTCGGGTTCGTGGTCGCCTTCGGCCTGGTCGTGATCTCGCACCGCCGCCGCTGGCTGATCCCGGCCTTCACCGGGATCGCCGGGGTGATCTACACGATCCCCTCGATCGCGCTCTTCCTGCTGCTGCTGCCGATCACCGGACGCGGCAACGTCACCGCGATCATCGCCCTCGTCCTCTACACGCTGCAGATCATCTACCGCAACATGGTCACCGGGCTCGCCAACGTCCCGACCTCGAGCAAGGACGCTGGGCGGGGCATGGGGATGACCGACGCAGCAGCTGTTCCGGCGCGTCGAGTTGCCGCTCGCGGTCCCGGAGATCATCGCCGGAGTGCGGATCGCCACGGTCTCCACGGTTGCGATCGCCAGCCTCGCCGTGTTCGCCGGAGGCGGCGGCCTCGGAGGTCCGCTCTACTTCGCGATCCAGCAGGACGCCTTCAAGACAGGGATCTTCATTCCGGTGATCATCCTGCTCGCGATGGCGGTGCTGCTCGACCTGCTGTTGCTGTTGCTGCAGAGCCGGTTGTCGCGGTGGCGCTCGCCGAGGACCGTCGAGCGCGGACGCGGGGCGACGTTCATCCGGCGGATCTTCAGCACGGCGGGGGCGAAAGCATGAGCCTGCCGGTCGCCGATGTGTTGGGCTCCTTCGGCGGCGCGATCGACTTCATCTTCAGTTCCCGGACAGGGCCCGGTGGGGTCGAGGTCGGAGGCCTCTCCGACGTGCTCAGCCTGCTCTGGACGCACGTCTGGATCAGCGTCCTGGCGCTCGCCGCCTCGATCGCGGTCGCGCTCCCGTTCGGGGTCTGGTTCGGCCACCGCGGCTCCGGCGAGGGGTTCGCGGTGGCGATCGGCAACGCCGGCCGCGCGATCCCCGAGCTCGGCCTGATCGCGATCGTGGCAGCGTTCATCGGGGTTGGCGTCTTCAACCTGACGATCGCCCTGCTCGTGCTCGGGATCCCGCCGATCCTCACCAACACCTTCACCGGCGTCCGCCAGGTCGATCCCGACGCGGTCGAGGCGGCGCGCGGGATCGGGATGACCGAGTGGGCGGTGATCCGCAAGGTCGAGCTGCCGCTCGCGGTGCCGACGATCATGGCCGGGGTGCGGACCGGGGCGATCAACATCATCGCCACGGCGACGATCGCCCCGCTGGTCGGCGTGGTGACGCTCGGCGACTACATCATCAACGGCTCGAACTACGGCTCCGAGGGCGTCCTCGCCGGCGCGATCCTGGTCGCGCTGCTGGCGCTCGCCTTCGAGCTCGCCCTCGCCGGCGTCCAGCGGCTGCTGACCCCGAAGGGGATCACCGTTCAGAAGCGGACCGCCGCGGCAAGCGCCTGACCGCCCGCCCGAGCGCATAACCTTTCGGGTCCGCGATCGGCGGAAACCACACGAGAGGGAGGATCACCCCGATGAGCACCCACCCCCGGCTGCGAGCGCTGTTCGCGTTGCTCGCCGTTCTCGGCCTGACCCTGGCGTTCGTCGCTTGCGGCGGAGACGATTCCACGGACTCGTCATCGACGAGCGCGGAAGCGACCACCGGGTCGGACACGAGCGCCAACCTGATCGAGGCCAACCCCGACAACGGCTCGATCGACCTGACGATCGGATCGAAGAACTTCACCGAGCAGTACATCCTCGGCGAGATCTACGCCCAGGGCCTCGAGGCGGCGGGTTACAACGTCGATACCGACCTCAACCTCGGCGACGAGCAGGTCGCGCTGAAGGCGCTTCAGAACGGAGACATCAGCGGTTACCCGGAGTACACCTCGACCGCGCTGACGTCGTTCTTCGACACCCCGCCGGAGGACGTGCCCGGCGACGCGCAGAAGGCGTACGACGAATCGAAGACCGAGTTCACGGACCTCGGCCTCGTCTCCTACCCGCCGACCCCGTTCTCGAGCGCGAACGCGGTCGGGATGCTGAAGTCGAAGGCGGACGAGCTCGGGATCACGAAGATCTCCGACCTCGCCGATCACCAGGACCTGACCCTCTACGGGTCGCCCGAGTGCCGTCAGCGGATCGACTGCCTTGCCGGGCTCGAGAAGTACTACGGCCTCGACGGCCTGCGCGACAACTTCACGCCGGTCGACATCGGGCTGCGATACGACGTCCTCGACAAGGGGAACGCGGACCTGTCGATCATCTTCACGACCGACGCACAGCTGTTCACCTCCAATGACTACGTGACCTTGGAGGACGACAAGCACGTCCTGCCCGCCGGCAACGTGATCTTCATCGCCAGCCAGGACGCGGTCGACGAGGCCGGCCCCGACTTCGGCACGACGATCGAGAAGGTGCAGAGCAACCTCTCGCTCGAGGTGATGCAGGAGCTCAACGCCCGGGTCGACATCGACAAGGAGAAGCCTGCCCAGGCCGCGCAGGAGTACCTGCAGCAGTTCGGCTACATCGACTGAGGCGGTTCGGGGTGGCGCTCACGGGTAGGGTCGGCCCGTGGGCGCCGCTGCGATCCTCGACGTCGACGGCACGCTCGTCGACTCCAACTACCAGCACGCACTCGCCTGGTACCGGGCGTTTCGCGACCACGACCTGTCGCCACCGATCTGGCGCATCCATCGCCACATCGGGATGGGTGGGGATCAGCTCGTCGGCGCGGTCGCCGGTCGCGACGTCGAGCGGCGCCTCGGCGACTCGGTGCGCGAGGCCGAGAAGCGCCGCTACGGCGAGCTGATCGGTGAGGTACAGCCGTTCGAGGGTGCCCACGACCTGATCGGCGAGCTGCACGAACGAGGTCACCCGGTGGTGCTCGCGAGCTCCGCGAGCCCGGAGGAGGCCGAGCACTACATCGACCTGCTCGAGGCGCGCGACCTGCTCGAGGCGTATACGACCTCGGGCGACGTCGAGCGCACGAAGCCCGAGCCCGACCTGGTCGTCGCCGCGATGCGCCAGGCCGGGGAGCTCTCGGCGGTCATGGTGGGCGACTCGACCTGGGACATCGCGGCGGCCTCGCGAGCCGACGTGAAGACGATCGCCATGCTCACCGGAGGGTTCTCGGAGGCGGAGCTGCCGCGATGCCGGCGCGGTGGCCGTCTATGAGTCGATCGTCGACCTGCGGGAGGGGCTCGCCCAGACCCCGCTCCGCTAGTCAGCGGACGACGGAAGCCCGGGTTCCTGCTTCGGGTGCCGGCGTGGCAGCCACGCCGCCGCCGCTCCGCCACGGTCGGGGCCTCCGCGGCGCGAGCCGCGAGATCGAAATACAGCAGCGTCCGGCCGAGTGCGACGTACGGCAGCAGCAGGGCGCCGATCACCGAGCCGAGCAGGTTGATGCCGATCAGCGAGAAGTTGGCGAAGATCAGCGCGAATCCGAGCACGGGACCGGCGATCACGGTGAGCAGCCAGAGGAACCCGGCGACGCGCACCGTGTACCACCAGCGTCCGCGGACGAGCCGCGAGCTTCCCCGAAACGCGTCTCGGATCCGTTTGTTCTCGAACAGGACCTCCTGCTGGACGAACTGCCAGTCGACGTACTTGCGGATCGCGATCGGGATCCCGATCAAGGTCAGCGCGATCGCGATCACCACCAGCGTCGCGAGCAGTTGGCCGAACGCGACCCGCCAGAACCGCGGCAGCATCTCCCGGTAGGACTCGATCGGCCCGATCGTGCGGCCGCGCTCGAGCTCTCGCACGAAGGTGACGACGGCTCCGGAGGCGATCGCCGAGGCGATCGAGGCGGCGGGTCCCGTGCCCGGGGCCCCGAACGAGAGGCTGATGCCGCCGGGGCCGCCGTCTGCGAAGATCGCCCCGGCGATCGCGCGGACCGCCAATTCGAGTCCGTAGAACGCGCCGCCGACGACCAGCGCGGTGAGCCCGAGCACGATCATGGTGCGCCAGTGACGGCCGTAGAGCTGACGCGCCGCGCGGATCAACTGGCCGAATGCCCGCTCCTCGCGAAGCGGGGCGAGGCTGACCGGACGCCAGCGGGTGAGCGCCGCCGGCACGAGGACCAGCAGCACCGCGATCAGGGCAAGGATCAGCGCCCCGATCGGCGTCTGGGCCTGGAGGTTGATGAAGGACGAGACGGTGGCGACCGCGCCGCAGAAGGCACCGGTCACCGTCGGGCCGTAGAGCGAGCCCACCGGCAGAGTCGGGCTCGATGAGCGCAGGCTGTCCATCGTCGCCAGGGGCTTCAGCCACTGCAGCTTCGTGTTCGGCCCGGTAGGCCCGTTGTTGAACCCCTCCTCCTGCTGGCCCCAGCGCCCCTCGTAGGTGAGCCATTGGAAGCGGCTCCCAGGGCGGGGATGGGTCGGGACGAGGACCGGCCTCAGCGCCAGCCTGCGCAGCGGCTCGCTCGCGTTGTCGCAGCCGAGGCCCGAGCCGCGCTGCCCGTTCTCGATGTAGATCGCCGAGCCGTAGAAGGTCGCGTGTGATCCGGCGGCGGGGTAGACGATCGGGTGGTTTCCCTGCTTTTCGACCTTCTCGTCGTCCCAGTCCGCCTTCTCGCCGCCGCCGTGCTGGAAGAGGCCGATCTCGCTCGGTCCGGACGACAGCGCAGCGCGGGCGCTGTTCGCGTCGAAGACGATCTGCATGCCCTCCCAGTCCGATTCGTGAAGATCGTTGAACTGGTTGAAGTAGTAGTAGAACCAGTACTGGACGACGAGCTTGCCCTCGCCGGGCTGGCGCCGGATGTGGGCGTAGGTGATCGCCGGCGCCTCGCCGTCCTCGACGAGCGCGGCGAAGTCGCGCGCGTACGTGCACCCGGCCTGCAGCGGGTCGCCGGGCAGGTCGAGGTGATAGCCGTTCCCCAACCCTGCGATGTCGGCCGCGGTCGGTGCCGGTCGCCGGGATCGGGAGCTTCCCGCCGGAGGGATCAGCTCCACCTCCGGGTTCCCGAGCACGGTGTTGACCGTCGTCGGCTGATACTGCTCCGCGGAGTCGTCGCACGGCGGGTCTTCCTGCACGCGGAGCATCACGATCGGGGAGTACGCCTCGACCAGTTGCTTCGAGGGGTTCGGGGCGGCCTCGGCGATCCCCGCTGAGCTCAGGGAGGCGACCGAAGCGAGGACGACCGCCAACCAGCGTCGTTGCCGGCTCACGGCGCGAACGTACCAGAGGGGGCTCGACGCGCCGCGTTACTGCGACTACGCTCGCGGCGATGTCCGAACCCTCGGACCGGCTCAGCTTCGACGACGCGAGGATCCTCGCGCTCGAGACTTCGGCGATCGCCGGACACACCCTGAAGCTGCTGATGCTCGAGCCTGGAGAGCCGCTCGACCTCGACGCCCTGCGCGCCGCCGTCGACGCTCGCCTCCCGGCGGACTCGCGGGGGCGCGACCGGGTCGAGGTCTCCGACCTTGGGCCGGCGGCCGGGGCGCGCTGGGTCGCCGACGACGGGTTCGAGATCTCCAACCACGTGCGCCGGCGCGACGGAACCTCGGGCGTCGACGAGCTCGGCGCCTGGACCGCGGCCGGCGAGCTGATGGCCGAGCGACTCGATCACCGCCGCCCGCTCTGGGCGTTCGACCTCGTCGGCCCGCTCGACGACGGACGCGAGGCGATCGTCGCCCGGATCCACCACGCGATGGCGGACGGGATCAGCTGCGTGCGCTTCCTCGGCGAGGTCCTCTGGGACGAGTCGGGCGCGATCGAAACCGCGGTCGAGCCGGCGCCGGGTGCGGCCGCGGCGTCTGCGGCGGCGGTCGGATCCGATCGTGCGCGCGAGGCACGACGGCTTGCCGGGGCGGTTCGCCGCGAGCTCGCGGGCGCGCGCCTCGGAGACGTTCCTCGATCGTCGGATCGGCTCCGCCCGCGAGCTCGCCTTCTCCTCGGTGCCGCTCGAGCAGCTGAAGGCGATCGGCGCATCCCGCCCGGGCCACGTGACCGTCAACGATGTCCTTTTGGCCGGGGTCGCGGGCGGGCTGCGGCGCTGGCTCGCGGCCGCCGGGAAGCGGCTGCCGCGGCTCCGGGCGCAGATCCCGGTCAGCCTTCATCACCGCGACGAGGCTCGCTCCGAGCTCGGCAACCGGGACTCGTTCTTGAACGTCGACCTGCCGGTCTCCGAGCCCGACCCGCTGACGCGCCTGGAGTTGATCAACGCGGAGACGACGGAGCGAAAGCGGCTCGGCGACGCGGAGCAGCTCTACGACCTGTTCCACGCGCTGTCGCGCTTCCGGCACCTCGAGCAGGCGGCGGAGCATCTCGCGGGCGGTCCGCGCGAGTTCTCCCTCTCGATCTCGAACGTGCCCGGCCCCCGTTCCCGCCTGAGCGTCGCGGGGCGGGCGGTCGAGCGCCTCTGCTCGGTCGCCGAGCCCGCCGATCGCCATGCGCTCAGGGTCTCGGCGATCTCGTGCTCGGGATCGGTCGGAATCGGCCTCTGCACCGACCCGGAGGCGGTCGCCGGGCTTCGCCGGGCTCGCGACCGCGATCGACGCCTCGCTCGCCGAGCTTCGCGAGGCGACGATCGGTTAGCGTCCCGGCTCGATGTCAGTCGAGCTCGGCATCAATCTCGGCTACTGGGGGATCGGTCCCCGGGGCGACGAGGCCGTGGAGATCGTCCTCGCGGCCGAGCGTGCGGGCTTCGACTCGGTCTGGGTCGCGGAGTCCTACGGCTCCGACGTGGTCAGCGTCCTCGCCTGGCTCGCCCCGCAGACCGACCAGATCAAGCTCGGCGCGGCGATCATGCAGGTCCCGGCCCGCCCGCCCGCCGCTGCGGCGATGGCCGGGGCGACGATCGACGCGCTCTCGGGGGGGCGGTTCATGTTCGGCTTCGGCCCCTCCGGCCCGCAGGTCTCCGAGGGCTGGTACGGGGTCCCGTACGCGAAGCCCTGGGGACGGACCCGCGAGTACATCGAGATCGTCCGCGAGATCATCGCCCGCAACGGTCCGCTCGAGCACGAGGGTCCGCACTACCAGCTTCCGATCGTGGGCGGCACCGGTGAGGGCAAGGCGCTGAAGCTGAACTTCCATCCGGTTCGCGACGAGATCCCGGTCTTCGTCGGCGCGATCGGCCGCAAGTCGGTCGAGATGGCGGCCGAGATCTGCGACGGGTGGATCCCGATCTTCTTCAGCGCCGACGCCTTCGAGGAGACCTGGGGCGAGCACCTCGAGGCGGGATTCGAAAAGGGCGGGCGCAGCCGTGCCGATCTCGAGATCTCGCCCTCGCTGCAGGTTGCGATCGACGGCGACCTCGACGCCGCCCGCTCGATCGTCAAGGCGGGGTTGCTGCTCTACCTCGGCGGTATGGGCTCCAAGGAGACGAACTTCTACGTCGACCTGACCCACCGCTTCGGCTTCGGGGAGGTCGCCGACCGGTGCAGTCGCTCTTCCTCGACGGCAAGCGCGAGGAGGCCTACAACGCGATCCCCGACGAGCTCGTCGACGCGACCTCGCTGGTCGGCTCCGAGGAGCAGGTCGCCGAGCGGATCGCGAAGCTCGAGGCGGCGGGGATCGACCGGCTGATCTGCTCGCCGGTCCACCTCGATCCCGGTCAGCGCCTGAACACGATCGAGCGGCTCGCGGAGCTCGCCGGCACCGCGGCGCCCGCCTGACGCGGCGCGACCGGGCGGCGCGGCCGTGTCTGTCAGCTAGGCTCCGCCGGCTTTTCGAGAGATGAAGGTCGGGGTACCGAAAGAGACCGCGCACGGCGAGCGCCGGGTAGCGCTGATCCCGGACGTCGTCTCCTCGCTGGCGGGCAAGGGCAACGACGTGATCGTCGAGGCAGCCGCGGGCGTGGCCTCGGGCCACCCCGACGCCGAGTACACGGACGCCGGGGCCGAGATCGGCGATCCCTGGGACGCCGACGTCGTCGTCCACGTCGCGGTTCCGAGCACCGAGGAGATCGACCGCCTGTCGCAGGGCCAGGTCCTGATCGGCCACCTCGCGCCCCTGACCTCCGGCGAGACCAACCGGGCGCTCGCCTCGGCCGGTGTGACGAGCTTCGCGATGGAGGCGATCCCGCGGATCACCCGCGCCCAGGCGATGGACGCGCTCTCCTCGCAGGCAAACGTCGCCGGCTATGCGTCGGCGCTGCTCGCCGCCCGCGAGGCGGGGCGCTTCTTTCCGATGATGACCACCGCGGCCGGCACCGTGGCGCCGGCGCGGGTCTTGGTGCTCGGCGCCGGGGTCGCCGGACTGCAGGCGATCGCGACCGCGAGGCGACTCGGCGCGGTCGTCTCGGGTTTCGACATCCGCCGCGCCGCCTGGGAGCAGATCGCCTCGCTCGGCGGCCGCCCGCTCGAGCTCGAGTTCATCCCCGACGCCGAGGACGAGGGCGGCTACGCGCGCCCGCTCACCGACGACGAGAACGAGCAGGTGCGAGAGGCCCTGGCCGAGAACGCCGCGAAGCAGGACGTGATCATCACTACCGCCCAGATCCCCGGCCGCGCGGCCCCGATTCTGCTCACCCGCGAGGCGGTGGCCAACATGACCCCGGGCTCGGTGGTCGTCGACCTCGCCGGCGATTCGGGGGGGAACTGCGAGCTGACCGAGGCCGGCAAGACGATCGTCACCGAGAACGGCGTCAAGGTGATTTCGCCGGTCAACCTGCCGTCCGACATGGCGACGAACGCGTCGCAGCTCTACGCGAAGAACATCGAGAACCTGCTCGGCCTGATGGTCGACGAGGAGGGCAAGTTGAATTTGAACTTCGACGACGAGGTGGTGGCGGGGTCCTGCATCACGCACGCGGGGGAGATCCGCAGCGAGAGGGCGGCGAAGTGAGCCGGCAGCGACGCTGCGCTGGCAGCTGGCAGCTGGCAGGCTCGAAACGAAGCCGCCCCGCTGCATTCTGGAGGCTGCACGCTGCAAGCTGCGAGCTGCGAGCTGCCATGAGCGTGATGACCGAAATCACGATCTTCGTGCTCGCCGCGTTCGTCGGCTTCGAGGTGATCTCGAAGGTGCCGACGACGCTCCACACACCGCTGATGAGCCAGACGAACGCGATTCACGGGATCGTCATGCTCGGAGGTCTGATCGTCGTCGGGTTCGCCGACGACGGGCTCGAGAAGCTGATCGGGGTGATCGCGATCGCCTTCGGGACGATCAACATCGTCGGCGGCTTCATGGTCACCGACCGGATGCTCGGGATGTTCGCGCGGAAGCCGAAGCCGAAGCCGGAGCCGGAGACGAGGTCGACTTCGCCGCCCGGCGGGTCGGGGTCCGACCGAGGATGAGCACGCTGGCAGTTCTCGAGCCGGGCGGCGACGCCGCGACCGCGCTCTACATCGTCTCCTTCTCGATGTTCATCCTCGGCGTTCGCAGGGGCACCCATCCGACGACCGCCAAGCAGGGCAACCTGATCGCGGCCGGCGGGATGGCGATCGCGGTCGCGACCACCCTGCTGCTCGACGGGATCGGAAACTGGGGGCTGATCGTCGCCGGGCTCGTGATCGGCACGGCGGTCGGCCTCGTCGCGTCGACCCGCGTCCAGATGACCCAGATGCCGCAGATGGTGGCGCTCTACAACGGCGTCGGCGGTGGCGCCGTCGCGCTGATCGCCTGGTCCGAGTTCCGCCACGGGCTCTCGGAGCTCGACGCGGGCCTACCCGAGATCCCGCTCGACACGCTGATTCCGGTCCTCTTCTCGATGGTCGTCGGCTCGGTCTCCTTCTGGGGCTCCAACATCGCCTTCGCGAAGCTCCAGGACCTGATCCCGACGCGGCCGCTCTCGGTCCCGGGACAGCAGGTGATCAACGCCTTGCTGCTGCTCGGGATCGTGGTCGGCTGCGTCGTCATCGCGGCGACCAATGACGATCCCTCCCAGGCCCTCTTCATCGCGATCCTGATCGCCGCCGGGATCCTCGGCAACCTCGTCGTGCTGCCGATCGGGGGGGCCGACATGCCGGTCGTGATCTCGCTCCTGAACGCGTTCACGGGACTCTCCGCGGCTGCGGCCGGGTTCGCGCTCGACAACGTCGCCCTGATCGTCGCCGGCACCTTGGTCGGCTCCTCGGGAACGATCCTGACGCTGGAGATGGCGACGGCGATGAACCGCTCGGTCGCCAACATCCTCTTCGCAGGCTTCGGCGGCGTGCCCGCCGCCGCAGCGGCCTCCGGCGAGGAGCGACCGCACGTCTCGATCGGAGCCCAGGATGCGGCGATCAAGCTCGCCTACGCCGATTCCGTCGTCATCGTCCCCGGCTACGGTCTCGCGGTCGCCCAGGCCCAGCACGCGGTCAAGGAGATGGCGACGAGCTCGAGAAGCGTGGGGTAACCGTCAACTACGCGATCCACCCGGTCGCCGGGCGGATGCCGGGGCACATGAACGTTCTCCTGGCCGAGGCCGACGTCCCCTACGAGAAGCTGCGCGAGATGGACGACATCAACCCGGAGATGCCGCGAACGGACGTCGCGGTCGTGATCGGCGCCAACGACGTCACCAACCCGGCGGCCAAGAACGACCCGAACTCGCCGATCGCGGGGATGCCGATCATCGAGGTAAACGAGGCCCAGCAGGTGATCGTCATCAAGCGCTCCCTGTCGCCGGGATTCGCCGGGATCGACAACGACCTCTTCTACGAGGACAACACCTCGATGCTGTTCTCCGACGCGAAGCAGGCCGCGGCCGAGATCGCGGCAGAGATCGAGCGGCTCTGAGCGCTGTTCGTCACCCCCGCCCGACGCTGCGAGCGACTCTCACCTCCTTGGGCTGAGCGCCCTCGGCGGGGCGATCTACCTGCCCGTGTCCTCGAGCTCCCGTTCCTGGCGCCGCCCGCGGCGCACGTACGGCCAGGCCCAGCCGATCAGGCCGCCGAGCACGCCGGCGATCAGCAGGGCGACGATCAGCGGCGTCTCGGTCTCGGTGAACAGGAACTTGACCTTCACCGACTGCGAGTTCTGGATCACGAAGACGAGCAGCAGGAACGCGGCGACCGCGAGCACGTAGAACTTCCACCCCCGGCCCTCCTGGCGGATGGTGTCGTCGGATGGGTGGCGCGGGTCGGCCACGGCGCGACTGTATCGGGTCGATCCATGCTCGCAATCGTCACCTTGTCCGCGCCCCGGCCGCGCCCAGCGGGTCTAGCGTCGGAGCGTGCGCAGCGACCGTGCCAAGCGTCGTCGCAGCCTGGCTTCGGAGGCCGGTCAGTCGACCGTCGAATGGGTCGGGCTCGTGCTCGTCGTCTCGGCCGCTATCGGCGCTTTCGCCGTGCTTGCCGGGCTCGCCCTCCCCGCGGCCGAGGTCGCCGGTGCGATCGCCTCGCGGCTCGTCTGCGCGGTCGGCCTCGGGGGACCATGTGCGAGCGGGCCGGACGCGCTCAGCGCGGCCTACGGCGGTGCGGTCGGTTCGCTGGTCGCCGAGCATGCGCCGCAGATCCGCTACGAACCCGGGATGAGCGCGTTGCCGGTCGACTACCGCCACTGTCGCGAGGACCGGTGCGCTGCGGGACCGGGGAACGCCCGGGTCGCGCGCTCGCTCAGCGGCGAGCCCGCCGTGGTCTTCACCCACGTCGTCGACTGCCGCCTCGCGTCGCCGACCCCGGGCGCGAACTGCTCCGGGCCGGCCGCCGGAAACCGCTATCTCCAGTACTGGCTCTATTTCCCGGGGAGCGCCACCGGCGAGGGCTCGACCATCCTGCGCGGCGCGATTCGTGAGCTCTCGGCCGATCTCGGTGCGCCGACATATCACCCCGACGATTGGGAATCGGTCCAGTTGCGGATCGATCCCGACGGCGGCGCCGAGATGCGGGCCAGCGCCCACGACGGCTACGGCGGCGGTTGGCAGCCGGCCGACGAATCCGCCTACACGGTCTCCGGCGGAAGCCACGCCGGGACGGTCGAGCCGGCGGAGTTCGCCCGGATCACGCCGCCGCGCCGCCTCGGCCTGATCCCGCTCGAGCCGATCGCCGACGCCCACCCCGAGACCCGCTTCGCGATCACGCCGCCGTGGCGCAAGCGCGTCTGGCTCGACCCCGAGTACACCGGGACCGACTGAGGGCGCGAACGCCGGCGCGGGATCGAGACGCGCCGCCTCGGCGAGCATGCTCGGCAACGACCGCGCGTGCTGTCCAGACTGCCGGAGTGGGTTCACTGTGAGTGCGGTTATGAGCCTCGGGTGCGTTGGTATAGGCGCGGCGCGCGGGTACGAAACCCGCCATTGGTCCCCGCCCGACGGAGGCAGCATGGCTCACACCAGACTGTTCGCCGCCGCACCGCCGCCGCGCTCACCCTGACCGCTGGTGCGTCCAGCGCGGCCGCGTATAGCCCCGAAAATCCAAACCCAACCGCGGTCGGAAACTGCCTCGCAAGCGTCGCGAAGCAATTCGACCAAGATGCACACAGGGGCGTAACGGGGCGTGATTGCGCTCGCTTCGCTGAGCATGGGCTGGCCGCGCCGGCCGTTGCAGTGCCGCCAGGCCAAGCCACCTCGAGGGAAACCTCGACGCGATCGATCTCCAATCTGACGGGACCGGGACGTTCGTTTTGAAGGAGCCGTTTACGTTCGACAACGCACCTCTTCACCGGCAGGGGGGCGCGGCGGGACTAGCGCCGCGACTTCATCGCCGTGCGGTACAGCATCGTTGATGACTCCCGTCTTGCGGCGAAGGTTTCTCAGAAGAAGCCGCCAATCGAACCAGTCGCCTGCGTGAGGCGATGCCTCGGCGTGTCGCGCATGGTGCGGCGCGCGTGGGACAATTCGCCGGCGAGATGCCCGACGCGGCGCGACCGCGGCGACGTGACCCCCGCTGACGCATCGGGATCGAGACGTGACTTGCGCTCGGGCGCCGGATCGGCGAGGGTCGGTTCACGACGGTACTCGAGCGACTCAGCTTGGAGTCCCTGCCGATCCGCCGCGGCAACGGTCGTTTCCCCGCCCGGGTCCACGCGTGCGCCACGACTTTCGCCGCCGACTCACATCCGACCGCCGAAAGCGGGAGGGTGAGCTCTACGAACGACCGAACGGGGTCGCGATGCGACGACTGACCTACGCCGGCGTGGTGATCACGCTGCTGGGGTTCGTAGCTCTCGGAGCAGTAACCGCGGTTCCAGGACTGAGCGCCGCGCAGGGCTCTCCGCCGGGCTCCAGTCGAGCCGGCGGCGACGTAGTGCGCGTCTCGATCGTCAAGAGCACGCTTTCGGGGACGCTCGGGATCACCGGGTCCAACGGCGCGGACGACGATCCGAATCGGGCGCAAGCCCCACCATGGCGACTACGTGATCAAGGCCAATCGACCGATCAGAACGCCGTCGCCAGACTGCCGGAGGTTGGCTGGAGACGAGACCACGGTCGAGTGCCATTTCGGCGACGGGACGTCCAACGTCATCTTCATCTTCCTCAGCGGCGGTGCCGACACGCTGCGGGTTGCGGCTGCGGACTATGCATCCCTGGGGGCCTCCGCCGGCACCGGGGAGGACACGGTGATCAGCGGTGCGCAAGGAGGCGACCTCGTTTGGGGCGATGACGGCGACGACCGACTGCGTGGCGGCGGTGGACGAGATGAGCTCCAAGGCTCCCGAGGCGACGACACACTGCGGGGCGGCAGCGGCGCGGATCGACTCGTCGGTGGACACGGGAAAGACCGATGCGTCGGCGGTCCAGGTCCCGATCTCAGCGTGGACTGCTGAGCATGCGCGGCAGGAGAGTCGCCTAGTGCGATCTGACTAGCGCACGACCCGGAACTTGTCCTTGGCCGGGGTGGGGTCGACGTTGTCGGCCGCGTCGATCGCCCGGACCTGGAACTTGTGCGTGCCGCGCCTCACGCCGGTGAGCGTCTTCGGCGACTCACAGCGCTTCCAGCGCTTCTTGGCGAGCTTGCACTCGAAGGTCGAGCTCGGCTCGGAGGACTTGAACTTGAACCTCACCTTGCTCCTCTCGGTCGTCTTCGGCGCACCCTTCGTGATCTTGGTCTTCGGCGAGGTGACGTCGACGTCGACCGCGACGTCCTCCGGCGTGTCGGCGCCGCTGACGAAGTTCTGGTCGACATCCGAGCCGTCGAGGCTGGCGCGACCGATCGTGCCATACGCCCAATTCGCCCAGTAGACGTGGCCTGCGTCAACCGCGACGGCGGCGGCCGAGAAGCCCACGCCGCCGCTGGTAAAGCTGTTGATGAAGCTCTGATCGACGCCCGTGCCGTCGAGGTTGGCGCGGCCGATCGAGCTCCCACCCGGCCAGTAGACGTGGCGGGCGTCGACCGCGACGTCGCCCGGCCTGAGATCGGCTTCGGTGATGAAGCTCGCGTCGACGCCGCTGCCGTCCAGGTTGGCGCGCCCGATCGACCCCGGCGGCGCGAACTCTGGCGGGATCCGCTCGCCGGCCGAAGCGGTCGTCCCCGAATAGTTCGCCCAATAGATGTGCCCGGCGTCGACCGCGAGCCCGGACAGGTCATCGCCGGCGCCGGTGATGAAGTGATGATCGACGCCGCTGCCGTCGAGGTTCGCGCGGCCGATCGTGTTCTCGAAAGGAGACGTCCAGTAGATGTGCCTGGCGTCGACCGCGAGCCCGGACAGGTAATTGCCGACGCCCGTGACGAAGCTCGCGTCGACGCCGCTGCCGTCGAGGTTCGCGCGGCCGATCGTGTTCGTGAGGGCATCCGGCCAGTTCGTCCAGTAGACATGGCCGGCGTCGGCTGCCACGGCGTCCGGCGAGCCGACGCCCGTGACGAAGCTCTGGTCGACGCCGGTGCCGTCGAGGTTGGCGCGGCCGATGGTCCCCGCCGGGTAAGAGGAGTTCGTCCAGTAGATGGAGGCATCGGCGCGGGCGGCGAGGACGAGCGGCAAGACCACCAACACGGCGAGCAGCACGAGCGCGGCGGCGAGGGTGCTCGGCGATGACCGCACGTTCTCTCGCAGCCGGCCTCGTCACCGCTTCAGCTTCACGCGCAGCTTCTCGGTTTCGCTGTTCCCGGCCAGGTCGGTGAGCTTCACCGTCAGCTTCGCGGTCGCCTTCTTGCCCCGCTTCAAGGCGGCTGCGATCCGCTTCGCCTGCCCCTTCTTCTTCGGCTTCAGCTTCAGCGTCTTGGTCTTGCCCGCGGCGACCTGCGACCTTCTTCGGCTTCAGCTTGTAGGTGCGGGTTGATCTTGATCTTGCCGCTCGCCTTGGCGGTCAGCTGCTCCTTGGCCTTGACCTTCGACCTTGACGACGATCCTCTTGCCGTGCTGCCTCTGGGTCTTCGCGGCGCTCACCCTGCCCGAGGCCACGGTGTCGACGGTGAAGCTCCGCGAAGCCGGGTCGGGTCGGCTCCGGCCACGTTGACCGCGCGGACCTCGAAGCGGTAGAGCCGCCGGCGAGCCTCGAGTAGGACTTCGGCGAGGCACAGGCTTTCCAGGCAACCGACTCGAGGCGGCACCGAAACGAAGCGCCGGGCTGGCTGGACCGAAAGCCGAAGCTCGGCGAGGCGTCGTTGGTGGTTCCCCGCGGGCCCGATGTGATCGTCGTCTCCGGGACGGTGAGGGCGTCGACGGTGAGGTCATCAACGGCACCGGCGCCGCTGATGAAGCTCCGGTCGATGCCGCTGCCGTCGAGGTTGGCGCGGCCGATGGTCTGCGCGTCGAAGTCCGTCCAGTAGACGTGCCCGGCGTCGACCGCGACGTCACGCGCGGCACCGGCGCCGCTGATGAAGCTCTGGTCGACGCCGCTGCCGTCGAGGTTGGCGCGACCGATCGTGCCCTCAACATCGTTGGCCCAGTAGATGTGGTTGGCGTCGACCGCGACTCCGACCGGGTAGTTGACGCCGCTGATGAAGCTCTGGTCGACCCCGCTGCCGTCGAGGTTGGCGCGGCCGATCGTGCCCGGGTAGGGAAACGAGTCATAGATCGAGTGGATCGTCCAGTAGATGTGGGTGGGGTCGACCGCGACGTCGTTCGGGGGGTTGACGCCGCTGGTGGTGATGAAGCTCTGGTCGACGCCGGTGCCGTCGAGGTTGGCGCGACCGATCGTGTTCGCGAAACCGGGTCGTCCAGTAGATGTGGCCAGCGTCGACAGCGACTGCGTCCACCCCGCCGGCGCCGCCCATGAAGCGCGGGTCGATGCTGCTGGTGTCGAGGTTGGCGCGGCCGATTGAGCCAAAAAAACCGTTGTAGTAGATGTGGCTGGCGTCGACGGCGAGTGCGGATCCGTACGTGCCGGTGTCATCGATGAAGCTCGGGATCGACGCCGCTGCCGTCGAGGTTGGCGCGGCCGATCGAGTACGAGGGGCTGGCCGGAGGCTTGTTGTAGTGCGTATTCGTCCAATAGACGAAGCCCTCGGCGCGCGGGGCGCGGACGAGCGGTAAGGCGAGCAGCGCGGCGAGCAACGCGAGGCCCGTGGCGACGATCGGCGGAGGCGGGCTGGCCCGCTGTCGCGGCGCCCCCGTCACCGCTTCAGCCTCACGCTCAGCTTCTCGGTGTCGCTGTGCCCGACCTGGTCGGTGAGCTTGACCGTCAGCTTCGCGGTCGCCTTCTTGCCGCGCTCCAGGGCCCCGGCGATCCGCTTCGCCTGCCCCTTCTTCTTCGGCTTCAGCTTCAGCGTCTTGGTCTGGCCGGCGGTGAGCTGGGCCGTCTTCGGCTTCAGCTTGTAGGTGGGATTGACCTTGACCTTGCCGCTGGCCTTTGCGGTCAGCTGCTCCTTGGCCTTTACCTTGACCTTGACGACGATCTTCTTGCCGTGCTGCTTCTGGGTCTTCGCGGCGCTCGCCTTTCCCGCGACCTCGGCGTCGACGGTGAAGCTGCGCGACGCCGGGGTGGGGTCGGCACCCACGGCGCTGATCGCCCGGACCTCGAAGTCGTGGGGGGCGTCGTCGAGGTCCAGATAGGACTTCGGCGAGCTACAGGCATCCCAGACGCCCGAGTCGAGGCGGCACTGAAAGGCGAAGCCGGATTGGTCGGAGGCGAAGCCGAAGCTCGGCGAGGCGTCGTTGGTGAGTCCCTGCGGACCGGAGGTGATCGTCGTCTCGGGGGAGAAGCGGTCGTCCACCGCGAGGCCGCGCGGGAAGTTGGCGCCGCTGATGAAGCTCTGGTCGACGCCGCTGCCGTCGAGGTTGGCGCGGCCGATCGTGTTCGAGTCGTTCGCCCAGTAGACGTGAGCGGCGTCGACCGCGACGCCGAACGGGTAGGAGGCCCCGCTGATGAAGCTCTGATCGACCCCGGACCCGTCGAGGTTGGCGCGGCCGATCGAGCCGGGGAAGTCGCCGTTCGCCCAGTAGACGTGGCCGGCGTCGACCGCGACGCCGAGCGGGCCCTGGGCGCCGCTGATGAAGCTCTGATCGACCCCGGTCCCGTCGAGGTTGGCGCGCCCGATCGTCCCCGGCGGGAAGGAATAGGAGTCCGCCCAGTAGACGTGGCCGGCGTCGACTGCGACGCCCCACGCCCCGCTCGGGATCGTGATGAAGCTCTGATCGACCCCGGTCCCGTCGAGGTTGGCGCGGCCGATCGTGCCGGGGGAGGCGAAGTTCGTCCAGTAGACGTGGCCGGCGTCGACCGCGACGCCGAACGAGCCGCTCGGGATCGCGATGAAGCTCCGATCGACCCCGCTCCCGTCGAGGTTGGCGCGGCCGATCGCGCCGAGATGGGTCCAGTAGACGTGGCCGGAGTCGACCGCGACGCCGAGCGGGCTGCTGGCTGTGTTGATGAAGCTCCGATCGACCCCGCTCCCGTCGAGGTTGGCGCGGCCGATCGTGCCTTGGTCGACGTCCGCCCAGTAGACGAACGCCTTCGGCGCGCGGGGCGAGGGCCAGGGACGAGGCGACCAAGAACGCCGCGCATAGCCGGAGCACCCCGACGCCGATCGTCGGCGACGGCCATATGCGCTCGCTGGGCCGCCGCGTCCGTGCCATGCGTCCTCCCGAGTTCGCTGCGTCGAGCCTATTTCGGCCCGTCCAGACCTGCAACCCCTTGGGGATGCCGAAGTTCTGGCAGCACTGGCGCACCGGCCGCCGTTTCCGGTCCGCATCGACCGATTCAGGCGCCAGGCGGACCGGCCCACACGTCCTTGCGCCCGCCCACGGCCGGGATAGGCTCGCCTCGTCCACTCGGACGGATGCCTCGACGGCAAACCCGCTCGGCAGCACCAGACGCGCCGCTTGGCTCCGCCCAAACCGATCGGAGGGAAGTCAAGATGACTGCCAAGCACAGTTCCCGT
Organism: uncultured Solirubrobacterales bacterium; assembly: GCA_963705955.1. Lineage (GTDB taxonomy): Bacteria > Actinomycetota > Thermoleophilia > Solirubrobacterales > 70-9 > WHSW01. The sequence goes on along the minus strand of CAVPLH010000001.1, from coordinate 245,444 downwards.
CCATGTCAGCCAACCGCGCCACGCCGCCGGTTCCGAATCACGGTGAGCGCCCTCGCGCTCAGCGCGCTGATCGGCCTCACCGCGGGCGCCTCGCAGAGCCTCGCGACCACCGGCAGCGTCTACTTCGACAACAACTTCAACGCCGCAGCCGGCAATACCCCCTCGCTCTTCAACGGGACCTTCACCGGCTGCTGCAACGTCGGCCTGGGCAGCTCGGTGATGCCGAGCCTGACCACCGGCGTCAGGAACATCGCGGTCGGCTCGGCGGCGCTGACCGCCAACACCAGTGGCAGCGAGAACGTGGCGACCGGCGATGTCGCGCTGTTCCACAACACCACTGGGGCCAACAACGTCGCCAGCGGCGCCGAGGCGCTCTACGCCAACACCACCGGCTCCAACAACGTCGCCGGCGGCTTTCGCGCGCTGTGGTCGAACATCGGTGGCTCCAACAACGTCGCCAGCGGCTTCACCACGCTCTACTCCAACAAGGCCGGCAACGACAACGTCGCCGCCGGCACCGACGCGCTTCACGAGAACGTCAGCGGCAGTCGCAACGTGGCGAGCGGCAGGGGCGCGCTCTACGGGAACACGAAGGGCGACGACAATGTCGCCGGCGGCTATCAGGCGCTCGTTCTCAACACCACCGGCGACGACAACGTCGCGACCGGCACCAACGCGCTCTTCGCCAACACCACCGGCCACGACAACAGCGCGACCGGCACCGGCGCGCTGAACGCGAACACGACCGGCAACAACAACGCCGCGCTCGGCTCCGGTGCCGGCAAGAACCTGACCGCAGGCTCGGACAACGTCGACATCGCCAACGCCGGCAAGGCCGGGGAAGCGGGGACGATCCGGATCGGCACCGACGGCAAGCAGACCGCCACCTACATCGCCGGGATCAGCGGCACGCCCCTCGGCGGAGCCCAGCCGGTGGTCGTCAAGCCAAATGGGCAGCTCGGGGTCGCGCCCTCACGCTCCGCGAACCCGCTCGACGCCACCGTCCGGCGGCTCGTCGACCAAGTCAGGCAACAACAGAGTCAGATCGACCGGCTTCGCGAGCACCTGCAGAGGGGTGGCTGACGACGGCATCGAGACGGCGACCAACCAAACGAGGGGACCGAGACTCCCGAAACGGCATCCCGCGTTCAGGGCCGCGCGAAATCAGCCGGGGGAGGCCGTCTGCAGGATCACGTAGAACCTGCTGCGGCCGATCTCCTGCTCGCCTACGTGGATGACGACGGCGTGCGGGCCGGCGCTCGCGAAGCTGATGCCGGCGTTCAGGGAGAGGACGATGCGCTGGTCCTGGCCGGGGACGGTGCCCGGCGGCCGGCCGGTCTCGAAGTCGAGCGTGAACTCGTCGCCGAGCCGCTCGCCGTCCGGATCCTGGATCTCGAGCCGCAGCGTGTGCGGCTGGTTGGTCTCGTCCCACGGCACGTCGATTCCGAACGCGATGTCGAAGCTGTGCTCGATCGGGAGCTCGGCGAAGCGGAGCATGTTCCAGCCGCCGCCGAGCGCATAGACCTTTCCGTTCAGCGCCTCGCTGTGGTCGGAGAGGATCAGGAATCCGAGCCTCATCGGGCCTCCTACCGCGGCGGCATCCGCAGCGCACCGTCGAGGCGGATCGTCTCGCCGTTGAGCATCGGGTTGGCGACGATCGCGGCGACCAGGTCCGCGTACTCGGAGGGTAGGCCGAGCCGCGAGGGGAACGGGATCCCGGCGCCGAGCGCTTCCCGGGCATCCTCTGGGAGGGCGGCGAGCAGCGGCGTGTCGAAGAGCCCCGGCGCGATCGTCATCACCCGGACGCCGCGGCCGGAGAGGTCGCGCGCCGCGGGCAGGGTGAGGCCGACGATTCCGCCCTTGGAGGCGGCGTATGCGACCTGGCCGATCTGGCCGTCGAAGGCCGCGATCGAGGCCGTGTTGACGCAGACGCCGCGCTCGCCGTCCTCGCTCGGCTCGTTGGCGGCCATCGCGGCTGCCGCGAGGCGAAGGACGTTGAAGGTGCCGATCAGGTTCACCTTGACCACGTTGGCGAAGATCTCGAGGTCGTGCGGGCCCTGCTTGGAGACGGTCCGCTGCGCCCAGCCGATGCCCGCGCAGCAGATCGACGCGCGTAGCTCGCCGGACGCCGTCGCCGCGTCGACCGCGGCCTCGACCTGCTCGGCCTCGAGCACGTTCGCCTCGACGAACCGGGCTTCGTCGCCGAGCTCCGCGGCGAGCGCCTCCCCCTTCTCCACGTTCAGGTCCGCGATCGTCACCGACGCGCCTGCAGAGCGGAGTCGCCTCGCGGTCGCCTCGCCGAGCCCCGAGGCACCGCCGACGACGAGCGCGCTCTTGCCCTCGATCCGCATCGGGGCGGCAGCCTAGCCGTCTGGAGGCGGCATCTGTTCGTTCGAGTTCGCGATCGAGCCGCCTGGGTAGCCTCTGGAGATCGCGCCGACCGCCGAGGCCAATCTGAGTCAGCGGGTTGCCGACCGCCTTGCGGAGGCGCGCGAGCGGACTCTGCTGTTGATCGAGCCGCTCGAGGACGAGCAACTCAACACGGTCTACTCCCCGATCCTCAGCCCGCTCGCATGGGACCTGGGCCACATCGCCAACTTCGAGGAGCTCTGGCTGGTCCAGAGGGTCGGCGGTCTCGAGCCGATGGACGGCGACCTGGGGCGCTTCTACGACGCGATCGAGAACCCACGGAAGATCCGCAACGAGCTGCCGATCCTACGCGGCGACGAGCTGCGCTCCTACATGGAGGGGGTGCGCGCACGGACGCTCGAGGTCCTCTCGACGACGGAGCTCGAAGACAACGACGATCAGCTGATCGCGGGGGGATTCATCTACGAGATGCTGATCGCCCACGAGCACCAGCACGCCGAGACGATGCTGCAGCTGCTGCAGATGGTCGACGGCTACGAACCGGTCCGGATCGACGGGACGGTGGTCGGCGAACCGGTCGACGCCGGGCCCGAGATGGTCGCGGTCACCGCCGGCCCGCACGAGGTCGGGGCCGCCGACGATGGCTTCGCGTACGACAACGAGCGCCCGCGGCACACGGTCGAGCTGGCGGCGTTCGAGATCGACCGCACGCCCGTCACCAATGCAGCGTTCGCCGGGTTTCTGGCCGCGACCAACGCCGAACCGCCGATGTACTGGGAGCGCGACGGCGATCGCTGGGTTACCACCACCTTCGGCCGGCGGCGCCCGGTCGACGGCACGCGGCCGGTCGTCCACGTCGACTGGCATCAGGCCGACGCGTTCGCCCGCTGGGCGGGCAAGCGGCTGCCGACCGAGTTCGAGTGGGAAGCGGCGGCGGCGGGTTCCGACCCCACTCGGGCGAACCTCGATCAGCTCGGCTTCGGAACGGCGAAGGCGGGCGCCTATGCAGCCGGGGCCGGCGTCTCCGGCGCGGTGCAGATGCTCGGCGATGTCTGGGAGTGGACGTCCTCGGACTTCGTCCCCTACCCGGGGTTTCGCGCCTTTCCCTACCCCGAGTACTCCGAGGTCTTCTTTGGCGACACCTACAAGGTCCTGCGCGGCGGCGCCTGGGCGACGAGACGAGATCTGATCCGGACGAGCTTTCGCAACTGGGACCTCCCCGAGCGCTCACAAATCTTCTCCGGGATCCGATGCGTAAGGGACGTTTGAACGAGCGCATGAAACGAAACGCGTCCAGCGACGACGGTTGAGGAACGTGGCGGCGACCGCCGAGCAGATCGAGATCGAGGTCCACCTCGCCGAAGGCGGGGTGCTGGCCGGCATGGCGGAGGACGTGCGCGAGGGACTTTCCTGTCCGTTCAAGGAGCTGCCGCCGAAGTACTTCTACGACGAGCGCGGCTCGGAGCTGTTCGAGCGGATCACCGAGCTGCCCGAGTACTACCCGACCCGTGCCGAGCGCTCGATCCTCGCCGGCGAAGCATCGGAGATCGTCGCCGCCGCGACCCCGACGACCCTGATCGAGCTCGGGTCCGGAGCCGCCGCGAAGACGCGGACCGTGCTCGATGCGATGCGCGACGCCGGCTCGCTGGAGACATATGTGCCGGTCGACATCTCCGAGGAGATAACCCGCCGGGTCGCCGCCGAGCTCGTCGCCGAGTACGACGGCCTGCGCGTGCACGGGATCATCTGCGACTACGAGACCCACCTCGAGCGCGTCCCCCGCGAGGAGGGCGCGTTGATCGCCTTCCTCGGCGGCACGATCGGGAACTTCAAGCCGGGGCCGCGGCGCTCCTTCCTGGCCCGGATCGCGACCCTCATGTACCCGGGGGACCGTTTCTTGCTCGGAACCGACCTGGTCAAGGACCAAAGGACGCTGGAGGCCGCCTACAACGACTCCGCCGGGGTCACCGCCGAGTTCAACAAGAACGTCCTCAGCGTCCTCAACCGCGAGCTCGACGCCGACTTCGACCTCGAGCAGTTCGAGCATGTCGCCTTCTGGGACGCCGAGAACGAGTGGATCGACATCCGCCTGCGCTCGCTCGCCGAGCAGTTCATCGACCTACGGACGCTCGACATGCGCACCCACTTCGCCCGTAACGAGGAGATGCGGACCGAGATCTCGACCAAGTTCACCCGCGAACGGCTCGACTCGAGCTACTCCGACGCCGGTCTCGAGCTGGTCGAGTGGTGGACCGACCCCGACGGGCTCTACGCGCTCAGCCTCGCGAAGCCGACGGCGTAGTCGCCGGTCGCGGCGACCCCGGCGCAACTCGGACGAGCCGGCGCGGGCTACTCGGGTGCCAGCGCCTCGATCAGGTCGCCGAGCCGGTCCGGCGTCGTGATCGGGGTCAGCACCGGGCAGGTGATCCCGCCGGCGACGAACTGATCGAGACGTGCCTTCATCTGCTCGGGGGTGCCGAGGATGAACATCTCCTCGATCAGCTCCCAGGGAGCCGCCGCCGCGGCCCGCTGGCGATCCTTGGCATCCCATGCCTCGCACATCTCGGCGATCGCGTCGCCGTGGCCGAGCCAGCGGTAGAAGTCGGCGTAGACGGGCACGGTGACATAGCTGGAGAACATGAATCTGACCAACGGCTCGATCTGCTCGCGCTCGCCCGGCAGGCAGAAGAAGCGGCCGAGCAGCTCGAACCCATCGGGGGCGCCGTCGAGCTCGGCAGCGACCTGAGGCAGGCCGGAGATCGGGAGGAAGTTCGTGAATGCGCCGTCGCCCTTCTCGACCGCCAGCCGCAGCATCCTGCCGCGCAGCGCCGCGAGCACGATCGCGACCGGGAGGCGGCGCCTGCTCGAGCCGAAAGCCGCTGGCGGTCCGCTCGCCGGCGAGCGCCGGGCGCAGGAAGTCGACGGTCTCGGAGACCCGTCGCAGCGGCCGTTCGAACGGGATCCCGTTCCAGCCCTCGACGATCCGGTCGGACGAGGCGCCGATCCCGAGCGCGAAACGGCCGCCGCTCGCGTCGGCGAGCGCCGCCGCCTGCTGGGCGAGCAGCGCCGGACCGCGCTGAAAGACGCCGACGACACCGGTCCCGAGGCGGACCGTCGTCGTCCAGGCCGCGGCGAGGGCGAGCGGCGTAAACCCGTCCGGGCCGTTGGTCTCGCCGGTCCAGAGGTCGGTGTAGCCGGCCGCCTCGGCGCGCCGAACGAGCTCGGAATGGTCGCGCAGCGAGAGCGCCGGAAGCGGCAGCGTTAGTCCCCAGCGGCGGTCGGGCATCGTCCGGGTCCGGAGCCTATTCGTTGGGATAGGCTCGCGAGTGCATGGACTTCTCGCGGCTCAATCGTGGCCGGGTGGTGGTCGGGGCGGCGGCGTCGATTCTGCTCATCGTCTCGATCCTGTTCCTGCCCTGGTACTCGCTCGACCACAACCCGCAGCGAGTCGTCGGCGGCCCGGACTTCAACCCGGACGCGTTCATCTGCGGCCAGGACGACTTCAGCTGCACCGGCTTCGAGACGTTCCCGATCCTTCGCTGGCTGCTGCTGCTCACCGCGATCGCCCCGCTGATCCTCGGCTGGATCCTGGTCCGCGGCCACAAGCTCTCCTACCCCCCGGGGGAGATGACGATGCTCGCCGGGTTCATCGCCTTCGTGCTGATCGCCTACAACGGGATCATCGACAAGCCGGGCAGCGGCCCGGCAGAGATCGGGGTCAGCCTCGACTACGGCTATTGGATCGCCTTGATCAGCGCCGTCGTGATCGCGATCGTCGGCTACACGCGATCCGTGGAGAGCGCCCCCCGGAAGACCCGCAAGGCTCCGGGCACGGTTTGACGGTCCTCTCGCACGATCAGCGGTCGGGCGCGAAGCCGGATCGCAACCTCGCGCTCGAGTTGGTTCGGGTCACGGAGGCGGCGGCGCTCGCCGCGTCGCGCTGGGTCGGACGCGGCGAAAAGGAGTCCGCCGACGGTGCCGCGGTCGACGCGATGCGGCTGTTGCTCGACACGGTGCCGATGGACGGCACGGTCGTGATCGGCGAGGGCGAGAAGGACGAGGCCCCGATGCTCTACAACGGCGAGCGGATCGGCGACGGCAGCCCTCCCGAGGTCGACATCGCCGTCGACCCGCTCGAGGGAACGACGCTGACCGCGCGCGGGATGCCGTCGGCGCTCTCGGTGATCGCGCTCTCGGAGCGCGGGACGATGTTCGACCCGGGCCCGTGCGTCTATATGGAGAAGATCGCCGGGAGCAGCGAGGTCGCGGACTGCCTCAGCCTCGACGACCCGCTCGCGGAGGTCGTCGGCCGGGTCGCGGAACGAAAGCAGAAGCCGGTCGGCGACGTGACGGTGATCATGCTCGACCGGCCCCGCCACGAGGCCGCGATCGCCGAGATCCGCGAGGTCGGAGCCCGGATCCGGTTGATCAGCGACGGCGACGTCTCCGCGGCCCTGTTCGCCGTTTCCGCGGAGGCCGGGGTCGACCTGCTCTGGGGGATCGGCGGGACGCCGGAGGGCGTGCTCTCGGCGGCGGCGATCAAGTGCCTCGGCGGGGAGCTGCTCGGCAGGCTCTGGCCTCGCGACGACTCCGAGCGCCAGGCCGCGGTCGACGCCGGCTACGACCTCGATGAAATCCTCGACGTCGACCGGCTCGTCTCCGGCAAGGACGTGTTCTTCGCCGCCACCGGCGTCACCGACGGCGACCTCCTGCAGGGCGTTCGGTACAGCCGCGGGAAGGCGACCACCGAGTCGTTGATCACCCGCTCGCGCTCGGGGACGGTGCGGACGGTCTCGGCGCGCCACGATCAGGCGAAGCTGCGCGAGATAACCGGCGGCCGGTTCGGCTCAGCGGCCCGCCGGGCCGCCGTCGGGCGGCTCAGAGCTCTTCCTGCGCCTGCTCGGCGAACGAGCGCGCCCGCTCCTCCTCGACGCTGCCGATGTCGTGGAGCTCGTAACGGAGAGCGTTGATCACCGCCCCGGCGAGCAGCGCGAGGCTGACGATGTAGAACCAGAGCAGCGCGACGAGGATGAATCCGAGCGCCCCGCCGAGCTTCTCGATGTTCGACTGCGTGAGATAGAACGGGAAGGCCGCGTTGGCGATCGCGGTGGTCGCGGTCACGAACAGGGCCCCGGGCCAGACGCCGTGCCAGGGCACGTGTCCCTTCGGGACGACGTAGTAGATCAGCGAGCAGATCGCGAACGTGATCAGGAGCGCCACCGCGAGCACGAAGACGGTGCGAAGCCCGGTCAGAGCGTCGAGGCCGAACGGCAGGTCGTTGGCGCTGGAGGTGAGGATCCCCTCGGCGATCGGGACGATCACGCTCGCCGCCAGGAACGCGATCACGACCAGGAGCATGACCAGCGCGAAGCGCTTCTGCTCGACCCAGCCGCGGCACTCGACGTGGTAGATGCGACAGAAGGCGGTGTCCATCGCACCCCAGAACGAAGCGCCGATCCAGACGGCGCCGACCGCGGCGACGACGCCGATCGTGGTCGAGCTCGAGCGGATCCGGTCGACGATCGTGGCCAGGGTGTCCGAGTCGACCGCGGGGAAGATCCCCTGCAGGTCGCGGAGCACGCTCGCCTCGATGTCGGGGTTCTCGATCACGCGCCCGAAGATGAACAGGACCAGGAGGGCGAACGGGAAGATCGCCAGCGCCAGGTTGTAGGCGACCATCGCCGAGAGCCCGGTGATGTTCTCGCGGTAGGCGCGCTCCCAGAAGGCCCGGAGGTAGCGCCGATTCACCGACGCTCGACGGTCTCGCGCAGCGCCTCGAACGCGCGCCCGGCCAGCCGGACCCCGACGGTCGCCGCCTCGGCGGCCGCCGCGATCCCTGCCCAGGCGACGTCTTCGAGGCCCCTCCCCGAGCCCTCGGCGGCCTCCGCCGGGTTCTCCGAGGTCGGTGTCACGCCGGCCGCCTCTCGATCGGAGGCCGGACCGCCGGGGCTCGCCTGCGCGCCACCCGGCTCGGCCGTCGCAGGGGCGCCGCGGCGCTTGCCCGGGGTGCCCGCGGGGCGGGGCTTCGCGCCCGCCGTGCGGCGGCCGGCCCGGGCCGCGTCGCGCCGCGGGCTCCGCGAGCCCGCCCGGGTATCGGGGAGTTTTCCGAAGACGCCGCCCTGCGCCGGGTCGGCGTCCTCGTCCGGTACCTTGGGATCGTCGTCCATCACCCGTATTCCATCGCGATTGCCGGACGGGCGCGTTGCGATTGCGAGTAACCGCCCCTGGGTATCGGTGTTGTGAGCATCTCGGGGTGCGAACCGCCCGGTCCGGCGGCGGAAACTCGTCCGCCAGGAGCGCCTCTGCCCTTGACTACGAAAAGGCAGCGAGTACGATTCGAACACACGTTTGAGCTTTATCCCGCCACCGCACGAAGAAGCTCCGGCAGGGCAGGAAGTTCCGCCGGTCTGCAATTCGTCGCTCACGGGATCGCGGGGCATCGGAGCCGGGCAGAATCTCCGACGGGCACGCAACTGACATCCAACGCACGACAGACCAGGAAGGAAGCCGTAGCCACCCGATGTTGATCACGGAGCTTCAGGAGCTCGAGGAAGTCAAGAACCTCGTCACCAAGGGCCAGACCGAGGGCGTGATCGCCTACGGAGAGGTCGCGCACGCCCTGGCGGAGGTCGAGGTCGACGAAAGCGACATCGAGGAGCTCTACGGCTACCTCGAGGGCCAGGGTGTCGAGATGGTCGACGACGTCGACCCGGCGCAGGCCTCGACCGCGGAGGCCGAGCGGTCCGAGCCGAAGCGCGGCAAGCGCCGCCAGAAGGCGGCCCTCGACCTGAAACCGGACATGACCACGGACTCGCTGCAGCTGTTCCTCAAGGACATCGGGAAGGTCCGCCTGCTGACGGCTCAGGAGGAGGTCGATCTCGCGAAGCGGATCGAGCGCGGCGACCTCGACGCGAAGCAGAAGATGGTCGAGTCGAACCTCCGGCTGGTGGTGTCGATCGCGAAGAACTACCGCAACCAGGGCCTGCCGTTCCTCGACCTGATCCAGGAGGGCACGCTCGGCCTCGTCCGGGCCGCCGAGAAGTTCGACTACCGCAAGGGCTTCAAGTTCTCCACCTACGCGACCTGGTGGATCCGCCAGGCGATCGCCCGGGCGCTCGCCGACAAGGCGCGGACGATCCGGATCCCGGTTCACGTGGTCGAGAAGCTGAACAAGATCGGGCGCGCCGAGCGCAAGCTCGTCACCGAGCTCGGCCGCGAGCCGACCCCGGACGAGATCGCCGAGGTGACCGGAATCGACCCCGAGGAGGTCGATCAGATCAAGCGCTCCGCCCAGGCGCCGGTCTCGCTCGAGAAGCCGGTCGGCGACGAGGAGGAGTCGGAGTTCGGCCAGTTCATCGCCGACGAGAAGGCGGAGTCGCCGTTCGAGCGCGCCGCCGACCTGCTGACCAAGGAGGCGCTGCGCGAGGCGCTGGAGAACCTCTCCTATCGCGAGCGCCGCGTGCTCGAGCTCCGCTACGGGCTCGGCGGCGAGCATCCGCGCACCCTCGACGAGGTCGGCCGGACGTTCAACGTCACCCGGGAGCGAATCCGCCAGATCGAGAACCAGTCGCTGAAGAAGCTGCAGTCGCTCGCCGAGGCACAGAAGCTTCGGGAAGTGGCGTAGAGCCCTGACCGGCGACAGCCGGCGCTGCCTCGCCGCTCCCGGCGCCGGGGCCACGCAGGCGGAAGAGTGGTCGCGGCGGCTCGACGCGCCGCTCGTGACCTCCACACGCCCACTCGACTGAGCTCCGCCGCCGCATCGAGACGAGGGTTGGTCCGCGTCAGACGGACGAAAGCTCGCCTCGACCCGATGGCGCAGGATAGGTTTGCGCCCGGAGCCGAGGTGTGCGAGCGGGTTCGGCGAAAATTGCGAGTCTGAGGGCGGCCGCGGGACTGGTCGTCGCGGCGTTGGCCGCGACCGCCGGCGTGATCGCGGCCGCCGGCGGCGGCGACGCACAGGGGGTGTCGACGCGGGCGAACATCGTCCTGATCACCACCGACGATCAGACCGCCGCCTCGCTCGCGGTCATGAAGCGGGTCCAGAACCTGCTCGTCCGCCGGGGGACGAGCTTCGAGAACAACATCATCTCGTTCCCGCTCTGCTGTCCCTCGCGCGCCACCTGGATCACCGGCCAGTACGCCCACAACCATGGCGTGATCGACAACCAGGAGCGAAACGGGGGCGGTTACGAGTCGCTGCGCGACCCCGGCGACGTGCTCCCCGTGTGGATGGATCGCGCCGGTTACGACACCGCCCTGGTCGGCAAGTGGCTGCACGACTACCGGACCCTCGACCCGGCCCCCGGCTGGGATCGGTTCAACGCGCTCACCTCACCGACGATGACCTTCTACTACGACTACGAGATCACCGATTCGCGCGGCGGCAAGGTCTCCTACGGGGAGGCCGACCGCGACTACCAGACCGACGTCCTGACCCGCGACTATGCGTTGCCCTACATCCGGGCGCACGCCTCCGACCCCGATCCGTTCTTCCTCCACGTCTCCTACATCGCTCCCCATTGGGGACGTGGCCGCGACCGTTCCGGCAACGGCCGCTGCGCGAACGGAAAGCCGTTCGCGTTCGAGACGGCGAAGGCGAAGCCGGCGCCCCGCGAGATCCGCCGCTTCAGCCATCTCGCGCTGCCGATGCCGAAATCGTTCAACGAGGACAACATGTCCGACAAGCCCGGTGCGGTTCGCGGTCGCAAGAAGCTGTCCGACCGGGCGATCGCCGACCTCACCGAGCGTTATCAGTGCGAGCTCGCCAGCCTGCTCGCGGTCGACGAGGGGGTGAAGCAGATCGAAGACGCCCTCGATGCGGCCGGGCTCGCCGGGCGCACGTACGTGATCTACACCTCGGACAACGGCTACATGCACGGTGAGCACCGGATTCGCGCCGAGAAGGTTCAGCCGTATGAGGAGGCCCTGCGAACCCCCCTCGTGATCCGGGGGCCGGGGATCCGCGCCGGCGACACGATCGCCGACCCGGTCTCGAACGTCGACCTCGCGCCGACGATCCTCGACCTCGCGGGCATCCGCCTGCCCACGTCGCTGGTTTCGCGGCCCGTCGACGGCCGCTCGGTGGGCCAGTATCTGAGCGGGCTCGGCGACCCCGGCCGGGCGATCCTGATCGAATCGAAGCGCCCGCCGCACGCTCGCCCCGACGGGACCGTTGTCGCCCCCTCCTGGGTCGGCCTGCGGACCAGCCGGTACACCTACGTCGAGCACTACCAGGCCCAGGCGGCGACGCTCCAGGAGGGCCTCGGGCTGTCGATCGGGGTCGGCCGCCTGACCGACGTCGAGCTCTACGACCTCGCGCTCGACCCTGAGGAGCTGCGAAGCGAGGACTCCAGCGCGGCCTACGCCGCACCGCGGGCCGTGCTGGCGGCGGCGCTCGAGCGGCTTCGCGGCTGCGCAGGGCCCGATTGCGTAGCCGACGTCAGCGTCCCGGAGCCGGCGCTGCAGCGCTGAGCGGCGGTCACCGACCGGCCGATCCCGGGGCAGAGCCGGGCGCGCTCGCTACCGTTCTCAGATCGCGGCGGGGTGTGTGAACAGACCGAGGGCGGTGGCGTGCGCGCTCGCGCTCGCGGTGATCGCCGTCGCCGTGCCGACCGCGGGCCCGGTCGGCGCCGCCGGCGTCACGACGCAGCCGAACTTCGTCGTCATCATGAGTGACGATCAGGGACCCGGGATGATGCGGGCGCTGCCGACGGTCGAGCGTCAGATCGCCCGGCGCGGGACCAGCTTCACCGACGCGATCGCCAGCTATCCGCTCTGCTGTCCGGCGCGCGCCACCTTCCTGACCGGCGACTACGCCCACAACCACGGAGCGAAGGGCAACAACGTGCTCAGCGGCGGCGGTTACCAGGCGCTGCTCGAGCCCGACCGGACCCTGCCCGCCTGGCTGCGGGCGAACGGCTACGCGACCGGGTTCGTCGGCAAGTGGCTGAACGGCGTCCGCACCCCGCGCCGCGCTCCTCCGGGGTGGGATCAGTGGGCGGGGCTGGTCGGCGAGGGCGGCGACTCGCTCTCCTCCTACTACGATTACGAGGTCTTCGACCCGGACGGCCCGCCGCGTCACTTCGGCACCGCACCCGCCGATTACCAGACCGACGCGCTGACCAGGGAGTACGCGCTGCCGTTCATCTCCGCGCAGGCGGCCGGCGCACAGCCCTTCTTTCTCTGGGTCGCCTACCACCCGCCGCACTTCGGGGTCGGGCGCGACGACCCCGCCGGACGTCGCTGCTCCGACGGCCCGCCCGACTCCCGCAAGGGCTCACAGAGCGCGATCCCGCCGCCGCGCTACGCACGCAGCTTCATCCACACGAAGCTCCCGCGGCCACCCTCTTTCGACGAGGCCGACGTCGCCGACAAGCCGAAGGCGATCCGCCGCCGCGACCCGCTCAACGCCGCGGACGTCGCCGAGGTCTCGCGCGACTATCGCTGCGGGCTCGCGGCGCTGCGGGCGCTCGACGACTCGGTTGGGGCGATCCTCGACCGGCTGCGCGCGATCGATCAGCTCGACCGGACCGTGGTCGTCTACACCACCGACCAGGGCGTGATGGGTGGCGAGCACCGAATCGCGCGAGGCAAGAACAAGCCCTACGAGGAGGCGCTCCGGGTCCCGCTGATGGTTCGCGGCCCCGGGATCGCGGCGGGGCAGACGGTCACCGACCCGGTCGCCAACGCGGACCTGGCGCCGACGATCCTCTCGCTCGCCGGGGCGACGATCCCGGCGGAGCTCGCGCGACCGGTCGACGGCGTCTCGCTGGCGCCGGCGCTCACCGGAGCCGCCTCGGCGCCGCAGCGCGCGATCCCGATCGAGGGGCGCGACAACACGACTCGAGCGAGGGGCGGCTACAAGGTGCGGTCCTACGTCGGAGTCCAGACGCGCCGCTACGTCTACGTCGAATACCGCCGCGCCTCGGTCGCGACCCGCGCCGCCGGGATCGCCGCCCCGATCGGAGCCGGGCGGACGACCGAGCGCGAGCTCTACGACCTGCGCCGCGACCCGTTCGAGCTCTCCAACCGGGTCCGCGACCCGACCTTCGCGGCGACGCGCGAGGCGCTCGCCGGCCTGACCGCCACGCTGCAAGCCTGCTCGGGCGCCGAGTGCGCGATCGGCGCACTGCCGAGCGCGCTGCCTGAGGCTCGCCCTCGGCCCGGCCGAGCGCGCCGTCCGCCGCGTAGCGAGGGCGGTGCGCGGTGAGGATGCCCCGCAATATCCTCGCTTCACTTCCTGAAGCATTGGCTATACTCGCAAGCACCGACCGGGATGGCAAGGGCGCGCAAACCGCCGCCCTGGACCGGCCAGTCAAAGGACACCGATGACGGACCCGACCTGCCCCGTCTGCAGAACCGCCGAGATCATCTCGGGCAAGTGGACTCTCCTCGTGATCCGCGACCTCGCGGACGAGAGTCGTCGCTTCTGTGAGCTCGAGCGCTCGCTCGACGGGATCAGCCCGCGGACGCTCTCGCTGCGGCTACGGGCGCTCGAGGAGCACGGGATCGTCGCTCGCAACACGTACCCGGAGGTGCCGCCGCGGGTCGAGTACGCGCTGACCGAGAAGGGTCGCGCGCTCGTGCCGCTGATCGAGGACATGCGCTCCTACGGGCAGCGCTGGCTCGATGCCAGGGCGGCGGCCGGGTCGGAACGCGCCTCGCGAGCTCGCGCCACGGTCACGATCCGAGCCTGAAGCGCCGGCGCCACGAGGTCGCGGTGCAACGGCGCTTGCAGGGAAGGATGCGTGCCAGGGTGCCGCGAAACCTGACTCCATGCGAGACCTGGTGGTTCGAGAGGCGCTGGCGGCGATGGCCGTCGAATCGGCCGAGCTGCTCCGCGACCTGATCGCGGTCGGCGAGGAGATCCCCTACGAGGTGCGCGAGCCCGGAGACGGCTCGCCGCTGTGTCGCTACGAGCCGCTGACGGAGCGGTTCGTCCGCGACCACGCGAGTCGGCTGCGCGAGCTCGACTCGTTCGGCGCCGCATGCGCCGCGCTCGAGGCAACGGCGATCGCCGGCCCCTATCTGCACGGGATGGGAATCACGGTGCCCGACACACCGCGCAGCCGCGCCGAGCTCGCCGGCGTCGTCTTTCTCTGTCGCCTGTGGATGGACAGCTCCGACTTCTCGCTCGATCAGACACGACTCGACGCGGCGATCGAGGAGCTCGAGCTCGGCGGCGACGCGGAGGAGGGCCAGATCGAGGTGATCGTTCCGCTGCGCGGTGTCCAGATGCCGGTCGCCCGGCTCGACGTCGGCAGCGCGTCGATCGTCCGCGCCGACACCGTCGAGATCCCCGCCGAGGCGCGCTCCAACGAAGGCCTCGGCGTCTCCCCGTGGGAGCCCGCCTTCCTCGCGGTCGTCCGGGTCGAGAGCGCCGCGACCGAAGACGGCGGGCCCGACGCGGGCCTGCTCGCGGTATTGGCGCTGCGCCGCCTGGTCACCACCCTGAGGCTGTTCAAGGCCGGTGGGGTCGGCCTCGGCCCGCACGCCTGGACACGGCTCGCCGGTGACCGCTGGCGCCGGATCGCGACCGGGTCCGGACGCCACCGCCCGGGTGGCTACCGGCTCACCGAGGCCGAGCTCGGCGATCTCGCCGCGTTCTCCCGGGCGCTGGGCGCCTCCGGTACCCCGTTCACCCGTCTCGCGGCCGAGCGTCCCGGCTTTCCGACCACCCTCGGGCGTGCGATCAACCGCTTCGAGGCCGGGCTGGAACGCAACGTCGTCGTCGAGGCGCTCAACGATCACCTGCTCGCGCTGCGATTCCTGCTCGAGGGCGGGGGCCCCGCCGACCTCGGCCTCTCGATGCGCGTCGCCGCGCTCTGCGCCGAGCCCGAGGGCCGGGACGAGACGAAGGCGGTCGTCGACCGGGCGATCGGACTCGAACGCGAGTTGTGGAGCGGCGAGCCCGCGCCCCGAAGCGTCGCGACGACACCCGCCGAGACCGCCGCGGAGCTCGAGGACCTGGCGCGGGCGATCCTCAAGGACGCGGCCGTCGGGCACCTGGGCTCGGACCTCCGCAGCACCGCCGACGAGATCCTGCTCGCCGACGGGCTCGCCGGCGGCGAGGGCTCGGCCGAGCAACGTGGCGGCACCACCGAGTGGGACCTCGAAACCGAGTCCGAGGAGCCGGTCGAGAGCCTCGCCGGGACGGAGCCGCCGCCGTACGACGACCTGGCGACGCCGGACGACCGGGATCGGCCGGTCGACTGGCCGACGCCCCCGTTCGACCCGGAGCCACCACCGATCAGCGACGAGCCGTTCGCTCGCGAGCAGTCGATCGTCGCCCGGGAGTCGTTGCCCGCCGAGCAGCGGATCGCCGCGCATCAACCCGCCGCGGAGCCGCGAGCCGAACAGCCGCAGCCGTTCGCCGAGGAGGTATCGGCGCTCGACGCTCGAATCTCCTCCGAACCGAGCCACGAGCCGGAGGAGGAAACGGTGATCGAACGAGCGAGAGAGATCTTCGACGCGCACCGCGGGACGGAGCGCGAACCCGTCGACAGTCCCGTGCTGCGCCTGATCGAGCAGACCCGGGCCGAGCGCGAGGCTCACCACGAGCGCGTCGCCGGGCTCTTCCCGGCGCCGGAGACCACCGAGTGGAACGTGCGCGAGATCAGCTACGACCGTAGCCGCCGCGCCCGCGTCTCCTGAGACTTCCTCCGATCACCCCAGGAAGAGCAGGCCAGGCCACCGAGCATCGCTCGGTGGCTTCGGCCTTGACTCAAACGGATTCGGCGATCCGGGTCCGCTCCTCGCTGCCCGACGCGAACAGGTAGCGGTTGACCTCCATCAGCCCGGCGAGGTCGTGAACGTCGGCGTCGAGGAACGGGACCTCGATCACGGCCTCGGTGCCCATCTCGCCGGCGAGCCTGGCGACGTTGCGGCGGTCGCGCTCCGAGAGCACCTGGAAGTCCTCGAAGTTCGAGATCACCCGCTCGGCGAGCCCGGCGTCGTCATCGAGGCTTGCGGCGAGCTCGGACGGATCGAGCTCGCCGGCGCCGGCGAACCTGCCCTCGTAGTGGACCTTGTTGACGATCACGCCGCCGAACGGCATCTCGGCCTCGATCAGCTTGCGATGGAAGTACACCGCCTCCGAGATCGGCTCTCCCTCGGGTCCACAGACGACCAGGAATGAGGTCTGTGGGTCGGCGAGCAGCTCGTTGACGCGCCGCGCCCGGTCGCGGAAGCCCCCGACCATGCCGCTGAACGCCTGGAAGAACTCGGCCAGGTCCTGGAGCAGGTCGACCCCGGTGATCCGCCGCAGGATCGAGAACATCAGCGAGGCGCCGCGCCCGAAGAACCTCATCCCGAAGCCGGTTGGCGCCATGAACACCTGCAGAGCCCGCCCCTCGATGAACTGGGTGAGCCGCTTCGGGGCGTCGAGGAAGTCGAGGGCGTCGCGCGACGGCGGCGTATCGAGGACGAGCAGGTCGTAGCGGTTCTCGGCATGGATCTCGAACAGCTTCTCCATCGCCATGTACTCCTGCGAGCCTGCGAGCGCCGCGGAGAGCTGCTGGTAGATGCGGTTCGAGAGGATCCGGTCGCGGGTCTCGGCGTCCGGCGCGTGCTCCCGGATCACCTCGTCGAACGTCTGCTTCGCGTCGAGCATCATCGCCCACAGCTCGCCGTCGCCGGCTTCGACGCCGTTGTCCGCGAACAGCTCGGGGTCGACGCGACGCTCGATGTTGCCGAGCTCGGGAAGGCCGAGCGAGTCGGCGAGCCGCTTCGCCGGGTCGATCGTCAGCACCGCGACGCGCTTGCCCCGCGCGGCCATTCCGGCGGCGATCGCCGCCGCGGTGGTCGTCTTGCCGACCCCGCCCGACCCGGCGCAGATGCAGATCCGTTTGCCCTCCAGCAATTCCGGGATGCTCGACATCAGCGACGCAGCCTCGCAGCCAGCTCGCCGATCTGATTCCGCCCGATCTCGGGGGAGAACAGGTAGGGGAGCGTCGTGATCGGCGCCCTGCACGATTCCTCGAGCCGGGCCAGCTGTTCGCGCTGGGCCCGTGCGCGGCGGCTCTGGGTCACCGCCGCCCGGCACGCGGCGCGGACGAGCGAATCGTCGCCGTCCGCGGCGAGCCGCTCGATCCGCCCCGTCTCGGAGTCGCTGAAGCGCTCCGGGTAGAGGGCGTTGCAGAACACGTGGTCGACCTCGACCCCGACCTCCGAGGCGAGCCGTTGCTCGAGCATCACCGCCTCGTTGACGGGCATCTCCTCCGGCATCGCGACGAGCGCGACGCCGGTCCGTTCCGGGTCGCGGACGAACCGGTCGAGCGTTTCCGTCTGCTGTCTCAGCGGCCCGACCCGGGCCACGTTCGCGAACGTCCGCGGCGTCTGCAGGAACCCGACCCCGTGACCGGTGGCCGGGGCGTCGACGATCACGAGGTCGTAGGTGTGCCCGGTCTTCACCTTGCGGTCGTCGAGCGCCAGCTCCCAGATCTTCCCGATCGTCACCAGCTCCTTGAGACCCGGGGTCGCGGCGGCCAGGTAGGTGAAGACCCGCGAACGGAAGAGCAGGTCGCGCATCGCTCGGACCTTGACCTGCAGGAGCACGTACTCGCGCATCGACTCATCGGGGTCGATCGAGATCGCCCACAGATCGTCCGCCATCTCGACCTCGTGGTAGCCGACCTCGGCGCGGTTGAAGACGTGCGAGAGATGCTCCTGAGAGGAGACCTCGCAGACGATCGTGCGCTTGCCCCGCCGCGCCGCCTCGAGGCCGAGGGCGAGCGCGACGGTCGACTTGCCGACCCCGCCCTTGCCGGTGACGATCACGAGCCGCTTGTCGAGCAGCGCCGACACCTCAGATGGTTGCCGCCACGGGCTCGATCACCGTGTCGATCGGATGACCCTGGCCCGGACCCCTCATCCGGCGGATCGTACCCGCGGCGGCACACCGTGAAGCCGGAACCGCTGCAGGGGAAGGAAAGGACCGTGCGTGTGCGAATAGTCGCGAACGATGGGATTTTTCAGCCGCGGATCGCGATCCGGAAAAGATCGAAAGGCGGACCTCAGGGGTTCCTACACGCGAAACGGCGACGCCGACGTGGCCGAGCCGCAGGCCGTCGCGCCCGAGCCCGAGATGCCCGCGCCACAGACGACCCCGCCGGCGCCCCCGAGCGAGCCGGAGGCGAGCGTCCCCGCCCCGCCGTCACCGGAGCCGGCGCCGACCGAGCCGGAAGCGAGCGTTTCCGCCCCGCCGTCACCGGAGCCGGCGCCGACCGAGCCGGTGAGCGCCGAGCCGACGGAGCCGGTCGGCGAGCCGGATGCGGCCAGGATCGATCCGCTGAACCCGTTCCCGGGCGACGGACCGAGCGCCCCGGCACCGGAGTCCCCCGAGCCGAGCGAGCCGACCGTTGCGGCGCCCGGGCCCGTGGCGAGCCGCGTCCCGGTGAGCCCGGTTCCCGAGCCGCAGGAGGATGAGGAGGTGCGGATCACCGCCAGCCAGGCGATCGCCCCGCGCCGCGTCCCGCAGGCCTCGAGCGGCGAAGCCGACGGCGACGGCGACGCGGCCCGGCGCGCCAAGGTGATCAGCTTCGCGAACCAGAAGGGAGGCGTCGCGAAGACGACGACGACCCTCAACCTCGCCGTCGCCTTCGCCGAGTCCGGCCACCGGGTCCTCTGCGTCGACCTCGACCCTCAGGGCAACCTGACGATGAGCCAGGGAATCGATCCCGACAAGGTCGAGAAGTCGATGTTCGACGTCCTCGTCCACCACATCCCGATCCGCGAAGTGGTCCACGAGCGCGAGATCGACATCGCGGTCGCCTCGATCGACCTCGCCGGGGCGGAGATCGCGATGTCGACCCAGATCGGCCGCGAGCGCTCGCTCGAGAAGGCGCTCTCGGTGGTCGCCGAGGACTACGACTTCGTCTGCATCGACACGCCTCCGAGCCTCGGGTTGTTGACCATCAACGCGCTCACCGCGTCCGACAAGGTGATCGTTCCGGTCCAGTGCGAGTACCTGTCGATGCGGGGGCTGCTGCAGCTCCAGAACACGCTCGAGATGATCCAGGAGAACCTCAATCCGAGAGTCGAGATCGAGGGCATCCTGCCGACGATGCTCGACGCTCGCACGGTTCACGCCAAGGAGGCCGTCGAGATCCTCGAGGAGAACTTCGGCGAGCTCGTCTTCAAGTCGAGGATCCGCAAGGCGATCAAGTTCGCGGAGGCGCCCGTTCGTGGAGCCAGCGTCCTGAAGTACGATCCCAAGGGCAACGCGGCCGACTACTACCGGGCGCTGGCCCAGGAGGTACTGACGAATGGCGCGCCGTAAGCGGGCGAGCATGCGAGAGGGCCCGCTCGCCGATCTCTTCCGCTCCACGGTCGACCCCGAGGATCCGCCCGAGGCCCGCTCGTCGAAGGACCCCGAGGCGTCCGACGAGACGCGGGTGCTCAAGGAGGAGCCCGCCGAGGCGCCGGCCGGCCGCGAGCCCGAGCGCCAGGCGCCGTTCGACCACGCCGAGTCCGACGACGAGACGCGGGCATCCGAGCCGCAGTCGAGCGAGCCCGACGTGCGGGCTTATCGGGTCGAGGACGACGCGCCGCCATCGTCCCCGCCGGAGGCGAAGGAGCGCCTCTCGAGGATCTTCAGCGACGACGCCCTCGACGTCGAGGGCCCCACCTACGGCCGCGACGAGCCGAGCTTCCGCGGTGACTTCGGCTCCGGCGAGCCGACCCCCCATCAGCCTGTGATCCGCGTCGTCGGCGTCGGCGGGGCGGGCGTCAACGCGATCAACCGGATGGTCGACGCCGGCATCTCGGGGGTCGAGTTCCTCGCGGTCAACACAGACCTGCAATCGCTGCAACAGTCGAACGCCGACGTCACGGTTCACCTCGGCAGCGGCGTCGCCCGGGGCCTCGGAGCCGGCTCGAAGCCGGAGCTCGGCTATCGAGCGGCGTTCGAGGAGCAGGACAAGATCAAGCGGCTGCTCAAGGGCTCGGACATGGTCTTCGTCACCTGCGGTGCGGGCGGCGGCACCGGGACCGGCGCGGCGCCGGTGATCGCCCGGCTCGCCCGGGACGTCGGCGCGCTCACCGTCGGGATCGTCACGAAGCCGTTCAAGTTCGAGGGATCGCGGCGCAGCAGCCAGGCCGAGGACGGCGTTCGGGCGCTCGGCTCCGAGGTCGACACGCTGATCGTGGTCCCGAACGAGCGCCTGCTCACCGTGCTCGCGAAGACGACCACGATGATGGAGGCCTTCCAGGTCGCCGACGATGTCCTCCGGCAGGGTGTCCAGGGCATCTCCGAGCTGATCACGCTCCCCGGGATGATCAACCTCGACTTCGCCGACGTTCGGACGACGATGCGCGACGCGGGCCACGCCCTGCTCGGGATCGGGATGGGCGCCGGCGACAACCGCGCCGTCCGCGCCGCGGAGAGCGCGGTCTCCTCGCCGCTGCTCGAGACCTCCGTCGACGGGGCGCGTTCGATCCTGCTCTCGATCACCGGCGGACCCGAGCTGACCCTGCTCGAGGTCTCCGAGGCCGCGAAGATCGTCCAGGAGGCGGCCCACCCGGACGCGAACATCATCTTCGGCGCGAATCTCGACGACTCGATCGACGACGAGGTCTGGATCACCGTGATCGCCACCCGCTTCGACGAGCGCACCCGGCCCGCGGACCGGTCGCGCAGCGGCGAGCGTCGCGCGATCGGCGCGCCCGAGGTGTCGAGCCGGCGCCCGGCCGAGCGTCGTCCCGCGAAGCGACCCGAGTCGCGTTCCCGCGACTTCGATCTCGACGTGCCCGAGTACGTCCCTGGCGGCTGAGCGCCCGGGGAGCGCCAACCGCGCGGCACCACCATGAGCTCGCGCGGCGTCGTCGCTGCGGGACACCCGCTCACCGCCGAGGCCGGCGCGGCAGCGCTCCGCGAGGGCGGCAACGCGGTCGACGCCGCGGTCGCCGCGGCGATGGCGTCGTTCGTCACCGAGAGCCCGTTGACGGGACTCGGAGCGGGCGGGTACATGCTCGTCCACACGGGCTCCGAGGCGGTGGTGCTCGACTTCTTCGTCGTCGCCCCCGGAATCGACGGCCGGCGGCGCAGCTCCGAGCTGGTGCCGATCCCGGTCCACTTCACGCCCGAGTCGTCCCAGATCTTCCACGTCGGCGCGGCGTCCTGCGGCGTGCCGGGAGTCCCTGCGGGCGTCGAGGAGGCGTTGCGCAGGTTCGGCACGATGACGCTCGCGGAGCTTGCAGCGCCGGCGTCGAGGCTGGCGCGCGAGGGCGTCACGATCAACGACGAGCAGGCCTATTTCATCCGCATCCTCGAGCCGATCCTGACCCACTACGAGGAGGCACGGGCGATCTACGCGCCAGACGGCGCGCTGCTCCGCGAGGGCGACCTGTTCCGGTTCACCGAGCTCGGCGACGCGCTCGAGCGGCTCGGAGCCGAGGGCGCCGAGCCGTTCTACCGTGGCGAGGTGGCGACCGCGCTCTCGGACTGGGTGCTGGAGCGCGGCGGGACGCTCGGTACCGCCGACCTCGCCGCCTACCAACCGGTTCACCGCGAGCCGGTCAGCGCCCGTTTCGCGGGCCGCGAGGTGCTCACCAACCCGCCCCCGTCCTCGGGCGGGATCCTGATCGCCTACGCGCTCGAGCTGCTCGCGCGCGAGCCCCGTTGCCGGATCGACGAGATCGTCGCAGCGATGAGAGCCGCGCAGGAGGCACGGTCGGAGGAGTTCCTCTCCGGGCTCTACGAGGACGGCTTCGGGGAGCGGTTCCTCGCCGCCGACCGGCTCGGCTCGACGACGCATATCACCGCCGTCGACGGCGAGGGCCGCTGCGCGAGCGTCACCTGCTCGAACGGCACCGGCTCGGGGCTCGTCGTGCCGGCGACCGGCGTCCACCTCAACAACATGCTCGGCGAGGAGGACCTGAACCCGTTCGGCTTCCATCGCCACTCGGCGGGCCGCCGGATGCCGTCGATGATGTCGCCGACCGTGGTCCTCGGCGAGGGCGGCATCGAGGTCGGGCTCGGCAGCGGCGGCTCGAACCGGATCCGCTCCGCGATCCTGCAGACGATCGTCCGCATGCTCGGCGACGGCCTCGAGGTTCGGGCTGCGGTGGTCGCCCCGCGGGTCCACTACGAGGACGGCGCGGTCCAGGCCGAGCCCGGCGTCGACGAGGCCGCCCTCGGTCGGCTCGAGCGAAGCGGATACGAGGTCGTCCGCTGGCCGGCGCGCAACGTCTTCTTCGGCGGCGTCCACGCGGTCTCCCGCGACCCCGGGTCCGGAAGGCTTCGCGGTGCCGGCGACCCGCGCCGCGGCGGGGCCGTGGCGGAGGCCTAGCGGCTAGTCCTCGACGTCGGCGATGATCACCTTGCCGTTCATCTTCGCGCGCTCGGCGATCTCGCGCGAGCGGGCGACGGCGCGGACGAGCGCCTGCAGGGCCGCGGCGAGCACCTCCATCCGGCGCGGCTCGGAGCGCAGCTCGAGCAGCTGCTGCTTCGTCTCCGACGGCAGCTCGACCCTGGCGGCGATCCCGTACGAATCGGTCGCCTCGAGCTCGGCGCGCTCCGGCTCCTCACCGCCGACCCTGCGGACGAGCTCGGCGAACGCCTCTCGGGCCTCGCTCGCGGCGTCGACCACCCCGGTCTCGCCCTCGGTGCCTCCGGGCTCGACGGGCGCCACCTCGCCGGCGGGGTAGTCGGCGGAGTCGAAGCGGTCGAGCACCCGGAACGGCCGCTCGCCGGTGACCAGGATGTTGAGGCGCCCGTCGTCGAAGCGCTCGGTGACCTCGGTCACCCGCGCTTCGCAGCCGACCCGGCGGGCGCCACCCTCGTCGTCGCGAAAGACGATCCCGAACGGCTCACCGTCGTCGACGCAGCGGGCGATCATCCGCTTGTAGCGCTCCTCGAAGATGTGCAGCGGCAGGAGCTCGCCGGGGAGCAGCACAAGGGGCAGCTCGAAGATCGGCAGCTCGACGCCGTCGGCGTCCATACCGTCAATTGTAGGAACCAAGAGAATGGGCGGCTGCAGATGGCCGAGACCGACTTCGCAGCCGAGGGCCTGCTCGAGGGGGTGGAGGGCGAGGCCCGAGAGGCCCGATTGAAGCTGCTTCGCGAGCTCGCCGCCGACGGCGCGACGCTCGACGAGCTGCGCAGGGCGGTCGCCGAGCAGCGGCTCGCGCTGTTGCCGGTGGAGCGGATCCTGAGCGGCGGGGGAGAGCGCCTCACCGCGGCCGAGGTTGCGACGCGGGCCGGAATGGAGAAGGAGTTCCTCGAGCGCCAGTGGCGGGCGTTGGGGATGGCGCTGCCGACCGACGAGGCGCGGATCTACACCGAGCGGGACGTCGAGGCGGCGCGCCGGGTTCAGGCGCTCCGCGACGGCGGGCTGCCCGACGAGGGGGTGCTCGAGGTCGCCCGTCTGCTCGGGATGACGATGTCGCAGCTCGCCGCGGCGAACCGGCGCTTGATCGCCGACGCGTACATGCGGGAGGGCGACACCGAGTACGACGCCGCGCACCGCTTCGCCGCCGCGACCGAGGAGTTCCTGCCGCTGATCGGCGCGTCGCTCTCGCACGTGCTCGCGCTTCATCTCCGCGAGCAGATACGCCACGACGCGTTCGGCCAGGCCGAGCTCGCCTCGGGGCGTGCCGCGACGACCGACGAGGTCACCGTCTGCTTCGCCGACATGGTCGAGTTCACGAAGCTCGGCGAGCGACTCGATTTCGACGAGCTCGGGCGGATCACCGGAAGGCTCGGCGAGCTCGCCTCCGCCGCCGTCGCGCCACCGGTGCGGCTGGTGAAGCTGATCGGTGACGCCGCGATGATCGTCGGCCCGGAGCCGGCGCCGGTGGTCGAGTCGGCGCTGACGCTGGTCGAGTCGGCCGACGCCGAGGGTGATGCGTTCCCCAGCCTCAGAGCGGGGGTGGCGCTCGGACAGGCGGTCCCGAGGGGCGGCGACTGGTACGGGCGTCCCGTCAACCTCGCGAGCCGAATCACGGCGATCGCCCGGCCGGGCAGCGTGCTCGCATTCGAGGAGGTCCACGATGCTCTCGAGGACGCCTACGACTGGTCGTTCGCCGGCTCGCGGCGGCTGAAGGGGATCGACGGGAGCGTCAGGCTCTATCGCTGTCGCCGCCGCCGCGACTGAGCGCCTCGGCGTCGCGATGATCGCCGAGCCGCTGGAGCACGTACAACCTGGCGGAGCCGTAGACGCTCCGTAATGCTTTAGGAACCGGCTCGACTCTTCGTTCAGATGATTCTCTTGATGCTGTTCGCGCTCGTCGCGGGCGCTGCGACCGCGCTCTCACCCTGCGTGCTGCCGGTCCTGCCCGCGGTCCTCGGCGCGGGGGTGGGGGGAGGGCGGCGTCGCCCGCTCGGCGTCGTCACCGGCCTCGTCGCGGCGTTCACGTTCGCGACCGTTGCCCTCGTCTACGTGATCGACGTGCTCGGGCTGCCCGACGACCTCGTTCGCACGCTCGCGATCGTGACCCTGTTCGGGTTCGGGATCACGCTGCTCGTCCCCGGCCTCGGCGACAGGATCGAGGCGTTCGGCAGCCGGATCGCGCCCGGCCCGGCCCGGGTCGGAGGCGACGGCTTCGGATCCGGCCTGGTGCTCGGGGCCAGCCTCGGACTCGTCTACACGCCCTGCGCGGGGCCGATCCTCGCCGGCGTGATCACGGTCTCCGCGGCCCAGGACTTCACCGCAGGCAAGCTGGCCGTGGCGCTCGCCTACGCGGTCGGCTCCGGCGCCGTGCTCTACCTGCTGATGCTCGGCGGCCGCCGGGTCCTCGAGCGGCTGAAGCCCGCGCGCCACTGGGTCCAGGCGGCGACCGGGGCGACGATGGTGATCGTCGCGGTGGCGATGACCGCCAACCTCGACCTCAAGTTCCAGAACGCGATCGCCGCCGACCTGCCCTCGTTCCTGGTCAACCCGAGCGGCGGCCTCGAGCGCAGCGACGCGGTCGCCAACCAGCTCGCCGCCGTCCGCGGCGGGCCGAGTGCGACCGAGGGAGGGGCGGCCGCGGCCGCCGCGGGGGCGAAGCTCCCCGACTACGGCCCGGCGCCGGACTTCACGGACACCCAGCAATGGTTCAACACGCCGTCCGGCGGGCCGCTCTCGATCAAGGAGCTGACGTCTGCGGGCCACGTCGTCCTGATCGACTTCTGGACCTACACCTGCATCAACTGCATCCGCACGCTCCCCTACCTGGAGTCGTGGGACAGCAAGTACCGCAAGGACGGCCTGACGATCGTCGGCGTGCACTCGCCTGAGTTCCCGTTCGAGAAGGACGCCGGCAACGTCGCGGACGCGATCGCACAAGACGGGATCGAATACCCCGTCGTCCAGGACAACGACCTGGGCACTTGGGACGCATTCGGCAACCAATATTGGCCGGCCCATTATTTGATCGACTCGAACGGGGAGGTTCGTTACGTCCACTTCGGCGAGGGCAAGTACGCCGAGACGGAGAAGGCGATCCGCTCGTTGCTCGCCGCCCCGGGCCGGGGCGGTCTCGGCGCGATCGCGAAGCCGAAGCACACCGAGGTTCCCGACCCCGCCGTCCGCACGCCGGAGACCTACCTCGGAACCGACCGGGCCCAAGGCTACGTCCAGGGCCCGGTCGCCGGCGACAACGCCTACGCGGCGCCCGACCCCGGCTCGCTGAACCTGAACCAGTTCGCCTACGGTGGCCGCTGGGACGTCTCCGGAGAGTCTGCGAAGGCCGTCTCCGGCGCGACGCTCTCGCTCTCGTTCGAGGCCCGCCGGGTGTTCCTGGTGCTCGGATCGCCCGATCGCGCTCGGCGGCTCGAGGTCCTGCTCGACGGCAAGCCGATCTCCGCGCGCGACGCCGGTGACGACGTCGACCGCGGCGCGGCGACGATCACTCGCCAGCGCCTCTACCGCCTCGTCGACCTGCCGCGGGCGGGCCGCCACACACTCGAGCTCCGGTTCGAGGACGGGATCGAGGGCTACGCGTTCACGTTCGGCTGATCGGGTTCAGCCGGTCGGGCCGAAGCGCTCGGTCCGGATCCTCTGCGGCTCCAAACCCGCCGCGAGCGCGAGTCGCGCGGCGGTCTCCACGAACCCGTTCGAGCCGCAGATGAACGCGATCCCGGGATCGATACCGGCCTCGGAGATCAGCGAGGAGTCGATCCGCCCGGTGTGGCCGTCCCAGCCCGCCGGCGGCTCGCGGGTGAAGGTCAGCACCGTCTCATCGCCGAGCTCGTCCGCGTAGATCACGTCGTCGGCGCTGCGGGCCGAGTAGACCAGCCGCATCGAGAGGCCGGGCATCGCGCGCCGTCGGTGACGGAGGATCGACATCAGCGGGACGACGCCCGACCCACCGCCGATCAGCAGCGCCGGCGCCTCCCCGCGCCAGACGAAGTAGGAGGCGAACGGTCCCCGGACCTCGACCCGGTCGCCCTCGATGACGACGTCGTGGAAGTAGGAGGAGACCTCGCCGTCCTCGAGGCGGTCGATCGTCAGCTCGACCTCGCCCTCGTCGAGCGGCGACGAGGCGACCGAGTAGGAGCGCTGGGCTCGATAGCCGTCGGGCGCGGTGAGGCGGACGTCGTAGTGCTGGCCGGGAATGTGGGGCATCCACATCGGCAGCCGGAGGCGGAACGACTTCACCCGCGGCGTTTCGCGCTTGATCGCGGTCACGGTCGCGATCTGCCATCTCCCCGGGGCTCGCTGTGCGACGGAAGCACCAGGCGGCTGACCGGCGGCGCGGCTCGGCTTCACTAGTCGGTCCAATAGCGCTCCTCCTTCCAGGGATCGCCGCGGTTGTGGTAGCCGTTCGCCTCCCAGAACCCGGGTTCGTCGTGATCCATGACCCGGATCCCGGCAACCCACTTGGCGCTCTTCCAGAAATAGAGATGGGGGACGAGCAGGCGCGCCGGGCCGCCGTGCTCGCGGGGAAGCGGCTCGCCCTCGTGCTCGGTGACGACCCATGCCCTGCCGTCGCTGAGGTCCTCGATCGGCAGGTTCGTCGTGTAGCCCCCGTAGGAGAAGGCCATCGCGTAGGCCCCGAGCGGCTCGGCCTGCTCGAGCAGTGTGTCGACCGAGACGCCACCGAAGCTGGTGCCGAGCTTCGACCAGGTCGTGACGCAATGGATGTCGCAGGGGACGGTCTCGAACCCGAGCTCGGCGAACTCCTCCCAGCTCCACTCGCGCTCCGAGGCGACCATGCCGTCGATCCGGAAGCTCCACTCGTCGGGGGCGACCTCGGGCGTCGGGCCTGCGGTGAGAACCGGGAAGCCGGATTCCGCGTACTGACCCGGAGGTAGGCGCTCGGCGAGCTCCTCGGGCGTCCGGCGTCGGCCGCTGAACCCCCGCGAGACGAACTCGCTCACCGCGCCACCCGCTCGGCGGGCCTGCGGGCGCTCAGCACCAGGTTGTAGAAGAGCTCCGGCGGCAGACGCGGCTCGAGCAGTCCGGTGTCGAGGCGCTGCAGGGCGAGGTAGCTGCGAAACGCGAACAGCCGCCAGCCGTAGGGGACCTCGTTCGGCTCTGCGGTGGCCTCGAGCGTGCGGAGCAGCCAGCCGTGGGCGTTGGCGAGCAGCTCCTCACCGCGCAGTCGGACCTCGCCGAAGCCGGCGCCCTCGGCGAGCTCGGCGAGCTCGGCGGGGGAGAAGGAGTGGACGTCGACCTCGGGCTCGAGCTCGTGCCCATCGCAAGCGTCCTCGGGGTGGACGGCGACCGCCGAGGCGCCGACCAGGCGGCGCCAGAACGGCGCCAGGAGGACGCCGGCGCCCTTCGGCAGCGCGGCGATCCGGTCGCCGTAGCGCGAGGGCTCGCCGCAGAATGCGACCACGCCTCCGGGTCGGAGCACCCGGTGAAACTCCCCGAAGGCGCGCGAGAGGTCGGGGATGTGGTGCAGGATCGCGTGCCCGAAGACGAGGTCGAAGCTCCGGTCGGCGAACGGCAGCTGCTCGGCCTCCGTGTGGACCGTCGCGACCGGGACGCCAAGCTGCTCGGCGCTCGCCGAGAGCGCCTCGAGCATCCCGGGGGAGATGTCGGTCGCGGTCGCGCGGCCGATCAGCCCGAGCTGCAAGAGGTTGAGGGTGAAGTACCCGGTCCCGGCTCCGACCTCGAGCGCGTCGCCGAACGCGGGCCTCGGGTTCGGCGCCGAGCGCCTTGACGAGCTTGCTGCGCACCTGCGCCTGGCCCACCGGCCCGTAGTCGATGCCCCATTTGGCGTCGTACTCGGTAGCCGTCGCGTCGTGGTAGCGGGCGTTGGCGTCCTTGATCCGCTCGGCGGCGGCGGTGGCGATCGCGGGCACTGACGCGGATAGTAGGCACTGAGCAGGGAGCAGGGAGCAGGGAGACGATGTGACCGAGGGTCTCCCTGCTCCATGCTCCATGCTCCCTGCTCAATGAGCGACCACGTTCAGGAGAACCAACCAGCCGGCGTCCCCCCGCTCGCTCTGACCGGCGAGCGCACCCTGCCCGACGTCCCGGAGGAGAACTACTGGTTTCGCCGCCACCTGGCCGTCTACGAGTGGATCGCCGCCCGCGTCGAAGGTGTCGTCGTCGCCGATCTCGCCTGCGGAGAGGGCTACGGGTCGAGCCTGCTCGCCGAACACGCGGCCGAGGTGATCGGCGTCGATGCGAATCCCGAGGCCCACGAGCACGCGAGGGCGCGCTACGGGCGGCCCAACCTGCGCTTCGAGCGCGGCCTGGTGGAGTCGTACCTGGGGCCCTGCGACGCGATCGTCCTCCTGCAGACGATCGAGCACATCGACGACCCCGAAGCCCTGCTCGAGGGCTTCGCCCGCGCGGCGTCGGTGAGCTACGTCTCGACCCCGAACCGGCTCACGCTCGCCCCCGAGGGCGCCGAGAAATCCGACAACCCCTGGCATCTGCGCGAGTACACGGCGGCCGAGTACCGGCGCCTGCTCGAACCCCGGTTCACCGAGGTCGAGCTCTACGGGCTCTTTCACGCCCGCAAGCTGCGCCTCCACGAGCACGCGCTCCGCTTCGGCTGGGATCGGGTCCACCCGGCGCTGCGGATCACCAAGCCCTTCTACGAGCGCTTCGTTGCCGCGATCGCGGCCTCGGACTTCGTGCTCCGGCCCGAGGCCGACTGCGACCTCGATCATGCCCTCGACCTGATCGCAGTCTGCAGCGCGTGACCGAGGCCAGAGCCGGCCGGGGCGTAGCCGAACATCCCGCCGGCGTCGGGTCGCTGGCGATCGTCCTCCACAGCCACATGCCCTACGTGGAGGGCTTCGGCACCTACCCGTTCGGGGAGGAGTGGCTGTTCGACGCCGTGATCCGCTCCTACGTCCGGCTCAGCGACGTGGGCCGAGGACTGACGATGACCGTCACCCCGGTGCTCGCCGACCAGCTCGAGGACCCGGGGGTCCGCCGGCGGATGCTCGAGTTCCTGCGCACCTATCGAATCGCGTCCTGTGACGCGGACGCCGCGGACGTCGAGGCGCCGTACCGCGACGCATGCCGAGCCGAGGCGTCCGTCTACCGCCGCGCGCTCGCGCGGCTCGAGACGCTCGACGGTGAGGACCTGCTCGATCTGTTCGCAGCCCCGGCCGCCGAAGGCCGGGTCGAGCTGATCGCCTCGGCGGCGACCCACGCGGTGCTGCCGTTGCTCGCGACCCGCGCCGGCCGCCGGCTGCAGATCGACGCCGGGCTGCGCTCGCACGAGCGCAGGTTCGGTCGCTCGAGTGGATTCTGGCTTCCGGAGTGTGCGTATGAGCCCGGACTCGAGCGGCTGCTCGGCGAACGGGAGCTCGCCTATTTCTGCACCGACCAGTCCGCGCACGAGCCCTCCCCGGCGGCGCTGGTGCCGATCGAGACGGCGGCCGGGCCGACGGCGTTCACGATCGACTGGGAGGCGATCCGTTGGCTCTGGTCGTTGGACGGCTACCCGTCCGATCCCGCCTTCGCAGACTTCCATCGCAAATCGCTGCGCGGCTCGCGCCCGTGGCGGATCGACGGCGGACCGTACGAACCCGCCGCCGCGGAGGCCCGCGCCAGGGAGCTCGGAAGGGAGTTCGCGGCCGCCGCGGCGGCCCGCCTGGAACGGTTCGCCGCCGACCGCGGGCGACGCGGGCTGATCGTCTTCGCCGTCGACACCGAGCTGCTCGGGCACTGGTGGTGGGAGGGCCCGGCCTGGCTCGAGGAGGTCCTCGCGGTCGCCTCCGAGCACGGCCTCGACCTGGTGACGCTGAGCGAGGCAGCCGAGCGCCACGAGCCCGAGTCGCGGCCGCTGCGGGTCTCGAGCTGGGGTGAGGAAAAGGACCTGCGCACATGGGACTCGCCGGCGGTCGCCGATCTGGCCACCGCGGCTCGCAGGCTCGAGCTGCGGCTGTTGCGTGCGATGCGCGGCGGTCTTGCCGAGCCCGCCCTGGAGCGAGCGGCGCGCGAGTTGCTCGCCGTCCAGTCGAGCGACTGGGCGTTCCTCGACCGCCGCCGCGAGGCCGGCGACTATCCCTATCGCCGCTCCACGGACCACGCTCGCGGCCTGCTCGAGGCCATCGACTGCTCCGTCGAGCCGCCCGATCCGCGGATGCGAAACCTGGCGCCGGACCTCAGCCTCAGCCCCCTGCTCGAGCCGTAGCCGATTCCCTACCGGGCAGGCCGCGTGGCTGCTTGAACAGCCGTGTGGGCCGAGTGTGCGTCCGGTCGCGGACCGGTTGAACCATCGAATTCGCCTTGCCTGCCGCCCGCGGCCGTGATTGGATGGCGATGACATTGAAGCGCAGCCACCCGGAGGTGGCTGTTGCGGCGCCGGTGCGCCGGCGCGGCTGACAGAAAGGACGGGAGATGCCTGGATTGGGAGACCCGCTGGTCCGCCGAATGAGAACGCTGGCACAGGCCCACGCGGCGTTTCCGGGCCAGCCGCCCAAGGATCCCGATGAGCTGCTCGGCTGGTACGAGACCGAGCGCGCGCACGATGGGGCTGAGGGCGGCGCGTCGGGGATCTCGCGTCGCCAGTTCCTGAAGCGCAGTGCCGCGGTCGGCGCTGGAGTGATGGGCGCCTCGGCGCTCGGCTGGAGCCGGCCGCATCCGGCGTTCGCACGGGACGCCAACGTCGTGATCGTCGGAGCCGGGCTCGGCGGTCTGACCTGCGCTTACCGGTTGATGCGCCACGGCATCCCCGCGACCGTCTACGAGTCGCGAGATCGGGTTGGAGGCCGCTGCTGGACGATCCGGGTCTTCGACAACTCTCAGACCGCCGAGCACGGCGGCCAATACATCGACAGCCGACATAACCAGATCCAAAAGCTCGCCAAGGAGCTTCGTGTGCCGCTGGTCGACACCGAGGCCCAGTCCTTCCCGGCCGGATCCGGCGACTTCTACTGGTTCGACGGGGCGTTCCACACGAGGGAGGAGATCTTCGCCGACTTCGACGTCGTGTTCGACCGCATCAGGGCCGACTACCGTCGGGTCGGGCGCTACTTCTACAACCAGGCAAAGCCGGAGGCGATCGCCTTCGATCGGATGACGATGAGCGAGTGGCTCGATGAGAACGTTCCCGGCGGCCTTGACTCGCTCCTCGGCCAGGCGATCGAGCGCTCGAACACCGGCTTCTGGGGTCTGGACGGCGACCAGCTCTCGGCCGTCAACCTGTTCGAGTTCTACGTCTTCCCCTACCCGGGAGCCGACGAGCGGTTCCGGGTCGCGGGTGGCAACGACACGATCCCGACTCGGCTCGCCGAGGAGCTGCCCGGCGGGGTGATCAGATACGAACAGCCGCTCGAGGCCGCGTGGACGCGTTCGAATGGAAAGATCGGCCTGAGGTTCGCCGGTCAGGCGCGTGACGTCGTGGCCGACGTCGCCGTCTTCGCCCTCCCGTTCACCGTCCTGCGTGACGTCGATACCTCGGGCCTCAACCTGTCGGCGCGGCGCCGACGCGCCATCGACACGCTCGCGATGGGCACGAACGCGAAGCTTCAGTTCCAGCTCGATCGGTCGCTTGCGGACGTGGACTGGACGGGCGCCTTCCGCAGTGACGACCCCGAGTTCGGGACCTGGGACAGCACGTACGGGCAATCGGATCCCCACCCGGAAACGCCGGTCATCACCATCTACAACGGCGGGCGCGCCGGCGCGGGGTACCCGACCGACGTCCCCCATGCGACAGCGCCGCCGGCGATCATCGACACGGCGCTCGATGCGCTTGCTCGCGGCGTCGTCGACATACACGACGCCTACAACGGCATCGCGTACCTCGACTCCTGGGTCGACGACCCGTGGGTTCACGGGTCGTATGCCGGCTTCGCACCCGGGCAGTACACCGACTTCTGGGGGTTCCTCGAGCAGCGCGAGGGCAACGCGCTGTTCGCGGGTGAGCACACCTCGACGCACAGCCAGGGGTATCTCAACGGGGGGGTCGAGAGCGGCGAGAGAGCGGCGCGCCAGGTGCTGAACACGCTCGGATAATTCGTGCGTCGTACCGAGAACCGAGTCGGACCACCGATCGGGCACGTGCGACGCACGCAGCCCCGGCGTGTGAACCACGCTGCTGCGCGACGCGTTGGCCGGCGGTTCGGACGCTCGGACCTCTCGGATACGCTGACGCCATGAACGCGCAGGCGCCCGCGCCGGCCAGCGGCCTTGCCGGCGGCCAACCGTTAGCTCGAGACCCCGGTCCTGTCCTCGGTCACACCCTGCGCCATCTCTGCCAGGGATAGCCTTTTCTGACCCGTGATTCTCAGCTCGATGGGCCGTTGAGGACCCTGTTCTCCTACCCGGAAGCCAGCTCTTGAGAAGAGTTCTGATCCTTTCCTGGGAGTATCCGCCGCTGATCGAGGGAGGGCTCGCCCGCCACGTCCGCAAGGTCTCCGAGAACCTCGCAAGCGCCGGCACCGAGGTGCACGTCCTGACCCGAGGTCGCGAGGAATCGCCGCCGGAGGAGGTCGCCGAAGGGGTCCGCATCCACCGGGTCCGCGAGCCGACCCGGCCGACGGACCTGGGTGAGTTCGTCGCCTGGGTGGAGCGGATGAACTCCGACATGCTCGCGGCCGGGGTCGAGCTCGGCGATCGGTACCGGTTCGACGTCGTCCACGGCCACGACTGGCTCGTCGCGACGGCCGGCGACCATCTCGCGCGGCGATTCGCCGCGCCGCTCGTGACGACGATCCACGCGACCGAGTACGGGCGCCACCAGGGCTGGGTCGACAAGCATCCCCAGAGCCACATCCACGGGATCGAGCGCTGGGTCAGCAACCGGTCCGACCGCGTGATCGCCTGCTCGTACTACATGCGCGAGCAGGTCGTCGACATCTTCGGCGCCGATGAGGCGCGCGTCGTCGTGATCCCGAACGGGATCGACCCCGGCGACCTGCAACCGCATGACGACGCCGAGCTCGAGCGCCTGCGCGCCGAGTTCGCCACCCCCGACGAGCGGCTCGTGCTGCTGATCGGGAGGCTCGTCTACGAGAAGGGCTTCCAGCTCGCGCTCGAGGCGATGCCGAGACTGGTCGAGGCCGTGCCGGGAACCCGCTTCTTGGTCGCCGGCTCGGGCACGCACGAGGCCGAGCTGCGCCGCCAGGCCGCGGAGCTCGGCCTCGACTCCCACGGCACCTTCCTCGGCTGGATCGGCGACGACGTCCTGCACTCGCTCTACCGGATCGCAGACGTCTGCGTCGTGCCCTCGATCTACGAGCCGTTCGGCCTCGTGGCGCTCGAGGCGATGGCCTCCGACTGCCCGTGCATCGTCGCCGACACCGGCGGGCTGCGCGAGGTCGTCCCCCACAACGAGGCGGGCCTGCGGTTCCGCGCCCGCGATCCGGAGGCGTTGGGTGAGATGGTCGAGCGAGTCCTCACCGACCCCGGCCTGCGCGACCGCCTCGTCGCCGAGGGCTCGGAGCACATCCTCCGCTTCGACTGGGGGGAGGTCGCGACGCGAACGGCGTCGGTCTACTCCGAGTTGGTCGGCGACCCGGCCCGGGCGTAGCCGGGATCGCTCAAGGAGCCTCGCCCTCGGGCTCGACGGGCTCCGGCCAGGTCAATCGCGTCGGCGCCTCGCGCATCCGCAGCACCCGTGCCGGGACGCCACCGACGACCGCGTTCGCCGGCACGTCCCGGGTTACCACCGCGCTCGTGCCGAGGATCGAGTTGTCGCCGACCCGCACCCCGCGCAGGACGCAGGCGCCGTAGCCGATCCAGACGTTGGAGCCGACCTCGACGTCGCGCTTGTAGATGCCCTGGAGGCGAATCGGGCGCTCGACCTCGACCACCCCGTGGTCGAAGTCGATGAACATCGCGCGGTCGGCGATCACGCACTGCTCGCCGATCCGCACCCGCTTGTACGCCGAGATCGTGCACTCCTGCCCGATCACCGTCTTCGCCCCGATCACCACCTCGCCCTCGTGGCAGCGGATCTTGGTGCCGTCGCCGACCCAGACGAAGCGCCCGAACCGGAGCGTGCCCCGCTTCGCGATCTGAAGCTCGAGGCCGGTGCCGAAGAAGACCGGGCCGTCGGTCTCCCAGCGCCAGCCCGCCGGGGTCAGGAAGCGGCGCCAGAGATAGCGCCACAGCAGTCGCGCGTAGCGACGGTTGAGCATGCGGTTGCCGGCAAGGAATCGCAGCGTCCGGATCACGGCGGCGCGGACTCTAGTGCTACCTCCGCCCTAGACTCAGCCGCCATGGCGAAGGCAGCCGAACCAGCGACCGGCTCGCTGACCGAGCGCTTGATCGCCGGCGACAAGCGGGCCCTCGCCCGTGCGATCAGCCTGGTCGAGAACCGGGACCCGGAGGGCGACCGGCTCGTCGCGGAGATCTTCCCCCGCACCGGCGAGGCGCGGATCGTCGGCCTCACCGGCCCGCCCGGCGTCGGCAAGAGCACCCTGATCGCGGCGATCTGCACCGAGCTTCGCAAGGCCGACCGCGAGATCGGCGTGCTCTCGATCGATCCCTCGAGCCCGTTCACCCACGGAGCCGTGCTCGGCGACCGGATCCGGCTCGCCGACCACTTTCTCGACCCGGGGGTGTTCATCCGCTCGATGGCGACCCGCGGCTCGCTCGGGGGGCTCGCCGAGGCGGCACTGCAGGCCGCGTTGCTGATGGACGCCGCGGGCAAGGACGACATCCTGCTCGAGACGGTGGGCGTCGGCCAGGGGGAGATCGACGTCGTCGACCACGCCGACACGATCGTCCTCGCGCTGATGCCGGGCTCGGGCGACTCGATCCAGGCGCTGAAGGCGGGGGTGATGGAGATCCCGGACGTGATCGTGGTCAACAAGTGCGACCACCCGCTCGCCGACACGATGATCCGCGAGGTCAAGGCCGTGCTCGCGCTCGGTCCCGACCGGCCCTGGAAGGTGCCGGTGGTGCGGACCGAGGCGACCAGGGCCGAGGGGATCGACGAGCTGGTGCGGACGATCGACGCCCACCGCGAGCACATCGCCGAGGCCGGGACGCTGAGCGAGCGACGGGCGCGCAACCTGCGCGCCGAGGTGATCGGAATCGCCGCCTGGCGAATGCGCCGCGAGCTCGAGCGGCGCACGGAGAGCGACCCGGACTGGGCGGGATTGCTGGAGCGAGTCACCCGCCGCGAGATCGACCCGGCGACGGCAGCGCGGGAGCTCCTCGACAAGGCCCGCGATGACTGACGCGCCTCCGGCTCCGCGCCCCGACCTGGAGACGATCCGTGGCTGGGCCGGCGACCAGCTGGACGAGCTCGGCGGCGGCAAGGTCGGGAGGATCGTCGCCGCGATCGTCGACGAGCGCAGCGGCGAGCCCGAGTGGCTGCTCGCCCGGATGGGGCGCTTCGGCCACCACACCCTGGTCCCGAGTCGTGACGCGGTCGCCGGCGTCGGACACGTCTGGGTGCCCTACAGCCGCGACCGGATCCGCGCCGCGCCGCGGATCGAGCCCGGCGAGCCACTCACCGTCGCTCTCGAGCGGGCCCTGCTCGAGCACTACCGAGTCGCGGTCGACCCCGAGCGCGCCACCGAGCTCGGCGAGCGCCCGCCCGACGAGCTCAGCGCCCGAGAGGCGCGCTGAGCATCGGCCTCGGGCTCAGGCCGCCAATCGGCGGTTACGCGCCTGTGAGATCCGCGACCAGGACTCCGAGAACGACAGCGCCTCGGCGAACCTTCGCGCCTTCGGCGACAGTTCGTGAGGTCGTCCGTCGAGCCGGCTGACGCAGATCGGCACGACCACCGCCGAGCTCTCGAACTCGTCATGCAGCGCCGCGATCTGCTGCCATTGCGCGTTGCTGTCCATGCTGCCCATCGCCTCCTCCCCAAGGAAGTGTCGGGGGACCGTGTGTGGATCGACGCGAGTCTAAGCCCCCTCGCCGGACGCATCCTTGTGGCGAAGGCAACTAATCCGCAAAGTGGCGGAAAACTGATCGCTCAGCAGCCGAGGGCGCGCGCGATCACCATCTGCTGCACCTCGTCGGTGCCCTCGCCGATCGTGAGGATCTTCGCGTCACGGTAGAAACGGCAGACCGGGTACTCCTCGATATATCCGTAGCCGCCGTGGATCTGAACGGCCTCCTCCGCGGCGCGGACCGCGAGCCGCCCGGTGACCAGCTTCGCCTGTGCGGCGGTCAGCGTGAACGACTGTCCGCCGTCCTTCTCGAGCGCGGCGCGGTGCGTGAGCAGGCGTGCCGCCTCGATCTGGGCGCTGAGATCGGCGATCTTCGTCTGGATCGCCTGGAACTTCGAGATCGGCTGGCCGAAGGCGTGACGTTGCTTCGCGTAGGCGATCGCCTCGTCGAGCGCCCCCTGGGCGAGCCCGACGCCGATCGCCGAGACCCCGATCCGTCCGCCGTCGAGGATGTGGAGGAAGTTCTTGAAGCCCTCGCCGCGGCGGCCGAGCAGGTTCGACTCGGGCACCCGGCAGTCGGCGAAGCTCAGCGGCCGCGTGTCGGACGCGTTCCAGCCCATCTTCCGGTAGGGCTCGCCGGGCTCGTAGCCGGGGGTCCCGTTCGGCACGATGATGTTCGAGATCTCGCGACGACCTCCGCCGTCGCCCGTCAGCGCCGTGATCGTGACGCAGCCGGAGATCTCGGTCCCGGAGTTGGTGATGAACTGCTTCGCCCCGTCGATCACCCACTCGCCGTGATCGAGCCGGGCGCGGGTCCGTGTCGCGCCCGCGTCGGAGCCCGCCTCGGGCTCGGTGAGCCCGAAGGCGGCGAGCCGGCGACCGGCGCAGAGCTCCGGCAGCCATTCGGACTTCTGCCCGGCGCTGCCCCAGAGCGCGATCGGCATCGTCCCGAGCGAGGTGTGGGCGGCGAGTGTGATCGCGACCGAGGAGTCGACCCGCGCCAGCTCCTCGACGGCGAGCGAGTAGGAGAGCGTGTCGCCGCCTCCGCCGCCGTACTCCTCGTCGAACGGGATGCCCATCAGCCCGAGCTCGCCGAGCTTGGCGACGATCTCGTAGGGAAACGACTTCGAGCGGTCGAGCTCCTCGGCCACCGGGGCGACCTCGGAGCGGGCGAACTCGCGCACCGTGTCCCGGAGCAGCCGCTGCTCGTCTGAGAGCTGGAAGTCCATCGGCCGGGGCAGCTTACGCGGCCCGGGCCGGCCACTCCGCCGGCGCGCCCGGCCCGTACTCGACGGTCGCTTCGCGGACGCCGAGGTGCGCGCCGCAGCGCTCGCAGATACGGCGATCGTCGACGGCCCCGCCGCACGCTTTGTGACGGATCACCATCGGCGGCCCGTCCCCGGCGGCAAGATGGCGGTCGCCCCAGTGCAGCAGCGAGACCATCACCGGCCACAGGTCGAGCCCCCTCTCGGTGAGGAAGTACTCGTAGCGGGGCGGGTGCTCCTGGTAGCGGCGCTTCTCGAGGATCCCCTGCTCGACCAACCAGGCGAGCCGGCCGGCGAGAACGTTGCGGGCGATCCCGAGGTTCTCCTGGATCTGCTCGAAACGGCGTCGCCGGTCAAAGACGTCGCGGATGATCAGCAGCGTCCAGCGTTCGCCCAGCACCTCGAGCGTGCGCGCGATCGAGCAGACCTGGTCGTACTCACGTCCGAGCATCGATGTGTGATTGTCGCACAGTACATTGCATGATGCAACTGACCCTGGTACGGTCCGGTTCGTCAAGCAAAACGGCGCCACGGCCTGCGAAGGAGACCCTGATGAGGCTGATTCCGAACCAGAAGAAGGCGAAGAAGCTCGAGCTCGCACCGCTCGAGATCACCGTGACCAGCGAGGAGATCCTCGTGGATCTGCTCTACCCCGCCCGCCAGGGGTCTCGCGAGCCCCGCACGTGAGCGCGGCGATCGCCTCGGCGCTCGACTTCGCCGCCCGCTCGCCGGAGGAGACCCGGACCCGGACGATCACCTGGCAGGACCCGCTCGGCGCGGCGGCGGCGGGCGCCGGGTTGGCCGGGATCGAGCACGTGCGCGCCCTCGCCTCCGGCGATCTTCCGCCGCCCCCGATCGCGGTCCTGTTTCGGATCGCCCCGGTCGAGGTCGACGAGGGCCGGGTCGTGTTCGAAGGCGAGCCCGGCGAGGACCACTACAACCCGATCGGGACCGTCCACGGCGGCTACGCCGCGGCCCTGCTCGACTCGGCGATCGGCTGCGCGGTCCACACGACGTTGCCCGCCGGAGCACGCTATTCGACGCAAACGCTGGAAGCGAAGTTCGTGCGCCCGATCACCGACCGGACCGGGCCCGTTCGCTGCGAGGCCGAGGTCCTCTACCGCGGCCGTCGCCAGGCGACGGCCGAGGCGCGCCTCTACGACGTCGCCGGCCGCAAGCTGCTCGCCCACGGCACCGGGACCTGCCTGATCATCGACTGACTCGGCCGCCCGCGGCGAGGTCCCGCGCGAGTCGGACCAGGAGCCGAACCCCGAAGCCGGTAGGGCCCTTGCCCACGTACTGGCGTCCCGTGTCCCAGGCGGTGCCGGCGATGTCGAGGTGCGCCCAGGGGACGCCTTCGACGAACTCCTCGAGGAAGGCGGCGGCGTAGATCGTCCCGGCCTTGCGCTTCGCCGACGAGTTGCTGAGGTCGGCGACCGTGCTGCGGGTCAGCTCCTTGTACTCCGGGTGGAGCGGGAGGCGCCAGGCGAGCTCGCCGCTCTCGGTCGCCGCGCGCTCGACCGCCGCGGCGAGCTCGTCGTCGTTGGCGATCAGCGCCGCGTAGGTCGACCCGAGCGCGACCACGACGGCTCCGGTAAGCGTCGCAATGTCGACCAGACGCGTCGCCCCCAGCTCGCGAACGCAGTAGGTGAGTGCGTCGGCGAGGATCAGCCGGCCCTCGGCGTCCGTGTTGATGACCTCGACCGTCTTGCCGTTCAGCTGAGTGATGATGTCGCCCGGCTTGACCGCGCTCCCGCTCGGCATGTTCTCGGTCGCGGGGATCACGGCGACGAGGTCGAGGTCGAGCCCGAGCGCGGCGACGGCGTCGAAGGCCTCGAGCACCGCGGCCGCGCCCGACATGTCCATCTTCATCTCCTCCATGCCGGTGGAGGGCTTGATCGAGATCCCGCCGCTGTCGAAGGTGACGCCCTTGCCGACCAACCCGATCCGCTCACCGTCGCCGGCGCCGTATCGCAACGCGATCAGCCGCGGCTCCGTCCGCGACCCCTCCGAGACGGCGACCAGCCCGCCCATTCCCTTCGCCGCGATCGCCGCGCGGTCGAGCACCTCGACCTCGACCGTCGGGTGCGCGGCGGCGATCTCCTCCGCCCGCACGGCGAGCCGCTCGGGGGTGAGCTCGTTCGAGGGCAGGTTCTGGAGCTCACGGGCGCGATTCGCAGCCTCGGCGCCGACGAGCGCGATTCGCGCCTCGGCCTCGATCCGTTCGCGATCGGTCGCCCCGGCGGCGATCACCAGCCGCTCGAGACGCGGCGGCGGCGGGTCCTCGGGATCCGGCGAGCGATAACGGTCGAAGCGGTACGCGGCGAGCGCCGTGCCCTCGACGAGCGCGGCAGCGGCGCCCGGGCGATCGCCGGCCTCGGGCAGCACCCAGCCGAGCGAGCGGGCGTCGAGCGAGCCGGCCCGCGCGGCGCCGAGCGCCGCGGCCACCCGCAGGCGCTCGGCATCGAGCGCCTCGCGGCGGCCGAGCCCGACGACCAGCGCACGCGCCGGACGCTCGGGATGCAGGACCGTGAGCTTTCGGAATCCCGTCTTGATGTCCGCCGCGCCGCGGGAGTCGCGGAGGCCGTCCGGCAACGCGTCGCCGTCCGCGATCGCGATCGCGACCAGGTCGGTGTCGAGCCCGTCCAACCCCGCCGCTCGGACCTCCAACTCCACGGCGCGCGAGTCTATAGCGAGCGACCGGGGTCGCTTGACTAGCATTCGAGATGTCCCTCCCGGCCTCAGGTCGCCTCCGAAGGAAAGGCCCCATGTCCCAGTCAGTGATCCTCGGCACCGCGCGCACCCCGTTCGGGAAGATGGGCGGATCGTTGGCCCCGAAGACCGCGACCGAGCTCGGCGGGCGCGCGATCGAGGCCGCGTTGGAGCGCTCAGCGGTGGCTCCCGAGCAGGTCGAGCAGGTCCTCTTCGGACAGGTGCTGCAGGCGGGCCAGGGGCAGATCCCGTCCCGCCAGGCCCAGATCGAGGCGGGGATCCCGAAGGAGGTGCCCTCCGAGACGATCAACAAGGTCTGCGCGTCCGGGATGCGGACGATCGGCCTCGCCGACCAGGCGATCCGCGCCGGCGACCTCGAGATCGGCGTCACCGGCGGCATGGAGTCGATGTCGAACGCCCCCTACCTCCTGCCCGGTGCGAGGTTCGGGTTCCGGATGGGAGACGCGCAGGCGGTCGATTCGATGACCCACGACGGGCTCACCAACCCGTTCACCGACAAGCAGATGATCAACGAAGCAAGCGAGGTCGGAAACGAGCTCGAGATCACCCGCCCCGACATGGATCGCTGGGCCGCGCGCTCACACCAGCTCGCGGCCAACGCGACCGACGAGGGCCGGCTGGCCGAGGAGATCGTCTCGGTGACGGTGAAGACCCGCAAGGCCGAGAACGTGGTCGAGGCCGACGAGGCGATCCGCCCCGACTCGACGATCGAGACGCTCGCCAAGCTGCCCGCGGTCGGAGGCGACGACGCCACCCACACGGCGGGCAACGCCCCCGGGGTGAACGACGGGGCGGCAGCCGTGGTCGTCGCCTCGGCAGCTTGGGCGCAGGCCAACGACAGGGCGCCGCTCGCCCGCGTTCTCGCCTACGGCACGGTCGCCGACGACTTCGCGTACCTCGCCAGGACTCCCGCCAAGGCGGCGATGCAGGCGCTGGAGAAGCTCGACATGTCGGCCGATCAGGTCGACCTCTGGGAGATCAACGAGGCGTTCGCTTCGGTGGCCCTGAACTCGGTCCGGATGCTCGGTATCGACGACGAGAAGGTGAACGTCAACGGTGGCGCGATCGCGCTCGGGCATCCGATCGGCGCCTCGGGGGCGCGGATCGTCGGCGCGCTGGTCCACGAGCTCCGGCGCCGCGGTGGCGGCGTCGGCTGCGCCGCGATCTGCTCCGGCGGGGGCCAGGGCGACGCGATCATCCTCGAGGTGAACGGCAGCTC
The DNA here is from genome assembly GCA_963705955.1 of uncultured Solirubrobacterales bacterium. Taxonomy (GTDB): domain Bacteria; phylum Actinomycetota; class Thermoleophilia; order Solirubrobacterales; family 70-9; genus WHSW01. The sequence continues at coordinate 203,664 of CAVPLH010000001.1, read as the reverse complement.
AGCCGATGCCGCGCGCGGCGGCCTTCTTCGACCTCGACCGGACCCTGATCGCCGGGTCGTCCGGCCTGCCCTGGGCGCGGGCGGCCACCAAGGCCGGCCTGATCAGCCGCAGGCAGATGGCGAGCTGGGGGGTGGACGCGCTTCGGTTCCGGCTTCGGGGCGCGACCGACGAGGCGACCGCGAAGCTGCTCGCGGAGGTCCAGGAGGTCTTTCGCGGCACCTCGGCGCGCCAGATCGCGCGCCTCGCCCCGGAGGTGCTGGTCGGGGTGCTGCCGCGGATCTACCCGGAGATGCTCGAGGAGGTCTACGCCCACCAGGACTCGGGCAGGCCGACCTTCATCGTCAGCGCGGCCGGCGACGAGCTCGTCCAGCTGCTGGCGCGGATCCTCTACATGGACGGCGGTATCGGCACCGCTTACGAGATCGGCGAGGACGGTCTGTTCACCGGCGAGCTCGGCGGCACGTTCATGTACGGCGAGGGCAAGGTCGAGGCGATGCGGCGCTTCGCCGACGACCATGGGATCGACCTCGGCGTCTCGTACGCGTACTCGGACTCGGCCTCCGATCTGCCGATGCTGCGCGCGGTCGGGAACCCGGTGGTCGTCAACCCCGACGAGGAGCTGACCCGGATCGCGCGCGACGAGGCTTGGCGCGTGATGCGGTTCGAGAAGCTCGGCAGGCGCCTGGCGCTCGCGGGGTTCTCGGCCGCCCTCCTCGCCGCGGGTCTGCTGGGGCGCCATAGGATCCGCCCATGGACGGCGAGGAGCTCGCGTACGCGGGTATTGCGCGCCAGGCGGAGCTGATCCGCGACGGCGCGATCTCCTCCCGGGAGCTGACCGAGCTCTATCTGCGGCGGATCGAGCGGCTCGGCCGGCGGCTGAACCCGTTCACGGAGATCCTCGCCGAGCGCGCGCTGGCGGAGGCCGACGAGGCGGATCTCGAGACCGCCGCGGCTCGGCCCCTGCGCGGCGTGCCGGTCGCGGTCAAGGACAACGAGGACGTCGCCGGGACGGTGACCTCGTTCGGGACCGCCGCGTTCGACGCGCCGGCGGCGTCGGACGGCCCGCTCGTCGCCCGGCTACGGGACGCGGGAGCGGTGATCGTCGCCAAGACGACGCTGCCGGAGTTCGCGATCTTCGGCTTCACCGAGTCGGACGCGTGGGGGGTGACGCGCAACCCCTGGGACACGTCTCGGTCGGCGGGAGGCTCCTCGGGCGGCAGCGCCGCCGCGGTCGCGGCCGGGCTGGTCGGAGCCGCGACGGCGACCGACGGCGCCGGCTCGATCCGGATCCCGGCGGCCTTCTGCGGCCTCTTCGGGCTGAAGCCGCAACGGGGTCGGGTGCCGATCACCCCGGCCGACCACTGGTACGGGATGTCGGTCGCCGGCTGCGTCACGCGGACCGTCGCCGACACCGCGCTGTTCATCGACCTGACGATGGACCGCTCCGCCGCGAACGGAGTACCGCGGCCGCCCGCGCGACCTTACTTCGAGGCGGCGGCGACGGCGCCCTCCAAGCTCCGGATCGCGGTCTCCGAGAAGCCCGCCCGCGCGATCCTGCCGCCGATCGTCACCGAGGAGGTCAGAGGCGCCCTCTCAGAGACCGAAGGGCTGCTCCGCTCGCTCGGTCACTCGGTCCGCCGCGAGGACCCCCGGTTCGGCCTCGCCGGCAACAACTTCGTCCCCCGCTACGTGCGCGGCGCTCACGACGAGGTCGCGGCGGTCTCCGAGCCGGGGTCGCTCGAGCCCCGCACCCGAGGCTTCGCGCGCCTCGGCGCCCTCTATGCGCCCGCCGTCGTGCGCCGCGCTCGACGCCTCGCCGAGCGCGACGCGGCGCGCATAAACGCGATCTTCGAGCGCTGCGACGTGCTCGTCACGCCGACGGTCGGCGAGCCGCCGATCGAGGTCGGGCGCTGGCACGGCAAGGGGGCGATGCGCACGCTGCTCGGAATGAGTCGCACCTACTGCTTCACGCCGATCTGGAACCACACCGGGCAGCCCGCGGCGGCGATCCCGGCCGGTTTCACCGCCTCCGGCCTGCCGCTCTCCGTCACCGTGGTCGGTCGGCCCGGCGACGAGTCGACGCTGCTCTCGCTCGCCGGCCAGATCGAGGCCGAGCGCCCGTGGGCGGACCGCCGGCCGCCGGGTTTCTAGGCGGCGCGGCCGCCGAAATCGGTTCGGCGCGCCTCTAGACTCCGGCTGATGGCGATCGAGCCGGAGACGGGGCGCCGCTCGCACCAGTGGCGCGAGGAGGTCTACGCGCGGACGGCCGAGCGCGACGCCCGCTTCGAGACGATCTCCGGACACCCGATCGAACCCCTCTACACCCAGGACGAGCTGCCGGGCTTCGACTACGACGAGAAGCTCGGCAACCCCGGAGAGTTCCCGTTCACCCGCGGCATCTATCCGTCGATGTACCGGGGCCGTCTCTGGACGATGCGCCAGTTCGCCGGCTTCGGGACGGTCGAGGAGACCAACGAGCGGTTCCGCTACCTGCTCGCGGCGGGCCAGCACGGGCTCTCGACCGCCTTCGACATGCCGACGCTGATGGGCCTCGACTCCGATCACGCGCGCTCTCTGGGCGAGGTCGGGGTCGAGGGGGTCGCCGTCGACACGGTCGACGACATGAAGACGCTGTTCGACGGGATCCCGCTCGACGAGGTCAGCGTCTCGATGACGATCAACGCCCCGGCGGCGATCCTGCTCGCCTTCTACGTGGTCGCCGCCGAGGAGCGTGGGGTCCCCGCGGAGCGGCTCGGCGGCACGATCCAAACCGACATCCTGAAGGAGTACATCGCCCAGAAGGAGTGGTGCTTCCCGATCGAGCCGGCGATCCGGCTGGTCACGGACATGGTCGAGTACTGCTCTACCGAGATGCCGCGCTGGCACCCGATCTCGATCTCGGGCTACCACATCCGCGAGGCCGGCTCGACGGCCGCTCAGGAGCTCGCGTTCACGCTCAAGGACGGCTTCACGTACGTCGAGCGGGCGCTCGATCGAGGGCTCTCGGTCGACTCGTTCGCCCCCCGGCTCTCGTTCTTCTTCAACGCCCACCTCGACTTCTTCGAGGAGATCGCCAAGTACCGAGCCGCGCGACGGATCTGGGCCCGCGAGATGCGCGATCGCTACGGCGCCCGCGACGAGCGTTCGCAGATGATGCGCTTCCACACCCAGACGGCCGGGGTCTCGCTGACCGCGCAGCAGCCGCTGGTCAACATCGTCCGGACGACGATCGAGGCGCTCGCCGGGGTGCTCGGGGGCACCCAGTCGCTGCACACCAACTCCTACGACGAGGCGCTCGCCCTGCCGACCGCCGACGCGGTTCGGATCGCGCTTCGCACCCAGCAGGTGATCGCCCACGAGTCCGGGGTCACGAACACCGCCGACCCGCTCGGGGGCTCCTACTTCGTCGAGCGGCTGACCGACGAGCTCGAGGCCGACGCGTATCGGTACTTCGCCCGCATCGACGAGCTCGGCGGCATGGTCGAGGCGATCAAGCAGGGCTTTCCGCAGCGCGAGATCGCCGACGCAGCCTTCGCCTACCAGCGCGAAGTCGATTCCAAGCAGCGGATCGTCGTCGGGGTCAACGCGTACCGGCTCGAGGACGAGACCGAGACCGAGATCCACCGCCCCGACCCGGCGGCGGAACGCAAGCAGGCCGCGCGGCTCGCCGCGACCCGGGCGGACCGCGACTCCGCCGCCGTCGAGGCCGCGCTCGCCGAGCTTCGCCGCGCCGCCGCCGGGGTCGAGAACCTGATCGAGCCGCTGATCGCCGCGGCACGGGTCCGCGCGACCGAGGGCGAGATGGTCGCCGCGCTCCAGGAGGTCTTCGGGACCCATACCGAGCAGCCTCAGTTCTGAGCCCCGTTTTTGTCGCCTCGCCGGGGGGTATTTCCGGGTCATGTCACTGAAGATCGTTCGCAACGAGATCGCCGGCTGGGACGTCGTTCGAGAGGACGAGGAGGTGGCGCTCAGCAACCACGCGGATCGAGCCGGCGCCGAAGCTGCGGCCCAGCTGCGAGCCGAGGAGGAGCACCTGGGCCGCTCCGAGCGGAACCCGGTCGTCGTCGACACCGAGCACGTCCACGCGATCGACGACGAGCGCCACGGCGTGCGGCCCGCGTTTCTCGCGCTCGCCGGCCTGCTGATCGCGATCGCCGTGATCGCCACCGTCGCGGCGTTGATCGCCTCCGGGACCGGCTTCGGAAGCTAGACGCGCACCCCGCCGGCCGGTTTCTCGGTTGGCGTTAGGCTGGCCTCGGGTATGCGCGGGAGCGGGAGTGAGAAGGTCATCCTGGTCGCCGACGACGACGACGACGTTCGCGAGCTGGTCGCCTTCCGGCTCGACCGTGCCGGCTATGAGGTGGTCACCGCGGCGGACGGCGAGCAGGCGCTCGCGATCGCCTTCTCGCGATCTCCTGACCTCTGTCTGATCGACGTGATGATGCCGAAGCTCGACGGCTACGAGGTGACCGAGCGACTGCGCGCGAACGATTCACTGGCCGAGGTGCCGGTGATCCTGCTGACCGCGAGCGTCGACGACGCGGCCGTCGATCGTGGCTTCGCCGCCGGCGCCGACGAGTACATGACGAAGCCGTTCGCACCGCGGGAGCTGGTGCGGCGCGTCGCGGCGGCCCTCGATCGGCCGTAGCTCCTCTACGCTCCCCGCAATGAGCGAGTCCGGTCGCAAGATCCGCGTCGTGGTCGCAAAGCCCGGCCTCGACGGCCACGATCGCGGCGCGAAGATCATCGCCCGCGCGCTGCGCGACGCCGGCATGGAAGTGATCTACACCGGTCTGCATCAGACGCCCGAGCAGATCGCGGCGACCGTGATCCAGGAGGACGCGGACGCGATCGGCCTCTCGATCCTCTCCGGCGCCCACATGACGCTCGTCCCCAGGGTCGTCGACCTGCTCCGCGACGAGGGTGCCGGCGACGTCGTCGTCACGGTCGGCGGCACGATCCCGGCGGAAGACGTCCCGGAGCTCAAGGAGCTGGGGGTCGCCGAGGTCTTCACCCCCGGATCGCCGACGGATGAGATCGTCGACTTCATCCGCGACGCAGCCTCGCAACGCGCCTGAGCGCGCCCGGCGCCGCTACCCGATTGACTGGTCAGTCAATCGGGTACGCTCGCTAATATGCGCGCCGCTCATTCCTAAGGAGGCCTCGACTTGAAGATTTGCTGTCTCGTCAAGGAGGTGCCGGACGCCGCGGTCCAGAAGCGGATCGATCCGGGGACCAAGCGGCTCGACCGCTCCGGCGAGAAGAACCTCAACCCGTTCGATACCCATGGCATCGAGGCCGCGATGCAGATCCGCGAGGGCGAAAACGGTGCCGACGTGGACGAGATCGTCGCCGTGACGATGGGCCCGGAGTCCTCGGTGCGGGCGCTCCACAAGGCGGTCGCCCTCGGCGCCGACCGCTCCGTGCAGCTCACCGACGACGCGCTCGCCGGCTCGGACGTCTGCGCGACCGGCTACGCCCTCGCAAAGGTGCTCGAGTCCGAGCAGCCCGACCTCGTCCTGCTCGGGCAGCAGTCCGACGACGGCGAGTGCTACACGATCGGCGCCGTGGTCGCCGACCATCTGAAGATGCCGTCGCTGACCCAGGTGATCAAGATCGAGATCGAGGACGGCAAGCTGGTCTGCGAACGACAGGCGGAGTACGGCTACGACACCGTGGAGATCGACCTGCCGGCGGTGATCTCGGTCGGCGACGCGATCAACGAGCCGCGCTACCCGAGCCTGAAGGCGATCATGGGCGCGAAGAAGAAGCCGCTCGACACCAAGGCGGCGAGCGACGCCGGCATCGACACGGCCGAGGTCGGCGAGAGCGGATCGAAGACACGGGTGCTCGAGATCAACCCGCCGCCGGCCAAGGAGGCGGGCGAGGTGTTCGAGGACGAGGACACGGCGGAGACGGTCGAGAAGATCGTCGCCTGGCTCGACGAAAGGAAGCTGATCTAAATGGCCGGCTCCGGAGGAATCCTGGTTTACGCCCTCCACGACGACGAGGGCAACTTCAACAACAACTCACTCGGCGCGATCTCCGAGGCGGCAAAGCTTGCGGGCGAGCTCGGCAGTGAAGCCGCGGCATTGGTCGTCGGTGACGTTGCCGACGACGCGGCGGCCGGGCTCGGCAGCTACGGGGCGAAGCGCGTCTTTCGCGCCAAGTCGGTCCCGGAGGGCCTGGCGCAGCCGATCGTCGACGCGATGGCGAAGGTGATCGCCGACGAGGGCTTCTCCTACGCCCTGTTCGGCGGTGGGCTGCTTGGCTTCGAGATCGGAGCAGGGCTCACCGCTCGCCTCAACGCGGGCGTCACGATGGAGGTGACCGCGGTCAAGGTGGCCGACGGCAAGCTCGTCTCCGAGCGGCCGGTCCTCCAGGACTCGGCGATCGTCGACGTCGGCTACGTCGGCGAGCCGGGGATCATCATCGGCCGGCTCAACGCCTTCGACGTCAGCGAGGGCGGCGAGGGGCGGGCCGAGGTCGTCGACGTGGAGGTCGAGCTCTCGGATTGGTCGTCGAGGGCCCGGATGCGCGAGCGCGGCGAGCAGCGGGGGGCGGACGTCAACATCGAAGACGCCGACATCCTCGTCGGCGGCGGCCGCGGACTCGGCGAGAAGGACAACTTCTCGCTCGCCGAGGACCTCGCCGATGCGCTCGGCGGCGCGGTCGCAGCGACGCGCGCCGTGGTCGACGCGGGCTGGTACCCGTATGCCGCGCAGATCGGCCAGACCGGGAAGACCGTGGCGCCGAAGCTCTACCTCGCGGCCGGGATCTCGGGTGCTATCCAGCACAAGGTCGGGATGCAGAGCTCGGAGAGCATCCTCGCGATCAACAAGGACCCGAACGCGCCGATCTTCGAGTTCTGCGATCTCGGGGTTGTCGGCGATCTGCACAAGATCCTCCCGAAGCTGACCGAAGCGGTGAAGGCGCGGAAGGGTGGCTGAGCGAAAGCTGGCAGCTGGCAGCTTGCAGCTCGCAGCGCGCGCCGGGCGCAACCGCATTGCCAGCGCAGCTGCCAGCTGCAAGCTGCCAGCTGCAACCTGAAATGCCCGTAGACCCCGCCCGATACCCACCCCCGTTCGACGAGCGCTCGCTGATCGCCGAGCCAACCGATCCCGAGGACGAGCGGATCGAGGTCGGCGTGGCGATCGTCGGCGGCGGGCCCGCCGGGCTCGCCTGCGCGAACCGCCTCCTCGACCTGCTCGCCGACGAGCCCGAGCTGATGGAGAAGCTCGGCGAGGTGCCGGTGGCGGTGATCGAGAAGGGCAAGGTCTGCGGAGCACACACGCTGAGCGGCGCGAACATGAAGCCCGCCGCGATGCGGGAGCTGTTTCCCGACCTCGATCCATCCGACTGGCCGTTCGCCTACCAGGAGGTGACCAAGGACGCGGTCTACCTGCTGACCAAGCGGGCGGCGTTGCCGCTGAAGCCGATGCCGCCGAACTTCCGCAACCACGGCAACTACGTGATCTCGGTCTCGAAGCTGTCGCGCTTCCTGGCCGAGAAGGCGGAGGAGAAGGGCGCCTACATCCTCACCGAGACGGTCGCCGACAAGCTCCTGGTCGAGGACCGGATCGTCCGCGGGATTCGCTCGGGCGACCGCGGGCGCGGCAAGGACGGCGAGCCGCTGGGCAACTTCGAGCCCGGCTCGGACGTGGTCGCCAAGACCACGGTGCTCGCCGAGGGCACCCTCGGCCACCTGACCCAGGCGGCGCTGGACTACTTTGACCTGCACGGCTCGCTGCCGACGCGCTGGGAGCTCGGCGTGAAGGAGGTCTGGGAGGTCGAGAAGCCGCTCGACCGGGTGATCCACACGATGGGCTGGCCGCTGCGCAAGGCCCCGAAGTGGAACGAGTTCGGCGGCAGCTTCATCTACCCGATGGGCGAGGACAAGCTCTGCATCGGGCTCGTGATCGGGCTCGACTACACGGACTCGACCCTCTCCTGCCACGACCTGCTGCAGGAGATGAAGACCCACCCCTTCATCCGCAAGATGCTCGAGGGCGGCAAGCGGGTCGCGTGGGGCGCGAAGACGATCCCCTCAGGCGGCTACTTCTCGATGCCCCGGAGCCTGTCCGTGCCGGGGATGGCGATCGCCGGCGACGCGGCGAACATGGTCAACATCCCGACCCTGAAGGGCATCCACTACGCGATGCACGCCGGGATGTACGCCGCGGAGGCGATCTTCGAGGCGCTGAAGACGGACTCGGTGAACCTCGACGCCTACGACGAGCGGGTGCGCAAGTCCGAGATCGAGAACGACCTGTTCGAGTCGCGCAACATGCGCCAGCCGTTCTCGAAGGGGTTCTTCGTCGGTGGCGCGGTCGCCAGCGCGATGACGATCACCAAGGGGCTGTTCCCGGGCGGTAAGTGGAAGTACGAGCCGGACACCGAGATCCCGATGCGCGACGGCGGCGCCGGCAAGGACTACGCCCAGCCGGACAACGAGCTCACCTTCAACAAGCTCGACTCCGTCTTCCTCTCGGGCAACGCGACCCGCGACGACGCCCCGAACCACGTCAAGGTCCAGTCGCACGTGCCGCTGGAGCTCGCGAAGGCGTGGGTCAACCTCTGCCCGGCACAGGTATACGAGATTCCGGACGACCAGCTCGAAAGCGGGGCGCAGCAGGTGGACGTCCACGTGACGGCCTCGAACTGCGTCCAGTGTGGGGCGATCAACGCCAAGGGCGGGCGGCTGACGATGCCCGAGGGCGGCGACGGGCCGCTCTACCAAGAGGCCTAGGAGGCCTGCTCTGAGGCGGAACGGGGGACCACCAGCACCGGGCAGGCAGAGCTCCGCATGACCTCGCTCGAGACGCTGCCGAGCACGATCTGGTGGACGGGTCCGTGGCCGCGCGACCCGACGACGAGCAGATCGAGCTCCTTCGAGCGCGCCGCGAGCAGCTCGGCCGGGTCTCCCTGCCCTTCCTCGACCGTGATCTCCTCCACCTCGGCTCCGAGGTCGTTCGCCAGCGAGGCTGCGACGTCGCGGGCGTGCGTGGACTCGGTGCGCCCGTCGTAGCCGACCCCGATCGACCTGATCGGGTGCTCGCCGCCCGACTGGTCGGCGAACCCGCTCGGGGCGACCATCACCGCGCACGGCGCGTCGTGGAGGATGCGCTCGCCGACGCTTCCGGGCAGCACCCGCCCGAGCCCCTCCCGATGGGTCGAGCCGAGCACGATCACGTCGGCTCGCTCGTCCTCGGCGAACTCGACCAGCGCCCGCGGCGGCGAGACTCCACCCGCGGTGCGAAGCTTGAACGGCGGCTCGCCGCCGGCCGACCCCGCGAGCTGCTCGCGGGCCGCGGCCGAGATCTTCTCCTCGGCCTCGGCGGTCGCCCGCTCGTACGCGGTCGCCGGGGTGGCCAGCGGATCGAGCTCGAGCGCGGTCGCCAGGATCAGCGAGGCACCCTCGACCGCGACGAGCTCGCGGGCGAGGGAGAGGGCGTCGCGCCCGCCCTTGGTGCCGTCGTATCCGACGAGAATCCTCTGATACACGGCGGCAAGACTATGCGTCGCTAGAATCTGAGGCGATGAAGACCGCAATTCATCCCGAGTACGGCCTGTCGCACGTGCGTTGCTCGTGCGGCAACGAGTTCTACACGCGCTCGACGAAGCCCGAGCTTCACGTCGAGATCTGCTCCGCCTGTCACCCGTTCTACACCGGCAAGCAGAAGCTCGTCGACACAGGCGGGCGCGTCGAGCGCTTCAAGCGCCGAGCGGCCCGCAGCCGGCGCGGCTAGCCGAGCCGGCGATGAGCGCCGCCAACGGCCGCCCAGCCGAGACCGGGCTCGACGGCCGTTCGGCCTCGACCGCGGCGACCGACGGGTCGGCGCCGAATCTGCAGACCGCCCGGATGCCCGACGGTATGCCGGTCGCCTCCCGGGACGCTCCGGTCGGTGGCCAGGCGGTGCTCGAGGGGGTGATGATGCGCGGCATCTCGACCTGGGCCGTCGCGGTCCGGAAGCCGGGCCCCGACGGGCCGGACGGGCCGCTCGGCGGGATCGAGGTCACCTCCGAACCGCTCGTCTCATGGGCGAAGCGCCACCGTCTGCTGCGGCTGCCGGTGATCCGGGGCGTCGTCGCGCTCGGCGAGTCGCTGAAGATCGGCTTCCGGGCGCTCGCGATCTCCGCCAACGCACAGCTCGAGGGCGAGGAGGGGGAGGAGCCACAGGAGATCGGCGGCTTTACCTGGGGGCTGACGATCGTGCTCTCGGTCGCGCTTGCGATCGGCCTCTTCTTCGTCGTTCCCGTCGGCGCCACCAGCCTGATCAAGGACCAGCTCGGTTCGCCGGTGCTCTTCTGGCTCGTCGAAGGCGTCCTGCGGACGGCGATCTTCATCGGCTACATCGTCCTGATCAGCCGCCTCTCCGACCTGCGGCGCGTGTTCGAGTACCACGGCGCCGAGCACAAGACGATCTCCTGCTTCGAGGCCGGCGACCGGCTCGTGCCGGAGCGCGCCGAGCTCTACTCGAGGCTTCACCCCCGCTGCGGAACCAGCTTCCTGCTGATCGTCATGGTGCTGGCGATCTTCGTCTTCGCGCCGATCGGCCTCCCCGCCTGGTACTGGCTGGTCCTCTCGCGGATCCTCGGCATCCCCCTGATCGCGGGGCTCTCCTACGAGGTGATCAAGTGGGCGGGCAAGAACCGGCGCAAGCGGTGGGTGCGCGCGCTGATGTGGCCCGGCCTGATGCTCCAGAACCTGACCACGCGCGAGCCCGACCGCGACCAGCTCGCGGTCGCGATCGCCTCGCTCGAGGCAGTGCTCGCGGTCGAGAACCCGGCCGAGGCCGCCGACCAGGCCGAGCCGATCGAGATCGTCGCCTGACGAAGACCGCGATGATCGAGAAGCTGGTCGAGCAGCTCGAGGGCCGCTTCACCGAGCTCCAGGGACTGATGGCCGATCCGGAGGTGATCTCCGACCGCCGGCGCTACGCCGAGGTCGGGCGCGAGTACAGCGAGCTCGAGCCCGCGCACGAGCTCGCGACCGAGTGGCGGCAGCTGCGCGGCGACCTCGAGGGGGCCGAGGAGCTGCTCGCCGAGGGCGGTGAGGACGAGGAGCTGCGCCGGCTCGTCGCCGAGGCGCCCGATCGCCTCCGCGGGCTCGAGGACGCGATCCGCCTCGCGATGGTCGAGCGCGACCCCAACGACGCGAAGAGCGTGATCATCGAGATCCGTTCGGGCGCCGGGGGTGACGAGGCGGCGCTGTTCGCGGGCGACCTGTTCAGGATGCTGACCCGCTACGCGGAGGAACGGGGGTTCGAGGTCGAGACCCTCTCCCAGTCGGCCGCGGAGGTCGGCGGGTTCAAGGACGTCACCTTCGAGATCCGTGGTGACGGTGCCTACTCGGTGTTCAAGTACGAGGGCGGGACGCACCGCGTGCAACGGGTTCCGAAGACGGAGTCACAGGGCCGGATCCACACCTCGACCGCGACCGTTGCCGTGCTGCCCGAGGCCGAGGAGGTCGAGGTCGAGATCGCGCCGGAGGACCTTCAGGTCGACGTCTACCGCTCGTCCGGCCCCGGCGGGCAGTCGGTCAACACGACCGACTCCGCGGTACGGCTCACCCACAATCCGAGCGGGATCGTCGTCTCGATGCAGGATGAGAAGTCCCAGCTTCAGAACCGCGAGAAGGCGATGCGGGTGATGCGCGCGCGCCTCTACGAGCGGGCGCTCGAGGCGCAGCGAGCCGAGATCGCGGCCGACCGCCGTTCGCAGGTCGGCACCGGAGAGCGATCGGAGAAGGTCCGCACCTACAACTTTCCCCAGGGCCGCGTCACCGACCATCGGATCAAGCTCACCGCGCACAACCTCGACGAAGTGCTGGCCGGCGACCTCCGCGAGTTCACCTCGGCGCTGGCCGCGGAGGAGAAGCGGGCCCGGCTGGAGGCGCAGACCGCGGGCGCCGGCTGAGGTGGCGGCGACGGCAGACGCGGGGGTGTCGAGCGTGGCGAGAGGGCGCTCGTGACCGCGCTCGTCGCCGGCTCCGTCCGCGAGGCGCTCGCGGCGGCGACGGACGCGCTCGCCGCCGCCGGGGTCGAGACGCCGCGGCTCGACGCCGAGCTGCTCCTGGCCGCGGCGACGGGCCGGGATCGCGCCGCGATCGCCGCCGCACCGGGCGACGGGATCGACGCACGGGCCGGGCGCGCGTTCGGCGCCATGGTGCGTAGGCGGGTCCGCCGCGAGCCTGTCGCCTACATCCTCGGCCACAAGGGGTTCCGAAGGATCGAGCTCGCTGTCGATCGAAGGGTGCTGGTGCCGCGCCCGGAGACCGAGTTGCTGGTCGAGGTCGCGCTCGAGCTCCGCCCCGCCCGGGTCCTCGACGTCGGCACCGGCTCCGGGGCGGTCGCGCTTGCGATCGCCGACGAGCTCCCGGACGCCGAGGTCGTGGCCACCGACAGCTCGCTCGAAGCGCTCGCCGCCGCGCAGGCGAACGCCGACCGTCTCGGGCTTTCGGCTCGGGTCCGTTTCGGGCACGGGACGCTGCCGCCGGACGGGGGCTTCGACCTCGTCGTCGCCAACCTGCCGTACGTGAGCGAAAGGGATTGGGCCCGCCTCGCGCCGGAGATCGCCCGCTTCGAGCCGCGCGCGGCGCTCGTTTCGGGACCAACCGGGCTCGAGGCGATCGAGTCGCTGCTCGGCCTGCTGGCGCTCGCCGAGTCGCCGACCGCCGCGATCGCGCTCGAGGTCGGCGCGGGCCAGGCCGCGACCGTCGCCGAGCTGGTCCGGCGCGCCGGCTTCGAGCGGGTCGAGCGCCGCGCCGACCTCGCCGCGATCGAGCGCGTCGTCGTGGGCCGCGAGTGATGACCGAGAGGATCTCGATCGAGGCCGACGGAGCGGCCGCGGCCCGAGCGGCGCTCGAGCGGGTGATCGGCTCGGGCGGGATCGCGGTCTTCCCCGCCGACGGCCTCTACGGGCTCGCCTGCGACCCGCTTCGGGCGCCGGCGATCGATCGCATCCACGCGCTCAAGGGCCGCGACGAGGGCAAGCCGTCGGCGGTCCTCTACTTCTCGCCGCTGGCGATGCGTGAGCTGATCTCGAGCCTCGGCCCCCGCACCCGGGAGGCGATCGCGGCACTGCTCCCGGGCCCGGTCACGCTGGTCGTCGCGAACCCCGAGCGGCGCTATCCGCTCGCCTGCCGCGAGCACCCCGAACGGCTTGGCGTGAGGCTGATCGGCGGTCCGCTCGCGGGTGCGATGTGCCCACTCCTGCAGACCAGCGCCAACCGCTCCGGGGAGCCGCCGGCGAGCCGCTTCGAGGACCTCGATGCGTCGATCGTCGCCGCTGCCGACCTGGCGATCGACGGGGGCGCGCTCGGCGGCTCGCCGTCGACCGTCGTCGATCTGACCGGCTTCGAGCGCGCCGAACCGCCGATCGTGCTCCGCGAGGGTGCGATGCCCGCCGCCGTCCGTCAGTCGGCTGCTCGCGCAGACTCCAGATCCGGATACACCGTGACGCGGCGCGGGACCCCGCCGCTGACGTCCCAGAGCTGCACCGCGTCGATCGCCGTCTCGATTCCCGTCGTGCGCCCCCGCGCGCGGAGCGTGAACTCGACCGCTACCCGGTCGCCGAGGTCGTGGAAGTCGTGCGGCTCGACCCGGACGTCGTCCATCGCGTCCTCGAACTCCTCGAAGTAGCGGCGAAGCCCGTCGTGCCCCCGGTAGGTACCGGGCTCGGAGGCGACCTGCGGCAGCGTCGTGAGCTCGAAGTCGGGCGGAATCAGCTCGATCAGGGCCTCGACGCCGCCGCTCGCGAGCGCATCGAAACCGGCGCGAACGATCTCGACGTTCTGCTCGCTCACAAACGCCAGCCTAATCGCGGTCAGAGGCGCTGAGCGCGGTGCTATCGTCGCGCTCGATGGCGTTCGAGCTGCCCGACGACTTCCAGACCGCGCCGTTGGCCGAGGTCGACCCGGCGATCGCGGAGGTGCTGAGGCGCGAGCTGGAGCGCCAGCAGTCGACGCTCGAGATGATCGCGTCGGAGAACTTCGTCCCCCAGGCGGTGCTCGACGCCGCCGGCTCGGTGCTCACCAACAAGTACGCCGAGGGCTATCCGGGACGGCGCTACTACGGCGGCTGCGAGGAGGTCGACGTCGCCGAGCAACTCGCGATCGACCGGGCGCTGGAGCTGTTCGGCGCCGGGTACGCGAACGTGCAGGCGCACGCCGGGGCCCAGGCCAACAACGCCGCCTACATGGCGCTGCTCGACCCTGGCGACACGATCATGGGGATGGCGCTCGATCACGGTGGGCACCTGACCCACGGGATGAAGCTGAACGTCTCCGGGAAGCTGTACGAGGTCGTCGCCTACCACGTGCGCCGCGAGGACTACCGCTGCGACATGGATGAGGTCGAGAGGCTCGCGAACGAGCACAGGCCGAAGGTGATCGTCGCCGGCTGGTCGGCCTACCCGCGCCATCTCGACTTCGCCGCCTTCCGCGCGATTGCCGACTCGGTCGGGGCGAAGCTGGTCGTCGACATGGCCCATTTCGCCGGCCTCGTCGCCGCCGGCGAGCACCCGAACCCGGTCGAGCACGCGCATGTGACGACGACAACGGTCCACAAGACCCTCTGCGGCCCGCGCAGCGGGATGATCCTCTGCAACGACGAGGAGATCGCCAAGCAGATCAACCGGGCGATCTTCCCCGGTCAGCAGGGTGGCCCGCTGATGCACATCATCGCCGCCAAGGCGGTGGCGCTCGGGATCGCCCAATCCGAGCCCTTCCGCCTCCGCCAGCGCCAGACCGTCGCCAACGCGCAGGCGTTCGCCGACGAGCTGGTCGCGAACCGGGTCGAGGTGCTGACCGGCGGCACCGACGTGCATCTCGTGCTCGTCGACCTCGGCCCGACGGGGCTCGACGGCAAGACCGCGGAAAAGCGTCTCGAGCAGGTCGGGATCACGGTCAACCGCAACGCGATCCCGTTCGACGAGCGGCCGCCGATGAACCCCTCCGGGCTGCGGATCGGGACTCCGGCCCTGACCACGCGGGGGCTCGTCGAGGAAGACATGCGCGAGATCGCGCAGGTGATCGCCGTCGCGCTCTCGGACGAGTTCGAGTCCGAGCGCGAGGCGCTGGGCGAGCGGACCCGCTCCCTGATGGGGCGGTATCCGCTCTATCCCCAGCTTTCGCCGACCTCGGTCTGAGTTACTGCACGACCCCGGCCCAGATGCCGGCGTTCGTGAACGTCGCTGCCCCGCCGCCCTGGTTGCTGTAGCGGAGCGCGAACGTGTACTTGCCCGGGTTGACCGGCGAGAAGACGAGAAACCCGCCGCGGACCGGGCTCGCGACCCCGCCGACGTCACCCTGGCCGGGGACCGTGAAGCGGGTCTGGAGATCGCTCCCCGTGAACTGCATGATCGCCGGGCTGTTCGGGAGCAACGTGGGCTCGAACAGATGCACCTGCGCGTTCGAGTTCTGGCCACCGCCGTTGACCTGTCCGGTGACCCTCGCGTAGAGCGCGACGAGCCCGGTCCTCGGGACCTTGACCGTGACGCTCGGCCCACCGAGGTCGACCGGCGCATTCGAGGCCGTCGACATCGGCCCGGTGAGGCCCTTGGTCTGGAACAGGTTCAGCGACGGCGGCTTGATCGCCTGCTTGTGGATGTCGCTTCCCTTGACCGCGCTTGGCGCGATGTCGTTCGACTTCACCGAGTTCTTGCCCTTCAGGGCGACCGCGGAGCCGGTCAGCCCGACCACCAAGGCGACGATTGCGACCAGCATCGCCGGCGATGGCAGCTTCCTCCTCTTGTGCTCCTGCATGGATGACCTTCCTTTCGGAGCCTCGGATTGATCCCCCGGCTCTCACAACCCCCGCCGGGCCGCGTAAGTTTCGCCGCATGCGGATCTGGGTCGACATGAGCGGGCCGGCGCATGTGCTCGTCCTCCGTCCGATCATCGAGCGCCTCCGGGCGCGCGGTGACGACGTCCTCGTCACCTCGCGCGAGTACACCCAGACGGAGCAGCTGCTGGCCCTGCACGGGATCGAGCACACGTCGATCGGTCATCACGGGGGCGCGTCCCGGGCGCGCAAGCTCGTTCGGCTGATCGAGCGGACGACGAGCATGACCCGGTTCGGACGCCCGCGCTCGTTCGACCTCGCGGTCGCCCACGGTTCGAACGACATCGCGATCGCCTCGCGGCTGCTCGGCATACCGGAGGCGAACATGCACGATTACGAGTTCGCGATGCTCCAGCACCACGTCGGGTGCCGGCTCGCGACCCGCGTCATCTTCCCCGAGTCGGTCCCGGCCGAGCGGCTGCGCCATTTCGGCGTCGGACCGCAGAAGCTGCGCCAGTTCCCGGGCCTGAAGGAGGAGTACTACCTCGCCGACTTCGAGCCCGACCCCCGCGTCCCCGAGGCGCTCGGCATCGACCGCGAGCGGGTCGTGGTCGTGCTTCGCCCGCCTCCGGACGTCTCCGTCTATCACCGCAAGTCGAACCCCCTGTTTCCGGAGGTCCTGATGCGGCTCGGCAACGCCGGCGACGTTCACGCCGTCGTCCTCCCCAGAACCGTGGAGCAGCGGACCTTCGTGCGCACGCTCGACCTGCCCTCGGTGATCCTCCCCGAGCGGGCCGTCGACGCCCAGAGCCTGATCGCCTACTCGGACCTGGTGATCTCGGCGGGCGGGACGATGAACCGCGAGGCGGTCGCTCTCGGCGTCCCGGTCTACACGACCTATGGTGGTCGCATGGGAGGCGTCGACGAGGCGTTGATCCGCGGCGGGATGCTCCGGCCGCTGACGAATCCTGGCGCCCTCGAGCTTCGCAAGCGCACCGCCGACGGCGAGCGCACGCGCCGCGATCCGCAGATTCTCGTCGACCTGATCTTGGGGACAGTTGCCGCTCGCTGAACGGTCATCCGGACGCCAGACGCCGGCATCCGCACCGGCGCTGCACGCCTACGCCGACATGGAGGCCGTGTACGGCGACCGCGGCGTCGACGCCGTGCTGCGGGTGCTCGACGTGTCGATCGCCTCCGGCGTGCTGGTCGCCTGCTCGCCACTGTTCGCCGCGGTGGCGATCGGGATCAGGGCGAGCTCCGGACCGCCGATCCTGTACCGGGGGGCGCGGGTCGGTCGCGGCGGGCGGATCTTCCAGATGTACAAGTTCCGCACCCTGGCGGCGGACGCGGAAACCCGGCTCGGGCCCTATCTGGGCGACGAGCTGACGGCCCGGACCCGTCACGAGGTGACGACGCTCGGACGCGCGCTGCGCGCCACGCATGTCGACGAGCTGCCCCAGTTCGTCAACGTCCTGCTCGGCGACATGAGCGTCGTCGGGCCGCGCCCGGTGCGCCCCGCGTTCCTGGTCGAGCTCACCGAGGAGATCCCCCAGTACTGGCAGCGGCTCGTGGTCAGGCCCGGCGTCACCGGCTTCGCGCAGACCCGGATCCGCCGCGAGGAGACCTGGAGCGACAAGCTCTCGCACGACCTCGAGTACATCGCCGATCGCTCCGCCGCGCTCTACTTCCAGGTCCTCGTCTCGACCGCGCTTCGGATCGCCCGCCGCTCGCTGGGCGGGATCGGAGCGCTCACCCGCCGCCGCGGCTAGTCGGATCCAACTGCCAGACTCCGCGCGATGTGCGGAATCTGCGGCATCGCCCGGCTCGACGGATCGAGCGCGGCGGCCCACCGCGAGGCGCTCGACCAGATGTCTGCGACGCTCGCGCATCGCGGCCCCGACAGCCAGGGGTCGGCCGTCGACGGGCCCGTCGCGCTCGCCGCCCGGCGCCTCAAGATCATCGACCTCGAGCACGGCGACCAGCCGCTCACCAACGAGGACGGTCGAGTGACCGTGGTGCAGAACGGCGAGATCCTCAACTACCGCGAGCTGCGCCGGGAGCTCGAGGCCGCCGGCCACAGGTTTCGCAGCGAGGGCGACACCGAGGTCCTCGCCCACCTCTACGAGGAGCATGGCCCGGGCTTCGCCGAGCGCCTCCGAGGGATGTTCGCGATCGCGATCTGGGACGCCCGCCTGAGCCGGCTCGTGCTCGCCCGCGATCGTTTCGGAATCAAGCCGCTCGTCTACTGGCACGACTCGCGGCTGCTCGCCTTCGCCTCCGACCTGAGGGCGCTGCGCCGGGCGCCGGGCTTTCGCGCCGAGGTCGACCTCGAGGCGCTCGACGCGTACCTGGCGCTGAACTCGGTGCCCGCCCCGCTGACGATCCTCCGCGGAGCACGCAAGCTCGGTGCCGGTCACCTGCTGATCTGGGAACGCGGCGGGGCACCGACGGTCCGCCGCTACGCGCGGCCGCGCCCGGTCGACGCGGCCGACCTGCGCGACGAGGACGACGAGGCGCTCGCGGCGGAGCTGCTGGCTCGCCTGCGCGACTCGGTCACCGCGCACCTGGTCGCCGACGTCCCGGTCGGCGTCCTGCTCTCGGGGGGCGTCGATTCGGGCACCCTGACGGCGCTCGCCTCCGAGTCGGGGGCTTCGGGAGTGCGCACCTTCTCGGTCGGGTTCGGCGAGTCGTCCTTCGACGAGCTCGACCGGGCACGCGCGGTCGCGGCGCGCTACGGCACCGACCATCACGAGGTGGTGCTCGAGCCCGACGCGATCGAGCTGCTGCCGAAGCTGGTCGCGGCCTTCGACGAGCCGTTCGGCGACTCCTCGGCCCTGCCCACGTACCTGATCAGCGAGCTGGCGGCGGAGTCGGTCAAGGTCGTGCTCTCCGGAGAGGGTTCCGATGAGCTGTTCGGCGGCTACTACACCTATGCCGCCGACCTGCTCGCCCCGTGGCTGCGCGCCCCTGCGGCCCTCGCGAGGCCCGCCGTCGAGCGGCTGCCGAGCTCGACCCGCAAGGCGAGCCTCGACCTGATGGCGAAGCGATTCGTTCGCGGGGCCGGGCTGCCGGCTCTCGAGCGTCACCAGGCGTTCAAGGAGATCCTCGCGCCGGAGGTGCGGGCGGAGATCCTCGCCGGGCGGGCACCCGCCGGCGACGCGCTCGACCTGCACCGGGCGCGGTACGCCGAGACCGAGGGTGCCGAGAAGCTCGCCCGGCTGCAGGACGTCGACCTCGGCATCTACCTGGTCGACGACCTGCTCGTGAAGACCGACCGCGCCAGCATGGCCCACTCGCTCGAGGCGCGGGTCCCGTTCCTCGATCCGGTGGTGGCCGAGCTCGCGCAGGCGCTGCCCCGCCGCTCCCGGGTCCGGGGCCTGGCGAAGAAGCGTCTGTTGCGCCGTGCGGTCCGCCCGCTGCTCCCGCGCGCTGTGGTCGACGGCAGAAAGCAGGGGTTCTCGGCGCCGATCGCGGCCTGGCTGCGCGGCGAGATGCAGGGCTTCGCGCGCGACGTGCTCGCGCCGGCGGCATTGCGCCGCCACGGGTTGCTGGAGCCGGGCCCGGTGACGCGGCTGCTCGACCGCCACACGAGTGGCGCCGAGGACCACAGCCGCGAGCTCTGGGGGCTCCTGGCGCTGACGCTCTGGCTCGACTCCGACCGACGCGAGGACCGCTCCGCCGCCCCCGTCGGCGAAGATATCGCTCGATGATGGGCGGAAAGCCGGAGGCGGTAGACGCCGCCTTCGCATTCCTCGTCGCGGCGGTGATCGCGTGGCTGCTGGTCCCGGTGGCCGAGCGCCTCGCGCGGCGGATCGGGGCGCTCGACTACCCGAACGAGCGCAGCCTGCACACGATCCCGACGCCGAAGCTGAGCGGGCTCGCGATCCTGGTCGCGATCCTGGTCAGCGGCTTCATCTTCCTGCCGCCGGTCCCGCTGACGCGCGCCGTGCTCGCCGGGGCGATCGTGATCTCGATCGTCGGCGTGATCGACGACCTCTGGGACCTGCCGGCTCCGCTGAAGCTGCTCGGACAGGCGACCGCGGCGACCATCCCGGTGGTGAACGGCGTCCAGGTGGCCAACTTCACGCTCCCGTTCGTCGGCAGGGTGGAGCTGAACTCGGTCGACCTGTTCGATGCCCCGCTGGTCGGCAACGTCCACCTGGGTCACGTGCTGACCGTGCTCGGGATCGTCGCCGTGATCAACGTCGTCAACCTGATCGACGGCGTCGACGGCCTCGCAGCCGGGGTCTGCCTGATCTCGGGCGCGACGCTTGCGATCATCGCCCTCTCGCTCGACCGGACGAGCGCCGCGGTGCTCGCGGCGGTGACGGCCGGCGGCGCGTTCGGCTTCCTGCGCCACGGCTTCCCGCCGGCCTCGAGCTTCATGGGCGATACCGGCTCGAACCTGCTCGGCTACCTGCTCGGCGCGATCGCGGTCCAGGGAGCGTTGAAGACGAACGCCGTCGTCGCGCTCTTCTTTCCCCTCGTCGTGCTCGCTGTGCCGATCTTCGACACCGGCTTCGTGATCGCAAAGCGGCTCAAGTACCGGCGGCCGATCTACCGTGCCGATCGCTGGCATCTGCACCATCGCCTCGCCAACATCGGCTTCTCGCAGCGGCGGACGCTCGCCTATCTGTACGGCTGGGCGCTGGTCATGGCCGGGATGGCGCTCGCCCTGCGATTCGTCCCCTATTCCGACGACCACGGCCACCTCGATCCGTTCTGGACCGCGGTGATCGTCGCCTGCATGGTGGTCGCGGTGGCGGCCAGCGTCTATCTGGTCGCGACGCTGGAGATCCTCAAGCTGCGCCGGGTGCGGTTCCGCGAGCTGCTCGGAGCCCGCGGCCGGCCGCCGGAGGAGGCCGAGGTCGACGAGGGGGTCGCTCGCGAGCTCGAGACCGGCAGCTTCGAGGCGCTCGACCCGCAGACGGGCGAGTGGGCCGCGGTCGATCCGGAGACCGGCGAGCTGGAGGTTCTCGAGCCGCCCGAGCGGGGCCCGTAGCGGCTGTTACTAGCGTGTTACAAGCGGCAACCGGGAGGGTCCGGGTTCGGCTATAGTCGTCGTGCCGCCGCGCCTCCGGGGAGCCCGGAGACGAGGGCGGCGCTCTTTTCTGAATCGGAGGGGCGGCGCTCTTTCCGCCCCGGGAGATCGGACGTACGCGACCCATTGTCTGGCCGCAACTTCAACTTTCCGGATGACCGAGGACCCTCGGACGAGGGCGGACGCCGCCACGGCAGGAATCTCCCTGATCGCGGCGATGCTCGCCGGCGCGGGGGCCGGGTTCGGGCTCGGCTCGCTGGTGGGCCTTGCGGTTCCGCTCGGCCTGATTGGGCTGTTCGCGGGCCTCGCCGCCGGTTTTGCTCTTGTCTACGCACGCTATAGAAGGCTCTGACGCCCCTGCTCCGGCCGGGGCACGGGCGGCGCTCTGGCTCCGATACGCCGACCTCGTCCTGCTGGCGCTGGCGCTGCCGGTCTTCGTGCTCGCCGGCCTGCCGCTCGTCGGCTACACGGCGGCGGCGATTGCGTGGCTGGCCCAGCATGCGATCCTCGCCGCCGCGGAGCGGGGCGCCTCGGCGGCCCTCGCCCGTGGGGACCGCCGCCGCGCGCTGGGGACGATCGGCGTCGCGACCCTCGGCCGCGTCTGGCTGGTCACCCTCACGATCCTGCTCGTCGGCCTGCTCGGTGATCGCGAGGACGGGCTCGCGGCGGCGGTCCTGTCGCTGTTCCTGGTCAGCTTCCACCTCGGTGGGATGGCGATCTCGAAGCTGTTCGAGCCGCAGGCCGACCGATGAGCACCAAGCTCAAGGTCCTGATCGGGCTGGCGCTCTACTTCGGGATCACGATCCTGTTGCTGGTCGTCGTCGGGAGCTCGGGCAAGAACGACTCCTTCCAGCCGCAGAACGAGTTTCGCCTCGATTCCTGGATCGACCTCAGCATCGGCGGCATCGACCTCTCGATCACCAAGGCGGTCCTCTACGTCGTCCTGGCGAGCGGGCTGACGATCGGCACGATGACCTTCATCGCCCGGAGGATGCAGCGCGAGCCGAACAAGGTCCAGATGGCCGTCGAGCTCGCCTACGACCTGACCCGCAACAACATCACCGGCGGCAACATCCCCGACGACAAGCTGGCGAAGAAGTGGTTCCCGTACCTGGCAGGCCTCTTCTTCTTCATCTGGTTCTCGAACATGCTCGGCTACCTGCCGCTGCCGACCAACACCGAGCACAAGGTCGACATCTTCGGGCTCGAGGTCCCGTCGCTGGCGATCTACGCCGCGACCGCCAATATCTCGATCCCGCTGATGCTGGCGCTGATCTCGGTCGTCGCCTATCACCTCGAGGGCGTTCGCGCCAAGGGACTGTTCGGCTATCTGAAGTCGTGGCTGCCGCCGGGCCTCGAGGACATGAACATCTTCGGCCGGGCGGCGATCTTCACGATCGAGGCGATCTCCCACTTCGTGCGGCTGATCTCGCTCTCCGTTCGTCTTTTCGCCAACATCCTCGCCGGCCATCTGCTGATCCTGTTCATGGCCGGAGGGCTCGCCGTGCTGCTCGGACTCGCGGCGCTCGGCGCCCTCACCTTCCCGATGGCGTTCGCCTTCTTCGTCTTCGAGATCGGGCTGGTAGCGACGCTGCAGGCATTCATCTTCTCGACCTTGACAGCCATCTACATCGGCGGCGCGACCGCCGAGACACACTAAGAACGGAGGGACGAACCATGGACGCGTTGATTCCGCTCGCGCAGGCCGCGCAGGGCGTCACCGATACCGGCGTCACCGATGCCGGAAAGGCGATCGCGCTCGGCGTCGGAGCCGGGCTCGGTTCGATCGGAGCCGGGATCGGCATCGGGTTCATCTTCGGCAAGGAGATCGAGTCCGTCGCCCGTCAGCCCGAGATGAAGGACGAGCTGCAGGCGATCCGCTGGCTCGGATTCGCGCTGACCGAGGCCGTCGCCTTCTACACGTTCATCTTCGGCCTGATCGCCTTCTTCCTCTAGGGCCCGGGGTTGGCGCCGTTGGCAGACATAATCGGGATGATCCCCCTCGCCGCCGAGGACAGCGGCGGCAGCTTCCTCGTCTCGCCCTCGCTCGGGCTGATGATCTGGACCCTGCTCGCCTTCGGGGCGACGATGTTCGTGCTCTCGAAGCTCGCGTTCCCGCGGATTGGGGCGGCACTCGAGAAGCGCGCCAACGCGATCAGGGAGAACATCGAGGCTTCCGAGCGGCAGCGCGAGGAGGCCGACCAGCTTCTGGACGAGTACCGGCAGCGATTGCGCGAGGCGCGCGAGCAGGCCGAGGACATCGTCGCCCGGTCGCGCAAGGCCTCCGAGGCGGCGGTCACCGAGGCGACCGCGGACGGCAGGGCAAAGCGCGAGGAGCTGGTCGCCGCCGCCCGCAAGGACATCGAGGCCGAGACGAGGCGCTCGCTGGAGCAGATTCGCAAGGAGGTCGCCGACCTGACCGTGCTCGCGACCGAGAAGGTGACGCGAAAGGCGCTCGACGACTCCGACCAGAAGCGGCTGGTCGAGGAGGCGCTCTCCGAGGTCGACTTCTCGGCGCTGGCCGCCAACGGAGCCGAGGAGCGCGGCTAGAGCGATGGAGGAGATCGCCCGCGTATATGCCGACGCCCTGTTCCAGGCCGCCGAGCACAAGGGCAAGCTCGACGAGGTTCACGAGCAGCTCGACCAGTTTGCCGACGAGCTCGCTCAAAACCACGATTTGCAGGTCTTTCTCTTCAGCCCCTACTTCTCCTCGGCGGAGAAGCGCGACGGGATCGCGAGGGCGGTCTCGGGTGCCGAGCCGGAGTTCGTCAGCTTCCTCGAGCTGCTCGCGGAGAAGCACCGGATGCCGGCGTTGTTCCGGATCCGGCGGCGCTTCGACGAGCTCTGGGCCGAGGCGAAGAAGCGGCTCGAGGTGATCCTGACGAGCGCGGTCGAGCTCGATCCGAAGGTCGTCGAGCAGGTCGGCCGGGAGGTCGAGCGGCAGACCCACCGCCAGATCGATCTCGAGAGCGAGGTCGATCCCGAGATCCTCGGAGGGCTCGTCTTGCGGGTCGGCAACAAGGTGCTCGACGCGAGCGTGCGCAGCAAGCTGGAAAGACTGAGAAAGGAAGTCGCTTCGGCATAGGCGGTGGTGAGGGGCTTTAAGCCCCGAAAGCAGCATGTAAGGCCGGCGAAGCCGGCCGCAACAGATTCAAGGAGCAAGACAGACGTGGAGATCAAGCCCGACGAGATTGCGAACATCCTCAGGCAGCGGATCGAGGGACTCGAGGCCGACGCGGCCGACCTCTCCGAGGTCGGGACCGTGCTCTCGGTCGCCGACGGCATCGCCCGCGTCCACGGACTCGACAACTGCATGTCGCTGGAGATGCTCGAGCTCCCCCATGACGTCACCGGGCTCGCGCTCAACCTCGAGGCCGACAACGTCGGCGTCGTGCTGTTCGGGGCCTGGGAGCACATCGTCGAAGGCGACACGGTGAAGCGCACCGGACGGTTGCTCGAGATCCCGGTCGGCGAGGAGCTGCTCGGGCGGATCGTGGATCCGCTCGGCCGCCCACTCGACGACAAGGGCGAGATCAACGCCTCCGAGACCCGTCCGGCGGAGTTCAAGGCCCCGGGCGTGGTCGAGCGCCAGCCGGTGAACACGCCGGTGCAGACCGGGCTGAAGGCGATCGACGGGATGATCCCGATCGGCCGCGGCCAGCGTGAGCTGATCATCGGCGACCGCCAGACGGGGAAGACGGCGATCGCGATCGACACGATCATCAACAACCGCGACAAGGACCTGATCTGCGTCTACGTGGCCGTCGGACAGCGGATGTCGACCGTGGTCCAGGTGGCCGGGGTGCTCGACGAGGCCGGTGCGCTCGACAACACGATCATCGTCGCCGCGCCTGCCGATGAGGCGGCGCCGATCAAGTTCATGGCGCCCTACGCCGGCTGCGCGATGGCCGAGCATTTCCTCTACGACGGCAAGGATGCCCTCTGCGTCTACGACGACCTGACCAAGCACGCGTCCGCCTACCGGCAGATGTCGCTGCTGCTGCGGCGCCCGCCCGGACGGGAGGCCTACCCGGGCGACGTCTTCTATCTGCACTCCCGGCTCCTGGAGCGGTCGGTGCGGCTAAACGACGAGCTCGGCGGCGGCTCGCTGACCGCGCTGCCGATCATCGAGACGCAGGCGAACGACGTCTCCGCGTACATCCCGACCAACGTGATCTCGATCACCGACGGCCAGATATTCCTCGAGGCCGATCTCTTCTACAGCGGCAACCGGCCGGCGATCAACGTCGGGATCTCGGTCTCGCGCGTCGGCGGCAACGCGCAGACGAAGGCGATGAAGAAGGTCGCGGGGAAGCTGAAGCTCGACCTCTCGCAGTACCGCGACCTCGAGGCCTTCGCCCAGTTCGGCTCCGAGCTCGACCCCGAGACCCAGAAGCAGCTCGCGCGCGGCGAGCGTCTGGTCGAGATGCTGAACCAGAACGAGCGCAGCCCGCTCTCGGTCGCCGACCAGGTCGCCTCGATCTACGCCGGCACCGGCGGCTACCTCGACCGGATCAAGACCGAGCGGGTGCCGGACTTTCTCGGCCAGATGCTGGATCGGCTGCACGCCGAGAACAAGGAGCTGATCGACCGGATCGACGAGGGCGAGCTCTCCGACGAGGACGAGGAGGCGCTTGGCGCGGCGATCGCCGAGATGATCGACGACTTCGGCCCCGACTTCGACGAGGATGGCCAGCCGCTCGAGGAGGGCGAGTCGGACCGGGTCAAGTCCGACCACGAGCACGGAAAGCCCGGGCGCACCGATCAGGAGGCCGAGGTCGAGGCCGACGCCGATCACGAGTCCGAGCAGGCCCAGAAGACGGTCGAGACCGCTGAGGAGGAGGTGACCGCCTAGTTCGGCGAGTGCCCCATGGCGACCCAGAAGGAAGTCAAGAACCGGATCGCGTCGGTCAAGAACATCCACAAGATCACGCGAGCGATGGAGATGGTGGCCGCGGCGCGGCTACGCCGGGCCGAGCAGCGGATCGCCGCGATGCGCCCCTACGCGCAGGCGATTCGCAAGATGACCCAGCGGGTCTCCGACGCCTCGGCGACGATCCCCCGGATCGACCTGTTGGAGGAGCGCGAGCAGGTGAATCGGGTCGGGATCGTCCTGGTCACCGGGGACCGCGGCCTCGCGGGGGCGTTCAACACGAACATCGTCCGCGAGGGGACCCGGTTGAAGCGAGAGTTCGCCTCCGAAGGCGCCGAGGTCTCGTTCTCGGTCGTCGGACGGCGCGGGAACTCGACCCTGAGCTTCCGCGGCGAGCCGGTGGCGGCCTCCTACGCCGGGTTCACCGATCGCCCCGCGTTCACGGATGCGCGCGAGATCTCACGGGACGTGACGGCGGCCTACGTCGACGAGCAGCTCGACCGGGTCGAGCTCGTCTACAACCGCTACGTCTCGCCGCTGACGCAGTACGTGCGGCGCCAGACGCTGCTGCCGTTGCAGCAGGCAGAGGTGTTCGGGGAGGGACTCCCCGAGCCCGAGGAGCCGGCCGAGCCCGAGCTCGCCGAGGCGCACGAGAAGGCGTACTGGGACTACGAGCCGGAGCCGGAGCTGCTGCTGCCGATGCTGTTCGCGGAGTACGTGGACCTGTCGGTCTATCGGGCGCTGCTCGAGTCGGCGGCCTCGGAGCTCGGTGCGCGGATGACCGCGATGCGTTCCGCGGCCGAGAACGCGCAGGACATGATCGGAGACCTGACCCTGGCGATGAACCGGGCCCGTCAGGCGGAGATCACGCAGGAAATCTTGGAGGTAGTCGGCGGCGCCGAGGCGCTCGGCTGAGCAACGAAGGAGAACGATGGCTGAGAGCAACGGAAACCCAACCAACGTCGGTCGGATCGAGTCGGTGACCGGCGTCGTGGTCGATGCGGTCTTCGACGAGCAGCTGCCCGAGATCTACTCGGCGCTCGAGATCAAGGTCGCCGGCGAGGGCAACCGGCCGGACATGGATCTGATCTGCGAGGTTCAGCAGCACCTCGGCGACGATCGAGTCCGGGCGGTCGCCATGGACGCCACCGACGGCCTGCAGCGCGGCGACGAGGTGATCGACACCGGCGGTCCGATCACGGTCCCGGTCGGCCGCGCCACCTTGGGCCGGATCTTCAACCTGCTCGGGGAGCCGATCGACCACGGCCCCGAGGTCGAGGCGGACGACCGCTGGCCGATCCACCGGCCGGCGCCGAGCGTCGAGGACCTGACCCCCTCGCAGGAGATCCTCGAGACCGGGATCAAGGTCGTCGACCTGCTCGCCCCCTATGCCAAGGGCGGCAAGGTCGGCCTGTTCGGCGGTGCCGGGGTCGGAAAGACCGTGTTGATCCAGGAGCTGATCAGAAACCTCGCCGAGGAGCACGAGGGCCTCTCGGCCTTCTGCGGCGTCGGCGAGCGCTCGCGTGAGGGCAACGACCTCTGGCTCGAGATGAAGGAGTCGGGAGTCCTCGACAAGACGATGCTCGTCTTCGGCCAGATGAACGAGCCGCCCGGCGCCCGCCTGCGGGTCGCGCTCTCCGGGCTGACGATGGCCGAGTACTTCCGCGAGCAGGGCGGCCAGGACGTGCTCCTGTTCATCGACAACATCTTCCGCTTCGTCCAGGCGGGCTCCGAGGTCTCCGCGCTGCTCGGGCGGATGCCCTCGGCGGTCGGCTACCAGCCGACGCTGGAGACCGAGATGGGCGGCCTGCAGGAGCGGATCTCCTCGACCAAGCAGGGCTCGGTGACCTCGATCCAGGCGGTCTACGTGCCCGCCGACGACCTCACCGACCCGGCACCGGCATCGGTGTTCGCGCACCTCAACGCGACGACGACGCTCTCGCGGGCGATCTCCGAGAAGGGGATCTATCCCGCGGTCGACCCGCTCGACTCGACCTCGACGATCCTGAAGCCGGACATCCTCGGCGAAGAGCATTACAACACGGCGACCGAGGTCCAGGAGATCCTGCAGCGCTACAAGGAGCTCCAGGACATCATCGCGATCCTCGGGATCGACGAGCTCTCGGACGAGGACAAGGTGGCGGTCAACCGGGCCCGCAAGCTCGAGCGCTTCCTCAGCCAGCCGTTCTTCGTCGCCTCGCAGTTCACCGGCCGCGACGGCGAGTACGTGCCCGTCGCCGAGACGGTGCGCAGCTTCCGCGAGATCATCGACGGCCAGCACGACGAGCTGCCGGAGGCCGCCTTCTACATGAAGGGATCGATCGAGCAGGTGACGGGAACCGAGGAGAAGGGCGAGAAGGACGAGGGCGTCGAGCGCGAGCGCGACGAGGCCGAGGATCGCGAGGAGGCGAAGCAGGAAGCCGAAGCCGAGGCCGAGGGGGTGAGGGCATAGCGGCGCCGGCAGCTGGCAGCTGGCAGTTCTCGTCTGCTGGCTGCACGCTGCAAGCTGCAAGCTGAGCGATGGCAGCTAGAGAACACAAGCTGGAAGCCCAGATCCTCACCCCCGAAGGCGAGGTCTTCTCGGGCGAGCTGCGGATGCTGTCGACGAGGACGACGGTCGGCGAGGTGGGGATCCTCGCCGAGCACGTCCCGATGATCGCCCGCCTCGTACCGGCCGAGCTCCGCCTGCACACGTCCGAGTCCGAGATCGAGCGCTACGCACAGGGCGAGGGCTGGCTCGAGGTGTTCGCCAACCGCGCCAGGGTGCTGATCGCCGAAGCGATCCCGCCCGACCAGCTCGACGCCTCCGACTTGCGCCGGCGGCTCGAGGAGGCCGAGCAGAGCCTCTCGGAGGCCGAGGACGGCTCGGCGGCCGCCGAGCAGGCCGAGCGCCGCCGGCTGCGCTGCGAGGCCTTCATCCAGATTGCAGAAGGCGGCTGAGCCGGTCGTCCGGCGGCTGCTCGGCCTCGCAGTCGGCAAACTGCACGACTGCCGACCGCGGTCTCGCGACCGCCGTCTGCCAACCTCCTAGTCCGGACCCCGACCCGATGGACGAACAGCTGCTGACAGAGAAATTGATCGGCTATGAGACCTCCGAGCCCGAGGGGATCAAGCAGTGCGCGGGCTTCGTCAAGGGGTGGCTCGACGCGCGCGACATCCACACTCGCCAGATCGACTGTCGCAATCTCCCCGTCACGCTGGCCGAGGTCGGCCCGGCCGACGCGGAGGCGACGCTCCTGCTCCACGGCCATATCGACGTCGTCCCTGGACGCCCGGAGCAGTTCGAGCCCCGGGTCGAGGGCGACCGCCTGATCGGCCGGGGGGCCTACGACATGAAGGGGGCGCTGGCGGCGATGCTGCTCGCGGTTGCGGACCTGCGCGAGCAGAGCCGGGTCCGGGTCCGCCTCGGGGTCGTTCCGGACGAGGAGTCCGAGGAGGACACCGAGCGGGGCGGCGACCTGCTCGTCTCCGAGGGCTTCCTCGGCGACTTCGTGATCACGGGCGAGCCGACCGACATGCACGTCGGGGTCGCGGCCAAGGGGGTGGTGGCGATGCGGCTGCGGGTCGACGGCCGGGCCGCCCACGGGGCGACCCCGTGGCTGGGGGAGAACGCGATCCTGAGAGCGCTCGACGTATTCCGCGCGATCCAGTCGCTACCGTTCGCGTCGCGGAGCTCGGAGCTATTCGACCGGCCGTCGATCAACCTCGGCCGGATCCTCGGTGGTGATGCGCTGAACAAGGTCCCCGACACCTGCTACATCGACGTCGACGTCCGCTACCTGCCCGAACAGGACCCCGACGCGATCCTCGCCGAGGTCGGCGGGATCAGCGGCACGACGATCATCTCCACGTTCCGGCGACCGCCGGCGATGGTCGACCCCGAGTCGCCCTTCGTCCGCGCGCTCTGCGACGCCGCGGCTCCGCACCACGACGACGAGGTGACCAGCGTCGGCCGGGATGGCGCTTCGGACGCGGTGTCGTTCCTGCGCGCCGGCGTCCCGGCGGTCGAGTTCGGTCCGGTCGGCGGCGGCCACCACGGGCCCGACGAGTGGGTCTCGGTCAGCTCCCTGGCGCGCTACCGCGGCGCGCTGGTGAACTTCGTCAACGACCTGCCGTCGCGGCTCGCCGAGCGCGAGCCGCTGGAGGACGCCCGATGAGGCCCGAGGACGAGACCCCCGCCACCGGGCCGCCCGACGACGCGACCGACGGCGACGCCGGCGAGCACGCCCCGCCGCCGCCGGCCACCTGGGCGGGCCGCCGCCGGGCGGCCGGGGACGCCAAACCGCCCGACGCGACGCCGGGCGACGATACCGCGGACGAGCCCGTGACGGAGGAGCCAGACGAGACCGCGGACGAGCCCGTGACGGAGGAGCCTGCGGAGAGCGCGGACGAGGTCGAGCCGGGTGGAGGCGAGGACGTCCCCGGGCTGACCGAGGAGTTCGACGAGATCGAGCGCGCGCTCGCCGAGGAGCTCGCCGAGCTCGACGCCCCCGAGACCGAGGCTCCGGAGGCCGACGGACCCGAGGCGGTCGACTATCAGGACGAGGAGGACCTTGAGGACGAGCTCGACGCCGATGCCGACGGCGAGAGCGAGCCGGCTTCCGCCCCGACAGTGGAGGCCGAGACCCTCGCCGCCGCCGACCGCGAAGAGGCGCGGGAGGCGGCTCTGGCCGGCCTCCGGGCACGGACCGAGCAGCACGAGATCGACCGGGGAGCGGCTCCGCCGCCGCCCGCGGACGGCGCAGCGGCGTCCGCGGAGACCACCCCACCAGAGCCGGAGCCCGAGCCGGTCGCTGCGGCGGCGGAGGACGGCGGCGGCAAGCCTCCCCGCGCGAAGCCGCTCTGGGCGCGCTTCCTGGCCGCCTCCCTGCTGATCGTCGTCTCGATGGCGGCCGCGACCTCGATCAGCCTGCTCGTCTACCTGACCGACATCGCAAAGGGGCTCGGCGACAACGACAAGCTCGCGCCGCTTCGCTCGCAGCTCGCCGACGCCGAGGGCGGCGCGCCGCAGACGATCCTCATCCTCGGCTCCGACAAGCGGCTCGGGACGCGCGGCGACCCGGGTCGCTCCGACACGACGATCCTGCTGCGCGTCGATCCGGACAAGGACCGGATCGCGTTGCTGTCGATCCCGCGCGACCTGAAGGTCAACATCCCGACGGTCGGGGTCGGAAAGTTCAACGAGGCGTACGCCGCCGGCGGCCCGGAGCTCGCCTTCAAGACGGTCAAGCAGCTGACCGGGCTCGACATCAATCACGTGGTGAACATCAACTTCACCGGGTTCGCCGACGCGGTCAACGCGATCGGATGCGTCTACATCGACGTCGACCGCCACTACTACATCCCGCCGAACTCGGGGGTCGCTGAGATCAACGTCGAGGCCGGCTACCAGCGGCTATGCGGCCTCAAGGCGCTGCAGTACGTCCGCTACCGCCACACGGACACCGACCTGGTTCGATCGGCTCGCCAGCAGGACTTCCTGCGCGAGGCGCGTCAGAAGCTGCCGCCGGAGACGCTGATCCGGGAGCGCAACGAGCTGCTCGACATCTTCACGAAGTACACGACCTCGGACATCGGCGACGCGGTGCCCCTGCTCGAGCTGCTGAAGACGTTCGTCGGCGTGCAGTCGGCGCCGGTGCTCGAGGTCCACTTCCCGGCGGACCTCGGTGACGGCACGTCGGGCTATGTGACCGCCTCGCAGTCGGCGATCAAGAAGGCGGTCGCACAGTTCCTCGACACCGAGGGCACCCCGGGCGAGCGACCGTCGGGCGAGGCGAGCCCGCCGGACTCGGGCAACGAGCAAGGGTCCGGAGGAGGCGGCAAGGGCGGCGGCAAGAACAAGCCCGGCTCGGACCACTTCGTCGGCCCGAAGATGGACGACGCCACGGCACAGGGCCAGGAGTTCGCCCATCAGACTGCGGTCAAGAAGCGCAAGGACGGCAAGCCGATGATCGACTTCCCGATCTACTACCCGACCCGCCTCGTTCCCGGCTCGACCCTGTCACGGGATTCGCGCGCCTTCCCGATCGACGCCCCCGACAAGGACGTCTTCCACGGCTACAAGATGGTCGCCACGTACTTCGGCCCGGGCGGCTTCGACGAGTACTACGGCGTCTCCGGCACCGACTGGGTCGACGCGCCGATCCTCGACAACCCGTCGGAGACGCGGACGATCGACGGCAAGGAGTACTCGCTCTTCTACGACGGCGACCGGCTGCGCCTTGTCGGCTGGAAGACCAAGGACGCCGCCTACTGGGTCGACAACACGCTGCTGCAGTCGCTCGACGAGGGGCAGATGCTCTCGATCGCGACCTCGATGCGCGAGTACACGAAGTAGGGCTGAGCTTCCCCTGATCGTGCACGCGAACGAGAAGTCGCCGATCGGCGTCGTCGGGGTCGGCTGGGTCGGGCTGGTGACCGCGGGCTGCTTCGCCGAGCTCGGCCACCCGGTGATCGCGATGGACGTCGACGCGGAAAAGGTCGAGACCCTGCGTGCCGGCGGCACCCTCCCGATCCACGAGCCGGACCTTCCCGAGCTCGTCGACAGGAACCGCGACCGCCTCGAGTTCACGACCGAGATGGGGGACGTTCTCGGCCGCGCGAAGCTCCTCTTCTGCTGCGTCGACACGCCGCCGACCTACTCCGGCGACGCCGACCTCTCGCGGGTCGAGGCGGTCGTCGCCACGCTGCCCGACGGCGGCGAGCACGCGCTGGTGATGAAGAGCACCGTGCCGGCGGGCACGGGCGCCGCGATCCGCCGCTCGAACCCCGATCTCGTCTACGTCTCGTGCCCGGAGTTCCTCAAGGAGGGCACCGCCGTCAGGGACTTCCTGCACCCCGACCGGGTCGTGATCGGCGCCGATCCCGGCTCGGAATGGGCAGCGGACGCGGTCGCTGGGGTCTACGGCCCGCTCGGCGGCGAGGTGGTGCGCACCGACGTCGCCTCGGCGGAGATGATCAAGCTCGCCTCGAACGCGTTCCTGGCGACGAAGATCTCGTTCATCAACGAGATCGCCAACGTCTGCGAGGAGGTCGGGGCGGACGTCACCGAGGTCGCCGGCGGGATGGGACTCGACGAGCGCATCGGCCCGAAGTTCCTCAGCGCCGGGATCGGGTGGGGCGGCAGCTGCTTCGGCAAGGACACGATCGCGCTCAAGAAGCTGGCCGGGAACACCGGGTATCACTTCCAGCTGCTGAGCGCCGTGATCGACGTCAACGAGCTCCAGAAGCGCCGCGTGGTGGGCAAGCTCAAGGACCATCTGGGCGAGCTCGCGGGTCGCCGGATCGCGCTCCTCGGCCTTGCCTTCAAGCCGAACACCGACGACATGCGAGACGCCTCGAGCCTCGTGCTTGCGGCGCGCCTGCGCGGTGAGGGCGCCGAGGTACGCGCCTACGACCCGATCGCGGAGGATCGAGCCCGGGAGCTCCTGCCCGAGATCGAGATCAGCGACTCGGCCGAGGCAGCGCTCGCGGGTGCCGACGCCGCGATCCTGGTCACCGAATGGCCGCAGTTCGCCGAGCTCGACTGGGAGGAGCTCGCGGGGCGGATGGCGAACCCGCTGATCGTGGACGGCCGCAACTTCCTCGACGCTGCGCGGATCCGCGCCGCGGGGTTCAGCTATGAGGGAATCGGGCGTCCGAGCGCCAACGGGGCGGAGAGCGGCTGATGCAGGCTGTGGTGCTCGTCGGCGGCGAGGGAACCCGCCTCCGCCCGCTGACCCTGACCCAGCCGAAGCCGGCGCTGCCGTTGGTCGACCGGCCGTTCATCCGCTACATGGTCGACTGGCTCGCTCGCCACGGGATCGACGAGGTCGTGATGGCATGCGGATTCCGAGCCGAGGGCCTGCGCTCGGCGCTCGGCGACGACGTGCCCGGCGGCCCCTCGATCCGCTACCTCGAGGAGCGCCAGCCGCTCGGGACCGCCGGGCCGGTCCGCCTCGCGGCCGACGAGGGGATGCTCGGCGAGCGGTTCATGGTCCTCAACGGGGACGTGCTCACCGATCTCGACCTGACCGCGCTGCGGCGCCGGCACGCCGACACCGGCGCGGTCGCGACCCTGGCTCTTTACCCGGTCGACGACCCGGGCTCGTACGGGCTCGTCCGCCGCGAGGACGACGGCGAGGTGCTCGGCTTCCTCGAGAAGCCCGATCCGGCCGAGATCGACACCGACGAGGTGAACGCGGGCGCCTACGTGCTCGAGCGCTCCGTCCTCGACCTGATCCCGGCGGGGCGCGCCGTCTCGATCGAGCGTGAGGTGTTCCCGCGGCTCGTCGGCGGCGGCCTCTACGGGACCAGGCTCGACGGCTACTGGATGGACATCGGCACCCCGGAGCGGTACCTGCAGGCGAGCTGGGACATCCTCGAGGGCACGGTGGCGACCGAGCTCGACGGCCGCGGCGGGCCGTTCGTCGCCGACGGGGTCGATGTCGCGCCCGATGCCAGTGTCGCCGAGCGCGCCGTGCTGCGGACCGGCACGTCACTCGGATCGCGCGCGGCAATCGCGGAGTCGGTGCTGCTCGACGACTGCCGGATCGGTCCGGGCGCCGAGATCCGCGGCTCGATCCTCGCCGCCGGCGTCGCGGTCGGCCCGGAGGCGTGCGTCGGTTCGGGGAGCGTCGTCGGCGCGGGCGCCCGGATCGAGGCCGGGGCCTCGATCGCCGAGGGGTCCCGGATTCAGCCCGGCGAGGTCGTCGAGGCGGAGGTCCGCGCGTGATCGGGCTCGCCGAGATCCGCGCGATCGATCCCAGCAACCAGCTCGACGACGTCCTCGCGCTTCCCGATCACCTTCGCGACGCCCTCTGGCGCGTCGAGTCCGCCGGGCTCGAGCCGGCCGAGACCAGGGGGCTGATCGTCTGCGGGATGGGTGGCTCGGCGATCGGCGGATCGCTCGCCCGCGCGGCGATGGGCGATCACCTGCGCATGCCGATGCAGGTCTTTCGCGACTACGAGCTTCCGCGCTGGACCGACCCCGACCGCGCCGTCCTCTGTGTCAGCTACTCGGGCGACACCGAGGAAACGCTCGCCTGCTTCGCCGCGGCCGAGGCCGTCGGGGCGCGGCGCTACGTCGCCACCACCGGAGGCGCCCTCGCCGATGCGGCCCGTGAGGCCCGGGTGCCGGTCGTCGGACTGCCGTCGGGCTTGCAGCCGCGACACTCGGTCGGCTACGGGTTCACTGTCGCCTGCGAGATCGCGGCGCTCGTCGGCACCGCAGACCGCGTGCGCACCGAGATCGACACCGCCGCCGCACACCTGGAAAACGTTCGCGACGCGCTCTGCGCCCGTGCGGCGGAGATCGCCGAGCAGCTCGCGGGGGCGGTCCCGGTCTTCTACGGCTGCGAGCTCACGGTCCCGGTCGCCTACCGTTGGAAGACGCAGGTGAACGAGAACGCCAAGCAGCACGCCTTCGACCACGAGCTCCCCGAGCTCGACCACAACGAGATCGTCGGCTGGACGGCGAGCTCCGATGACCCGCGCTTCGCCGCCGTCTTCCTCACCGACTCGGACCAGCACCCCCGTCAGCGAGAGCGCGCCGAGCTGACCGCGAAGCTGATCGAGCCGACCGCGTCGTCCGTCGTCACGGTCGAAACCGAGGGCGAGAACCGGGTCGAGCGGCTGCTCTGGACGGTGATGCTCGGCGACCTCGTCTCGCTGCACCTCGCCGCCCACCGCCGCGTCGACCCGGCGCCGGTCGACGTGATCGAGCGGCTCAAGGACGAGCTCGGGCGCCCCTAGCTCGACCGTCCTTTGCCGCTGAGAGGTGTGATTCGCGAGATCGCGGCTCCTTCAAGCGGCTCGCCTGCCCGCTTAGCAACCGTGACCCCCTTCAAAGCGCCCCGAGCTCGGGGATGACCTGCTCGCCGACGATCCGAACCTGCTCTCCCAAGTCGGGTAAGCCCTCGACCTCCATCCCGGCCCAGGCCTTCAGGGTGAACGGGTCCGTGAATGACACCAGGGCGTGGTTGAGGCCCGGCGGAGCATAGGTCTCCGTCAGCCACCGCACCCAGTCTTCCGGGGTACCGGCCACCATGATCCGATCGGCAACCTCCTCCGGAGTCGCTTCAAGCGCGCCCTGAACGTCGCCCGCTGCGAACGCCTCGTTGACCGGCATGACTTGATCTGGCTCGATCCCGTGACGTTCGAGCAGCGCCGGCGGCATCGACGGGATGTAGAACGCTGCCAGGATTCTCCCCGCGCGGCGGGCCACCTCGCCGTCAGGTGCGATCGCCCCGAGCAGCGAGTCGCCGAGATCGAGGCCATCAGAGCTTCGGCGGGCGCGCTCCGCTCCTGCACGAAAGTGCCTGACCGCGTAGCCCAGCGCCTCCGGTGAGTACGCGCAGGCCGTGTGCAGGCCGTCGGCGATCTCGCCGGCCAGCTCCATCGACTTGGGCCCCCCATCGCGCCGATCTTCAGCGGCAGGTGCTCCTGCACGGGCCGGGCCGCAGTGGTGACTCCGGAGTAGTTGTAGAAATCGCCCTCGAAGTCGATCGAACCCTCGTCGAGGACGATGCGCATGACGTGGTGGGCCTCGCGCAAACGAGCGATCGGTCGTGTCCCGCGCCACTCGACGCCGTATTGCTCGAGCATCGCGATGTTGCCGATCCCGAACACGACCTCGGCCCGACCGTCGCTCAGCTCGTCAAGCGTGGCTGCGAGCTGAGCGACGTAGGTCGGCTCCCGCATGTAGATCGGCGCGACGCAGGGGCCGAGCCGGATCCGCTCGGTGCGTTGGGCGAGGGCGGCAAACAGCAGCCACGCGTCCTTGTGGTAGATCTCGTCGGCGCTGTAACAGGCGTGGTAGCCAAGCGTGTCGGCCAGCGCAGCCGCATCGAGCAGCTCCTGCGCCGGCTGCTCGGGCAGCATTTGAAAGCTGAGGCGCATGCGGGGGTCAGCCTAACTCCAGTAGGTTCGAGCGCGGGAGTGCCGTGTTGAGCCGCGAAGACCAACTCCACCTGC
The DNA here is from genome assembly GCA_963705955.1 of uncultured Solirubrobacterales bacterium. Lineage (GTDB taxonomy): Bacteria > Actinomycetota > Thermoleophilia > Solirubrobacterales > 70-9 > WHSW01. The sequence continues at coordinate 167,008 of CAVPLH010000001.1, read as the reverse complement.
GCTGCCACGTTCAACCCCGGCGCCGGAGGAGACTTCCAGATCTACGGGGCGGGCGTGATGATCTGGGGAGGTTCAAACGCGATCGATGGACCTGCGAACAACGTCTTCAACCTGTACGGGATCGACGCGGCCTGACGCCGAGCGGGCATCACCCGCGACCTACTCCGAGTAGCCGACCGCGCCGACGAAGGGCAGGACCGGTGCGCACGGCACCGGGCCGGGATGGCGAGGGTCGAGCGCGTTGAGGACCTCGTGGGCGGTGACCGGATCGAACGCGATCGAGAGATGCTCGGACTGATCGAGCGGGCAGACGTCCTGGACGATGATGTTCTCGGCGCCGTCCATGAGGCCGCTCCGGTACGGGCTCACCAGCTCGTCGTTGCGGGTCAGCAGCATCGTGTAGTCGACGCCTGGCACCCGCGGCCCTCCGCCGGCGTTCATCCTCGCGATGAACCGCGAGTCGGAGAGGAACTGCGGGCATGAGGCGCAGTACGGCGCGATCGCCGAATGGATGCCGTTCGACACCCCGAGCGCCTGGCCGATCGCGTCGATCGTGCCGAGGCCGGCGAGATCGGTGCCGTCCCAGAGCGGCGTGATCCCGACGTAGTGCTCGACGACGCGCCGGCCGCCGAGGTACTTGACGCCACCAGTTCGGCATCAGGCTGCCCTCGGAGTGACCGACGATGTCGATTCGTCGGGCGCCGGTGCGGTTGATCACCCGGGCGGCGAAGCGCTTCAGCTCGCGCGCGCTGCGCTGCATCCGCACCAGCCCACCCGGCTGGTAGCCGGGCAGCCTCACCGAGTCGCGGGTCCCGTAGGTGAGCGCGAAGACGCAGAAGCCGTGGTTGGCCAGGAACGGAGAGATCGTGCCCCAGTTGACGGTCCGGTTCGCGGCCAGGCCGTGGACGAGGACGACCGGCCGGGGGTGGCGCCTGGAGGGCTCGCAGGAGAAGTCGTTGGCGCCCGCCGGCGGGGCGTTCTGATCGCGCTCCTGCGCGGCGATCGAGCCGTCGACCGTCCACGGGACCGGATACGGTGCCGCGCCCGCGTCGGCGGCGGCGCCGACGCAGAGCGAGATCGTGAGCGCGGTGGCCGCCGCCGCGATTCGTTTTCCCGAGGTCCTCATCGGCGGCCGACTCTAGCCGCGCGCGAGTCGACGAGCGCCGCTTGTCGGGATATGGTCGGGGCTTGATCAACGTCGACGCCAGCTCGTTCTTCGTGATCGTCGTCGTCGCCGCGATCGCCGCGGTCACCGTCGTCGTCCTGCCGCGTCGATTCGCCCCGCCCGTGGTCGTGATCGAGCTCCTGCTCGGGATCCTGATCGGCCCGCACGTTCTCGGCCTCGCCAGCAGCAACGACTTCATCGACTTCTTCTCCAACCTCGGGCTCGGGATGTTGTTCTTCTTCGCCGGCTACGAGATCGACTTCGAGCGCATCCGCGGCAGGCCGCTGGCGCTCGGGGCCTGGGGCTGGCTGCTCTCTCTGGCGCTCGCCTACGGGATCGGCGGCGCGTTGGCGGCGGCCGGAGTCGTGGTCTCGTTCCTGTACACGGGCTCGGCGCTGGCGACGACGGCGATCGGGACGCTGATCCCGATCCTCCGCGACGGGGGCGAGCTGCGAACCCGGTTCGGCACGCTACCTGCTCGCCGCGGGCGCGCTCGGAGAGTTCGGCCCGATTCTGCTGCTCACGCTCGTGCTCTCGACCAGCCAGCCTCTCAAGGAGGCGGCGGTCCTGGCGGCGTTCATCGTCCTCGCGCTCGTCCTCGCGGTGGCGTCGGTTCGCTACGCCTGGCGCGGCTTCCCGGCGCTCGAGCGAACCCTCGAATCGAGCAGCCAGCTCGCAGTTCGGATCGCGACCGTGCTCGTCTTCGGGCTGGTCGGGCTCGCCGCCGAGCTCGGCCTCGACATCCTGCTCGGCGGGTTCGTCGCCGGGATGATCGTCCGCGCGGCCCTTCGCGGTCGCGAGCTGGCGACGTTCGAGTCGAAGCTGACCGCGGTCGGCTTCGGGTTCCTGATCCCGTTCTTCTTCGTCGACAGCGGGATCAACTTCGACCTCGCGGCGCTCGGCTCCGCTGAGGCAATCGCGAAGCTGGCGCTCTTCCTCGTCCTCTTCCTGGTCGTCCGCGGTGTCCCCGCGCTGCTGCTCTACCGCGGCGTCTTCGCGGCCCGGGATCGCGTCGCGCTCGCGTTCTTCTCCGCCACCGAGCTTCCCCTGGTCGTCGCGATCACGACGGTCGCGACCGACGCCGGCGAGATGCGCGCTTCGACGGCGGCGGGGCTGGTCGGCGCGGCGATGCTCTCCACCCTGATCTTCCCCTTCGTCGGCATGGCGCTGCGCCGTCGCGCCGCCGACGCGCCGCCATCGCAGCCCGAGCCGGAGCTGCGCCCGGCCCTGCCCGGGTCGACCTAGCGGCCCGCGGCCGCCGACGCGCGGCGCGGTCAGTCGTCGCCCGCCGGCCGGCGGCGGGCGCGCTTGACGTCGGAGCGCCGCCGCTTCGCGGCGAGGCGGCGTTCGGTCGAGGCCGCGGTCGCCCTCGTGGCGCGCCTCCGCCTGCGCGGTCGCAACGCAGCCGCCACCCGCTCGCGCAGGCGCGTGACGGCGAGCTCGCGGTTGCGGGCCTGGCTCCGCGCGTCCTGGGCGATCGCGGTCACCCTGGGACCGAAGCGGGCGCGCAGACGGTCCTTCTGCTCGGCGGTCAGCGTCGCCGACGCGTCGATCTCGAACACGGCCTCGATCCGCGACGCGGTCACGTTCGCGTGCTGACCGCCGGGTCCGGACGAGCGGCTGGCGCGCAGCTCGATCTCCGCGAGCGGGACCTCGTAGCTCAGTATCGGTACTGATCGGTCTTGAACGGACCCTCGACCGGGACTCCGATGTAGGCGGCCTGCTCCGGGGTCAGCTCGGTGAGGCTGACCCCGAGCGCGTCGAGGTGGAGGCGGGCCACCTTCTCGTCGAGGTGCTTGGGGAGCACGTAGACCCGCTTCTCGTACGTGTCGTTCTTCGTGAACAACTCGATCTGGGCGATCGTCTGATTGGTGAACGAGTTCGACATCACGAACGACGGGTGGCCGGTCGCGTTCCCGAGGTTCAGCAGCCGTCCCTCCGACAGGACGATGATCGAGTGCCCGTCGGGGAACGTCCACTCGTCGACCTGCGGCTTGATGTTCAGCTTCTCGGCGCCGGTGCGCTCGAGCCCGGCGACGTCGATCTCGTTGTCGAAGTGACCGATGTTGCCGACGATCGCCTGATGCTTCATCCGGGCCATCTGCTCGGCCGTGATCACGTCCCGGTTCCCGGTCGCGGTGATGAAGATGTCGGCGCTCTCGAGCACCTCCTCGAGGGTCCGCACCTCGAAGCCCTCCATCGCGGCCTGCAGCGCGCAGATCGGGTCGATCTCGGTGATGATCACCCTCGCGCCCTGACCGCGAAGCGAGTCGGCGCAGCCCTTGCCGACGTCGCCGAAACCGCAGATCACCGCGGCCTTGCCGCCGATCATCACGTCGGTCCCCCGGTTGATCCCGTCGATCAGCGAATGGCGGCAGCCGTAGAGGTTGTCGAACTTCGACTTCGTCACCGAGTCGTTGACGTTGATCGCCGGGAACAGCAGGTCGCCCGCCTCGGCGAGCTGGTAGAGCCGCAGGACGCCCGTCGTCGTCTCCTCGGTGACGCCCTGGATCCCGGCGGCGAGCCGGGTCCAGCGCTCGGGGTCGGCCTCGAACGAGCGGCTCAGCGTCTCGAGCACGATCCGCAACTCGTCGGAGTCGGCTGTCGCCGGGATCCGGGACCGCGCCGGCACGCTCGAACTCGACCCCCTTGTGGACGAGCAGGGTCGCGTCGCCGCCGTCGTCGAGGATCATGTTCGGTCCGCCACCGTCACCGGTATCCGGCCAGGAGAGCGCCTGCTCGGTGCACCACCAGTACTCGTCGAGGGTCTCGCCCTTCCAGGCGAACACGGGGACCCCGGCCGCCGCGATCGCCGCCGCGGCGTGGTCCTGGGTCGAGAAGACGTTGCAGGACGCCCAGCGGACCTCGGCCCCGAGCGAGACGAGCGTCTCGATCAGGACGGCTGTCTGCACGGTCATGTGCAGCGAGCCGGTGATCCGGGCGCCGCGCAGCGGCTGCGATTCGGCGTACTCCTCGCGGGTGCGCATCAGCCCGGGCATCTCGTGCTCGGCGAGGGTGATCTCCTTGCGGCCGAAATCGGCGAGGCCGAGATCGGCGACCCTGTGGTCCTGCGCGGGGGTGATGGTCGTCATGCTGCTCCTGCGTCGAAGTTCTCAAACGGGGATCGTAGTGAGGCCGGGGCACGCCGGATGGGTAGCCTCCGGCGCGATGAGATCGATGGTCTTGGCCGCCGGCCTCGGGACGAGGCTGCGCCCGCTCACCTACAGCGTGCCGAAGCCGATGGTGCCGGTCGCCAACCGGCCGATCATGGAGCACGTCCTCGGGCTGCTGCGCCGTCACGACCTCGGCGAGGTGGTCGCCAACCTGCACTGGTTTCCGGAGACGATCCGAGGGCACTTCGGCGACGGCTCGGGGCTCGGGATCGAGCTCACGTACAGCCACGAGGAGGAGCTGCTCGGGACCGCCGGCGGGGTGCGCAACGTGCGCGAGTTCTTCGGCTCCGATCCGTTCTGCGTGATGGCGGCGGACGCGCTCACGGACATCGACCTCGGTGCCGTCGCCCGAACACACGCGGAGAGCGACTGGATCGCGACGCTCGCGGTCAAGCGGGTCCCGAACGTGAGCGAGTTCGGGGTCGTGGTCAGCGGCGACGACGGGCGCGTTCAGGGGTTTCAGGAGAAGCCGGACCCGGCGGAGGCGCTCTCCGACCTGGCCAACTGCATGGTCTACGTGCTCGAGCCCGAGATCTTCGATCACTTCCCCGACCAGCCGGAGGTCGACTTCGCCCTCGACGTCTTCCCGGCGCTGCTCGCCGAGGACATCCCGTTCGGCGTCCACGTCGCCGACGCCTACTGGAACGACGTCGGCTCGCTGGGCGAGTATCTGCAGGGCAATCTCGACGTCGTCCTCGGCGCGGTCGACGTCGAGCCGGCCGGCGAGCTGGTCGACGCCGATGCCGACGGCGAGCTGGTCGGGGTCGAGCTCACCGGTCGGGCCCTGGTCGGCGACCGTGCCGAGCTCGGCGACGGTGTCCGCCTCGACGGCCCGCTCGTGATCGGCCCCGGGGCCACGGTCGGCGCCGCTGCGTGGCTGCGCGAGTCGGTGCTGCTCGCCGGCGGCGAGGTTCCCGCCGACGGGCTGCTCGCGGGGGCGATCGCGGGGCGCAACGACGCTCTGCGGCGCTGAGCGGCCGCATTGCTGCGGCAAACCCGCGTCCCCGCTGTGGATCAGTACGGACGTCGGGCGGGTTCTATGCGCGATCCTTGTGCGGCGTGGTTGAACGGAGAGGCTTGAGCGAGGATCCCGTCAGATCGGAGAGCGCCCCGGCGACTCTGGACAGCATCGAGGACGCGATCGAGGCGGTCGTCGCCGCGAGCCGCAGGCGCGAGCTCGAGGCGATCGTCGAGTCGTCGGCCGACGCCGTGATCGGCTGGACCCTCGACGGGGTCGTGACGAGCTGGAATCCGGGCGCCGAGCGCGTCTACGGCTACAGCGCCGAGGAGATGCTGGGGCGGTCGTTCGCGGTCCTCACACCGCCGGCCTACGAGAGCGAGCTGCCCGAGATCCTCGAGCGCGTCCGCGCCGGGGAGCGGATCGAGGGCCTCGAAGCGGCGCGGACGCGCAAGGACGGGCGGCGGATCGAGGTCGCGATCACCGCAGCGCCGATCCGCGACGAGCGCGGTGACGTGGTCGGGGTCTCGACGATCTCGCGCGACATCTCCGAGCGCAGGGCCGCCGAGCGGCGGCTGACCGAGGCCGCGCGACACTTCGAGCTGATCCGCGATCTGGTCGCGACCTGCGGCTTCGACGGGTTCTTCAAGCGTCTCAACGGCGCCTGGCAGGCGACGCTTGGTTACTCCCGCGGAGGAGCTGCTCGCCCGGCCGTTCATCGAGATCGTGCACCCGCTGGACCGAGAGGCGGTCGAGGACGGGTTGCAGCGGCTGGCAGAGAGCGGCTCGACGGCGGTGTTCCGGGTCCGGCTCGCGAGCAAGGGTGGTGGCTGGCGCTGGACGGAGTGGTCGACGACGCCGGACCCGAGGTCCGACCTCTTCTATTGCGTCGGTCGCGACATCAACGAGCGGGTCGAGGCCGAGCGAGCGCTGAAGCGGGAGCGCCGGCAGCTCGCCGACGCTCAGGAGATCGCCAGCGTCGGCAGCTGGGAGTTCGCCCCGGCGACCGGGGAGCGCACCTGGTCGGCGCAGAACTTCCGCAACCACGGGTTCGAACCGGGCGGGCCGACTCCCGACCACGATGCCCTGCTCGAGCGGATCCATCCAGAGGATCGCGCCAAGACGGCCGAGCTGTTCGCCGAGCTCAGCGAGATCGTCACCTCGTTCAGCTACGGCTACCGAGTCGTGCGGCCCGACGGGAGCGTGCGAGAGATCGAGGCGCACGGGCGTCCGGTCGTCGACGACGGAGGCGCGAAGCGGGTCATCGGCACGACCCGGGACGTGACCGCCGAGCGCGACGCCGAGCGCGCGAAGGACGAGTTCTTCGGCCTCGTCTCGCACGAGCTTCGCACCCCGCTGACCTCGATCATCGGCTACGCCGAGCTGCTCACCGAGATCGAAGCCGAAAACCTCAGCGACCAGGGGCGGCGCTTTCTCGAGGTGATCGAGCGCAACTCGCGTCGCGAGCTGAGCCTCGTCGGTGACCTGCTGCTGTTGAGCAAGATCACCTCCGGGAAGTTCGAGATCGAGGTCGGAACGGCCGATCTGACCGCGATCGCCGAGTCCACGCTGGAGGCCGCGAGGCCGGCCGCCGATAAGGCGGGGATCGTGCTCTCGCTGGAGGCGGAGGGGGGGACCCCACTCGTGGCCGGCGACGCTCACCGCCTCACGCAGGTGGTCGAGAACCTGGTCTCGAACGCGATCAAGTTCACGCCGAACGGCGGCCGCGTGGCGGTCAGGATCGCGCGGGCGGGAAGGGGCGTCATGGTCGAGGTCTCCGACACCGGGATCGGGATCGCCCGCGACGACCTCGGTCGCCTGTTCGAGCGCATGTACCGCGCTCCCCAGCCACAGCGTCGCCAGATCCGCGGTACCGGGCTCGGGCTGACGATCGTGAAGGCGATCGTCGACGCGCACGGGGCCGCGATCGGGGTCGAGAGCGAGCCCGGCGAAGGGTCGACCTTCCGCGTCGTCCTCGCCGCGAGCGAGGACGGCGATGGCTGAGCGGGCAGACCGGATGCCGCTGGTCGTGGTCGCCGACGACGAGCGCGACATCGTCGACCTGGTGACGATCCTGCTCGAGCGCGCCGGCTACGGAGTCGCCACCGCACGCGAGGGCCGCCGCGCGCTCGACCTGGTCCGGGAACGGGCTCCGGTGCTCTGCATCCTCGACGGAATGATGCCCGGCCTCGCCGGCTTCGAGGTCCTCGGCGAGATCCGCGCCGACGCGGCGACCGCGGACGTCCCTGTGCTGATCCTGACCGCGACCGTCGACGAGGAGCGCGAGATTCGCCGCTACGGGGTCGAGCCCGAGGGCTTCATGAAGAAGCCGTTCGAATCCAACCGGCTGCTCGCGGAGGTGAGACGGCTCGTAGGCTAGGCGTGTGCGTGACGCGCCCGAGATCGAACTGCTCTGGTGGAGCGGCTGCCCGTCGACCGAGGAGGCGATCGAGCTCGTCGGAGCGGAGATGGACGCGCCTCGGGCTCGATCCGGGCGCGCTGCGGGTGCGCGAGGTCCGCGATCACTCCGAGGCCGAGCGCGAGCGCTTTCCCGGGCTCGCCGACGATCCGCGTCGAGGGCCGCGACGTCGTCGAGGCCGGCGCCGGCCACGGCGGGCTAACCTGCCGCGTCTACCGGCTGCGCGACGGACGCGTCTCCGCGCTGCCGGACCGCGCCGACGTCGCGGCGGCGCTCGAGTCGGCGCTGGAAGGAGAGGAGGGCATCGAGTGAGCGAAGCGGACGCCGTTCGCAAAGCGCCGCCGCTGCAGCTGCCCGATACGGCGGGCGAGCTGCAGCACGCTACCCGCGGGGCCGGCCGAGGCGGCGGCGACTGTCGTCTTCTGGACCTGCAACCACTGCCCCTACGCGCTCGCCTGGCACGATCGCCTGATCGACGTCGCGGTCGACTACTCGGGCCGCGGGGTGCGCGTTCTCGCCGTCAACTCGAACGACGCCGAGCGCTACCCGGCCGATTCGCCGGACGCGATGCGAGAGCGCTTCGAGCGCGAGACGTGGCCGTTTCCCTATCTCTGGGACTCGAGCCAGGAGGTTGCGCGCGAGTGGGGGGCCCGCACGACGCCGCATGTCTTCGTCCTCGATCCCGAGGCCAGGATCCGCTACGAGGGCGCGCCCGACGCCGACCATCGCGATCCGTCGCTGCGGGCGGATTGGCTGCGCGCCGCCCTCGATGCCGTGCTCGCCGGCGATCGAGCCGCCGCCGAGCACCGAGCCCGTCGGCTGCTCGATCAAGTGGAAGTGAGCGGCCCCCGCGGATGACCGCGCGCAGGCGCCTTGTCCGCGTCCCCGCCTCCTCGGCGAACCTCGGTTCGGGCTACGACGTGCTCGCCGCCGCGTTGACCCTCGGGCTCGAGCTCGAGGTCTCCGAGGTCGGCACGTTCTCCGTCGACGCCGACGGAGCCGTCCCGGCCGATCGCTCGAACCTCTGCGTGCGGGCATTCGAGGCACTGCACCCGGCGGACGGCCTGCGGTTCGAGATCCGCTCCGAGATCCCGCTCGCCCGCGGACTCGGCTCGAGCGCCGCCGCGATCGTCGCCGGGCTGATCGCCGCCGATCACATGTTCGAGCTCGGGCTCGGCCATGACGACATCTACGCCCGGGCGGTCGAGCTCGAGGGCCATCCCGACAACGTCGCCGCCGCCCTCTACGGCGGCTTCGTCCTCTGTCCCCCGGCGGAGGGCGGCGACCGGCCGCCGCCGCCGGTCCGGCTCGATCCCCCGCAGGGCGTCGAGCCGGTGCTGGTCCTGCCCACGGAGACGGTGCCGACGCCCGCGGCAAGGGCCGCGATGCCGGACGCCGTCGGGCTTCGGCGACGCGGTCGCCAACGTCGCGGCGGCGAGCCAGCTCGTGCTCGGGATCGAGCGCTCCGATCTCGCCCTGATCGGCCGCGGGCTCGCCGATCGCCTGCACCAGCCGGCGCGCCGCGCCCTCTACGAACGCTCGATGGACCTGGTCGACCGGGCAGCCGAGCTGGGCGCGATCGGGGCGACGATCTCCGGCGCCGGGCCCGCCGTGATGCTCTGGTGCTTCTGGCAGGACACGGGGATGGTCGTCGAGGCGGCTGCCGCGGAGACCAGCGGGTGGGCGGAGGTCAGGCGGGTGCCGTTCAGCCCGGTCGGCGCCGACGTCCCCGAGCTCTAGGTCAGATCAGCCCCAAGGCGGCGAGGATCGTGACCGAGTCCGAGTAGACGTCCTTGCGCTTCACCAGCCCGTCGGCGAACGGGATCACGTCGAGCCCGTCCCAGGTGACCGTCTTGCCGGTTGGCTCGGCGACCAGGTCGCCGCGGCGCATCTCGTTCGCGTGCGTCGCCGTTGCGGTCCATTCCTGGACCACGAGCCCGTCGCGACAGTAGGTCCGCCGGCCCTCGAACCTGATGTCCGGCCAGGTTTCGAAGATCGAGCCGATGTGGGCGCGCACCGCATCGCCCTCGGCACGCTCGTGGGCGGTGTGGTTCTCGAACACCATGTCGGGTGCGTGCATCGACATGATCGCGTCGAGATCGTGCGCGTTCCAGGCGTCGTTGTAGCGGGCGATGGCCGCCTCCAGGGCCGCGGGCGAGTCAGCCTCGTTCATCCGGTTCTCCTCGTTCCCATCAGTGATCTCGGTCGGTGCCCGTGCGGCATCGCCGCCCTAGCCCCGTGCCCCGGCGGGCACCAGCTCGGTCGATAGCTCGTCGAGCTCGGCGAGCAGCTCCGGCCTCGACAGCCGGCGCAGCAGCTCGCCGGCAAGCGAGAGGTAGTCGGCGCCCCGGTCGGGCCGATAGTCGAGGATCGGGATCGCTCGCTCGGCGGACTCGGCGTAGGCGATCGATTGGCGAATCACCGTCCTGCAGACCAGGTCGCCGAAGCGCTCGCGGAGCGCTTCGAGCGTCTGCTGGGCGTGCTTGGTCCGCATGTTGGCGATGTTGAGCACAACCGCGAGCAGGTCGAGCTCGGGATTCAGCGAGTCGCGGGCAAGGTCGAGCACCTGGGTCGCCTGCTCGACCCCGTGCAGGGAGAAGTACTGCGCCTCGGTGGTCAGGATCGCGTGGTCCGCCGCGACCAGGGCGTTGACCGAGAGCAGGCCGAGGGTCGGTGGACAGTCGATCAGGATCATGTCCCGCTGTCGCTTCAGATCGCGCAGCGCGTTGCGCAGGGTCACCTCGCGGCCGATCTTCCCGGCCAGCATCAGCTCGGCCTCGGCGAGCCGCATGTTCGCCGGGACCACCGGCCCATGGACGGCGTCGGTGGCGCGAGCCTGCCCGGCGAGCACGTCGGCGAGCGTCGGGTGGGCGTCGGGGTCGGTGTCGAAGTAGTCGGAGAGGTTGCCCTGCGGATCGGCATCGATCGCCAGCACGTCGAGCCCGAGCCTCGAGAAGATGTCGGTCAGCGTTCGGGTCAGGGTGGTCTTGCCCGTGCCGCCCTTCTGAGACAGAACCGCGATCGTCACCGCCGCCATCAGCGCGGACTATATGGCGCCGCCGGGCGACCGTATAATTCGGCGCCCAGATCCCGTCGCGCGCCCGCTCGAAGAAGGCGCGGACCCCGGGAGGTTCAAATTTGAAGCGCTCTTCCGTGCCCGGCAGCGGGCGGCCCGAGCGGCGCCCTGCGTCGGCGAACCGCTACTCGCCCCACCTCCCCTGGCGCCCGCTCGTCCCGCCGCCGTCGGTCGAGGATCTCGACGCCTGCGCGATCTACGCGTCGGTGCGAAAGGACGCGACGCCGAGCGCCGAGCCGATCTCCCGGGCGCTCGCCAACCTGCAGAAGATGCTCCACCGGGCCGGGAACGTCGACGGCGAGGGCGACGGCTGCGGCGTTCTGGTCGACATCCCGCGACTGATCTGGGCGGAGGAGGTTCGCGCCGGAGGGCACAACCCGGCGCTCGCCCGTGACCCTGCGTTCGCGGTCGGGCACGTCTTCGTCGAGCGCTCCCGGGAGTTGGATCGCGCGCTCCACGACGCGCGTGCGATCCTCGCCACGGCTGGATTCAGGATCCTCGCCGAGCGGGTCGGGGAGGTCGACTCGCAGGCGCTCGGGGCGACCGCACGCGAGGAGGAGCCGCACTTCTGGCAGGTCGCAGGGCTGCTCGCCGGAGCCGAGGACCGCGACCGCGACCTGTTCGCGCTCGGCGTCGAGCTCGAGGCCGAGCTCGGTCTCTGCGTCGCCTCGTTCTCGGCGACCACCTGCGTCTACAAGGTGATGGGCACGCCGCTCGTTCTGGGGCGGTACTACCCCGACCTCCGCGACGGGCGGTTCGAGACCGTGGCCTGCCTCGGGCACAACCGCTACTCGACCAACACCTGGCCGTCGTTCCGCCGCGTGCAGCCGTTCTCGATCCTCGGCCACAACGGCGAGATCAACACGATCGAGCAGCTCCGCCAGGAGGCGCGCGCGCTCGGGGTCGACGTGCCCGAGGGCGGTTCGGACTCCCAGGACCTGAACCGCACGATCGACCACCTGATCCGGGCCGAGGGCCTCTCGCTGGCCGAGGCGATGGAGCTCGTCGTACCGCCGGTCGTCAACGAGATCCGCTCGCTCCCCGCCGACCTGCACCCGTTCTACATGTACCTGCGCGAGGCGATGGGGCCGTTCGCACAGGGCCCGGTGGCGCTGATCGCGCGCCACGACGACGAATGCGTGTTCTCGGCCGACGCGCTCGGGCTGCGCCCGCTCTGGAGGCTCGAGACGCCCGACGACCACGTCTTCAGCTCCGAGCCCGGTGTCCTCGGCATCGACGAGATGATCTCGGAGCCGCTGCCGCTCGGTCCCGGGGAGAAGTTCCTGGTCACGATCGACTCGACCGGGCGTCGCTCGCGCCTCTGGCAGCACGCCGAGATGCAGCGCGAGGTCGCCCGCCGCTGGCTCGCCCGTACGGGGGCAACCGCGGCGGGGCCGTACGAGCGGGCGCTCAGAACCGGCGGCCCGCTCCAGGGCACCGACATCCCGGGCTACACGGCCGCCGGCCCGGCCGAGCCGGTCAAGGTCTCGGATCGGGTGCTTGCCGGGTTCGGCTGGCAGCGCGACGACGTCAAGCTCTGCCAACAGATGGGATCCACCGGGGCCGAGCCGATCGGCTCGCTGGGCTACGACGGGCCGCTCGCGGCGCTCTCGCCCGAGCGCCAGAGCCTGGCCGATTACTTCAAGGAGACGGTCGCCGTGGTCACCAACCCGGCGATCGACCGCGAGCGCGAGATCGAGCACTTCTCGACCCGAGCCGTGTTCGGCCGCCGGCCGTCGCTGCATGACCCCTCGACCGATACGCGGACTGTCGAGACCTCGTTCCCGGTGATCCTCGGCGGACACCACGACCTGGCGCCGCTCGGCGACTCGGTCTACCGCAAGATCGCGCACGATCACCAGACCTATCTGATGGAGGACCTGTGGGAGGAGTTCCGCGGCCGGGCGGCCGCGATCGACACCTCGCTGCTCGAGTCCGAGACGACGGCCGGGGCGATCGAGCGGATCAAGCACGACGCAACGCGGGCGGTGCGCGACGGCGCCGAGCTCATCGTGCTCACCGACCGCACCGTCTATGACGCCGCCCGTCGCTATCTCGACCCGCATCTCGCGACCTCGGCGATCGATCAGGCGCTGAGGGGCTTCCGGGTGGAGCCGGGGGTCGAGAACCTGCGGCGGCGCTGCTCGATCGTGCTTCGTTCGGCGGCGATCCGCAACGTTCACGACGTCGTCCTCGCGCTTGGGCTCGGCGCCAACGGGGTCAATCCCTACGTTCTGCTGGAGGTCGTCTGCGTCGACGACTACGCCGAGGACGTCGGCAATATCTGCTCGGCGCTCTCGAAGGGAATCGAGAAGGTGATCTCGACGATCGGGATCCACGAGGTGCGCGGCTACGCACGCCAGTTCTCGGCGATCGGAATCAAGCCCGAGCTCGCCGAGATCTTCCGCACCGAGTCGTTCGCCGCGTCTGCGCGGGCGGGGATCGGCTTCGACGAGCTCGACCGCGACGCCGACGAGCGCTTCGTCGTCCTCGCGGCCGACGACGACGCGAGCAAGCCTGCGAAGACCCACCGCTTCTACCCGAGGGTCTACAAGGCCGCGATCGCGGCCGCCGGCGACAGCGCCGCCTATGAGGACTACTCGGCGAAGGTCCGAGGGCTGGAGGCGGAGAGCCCGATATCGATGCGTCACGTGATCGGGCTGCGCTCGGATCGCGACCCGATCGAGCCGAGCGCGGTCGATCCGGGTGTCGGCCGCCACGACTACCCGATCGTGATCTCCTCGATGAGCTTCGGATCGCAGTCCGAGCCGGCGTTTCGGTCCTATGCAGAGGCGGCGAAGGCGATCAACGTCCTCTGCATCAACGGCGAGGGTGGCGAGATCCGCGACATGTACGGCCGCTACCGCAAGTGGCGGGGGCAGCAGGTCGCCTCGGGCCGCTTCGGCGTCTCGGCCGAGATGATCAACGCCTCGTACGTCGCCGAGATCAAGATCGGCCAGGGCGCGAAGCCGGGCGAGGGCGGTCACCTTCCGGGGAGGAAGGTCTCTGAGAAGGTCGCCGCGGCGCGCAACGCGGCGCCGGGCACCGACCTGATCTCACCCTCCAACAACCACGACCTCTACTCGATCGAGGACCTCGCCGAGCTGATCGACGAGCTGAAGACGGTCAACCCCGATGTCCGCGTCTCGGTCAAGGTCCCGGTGGTCCCCAACATCGGCACGATCGGTCTCGGGATCGCCAAGGCGGGCGCCGACATCATCACCCTCTCGGGATTCGAGGGTGGCACAGGGGCAGCGCGCCAGCACGCCCTCCGCCACGTCGGCCTGCCCTCCGACATCGGCACTCGCCTGGTCCACAGGGCGCTGATGGAGGCGGGGATCCGCAACCGGGTCGAGATCTGGGCCGACGGCGGCTACCGCCACGGGTACGACATCGTGAAGCTGATCTGTATGGGCGCGAACCGGATCGGGTTCGGGACCCTGGCGATGGTCTCGCTCGGCTGCACGATCTGCCGCGGGTGTCAGCTCGACACCTGCCATGTCGGAATCGCGACCCAGATCGAGACGCCCGCCCAGGCGACCGAGCACGGGCTGAAGAAGTTCACCCCTCAGGACGTCGATCGGGCCGCCCAGAGCTGTGCACGGTTCTTCGCGGCGATCGGGGAGGAGGTGAGGCAGGTGACGGCCGGGCTCGGCTACGAGCGAACCCAGGACCTGGTCGGGCGGTATGACCTGCTCGAGCAGGTCGCCGCCACCGAGAGCCTCGACCTGTCGGAACTGATCACGCCGCTCGACGAGTACCTCGACCTGGCGCCGGTCGATCTCCCGGCCGAGGAGTCAGAGCCCGTCGACGCACGGGCCGAGGCCGGGCTCGTCCGCGCCCGCCCGATCCGCATGGAGCCGAAGCGGGCCTCGACCCAGATCGCCGAGCTCGCCGGGCGGGTCTCGAGCTCGCCCGGCGTCCGGCTCGAGTTCCCGCGCCCGACCGACGCCGCAGACCGCGTGCTCGGGACCGAGCTCGCCGGGGCGATCGCCCGGGCGCGAATCTACGACGGTGCACCCGAGGGCTCGGAGGACTCGCTCGCAGAGCTCGACTTCAACGGCGGCTCGGTCGCCGGTCAGGGATTCGGGGCGTTCAACGGCTGGGGCGTCACGGTTCGGGTCGAGGGCGGTGCCCAGGACGGCGTCGGCAAGGCGATGCTGGGCGGAACCGTCTCGGTCATGAAGGGCCGCAATCGTGACGGCCGGCGCGTCAACGGCTCGGTCGGCAAGTCGTTCGCCTACGGCGCGCAGCGGGGCCGCCTGTTCGTCCAGGGCTCGGCCGACTCGCGCTTCTGCATCCGGCTGTCCGGCGCCGACGTCGTGCTCGGAGGCGAGCCGGCGGAGCCGCTGGACGACGCTCGCGGATGCGTCGTCGATCGGGCGAACGCGAAGGGGTTCGCGTTCGAGTACATGACCTCGGGGCGAGCGGTTGTGCTCGGTGACATCGGCCCCTGGGCCTGTGCCGGGATGACGGGGGGACGCGTCTACGTCCGCCAGAACCCCGACTGGAGCCTCGATCGCGAGGCGATCGAGCGCCGGCTCGGCGAGGGGGCGATGGTGAGCCTCGCCGATCTCGATGCCGAGGGCATGCTCGACCTCGAGGAGCTGCTCGGCCATTACGCGGAGGAGCTCCGCGCCACCGATCAGCCCTCCGAAGCCGAGCGGATCCGCGAGCTCGGCGCCGCGGCGCCGGAGAACTTCCTGATGATCATCCCCGAGAAGGTGCAGGCGGACCCGAACATCTCGACGGAATGAGCGAAGGCGCTACGCCTCCAGCACGTGCAGGCGGTAGCGCCCGATCTCGAGCTCGTCACCGTCGGCGAGCGGCGCCCAGTCGACGTGCTCGCCGTTGACGTAGAGGCCGTTCAGGCTGCGGTCGTCGAGCGCCCGCAGCTCACCCGTGTCGGTGAGCACGATGAGCGCGTGCCGACGCGAGACGGTCGCATCCTCGAGCCGTATGTCCGCCGCTCCGGAACGGCCGATCCGCGTCCATCCCGGCTCGAGACGGATCGCCACGACCTCGTTGTCGACGTCCTCGAACGCGAGGTAGTGGCCGGCCTGGTCGATCTCCGCCCGCGCCTCGAGCAGCCACTCGGGCGAGCCCTCGACCTCGACCGCGCCCTCGTGAACGGCGGCGGTCTCGAAGATCGACCCGGTCCGGAAGCGCCGGCCGCCGCAGTTCGGACACTCGGGGAGGGAATCGATCGAGGCGAGCGAGAAGCGAAACCCGCAGCCGACGCAGCTCAGCGATCCGGGCTGGATCTCGGTGATCCGATCCCCGGACTGACGGATGCCCTGCGCGTCCTGGGTCACTGGTGACATCGTCAACCCCACTAGTGCTGATTCTAACGAAGCTGGACGAAGGGTCTAGGCCGTGGGCGCCGCGTTGTACGGAAAATGCGGAAGTTCGCGGGCCCGGCCGTGAATAGAATCCGCCGATGCGACCGATCTCCGCCTCGGCCACGATCGACGCGCCGCGCGAAAGCGTCTTCGGGCTCCTGGTCGACCTCGGAATCCGGTCCTCGTTCACCGATCACTTCATGACCGAGCTGCGGCTCGAGAGGCTCGACCCGGTCGGCGTCGGCGCCGCGGCACGTTTTCGGCTCCGAGACTCGAACCACTGGTTCGACACCGTCATCGACGAGACCGACTCTCCCTACATGGTGCGCGAGCGCGGTCAGACGGGACGCTCGAACCGGGTCCCGACGTTCACGGTCTGGGAGCTCGCCGAGGGGCCGTCACCCGATGGATGCGAGGCCACGGTCACCTTCTGGACCGAGCCCAGCCACCCACTTCGACCGCGCTCGAGAGCATCTGATTCGCGCCTCGCGTCTACGCCGTGACTTCAAGCGCGCGCTGCTCAGGCTCCGCGACCTCGCCGAGGGCGACGCGCAGGTCGAGCGGATCGGCGTAGCGGGTCGCGACGGGGCGGCGGTCGTCTACCCCGGATAGCGCTCGTGGGTCGACCGCGAGGACGTCGGCCCGCCGGTCGAGTGGCGGGCGATCGAGCTCGGATCGAGGGCGACGCCTCGGAACCGGCCGCGCCCGAACGGCCGGCGGCGCCGCTGGCATATGCTTCCGGCCGCGATGCGCCGCACCCTGATCATCGCCCTGTGCGTCCTCACCGCGCTCGCCGTCTCCGGCGCCCTCGCGGCGTGCGGAGGCTCCGACGACGCGACCGACGTCGCGGAGGGCGAGCCGGCCGAGATCGCCGGGCTCGGCTACAACGTCCAGCTGACCCGCTTCCTCAATCCCGACGACCGCGAGGACTCGGAGTACCTGGTCGGTCAGCCCCCGGCCAAGCCCGGTGAGTACTACCTCGGCGTGTTCATGGTGATCAACAACGACACCGACACGGCGCGCCCCTCGGCCGCCGGCTACACGGTGGTCGACACCCTGCACACGAAGTACGAGCCGCTCCAGACCACGAGCCCGTACGCGCTGGAGATCGGCGCCGATGTGCCCCCCAACGGCCAGCTGCCGCTGCTCGATACGACGGCCCAGACGGGGCCCAATGAGGGCTCGATGCTGATCTTCAGGGTCAGCGCCGACGTCAGCGACAACCGCCCCCTGGTGCTCGAGATCAACAGCGCCGACGGTTCGGGCGAGGTCCTCCTCGACATCTAGGAGCCGCGCATCTTGACGGTTCGCGGGTTGCAGGTCGCGCTGCTCGGGACCGCGGTCGCAGCGCTGGTCGTGATGCTCGGGCTGTTCTCGACCCCGATCCGGGTGATCTTCCTGGCGGCGGTCGTCGCCGGGGCGTGGGCCACGGAGCCGGAGCGTTCGCGGCCCGGCGGCGGCTGGTGGACCCTGGTCGCGGCCGGGGCCGCGCTGACGACGATCGGCTTCGTCGTCGCCGAGATCTCCGAGCCGGCGGGGACGGCAGCCGGGATCGCCGCGATCGCGGGCTCGGCGATGGTCGTGGTAGGCGCGACGATCGGCTTCCCGCTCTCTGCGGCGGGCCGCCGCTGATCGAGTCGCGCCTACTCGATCCCGAGACCGGTGGCGAGCACCTGGCGCGCGATCGGCGCCGCAACCGTGCCGCCGTCGCCGCTCGCGTTGACGACCATCACCGCGACCGCCAGCTTCGGGTCGCCCGCCGGGGCGAAGCACGCGAACCATGCATCGATGTTCTGCTCGGCCTCGCTCGCGTCCTGCCCCGGTTGCAGCGCGCTCGGCCCGAGCTCGGCGGTCCCGGTCTTGCCCGCGACCTGGACCCCCGGAAGCGCCGCCGCTACTCCGGTGCCGTCGGTGACCACCCCGACCATCAGCTCACGCAGCGTCTGCGCGGTCTCCGGCGAGGTCACCTTGACCGGCTTCAGGTCCGGTTGCAGCGCCGGGTCCTGGGCGATCGGAGTTGCCAGCCGCACGCCCTTGTTGGCGATCGCCTGGGCGACCGTCGCCATCTGGAGCGGGGTCGCGAGCACCCTGCCCTGGCCGATCGCCGATTCCCCGACCTCGACGCTGTCGGTCATGTCCGGCGGAATCTGGCTCTGGGGCGGATCGACTACGGCGGTTGCCTTGGCGTCGAACAGCGCCGGCGGGGCGTTGAAGCCGTAGAGCTCGGCGGTCGCGACGAGCTTCGGGCCGCCCACCCGCGCCCCGAGCGGTGCGAAGACGGTGTTGCACGACATCGCGAAGCTCTCCGCGAAGGTGCCGCCACAGAGCTCGTCGTGCGCGTTCGGGATCTCGCGTCCGATCTCGGAGTTCGACTGCTCGACCGGGAACGTGTCGGAGATCTTGACCACCCCGGCGTCGAGTGCGGCTGTCGCAGTGATCATCTTGAAGGTCGAGCCCGGGGGCTGGGGGGCGGAGTAGCTCAGTCCGGCCAGGGCCCGCACCTCGCCCGTCTTCGCGTCGAGCACCGCGACCCCGCCGTAGAGGCTGCCGAGAGCGCTCACCGCGGACTCCTGCAGCGTCGGGTCGATCGTCGTCCGGACCGCCTTTCCGGGTACCGGTTCGCTTGAGGCGAGCGTGCGGCCGCCGTTGAGGCGATTCTCGTGAGCTGCGGAGACCGCGAGCAGCTGGCCCCCCGGCCGTCCCGCCAGCCGATCGTCGAAGGCGAGCTCGAGACCCGAGGTTCCGGTCAGCGACCCGGGCGGAAAGCCGCGCGCGGCGAGCTCCTTGGCCTGCGCGCCGCTCGGCTGGCCGACCTCGCCGACGACCGCCGTCGCGTCGGTTCCGATCACCCGAGCTGCGGCGGGCCCCCTGGCGAGCGGCGTCCGGTCGGCGGCGAGAATCGGCGCCCGCTGCGGCGCCCGGGTGCGCCGCGCGAGGCGCTCGTCGGCGGCGAGCCCGGGGTAGACGAGGTTCGGCGTCCAGGCGACCTTGCCGTCGCTGATCGGTAGGGTCAGCTGCCCTTGGAGCGGACCGAAAGCCTGGCTGGTGAAGCTCACGGGCGCGATCACCGAATCGCCTTGCTCGGACACCTCGCCGACGCTGATGCTCTCGATCGTCGCGGTCCGGGCCGCGTCGGCGTAGGCGTTCTGGAAGCGCTTCAGCGAGTACTCGGTGCGAGCGTCCGGCGTCAACTCGCGGTACATCGCCTCGGTGTCCCCCCGCTGCCACGCCTGCAGGAACGTCTCGGCGTTCGGCCCACCGGCGCTGGAGCCCGCGACGGCGCCGACGACGAAGGCCAGAAAGGCGACCGCGACGAGCGGCATCGCGCGTCTTGTGATCCGGCGCCGGCGTTCCGTCGCCCTGCCGTTTGCATTCAATTCAGCGCGGTCCGTCCGGTAGCGTGTCGCTCCCGCCCTTCGGCCTCTGCGACCCGATGATCATGCGGGAAAGGTAGTCGCTTTTGCGAGGATTGGGCTGAATCTGGTCGACGTCGGCATCGTTCTGTTCGCGATCGCGCTGGGGGCGATCGGCTACTCGCGGGGGCTGATCGCGAGCGCGCTGCCGCTGGCGGGCTTCGTCGGTGGTGCGGCGATCGGTGCCCGAGTCGGGCCGGCGCTGCTGCCGGACGGCGCCCAGTCGCAGTACGCGCCGCTGGTCGCGGTCGCGACCGGGGTGCTGATCGGAGCATTCCTCGCCGTCGCGCTCGACGGGCTCGTCGGGATCGTCCGTGCTCGGCAGCGGACCGCGGGGGTCGGGCTGATCGACGGGATCGGCGGCGCGATCCTGCTCGGGGCGCTCGCCCTGCTGCTCTGCTGGGGGGTCGCCGCGGTGGCGCTGCACGCCGGGAGTGACAACACCCGCGGGCTTCGCGAGGCGCTGCAGAGATCGGCGATCCTCGGCCGGCTCAATGACCTGCTCCCTCCGTCGGGCCCGTTGCTTCACGTCCTCCGCCGCGTCGACCCGACGCCTGAGGTTCGCGGGCCGGACCCCAACGTCGCAGCTCCCGATCGAGGCATCGTCGACGATCCCGATGTCCGGGCCGCGGGCGACTCGACCGTGAAGGTCCTCGGCACAGCCTGCGGGCTCGGAGTCGAGGGGTCGGGGTGGGTTGCCGCGCCGGGGCTCGTGGTCACCAACGCGCACGCGGTTGCCGGCGAGGACGACACCACGGTGACCCCGGAGGGCGGCTCGGCGCAGGAGGCGACGGCGGTCCACTACGACGTCCGCAACGACCTCGCCCTGCTGCGCGTTCCGGGGCTCGCCGCGGCGCCGCTGGCCCTGGCCGAGAACGCCCCGAAGGGCGCCGAGGCCGCGGTCGTCGGCTACCCCGAGAACGGACCTCTGACGTTCACGCCGGCGCGGCTCGGGCGCACCGGAACGGTGACCAGCGAGGACTCCTACGGGCGCGGGCCGGTGCAGCGGCAGATCACGCCGTTCCGCGCCCAGGTCCGCAGCGGCAACTCGGGTGGGCCGGTGGTCGACGCTGCGGGCGGTGTCGCCGCGACCGTGTTCGCGGCGACTACGGGCAGCGGCCGCCGGAACGGCCTCGGGGTGCCGAACAGCGTCGTCGCCGGCGCGCTCTCCGATAGGCTCGAGCCGGTGGATACGGGGCCATGTGCAGCCTGATCGAGCTTCGGATCGCCGGGGCGATGCTGGCCCGGCGGAGCCGTTCGCTAGTCTCAGGCCCAGGGTGGAGGCCGCGGGTGAACAGCCTCGCGCAGACAGCGCATCCACGAACGGCA
The DNA here is from genome assembly GCA_963705955.1 of uncultured Solirubrobacterales bacterium. Lineage (GTDB taxonomy): Bacteria > Actinomycetota > Thermoleophilia > Solirubrobacterales > 70-9 > WHSW01. Next base: position 146,133 of record CAVPLH010000001.1, on the reverse strand, counting down.
CCGGGACTCCGACGCACGTTTGTCCCGATTTCCACGCGGCGATCGAGCTGATCGGCCGCCGCTGGGCGGGCGCGATCCTCTGGTCGCTGTCGGGGCGTCCGCACTACTTCGCCGAGCTGACCGAGAGCGTCCCGGGTCTCTCCGACCGGCTGCTCTCACGGCGCCTGCGCGAGCTCGAGGCCGCCGGCCTGGTCGAGCGCTCGGTGCACGACGGCTCGCCGGCGCGGGTTTCCTACGCGCTGACCGAGAAGGGTCGCTCGCTGGAGCCGGTGCTCGGCGAGCTCGAGGACTGGGCGCGCGCCTGGAAGCTGAGCTCATAGTGCTGGTAGGTGAGCTGCTCGCGGCCCCAGCGGGGGCCGGTCTCGGCGGAGCGGAGCTCGAAGCCGACCGAGCGGTAGATGCGGGCGGCTGACCGCAGCTCGCTGAAGGTCACCAGCTCGAGGCGGTCGTAGCCAACCGTCTGGGCGCGCTCGACCAGCTCGTTGACGAGGCTGCTCCCGAGCCCGCGCCCGCGCAGGCGGGGGTCGAGCAGGAACCAGCGAACCGCCGCGAGCCCATCGCCCTCGTCGGTGAGCGCCAGGCTGCCGGCGTGCTCGCCTCCGAGCTCGACGATCCAGGTCGCCTCGTTTCGACGCGGCCATCCGCGCCGCCCTGCGGCGCTCACCGACGCGGCCACGTCCGCCTCGAAGGTCGAGTCGAGACCGTACTCGGCCGCGTAGACGCGGCCGTGATGGGCGACGATCGCGCCGAGGTCGCCGGCCCGCGGGTTGCGCCGGATCACCGGGGCGGGGAGGTTCGTCGGAGCCATCGACGCGATTCTCGCCTCTCAGACCAATCTAAGCAAGACGTTGTTGTCACTGGATTGATCTTGATTTACGATAGATCGATGGAGCTGCGGCAGCTCGTCTACGTCGAGGCGGTCGCCCGTCACCGCCATTTCACCCGCGCGGCGGAGGAGCTGCACGTCGCCCAGTCGGCGCTCTCGCACCAGGTTCGCCGGCTCGAGGCCGAGCTCGGGACCGAGCTCTTCGAGCGCACGAGCCGGCGGGTGGTGGTGACCGCCGCCGGGGAGGCGGTCGCGGCGCGGGCTCGCCGGGTGCTCGCCGAGGTCGACGGGGTCCGCGCCGAGCTCGACGAGCTTCGCGGGCTGGTCCGCGGGCATCTCGCCGTCGGAGCGCTGCTCCCCGCCGGCGGGATCGAGGTGCCCCGCCTGCTGGCGAGCTTCAACCGCGCGTTCCCGGGGATCGAGGTCGGACTGCGCGAGGGCACCGCCGCCGACATGCTCGAGCTGATCGACGCCGATCAGCTCGACGTCGCGTTCTCGTTGATCGCCGGCGACCTGCCGGACCGCCTCGTCGGCATCCGGCTCAGCGAGGAGGAAGTGGTCGCCGCGTTCCCGCCCGGTACGGCACCCGGCCATCAGCGCGTGACCGCGGCCGACCTCGCGGCGACACCGCTCTCGACCCCGCGGTCGGGCTCGGCGATCAAGCGGGCGACGGACGAGTTCTTCGCCGTCGCCGGCCGTCAGGCGGACGTCTCGCTGGAGAGCGGCGACCCCTACCTGATCCGCTGCCTGACCTCGGACGGCTTCGGAGCCGCGGTCCTGCCGGCGTCGATCACCCGCCGCGAGGGTCCGCCCGTGGACGTGAGGCCGCTGCGCCCCGCGGTCCGGCTGCCCGTCTACCTGCTCTGGCGCGCCGACCGCCACCTGCCCGCCGCAGCGACCGCGTTCATCGACTTCGTCGGTGAGACGACGCTCAGCGGCGGGGGCCCCGCCGCGATCGAGGGGCCCCCGCGCATCTAGCGGAGCGCTTCGACGGCTCGTGGCGCGTCGGGTCGTCAGCTGCAGCCGACCAGCCCGACCCCGCCGTTCGCCTCCGTGATCACGCCGACGTCCGGGGCGTACGTCTTGTACTCGAACTCCGCGGGCTTCGGGGTTGTCGCGTGCTCGCGGATCTTGATCACGTGCCGGTAGGTGTGGCCGTTCACCGTCTGCGTCTTGCCGGCGGCGACGACCTCGTCCTTCTCGACCGCGATCCCGGGGACCGCCTCGCTCTTGAACTTGTCGCCGACCTGCGGATGCGCCGGCATCAGGACCCCGGCCTTGTTGGTGTCGCGCCCGAGTCGCCACTGGCCCTCGTGGCTGACCGGCTGGCCCGGTGAGAACTCGTTCACGTCCTCGCCGAAGTAGTACACCGTGCCGGCCTTGTCCTGGGCGAAGTAGTCGATCGTCTGCTCGATCAGCAGATCGGCCTTCACGTCGGTGACGCTGTCCTTGACGACGGCGGCCTCGACCTTCTGGCCCCTGTACTCGAACGTCTTCGTCCTCGGCTTCAGGACCCGCACGATCCGCAGCTGCTGCCCCTGGTCGTTGCCCTCGAGCACGCAGCGATGGAACTTCGACACGGGGAGGTAGGGGTTGGTGATCTTGAAGGAGTCGGCGCCGAACGCCTTGCCGGCCGACCGCTTCGCCGCGCCGGCGCTTCCGAGCCCGGCGGTGAGCGCGGCTGCCACGGCGACCGCGGCCGCGACCGCGATCAGAGCGGTCCCGCGCCCTCTCGTCTGATCGAACATCTCTCATCCTTTCGGCGAGTTCGGACCGCGCCTATCGCAGCCCTGGATGTTGTCACCGTGCCGACCGCAAATGAAAGCCCGATGACAGCCCGATGAAGAAAGGCTGGCGGCGGATGGCGCCCGAATGTACGACCGGCCGATCAGGGGAGAGGCCTGACCTCTACGGCCGATCAGCGCCACTCTCCGACACCGTCGCCGATCCGGGCAGGCAAAGCGGGGTGAGCGCCGTACCGCCCTCCTCGAGCAGGGCCGCCTCGGCGTCTCGGTACATCGCCTCGGCCTCGTCGGGATCGTCGCCGACGCCGGTCAGCCCGACCCGGCCGAGCTCCGCGAGCGCGCTCATCATGTGGAAGACGACGCCCTTCTGGCGCGCGTGGTCGAAGTGAAGCCCGTGGCGGACGATGATGTCGAACAGGTCGTCATGGGTCAGGCCCCGGAGCAGCGGTGACTCGAGGTGATCGCTGGCAACGAGGAACTTCGACCGGCCGCTGGGAGCCACGAACGTCGCGGTCTCGGCGACGTAGCGGCCCTCGGTCAGGAACTCGAGCGTCAGGTACGGATGCGTCGTACCGCCCTTGCGCAGGTTGAGCTCGATCGCGTACGGACTCCAATCGCCGTGCTCGTCGCGGACGACGACGAAGTCGATCGCGAACCGTCCCAGGACCCCCTCGCGTGCGAGGCGCGCGCCGACCTTCTCGGCGTGCACGGTGATCGCGGGCGCATACGCGGGGTCGGCGGGAAAGCGACAGCCGAGGTAGCTCTGACCGCTCGGACCGCCGAGCAGCTGGTCGTGAGTCGAGAGCAGCTCGACCTTGCCGAGCGGGGTCACCCGCACCTGAACGCTCGGGCTCCGGAGCTCCGCGCCTCGGATCCGCTCTTCGACGATCCCGCCCCGCAGAGCCAGTTTCGCCATGTAGGGATCGAACTCGACAGCGTCCGCCTCGAACGCCATCTCGCGCACCCGTCTCGAGAGCGCGGCCGCCTCCTCGGCCGACCCCGGAGCAGGAAGCTCCCGCAGGTCGACGACGGCATTCCCGGCGCCGGCCACGCCCTCGTTGAGCTTCACCAGGGCATCGGCGACGAACGGCTTCGCGGCGCGCAACTCCGCCAGCGCACCGACCACCCCGTCGAGACTGTCGATCTCCTCCCTTCCGAACGGGTGGGGGATCGCCTCCTCGGCGAACAGCCGGCGGCAACCGGTCTTCGTCCCGAAGGACAGGAAGCATGGATCGGCGCCGTACACCGGAACGCCCAACATCAGCGCGACGTCGCGCTCGAGCGGCGTCATCGTGTAGGGGACGATGTGACACAGCTCCGGGTTCGGGATCAGGTCCTTGATTCGCTCGATCAGGCGCGGCCGCTCGATCAGCTTCTCGCTCAGCGGGCGCGGGGAGCCGTCGTGGGCGGCGACCAGCGAGAGGCGCGCGCGGGCGTGCGCCGGGATGATCCCGGCGAGGAGGCCGAGGTAGTACTCGACGATCGCCGGATCGATCGGAAGCGACGTCACGTAGATGACGCGCAGCCGTGGTTGGCGCAGCAAGAGCAGCAGGAACAGCAGCCGCTCCTCGTAGGCGCTCGACTCGGCGGCCGGCTCGTCGGGCTTGTCGATCGGCCTCGAGGGAATGACAACGATCGATTCGCCGGGGCGGCCGGCACGCAGAACGCCCCAGACCGCGGAGAGCCGCTGCTGGAGCTCGGCGAAGCGGCGCGATCGCTGCTCCTCGGTGAGCTCGGCCAGCGTCGGAGCGGCAGTGCCGGGCGCGCTAATCACGTTGCGCCCGCATATGCGTCCTCGATGCCGACGACGTTGAACACGCGAACCGGCTTCGAGAACCCCTTCAGGGGGAGGTCGTCGATGCGCTCGGCTTGCACCGCGTCCTCGGTCGCCGCGAGCACTCGCTGGCTGACGAGGACCTGGCCGGGGCCCGCAGCGTCGCAGAGACGCGCCGCGAGATTCGTCACGGTGCCGATCGCCGCGTAATCGGCCCGCCCCTCGAAGCCGATCCGCCCGACCGTGGCGAACCCCTGCGCGATCCCGAGGCCGAAGTGGAGGTCGTGCCCGTGCCTGTCCCACTCGACCGCCAGCTCCCCGACCCGCTCCCGCATCGCGAGGGCCATCCGGACGGCGCGCAGCGCCGGGTCGTCGCAGGGGACCGGGTCGTTGAAGAACACCATCACCCCGTCGCCGGTGAACCGCTCGAGGGTTCCCTCGAACGCGAAGATGAGCTCGCCGATCACCGCGTGGTAGGCGTGCAGGACCCCCATCACGTCCTCCGGCTCGCCCGACTCCGCGAAGGCGGTGAAACCCCGCAGGTCGCAGAAGACGACCGTGATCTCGCGGCGGTGGCTGTCGAGCAGCGACTCGTCGCCCGACGAGACGATCAGGTCGACGAGCTGCGGGCCAGAAAGCGCTTCAGCCGGCCGACCTCTGCCAGCTCCTTGACCTGCTCACCGACGCGCTTCTCGAGCTCCCGGTTCCAGCGCTCGAGCTCCGCGGCCTGGGTCTCGATCGTGTCGTGATAGCGCTTGATGCGCAGCAGCGATCGGATCCGCGCGACCAGCTCAGCCTGATCGAAGGGCTTCGGGATGAAGTCGTCGGCACCCGCCTCGATCGCGGCCAGCTTCTGCTCGTCGCCGCTCGCGGTGATCATCACCACGGGCAGCAGGGCCGTGGCCGGGTCGGCCCGCAACCGCCTGCAGACCTCGTAGCCGTCCATCCCCGGCATGACGACGTCGAGCAGTACGAGGTCGGGCTGCTCGGTGGCGATCTTCCCGAGCGCCTCCTCGCCCGAGCTCGCGGATATCACCCGATAGCCGCGCGGTTCCAACGTTGCCTCGAGGAGCTTCACGTTCTGCGGCGTGTCGTCGACGACGGCGATCTTCGCGGCGGCCGTCACGGTAAGGCCTCCCGCCGGGCTTCGAGCAGCCCCCGCACCTGCTGAGGGAACTCCCTGACGCTGATCGGCTTCACCAGGTAGCCGTCGAAGCCGGCCCGCAGACAGCGCTCACGGTCGTCGTTCATCGCGAACGCCGTCAGCGCGCAGACCGGGATCGTCGCCGTGCCGGGGTCGGCCCTGAGGCGCCCGAGCGCCTCGATCCCGTCCATGCCCGGGAGCGCGATGTCCATCAGGATCAGGTCCGGTGGCAGCGCAGCGACCGCCGCCAGCGCGTCCTCGGCCGTCCGTGCGGGAACCGTCGCGTAGCCGTGATGGTCGAGGAGGTCGCACGCCAGCTTCATGTTCTTCTCGTTGTCCTCCACGATCAGTATCCGCTCGCCGGCCATCCCGCCCCCTAGACCGAGCTCGGTGTCCGACTGAGCCGGCCGACGAGCTCGACGAGCGCGGCCCGGTCGAACTCCCCCTTCCGCGCCAGGTAGCTGATCTGTCCGTTGAGCCGTCGCTTGTCGGCGGCAGTCATCGTCTTCGAGGTCAGGACGACGACCGGAATCGCGGCGGTCGCGGGATCCGCGCGCAGCTGCTCGACGACCGAGAATCCATCGACGCCGGGCATCAGCAGGTCGAGGAGGATGACCGCGGGGTGTTCGCTGCCCGCCAACGCCACGCCGCGCTCGCCGTCGCCCGCCGTCAGGACGGCGAACCCCTCGTTCGCGAGCGTCGCCTCGAGCAGCTCGATCGCGCGTGGGTCGTCGTCGATCACCAGGACTTTGCGCCGCGCACCGGGCGCTTCGACGCAGCGCCTCAACGCCGCCTGGACGTCGGTGCGCGCCACGGGCTTGACCAGGTACTCGTTCGCCCCGAGGGCGAACCCCTTTCCGCGCTCGTCGATCATCGAGACGATCACCACCGGGATCTCGGCCACCTCGGGGTCGGCCTTCAGCGATGCGAGCACGTCCCACCCGTCGAGCTCGGGGAGGATGATGTCGAGCACGATCGCCGCCGGGCGAAGCGACCGCGCGAGCTCCAGGCCCGCCTGGCCGTCGCGGGCGATCTCCACCGCGCACCCGGCGTCGGTCAGATGCAGCGTCAGCAGGTCGATCGAGTGCTCCTCGTCCTCGATCAGCAGGACCGTGGGCCGGCCGTCGTCCGCCTTCGCGGCGACGGGGGTCGGCGGCGCGGGAGCGGGGGCGGTCGCGTCGGACACCTGGTGGCGGACCGGGATCGTGAACCCGAACGTGCTCCCGCGCCCGGCCTCGCTCTCCACCCACAGGCGTCCGCCGTGAAGCTCGACGATCCGGCGCGACAGGGTCAGGCCGAGCCCGGTGCCCTCCTCGGCCGTCGCGTCGCGACCGCCCTGCTGGAAGGACTCGAAGATCCTCTCCTGGTCCTCCGGCGGGATGCCGATGCCGTTGTCGCTGACCGTGGTCTCGATCTCTCCGTCCAGCCGCCGTGCCTTGACCTCGACCCGGCCCCCGTCGGGGGTGAACTTGACCGCGTTCGTGAGCAGGTTGAGGATCACCTGCCTGAGCCGGAGCTCGTCGGCATCGACCGGCCCGACGCCCGGCTCCACCTCGAGGCTGAGCTCGATCGAGTGTTGGGCGGCCCGGTCGCGCACCATCGTCAGGCCACGCTCGAGCGCGGCGGCGAGCGAGAACGGCGCCGGCTCGAGCTCCATCCGTCCCGCCTCGATCTTCGACAGATCGAGGATCTCGTTGAGGAGCTCGAGCAGGTGCCGCCCGGAGTCCCGGATGTCATCCAGGTACTCGGTCTGCTTCGGGTTCAGCGGCCCGAAGATCCCCTCGAGCAGCACCTCCGAGAAACCGATCACCGCGTTCAGCGGCGTGCGCAGCTCATGCGACATGCTGGCCAGGAACTCCGACTTGTGCCGGCTCGCCACCTCGACCTGTTGGCTCTTCTCGCCGATCTCGCGGAACAGATGGGCGTTCTGGATCGCCAGCGCCGACTGGCTCGCGAAGGTCTCGAGCAGGTGCGCCGTCTCGACCGGAAACGGACCGGGCGTCTTTCGTCGCACGACCAGCGCGCCGAGGATCCGGTTCTCGCGCAACAGGGGCAGGGCGAGCATCGATCTCCAGCCGTGCCGCATCAGCTGTCGGATGTGCGGGTCCGAGGCCTCCATCGTCAGGTCGGGCATCGCCTGCGGCGTGCGCTGCGCAGCGGCGCGGCCGACCGCGGTCTCGCCGAGTGCGATGTGGGTTGCCCGCAGCGCCCTGACGAGCTCGTCGCTGGTTCCGTAGGTGGTCTTGACGCGGAACTCGTGCGTCTCCTCGTCGAACTCGAAGATCGACCCACCGTCGGTGCCGGAGAGCCGCACGGCGTGCGTGACGATCGTCTCCAGGACCTCCTCGAGGTCGAGCGTGGAGCTGACCGCCTGGCTGACGTCGTTCAGCGCTTGCAGCTCCTCGACCGAATGCGCCAACTCGACCGTCCGCGCCTCGAGTTGCTTGAACAGGTTGCCGTTCTCGATCGCGAGCGTCCCCTGGGCCGCAAACGTGGTCACCAGCTCGATCTGGCGGTCGGTGAACGGATCGACCGTGGTCCGAATCAGCGAGGTGACGCCGATCACCCGCCCATCGCTCACCATCGGGACCCCGAGCATCGTCCGCTGCCCGCCTACCCGCAGGCTCTCGCGCCAGCGGTAGTCCGGATCGTCGAGGACGTCGGGTATGTGAATCGTCACACCCTCGACCGCGACCTTGCCGACCAGCGTGCCGGTACCGGGCGGGATCGGATTGCTCGTCAGCAGATCGCGGTAGCTGCGCGAGCCACCGGAGAGGAAGGCGAGCCGATAGACGCGGCCATCGGAGATGTAGATCTGGCCCGCGTCGGCTTCGCAGAGCCTTCTCGCGTGTTCGACGATCGTCTCGAACAGCGGCTCGAGCTCGGACTTGGAGCGGCCGAGGACGCTGAGGACCTCGCTCGTCGCGGTCTGCTGCTCGCGGAGCTCCGCCAGATCCCGCCGTAGCACTTCGATCTCATGCGCGAGATCTGCGGACGGTTCTGGCGAGCTAACATCCATGTCAACTGTCCCTGGGGCGAGCCTAACGCCCCCGGCGGGGCTGGGCAAGGGGAGCGTCTACGCGGTGAACCGACGGGGTAGCCGGGGCCGGTCCCGGAAACGATCGCCTCGATCGGCATCCGGTCCTCCTCAGGCGTTGATCAAGGCGTCCCAGATCTCGGTCAGGGTCTGGACGGCGGTCTCGACCGAGACGCGCGGCTCGCGGCCGAACGCGTCCAGCAGATAGCTCTCGTTGAGCAGGTTCAGCGCCCGCGCCGTCTCGGTGACGTCCGCGAGCGGCCGTCCGGTCTCCTCGCCGATCTCACGCAGGGCTTGGGCGACCAGCTCGTCGAACCTCCGCCGGATCTCCTCCCTGTCGGCGGAGACGAGCTGGTCCGCGGCGACCGCCTCCGAGACCGCGCGCAGCAGTGGCCCGTGGCGGTGATAGACGGCGACCGGCAGCGCGATCGCCTCGCGAAGTGCGGCGGGACCGTGATCGACCCGGGTCTCCGCCAGCGCGACCTGGGCGTCGTAGAGCTCCTCGATCGCCTCCCGGCCGGCGCCCAGCAGAAGGCCCCCGACGTTCTCGAAATGCCGATAGAAGATCGTCCGCTCGAGCCCGGCGCGGTCCATGATCTCGCCGACCGTGAGCTCGGCGTAGGAGCGTTCGCGGACGAGCTCGATCGTCGCCTCGATGATCCGCGAGCGAGTCTGTTCGCGGCTCTGGCGTGTTCTTGCCTTCTGGAGCGGTGCCATCAGTGCTTGACATAGTGTGGCACAGCCTGTTACGTTGACGCAAGTCGACCTCTCGGAGGAGCGCCGGCCTCGCGACCGTGATCTGCGACGGCTTGCGACGTGAAAACCGCGCCCGCTAGAAGCGGACGCGGCTTTACGCGATACGCATATGGCTCCGCGACTACGACCCTGGCGGGCCCTCCGGGAAGCATGCGAACACCGTTCCGTTGTCCTGGGCGATCGACTTGACGAGCTCCCCCGGCGATGTCCCTGCTAGAGCCGCGGACTCATTGAGGAAGTGCGAGATGTCCGCGCGCGCGCCCGGGACCGCGAACGGGTCCAGTCCCTGTCCCGGTCCTACCGCCGACGAGCCCGAGCCCGCACAGCTTGCATTCGGATTGGCGGCAGCCGAGCCGAACGCAGCCGGCGACGCCGACAACAGTCCTGCGACCACGACCAGCGAGGTTGCAAGGACTCTTTTGTGTGTCTTCACGATGACTTATCCCCTCTCGTTTGTTCCTAGTTGGCAGAAACTCGCACGTCGTGTCCCCTGGCCGCAACGGGGTGGCACCCGGTAGTTTTGATCGAGCGCCGTGTGTCAGGTGCGCGTCGCGCGCCGGCCTCAGCGTCGCGGCAGCCCGCCGCGATCGAATCGGGAGGATCACGTGACCGCGACCGAGGTCTCCGTCAGCGCTGCACTCCGGCTTCGCGAGCGGCGGGCCGAGCTCCGCGCGATCGAAGCGGCGCTCGGGGCAGCCCGCCGCGACGAGGGGCAGATCCTCCTGCTCTCCGGGCCCGCCGGCGTAGGCAAGACTGCGCTGCTGCGGGCGGCCGCTGCGGCGGCGGCAAAGTCGGACTTCCTCGTGCTGGACGCGCGTGGCGGTGAGCTCGAGCAGAGCTTTCCATGGGGGATCGTCGGTCAGCTCTTTGCGGCGATCGTCCACGACGCCAAAGAGCAGGGGGCCGGAGAGGATCTGCTCAGCCGGGGACGCGCGGCTCGCGGAGGTGGCGCTGTCGCCCGCTCCCGGATCGCCTCCGCGCGACGCGGACTTCGCGCTGCTCAACGCGCTCTACTGGCTGTGCGGGAACCTGTGTGAGCGCTCGCCGGTGCTGCTGGTCGTCGACGACGCCCATTGGGCCGATGGGGCGTCGCTGCGCTTTCTCTCCTTCTTGGCCCGTCGTCGCGATGGCATGGCCCTGGCGCTCGCGGTCGCGGCGCGCCCGCGCGAGCCCGGGGTCAGCATCGATCCCTTTGCAGAGCTTGGGCTCGAGGACGGCGCGCGCCGGATCGAGCCCGCTCTGCTGAGCAAGGCCGCGGTCTCCGGTCTGGTCCGGGAGCGGTTGTGGGAGGGCGCGAGCGACGAGCTCTGCCGGGCGTGTCACGAGGCGACGCGCGGCAACGCGTTCCTGGTCGAGCAGGTCATCGTCGCGCTGCGCCAGTCCGGCAAGCCCCTCATGGAGATCGCTGCACGCGACATCGATGGCGTGGCGGCCGAGGGCATCTCGGCGGGCGTGATGGCTCGCATCGCCCCGCTGGGACCGGACGCTCGCGCGCTGGCCGAGGCCACCGCAGTGCTCGGCGCCCGGGCAGAGCCCCGGCACGCCGCCGCGCTCGCGAAGCTCGAGCCGGATCGGGCCGAGCACCTCGCCGACCGCCTGCGGAGCTCCGCGATACTGGCTCCCTGGCGTCTGCTCGAGTTCGTCCATCCTCTGATCAGGGCCTCGATCTACGACGCGATCCCGGCCGGCGAGCGCGGCGCAGCGCACGCCAACGCCGCCAAGCTCCTCGCCGCCGAGGACGCGTACCCCGGGGCGATCGCCGCGCATCTGCTCCACGCTCCGCGGCACGGCGATGCAGACGCCGTCGCCCGATTGCAGGACGCAGCTACGGCGTCCCTGGCGCAGGGCGCGCCCGACATTGCCGTCGACTACCTGCGACGTGCTCTCGAGGAGCCGCCCACCCCGGAGCTGCGACCCAAGGTTCTCTTCGCCCTCGGCGCCGCCGAGGCAAACGCCAACGATCCGGCCGCCGCGGCGACACTCGAGCAGGCGCGGCGGCTCGCCACCGACCCGATGCTGAAACTCTCGGTGTTGCTGAGCATGAGCGGCGTGCTGATCCCTGCCGGTCAACACGACCACCTGATGGACCTCCTCGCCGAGGAGCTCGACCAGCTCGGCGATGACGACAGCGGGCTCGCCGCCGTCTTCGAGACGTTTGTGCTCGGGACGAGTCTCGTGGCCCCTGATCGGCCGCTGAGCCCGCGAGCGCAACGGATTCGTCGGGCCGGGATGGTCGATGGGCTCCCACCCGAGATCGCGCGAATGCGGCTGGCCGTCCTCGCGAGATGCGAGCTGGACCTCGGGGGCCGGGCCGCGGTGGCCGTGGACCTCGCGGACCGGTCGCTGGCGGACGGTCGGCTCATCCGTGACCTTCTCGCGGTCTCCGCGCTCCCGAACTTGGCGCTCGGCACCCTGACCTGGGCCGGGGAGCTCCAGCGCTCCGAGCGCTACCACGACGGCGCCATCGCTCTGGCGAGAGAGGGGCACCTGACCCGGGCGCTTGCGACGTCGCTCACCGGCCGAGCGGTGAGCCGGGAGCTGATGGGCAAGCTCGACGATGCCGAGGCCGACGTCACCCTCGCGCTCCGCCTCGACGCCGAGCTGCCGATGTCCCTGACAGAGCCGGTGTCCCGGGCGGTGCTCTGCGAGATCCGGCTCGATCGCGGGGATCTCGACGCCGCGCGGGAGGCGATAACGCTCGACCTGGGACGCTACGAGGGAGTCCCGGCGTCGTTCCGGTTCCTGCGGGCGGCTCGGGCCCGCCTCTACCTGGCGCTTGGCGAGCCCGATGAGGCGCTGCGCGAGCTGTCGGAGCTGGGTGACCGCCGGGTTAGCGAGCTCGGGACGCGGGCCGAGCTCAGGCCGCACTGGCCTCCGCTCGCAGTTCGCGCGCTCCTCGCTGCCGAGGAGCACGACGAAGCCCTGAGCCTGGCCGAGAAGGACGTGCGCATGGCCCGAGCCTTCGGCGCCCCGTCGACGACAAGCGCAGCGCTGGTGGGGCTCGGGTTGTGCCAGGACGATCGCGATCAGGCGATCGGGTTGCTGGAGGAGGCAGTGGGCGAGGCGCAGCGGTCGGAGTCTCGGGTGGCGTTTATGGGGGCCCTGGTCGAGCTCGGCGGCGCCCTGCGCCGAGCGGGACATCGCGCGGCGGCGCGCGAGCCGCTGCGAGCCGCGATCGACCTCGCCGACCGCACCGGCGCCGCGGGGTTCGGCGACCGGGCGCGCGATGAGTTGCGCGCCACCGGCGCCCGGCCCCGGCGTGAGCGCCTCAGCGGGCCCGCGTCGCTGACCGCGAGCGAGCGCCGCGTCGCGCAGCTGGCCGTGGAGGGGCGCACCAACCGGCAGATCGCCCAGGAGCTGTTCGTCACGATGAAGACGGTCGAGATGCACCTCTCCAACGCCTATCGCAAGCTCGACATCGGCTCCCGGGGAGAGCTCGAGGGGGCGCTCAGCGAGGGATGACGCGGTCAGCTCCAGCGGCCGATCCAGGACGGGGAAGGGGCTCTCCCGCGGGAGAGCCCCTCGACCGCACGCTCGAACCTCCTAGTAGCTGAGCTGTCCCGTGAACTTGCAGTTCACGGTGATCAGCAGCACCCCCCCGACGTGAGACGGGGGACCCGAATCGCAGACCACGGTCAGCGTTCCGCTCGCGTCGGCGAACCGTCCGGTGCCGCCGGTGATCGTCACGACCACCGTGGTGATCGTGTGGCCGGTGGGGAGCGCCGTCTGGGTCAACGCGATCGTCCCGGTCAACTCGTCACCGTTCGCGGCGACGATCGTCGCGGTCCCGGTCCCGGTTATGGTGCCCTCCGGAGTGGGCGTGCCGACCCCGTCGATATGGACGGTGACTTTCCCGAGTTGACTGCTGGTTCCCGGGACGTCGCCGGTAAAGGCGCCCGTCACAGGATCGAGACTGACCGTTCCCGTACCGGCGCCCGTCACGGGCCGATCGGTCCCCCCGGTATTCGCCAGCGCCGACGCCGGGCTGAGGATGGCGAACGCGAGCACCAGACCGGCGAGGGCGCCGGCCTTTCGCGGGAAGCCCCGCTTGAGCGTTGATCTGAACATGACGACCTCTTTTCTTGGGGGCGCGTGGCGGTTCGGCGACCTCGGCGCGTACCCCCTCGCTTTGGTCACTGCCCGACGAGAAGACGTCGAACAGGACGATCCTTCCGCGCGTGTCCCGTGGCCGCAACGGGGTGGCACCCGGTAGTTTTGACTGCGCGCCGTGTGTCGGGTGCGCGCCGCCTGACGAATGGCGAATCCGGCGATGGAGCTGCCGGGCTCGAACCGGCGACCTCCTGAACACCTATCAGCGCACCATCGAGCTGATAGCCGGCTCCTCCGCGTAGTCCCGGGTCCGCTGCTCGCCCAGAAAATGGCGCGGTACGGGTGTGACCGGATCGATACCGATCCGCGCTCCCCCTTACGCGCGGACCGGCCGGGACGGGCGCACGTTGTTACTCGTGCGCCCGTCCTTGCCTCAGCTCAGCCGACCGGCTGGAAGTAGTGCTTGTCCTCCCAGTGGGCGACCTCCGTGCCCAGCACCTTGCCCTGCACGTCGGCGGTCCGGAAGTGGATACCGCCCCAGACGCGGGCGTCGATGATCTCCTTGAGCACGTCCGAGAACCGGCTGTAGCTCCTCGGCGGGCAGGGCGCAGGAGAGCACTTCGGGCTCATTGCCGTGAACCCCATCTTGTCGGTCCCGAAGAACGCCTTCAGCGTGCGCGTGATGGCGCCGCTGATGCAGGTGTGCCCCGACGGGTGGTCCGGGAAGCCGGGTGTGACAAGCGGCGCCCCGGAGACGGGAATCGTCGGGTTGAACAGCGGCAGCCAGTTGGCGTTGGGCTGGGTCGCCGGGTTGCCGTCACTCCTGGCCTCGCGGATCGCGGTGATCGGCCTCCAGAAGCTCCAGTAGGCCTTGTCGTTCCAGCAGCCGATCGAGCCGTCGGCCCCGGCCAGGTTCGCCTCCGCGAGCAGGCGGGCGCTGTCAGCGGTGTCCAGGTCCTCGCTCGTCGTCAACGCGCGGAGGACGCCGTTCCAGATCGTGCCGTCCTGCCAGAAGACAGCGGCGGCCGTCTCATCGGCGGTCCGCGTCGTGCTCGTCAGCGAGCCGAGCTCCTTGACCTCGTTGAAGTCCTCCGCGTAGGCGGCGCTCGTGACCGGGTTCGGGCCGTCGGTGCGGAGCATCTCCACGTCCGGGACGAGGAACGGCTTCACGTTTCCGACCCAGGCCGCCGGGTCCCTGGCGACGATCCCCGTGGGTCCCTGCGGCGGCCCGAGCCGCCACTCGCCAGCATCGAAGCCCTCCGTGAACTGGAACGTGCCGAAGCGTCCGTCGTCGGCCCGCTCGGCGAGCATCGCCGAGGCGGCGGCCTCGCCGATCTCGATTCCCGCCGTCATGGCAGGCCCGTCCGGGACCGCCGCCAGCGACTGCGTATAGAGCGGGTCGAGCCAGCCGCGAACCGCCGGTGGCAGCATCGGCAAGCCCCCGAGCCCCTTGAGTCCGGCCAGGACCTCGTGCGCGGCGGTGGCTGCGGCGGCGTCCTTCGAGTCGGACGGATCGGCCGCAGGCGCGACCAGGTAGGGCTGATACCCGCCGTCGATCGCGTTGACGGCGTCGTAGACGGCGCCCTGCACTATCGCCAGATGAACCTGGATCAAGTGCGCCGGCTGGCCGACGCCGGGCATGACGGGCGCCGTCGGTGCGTTGGCGACCGCCGCCGTTGCGTAGCGATTCCAGTCTCGGACCGTGTCGGCGCCCGCGGACGCCTGCGCGACGCTCGCGGTCGCCGAGATCGCGAGCGCACAGATACCGAGGACGATCAAGAGCGGCGCGCGACGCCATCGTCGGGGCCGGGTCATGTTGGTGACGGTGTGAGCCCTCATTGTGGGCCTCCCTTTGTCGTCGTGGCCCCGGATCTGGTCTTTCGAATGAAGCGAGGCTTCGGCATTGATTGCCAGCCGGGAGGCTCCCGCCTTCGCGCTCAGCCCCGACGGACGCACCGTGGACACGGCGGTACACGCTCGGTATATGCGCGCTCTACACGTGCGCGCCGCCGGTCGAGATCGTCAGCCGGAGGGACAGGCCGAGACGTAGTCCTGCTCGGGCACGGCCTCTTCCCACTGCTCGGGAGTGAGGCCGCCGCCGGCGACGGCACACGCGCGTTGCAGCCAGAGCTCGGGATCGACCTCCCAGCGGATCGCGCGCCTGAGGCGCGATGACTCCGGGTCGGATAGCACGAACAGGCGGGCGCCGTCGGGGGTGAATCGCGCAAGGGCAAGGGAGTGCCCATCGACAAGCGCCTCGACGGAGCCTAGAAGGCGTACCTCGAAAGCCATGCGCGCTCCGGACGACCACCGTACACCCGCTCGACCCCGCGACCAAATTACCGTGCGGGTGCGAGCGACATCGGGCGCGCTGGCCGCTGTCGCGGCAATCGCCTCCGCCGGCATCGCGGGGCGCGGTCCGACAACCGCTCCGAGACCGCGGCGACGGGGATCAGCACGAGAGCCACGATCGCCAGCGACCACTCCATTCAGATCCTTGCGATCAGCTGAAGCACTTACGGCCGGTCCGGTGGGTGCCCTCGTTTTCTCAGCTCGCGAGTCGCGGCGGCGAGGCGGATCTGGAGCTCCGTCTCGGGCCGGCGAGCGAGCGGGTCGCCTTCGATTGGCGCGCCTTCCTTTCTCACGGCCGCGCGGGCCGCGGCGTCCTCTATCAGCGCGTACCGGTCCGCCGCTTGTCGTGGCGTCGTACGTGTGAGAAGTTCTCCGAGACTATTGGCCTGCGACACGCGCGTTCCCATGTGGCGCGGGTGCCCGGCGCTTCTGAGCCGCGCAAACAGCCCTTGATGCCGCTTTGGCTCGTTGAGGGCTCCTGGGCAGAAGCGCAGAAGAATCGTCTTCATGATCGACGTGTGATCGAAGAGCGTCTTTGACACTGACCCTGGCTCGACCCACGGCGAGACGATCAGCGCCGGTATCCGCACGCCGTAGCGTCCGAATGTGTGGGGGTCGTCGTCGGGTGCCGCGGGCGGCGCGACGTGATCGAAGAAGCCGCCGTGTTCGTCGTAGAAGATGACGAGGAGCGTCCTCTCCCATTGGGGGCTCGTTGCGAGCGCGTGGTAGACGGCGAGCACAAGCTCCTGGCCGTCCTTGATGTCCGCGGGCGGGTGGTCGTCGTTGGGCTGAAAGCCGATCGGGTTGAAGTTGCTGAAGTTCGGGTCGATCCATGAGACTGACGGCAGCGCACCGTTGGCGGCGTCTTCGAGAAAGCTGGCCGCTTTTGCGTCGACCCTGAGCTCGAGGCTGGTCCTCCAGTTCAAGTTGGTCTTGCTGAAGAACGCGAACCTGTGGTGGTGGCCCAGCTTGTAGTGCCCGTCGGCGAAGCGCAGGGTCCCCGCCTCGAACGAGTACCAGCGCCACGAGATGCCGTTGGCATCGAGGTGTCGCACGAACGAGGGTTGGTTGTACATGGGCGGGAGGTGGAGCGGCCGGTCATCGCGAGTGCCGGCGGCGCGACCGCAAATCGCGTACAGGCGGTTCGGCCAGGTCGCCCCGGGAACAGAGCTGAACCAACGGTCGCAGATCGCGAACTCGCTCGCCAGGTGATCGTAGACCGGGACATCGGCGGCGTTGTAGTAACCAATCACACGACCCGGATCCGCACTCTGGACGTCGTTGCGCGAGAGCGTCTCGGCGAAGCTCGTGACGAATCCGTTCATCTTGCCGCCCCCGATCTGGAGGTCGACGGCGCTGGCGGAGTGATCGGGATCGTCCTCGATCACCGTGCTGTCGAGATGGTGGACCGGATACTTGCGCCCGCCGTGCTCGTTGGCGAACTCCGCCCGCAGACCATCGACGTCGCCGCGACCACCCTCGAGCGAGAGATACCCCAGCATGTGGTCGAAGGAGCGATTCTCGAGCATCAATACAACGATGTGGTCGACCTTCCGGAGGTTGGCCATGCTGGGCTCGTCAGTCACCATCCGCTCCTTAGCCGTTGAGGAACTTGCGGACGTTGTAGCGGATCCTGTCCGGAGACGAAACCGGGAGCTGTTGCCTCAAGACCGTGCCGGGGTGTACCAGCCCTCGCCCGCTACCAGTCGCGCGGATTGCCCTCGGGGATCCTGTCGCGCACCAGGGTCGCGTCGGCGACCTCGACCGGCGGCGCTGCGGTCGTGGCACGGAAGAGATCGAGCTGACCGCGGCCGAGCGCTTCGAACGCGGCCTCGACCGTGCGCAGGTAGCTGCGGATCACGATCGCGTCCGCCGGCGGGGCGGGGTGGTGGTGCTCGGAACGGGCCGTGTAGACGAAGACCGCATCGAAGCCCGCGCTTCCGGTTTGGTCGGCGACGATCGCGTCGGTGACCTCGAGCCGCTCGTAGCGCATCTCGCGCAGGTCGAGTCGAGCGAACTCGGCTTCGGTGAGCTCGAGCAACGCGCCATTCGCGTACCCGGGGAGCTCGGTGGCCTCCAGGTTGAGGCCGAGGCAGAAGCGCGGCAGCGAGCCGTCGGCGCGGGCGAAGGTCTTCTCCGAGCTGATGTTGTCGCGGCCCAGCGTCCAGGAGCGCGCGAAGCCCTCGATCCGTGCCGGCGACGCGACGCCGACCGGGCGACCGAGCGTCTCCCCGGCGCTCGCCTTGCTGACCAACGAGGCGTACGCGAAGAGGGCGAACCGGCTCACTGCCAACCCGGCTTCCAGGCCGGATGCGGGCAGAGGCGCTCGGCCGCCGGGCATCCGAAGCAGACCGAGTGGCTCGGCTCGGAGGTTGGCTCGAAGCTCGCCCCGCCCCGGATCCGATCGATCTGGCGCTCGAGGCGGCCCCTGGCGGCCGCGAGTCGGGTCGAGTCGAACGTCTCGCTGACGGGCTCGTCCGGTGCCTCCAAGAAGACGTGGATCGCCCGCACCTCGGTCTCCGCCCCGGCGCCGTTTGCGGTCGCAGCGAGCGCCAGGGCATAGAGCTCGCGCTGGACCCGGTAGCGATCGGCGAGCGTCGCCGGCGGATCGTCTCCGAGCCGGTCGGTCTTGAAGTCGACGACGGTCGTCGGGCCGGACCCAGCCGCGGGTCCGAGCAGCTCGAGCTGCAGCCCCTCCGTCGCTCCCTGCTCCCTGCTCCGCTCACCCAAGACGAGGAGGTCGATCTGGCCCCGAACTATTGCCTGCCCGACGGCGAGCGCGAACGGCACCTCCGCGCGGGTCTCGGCGCCGCGCAGCTCGGCGAGCAGAGACGAGGCAAGCCAGCCGTCGATCATCCCGCGGGCACGCTCGAGCTGGCCGGGCTCGGTCACGAGTTCGCTCTCCAGCAAGCGCGACAGGCGGGCGTCACCCGGGGGTTTCCAGTCCGCGGCGGCGCTCCACTCCAGCGCGGCGTGGACCGCGTTGCCGAACCCGCGGCTACGACTCGCCGCGTCGATCGCACCCGGAGAATCGGCCCCGACCTGCTCGCCGCCCGCATCCGGGTGCAGGCGACCGGGCGGCTCGCTGAGGCCGAGCATCCGCTCGACGTAGAAACGGTAGCCGCAGCGCTCGTAGTCGGCGAGCGCGGAGTAGGAGAGATGGCCGACCGGGAGCACGGGCTCGGGGCGCGCCAGCGGTGCGCGCCCCCGCCTCGACAGCGCGCGACGGCTCGGCCGCGAGCGGCGGCAGCACCCGGGCGAGCTCCCGCGCCCGTGCTGCGCTCGGCACGCTGACCCGCAGTCGCAGGTTCGCGGGCCCGGCGAGGGCGCCGCCGTCGACGGCCGACGGAGCCGGATCGAGAGCGATCTCGGCAGCGAGGCTCTCCTCGCCCCAGCCGCGCTCGGCGAGCGCCGGAAGCAACCGCTCGAGGGCGCCGTCGCCCGACGAGCGTTCGGCCCCGAGGCGCTGCTTTCGCTTGAATGTCCCGGAGAGGATCAGTCGCTCCATCGCCCGCGTGGCGCCGACCCAGACCAGACGCGCCCCCTCCTCCGCGGCCTCCGCCTTCGCCTCCTCCGCGAGCTCCTGCAGCTCCCAGACGCCGAACGATTTCGACGCCGGCAGCACGAGGCGGAGCCCGTAGCGAAGTCCGTGCTCGCCCTCGGTGCGCCCGATGATCAGA
Organism: uncultured Solirubrobacterales bacterium; assembly: GCA_963705955.1. Taxonomy (GTDB): domain Bacteria; phylum Actinomycetota; class Thermoleophilia; order Solirubrobacterales; family 70-9; genus WHSW01. Next base: position 126,769 of record CAVPLH010000001.1, on the reverse strand, counting down.
TCCCCGGCGCGCTCGGCCGCCGCCAGCGGGCGCCCCAGGTCGGGTACCGCGACGACCGGAAACTCGAGCCCCTTGGCGGCGTGTACGGTCATGATCCGGACGCCGTCGTGATCCTCGGCCTGTGTCGCGGCGACCCCCTCGCGCTCGTCGCGTTGGGTGAGCTCGCGCGCCGAGACCAGGAATGCACGCAGGTCTCGCCCCTCGTGGCGCTCGAACTCGCGCGCCAGACGCATCAGCTTGCGCACGTTCGCCATCCGACCGCGCCCCTGCCGGCGGGCGAGCAGGTGGAGGTCGTAGCCGAACTCGCTCATCGCCCGGTCGACGAGCTCGTCGAGGGCAAGCACGGGCGCTGCGGCGCGTAGCCCGTCGAGGATCGTGCAGAAGCGGCCGAGCCGGTCGGCGTCGTCGGCGGGGATCGCGTCGAGCCACGACTCGTCGAGCGGCTCCGGCCGGCGGTCGGAGCTCCCGAATCGCCATCCGATCAGCGGCCAGAGGTGCCCCGGTCGCCGCCGGTCGCGCTCGTCGGCATCGCCCTGCTCGGGCATCGTCGCCCGACGCAACAGCCACAGGGCATCGGGGGAGACGCCGTTCGCGGGACAGGCGAGTGCACCGAGCAACATCTCGTCGTCGAGCGGGTTGGCGACCGCGTCGAGCAGCCGGAGCAGGTCCTCGACCTGCTGCTGGGACCAGTAGCCACGCCCGCCGACGACGTAGGGCTCGAGCCCGGCGCGATCGAGGGCCTCCTCGTAGGCGTCGACGTTGGTGAACGCCCGCAGCAGGACGACGATCTCGCCCGGCTGCGCCTCGCCGCCGTCGACCAGCTCGCGGAGCCGGTGGGCGAGCTCGCGAGCCTCGGCGACCAGTCCGGCGCGCCGGGTCGAGCTCGGCAGCGAGAGCTCGTCCTTGAACGGCTGCCAGCCGAGCTTGCCGTTCGCGGTCCCCTCCTCGAGCGTCAAGAGCAGCTCCGTCCGCACCTCCGCCGCCGACTCGCGAGCGGCCGCGAGCGGCCGCGAGCCCGGCTCGCCGAGCACCGCGGCCCCAACCGTGTTGACCGCGGCGATCACCTCCGGCCGGGAGCGAAAGCTGCCGGTCAGCGGGGCGACCGCGGTCGCGGAGTCGGCGATCGCCGCGCTCCGCTGCTCGCGAAAGACGGCGAGATCGGCGTTGCGAAATCGGTAGATCGACTGCAGCTCGTCCCCCACCCTGAAGACCCGTGTCTCGGGGCCGCGAAGCGCCTCGACGAGCTCGAGCTGGACCCGGTTGGTGTCCTGGAACTCGTCGACCATGACGTGGGCGAAGCGACCGCGCCAGGCGGCTGCGACGGGTTCCGAGTTGTGCAGCAGGTCGAGCGCGCCGAGTTCGAGGTCCGCGAAGTCGAGGCCCGAGCGGGCCGTCTTGAGCTCGGCGTAGCGGCGCCCGAACGCCGCCAGGACGAGATCGAGGACGTTTCGGGCGGCGACCGCGCGCCGGCGCTCGTCCGGCGTCAGCGGCGGATCGTCCTTCTCGGGATCGCGGATCGAGCGGACCGGATCCGTGATCGGCGGCAAGATCGGCTCGATCATCCCCTGGCTGCGAAGGCGCTCGTACGCGGTCACCGCCATCTCCCCGATCCGGTACGGGCGGTATGCCGCGATCACCTCGATCGAGCTCGGCTCCGAGTCTGCGACGTCGGCGAGCGCCTCGTCGCGCGCGCGGGTCCGAAGGCGCGAGGCCTCGCTCTCGTCGAGGACGCGGAAACGCGGGTCGATGCCCGCGGCGGCCGGGTGCGTCGCGAGCAGCCGGCGGCAGAAACCGTGGATCGTCGTCACCCAGGCGCGCTCGGTCTCCCGACCGGCGCGCGCGAGCAGTGTGGCGAGCTCGAGCTCCCCGCTCTCGCGGGCCCGCGCCGCCCGCCGGCCGAGCTCGAGCCGAAGCCGGCTGCGAAGCTCGGCCGCGGCGCGCTCGGTGAACGTGAAGGCGAGGATCGCCTCGATCCCGACGCCGTCGAGCTCGACGGCGTCGCAATAGCGCTCGACCAGGACGCGCGTCTTGCCGGTGCCGGCGCCGGCCTCGCAGAAGACGTCGCGGTCGCGGGAATCGATCGCGAGGCGCTGCTCCGGTGTCGGCGGGTTCTCGTTCATCGGCTCGATCAATCCTCGCCGCCGTTTCCGTTCTGTTCCTCCTCGAGCCCGATCGCCCGCTCGAGCCGGCAGATCGGCTGGAAGGTGCAGTACGTCGGACAGCGACCGTTGATCGGATCCCGCTCGATCTCGCCACCACGAATCGCGGCAGCCTTCGCGGCCGCCAGCGACCGCGCGTCGACGAGCTCCTCCTCGAAGGCGTCCGCGTCGCAGGGGTCGCCGCCGACCGTCGGCAGCTCCCCCAACCTGGGATCGTCCTCGAGCAGGATCCCGCGCGGGCGACGGTCCCCGTAGGAGCCGAGCGCCGTGTAGAGGCCGCCGACCGGGTTCAGCCCGAGCTGTTCGCGGGCGGCGAGGATGTAGAGCTGAAGCTGGAGCTTTCCGCGGCGTCCCCACGTCTTGCGCCCGGCGACCTCCTTGCCGGTCTTGTAGTCGCGAACCAGCGCCGCTGAGCCGTCGGGGGAGAGGTCGATGCGGTCGATCCGTCCCCGCAGCTTCGCGTCGCCGATCTCGAGCGGCGCGGCGCCGCCGCCGTCGAAGCCGAACCCGGCCTCGAGCAGGTCGGCCCGGGGGCGCATCGCGGTCTCGAGATCCGCCTCCTCGGCCAGAAAGGAGTCGATCTGGGCGCCGAGGCGAGCGAGCGCGATCGAGTCCGGCGGGGTGCCGGGGCGCATCCCCTGCTCGGCGGCGACCTCGTCGAGCAGCTCGGCGAGCCGCGCGCGCCAGCGCTCGACGTCCGCCGGGCGCGGGATCGAGTCGTCTCCGGGAGGCCGCGCGTACAGCCGCTCGAGCGCGTCGTGGGCGACCGTCCCGAGCCGCAGTGCGTCGCTTTGCGGATCGAGGCGCTGCGGGCTGAGCTCGTGCTCGACGAACCAGCGGTAGGGGCACTCGATCCACTGCTCGAGCGTGCTGGCGCTGAGCAGCTCCCTGGTCGCGAGCTCGTCGAGCACCGCCGGCACGGCGAGCGGACCAGGCTTGATCTCGGCGATCCGGGGGCCGCTCAGGGCGCGGGCGCGGGCGAGCTCGGGGGCCGTGGGCGCCTCGTCGAGCTCGAAGGTCACCTGCTCGAGGCCGCGGCGGACGACCAGTTCGCGCTCCGCGGTCTCGGAGTCCGGCCCGAGCAGGTCGAGGATCTCGTCGATGAACGGCGAGCGCGCGGCCGGGGCGCCGTCGTCATCGGCTGCCTGCCAGGCGAGGTAGAGGTGCTCGGTCGGCCGCGAGACGCAGGCGTGAAACAGGTAGCGCTCCTCGTCGAGCGGGTCGCGGCGGGCCAGCGAGGCGATTCCGAGCCGGGCGCGGCGCTCGTCGCCGAGCAGCGGGTCGCCGGGCGATCGGCGGGGGAACTCTCCCTCCTGGAGCCCGGCGCAGAACAGATGGCGGGCGCGACCGGCGCGGACGCTGTATGGATCGAGGACCCGCACCCTGCCCTCGGCCGGTCCGCGCCAGAGGCGGACGGTGGCGCTCTCGAGCGCCTCCGCGGCGGCCTCGAGGTCCGGAGGGTCGCAGCCGGGCAGCGCGCCGACCTCGGCCAGCTCGGTGAACAGCTCAGCGGCGACGGCCGCGGCGCGTAGCTCGGTCGGCTCGAACGGGGTCGCGCCCGCGGCGCCATCTCCGGCCAGCGGGGCGACCTGCGCATGCGGCGACTCGGCGAGCTCACGGGCGATCAGCGCCAGCGCGCGCATCCGCTCGGCCCCGGGCCGGGCGGCGCGTACGGCAGCCAGGTGGCGGGGCGGGCGGCTCCATCCGCCGACCGCTTCGTCGATCGTCGCCGGTCGCTCGCGGTGGATTGTCAGCTCGAGCGTGTCGCCGACGCCGGGCGGGGTCGAGGGATCGGCGCGCAGGTGGACGCGAAGGGCCTCCGGGTCGTCCGCGGCGACCGCGCGACAGAGAGCGACGAGCGAGCCGCCGACCGCGGTGCCCGCGAGCGGTACAGACGCCTCGACCGCGGCGGGGATCGCGAGCCGGCGCAGGACCCGACCGAGCAGCGGCCCGCGCCGCGCCGGGTCGCGGACGACTACGGTGATCGCGTCGGGAGATACGCCGACCGCGAGCAGCGCGGCGATCCGGCCGCCGATCGCCTCGGCCTCGCCGAGCTCCCCGGCGCACTCGAGCAGGGTCACGGCACCATCGATCGCGACCCTGCCGGACCCGGGCTCGAACAGCCCGCGATCGAGGTGACGGAGGCTCTCGCGCGCGGTGTAGCTCGGATCGTGATCGAGAACGTGGGTCGACTCGATCGGGAGCTCGTCGTCGAGCTGCGCCGCGAGCCGCGCTCTCGCGTTGAGCGCCTCACGGTCGGAGTAGTTGACGGCGATCACGACCCGGGCCGCCTCGCCGAGCGTCCTGATCAGTTCGAACTGGGCACGCGTGAGGTCGTCGAAGCCGTAGACGAGCACCGGGCGCCCGCCCCAGGACCCGGGCGAGGCGCGCAGCGCGGCGATCGTCCCGCCGGCCCGCGAGCCGGCGTCGCTTCGCCCGGCGCTCTCGCGCAGGCCTTCATATCCACCGTAGAGCGCGGCCAGCTCGCGCTCGTAGTCGCCGTCGTCGAGCGCCTCGGCGTGCAGGTCGAGCTCGGCAGCTGAAACGAGCGCCGCCTGCAGCTCGGCGATCAGCGCGTCGAGCGCCGGGGCGAAGCCGGGCCGGCGCGAGGAGCGGCCGAGCAGCCGCAGCGGGGTCGCGTCGACGGCGGCGCGCACCAGGGCGAGGCGCTGCGGCGGGCTCAGCGGCGGTGCCTGGTCGACGCCGCCGCGACGAGCGACCTCGTCGAACAGCGAGCCGAAGGTGCGGATCCCGATCCCGATCACAGCGCCCGATTGCGCGCACAGGTCGCGTTCGAATTGCGCCGCGTCGTCACCGGTCGGGACGACCAGCACCGGCTCGCGGTCGAGCATCGACTCGGCGAGCTCGCGGATCTGCCCCGCCCGGCGCGAGTTCGGGGGTCCCTGGAGGACTTCGACTGCCATCGCTCCCAGCATAGGTCGCGCCGCGGCACCCAAATCCGACCCCCAACCCCGCTCCGAGGGCGTTTCCGGCGGGGTTTTGACGTCCTGGGGCCGATCTATCTTGGCCGCGATGTCCCTGTGCTTCATCGACCCCGCCGACGCGATCCGCGCGATCGCCGACTCGATCGGGCGTGAGGCGCGGCGCCAGCTGCTCGGAGAGGCGGTCCGTGCCTGGGTCGACGAGATCCCCGACGACGAGCTCGAGGCCCACTACGCCAAGGCGATCTGCGAGCTCGACGAGCACGACATCTCGATGCTGGCCGCCTGGCACGCGTCGATGGACGTCGGCACGCCGATCCCGAATCGCGACTATCTGATGGGCGCCTTCCCCTCGCTCGGCGAGCACCGGCGCGAGGCGCTCAAGCTCGCGGCCGGGTTCCGCGGTGAAGAGGCGGTGGATCGCGGGGTCACCGAGGAACGCGCGCTCGAGACGGTGCTCGAGTGGCTCTCAGCCCCGAGGCTGATGGAGCTCGCCCTGGAGGCCGTCGAGCTCTACATCTGGGATCGCGCCGGCTCGGACAACTGAGCCCGCGCTCGGACGTCGTCCGCCTCTCTCGGCTGAGAGACTGCCCGTCGATGCGGGTGCTCTCGATCAACCACGAGCGCGACGCCGGCCCCGGCGTCTTCGTCGACGCGCTGCGCGCCGCCGGCGCGGCGCATGACCAGTGGTTCGTCGCCGAGGGAGGGCGCCCGCCCGCCGATCCGGCCGGTTACGACGCGGTGATGGTGTTCGGCGGCTCGATGAACGCCGACGAGGAGGCCAAGTATCCGTGGATGGTCGCCGAGAAGGCGCTGCTGGGCGAGCTGCTGGACGGTGGGGTGCCGATGCTCGGCGTCTGCCTCGGCGCCCAGTTTCTCGCCGAGGCCGCCGGCGGGAGCGCGACCGCGGCCCGCGAGCCCGAGATCGGCTGGCCGGTGGTCGAGCTGACCGACGCCGGACTCTCGGACCCGCTCACGGCGGGGCTCCCGAACCCGTTCGAGGCCTTCTCCTGGCATGGCTACGAATGCGTGCTTCCCGACGGTGCGACGGTGCTCGCCAGCAGCGCCGCATGTACCCACGCCTACCGGCTCGGCGACGCCCCGGTCTGGGGGATCCAGTTCCATGCCGAGGTCACCGCCGCCGATGCGGCGAATTGGACCGACCACGCCGCCGGCGAGCCCGCCGCGATCCGCGCCGGGCTCGATCCGGCGCTGCTTCACGCCCAGACGGCACCCAGGATCGAGGCATGGAATCGACTCGGCCGGGCGCTCTGCGGGCGGTTTCTGACCGCGGCGGAGAGCGCCCGGCTCGGCGCCGGGCGCCCTACTTGATCGCCAGCTCGAGTACGCGACCCGAGCGTTCACGATCCCGGCTGCTCGTCCTGAGCGAATCCTCTCGGCCGGAGCTCGACTCAGGCGGCCCAGGAGAAGGTGGTCGAGAACCCGGAAGTTCCGGGGTCGTTGGCGAAGTCCATCCCGAAGGCGTTGACGCGAGAGCTCTTCGCCTGCCCCAGGGTCAGCTCGCTGTTCGCGGGATGGAAGATGTCGACCAGGCGCGCCGGTTTGCCGCTCTCGCTGCCGAACGGCACGATGTCCTCGACCTCGACCTCGATCGCCTCGCCGACCCTGAGGTTGTGGTTGCCGCCCTCGCTGGAGAAATCGATCGGCGCCCGCTCGACGCCCAGGTTCTCGCCGATCAGCGGACCCAGCGCTTCCATCGGGCCGCCGAGCTCGCCGCCGAAGACGGCACCGAGCTTCGCGGCCTGCTCGTCGGAAGCCGCATCGTCGATGAACACGCCCAGGCGCCAGTCGCGCCGCATCGTCGATGAACACGCCCAGGCGCCAGTCGCCCTCGGTCATGACACGCGGCGTATCCGCGACCGCGACGACGCTCAGCCCGCTGACGTCGACGCCCTCGATCTCGCCGGAGTCGACGTGGAACGCGAGCACCGGCGTGCAGCGTTCGACGTTGGCGCCGAGGTCGAGCGACGCGGTGCAGGGGCATGGCACATCGCAGGGGCAGTTCTCGATGTAGCGGCCCTCGATCTTCCAGCTCATCCGGTTTCCTCTCCTCCTCGGCGGGCGGGTGCTCGCCGCGGGACGATTCTCTGCTCGCGGAAGGGCGTTGTCAACCCTTCGTGCCCGCGAGCTCGGCGGAGGCCCCGGCGAAACCATACTCGTTGGTATAGCTGAGGTATACCCGACGGTAAAGACAGGCTATACTGCGAGCGTGAACACCAACCCGTTCAACTACGGCGACCCGGTGCCGTCCGCCGATTTGATCGACCGCGGCGACGAGGTCAGCCTGCTCTTGCGGCTTGCCGAGGGCGGCCACAACAGCCGCGTGCTCGCGCCGCGGCGCTACGGCAAGACGAGCCTGCTGCTCAAGGTGTTGGCCGATGCCGAGCTGGCCGGCTTTCGAACGGTCTACGTCGACTCGCTGTTGGTGACGACCGCGAGTGAGGTCGCACGGCGTATCGAGGAGGCCTACCGAGCGCGGCTGACCGGGTCGCTCCGGCAGCTGATCGCCCGCCTCGGGCGCTCGTGGCGCGGACGCGCGAGGGCGACTCCCGGCGGGATCGGGGGCGAGCTCGAGTACGTCGGGGTCGCCGACGTCATGCAGCGCCTGTCCGATCTGCTCGACCTGCCGCGGAAGATCCTCGACGACACCGGTCAGCGGACCGTTGTCGTCTTCGACGAGTTTCAGGACTTCCTGCGCGCCGACGATGCCCTCGCCGGGCTTCTGCGCAGCAAGATCCAGCTTCATGGCGATACGGCGAGCTACATCTTCTGCGGCTCGGAGCAAGCCTTTCTCGAGGCGCAGTTCGGCGACCGCCGCAAGCCGCTCTTCGATCAGGCGCGGCCCCTGTATCTCGAGCCGCTGCCGGACGTCGACCTCGGCGATTACGTCGAGGAGCGCTTTCAGCAGACCGGGCGCGGGGCCGGCGACGCCCTCGACCTGCTTCTGGAGCTGGTCAGGGGGCACCCGCAACGAGCGATGCTGCTCGCCCACCACCTCTGGGAGCAGACGCCGGCCGGGCAGGTCGCCGACACGGCGACCTTCGAAGCCGCGATGGATGCCGTCGACCGCGAGCTGCAGGAGCGGTTCGAGAACACCTGGATGAGCTACTCCGGGAAGCCGAATCAGCGACGCGTCCTGAAGGCTCTCGCTCTGAGCCGGGAGACGCTCTTCAACCAGCGCACCCTCGCGGCTTTCGACCTCAACAAGGGACAGGCCCAGTCGGGCGAGGAGGGCCTGAAGCGGGCCGGAGAGCTGGGCCGGGCCGGCGGTCACCCGCAGATCGTCGATCCGCTGTTCGAGCGCTGGATTCAGCTGACCTCGTCGCGCGAGGCACCCGATCTTCCGCCGCCCGAGGAACAGGGGGTCTGAACGGTGTTAGGCTCGCCCGGCACCCGCGATCAAAGATCATCCGATCAGTGACCCGGGGGCGCCTCAGTCGCCGACCTCCGCGGAGCGGGACCGCCGCGAGCCGCGACACCGGAACTCAATGTCGTACCGATCGGAGGGACGCCAGTGGGCAGCGCAAAGGAGGACGGCCGACTCGTGATCGAGGCGGTCGATGGGAACGAGGAGCTCACCATCCGGCTGATCGGTGAGTTCGACATGGACCACCGCACAGAGGTCGAGGCTGCGATCGCCAAAGCGGTCTGCAGCGATGCCCGGCGCGTATTGGTGGATCTTCGCGACTTGGATTTCATCAGCTCGATCGGGATGACGGTTCTCGTCGATGCCAACCGTCGCGACAGCGTCTATCGAAAGCTCGTCTTCGTCAGCCCGACGGGGCCGGTCGCCGACATGTTCAGGCTCACCGGCCTCGATGAAGCGTTGCCGTTCGTCGACCCCGCCTGAGCGCCGGCGGCCGGTCAGGCGGGGTTGATCGCGGCCTGCGCTGCGGCAACGCGGGCCACGGGTGTGCGGTAGGGCGAGCAGCTCACGTAGTCGATCGCGATCGAATCGAAGAATCGGATGCTGGCCGGGTCGCCCCCGTGCTCGCCGCAGACGCCGAGCTTCAACCCCGGATTCGCGTCGCGGCCCCGATCGGCGCCGATCCGCACCAGCTCACCGACGCCCGGGACGTCGATCACCTCGAACGGACTCCGGTCGATGATCCGCCCGGCGAGATAGGACGGCATGAAGCTGCCCTCGACGTCGTCTCGCGAAAGCCCGATCGTCGTCTGCGTGAGGTCGTTGGTCCCGAAGGAGAAGAAGTCGGCATGGTGGGCGATGTGGCCCGCGATCAGACACGCGCGAGGCAGCTCGATCATCGTTCCGACCGAGTACGGCACCTGGGTCCCGGCGTTCCGTCGCGCCTCCTCCGCGACGTTGACGACGTGCTCGCGGAGCTGGCGGAGCTCGGTCTCGTAGGCGACCAGCGGAATCATGATCTCGACGTACGGGGTATCGCCGGCGTCGGCCGCGTCGGCCGCCGCGGCGATCACCGCCCTGACCTGCATCTCGTAGATCTGCGGGTAGAGGAATGCGAGGCGCACGCCGCGTGTCCCGAGCATCGGGTTCGCCTCCTGGAGGTCGCGCACGATCGCGGCCGCCTCGCGCGCGTCGGTGAGACGGTCGTCGGCCGCGGCCTCGAGCCGGCGCACCTCGGCCTCGAAGTGCGCGAGCGGAAGGAACTCGTGCAACGGCGGGTCCAGCAGCCGGACCGTTACCGGAAGGCCGCGCATCTCGTGCAGGATCGCCGCGAAGTCGCCACGCTGGAGGCCCTCCAGGTGCTCGAGGGCGTCGTGGAACTCCCCCCGGGCGCTCTCGAGCTCGAGCGGGGCAGGCCCTCCCTCGACGGCCGCACGGACCTCGGCGCGCCGCCACCGTGCGGCGGCCACGAACATCCCCCGAACCAGCTCGGCCCTGTCCTCGCCGAAGAACATGTGCTCCGTGCGGCAGAGACCGATCCCCTCGGCTCCGAGCGACCGCGCCGCGGCCGCGTCCTCGGCCGTGTCCGCGTTCGCCCGCACTCCGAGGCGCCGGAGCTCATCCGACCAGCGGAGCACCTCCGTGAATGCCTCGCTGATCTCGGGCTCGACCAGTGGCACGTCGTCGGCCGTCACCCTGCCGGTGGTTCCCTCGATCGCGATCAGCTCGCCCGCGGCGAGCTCCGTGTCGCCGATCCGCACCAGCCCGGCCTCGGCGTCGACCTTGACCTCGGAGGCACCGGCGACGCACGGTCGCCCCATCCCGCGCGCGACCAGTGCCGCGTGCGATGCCTTGCCTCCCTGCGCGGTCAGGATCCCTCGCGCAGCGTGGAATCCGGCGATGTCGTCCGCCTCGGTCATCGGTCGCACGAGGATCACGTCGTCGCCGTCGGCGGCGCGGCGCACCGCCTCCGACGCGCCGAGGACGATCGCGCCCTTGGCCGCCCCGGGTGAGGCAGCGACACCGGTGGTCAGCACGTCGAACTCGTGGGACGGATCGAAGATCGGGTGAAGCAGCGCGTCGAGCGCGTCGGCGTCGATCGTCTGCAGCGCCTCCTCGCGGCTCAAGAGGCCCTCCCGCACCGAGTCGACCGCGAACCGGACGGCGGCCTGGGCAGGGCGCTTTGCGGTCCGGGTCTGGAGCAGGAACAGGCGTCCCTCCTCGATCGTGAACTCGACGTCCTGCATGTCCTTGTAATGGGACTCGAGCCGCGAGAGGTCGGCGAGAAGCTGGGCGTGGGCTTCGGGGACCCGGTCGGCCAGCGCCTCGAGGTCCTCCGGGTCGCGGGTGCCGGCGACGACGTCCTCGCCTTGGGCGTTCGGTAGGAAGTCGCCCGACGGGGTCGGCTCCCCGGTCTGCTCGTCGCGGCTGAACGCGACCCCGGAGCCCGACCGCTCGCCGCGATTTCCGAAGACCATCCGTTGGACGTTGACGGCGGTGCCCCAATCGTCAGGGATGCCGTTGATTCGCCGGTAGGCGACTGCCCGCTCCCCGTGCCACGAGTCGAACACCGCGGAGATCGCCTGCCGGAGCTGGTCGCGCGGGTCCTGCGGGAATCTCTCTCCGGTCGCCTCCTCGAACTGGCGCCCGAACGTAGCGGTCAGCTCTCGCAGCTGCTCGGCGCCGAGCTCCGTGTCGGCGCTGACTCCGGCGCGGTCCCTCGCCTCCTGCAGCGCCTCCTCGAAGCTCGCCGCCGGAATCCCGCGGACGACGTTGCCGAACATCTGCACGAAGCGTCGATAGGAGTCCCAGGCGAAGCGCTCGCTGCCCGTGCTGCGCGCGAGTCCCGCGACCGACTCGTCGCCGAGGCCGAGGTTGAGGACGGTGTCGAGCATCCCGGGCATCGAGACGCGGGCCCCGGAGCGCACCGAGACCAGCAGCGGGTCGTCCGGGTCGCCGAGCGTCTTTCCGGTCCGGCGCTCGAGCGCGGCACAGGCCTCGTCGACTTCCTCGGCGAGGCCCTCGGGTAGGCTCGTCGCCGGCCTCCATGTAGGCGACGCAGGCTTCGGTCGTGATCGTGAACCCGCCGGGCACCCGGTCGGCGCCGAGCACCCGGGTCATCTCGGCGACGCCGGCGCCCTTTCCCCCGAGCAGCTCGCGCTGGTCGCGGGATCCTTCGGAGAACTCCTGGATCCATCTCATTCGTCGGATCCCGTCCCCGGCGTCTTCGCGGCGGTCGCTCGAGCGAGCAGCGCTTCGGCCCGCTTGCGGCTCGCCTCGTCGATCATCTCCCCGTCGAGCATCACGGCTCCGTCACCGGTGTGCGCGAGCGCGGCGAGGATCGCCCGGGCGTGCCCGGCTTCCTCGGGGCTGGGAGAGAACGCTACGTTCAGCGGCTCGATCTGATCGGGGTGAAGCGCCCACTTTCCATCGAAGCCGAGCTCACGCGCCCGCGCCGCAGAGGCGCGCAGGCGCTCGGGGTCGCCGATCTCGAGACAGGGGCCGTCGATCGCCTGGATCCCGGCGGCGCGAGCGGCGACGAGCACTGCGCCGCGGACGAAGTTCCAGCGGGGCCCCTCCTCGGGCGAGGCGAATCCGAGCGAGACGCTCATGTCGGCAGGCCCCAGGATCAGGGCCTCGAGCCGCGGGGTCGCCTCGGCGATCGCGTTCACGTCGCGCAGCCCGATCGCGGACTCGATCAGGGCCTGGAGTCCGATCGGCCGGTCGCGGCCCGCCGCCCGCCCCGCCTCGGAGAGCAGCGCGTCGGCCCGTTGCAGGTCGGCGGGCGTCTCGGCCTTCGGAACGACGACCGAGTCGAGCCGCCGACCGGCCGCGGCGACCGCTCGTGCGTCGTCCTCGAACCAGGGCGTTGCCGTGCCGTTGATTCGGACGCTGATCGTTGCGGAGGCCCATTTCCCCTGCGCCAGCGCCTCGGCGACCGCGTCGCGGGCCTCCTCCTTCTGCTCCACCGGCACGGAATCCTCGAGGTCGACGACGATCTCGTCGGCCACCAGCTCCGAAGCCTTCGCGAGCTTTCGGGTGGGGCGAGCCGGTACCGAAAGGCAGGAGCGCCGGGGCCTCATCCGGCATGAGCATACGTCCTCGGTTAGTCTCGATTGCCGCTAACTCGGGAGGCGCGTCGTTGTGAAAGAGGGCCGGAGGGTCACCGTGGGTGGCCCCTACTTCGAGGACCTGGACCGTGGCCAGGTCTTCGACGCGCCCGGGCTGACCCTGACCTGGGGGCACGCGGCGATCCATCAGGCGATCGCCGGCGACCGGCTGCTGCTGCCGCTCGACGCTCCCCTGAGCCGGGCCGTAACCGGGTCCGAGGACGCATTGGTCCACCCGAACCTGGTCTGCGACGTGGCGATCGGGCAGTCCACCGTTCCGACCCAGCGGGTGCTCGGCAACCTCTTCTATCGTGGCCTCGTCCTGCTCCGCCCGGTCTTTCGCGGCGACACCCTGCGCACCCGGACCGAGATCGTCGCGCTGAAGCAGAACCAGGCGCGCGCCGACGGCAGCGCCTCGGGGCTCGCGGTGCTGCGGATCCAGACCGACAACCAGCGCGGCGAGCCGGTGCTCGACTTCTATCGTTGCCCGATGATCCCGCTCCGCGACCCGAGCGTCGCAACCGGGCACGCCGACGGCTTCGACGAGATCTCCAAGCGGCTCGACCCCGAGCGGGTTCGGGCGGCGGTCCCCGACTGGGACTACGCGGCGATTCGCACCCGGGTCGGCGATCGCGCAACGGCGCTCGAGCCCGGGACGGTCCACGCGATCGAGGGACGCGAGACGGTGACGACCGCGCCGGAACTGGCGCGGCTCACCCTGAACGTCGCGATGACGCATCGTGACGGCGCCGCCGGGGCTCACGGACGCCGCCTCGTCTACGGCGGCCAGACGATCTCGATCGCGGCCGCGCACGCCGCGCTCGCGTTCCCCGCGCTGGCGACGATCGTCGCCTGGCGAAGCTGTCAGCACTCGGCGCCCGTCTTCGAGGGCGACGTCCTGAGCACCGAGGTGGCCGTTGTCAGGACGTCGCCGCTCGTGCACGCCGACGCGACGCTCGCGGACCTACGCGCCATCGTTCATGCCGACCGAGGGACCGGCGAACCGCCCGAGCAGGTGCTCGATTGGGAGTTCGCCGCAGTCCTCGCCTGACTGGAGGACCCGATGACCGATCCCACGACCCCACGCCCCTCGATCACGGACCCGCTGATCGGATCGGTCGTCTGATGGCCGGCATTCTCGACGGCCTGCGTGTGATCGAGGGGTCGGCCTACGTCGCCGCGCCGCTCGGCGGCATGACCCTGGCTCAGCTCGGCGCCGATGTGATCCGCTTCGACCAGATCGGCGGGGGACTCGACCGCAACCGCTGGCCGGTGACCTCGGACGGCCAGAGCCTGTTCTGGGCCGGGCTCAACAAGGGCAAGCGCTCGATCCAGGTCGATCTGCGGTCGGACCGCGGCAAGGAGCTCCTCACCGCGCTGATCGCCGAGCCCGGCGAGGACTCGGGGATCCTGCTGACCAACTTCCCGGCCCGCGGGTGGCTTTCCTACGAGGCGCTGCGCGAGCACCGCGACGACCTGATCATGGCGGCGATCACCGGCAACCACGACGGCAGCTCGGCCGTCGACTACACCGTCAACCCGGCGACCGGCTTCCCGTGGGCGACCGGGCCCCGGAACCTGGGGGTCCCTTTCAACCACCTGCTTCCCGCCTGGGACGCGATCACAGGGACGCTCGCGGCGGCCGGCGTCCTCGCCGCGGAGCGCCACCGCACCCGAACCGGCGAAGGGCAGCTGGTCAAGGTCGCGCTCTCGGATGTCGCCTTCGCGATGGTCGGCAACCTCGGCAAGATCGCCGAGGCGCAACTTTGCCGGCGAGAGCGCCAGAAGGAGGGCAACTACCTCTACGGTGCCTTCGGGCGCGACTTCCTGACCGCCGACGGGCGCCGCGTGATGGTCGTCGCGCTGACGCCATCGCAATGGACGGCGCTCGTCGAGGCGACGGAGCTGCATGCGGCGTTCGAGCTGGTCGAGCAACAGCTCGACGTGGACCTCTCCAAGGAGGGCGATCGGTTCGCCGCCCGCGAGGTCCTCGGGGCGATCCTGAAGCCGTGGACGATCACCCACACGCTCGAGGAGATCGGCGAGATCTTCGACCGCCACGGGGTCTGCTGGGGTCCCTACCAGACGTTCATGCAACTCGTCGACGAGGATCCCCGCTGCTCGGCCGAGAACCCGATGTTCGAGCAGGTCGAGCAACCCGGGATCGGCAGCTATCTGATGGCCGGATCTCCGCTTCACTTCTCCGAGCACGGGCGGCTGCCCGCCACCCCGGCGCCGATGCTCGGCGAGCACACCGACGAGATCCTCGCCGAGCTCCTGGCGCTCAGCGAGGCCGAGATCGGACGCCTCCACGACGAGGGGGTGGTCGCGGGGCCGACTGCGGTGACGGCGTGAGCGCCGGCTTCCGGCGCCCGCCGCTCAGGGACGGATGACGTTCTCCGGGTTCGGCCGGCTCTCGGGCGGTGCCTGGCTGTAGTCGCCGAACGGCCGATCGCGTTCGGCGACGAGCGCGTGGACACCCTCCTCGGCGGCCCGTTCGATCCAGCGCTTTGCCTCGGGGATGTTGCGCATCATCCCGTCGAGGACGGAGCCGAGGGTCTGGGTCGAGGCGAGGCCCATGTTCTCGTAGGCCTGGTTGACGATCAGCTTCATCGCGGCGAGCTGGGGAAGCGGAAGCGTGGCGAGTTGGTCGGCGCGGGCGCGCACGGTCGATTCCAGGCGTTCGAACGGGACGGCCTCGTTGATCAGCTCGACCTCGGCGGCGCGGCGGCCGGAGAGAGGCCTGCCGGTCAGGGCGTGCTCCTTGGCCTTCGTGAGCCCGAGCCGGTAGATCCACATGCCCGAGAGGTAGGCGCCCCAGAGGCGCGAGTAGGGGGTACCGATCTGGGCGTCCTCGGCGGCGATCACGAGGTCGGCGCAGAGCGCGAAGTCGCTGCCGCCGCCGACGCACCAGCCATGGACCTGCGCGATCACAGGCTTCGGCGACCGCCAGACGCTCATGAACTTCTGTGTCGGCGCCAGAGCCTGGGAGGTGGTGCCGACGAAGTCCTTGCCGGGGTTCCACTCGCCCTCCGTGTTGACGAGCTCGCCCCAGTGACGAAACCCCTCGCTGAAGTCGTAGCCGGCACAGAAGGCGCGTCCCGCTCCGCGGATCACGATCACCCTCACCTCCGGGTCGCGGATCGCGCGGTGGACGGTCGACTCGACCTCGTCGGGCATCGGCGGGACGATCGTGTTCAGGGATTCGGGACGGTTGAGCGTGATCGTCGCGATCGGCCCGTCGACCGCGTAGAGGACCGTCTCGTAGGAGGTCTCGGCGTCGCCCATCAGCTTCCCGCGGGGCAGGTTCGCAGGTCTCCGCGGTCGCCGCGGTCGCCGCGGCGGCGAGCTCGATCGCGCTCAGACGCTCAGCGCTCGAAGCGATCTGCCAATGCGGCCTGATCGATCGCGTCACCCACCAGGCTCGCCAGCTCCTCCGCCGTACCGCGCTCGGCGGTGAAACGGACCGAGGTCGAGATCGGCAGTCCGAGCGGTCCGAGCTTCGGCGAGTCGTAGATCTCGTAGGCGAGTTCCCGGTCGGCGACGATCGCGTGCAGCATCTCGTCGAGGTGGCGCCGGTCGGAGGCGAACTTGAGCCTCACCGAGCAACTCACCTCCACGGCTCGTCACCCGAGGACGGGATCCGGGTCGCGGATCGGTCGCTGCTCGAGCGTCGGAAGCCGCATCCTCAGCACCGCTCCACCCCCCGGGTCGTTGTCGGCCTCGACGTCGCCGCCGTGCGATTCCGCCACCCGCCTCACGATCGCCAGGCCGAGCCCCGAGCCGGGGAGCCCTCGGGCCTCCTCGGACCTGTAGAAGCGGTCGAAGACCCGGGCGAGGTCCGGCCCGGCGATCCCGGGGCCGTGATCGCGGACCTCGACCAGACCGTCGGCGGTGACGCGGACCTCGATCGTCGCGTCCGCCGGACTCCACTTGACCGCGTTGTCGAGCAGGTTCGCGACCGCACGCTCGATCTCCCCCTCGGCTCCCTGCACGAGGCACGGCTCGGACTCGAGCGCGATCCGGCTCGCGGGCGCGGTGACCCGGGTCCGGGCGACCGCGTTCGACACCACGCGGTCGAGGCGCAGCGCACCGACCGTCTCGTCCTCGGCCTCGACCTCGCGGGCGAGGTCGACCAGGTCCGAGACCAGCACGGTGAGCTCGTCGAGCTGTCCGATCACGTCGGCGAGCAGGCGCTCGCGCTGCTCGAGCGGCATCTGCTCCGAGCGCGCCAGGACCTCGATGTTGGTCCGGGCGCTCGCCAGCGGGGTGCGAAGCTCGTGCGACGCGTCGCTGACCAGCCGGCGCTGGGCGTCGAGCGAGCCCTCGAGCGCGATCAGCATCGTGTTGAAGCTGCTCGCGAGACCGCCGAGCTCGTCGTCGCGACGGGGCTCGATCCTGCGGCTCAGGTCGTGGGTCGCGGCGACCTCGCGCGCCGCCCGGCTGAGCCGGCGGACGGGCGCCAGCGCGGCCCGCGAGACGAGCACGCCGAGCGCGACGGCGAGCACCACGCCGCCGATGCTGACCGCGGCGAGGATCAGCGCCAGACGGTCGAGCGCGTCGTCCACCTCGCTCAGCGGGCGAGCCACCTGGATCGCCTGGCCGGGCTTCACCTGCGCCGTGTAGATGCGGAGGGGGTCGCCGCCGACCGATGCGTCGGAGAAGAACGGATCGCGCTTGCCGGCCGCGACGGCCTGCGCCGTGGGGGTGGCCGGAAGCGATCGCTTCTGCCCCGACGGCGCGGTGACCTTGCCGCTCGCGTCGACGAGTTGCGCATAGACGGTGGGGCCGCCGAGCGGGCCTGTGGGCAGCACCAACCCGTTGTCGCCGCCGGATTTGGCGCCGCCGCCGGATTTGCGCCGCCGCCGGATTTGCCGCCGCCGGACTGACCGCGGCCGGCGTTGTCGGCGCCGCGACCCGAGGCTTGCGCGGCGCCCCCCGACCCGGGCTTGCGCGATTCCGCGTCGGAACCGCCGCGCCCCGAGCCTGCTGCCGTCCCGCGGGACTGCTGGGCCCCGCCGATCACCACCGGGGCGAGCGCGCCGTGGCTGAGGATCGGGAGCTCGAAGGTAACCGCGACGTCGTGCCGCAGCTCGGAGTCGACCCGGTCGCGAAGCTCGTCTCGGACCAGCAGGAAGACGACCACCGAGGCGAGCACGATCGCGGCGGTGACCGCGAGCGCCGAGTAGAGGATCACACGGCGCCGGAAGCTCATCGTTCTCGCAGCACGTAGCCGAACCCGCGCACCGTGTGGATCAGGCGCGATTCGCCGCCGGCCTCGGTCTTGCGCCGCAGGTAGCCGATATAGACGTCGAGTGCCTTCGATCGCGGCCCGAAGTCATACCCCCAGACACGCTCGAAGATCAACTCTCGGGTCAGGACGCGGCGCGGGTTCTCGAGGAAGAGCTCGAGCAGCAGGTACTCGGTCCGGGTCAGCTCGAGCTCGCGCCCGCTGCGTTCGATCCGGTGCGCGACCGGGTCGAGACGCAGGTCGGCAAAGCTCAGCGGCTGGTCGCCCTCGGCGATCCCGGTGCGCCGCAGCAGGGCGCGAATCCGCGCCAGAAGCTCCTCGAGCGCGAACGGCTTCACCAGGTAGTCGTCGGCCCCGGCCTCCAGTCCGTCGACGCGGTCGGCGACCGCGTCGCGGGCGGTGAGCATCAGGACGGGCGTACGGTCGCCCCGGTCGCGAAGCCGCCGGCAGACCTCGATCCCGTCGAGTCGCGGCATCATCACGTCGAGGACGATCAGGTCGGGGGCGAGGCTCCGGGCGCCGCCGAGGCCCTCCTCACCGTTGGCGGCGAGCGAGACTTCGAAGCCGCCCAGCTCCAGCGCCCGCGTCAGTGCCGTACGCATCGGTGGCTCGTCGTCGACGACGAGAACCCGCGGCCTTTCCTCGTCTGCTTTCACTCCCTGGCCCGATATTCCTACCCCCCGGTAAGAGTCTGGTGAGAGGCTATTCGCGTCGATTGCCGAAAGGCTACTCGCCCGTCTCCGGCGTCAGGTAGGCCCCGGAGAGGCCGCCGTCGACGAGGAAGGTCGAGGCGGTGATGTAGGACGACTCGTCCGAGGCCAGGAAGGCGGCCGCCTGGGCGATCTCCTCGGGCTCCGCGAAGCGGCCCATCGGCAGGTGCACGAGCCGCCGGGCGGCCTTCGCGGGGTCCTTGGCGAACAGGTCCTGAAGCAGCGGCGTGTTGACGGGACCGGGGCAGAGGGCGTTGACCCGGACGCCGCGGCGTGCGAACTCGACCCCGAGCTCGCGCGAGAGCGCCAGCACGGCGCCCTTCGACGCCGTATAGGAGACCTGGGAGACCGCGGCGCCCATCACAGCGACGAACGACGCGGTGTTGATCACCGATCCGCCGTCGGTCTCGAGCAGATGCGGGATGCCGTGCTTGCAGCACAGAAAGACGGAGCGCAGGTTGACGTCCTGGACCCGCTGCCAGGCGTCGATCTCGGTCTCGAGCACGGACCGGTCGTCGCTCGGGTTGATCCCGGCGTTGTTGAAGAGGACGTCGATACGGCCGAACCGCTCGCGGACGTCCTCGTACATGCGCCGGACCTGTTCTTCGTCGGTCACGTCGGCCTCGATTGCGACCTCGCCCTCCGATCCCTCGATCAGGTCGACTCCGACGACGTGCGCTCCCTCCCAGCCGAAGAGGCGCGCCGACTCGGCGCCGATCCCGCTCGCCGCCCCGGTGATCACGCAGACCTTGCCCTCGAGCTTTCCTGCCATCAGCGCTCCCCGGTCGCGTAGTAGACGTTCTTCAGATCGGTGTAGTGATCGAGCGCGTCGGGCCCCAGCTCGCGCCCGACGCCCGACTGCTTGAAACCCCCGAACGGCGTCGTCACCCGCACCGAGCTGTTCGAGTTGATCGAGACCACCCCCGTATCGACGGCGCGCGCCATCCGCAGCGCACGCGCTCCGTCGCCGGTCCAGACCGAGCCCGAGAGCCCGTAGATCGTCTCGTTGGCCAGCCGCACCGCATCCTCCTCGTCGTCGAACGGGATCACGCAGGCGACGGGGCCGAAGATCTCCTCGGTCGCGGCGCGATCCGAGTTCGAAACCGGGGCGAGAACGGTCGGCGGGAACCAGTACCCGGGCCCCTTCGGCGCCGAGCCGCGAATCGCGACCGGCGCGCCGTCGGGCACGTAGGAGGAGACGGTCTCACGCTGGCCGGCCGAGATCAGCGGTCCCATCTGCGTCTCGGGGTCGAGCGGGTCTCCGACGCGGATCCCCTTCACCGCGTCCTCGAGCGCGGCCATGAACTCGTCGGTCGCCGCCCGCTCGACCAGGATCCGCGAGCGTGCGCAGCAGTCCTGGCCGGCGTTGGCGAAGACGGCAAACGGCGCCGCCTTTGCCGCCGCCTCGAGGTCGGCATCGGCGAAGACGACGTTGGCCGACTTCCCGCCGAGCTCCAAGGTCACCCGCTTGATCGTCTGCGCGGCGGCGGCGGCGATCCCCCGGCCGACCTCGGTCGAGCCCGTGAAGGCGATCTTCGCGACGTCGGGGTGCTCGACCAATCGGCTGCCGCAAACCGACCCCGGGCCGGCGACGACGTTGAGGACTCCCTCCGGAAGGCCCGCCTCGAGCCCGATTCGCTCCAGCTCGAGCGCCGTCAGCGGCGTCAGCTCGGCCGGCTTGAGGACGAGCGTGTTGCCCGCGGCGAGCGCCGGCGCGACCTTCCACGACGAGATCACGAGCGGGAAGTTCCAGGGGACGATCAACCCGACGACCCCGAGCGGCTCGCGGAAGGTCATGTCGATCCCGCCGTCGACCGGGATCGTCCGCCCGAGTAGGCGCTCGGGCGCCCCGGCGTAGTAGCGGAAGCACTCGATCACCATCCCGATCTCGCCGCGCGCATCGACGATCGGCTTGCCGGCGTTCCGGGCCTCGAGGGTGGAGAGCCGATCGGAGTTCTGCTCGAGCAGGTCGGCGAGCCGGCGCAGCAGCGCCGCCCGGTCGCCGGGGCCGACGGCGCGCCAGGCAGGGAACGCGGCCTTCGCCGCCGCGACCGCGGCGTCGGTCTCCTCGACGCCCGCCCGCCCGACCTCGGCCATCACCGCCTCGGTCGCCGGCTCGATGACCTCGATCACGCTGCGCTCCCCCGCAGACTGCCGACCCCCGCCGGGTGACCCCGCCGCGACCGCCTTCGTCGCGAGCCGCGGCCGCGAGCCCCGCGAGCACCGCGCTCGGCCGGTCCTCCTCGGTGTGCCAGAGGACCCCCAGGACCCATCGCCTATCCGGACATCTCGATCGCCTCGATCATCCCACCCGGCTCCGCCCAGCCGCTGGCGACGAGGCCCTCTCCGAGCCGCCCGACTCCCTGGTGATGGTGCGAGCGCACCGTCGCCCGCTCGGCCCCGACCGTCCGCGCGGCCAGCGACCCGGGCTCGAGCCTCACGTCGTGGTCGCCGAACCGGCCCGGCGTGTGCAGGTGCAGCGTCGGCGTCGGGGAGATGCTGGTCGAGCGTCCCGCCGCAGGCGACGTTGAGGATCTCGAGGCCGCGGCAGATGCCGAGCAGCGGCAGGTCGCGCGCCAGGGCGGCGCGGGCCAGCGCGAGCTCGAACCGATCACGCTCGATCCTTGCGTTCGCGGTGTGCGGGTCGGGCTCGGCTCCGTAGCTCGCGGGATCGAGATCGCCGCCGCCGGCGAGCAGCAGGCCGTCGAGCAGGTCGAGCACCGCCTCCGGGTCCGTGGTCCCTGCCTCGCTTGCCGGGAGGACGAGCGGCAACCCCCCGGCTTCGTCGATCCCGCGTGAGTAGGTGCGCTGGGAGACGTTGACCTCGATCTGCTCCCAGGCGGCCCAGGAGGCGTCCTCGACCGCCGCGCAGATTCCGATCACCGGTCGGGTCACGCCACTCAGCCGCGCTCGAACATGCGGCGGCGCTCGTAGTCGGTCACCACCTCGTCGAAGAGCCGCTGCTCGGTGCGCCCGTAGTTCAGATAGTGCGCCCAGACCGACTCGCCGAACGCCTTGCGCGCGAACTCGCTCCCCTCCCACAGGTCGACCGCCTCCCGCAGCGCAGCCGGGAACCCCTCCGCCTTGCCTTCCTCGTAGGCGTTGCCCTTCAGCTCCGGGCCCGGATCGGTCTCGTTCTCGATCCCGTCGAGACCCGCCGCGAGCAGCCCGGCGAACGCGAGATAGGGGTTCGCGTCGGCGCCGGGGATCCTGCATTCGACCCTCCGCGACTGCCCGTGGCCGACGATTCTGAAGCCGCAGGTGCGGTTGTCGCGGCCCCAGGAGATCGAGGTCGGCGCCCAGCTCTCGGCCGCATAGCGCTTGTAGGAGTTGACCGACGGGGCGATCAAGAGCGCCACCTCCCTCGCGTGGGCGCGCTGCCCGCCGAGGAAGTGGCGGAAGGTGTCGGTCTCCTCGTCGCCGTCGACGAAGACGCTCTTGCCGTCCTCTCCGACGAGGCTGGTGTGGATATGGCACGAGCTGCCGATGTCCTTCTCCGAGGGCTTCGCCATGAACGTGGCAGAGATCCCGTTCAGGAAGGCGATCTCCTTGACACCGTTCTTGTAGATCGTGTGCCGGTCGGCCGCGGTGACCGCGTCCGCGTAGCGGGTGTTGACCTCGTGCTGTCCGTACCAGGCCTCGCCCTTCGAGAACTCGATCGGGATCCCGGCGGCGTGCATCCCGCGGCGGATCGCCCCGAGGTACTGCTCGTCCATCGTCGTCGCCAGGATGTGGTAATCGAGGATGTAGGGGATCGTCGGCGTGAGCCCCGAGTAGTCCTTCTCGTGCGCCTCGGAGTAGCTCTCCTTGTAGAGGTAGAACTCGAGCTCGGAGGCCATCAGCGGCATGACGCCCATCTCGCGGGCGCGCTCGTACTGTGCGATCAGCACCTGGCGGGGGGAGGCGACCACCGGCGAGCCGTCGTGGTTGACGACGTCGCAGAGCACGAGCGCGGTGCGATCCAACCAGGGGACCGTGCGCAGGGTCGCGATGTCGGGCATGATCCCGAAGTCCCCGTAGCCGGTCTCCCAGTTGGCCATCTCGTAGCCGGGGAGCGGGTCCATCTCCATGTCGAGGGCGAGCAGGTAGTTGCAGCCCTCGACCCCGTGCTCGACCACTTCGTCGAGGAAGTAGTCGACCTGGATCCGCTTCCCGAACAGCCGCCCCTGCATGTCGGTGAACGCGGCGACGACCGTGTCGATCGTCCCCTCCTCCGCTTCCTTGCGCAGTTCGTCGACGGAAAGCATGCCGGCGGTGCCACCCGGTCCCCCGGGCCGCTCGCTTGGCTTCTGATTCATCTCTTCTCCTGCGTTGGGGTTGCCATTAAGGTGCAGAGATCGGACCTTTGCGGCAGCCTATCCGCGGGCCCGGGCTTGTCAAGCGCGCGCGACGCTGCCGTGACGGTGATCGGAGCGGGCGTCGTCGGGGCGGCGCTGCACATACGCGTTGGCACGCCGCGGGGTCGCCGTAATCCTGCTCGAGGCCGAGCGCGAGCCGGGCCTCGGCGCGAGCGGGACGAACTCGGGGATCCTGCACACCGGGTTCGACTCGGTACCCGGTGAGCTGGAGACGAGGCTGATCCGGCGTTCGGCCGAGATCCGCGACGCGGTGCTCGACCGCCTCGGCGTCTCGCGGGTCCGCTGCGGGGCGCTGCTGAAGCCCGAGAGCGACGAGCAGATGCGGATCGTCGCCGAGCTCGCCGAGGGCGCGAGCGCGTAACGGGGTGGAGGTCGAGCTGCGAGGCGACGGCGCCCTCGTGGTCCCCGGCGAGACCGTTACCGACCCGGTTGCGTTGACGAGCGGGCTGGTCGCGGCGGCGGTCGCCGGCGGCGCCGAGCTGCGCGCCAACGCTCCCGTCGTCGCGATCGAGCCGGCGGGCGACGGGCTCGCGGTGCAGACCGCCGACGGCGAGCGGGTCAGGTGCGCGGTCGCCGTCAACTGCGCCGGCCTGCGGGCCGACGAGGTCGCCCGGCTGGCGGGCGACGAGAGCTTCTCGATCTACCCCCGCAAGGGCGAGTTCTTCGTCTTCGAGCCGCCGGACGGAGAGCCGCTCGAGCAGATCCTGCTGCCGGTGCCGAGCAAGCGCACCAAGGGCGTGCTCGTCTTCCCGACCGTGGACGGAAAGGTGATCGCCGGGCCGACCGCGTACGACCAGGAGGACAAGGGCGACTGGACGGTCCGCGACGAGGCCCTCGACGAGGTGATGCCGAAGGCGACGCGGATGCTGCCGGCGCTCGAGGGCGCCGAACCGATCTCCAGCCACGCCGGCCTGCGGCCCGCGGGTCGCGACTGCAACTACGTGATCGGCCGGTCGCCGGTCTGCCGGCAGCTGATCAACGTCGCCGCGATCCGCTCCACCGGGCTCTCGGCCTCGCTCGGGATCGCCGAGCACGTGCTCTCGCTGCTCGAGCCGGTGGGGATCGAGCTCGGGCCGGAGCGTGACCTGCCCGCCGGGACCGTCCCGCCGGCGGGGGAGCCGTGGTGGCGGCGCGCCGCGCAAATCGGGGTCTCGGTCTGATGGCCGAGCCGCTGATTCTCGGCGTCGACGAGGGCACCACCGGGGTCAAGGCCGCGCTGTTCGACGGCGAGCTGCGCCCCGTCAGGGAGGCGCGCCGCGACAAGATCAACCGCCATCCACAGCCCGGTTGGGTCGAGCAGGACGGCGAGGAGGTGCTGGCCGCGGTCGTCGAGGCGGTCGCCGAGGCGCTCGCCGACGCCCCGGGGGAGGTCGTCGGCTGCGGGCTCGACCATCAGGGGGAGTCGGTGCTCGCCTGGGATGCCGAGTCCGGCGAGCCGCTGACCCCGATCGTCGTCTGGCAGGACAAGCGCTCCCAGGAGGTGCTCGACCGGCTCGCCGACCGCGAATCGGAGGTCAAGGCCGCCAGCGGGCTCCCGTTCGATCCCTACTTCTCCGCCGCCAAGCTCGCCTGGCTGCTCGAGCATGATCCTGCGGTCGGGCGGGCCCGCGAGGCGGGCACCTTGCGGATGGGCACGGTCGACTCGTTCCTCTGCGACCGCCTCGGAGCCGGCTTTGCGACAGACCCCTCGACCGGCTCGCGCACGCAGTTGCAGCGCATCGACACCCCCGGCTTCGATCCGCGACTGTGCGAGATCTTCGGCGTCCCGCCCGAGGTGCTTCCCGAGATCCGGGACACCGCCGGCGAGCTCGGCACCCTCAGTCACCCGAGCTGGCCGGCCGAGCTCCCGCTCTGCGCGCAGACGGTGGATCAGCAGGCTGCGTTGGCGGGCGCCGGCGCGGTCGTGCCCGGCAGGGTGAAGGCGACCTATGGGACCGGGGTGTTCGTGCTCGCCCACGTCGGCGAGCAGGTCCCGGCCCCCGCCGGTGGCCTCTTGCCGACGATCGCGTGGCGAATCGCAGGCCGGACCGAGTATGCCCTCGACGGCGGCGTCTTCGCGGCGGGGGCGATGTTGGAATGGCTCTGCCGGGAGCTGGGCCTGGCCGCCGATCCAGCCGCGCTCGGCGAGCTCGCCCGCTCCGCCGAGGACTCGGCGAGCGCCCGCGTCCTCCCGGCCCTGGCGGGAATCGGGGCGCCCTGGTGGCGGCCGAACGCGCAGGCCGTGCTCAGCGGGCTCGACGGCGGCACGACGCGCGCCCATGTCGCGCGCGCCGCGCTCGAGGGGATCACCTGGCGGGTCGCCGACGTCGTCGCCGCGATCCGCGAGTCGGTCGCGGTCGAGAGCCTGCGCGTCGACGGCGGGCTGATCAACGAGCCGCTGGTGCTCGAGCTGCAGGCGGACGCGATCGGGGTGCCGATCGAGGCGGCGGCGACCGACGCGACGGTGCTCGGCTCCGCGGCGCTGGCCGCCGTCGGCTCCGGCGTGCTCGGGTCACTCGCCGAGGCGGCCGAGTTGCTGCCGGTGGACCGAACCGTCGAGCCGAGTCGCGACGAGGCGTGGCGCGCCGCCGAGCACGAGCGATGGCGCGAGTTCGTGGCCGCGACCGCCGCGCTCGATTCCCTCTAGCGCACGATCAGCTCGCCGGGGCCTCCGGCTCGACGGGCTTCTCCTCGACGATGCCCATGCCCTCGTCGAACTCGATCTGGCGGATCGGGCCGGTGTAGCGCTTGTTCATGCCGAGCACCCACGCGAGACCCGCGCCGAGCAGAACCACTCCGACGACGAGCGGCGTGTAGTTGAAGAAGCTCCAGTCGAAGTCGTCCTCCCACGGCACTCCCGAGGCTGGAGAAGGGCAGCATCAGGACGATGAACATGATGCAGACGAACACGACCGCCACGGGTTGATCCACTTGTACTTGGCCCCCAGCGTCCAGGAGCGGGGCTCGAACGAGTCGCCCGCCCGCCAGCGCAGATAGACCGGCGCCACATAGGCGATGTAGAGCCCGATCGTGCCGATCGCGGTGACCGCGAAGAAGGCGACCGGCGGCACGAAGGTGTCCGGTGCGAACAGCGCCGGCAGCACGATCAGGAAGGCGAGCCCGACGCTGCCGAGCACGGCCATCGCGGGCACGCCCGGCGCGCTGACCCGGCTCCACAGCGTGTGACCCGGAACGGCGCGGTCGCGCGAGAAGGCGAAGAACGTCCGCGAGCAGCTCGTCACACACGCCATGCCGCAGAAGAACTGGCCGATGCAGGCGATCAGGAGGATCGCCTCCGCCCAGTTCTGGTTCATGTCGGCGGAGGTGAACACGGCGATTACGCTGCCGAAGCCGGCGTCGTTGACCGCACCGACGTGGGTGGCGGCGAAAAGGAACGCGAGCAGCAAGAACCAACCGATCAGCGCTGAGAGCGCGACCGACTGCCAGATGCCCTTCGCCGCTGCCTGCTCGGCGCCCACCGTCTCCTCGGCCACGTGCGCCGAGGCGTCGTAGCCGGTGATCGTGTACATCGTCAGCAGGAAGCCGACCGGTAGGACCAGGAACCAGTACGTCGCCGCCGCTGATTGCTCCGTCGGCGAAGCCGGAGTTGTTGATCTTCTCGGTGAAGACGAAGTCGGCGCTCTGGTGATGGTCGGGGACGAAGATGAGGATCCCGAGGATGATCACCGTTCCGATCACGTGCCACCAAACCGAGACGCTGGTGAAGAGCGCGATCAACCGGTGGGAGAAGATGTTGATCAGGGCGTGGAGCAGAGGAGGATCGCGTACACCCAGAAGATCTCCTGGATGATGTGCTGGTCGTCGCCGAAGTTGACGAAGCCCAGATCCCAGCCCCAGAGGCCGAACAGCGTTGGTCAGCGAAGACCGCGAGGACGTAGTCCACCGAGGCGACGATCCCGATCAGCCCGAGCACGTTGAACCAGCCGGTGAACCACGACCAGCCCGGCGCCGCCGAGCCTGTGGGCCCACCAGTACGGGCCGCCAGCGGTGGGGAAGGCCGAGGCGAGCTCCGACATGCTGACCGCGACCGTGAGGATGATCGCCGCGATCACCGGCCAGCCGATCGAGATCACGATCGGCCCGCCGTTGTTCCACCCTACGTAGAAGACCGTGAAGCAGCCGGCCAGGACCGAGATGATCGAGAACGAGATCGCGAAGTTGGTGAATCTGGTCCAGCCGCGATCGAGCTCCTGCTCGTAGCCGAGCTCCGCGAGGCGTTGCTCGTCCCGGTCCTTGGGCGTAACGGCGTCGTCCGTCATTTCTGACTCCTCCCTCTAGGAGCTCGTCGTGTATGAAATGGTGTGCTGGGCCGACCTCTGATGGATGATCGCGAGCCTAACCCCGCGCCCGGACCCCCGTCAAGCGAATCGGGCGATCTCGTGCAGATCGTCGAACAGCTTGCCCAGACGCTCGGACAACCTGAGGGCGTCGCGCAGCCGCTCGAAGGGGGGATAACCAACCGCAACTTCCGCGCCCGCTTCGACGGGCGCGAGTACGTGATCCGAGTCCCCGGCAAGGACACCTCGCTGCTCGAGATCGACCGTGGGGCGGAGCGGATCGCGAACGAGCGCGCGGCTCGGATCGGGGTCGCCCCGCCGGTCGCCGCGGCGCTCGACGACCCACAGGCGATCGTCACCCTGTTCGTCGAGGGGCAGGGGATGGAGCCCGCGGACCTGCGGGCGCCGGCGACCCTGCCCGAGGTCGCGCGCTCGCTTCGCGCAATCCACGAGCTCGGTGAGCCGCTGCCGACCAGGTTCGACGCGCTCCTGATCGCCGAGACCTACGCCGCGACGGCGAGCGAGCGTGGTGCCCGCGTTCCGGAGGCATATGGCCGGGCCCACGAGCAGGCGGCGCGGATCGAGTCGGCGCTCACCGGTGGTGAGCACGAGCCCGTGCCGTGCCACAACGACCTCCTCGCCGCGAACTTCATCCGCGGCGAGGAGCAGCTCTGGATCGTCGACTGGGAGTACGCGGGGATGGGCGATCGCTACTTCGACCTCGCCAACTTCGCGGTCAACAACGAGCTCGGCGAAGCCGCAGAGCTGGCGTTGCTCGAAAGCTACTTCGCCGAGCCGCCGACCGCACGGCGGGTCTCGGCATTGCGCTTGATGAAGTTCATGTCCGACTTCCGCGAGGCGATGTGGGGCGGTGGTCCAGACCGCGCTCTCGGAGCTCGACTTCGACTTCGAGGGATACGCGGCCAAGCACTTCGATCGCATGCTCGAGACCGCCGCACACAGCGACTTCGACACCTGGCTGCGCGAGGCTGGTGAGCCGGCCGGCTGAGCTGCCCGACTCGGCCCGCTGCGTGATCATCGGCGGCGGGGTCGGGGGCGCATCGATCGCCTACCACCTGGCGAAGCACGGGTACTCCGACGTCGTCCTGGTCGAGCGCGCCGAGCTCACCTCGGGCTCCACCTTCCACTCGGCCGGCCTCGTCGGCCAGCTCCGCGGTTCGGTGACGCTGACGAAGATGATGATGCACTCGGTCGACGTCTACCGGGGCCTCGCCGCGGAGTCCGAGCTCGATCCGGGGTGGGTCGAGTGCGGGGGGATCCGGCTCGCGTCGACCCCCGAACGCATGGAGGAGCTTCGCCGGCAGGCCGGTTGGGCGAAGACCTTCGGGCTGCCGCTCGAGCTGATCTCCGCTGCGGAGGCGAAGCAGATGTTCCCGCTGATGTCGACCGAGGGCGTGCTCGGGGCGGCGTGGCTGCCGACCGACGGCTACATCGATCCCTCCCAGCTCACCTATGCGCTCGCCGACGTCGCTCGCCGGGAGGGCGACTTGCGGGTGTTCCAGAACACCCGCGTGGTCGGGATCGAGGTCGCGGGGGGTCGTGTGCACGGAGTCGAGACCGAGCGGGGAAGAATCGAAGCGGAGGTCGTCGTCAACGCCGGCGGCATGTACGGGGCCGAGATCGGCCGGATGGCGGGCGTGCGCGTGCCGGTGATCCCGATGTCTCACCAGTATCTCGTCACGCAGCCGTTTCGCGAGCACGCGGCGGATCGGAGGTTGCCGACGCTGCGCGATCCCGACCTGCTGATCTACTTTCGCGAGGACGGCGGCGGGCTCGTGATGGGCGGCTATGAGCGCGAGTCGAAGCCCGCGTTCCTGCCCGATGGCACGGAGGGCCTCGACCGGATCCCGACCGACTTCAACGGCCGCCTGCTCGAGGACGACTGGGAGCGGTTCGAGGAGATCACGGAGAACTCGAAGCGACGCGTGCCGGCGATGGACGACGTCCGGATCACGAAGCTGATCAACGGCCCGGAGGCGTTCACCCCCGACAACGAGTTCTGCCTCGGTGAGTCCGAGGTTCGCGGCTTCTTCGTCGCCGCCGGGTTCTGCGCCCACGGGCTCGCGGGCGCGGGTGGAATCGGCCGGGTGATCGCCGAGTGGATAGCCGAGGGCGAGCCGAGCCTCGATCTCTGGGAGATGGACGTCCGTCGCTTCGGGGCCCAGTACCGCTCGCCCGCCTACACCCACGCCCGGATCCGGGAGACCTACGAGACCTACTACGACATCCGCTATCCGAACCACGAACGGACCGCCGGGAGACCGTTGCGGCTCTCGTCGGCCAACCGCTGGCACGAGGCCCAAGGAGCCGCGTTCGGCGAGAAGTCGGGTTGGGAGCGCGTCAACTGGTACGAATCGAACGCCGCCGAGGGCGACGACGAGTTGCGCCCCCGGGGGTGGGCGGGCCGCCACTGGTCAGCGGCGATCGGCGCCGAGCACCGCGGCACCCGGGAGCGCGTCGGCCTCTTCGACGAGAGCTCGTTCGCGAAGCTGGAGATCGAGGGCCCCGGCGCGGCGGAGCTGCTCGAGCGCCTCTGCGACAACCGGGTCGCCCGCGGCGTCGGTCAGATCACCTACACGCAGATGCTCAACCGCCGCGGCGGGATCGAGTGCGACTTCACGGTTGCCCGCCTCGGCGAGGAGCTCTTCTCGATCGTCACCGGGACCGCATTCGGGAACCACGATCGCGAGTGGATCCGAAAGCACCTCGCGGAGAGCGACACGACAAGGGTGCGCGACGTCACCTCCGCCTGGGCCTGCTTCGGGATCTGGGGCCCGCGCGCCCGCGACGTGCTCGCGCCGCTCACCCCCGCCGATCTCTCCAATGACGCCTTCCCCTACATGTCGGTCCGGGAGATCACCGTCGGTGCCGTTCCCGTCCGCGCGCTCCGGGTCACCTACGTCGGTGAGCTCGGCTGGGAGATCTACTGCCCGACCGAGTACGGGCTCGGCCTCTGGCGAACGCTGTGGGAGGCGGGCGAGCCGCATCAGATCGTCGCCGGCGGCTACCGTGCGATCGACTCGATGCGGCTCGAGAAGGGCTATCGGGTCTGGGGCGCCGACATCACCCCCGACGAGACCCCCTACGAGGGTGGGGTCGGCTTTTGCGTCAAGCTCGACAAGGAGGGCGGATTCGTCGGCCGCGACGCGCTCGCGGAGGCCAACGAACGAGGCCCGCGGACGCAGCTGGTCTGCCTCGTTCTCGAGGACCCGCGCTCGGTCGCGCTCGGCAACGAACCGGTGCGCATCGAGCGCGAGATCGCCGGGCGCGTGACCAGCGGTGGCTACGGCTACACCGTCGAGCGCTCGATCGCCTACGCCTACCTGCCGCCCGCGTACTCAGAGCCGGGTACCGAGGTCGAGGTCGAGATCTTCGGCGAGTGGATCGCCGGCGAGGTCGCCCGGGAGCCGCTCTTCGACCCGGGCGGCGAGCGGATCCGGGCGGCCGATCGATCGCCGTAGGCACGGGGCGCTGGCAGCTGGCAGCTGGCAGCGTGCATTGTTCGGGGGCGGTGATCGCGTCCGGCAGCCGACCGCTGCCCGGCGGCTCAAACGAGGCCGGCGAGGATCTGCTCGGTGCCTCGAGTGTGTCGGCGGATCACCGACACGGCGCCTTCGGCATCGCGCATGCGCAACAGACGGACGAGCTCGCGGTGCTGGTCGTTCGCTCGCATCAGCACCTCCTCGGGGTGGGCGATACGCGCGATCAGCTGACCCATCTGTCCCTGCACGTCGGTCATCTCGGTGACCAGCCACGCTGAGCGCGCGGCCTCCGCGACGCTGATGTGAAAGCGACTGTCGGCCCGCCGGTAGGCCGCGAAATCGGGCTTCGCGGCCATCGTCTGCACGAGCGCGTCGAGCGCGTCGAGGTCGGTGCGCTGGGCCCGCTCCGCGGCCAGGATCACCGCACCGGCCTCGACCGCGACCCGGTGGTCGAGAATCGCATAGCCGTCGGGGCCGAGAGGGTCGCCGAGCTCCGCGGGGCCCTCCGCGCGCTCGTGCAGCGGCGGGCGCTCGACGACGAAGGTGCCGCCCTTACGCCCCCGGGTCGAGGTCAGATGGCCGCTCTGGACCAAGGTGGTCAGCGCCTGTCGCAGGGTCGAGCGGGAGATCCGCAGCTCGTCGGCGAGCTTTCGCTCGGGCGGCAGCCGGCTTCCCGGGGTCAGCAACCCGACCCGGATCGCGGTCCCGAGCCGCTCGACGGTCTCCTCGAAGGTCGTCGGTGGGCGCACCGGCTTGAAGACCGCTTCGACGGCGGCGTTGCGATTCACCCACCAACGGTAGCGCCGCGGCGCCGCGCGGATACCCGGCTCGGGTCCAGCTCGCGCGGGCGCTCGCGCGACCCCAGCCTTCAGATACCCAGCTCGGCTCGGATCTCGGGGATCGCCTGGTCGTTGTCGCGAAAGCGCACCGCGTTGATCCCGAGCTCGCGCGCCGCGGCGACGTTGACGGCGACGTCGTCGACGAACAAGCAGTCGCCCGGGGCGATTCCATCGCCGAGCCGCTCGATCGTCAGCTCGTAGATCGGCGCGTCGGGCTTCCGGATGCCGACGAAGGCGGAGTCGACGACGAACTCGAAGAGCTCGTCGACCGGAAGCATCGAACGCCACAGCGGCTCCCATTCGCGGACGTTGTTGGTCAGCAGCGCCATCCGGATCCCGGTCGCCTTGATCTCGCGCATCAGCTCGATCATCGGCTCGTTCGGCTGCAGCGCTTCGAAGTAGATCTCCTTGAAGCCGTGCATCTCGGGCACGTGGCCGAGCTCTGGCTCGAGCGCCGCCGCGACCCGGGTCAGGAACTCGGCCTCGGTCAGGTGCGCGGTTTCGAGCTCGAACAGGGGATGGGCCCCATCGCGATCCGCGATCGCCTGCATCGCCCGGCCGAGCGCCTCGGTCGAGATCCCGCTGCGGTCCTGGAAGGCGGCGAAGGAGCCGATCAGCGGCGTCGTCAGCACGCCGCCGAAGTCGGAGATCAGGGCACGGATGCCGGCCATGTCAGGAGCTGCGCAGGACGTCGAGGACGCCGGCGCCGCCGCCACCCCCGGCGCGCAGGTCGAGCGGCGCCGAGAGGCGTTCGATTCCGCCGTCCGGCGCCGAGACCGGTGCCCCCGCGGTGCCCGCGACGCGCACCGCCAACCCGTCCGAGGAGGGGTAGAGCTCGAGCCCGACCCGGGTCGGAGCGCCGTCGGCGCCGTACTCGGTCGAGAGCAGCGTCTCGGTGAGCTGCTCGAAACCGTCGGCGCTGCCGAGCGCCCCGACCACGATCTCCTCGCCATGTCCGGATGCGCCGGCCGGCCGCAATGCCGCGACAGCGAGCAGCCGGCCGTCGTCGAGGCGCCCCGAGATCAGCCGCACGGTTTCGAGCTCGTCCCAATCGAGCTCTCCCCCGAGCCGCCACGCGGGCTCGCCGCCGGCCGCCCCGGGCGCGATCGCCTCCAGCGCCTCGATCGGCCACTCGAAGCGAAGCTCGTCGCCGCTCGGGTCGGTGAACCGAAGCTCGACCGAGTCAGTCATCCCGCTCCGCGGGCGGCAGCTCGGCCGCCGGGTCGGTCACTTCTTGAGCCGTGCCCTCGTAGTCGTAGTGCGCGAGACGGCCGATCGCTCCCCGCGCGGCGCCCGAAGCCAGGCGGCGGGCCCTCGCGCCCGGTGCCGGCGGGCCGGCTGCCGGACTGTCCCCGCGGCCCGGAGACGGTCCAGGCTGAGCCCGACCCGCCGCAGCGCGAGCCGACTCAAGAAGCCGCGCAGCAGCATGCGGGTCGGAGGGATCAGCAAGAGGAAGCCGACGACGTCGGTGATGAACCCGGGCGCGAGCAGCAACGAGCCGCCGAGCACGATCATCGCTCCGTCGAACGTTTCCCGGGCCGGCACACGTCCCTCCGCGAGCGCCAGGTTGAAGCGTGCCCACGCCGCCCGTCCCTGCGAGCGCGCCAGCGCCGCGCCCGCGATGCCGTCGAGGATCAGCAGCAACAGCGTCGGCACGATCCCGATCGCATCGCCGACCTGGATGATCACGTAGATCTCGGCGATCGGCAGGACGAGGAAGAGCAGGACCAGGATTACGGCCATCTCGAACAGGCTAGGGAACCCGCTCCACTACGATCAGTGCATGGCAAGCGAAGAGGACGTCTACGAGGCGCTCGAAGAGGTCATCGATCCCGAGCTCGGGCTCGACTTCGTCTCCCTCGGGCTCGTCTACGACGTCGAGATCGCGGGACCGGAGGTGTTCATCACCTTCACGCTGACGACGCCGGCGTGCCCGATCGGCCCCCAGGTGACCGAGCAGATGCGCGAGTTCGTCTCCGACATCGACGGGGTCGAGAAGGTCCACCCGAAGATGATCTTCGACCCGCCGTGGTCCCCGGAGATGATGACCGAGGACGCCAAGTTCGCGCTCGGCTACTGAGGCTGAATCAAGCGTCATAGGGGGTCAGTCGAGGTCACTCGCGGCACCTTCCCGTACCCACGCCGTACCCACGGCGCGACGCCATCCTCGCCCCCGAGGTCGAGAGCTTCGCCGCCGAGGTCGAGCGGCACACGGAGACCGGGCACTGACCGTGCCGCTTGCGCCCCTGCATCCGCCTGCGGCGACTTGATCGAGGTCGGCGAGCTACTGCCCCGAGACCACGCGCCCCCATCGAGCGCGACCAGTCAGACCCCCGGTCAGAGGCGGAGGGCAGGCAGCGGCGAGGTTCCGGGCGGCGGTGCTGGCGCGAGCAGGACACGCTGCGAGGTCTCGGATCGACGGCGAGCGCTGCCCCGAGACCACCCGCCTGCAAGCGCACCGCCTGCTCCCCCTGCGAGCCGGTGGTAGTAGAGCGCCACGCGACCTTCACGCCGCCTCGACACCGGCGACGTGGACCTGACCGCGCCGATCCCGAACACGTCGCAGATCGGCGTCTGGCGGATCGAGCCGAGCAACCACTACACGCTCATGGGGACGGGCGACGATCCGTTCGCGACGGCGGCAGCCGAGCAGGCTCCGAACAACTAGGCGCTGCGCTTTCGTCGCAAAGCGGCGTATTCTTCGAGCTAGGTGTGGTGGGAAGTCTGGTCGGCGGCGGTCTTGTCGTCGATCGACCTCGGAGGTACTCCGTGACACGCCAAGCACTACGCACCGGCGCGTTCGACCTCTACGAACTGCCGGGCGCGCGCGGCAACGTATTTGATCGGCCCAGCCCCCTAACTCGGCTGCTGGTGAGGATGCGTCGCGCACGACTGGATACGGCGTTGGCCGCAGGTGCGGACCCGTTCGAGTCCTCAGCGCTCGCGTACCGCGCCGCGCAGTTGACGGCCGATCACAATCGCCTGAAGATGGCCGCTTGGATCGCCAACGTCCTGGCCAGGAACGATCACCGAGGACGCCAAGTTCGCGCTCGGGTATTAGTCCCTGCAAATAGGACTGTTCGCAGCCGGCTAACAGCCACCGCAATCCCGACTGCAAACGGATTGCAAACGTCGGGGATTGCGACCCGTTTACCGATCGACCCGGACCTCGACGAGGTGACTGCCCGCCGCGCCCGTGCGGGGACTCCGCGTGATGCTGTCCGGCGCCGCGCGTCCGGCGGGTCCAGGCCGGAGCCTCCGTCGGTACCCCAAGCGCGAACCTGGCGTCCTCGGTCACCGCACTTCTTTAACTGCCGTCGCGTCGAGAGAACCACGCGATGAGCGCACCGAGCGCCAATCCAGCCTCAGGCGCAAGAGGGAGGTCGGTGGTCACGCTCACCACGATGCCGACACCCAACCCAATCACCGCGCCGACCGCGATCGCTGCTCCCGTGCTCATGCGCTCACCGGACCACCCTATCCGCGATGGGTGGGAGCTGCGGAGTGTCGCGAGCCGCGCGGCCGGCCTCCGAGTGGGGAGCGGACACGCCGCCTAAGCGGGTGCGGAGCCCGGAAGTGAAGGTCAGATACGAGCCGCGGGGGGCGCTGCAGTCCTCAAACGACCTACTCCCGCACCCCCGCGTCGTCGAGCGCTTCCCGCCACTCGAGAAAGCCCTGAATTCGGACGATCTTGCCGCCGCTGATCAGGAGGTTGAACGCGAACTCCTGGTCGAGCTCGACATGGCTCGCGACTCCCCTCAGCCGGGTGCGCCCGAGCCAGAGAACCGAATCCCCCAGATCACGAATCTCGTTCTCCTGCATGCGAAACACGTCCCAGGTCTCCCAGGTCGCCGCGAACCCACCACAGACCTCCTCGCGGCCTCGATAGACGACGCGTTCGACGGCCGCCGGACCGCCCGGGTTCCATTCGATCTCGGGATCGAAGCTCCGGCTCATCGCCGCCAGGTCCCGCCGGTTGAAGGCCTCGACCAGCTGCCGGGCGATCTCCACGTTGTCCTCCGACATCGCCCGGGCAGTATCCCGTGATCTCGAAAGCGATCGACGCCCTCGCGATCCGGGGGCGCGGCGCTTGCCGGGACCGATAGGCTCGCGGGCGATGTCCGAGGCGCTCTACGTCGTCACCTGCCGAGGCGTGATCGACGACGGGGCGCGGGCGAGGATCAGCCTCGAGTTCGGGTCCGAGGGGTGGAGCGGCGGCGCGACGGCGCCCGGGCTCGCGTTCCCCAGCGAGCCGCAGCGGTTCGGCTTCCGGGTCACGGCGGAGGGCTCGGAGGAGGCGATCGAAGCGGTGCGAGAGATAGTCGAGGCAGCCGGCGCCCACGTCAGCGCGTTCGAGGCTCGGCTCGACGACCAAGCCGCCGGGTAGGCCGCCGGCTCACCGTGTCGATCGCGTGGCCCGCGATCACACGCTCCGACCGCGTACCGGCCGCGCTCAACCCGGCGGGTGGCACCACTTGCACCCCGCCTGCGGCCATGAGAAAGTCAGCGGATGCCTGACGAGACGGAACTGAGCAACGACGAGGTCGGCCTCGGCTGGGTCGGCCTGGTCGGGGCGATCGCACTGGCGCTCGCGGCGGCGTGCGTAGCGGGCGCGATCGTCTACGTCGGCGCCTTTGTGCTCGACACCGTTGCCTGGGCCAGTGTCACCGACCTGGGTTCCAGCGCCTGGGCGATGGTCGCCGGGGTGTTCGCCTTCGGGGCAACCTTCTACGGCGTGCTCACAGCCCGCATTCGCGACTGATCGCCTGAGCCTGCCGCGCGGTCGTCTCATCTCCCGCTGATCCGGGCCCCCGCCGGTTGCGTAAAGGGAGGCTGAAGAAAGACGACGGCGACGAGCCGGGACCCCCCCTCGACCCCTCACGGAAGAGGGCCCTCCGTCGCCCGGATCCAATCACTCATCAGAAAGGATTGGCGATGAGGAGACCACGCAAACGAACCCGCGGCTGGCTGCTGCTCGCAGCCGTCGTGGCGGCCTCGGCGATCGCGGTTCCGATCGGCTTCAGCTCGAGCCACCGCGAGGCGCCGAACATCATGCTCGACCCGTCCGCCGACAACACCGACGTCTATGCCTGGACGGCGCCCGGGGCGGAGAACGCGCTGACGCTCGCCTCCGACTGGATCCCCGGGCAGGTGCCGGCGAACGGGCCGAACTTCTTCCGGTTCGACGATCGGGCTCGGTACTACAACAACATCGACAACAACGGCGACGGCGTTGCCGACATCAGGTACCGGTTCACGTTCAACACCGACGTGCGCAACCCGAACTCGTTCCTCTACGCGGGGCCGGGCACGATGAACTTCGAGGATCCGAAGCTCAACGTGATCCAGCGCTACGACGTCGTCCGCGAGGACTACAAGCACGGCGAGCTGGTCCGGGAGAAGACGGTCGCCCACAACCTGCCCGTCGCGCCGCCGAACATCGGCCCGAAGACGTTCCCGAACTACGAGAACTTCGTCGCCGAGGCGACGCAGACGCTCAGCGACGGGACGAAGGTGTTCGTGGGCTCGCGGGACGACCCGTTCTACGTCGACCTCGGGGCCACGTTCGATGCGATCAACGTTCGCATGGGCACCGGCAACGAGGGCGCCGGTAAGGATGACCTGTCGGGGTACTCGACCTCGACGACCGTCATGCAGATCCCCGAGCACCTGGTGACGCGCAACGGGGAGCCGGTGAGCTCGGCGGATGCCAAGAACGCGGTTGTCGGCGTCTGGTCGACCACCGAACGGCGCAAGCTCCAGGTCACGAACGGCTCCTTCGACACAGGCGCGAAGGTGCAGAAGCATCCGAACAAGTGGGTCCAGGTCTCGCGACTCGGCAACCCGCTCGTCAACGAGGTCGTGATCCCGCTCGGCCAGAAGGACAAGTTCAACCGTACGACGCCCGACCGCGACGCCGAGCTGTACGGGAAGTACGTGACCACCCCCGAGCTCGCTGCGGTGCTGAACGCGCTGTTCAACATCAACGCCCCGGAGACCGATCGCACGGACATCGTCCAGGCGCTGCTCCAGGGGCTCCCCGGGCTCAACCAGCACAAGGGCAAGTTCGCCGGAACGCCGGTTGACACGCTGAAGCTCAACCTCGGCGTGCCCGCGACCCCGAACCCGGATCGGTTCGGCGTCATCGGAGGCGACAACGCCGGGTTCCCGAACGGTCGCCGGCCGACCGACGACGTCGTGGACATCGAGCTCCAGGTCGTCGCCGGGATCCTGAAGAACAATCCGGTGCCGCTCGGAGACGGAGTCGATCAGAACGACAAGCCGTTCCTGACCGACTTCCCCTACCTGGCCGCGCCGGATTCCGGGTTCGACTCGAATCCGGGTCAGGTCGTCCAGCCGGTTCACCCGCCCGTCCCACCGGGCGGCTGATCCAGCCCGGATCGGCAGGGGGAGCGCCACGGAGGGCGCTCCCCCGCCGGTCGGCCCACTTCCTGGAGGAACCCCGATGCCCACCAACCCAAGCTTCCGATCACAGTGGCTGCTCGCGGTCGCGGTGCCGTTGATCGCCTTCGCCGCGCTGATCGCCGCTCTGCACTTCCTCAACCACGCCCCCGCTTCCCCGACCGCGGCGTCGGCGGGTGCCTCCGGCCTCGGCTCCGGCCCGGCACCGCAGACGACCGAGGCGCTGGTTCGCGACCTCCAGGAGGCGGTCGCCGCTGAACCCGGCGACGCGCAGCTCTACGCCGAGCTCGGCGATGCCTACTACCAGCGCGCCCGCGAGACCGGCGACCCCGCCTTCTACACGCGCTCCGAGGATGCCCTCGACACCGCTCTCGAGCTCGATCCGAGCAACCCCGAGGCCGCCGTCGGCGCCGGGACGCTCGCCCTCGCGCGCCACGACTTCGCCGCCGGGCTGCGGCTCGGCCGACGGGCCCACGCTCTGACACCGGACCTCGTCAGGCCCTACACGGTGATCGCCGACGCCCAGGTCGAGCTCGGACGCTACCGGGGCGCCGCCCAGACGCTGCAGCGGCTCGTCAGCCTCAAGCCGACGCTCGCCGCCTACTCGCGCGTCTCCTATTTCCGCGAGCTGCACGGAGACCTCGACGGCGCGGTCAAGGCGATGGGGCTCGCGGTCTCCGCGGGAGCCGGAAGCCCGGAGAGCCTCGCCTACGTCGAGTCGCTGCTCGGCAAGCTCGAGATCGACCGCGGCAACTACGGCGCCGCCGAGCATGCCTACCGCGAGGCGCTCGCCGCGGACCCGGGGTTCCCCGCCGCCGCAGCGGGACTGGCGCGGGTCGAGGCCGCGCGGGGCATGCTCGGCGCGGCGATCGAGCGCTACCGCTCGGTGGTCGAGCGCCTGCCGCTCCCCGAGTACGTGATCGGCCTCGGTGAGGCTGAGATCGCGGCGGGCCGCCGCGCGGCGGCCGAGCGCGACCTGGCGCTGATCGGAGTCGAGGCGAAGCTTCTGCGGTCCGCGGGAGTCAACGTCGATGTCGAGCTGGCGCTCTACGAAGCCGACCACGGGAACGCTGCCCGCGCTGTGGCGCTCGGCCGTAGCGCCTGGCGGCGGGCGCCCAGCGTTCGCTCCGCGGACGCCTACGCCTGGGCCCTTCACAGCGCCGGTCGCGAGCGGGCCGCGACCCGGATGTCGGCAGCCGCGATGCGGCTCGGCTCGCGCGATCCCTACTTCCTCTATCACGCGGGGATGATCGCGGCGAGCGCCGGCGACCGCGGCCGCGCCCGAGGAGCTGCTCGGCGAACTGGTCGCGCGGACCCCCGGGTTCAGCCCGCTCTACGGTCCCCGTGCGGCGCGCGAGCTGGAGGCTCTGCGATGAGGCGGGCGATCGTCGCGACAGCGCTCGCCGTCACCGCCACGGCGATCCTCGCACCGGCCGGTGCGAGCGCGCACCCGCTCGGGAACTTCACCACCAACCAGCTCGTCAAGGTCTCGATCGGCGAGCGTGAGGCAAAGCTGGGAGTCGTTCTCGACCTCGCGGAGATCCCGACCTTCCAGCTCGTCCAGCGCTACGACCGAAACGGAGACGGCGCGATCTCGGGATCCGAGTCGGCGGGGGTGAGCGCCGAGCTCGAGCACGAGCTCGAGACCGGGCTCGTGGTTCGTGCCGACGGTCGCCAGGTGCCGCTGCGGCCGACCGGCGGCGGGGCCCTCAGCTTCCCGTCCGGACAGGCTGGGCTCTCGCTGACCCGGCTCGAGACCGGCTACGCGGCACCGCTTCCCCCCGGGACGAGCAAGGTGGCGGTCGACAACGGCGCGTTTGCCGACCGCACCGGCTGGAGGGCGATCCAGATCCTCCCTGGCGAGGGCACCGACGTCGTCTCGACCGTTCCGGCCACCGATCCGACCGACGGCCTCCGCGTCTACCCGAAGGACCTGCTGCAGAGCCCTTCGGACGAACGGACGGCCGCGTTCGAGGTCGCCCCCGGGAGCGGACGGGTCAGCGCGCCGGATGGACCCGACGGCGAGGGCTTCACGGCCGATCGCGGCGCAGGCGGGTTTGCGGGCCTGCTCACGGGTGGCGACACACACGGACTCCTGATCCTCCTCCTGCTCGCCACCGCGTTCGGCTGGGGTGCGCTGCACGCGCTCTCACCGGGCCACGGAAAGTCGATGGTCGCGGGCTACCTCGCCGGCTCTCGCGGCCGACCGCGCCACGCGGTCGCGCTCGGACTGACGGTCACGGCGACTCACACCGCCGCCGTCTTCGCGCTCGGGCTCGTCACCCTTGCGGCGTCGCAGTACATCGTCCCGGAGGACCTCTACCCATGGTTGGGGGTCGCCTCCGGGCTGCTGGTCGTCGCGATCGGAATCGCGGTGATGCGGTCGCGCTACCGGCGCTGGCGGGCGGCGCGCGCGGGCGCCACCCTCGCCGACCACGACCACGGCCACTCCCACGATCACGACCACGGCCACTCCCACGATCACGATCAGCGCGACGGCGACGCCCCGATCCGGACCAGGGAGCTGCTCGGGCTCGGGATCTCCGGCGGCCTCGTGCCGTGCCCGTCCGCGCTCGTCGTGCTGATCGCGGCGATCTCCCAGCACCGGATCGGACTCGGAATGGTGTTGATCGTCGCCTTCAGCTTCGGACTCGCCGCGACCGTCACCGGCGTCGGCCTCGTGACGATCTGGGGCCAGCGGCTCGTGCGCCGCCTGCGTCCGGAGCAGCGTCTGTTCGGCGGTCGCCTGTCCGGCGCGCTGCCGGCCCTCTCGGCGGGTCTGATCGTGCTCGTCGGAATCCTGATCACCTACCGCGCCATGCCGACGCTCGGTTGATGGTGCGCTGACGCAAGGAGGCAGCCCGATGGCGGCGATCAGCTTCGAGTTCCTGTTCAAGCCGGTCGAGGAGGTGGATTCCTGGCTCACCGGGCTGTTCAGCGGCGCGCCGCTGATCGTCGCGCTGGGGATCGCCCTGTTGCTCGGTCTCCGGCACGCCTCGGATCCCGACCACCTCGTCGCGGTGACGTCGCTCGTCGCGGCTGACGGTGGAGACACGCGTGGCGCGGCTCGCCTCGGCGCCTGGTGGGGTCTCGGCCACGCGTCGATGCTGTTCCTGATCGGGCTGCCGTTGATCTTCTTCAAGTCGGAGCTCCCGGTCTGGCTCGAGTCCGGTGCCGAGAAGGCGATCGGCGTCGTGATCATCGTCCTCGCGCTCAGGGTGATCCTGAAATGGATGCGCGGCGACTATCGCTCGGGACGCCACTCGCATGCGACCAAGGTGGACGCCGCGGATCGCGCGCACCGCCACCTTCGCCGCGACCGCGGTCACGGGCATGCGCACCCGCGGGTTCGCTCGCCCAGCCAGGCGCTCGGGATCGGGATGCTCCACGGCCTCGCCGGAACCGGTGCAGTGACGCTGCTCCTGCTGGCGGCGCTTCCGACCCAGCTCGAGGCGGCGCTGGCGCTCGCCGTCTTCGCCCCGATGTCGATGGTCTCGATGGCGATCTGCACGACCGCGTTCGCCTGGGTCTTGACCAGGCCGGCAATCGACCCGTTCTACCGCACCGTGCTGATCCCAACGATGGGACTGTTCGGGGTCAGCTTCGGCCTCTGGTACGTCGGGCTCGGTTGAGCGGCTCGCCCGCTCGGATGCTGCACCGCGCTCACGCCTCCTCCAGGTGCGCCGCCGCAACCGGGGCGGGGGTGAGCGCGGCGGCGACGATCACGAACGTGAACGCGCCGGCGCCGCACGCGCAGCGCTGCCGCGGCGGGATCGGAAGGGAACGGGTCGTCGAAGACGAGTGGTCCGGCGGCGATCGTGAGCGCGTTCGCGGTCACGCTCGTGATCGCGATCACCGGCACCGCCTTGCCCACCTGCAGGCTCCTCGCCGAGACGATCAGGCCGACGGCCGAGCCGATCGCGATCACGGCCGCCAGCGGGCTGAACACGATCGTCGCCCGGAGGCATCGCCGAGCTCCCCCGAGAGCGCCTTGATCGAGGTGTCCGAGGCCGCCCAGAAGAGTCCCGCCGAGGCTCCCAGGAGTACCCCCTCGCGACTGCCGCGCGTGCCCGCCACAGCGACGGCGACCGCAGCCAGGCCGACGACCGAAACGTAGGCGACCAGGCGCCGTCACTGGTCGCGCGATCAGGCGGCGTCCGGGCCGGACCCGCCGCGATCGTCGGGCGTGGCGGGCTGCTTCGGCTCGAGCTCGGTGTCGAGCTGGATCGCGCGGATCGCGTGTTCGTCCGGGAGCTTCGCGAGGACTTCGGTGATGATCGCGTGGATCTCCTGCTCGTCGTGACCGAAGTCGTCGAGCAGGCTGCGCAGCGCCGTATGGGTGATCTTCAGCTGGGCCGGCGTGAGCTCGAGGTGGTAGTTGATCGACTCCACGCCGAGAGCTTACTTTTTCGCTGCCCGGCGTCTGCTGGAGCGCGGATACGCGGGCTACCCGAACCAACAACGCCTTCGCCAATCGCTACCTT
The DNA here is from genome assembly GCA_963705955.1 of uncultured Solirubrobacterales bacterium. Classification (GTDB taxonomy): domain Bacteria; phylum Actinomycetota; class Thermoleophilia; order Solirubrobacterales; family 70-9; genus WHSW01. Next base: position 84,326 of record CAVPLH010000001.1, on the reverse strand, counting down.
GCTCGGATGGCCGGAAGGTGGGCGATCGAGGCCGAGGGGCTGCGGAAGTCCTACAAGGACGTCGAGGCGTTGTGCGGAATCGACCTGCAGGTCGAAACCGGCACCGTCCTCGGGCTGCTGGGTCCGAACGGCGCCGGAAAGACGACCGCCGTGCGGATCATGACGACCCTGCTGCCGCCGTCCGGCGGCAGCGCGCGGGTCGCCGGGCTCGACGTCGTCACCGAGGCGGCCGAGCTGCGGTCGAAGATCGGGCTCGCCGGCCAGTACGCGGCGGTCGACGAGAACCTGACCGGGTTCGAGAACCTCGACATGGTCGGCCGGCTCTACCACATGGGGCGAGCCGCGGCGGCCGAGCGGGCCTCGCTTCTGCTCGATCGCTTCGAGCTCTCGGAAGCGGGGGATCGGCTCGTCAAGACCTACTCCGGCGGCATGCGCCGCCGCCTCGACCTCGCGGCGGCGCTCGTCGCCCGCCCGGAGGTCCTGTTCCTCGACGAGCCGACGACCGGCCTCGACCCGCGCAGCCGGATCGGGCTCTGGGAGGTGATCGAGGCGCGCGTCGCCCAGGGCAGCACCGTGCTGCTGACCACCCAGTACCTCGACGAGGCCGATCGGCTGGCCGACCGGATCGCGGTCATCGACCGCGGCACCCTGATCGCCGAGGGCAGCTCGGACGACCTCAAGGAGCGGGTCGGCGGCGAGCGGATCGAGGTCAAGCTCGAAGACCCCTCGCAGGCCGGGGCCGCGATCGAGACGCTCGCCGAGCTCGCGTGCGAGCGGCCGTCCGCCGACGAGGACACGGTGCGAGTGCCGATCCGCGAGCACAGCGGGGCGATCGCCCAGGCGGTCCGCAAGCTCGACGCCGCGGGGATCGAGATCGACGACATCTCGGTCCGCCGGCCGACCCTCGATGACGCCTTCCTCACCCTCACCGGCCGGCCGCCCGAGCCGGAGGACGACGGCGTCGAGCAGGACACCGGCGAACACGAGACGCAGCTCGTCGGATGACCGCCCGTTACGCGATCAGCGACACCCTGGTCCTCGCGATGCGGGCCCTGCGCCGGATCCCGCGCAACCCCGAGCTGCTCACCTCCTACACGGTGCAGCCGATCATGTTCACCCTGCTCTTCGTCTACGTCTTCGGGGGCGCGATCCAGACTCCCGGGCTACGACAACTACGCCGATTTCCTGATCCCGGGGATCATCGTCCAGCAGATGTCGTTCGGCGGCTTCGCGACCGCGCTCGGCCTCGTCGAGGACCTGAAGAAGGGCCTCGTCGACCGCTTCCGCTCGCTGCCGATGTCGCGGATGGCGGTGCTCACCGGGCGCACGCTCTCGGACATCGCGATGAACGCGCTGGCGCTCACCGTGATGGTGGTCGTCGGCTATATCGTCGGCTTCGCCTTCTCGACCTCGCCGCTCGAGGTGGTCGGTGGAATCGGGCTCTGCCTGCTGATCGGCTACGCGTTCTCATGGGTGTTCGCGTACGTCGGCCTGCTCGCCTCGACCCCCGAGGCCGCGAACGCGTTCGGCTTCATCGCGATCTTCCCGCTCACCTTCGCCTCGTCGGCGTTCGTCCCGCCGGAGACGATGCCCGACTGGCTGCAAACGTTCGCCGCCGACATCAACCCGTTCTCGATCATGGTCGACGCGGTGCGGGCCCTGTTCGTCGGCGGCCCCGCCGGCAACGACGTCTGGGGCGCGGCCGCCTGGTGCGTCGGGTTGATCGCCGTCTTCGGCTCGCTGTCGATCCACCGCTACCGCCAGGCGGTCGTCCGCTGAGCGGATCGTCGGGGCGGCCGCGGTCCGCGCCGAGGCGCCTTCCGGGTCGCGTCGTGAGCGCGATCGCCGCGCGAGCCTGGTCACGATCGCCGCGAGACCGGGCGGCAGCCGACCGTCGGTCGAGAGCCAGGAGCCGGCGATGATCAGCAGCAGGCCCGCGATCGCCCCGGCGCCGGGACGCTCTCCGAGCGCCGCAACGCCGAGCGCGACGGCGACCACCGGCGCGACGTACGTGATCACCGCCGCCCGCCCGGGCCCGACCTCGGTCACCAGGGTGCCGAAGAGCACGAACGCCGCGGCCGTGCAGAGGACGCCGAGCACGATCAACGAGACGATCGCGTCGGCCGACACCGCGCCGGGGGGCGGGGCCGCGATCGCCGCCGGGGTGAGCGCGACCGAGGCGATCGCGAGCGCGCCGGCCATCGTCGCGCGCGGGTCGACCTCGGCGAGGCGGAGCTTCAGCAGCATCGGGCCGATCGCGTAGCCGACCGCAGCGATCAGGATCGCCGCCGCCCCGAGCAGCTCGCCGGAGTTGCCGGCGACATCGAGGCCGACCAGCGCGACGACCCCGGTGAAGCCGATTATCAAGCCCGCCAGCCGCAGCCCTCCGGCGCGCTCCTCGTGGTCGAACCGCAGCGCCAGGAGGGCGACGATCAACGGCACCGAGGCGATCAGGATCGCCGCCAGAGACGACGCGACGTGCTGCTCCCCGGCGGCGATCAGCGGGAACGGGATCACGATCTCGAACAGTGCGTAGCCGAGCAGCGCCCGACCGCGGCCGCGCAGCGTCGGCAGCAGGCCCAGCCGCCACGAGATCGCCAGCAGGATCACCGCGCCGAGGGTCACCCGGGCCCAGGCCAGGAACGCGGGCGGCACCCCGTCGTCGACGGCGATCTTGATGAAGAAGTAGGGGATCCCCCAGAGGACGGAGACGGAGAGGAAGGCGAACCAGGCGCGGGCGGTCACGCTTCGACGATAGCGACGGACCCCTCGGGCGCCCGAGGTCACCGCGGGCGCTCAGCTCGAGGCCGCCGCGGTCTTCGCGGCGTCCGCCTCGGCGGCCCGATGCTCGTCCGCGGCCGCGGCCAGCTGGGCGATCGAGGCCTCGATCCCCTCGGCGATCGACCCGACGTCGTCGATCGTGTCGTAGTCGGCGAGGAGGCCGAAGTTGATCCCGCCGTTGTAGCTCATGATCGCGATGAACAGGGCCTGGTTGGGCGGCAGGAAGCCGACCGGGAAGATGTCCTGAAGCTCGCGGCCGAGCACGTAGAGCGGGATCTGCGGTCCGGGCACATTGGTGACGACGAGGTTGAACAGGCGGGTCGAGAAGTTGACCCGGGCGGCCTGGGCGAGCAGGGTCGGCGGGGCGAAGTCGTTGAAGCGTGAGATCACCTCCGCGCCGAGCGCCTGCTTCGACTGCTTGATCCCCTCCATCCCGCGTCGGCAGAGCTCGAGGCGCTTGACCGGGTCCTCGACGTAGACCGGGATCGGGCCGCGAACCGCGGCGATCTTGTTACCGAGGTGGCCACGCTCGTCCTCGGCGCGGATCGAGACCGGGACCTGGGCGCGCAGCTCGACGCCCTCGGTCCGGACCCCTCGCGTATGCAGCCAGCGCCGCAGGGCCCCGCTGACCACGGCGAGCACGACGTCGTTGACCGTGCCTCCGAGCGCGTCCTTGATCGCCTTGAACTGCGCCAGGTCGGCACGCACCCACTCGAACCGCCGGTGCGAGCCGATCTCGACATTGAGTGGGACCGACGGCGCCGGGTTGGCGAAGTTCCAGCCGACCTCGCCGAGCGCCTCGGCCGCGTCGGCGACCTCCTGCAGCGTGTGGCGCGGGTGCTCGACCGCGCGCTCGACGCGCCGCACCGCGTGGACCGGGGTGCGGATCAGCCCCTCGACGTCCTTGGCCATCAGCTGCGCGGCCGAGGGCTCGGGGGCCGGCGCCCACTCGTGGTCGTCCTCCGCCGGCTCGGGCACCGGCTTGACGTCGAACAGCACGGTCGCGATGTCGACTCCCGAGACCCCGTCGACGAGGCAATGGTGGGTCTTGGTCAGGAACGCGAATCGCTTCCGGGTCAGGCCCTGGACGAGCCACAGCTCCCAGAGCGGCTTCGTGCGGTCGAGCTGCTGCGAGAAGATCCGCGCCGCCATCTTGCGCAGCTGCTCCTCGGAGCCCGGCGAGGGCAGGGCGGAGTGACGGACGTGGTACTCGAGGTTGAACGCCGAGTCGTCGACCCAGAACGGCCGCCCGGTCGGCAGCGGCGGATAGGCGAGCTTCTGGCGGAAGCGAGGCACCAGGTGGAGGCGCGATCGGACGTGTTCGAGCAGGTCCTCGTAACTGGGCGGCGGCCCCTCGAAGATGCAGATCCCGCCGACGTGCATGTGGCTCGCCGAGCTCTCGTTGGTGAGGAAGGAGACGTCGAGCGCGCTGAGCCTGTCCATGTGCCCTTGGGCCATGGCCCCTAAGTTACCCGCAGATGCGAGTCCTCGCTGCCTCTCGGGTCCTCGCCGCGTCCCTGGCGCTCACCGCGGCGGTCGCGGGGTGCGGCGGCGATTCCACCGGTGCGACCGGCCCGTCCACGGGCTCGACCGCGAGCGCGTTCGACGCCGAGCGCGCCTTCTCGGACCTGCGCGCCCAGGTCGAGATCGGGCCGCGGCCGTCGGGGACACCGGCGGCGAGGCGGACCGCGCAGCTGATCGTCGCCGCGCTCAGCGACGCCGGCGTCTCGCGGGTGCGAATCCAGCGGCCGTACGCGAACGTCGTCGGGACGATCCCCGGGTCGGCGCCGGGCACCGTCGTGGTCGGCGCCCACTACGACACGAAATCAGGGATTCCGGGCTTCGTCGGTGCCAACGACGGCGCCTCGGGCGTCGCGGTGCTGCTCGAGCTCGCGCGAGCGCTGCCCAACCCGCTCCCCGGGCCGTCGGTGCAGCTGGTCTTCTTCGACGCCGAGGAGGCGCGTGACGACCGGTCGTTCGAGAGCGACGGGACCCGCGGCAGCAACCAGTACGTCGCCTACGCCCGACGCGGCGACCAGGGCTCTGTCGCGATCGATCGGATCCGGGCGATGGTCCTCTTCGACATGGTCGGTGACTGCGACCTGCAGATCCCGCTCGAGCGCTTCTCCGATCCGAGCCTCTACCGGCGCTTCGCCGACGCGGCCACGTCGCTCGACGGAACACCGGCGCCGTTTCAGGGACGCGGCTTCCCGGTCGAGGACGACCATCTGCCGTTCGCGCAGGCCGGGATCCCGGCGCTCGACCTGATCGACTTCGACTACGGCCCCGGGCCGCCCCCGGGCGCCTACTGGCACACGCCGAAGGACACGATCGACCACGTCTGCGCGCAGAGCCTCGAGCTCGTCGGTGAGGCGGCGCTGATCGCGATCCCCGAGATCCGCTGACGGGACTCGACGCTCGTGGTCCCGGCTACCCTGTAGGCGATGGGCTCGGCCACCTCCGTCAGTGCGCCCAAGCGGGTGCTGCTCGCCGCGCCGCGTGGATACTGCGCGGGCGTCGACCGGGCCGTGGAGACGGTCGAGAAGGCCCTCGACGTGCACGGTCCCCCGGTCTACGTCCGCAAGGAGATCGTCCACAACAAGCACGTCGTCGAGGAGCTCGCAAAGCGCGGCGCGATCTTCGTCGAGGAGGAGACCGAGGTCCCGGAGGGTGAGCTGGTCGTCTTCTCCGCGCACGGCGTCGCGCCGAGCGTGCACCGCAACGCGGCGACCCGCAGCCTGCGCACGATCGACGCCACCTGCCCGCTCGTCACCAAGGTCCACGTCGAGGCGCGCAAGTTCGCCGAGCAGGGCTACACGATCGTCCTCATCGGACACCAGGGACACGAGGAGGTCGAGGGGACCACGGGCGAGGCACCCGCGTCGATCATCCTCGTCGAGACGATCGAGGACGTGGACGCGCTCGAGCTCGATGATCCGGACCACGTTGCCTTCATCACCCAGACGACGCTCTCGGTCGACGAGACGGCGGGGATCATCGCTCGCCTGCGGGAGCGGTTCCCCAACATCACCGCTCCGAAGTCCGACGACATCTGCTACGCGACCACGAACCGCCAGATCGCCGTCAAGCAGCTCGCCCGCGAATGCGAGCTCGTGCTCGTGATCGGCTCGACGAACTCGTCGAACTCCAACCGCCTGGTCGAGGTCGCGCGCGAGCACGGGGCCGCCTCGCACCTGATCGACAACGCGACCCAGGTCGACGAGGACTGGCTCGACGGTGTCCGCACCGTCGGGATCACGTCCGGGGCGAGCGCGCCGGAGGAGCTCGTCAGCGCCCTGGTCGAATTCTTCCGTGAGCGGGGCGCCGAGGACATCTCGGAGCTGCGCGCGATCGACGAGGACGTGCGCTTCATGCTCCCGAAGCAGATCCGCAACGACCTCGCCGCACGCACCTAGCCGATCGGTTCGGCCGAATCGGCCGTCGCTGCGGCGCCGGGACTGACGGCGGTCCCTTGTGAATATCTTCATCCGCGCGGCGGAAGATTCGCCGGTGAGGTCACGCGGATGAGCGAGTCCACCCTGAGATCGATCGGCGCCTGCCTCGCATTGCTCGGCGTCGGAATCGCGACCTACATCACGGTCGCCGACGCCGGCGGCGGCGCCCCGGCCTGTGTGGCCGGGGGCCACGGCTGTGAGACCGTCGCCGACAGCTCCTATGCGCACATCGGCGGGATCGCGGTCTCGGCGATCGGCATCTTCGGCTACCTGACGCTGCTCGTCGCGATGCTGTCGCCGGGCGACGGCGGGCGCTTTGCGGCCCTGCTGCTGTCGTTGATCGGATTCGGGTTCAGCGCCTATCTCACCTACCTGGAGCTCGCCGTCATCGACGCCGTCTGCCAGTGGTGCGTCGCGAGCGCCGTCGTGATCACCGCGCTGCTCGCGGTCAGCGTTCTGCGCGCGGTTCGCTTCTCCGGATCCGAGCTGGCCGGCGCAGCGGCGAAGCGGCAACCCTGACCAGCGGAGAGGACGGCGATGGCGACGAAGGCAGAACGGCGCGAGCAGGCGAGAGCGCAGCGGCTGCGGCAGGAGGCCGAAGCGGCGGCCGAGGAGCGGCGGCGACGCCTCGTCCGACTCGGCGCGGGCGCGCTGTTCCTCGCCGTCGTCGTGGTCGGAGCGCTGATCGCGATCAGCCAGTCGGGGTCGCAGTCGGGCGGCGACTCGTCGGTCGACGGCGTGACCGCGATCGACGATCAGCTTCAGGGCCTGCCGCAGGACGGGATCGCGCTCGGCGACCCGAAGGCGCCGGTCGCGATCGTCGAGTTCGGCGACCTGCAATGTCCCGTCTGCAAGGCGTTCTCCGAGCAGGTGATCCCGAAGCTGATCGACGACGAGGTCCGCGCCGGCGACGCAAAGCTCGAGTTCAAGAACTTCAACATCATCGGCCCGCAGTCCGACGACGCCGCGAAGGCGGCGCTCGCCGCCGCCCGGCAGGGGCGCTACTGGAGCTTCATCGAGCTCTTCTACGCGAACCAGGGAACGGAGAACTCCGGTTACGTCACCGACTCGTTCCTGGAGGCGATCGCGAGGGGCGCGGGGGTGAAGAACATCGCCGAGTGGAACGCCGACCGACACGATCCGAGGCTCGACCGGGAGCTGTCGCAGGTCCGCGACGAGGCGGCGAAGCTCGGCTTCAACGCGACGCCCTCGTTCCTGGTCGACGGACCCGGGGGTCAGAAGACGCTGGTCGCGCCGCCGCTCGAGCAGCTCGAGGCCGCCGTCCGCGCGGTCGCCTGACCTGCCGCTCAGCCGACGTCGCGACGGTTGCGTACCGTGATGTCGATGGCGACGCGGGCACCAGGCCATGCTCACCCTGACCGCGAGACGGTCCCCCGTGCAGGGGGTGCGGGCGCCGGCCCGGATCGTGCCGCGAGCACCCGGGCGCTTCGCGCGACGCTGCTGCTCACCGCGACGTTCACGGTCGTCGAGGTCGTCGGAGGCCTGGTCAGCGGGAGCCTCGCGCTGCTCGCCGACGCCGCCCACATGCTCTCCGACAATTTCTCGCTCGGCCTCGCCCTGTTCGCGGCCTGGCTCGCCGCACGGCCCGGCGGGCCGAGCCGGACGTTCGGGTTCCGCCGCGCCGAGATCCTCGCCGCGCTCGTCAACGGAGTCACCCTCGTGGCGATCTCGTTCTGGATCTTCTTCGAGGCCTATCAGCGCTTCAGCGACCCGCCGGAGGTCGAGGCGGGCCTGATGCTGGTGATCGCGCTCGTCGGCCTCGCCGTCAACCTCGCGTCGGCCCGGATCCTGCACGCCCACGCCGGCGAGAACCTCAACGTCTCGGCGGCCTTTCGCCACGTGCTCGCCGACCTCGCCGGCTCGGTCGGTGTGATCGCCGCCGGGCTGACGATCCTGCTCACCGGCTGGGAGTACGCCGACCCCGTGGTCGGCGCCCTGATCGGCCTCCTCGTCCTCGGCAGCTCGTGGACGATCCTCCGCGACTCGACCCGGATCCTGCTCGAGGCGTCTCCGCCGGATATCGACGTCGAGGACGTCGGCAACGCGATGGCGACGGTGCCCGGCGTCGCTCAGGTTCACGATCTCCACGTCTGGACGATCACCTCCGGCTTCCCGGCCCTCGCCGCGCACGTCCTCGTCAGCCGCGAGACGGATTGCCATCAGACCCGTCGCCGGCTCGAACGGATGCTGGACGAGCGCTTCGGGCTCGAGCACACGACGCTGCAGGTCGATCACGAGGGCGGGGACCTGCTGCAGATCGAGACCGACTAGGCCGGCTCGGCAAGTCGGGGCTTCTCGCCCGCTCGCTACGGGATCCCGGCCGAGAAGCTGACCGAGTAGATCTCGATCCCTTCGTCCGCGTCGAGCCGCAGCGTGTGGCGTTCGTGGCGCGGATGGACGGCGAGGTCGACGAGGCCGGGCGCCGCAACCCTGATCTCGCGTACCGCCCGCCCGTCGACGGAGACTCTCAACGCCCCGGTGCCGTTGGTCGAGGCGTGAGCCCCGCCGGCCTCGTAGTCCAGCTCCAGCGGCCCGCCGCCGGCGAGCGGCCGCCACGGCCGGTCGGCCGCTCCCCCGGGAAAGACCTCCTCGCTCGGAGGGGCGACCAGGGCCCCCGACGCGTCCGTGGCCCGGATCGGCGCGAGCGGAGCCGGGGCGGTGAATCCGGAGCCGGCGGCGGCGAGACCCTCGACGATCGCCGCCTCCGTCGCGGCGTACTCGCCCTCTCCGAAGTGAAACCAGCCCAGCGCCCCGCCCTGGCTCCAGAGGAAGAGCGACGGCCAGCCCTTGCATCCGTAGTCGTGCCAGATGTCGAATCGCGAGTCGTCGGCGACCGGATGGGAGACGCCGAGCAGCCCCAGCGCCGGGCCCAGGGTGGCGCGGCCCGAGGTGAACGGGAAGCGCGGCGAGTGGACCCCGAGCGTCGTCAGCCCCGCGGAGCGATAGCGGGCGTCCCAGGCGATCACGTAGTGCAGCGCGCGGACGCTGTTCAGCTGCGCGAAGTCGAAGAAGTGGACGAGCACCGGTCCGCGAGCGGTCAGCTCGGCCATCTTCGGCGGCTCGTCGACGCCGAGCCAGCGGGGGCGACCCGGCAGCTCGGGCGCGGCGATGTCGGGTCGCTCCGGGCGCACGGCCGCGATCGTAGAGGCCGGGCGTGCGAGCGGCCGGTCGTTATGCTCAACGTCCTGCGAAGCGCAAACCACGAACAGGGGAGAACGCGGTGGACGAGAGGACCTGGGAGCGGATCGAGCGAGGTCGGGGGCGCTGGGACGTCCTCAGACACCCCTTCTATCAGCGCTGGACGGCCGGTGAGCTGACCCGCGAGGAGCTGGCCCGCTACGCGGGGCAGTACCGCCACGCGGTCGAGGCGATCGCCGAGATGAGCGCGGCCGCGGCCGCCGCGATCCCCGACCGCCCCGAGCTCGGCCGCCACGCGGCCGAGGAGGTCGGCCACGTGAGGCTCTGGGACGGCTTCGTCGAGGCGTGCGGCGGCGACGTCGACGCGGAGCCGACCGCCGAGACCGCGGAGTGCGTCGGCGCCTGGACGACGACGGACGATCCGGTCGCGACGCTGGCGCGGCTCTACGCGGTCGAGAGCGGTCAGCCCGAGATCTCACGCACGAAGCGCGAAGGGCTGCTCGACCGGTACGGGTTCGCGGACGCCGCGGGCACCGCGTATTTCCGGATCCACGAGAGCCGCGACTCCGAGCACGCCGCCGAGGTCCGCGAGCTGATCGAGGAGCTCGGATCCGAGCGCGACGGCGACGAGATCGTCGCCGCGGCCGAGTCGGCGTTCCGCGCCAACTGGCGGCTGCTCGACGGGGTCTGATCGCTCGGACGTCCGGCACGCCGTCGACGCGCCCTCAGCCGAGGGCGCGCCGACGGAGCTCGTCCGGCTCCACGACTAGGAACCGAGGATCGCGCCGACCAGATCGGGGTTGAACGGCTCCGTGCCGTGTACCAGCTGCACTCCCGTGAACGAGCTGTGGGCGTGCATCCAATCGATCTCGTGGCGGAGATCGCCGACCCCGTTCGAGCCGGCCGCCGGCGCCAGCTGCAGCGTGCTCAGCACGCCGATCGCCTTCCCCGTCCCGTCCATGAAACCGCTGCCCGAGTCCCCGGGGACTCCGGGCGTCACGGTGTAGACGCTGCGGCTCCAGCCGTTGCCTTCGCCCTGGACGACGACGCCCTGCTTCGGGCTCAGCTTCGTGACGCCGCCGCGCAGCTCCGAGTTGCCGTACGCGTAGACGGTGTCGCCGAGCATCGCCGCCGATGAGCCGAGCCCGGTCGGCCCGCCGAATCCGGGCACCGAGGGGTTCACCGTCGCGACATCGGCGGGGTCGATCTTGATCAGCGCCAGGTCGTTGAAGGCGCACGTGTCGGGATCCCTCTCCCCGCCTGCCTGCATCGAGAGCCAGGAGCTGTAGACGAGCGTCCCCGTACGGGCGGCTCCGCTGATCTCGACCGGGGTGCCGATCGGCAGCGACCCGCTCGTGCAGCCGTCGGTATCGGTCTGAGATCCGGTTCCCGAGCAATGCGCGGCCTGGCCCAGATACGTGTTGGCCGCATCCTCGAACACGAAGTTCGATGTGCACTGCGCACCGTTCGTGAACGTCATGTTGCCTGGCTTGATCTTCGCTGACGCCGCCGGAGCCCAGGCCGAGGCGCTCCCCGGCGCCCAGGCCGCGACCGCGCAGACGACCAGCACCGTCAAGCTGGCGAGCTTGCTGTTGCGCATTTGGTCCCTTCCCCAATCCCGTGCCCGCGAGCCGTTCCGCGCGAGCACATTTTCCCGGCGCCACTGTAGCCCCTCGGACCGAGGCAGGACCCCGGTTCGACTCATACACTGCGGGCATGTCCAGCTCGCGGCCGGCCGGCCGCCGCATTCGCACGGTCGCCCTGCTCGCGCTCGGCGCGCTTGCGGTTCACCAGGGCACATATCTGCTCGGCGGCGCGGCCGGGATGCACGCGGTCGGCGCCGGTCACCGCCACGGCTACCTGGTCGAGCTGGCGCCGGTCCTGATCGGGGCCGCGCTCGCGGCGATCCTCGTCTCGCTGCTCGCTTCCGCGATCGGTCGCGGCCTGGCCGGGCCGCTGCAGCCGCGGTGCGCGACCGAGCGCGCCGCGATCTACGCCGCCGGACTGCTCTCGGCGTACCTCTGCCAGGAGCTGGTCGAGGGCCTGCTCACCGGCGGCGGCTCGCTGGTCGAGGCGACGCTCGGCGGCGGCGCTTCACTGGCGCTGCCGCTCGCCTTCGCGATCGGCGCCGTCGCGGCCGGGATCGCCGGGGTGCTCGATCGCACCGAGGTCCGCGTCGCGCTCGCCTTCCGCCCGCCCGCCCGCCGCGCTGCGTCGCGGGCGCCGCTGCCGGCCGGGCCGCCGGTTCGCACCCTCGCCGCTCGCCCGCTGGCCTTCGGCCTCTCGCGCCGCCCGCCCCCGGTCTGGCTCGCAGGCTGACCCGGCGCCTCGTGCGGCGGGTCGCCCGGACCCGCTGAACGAATCGGGGCGGCCGCGCGGCCGCCCGTGAAAGGAGCGTGCGTAATGCAGTCGAGAAAGCTGGGCGCCGTGGTCGCGGTCCTTGGAGTGGTCGCGGTCGTCGTCCTTTTCGTCGTCCTCAAGGGGAGCGACGACTCCGCCAGCTCGAGCACCGTGACGAGCACCGACGCGCAGTCGAGCACCCCGGCGGAGCCGGCGCCGGGGGCGGGTCGTCGATCGACACGATCGTCGTCAAGGACGGCCAGCCGGTTGGCGGGGTGCAGGAGTTCACCTTCACCGAGGGAGGCGAGATCAACTTCGTCGTCAAGTCCGACGTCTCCGACGAGGTCCACTTCCACGGCTATGACATCGGCAAGGACGTCGAGGCCGGCGGCCAGGTCGAGTTCAACGTCCCGGCGACGATCTCCGGGGTGTTCGAGGTCGAGCTCGAGAACCGCGTCGTCCCACTGGCGGAGATCACGGTGAATCCTTCGTGATCGACCTGCACGGCATCCTGGTCGTCGGCCACGCGCTGGTCGGCCGCCAGGACCTGCCGATTCCGGCCTGGCTGTTCGCCTGGGCCGCTTCGCTCGTCCTGATCGTCTCCTTCGTCGGGCTGTCGCTCGCCTGGCACAGGTCGCGGTTCGAGCAGACGAACTGGCGTCCGGTCCGCGGTTGGATCTCGCGGTGCGTGATCAACCCGGTCACCGAGGTGCTCGCGGGGGCGATCGGGGTCGGGCTGCTCTGCGTCGTCGTCTGGTCGGGCCTCAAGGGCACCGAGGCCCCGGACCGCAACTTCTCCGTCACCTTCGTCTTCGTCACCGTCTGGCTCGGGTTCGCGTTCGCGAGCGTCCTGCTCGGCGACGTCTTCCGCGCCTTCAATCCCTGGCGGGCGATCGCGCGCGTCGTCGGCGGAGCGTTCAAGCTGGTCGCCGGGCAGTCGGCGCCGCGCGCCGCTTCGCTACCCCGAGCGGCTCGGCCGCTGGCCGGCCGCGGTCGGCGTGATCGGGTTCGGCTGGCTCGAGCTCGTCTACGGGCAGGGGGGGTTCCAGACGGTCGGGCTCACCCCGCACACGGTCGCCGATCGCGACCCTCGTCTACACGGCGTACACGTTCGTCGCCATGGTCCTCTTCGGAGGCGAGACGTGGCTGCGGCGAGGCGAGTTCCTCTCCGTCTACTTCGGGATGTTCTCGACCCTGGCGCCGCTCGAGGTGCGGGACCGCAGGCTCGGTGTCCGGCGGGCGCTCTCCGCGGCGACCAAGTGGGTCGCCGAGGCGCCGGGGTCGGTCGTCCTCGTTCTCGCCTCGATCGCCGTCACGACCTTCGACGGCGCCGGTGAGGGCGCGCTCGCGAGCCCGATCAACAGCGTCTACAACACGCTCCAGGACGCCGGCCTCGGCCCGATCGCCGCGATCCGGATCTCGAACTCGCTCTTCCTCGCGCTCACGTTCGGGTTCGTGTTCGGCCTCTTCTGGGCCGGGATCTACGGGATGCACACGGTGCGCGCGACCAGGAGCACGCTGCAGTTGGGGCGGCTGTTCGCCCACGCCTTCATCCCGATCGCGCTCGCCTACCTGGTCGCCCACTACTTCAGCCTCTTCGTCTTCCAGGAGCAGGCGCAGTTCACGTTCCTGCTCTCCGACCCGCTCGGCGACGGCTCGGACCTGTTCGGGACCGCGGGCGGCGGGATCGACTACACCTCGATCAGTGCCAACACGATCTGGTACGTCCAGGTCGGCGCGCTGATCGTCGGTCACGTGACCGCGCTCGTCCTCGGTCACGACCGAGCGCTGCAGATCTACGGCGACAGCCGAGTCGCCGCCCGGTCGCAGTACTGGATGCTGGCGCTGATGGTCGGCTTCACGTCGCTCGGCCTCTACCTGCTCTCACAGGCGAACGGCTGACGAAGGGCGCCGCGCGGCCCGACGGCTGACGCGGCTCGGCGCACCCCGGTGTCGCCATACTGATCCGGATGCTCACGGTCGCCCACGCCGGTCACTTCCTCTGGATCCTCTACGTGGTCCCGGTGGTGATCGTCCTGATCTCGGTCGTCAGGTCGACGCTCCGAGAGCGCCGCGAGCGTCGCGAGCGAGAGCGGCCGGCCGCCGCCGGATCGCCGCCGCAGGCGCCCTGATCTCGCTCAGACGCCGGCGATCCGGGTGATCGCGAAGATCGCGGCGAAGCCGGCGACCGTGAGCAGCACCCGCGGCCAGGACGCGTGCTCGCCGTGCGCCTCGGGGAGCAGGTCGGTCGCCCCCATGTAGATGAAGAAGCCGGCGTAGACGGCGAGCAGCTCGCCCAGCGTCTGCTCGGAGACGGTCAGCGCGCTGCCGACGAGCACCCCGGCCAGGGGCGCGAAGGCGTCGATCGTCAGCCAGCGCTTCGCCTTGGCGCGGTCGTCTGACTGGCTGAGCACGAAGCTGACCGCGTTCAGCCCGTCGGCGAAGTCGTGGCCGATCACGGCGATGAACACGAGCACCCCGGTGGTCGTGTCGAGCCCGAACGCGAGCCCGATCCCGAGCCCGTCGATGAAGCTGTGAACGGAGAGCCCGAGCGCCGCCAGCGTCCCCACCTGCGCGTGGGCGCGCGCCTGGTCGGGGTCGTCGCGGTGATGGAGGACGAGCACCCGCTCGGCGAGGAAGAAGGCGAGGAAGCCGACGCCGACCAGGACCCCGACCCGCTGGGAATCCCCGACGTTGTCGAACGCCTCCGGCAGCACGTCGAAGAGCGCGACCGCGACCACGACCCCGCCGGTGAGCGCGATCAGGGTAGGCAGCGAGTGCGAGAGCCGCAGCGCGAGCGCGCCGCCGGCGAACGTCGCGACGACCGTCGCGCAGGCGAACGGGAGGGCGATCCATTCCATCGGCCGCGGAATGATAATCATTCTCATCGACGCTATGCTTCAGGGCGTGGATCACGCTCGCGATCCGAGCTGGCCGACGATGGCGCGCGAGGCGCTCGCCGCGCACGGCCGCCGGGCCGGCGGCGGGCGTCAGGCGGTCGTCTCGATGCTCGCCGCCCAGACGTGCTGTCTGAGCGCCCAGGAGCTCGCCGATCGGATCCGCGCCGGCGGCTCGAGGAGGGTCGGCACCGCGACCGTCTACAGGACCCTCGACCTGCTGCACAGGGAGGGTCTGGTGCAGAGGGTCGAGCTGGGTGACGGAGAGGCGCGCTACGAGCCGGCGGTGCCGGGAGGCGAGCATCACCACCACGCGCTCTGCGAGCGCTGCGGCCGGCTCACGCCGTTCGAGGACGCCGGCCTCGAACGCGCGATCGCGGAGGTGGCGGGCCGGCTGCAGCACCGGGTCGAGGGCCACGACGTCCTGATCCGCGGTCGGTGCGAGCGCTGCGCGACCGCGCCGCGAGCCGGCCTCGGCGGGCGCGAGGTTAGCTAGGCGGCGCTGAGCAGCTGGTCGAGGCGGCGCTCGAGCTCGTCGCGCAGCGTGTCGCGGATCGGCCCCTCCTTGGCGCGCTCGACCAGCTCCTGGAGGAATCCCTCGACGACCAGCTGCTTGGCATCGGCGTCGCCGAGGCCGTGGCTCTGCAGGTAGTAGAGCTGCTCCGGATCCACCTGGGCGATCGCGGCGGCGTGCGTGCAGCGGACGTCGTCTGCCTCGATCTCGAGACCCGGGATCGCGTCGGCGTGGGCGTCGGTGGAGAGCAGGAGGTTGCGGCTCTCCTGGAAGGCGTCGGTGCGCTGGGCGCCGGGGTCGACGCGGATCATCCCCCTCCAGACCGCGGTCGCATGCTCGGCGAGCACGCCGCGGAACGCGAGGTCCGAGGTCGTGTCCTCGGCGGCGTGCTCCTGGGTCGTGTCGTAGTCGAGGTGCTGAGTGCCCTCGCCGGCGTAGGCGCCGGTCACCTTGGCGCTCGAGCCGCGCCCGGCCAGCTTCGTCTCCATCCGCACCTTGCCGCGCGCCGAGCCGAAGCCCAGCGCGAGCCACTCGAGGCCGGCGTCGCGTCCCACCTCGGCCCGCTGGGTGGCGAAGACCCAGGCGTCGTCGTCGAGATCCTGCTGGCAGATGTAGCGGAGGTTGGCGCCGTCGCCGACGACCAGCTCGACGACGCCGTTGAAGAGGCCCTCTCCGTCGGACGCATAGCGCTCCCAGACCTCCGCCTCGGCGCCCTCCTCGAGCACGATCAGGGTCCGCCATTCGACCTCGTCGCCGGCGCCCCCCGAGACCGTCAGCCTCACCGGTTCGCTGAGCTGCTGCCCGCGGGGGACGTAGACGAGCAGGCCGTCGCGCCAGCGCGCCTGGTTTCGCGCCGTGAACGGGTCGTCGGCCGCGACGATCGCGCCGAGATGGGCGCGCAGCAGCTCAGGACGGGTCGCTGCCGCCTCGGCGAGCGGCAGGACGAGCGGGCCGTCGTCGTCCGACTCGATCGATCCCGTCGACCCGAGCGACGGTCTCGTTGTAGGCGTCGAGCTCGAGCCCGGTGAGGTCGGTGAACTCCCAGCCGCGCTGCTTCTGGGTCGGCAGCTCGAGCTCGGTCGCGAGCTGCTTCGCCCTGTCTCGCCCCTCGCTCAGCCAGTCCGGTTCGATCGCCGAGGACGCGGCAGCGCCACTGGGGCGACTAGCCAATTGAGCCTTCCATCTGCAGCTCGATCAGCCGGTTCATCTCGACCGAGTACTCCATCGGCAGCTCCTTGGCGATCGGCTCGATGAACCCGTTGACGATCATCTTCGAGGCTTCCTCCTCGTCGAGGCCGCGGCTCTGGAGGTAGAAGAGCTGGTCCTCGCCGACCTTCGAGACCGAGGCCTCGTGGCCGACGTTCGCGTCCGACTCGTCGATCCGGATCGTCGGGTAGGTGTCCGAGCGCGAGTCCTCGTCGAGCAGCAGCGCGTCGCAGACGACCTTCGACTTCGCCTCGGTCGCGCCCTGGGCGACCTCGAGCAGGCCGCGGTACGTCGCCCGCCCGCCGTCCTTGGAGATCGACTTCGAGAAGATCGACGAGGTCGTCTTCGGCGCCGCGTGGATGATCTTGCCGCCGGCGTCCTGGTGCTGCCCCTTGCCGGCGAAGGCGATCGAGAGGATCTCGCCGTGGGCGCGCTCGCCGAGCAGGTAGATCGACGGGTACTTCATCGTCAGCTTCGAGCCCAGGTTGCAGTCGACCCATTCCATCGTCGCGTCCTCTTGGGCGATCGCCCGCTTGGTGACCAGGTTGTAGACGTTCTGCGACCAGTTCTGGACCGTGGTGTAGCGGACCCGCGCGCCGGGCTTGGCGATGATCTCGACCACCGCCGAGTGCAGCGAGTCGGTCGAGTAGACGGGTGCCGTGCAGCCCTCGATGTAGTGCACGTCCGAGCCCTCCTCGGCGATGATCAGGGTGCGCTCGAACTGGCCCATGTTCTCGGTGTTGATCCGGAAGTAGGCCTGCAGCGGCATCTCGACCTTGACGCCCTTCGGGACGTAGACGAACGAGCCTCCCGACCAGACCGCCGAGTTGAGCGCCGCGAGCTTGTTGTCGTTCGGCGGGATCACCGTCGCCCAGTGCTCGCGGACGATGTCCTCGTGCTCGCGCAGCGCCGTATCCATGTCGCAGAACAGCACGCCCTGCTGCTCGAGGTCCTCGCGGATCTGGTGGTAGACGCTCTCGGACTCGTACTGCGCACCGACCCCGGAGAGGAACTTGCGCTCCGCCTCGGGGATGCCGAGCTTGTCGAAGGTGTTCTTGATGTCCTCGGGCACCTCCTCCCAGGAGCGCTCGCTCTTCTCGGAGGCGCGGACGAAGTAGTGGATGTCGTCGAAGTCGATCTGGCCGAGGTTGCCGCCCCAGGTCGGGGTGGGGCGCGCGACGAAGTGCTCGTACGCCTTGATTCGGAATTTGCGCATCCACTCGGGCTCGTCCTTGTACTCCGAGATCGACTCGACGAGCTCCAGCGACAGCCCCTTCGGCGCCTTGTAGGCATATCCCGTCTCGGGGTCGGAGAAGCCGAAGCGCTCCTTGTAGTCGGACCCGATCTCCTTCAGGGCCGACTCCGCGTCGGTGAGCTGCTTGCCGGAGGGCGCGGTGGCGGTATCGGGGGGTGTGGTCATCTCGAGATCAGAGCTCCACTTTCACGTCGTCTCCGTCCACGCGGACGGCAAATGTCTCCACCGGTCGATAGGCCGGCAGGGTCCTCGGCTTGCCCGTTGTGAGGTCGAACAGCGACCCGTGACGCGGGCACTCCACGGTACAGGAGGCCGCGTCGAACTCGCCCTCGGCGAGCGGCCCGTCGTCGTGAGAGCAACGGTCCTCGATCGCGTAGAGGTTGCCCTCCGCGCAGCGAAAGACACCGAGCTTGCGGCCGTCGAACTCGACCAGCCGCATCTCGCCCTCGCCGAGCTCGGCGAGCTTGCAGACCGTGATCGTGTCTTCGCTCAAGCGTGGGTCCTGCCTGTCCTTCGGGTCGGTTGCGGTCGTCACTTATATCCTAGTCCAGGGGTCGGATTTTAGCTGGACTCGAGGCGGACCATCGCCCGGGCCGGCGCAGCGCGAGCTCAGATCCGGTCGCGCTCGGCGACGGGATCGCCGGCGGCACCCTCGTCCTCCCAATCGGCCGCGTCGCCGAGGGCGGCCGACTTGACGACCTTGAGCCCGAGCAGCGCGCACTTCATCCGCGTCGCCGAGATCTCGATCCCGAGCAGGTCGAGGACGTAGCCCTTCTCGAGTCGCAACAGCTCCTCACGGGTCTTGCCGATCAGCTCCTCGGTCAGCATCGAGGTCGCCGCGGTCGAGATCGCGCAGCCCTTGCCCTCGAAGCTGACCTCGGAGACGCGGCCGCCGTCGTCGAGCCGCAGGAACACGTGCTGCTCATCGCCGCAGAACGGGTTCGTGTCCTCGAAATCGAGGTCGAAGCTCGGCGGCCGGCCGAAGTTCCGGGGCCGCTTGTAGTGGTCCAGGATGTTCTCGCGATAGAGCTCGTCCACGGTTCGAATCTAGCGTGCCGCCCTCGGCAGGTTGAGCAGCGCCCGCGGCAGGTCGCGTCGGGCCCGCGCATAGGCCTGCTCGAGGCCGGCGGTCGCCTCGTCGCCGTGTACGGGCGAGCCGTGGCCGACGAGCAGGTGCCGAGGCCGCATCCCGCGGAGCGCCCCGGGTGGCAGCGGACGCAGCATGATGTGCATGCCGACCCCGCCGCCGCCGCCGGTGTAGAGGCTGTTCGTCCCGACGACCTCGGCGACCACGAGGGCGTCCTCGGCGGGCCACCAGAGCGCGGTCTCCTTCCAACCGGGAATGCGGACCGCGGCGATCGCCTCGAACGGGGAGTCGGACACCGCGTCGGGGACCCTCAGATGCGCGACCCCGAGCCGCGACGCGATCGCCGCGCAATCGCGGTTGTGGCGGTCGAGGAGCTGGAGCACCCCGGCCGGCTCGCCGAGCGACAGCGCCCGCTCGATCGCCTCGCCGACGTCGGTCGGGTCGACGAGCCAGACGCGGCCCGAGTCGGCGATCGCGTGCGAGGCGCGCGCGAACGGCTCGTCGAGCACCCAGGTGAAGCCGAACGGCGACTCGTCGTAGCTGCGCACCGGCGGAGTCACGCGAGTGCCCGGGCGGCCCGTTCAGCCGAGCCCGAAGACCCGTCGGGCGTCGAGCAGGCCGTCGACGAGCCGGTCGATCTCGTCACGGGTCGTGTAGACGCCGAAGCTCGCGCGGGCCGTAGCCGCGACCCCGAGCCTCTCCATCAGCGGCTGCGCGCAATGGTGGCCGGCCCGGACCGCGACGCCGTGGCGATCGAGGATCTCCGAGACGTCGTGGGCGTGGACGCCCTCGAGCTCGAAGGAGACCGGGCCGAGCCGGTCCGGCGACGGTGGCGGGCCGAAGACCCGCAGCTCGGGGACCTCGGCGAGCCGCTCGAGCGCGTAGGCGGCGATCTCCCGCTCGTGGGCGGCGGTCGCGTCCATCCCGACGCCGTCGAGCCAGCGGAAGGCGGCAGCGAGACCGATCGCCTGGGCGATCGCCGGCGTTCCGGCCTCGAAGCGGGCCGGCGGATCCGCCCATGTCGTCCCGGCCTTGGTCACCTTGCGGATCATCGAGCCCCCGCCCAGGAACGGCGGCATCTCGCGGAGCAGGTCGAGGCGTCCCCAGAGGGCGCCGATACCGGTCGGTGCGTACGCCTTGTGGCCGGTCAGCCCGTAGAAGTCGACTCCGAGGGCGGCGACGTCGATCGCGAGCTTCGGCGCCGCCTGCGCCCCGTCGGCGAGGATCAGCGCCCCCGCCTCGTGGGCGAGGCGGGACATCTCGGCGAGCGGGTTCTGTGTCCCGAGCACATTCGAGACGTGTGTGACGGCGACGAGCTTCGGCCCCCGCTCGAGCAGCGCCGCGTAGGCGTCCATGTCGAGCAGCCCCTCCGCGGTGACCGGCACCCAGTCGAGCTCGGCGCCGGTTCGCGCGGCGAGCAGCTGCCAGGGAACGATGTTCGAGTGGTGCTCCATCTCCGTGAGCACGATCCGATCGCCGGCGCCGACGTTGGCGGCGCCCCAGGCGTAGGCGACGAGGTTGATCGCCTCGGTGACGTTGCGGACGAAGATCACCTCGCGACGGTCCGCGGCGCCGACGTGATCGGCGACCGTGGCGCGGGCTCCCTCGTACGCGGCGGTCGCCTCGGCCGAGAGCGTGTGGGCGCCGCGGTGAACGTTGGAATGGTGGCGGCGCTCGTAGCGATCGACGGCCTGGATCGAGGCCAGGACCCGCTGGGCGCTGGCACCCGAGTCGAGGTAGGCGACCGGGCTGCCGTGGATCTCGCGGTCGAGCGCCGGGAACGCGGCGCGGATCTTCTCGATCGGAAAGGCGGCGCCGGAGCCTTCCGCCTCCAGCGGGGAACGGCGGGTGGCCGGCGCCGAGCTCACGCCGCCGCCTCGACCTCCTCCTTGATCCAGCCGTAGCCCTTCTCCTCGAGCTGGCCGACCAGCTCCGGCCCGCCCTGCTTGACGATCCGGCCCTCGAACATCACGTGGACGAAGTCCGGCTCGACGAGGTGAAGGATGCGCTGGTAGTGGGTGATGATCAGGATCCCCATCTCGGGGCCGGCGAACTGGTTGACGCCCGCGGCGACGATCCGCAACGCGTCGATGTCGAGCCCCGAATCGGTTTCGTCGAGGACCGCGACCCTGGGACGGAGCATCGCGAGCTGGAGGATCTCGAGGCGCTTCTTCTCGCCGCCCGAGAATCCGTCGTTGACGTAGCGGCTCGAGAACTCGCGGGGGATGTTCATCAGCTCCATCGCCGCCTCGGTTTGCTTGCGGAAGTCCTTGAGGCTGATCTGGTCCTCGCCGCGGGCCTCGCGGTGCGCGTTGAGCGCCATCCGCAGGTACTTCGCGACGGTCACCCCGGGGATCGCGACCGGGTACTGGAACGCCATGAAGAGGCCGGATCGCGAGCGCTCCTCGGGCGCCTGGTCGGTGATCTCGGCGCCGTCGAAGGCGATCTCACCCTCGGTCACGTCGAGCGCCGGATGGCCCATGATCGCGTTCGCGAGCGTCGACTTGCCGGAGCCGTTCGGGCCCATCAGCGCGTGCACCTCGCCTCTCGATACATCGAGGTCGAGGCCCTTGAGGATCTCCTTGTCCTCGGCACTGACGTGCAGGTTGCGGATCTCGAGGTCGGCCATCTGTCTCCAGCTTCTAGTTCGTCTTCGTTCTCTTGTCGTGTTCGTCGCCGCGGCGGTTCAGGCAACCGGTGTCGCCTCGGGCTGCCGCTTCGCCGGCTCGGCGGCCGCATGGCGGCTGAACTCGACCAGCTCCGCCAGCGTCGTCCCCGCCAGCGCCTTCGTGACGCCGCCGTGGACACGAGTCCACATCAGCTTCGTCGCGCAGGCGTGATCGCCGTCGGCTTCGTGCGAGCAGAGCACCCTGCCCTCGCGGTCGGTATGGAAGCACTCCATCGGCGCGATCGGGCCCTCGAGCGCCTCGACCACGTCGAGCATCGAGATCTCGGCGGGCGCCATCGTCAGGCGGTAGCCGCCGTGTGCGCCGCGAACCGAGCTCACGAGCCCCGCCTGGCGCAGCTTCGCGACCAGATGCTCGAGATAGGAGAGCGGCAACAGCTCGGCCTCGGCGACCGCGGCGAGCGCCACCGGCCCGGCGCTCCCGGCGGCGCCGTCGTCGGCGCGCCGGCCGAGCTCGACCATCAGTCGCACGCCGTATTCGGCCTTGGTCGAGAACAGCATCGCGATAAATCCTAGCTGGCGACTCGGAAAAGGTGTCCGCGTCGGCTACGGCTCGATCAGCCCGCGCCTGATCGCGTAACGGACCAGCTCGACGCGGTCGCGCATCCCGAGCTTTCGCATCGCGTTCGAACGGTGGTTCTCGACCGTCTTCTCGGAGAGGTGCAGGATCTCGGCGATCTCCTTGTTGGTGTGCGCCTCGGCGACCAGCTTCACGACCTCCTCCTCGCGCGGCGTCAGCTCGTCGGAGCGGTCGGATGCATGGCCGAGCACGTCCTTGATCAGGGCGCGCTGCGCCTCGGGGGTGAGGAACGGCTCGCCGCGCTCGACCGCCCGGACCGCGGCGAGCAGGTCGACGTCGGCCTGGGTCTTGAGCACGTAGCCGGAGGCACCCGCCTTCAGCGCCTCGAACAGATAGCGCTCGTCGTCGTACATCGAGAGGATCAGGACCGAGACGCTGGGCGCCTGCTCGCGGATCTCCCTCGTCGCCTGCAGGCCGGTCAGCTTCGGCATCTTGACGTCGAGGATCGCGAGGTCGGGGCGCTCGCGGATCGCGAGGTCGCGCGCCGCGGCGCCGTCCGAGGCCTCGGCGACGACCTCGATGTCGGCCTGCTGCTCGAGCAGCATCCGCAGCCCCGAGCGCACGATCCCGTGGTCGTCGGCGATCAGGACCCGCACGTCAGCCGCCGCCCTCGATGCGATCGCCGGTCGGGATCGGGACGCTGAGGCGAATCCGGGTTCCGGCGCCCGGCCGCGACGTGATCTCGACCTTCCCGTTGACGAGCAGCGCCCGCTCGCGCATGCCCGCGATCCCGAGCCCCCGCGAGGCCTGATCGAAGGAGAACCCTCGCCCGTCGTCGGCGACCTCGAGCTCGACCGAGCCGTTGCGGCGCGCGAGCCGGACGGAGACCGCGCCGGCGTCGGAGTGCCGGGCGGCGTTCGAGAGCGCCTCCTGGGCGACCCGGTAGACGACGAGCTGCACGTCGCCGGGCAGATCGCCGAGCTCCCCCGAGGCCTCGAACCCGGCGGAGACGTCGCTCTGGCGGTCGAGCTCGCGCACCGCGCCCGCCAGCGCCGCGTTGAGACCGAGGTCGTCGAGCGCGGTGGGACGCAGCTGCCGCGCCAGGGCGAGCAGCTCCTGCATCGCCTGGTTGGCGAGCCCCCGGGTCTCGGCCAGCTCGGACGCGAGCTGCGGCGGAGCCTTCTCGCGCGCCGCCTCGAGCCGCAGCAGCAGCCCGGTGAGCGACTGGTTGACCTCGTCGTGCAGGTCGCGTGCGACCCGCGCCCGCTCCTCCTCCTGAGCGGCGAGCGCCGCACTCGAGGTCCGGCGCCGCTCGGCCTCGAGCCGCTCGAGCATCCGGCGAAACGCCTGATGCAGGCGCTCGACCTCCTGCGGACCGCCGGCCGCCGGGGCCTCGCTCAGGTTCGCTCCGGGGCGCGAGAGGTCGGCGCGTTCCATCTGGTCGACCAGCTCCTCGAGCGGCCTGAATCGACGCTGCAGGAGGATCACGTTGAAGATGATCGTCAGCGCGACCGCGCCGCCGAGGACCAGCCCCGCCTCGGGCGTCTTCAGCAGACCCTGCTCGGAGTTGGTCGCGATCGCCGTGACGATCACCGCCGCCGCGATCAGCAGCAGGTTGACAACGAGGACCTGGGTGAGGAGGTCGCGGCGTCGCATCTGATCTAAGTATCGGTCGGATCGGTCGCCGGGCGGCAATCTGGGAGTTGCCTCCCCGAGAAAGGGTTCCGGCCCCCAGCGCAACTTAGGGGTCAGCCCCCAGATGCGCGGAATCGGGGCCGTCACAATATGTCAGTGCAGGTTTCAGCCCGGCCGCCTGCGTCTTGAGAGCCGGGCGACGCATCAAGGAGCACTCTCGCAATGACAACCACCCGCAAGTCGAACTTCGCCGCCGGCCTGCGCACCGTGATCATGATGGCCCTGCTGGGCGCCCTCCTGGTCGCGCTCGGCTACGCGATCGGCGGGATCCAGACCGCCACCATCTTCCTCGTCGTGGCGCTGGGGCTCAACTTCATCGCCTTCTGGTTCAGCGACAAGATCGCCCTCGCGAGCGCCCGGGCGAAGCCGCTCTCCGAGGAGGAGGCGCCGGGGATCTACCAGATGGTCCGCGAGCTGACGACCCGGGCCGGCCTGCCGATGCCGCGTCTCTACAGGATCCCGAATGAGCAGCCGAACGCGTTCGCGACCGGTCGCAACCCGAATCATTCCGCGGTCGCGGTCACCGACGGGATCACGAAGCTGCTCTCCGAGGACGAGCTGCGCGGCGTGATCTCCCACGAGCTCGGCCACGTCAAGAACCGCGACATCCTCACCACCTCGGTCGCCGCGGCGATCGGCATGTCGATCACCTACTTGGCGTACTTCTTCATGTGGTTCGGCGGCGACGACGAGTCGCCGCTCGGGTTGGTCGCCAACCTGGCGCTGATCATCCTCGCCCCGATCGCGGCGAGCCTGATTCAGCTCGCGGTCTCGCGCCAGCGGGAGTACTCGGCCGACGCGACCGGCGCCCAGATCTGCGGCAACCCGGAGTCGCTCGCCTCGGCGCTGCTGCGGCTCGAGGAGGGCGCGAAGGCGATGCCGATGCAGGTCAACCAGGCGGCCGAGCCGCTCTACATCGTGAAGCCGTTCTCGGGCGGTGGGGTTGCGAGCCTGTTCTCGACCCACCCCCCGATCGAGGAGCGCGTCCGCCGGCTGCGCCAGATGCGCCCGTCGTTCGCTTAGATCACCAGGATCAGGGTTCGCTATTCGATAGTCGTCGTCACCTGGGAGTGCGCGGGTCACCTGCGCACCCTGGTGACGTCGATGAACCGCTGCCTCGACGGCGAGCCCGAGCTGCTCGTCGTCGACAACGCCTCGACCGATCAGGTCGCCGAGGCGGCGGCGGGCTGGAAGGGACGCTCGCGCCTGATCGCGTTGAGCGAGAACCTCGGCTTCGGCGCCGCCTCGAACGTCGGGGTCGCGGAGGCCGCGGGCGAGGTCACCGTGCTGCTCAACCCCGACACCGAGTTGCTCGACGACGGCCTCGACCGGCTCGCGGCGACGGCGGCCGAGCTCGGCGGGCTCGTCGGCCCGCGGCTGCTCAACACCGACGGCTCGGTCCAGCCGTCGGCGAGCGGACCTCCCGTGGGAGCGTGGCCCTGGGTCCGGGCGCTGCTGCCGGCGACGGTCCAGCCCGACGCCTTCCGGGCGCACACCGAGCCCTACCGGCTCGAGCGCCGGCTCCGGGTCAGCTGGCTCACGGGGGCATGCGTGGCCGGGCCTACGGCAGTGCTGCGCGGGCTCGGGCCGTTCGACACCGCCCTGCACATGTTCAGCGAGGACGTCGACCTCGGCCTGCGTGCCGCCGCGGCCGGCGTCCCGTCGTGGTTCGACCCGGGTTCGTGTCGGATCGTCCACCACGGCCAGGGCTCGTCGACGCTCGCCTACGGCTCGCCGGACGGCTACCGCGCCACCGCGGCGCTCAACTGGCGAGCCGCGGTCCGGCGTGCCTACGGGCCGCGCCGGGAATGGCTCGCCTGGCGCGCCCTGCGCCTCAACCTGCGGCTGCGGCTGGCCGCGAAGACGCTGCTCGGCCGGGCGACGGAGCGCGATCGCGCCGCGGTCCGCGCGGTCGGTCCGGGCTCGCCCGGCCCCCGATCTGCCCGAGCCGCGGTCGAGCACTCCTCGGGCGGGCTCCTGAGCGTCGGCCGAGCGTCGAGCGTGTGGTTCGAACGCCGCTCCGTTGCTACACTTTCTGAAGTAACACCGTAATCCGGATACGGATTAGGAGATTTGACGAAGTGGCAACCGCCGACACCACCAGGCCGGGGATCGAGCTGCTCTCGATCGACGCCGCGCGCGCCGAGATCGACTCCGGCGTCGAGCTGATCGACGTGCGCGAGCAGAGCGAGTGGGACGAGGCTCATCTCGAGGCCGCGACCCACGTCCCCCAGGGCGAGCTGCTCGAGCGGATCGACGGGCTGGTCGGAGACACATCCGAGCGCCTGCTCCTCTACTGCCGGACCGACAACCGGTCCTCGAACAGCGCCCTCGCCCTGCGCGGCCTCGGCTACGACAACGTCGCCGTGATCGAGGGCGGGATCACCGCCTGGAGCGATGCGAACCTCCCGCTCGTCGAGCCCGAGGGCCTCAGTCGCGAGCAGCGGATGCGCTACTCGCGGCATACGTTGCTGCCCGAGGTCGGGGTCGACGGTCAGCTGAAGATGCTGAACGCGAGGGTCCTGCTGCTCGGGGCCGGCGGCCTCGGAGCGCCGAGCGCGCTCTACCTCGCCGCCGCCGGGATCGGCACGATCGGGATCGTCGACGACGACGTCGTCGACGAGTCCAACCTGCAGCGCCAGGTGATCCACAACACCGAGCGGGTCGGGATCGCGAAGACGACCTCGGCGAAGCTGGCGATCGAGGCGCTCAACCCCGACGTCGAGGTGATCGAGCACAACCTGCGTCTCGACGCGTCGAACATCCTCGAGTTGATCGAGGGCTACGACGTGATCGTCGACGGCGCCGACAACTTCCCCACCCGCTACCTGCTCAACGACGCGGCCGTACGACTCGGCAAGCCGGTCATCAGCGCCTCGATCCTCGGCTTCGACGGCCAGATCTCGACCTTCGTGCCGCACGAGGGGCCGTGCTATCGGTGTCTCTATCCGGTCCCGCCGCCGCCCGAGCTCGCCCCGAGCTGCGGCGCCAACGGGGTGCTCGGCGTGATGGCAGGCGTGATGGGGCTGCTGCAGGCCAACGAGGTGATCAAGCTGATCGCCGGGATCGGCGAGCCGCTGATCGGGCGCCTGCTGCTCTACGAGTCGCTCGGGACCCGGTTCACGGAGCTGAAGGTAAAACGCGACCCGGAGTGCCCGATCTGCGGCGAGCACGCGCCCGAGATCGCCGCCGAGCAGATGGGCAAGTTCCCCGACTACGAGCTGTTCTGCGGAGCGCCGGCCCGCGAGCCGACCCCGAGCGCCGCCTGAGCGGCGACGCGCACGCAGCACGATAGGTTCCCGCCATGCCGACGGTGAAGATCCCACCCGTGCTGCGCTCGCGCGCCGGGGGCGAGAGCGAGGTCGACGCGGACGGCGCAACCGTCGGCGAGGTGCTGGAAGCGCTCGCCGCCGCGCATCCCGATACGCGGGAGCAGTTGTTCGGCGACGGCGGCGAGCTCAATCGCTACGTCAACGTCTATCTCAACGACGAGGACGTGCGCGTCCTCGACGGGCTCGACACCGGAGTCGCGGATTCGGACACGGTCGTGATCCTGCCCGCGATGGCGGGGGCGCGCGGCGCTCTAGCTGCCGCCGGTAAAGCCGACGAACGCGTCCCAGGCCGGCTTCGGGTCGTCGAGCGAGGCGACCGGGAAGAGGCCCGATTTCGCGCCCTGCGTTTACGTCGACCCGGGGGTTTGTCTCGCTATCCGATACAAACCCTCGGCTCGGGCGCGACCGGGGGGACGCTCTAGCTGCCGCCGGTAAAGCCGACGAACGCGTCCCAGGCCGGCTTCGGGTCGTCGAGCGAGTCGACCGGGAAGAGGCCCGACTTCGCGCACCAGTCGCACTGTCCCTCGGCCGTGTCGCGCCACGAGAACCACGTCGCCCCTTCGATGTTCCACGCTTCGCGCTTCGAGAGGAAGAAGTCGTAGACGCCCTTCAGCAGGTCGGCCTGACCGTCGGGGCCGCGGTCGAGCGGGTTGGCGCCTTCCGATGACGAGGCGCCGACCTCGGTGATCCAGATCGACGCGTCGTCGCCGGCGCGCTCGACCTCGTCGCGCATCACGGAGACCTGGAGGCGGACGTTGCTCAGATGCGCGGAGTACGGGTGCACCGCGATCGCGTCGAAGCTGTCGTCGGCGCCCGGAATCTCGTACAGCCGGCGAAGGAAGTCGGAGGCGACGAAGGCGGGGGGTTTGCCCTTCAGGGGGGTCGCGAACATGCCGCCGAGGATCACCTCGCCGTCCGGGTCGCGATCGTGGATCGCGGCCGCCGCGGGCTCGAGCAGGTTCTCGTAGGCGGCCGGATCGGGCTTCGGGAGGAAGAACGTCGGTGAGTTCTGCTCGTTCCAGATCTGCCAGTCGTGGATCGGGCTCGCCTCGACGTCGGGGTTCTGCGACCACAGCTCGCCGTCGGGCCCGTAGCGATCGACCATCGCGCTGACGAACTTCTTCCACGCCGCGAGCGCCGCGGCCGTCCGGGGGACGTAGTTCGAGCAGTCGAGGGTGCAGCCCTCGTCCCCGTTCAGGTTCTGCGCGACCCAGGTCGGGGTGCCCGAGAGCGTCGGCAGCACCGCGATCCCCTGCTCGGCGGCCTCGAGCACGACCGGGTCGAAGGACGAGAAATCCATCTGGCCGGGCCCGTCCGGGGCGATCACCTGCCACGGGACGACGATCCGGATCGTCCCCACGAGACCCTCGCCCATGCGCATCACGTCGTCGGGGGTCAGCTGCGCCTGCGGGACGACGCCGAAGAAGGCGCGCGGCGCTCCCGAGGGGGTGCCGCCGCCTTGATCGGCTCCGTCGCCATCGTCGCTGCCCGACGAGCAGCCCGACGCGGACACGGCCAGGATCGCGGCCGCGGTCGCGGCCCATCGGAGGCGCATCAACGGCCGGGCGTCAGCTCACTTTCCGCCCGTGAACTTCGTGTATGCCTTCCACGACGGCTTCGCGACCAGCCCGGCCTTGAACAGGCCCGAGCTCGGGCACCACTTGCAGATCGTGGTCGGGGAGTCCATCCAGCTGAACCAGTCGACCGCCTGGATGTGCAGCTTGCGGCGGTTCTTGGTGAAGTACTTGAACGACTCCTTGAGCCGGTTCGCCTGGCCCTTCGCGCCGACGTTGAGCGCGTGGCCGCCCTTCTTCGATCCCCAGCCGATCTCGCTGACGTAGAGGCCGGCCTTGCGGTCGTGGCGCTTCACCAGCGTGTTGCGAATCGCGTCGACCTGCTCGACGATCGCCTTCACCCTCGAGCCGTAGGGGTGCACACCGACCGCGTCGAAGTTCTTCTTCGCGCCGTGGACCTTGTACAGCTTCGAGAGGAAGTCGGCCGCGGGAATCGCCGCCTTGACGCCCTGGAGCCGTGCCATGCCGCCGAGCACGATCTCCGCGGACGCGTCCCTGGCGTTGATCGCGCCGGCGGCCGCGGCGAGCAGCTTCGCGTACGCCTTCGGGCTCGGCTTCGGCGCGTAGAAGGCCGGCGAGTTCTGCTCGTTCCAGATCTGCCAGACGGTGATCGGGACCTGCGGGACATCGGGGTTGGCGGCCCAGAAGCTGCCACCGGGCCCGTAGCGCTCGACCGCGGCGGAGACGAAGTCCGACCACGCCGAGAGCCCCGCGTCACCGGCGGGGGCGAACGCGGTGCACTCGCTGCCGCTGCAGCTGTGACCCTCGAGGTGGGCGATCCAAAACGGGGAGCCGGAGAGGAACGGCTGGACCGTGACCCCGTTGCTCGCCGCACCGGCGACGAGCGGATCGATCGTGCTCCAGTCGAAGCCTCCGGGCCCGGCCGGCTGCACCGCCGGCCAGCTGAACGGGATCCGGAGGGTGCCGACCTTGCCCTGCTTCATGCGCGCGAAGTCGGCGGACCCCAACGTGGTCTGCGGGGCGACCCCGAAGAAGGTCCGCGGAGGCTTGGCCTCCGAGAGCGCCGGCGCGAGCAGCGCGACGGACGCGGCCAGAGCGAGGCTGAGGACAACTAGGGCACGGTTGCGGATCGTCAAGTCACTTACCTCCAGTAAATGTTGTGAACGCGTCGAGTGACGGCTTCGTCGTGAAGTCCTCTTCGAGCAGCCCCGACTCGGGACACCACTCGCAGAGGGCGGCGGCGCTCGCCGAGCTGTCACGCCATGAGTACCAGTCGACGTTCCCGATATTCAACCTCTTACGCCTCTTTGCGAAGAATTTGAACGCCCGCTCGAGCTCGGCCGCCTGGCCCTTCTCACCCTTGTTGAGCGGGCTCGGCGGGCCGCCCGAGGCCCAGCCCAGCTCGGTGATCCAGAGCTCGCTGCTCGCGTCGCGGGCCTTGCGCATCTCGTCGCGCAGCAGCTTGATCTGGGAGAGCACGCGCTTGAACGTCGATCCGTACGGATGCGGCGCGACCGCGTCGAAGTCCTTCGCGGCGCCCTTGCGGTAGAGCTTCGCGAGGTAGTCCGGTGCCGACAAGCCCGGCCTCAGGCCGCCGAGCGGGCTCCCGAACATGCCGCCGAGGATGACCTCGGCGCCCGGATCCTGGCGAGCGATCGCCGCATGCGAGACGGCCAGCAGCTTCGCGAACGCGTTCACGTTCGGCCGCGGCTCGTAGAAGGTGGGCGAGTTCTGCTCGTTCCAGATCTGCCACGCACGGACCGGCGACCGCGGGACGGTGGGGTTCTCGACCCAGAAGCCGCCGCCGGGCCCGTAGCGGGCGACCGCCGCGGCGACGAACTCGGACCACGCCGCGAGTGCCTTCCTTCCTTCCGGGGCGTAGGCCGCGCAGCCGTCCCCTGCACACGCGCGGCCGTCGAGGCGGGCCGCCCACTCGGGGGTCCCGGACAGGTACGGCAGCAGGCGGATGTGGTTCTCGGCCGCCCGCCGGACATACGAGTCCGGACCGGACCAGTCGAACGTTCCCCTCGACGGCTCGACACCCGCCCAGTGAAGGCCGAAGCGCAGCGTGCCCACCTTCGCCCTCGCCATCCGGCTGAAGTCCCGATCGGTAAGCGCGCTCTGCGGCGCGACGCCGAAGAACCACCTCGGCGCGCGGGCCTGGGCGACGGCCGGCGCGAGCAGCAGCGAGGCCACCGCGAGCGCACCGACGACGATCGCCGCGTCCGCTCTCGGGATCACCGGCGAGCCACCGCGGCGAACGCCTTCCACGCGGGCTTCGCGGAGCCGTCGCGGGCTCGCAAACCGGCGTGCGCGCACCACTTGCAGACCGCGTTGCCTCCCGGCTTGTCGCGCCACGAGTACCAGAACACCCCTCGCAGCTTGAAGCTGCGCCGGTTGTTCGCGTAGGCGTTCAGCGCGCTGGACAGCGTGCTGGCCTGCCCTTTCCGACCCTTGACGTAGGGGTTGCCTTGCGGGCCGGCGGAGGACCAGCCGATCTCGGTGATCCAGGTCCCGATCTGAGCGTCGCCCTCCTGCTTGAGCACCTCGCGGGCACCCTTGATCTGGCCGACCGAACGCTGGACCGATGAGGAGTAGGGATGGATCGCGATCGCGTCGAAGTAGTCCCTGGCACCGGCGATCGCGTAGAGCTGGCGCAGATAGGTCGTCACCGGCGTGACCACGTCACTCGCCGATGTCGGCCCCCACATGCCGCCGAGGACCACCGACGCGCCGGGGTCGACGCCGTGGATCGCGTCCCCGGCAGCACCCAGCATCGCTGCGTACTGGGCGACGTCGACCTGCGGGGCGAAGTACTTGGGGGAGTTCTGCTCGTTCCAGATCTGCCAGGTGCGGATCGGCGACCGCGGCACGGCGGGATTCTCGACCCAGAAGGCGCCGTTGGGGCCATAGCGGGCAACCGCGCTCGCCGCGAACTGGGCGTAGGCGGTCCGCGTCGCCGGCGATGACGGGGCGAAGTTCCAGCAACCGGTGAACGTGCAGGAGTGGCCGTCCTGGCGAGCGGCCCACTCGGGCGTCCCCGAGAGGAAGAAGAACGGCTGGATGCGGTGGCGGACCGCCTGTCGCATCACCCCGTCGGTCGACGCCCAGCGGTACTGGCCCGGCTCGGGCTCGATCGAGGGCCAGTGCATGACCAGCCGGATCGAGGTGACCCCGCCCTTCGCCATCCGCTTCAGGTCCTTGCCCGTCGGCAGCCCGCCGTCCTGGGGCACGACCCCGTATACGGGCCTCGCCGCCGCCGTCGCCGGGACGGCGATCAGAGCCAGCACGGCGACGATCAGGATCGAGGCTCGCAGCGCGCAGGACGCTTCGCGGCCACGCGAGAAGCGTCCCCCGGCGCCCCGGACCGGGGCCATCAGAGCGACCGGGTCTCGCCCGTCGTTCCGCTGTTCACCTGAGGCGTCGGCGCGACGTCGCCGCCGGAATCATCGCCGGGGCCGCTGCGGCGCAGTCGCCAGGCGGCGATTCCGACGCAGACGGCGGCGATCACGGCGAGCACGATCAGCAGGACCGCGGCTCCGCCGCCGTCCGAGCCATCCGATGTCGCGTCGCCGCCCGGTCCGCCGGACGAGCTGTCGCTCCCGGCGACCACGGCCGCGTTGTCGCCCTTCTCGCCGCTGCCCTGGGCCTGGCCCGATTGCTTGACGGCGTTGCTGGACGCGGAACCGCTCGGCAGGTCGTACCGGCCCCCGGCGTTCGGCAGGTTCAGGTTGTCGTACTCGCCGGCCGCGGCCTGCCCGGCCGCAGCGGCAGGGGCGATCATCGCGACCGCCGCGATAGCCGCGAGCGCGTACCGCAGTGCGGCCGCAGTCGTATACCTACACTTCCTGCCTTGCTTCATCCCTCGGGTTCCTCTTCTCGGCCCCACGGCAGGGTACAGCCTGGGGTGGACTTGGTCGCGTGCAGCGCCTGAAGCCGCAACACGTTAGCGGCCCCGTCGTTGCGGTGAGCTGCATCGCGCTGGCGATGGCCAACGGCGGCTTCGATGCGACCGGCTTCGCGGCCGCGTCGCTGGCGGTCTGGGTCGCGGCGGTGGTCCTGATCGCGGCCGGGGCGGCGCCGCGGGCGGAGCCGCCGCGGGCGGCGATCGTCGCCGGGCTCTGCCTGGGCGGGTTCTCGGCGCTGATCGCGCTCTCGATGCTGTGGGGAAACGACGCCGGGCACGCGTTCGAGGACATCGTCAGGGCGCTCTTCTATCTCGGGACCTTCGTCCTCGTCGTGATCGGCGCGGCGCGCGGCGAGGCGAGATCCTGGCTCGGGGGCCTCGCGGCCGGCCTCGCGGGGGTGGCCGCGATCGCGCTGATCGCGAGGTTCGAGCCGTCGCTGTTCGGCAACCCCGACGCCGACATCGCCTCCCGGGTCCCCTCCGCCCTCGGTCGCCTCACCTATCCGATCGGTTACTGGAACGGGCTCGCCGCGGCGATGGCGACGGCGATCGTCGTCCTCGTCTGGTTCGGCTCGGCCGCCGCCTCGCGGATCGCCCGGGCGCTCGCCGTCGCCGCGATCCCGGCCACCGTGCTGGCGCTGTGGATGACGCAGTCGCGGGGCGGGATCGTCGCCGCCGCGATCGGCTTCGCGATTCTCGTGCTCGTCGGGCCGGCGAGGTCGCGACTGGTCGCCAACCTCGGCCTCGGCGTCGTCGGCGGAGCGGCGTTGATCGTCGTCGTCGAGCGCTACGACGAGTTGCTCAACGATCCGCTCGCCGCCGGGGCGGCCGCTCAGGGGCATCGGATGCTGGTCTTCACGATCGTCGCGATCGTGCTCGTCGGCGCCGCTCGATACGCGCTCGACTCGGGCTTCGAGCGCTTCCGCGTCTCCCGGCGGCTCGCGGTCGTGGCGACCGCGGTGATCGCCGTGATCGCCGTGATCGGGATCGTGCGCGCCGACCCGGTGGGCCGCTTCGACGAGTTCAAGGCGCCACCGAGCGGCGCGGAGGCCGGGCTGATCCGCAGCGGCAGCAGCGGGCGGTATCAGTTCTGGAGCGCGGCGGTGGACGCCTTCGCCGGCGCACCGCTCGGCGGGGTCGGGGCGGCGGGCTACACGCCCTACTGGCTCCAGCACCGCGACATCGCGATCCCCGCGACCCGGGCGCACTCGCTGCTGCTCGAGTCGATGGCCGAGCTCGGGATCGTCGGCCTCGCCCTGATCCTCGGGTTCTTCGCGGTCGCCGCGGTCACCGCCTTCAGACGCGCCCGGGCTCCGGCGGCCGTCGCCGGGATCGCCCCGGCGCTGGCCGTGCTGACCGTGGGCTTCGTAGCCGCCGCGGTCGATTGGACCTGGGACCTGCCGGCGGTCTTCGGCCCGGCCGTGCTCGCCGCGGCGCTGCTCGTCGGGCCGGCGACGCTGCCGGCCGACGGCGGCACCCGCACGCCGGTGCGGATGGGCGTCGCGCGCAGCCGGCGGCGGTTCGCGCGCGGGGTTGCGGTGCTGCTCGTCGCCTGGATCTCGATCTGCGCCTCGGTCCTCCTCCTGCTCGAGGACCGCAAGATGCAGTCGAGCCGGTCGGCGGCGGCGGACGGCGATCTCGTCGCCGCTCTCGACGCCGCCAACCAGGCGGCCGATCTCGAGCCGTGGGCGGCGGAGCCGAGGACGCAGCTCGCGCTGGTCTACGAGAGGCGTGCCGACGGCGCCGCGCCCGGTCCGGAGCAGGAGGCTGATCTCGCCGACGCGCGCGACGAGATCAACGCGGCGATCGACCGGGCGCCCGACGACTACCAGCTCTACCTGATCGCCGCCCGGCTCGACGCCAAGGCCCAGGATCTGCCGGCAGGGATCGCAAAGGTCGACGAGGCCGTGAGGCTCAACCCGCTCGACCCGACCGTGCAGCAGTACGCGGAGCTCGCGAAATCCGTCCAGTGACGGTGCCGCGGCGGCGGCCGGCCTATTCGGCGTCCTCGACCGTAGGCTCGAGCGGCAGGCGGCTCTCGAACCACCGATAGCGGTCGCCCTCGGGCGCGAACGGTGGCACCACCTTCGCCAGCGAGTGCGGCATGTGGAACCAGAGCCGGTAGTGCATGTGGACCATCTCGTCGAGGTCCAGCCGCGCCGCCTCCGGCGCCAGCGTCTGGCGGTGGCGGAGCGGGTAGTTGTACGCCTCGGAGAGGACTCGGACGCGCTCGTGGATGTCGGCGGTCACCCCCGCCCAGCTGAGCTGGTCCATGAAGTGTGGCCAGCGCTCGAAGACCACCCCGGTGTCGAACAGGTGCGCGAGGGCCTGCTCCCAGGCGACGAACAGCCCGGCGCTGCGACGGGCCGCGATCAAGCCGCTGTTCCAGTAGGCGCGGATCTCCATCTGCCCGACCGCGGTGCGGACGAACGGCTCCGACCGGACCCCGAGCGCCTCGTACATGCGCTGCCAGTAGGGCTCGCCCTTTCCCTTGCCCTTCGAGCCGGCGATGCGGCGGTCGACCGGCCGTGCCGCGACCAGCCAGTCGCCCGTCGCCAGCTCCTCCGGGGCGCCGGTGAAGACGGCATCGGTGTCGGTGAACACCAGTACCTCGTGATCGAGCTCGCGTTCGGCCCAGGCTGCGACCGCGACCTTGTTGAAGGTCGGATAGTCCTCGAACCGCTCGACCAGCGGCTCGCCGACGAAGGTCGCCCCGAGACCCTCGATCCGCTCGATCGTCTGCGGCTCCGGGTGATGCCCGGGCCGTGGCGCGAACGCGTATACGGGGGCATCGGCCCATGCTCCGCCCCAGGCGCGCAGGCTCTCGATCAGGAGCAACGCCTCGCTCTCGAGCCGCCCGCGCTCGACGCAGATCAGGAATGCGATCTCGCTCAAGGCCGCAGCAGCGTAGAGAATCGCCCAGGCGCACCGGAGGTCGCATCTTTTGGCCCGGACGCGGGTTAACCTTGGCGGATGGTCCTGAAGGATCTCCCTTCCGTCGAGGTCCAGGGCGGTCGTGATGGGGCCGGGAGGCCGCGGTTCTGGCGCGACGCCCTTCGTCGACGGCTGCTCGCGATCGCCGACCTCGTCGCTGCAACCGTGGCGAGCCTCGTGATCGCCAGCTCCCCGGCGGACGCGTTCTGGGCACTCGTTCTGCTCCCCGCCTGGATCGTGGTCGCGAAGCTGCTCGGCCTCTATGACCGCGACCACGTCGCGATGCGCCACCTGACGATCGACGAGCTGCCCGGGATTGCGGCCTGGGCCGGCTGCGGTGTCGCGCTGCTCGCCCTGGCGCTGCCGCAGACCCCGGCCGGCGAGATCGGCGCCACGTCCGCCGTCGTCGCCTTTGCCGTCGCCGGCGGCGCCGACGTCGGTCTGCGAGGCGTCGCGCGCTGGCTCTGGCGCCGGGCGACACCGCCAGAGGTGACCGCTGTGCTCGGAGACGGCGATCTCGCCGAGATGATCCGCCGCAAGCTCGAGTTGTTTCCCGACATGCACCTACGGCTCGTCGGCGAGCACGAGGTCGACGCGTTCGACGCGCTCTCCGGTGAGGTCGATCGGGTCGTCTTCGCCTCCGATCGGATGGAGCCGGGAGAGGTCGGCGGGCTCGTCTCGCTGTGCCGCGAGCGCCAGGTGAAGCTGAGCGTGATCTCGCCCCTGCACGGGCGCGCCGGGCCGGTTCGGCTGTCGCGGGTCGCCGACCTGCCGGTGCTCGAGTACGAGACCTGGGACCCGTCGCGCTCGACCGCGCTGATCAAGCGCGCCTTCGACATCACGGTCTCGTCGTTCGGGCTGCTTGTCACCGCGCCGCTCTTCCCGCTGATCGCGATCGCGATCCGGCTCGACTCGCGCGGCCCCGTGTTCTTCAACCAGCGCCGCGCCGGTCTCGACGGCAAGCCGTTCGAGATGCACAAGTTCCGCACCATGATCGCCGACGCCGAGGACCGCCTCGCCGATGTCGTCCGCCTCGACGACCTCCGCGACCCGGTGTTCAAGCTCTCCGACGACCCGCGGATCACCCGGGTTGGGCGCTTCTTGCGCCGGCTCAGCCTCGACGAGCTGCCACAGCTCTGGAACGTCCTGCGGGGCGAGATGAGCATCGTCGGCCCGCGTCCTGAGCAGGTCGAGCTGGTCGAGCGATATCGCCCCGAGCACCGGTTCCGGCTCAGCGTCAAGCCGGGGATGACCGGGCCGATGCAGGTCTTCGGCCGCGGTGACCTGACCTTCCACGAGCGGCTCGCGGTGGAGCTCGACTACATCGAGAACGTCTCGCTCGCTCGCGATCTCCGGATCATCGCCGCGACCCTCCCGGTCACCTTCCGCGGCTCGGGCGCCTACTGACCGCATGAGCAGCAACGGGAGCGGCGCCGCGCGCACCGCGACGGTGATCGTGCCCACGCTCGGGGGCGAGCGGCTCGGCAGGCTGCTCGCCTCGCTCGAGGGCTCGGGTGCGCAGACGATCGTGATCGACAACGCCTCCCCCGCGGGAATCGAGGCGATCTGCGAGCCGTACGCCGGGGTCGACCTCGTTCGCCTCGAGCGCAACGCGGGCTTCGTGGGGGCGATCAACCTCGGTGCGCTGCGCGCCGACGGTGACGCGATCGTGCTGCTCAACGACGACTGCGTCTGCGATCCGGGCTTCGTCGAGCGGATCGTCGCTCCGCTCGATCCGGGCGCCGGTGTCGTGATGACCGCGGGCGTGATGCGCGACTGGCGTCATCGGGGCTTGATCGACAGCGCCGGCATGGAGCTCGACCGAACGCTGCTCGTCTTCGACTACCTGAACGGCGAGCCGCTTTCGTGCCTGGACGGTGAGGTCGCCGACCCGATCGGCCCCTCGGGTGCCGCGGCGGCGTTCGACCGGGCGACCTTCGTCTCTGCCGGCGGCTTCGACAGCAGGCTCTTCGCGTACGGGGAGGACGTCGACCTGGTGCTCCGACTGCGGCGCCGCGGCTTCAGTTGCAGGCTCGCCCGCGACGCGCGCGGATATCACGAGCACTCTGCGTCGTTCGGCTCCGGCTCGGCGCGCAAGAACTACCTGACCGGGTTCGCGCGCGGTTATCTGCTGCGCAAGTGGGGGGTGGTCAACGCCCGCCGTTTTGGCCCGGTGATGATCCGCGAGCTGGTGCTGTGCGCCGGACAGGCGGTGATCGACGGCAACACGACCGGGATCCGCGGCCGTGTGCGGGGTTATCGAGAGGCGGTCGAGACGGAGCCCTATCCGTCCACGGTCGAGCTCTCTCCGAGCGCCGGCGGCGCGATCTCGACCCTCCGCCGCCGCGCCCGCCGCCGCGCCCGCCTGCGGAGCGAGAAGCCGTCGCACCCCGAGAGCCTGCACTCGCTCGCGGTCTTCCACCTCTCCGAGACCAGCGGTCCCTCGCGCTCCCTGGAGACGGAGCTCGCTTGGCTCGCTGAGCTGGGCTCGCTCGACGTCGCGATCCCCGGGCCGGGGATCCTCGCAGAGGCGCTGGGCGGCTCGGCCGAGGTCTTCGCGCTCGATTATGAGGCGCTGACGCTGCCGGCGCCGCGCCTGCGTGCGCTGGCCGAGGAGAGCTCGACGCTGCGACACGACGTGCGCATGTTCAGGGGCCTGATCCGCAGCCGCCGGCCGGGGCTGATCCTCGCCGTGACGACGATGCTGCCGGCGGTTCTGATCGCGGCCTGGCTGGAGGGCGTCCCGGCCCTCGTCTACTGCGGCGAGCTGTTCGATCACGGACACCGGCGCGGGCTCCTGCGCACGCTTCGCGGGCCGCGCCCTGGCCGGCCTCACCGCCCGGCTCGCCGGCGGAATCATCGCCTGCTCGGCGACCGTGGCGGACCAGTTCCGCGCCTCGGGCGTCGAGGTCGAGACGGTCTATCCGCCGGTCAGCGAGCGTTACTCGGCCGGTGACGGCCCGGCGCTGCGTTCGTCGTCCGGGGTCCCGGTCGAGGCCCCGCTGCTCGCCTCGGTCGGCAACCTGACCGAGGGCCGCGGACAGGACGTCCTCGTGCGCGCGATGCCGTCGATCCTCGAGCGCATCCCGGATGCCCGCTGCGTGATCGCCGGGGACCCCTTCCCGAGGCCTCAGGACATCGCCTTCCGCCGGCGGCTGCTGGACTTGGTCGACCGCCTCGGGATCTCGGACTCGATCGTCGTCGCCGGCCACGTCGAGGAGATCGCCGACGTCTACGCTGCCGCCGACGTGGTCGTCAACCCGGCGCGCTTCAACGAGCCGTTCGGCCGCGTCGCGTTCGAGGCGGCGATCGCCGGAACCCCGGCGGTCGTCACGCGGGTCGGCGCGATCCCCGAATTGCTCGTCGACGGGACCTCGGCGGTGATCGTCCCGCCGGATGACTCCGAAGCGCTGGCCGACGGGGTCGTGCGGGTGTTGGGCGACCCGAAGCTCGCCGAGACGCTGGTCGGCGGGGCGAGGCGGGTCATCGACGATCGGCTCACACCCGCACACAGCCTCACCGGTTTCCAGCGGGCCGTCGCCGGGGTGGTCGGCGAGTCACCGGCGCGTCAGCTCGTTCGGGCCTGACACCGGCGCCGGGTACCCTGCGCCAGTCGTATGGAGAGGGTCAGTCACTACCCCGAGCCGCTGGACGACCCTGGAAAGGACGATCGCGCGGCGCATGGCGTACCGGTCGTGCCGGCGTTCGACGGTTACCGCGCCTTCGCGATCATGGCGATCGTCCTCTTTCACACCCTGATCAACTCCGGGGTCGTCGCCGATGCCGGCGGCAACTGGGGCGGGCAGATGATCTGGGGAGTGCTGCCGCACCTCGTCGACGTGCTGTTCATCATCAGCGGCTTCGTCGTCTTTCTTCCCACCGTCGCCCAGGACGGCAGGTTCGGCGACGTCGGTTCATACGCGATCCGACGCGCCGCCCGGCTGTTGCCCGCCTTCTGGCTCTCGCTGGTGATCCTGCTCGTCGCGATGGCGCTCGTCTCGCCGTCGTATCCGCCCTTCCCCGGACTCGGGGAGATCCTGATCAACTTCTCCGGCGAGCACGAGATCGCGACGATGTTCGACAGCAGCCTCGTCGCCGGCTTCGGGATCAACCTGCCGCTCTGGACGCTGACCCTGGAGATCGGCTTCTACATCGTGCTTCCGTTCATCGCCGCGAGTTACTTCCGGCGTCCGCTGATCGGACTCGCGATCGCGGCGGCGATCGCGATCCTCTGGCGCGAGGCCTTCGCGCACATGGGCGACATCGCCTCGCTGTTCGGCCTGCACCCGAGCCCGGAGCGCCTGCTCGAGCTGCGCTTCGCCTCCGACCAGCAGCTTCCGCACTGGGCGTTCTCGTTCGCCGCCGGGATGACGGGCGCCTGGGCCTACGTCCGCATCCGGCGTCGCTACGACCCGGCGGAGGTGGCCCGGATCGCGGCGCCGATCGCCGCCGCCGCCCTCGCGGCCACCGCGGCGTTCGCCTACCTCGCCGGCCGCTACGCGATCGACAACCCGATCCCGATCCCGGCCGCGATCGCTCGTCAGTCGGTATTCATCGCGATCGGCTACACGGCGTCGCTGGCGACCCTGATGGTCTCGCTCGCGCTCGCGCCGAGGCGATGGCAGATCGCCTTCGCGAATCCACTCGCGCGTCGCCTCGGAGACATCAGCTACGGCGTCTACCTGATCCACGGCGTGATCCTCTGGGTGCTGATCGTCCAGTTCGCGCTCCCCCAGACGGGCACGATCGGAGCCTTCGCGCTCTGGGCGGCGATCGTGTTCCCGACCTCGCTCGCCTACGGCTACCTGTCGGCGCGCTTCCTCGAGCAGCCGATCCGCCGCTGGGCGCATCGATTCGGCCGCAAGGGCCAGGCCGTCTCCGGCCGCGGCGCCGGCGGTGCGGCCGGGCAGGCGAGGGGCGCCTAGAGCTCCTCGGCGATCCGCGGCGCCTCGCGGTTGAACACCCACACCCCGAGAAACAGGGTGAGCATGAACAGGGCGGCCGGGATCACGACGAGCAGCGGGTTGCCGCCGGCCGCCTCGATGAACCCCGGGGCATTCGGGATCGATGATCCACTCATGGGCCTGCTCGAAGATCGGTGAGAGCGGGTTGAGCGCGATCACGTCCTGGATCCCGGCGGGAGCGACCTCGATCGGGTAGAGCACCGGGCTCGCGTAGAAGAGGACGGTCGCCGCCACCGTCCAGATGATCGAGATGTCCCGGAAGCGGACGAACAGCGCCGAGAGCAGCATCGCTGTCGCCGTCGTCAGCGCCACCAGGGCGACGATCAGCAATGGCACCAGCAGCCAGGTCCACAGCGGCTGCACGCCGTAGGCGAGCAGGAAGATCGAGACGACCACCAGGTTGAGCGCCAGCTGCAGGGCCGCCGTGACGACGACCGAGAGCGGAATCACGAGGCGCGGGAACTGCATCTTGCGGACCACCGACTCGTTGCGGACCACCGATGTCACGGCGATCGTCGTCGCCTCCTGAAAGAAGCCGAACAGCATGATGTTGAACAGCAACAGCGCCGGATAGTCCTTGACCTGGTCGCCGAAGCGGAAGATGTGGGTGAAGACGACGAGCAGCACGCTGAACAGGAGCAGCGGGCGGAGCAGCGACCAGAGGAAGCCGAGCGCGGTGCCGTGGAAGCCGAGCTTGAACTCGGTGATCGCGCTCAGCCAGAGGAGATCGAAGAACCTGCGACTGCCGCCGCCGAGCGCCGACGGCCCGGTGATCTCCTTGAGCTCGTGCGCCCCGTCGATTGCCTGACCGCTCATCGGATCGGCGCCTCCTCGACCTGCTCGACCTCGAGCTCGCAGTCGAGCTTCACCATGCCCCCGAAGAGGTTCGTTCCGAAGACGACGAAGTCGGCGGCGTTCTTGCGGAACGCGGCGAACTGACCGGTCTGCTCGTTGCCGATCCCGACGTGGATGAAGTAGTGGCCGGTCGCCAGCGGGTTCGCGACCCGCGCCGAGAGGCGGATGATCTCGCCCGCGTGCATGCGGCCGTGCTCCGGCCCGCCCGTCTGCGCGAAGACGACGTAGTTGTCGTCGCGAACGATGTGGAACCCGATCACGTAGCCGTCGAGCTCGCGGAGAATCTCCGACTCGACCTCGATCTCGATCTCGTCGCCCTGCTCGAGGCTCGCCGCCTCTCCGGCCGGGGCTCCGTTGACGGTGACCTTGCGAAAGATCGCGTGCGTGCGCTCCCGTGGGATCACGTCCTCGGGACGTCCTGCGGACTGCTGGTGCTCGAAGTTGATCGTCAGGTAGCGCCGGGTGACGTCGCCCGGGTCGCCCTCCTCGACGATCCGGCCCCGCTCGAGCAGCATCGCCCGGTCGCAGTGATGCTCGACGGCGTTCATGTCGTGGGTGATCAGGACGATCGTCCGCCCCTGGTCGTGCAGTTCGCTGAACACGTCGAAGCACTTCTGCTGGAACGAGGCGTCGCCGACCGCCAGCACCTCGTCGACGAGCAGGACGTCGGCGTCGACCTGCGTCATCAGCGAGAACCCGAGCCGGACCAGCATCCCCGAGGAGTAGTTCTTCAGCTTCAGGTCGGCGAACTCCCCGAGCTCGGCGAAGTCGACGACCTCGTCCAGCCGGCGGCGCGCCTCGCGAGGCGTGAGGCCCATCATCACGCCGTTGAGGATCACGTTCTCGTGCGCTGAGAGCTCCGGGTTGAAGCCGACGCCGAGCTCGATGAAGGGGACCAGTCGCCCGGCGATCCTGATCGAGCCCCGGTCGACCCGGTAGATGCTCGCGAGCAGCTTCATCAGCGTGCTCTTGCCGGAGCCGTTGCGGCCGACGATCCCGAGGCACTCACCACGGGCGACCTCGAACGAGATGTCGTCGAGCGCCTTCAGCTCCTTCGACGGCTGGTGCCCGCGACGGGAGACGACCCGCTCCTTCAGGGTCTCGACGCGCTGCGCCGGGATCCG
This sequence comes from uncultured Solirubrobacterales bacterium, assembly GCA_963705955.1. GTDB lineage: Bacteria > Actinomycetota > Thermoleophilia > Solirubrobacterales > 70-9 > WHSW01. The sequence goes on along the minus strand of CAVPLH010000001.1, from coordinate 42,080 downwards.
GAACGACTTGTGGACGTCGCGGACCTCGATCGCGACCTCGTGGCGCGGGGACTCGGGAATGGACGTCAACAGGTCGGGCATGGACTCAGGGGGCCTGGAGACCGGGGCCCGGGGTCGAAGGATCTCGCGAACTTTCCGGCGTCCGGTCTCGATCGAGAGCCTCGACCGGATCGACGATCCCGGCCGGAAGATCGGCGTCATCATAGGGATCGGCCGCGCGCCCGCGCCGCAGGCGCAGGCCGGCGCGCCACGCGAATGCGCGCAGTAGCGCCGCCTCGCTTCCGAGCGTCTCATCGCGCCACAACCTCCGAAGCTGGCGTGCCGCGAGCCAGGCCGCGGTCAGCGGCGAGCCGTCTCCGCGCAGCGCGAGCGTCAGGGCGCGGCGCTCGCTGCGCCCGGCTCGATCCCTGAAGCGGGCCTCGAGGACCGTCGCGCTGGCGATCAGGCGGCAGTACTCGGCGAAGTAGAGCCGTCGCCAGCTGCTGCGCAGCTTTCCGGGGACGCCGCCGCGTAGGGCGAGCAGTCGTCGCACCGGCCCGCCGCCGACGACGCCGCGATTCGCCGCATCGTGTCCGAGCGCCGCCTCCGGGTGCTGGACGTAGTCATAGAGCGGCCTCGGCAGGTAGGCGATCGGGCCCAGCGCCCTGGCGACGAGCGCGATCCAGTGGTCGTGGTAGAGGTTGCCGACCCGGGGCGGGAACGGCAGCACGTCGTCGAGCAGGCGACGCCGAAACAGCGACGCGGCGCCGGTCACCGAGTTGCCGAGCAGCAGCGACGCGAAATTGCCGTGGTTGGGCAGCCGCCGGCTCCAGTAGGTCTCGGCGAGGATCGCGCCGTCGGAACGCGTGACGCGCATGTCGCTGAACACCAGGTTCGCGTCGCCGAGCCCGGCGATCAGGGCCTCGAGCTTGTCGGGATACCAGCGATCGTCCTGATCGCTGAGCGCCACGTGGGCGACCTCGGCCGGGACCATCGCCAGCGCCCGGTGGAAGTTCTCATAGGCGCCGACCCGGCGCGACGAGCGCGAGACGACGAACCGGGGGTCCGCGCCGACCGCGTCCCGGAGCGTCGCGATGCCCTCGGGTCCCGAGGCGTCGTCGGAGATCAGGCAGATCCAGTCGCGGTGCGTCTGGGCGAGCAGGGACTCGACCTGGCGCCGGAACAGCTCCGGTGGCGGGTCGTGGGTCGCCATGCAGATCGCAACCGTGCGAGCCGGGTCGGTCACCACCCCGGCCTCGGCGGGGCCGGCCGGAGGGCGGGGCTCGACGGTGCCGAGCTCGACCTGGTGGCGCCCGCCGCCGGGCAGCGTCGCCGAAACGGCCAGCCGGGTCGATCCCGGGCCGAGCGGTACGAAGCCCCAGAAGATCGCTCGGCTCGACGCCGCCCCGCCCACCCCGAGCTCCGCGGCGAGCCCGGGGGAGGGCATCTGCTCGGCGAGCGCCCGGCGGCCGCGGCCGTTGACGACGAGCTCGACGTCGGCCGGCCTGCCGGTGCCCGAGAGAGCCGCACCGTGGACGAACAGGGCGCTCGCGCGGCCCACCTCGAGCCGGCGCGGGACCGGCGTGCGCAGCCGCACCTCGAGCTCGCCGAGTTTGCCCTGCGGCCGTTCGGTGGGCGCCGATGTGATCATCTCTACTCGCCTTGGCAACTTTCGCTTACTCAATGGTTACGATCAAATGGTGACTGCCCCCTCCTTGAACACGGCGCTGGCCGCGAACATGCGGGCCGCCTGACCCGTGGCGGTCGCGATCATCACCGGGTCGGGCGGGCTCGTCGGGTCGGCTCTGGTCGAGGATCTGATCGGCGACGGCTGGGACGTCGTCGGAGTCGACAACGACATGCGTGGGGCGTTCTTCGGCCCTGAGGCTTCGACCGAGCCGACGACCCGGCGGCTGATCGACACCCACCCCCAGTTCAAGGCGGAGAACCTCGACATCCGCGACGCGGAGGGACTCAACCGCCTCTTCGCCCGGCACTCGGCCCGGATCGAGCTCGTCGTCCATACGGCCGCCCAGCCGTCCCACGACTGGGCGGCTCGCGAGCCGCTGACCGACTTCGGCGTCAACGCAAACGGCACCCTGAACCTGCTCGAGGCCGCCCGCGACAACGCGGTCGACGCGACCTTCGTCCACATCTCGACGAACAAGGTCTACGGCGACCTGCCGAACTCGCTGCCCCTGGTCGAGCTCCAGACGCGGCTCGAGCTGCCCGCCGACCACACCTGGTACGACGGGATCGACACGACGATGTCGATCGACCGCTCGACGCACTCGCTCTTCGGAGTCTCCAAGGCGGCGGCCGACCTGCTCGTCCAGGAGTACGGCCGCTACTTCGGGATGCCGACTTCGAGCCTGCGCTGCGGATGCCTGACCGGACCGGCGCACGCCGGTACCCAGCTGCACGGCTTCCTCTCCTACCTGATGAAGTGCGTGATCACCGGCACCAACTACACGGTCTTCGGGTACGGCGGCAAGCAGGTCCGCGACAACCTGCACGGGAGCGATCTCTCGAGCGCCTGCCTGGCGATCCACGCGGCTCCACGACCCGCGTCGGTCTACAACATGGGCGGCGGCCGCGACGCGAGCTGCTCGGTGCTCGAGGCGATCGAGGCGTCGGAGAGAATCGCCGGCAAGCAGATCAACTCGGAGCTCTCCGACGAGGCGCGGATCGGCGATCATCGCTGGTGGATCAGCGATCTCTCCGAGTTCCAGGCCGACTACCCGGACTGGGCGCCGGTCCACGACGTCGACTCGATCCTGCGCGAGATACATGACGCGAACGCCGACCGCTGGCTCGCGGTCACGGCGTAGCTGATCCGGCCGCTTCGACGGGGTGAGCGCCGTCGCGACCACCGCCCGCCGCGCGGCCCGCGCGGCGGCCCTGTTGCCGCGGGCGGCGAAGAACCGCGCGCTCGGACGCTGGCGTCGCCGGGCGCTGAAGCTGGAGCTCGCGACGCTCGAGCGTCGCCCGCTCGTCTCGGTGGTGATGCCGGTCTACGAGCCGCGCGCGCGGCTTCCTTGCCGCGGCGCTGCGGTCGCTGCGCCGCCAGGTCTATCCCGACTGGGAGCTGGTCGCGGTCGACGACGGCTCGCGGTCTCGGGCGGCGTCTCGGGTCCTGCGCCGCTTCGCCCGGCGCGACTCGCGGATCCGGTTCGAGCGTAGCTCGCGCAACGAGGGAATCTCACGAGCGACCAACCGCGCCCTGGCGATGGCGCGCGGAGAGCTCGTGGCCCTGATCGATCAGGACGATCTGCTCGGGCCGGGAGCTCTGCTGGAAACCGTCCGCTGGCTGCTCAAGCACCCGGCCGACGACGCGGTCTACACCGATCAGGCGACGATCGGTCGGCTCGGGCGGATTCGGCACCTATTCCACAAGCCTGATTTCTCCTACGTCTACGCGCTCGGGGCGATGTACGTCGGTCACCTGCTGACCGTACGCCGGCCGGTGATCGAGAGGCTCGGCGGGTTCGAGCCGGCGTACGACGGGATCCAGGACTACGAGTTCCTGTTGCGGCTGGTCGAGTCCGGCGCCAGGATCGGCCACCTACCCGCGATCCACTACTTCTGGCGCGCGACAGCGGGCAGCGTCGCCGCGGACCCGGGGGCGAAGCCGGGCCTCGACGAGCTGCAGGCGCGCGCGGTCCAGGCGCACCTGGACCGGATCGGCTGCGCGGTCGAGGCTCGGCCGCGCGGCGAGCACCGGGTCCGCCTCGCGCGCCGCGGCCCGGGCGAACGCAGCTTCTCGATCGTGATCCCGAGCCGCGACGAGGGAGAGTTGATCGAACGATGCCTCGACTCGATCCACGAGCACCGCGCGGGGGCGGAGTTCGAGGTCGTCGTCGTCGACGGTGGAACGGTCGACGAACGCGCGCTGCGGGCGTACGAGCGCCACCGGGTGCTGGTCGTCGACGGCTCGAAGGGCGAGTTCAACTACTCGCGCGCGAACAACCTCGGGGTCGAGGCCGCGACCGGGGACCTCCTCTTGCTGCTCAACAACGACACCGAGGTGCTCGGTTCGGACTGGCTCGGCGACCTCGACGCTCACATGCGCCTGCCGGGCGTCGGCGCGGTCGGGCCGATGCTCGTCTACCCCGACGGGTCGGTCCAGCACGCCGGCGTCGCGCTCGGCATGCGCGGCACCGCCGACCACCTGATGCGCGGCTTCGATCCCGACTCCGACGGGCTCGGCGGCTCGCTTTCCTGCGCCCGCGAGGTGAGCGCCGTGACCGCGGCGGCGATCTGCCTGCCGCGGTCGCTGTATCGGGAGCTCGGCGGCATGAACACCGACTACGCGGTCCAGTACCAGGACGTCGACCTCTGCATGCGGATTCGCGACCGGGGCCTGTCGGTGATCTACAGCCCCCGACCGAGGTTCGTCCATCACGAGAGCCGGTCCCGGGGGCGCGCCTACGACCAGACCGACCGGGCGCTGCTGCTCGACACGTGGTGGGACGAGATCCACGCCGGGGACCCGTTCTACAACCCGGCGCTCTCGCTCGAGCGCGGCGACTACTCCCCGCGGCCGTGAGGCGACGCCCTTGAAGGTCCTGTTCATCCTCCACGGCCCGTACGACTGCAACAGCGGCGTCCAGATCTTCCATTTCGCCAACGAGCTCGTCGAGCTCGGCTTCGAGCCCACCGTCTGCGCTCCGGGCTCGCCGGATCGGATCGAGCGCGTCGGCGAGCCGCGGTTCGAACGCCTCGCTCCGGCGCAGCTGCGGCGCGCGTCCCGGCGGCGGTTCGACGTCGTCCACACCTGGACCCCGCGCGAGGGAGTGCGAAAGCTGACCGAGCAGGTGAGACGGCGCCAGGACCTGCCCGTCGTCGTCCATCTCGAGGACAACGAGGAGATGCTGCTCGCGGCGCACGCCCACCTCAGCTACGAGGAGATATCGCGCCTCTCGCAGCGCTGGCAGCGCCGGGCCGGCGGGGAGGGCGCTGTCCACCCGAGCCGTTACCCGCAGTTCATGCGCGAGGCCGCCGAGGTGACCGTGATCACCAGGGAGCTGTCGCGTTTTGCGCCCGGAGCCTTGGGAGCTGCTGCGACCGGGTGTCGACACGCGCCGTTTCTCACCCGACGGGCCGACGGTCGAGCGAGCCGAGCTCGGGCTCGCCGAGAGCGACTTCGTGATCGTCTACCCGGGCAACCTGCACACCCCGAACGAGCGCGACATGTTCAGCCTCTACCTCTCGGTGCGGTTGCTGCGCCGGCGAGGCCATCCGGTGCGCCTCGTCCGTCTCGGCAGCGACTACACCGACGGCTCGGACCCCAGCTTCGCCACCCTGCGCGAGGGAACGATCGAGCTCGAGTCGCGTCCGTGGACCGAGGTGCCGAGCTACCTGCGGATCGCCGACGCGCTCGTTCAGCCCGGACCGCCGAACGAGTTCAACCGCTATCGGTTGCCGGCCAAGCTGCCCGAGTTCCTCGCGATGGGCAAGCCGGTGCTGCTGCCGCGATGCAACGTCGGCGAGGAGCTCGACGACGGCGTCAACGCGGTGCTGCTCGACCGCGGCACGGCGACCGAGATCGCCGACCGGCTCGAGCCGCTGGTCGTCGATCGCGATCTCGGACGGCGGATCGGGCGCGCGGGACGAGAGTTCGCGATCGAGGTCTTCGATTGGGAGGCGAGCTCGCGCGGGCTCGCCGACCTCTACGCGAGGGTCGCGTGAGCGGCGTCAGGGACCTCCTTGGGCGGGCTCGGCGGCGGCTGCGCGTCTCCGCTGCCGGCTCGACCGCGGCCGGCTCGCCGCAGCCGCGGTTCGGGAGCCCCCGAGGCCGCCCGGCGCCGCTACGGTCGGCGGGGCGGCGGGCCGGCGCTCTCCTACGGAACGGTCGCCGACCTCGCCGACAGTCGCGAGCACCTCGGTTGGCTGGTCGGCTCGAGCTTCGACATGAAGAGCCTTCAGCGCTGCTGGGCGCTGAAGGAGATCCTGGCCACGGTCGAGCCGCCGGGCCCCCTGCTCGAGATCGGCGCCGGCGAGCCGTTCGTCGCCGATGCGCTCTCGCGGGTCGGCTACCGGGTGACGATCGTCGACCCCTACGACGGCACCGGGACAGGACCTGTGGAGCTCGATCTCTTCCGCCGTCGCTATCCGGACCTGCGCTTCGTCGAGGACACCTATCCGAGCGCGGCGGCGGTCGAGCCCCAGGCCGCGGTCTACTCGATCTCGGTCCTCGAGCACCTGCCCACCGACGCGGCGGCCGGTGTGGCGCGGGCGGCCCGGGAGCAGGGCGCGCGCAACATCCACGCGATCGACCATGTGCTGCGCGGTTGGGGAGACGCCGAGCATCACTCGAGGCTCGCGGCCCTGGTCGCGGGATTCGGGGTCGCGGACGCCGACCTCGAGCGGCTGCTCGCCCGCCTCGATGCCGACCCGGAGGCCTACTTCCTGTCCGCCGAGGCGCACGAGGTCTGGCGCGGGTCGGTTCCCTACGACGACTACCCGATGCGACGGATCTGCTCGATCCACCTCGACGTCAGCGGCTGACCGGGGCTCGCGATGCGCGGAGGCGGGCGAGTGCGCTGGCGGCCGCCGAGAGGCAGAACTTGACCGCGATCCCGACGTAGATCGTCAGGTTGTAGGGCGGGCTGTGGCGGGCCGCGTAGTGAGCCCGGTAGAAGCGCAACATGCCGTAGTGGAAGGCGTAGTTGAGCCGCGTCGCGCGGTGCTTGCCGCTCGTCCCGGCCTTCGCGTGGATCACGGTCACCGAGGGCTCGTACCAGGTGATCCAGCCCGCCTCCGCGAAGCGGTAGCAGAGGTCGAGGTCCTCCATGTACATCCAGTAGCCCTCGTCGAAGAGCCCGACCTGCTCGAGCGCGGCGCGGCGGATCAGCATGAAGGCGCCGTTGACCGCGTCGACCGCTCCCGGCTGGTGCTCGCCGAGCTCGGTCGCCCGGTACTGGGCGAGTCGGCCCGCCGAGCTGCGGCGGCCGATCCGGGCGAAGTGGCCGAGCGCTCCGAGCGGGGTCGGGAAGGAGCGCTTCGCGGCGTGGTCGAAGGAGCCGTCTCAGGAGCGCCAGCCGCGGACCGACGATCCCGAGCTCGGGACGCTCGTCGAGCAGCCCGCAGAGGCGGTCCAGCGCCCCGGCCGTGATCTCCGTGTCGGGGTTGAGCGCCAGCACGTAGGGCTCTTCGCCGGCGCGGATCGCGAGGTTGTTGGCGGCGCTGAAGCCGAGGTTTCGCGCGCAGCGAGTCAGCCTCACGTCACCGAACTCACGCTCGACCATCGGCGCGGTCCCGTCGCCGGAGGCGTTGTCGACGACGTGGACGCTCATTTCGCGCCGCCGGCGAGTGGTCGCGAAGCGATCGCAGGCAGGAGCGCAGCAGCGTCTCACAGCGATAGGAGACGATCACGACCTGGAGCGGCGGCTGCTCGGGCACGCGGTGAGGCTAGACGAGCCTCGTCCGGCCCGTTCGAGGTTTGTCCCGCTATCCGGCAAGAATCTCGCGCACCGCGAGCCGGGCGCGCCGCACCGGTCGGCGGCGCTGACTGTATCTTCCGCGCCGCGATGATCGTCTTCGGATGCCCGATTACCGACCAGGAGATCTGGGAGAAGTACGCGAAGCCCGGGATCGAGTTCTCGCGCGAGCCCGACTCACTGGTGATCGCCCAGGCGAGCAACGGCTCGATCTTCCGCAACTACAACCTGCTCCTCGATCGGGTCGCGAAGCTCGAGGACGTCGAGGCGCTCGTGCTGTTGCACCAGGACTCCGAGATCGTCGACGATCGGTTCTGCGCGACGCTCCGCAAGGCGCTCGAGGACCCCGAGGTCGCGCTCGTCGGCTGCGCCGGGGCCGTGGGTGTGCGCAGCATCGCGTGGTGGGAGGGCTCACCGACCTGGGGTTCCTTCACGCATCGTTACGAGGAGTTCGGGGGCGGCGAGATCCCCGCGATGTCCTGGGACATGACGACGATGCCCGACTTCGCGCGCACCGGCGAGGTCGACACGATCGACGGCTTCGTGATCGGCCTCTCGCCCTGGGCGATCCAGGAGCTGCGCTTCGACGAGTCGCTGGGCAGCATGTTGCATGGCTATGACTTCGACTTCTGCCTCCAGGCGCGGGCGGCCGGCCGCAAGGTGATCACCGAGAACCTCCGGGTCATCCACCACCACTCGCTGCAGTTGCTCGGCAACGCCGAGGAGTGGGTCCGCGCCCACATCGCGGTCGCCGAGAAGTGGGAGGGCCGATTCCCCGACGAGGGGGCGAACGGGCTCGATTGGAAGGCCCGCGCTCGCCAGGCCGAGGCCGAGGCGGCGGCGGCGCGCCTGCGGATGCGGGCGCTCGAGCACCTCAGCGACGCCAAGGCGCTCGCCGACCTGAACCGCATCCGCGACCTCGAGGCCGAGGCCGAAACGATGCGGAGCAGCTCTAGCTGGCGTCTGACTGCGCCCGCTCGGCGGCTGGGCCGCCTCCTGAAGCGCCGCCGTTAGCGGCCTCGCCGTTGTCCTCCCGCCCGCCGGGGGGATCGACCGCGATCCGCTGATCCAGCTCCAGCACCTCTTCGACCCGCTCCCGGGAGAACATCGGCTCACCTCGCTGGCGCAGTCGCGAAAGGCGCTCGGCGAGCCCGAAGGCGCTCGATCCGACCATCCGCGCCAGCAGCAGTCTCTGCTCGTGAAGGATCATCGCGTTGTGGCGCTCGACCCCGTGCAGGTCGCTGAGCCGCCTCTCGACCTCGCAGAGCTCGACCAGGTGGGCGACCCGGTGAGCCTCGAGCCGCTCGAGCAGCGGGCTCTCGGCGTAGGGGGCGAGCGCCTCGGCGAGCGTCGCCGAGAACGTCGCCGTTTGCGGCCAGACGAAGCCGATTCCCCAGAACACGGGGACGCTCGCGAACCGCAGATCCTCGCGGGTCGCGAGGAAGTCCTCGAGCGCGGTCAGGACCCCGTTCCGCGGACCGCCCTCGCGTTCTGCGGCACACCCGAACGGGAGTCCGCCTTCGGCGATCCCCGTCTCCGAGGGGTCGAGCGTCGCGTCGCGGACGAACGGCTGGCGTAGAGGCTCGGGTATCCGGTCGGGCTCGTAGTAGGTGTCGCGGCGGGCGTGGGGCCAGCCGATGTCGTGCAGGACGATCAACGGCAGCGCCGTGTCGGTAGCCGCTGCGGCGAGCAGCCGCAGCTCCTCGCTGACCGTGAAGTAGTTGTGATCGCCGTCGAGAATCACCGCGTCGGCGGTCGGCTGCCCGGGTAGCGCCTCGAGGCTCGTTCGCGGGATCAGCTCGAGCTCGGGGCGCCTCGCGGCGAGCTCGACGAGGCGGTCGCTGGGGGCCGGATCGATCGCCGTCACCTTCCCGCCCCGCTCCATCGCCCGGTCGAGCAGGACCTCGGTCAGATCGCCGTCGGCGGCGCCGACCTCGACCACGTCGCGGACGCCCGCGGCGGACAGGGCGTGGAGCACGATCTCGGCCGCGTTGACGAGCGACGAGCCTCCGTTCTGCGGGTCGGTGGCCTCGGCTGAGCCCCACACGGGTCGCTAAACCTCCATCACTCTCGATCGGGCCTTCCTGCTGCCCGGTCGCAGCGTACCGACGCTAATGCTCGAGGACCAGCCCGAGGAATTGCTTGGTCCGCTCCTGCTTCGGGTTCCCGAGCACCTCGGCCGGCGGTCCCTCCTCGACGACCACGCCGCCGTCCATGAACACGACCCTGGCTCCCGACCTCGCGGGCGAAGCCGATCTCGTGGGTGACGACGATCATCGTCATCCCCTCGTCGGCCAGCTCGCGCATCACGTCGAGCACCTCCTTGACCAGCTCGGGGTCGAGCGCGCTGGTCACCTCGTCGAACAGCATCACGTGCGGGTCCATCGCCAGGGCGCGCGCGATCGCGACCCGCTGCTGCTGGCCGCCCGAGAGCCGGTCGGGGTATTCCTCGAGCTTGTCGGCGAGCCCGACCCGCTCGAGCAGCGCCTTGGCCTTCTCGTTCGCCTCCGAGCCCCGGCGGTCGAGCACCTTCTCCTGGGCGATCGAGACGTTCTCGAGCGCGCACTTGTGCGGGAACAGGTTGAACTGCTGGAAGACGATCCCGACCCGGCGACGGACGAAGTCGAGCCCCTCGCCGGCGGTTCCCGTGATCTCCTTTCCCTCGAGCATGATCCGTCCCTCTTCGGGCGGTTCGAGCAGGTTGATGCAGCGCAGCAGCGTCGACTTCCCGGAGCCGCTCGGCCCGAGCACGCAGACCACCTCGCCCTTCGCGATCTCGAGGTCTACGCCGCGCAGAACCTCGAGCTTGCCGAATCGCTTGCAGACGCCCTCCAACGCCAGGGTCGGACCGGCCGCATCGGCGGCCGGCATCTCCGCCCGGCTGGGCGCGGTCGAGTCGCTCACGTCGGCCCGCCCAGGCCCGTGCCCGCGGCCACCGGCTCAGTGGTCGGCGCCGGCCGGCCGCCGCGCGACGTCTTGCGCTGGTCGCGGGCGATCAGCCAGTCGACGACGCGCGCCAGCGGGATCGTCACGATCAGGAAGAAGATCGCTCCGAGGGTGAGCGCCGAGCTGTTGAACGTCTTCGACTGCAGGTCGAACCCGACCAGCAGAACCTCGCTCAGCGAGATGAAGCTGACCAGCGAGGTGTCCTTCATCAGCGCGATCAGATCGTTGAGAAGCGGCGGGATCACTTTCCGGATCGCCTGCGGGACGATCACGAACCGCATCGTCTGACCGTGGCTCATCCCGAGCGACCGCGCCGCCTCGGTCTGCCCCTTGGGCACCGCCTCGATCCCCGCCCGGTAGACCTCCGCCATGTAGGCGCCGTAGGTGATCACCAGCGCCATCGTCCCGTACCAGAAGGCCGATGGCTTGCCGAACCAGGTCGGCACCGCGATCGACTCGGGGATCGGTCCGGGCGTCGCGTTGCCCGACGAGAGCGCCCCGAAGCCGCCGTAGATCAGCACCACGACCATCAGCAGGGGAATGCCCCGGAAGGCGTCGATGTAGGCGATCGTCGGAATGCGAACGAACGCGCCGGCGCGACCCGGCACCTGGCGGAGCACCGCGAGTACGAGGCCCCAGATCAGGGCGAGCACGCCGCTCACAACCCAGAGCAGCATCGTGGTGCCGAAGCCCGCCAGCACCTGGTCGAAATGCTGCGACATGAAGTGCACGTCGAAGAACTGGTCGATGAACTGGCTCATCTCGTTCCTTCCCGGTTCGGCGCTGCGAGGCTAAACGACGAGGGGCGCCAACAGGCGCCCCTTCTGTCAACTCCTACCCGACCTTCCTCAAATCGTCAACTGGAGGGCTGGAACTCCTTCGGCGGCGGGTTCGTGAACCAGTCCTCGAAGATCTTCTGGTAAGTGCCGTCGGCGATCAGGTCCTTGAGCGCGCCGTTGACGGCGTCGATCAGCGCGGTGTTCGTCTTCTGCATCGGGAACCCGTACTGCTCGCCGGTCGGGATCGTCTGCACGACGTCGAGCTCCGGGTACTTCTTCAGCGCGTAGGCCGAGACCGCGAAGTCGTTGATCACCGCGTCGACCTGGCCGGCCTGGACCGCGTTGAAGGCGGTCCCGATCTCGGCGAAGGACTGGACCTGGCCGTCGGTCTTCGTCTCCGCGTAGTCCTGGCCCGTGGTGCCCTGCTGGACCGCGATCGCCGTGTCCGACGTGATCTGGTCGACGTTCGTCAGGTCGCTGCCCTTCTGCACCATCAGCGACTGGTCGGCGTCGAAGTACGGGTCGGAGAAGGTCACCTTCTTCGACCGCGCGGGCGTGATCGTCGTCGATGAGGCGACCATGTCGAACTTGCCCGCCTGCTGGTCGGAGAAGATCGTCCCGAACGACGTGTCGACGATCTTCGGCGTCACGCCGAGCTTCTGTGCGATCGCGTCGACGAGATCGATGTCGAACCCCGTGTAGTCGGGCGGCGATCCCTGCTCGAACGGGGGATAGGGGATGTCCGAGCCGACCGTCAGCGTGCCGTCCTCGATCAGACCGAGATCGCTGCCGCCACCCCCGGAGGCGGACGTGGTGGTCGAGGTACTGCTGCTGTCGTCACTGCTGCCGCATCCGGCGGCGATCGTGCCGATCGCGAACAGGGTCAGCAAGCCGACCGAAAGCCAAAAGCGAGTTCCTCTCATCACGTCCTCTTCTGCGTTCGTTTTGCGCTGGATCTCCCCGGACCCGCTGGGAGAAGATATACCTACGATGGCCGGCGCGCCAGCGTGTCGGCATCCGCGCCTCACTACACTTTCTAAAGCGATGCTGGAGCCGACGCTCAACCGCCCCTGCGGCGGCCGCTACGGCAACCTCGTGGAGGCGGTCGGCAACACGCCTCTGGTCGAGTTGCCGCGGCTCTCGCCGAAGCCGGGGGTGCGCATCTTCGCGAAGCTCGAGGGACGCAACCCGACCGGGTCGGTGAAGGACAGGGTCGCGAAGGCGATGATCGACGCGGCCGAGGCCGAGGGCGCGATCGATCCCGGCCAGACGGTGCTCGAGCCGACCTCCGGCAACACCGGGATCGCGCTGGCGATGATCTGCCGCCGCAAGGGCTATCCGTTCAAGGCCGTGATGCCCGACAACGTCACCGAGGAGCGCACCCAGCTGCTGCGGATGTTCGGCGCCGAGATCGTCTACTCCGAGGGGGCAAGGGGCTCGAACGGCGCGGTCGAGCTGGCGCTCGAGATGGCAGGCGCCGACGGCTCGTACTACATGCCCTACCAGTACGGCAACGAGGCCAACCCGGGCGCCCACTACAACGGCACCGCGGTCGAGATCCTCGAGGAGCTGGACGACGTCGCGGCGTTCGTCGCCGGCCTCGGGACGGGGGGGACCCTGATGGGGGTCGGCCGGAGACTGAAGGAGTACGACCCGGAGACCAAGGTGGTCGCCGCCGAGCCGATGCAGGGCGAGCTGGTGATGGGACTGCGCTCGCTCGAGGACGGCTTCATCCCGCCGATCATCGATCTCTCGCGTGCTCGACCGCAAGATCATGGTCTCGAACCGCGACGCGATCGTCTGGACCCAGCGCCTGCTGCACGAAGAGGGGCTGTTCGCCGGCGTCTCGGCCGGGGCGATCGCCGCGATCTGCGTCCGGATCGCCGCCGAGCTCGACGACGGGAACATCGTCTTCCTGGTCCCGGACGACGGCTGGAAGTACCTCTCCTCGGGCGTCTACACGACCCCTGTCGACGAGCTCGTCGGGGTCGACTCGACGATCTGGTGGTAGCGCTCCGAAGCTGATTCGCCGCCCGGGGCCGGCGCTCTCGGGCCCGTTGCCTGAAGCCGCTTGGCCATCGCCCCGAGAACGCGCATTAGGGTACGCGCCGTGGCGTGGCGATGCGGTCGCAGTTGACGGCGATGCCGGCGAGGCTCCGCGACCCCAGGCTGCCGCTCGTCCTCGCGGCGGGCGCCGGGCTGGTCTCGATCGCGGTTCTGCTCAGCCTCAGCCGTGACCTGACCTTCTTCCTCGACGAATGGGACTTCCTGCTCCACCGGCGGGGGTTCGGCGCCGACGTGCTCCTCGACCCGCACAACGAGCACATCGCGGTGCTTCCGATCGCGATCTACAAGCTCCTGCTCGCGGCTTTCGGGATGGATTCGCAGCGCCCGTTCCAGGTGGTGTCGACGCTCATGTACGTGCTCAGCATCGCCTTGGTCTTCGTCTGGATCCGTCGCCGGGTCGGCGCCTGGCTGGCGCTCGCCGCCGCCCTGCCGCTGCTCTTCTTCGGGGCCTCGTGGATCGATCTGCTGTTCCCCTTCCAGCTCGCCTTCAGCGGCTCGATGAGCTGCGGCATCGGCGCGCTGCTGTGCCTGGAGCGCAACGACAAGACCGGCGACCGCGCCGCCTGCGCGTTGCTGGTCGCGTCGCTTGCGTTCTCGAGCCTCGGCCTCCCGTTCATCGTCGGCGCGGCGGTCGCGGTCGGATGGGACGCCGACCGCAGGCGCCGCGCCTTCGTGGTCCTGGTCCCCGCCGCCCTGTACGCCGTCTGGTGGCTCGGCTGGGGTCATCGGGCCGACAACTCGTTCTCGATCGAGCACCTGATGACGCTGCCCACCTATGTCTTCGACGGCCTCGCTTCGAGCCTCTCCTCGCTGCTCGGCCTCGCGACGCCGCGAAACGACACCGGCCTCACCCCGCTCGTCTGGGGCCGCCCGCTTCTCGTCGTCGCCCTGGCGCTGCTCGGGTTCCGGATCGCATCCGCTCGCCGCGTCTCCAGGGAGCTGGCGGTCGTGATCGCGATCGCCGCCTCGCTGTGGGCCCTCGCGGCGCTCAACGCGGACGTGCTTCGGGATCCGTCCAACGGCCGCTATCAGTACATGGGCGCGGTCTTCTTGTTGTTCGTGGCGGCCGAGGCGGCTCGCGGCATCCGCCTCTCGCGCTTCGCGACCGCCGGAGTGCTGCTCGTCTCCGTGGCGGCGACGGTGAGCAATGCCGCCGCGCTCAACGACGGAGCCACCACCCAGGAGCTCCAGGGCGTGCGCGAGCGCGGTGAGCTCGCCGGTCTCGAGATCTCGCGTGACCGGGTCGCCCCCGACCTCGTGCTCGATCCGGAGAACTCCGACACCGGCGACGCGATCGATGCCGGTTCGTACCTCTCCGCCGTCGACGCGTTCGGCTCGCCCGCCTACTCGTCCGAGCAGCTCGTCGACGCACCCGAGCAGGCACGCGGGGCGGCTGACAGGGTCCTGGTCAACGCGCTCGGAATCTCGCTCACCGCCGCCGGCGGGCCGGCTCCGGCCGGCCCGGCGCCAGAGGTGATCGCGGGCCGAGCGACCGGCGGCGCGGGCGCCGGCTGCGTCGAGGTCTCGCCCGATCCGGCCTCCGGGCTGTCGCTGGTCCAGCTGCCGCCCGGGGGCGCGTGGATCGAGAACCTCCGCGGTGCCGGCGTCGACCTCGGCCTGCACCGCTACTCGATCGAAGGCGAGCCGATCGCCGTCGGCGAGCTCGCCGGGGGCGAGTCCGGAGCGCTGCCGATTCCGAGCGACCGCGCGACTCAGCCGTGGACGCTGGCCGTCTCGGGGCCGGCGCTGCTCCGGGTCTGCGCGCTACGCCGTGGCTAGATTACCCGCGGTGGCGAGCGAGGCGGCAACCGCCGGGCGGGGCGAGGGGCACGATCTGGGCGGCTCCGCGCGGCTCTCGCGCGGCCATCCGGCGGTGCTGCTGTTCGCCGCAGCCGTCGCGGTCTCGGCGCTCGTCCTGATCGCGATGGCGCCGCAGCTGACCTTCTTCCTCGACGACTGGGACTTCCTCACCTTCCGTTACGACCCCAGCTGGCAGGCGGTGATGGCGCCGCACAACGAGCACATCTCGATCGCGCCGGTGCTGATCTACGAGGCCCTGCTGCACACCTTCGGGATGGACTCGGCGGTGCCCTTCCGCGTCGTCGCGACGGCTACCTTCCTGGCGGGGGTCGCGCTGCTCTTCGTCTGGATCCGTCGCCGGGTCGGCGCCTGGCTGGCGCTCGCCGCCGTCCTGCCGTTGCTGTTCTTCGGCGCCGGGGCCGAGGATCTGCTCTACCCGTTTCAGATCGGCTACTTCGGGTCGCTGCTCTTCGGGCTCGCGGCGCTGCTGGCGCTGGAGCGAGACGACCGCACCGCCGACGTGCTCGCTTGCCTGGCGCTGGTCGCCTCACTGACCTTCTCGAGCGTCGGGCTGCCGTTCGTCGTCGGGGCGGCGCTCTGTGTCGCCTGGGACGAGCGGCGCTGGCGTCGCGCCTACGTCGTCGTCGTGCCGGCGGTCCTCTACGGGCTCTGGTGGCTGGGCTGGGGACACGAAGCCGAGACCCACCTGTCGCTGAAGAACATCGCGACGAGCCCGAGCTACATCCTCGACGGCTTCGCCTCGAGCGTCTCGGCGCTGTTCGGGCTCGCCGCCCCACGCAACGATTCCACGCTGACCACGTTCGACTGGGGCAGGGCGCTGCTCGTCGCGGCCGCGGTGCTCGCCGTCTGGCGCCTGCTGCGCGGCCCGCGGCCGTCGCGATGGCTCTGGATCGTGCTCGTGACGGCGCTCGCGTACTGGTTCCTGGCGGCCTCGAGCGCGTACTTCGAAGCCCGAGCGCCGACCGCCGGCCGCTATCAGTACGTGGGCGCGATCTTCGTGCTGATGATCGCTGCCGAGCTGGTGCGCGGAGTGCGCGTCTCGCGGCCCGCCGCTGGTCGCGGTCTTCGTCGTCAGCGCGCTTGCCGTCGCGGGCAACCTCTCCAGCCTCGTGGACGCCTACAAGGGGCTTCGCACGACCTCGCAGACGATCCTCGCCGACCTCGGGGCGTTCGAGCTCGCTCGTCCCTATGTGCCTCCCGAGTTCCAGATCACCGCCGACACCGGGGGGACCGATTTCGTCGGGGTCCAGGCGCTGTTCTACTTCCCGGCGGTCGACGCGGTCGGCTCGCCGGCGGACTCGGAGGCCGAGTTGCGCGCCGCCCCCGAGCCGGCGCAGGTGAACGCCGACAAGCTGGCCGCGGCGGCGATGGGCCTGAGCTCGGATCCGGTTGCGAAGCCACCGCCCGTCGCCGGCTCGCCGCCGACCCTGGTCGAACCCGCGGACGCGACCGCGACGACGACCGGCCCCTGCGTCGCGGTGACCGGCGGCGCATCGGGCAGCGCGGTAGTCGCGCTACCGCCGGGCGGGGTCGTCGCGAGCACCCCCCGCGGCCAGGGCGCGACGATGAGCCTGCGGCGCTTCTCGAGCGAGAGCTTCCCGATCAAGGCGGGCACGATCGCCCCCGGCGGCTCGACCGTGCTGCGGATTCCGCCCGACGCCGCCTCGCAGCCCTGGCAGCTGGAGATCGACTCGCACGGCCCGGTGACCGTCTGCGGTCTGGCGCCGCAGGTGGGGTGACGGCGATCGCCGCCCGGCTCCGAGATCCTCGCGCCCCCGTGGCGCTGCTGGCGGCGGCGATGGCGGTCTCCGCCGTGGTCCTGCTGGTGCTCGAGACCCACATCACCTTCTTCCTCGACGACTGGGCGGTTCTCCTGCACCGCCGGGGGTTGAGTGCCGACGTGATCCTCGATCCGAACAATCAGCACCCGGCGATGGTCCCGGTGCTGATCTACAAGGCGCTGCTGGCGACCTTCGGGATGGACTCGGCGCGGCCGTTCCAGGTGATCGAGGTGCTCTCGTTCCTGCTCGCCGACGCGCTCCTGTTCATCTGGATCCGCCGCCGCGTCGGAGCCTGGCTGGCGCTCGCCGCCGTCGTTCCGGTCCTCTTCCTGGGCAGCGCCTACGAGGACCTGCTGTGGCAGTTCCAGGTCGGCTACTTCGGCTCGATGGCCTGCGGGCTGGGGATGCTGCTGGCGCTCGACCGTGACGACCCGATCGGCGACCGCTGGGCGTGTGCGCTGCTGGCCGCATCGATGACCTTCTCCAGCGTCGGGCTCGCCTTCCTCGTCCCGGCTGCCGTCTACGTCGCCTGGGACGAGCGCCGGCGGCGACGCGCCTACGTCGTCCTGATTCCGGCGGCTCTCTACGCGCTCTGGTGGCTCGGCTGGGGGCACACGGCCCAGAGCACGGTCGGGATCAAGAACATCGCCACGAGCGCGAGCTACGTCATCGACGGGCTCTCCTCGAGCATCTCCTCGCTGCTCGGCCTCGCGACCTCCCGGGCGGACGCGTCGCTCACCCCGCTCGACTGGGGGCGGCCGCTGCTGCTCGCGGTCGTCGCGGTTGCCGCCTGGAGGGTGGTCCGCATTCGCCCGATCCCTCGATCGCTGGTCGCCGTCGTCTTGCTCGCGCTCGCCTTCTGGTTCTTGGCGGCCGCCAACACCGGCCTGGCGCGAGCGCCGACCGCGCCCCGCTATCAGTACGTCGGAGCCGTGATGCTGCTGCTGATCGGTGCCGAGCTGCTGCGCGGGGTGCGGATCGGCCCGCTGGCGCGCGGGATCATCGCGGCGGCGGTCGTCGTGGCGACCCTTGGCAACCTCGTCTTCCTCGACCAGGGCCGCGATCGGCTCGCCGAGATGAGCTCGATCGAGCGCGGCGGGCTCGCCGGGCTGGAGATCTCGCGGCAGCGCGTGGCGCCCGATTTCACCCTCAACGGCGAGAACTCGAATGCCTTCTACGCGGATCTCGTCGACGCGGCCTCGTACTTCTCCGCGGTCGACGCCTTCGGCTCGCCCGCCTACTCGCTCTCGGAGCTCCCGACGGCGCCGGAGCCGGCCCGGGTCGCGGCCGACAAGGTGCTCGCCGCGGCGCTCCCGGTCGCGCTCCAGCCGGCCGCCGGGCGGCCGCGGGTCGGCGAAGCGCCGACGCCCGTCGTCCCGGCGCAAGGCGAGTCGAAGGGCGCCTGCCTTCGCGCCCTGTCGTCGGCCGGCGCTCCGGCGATCGTCCGACTGCCGACCGGCGGCGCGCTGATCCGGGCCGATCAGGGCGCCGCCGCAAAGCTCTCGCTGCGCCGCTACTCGACCGAGTCGTTCCCGGTCGACCTCGGGTCCGTCGCCGCCGGCGCCGTCGCGCTGCTCCCGATCCCCACCGATCCTTCGTCGCAGCCGTGGGAGCTCGAGCTCGACTCGCCCGGTCAGGTCACCGTCTGCGGGCTCGCGCCGACCAGCCTAGATGAGTGATCCCGACCTCCGCACGCGGATGACGCCCGGATACCGTCGCTGGATCGCGCCCGTCGGACTTGCCGATGCCAACCGGCATCGGCCGCCGCCACGCCCAGCTCGGTCCCGCGCGCCCCCGCGCGCGCGACTCCGTGGATCATACTGCCACGGATGCCCGAGCTGCGGTGGTAGTCGCCGCGGCTCAGGTGATGCTCGAGAAAGACATAGAGGACGATGAACAGATAGCGGCCGCCCATCTCCTGAATCGCGAGCTTGCTCTCGCCCGAGGTGCGGTTGCGCCAGCTGATCGGGATCACCTTGTAGCTGTGGCCGCGGACGATCGCCTTCAACGGCAGCTCCACGGTGAGATTGAAATGCGGCGAGAGCAGCGGCTGGACGGTCTCGATCACGTCGCGGCGGTACGCCTTGAAGGCGTTCGTCGTGTCGTTGTAGCCGTGGCGGAAGAGGACCTTGACGAACCAGTTCGCGAGCCGGTTGATCGCCAGCTTCACCCACGGGTAGTCGTGGACCGACCCGCGGACCAAAAAGCGCGAGCCGAACGCGCAGTCGTAGCCGGCGTCGAGGATCGCGTGGTAGCGAACCAGGTCGTCCGGGTTGTCGGATCCGTCCGCCATCATCACCGCGACCGCGTCGCCCTCGAACCGTTCGAGCCCGGCGCGAACCGTGAACCCGAAGCCGCGCGGGTTGTGTGAGGCGATGCAGCGGACCCCGGGATGGTCCGTCGTCACCGCGCGCACGACCGCCGGGGTGCCGTCGGAGCTGGCGTCGTCGACGACCAGGATCTCGTGCTCGATCTCGGCCCGTTCGAGCGCCGTGGCGGTCGCGCGCAGCGTCTCGGCGATCGAGCCGGCCTCGTTGTGGGCGGGGATGACTACGGAGAGCTTCAAAACCCCAGTGACCTCGCCACGGCGTCCTCATGTTGCCCGAGCCAGGCGTCGATGTCGGCGAGCACGTCGCGAGCGCTGCGTCGCGGCCGCCAATCGGTGCGCTCGAACAGCCTCGAGCAGTCGGAGATGTATAGCGGAACGTCGCCGGGCCGGTTCTCGAGCACGGGCTCGATCGCGACCTCGTTCCCGGTCAGCTCGCGGCAGATCTCGGTCGTCTCCGCGAGCGAGAGGCTGACGGCGCGACCGCCGCCGACGTTGCCGACGAAGCCGTCCCACGCCTCGGGGTCGAGCAGCTGCGAGTCGACCAGCTCGATCAGGTCCTCGATGTGCAGCAGGTCGCGGACCTGCTTGCCGGTGCCGCCGTGGCCGATGTAGCTGAGTGGCCTGCCGAACCGGTGGTGCAGCAGCCAGAAGGTGAACACACCCTGGTCGACGCGGCCCATCTGCCACGGCCCCGCGATCACCCCGCAGCGGTTGATCACGGTCCGCAGCTCGAAGTTCGCCGCGTACTCCGTCGCGAGCAGCTCGGCAGCGAGCTTCGTCGCCCCGTAGAGCGTCCGCGGGCCCGCGAGCGGGAAGCCCTCGGCGATCCCGGCCGCGGAGGCACCGGCGATCGGCTGATCGGCGGCGAGCTCCAGTCGGGTCTCGGTTTCGGAGAGCCGCAGGCCGCAGAGCGCCGTGTAGGGGTAGACCCGGCTGGTCGAGAGAAAGACGAACTGGGCGCGGTCGCGACGCGCGAGCTCGAGGCAGTTGTAGGCGCCGACGAGGTTGGTCTCGAACGGGTACTCGGTATCGCCGCTCATCCCGACCAGCGCCGAGGGCTCGGCCGAGCACTCGACCAGGGCGTCGAGCGCGTCGAGCGCGTCGAGCGCCGAACGGTCGCGGACGTCGGCGCGCACGAAGCGGACCCCGGCCCCCTCGAGGCGCTCCAGGTTGAGCTCCGAGCCGCGGCGGTGCAGGTTGTCGAGCGCGGTCAGCTCCCAGTCGCGGTGCCGCTCGGCGAGCGCGATCGCGAGATTGGCGCCGACGAAGCCCGCTCCGCCGGTGATCAGGACACGTTTCAAGACGGCAGCAGGCTAGATGACCGAACGGGTAACGTCCGGCCGGGTGAGGGCGGGACCGCAGAAGTCGTTGTGCCGTCGCAGGCCGTCCGCGCCGTGACCTGCGGCCGCGCCGGTGCGCCGCGACGGCTGGCGGCCGCCCTCGCGCGCCCCGCCGCGCGCCCGTGGCTGATCGCGGCCGGCTATCTGCTGCTGGTGGCGCTCACGATCCCGCTCGCGGTGACCGCCTACAAGGCGATGTTCAGCAGCCTCGACCTTCAGGACGACAGCGGGTTCGTGACCGTCTCGATCCGCGAGTTCCTCGGTGGCGGGTCGCTTTACGGAGACGTCTACAGCCAGTACGGGCCGGGGCTGTACGTGTTCGTCGGCGGCCTGCTCGACCTGCTCGGGGTGCCGTTGACGACCGACGGCGGGCGACTCGTCAACCTGGCGCTCTGGCTCGGCTCGATCCTGCTCACCGGCGTCGTGCTGTTGCGGCTGACCCGCAACATCGTGATCGCCGCCGCCGGCCTGCTGCTCGCGTTCGTCGTCCTGCTCGCCGACATCAACGAGCCGCTGCACCCGGGCGCGGCGATCGGGTTCGGCCTGCTCGCGATGGTCGCCGCGGTGGTGTTCTCGTTCGAGTCGCGACCGGCGGCGGCGCTCGCGATCGCGGGTGCCTCGGCGGCGGCGCTCGGCTCGCTGAAGCCGAACATCGGCGCGTTCGCGTTCGCTGCCCTCGCCCTCGCCTGCGCGACGACGTCGCCGGCTCTGCGGCCGAAGCGAATAGCCGCCCTCGTCCCGGTCGCGGTCGCGATCCTCCCGGTCGTGCTCCTCTGGCCTCACCTCGACGATCCGTTCACCGTGCGCCAGTGCGTTCTCGCGGTCGCCGGCATCGTCGCGCTGAGCCTGGTCGCGTACAGCGTCGGTTGCGAGGCGCGCCCGGACCGCCGCGACATCGTCTGGGCCGCGATCGGCACCGTCGCCGTGCTGGTGTTCGTCTCGCTCGTCCCGATCCTTCGCGGGACGAGCCCGTCGGAGCTGATCGACGGCTGGCTCGTCGCGCCCTCGGGGACGACCGGGACGTTCGGGCCGATCCCGGCCTACGCGTGGGTGCTGATCTGGGCCCCGCTCGGGGTCGTCGCGGCCGCCGTGGTCGCCTGGTGGACCCGTACGGGGCCGCCGCTCGGCGAACGCGCGCGGCTGCTCGTCGGGGTCGCGATGGTCGTGCTCGGGCTCGCGATCTGGATCGCGCTCTCGACCCCGATCCTGATCCGCTCGCACACGTTGAGCGAGGTCGCCCGGGGGCTGATGGTGGCGACGCCGTTCGCGTGGGTCGTCGCGGTGCGCCTCCGCGACGGGCCCCGGCACCCGATCTTCGTCACGGTGCTGATCGCGGCGCTCGCGGTGCTCCAGACGCTTCACGCCTATCCGGTCGCAGGCAGCCAGGTGGCGTGGAGCCAGATCCTGTTCGTGATCGTCGGCGGGATGGCGATCGCCGCCGGCTCGCGCGCGATCGCCGCGGCGGGCGCCGCCGCCTACCCGCGGATGCCCGCCTGGCGTCTGCTCGCCGGGATCGCCGTCGTCGTGTTCGGCGCCTGGCTCGTCGCGCGGCCGATCGGCGACATCTCGGCCGACTACGGAGACGCCTACGCACGCGGGGTCGCTCCCGAGCTCGCCGGGGCGGGGCGGATGCGTCTCGACCCGGAGCGGGCGCGGACGCTCGAGACGGTCACCGGGGTGCTCCGCCGAAACTGCTCGACCTTCATCTCGATCCCGGCGCTGAACAGCTTCTACCTCTGGAGCGGGGAGCCGGTCCCCACCGTGCTCAGCGGTCCCTGGCCGTACCTGCTCGACGACGAGGCCCAGCAGCAGGCGCTCGACCGGATCGAGAACCGGGCCGGGCTGTGCCTGATCCGCGATCCCGAGCTGCTCGGCTTCTGGCGCGGGTTCTCGCCACCGGCCAACGACGGGCCGCTGCTGCGGTTCGTGCGCGAGCGGTTCGGGACCCTGCGCGATTTCGGCGGCTATCGGGTCGGCCTCGAAACCGGGCGGACGGGTACGGTGAGCCCATAGCCGCCGCCGAGCCAAAGACGGAGCCGTCCGGGCCGCAGATCTCGATCGTCCTCCCGGCGTACAACGAGCGCGAGAGCGTGCCGATCGTCGTCGCCCGCGCGCTCGAGGTGATGCCGCAGCTGGTATCGCGATTCGAGGTGATCGTCGTCGACGACGGCAGCACCGACGGGACCCGCGAGGTGTGCACCGAGCTGATCTCCAGTCACCATCCGACCGTCCGCCTCGTCGCTCACTCGCGCAACCTCGGCTACGGCGCGGCGATCCGCAGCGGCTTCGCCCACGCGAGGTCGGACCTCGTCTTCTACACCGACGCCGACAACCAGTTCGACATCGCCGACCTCGAGCACTTCCTGCCGCTGATCGGCGCGTACGACCTGATCATCGGCTTTCGCGTCTATCGCTACGACACCGTGATCCGCTCGGCGCTCTCGTGGGCCTACAACCGGCTGATGCGGGTCCTGTTCCGGGTCCGCGTCCGCGACGTCGACTGCGCGTTCAAGCTCTTTCGCCGTGAGGTGCTGAACAAGATCGTGATCGAGTCCGACGACTTCTTCGTCGACGCCGAGCTGGTCGCGAAGGCGCGCAAGTGGAACTTCCGGCTGCTCGAGAAGGGCGTCCGCCACTACCCGCGGGTCGCCGGCGAAACCACGGTGCGCCCGTCCGACATCCCGCGGACCCTGCGCCGGATCGCCCTGATGTGGAGGCGGATCTACTACCCGGGGCGGCGCCACGGCGATGGCCCCGGCGCGCCGGCGCCCGCCGCGGTCGAGGTCGGCGTCGAGGTGACGCCGCCGGGGGCGCGGATGACCGCGCCCTGAGCCTGGATGGACCAGCGCCTCTACGCCGAATACGCCGAGCTTCAGGATCGCCACTGGTGGTTCGTGGGCCGCCGCCGGATCCTCTCGGCGGTCCTCGAGGCCGGGCTCGGCCGCCGCGACGACCGCACCAGGATCCTCGATATCGGCTGCGGGACCGGGACGATGCTCGATGCCCTCGGGCGCTTCGGCGAGGTGGACGGGGTCGATACCGAGCCCGCCGCGGTCGAGTTCTGCCACCGCCATGGCCACCCGCGGGTCGAGCTCTACTCGGGCGGCCGCCTGCCGCACCCGGACGGCTCGTTCGACCTCGTCACGATGCTCGACGTGATCGAGCACGTCGACGACGACCAGACCATGCTCGGCGAGGCGTGGCGGGTGCTGCGCCCCGGCGGGATCGCGCTGACCACCGTCCCGGCGTACCGGTGGATGTGGGGGGAGCAGGACGAGGTCGCCCACCACAAGCGTCGCTACACGCGCCCTGAGCTGCGCGACTCGCTCGACCGGGCGGGCTTCGACGTCTCCCGCGCCGGCTACTTCAACACGCTCATGTTCCCGCCGATCGCCGCGATCCGCGGCGCCCGCCGGCTCCGTCCCGGGCCGCCGGCGATGAGGTCGGACTTCAACCTGAACCGGCCTGGGAGGCTGAACTCGGTGCTCGCGCGCGCCTTCGGCAGCGAGTCGCGGATCGTCGCCCGCCGTGACCTCCCGTTCGGTGTCTCGATCCTCGCCCTCGCCGTTCGGCGCGACTCGGTGCCGGGCTGATCGCGCTCCGTTCCTTGATCGCGCCCGGGGATAGCCGCGATCGGATCCGAGGCAACCGCGCTAGGGTCGATGGCATGGCGCGTTTCGGCAACCGCGGACTGGACCACGTTGCGATCGCCGTCGCCGACGTCGATCGTTCACGGCGCTTCTACGCCGAGGTGCTCGGCCTCGAGCGCGCGCACGACGCCTGGGACGTCCCGGTCGTCATGGCCGCCGAGGGGACCGGGGTGGCGATCTTTTCCACCGACCTGCACCCGTCCGCGACCCCGGACGGGGTCGAGGCACCCGCGACGCGGATCCTGCACATCGCCTTCAGGGTCGATCGCCGAGGCTTCGAGGAGGCACGGGAAGCGCTCGCGAAGCGGGGGCTCGATCCGCGCTTCGCAGACCACGGGATCAGCCACTCGATCTACTTCGACGACCCCGACGGACACCAGCTCGAGCTGACCACGTACGAGGTCTGAGCGTGGCCGATCCGGGCGCCTTCGAGCGCGTCGGTGAGCGCGTGGCACGGCTGTTCGAGTCGTACGACCCGCCCGACTTCGCCCACGTCCCCGACCCCGACGCGGCGCTCTTCTTGACCGCGGTCGACCACCGGACCGGCTATCGGCATCGCGCACCTCGTTGCCGGCGAGGGGCCGCTCGAGGGCAGCGAGCTGATGTGGGCGGTGGCGCTGGCGGCGGCCGGGCGAAGCGGACCGCGGCTGCGCGCCGGGGAGCTGCGCCGGGTCTCCGCCGAGCGGGTCGCGGATGCTTTCCGGATCGACGGCGAGACGGTCGCCGACCCGGAGCGCCGCGCGGCGCTGTGGCGCGACCTCGCCGCCGGGCTCGAGCTCGACTACGACGGCGAGGCCGCCACGTTGCTGGGCGCCGCGGAGCCGATGCTCGGTGGCGAGCACGGCCTGCTCGAACGGCTCGCGCGCTATCGGGCCTACGCGGATCCGCTGCAGAAGAAGGCTCAGCTCTACGCGAAGATCTGCGAGCGCCGCGGCTGGTTCGAGGTCGGCGACCCCGAGAACTGGGAGGTCGCGGCCGACAACGTGCTGATGCGCCTCGCACTACGCTCGGGCGTGGTCGAGCCGGGTGGGCTCGACGCGGTCCGCGCCGCCACCCGTGCCGCCTTCAAGCGGATCGCCACCGACACTCGGATCCCGCCGCCGCTGCTCGACGACATGCTCTGGGAGCTCGGGCGCGACGACCCCGATCTGCTCGGTCGCGAGGCCGGCGACCTGCACGAGCCGGGACGCGATCCGTCGTCGCCGTGGTACTAGTCAGATCACCTGGCTCGACGGGTTCTCCGCGAAGAGCAGGAACCAGACCACCAGGGCGACGAACTCGATCACGAACGAGACGACGAGCATCGACTCGAGCGGGCCCCGGACCCGTCGCCGCCACCCGCTTTGTCGCTCGTCCTCGTCGAGCCGCTCGAGGACGCCGGTGACCCTCAGGTAGAGCCCGTTGAGCCAGAACAGCACCGGGGCGAAGAGCAGCATCGCCCCGGGGATCAGCACCAGCGCCGTCAGGAAGTGGGTGACGCTGGAGTTGGTCAGCTCACCGAGCGCCCCAGAGGCCACCGGCGGGAATCCCGACCCAGAAGACGACGCAGGCTGCCGCCATGACGACGAGGACGAAGCCCGCGGCGATCCGTTCGCGGGTGCGGCTGGGGCTTGCCGCTACGTTCATCGTGCCTTTCCAGGTTGCGATCTCATCTGCCGAGGCAGCTGGCAGCTGGCAGCTGGCAGGGTATGCCTCGGGGCCTGCAAGCTGCAGCTGCCGAGCTCACTTGATCACCGAGATCTCCGGGTGGGTCGCCAACAGCGTCTGCGTGAAGACGTAGTTGAACGCGAACACCGCGAGCAGGGCGACCACGACCGCTTCGTTTACCGCCCGCCCCACCCCCTCGGCGCCTCCGGACGCATTCATCCCCTTGTAACAGCAGACGACGGCGACGATCGCCCCGAAGGCCGTGCACTTGAGCAGCGACGCCCAGAGGTCGGTGACCGAGGCGTTGTTGAACAGGGTCGCGAGGAACCCCCCGAGCGGCTGTCCGTACATCACCTCGGCGAGCACGCCGCCGGCGATCCCGAACAGGATCGCGTAGACGTCGAGCAGGCCGGTGATCAGCATCAGGCTGAGGAAGCGCGGCACGACGAGGTTCTTGATCGGGTCGACGCCGAGCACCTGCAGCGCGTCGAGCTCCTCGCGGATCTTCCGCGCCCCGAGGTCGGCGGTGATCGCGGTCCCGGCGACCCCGGCGACGATGATCGCGGTCACGAACGGCGCGAACTCGCGCACCGAGGCGAGGATGAAGAAGCCCCCGAGCCGGTCCAGGGCGCCGAACAGGCTGAGGAAGTTGGCCGCCTGCAGGCCCGGGGCGCCGAAGCTGACCGCGACCATCGAGACGGCCATCGGAAACCAGCAGAGCTGCAGCGCGAAGAGGAACTGGCCGATGAACTCGCCCCCGTAGGGGAACGGCGGACGGACTGTCGCGATCGCCGTCTTGCCGGTCAGGATCATCATGTTCCCGACCTGCTCGAACAGCGATTTTGCGGGAAGGAATGCCCTGTCAGCGACTGATCTGACCATCCCGCTCAGCGCCCCACGCGCCCGTTGCCGCCCCCAGCGGCGGGGCTGACGGGCATCCGCCCGACACCCTGACCCGCCACCAGCTCATCAACGCACCCAGTGGTCCGAGGCGCGGCGCCACCTCCCAGCTCCCACACCCCTCCTCGCCCGTCTCCGGCGCCGAGACGATCTCCCAACGATGCCGGGCGGGATCGGCGACCATCGCGTCGCGGACGGCTCTGGCGCGGCGCTGCGCCCGCGAACGTCGTGCCGCCGCGGCGCGGGCCTCGGCGAGCCTGGAGAGCAGCGCGTCGCGCGTCCGCTCGAGCTCGCCGACACCGATGATGCGCGGCTCCGGCGGGCGAACGGTCGCCGTCGAAGGAGGCGGATCGAGCTCGTGCTGATAGTCGGCCAGCTCCGCCTCGAGCCGCCCGATCTGACGTCGCAGCTCGTCGCGCGCGACGCGATCGTCGGCGTCGAGCCACGAATCGCTGAGCTCGAGCTCGGCCGCCAGCTCGGCCAGGTCGCCTTCCGGGTTGGCGTCGGGATCGTCCGCGGCGTCGGGCTCCTCGACCGACAGCTCCGGAAGCGAGGCGCCGACCATCGCGACGAGGGCGACGTCGCGGGGGTCGACCCCCGCCTCCCGCGCCGCGTCGATCGCCTCGCCCGCGATCCGCTCGACCTGCTCCGATCCCGCGGCCGATTCGGCGACGAAGCTCCCGAGGCCGTGCCGGGTGAGGACCACGCCGTCCTGCTCGAGGCGGGCGTAGACGGCGCGGACCGTGTTCACGTTCACGTTCGCCCACGCGGCCAGGGCTCGAACACTCGGCATCCGCTCGCCCGGCGCGAGCCGCCCGGCCGCGATCAGCGCCCGCAGCCGCCAGGCGAGCTGAACTCCGACCGGGAGCTCCGCCTCCGGGTCGGTCAGGAACGGAGTCGCCGTCGCGCCTCGCTCGCCCGGCTCGGCTCTCTTCCCGGACTGTGCCATCAGTGCACACAGTATCTCCGATCGCTGTATGAGTCAACTAGTACAGCGCGGGCGGCGACGACCCCGTTGCTGCAGCCTCGCCTCGTGCGTATCTCGCGGCCCCTTCTCGACGAGCTGGTCGCCCATGCGCGGGACGACGCGCCGAACGAGTGCTGCGGGATGCTGGCGACGTCCGACGGTCGCTTCACCGCCTACTTCAGGGCCGGGAACGAGTTCGCGAGCCCGCTGCGCTTCCGGATCGAAGCGGCCGATCAGATCCGGATCTACAACGAGATCGAGTCGCGCGGCGAGCAGATCGCGATCTTCCATTCGCATCCGAAGACCGAGGGACGCCCGTCGCAGACCGACGTCAACCTCGCCGCCGACTGGCCCGGCGCCGTATGGGTGATCTGCTCGCTGGCCGACGACGAGCCCGTCGTGCGGGCGTTCGAGATCAACGGCAACCAGGTCGCGGAGGTCGAGCTCATTGTCGAGTGAGGCCGGCGCGGGCGAGCCGCTCGCGTGCCCTAGCTGCGCGCGCAAGTACCCGCTCAGCGAGCGCTTCTGCGCCGACTGTCAGATGCCGCTCGTCTACGTCGGGCGCGGCGAGGAGGAGCCGATCACCGAGGCGCACGAGAAGGCCCGCAAGGTCAAGCCGCAGTACGCCGGCGGCGACCCGATCAAGGTCGCGTTCGCCCGTAACCTGGCAGAGGCCCAGCTCGTCCAGGGCATCCTGCTGGAGGAGGGGATCCCGAGCTTCGAGCGCCGCGCCCGCGGGTTCGACGTCCCCGACTTCCTCGCCGGCGGCCCACGCGACATCCTCGTTCCGGCCGCCGGGGTCGACGCCGCCCGCGCCCTGCTCGGCGATCTCCCGGGGACCCGGCCGGCGGCGCCCGGCGAAGGGGAGGAACGCCCGCTGCGCCTCTTGGTCGGGGTGATCGTCGCGCTCGCGTTCGCGGTGCTGATCGTCTGGGTGCTCTACCAGATCGCGACCTGAGGCAAGCGCTCAGGCGAACGGGTCGACGTCCTCGAGCTCCTCGATCGAGCCGGTCCGAGGGACGTCCTCGCGCAGGTGGCGGCGCCATTCGCGCTCGACCTCGCGAAAGCGCGCGTCGAAGGCGAGCTCGATCGCCTTCTCGGCGCCTTCGCGACGCAACCGCGAGACGAGGATCGCGCACGCGTCGGGGCCGCGCTGTCGCTCCAGCAGGTCGAAGACGGTTCCTCCGAGGACGATCGCGTCGCGCGCCGACGGCGGGAACGCGGGCGGCTTGCCCTGGCGCATCCTGGTGTTGACGGCGGCGCGGAAGAGCGCGGTCTGCCCGGCGAAGTACTGCGGCCCGCCTTCGATCAGCCACGACCAACGCACGTAGCGGGCGAACTTGCGCGGCCCCCACGGGGGCGGCAGCCGGTCGTTGTTGGCGGCGATCACGATCTGGGCGTAGAGGCGCTCCGCCGTGCCGCGCAGCGCCGCCAGCGAGTCATCCCCGGCGGCGCGTCGGTCGGTGTACTCGTCGTTGAGGATGTGCAGCTCCGAGGCCATCGCCCAACCCGCCAGATAGCGGCGGCCGGCGGGGGCGGCGGCGAGCCGGGCTGCGGGCAGGAACGGATGGGCGGCGGCGAGCCAGCCCGGGTTCGGGTGGATGATCACCGTGATCCCGCCCGGGGCGTCGTCGAAGCGGTCCTCGAGCCGCAGGCGCAGGTCCTCGAGCCGGTCGAGGGTGCGCTGGGCGCAGGCGTCGTCCTCGGACTCGTGCCGTGCGGTGAAGCTCAGCGACTCGGTTTCGACCCAGGGCAAGGCCGCGTCAGCGTAGCTGGGGCGCGACCCGACCTGAACGACCTGCTTCCCGCTACCGGCCGGCGGCTGCGTCGCGCTCGTAGTCGAGCTCCGTACGCGCTCCGTGGGCGACGATCCGGTCGCGGGCGGCGTCGAGGCCATCGACCTCCCGGAGCGCTCCGACGAGGGGAAGCAGGTCGGCCGCGGTCGCGAGATCGAAGGCGAAGGTCAACGCGCCGACCGGGCTCAGCGCCACGCGTTTTCGCCCGCGCCTGATCGCGACCTCGCCCGTCTCCCCGCGCGCGCAGCGGACCACCTGGGCGCTCGCCTCGGTGCCGGAGGCCTTCGCCGCACGCTCGAGCTCGTCGGCGAGCTCCGCCCCGACGCTCCAGCTCCCGATCCAGGCGCCGGCACGGCCGAGCGCGGCGACCTGCATCAGCACCTCGTCGATCGTCAGTTCGCCGTCGCAGCCGGCGCCGATCACGGCGAGGATGCCGTCGATGCCGGGCAACAGCCTGCGCCCCGCCTCGATCATCACCGAGTCGCAGAGCGGGCTCGCGAGGCCGGGTTCACGCCCGGTGGCGATCGCGTCGCCACCGACGTCGACGTAGACCACGAGGTCGCAGTCGAGCGCGCCCGCGGCGGCCTCGACTCCGCTCGCCGCCCCCGCGGGGCCCGCGCTGACGTCGACGAGCACGGTCGGGGCGCCGAGATGGCCGGCGACGTGCGATTCCGAGAACCGCACGCCCTCGGGCGTTCTGGTTCCCGGGCCGGCGAGGACGGCGCGATCACCGAGCGGTTCGGCGGCGATGATCTGGTCGACCGAGCGCGGCCCCGGGTGGGGGTCGATCGGCAGCCGCTCCCAGGCGACGCCGCCGGCCACGAACGGGGTCCCGAGCTCCGCACAGCGGCGTGCCACCGCGAGCGCCCCGACGACGTCGCCGCCGCCGCCGATGCCGAGCACGAGCGCCCGGCGCGCCCGCGAGACTCGCCGATCGAACGCGAGTGGAGCTATGGTCGGCGGGCTAGACGAGGGCGGGTTCGGCGTCGCAGATCTCGCGAATCGCCGCCGCGGCGCGGTCGAACTCCTCGTCCGCCATCACCGGCGTGCCCTCGAACGGCAGCTCCCGGTCGATCTCCACCCAGGAGCGGCAGCCGTGATACTCGTCCTTGACCCGCACCGTCACCGGTCTCGGGATCCTGTGGACCCTGAGCAGGAGGACGTGGAGCGCGTGGGTGCGCTTCCAGCGCAGGCGCTTGCTCGCGTAGTCCTGGGTCCAGACGTGGTAGGGGGAGAGCGAGTCGACGATTCGAGGGTCGTCGGTCTCGAAGTGGTCGGCCACCTCGGCCCAGGCGCGGATCCTCACCCGGTCGGGCTGGGCGATCCCGCCGTCCTGGAGCAGCGCCCGTGGCGGCGGCTCCTCGTCGGGCCAGACACCCTCCTCGAGGGCTCTCCGCAGCTCGGGATGATGCGACTCGCGAACGAGGTCGTTGCGCTGGTGATCGAACGTGGGGTAGAGGAAGAAGCGCTCGTGCTCGAGCTCGAAGTGCTTGTTCTCTTCGCGGATACCGCCCTTGCGAAGTGTGAGCAGCTGCTCACCTTCGGCGAGGGCGCGCACCGTGACGGCCCACTCTTTGAAGGCAATAGGCATTGATTATCTGACCTGGGGGAGTTGGTGAACGTTTCGGAGCCGTGCCGCTGCCCGCAGAGGGAGCTCAGGCTCGTTTGGGGCTCCGCAGTCTAGAGAAGCAGCCTGGCTTTGCCAAGTTTGTGATCAAAGTTGCGTTTTCGGCTCTCCCGGCGCTATTCGGCGCGCTCAGGGGCGCCCCTGCCGCCGCCGCCGGGGGTTTCGATCCGAAGCCGGTCGCCGGGTCCGAGCTCCCCCGACGCCTTCGACGGGAGCTCGGCATCGTCGAGCAGGTTGCGCCCGGTCTCCCCGTCGGCGCCGCCGTCGCGCCCGCGCGGCGGATGGCGGCGGCGCTCGGTGATCAGCGTGTAGCGCATCGGCGCCAGCGCCTCGATCTCCCGCACGATCCCGTCGCCTCCGGCGCGCCTTCCTCGTCCACCCGAGCCGCGGCGCAGCCCCAGCTCGCGCACCCGGAGCGGGTACTCGGTCTCGAGCGCCTCGACCGGCGTGTTCAGCGTGTTCGACATCGCGACGTGGATCGCGCTCGGCCCGGCGGCGTCCGGGCAAGCGCCCTGACCGCCTCCGATCGTCTCGTAGTAGGTCCACCCATCGCCGTCTGCAAGCCCCGCGAGGGTCAGATTGTTCATCGTCCCCTGACCCTGCGCCGGAGGCTCGGTGGCCGATCCGAGCGCCTCCAGGACCAGATCGGCGACCCGGCTCGACGTCTCGACGTTCCCTGCGGCGACCGCAGCCGGGAACCGCGCGTTGAGCAGCGAGCCCGGGGGCGCCAGCACCTCGACCGGCCGGTGGGCCCCGGCCGAGGGCGGTGCGTCGGGGTCGGTGAGAACCCGGACGGCGAAGAAGACGGCCGACTTCGTCACCGAGAGCGGGCAGTTGAGGTTGCCCTCGACCTGCTCCGCGCTGCCGTCGAAGTCGAGCTCGAGACGGTCGCCGGCGACCCGCGCACGGCAACGCAGCTCGATGTCCCGGGAGCCGTCCGGGCCGCCCTCGAGCAGGTCGGTCGCCTCGTATTCCCCGTCCGGGAGCTCGACGATCGCCGCGCGGGTGCGGCGCTCGGCGTAATCGAGGATCTCCGCCATTCCGGAGGCGAGTCCTTCGCGGCCGAGCCGTTCGACCAGCTCGGCGACTCGGGTTGCGCCGGCCCGGTTCGCGGCACGTTGGGCGCGCAGGTCGGCGAGCCGCTGCGCCGGTGCCCGCATCTGTCCCGCGAGCTCGACGAGCACGTCGTCGGTTGCCCGCGTCGGCGGGATCACGACGCCTTCCTCGTCGAGCGTCCTCGAATCGGCGGGCATCCCGCCCGGGGTCGGGCCGCCGACGTCGGCATGGTGCGCGCGGCTGGCCGCGAAGCCGATCAGCCGCCCATCGTCGTGAAGCGGTGAGATCAGGGTGATGTCGGGCAGGTGGGTGCCGCCCCGGTAGGGGTCGTTGAGGATCCAGAGACCGCCCGGTCGTTGCTCCTCATCGAGCACGGCGGCGACCGCGTCGGGCATCGACCCGAGATGAACGGGGATGTGCTCGGCCTGCATCACCAGCTCGCCGCCCGGGTCGAACAGCGCCGTCGAGCAGTCACGGCGCTCGCGGATGTTCGGCGAGTGGGCCGAGCGCACCAGAATCGCGCCCATCTCGTCACATGCGGCCCGCAGCGCGCCGACCAGCACCTGCAGCGAGACGGGATCGAGGCCCGGGGCGCTCACGGTCCCCGCTCCGCGACGATCGTGCCCGCCTCGTCGACCCGTGTCCGCCAGCCGGGCGGCACCACGAGGGTCGCCTCCGGGAGCTCGAATACGCATGGCCCCTCGGTCTCGGTGCCGGCCGGCGGCTCGCCGCGCAGGACCTCGGTCTCCGCCCACCGGCCGCCGAACCTGACCCGGCGGGTCCGGCGTTCGAGCCGCTCGCCGGCCGCCGCCTCGAGCGCCGGCTCGGAGCCCGGCTCGATCAGCGCCAGGCGAATCGTGACGAGCTCCACGTCGGCTTCGGGGTCGCTGTACCCGTAACGGCGCTCGTGCTCGGCGGCGAAGCGCGTCGCCAGGTCCATGGGGTCGGGCCGCTCGCCTGCATCGACCGCGAGCTCGAAGCCCTGGCCTCGATAGCGAAGCTCGTAGGTCACCTCGGCTCGGGCCTCTCCCAGCCCCCGCTCGAGCACCTCCCGCAGCGAGGCAACCTGATCGGCGATCCGGTCCGCGGTCAGCTGATCCGCGGCGAGCATCACGGTGCGAGCGGTATCGCGACGGCGCTCGGAGGCCAGCAGCCCGAGCGCCGAGAGCACGCCGCTGGCGCGCGGGCAGAGCAGGCGCCCGATACCCAGCTCGGCCGCGATTGCCGCCGCATGCATCGGCCCGGCTCCGCCGAACGGCATCAACGCGAAACGCCGCGGGTCGATCCCGCGCTCGACGGTGACGACCCGCAGGGCACGGACCATCTCCTGGTTTGCGACCCTGACGATTCCCTCCGCGGTCGCGATCGGCTCGAGCCCGAGCTCGGCCGCGAGGCGCTCGACCGCCGCCTCCGCGGCCGTGGCGTCGAGCGCGACGCCGCCGGCGAGCTCGGACTGCGGATCGAGGTTGCCGAGCAGCAGGTTGGCGTCGGTCACCGTCGGCTCGTCGCCGCCGCGCCCGTAACAGGCCGGCCCGGGCACGGCCCCGGCCGACCGCGGCCCGACCCGTAGGGCGCCGCCGTGGTCGCGCCATCCGATCGAGCCGCCGCCGGCACCGACCGTGTGCACGTCGACCATCGGCAGCTGGATCGCGCGGCCGGCGATCTCGCGCGATCCGGTCCGACGCACCCGGCCGTCCTCGATCACGCAGACGTCGCACGAGGTGCCGCCCATGTCGAAGCCGAGCGCGTTGCCGTCGCCGCACGACCTCGCCACCAGGCCGGCACCGACCGCTCCGCCGGCGGGCCCCGAGAGCACGCTCCACGCGCCGGCCCGCGCCGCCTCGGCGGCGGGGGCGACCCCGCCCGAGCTCATCATCACCACCGGGTCGGGTAGTCCGCGGCGGCTCGCGGCCGTGCGCAGGCGGCCCAGGTAGCGGCCCAGAAGCGGGGAGAGGTATGCGTCGATGACCGTCGTCGAGCAGCGCTCGTACTCGCGAAACCGCGGCAGCACCTCGTGCGATGCGGAGACGTGGACGCCGGGCAGCTCGGCCCGCAATCGCGTTGCGATCGCGCGCTCGTGCGCCGGATCGAGGTACGAGAACAGGAGGCAGACCGCGACCGACTCGGCGCCGGTCTCGCCGACGGCTGCCACGACCCGTGCGAGCTCGTCGTCGGAGAGCGGGTCGACGACGCCCTCGGGACCGACGCGTTCGCCGACCGCGACCCGGGCGCTGGCGGCGACCAGCGGACCCGGCTTCGGTGCGCACAACCGGTACAGGTGGGGGCGGTTCTGGCGGCCGATCTCGAGCAGATCGGTGAACCCCCGAGTCGCGACGAGAGCGGTGCGGGCGCCGCGCTCCTCGAGCAGGGCATTGGTTCCCACCGTCATCCCGTGGGCGAACGAGCGGACCTCGGCCGGGCCGGCCGCGGCGCGCTCGAGAGCCGCGTCGACCGCCGCCAGCACCCCGACCGACTGGTCGTCGGGAGTGCTCGGCGCCTTCGCCGTATGGACCCGGCGCCCATCGAACAGCACCGCGTCGGTGAAGGTTCCACCGACGTCGACTCCGAGCAGCACGGGCCCGACGCTATCGCCCCTGCAGCCGCACCGGCGGCGGGTGCCCCCCGCCAACGCGGAGGCCCCGGCTGTCTGCCGGGGCCTCCTCCCCGTTCCCAAACGTGGCCGCCCCCGTCATCGCGGCCGTCCCCACGCCGAAGTGTCAGGCGGAAGCGTGGACCTCCCGGCGTTGCGACGGCGCCGGCTCCAGCGCCTCGAGTGGTAGCCCGGGCCCGTCGAAGGTCTCCTCCAGGTGCTTGTGCGACGGGCAGTAGTCGCGGTTCGGCAGCGGGTCGCGCTGGCACGGTGTCCCCTTGCGGGTGTGCGCTCGACACTCACGGATGATCCCGTCGAGCCCCGCTTCCGGCACCCGCTCGAAGTATTCGAGCGCGAGCTCGATGTTCTTGTCGATCACGAGCCAGAGCCGAAGCTGATCGCTGATCGCGAAGTGCATCCGGACCTCGTTGAAAAGCGATCGCGCCGGCCTCGCGAAGTAGCGGCGATCCGCCGCGAGGCGCCTGATCGTGTTCTCACAGGCATCGAGGACGAGTTGCTTGCTGCGACAACCGGTCGGATCGCGCTCATCCTCGACCACAGCGGAAGCGATCTGACGGTAGATCGAACGGCTGAATTGGTACATGGCTCCATACCCCTCTTTTTGGCCCCTCCTTGGCGGCCTGCTTGGCCTTGTTCGGGGGCGTGACATCCGGTCCGCCCTCATCCATTCGTGGTGCCTCCGTCGTCCATGCGTACTCCGCCGGAAGCCGCGCCAGTATGACAATCGGATGTGAAGAAAGAAGGACGATTGATGAAGCTAGTATTACCCGATCAGAGGAGAACTAATCCTCCGATCGGATGAGCCGGGCCTCAGGCCCAGCGCGCCAGTTCCGTTCCGCCGGCTGGATCGACGACCAGGTGGCCACCGTCCAGATCCCGGTCGGGGAGCGGGAAGTCGCGACGGCGCTGGACACCGCGCGATTCACGGCGCTTCAGGGCGGCGCCGGCGATCAGCCGCGCAAGCGGATACGGGTCGTCGAGCAGCCGCTCGAGCCCGGCGGCGTCGCGGCGGGGCCCGGCGTAGCGCCAGACGGCGTCGCGCGTCTCGATCCGCGGGGGCTCGAAGCGCCACTCCCCCGCCGGGGGCGGTTGCTGATCCGGCGGCGCGTCGAGGGCGGCGCGGGCGGCACGGCTGCCGAACACGAAGCACTCGCTGAGCGAGTTGGAGGCGAGCCGGTTGGCGCCGTGAAGACCGGTGCACGAGCACTCGCCGACCGCGAGCAGCCCGGGCAGCGTCGTTTGGCCCTCGAGGTCCGTGGTCACGCCCCCGATCAGGTAGTGGGCCGCGGGGGCGACCGGAACCGGTTCACGGCGCGGCGCGAGGCCCGCCGCCTCGCAGGTCGCGAACACGTTCGGAAACCGACCCGGGTCGAGGGCCCGCAGGTCGAGCCGTACCGACTCGGTGCCGTCGGCATCCATGCGGTCGAGGATCGCGACCGTGACCTGGTCGCGCGGGGCCAGCTCGTCGGTGAACCGGCGCCCGGCCGCATCGAGCAGGGTCGCTCCCTCGCCCCGGACCGCCTCGGTGATCAACGACCCGTCGTGCTCGGGCCCGGGAAGGGCGAGCGCGGTCGGATGGAACTGGCAGAGCTCGAGATCGGCGAGCTCGGCTCCGGCGGCGTGAGCGAGGACCGAGCCCGCCCCGATTGCGCCCCAGGGGTTGGTCGTGCGGCGCCACAACGCCGCGCCGCCCCCGGTGGTCAGGACCGTCGCCGGGGAGCGAACCGGACCGTGATCGGTGAGCACGCCGGCGCAGCGATCGCCGTCGCTCCACAGGGCCACGGCCGAGGCGCCCTCGAGAACCTCGATCCGCGGCTCGTCGGCGACCAGGCCCGCGAGCCGCGAGGTGATCGCGCGGCCCGTCTCGCTGCCGCCTGCGTGGACGATCCGTCGCGCCGAGTGGCCTCCCTCGAGGCCGAGCGCGAGCTCGCCGGTCGGCTCGGTGTCGAACTGCACCCCGCGCTCCTGGAGTCGTGCGACGGCGGCCGGCGCCTCGGCGGTGAGAACCTCGACCGCGCTTGTCCGGCAGATCCCGCGACCGGCCGCGAGCGTATCGGCCGCGTGGCGCTCAGGCGAGTCGTCGGCGGCAAGCGCGGCAGCGAGCCCGCCCTGTGCCCAGAAGCTCGAGCTTTCGGCGAGCGGCTTGCGGCTGACGAGAACGGTCTCGGCACCGGCCTCGGCGGCCTCGAGCGCGACGTGCAAGCCGGCGGCGCCGCCGCCGACAACCGCGATGTCACATCTGCGGGCGGTTTCCGAGCCGACGGCGTTCAAGGGCGCAGCTACGGTATCCATCGGCGATGGCGCTCTACGTCTCCCAC
The DNA here is from genome assembly GCA_963705955.1 of uncultured Solirubrobacterales bacterium. Classification (GTDB taxonomy): domain Bacteria; phylum Actinomycetota; class Thermoleophilia; order Solirubrobacterales; family 70-9; genus WHSW01. The sequence continues at coordinate 5,024 of CAVPLH010000001.1, read as the reverse complement.
CCGTCCTCGCACCGCCACGACACCGGCGGACACCCCGAGAACGCGCGCCGGCTGGAGGCGATCGAGGCGGCGCTCGATCGCCGCGGCTGGGCAGGCCTCGAGCGCGCCGAGGCGCCGGCCGCGAGTCGCGAGCAGATCACCCGCGTCCACACTGTCGAGCACGTCGACGCGATCGAGTCCCTGTGCGCCGCGGGCGGCGGGATGATCGATATGGACACGGTCGTCAGCACGGACTCCTTCGAGGCCGCCTTGCACGCCGCCGGCGGCGCCGCGATGGCGGCGGAGCGTCTGCTCGCCGGCGAAGCTCGGGCGGCGTTCTGCGCCACACGGCCTCCGGGTCACCATGCCGAGCGCAACCGCGCGATGGGTTTCTGCCTGTTCGACAACGTCGCCGTCGCCGCTGCGCACGCGCTCGCGGCCGGTGGCGCCGACCGCGTACTGGCGCTCGACTGGGACGTCCACCACGGCAACGGGATCGAGGAGATATTCGCCGCGTCCCCCGCCGTGCTCTACGCGAGCATCCATCAGTGGCCGCTCTATCCAGGTACCGGCCCGGCCGAGTACGCGGGCAGCGGCGCCGGCGAGGGCTACACCGTCAATCTGCCGGTCGGCGCCGGCGCGAGCGGCGAGCAGTTCCTGGCCCTGGTCCAGCACGTCGTCGCACCGATCGCACGCGAGTACGAGCCGGACCTGATCGTGGTCGCGTCCGGCTATGACGCCCACCGCGACGACCCGCTCGGCTCCTGCGCGGTGGACACCGCCGCCTACGGTGAGATGACGGCGACCGTTCGCGACCTCGCTGCCGAGCTCGATGCGCCCGTGCTGGTCTGCCTCGAGGGCGGGTACGAGCCGGGCGCGCTGGCCGATTCGGTCGTCGCGACCCTGGACGCATTGGAGGGCGAAACTGCGCCGCGGACCGCCGACCCGGCCGCCGCCGAGCCGCACCTTTCCCGCCTCCGCGAGCGGCGGCGGCTGTCGGCTAGGGGACCAGCCGGTCCTTGATCAGGTCGAGGAAGGGCCGTGGGAAGCCCGGGACCTGGTAGAGGTCGTCAGCGGAGTCGAAGCCGCCGTGCTCCTCGCGGTAATTGAGGACCCGCTTCGCCTGCGTTACCGACATCCCGATCCCGATCAGGTCGTCGACCTCGGCCGATGCGAGGCTCACCGGGTCCGCCGACTCCGGTCGGCTCGGAACCCACTCCGGGGGTGTCAGCTCGGCGCCCGGCGCGGGATCGGCGCCCTGGGCGGAGCCCTGCGTCTGTGCCGCGAGTGCCTCCGCCTCGGCGGCGAGCTCCGCGATCGAAGCGGTGCCCTCCGTGGGCTCGGTCGTCGGCGACTCCGCCGGCTCGGGCGGCGCCGTCTCAGGTGCCGGGGGATCGACCACGTGGTGCTCGGTCGCGGCGTTCGCCTTCGCCTCGAGCTCGCCGATCGTGCCCTCGATCTCCTGGAAGCGCAACTCGCGCTCCTGCGCTGCCTCCTCTCGTGAGCTGTCGGTGAGCGTCGCGACCGTCCGCTCCGCCTCCTCGGCGCGGGCGATCGCCTCCTCGAGCCGGCGTTTGGTCGCGGCGAGCTCGGTCTCGAGCTCGGGCGAGCTCGCCCCCGCGGCGCTCTGTTCGGCCTCGGAGCGAATCGCCGCGACCTCGGCCCGCGCGCGCTCGACCGCCTCGCGGCCGATCCGCTCGGCCTCGGCCTTGGTCTGCTCCGTCTCGGCCTTCGCCCGCTCCAGCTCCTGCTCTCGCTCCGCGATCGCCGCGCTCGCGGCCGCTGTCGCCTCGGCCCTGGCGCGCTCGGCTTCCTGCTCGATCCGGTGCGCCCCCTCCTCGCGCAGGCGCGCGGCCTCGGCATCGAGCCCGCGCTCGGCGGCGCTGATCCGTTCGGCTGCCGCGAGCGCCCTTCGCTCGATCTCACGCAGGCGCTCGTCGGAGCTCTCGACGATCCTGACCTTCTCCTCGCGCTCCCGTTCGAGCTCCTGCTCGCGCAGTCGAAGCTCGGACGCGTAGCGTTTCTGCGCGGCCTCGCGGGCCGCGTCGACCTCGATCCGCGTCCGCTCGAGGGCCTGGGCGCGGATCCGCTCCGGGTCGGTCAGATCGGCGTCCCCGCCGGTCGCCTCGGCGAGCTCCTCGGCGCGGCGGTTGAGCTCGGTCTGCATGCTCTCGAGCTCGCCGCGTAGGTCGGCGGTCCGAGCCTCGACCAGCTGTTCGGCCTGCTCCCGCGCGACCCGCTCGGCGTCGAGCTGCGCCCGCTTCGCCTCGGTGGCGCGCGCCTCGGCCGCCTCGGCCTGAAGAAACGCTTCCTCGATCGCGGCGTCGGAGGCCGGCTCCGAGCCCTCAGCGGCGCGCCGACGTTCGAGCTCGGCCTTCGCGTCCCCGAGCTCGCCCCGCAACTGCTCGATTTCGGGGGCCGCCGGGGTGCCGGCCTCTGCGATCGCGAACTCGGCCTCGGCCTGCTTGCGAACCGCCTCGATCTGGCCCCGCATCCAGCTCGCTGCCGCAGCTCTGCCCTGGTCCTCGGCCGCAGCGCGAAGCTGCTCGAGCTGCTCCGGAGAGAGGGCGCTGGCCTCCGCCTGCTCGGCGCGGTGGCGCTGCAAGGCAAGCTCTCGGATCGCGTCCTCTGCGGCGGCCGCGGCCGCCGTCCCGCGCTCGGCCTCCTCGGCCGCGCGTCGGTCGGCTTCCTCGGCGCGCCGCTCGGCTTCCGCAGCCCGCTGTTCCGCCTCGGCGAGCGTGTTCTCGACGACGGCGAGCCGGCCCTCCACATCGCCACGCGTGCGCTCGAGCTCGGCCTCGAGCGCCCGGATCTCGTCCTCGCTCCGTTCGTCGGCGCGCTCGGCGGCCGCGGCCGCCGCGATCCGGACCCTGTCCGCCGGCTCCGCGGCCTCACGCACGGAGGAAGCGGCGTCGCCTGCCTGCTCCACGTTCGCGGCCGGCTGCTCGCCCGGGTCGGCCGACGGCGCCTCGGCGGCGGGCTCGTCGGCCTCGGCAACCGGCTCGGTGCCGCCCTCACCGCCGTCGCTGGGCGGCTCCGATCCGAGCTCGCTGTCGCCCTCGCGGGGACCCCGTCCGAAGATTCCGAATCGCCGCCGCGCCATCGTCTCGGACTCTAGCCTTCATCGTCATCTCATCTGCGGGCCCTACGGTCGGCGCGAATCACGACTGAGGAGGAACGATGTCCAAGAAGGTCAAGCTGGGCCTGATCGCGGGTGCCGTGGTCGCGGCGCTTGCGGGAGCCGGAGCGGCGATCGCGACGGCGACCGGCGGCGACGACGGCAGCGGGCAGCCGATCACGGGTAGCGCGCTCGACCGGGCCAGCGCCGTTGCGATCGCGCATGCGGGGGGCGGCCGCGTGACCGGCAACGAGCTCCAGGACGAGGAGGGCTACTACGAGATCGAGGTCACTCGCAGCGACGGAACGCAGGTCGACGTGCATCTGGACCGCAACTTCAAGGTCATCGATTCGTCGGCCGACGGCGGCGGTTCCGCCGACTCGGAGTCGAGCGGCGACTGATCGGTCGCGTCCGTCGGATCAGAGCCGGCAGGCCCCGGGCTGGACCTGGACGTCCTGCGCCGCCGGGTCGAGCGAGATTCGGGTCCGCCGCCTGTTGTTGCCGTCGCTGCGCTCCTCGAGGCGGTTGCTGGGGTCGGCGCGCGAGATCAGGCAGTAGTCGCCGGCCGGCAGGCCCGAGATCTCGACGCTCTGCCCGGGCAGGGAGGCGCCGTAGGTGTCCGCCCACCCGATCGACATCCCCTCGACGGACCTCCGCCCGCAGCCGTCGTCGCCGTAATAGCTCGAGGGCGAGCCCGGCAGGGCCGGGAACAGGTGGTCGGTGTCGATGACGCAGAAGCTGACCTTCAGGGCGTGGGCAACGACCTGCCCCGAGGCTTCGCTCCTCAGCGTGTAGGCCGAGAAGTCCTCGAGATGCCAGTGTGAGTGGGCAGGGTGGAAGACCATGCATCCGACGAGGCGGCTGCTCGACGCCGTGTCCTGGTTGCGGACGAAGAAGCCCGGCGACCCGGGGTCGGCCGAGTCCTGGAACACGCGCTGGAATGCGAGCCGGTCGTTCGAGTTGTCTCCGTCGCCGTCGCAGTCGCCGCTGTCGGTTGCTTCGGGGAAGATCTCCAATGGTCCGACGCCCCGGTTGACGATCGTGTTCGAGAGCCGCAGGTCGTTGCCTTGTACGTAGAGCTCGGCGGGGGCGCGGGTGCGCAGGTCGGGAAGCAGGTCCGCCCCCGCGCCGGCGGGGAGGGCAGCCGATGACGCAGCGGCACCGAGGGCGATCATCGCGCAGGCTGCCGCGACGACGGTCGCGATCCGCCCCGCGACTCGATCGGCGTGACTCGCGGCGCGCCGCCGTCGACCGGGGCGGTTGAACACGATCGCCACGCTACTCGGCTTCGCGGCACCGTGTCAATCGGGCCGGTCTGCGGCCTCCGGGGCGGATTTCAGTCGGCGGCGTCGAGTGCCTGCCGGAGGTCGGCCCAGAGATCCTCGACGTGCTCGCAACCGACCGATAGCCGGATCAGGTTGGGCGGCACGTGGGCTTGCTCCTCGACGTAGCGGGCGCGGCGTTCGATCAGCGTCTCGACGCCGCCGAGGCTGGTCGCGTTCCTGATCAGCGCGACGCTGCGACAGACCGCGTCCGCGGGCTCGGCACCCGCGCCGACCTCGAACGAGAGCATCGCGCCGAACCCGCTCATCTGGCGGGTCGCGAGCTCGTGGCCGGGGTGCTGCGCCAGGCCGGGGTATCGGACCCGCGTCACGGCACGGTGTCCCGACAGTCGGCGGGCGAGCTCCGCCGCGTTCTGCTCGCCACGCTCGACGCGAAGCGCCAGCGTGCGGATCCCTCGCAGGCCGAGGAAGGATTCGAACGGGCCCGGGACGGCGCCGCCGACCGTTCGTCGCTCGGCCAATGCCTTGCGCTCCGCCTCGTCGCGCGTGGCGACGACGCCGAGCAGCGCGTCGGAGTGCCCGGCGAGGAACTTGGTCGCCGAGTGCACGACGAAGTCCGCGCCGAGGTCGAGCGATCGCTGCAG